>NC_009445.1:0-2523750 GCF_000026145.1 Bradyrhizobium sp. ORS 278 | reverse complement strand
CGTGGTGCCGGCCGGACGCAACTGAGCCTGCTTGAACGACCGAAATGAGATCGACCGCGCGCCCCGCGCGCGGTCACGCACCGGCCCGGCTGGCTACCACCAGCTCGGCTGCACCGGCCGGTAGTAGACCGGCGGGCCGCGGCGGCGCGACGGCGCCATGGGCTGGCCGTCCCAGCTGCGCTGGAAGAAATTGCCGAACCCCTCATCGGATCCGTCATCGCTCGCCATATCGACATTGGTCGTCGGCCGTCGCGTGACGAAGCCGCCTTGCGGCTGATTGCTCAGCACCGCCACGAACTCCGTGCGATAATTGGTCTCGCTCGACAGCGGCTCGTCGGAGACGATGATCGACGAGCGCGGCACCGCCGTCGGCGCGATCCGGGCGAGCACATCCTTTGGAATGGTGATGCGGTCGAGCGCATCCTTGGCGTCGTCGCCGTCGTCGATGGTGACGGCGGTCCAGCGCAGCCCCGCGCCATTCTGCGCCACCGCGGTGAAGATGTGCGTGCCGAGCGGCCGGTCGGGATCGCGGATCGTGACCGGCGACTCGATCGAGGTATCGAACACCTCGCCGCCGCCGTCGGGCGCCGGCTTGTGGGTGTTGCGGCGGACATAGAGCATCTGTGTCGAGCGGCTGATGTAGACCGAGACCGGCTCGCCGGCGAGCTTCGCCTCGGTGGCCGCCTTGCTGGTCTCGGACTTCTTCGCCGCCGCCGCCTTTGCGGCGTCCTTCGTCGTCGCTGCGGCGGCGAGCTTGGCTGCCGTATCCGTCTTGGCGGTCTCGAACTGCGCCGCCGCCTCGGTCGCCTTGGTGTCGGCCTTCTGCCTCGCCTCCTCGGCCTGAGCCTTCGCCTGGTCGGTCTTGGCGGCGGCGAGCTTCTTGTCGGCGGATTTCAACTCGGCCTCGGCCCTGGCCTTGGCCTGCTCCAGCTTGCGCAGCGCGGCCTTGAGCGATTTGGCGTCGCGCTCGGCCGCGGCGGCGGCCGTCTTCGCCTCGTCGGCGATCCTGGCGGCGTCCTCGGCCTCGCGGCCCAAGGTCGCGGCCCGCGACGGCGCGGCGGCCAGTGCCTCCGCACTCGGATTGAACAAGGCAGGATGCGAAAACTCCACCGGGACGGGATCGCCGGGCGCGATGATCACGCGCATGCCGATCCAGGTACGATCGAACAGCTTCTCGGCAAAGCCATAGGGCATGCGGACGCAGCCATGCGAGGCGGCGTAGCCCGGCAGCGGTCCGCCATGCAGCGCGACGCCGTTCCAGGTGATGCGCTGCATGTTCGGCATCCAGGCATCGTCATAGAGCGTCGAATGGTGGTCCTTGTCCTTCTCGATGATCGCGAACACGCCGGCCGGCGTCTCACGGCCGGACACGCCCGTCGAAACCGGCGCGCGCCAGATCCACCCCTCGGAATCATAGAAGGTGACCTTCTGGGTCTTGATCGATACGATCGCCATGATCGGATCGCCATGCGCGCGCGGCGCCGTCGCCTCGGTGACCGGGGCGGGCCGCGCCTGCCGCGCGCTGGCACCGGTTGCGGGCAGAGCCCATGTCATGACGGCCGCAACGGCCAACATGGCTGCTCCCCGCCCCTGCAGCGCTGCGATGGCCCGAGCTCCCGTCGATCGTGTCGGCATGCCGTATCCCGATTCAATGCTGTTCATCTGCGCCCTGCGCGAGCCGTGCCCGGGCATTTATAAGCTCGAACATGTGTTGGGGTGAAGTGAGGCGAAATCTCACCAGCGCTGCAACGCGCGTCGGGCCGTGAATGTGTCGAATTCTGGAACACGGCATGACGCGACGTCGTCGCCCCTTCTCTCGATTCGCCCACCCGCCCATTCCGTTCATCAAGCCGTTGCCGAGCCATTAACGCCGATCCGGCCGCGGAGGTCCGCTGGTCCGGAGCGCGGCGCGTTCGTGTGAGACGCTCGCTCATCGGCCGCCGGTTCAAAGCCAACTGACGCGAAGCCCGGGCTTGGCTAAGGCGATCTGCATTTTGATCGGCCGCGGCAAGCGCAACAGGCGATGACCGGATCGCTCACGAATCCCGACACTGTCACACGCTCAGCTATTTCGCTGCGGTCGCTTGAAGCATCGGCACTGCACTCCCATCCTTTAGCCGCGGAACCGCCGCCGATGGCAGAACCGGAGATGATGCCTTGCCCGATCCCCGCGACTTTCACGTGCCGCAATCGTCCTACAGCAAGCAGGATCTGCTTCGCTCCAGTGAGGGCGGCTATTTCGGGCCGGGCAACGCGCAGCTGCCGGCGCCGCCGATGCTGATGATGGACCGAATCACCGAATTGAGCCTGGACGGCGGCCGCTATGGCAAGGGGCGCATCGTCGCCGAGTTGGACATCACGCCGAAGCTCTGGTTCTTCGACTGCCTGTTCCGCGGCGATCCCGTGATGCCGGGCTGTCTCGGCCTCGACGCGATGTGGCAGATGGTGGGCTATTGGCTCGGCTGGTCGGGCTCGCCCGGCAAGGGCCGCGCCACCGGTGTCGGCGAGGTGAGCTTTCGCGGCGAGATCACGCCGGAGGTGAGTTGCGTGCGCTATGAGGTCGACATGCGCCAGGTCCGCCGCGGCCGCCTCGTGCTCGGCCTCGCTGATGGACGCGTGCTCGCGGACGACCGCTGCGTCTATGAAGCGCGGGACATGAAGGTGGCGCTGACGACAGCATGACAATCGATGCTGTCATGATAGACGCTTCTCGAAGAACAGGTCCGGATAGGGATCGTCGTTGAAGCGGTCGATCTCGGTCCATCCGGTGGCGCGATAGAGCTGCTGCGCCTCGCCGAGCGCGCTGTTGGTGTCGAGCCGCAGCGTCGTGATCGACAGGCTTCGCGCGGCCGTTTCGGCTGCGTCCATCAGGCGCCTGCCGAGGCCGAGGCCGCGGGCGGCCGGGGCGACCCAGAGGCGCTTGATCTCGGCGACCGCGCCGCCCGAGCCCTTCAGCCCGACGCAGCCGAGCGGCAGGCCGTCGGACAGCGCGACGAAGAAGGCGCCGCGCGGCGCCATCATGTCCAGTGCGTCGGGATCGCGCGACAGCGCGACGTCAAAACCGCGCGCGAAACGGCGCGACAGCTCGGCGTAGTACTCGCCGAGGCAATAGCGCGCGGGATCGCCGCGCGGATCGACCTCGTCGATGCGGATGCGGTCGCGACCGAGCGCGGCAGCGACCATGTCCATCGCCGCGAGCAGTGCCTCGCGCTGGCTGGAGCGCGCGAGCATCGCGGAGGCCTGCGCATTGGAGAGCGTCTCATAGGCCTCGAACTCGCGCCGGCCGGCGGCGGTGAGCTTCGCGCTGCGGCGGCGCGCATCGTCGGGATGCGGCTTCGTCGTGATCAGCCCCTCGTCCTCGAGGCCGCGCAGGAAGCGGCTCATCAGTCCGGAATCGAGCGCGAGATAGTCGCGCAACTCCGCCACGTCGCTGCGGCCATGGCCGATCGCATTGAGCACGCGCGCCGCGCCGAGCGGCCGGCCTCGGCCGAGGAACGACGTATCGAGCGCGCCGACCTCCGAGGTGACGGCGCGGTTGAAGCGGCGGACGCGAGCGACGGGATCGAGCATGATATCTGACTTAGGTCAGACATCATTCCTTGTCAACTTGAGGCATGCGGCGCGCCTTCACCAACGCTGTCATCATCCGCGCAGGCGGATGATCCAGTACGCCGCGGGCTCTCGATCGATCACGGGCGCCTCCGAATACTGGATCGTCCGCCTGCGCGGACGATGACAGGTGTGGAGGCGGTTGGCGGCGTGATCTACGGCACGGAGTGGCGCAATCATACCTGGCTTCGCCGAGCGCCCGATGCGGCAGGCGTCTGCGGCACACAAAAAGGGCGGCCCGGCCGCCGGCCGAAGCCGGGTGCCGGACCGCCAGGTTTTCCCCGGGAGGAACCGTATTAGTTCAAGAGCTTGGCGACGTTGTCCTTGGTGACGAGGTCGAGGCCGGTGTAGATCACCTCCGGCACCTTCTCGCCCTTCTTGATCGCCAGCAGCGCGTCCATCGACTTCTCGCCCATCTCGAACGGACGCTGGCCGGTCAGCGCGTTGGAATAGCCGTCGCGCAGCAACTCGAGCTGCATCTTCAGCGTATCGGCGACCACCAGCGTGAGCTTGCCGGCGTCGATGTCCTTCTTGTTCTTGTTGACGAACGCCTTGTAGCCCTCGGGCGCGAACATCGGCCAGCCGCCGACCGGGACGATCGCGCCGAGGTCCGGCGTGGCGGTGCGCAGGTCAGTCATCTGCTGCACGGCGAGTGCGGAATCGTCGTTGCAGAAGGTCGGCGAGCCCGCCACTTCGGTCCACTTCGAGCCCTTGAGCGCCTCGCGCACGCCCTCGACGCGCTCGGCCAGGTTCTTGGCGCCCGGGCCGCCCGACACCATGGCGTATTTGCCGCCGTCAGGCCGCAGCTCGCGCAGCTGCTTGCCGAGCGCGAGGCCGAAATCCTTGTTGTTGGTGCCGATATAAGCGAGGCGCTTGGAGCCCGGGGCGTCAGCGTCGAAGGTGATGACGGGGATGCCGGCCGCGGTCGCCGCGTCGATCGACTTGGTCATCGCCGCGACGTCGGCGACCGAGATCGCGAGGCCGTCGACCTTCTGGGTGATGAAGTCCTGGATGATCTGCGCCTGGGTGGCCGGCTCGTGCTCGATCGGCCCCTTGTAGATGCACTCGACATTGCCGAGCTCCTTGGCCCGCTTCATGCAGCCGTCGCGCGCGACGTCGAAGAACGGATTGTTCATCGCCTTAGGCACGACGGCAAAACGGTACTTGGTCTCGGCCTGCGCCGAGCCCATCAGGAGCGCGAGCGATGCGACCGCAAGAACGATCTTCTTCATGGGTTTCCCTCCTCATCGTCTATCCATGATGATTGTCTGTGCCGGGTGCGGATAGACGTGATCAGTCTCATCCCGGCCAGTATCCTCATTTGACTACAGCAGCCGCGAGCGGATGCGATCGACCAGTACGGCGGCGATGATGATCACGCCGACCAGCGTCTGCTGCCAGTACGAATTGACCTGCGCCAGCACCAGCCCGTTCCTGATCACCTCGAGCAGCACGCAGCCGACGATGGCGCCGAGCGGACCGCCGAGACCGCCGGCGAGATTGGCACCGCCGATCACGGCGGCGGCGATCACGTTGAGCTCGTAGGACGTCGCCATGTTGGCCGGCGCCGAGCCCAGCCAGCCGGAGATGATGATGCCCTGCAGCCCCGCAGCCACCGCGCCGATCACATAGACCTCGATCTTGACCCGCGTCACCGAGATGCCGGTCAGCTCGGCCGCCTTCTCGTTGCCGCCGATCGCGAAGACGTGGCGGCCGAACGCGCTGTGATGCAGAACCAGCGCCATCGCCAGCGCCAGCACCATCAGGTAGATGAACGGCGCCGGCACGCCATAGACGTCGCCCGAGGTCAGCGCATAGAAATAGTCGGCATCCGGACCGCCGGGAAAGCTGCCGCGGCCGTTGGAGATGACGTAGCAGAGGCCGCGCACGATCGAGAGCATGCCGAGCGTGGTCACAAACGGCGACAGGCCGAGAATGGCGATGCACATCCCGTTGATGAGGCCGACCAGCACCGACACGGCAAGCCCTGCCAGCACCGACACCAGCAGGATAAGCCCGGGCACGTTGGCGACCACGGTCTTGCCGTCGGCGGCGAGATGCACGAACAGCGCGGCCAGCGGCGTGCCGGGCGTCGACAGCGTCACCATCACCATCGAGGTGATCATCGCGGCGAGGCACATCATCGAGCCGACCGACAGGTCGATGCCCCCGGTGATGATGACGAAGGTGATGCCGAGCGTCGCGATCGCGATGAAGGAGAAGTTCTTGGCGACGTTCTGCAGGTTGCCTTCGGTGAGGAAATAAGGGCTGGCGAAGCTCATCACGATGATGAGCGCGACCAGCGCCAGCGTCACATAGGCGGTCTGCGAGGCGAACACGCCGCGGTGCCACCAGCGTGCGGCGCCGACATTGGTGAAGGTGACGTCGGGGCTCGCGGGGCTGGTCTCGGATGGAACGGACATCACGCCGCCTCCTTGGCGCCGGTGATCAGCGCGGTGACTTCCTCGGGACTGGTCTCGCCGACCGGCTTGTCGGCCCTCTTCTCGCCGCGCCGCATCACCACGACGCGGTCGCAGACTGCGAAGATGTCGGGCATGCGGTGCGAGATCAGGATCACGGCGATGCCCTGCTCCTTCAGGCGATGGATCAGGCTCAGCACCTGCTCGACCTGGCGCACCGAGATCGCTGCGGTCGGCTCGTCCATCATCACCAGCTTGGCGTTCGAGAGGCGCGTGCGCGCGATCGCCACCGCCTGGCGCTGGCCGCCCGACATGTCCTTGACGAGATCGTGCGGCCGCGTCTCCGAGCGCAGCTCGCGGAACAATTCCAGCGCGCGCGCCTCCATCCCCTTGTGATCGAGCAGCTTGAGCGGACCAACGCTGCGCTTCAGCTCGCGGCCGAGGAAGACGTTGGCCGCGGCAGTGAGATTGTTGGCAAGCGCGAGGTCCTGATAGACGACCTCGATGCCGACGCTGCGCGAATCCATCGGGCGATGGAAATGCACCTCGCGTCCGTCGAAGTTGATCGTGCCCTGGCTCGGCGGGAAGTTGCCGGCGATGATGCGCACCAGGGTCGACTTGCCGGCGCCATTGTCGCCCATCAGGCCGACGACCTCACCGGGACTGATCGAGAGATCGACCGCGTGCAGGGCGCGGATTGCGCCGAACTGCTTTCCGATGCCCTTGAGCTCAAGGACCGGTGAGGTCGCGGCCATTGCGGCGGCACCAGCCGCGCCCGTCGGTTGATGCAGGCTGCTGTCGTCAGACATAGCGGTTCACCACGCTTTCAAGATATTCCTGCCGGCCGGAGCGCGGCTGCGGATCGAGGCTGGTGTTGACGGCGCGATCGGCGAGTTCGGCGAGCGAGCGGCGCCCGGCGAGGATCGACTGTCCCTCCTCGCCGTCCCAGCCGGCATAGCGCTGCGCGAGCGGCGCCGTCAGCGCGCTGTCGGTGAGCATCTCGTCGGCCGCGATCAGCGCCCGCGCGCACGCATCCATCGAGCCGACATGGGCGTGCAGCAGATCGTCCGGATCGATCGACTGCCGGCGGATCTTGGCGTCGAAGTTCAGCCCGCCCGTGGTGAAGCCGCCGCCTCTCAGGATGTCGTGGAACACCAGCGCCAGCTCCGGCACATTCATCGCGAACTGGTCGGTGTCCCAGCCCAGCAGATCGTCGCCGCGGTTGATGTCAACAGAGCCGAACACGCCGAGCGCCTGCGCCAGCGCGATCTCGTGCTGGAACGAGTGGCCGGCCAGGATGGCATGGTTCTGCTCGATGTTGAGCTTGACGTCGGCGAGCAGGTCGTAGCGTTTCAGGAAGCCATAGCAGGTCGCGACGTCGAAATCATACTGATGCTTGGTCGGCTCCTTCGGCTTCGGCTCGATCAGCAGCGGGCCCTTGAAGCCGATCTTGTGCTTGTGCTCGACCACCATCGCGACGAAGCGGCCGAGCTGGTCGAGCTCGCGCTTCATGTCGGTGTTGAGCAGGGTCTCGTAGCCCTCGCGGCCGCCCCACAGCACGTAGTTGGCGCCGCCGAGCCGATGCGTCACCTCGAGCGCGGCGCGCACCTGGCCGGCGGCATAGGTGAAGACGTCGGGATCGGGGTTGGTCGCCGCGCCCGCCATGTAGCGGCGGTGCGAGAACAGATTCGCGGTGCCCCACAGCAGCCGCACCTTGGCGGAGTCCATCTTCTGCTCGAACAGGTCGGCGATGGCGTTGAGGTTGGCCACCGACTCCTTCAGCGTTGCGCCTTCCGGCGCGGCATCGACGTCGTGGAAGGTGAAGAACGGCACGTCGAGCAGGCGGAACAGCTCGAACGCGACATCGGCCTTGGCGCGCGCCATCGCGAGCGCGTCGTTGCCATGCTGCCACGGCCGCAGGAAGGTTTCGCCGCCGAACGGATCGCTGCCCGGCCAGCAGAACGAATGCCAGTAGCAGACGGCGAAGCGCAGATGGTCCTCCATGCGCTTGCCGCGGATGACGCGATCCTTGTCGTACCAGCGGAACGACAGCGGGCTGCGCGACTCCTGGCCGCCATAAGCGACGGTCGCGCCGGTGTGGAAGAAGGGAGCCTGGACGTTCACGAGCGGTTACTCCTTGAGAGCAGGATAGAGCTTGCGCCAGCGCGCATAGGCATCGTCGTAAGCGGTGCGCTGCGCGGCGCGCGGTTCGAAACTCTGCAGCCGCCGCGGCTTGCGGCACACATCGGCGGGCGCCTCGCCGGTCGCGGCGAGACGGCCGAGCCTGGCGGCGCCGATGGCGGCGCCGACCTCGCCCTCCTCGACGCGATGCACCGTCACGCCGAGCACATCGGCCATGATCTGCGCCCACACGACGGAGCGCGAACCGCCGCCGACCAGATCGAGGGCCGTGATCTGCTGCGCGCTGCGGCCGAGCGCGGCGAGCATGTCGCGCGAGGCATAGGCGACGCCTTCGAGCACGGCCTGCACGAGATCGTCGCGCGACGCGGCGCTGCGCAGACCGACCAGCGCGCCCGCCGCATGCGCGTCATTGTGCGGCGTGCGCTCGCCATCGAGATACGGCAGGAACTGCACCGGGCTCGGACGATCGACGCGGACGCCGAGCGGCGCCAGCAGCGCAGATTCGGGCGTCGCGAGGATGCGCGCCAGCCAGGACAGCGAGGCCGCGGCCGACAGCATCACGCCCATCTGGTGCCAGAGCCCGCCGAGCGCGTGACAGAACGCATGCACGGCCGCCTCCGGCGCCGGCGCGAAGCGGTCGGTGACGCGGAATAGCACGCCTGAGGTGCCCAGCGACAGGAATGCGTCGCCGGGCGTGATCGCGCCGAGCCCGATCGCGCTGGCGGCATTGTCGCCTGCGCCGCCGGCGATCACGACCTCGCCGCTCATGCCCCAGCGCTGCGCCAGCGCGCGCGACAGCACCGCGCTGCGCTCATTGCCTTCGACCAGCCGCGGCATGTGATCGAGTCCGAGATCCGTCGCCGCCAGCAGCTTCTCCGACCAGCGCCGCGCGCCGACATCGAGCCACAAGGTGCCTGCTGCATCCGACATGTCCTCGGCCATTTCTCCGGACAGTCGGTAACGCACATACGCCTTCGGCAGCAGCACCTTGGCCACCTGAGCGAAGATCTCCGGCTCGTGCTTTGCCACCCACACCAGCTTCGGTGCGGTGAAGCCGGGCATCGCGAGATTGCCGGCGATCGCGTGCAACTCCGGGCAACGCCGTTCGAGCTCGGCGCATTCAGCTTGCGAGCGGCCGTCATTCCACAGGATCGCAGGCCGCAGCGGCCGGCCGTCGCGGCCCAGCAAGGTGGCGCCGTGCATCTGGCCGGACAGGCCGATGCCGCGCACCACCGCAACCTCGCGCGGATGACGCGCAGCGAGATCGTCGACCGCGCCGATGACGGCCTCGACCCAATGATCGGGATTCTGCTCGGACCACAAAGGCTGCGGATGCGACAGCGCCAGCGGACGGCCGGCGCTCGCGACCAGCGCGCCCGCCTCGTCCTCCAGCACGGCCTTTACGCCGGATGTGCCGACATCCAGTCCGAGAAACACGCTTCCCTCCTCCCATACGGGCCGTCGGTCGTGAGCGATCTTCGTCGCTTCGGGACCTGGCCCACTTTCGTTTCGTTGCGTGATCGGCCGGCTGCGTAAACCGCAGCCGCCCGGCTCACGGTAGATTGTCCCGCATCACGATGTCGATGCGGATCGCTTCCTGTTCACTCAGGATCGGCTCACCGCGCGCCAGCGCCAGCAGCACGCGCACCGCGGAGCGGGCCTCGTGCCCCGGATTCTGCGAGATCGCCGCGGCCATCACGCCCGACAGCAACAGCTTGCGCGTCAAGGCGGTGACATCATGACCGACGAACACGATGTCGCCGGCACGGCCGGACTCGGTCAGCGCCTGGGCGACGCCCGCCGTGCCGGCGCCGACATTATAGAGAGCGACGATGTCGCTGGTCTCGGCGAGCAGCGCCCGCATCAGCTGTTCCGAGCGATCATCCGCATCATGCCCCTCGGCGACCGGCAAAATCTCGAGGTGCCGAAACTCCGCCGCCAGCACCTGGCTGAAGCCGAAGATGCGCTCGGCATGATCGCGCAGGCCCTGTGAGCCCGCCATGATCGCGACCCGCCCCGGCTTGCCGCCGGCGAAACGTCCGACCAGCGCGCCAGCGGTTCGGCCGGCGGCGATATTGTCGATCCCAACATAATGGTGCCGGCGCGACGACGGCACGTCCGACACCAGCGTCACCACCTTGGCGCCGGCCTCGACGAGATCGTTGATCGCCGCGCGCACGCTGGGATGATCGAGCGCGACCACCGCGACGCCGTCGACGCGCCCGACCAGATCTTCGAGCTTGCCGGCCAGCACCGCCGGATCGAACACGTCGGTGGTGACGACATCGGTCATCAGCCGTCGCGCGGCCATCCAGGCCGCGAGCTCGCCGAGATGCGCCTGGATCTGCTGCATGAAGGGATTGACGCCGGCGGGCATCACGAAGGCAAAGCGCCGCGAGCGCGCGCGGGCGAGCTCCGAGGCCGCCGCATGCGGCTGGAACGCACTGCGCGCCATCGCGTCCTTGACACGCCGCACCGTGTCCGGGCGCACGCCCGGCCGGTTGTGCAGCACGCGGTCGACGGTGGCCAGACTGACGCCGGCCTGCCGCGCGATGTCCCGCAATGTCAGCGGTGCGTTCATGCTCCTCCCCTTCGGGTTGAGGAACTTAGCGCGATTTCTGAGGTGCGCAACTCATTTTTGAGGGCGCAGAGCGCCCCTACGGAAGACAACAGACGGGCGTCGGAGTGTGAAGGGCGCTCCTAATCGATCCTCTGGCCGCCGGAAATGCCGGAGATACAACACGGATTGGCTCGCGCCCGCGGCACGACGGCCTTCAACCAGCACCGCGCGGGCGGCTGCTGCAGCCCGTGCCAGAAGGTCGGCGGCTTGACATAGGTCCAGGCGCGACAGCGCGGCAACTCGCGATTGCAGGTCTGCCGGCAGGCCTGCGCGTCGTCGAAGGTGTCGAAGCTGCGGTAGTCGCCGCCGGGACGATCGATGCTGGTCGCGAAGAAGTCGTTTGCCGAAACAGGCGTGGCAAGTGCCGAGGCGAGCCCGAACGCTGCCGCAGCCACCAGGTAACGAAGATGCATGGTGGCCTCCTGTCAACTTACGCGATCAAGTAAAGAGCAGCTCGCCCGTGTTGTCAAAACCCCGGGTCTGCTCGCCTTGGACATGGTGCGCGCGGGGGCGCGCTCTGCCCGATGCGAGCCAGGGCCATCGTGTTCGCAGATTGCGGCCAATGCGCCAGGCACCCCCACCAATCCACTCATGCCCGCAGAATAAACGGACACAACGCATCCAGCGTCAGGTTCGAGCCTCGCAGGCAGGGCGGGAACGCCCCTGCTCCGCAGCGAGGTGAACTACACGAATGCAACCTCGATGCGCTGCTCGGTGCGTGCGGTCATGCGACAGGCGCGCGAGAAGCCGTCGCTTTCAATCGCGAGCTTGAACTGCTCGGGAAGGTCGGCCGTCGAGATCACCTCCAGCGCGGCGGGTCTCCGACAGCGCGCGGACCGTGCAGTCGAAGGTGGAGCGTCCGGCGTTGAAGGCGATCTGCCCGGCCTTGAAGACGCGCCGCAGTGTCGGGGCGATCGAGGGCGCGGCCTCGACCCAGGCGATGACCTGGTTGCGGCCGCCGTTCTTCGCTGCATACATCGCGCGATCGGCGCGCGCGAGCATGGCATCGAAGGGTTGCCCGGGCGTGAGGTCGACGGCGCCGAAGCTGGCGGTGATGCGGATCGGTCCCGACGGGCTCTCGATCGAAAGGTCGGCGACGGCGGAGCGCATCTTCTCGAGCACAGCCATCGCGTCGTCCAGGCTCGTATGCGGCAGGATGATGCCGAACTCCTCGCCGCCGAGACGGCCGATCACGTCGGAGGCGCGCAGGACGTTCTGACAGGCGCCGACCACCTTCGACAGCACGAGGTCGCCGGCCGCATGGCCATGATTGTCATTCACGGATTTGAAGTGATCGACGTCGAGCAAGGCGCAGGTGAGCGGGTGACGATGGCGCTCCGCGAGCGCCCGCAGGCGCTCGCCCTCGCTGCGGAAGGCGCGGCGCGAGAGCGCACCGGTGAGACCGTCGCGCAGGCTCAGATTGCGCAGCATCAGCTCGTCGACGGCGAGCGCCGCAAGGTCCCGGAGCATCTCGACGTCGCGTGCACCGAACACCCGCGGCCTGGTGTCCATCGCGCAGAGCGTGCCGACATTGGTTCCGGAAATACGAAGCTGCGCGCCGGCATAGAACCGGATGAACGGTTTGCCATAGACCAGGACATTGCCCGCCAGGCGCGCGTCCTGATGAGTATCGAAGATGACGAGGGGCTCGGACTGCCGGATCGCAAGGTTGCAGAGCGCCGGCCGCCGGTCGCCCTCGCGCTCGGTCATGCCGTCGGCCGCCTTGAACCATTGGCGATGGCCGTCGATGAAGGTCAGCGTCGACATCGGCACGTCGAAGATCTTGCGGCACAACCCGGTGAGCCTGTCGAACGCGCGCTCGCGCGGCGTATCCAGTATATCCAGTTCCGCCAGTGCCTCCAGGCGGCAAGCATCGTCATGGTGTTCAGCTGACATCGGCAACTCCTTGGCGCCAACATCGCCCGTGCCGCTTAACGCTGGATTTAACAGCAGGATGAGGGAACTCCTAACCGAGCCGATCTCGCGCATGGAACTCGCGGTCCATCCGGACGTACTCGCTCCGGTTTAACGTGCAGGGATTGGAACGGCTCCCGACAACCATGTTCGCCGGCGCAGCGACCAGCCGCTGAACAGATTGTCGGTCCAGAAACTTCCGCTTTCCAGAAGATTCTTCTTTCGCTTTATCGGAAGATGTGCTTATCTTGCGGCCATCCTGCCTCAACGAGAGGGGCGTTGCGCGCGATCGTCACGACACGCGAGGCGGGGATGCGGTGGCCGCGGGAGATCGCAGCAGGCTCGGCGACGAGGTTGCGGACGAACGATCGCCTGCGGACGTGAAGTCGCAGCGGCCCGACACCCCGAAGCTGGTGTCATCCGCGCCATGCGCGCAAGCGCATGGTCGCGAACGCGACGAGGCTCGCCTCGCGCGGAGGTGGCCAACACGCCGGCGCACCAGGGCGACTGCGTATAAGCGTGAAGACACCGCGCAGGGAATGCCGGATGCTCGGCTGAACCTGTGGTACCTGCCGCCTGCATTTTTTCTCGCAGGCGGGCCATGGGTGAGGCCCTCACCCGGCATTCCCTGCGCCCTCTCATTGTTCGGAGGGACATGATCGATGCACGGCTCGGGCGCGATGCGCCGCGAGATCGGGATGTCATGTTCCGCGCTGTTTGAGATGTGAAGTCGCTCTTTTCAGCCGTCGTCCCGGACAAGCCGCGACGCGCAAAGCGCGGCACGGCGCCGATCCGGGACCCACAAGCCGCGGCAGACGTGTTGGGCACAAAGCCAATGACCAGCCTACCTCAAATAGCTCCCTGGGGGTATGAGTCCCGGCTCGAGGCCGGGACGACAGCGGGGCCGTAGAGCTTGTGAGCCAATTTGAGTTCAGGGCTGAGTTTGCGACGAGGGGGCTGTCGCCGCGGGATAGCCGTTGTGGGCGGCTCTGTGCGGCGGATTGTCCCGGAGGATCCCTCGGATGCCGCTCCCGGCGACTATGATGCTGCTTTTTGACAGGCGATGAGGTGCAATCCTTGCAGAAGGTTGTTGGTGAACGCGTACCAGCTCACGACGGCGCGAACCTTGTCGATGCCGCGTACCGTCACTTGCCGGAGGTCCCAGTTGCGCCAGCGGGCGTGGATGCATTCGCACAGCGAGCGGAGCTGATACTGAGCCTTGCCGGCTTCGCTCGCCATGCGCGCTCGCCAGGCCGCCACACCAGGGCCATCGGTATCTCGGGGCAGATAAGGATCAACACCGCTTTTTTGCGAGCGCGGCGGACAGTAGATCTCGATGTTCTGGCCATGCGCCCATTCGATGTCGTCGCCACGGCAGTATCCGCCATCGACGAGGTAGCGCCTGGGCAGGCGTTGCAGCTTGTCGCGCAGCCGCTCCAGCATCGGTCGCATCAGGCCGCCGTCTGATCCGTTGTTGTCGATGTCGATTGCGACCACGATCATCGCAGCTGCAGCGCTGACGACCTGCACGTTGTAGGCGGGACGGAAGCCGGCATCGGCCATCTTCATCCGCCGCGCCTGCGGATCGGTGGTGGAGGCCCGAGGCTCCTTCGGCTTCTTGCCGTTACCGCCTTTTTCCTCGAGCTTCTGGCGCTTGCGCTTGATCTCCTCCAGCGCCGCCTGCGCCGCTTCGACCTTCTGTTTATGCTCGCGTGCGGCGCGCTCACGCGCCGCGCGGATGCGCCGGTTGCTGGCTTCTGGATCTGCATCGACTTCCCGCTTGAGCTCTTCCACCACCTCCGTTGCTTCCGCCAGCTTCTGCTGCAGCCTCGCTTCGCGCCGGAACGAGCTGGCCCCCGCATTGGCGCGGATCCGCACCCCGTCCTGTGCCAGCGTATCGAGATCGACCAGCCCGGCCTCGCTCAACGCCGCCAGATGTTCGCTCATCAGGCGGTCGAGCACATCGGCACAGCCGACGCGGAAGTCCGATAGCGTGTGATAGTTCAGCGATACCCCGCCACACAGCCAGCGATAGGCATCATGGCTCTCGCACAGGCGATCCAGCGCCCGAGCACTGCCGACGCCGTCGCTGGTGGCATAGAGCCAGAGCGCCAGCAAAAGGCGTGGCGACGGTGCCGGATGACCAGGCCTGTTCTCCCGCGCCTTCACTCGGTCTTCCAACTCGCTCAGGTCGAGCGTCTCGACATAGGTCCAGATCATCCGCGCCGGATGATCCTGCCCGATCAGGCTGTCGATATCGACCGCGCGCAGCTCGACCTGGTTGCGCTCCGGAACCCGCAGACGAGGCGCACCCTTCGGAAGCTCCCGCGCTTTGGGACCCGACTGCTCCGGCAATCCATCGAAAAGCTCGTCCTTAGCCATCATGACCTCCAGCAAACCGCTCCGCTCAGAGAATCATAGTCAGCGAGAATAGGCATCGAAAGATTCACAGCCTCGTAGGGTGGGCAAAGGCGCGCCACCGCCGCAACTGATCGTCTGCGCTCCCTCCCGCGCCGTGCCCACCGCGCCTCCTGCACGCGGCAGGCGAATGGTGGGCACGGCGCGCGACACGGCAGCGCAAACATCGCGCAGCATTGGCGCGCCTTTGCCCACCCTACGTTTTCGACG
Organism: Bradyrhizobium sp. ORS 278; assembly: GCF_000026145.1. Taxonomy (NCBI): domain Bacteria; kingdom Pseudomonadati; phylum Pseudomonadota; class Alphaproteobacteria; order Hyphomicrobiales; family Nitrobacteraceae; genus Bradyrhizobium; species Bradyrhizobium sp. ORS 278. Next base: position 2,508,417 of record NC_009445.1, on the reverse strand, counting down.
TGCGCGGCCGCGACGCCGCCGACGCTCTCCCCCGCGACTACTGCGCGCACACAAAGCTCGCCGCCTGCTCGACAGGTCCCGCCTTGTAGCGCGGCCAGGCCGGCCAGCGGCACAGCGGCAGGCTGCGCGTCACCGTGAAGGCCGGCGCCTCGATCTTCTGCTCGACGACGGCGAGATCGTCCGGCGCCTTGCCGGTCTCGACCCAGTCGACCAGCACGCTCAGCATGTCGACATTGGCCGGCGCGCCGTTGCCGACATGATCGACGCCGGGCGCGGTGTAGAGCCGCGCGAATTCCGCCGTCTCGGCCTTGCCGAGCTTGCGCTCGACGCTCTCGAAATAGCGGATGCCGGCGTAAGGGCTCTGCGCATAATCGGCCATATGCTCCAGCATGACGAGCTTGCCGCCGCGGGCACGGAAGCGACTGAGATCCGGATCCGTCGAATCCATCAGTTGCGACACCTGCAGCAAGCGATCCTTGTAGTCCTCCGGCTTGTACTTGGTGACATCGAGCTTGGGATCGCGCGCGAACACATATTGCGTGCCGCCGGTGCCGAACACCCAGGCGATGCCGTTCGCGGGCGTCGGGGGCTGCGTGGGTGCCGCCTTGCCGAGCCACCACGAGATCCAGCCGCCTGCAGAGGCGAAGCCCTCGGTGTCCTCGCCGGAGATGCCCCAGCCCGGATAATCATCGAGCCCGTTGGCAAGCGCGAACGGGAACTTATACGGCGCGTGCAGCGTCGCAATCGCCTTGATCTGCGCGTCGCTCAGGCAAGCCTCGCCGCTCTTGCCGTCGGGACAACGCAGGCCGTCCAGCTTGAAACTCGCCTTGCAGTCAACCGGATTCGCGATCAGGCCATCTGCGACGCCGTCCGCCTTGTCGCAGCTCTGGCGCACGGCCTCCGCAACCAGCTTGACCTGCGCCGGGCTGATCCAGCCTTCACCCATCGTCACCAGCCCGCCGCGCGTGCCCGCATGCTGCAGCCCGACCCAGTTGATCACGGGCACACGGGCAAAGATGCCGTCGAAATCATCTGGATAACGCTGCGCCATCGTCAGCGCCTCGCGGCCGCCTTCGGACGATCCCATGAAGTACATCTTGTCAGGCGCCTTGCCATAGGCGCTCTTCATCACCGCGACCGCCGCATCGCGGACTTTCTTGTACGCGACGTGAGCAAAGTGTTCGAATGCCTCATCACTGAGCGCGAAGGTCTGCGGCGGCTCGCCCGGCTTGGACTCGTGACCGGAGTCGGTGCCATAGGTGACGAAGCCGCGCGCCAGCGGCGAGGCCTTGTCGAACGGATAGGCCGGCGGCAGACCGAGCCCGGTGATCAGCACGCCATTGAAGCCGCCGCCGCCATATTGCAGGGAGCGGCCATTCCAATCGAGCGGCAGGTTGATTTCGAACTTGATCGGCGGCGCCTGCGGATCCCTGGCCTCGAGATGCCCCAGCACCTTGCAGAAGGCGGGATTGGCCGGAACGACGCGCGCGGCCGGAGATCCGGCCTTCTCGGCGACGGTCAGTGGCGACGGCGCCTGCATGGCGGCGCTGTCGATCCGCATCGCGCCGTCGGAAACCCCAGCCAATCCGCTGCAGGTCGCTGTCGGTTCGCCGACCAGGGCCGCGGCGCCCGCGGGACCGATCATCAGCAGCGTCAGCAGGACACCGACCGCGCCCGCACGCGGCAAGCTCGTGAATGTCGTCATGTTCGTTTCCTCACCTTGTTCGTCCCGTTCAGCCGGGATCTCGAATCCGCGCCATCGCGGCGCGGATTCCCTCGTCATGTCCTAGCAGATCGATGCCTAATAAGGCAGTCCGACATAGTTTTCCGCAAGCGAACGCTGGGCTGCATCGGAGGAGAACAGATAATCGATCTCGGTGCTCTGCAGCCGGTCCTCATAGGGCAGCCGGTCCGGGAAGCGGTGCAGCAGCGTCGTCAGCCACCAGGAGAAGCGCTGCGCCTTCCAGATGCGCGCCAGAGCGCGCTGCGAATAGCCGTCGATGCCGGAATCGTCGCCCTTCTTGTAGTGATCGAGCAGCCCTTGATAGAGATAATAAATGTCGGACCCGGCCGAGTTCAGCCCGCGCGCACCGGTCGGCGGCACGATGTGGGCGGCGTCGCCGGCGAGGAACAGCCGGCCATAGCGCATCGGCTCGCAGACGAAGCTGCGCAGCGGCGCGATGCTCTTCTCGATCGACGGTCCCGTGATCAGCTTGGCAGCAACCTCTTCGGGCAGGCGGCGCTTCAGCTCCGCCCAGAACGCGTCGTCGCTCCAGTCCTCGACCTTGTCGGTCAGCGGCACCTGGACATAGTAGCGGCTCAGCACCTGCGAGCGCAGCGAGCACAGCGCGAAGCCGCGCTCGTGCTTGGCATAGATCAATTCCGGCGACACCGGCTTGGTCCTGGAGAGCACGCCGAGCCATCCGAACGGATAGACCCGCTCATACTCCTTGATCTTGTCCTGCGGGATCGACTTGCGGCTGACGCCGTGAAAACCGTCGGCGCCAATGATGTAGTCGCAGTCGACGCGGATCACCTCCTCGCCGCTGCGATAGGTGACGTAGGGCCTGTCGGTGGCGATGTCGTGGGGGGTCACGTCGGCCGCGTTGTGCACGACCTTGCCGCCGAGCTTGTCGCGGGCCTCGTAGAGATCTCGGGTCAGCTCAGTCTGGCCGTAGACCATCACCGAGTTGCCGCCGGAATATTTGTGCAGGTCGACACGGTCAAGCTTGCCGTCATGGGCGATGTAGAAGCCGTGATGGATCTCGCCTTCGCGATCCATGCGCTCGCCGCATTGCGCCTCGCGCATCAGCTTGGCGAAACCGTGCTCGAGCACGCCGGCGCGGATGCGGGACAGCACGTAGTCGCGGCTGGATTTTTCGAGGATGATCGTATCGATGCCCTGCAGGTGCAGGAGCTGCGACAGCATCAGGCCGGAGGGGCCGCCACCGATGATGCAGACTTGGACTTTCATGGGCCTCTTCTCCCGGATTCGCGACAACAGGGTTGTTGGCTTTGCTTGTCAGTCGCGAATTTTATCAAGGAGCGTGCCTGCTCACTTGGATGGACGCTGCATTCTCTTGCACTTTTCCAACGTCGCGACGGAACACCGCAGCGGTATCCGGACCCGGCGGGGTCAACGGCCGGAACCGGCGGCCTCGTCGGCCACGCCCATCGCGCGGCGATAGTCACGCGGGCTGGCGCCGGTGTGGCGCTTGAAGAAGCGACAGAAATAGGCGGGATCCTTGAAGCCGAGCTCGAATGCCAGCTTCGACACCGGCGCTGCAATATAAGTCAGCCGTCGGCACGCCTCGCGGGCGAGCCGCGCATGCACGATATCGAGCGCAGACTGTCCGGTCTCCGTCCGCGTCAGCCGGTTCAGCCGCTCCGGCGTCATGCCGAGCTCGTCGGCATAACGGGCGACCGACCAATGATCGCGGTGATGGGCCTCGACCAGCACGATGAAGCGCGTGAACAGATCCGCATGCCCGCTGCCACGCCGTCCGCCCTGCGACAGCCGCGCGCTCTGCTGCGCAAGCCGCCACACGATCGAACGCCCGAGCCAATGCGGCACCGGCGAGGCAGCCGAGTCGGCGGCGCCGAACTCGTCGGCGAGGTCGACGAACAACGCCGCAATGCGGCCCGTCGCCACCGCCTGCGGCTCGAGATGCAGGATCTGCGCTGTTGCAAACAGGTCGCGGAGCGCTTCGCCGGTGGCCGGCACGTCGCCCTCGACCACGGCACGCGGATTGAACGTGAGAACGAAACCGTCGGTCTCCCGCGAGAAGCGGAAGGCATGCACGACACCGGGCGGAATGATCACCGCAACCGGGCCGCTGCAACGCTCGCGGCGTTCGTCCAGGGCGATCTCGGCCGGGCCGGCGGCGACCCACAGGATCTGGTGCAGACCCTGATGCGTATGCGCCTCGATCTCCCAGCGATACAGCTTGCTGCGCACCTGGATCGGCTCGATGTGCAGCATGTCGGGCTGCGCGGCGGAGGCCTCGCCATACAGCGCGAAGGCGGGGATCGACGGTTTGGTGCGAAAGCGTGGCATGAGCGCGATCTAAGCCGGGATGTCGGAAAAGTGCAAGTCTTGACCGGCGTTCGTGTCTTACGCGGCGGCGACGCTCCGCTTAGGATCGTGAAAAGAACAACAACGACCATACTCAATGGAGAGGAGGCCCGACAGATGTTCACATTCGATCCGTATTCGCCGGCGGTCGATGCCGACCCGTTCCCGTTCTACAAGACCTTGCGCGACGAACATCCCTGTTTCTGGAGCCCGCAGGCCCAGGTGTGGATCCTGTCGCGCTACGCCGATGTCGCGGCGGCCGGCACCAACTGGCAGACCTATTCCTCGGCCAAGGGCAACCTGATGACCGAACTGCCGAACCGCGCCGGCGCGACGCTCGGCACCACCGATCCGCCGCGTCACGACCGCCTGCGCGGCCTCGTCCAGCACGCTTTCATGAAGCGCAATCTGGAGAGCCTGTCCGGCCCGATCCGCGACATCGCCCGGGACAGCGCCGAGTCGCTGCGCGGCCAGGAGCGCTTCGACTTCATCGAGGCGTTCTCGTCCAAGTTCACCGTGCGTGTGCTGTTCGCCGCGCTCGGCCTGCCGCTCGGCGACGAGCAGACGGTGCGCGACAAGGCGGTGCTGATGGTGCAGAGCGACCCGGTGAGCCGCGCCAAGGGGCCGCAGCACATTGCCGCCTACAATTGGATGCAGGACTATGCGGCCGGCGTGATCGCCGAGCGCCGCGCCCGGCCGCAGAACGATCTGATCTCGCATTTCAGCATGGCCGAGATCGACGGCGACAAGCTCGACGAGCGCGAGGTGCTGCTGACGACGACCACCCTGATCATGGCCGGCATCGAGTCGCTCGGCGGCTTTATGAGCATGCTGGCCTATAACCTGGCCGATCACCCAGACGCGCGGCGCGCGGTCGTCGCCAATCCCGATCTGCTGACGGATGCGGTCGAAGAGTCGCTGCGCTTCAACACCTCGGCCCAACGCTTCCGACGCTGCCTGCAGAAGGATCTCACCCTGCATGGCCAAACCATGCGCGAAGGCGACTTCGTCTGCCTCGCCTACGGCTCCGCCAATCGCGACGAGCGGCAGTTTCCCAATCCCGATGTCTACGACATCACCCGCAAGCCGCGCGGCCATCTCGGCTTCGGTGGCGGCGTGCATGCGTGCCTCGGCTCCGCGATCGCGCGCATGGCGATCAGGATCGCATTCGACGAGCTGCACAAGGTGGTGCCTGAGTATCGCCGCACCCAGGAGCAACTGCCCTGGATGCCGTCGTCGACTTTCCGCAGCCCGTTATATCTGGAGCTGACGGTGCATTAGGTGCGGGAGTGAGAGTCCCATTGTGCAAGGCGCAGCGAACATAGTTGCCTCTCACCAGACAACAACATCCGCTCCACGTCTTGGCGGGGAAGGACTAACGGGCCGCAATGGCGGTGCACCCTCTCCCCTTGTGGGAGAGGGTGGATCGCATGAGCGCAGCGAATGCGAGCCGGGTGAGGGGTCTCTCTCCGCGAGCTCCCGTGCGGACAGAGACCCCTCACCCGCCTCCGATGCTTTGCATCTCCGGCACCCTCTCCCACAGGGGGAGAGGGTGCACCGACTCCGTGGTTTTTATTCGCATCCAACTAACAACGCAGGCGACCCACGCTCTAGCAGGAGGACGCGAACGGACTTGGTGAAGAAGCCGCGACCCAACTCACACCAGCGCGCCGAGGTCCGCGGCGTTGAAGCCCTTCAGCCCGGCCTTGTCGCCGGCCTTGATCTTGGCGACCCAGTCGGCATCGCTGATCAGCGCGCGGCCGACGGCGATGAGGTCGAACTCGTCCTTCGCCATCCGCTCGAGCAGCGCGTCGAGATCGGCCGAGGTCGACGGCTTGCCGGCGAACGCCGAGAAGAACTCGTCGGACAGCCCGACCGAGCCGACACTGATGGTCGCGGCGCCCGTGATCTTCTTGGCCCAGCCGGCGAAGTTGAGCCCCTTCTCGCCGTCGATCTTCGGGAATTCCGGTTCCCAGAAGCGGCGCTGCGAGCAGTGCAGGATGTCGACGCCGGCGTCGACCAGCGGCTGCAGCCAGTCGCCCATCAGCGCCGGCGTCTCGGCCAGGCGCGTCGCGTAGTCCTGCTGCTTCCACTGGCTGACGCGCAGGATGATCGGGAAGTCGGGACCAACAGCCTTGCGGATCGCGGAGACGATCTCGCCGGCAAACCGCGAGCGCTCCTTGATGGTCGGGCCACCATAGCGGTCCTCGCGCTTGTTGGTGCCGGACCAGAAGAACTCATCGACAAGATAGCCATGGGCGCCGTGGATTTCGACCGTGTCGAAGCCGGTGCGCTTGGCATCGGCCGCAGCCTGCGCGAAGGCGGCAACCGTGTCGGCGATGTCGGTCTCGGTCATGATGTTGCCGCGTGGCTTGCCCGGCGCGACCAGGCCCGACGGGCTCTCGACCGGCGCGTCCGGCTCCCAGCGGCTTATGCCCTTGGTGGAGCCGGTGTGCCAGATCTGCGGCGCGATGCGGCCGCCGGCGGCGTGCACGGCGCTCGCCACGCTCTGCCAGCCGGCCAGCGCGGCCTCGCCGTGGAAGAAGGGAATGTTAGGCTCGTTGCGCGAGGCCGGACGGTTGATCACCGTGCCCTCGGTCAGGATCAGCCCCACGCCGCCTTCGGCGCGGCGGCGGTAATAGGCGGCGTTGGCTTCGCCGGGAACGCCGTTCGGCGCGGCGTTGCGCGTCATCGGCGCCATGACGATGCGGTTCTTCAGCTCCAGCGATTTCAGGCGAAACGGACGAAACAGCACGCTGGTATCGAGATCGGACATTCAGAAGGCTCCCTTGCGTTCGGAACCGCTCCAGTATACTTCGTAAACCTGAAGTCAATGGGGCACCCGAAGTCGCTCAGGTATCCCAAAGGAAACCACCGCCGTGACCGATGCTTCGACGTCCGAGACCGCCCCGCTCCGCTGCAAGCCGCAGCACTTCTCATCGGAATGCCCGAGCCGGGTGCTGATCGACCAGATCGCCGACAAATGGTCGATGATGGTGCTGGCCGTGCTCGACGGCGGCCCACTGCGTTTCAACGCGATCAAGAAGCAACTCGAGGGCGTGACGCAGAAGGCGCTGACGCAATGCCTGCGCCGGCTCGAGCGCAACGGCCTCGTCGCGCGCGAGGTGATCGCGGACTCGCCGGTCGCCGTGCAATACGAGATCACCCCGCTCGGCCGCACCCTGCAGCCGCCGTTCCGGGCGCTCTATGCCTGGACCATCGCCAAGATGCCCGAGGTCGAGCAGGCCCGGCAGGTGTTCGACCAGCGCCGGGGGCGCTGATTCCAGGCGGCCGCGAGCCGCTACTGAAACGCGACCTCGGCGAAGCTGCGCAGCTTGCGCGAATGCAGCCGCTCCGATTCCTGGTGCTTCAGCAATTCCAGCGCCTTCAGGCCGATCTGCAGGTGCTGGCCGACGCGCTGGCGATAGAAATCGCTGGCCATCCCGGCGAGCTTGATCTCGCCATGCAGCGGCTTGTCGGAGACGCAGAGCAAGGTGCCGTAAGGCACGCGGAAGCGATAGCCATTGGCGGCGATGGTCGCCGATTCCATGTCGAGCGCGATAGCGCGCGATTGCGACAGCCGGCGGATCACGGCCGGGCCGGAGATCTCCCAGTTGCGGTTGTCGACGCTGGCGACCGTGCCGGTGCGCATCAGCCGCTTCAACTCGAATCCGGAATACCCGGTCACGGCCTCCACCGCCTCCTCCAGCGCGACCTGCATCTCGGCAAGCGCGGGGATCGGCACCCACGGCGGCAGTTCCTGGTCGAGCACGTGATCCTCGCGGACATAGCCGTGCGCCAGCACGTAGTCGCCGAGCCGCTGCGTGTTGCGCAGGCCCGCGCAGTGCCCGACCATCAGCCAGGCATGCGGCCTGAGCACCGCGATGTGGTCGGTGACGTTGCGCGCGTTCGACGGCCCGGTGCCGATGTTGATCAGCGTGATGCCCTGGTGGCCGTGCTCGACGAGATGGAAGGCCGGCATCTGCGGCGTCCGTGCCGGCGCGGCGCCCGTGGTGCCGCCGCCGAGCCGCGCGCTGGCCGTGATCACGTTGCCGGGCTCGACGAAGGCGTCCGCGCTGCCCTGCCCGGCCGCCAGTTGCTGGCGGCCCCAGTCCGCAAAGGCATCGACGTAGAACTGGTAGTTCGTGAAGATCACGAAATTCTGGAAATGATCGGGATCGGTCCCAGTGTAGTGATAGAGCCGGCGCAGCGAGTAGTCGACGCGCGCGGCGCGAAACAGCGACAGCGGCTCGGGCATGCCCGGCTTGAGCTCCAGCGTGCCATCGGCGATGGCATCGTCCATGGTGGCGAGGTCAGGCGCGTCGAACACGTCGCGCAGCGAGCGCGTCACCAGCGGGCTCTCGTGATGCGGCAGCGCCGTCTCGATATTGATGTCGCGGCGATAGGCGAAATGCACCGGGATCGGCTCGGCGGATTCGCCGATCTCGACAGGCACGCCGTGGTTCTCGATCAACAGCCGGATCTGCTCGGTGAGATAGGAGCGGAACAGATCCGGCCGCGTCACGCTGGTCTCGTGCACGCCGGGTCCCGCGACGAAGCCGTAAGCGAGGCGCGAGTCCAGCCGGGCGTGGCTCGCCGTGGTGAGGCGCACGAACGGATAGGTCGCGCGGATGCGGCTCGCCGGCACGACGCCGTTGGCATAGGCCTCGAAATGAGAGCGCAGGAAGGCAGTGTTGCGCTCGTAGATCTCCTGGAGCCGCGCCACTGCAGCAGCGGCGTCGGTGAAGCTTTCGGTCGCGATAGAGAGCGGAGACTGAATGGTCAATCGAGATCCCTCGTAGCCGGTCGGACGCGGCCTGGAGGCTCGGCGCGACTGTGGTTCGCGATCATAGAAACCTGCCGCCACTTTGCCCAGAGGCAGGGTACTGCGATGCTGCATCCAGTCCACACCATGAAACGATGCGTGCATTGCGAAGGACACTGTGACGGAATGTTTCAATTGCATGGCTGGATCATTGTCCATAAGACGATTTCATATCGGCCGGAACAGGCCGAAATCCCGACGGGAGGCCTTGGCGCAGCATGTCGCAAGCGAACGGATTTGGACTGGCTGGCGTCATCGGCATGCCCGTCGCCCACTCGCGCTCTCCCACGATTCACAATTTCTGGCTGAACGCGCACGGGCTGCGCGGCGTCTATGTCCCGCTGGCGGTGCAGCCGGAGCGGCTCAAGGATGCCCTTGCGGGGCTGGTGGCGCTCGGCTTTCGCGGCTGCAACGTCACCATGCCGCACAAGCAGACGGCGATGCCCCTGCTGCACCGGGTCAATGACACCGCGCGGCGCATCGGCGCCGTCAACACCATCGTCGTCGAGCAGGATGGGACGCTGAGCGGCTTCAACAATGACGGCAATGGCTTCGTTCAGAGCCTCCGCGACGCCAAGCCGGCTTGGCGCGCCGACGAGGGTCCGATCCTGCTGCTCGGCGCCGGCGGCGCGGCGCGCGCGGTGGTCGTCGCACTGCTGGAGAACGGCGCCCGCGAGATCCGCATCAGCAACCGTACTGACGACAAGGCGAAAGCCATCGCCGCGGAGTTTGGCTCCGTCATCAGCACGGTGACTTGGGATCATCGCTCCGGCGCCGTCGCCGATGTCGCGCTGCTGATCAACAGCACTGATCGCGGCATGATCGGCAAGCCCGCGCTGGAGATCGACCTGACGCGGCTGTCCGCGAAGACGCTCGTGGCCGACCTGATCTACACGCCGCTGGAGACGCCCTTCCTGGCGGACGCGCGCGCCCGCGGCTGTACCACCGTCAACGGTCTCGGCCTGCTGCTCAACCAGGCGCGTCTCGCCTTCCAGGCCTGGTTTGGCGTTCTGCCGGACGTCACACCGGAGCTGATCAAGGCCATCCAAGCGACGTTCTGATGCTCAGACAATAACAACCCCGCCATGGCGCTCCCGACAGGACCACGGATCGACTGCCATATCCACGTCATCGATCCCGCGCGCTTTCCCTATGCGGCGGATACACCCTACCGCCCGACCGGAGCAGAAATAGCTCCGGCCGCACATCTGGTGCGCGTGCTCAATGTCTTCGATGTCAGGCACGCGCTGATCGTCGCGACGAACTCCGGCTACGGCTCCGACAGCCGGGTCTTGCTCGACGCACTCCGTCTCGGGAACGGGCGCTTCAAGGGCGTCGCTGTGGTCGAGAAGGATGTCGGGATCAAGGAGTTGGAACGCCTCAAGGCAGCCGGCGTGATCGGCATCGCGTTCAACGTGCCGTTCTACGGCACCCATTACTACCAGGACGCCGCGCCGCTGCTCGAGAAGCTCACCGAGCTCGATCTGTTCCTGCAGGTCCAGGTCGAGCAGGATCAGCTGCTCGACTTGCTGCCGCTGATCGAGCGATCCCGCGTTCGGCTAGTGTTCGATCATTGCGGTCGGCCGGTCGTCGAACACGGCGTCGAGCGTCCCTCGTTCCAGGCGCTGCTCGCGCTCGGTCGCGAACGCGATGCCGTCATCAAGCTCTCGGGCTACTACAAGTTCGCCAAGCAAGCTTGGCCCTACACCGATACTTGGCCCTTCATCGCCGCGCTGGTCGACGCCTTCACACTCGACCGCTGCGTCTGGGGCTCCGACTGGCCGTTCCTGCGCGCGCCCGAGCGACTCGATTACGGGCCGCTGCTGGCGGGAATCTCCGAGATTTTTCCGGATCCGGAGGATCAGCAGCGCCTGCTTTGGAAGACGCCGCGACGATTGCTCGGCTTTGCGGAGGCGCCGCCGGATCGATCGACATAAGCAAAAAAGAAATGGGGAGGACATCATGAGGCATTTGAAATTATTGAGAGGGGTGGCGTTGGCCGCCACGCTCTGGGCAGGCGCGGCGCAAGCCGAAAACACGGTCTACATTCCCGACGTCGTCGAGCTGTCCGGCCCCGGCGCGGTGTCGGGCACCAATTGGCGCGACGGTGTCGCGCTGGCGGTCGACGAGATCAACGCCGCCGGCGGCATTCTCGGCCGGAAGATCGTGACCGAACATCTGGATACGCAGAGCAATCCGGGCGTGTCGCGCGCCCAGGTGCAGAAGGTGCTCGATCGCGAGCCGTACGTGGTGCTGGGGCCGATCTATTCCGGCTCGGTCAAGGTCAACATGGCGCTGACGCAACAGGCGGAGGTGCCGCAGATCGTCGGCGCCGAGGCCGCCGATATCACCACGCAGGGCAATCCCTGGATCTTCCGCACCGCCTTCGGCCAGCAGTTCAGCATGCCGAAGATCGCCAACTATCTGCACGACCAGCTCAAGGTGAAGTCGGTCGCGGTCGTCTGGGTCAACAACGATTTCGGCAAGGGCGGCCGCGACAGCTTCGTCAAGGAGATGAAGGTCCGCGGCATCGAGATCGCGTCCGACCTCTCAACCGAGCAGGGCCAGGTCGATTTCGGCTCCGACGTCATCAAGCTGAAGAACGTCAAGGCCGATGCCGTCTTCGTCTACACCAACGAGGAGGAGAGCGCGCGCTTCCTGATCGAGGCCAAGCGTCAGGGATTGACGGTTCCGCTGTTCGGCGAGACCACGCTCCTGAGCCAGAAGGTCGTCGAGCTCGCGGGCCCCGCCGCCAATGGCGTACGCGGCCACGTCGGCCTGAGCGCGGATGCGCCCGTTCCGGCCATTCAGGCATTTGCGAAGAAGTTCAGCGATCGCTATCGCTATTGGCCGGATCACAACGGCATCAAGGGCTATACCGCGGTCTATCTCGTCAAATACGTGACCGAGATCATCGGCAAGTTCGACGGCCACGCCTTCGGCACGACCATGAAGGGCCTGACGCTGACGCCCGACAAGGCGCCGGGCATGCTGATGGAAGCGAGCTGGGATCAGAACGGCGACATCGACCGCGAGAGCTTCCTGGCGGAGATCGTCGACGGCAAGCAGAAGATCGTGGCGACCTTGCCGAAGCTGAAGCCGTCCAAGGCGCCGTAACATCGGCGCAGCCCGGCTTTCGGCCCGCAGAAGTCCTCCCCGCGCACACCGCGCGCGAGGAGGAGTTGATATCAACCCTTGGCGAGCTGCTCGTCGAGGTCGTGCAGCACCTGGTAGCAGGGCAGCACCTGGGCGACGGACGCATTCGGCTCGCGGCCCTCGCGGATCGCGGCGAAGAACTCGCGGTCCTGCAGCTCGATGCCGTTCATGGAGACGTCGACCTTGGAGACGTCGATCTTCTCTTCCTTGCCGTTCACCAGATCGTCGTAGCGGGCGATGTAGGTGCCGGTGTCGCCGATGTAGCGGAAGAAGGTGCCGAGCGGGCCGTCATTGTTGAACGACAGCGACAAGGTGCAGATCGCGCCATTGGCCGCCTTGAGCTGGATCGACATGTCCATGGCGATGCCGAGCGTCGGGTGGATCGGGCCCTGGATCGCATTGGCCTTCACGATCGGCGAGCCCGCCTGATAGGCGAATAGGTCGACGGTGTGGGCGGCATGGTGCCACAGCAGGTGGTCGGTCCAGCTGCGCGGCTGGCCCAGAGCGTTCATGTTGGTGCGGCGGAAGAAGTAGGTCTGCACATCCATCTGCTGGATGTGGAACTCGCCAGCCTTGATCTTCTTGTGCACGAACTGGTGGCTGGGATTGAAGCGCCGCGTATGACCGCACATCGCGACCAGCCTGGTCTCCTTCTGCAATTCGACGACCTGCTGCGCGTCCTTCAGCGAGTCCGCCAGCGGGATCTCGACCTGCACATGCTTGCCAGCCTTGAGGCAGTCGATCGCCTGCGCCGCGTGCATCTGCGTCGGGGTGCAAAGAATGACGGCGTCGACCTCCGGCAGCTTGAGGCTGTCGGCAAGCTCCGTCGAGACGTGCTTGATGCCGTATTTGTCGGCGACTTCCTTGGTCTGGTCGAAGCGGCGGCCGACCAGCGACACGACCTCGACGCCGTCGATGTTCTTGATGCCGTCGAGATGCTTGATGCCGAAGGCGCCGGCGCCGGCGAGCGCGACCTTGATCGTGTTGGCCATTTAGTTGTTCTCCAGGATCACATGGCCGACCGCGGTGTTGCTGGCCGGCACATGGTAGAAGCGGTGACGCACGGTCGGCGCGTTGCCCTTCTTGGTCTCGTTGACGTCGCTCATGGCGCCGCGCGCGATCAGCCACATCACGAGCTCGATGCCCTCGCTGCCGGCCTCGCGGACGTAGTCGATATGCGGCACCTTGGACAGCCCTTCCGGATCGTTGATCAGCTTGTCCAGGAAGGCGTTGTCCCATTCGCGGTTGATCAGGCCGGCGCGCGGACCCTGCAACTGGTGGCTCATGCCGCCGGTGCCCCAGATCTGCACGTTGAGCGGCTCGTCATAGCTCTCGATCGCCTTGCGGATCGCCTTGCCCAGCATGAAGCAGCGGCGGCCCGACGGCACCGGATACTGCACGACGTTGACGGCGAACGGGATCACCGGACACGGCCAAGCATCGACCTGGCCGAAGATCAGGCTGAGCGGCACGGTGAGGCCGTGGTCGACGTCCATCTTGTTGACGATGGTGAGGTCGAAATCGTCCTGGATCACCGACTGCGCGATATGCGCGGCGAGCTTCGGATGCCCGATCACCTTGGGCACCGGGCGCGGGCCCCAGCCCTCGTCGGCCGGCTGATACTCGGCCGCGGTGCCGATGGCGAACGTCGGGATCATATCCAGGCTGAAGGCGGTCGCGTGGTCGTTGAAGACCAGGAACACGACATCCGGCTTCTGCTCCTTCTCCCACTGCTTGGCGAAGTCATAGCCGGCGAACACCGGCTTCCAATAATCCTCGCCGGTCTTGCCGAGGTCGAGGGCGGCGCCGATCGCCGGAACGTGCGAGGTGAAAACGCTTGCGGAGATTTTTGCCATTTACTTCTTCTCCCCGGTGTAGCGGTTGCCCTCGGGCGAGCGGCCGCCCTTGATCATCATCTCGCGATATTGCTCTTCGGTCATGCCGGTCATGCTGCCGGCCATCTGCTGAAAGCTCTTGCCGTCGGTCGCACCGATCTTGGCGAGAAAGTAGATGTTGCCGCCGAGCGCAATGCAGCGGTTGAGGTCGCGGTCGAGAACCGCCTGCTTCTGCTCCTCGCTCATCGGCCATTCGTCGAGATAGGCGCGCTCATTGGCCTTGAAGCGCGCGCGGTTCTCGGCCTTCATGAGCGACATGCAGAACTGGTTGAGGTGATAGCCCATCCGCGACATGTCGGCGTCGAAGATGGTCGTGCCGGGAACGTCGGTATAGGGTTTGTCGAGCGACATCGCTTGCCTCCTTCAGGATTCTGCGGGCCAGTACAGCCGCATCGGATTGTCGACCAGGAGCTTCTTCTGCAGTTCCTCGGTGACGGCGATATGGGGAATGAAATCGACCAGCAGGCCGTCATCGGGCATGTGGTCCTTCAGGTTCGGATGCGGCCAGTCGGTGCCCCACAGCACGCGATCCGGGAAGGTCTCGACGATGCGCTTCGCGAACGGCACCACGTCGCGATAGGCGTTTGGCTCGCCGTTCAGCGCCGGCGGTCCCTTGACGGAAAGACGCTCGGGGCAGCTCACCTTGGACCAGACGTTGGAGTGCTCGCGCATGAACTTCACGAAGAGCTCGAACTCCGGGCCATCGACCGGCTTGGTCACGTCGGGCCGGCCCATATGGTCGACGACGACGGTGGTCGGCAGCGAGGTGAAGAAGTCCCACAGCTCCGGCAGGTCGACGGCCTCGAAGTAGATCACGACATGCCAGCCGAGCTTGTTGATGCGGTTGGCGATCTCGACCAGTTCGTCCTTCGGCGTGAAGTCGACCAGGCGCTTGACGAAGTTGAAGCGGACGCCGCGCACGCCGGCGTCGTGCATCGCCTTCAGCTCATCATCGGTGACGCTGCGCTTGACGGTCGCGACGCCGCGGGCCTTGCCGTTGGAATGCACGAGCGCATCGACCATCGCGCGATTGTCGGCGCCGTGACAGGTCGCCTGCACGACGACGTTGCGGGCGAAGCCGAGATGGTCGCGCAGCGCGTAGAGCTGGTGCTTGGAGGCGTCGCAGGGCGTGTACTTCCGCTCGGGCGCATAGGGGAATTCGGCGCCGGGGCCGAACACGTGGCAATGCGCATCGACGCTGCCGGCCGGCACCTTGAAGCGCGGCTTCGACGGGCCGTCGTACCAGTCGAGCCATCCCGGGGTCTTCTGGAACTCCATGAGGTTCCCTACTCCTTGGATCTGATCTTGTTGAGAATGCGATCGGCCTCGGTGCGCCAGTCCGGGCAGCGCGCGAAGTCCTTGGTGCCGCGGGTGCCGAACAAGCCGTCGTCGGCGAGATCGGCGACCCAGGCCTGGCGCTCGGCGGTGCCCTCAGCCGACCACGGCGTCAGGCCGATATCGCGCACGGTCTCGGCGACCTCCCTCACCTCCTCGGCGCGGCGGCGGCCATGCTCGATCACGCGCTGGAAGAAATAGGCGCCCTGCTTCTCCCAGTCGATGCCGGGGAAGGTCTCCTTCAGCGAGGCCAGCACGGCATCTTCCACGCCATAGGCGCGCGCGGTGGTGAAGCTCTCGATCACCATCGCCTCGAGGCCCTTGATCATGATGCTGCGGCACATCTTTGTCGCGGAGGCTACGCCGAGCTTGTCGCTGGCAGGCTTTGCGGCAAAGCCGAGATCGTTGAGCAGCGGCGCCAGCTCGCGCGCCCCGGCGCCGCCGAGCAGCAGCGGCACCTTGATGCGATACGGCGGCACCGAGGTCATGACCGCGCCCTCGACATAGCGCCCGCCGGCGCCGTCGATCAGCGCGGCAGCGCGCTGCTTGGCGCCGGGCGAAGCCGAGTTGAAGTCGAGGAACCAGGCGCCCGGCTTGATCGCCGCAGCGCAGGCCTCCGCCACCGCCACGTCCTGGCTCGCCGTGACCGCCGACACGATGAAGTCGGCCTGCGCCGCCAGCTCCGCATGCGACGCGGCCAGCGTCACGCCGATGCTGTCGGCATGCGCGCGCATCGCGTCGCCCCTGATGTCAGCGAGCTTCACATCATAGGCCGAGACATCAACGCCGTCCTTGCGCAGATCCTCGGCGAGGATCTTGCCGACCTCGCCGTAGCCGATCAGCCCGACATGCCACTGGTTGGACGCCGCCGTCATCGCTCAATCGATATATTTGAGCCCGGCCTTCGCCAGCGGCTCGCGCATCTTGTACATGTCGAGACCGAGCACGCCCGACGCCAGCTTCTCGCGCTTGTCGGCCTCGTTGGCCTCGCGCGCCGCCGCGGCGTCCGCCGCCTGATGCGCGACCGCAGCCGGCACCACGACGATGCCGTCGACATCGGCGACGATCACGTCACCAGGATTAACCGCGGCCCCGGCGCAGACGATCGGGATGTTGACCGAGCCGAGCGTCGCCTTCACCGTGCCGCGGGCGCTGATCGCGCGCGAGAAAACCGGGAACTGCATCTCCGTGAGATCGGCGACGTCACGGACGCCGCCGTCGATGACCAGACCCTGCGCACCGCGCGCGCGAAAACTGGTGGCCAGGAGATCGCCGAAGAAGCCGTCGGTGTTCTCCACCGTGCAGGCCGCGACGACGACGTCGCCGGGCTGGATCTGCTCGGCCGCGACATGCAGCATCCAGTTGTCGCCGGGCTGAAGCAGCACGGTGACGGCAGTGCCGCACATCTTTGCCGTCGGATAGATCGGACGCATGTAGCACTGCATCAGGCCGACCCGGCCCATCGCCTCGTGAATGGTGGCGACGCCGAACTTGGACAGCTTCTCCACCGCCGCCTTGTCGGCGCGGGTGATCTTGGTCTTGACGATGCCGAGATTGTTCATGGGGGTGCTCATGGCTCGCTTTAGATTACTTGCCCTTGGCCTTCAACGCGGCGTCGAGACGCGGGAACACGCGCCGGGCGTTGCCTTCGTAGATCTGGTGGCGCTGCTCGGGCGTCAGCTTGGCGGCCTCGATGTAGCGCTTGGTGTCGTCGTAGTAGAAGCCGGTCTCGGGATCGATGCCGCGGACGGCGCCGATCATCTCCGACGCGAACAGAATGTTGTCGATCGGGATCACGCCGGTCAAAAGGTCGATGCCAGGCTGATGATAGACGCAGGTGTCGAAGAAGATGTTGTTGAGCAGGTGATCCTTCAACAGCGGCTTCTTCAGCTCCTGCGCCAGGCCGCGGAACCGACCCCAGTGATACGGCACCGCGCCGCCGCCATGCGGAATCAGGAACTTCAGGGTCGGGAAGTCCTTGAAAAGGTCCGACGTCAGGCACTGCATGAACGCGGTCGTATCGGCGTTGAGATAATGCGCGCCCGTGGTGTGGAAGCAGGCGTTGCAGCTGGTCGAGACGTGGATCATCGCGGGGATGTCGAGCTCGACCATCTTCTCGTAGATCGGATACCAGTGCCGGTCCGACAGCGGCGGCGAGGTCCAGTGGCCGCCGGAGGGATCCGGGTTCAGATTGATGCCGACGAAGCCATACTCCTTAATACACTTTTCCAGTTCGGGAATGCAGGTCTTGGGGTCGACGCCCGGCGACTGCGGCAGCATGGCGACGCCGATGAAATTGTCGGGGAATAGCTGGCTGACACGGTAGCACAGCTCGTTGCAGATCCCAGCCCAGGTCGAGGACACCTGGAAGTCGCCGATGTGGTGGGCCATGAAGCTGGCGCGCGGCGAGAACACCGTGAGATCGCTGCCGCGCTCCTTCATCTTCTTGAGCTGGTTGCTCTCGATGCTCTCGCGCAGCTCGTCGTCGCTGATCTTGAGCTCGGAGGCCTTCGGCATCACCGAGGGATCCTTGATGCCCGCGATCTGCCGGTTGCGCCACTCTTCCAGCGCCTTCGGGGCCGTCGTGTAATGGCCGTGCACGTCGATGATCACGTCAGTCTCTCCCTCAAATTTTCTTGCGAACCGCTCAATGCGCGACCACGGGGGCGCCCGCATCCTTGCCGCTGGCGCGGCCAGCCGGTCCCACGACCTGCTTTACCACAAGGGCGAGCGCCGCGATCAAGCCGGGAACTGCGATCACGGTGAAAATCTCGCTGAAGGTCAGGTGCCGCGCGGTCAGTTCGGCGACCAGGAAGGAGCCGGCGATACCGCCGAAGCGGCCGATGCCCATCATCCAGGCGACGCCGGTGGCGCGGCCCTGGGTCGGGTAAAACGACGCCGCCAGCGCCGGCAGCGACGACTGCGCCGTGTTCATGACGACGCCGGCGACGAACACGATCACCACCAGGAAGCCCATGTTGCCGGCCGCCTGCCCGATCAGGAAGATCGTCACCGCCGTCAGCGCATAGCCGACCGCCACGATCCGGTTGGCATTGAAGCGGTCCATCAGGAACCCGAAGAACACCGCGCCGACGCCACCGAGCGGGAACAGCGCCGAGATCAGGGTCGCGGTCTGCGGGTTGAGTCCGACATCCTTGAACAGGATCGGCATCCAGTTGATCAGCGAATAGAAGATCACCAGGCCCATGAAATAGGTGACCCACAGCATCAGCGAGCCGATCCGCAGCACCGGCGACAGCACCATGCCGATACCGGTCGCGTTCACGCGCCGGGTGGTCTCCGCGTGCTCCGGCTCCAGCATCACGAACTGGCCGACATCGGCGGCCTTGGCCGAGATCCGGCGCATCACCTTGCGGACGCGTTCGACCGAAGCGCCGCGCGACAGCAAATAGTGGACGGATTCAGGCAGGATCGCGATCAGCAACACCGTGAGCACCAGCGGCGTGACGCCGCCGAGCACCAGCACGCTGCGCCAGCCCCATTGCGGGATCATCCAGGCCGCGAGGAAGCCGCCGCAGGCCGCGCCCAGCGGGAAGCCGCAGAACATCAGATTGGTCATCGTGGCGCGCAGCCGGCTCGGCGAGTACTCGCTGAGCAGGGTCACGGCGTTGGGCATCGCCGCGCCGAGGCCGACGCCGGTGACGCAGCGGAGCACGGTGAGCTCGGTGAGGTTGGTGGCGAACGCCGAGGCGAGACAGGCCACGCCGAAGATCAGCACCGAGCCGACCAGCACCAGCTTGCGGCCCAGACGGTCGGCCACCGGACCGGCGAACAGCGCGCCGGCGGCCAGGCCGAACAGCGCGGCGCTCAGCACCGGCCCGAGCGCCGACTTCTCGATGCCCCACTCCTTGAGCAGCGACGGCGCGATGAAGCCGATGGCAGCGGTGTCGAAGCCGTCCAGCAGCACGATGACGAAGCCGAGCGCGAAGATCAGCCACTGGAAACCGGAAAACGGGTGGTCGTCGAGAAAGGCCTGGACGTCGACACGGGCGGTCGTGGGCATCGCTTCTGCTTCCCTTGGGTGCTCTTGGGTGCTGTTCTGGCGCGTTGACCGAGGTCCGCAGGCGCGCGTTCGTGGCGCGGATGGGTCCTGCAGCTTCGGCAGCTTGACCGGGTATGTGACCGAGCGCGCCGGCCGGCGCCAGCGCCGGGGGGCTTCTATCAGCTATTCCGAAACGGCATAAGAGATCAGATGAGCCATGCTGAATTTAGAATGGGTCTGGAAGACGTGGAACGTAGCCTCGTGCGGCTTGTTCGGTGCACCTCGCCCCGCTCGCTAGCGCGGCAGTTTCCTGATCAGCGCCGTCGCCAGCTTGATCGTCTGCTGCGCCAGTGGCGTCGGCCGCTTGTGCGCTGACGTCACGAAGCACAGCACGCTGGTCGGGGCCGGTTCGGTCAGCGGCCGGATCGTCAACTCGCTGGCGCGGCCGGACGCTGCGACGCCGCTCGGGGTCAGCACGGCGTGGCCGTAGCCGGCGCAGACCAGATCGATGATCGAGGGCACGCTCGACACCTCCCAGGCGATGTCGAGCCTGATGCCGGCCAGCGCCGCCTGCGTCTCCAGCAGCCGCCGCATCGCGTGCACGCGCTCCGGCATGATCAGGCTGTAGCGCGACAGCTCGGTCATCGGCAGCGGCGCGGTGACGCGGCGCTTGCCCTTCGGCGCGTGGCTGACCAGCGCCAGCGGCTCCTGCAGCACCGGCGTGATCTCGATGCCGGCCTGGGCCTCGGGATTGTAGACCATGCCGACATCGATGCGTCCCGTGGTGACCCACTCCACCACATGCGTCGACAGGCCCTCGACGACGGCGAGCCGCGCTGCCGGATACTCCTTCCGGAAGCGATCGATCAGCGGCAGTGTCAACTGCCGCGCGATGCTCGGCGGCAGGCCGATGGTGACGCGGCCGACCGGCGCGTCACGGCTGGCGCCGAGATCCTCGCGCGCATGGGCCACCAGTTGCAGCACGCCGACGCTGTGGTCGAGCAGCCGCTTGCCGGCCTCGGTGAGCTCGACGCCGCGGCCATTGCGCGCGAACAGCTGCTGCTTCAACTCCGATTCCAGCGCCCGGACCTGCCGCGACAGCGCCGGCTGGGCGACGTCGAGCACGCTTGCCGCCTTGCTGAACGAGCCGAGCTCGGCCACCTGCACGAAATATTCGAGCTGCTTGAGGTTCATGGACGAACGCCCCGGCCATCCAGCGTAAGACTGCCCCGCTGCCAGCCCCACCCCCAGCTGTCGTCCCTGCGAACGCAGGGACCCATAACCACCGGCCGTGATTGTTGCGCGCGAACGGCGACTCCGAATCTTTTCCAACAATCAGCCGTCGGCGGTATGGGTCCCTGCGTTCGCAGGGACGACAGCGGAGGATGCGGCGGCAGCACGCGCCACAGTTGGCGGAGTCCCGGCGCTTGCCGGGAGGACAGCCTCGTAGGGTGGGCAAAGCGAAGCGTGCCCACCATCGATCTCCGAATCCGACGGCCGGTGGGCACGGCGCGTTGCGCCTTTGCCCACCCTACGATTCTCGGCTGCCGGTGGTCCCTCATCTCAATTCAACACATTCACCGAAAAATTCAGCACCGACGCGAACGCGACCCAGCAGGCATAGGGCACGAACAGCAGCGCCGCGATCCGGTCCGCGCGCCATTGCATGACGATGAAGGTCACGATCAGCACGAACATGCTGGCGATGATCGCGAATGCGGGCCACATCAGATGCGCGGTGAAGAACACCGGCGACCAGGCGAAGTTCAGCACCAATTGTCCCCACCACACCTGCATCACGGCGCCGCTGACCACCCGCTCATAGGTGCGCCAGCCGGCCACCGCGACCAGGATGTAGATCACCGTCCAGGCGATCGGAAACAGCCAGCCCGGCGGGGTGAACCAGGGCTTGTTGAGCGAGCCGTACCAGGCGCCGGGCATGTTGGAGGCGCCGATGATCCAGCCGCCTCCGACCACGAGGACCAGGAGGACGAGAAGATGCAGGATGGATCGGTTCATATTCCGCTCGGCGTGATTTTCGGGGGGGGCTGTCCGCCGGCGCCCGGCAGCCATGCGGCCGGAGCACCCACGCGCGCACTGGACAGAGCCGCCCTCTGCGCGTAGCCAGGACATAACACAATGCGAGGAAAAGTCAGGGTTTTCCCCTGACGCCAACGTCCAGGGACCGGAAACGCCGATCACGTCTGCGCCGGGGCCCTGATACCAGGAAACGGAGCACCGTCAGTGGCTGAGTCCCCGGCCCCCTCTCCAGCCGTTGCATCGATCCAGGCCGTCGAAGCCGGCCTTGCCGCCCAGGGCTACATCGCCAGCCGCCAGATCGCCACCGCCGTCTATCTGTCGCAGGCGATCGACAAGCCGATCCTGGTCGAGGGGCCCGCCGGCGTCGGCAAGACCGAGCTTGCGAAAGCGATCGCCGCCTGGCGCGGCCTGAAGATGATCCGGCTGCAGTGCTACGAAGGCCTCGACGAGGCCAAGGCGCTGTACGAGTGGAAATACGCCAAGCAGCTGCTCTACACCCAGATCCTGAAGGACAAGCTCGGCGAGGTGCTCGGCGGCGCCCAGACCCTGCATGCCGCGCTCGGTCAGCTGCAGGATTTCGGCGACGTGTTCTTCTCGAAGGAATTCGTCGAGCCGCGGCCGCTGCTGCAGGCGCTGCTCGAGCCGAATGGCTGCGTGCTTCTGATCGACGAGATCGACAAGTCCGACGCCGAGTTCGAATCGCTGCTGCTCGAGATCCTCTCCGATTTCCAGGTCACGATCCCCGAGCTCGGCAGCATCGCCGCTGCGAAGGCGCCGACCGTGATCCTGACCTCCAACTCCGAGCGCAATCTCGGCGACGCCTTGAAGCGGCGCTGCCTGCACCTGCACATCGGCTTCCCCGAGCAGCGGCTGGAGGAGCGCATCGTCGAGAGCCGCGTGCCCGGCATCTCGCAGATCCTGCGGCGGCAGCTCGTCGCCTTCATCCACGACATCCGCACGCTCGACCTGAAGAAGCAGCCCTCCGTCAGCGAGACCATCGACTGGGCGCGCGTCCTGGTGCTGCTGCAGGCGGCCGAGCTCGGCCATGAGGTGGTGAAGGATACGCTGAACGTGCTGCTGAAATACGAGTCCGACATCGAGGTGGCGCAGCCGCAGGTGACGAGTTTCGTCGCCAAGGCGCAGCGCCAGAACATCTTCGGGTAGGCGCCATGCAGGAGAACCTGCATCGGTTCTTCCGCGCGGCGCGCGGCGCCGGCGTCCACGTCTCGCCGGCCGAAAGCATCGACGCGATGCGCGCTGTGGCAAGTGTGGGTGTCGTCGATCGCACCGTGCTGCGCGACACGATGCTGCTGACCTTGGCCAAGAGCGAGGACGAGAAGAAGGCGCTCGGCGCCTGCTTCGACCTGTTCTTCGCCCATGTCGATCCGGCGCAGGCCGAGGCCAATGACGACGCGGCGCAGGATGGCGCTTCGAGCGAGGCCCAGGCTGCGCCACCGTCGGGACAGCCGAGCGGCGGTGAGGCGAATGCCGAGCTCGGCCCCCTCGCCCAGATGCTCCTGGCGCAGAACACCGCCGACATCTCGGCCGCGATCGCCAACGCCTCCAGCGCCGTCGGCCTGTCCGAGATCCGCTATTTCACCCAGCGCGGCCTGTTCTCCAGCCGCATGCTGGAGACGATGGGCATCCAGCGGCTGCGCGACGATCTCGATGCGCTGACGGAGACCAACCCGGCGCTGGCCGAACGGCTGCAGGCCGGCCTCGACGGCCTACGTGACACCGTACGCGACGCGGTCGCCCAGGCGCTGGCGCTGTACGGCCGCGAGGAGACCGAGAACCTGCGCCACGAGATCCTGCGCAACGCCCAGCTGTCGCGGATCGAGCCGCGCCAGGTCGCCGAGATGCGCGCGCTAATCCGGCAGATCGCCCGCCGCCTGCGCGAGCGCTACAGCAAGCCGCGCAAGCGCCAGCGCCGCGGCCATCTCGATATCAGACGCACGCTCCGCCGCAACGCCGCCTGGGGCAGCGTCCCCTTCCTCACCGCCTGGAAGCGGAAGCACCGCGACCGCCCGAAGATCGTGGCGCTGTGCGACGTCTCCGGCTCGGTCGCCCGCGTCTCCGACTTCTTCCTGCTGCTGATCCACAGCCTGCACGACGTCGTCAGCGACGTCCGCTCGTTCGCCTTCTCCGGCCATCTGATCGAGGTCAGCGAGATCCTGGAGCAGAAATCGGCCGAGGAGGCGATGGCCGAGATCATGCACAAGGTCGGCTTCGGCTCGTCCGACTACGGCTCGTCGCTGGTCGATTTCGAAAGGCAGTTCATGGCCTCGGTGACCCCGCAGACCACCGTGATCGTGCTGGGCGACGCCCGCAGCAACAAGCTCGATCCGCGCGCGGATATTTTGAAAGCCATCTCCGAACGCGCCAAGCGCGTCGTCTGGCTCAACCCCGAGGGCCGCGTCACCTGGGGCTGGGGCGATTCCGAAATGCCGCGCTACCAGACCTTCTGCAACGTGGTGCGCCCCTGCGCGACGGCGCAGCAGCTGGAGCGCGCGGTGAGCGACATCGTCTCGGCGTATCAGTAGGCCACTGCTCTCTATCCACGCGTCATTGCGAGCGCAGCGAAGCAATCCAGGGCCGTTTCCATAACTCTGGATTGCTTCGTCGCTGCGCTCCTCGCAATGACGCCGAGGGATTCGTAGTCCGTAGGGTGGGCAAAGACATCGGGCGGCGTAAGCCGCGCGATGGCGTGCCCACCGGCGGTCTATCGACGAAGAATGGTGGGCACGGCGCGATCGGACAGTACGAACAAACAACTCCCACCCGGGCGCGCCTTTGCCCACCCTACGCACCGTTCCCTGAGCTACCTTGCTCCCGCCGCGCGCTTCAACAGCGCTGCGCGCTGCGGGTCCGTAAAACTCACGCCCGACTTCTTCTCCACCACCTTCACCGCCCATGACCGCATCGGATCGTCATCCGCCCGCGCCGGCTCGCGCAGGATGGCGACGCCGATCTCCAGCATCTTGGCGTCGGCCTGATGCTCGATACCGCCGCCTGCGGTGCTCGTCACCACGAACACGCCGGCTGCCGCGCCGATCGCGGCCGCCAACGCCGCCGTCACGAAGAGTCTCCAGTCCAAGTCTGCCCCCTGCTCTCATCGCCATTGCGCGGCCACGTTCGAACAGGTTGATGGCTGCGGCATGGCGTTCCCACGTCCGTCGTCCGGCGGCATGCACATCCGTCGACCACATTTGTTCGATCGACGAATACGGTGGCCCATCCGTGTGTGACGTCATGTGTGACTGCCCGTCGCGTTACCTTGTCGCACCATCCAGCCCTTGTGTCGTCGGGCAAATCAGCACGATGCTTGCGCCCAACCTGCTTCGTGAAGAGGGACGTACGCGTCGTCACGATACGTGAGGCAGGCCGCGGTGGACGTCGTGCATCATGCGCTTTTGCGCGGACGAGTGATGCGGGACGTCCGGTGAAGTCGTGATGTCCTGATACCCCGATGCTGGTATCACGTTCGCGGCGATGCCCAGCGCATGGCGCGGACAATGGTGGCCAACAAGCCCGGCGCACCAGGGAGACCACGTATAAGCCGATAAAACATCGCGCAGGGAAGGCCGGCATGTTCGGCCCACCTGTGGTTCCTGCCCCGTGCTTTTTTTACCGCACGGGGGCCGCGGGTGTGGTGAACACCCGGCCTTCCCTGCGCCCTCGATACTGAAGGGCGGCATCAACCGACACACCTCGGACCGGACCGGTCGCGGGAACGCGATATCATGTTCAGCTGATTATTTGACCTGAGGCGGAGCGCAGCATCATACGCGGCGCGCCAGGAGGAACGGATGCCGGCGACGATGCTTAGCTCCGCAGCATCTCGCGGAGGGTTCCATGATCACCAACGATCGCAACGATCCGAATCGCCGGCGGATCAGCGTGATAGCGATGGCCGGCGGCGGCGCGATCGCCGTGCTGTTCGTCGCCCTCATCGCCTGGCCGCTGGTCAGCCGCAATCCGACCGGCACGCCGAACAGCGGCGCCAACCCCTCCTCCGCATCCGACAGCACGGTCGGCCGCACCATGCCCGCGCAGCAGGCGGCGGAAAGCGCGGTCGGCAAGAACGATCCGGCGGGCCAGGCCGACGCGACCGGCGGCCGCGAGCGCGCCATCAAGCAAAGCTCGCAGCCGCTGTCGCTGAGCGATCAGGCGCGCAACCAGGTCAAGGATGTCATCCGCAGGCAGACTGCGCCGCGCGTGCAGCAGGCGCAGTTCGAGATGATGATCGGCTCGGCAGTTCCCGGACAGGTGCAGCTGCAGGACATCCCGCCGGAGATCACGCAGATCATGAACGGCTATTGGGGCGATCAGTACGTGCTGGTGCAGGACAAGCTGGTCATTGTCGACCAGCACACGCGCCGCGTCGTCGCGATCGTGCCCGGCGTCGCCTGAACCGGTCAGGCGATGTCAGGCGCCTGGTTGACCGCAAACCGTCGCTCATGTGCGGAGATGGCAAGGTTCGCCATCCTCAACCGGTTGGTCTGGCCGCGATCCACCATCCGCGAGATCTCGGCCGCCAGAAACTGATAGGTCTCGAACTCGTCGCGGACCGCGCCGGTGCGCCAGAGGAAGTCGAGCGCGATGTCGTAGGCCTCCGCGGCCGCGGGCTGTCGGACGTCACTGAAGATCAAGCGTGCCATCGAGGAGAAGGCGCGGAAGCGAGTCTGGTTCCTATAGCGGGACATGATCTCGTGAACTCCGTACCGGCGCGGACCTCAGCGCGGCACCACCGCGGTGGCCTCGATCTCCACCCGCGCCGCCTTCTCCACCAGCCTGACAACCTGCACCAGCGCCATGGCCGGATAGTGGCTGCCGAAGATCTCGCGGTAGATCTTCCCGAGCTCCTTCAGATTGCCGAGATACTCATCCATGTCGACGACGTACCAGGTCAGGCGCACAAGGTGCTCTGGACGCGCGCCGCCTTCCGTCAGGATCGCGGCGATGTTCTGCAGTGCCTGCCGGACCTGCGCGACAAAACCCTCGGCAAGCTTCTCCTCCGCATCCCAGCCGATCACACCGCCGGTGACGACGATGCGCCCTTCGGCGCTGATGCCGTTGGCATAGCCCTTCGGCATCGGCCAGCCGCTCGGCTGCAGCACGCGCAGGCTCGAATCGTCCTGCTTCACCACGGCGAGCGTGGGCGCTTTGGTCGTGCTCACGAACGTCTCTCCTTGTCTCTGCTACGCGGCCGGGCCAGGCGCAGCCGCGGCCTGCGCGATCTGCCGCAGGGCGAACCGCTTCAGCTTGCCGGTCTCTGTCTTGGGAAGCTGCGTCACGAACTCAATCGCGCGCGGATATTTGTACGGCGCGATCTCGCGTTTGACGTGCTCCTGCAGCTCGGCCACCAGCGCCGTTGTACCTTCCGCACCCGGCGCCAGCACGACATAGGCCTTCACGACCATGCCGCGGGCCTCGTCCGGCGCACCGACCACACCGCATTCGGCCACGGTCGGATGCGTCAGCAGGGCGGCTTCGACATCGGTGCCTGCGATGTTGTAGCCCGACGACACGATCATGTCGTCGGAGCGCGACTGGTACCAGAAGTAGCCGTCCTCATCCATCACATAGGTGTCGCCGGTGACGTTCCAGCCGTTCTGGACATATTTGCGCTGGCGCTCGTCGGCGAGATAGCGGCAGCCGGTGGGGCCGCGGACGGCGAGCCGGCCCATCGTGCCCGGCGGCACGTCGCGGCCCTCGTCGTCGACGATCTTCGCCTCATAGCCCGGTACGGGCTTGCCGGTGGCGCCGGGGCGGATCTCGTCCTCAACGGCGCTGATGAAGATGTGCAGCATCTCGGTCGAGCCGATGCCGTCCATCAGCTTGAGCCCGGTGGCCTTGAGCCAGGCATCGAAGGTCGGCTTCGGCAGCGTCTCGCCGGCGGAGACGCATTTGCGCAGAGAGGAGATGTCGCGGCCTGCGAGCTTTCCGATCATCGCACGATACGCTGTGGGCGCCGTGAAGCAGACCGTCGCTCTATAGCGCTCGATGGCAGAGAGCAGGTCGTCCGGCGAAGTCTTTTCCAGCACGACATAGGAGGCGCCGATATGCATCGGGAACAGCACGCCGCCGAAGCCAAAGGTGAAGGCGAGCGGCGCGGTGCCGATGAATCGGTCGCTCTGGCTGGCGCGCAGCACGTTACGGGCATAGCCGTCGCACACCGCGAGCATGTCGCGGTGGAAATGCATGGTGCCCTTGGGATCGCCGGTCGTGCCGGAAGTGAAGGCGATCAGGCACAGATCGTCGGACGCCGTGTCGAGGGCGGCGAAGTCGGGGCTTGCATCCGCGATCAGCGCTTCCAGAGCGTCGGGCTGCCCGTTGCCCCAATACACGACCTGCTTCAGCGCCGGCGCGACCGCGCGGGTCTTCTCCATCTCGTCGGCGAGCTTGCCGTCGCACAGCGCCAGCGCGATCTGCGCCTTCTGAATCGGATAGGACAACTCCTT
The DNA here is from genome assembly GCF_000026145.1 of Bradyrhizobium sp. ORS 278. Taxonomy (NCBI): domain Bacteria; kingdom Pseudomonadati; phylum Pseudomonadota; class Alphaproteobacteria; order Hyphomicrobiales; family Nitrobacteraceae; genus Bradyrhizobium; species Bradyrhizobium sp. ORS 278. The sequence goes on along the minus strand of NC_009445.1, from coordinate 2,480,624 downwards.
CGCGCGCAACAGCGGCATGGTCGCGACCACGATGCCACCGGCCTTGATCGCGGCGAGATAAGTCGCGACCATCATCGGATTGTTGGCGGACCGCAGCAGCACGCGGCCGCCGGGCACCAGGCCGAGCTTGCCGACGAGGACGTTGGCGATCTTGTTCACCAGCGCCTGCAGCTCACGATAGGTGTAGCTGACCTCCGTGCTGATGATGCAGGGCGCGTCGCCGCGTCCCTCTTCCACCCAGCGGTCGAGGAAATGCGTCACGCAGTTCAGCCGCGGCGGGTACTGGAGTTCGGGGCGGCTGAACACGAAATCCGGCCACATCTCGCGCGGCGGCAGATTGTCCTGGGCGAAGGTGTCGACGTGGGCGCTGTGCGCGCTCTCCGGCTGCTGAACCTTGGCGGCAGTGGCCATCACACGCTCCTGTCTCTAAGGGAAGGACGCCCGGCACGTTTCAGTCCTAAACATTTTAGACTTAAAACAATTGGACGCAAGAGGCGAAGAGAGCCGAAGATTGTGCACTGCCCGCAAATTGTTTGAGCGTTTGCCGCGCGCGGCGGCGCGGCCGCGACGTCGTGTCAGGCCGGCATCAGTCCTGCCGTCGCTGCACGGCCTTTTGCGCGGAGCCCTTGGTCTTGGCCAGCAGACGCATCAGCTCGCGCACGTCCTTCTCGGTCAGATCCCCGAAGATGTCCGCGATCCAGGCCTCGTGCTCGGCCGCCATCTTGCGGAATTCGGCACGGCCGAGCTTGGTCAGCCGGATCACCTGGACGCGGCGGTCGGTGTCGGAGGTGCGGCGGTCGAGATGGCCGGACTCGACCAGGCGCTCGACCAGACCCGTCACATTGCCGTTCGAGACCATCATGCGCTTGGACACGTCGGACAGAGTCATGCCGTCAGGCGCCTTGTCGAGCTGCGCCATCAGGTCGAACCGCGGCAAGGTCACGTCGAAGCGCTCGCGCAAGCGGCCGCGGATCTCCCCCTCGATCAGGGTCGTGCAGGTCAGCAGGCGCAGCCACAGCCGCAGCTCCTCGGCATGGTCCTCGGGCAGCTCGACGGCCTTGGTCTCGGAATCAAGCGTCATGACGGAATCACTTGGACGGAATGGCTTGGGGCACGTTCAGCCTCGTCGGCTGGGCTCATGAGTTTGACCTTCGGGACCTTGCGGGAGCAAGGAAAAACGTACCGGCATTTACGCCGGAGGATGATCCGGACAATTCTTTTAACCTTCAAGCAATTGGCGCGACGCTTGCATACGGCCCAAACTGCCCTTTCCGCAAGCAGTTCGCTTGCGGCTGGGGGCGTCATCAGACTAGGCTTGGTCCCAAGCTGCGGTCTGACCATCATTCGGTCAGGTGCAAAAAACATAAACCTGAATTTCCGCATCCCGGGGGAGTTGTCATGAAAGTGAGTTCGAAGCTGGCCGGTCTCGGCGTATTGGCCTGCCTGCTGGCGCAGCCAGCGCTGGCCGCCGACAAGATCAAGATCGGCGTCATCGTCACCCTGTCCGGCCCCGCGGCCGCGCTCGGCGGACAGGTCCGCGACGGCTTCAACCTTGCGATCAAGGACCTCGGCGGCAAGATGGGCGGTAAGGACGTCGAGGTGGTCGTCGCCGACGACGAGCTCAAGCCTGACGCCGCCATCACCAAGGCCAAGGGCCTGCTCGAGCGCGACAAGGTCGACTTCGTTGTCGGTCCGATCTTCTCCAACATGTTGCAGGCGATCCACCGCCCGATCACCGAGAACAAGACCTTCCTGATCAGCCCGAACGCCGGCCCCTCCAGCTACGCGGGCAAGGAGTGCAGCCCCTATTTCTACGTGACCTCGTACCAGAACGATCAGGTGCATGCGGTGCTCGGCAAGGTCGCCCAGGATCGCGGCTACAAGAAGATGTATCTCCTGGTGCCGAATTATCAGGCTGGTCGCGACAGCGTCGCCGGGTTCAAGCTCGACTACAAGGGCGAGATCGTCGAGGAGTCCTACGTTCCGCTGAACACGCTCGATTTCCAGCCCGAGCTGTCGAAAATCTCCTCGCAGAAGCCGGACGCCGTGTTCACCTTCATGCCGGGCGGCATGGGCGTGAACCTGGTCAAGCAGTTCAAGCAGGCTGGCCTCGCCGATACCGTTCCGGTGCTCTCGGCGTTCACCGTCGACGAATCCACCCTGCCCGCGCAGCAGGACGCCGCGGTCGGCATGTTCGGCGGCGCCAACTGGGCGCCCAATTTCGACAATCCGCAGAGCAAGAAGTTCGTCGCCGGCTACGAGGCCGCCTATAACAGCGTACCCGGCACCTACGCGATGCAGGCCTATGACGCCGCGCTCTTGATCGACAGCACCGTGAGGGCGGTCGGCGGCGACCTCTCGGACAAGGACAAGGTGGCGGGCGCGCTCAAGAAGGCCGACTTTGCCTCGCTGCGCGGCAACTTCAAGTTCAACACCAACGGCTATCCGATCCAGGACTTCTATCTGACCAAGGTCGCCAAGCGTCCCGACGGCAAGTTCCAGACGGAGATCGTGCAGAAGGTGTTCGAGAACTACGCCGACCGCTACGCTAGGGATTGCGCGGCCAAGTAATAACAGGGAGCGAAACCACCATGAGCCATCCGGAAATCGCCGGCATCACCCGGGCCAATGAGGGCATCCAGGGTATCTCCTGGAACATCCTCGGCCAGATCTACGTGCCGAAGAACCGCACCGAGCACAGCTTCTCCTGGCATGCGACGTTCCCGGTCGGCACCTTCGTGCCGCCGCACATCCATCCCGATCAGGACGAGTATCTCTACATCCTCGAAGGCCGGCTCGATTTCTTCCTCGACGGCGCTGAGGAATACGCCACCGCCGGCGACACGGTGCGGCTGCCGATGGGCAAGCCGCACGGCATCTTCAACAAGTCGCAGCAGACCGCGAAGACCCTGTTCTGGGTGTCGCCGACGCGGCGGCTCTATGAGCTGTTCTGGGCGATCCACAACATGCGCGAGCAGAACCCCGACGACGTGGTGAAGCTGGCCGCCGAGCACAACATCCACTTCCTGCCCCCGCCTCCGGGGGCGTGAGGCGAGGGAGGGATTGGCTTACGACTCATGCGCAGCAGACCGTGCGCTCCCTCTCCCCGTCGTTCACGGGGAGAGGGCTGGGGTGAGGGGCAGCTACTCGGGCAGTCTCAGCGACGACTACGACGCCTGCCGCGTCACCATCCGCGCCGCGAAGCCCGCCCGGCTCGCATAGCCGCGCACGATGCCCTCGCGGGCCTCGTAGTTGAGAATCGTATTGATGTCGGTGAACCCCTGCGGCGCGAGCTGCTCGACCGCATCGATCACGCCCTCCGGCCCGCCACGACGGTTCGACGCGACGATTTCGGCAGTCATCGGCAGCCGCTTCTGCTCATAGGCCATCAGCGCCTGGCGCGGGTGCTCGGAGCGGGCGAGCGCATCGGCAAGCGCGCGCGCATCGAGGATGGCCTGCGACGCGCCGTTGGAGCCGACCGGATACATCGGATGCGCGGCATCGCCGAGCAAGGTGACGCGCCCGCTCGACCAGTACGGCAGCGGATCGCGGTCGCAGCAGGGATATTCCCAGAACTCCGGCGTTGCGCGCACCATGGCCGCGAAGTCGACCTGGGGAATGGAAAAGCCGTTGACGTGCGGCATCAGCTCGTCGGCGCGGCCCAGTCGCGACCAGTCCTCGCGCCGCGGCGGCGCGGTGTTGGCATCGCCGATGCGCACCAGCACCGCCCAGTTGGTGAGCCGGGTCGCCGGGCTCGAACCTTCGGCGATCGGATAGATCACCGCCTTGGCGTTGAGGCCGCCGGCGATGATCATCGACCGCCCGGTCAAAAACACCGGCCAGTCGGTGGCGCCGCGCCACAGCATCAGGCCGTTCCAGCACGGCGCGCCCTCGTTCGGGAACAGCGTCTGCCGGACCTTGGAATGAATGCCGTCGGCGCCGATCAGCACGTCGCCACGGGCGGTGTGAACATGGGAGCCGCTGCGGTCGAAGAAATAGGCGGTGACACCGCCCTCGTCCTGGGTGAAGGAGCCGAGCCGGCAGCCGGTGTGGACCTTCTCCGGCCCGAGCCGCTGCATCACCGCTTCATGGATCACGCTCTGCAGCCGGCCGCGGTGGATCGAGAATTGCGGCACGTCGTGGCCTGCATCGACGCCGCGCGTCTCGTGCCAGACCTCCTGGCCGCGGCGGGTCAGGTAGAACAGCTCGTAGGTGCGGATGGCGAACTCATCGAGCCGGTCGAGCAGCCCGAGCTGGGCGAGCTCGCGGATCGCATGCGGCAGGGTGTTGATCCCGACGCCGAGCTCGCGGATCGCCTCGGCCTGCTCGAAGACCTCGCAGTCCATGCCGCGCGCCCTCAGCATCAAAGCCGTGGTCAATCCGCCGATACCGCCGCCCACGATGATCGCCTTCATCGTCCCCTACTCCACCTACATTGGACGTACCGGGCGGCAGCGTGGCACAGCGGCTTACTCCGCCGCAAGCGGCTTCGCAGCCTCGGCCTTCAGCTCCGCCCGAGTCTTCGGTTTAGCCTTAATCTTCAGCTCCTCGAAATCCTGCCGCTCGCGCACGCTGTTGCGGAAGATCTGCTCCTTACCCGGCAGATATTGCGGCGGACAGAACATGTCCGCGCCGTACCAGGCGGCAGCCTTCATGGTGAAGGCCGGATCGACCAGATGCGGACGGCCGAGCGCGACGAGATCGGCGCGGCCGGCGGCGAGGATGGTGTTGACCTGGTCTGCAGTGGTGATGTTGCCGACGCACATCGTGGCAACATGGGCCTCGTTACGGACCTGATCGGAGAACGGCGTCTGGAACATACGGCCGTAGATCGGCCGGGCCTCGCGCACGGTCTGGCCGGTGGAGACGTCGACGAGATCGACCCCCGCCTCGCCGAACGCGCGGGCGATCCGCACGGCATCATCGCCGGTGATGCCGCCCTCGGCCCAATCGGTTGCGGAGATGCGCACCGACATCGGCTTGTGCGCCGGCCACGCCGCGCGCATCGCCGCGAAGACTTCGAGCGGAAAGCGCAGCCGGTTCTCCAGCGAACCGCCGTACTGATCGGTCCGCTTGTTGGTCAGCGGCGAGATGAAGCTCGCGAGCAGATAGCCGTGGGCGCAATGCAGTTCGAGCATGTCGAAGCCGCAACGGTGACCGCGCTCGGCCGCCGCAACGAAGTCGGCCTTGATCGCATCCATCGACACGCGGTCGAGTTCGCGCGGCACCTGGCTGTCGGGGAAGTAAGGCAGCGGCGATGCCGAGACGACATCCCAGCCACCCTGCTCCAGCGGACGGTCCATGCCGTCCCACATCAGCCTGGTCGCGCCCTTGCGGCCGGCATGACCGACCTGCAGCGCGAACTTCGCCTGCGAGTTGGCGTGCACGAAATCAACGATGCGCTTCCAGGCCGCTTCCTGCACGTCGTTCCACAAACCGGCGCAGCCAGGCGTGATACGGGCATCGCGGCTGACGCAGGTCATCTCGGTGAACAGCAGGCCGGCGCCGCCGATCGCGCGCGAGCCGTAATGCACGAGATGGAAGTCGCCTGGCACGCCCTCCGCGGCCGAGTACATGCACATTGGCGAAAGCACCGCGCGATTGGCGAGCGTCATCTCGCGCAGCTTGAGCGGCTGGAACATTGGCGCGACCGGTTTGTCGACATCGACATCGAAACCCGTGGATCGCACTTGGCGCGCGAACGACTTGTCGACTTCGGCGACGAAATCCGGCGCGCGCAAGGTGAGATTGTCGTAGGTGATCGCCTTCGAGCGTGTCATCACGCCGAACGCGAACTGCACGGGATCGAAATCCCAGAAGCGGTCGACATGCTCGAACCAGACCAGCGACACGTCCGCGGCGTGCTGGGTCTTCTCGACCTCCTCGCGCCGGCCGTGCTCATAGAGATCGAGCGCCGCTGGAATGGTCGGTGCCCGCTGCATGGCGTCGGCCAGCGCGATGGCATCCTCCATCGCGAGCTTGGTGCCCGAGCCGATCGAGAAATGCGCGGTCGACTTGGCGTCGCCGAGCAGTACCATGTTGTCCTTGACCCAGCGCTTGTTGCGGATCATCGGGAAATTGCGCCACATAGAGCGGTTGATCAGCAGCGGGTGATCGCCGAGAAACCAGCCGAAGATGTCCTTCATGCGGTCGGCGGATTGCCGCTCGTCGAGCCCAGTCAGGCCGGCTTTCTCGAACGTCCGCGGATCGGTCTCGAAGATCCAGGTCGAGTGCCCCGCCTCGTATTGATAGGCGTGGGCGATGAACGGGCCCCACTCCGTCTCCTGGAAGATGAAGGTGAAGGCGTCGAGCGGCTTGGTCGAGCCCATCCACGCAAACTTGTTGGCGCGCAGGTCCACCTCGGGCTGGAAATGATCGACATACTTCTGGCGGAAGCGGCTATTGATGCCGTCCGACAGGATCAGCAGATCGGCATCCGCAAACTGCGTCTCCTCTTCGAGATCGACCTCGAACTGCAAGGTGACGCCGAGCTCGCGTGCGCGCTCCTGCAGAATTCGCAACAGCGTGCGGCGCGAGCAGCCGCAGAAGCCGTTGCCGCCGACGCGGTGCACCGTGCCGCGGAAGTGCACGGCGATGTCATCCCAGTAGGCGAACTCCTGGGTTATGCGCTGGTAGCTCGGCAGGTCGTTCTTTTCGAAATTATCGAGCGTGGCGTCGGAGAACACCACGCCGAAGCCGAACGTATCGTCGGCACGGTTGCGTTCGTAGACCGCGATGTCGGCCTTGGGCCGCTGCTTCTTGAGCAATATCGCCGCATAGAGACCGGCAGGTCCGCCGCCGATGATCGCGATCTTCATGAGCGCCTCCACTGGAGAGCCGAGCCAATGGAAATTATTTTAGACCTAAAATATTTCCTGGCAAGCCCCTTCGGTTCCTACAGCTGCTCAATTCCCCTGGAAGACCGGCTTCGACTTTGCCGCAAAAGCTTCGAACGCGCGGTTGAAATCCTCTGTCGTCATGCACAAGGCCTGGGCAACTGCCTCCGCCTCAATCGCTTCCTCGACGGACATCGCCCATTCCATCGCCAGCATGCGCTTAGTCATTGTGTTGGCGAAGGTCGGACCATTCGCGATCTCGGCGGCCAACGTCACCGCCTGAGCCAGAACGTCAGCGGGAGCGACGATCCGACTGAAGAAGCCCCACCGCTCGCCCTCGTCGGCGCTCATGAAGCGGCCGGTGTAGAGCAGCTCGGAGGCGCGGGACTGGCCGATGATCCGCGGCAGGATCGCACAGGCGCCCATGTCGCAGCCAGCCAGGCCGACCTTGTTGAACAGGAACGCGACCTTGGCGCCGGTCGCGGCGAGCCTGATGTCCGAGGCCATCGCAACGATCGCGCCCGCCCCCGCGCAGATCCCCTCGACAGCAGCAACGATCGGCTGCGGACAGGCGCGCATCGCTTTGACGAGGTCGCCAGTCATCCGCGTGAACGCGGTCAGACCCTTGGTGTCCATCTTGACCAGCGGACCGATGATCTCGAACACGTCGCCGCCAGAGGAGAAATTGCCGCCCGCGCCGGTCACGACAATTGCCTTGACGTCGTTGTCGAACGCGCAGGCGCGGAAGAAGTCCGTCAACTCGCGATAGCTCTCGAACGTGAGCGGATTCTTCCGCTCCGGCCGGTTCAGCGTCACCGTCGCGACGCGATCCTTGACCGTCAGCAGGAAATGGCTGGGCTTGTAGTCAGCCAACGGCACGGTGACGGGATTGGCGGGCTTGGACATGTGAGCTCCCTCGGTTCGATTGTTCTGATTGGACGACGCGGCCTAGACTTCGCCGCCCGCCACTGCGATCGCTTGCCCCGTGATGGCGCCAGCCCCCTCACCGCACAGCCACAGCACGGTATCGGCAACCTCCTGAGGCTTGATCAGCCGTCCCTGCGGATTGTGCTTGGCAAGCTCGGCGATCGCCTGCTCGCGGCTGCGACCGGTCTTCTTCATGATGTTGTCGACGCTGTCGGCAACGAGGTCAGTGCCAGTGAAGCCAGGGCACACAGCGTTGACGGTGACGCTCGTGGCGGCCAGCTCCAGGGCAAGCGATCGCGTGAGGCCGACGACCGCATGTTTCGCGGCCGTGTAGGCGCTGACATAGGGATAGCCCTTCAAGCCCGCCGTCGACGCGACAGCAACGATGCGGCCGTAGCGGCCGCCTTTCATCGCGGGCAACACGGCCTGCACCGCATGCACGACGCCCATGAAGTTGACGTCCATCATGCGACGGAACAGTTCGGCGTCCGATTTCAGGAACGGCGCCGACTCCGCGCTTCCGGCGTTGGCGACGAGGATCGTGATCGGCTGTCGCGCGGCCGCAGCGGCGACCGCCTCGCCAAGCGCAGACTGATCGGCGACATCGGCAACGGCGGCGTGGTCGGCACATCCGGCCGCGATGGCCTCACCAAGCGTTGCGCGGTTGCGCCCGACAATCGTAACGGTTGCGCCGCCGCGCTTCAGGGACTGCGCGATCTCGCGCCCGATGCCGCGGCCGCCGCCGGTCACTATCGCATGCGCTGCTGCAGGCAGTCCGGACATGCGCGGGTCTCCTCACCTTTTGCCACACGATCGCAGCTCGAGATTATTTTAAACTTCAAATTTTTGCAACAACACGGCCGAAGCGGCTTGACACTCTTGTCGACGCGGCTAGCGTTCGAAGGCCTGGAGCAAGCAGCGTTGCGGCCTCGGGCGCCATCTCGGAGGTCTGCGTGTCCGCGCTGCAAATCCTGACCACCAAGGACGGCCGCTTCGGCTACGAGGCCGCGGGAGCGCCCGATCGGCAGACCCTGGTGTTCCTGCACGGCATCGGCGGCGCGGCGCGCGCCTGGCGCGGCCAGCTTGCGCATTTCGGCGAGCGCTTTCATACGGTGGCGTGGGACATGCCAGGCTATGGGCGATCCACCAGACTCGATACGGCGAGCATCATCACGCTGGCCGCTGCGCTTCAGGACTTCCTGATCCAGATCGCCGCCCGCAAGCCGATCCTGGTCGGACATTCGATCGGTGGGATGATCGTCCAGGAATGGCTGATGACTCATGCGCAGGCTGCCAGCGCTGTGGTGCTGGCGCAGACCAGCCCGGCGTTCGGCAAGGCCGATGGCGACTGGCAGAAGTCCTTTATCGAGGCGCGCCTCGGGCCACTCGATCGCGGTGCCACGATGGCATCGCTGGCTCCGGACCTCGTGAAAGAGTTGGTCGGCGATGATCCCGACCCGCAGGGACTCGAACTCGCGACCTCCTGCATGGCGGGCGTTCCCGAGGCGAGCTATCGCGCCAGCATGCTGGCGCTGCTTGGCTTCGACCGGCGGCAGGCCCTCAAGGACATCAAGGTGCCGACGCTGGTGCTGTCGGGATCGAAGGATCGCAATGCGCCGGCGCCGATGATGGAGAAGATGGCGGGCTTCATTCCCGGCGCTCGATACGTCGAGCTCGAAGGGGCGGGTCATCTCGTCAATCTCGAACGTCCCGGCGAATTCAACGCTGCGCTCGACTCCTTTCTGAAATCATACGGCACGACGACTGCGGAGGCACGATGACCATCCAGGTGCAGAAGACGGCAACGGCCTCCGGTGAGGCGCTCGATGCGCCGATGTTCGATCCGGCTGCCTATCGGCTGACGTCTGAGCAGGCCGACATCATCAGCCGCGCACGGCAACTCGGGCAGAGCGTGCTGGCCGGCCGCGCGGCCATCTGGGACCGCGAGGCGACGTTCCCGACCGAGAACTACAAGGACCTGCATCGCGCCGGCCTGCTCGGCATCTCCGTACCGAAAGAGCTGGGCGGCCTCGGCGCCGGTTATCAGACCTACGCGCTCACCGCCGCCGAGATCGGCCGCTACTGCGGCGCGACCGCGCTGACCTGGAACATGCATGTCTGCTCGACCTTGTGGTCGGGACCGCTCGCCGACGATCTCGACATGGAGGACGACGTCCGCGCCGAGCACCAGCGGCGGCGTGCGATCCACTATAAGCGCATCGTCGAGGACGGAGCCATCTACTCGCAGCCGTTCTCCGAGGGCGGCGCGGCGGCGGCGGGCGGCGTCGCGTTCGGCACCGAGGCGAAGCCGGTGAAGGGCGGCTGGCTGGTCAGCGGCAAGAAGATCTTTGCCTCGCTCTCCGGACACGCTGACTATTACGGCGTGCTGTGCACGGAGATCAGCGAGGGCGAGAAGGCCTCGCGGCGGAATACGCTGTATCTCGCGATACCCGCGAAGAGCGAGGGCGTCTCGGTGGTCGGCGATTGGGACCCGCTCGGCATGCGCGGCACCGTGTCGCGCACGCTGATCTTCAAGGACGTGTTCGTCGACGAGGATGCGGCGCTGATGCCGCGCGGCGTCTATTTCCAGGCGGCGATGCGCTGGCCGCACATGTTCATGACCTTGTCGCCCACCTATATGGGCCTGGCGCAGGCCGCCTATGACTTCACCCGAAAGTATCTGCGCGGCGAGGTGCCGGGCATGCCGCCGGTCAAGCGGCGGATGTATCCCACCAAGCAGATCGCGGTGGCGCAGATGCAGATCAAGCTGGAGCAGATCAAGGGCATCTGGTTCCAGGCGGTCACCGAGGCGCGGGCCAATCCGACCAAGGAACAGGTGCTGCGCGCCTACGCCGCGCAGTACTCGGTGATGGAAGGCGCCAACGAGCTCGCCGCGCTCGCGATCCGCACCTGCGGCGGGCAGTCGATGCTGAAGACCCTGCCGCTGGAGCGCATCTATCGCGACAGCCGCTGTGGCTCGCTGATGCTGCCCTGGACCGCCGAGCTGTGCCTTGACCGCATCGGCCGCGAGGCGCTGTACGAGCCCGGCGAGACGGACGAGTAAAGCGTGGACCTCTGCAGCCTGATCGAGCGCAACGCGGCGTTCACGCCGGACAAGCCGGCGATCCGTTTCGAAGGCGCGACGCTGACCTATGCCGAGTTCAGCGCGCGGATCGCAGCGATGGCGCGGGCGCTGAAGTCCGAGTTCGGCGTCGGGCGCGGCGACCGCGTCGCCATTCTCAGCCTGAATCGGCCGGACTATCTGGTTCTGCTCTATGCCTGCGCCCGGCTCGGCGCGATCCTGGTGCCGCTCAACTGGCGGCTGGCGGTGGCCGAGCAGGTCTTCATCCTGTCGGATGCCGCCGCCAAGGTGCTGGTGCTGGAGCAGGCCTTTGCGCCGGTGCTGCCGGCGCTGGCGGAGCAGCATCCCGAGACGGTGCCGGTCGGCGTCGACTTTACTCCGGCGAGCGGGTTGCAGATCGACGACCTGCTCGCGCGCGGTCACGGCGATGACCGCAATCCGCATATCGATCTCTCCTGCCCGCTCCTGATCGTCTACACCTCCGGCACGACGGGCCGGCCGAAGGGCGCCGTGCTGCGGCAGGAGGCGCTGCTGTGGAACGGGGTGATGAGCCAGCACATGCATGGCCTCACCTCGGACGATCACGTGCTGACGGTGCTGCCGCTGTTCCACGTCGGCGGCCTCAACATCCAGACCACACCGGCGCTGCATCACGGCGCCACAGTGACGCTGTATGCACGCTTTACGCCGGACACGACGCTCGCAGCGATCGTCCACGAGCGGCCGACGTTGACAGTGCTGGTACCCGCAACCATTCAAGCTGTCACCGAGCATCCCGGCTGGGCGGCCGCGGACCTTTCTTCGCTCAAGGCCGTTTCGACCGGCTCGAGCATCGTGCCGCCGGCGCTGATCGATCGCATCACCGCACGCGGCGTGCCGGTGCTGCAAGTCTATGGCTCGACCGAAACCTGCCCGATTGCGGTCTACACGCGGCTCGGCGGCGACCTCTCCCGCACGGGCTCGACCGGGCTGCCCGGGCTGTGCTGCGAAGCGAAGATCATCGATCGCGAAGGTGATGAGCTCCCGGCCGGCAAGGCCGGCGAGATCGCGGTGCGCGGGCCAAACGTGTTCTTCGAATATTGGGGCAACGCCAAAGCCACGCAGCAGGCCATCCACGACGGCTGGTACCGCACCGGCGACATCGCGCAGCGTGATGCCGATGGGTACTTTTACGTGCTCGAGCGCAAGAACAACATGATCATCTCGGGCGGCGAGAACGTCTATCCGGCCGAGATCGAGCGCGTGCTCTCCGAGCATCCGGACGTCGTCGAGTGTGGCGTGATCGGCCGGCCTGATCCGCGCTGGGACGAGGTGCCGGTGGCCTTCGTCGTCAAGCGCAAGGATTGCGCGCTCGATGCGGAGACGTTGCGCGCGCATCTGCAATCGCAGCTCGCGCGCTACAAGGTGCCGCGCGACATCGTCTTCGTCGACGATCTGCCGCGCACCGCGCTCGGCAAGGTGCAGCACCATCTGCTGCGCCAGAGGCCTGATGACCGATAGGGAGACGTGCTCTTGAAGATAGCAGTGCTCGGCGGCGGCAACGGCTCGTTCGCGGCCGCGGGTGATTTCACCCTTGCAGGCCACGAGGTCCGGTTCTGGCGCCGCGATGCGGAGGCTGTGGCGCAGCACAGGGCGGCGGGCTCGATCATCACCGTCAAGGACGTCAGCGGCCGGCATGAGGCGAAGCTCGCGCTGGTGACGACCAATATCGACGAGGCGGTCCGGGGCGCCGAGTTGATCCTCTGTCCGGCGCCGGCGTTCGCGCAAGCCGATATTGCGAAACAACTCGCGCCGCATCTCACCGATGGACAGGTCGTGTTCCTGCCGCCGGCGACGTTCGGCACGATGATCTTCGCGGCAGCGGCGCGCGACGCCGGCAACAGTGCCCAGGTCAGCTACGCCGAGACCGGCACCCTGCCCTGGCTGACGCGCAAGCACGGGCCGTTCGAGGTGGCGATCACCATTCGCGCCAAGCGGCTGCCGGTCGGCGTGTTTCCGCTGAAGACGGCGGAGCATGCGCTCGACGTGATCAGCAAGGCATTCCCCGGCGTGATCGAGCCATGCGGCGATGCGCTGTCGGGCGCGCTGATGAATGCCGGCTGCATCATTCATCCGCCGCTGATCGTGATGAATGCCGGGCCGATCGAGCATTTCGAGCGCTGGGACATCCACAAGGAAGGCACCCAAGCCGCGATCCGCCGCGTCACCGATGCGCTCGACGCGGAACGGATTGCGGTGCGCGAGGCGCTCGGTTACGGCGCGCCGCATTTCCCGCTGGCGCATCACTACGCCAAGGACGGCGAGATCTGGATGTATGGCCGCGGCTCGCATGACCGTCTCACGGACTCCGGCGACTGGCGCGAGCAGCTGGTGCTGACGGAGCATCGCTACATGCGTGAGGATCTTCGGCTCGGACTGTCATTCCTGATCTCGGCTGCGGAGTTGACCGGCACGCCCACGCCGCTTGCTCGCGCGTTCCTCGCCATTGGCGGCGCGATCTGCGGCGAGGATTTCATGGCGACCGGACGCACGCTGGCCAGCCTGGGCTTTGGCAGTCTCGACCGGACCGCCTTGCAGACTCTGCTGCGCAACGGGTTCGCCGCATGAGCGCGCGCGGTCAAATCGCCTGTCTCGGCGCCGGCCGCATGGGCCGCGGCATCGCCGTCGCCTTCGCCTATGCCGGTCATCCCGTCACGATGATCGACATCAAGCCGCGTACGGCCGAGGAGTTCGGCAGGCTGGAGCGCGAGGCGCTCAGCGAGATCAGTGCGACGTTCGCGACGCTGGCGCGGCTCGGAATGCTGCAAGCCGCCGATGCCGACAGGCTGATGGGAAAGATCGACGTCGCGCCGGCGAGTGCGAGCAACGACGTGCTGGCGCAGACGACGCTGGTGTTCGAGGGCGTGCCGGAGATCGTCGATCTCAAGCGCGAGGTGCTCGGCGCGGCCTCGCGCGCCGTGGCGCCCGACGTGATCATCGCGTCGACGACGTCGACGATCCTGGTCGATGATCTCTCCGGCGCAATCGAGAAGCCCGAGCGCTTCCTCAATGCGCACTGGCTCAATCCGGCCTATCTGATCCCGCTGGTCGAGATCTCGCCGGGCCAGGCGACCGATCCCGACGTCACGGCGCGGCTGAAGGCGCTGCTCGAAGGCATCGGCAAGGTGCCCGTGGTGTGCGCGGCGACGCCGGGCTTCATCGTGCCGCGCATCCAGGCGCTCGCGATGAACGAGGCCGCGCGCATGGTCGGCGAAGGCGTCGCCAGCGCCGAGGAGATCGACAAGGCGATCCGCTACGGGTTCGGCTTCCGCTACGCGGTGCTCGGCCTGTTGGAGTTCATCGACTGGGGCGGCGGCGACATTCTGTACTACGCGAGCCGCTATCTCGAAGGCGCGCTGGGCAGCGATCGCTATCGCGCGCCCGAGGTGATCGAGCGCAACATGGCCGAGGGCCGCATCGGCCTGCGCACCGGAACGGGATTTCTCAATTATTCGGGAATGGACGTGAGCGCCTATCGCGAGCAACGGCTTGGGGCGCTGGTCGAGATGCTCAGGCATTTCAAGCTGGCCAGGCCGCCAGTGGTGGATTGAGGGCGGCACCGTAGGGTGGGCAAAGGCGCGGCACATCATCGCCGTTGCGCGACGATGTCTCTCGCGCCGTGCCCACCATCTCGCTCAACATCCGCAGATGCATGGTGGGCACGGCGCCAGCACCAGCTGAAATCCGAGACGCAGCACGGCAGCGCCTTTGCCTACCCTACGGCAGTGGGCTTCGGCCTTTCCGACGTTGATCGCGACTGCATCAACAAACACCGTCGTCATCCCGGCGAACGCCGGGATCCATAACCCCAGGGAGCGATTTGAGGCAGGCTGGTCATTGGCATTTTCCCGGCACCTCTGCTGCGGCGTATGGGTGCCGGATCGGCGCCATACCGCGCTGGCGCGCGTCATGGCTTGTCCGGGACGACAATTGTGGGTTAGTCGGATACACGGGTCAAACAGCGATCGAGATGAGTACGCACGATATGAATACGTGCGGCATGAGGACGTATTCTCGCGGCGCGTTGCGCCCGAGGTGTGCGATCAGTTCGTCCCTCTCACAATGCAGAGGGCGCAGGGAAGGCCAGGCGTGGGCTGACGCCTGCGGCCCGCCTGCGAAAAAGAATGCAGGCGGCAGGTACCACAGGTGCAGCCGGACAACGCCCGGCCTTCCCTGCGCGATGGGTTGACGGCTGCTTCGCGATCTCCCCGGTGCGCCGGCTTGTTGGCCACCGTCGTTCCCGTGATGCGTCAGCACCAGCACGAAACTTGACCTCAGCTTCGGGAGGCCAGGACCACGCGACTTGACCGTCCGCGAAAGATCGTTCGTCCGCGTCCTCGCAAGAAGACGCTGCGATCTCTCGCGGCCACCGCTCCCCGCCTCGCGTGTCGTGACGATCGCGCGCTACGCCCCTCTGCTTGAGGCGGGATGACGAGAGAGAACCATATATTCCGAAAAATGGCAAGTGATTTATTTTTTTCGGAATACATTCGATACTCGGATCGCCATCGACTGCACTTCGTCATATTGAGGCGACCTGCCGCCGCGATCGCGGTGCGCTCCCCTCCCCCAAGCGAAGCGGAGCTTCGCAAGGCGGGGAGGGGTCGGGGGTGGGGGTCTCCAGGCGCTGAACGGCGCGGGGTTCGCCAGCGCTTCAATGGACCATGCGGGTATCATCGCTGCTCGGAAACACGAGCCGTCATTGCGAGCGCAGCGAAGCAATCCAGGGTGGTGAGCGTGGCTCTGGATTGCTTCGCTGCGCTCGCAATGACGCGGTGGGGTCATCAACTTAAACTCACAGTGATCCCGCAGATGGTTTCTCAGTTCTCCTCGCTGAGAGCGGAGTGCGGGGCCCCCTCCCCGCAAGGGCAGGGCTATCGCATTTGGAGATCGCGGTTATATGCTCGTCTCTCTCCACGTCGTCATGGCCGGGCTTGTCCCGGCCATCCACGTCGTCCGGTGCCCTGAGAACGACGTGGATGCCCGGGACAAGCCCGGGCATGACGGAGTAACAAGTGAGCAGGATCGTTCGCCGGCACAGCTCCGCATCGCAATATGCGATACCCCTCCCCGCAACGGGCAGGGGAGCGCACCGCCATCGGGGCGATTGTTCGCATACGACTAAGAGCGCTATCCGAACGAGAGAACTACCCGAACACGTCCTGCAGCACGCCTTGCTTGATCACCGCAACGCCGTCCAGCTCGATCGTCGTCCCCATCATCGGCAGATCGAAATGCCCCGCTGTGTAGCGGCCGGCGAATTCGTTGGCGCCGGTGGAGAACAGGAAGTTGCCGGGGACGGCGCGCAGCTCGGTGCCGTTGGTGTCGCGCTGGTCGTACATCGTCAGCGCCTCGTAGCGGGCGCCGGGGTTCATGCCCCAGCCGACATGCGAGACGGCGTAGGCCTCGCGGTCACCCCAGGACGCCAGATAGGCGCGCATCATCGCGGCGTCGGCGCCCTCGCCTTCCAAATTCGTGATGTAGTCGTCGCGCATGGTCAGCGTGACGGGCGAGGACAGATAGCGCTTGAAGGTGAGGTTGATGTCGCCCGGCGCCATCACGATGGTGCCGTTGACGGAGCCGCTCTTGGGGAAGCTGACGACGATGCCGCCCGGCCAGTGCGCCAAGGTGCCGGGACGATCGGTCCAGCCCCAGACGCCGACCGTCGAGGCGCCCTCCATGATGACGTCGAGATCGGTGCCGGCCTTCGACGTCACGCGCATCCGCTTCGTGCCGCGCAGCATCTTTGCGGCGGCGCGGACGCGCTTCTCCAGCGCCGAGTCAGGCCGCATGCGCTCCAGCGCTTCGGGGTGCTCGTTGGAGATCACGAGAATGCGTGCGCCGGCTTTGAGGATCTCCGGCGTCTCCACGGCGTGCATCAGGCCTTCGATGGTGCAGTCGACGACGAAGCCGGCCTGCTGCAAGGCGGTCACGACGGGGCCGAGCTTGCCGATCGCCTCGGACGCGCCGGTCGAGCGCACCGGGACCGGATGCGGGTTGCGCGGCGTCGGCACCACGACGTGGAAGGGCCGCGCGCCCATGCGCAGCAGCGCCAGCTCGGCGATGTGCACGTTGAGCGGACGTGACTGCGTCTCCGACAGGATCGCGGCGGTGTCGCCGGCCTTCACCGCGCAGCGCTCGAAGATCTCGCAGAATGCGTCGATCCATTTCGCCTCGATGCGATCCGCTAGCATGGTCGTTCTCCCGATTGTCGTTCGTTGTGTTTATCAGACTGAGGGGAAGCCGCGCAGCAGATAGGCGCGCAGGCCCTGCAGCAGGGCATTGAGGATGAGACCCAAGAGCGAGATCGTGATCAGCGGCACGAACATGTCGACCGCCTGGAAGGTGCGCGCGGCGGTGACAAGCACATGGCCGAGCCCGTCGGTCGAGGTGATCATCTCCGCCAGGAACACGACGATGCAGGAAATCACGAGGCCGATGCGGCAGCCGGTCAGGATCGAGGGCATGGCGGCCGGCAGCACCACCTTCCACAGCACGTCGCGCGGCGGCGTGCCGGCGGCGAGCGCCGACCAGATCAGCTTCTGCTCGACATTGGTGGCGCCGTAATAGGTGGACAGCAGGATCGGGAACAGCGCATCCGCCGCCACAAGCATGACCTTGGATTCGTGGCCGAAGCCGAGCAGCAGCAGAAAGGCTGGATAGAGCGCGACCTTCGGCAGCGGCGCCAGCACGCGCACGATCGGCTTGACGGCGGCGTTGATCGGCGGACTCACCGCTGCGGCGATGCCGAGCGAGACGCCGAGCACGACGGCGATGGCGAAGCCGGCGAACAGCCGGAACAGCGTCGCGGCGATATCCTGCTGGAAGGTGATGCTGGAGAGTTGCTGCGCCATGCGCAGGAAGACCTGCCCGGGCGGCGGCAGCAGGGTCGCCGGCGCGTAGCCGAACGACACGAGACCCTGCCACAGCAGCAGGACGAGCACGATCGGCGCGGCACCCAGCAGGATATCGTTGGAGGTGCGCGTCATGAGAAGCTCAGGGGCATGTCGAATTGCGGCTCCGACCAGCGCACCAGCCAGCGCCTGACGATCTCGAACGCCGCGTCGAGACAGATGCCCATGGCTCCGACGATGATGATCATCGCGAACACCGTGTCGTACTGGCCCATGTCGAGCGCGTTGAACAGGATGTTGCCGGCGCCGGACTGCCGCGCGATCATCTCGCTGGTCACCATCGTGATCAGCGCCAGCACGAGCCCGGTGCGGCAGCCGGTCAGGATCTCCGGCAGCGCGGCGGGCAGCACGATGCGCAGCAGGCGCTCGGACGGCGACAGGCCCATGGCCGCGCCCGACCAAAGCATCTTCTCCTCGACGGCCTTGGCGCCTTCGAAACTGTGATAAATCACCGGCAAGCTGACGCCGAGGAAGATCACCAGCGTCTTCGAGACGTCGCCGACGCCGAGCCACAGCATGATGATCGGCATCAGGGCGGCCTTCGGCACCGGGTAGATCAGCATCAGGAGCGGATTGAAGAAGGCGGCGGTGGCGCGGCTGCGGCCCATCAGCAATCCCAGCGGGATCGAGAAGGCCAGCGCCAGCGCGAAACCGATCGCCATCCGCCGCAGCGACGCCAGGATGTTGATCAGCGATTCCTTGTCGGTGAGGATCGGCGGGATCGCGCGCAGCGACTCCAGCGCCGTCGGGAAGCTGTCGTTCTTAAGCCCGAGCGAGGCGAGTTGCCACGCCAGCAGCAGGCCGCAGCAGGCCAGCACCGGCGCCAGCGGCTTCATGAGCCCGTTCATGACGGCAGCTCGTTATCGCCGGAGGCGTCGAACATGCGCTCGATCTCGACGATATATCTCTGGTAGTTGGGATCGAGCAGCAGCTCCTCGCGTCGGCGCGGGCGCGGCAGGTCGATGTCGATGACCTCGCGGATGCGACCGGGCGAGCGCGACATCATCACCACCTTGTCCGAGAGGAACACGGCCTCCTCGACCGAATGGGTCACGAACAGCACGGTCTTGCGGTCGCGCTCCCAGATGTCGAGCAGGTCGTTCTGCAGCCGCGTCCGCGTGTGCGCATCAAGCGCGCCGAACGGCTCATCCATCAGCAGCACTTCGGGTCCGTAGGCCAGCGTGCGCGCCAGCGCGACGCGCTGCTTCATGCCGCCGGACAGCTCCTTGGGATAGAACTTCTCGAAGCCGGTCAGGCCGACCATTGCGAGCAAGGTCCGCGCCAGCGCCTCGGCCTTCGACGGCTTCATGCCCTGCTGCAGCGGGCCGTACATGACGTTGCCGAGCACGCTTTTCCAGGGAAACAGGGCGAACTCCTGGAACACCGGGCCGCGATCGGTGCCGGGGCCGGTGATCGGCTTGCCTTTCATCTTCGCGGCACCGCTGGTCGGCTTGACGAAGCCGCCGACGATGTAGAGCAAGGTCGACTTGCCGCAGCCGGAGGGACCGAGGATCGAGACGAAGGCGCCCTCGCCTACCGTCAGCGAGATGTCCGACAGCGCCGTGTGGTCGCGGCGCGACGAGGTCTTGAACACCTGCGAGACGTGCTCGATCTCGATGATCGGCGTGGCCGCGCGGCGGCCGAGGGAGACGCCCGCGAGCTGCCCGGGGCGGATCGGGGTCACGCCCATGTCGGCTTCTCTTTCCAGTGCAACACGCTTAGAGGCTCCAAATTATCATGACGGCAAACGCAGGGACTCATCTCCGTCCACATCCACCGTCATTCCGTGGCAAGACCGAAGGCCTTGAACCCGGAATCTCGAACTGGCCGGACGTTCATGCTCAACAAGCTCGAGGTTCCGGGCTCAATCATCGAGGCTTCGCCTCGACGATTGCCCTGGAATGACGGGGCGTGTGGTCGCAAGATTAGCAAAAACCCTGCCAATCGTCGCGCGTCGCGGTTCATTCCTGCTCCTGATCGAACCAGGGCCATTCCGCCGGTCCCTCATGCGTGACCGCGCCGAGCGGCGCCTGCCCCACCAGTTTCGCGTATTTCGCCAGCGCTCCCGCGCGATGCCGCGGCGGCCGCTGCGTCCACGCGCTGCGACGCGCGGCGAGCTCGCCCTCGTCGAGCAGCACGTCGAGCGTGCGCGCTTTCGCATCGATGCGAATGGGATCGCCATCACGCACCAGCGCCAGCGGGCCGCCGACGAAGGCTTCCGGCGAGACGTAGCCGATGCATAAACCGCGGGTGGCACCGGAGAAGCGGCCGTCGGTGATCAGCGCGACCTTCTCGCCCATGCCCTGGCCATAGATCAGCGCGGTGACGCCGAGCATCTCGCGCATGCCGGGGCCGCCGACCGGCCCCTCGTTACGGATGATCAGCACCTCGCCCGCCTGGTAGTTGCGGGCGCGGACGGCGGCGACGCAGGCTTCTTCATCTTCAAACACGCGCGCGCGGCCCTCGAACACCAGGCTCTTGAGACCGGCGACCTTGATGACCGCACCATCCGGCGCGAGATTGCCCTTGAGCACGGCGACGCCGCCGTCGGCCATCATCGGCCTGGCCGGCGTGAACACGACCTCGCCATCCGGCGCATTGGCCGCGCCGCAGGCCTCGGCGAGCGTACGGCCGGTCACCGTGATGCAGGAGCCGTCGATGTGGCCGCTGTCGATCAGCGCGCGGATCACGACGGCCGCGCCGCCGATGTCATACACGTCCTTCGCCGTATACTTGCCGCCGGGCCTGAGATTGCCGATCAGCGGCGTGCGCGAAAACACCTCGCCGACATCGTCGAGCGTGAAGCGGATGCCGGCCTCGTTCGCGATCGCAGGCAGATGCAGGGCCGCGTTGGTCGAGCCGCCGGTGGCGGCGACGATCGCCGCGCCGTTCTCCAGGGATTTGCGGGTGACGATGTCGCGCGGCCGCGGGCCATCGTTGGCGAGCATCTGCATGATCAGGCGCCCGGCTGCGCGCGCGACATGGGCGCGCTCGGCATAGACGCCGGGGATCATCGAGACGTTGGGCATCGACAGGCCCATCGCCTCAGACAGCATGCCCATGGTGTTCGCGGTGAACTGGCCGGCGCAGGCGCCGATCGTCGGCAGGCACGAGCGCTCGATGCCTTCGAGCGTGGCGGCATCGATCTCGCCGGTCATGTAGCTGCCGACCGCTTCGTAGGAGTCGAGCACCGTGAGCGTCTTGCCCTGGTACTTGCCGGGCAGCGCGCTGCCGCCATAGATGAAGATCGACGGCACGTTGCAGCGGACCATACCCATCATCACGCCGGGCAAGGTCTTGTCGCAGCCGCCGAAGCCGATCAGCGCGTCATAGGCTAGGCCGTGCACCACGGCCTCGATCGAATCGGCGATCAGCTCGCGGGAGAACAGAGAGAACTTCATTCCCTCATGGTTCATGCTGATGCCGTCGGAGACGGAGACGGTGGCGAATTCGCGCGGCGTGCCGCCGGACTCGGAGATGCCGGTCTTGGCGGCATCGACCTGGAAGTCGTGCGTCATGTTGCAGGGCGTCTGCTCGCCCCTCTGACTGACGATTCCGATCATCGGCTTGGCGATGTCGGCGTCATCGAGGCCCATCGCGCGCATGAAGGCGCGGTGCGGGGCGCGGTCGAGCCCCTCCACCGTCACGCGCGAACGCAGCTTCCTCATCGATGCGAGCTCCGCGTCGCGACGCCTACTGGATCGGCGCGACGATGGTGGGGTGCTTGAACTGGGCGACGTCGAGCTTCGGCAGCATGCCGGTCTCGGCGTAGATGTCGAGCATCTTCTGGATCGCGGGGAAATTCGGCGCGGCGACGGGATCGCGGCCGAAATCATTGTCCTTGAGCAGATAGGTCTCGATGACAGGCACCGGCACCTTCATCACTTCGGACACGACCTTCAAGGTCTCCTCGCGGTTGGCGAGCGCCTTCTTCATGCCGGTGGTGATGTCGCGGACATAGGCCTTCACGAGATCCGGATTCTTGTCGACGAAATCGGCGCGACACGCCTCGAGGATGTGGACGATGTTCGGCATCGCCTCGGAGAGCTGGAACAGCTTGCGGGTGCCGCCCTTCGCCTCGGCGCGCGCGGCGAACGGCTGGTTCATGTTGACGGCGTCGACGCGGCCCTGGCGCAGCGCATCCTCGGCGGTCGCGAAGCCGACCTCGACCAGCTTGATGTCCTTGGCGGGATCCAGCCCGGCCTGCTTGAGCAGCAGGTTGAACGGCCCCTGCGTGCCGCCGCCGATGACGGAGATGCCAACGGTCTTGCCCTTGAGATCGGCGATCGTCTTGATCGGCGAATCGTCCTTCACCGCCCAGTACACCGAGAACCCACCCGGCTTCTCATAGACGTGCTGGGCGACGATGTAGGCCTTGAGGCCGCCGCCAACGACGCCGTTCGACAGCGACAGCGGCGCCTGGGTCGCGCAGTCGAGCGCGCCGGCGGCGAGCGCCTGGGTCATCGGTGCCGTGCCCTGGAACTGCGTCCACTCGATATTGTAGGTCTTGCCGAGATCCGGAAACTCGGTCGGCCGCTTCATCATCCAGTACTTGGATTCTTCCGCCGGAATGGTCCAGCCGACGCGGATTGTCTGCTGCGCAAAGCTCGCTCCTGCACTCGTCGCCAATGCGACCGCCGACAGCGCCGCCAGCATCAACCGTTTCCGCATCACGCCCCTCCGAAATGGTTTAAAAGGAACCTCGCCCGGAATGTTTCATGTCTCAAATATCGGTGCAAGCGCGGAAAACGCTCCGTGCTTGCCTGCCACATGGGCAAGCCCCTGTGCAGCGCGGCGAGACAGCTTCAAACCGCAAATGTCGCTGTCCGTGTGCGATGGATACGCCGGCAACGCAAGGTCGTGCGTCGAGGCCTCATGGTTCGAGACGCGCCGCGAGCGGCGCTCCTCACCATGAGGGAATGGATTGCCCGTCAGGAATTCCGGCCTCGTCTTGAGGAGCCCGCCAACGGCGGGCGTCTCGAAAGACGATGAAGGGCACATTCCTGACCAGAGCATTGGCCAGGTCGCTTAAGAGAGGCTCATTCGCCGTCCCCGCCGCCCCTGCTTCAGCCGACTGGCGCTGCCGCGTCGCACGCGCTAGGGAAAGGCCCCGAATTGACCCTCTGAGGAGTTTCTCTCGATGTCCATCCAGCGTTTCGAAGTCGGCCCGCGCATGAGCCAGGTCGTCGTTCACGGCAATACCGTCTATCTCGCAGGCGTCGTCGCGCAGAAGACCGCCGGCGAAAGCGTGACCAAGCAGACCGAGGAGATCCTCTCCATCATCGATGGTCACCTGGCGAAGGCCGGCACCGACAAGACCAAGCTGTTGTCCGCGACGATCTACCTCACCGACATCAAGACTTTCGGCGAGATGAACGCGGTGTGGGACGGCTGGGTGTCGGCCGGCAACACGCCTGCCCGCGCCACCGTCGAGGCCGGCCTCGCGGCGCCGCAATACACGGTCGAGATCATGGTGATCGCGGCGAAGTGAGCCGCATGGCCGTCGCGACGCTATTTGGTGTCGCGGCGGCCGGTGTTGCGATTGAGCGGATCACGCCGCTCGCGCGTGAGGCCTTCGGGCAGCACCGGCTCGGTGCCGGGCAAAGGCTCGGCGCGCACATCGGCGCCCCACTGCTCGCGCTGTCGGGGCGTCGTTGCGTCCTTGACCTGCTGCGGCTGCGGCAAGCCGTCCTTGCTGACGGGATCGTAGGCGCCGGAGCGCAGGTCGCGGGTGTCTCTGCCTGTCATGGGCCGTCAACGGCGCTGCCGCAGCGTTCGTTCCTCGCCGTCACGCCGGGGAGCCGCGTCAGTGGCGCTCGCGGATGCCATCGACGTCGATCGCGAGCCGCTTGATCTTGTCGTACAAGGTCTGCTTCGGCACGCCGAGCATGGCCGCCGTCGCCGGCACGTCGCCGAGCTTGCGGCGCAGCGCGTCCTCGATGATCGAGCGTTCGACGTTCTCCAATTGCCGCGGCAGCGACAGCTCAGAGGATGGGGAAGCGGACCGGCTCAGCACCCTCCGGTCGAGCACGCCGAGCACGAAGCGGTCGGCGACGTTGCGCAGCTCGCGGACGTTGCCGGGCCAGGCATAGCCGAGCAGCAACGACATCGTCGCATCGTCGACGATTGGCGCGTCGCGCTCGAAGCGCTTGGCGGCGTCGAGCGTGAAATGCTCGAACAGGATCGGAATGTCCTCGCGCCGCTCGCGCAGGGGCGGCAGCTCGATGAAGGCGACGCCGAGGCGGTAGTAGAGATCGGCGCGGAACTGCCTGCTCTCGCTGAGCTCATAGAGATTGGCCTTGCTGGCGGCGACGACGCGGCACTCCACCGCGACCGGCTTGTTGGAGCCGACGCGCTCGATCGCGCGGTCCTGCAGCGCGCGCAGCAGCTTGACCTGGACGCTGAGCGGCATGCTCTCGATCTCGTCGAGGAACAGCGTGCCGCCATGGGCGTATTCGATCTTGCCGATGCGCTGCTTGGTGGCGCCGGTGAAGGCGCCGGCCTCATGGCCGAACAATTCGCTCTCGACCAAGGATTCCGGCAGGCCGCCGCAATTCACCGCGACGTAGTTGCCGCCGCGCCGGGCACTATGCGCATGCAGGCAGCGCGCGACGACGTCCTTGCCGGTGCCGGTCTCGCCATAGATCGTGACGTCGACATTGGTCGAGGCGAGATTGGCGACGATGCGACGCACCTCCTGGATCTGCGGCGAGCGCCCGAGCAGGCTGGCCTCGATGCCTTGGCGGTCGGCGAGCGCCGAGCGGAGGGTGCGCACCTCCAGCGTCAGCCTGCGCTTGTCGAGCGCGCGGCGCACGACGGACACCAGCTGCTCGGACGAGCACGGCTTCTCGATGAAGTCATAGGCGCCGTGGCGCATCGCCTCCACGGCCATCGAGATGTCGCCATGGCCGGTGACCAGGATCACCGGCAGGTCCGGGTCGAGCCGGTGCAACTCGGAGAGCCATGCCGTGCCGCTCTTGCCGCGCAGCTGCACGTCGGACACAACCACGAACGGCATGTCGGCACGCACGACCGCGCTCGCCGCTTCGACTGAGGCGAACGGCGTCACCGCGAAGCCGGCGAGCTGCAGCGCCTGCACGGCGCCGATGCGCACGTCCTCGTCGTCCTCGACATAGATCACGCCGATCGGCTGTTCAGAACTCATGAGCGGACCTTCTCACGCGGCAAGCGGCAGCAGCACGACGAACTCGGCCCCGATGGGCTCGAGATTGCGGGCCCGCAGCTCGCCGCCGAACGAGCGCGCGATATGATTGGCGATGACCAGGCCGAGGCCAAGGCCCTTGCCGGCCGGCTTGGTCGTCACGAACGGCTCGAACATGCGCTGCAGCACATCGGCGGCAATGGCCGGACCGCTGTTGACGATGGCGATCCGGCACTCCCCCTCGTCGCGCTCGGCGCGGATCGAGACGGACCGGCGCGCGGCTCCCTCGACGGCATCGAGCGCGTTGGCGACGATGTTGCAGAGCAATTGCTCGAGCCGGATCTGATCGGCGCGGACATACAGATCCGGCGCCAGATCGATGCTCATCTCGACGCCCCCATCCTTGACCCGCGCGCCGAGAATCGTGAGCGTCTCCGACACCGCCTGCTCGATCGAGACCACGTCGAGCGGCGCGTTCGATTTGTAGGCGAACACGCGCAGCTGCCCGGTGAGGCGCGCCAGGCGGCGCACCAGCTCACCGATACGGAGGAGATTGCCGCGGGCCTCGCTGACCATGCCGCGGTCGACAAACTGCACGGCATTGTCGGACGCGGTCTGCAGCGCCGCCAGGGGCTGATTGATCTCGTGCACCAGGCCGGCCGACATCTGGCCGAGCACGGCGAGCTTGCCGGCATGCACGAGCTCATCCTGCGCGGCGCGCAATTCCGCGGTGCGCTCCTGCACCCGCATCTCCAGCCTGTCATTGGCGGCCTGCAGCGCGGCCTGGCTCGCCAGCCGTTGCCGGATTTCGTTGCGCCGCTGCGCCAGCAGCCCGAACAGCAGCAGCGCCACGATGCAGGCGAGGCCCGAGAGCGTGCCGATGATGGAGGCCGTGCGCCGGATCGGCGCCTCGTCGTCGAGCAGCATCAGCTGCCATTGCCGCTCGTGAAGCGGCCGCTCGTCGATGCTGTAGACCGCACCGCGCTCGGTCGTCACCCGCCCGCCGCGCTCCGCGCGTTCGATGAAGGTCCAGCCGAGCGGAGAGAGGCTGGAGCTGCCATACGGCTTCGACGTCGCGATCTCCTCCAGCGCATCGACCGCGAGCGGCGTCAGCGGGCGAAAGCGCCATTCGTCGCGCGAGGAGAGAATGGTGACGCCGCGGGCGTCGGCCAGCAGCACGTCGGCGCCGCGGCTGCGCCATTCGCGCTCGAACGCATCGAGATTGACCTTGACCACCGCGACGCCGATCGTGCGTCCCTCGCGCTTGACCGCGTAGGAGAGATAATAGCCGGCGCGGGCGCTGGTGATGCCGATGCCGAAGAAGGCGCCGCGGCCGGTCGCAAGCGCCTGGCGCATATAGGGCCGGTACGACAGATTGCTGCCCACGGGCGTGCCCGGCTGGTCGAAATCGGCGGCGGCAATCGCGTTGCCGTCGACGGTCAGCACATAGAGGTTGTCGGCACCGGCCAGCAGATTGATCGACTTCAAATACAGGCTGACGCTCTGCTGCAGCGCGCGATCATCGGGCGTTCCGAGCAGCCTGAAGACGTCCGGCGACGTCTCGAGCAGCGACGGCAGATATTCGAAGCGCGAGAGATAGCCGTCGAGCTGCGCGGCTTCGACCGCCAGCCGCTGCTGGGCCGAGGCATGGCGCTGGTCGAGCCCCCGGGCGAAGGCGATGGCATAGCCGAGCCAGGCCGCCGCGCCGACCAGCACGATGGCCAGCAGGCCGCGCGCGAGCCACCCCGCGCGCGCCTGAACCACCGCGGCAACGTCGGGATGTCCCTCGAGGCCGGTCCGGAAGGGGAGGTCCGTCATCGCCTGTGCCAGGTCAATCCGGGGCGTAGCGGGCCGCGCCCATCGCGCCCGCAGGTCCACCCTAAGCCTAAGGTCTTACAAAAGAATTTGCGACCGCAAAATCCCCGCCGGTACCGCTATGCAGAGTTCAACCTCCAGCTGCGCGGAGCGGTACCATGGGCATTGATCAATGCAGCTTCACATGCGGCTCGGTGCGGCGGGTGATCAGGCGCGCCAGCGTGTCCAGCGTGACCTTGGCGAGGCCATGCAGCGCGTATTCGTGCATCTTGTACAGCGCCAGATACATCATGCGCGCGAACAGCCCCTCGAACACCAGGTTGCCGCCGACCAGCGCGCCCATCATCGAGCCGACGGTCGAGAACTCGCCGAGCGAGACCAGCGAGCCGAAATCGTGGTAGCGGTAGTCGCTGAGCGCCTCGCCCCGGATGAAGCGCGGGATCTGCTTGTAGAGATGCGACGCCTGCTGGTGCGCCGCCTGCGCCCGCGGCGGCACGTTGCCGCGCTCGCCCCACGCGCAGGCCGAGCAGTCGCCTATCGCGAAGATGCGCTCGTCGCGCGTGGTCTGCAGCGTCTGCTTCACCACGAGCTGATTGATGCGGTTGGTCTCCAGCCCCGCGATGTCCTTGAGGAAGTCCGGCGCCTTGACGCCGGCGGCCCAGACGATCAGTTCGGCCGGGATGACGCGGCCATCGGCGAGGCTGACGTGATCGGCTGCGACCTGAGCGACCTTGGCGCCGACCAGCACCTCGACGCCGAGCCTTTCCAGGAGCTTGCCGGTCTCGCTCGACACCCGCTCGGGCAGTGCCGGCAGCACCCGGGGCGCGGCCTCGATCAGCGTGATCTTGATGTCCTTCTCGGCGTCGACCTGGTCGAGCCCATAGGCCACGACCTCGCGCGTCGTGCGATGCAGCTCCGCCGCCAGCTCGACCCCGGTGGCGCCGGCGCCGATGATCGCGACCTTCAGCTGATGCAGCGCGATCGGCGTCGATTGCGAGTGAGCGCGGATGCAGGCATTGATCATACGCTCGTGGAAGCGCCGGGCGTCGCGCTGCGACTCCAGCTTGATCGCGTGGTCGACGACTCCCGGCGTGCCGAAATCATTGTTCTGGCTGCCGATGGAGATGACCAGCACATCATAGGGAATGGTGCGCTGCGGCGTCACCTCGCGCCCCTCGGCGTCGAGATAGGGCGCGACCAGCACCTCGCGCTTGTCGCGATCCAGCCCGATCATGTCGCCGATACGATAGTGGAAGCCGTGCCAATAGGCCTGCGCCAGATAGTCGACCTCGTGCGCCGAGATGTCCATGCTGCCGGCGGCGATCTCATGCAGCTTCGGCTTCCACACATGCGTGCGGTTGCGCTCGACCAGGGTGACGTCGAGCTTGCCCTTGCGGCCATATTTGTCGCCGAGCCGCGTCGCCAGCTCCAATCCGCCGGCGCCCCCGCCGACGATCACGACGCGAGGGACTCCTGACTGCGCAACGGCCATCACCAACCTCCCCAAGGGCGACCGCGGCGCCGGCGCTATCACGCCGTCAGCGCCACGTCCGCGATACCTTAGCAGATCATTTGATGTTGACCGCATCACGATTGGGCCTCGCCGGCGCGTCCGCCGGTTCAGCTCGGGATCGCCGCGAGCTGGCGACGCGCCGCCTGGCGTCGCCGCGCGCGAGCGGCGTCGGCTTCAGCCGGTCGTGACGGCGACCTCGACATCCGACGGATCGATGTCGCGGTCGAGCGCCGCGCGCAGCTTGTCGCGGTCGAGCTCGCCCTCCCACCAGGCGACGATCACGCAGGCGACGCCGTTGCCGCAGAGATTGGTCAGCGCGCGGCACTCGCTCATGAACTTGTCGATGCCGAGCACGATGGCCATGCCCGGAACGAGCTCCGGCCGCACAGCGGCGAGCGTGCCGGCCAGGGTAATGAAGCCCGCGCCGGTGATGCCGGAGGCGCCCTTCGAGGTCAGCATGGCCACGAGCAGGATCGTGATCTGCTCGCCGAAGGAGAGGTGCACGTTCATCGCCTGGGCGATGAACAAGGTCGCCAGCGTCATGTAGATGTTGGTGCCGTCGAGATTGAACGAGTAGCCGGTCGGTACGACCAGGCCGACGACCGGCTTGGAGCAGCCGAGCCGCTCGAGCTTCTCCATCATCTGCGGCAGCGCGCTCTCCGACGACGAGGTGCCGAGCACGATCAACAGTTCGTCCTTGATGTATGTCAGGAACTTGAAGATCGAGAAGCCGGCGATGCGGGCGATGATGCCGAGCACGATGATGACGAAGGCCAGCGCGGTGAGATAGAAGGTCGCGATCAGGCCGGCGAGGTTGCCGAGCGCCTGCGGGCCATAGCGGCCGATGGTGAAAGCCATCGCGCCGAACGCGCCGATCGGGGCGGCCTTCACGACGATGGCGATGACGCCGAAGATCGCATGCGCCGCGTCGTCGACGAAGGCGCGCATGGTGTGGCCGCGCTCGCCGAGGCTCATCAGCGCGATGCCGAAAAGGATCGAGAACAGCAGCACCTGCAGTATCTCGCCTTGCGCAAACGCGCCGACCACAGTGTCCGGAATGATGTGGAGCACGAAGTCGACCGACTTCATCTCGCTCGCCTGCTTGGCGTAGTTGGCAACCGCGGCGGCGTTGGTCTGGCCCTGGAAGCCGGCACCGGGCTGAATGACATTCGCGACGATCAGCCCGAGCGCAAGCGCGAAGGTCGAGACGATCTCGAAATAGATCAGCGCCTTGATGGCGACTCGGCCGACCTTCTTCACCTCGGAGACATGGGCGATGCCCGAGACGACGGTACAGAAAATGACCGGCGCGATCACCATCTTGATCAGCTTGACGAAGCCGTCGCCGAGCGCCTTGATCCAGTCGTTCTTGCCGATCTCGGGCCATAGCCAGCCGACGATCACGCCGAGCACGATCGCGACCAGAACCTGGATATAGAGGACGCGGTAGAACGGCTTCTTCGGGGCCGCGGCTGCTGGTGTGGTTGCAGACATTGAATTCGATCTCCCTGGTCTCAAGCGTCTCAATCTCGTCTCGCCGGTGACGTCCGCTTCTCCCTGCAAGCCGGGCCGAAGTCACACGTCCACGAGCGCGCGGTCCGTGTCAGGCGCGCGCGACGCGGCGCCGCCGCAAGGGCCCGCTCAGAGGTCAAGGATGGCTGTGGATTGGCATCCGGACGTTCCCTCGCGTCGTTGTTCTGGAGCTGGCGCTCGTTTGGCGGCACGCTAAGCAGCAATCGTGCCAGGGGACCCGCACGCGCGGACGCGGACGCACCGCCTTCAATTCGCTAGGTTTTCTCGACGATGCCCGTGCTGCAGACGGGGATCGGCGCAGGCCTTGTCCGAAGTTTCGGAAACGGACGGAAGGGGCCGTCCGGAAAACCGGACGGCCCGTCTGGCCGCGACGATCGGAAGGCGTCAGCCGGGGTCCGCGGGCGCGGGCTTGGCTGGCCGGCGCCGGCGCGCGCCGAACCGCGATCGCCGAATCCGCCGCTTGCGGAATTCCAAGCCGCACATGGTGCTGTCGATGCTCTCGGCCGGACGGCGCAGACGCCGGCCGTGAGAGCCGAGCCACTTGTCGACTTGCCGCAGCAGAAGACGGTCGCGCCCCAGGCGCCGCAACAACTCGTCGCGCGTATGCAGCGACGCTATGTCGACGAGATAATCGAGCTGCTCGGACAGCGTTCTTCCCACCAGCCGCGCGTAGTCACTGGATATCAATAAAGTCACGATCCGCTCGGGCAGATGCGGCTCAGCCATGTCCCATTCCCGCAATCAGCCGTGCCTTGCGGGCCGTCGACGTGCCGGCCTTGCAAAACCGACCGTGCACGCCGCTGATCCGGCCCGCAATGCACCGGCTCCCGCCGTCAGAAATTGAAGGTGGTCGAGACGAGATAGGTGCGCGGCGCACCCAGCGTGATCACGCCGCTATAGGCCGACGCCCAATACGCCGTGTTGAAGACGTTCTCGACGCTGCCGCGCACCACGATCGGCTTGCCGTTCCAAGGTGATTTGAACGTGTAGCGCGCGCCCAGATCGATCCGCGTCCAATCCGGCAAAGACAGCGTATTCGTGGCGTTGACGTATTGCGCCCCGGTGTAGACGACACGCCCTGTGAGCGTCAGATCCCGGACGAACGGCGTATCCCATTCGGCACCGAGATTCACGGTCAGCTCAGGCACGCCGATCGCGCGCTTACCGTCGGTGGTCGCGCTTGCGGTCTGCTCCTGCGCGCCGTGAATGTAGGCCATGCCGCCCAGCAGGCGGAACGCCGGGGTGACCTCGCCGAAGACGTTGAACTCGGCGCCGGTATTGCGCTGAAGCCCGTTCATGACCTGCGTCAGCGCTCCACTCGAGCTCGCCGTCGTGATGACGCTCGGGCGCGAGATGTCGAACGCGCTGAGCGTGGTCGTGATACGGCCGAAATCGACCTTGATGCCGGTCTCGGCCTGCTTGGTCTGGCCGAGCGGAAACACCTGGCCGCTGTTGGTGTAGCCCGTTGCAACGACCGCAGGGGTCTGCAGGCCTTCGATATAGTTGGCATAGAGCGAGACGCGCTCGACCGGCTTGACGACGAGCGCATAGGCCGGGGTCCAGACCGACTGATCCTCGAACGGCCGGCTCGCCGCCGGCGCGAGATCATTCGTCACCTCCGTGCCGGCGGTCTGCCGGCGGACACCGACGGTCAGCTGGATCCGCTTGTTCAGGAGCGACATGGTGTCGGAGATTCCGATGCTCCAGAGATTCGCGCCGACCGTCTGATTGCCCTGAAGCGTCGCAAAGCCCGGCAGCGCGACACTGGTAGGCTCGGTGTAGAGGCTCCAGGTCGCGCTCTTGCCGACAACCAGCAGCTGGGTATAGGTGCGGTCGGTGATGGAGTAGCCGACGTTGATGGCGTGGTTGATCGGACCGGTGTCGGCGGTCATCCGCAGGCCGGCCTCGCCCGCGAAGGTCTTGTAGGTTTCGCTCGCGGATCCAGGCGTGCCCGACAGCAGGCCGGCATTGGTCGCGAGGGTCGGCGAGGGATAGCGGTAGTTGATGTTGCTGTCGTGATAGCCGAAGCCGGCATAGGCGGTGATGCGGTCGTTGAGATCGACCTCGCCTTTCACAGTCGAGAAGAAATCCGTCGGCGCATAATACGCCCATGGCACCTGGAAATTGGTGCCAGCCGACGGCGGCGACGGAATGCTGGTGACCGAGGGGCCGACACCGAGGAAGCGCAACGGCGGGTTCAGCTTGTCGGCCTGATACCCGACATCGGCGTCCACCCGGACGTTCTCGCCGTAGTAATCGACTGCGAGGTGCGCGTTGCCGAATTCGTCGTGCTGACGGTTCCACGCCGTGTCGCCGTTCGCATAGGTGCTGTTGAGCCGTACGCCCCATTCCTTGTGCTCGCCATAGCGGCGGCTGACGTCGATCTGCTCGCCGAGCTGCGATTTCGAGGCATAGGTGGTCGTCAGTTGCGTAATGTCCTCGAGCGGCGCGTGCTTGGTGACGAGGTTGACGCTGCCCCCCACCGCGCCGCCGCTCGACGCGCCGGTGCCGCCGATCGTCATGCCGTTGAGCAGCGCGGCAGGCCCCTTCAGCAGCTCGACGCGCTCGATGAAGTTGGCGCCGGTCGAGTAATATGGCGCGATTCCGGCGAGGCCGTTCAGGCCATAGTCGCCGCTGTCATAGTAGAAGCCGCGGATGAACAGCCCATCGGCTCCGCCCCCCGCGGCCTGCACCGCCCGCACCGACGGATCGTTGATCAGCACGTCGCGGATGGTGCGAGCCTGCTGGTTCTGGATCAGCTGTGCGGTGAAGCTCGTCTGGTTGAAGGGCGTATCCATCACCCCGCGATTGCCGAGCAGTCCAAGCCCGCCCCCGCTCGCGACCTGACCACCGGCATAGAGCGACGGGGGCGCGCCGATCGTCCCCGTCGATGGCGTCACGTAGGGCACCGGAGCGCGGGGTGGCAGATTGCGCGCGGCGACGCGTCGCTGCGTGTTGCGCGTCGAGGCTGCCTGGCTCCTCTGGGTCGCCTGCCGCGTCTTCGGCTTGGGGGCATCGACAGTCACGTCGGGAAGCTTCATCTGAGCGAAGGCCGGCTGAAAACCTCCGATGCTCAACGTCAGCGCCAACGCGCTCACGAGCCCCAACGACCCGACGCCTCTATCCTTCACGCAAACAATCATTCCAATACCCCGATCATTCCAAGTTCCAAACCTGGTTCGTCGGCGCTCCTAACACACAGGTATTCGGGGATGGCGTCCTTGCACGTAGAAGTCATCTAACAAGCAGCAATTCTGTCGCGACGGATGATTCAAGAGTTTGTCGTTCCAGCAGGAATTGGCATGCAACGGATTCTTCGAAAGCCTCCAAAGAAGCGCACGCTTCCATCATCTCGAGTAGCCGTCAGCTGTCGCCTCAAGGCTTGGTGTCCCGATCACGCGGCACGCGTGAGGCGCATGACGATGAGTTCGCATGAGGCCGGCTATGAAAGTCCAAAATCCCGCTATAAATTCGCTTGGGATCGACCGCCGGCTCGTGACTATCCATCGATTTGTGTATCTAGATATTTCGCTACGGCCAAAAGTCCGCGCCTGCTGCGTCGTCAATGACGGACCGAGCAGTGGCGAATCCAAAGAGCCTCTGCGACAGCCTATCGCACCGGCGTTACTGCATGCGGCTCGCCTGCCCAGACCCGCGCTCGGATCCGCCTGAACGTACTATGACGATGATGATAGTGATGATGCGGAGCTGACGCAGCGCGTCCTGCGCATGCCGTGGATCAGCGACAGCACAATGGGCACGGACAGGCCGAGCCAGCACAGGCCGTCCCACAGACCGTCGCCAAACAATCCGAACGCAAGTCCGGCCGCCGCGACAAGCCCCGTCAGCAGCGGCGCTCGAAACACTTGCCATGTCGACCGTTGCGCGGAGCGCGACGGTGGCGCCGCGAGTGAGCTCATGACGACACCGCTGCCGCCGCGACCGCAACGCTCGACGACTTGCGTCTGGTGCCCCAGCGCTTTGCGACCCAAAGATAAAGACCGCTGCAGAGTACGATGATGGTGATGATATCGAGCAAGGCCCAGATGATCTTCAGCGGCAGCCCGCCATAATCGCCGAAATGCAGCGGCCGCGAGACCTGCAGCGCACGCAGGTACCAGGCCAAGGCCGGCGCAATCAGCTTGGCGCTGTCCTGGTCGTGAATTTCTTGGGCATCAACCAGAACAGGCGTGTACATGCGCGCCGTGAAAGGCGTCGTGCCCTTCGTCCAGACGATGAGGTGCTGAGGACTGCCGAACCGCGTCGCGGTCGGCATCGTCACCGATGCGACGACGCGATCCGGATAGGCGGTGCGGACCGCATCGACCGCGGCTTGAACCGATTTTGCCTCGGCGAGCGGCTTGCCCTGATGGGGCCCGAGCAGGGCCGGCATCGTCTGGGCGCGCCAGAGTTCCGACAGCGGCACGGCGAGCGTGTTGATCGTCCCGGTCACCCCGACCGCAAGGGTCCAGCTTACCGTGACGATGCCGAGCAGATTGTGCAGGTCGAGCCATTTGAGACGTCGCGAGCGATCCCGCACCGTTCCGAACTGCAGCCGTCGCATGAACGGCCAGTAGACCACGACGCCGGATACGATCGAGGCTGCGAAGACGAGTCCCATCAGGCCCAGAAAGAGCTCGCCCGGCAATCCAGCGAACATGTCGCGGTGGATGCGCAGGATCATGTCCATGACGTCCTGGTGCGGCGCCTCGTCACCGAGGATGGCGCCGCTGCGGGCATCGACTGTGAGCCGGTGCAGCTGTCCCGGCATCGGGACCGCGGTCGGCGACATCGCGACCACGACAAGCGGCTCGGCCGCCTTGAGGCTGACGAACAGCACATGCTGCTTCGGCTGCAGTTGCCTGGCAGAGGCGATCAGGCGGTCGAGCGGCAAGACCGGCGTATCCGCCGGCATTGCCGGCGCAGGGATGTCGTCTTCGAGGAGATGGTTGATCTCGTCATGGAAGATCAGCGGCAGCCCGGTCAGACACAACATCAGCATGAACATCATGCTGATCAGCGAAGTCCACGTGTGCACCTGAACCCACAACCGCATGACCTATGGACCCACCCTGGTTCACCATCGCGCCGAGGCGCCCTCGCCCGACCGTTGCGCTCGTCGTTGACATCGCGACGTCCGAATTTTCAGGTCGTCCGCGCGCGCCGCGCCGTTGAAGTCCGACCAATTCAGACATGATCAGGCTGAGCACCGCGCCGGCGGCTGCGTCACGATGGTTATTTGCTCCGGATCGAAGACGGCTAACAAGCCGGACAAGAACGCTCACCCTCGAGACAATCGAGAGCCGGCATCATGCTGACCGGTGCCCGCCGAGCAAATAAATTCGGCAGCAGCGCCGCTGGAATTTCTTTAAGGTGGCGCACGAAATGTGGCTTCCCGCTCGCTCGTCTCCACAGCGAATGTGCGTCGCGATGGTCGCAACGGGGCGACATTCTGAAGGCCGCCGGCACGTGCGAGCTGTCGCGTGACGAAAGCAAGGCGAAGCGTTGAGGTCCTCGACAGAGTGACGCGGCATCTCGACGCGAGACACACGGGTGACAGCAGGCGCCGCTTCAGCCTGAGCCGCCCGACGAGCGCGGCCCCCCCGATCAACGCGACCGCGACAGGAACCCTTTCGGGCCGCGCCTGTTGCGGTCACAGACCACGCGGGGACTCATTCCCCCTCAGGAGGCTCGTCATGGCAGTCCAGATCGTGATGGATCGAACCGGCGACAGCCGCTACCCGTTCGACCCGGCCAGCGCGGCGCAGGTGGCGGAAGCCGAGCGGCGCTTCCAGCAGCTCACCGGGCGCGGCTTCACGGCGGCGGCCCGGGTCGCGCCCGGACGCGTGGAGGTCATCCGCTCGTTCGATCCGCGTGTGGACGAATGCGTCTTCATCCCCCGGCTGGTGGGCGGCTAGCGGCGGCGGACATGTTCGGCCTTCTTCGATCGGAGACGCGCGCTCTGCGGCGCCTGCGCGCGGTGAATGCCCTGTTCGGCCAGCACCGGGCGCATCGCACGCCGGCTGGCCGCTCCCGGCGCCTGCTGCAGCAATGGTTGACGCCGGCGCAATGGAAGCAGTTTTGCTCCCGCGGCTATTTCGACGTGGTCGGCTCGCATAGCGGCCGCCGCTACAGGATCTACAAGGGCTCGGCAATGAATGTCTGCCTGCTCGACGAGCGCGGACGCGTCCGCCGCGGGTTCTGTTTCGTGCCGGTGGGCGACCTGCCGGCGTGCGACGTCATGCTGGCGCAGAAGCTCGCGCTGGAACTGTGCGAGGACAGCGCGATGATCGTCGCCCGCGAGTTCATCCCGCGCGCGATGTATTGGAACTGACGGCGCGCGAGGCGGCTCACGGCGGGCTGCCGCTCTGTCATCTCGTTGGAAGCATGTCTCGTTGGAAGCATGTCGTGATGGATGTGCCGTCCTTCGGGACGAGGCTGACGCGGACCTTCTCCATCCCATGGTCCGCCTTGCGGCTCGTGGCGGCCAACGCCTCGATCGTCGCAGCAGCCGCCTGCATCGAGGCGCGGGAATGCGGCGCGGCGCGCCGGGACACACGAATTCTTCCCGTGCGTCCAAGCTGAATTCATTCAACCCGGCGACGCGTCATGCGGAGATCCGTAATGCAGATACTCGGGGTCGAACATCGCAGCCTCCATCAGCGCCTTGAAATCCGGCACGGTCAGCGTCCGGTCGCGCAGCACGATGAGGCCGGCGGAGCGCAGCTCTTGCAGAGTGCGATTGACGTGAACGACCGACAGGCCGGTGGCGTCGGCGAGATCCGTCTGCGTGATCGGAAAGGTGCAGCTGGCGCCGTCGATCAGACCGACCGTTCGTAGCCGCGTCATCACCTCGCACAGCAGGTGCGCGACACGCTCATAGGCGTCGCGGCGGCCGAGGTTCAGCGTCCATTCGCGCTGGATCGCGGCATTGGAGAGCGTCTCGCACCAGAAGGCTTCTGCCAGCCTGCGGTCGCACGCGATGAGGCTCTCGAAGCGCTCGCGGTCGAGTTCGGCGTAGCTGACCGGCGTCAGCGCCGCGATCGAATGATCGAGCCGCTTCACGAAATAGACCTGCGCATCACAGGTGTCGCCGGGCAGCGCAAGGTTGACGATCTGTCGGCGGCCGTCCTCCAGCATCTTATAGCGCGCGGCCCAGCCGCTCAGCATCATGAGGACGCTGAGCGCGGCGTCTCCTTCGCGGGCCAATTCCTGTCCGGCCGGCGCGACCAGGATGTGACCACGGACCGCCTGCTCGAGCATTGCGGCCGCCTCGTCGGAGACCGCGCGGAACGCAAGCAGC
Organism: Bradyrhizobium sp. ORS 278; assembly: GCF_000026145.1. Classification (NCBI taxonomy): domain Bacteria; kingdom Pseudomonadati; phylum Pseudomonadota; class Alphaproteobacteria; order Hyphomicrobiales; family Nitrobacteraceae; genus Bradyrhizobium; species Bradyrhizobium sp. ORS 278. Next base: position 2,443,500 of record NC_009445.1, on the reverse strand, counting down.
CGGCGAAGCACGACATCCGCCGTGTGCGTACTGATGCTGCGCCCGCTCATCGCTGGCCGGTCGCAGGGCCCTGGACGAAACTGCGGCTGAGCGGAAGGATGATTTGAAATTGCATGCCGGCCGGATTGAACGACAATTGCGTCCTGCCCTTCAGCTCAAACGCCAGGGTGCGCTCCAGAATTTCGCTGCCAAATCCCTTTCGTTTCGACGGCTTCACCTCAGGCCCTCCTCTCTCTCGCCATTCGAACACCAATTCCTTGGGAGTCACGCTCTCATCGATATGCCAGCTGATATCGATGCGCCCGGTGGGCTGGCTCAGCGCGCCGTATTTCACCGCATTGGTCGCCAGCTCGTGGATCGCCAGCGACAAGGTCTCCGCGGCCTTGGGCTGCAGCCGCATCGACGGTCCGGAGATGCGCACCTGCTCGCCCTCGCGCGCCTTGTAGGCCATCAGTTCGTCGGCCAGGAGATATTCGAGATCCACCCCCGCTTGGGGGTCGCGCGTCACCGCCGCCTGGGTGCGCGCCAGCGCGCCGAGCCGGCCATCGAGGTGGGCGGCATACTCTTCGACGGTCGAACTGGTCTGGGCCGAGCGCCGCGCGATCGAGCGGACCACGCCGAGCGTGTTGCGCACGCGATGCTGCAGTTCGGCGAGCAGCAGCCGCTGGCGCTCCTCGGCGCGGGTGATCGCGGTAACGTCGATGAAGGTCATCACCACGCCGGCGATGAAATTATCCACACTTCGATAGGGCAGCATCCGCACGATGAACCGGGTGCCACTATCGGGCGCGATCAGCTCGCGCTCGGCGCTGGCGAGCGTGCGGAGGACCCGGCGGATGTCCTCGTACAACTCCTTGATCGGGATCCTTGCTTTGATATGCGCGATCGGCCGGCCGACATCGGTCTCGACGAGATGCAGCACCTGGGTGATGGCGGGAGTGAAATTCATCACCCGCAGATCGTTATCCACGAATACGGTCGCGATCTGCGTGCTCTCGAGAAAGTTCTTCAGATCGCTGGTCGCGCGTGTCAACTCCTGGACACGATGGGCCAGCTCGCCATTGACCGTCGTCAGCTCCTCGTTGACCGATTGCAGCTCCTCGCGCGAGGTCTCCAGCTCCTCATTGGCGGATTGCAGCTCCTCGTTCAGCGATTGATATTCCTCATTGGAGGATTTCAGCTCCTCGTTGGTGCTCTCCAGCTCCTCGATCGTCGCCTGGAGCCGCTCGCGCGTCGCCCGCAGCTCGCTCTCGAGCCGCTCGACATGCTCGCTGCGCACCAGCGCGCTGCTGCCGCTGGCCAGCGCCGTGGCGGGCGGGCGCAGCGGGCCGTCCTTGAACAGCACGACAAAGTTGCGGTGACCGTTGTCGCTATCCTCGACTGGCTCGACCGTGATGTCGACGCCGATCGTATGGCCGTTGACGCCAAGCATCACCTGGTCGGCATGCACGATCTGATTGAAGTCGCGGGCATGACCGAGCGCCGTCCGCAATTCGAGCCGCAGGTCGCGATGAACGAGGCCGAGCAGATCCAAGGTCGCGACGCCGGCGGTCGGCTCGATGAAGCGGCCGGTGCGGCCGGAGAAGTGCAGGATCTGGAAGTTGCTGTCGGTGATGACATAGGCCGGCGCATAACGCTCGGCGATGCGCTGTGCCTTGCGCTCCAGCCCGACATCGGCATTGAAGGGGCGGATCGCCGGCATGTCGACCGTCGCGCGTCCCGCGGCCGTGCTGATCGGGAATTCCGGCGGGAGCCGCGACCCGCCGTCGAGCTTGCGGAAGATGCGCGCGCGACGGTCGACCGGCGCAAACAGCTTCGGATGCCGCGTCACGTTCTCCGAATTTCCCAGGAACAGAAAGCGGCCCGGCAGCAGCGAGAAGTGGAACAGCGGGATCACGCGGTTCTGCAACTCCGCGTTCAGATAGATCAGCAGATTGCGGCACGACACCAGGTCGAGCTTCGAAAACGGAGCGTCCTTGATGACGTTGTGCTGGGAGAAGATGCACATCTCGCGCAGCTCCTTGACCACGCAATAGGTGTCACCCTCGCGCACGAACCAGCGCGCCAGCCGTTCCGGCGAGATGTTGGCTTCGATGTCGGTCCGGTAGCGGCCGACCCGCGCGGCCGCCAGCGCCTTTCCGTCGATATCGGTCGCGAAGATCTGCAGCGGGGGAGGCGCGTCGAGCCTGGCGGCGTGCTCACGCAGCAGAATGGCGATCGAATAGGCCTCCTCGCCGGTGGCGCAGCCCAGGACCCAGACGCGGATCGGATGTCCGCGCTGCCTGCCGGCAAAGATCTGCGGAATGACATCCTGCTCCAGCACCTCGAACTCCCGCCTGTCGCGAAAGAACTCGGTCACGCCGATCAGGAGGTCGTTGAACAGGTGTTGGACCTCGTCCTTGTCGTTGCGCAGGAAATCGACATAGGCGGAAACATCGCCGATCTGCGCCACCTGCATGCGGCGTTGGACGCGGCGCAGAAAGGTATTCTGCTTGTAGCCGTGGAAGTCGTTGCCGGTCTTGGTGCGCAGGATGTCGGCAATGCGGTCGAGCGAGGTGGCGGCTGCGGCGAGCACCTCGTCGAAGCCCTGGCGGTCCTCCAGCCTGCGAAGGTGACGGGCGTAGACCTGGATGTGATCCGGGATGTCCTCGGCCGCCAGCACGAAATCGGCGATCGCGGCGGCCCGGCTGCTGTCCTGCGGTTCCTCTTCCTCGCCGACCGGGCGCTCGGCGAGGGCGAGCCCGCCATGATCCTTCAACGCCGCGACGCCGAGCGTGCCGTCACCACCGGTGCCAGCCAGAATAACGCCGATCGCCTGCTCCGCGCGCTCCTCGGCAAGCGACACCAGGAGGCTATCGATGGTGGCACGCTCGCCCGGCGCCTGCGGGCTTTGACGCAGGACCGCGCGGTTGTCGTGCAAGGTCGCGATCATGTCGGGCGGACAAAGATAGATCACCTGCCCTTCGATCTCGGCGCCGTCCTCGAGAGCCCGGAGGCGGACGTTCTCCAGCGGCTGCAGCACCTGGCGCAGCCATTCTTCGTCCAAACCCTCGCGATGCCGCAGCACGAGCACAATGGCAAGGTCCTGATCGAGCGCAGCTCTGGACAGGAACCGGGCAAGGCTTTCGGTATGGCTGGTGGAGGCGCCGACGCCGATCACCAGCGGCCGCCGCTTCTTGTCGCCCGATTGAGAGACGCCGCCTGTGGCCATGTCCCGCTGCAAATCAAATCCGCCTCAGCCGAAAAGAGACGCAAGCTAGCCCATCCGTCCCGCGAACGAAATAGCCGCCTCCCTGCTCACGGAGCGAAACAACGCGCTCCTCGCCAAGGAATCCGGCGCATGCCGCTTGATCGGCCGCAAGATCGACGACGCGCTTGTCCTCGACCTGATGACCCAGGTCCGAGCCACTCAGCCTTCCGAGTCCGCACATGCAGCGGGACGGTTTAGTTCCCGGCCAGGGCCTGCACCTCGCCATGGAAGACGTCGAGCGCCTATTCGGCCTAAACTATTCACGACCGGCCGCATCGGGAACTTCGCGGACGGACATGACTGCATATTCGCCTGGTGCGCGACGGGCATCCAGTTCATCAAGCTGCCCCGCTACGAGGCCTGACGCGCAAACAGACCGGGCCAGAGACGGCGCAACATTGCCGGTCAGCGCTTCCGCTCGCGCGCGGCGAACGTGCAGATAGGCCAGCCGCTGTTCGATCAGCGCGCGATGCCGCTCCCATTGCTCCAGGCTGCCGCGCATCAGGGTCGCGAGCCGCTCGGCCTCGTCTCGCGTCCTGCAGCCGGCCGTTCCCGTCCCGGGCTCATGCATATCGGCAACCCGGCGTTCCTGATGGCGCAGTCGGATCCGGCCATCCGAGATGGATGCGATCGCCTTCTGCAGCTGCATCTGCTCGGAACGAATTTCGGCTTCTGTCTGGTCCGCATCGTCATGCGGAACGCTCGGCATGTTTGCTCCCCTTTCAGTCGGCTCCGGCGCAGGCGGCGCGATAGCGACCTGACTGATCAGATGACGGAACTCGCCTCAGCGCAAGCCGCAGCATCTCATCAGCAAGCACGTCCGATGGTGCCTGGACCGCCGCCATTCGGCCGCAGCTCGCTTCATCGCGTTGAGACCAGCCGTACCATCTGATAAAAGCCTACGTAGGACGATTCCGATGACCCTTGGCCCATCCTGCAGCGCCGCAGATCGGAACAAGGGCCCGACGGCATCGCGAACCATGTTCTCTTGTCGACGACGGCCGAGCATGATCGGGCCGTCCACGATCAGCCGACGATGATCAGGTGCCGCGAGCTAAACTGTTCCATGACCGACCGACAATCCAAGGTCCGGTTCCTCCCAAGCGCCGGTAATGGCAACACGGGTGCTTCCACACCATTTCGCGACAAGGTATTTGTCCGACAGTCGTTCCTATCGGTCATTCTCGTAGGAGAAACCTCATGCGTCAGGGCTCTGCCATTCCCCGCATGTCCTCACAGCCCTTTGCCAGGCGGTCCATCCTGATTGTCGAGGACGAGTATTTCCTGGCCGACGATTTCGCTGCCGCCTTCCGCCGTCTCGGCGCTGACGTGATCGGCCCGATGTGTGACATCGACGAGGCTCAGGTGCTGCTACGATCGGGACAGCCCGTCGACGCAGCTGTGCTCGACATCAATGTCAGGACCGAGATGATCTTCCCGGTCGCGCGCATGCTGCGTGAGCGCAACATTCCATTCGTCTTTACGACCGGCTATGACAAGGCGTCCATCCTGCCCGAATTTGCCGACGTTCCGCATTGGGAGAAACCAGTGGATGTCATGTCCGTGGCCAATGTCCTGGCGACGATGGTCGGCGCGCGTTGACGCCCCTCCTCGACGCCACCTCCCTTTGTCACTGAAGACCTCACGGAGGTCAGCGGCCGCATCGCAGCGTTTCGAACGTCCGCGCCACCCGAAGGTGCGGTGCCGCAGAGTCCGCCGCTCGACCGGTGGCCAGGACTGAGCGTCGGCAAGCGGCGGCGGAACTCTTAGGGATGAGCCAGTGTTTGGTCGGGGATGGCCAAGTCTGCAACTCCCTCGAGATCCAAACCCTCCGATGCGGTTCAGGACGCGTCCGCGCGGCCGCCGCGCCAAGTGCCGGCGTCGGACGCGCCCCTCGGACTGGTTGCCTCTCATCTGCTCCGGCTCTGGCAACAGCCGAGCACGCGAGGCGTGGTCTTCCTCTCGAGCGATGAGGCGCGTGCCGAACGTATCGCCGCCGTGCTTCACGCGATGGATCCTGACTGCGGCGTGCTGGTGCTGCCGCGCTTCGACACCGTGCCGTTTGACGACGCGGCGCCGTCGCGCGAACTCTCAGGGCGTCGCGCCCATGTGCTGAGACGGCTGGCCGAGCACGCTCGTCATCCTCTGCTCATCTCGACCGTCGAAGCCGTTCTTCCACTCGTTCCGCCACAGCGATGCTGGACCGCTGCCAGTCTGCACCTCAAGGCCGGACAGCCGATCGATTTGGAAGGGTTTCGCAACTCTCTGGCGAAACTGGGCTATGCGACCGACGAGCCGCCTGACGATCCCGGCTCCGTTCTGTTTCATGGCCAGACGACCGAGTTGTTTCCCGCCGGCGCGCTCGGCCCGGTCAGGATCAATCATGCTGACGGCATGATCAGCGACATTCACTTCTTCGATCTCGGGCATCAGAATGCCGTCGTCGCCGCCGAAACGCTGGTGATCGATCCCATGTCGGAGCGCAGTGTTGGTGGCGAAGCGCTGGTCGACCTCTTCACCTATCTGGACGGCAGTGAGATCATCGTCGACAGCACCGTACCGGATCACGCCGAGATGCGGCTTGCTGCGCTCGACGAGAGCGACGTCGACAAAGAACGTCGCAAGCGCGCCTTCGTCGATCGCAGCACCTGGCGCCACGCGTTGCGCCTCGCCACCGTTCTGCCGGCGAAGGGCCACAGCGAGCCGATTCCTGTGTTTGCCCAGCAGAGGTCAGCTCGTGCGACGCTTCGGCGCTTCATCGAGAGCGCGAGGCAGCGTGGCGCCCGGATCCTGTTCACTGCCGCAACCGAGCGCGATCTGCAGGGCATGGAGCGCGTGGCTGGAGAGAAAGCGGAGCGGCGCAAGAATTGGGCGGCAGCAACACGAGCGCGAGACGGCGCCATCACCTCGCTGCTGATCGATCTCGACCGCGGCTTCACGACCGGGACGCGCCGGCCGCTGATCGTCATAACTGCTGCCGAGGTACTCGGCAGCAGGGCGCGGCATCTGCTGCCGATGGCCAGGCAGGCTGCGGTCGCAGGCATCACGATTCCTGTGCCGGGAAGCGCGATCATCCATCTGCAGCGCGGCCTCGCACTGCTGGACGGCCTCGAACTCATTTCCGCACCCAATGTCAGCGCGCGCGACATGATCCGCCTGGTCTTCGCAAACGACGAGGCGATCCTGGTGCCGATCGCCGATCTCGGGCTGATCTGGCCCTACGCGGGCGATCCAAGCGGCGTCAAGCTGGACGATGCCGACGGCCGATCATGGGCGGCTCGCTGTCTGCGGGCGGAGGATGAGATCGATCGGACCGCCGTGAGACTGTCCGATCAGATCCGCGCGCGGCGACGCGCCGAGGCGCCGCGCATCGTTGCTCCTGCAGTGGAGTACGAGCGCTTCGTCGCACGCTTTCCCTATCTGGTCACCCCCGATCAGGCCGCCGCGATCGAAGACGTGCTGAAGGATCTCGGCGCCGGCCATCCCATGGACCGGATCGTGTGCGGCGACGTGGGCTTCGGAAAGACCGAGATTGCCCTGCGGGCCGCGGCGGCGACTGTGTTCGCCGGGCGGCAGGTTGCTCTCATCGTCCCCACGACGGTGCTTGCTGCCCAGCATGTCCAGACCTTCGTGAAGCGCTTCGCGCCGTTCGGGATCAGCGTCGGACATCTCTCGCGCCTCTCGACGACGGCGGACGCGCGGAGCACCAGGCGGCAACTCGCCGACGGTACGCTCAAGCTCGTCATCGGAACGACGGCGCTCGCCGCCGATGACGTGCGATTTGCCGATCTGGGCCTCGTCATCGTTGACGAGGAGCAGCATTTCGGGGCCGCCGACAAGGCCAGGCTTTCTGCATTGCGAGCAGGCGTCCACGCACTGACGATGAGCGCGACCCCGATCCCGCGCACGATGGCGGGCGCCATGGCAGGCTTGCGCGATCTCAGCATCATCGCGACGCCACCGGTGCGGCGTCGTCCGGTATTGACCAAGGTCGAGCCGCTGCTCGATGCCACGCTGTCGATGGCGCTCCGACGTGAGCATCGGCGAGGCGGGCAGAGTTTCGTGATCTGCCCGCGCATCAAGGATCTTGCACCGATGCGGGAGCGCCTCAGCCATCTCGTTCCCGAACTCGGCATCGCCATGATCCATGGCCGCATGCCGGCCCGCGAGATCGACGCGGAGATGATGCGGTTCGTGGCGGGCAAAGCCGACATCCTGCTGGCGACCAACATCGTCGAAAATGGGCTCGACATCCCTCGCGCCAATACGATCCTGATCTCGGGCGCCGAACATTTCGGCTTGTCGCAGTTGCATCAGCTACGCGGTCGCGTAGGACGCGGCGGCATCCGCGCCTATGCCTACCTGCTCGCCGACACTCCGGGCGACGCCGCCCAGAAGCGACTTTCCGCTCTGCAAGAGCTCCACTTCGCAGGCGCCGGATTTCAGATCAGCGCACGGGATCTCGATCTGCGCGGTGCAGGCGATCTGTTGTCCGAGCAGCAGGCTGGCCATGTCCAGGTTTTCGGGCCGGCCCTCTATCAAGAGCTGCTGTCGCGGGCCTTGCAAGGACGGCCGCACCGCGCCGCCGAGTTCTGGCTTCCGGAATTGCGCATCGACCGTCCGGCATTCCTGCCGTCGGACTACGTGCAGGACCAGGTCACGCGGCTCGACGTCTACGCCCGCCTGGCTCACGCCGAGACGGTGGCCGACATCGACGACATCGAGGACGACATGCAGCTCCGCTTCGGTCATCCGCCGCAAGAAGCGAGCAATCTGATCGCGTCAGCCCGCATCCGCCTGGACTGCCATGCCCTGGGCATCGCGCGGCTCGACGTCGGAACAGAGGGCATCGCTGCACGGCTGAGACCTGCTGCAACGGCGGGCACTCCGCGCCCCGGCCGTCCGCGCTCACGGCTCGTCTACAAGCACAAGATCCGTCCCGACCGGATCTTGACCGCCGCGATCCGATTTCTCGCTGCCCTCAAACGCGACGCTTCGAACAAGCAAGGGCAGCCTACGTCGCGGCAGCGGAGTCGCGGACGCGCGTCGCCGGTCGGAGACTCTCCCTGACCTTTGCAGGTCCTCAAACTCGATTACGATTGCGGATCAATTGCCTGCCACTGCAGTCCACTGCGATAACGATGCGACACGCGGCCCTGGCCGGATATGGCGTAAAGATGCAGCCAGGCGTTATCGACCAGCTCGCGCACACCGCTATTCTGCGCGATCACGCGGCCGATCGCTTCCAAGGGCGCCTCGATCAGCACCGCGAGCCGCAGCGGCTCGTGCACGAAACGTGTGCCGTCGTGGACGGATTGCCACGGCAGCCCCACTTTGAGATCGCCGGCATTGCCCTCCAGCACGCCGATCGTACCGGCGACGTTGTGAAGGACCTTGTTTCCGGCACCGAACGCGGCGTTGTTGACGGTCGAGCCGTAGTATTGAAGATTGATCCAGCTCGCCACCACCATCGGCGCTGTCATGATCAGCTGCAGCGTGGCGAAGTCCTTGTCCTGCCGCCAGTCATACTCATGCAGGAAGGCACGTCCACCCAGATCGATGCCGCGTGTGCGGGCGCGGGGCGCAGCGATGAAGCTGGCATTTCCGGCAAGGCCCCATTCGGGCCGCACCTGGGCCCAGTCACGGCTGCGCGTGACGACCCGCTGCTCGGCATCGGCGCGGCCGGCGACGCCGAGCAGCGTGGCACGCTCAAGGCGCGTCAGCGAGGTGGCCTTTGCCAGGAGCTCTCGGAGCACGCGCAGGTCCTCGCGATGCGATGCAGGGAGACGTTCCAGATCGTACAATTTGATCTCGTCGGTGGTCGTGTCGTGCAGGCAGCCGAGGAAGAACGTGTCCTCGGGAATATCGATGCCGCGGTCGCGCAGGCCGGCCCGGACATCGGAATCATTAAGGATCGCTGCGGCGACGCGCGCATTGGCTTCGCCGGTGTTACCGCCGCACGCGCCGCAATCGAGCCCCGCCGCGTGCGGATTGTTCACGGACGTGCTGCCGTGGCCGGTGAGCATGACGAGCCGCGCGAACGGTCCCGTCATCGACATCGCCCGCAACACGGCCTCCGCCATCGCCACGCGCTGCGCCTGGTCGAAACCGGTCGCGCGCCCGCCGACAAGACGGGGAGAGATGCGTGGGCCGAGGCGGCCGATCACAGCATCATCCAATCCATCGGTGTTCGGATCATGCACCGTACGGGTCACGGCGAGGCTGTCGCTCAGGATCTTGCCGGCGAACAGCAGCCCGGCGGTCTCGACATAGATGAAGGAGGAGACCGCCGACAGCTTGAACGACTTCCAGGCCTTGCGCACGCGGCGGCGCAGCAGGCGCATGACCAGGATCTCGGAATCCTCGTCTTCGCTCGTCCCATCCACGGCCTCGCAGACGGTGAATTGCGGTCGCAGCAGCACTGGACAATGCGCGCGGCCGGTGATGTGACCGATCGGCACAAACTCGATCGGAAAGCCGAAGAAGCCGGCGAAACCGATGGTCTCGACCGCGCTGCTGATGGATTCCATCGCGCGCCGATACACTTCCGAGCGCACGTCGATGCAGAACGCGGCCTGCACAGCCGGCCTCGCGCCCGATGCCTGCGCCGCAGGCGACTGCCCGAGCCGATGCAGCAGGCGGCGGCGGAACGCGATCTCATAGGCTTCCTGCAGCACCATGTTGATGCACAGATCCGGATCGCCGCCGAGCTTGTCGTCGAGGGGTGGCAGTGCCGCCTGCTCCATCGCCCGCCGCCATGCCTCGCGAAACTCCGCATCGGTGCGCTGGACAAACAACGCGTAGCCCCAGACGACCCGGATGGCCAGCAGTTGCTCAAGCGTGTCGTCACGATCGCCCGCGAGCTCGTGATCCCACATCAGGTAGCGCGCATAGGCCGCCCACCCGCCGATCTCGAGCAGCGCCTGATGCAGATAGTCCTCGATCGCGCGCGCCGGCACGCCGAGTCGATCGACCACCGTTGCGATCGCAGCGACGTAGTCCTCCGGCAACTCCGCGACCAGCTCGCGAAAACGCGCGATGCCCATCGCTTCGGGGTTGCGGTCGTATCGGACACTGGCGCGCCAGGCAGCATACGGACGCAAGCCGCGCGCCGGCATCCGCCACACCGATTGTCCCTCATCGAAATATGCCGCGCACCAGCGCGAGATCTCGTCGGTCATGAACGCCGTGCGGGCGACATGGCGGTCGCCGGCAGCGAGTTCGGTGAGCACCTCCGCCACCGTCGCGACCACTGCGGGATGCTTCCGCACCGTCTTGTCGTTGTCCGCGAGCTTCAGCAACTCGCCGACTTCGGTCGGCAGGCACCAGTCGGCGGGGGCGGCGGCGAGTGCCGCCGCAAGGTCGGCTCGTTCGATCGTTCCGGAACGGATCGCCTCGCGGTAGAACGCGCGCGGCATCAGCGTCTCGAGCCGAGCGACCCGGTGCAAGGTCGCGCAGGTGGCGTGGAAGCTCTGACCGCTGAAGCCCATGAATGGATTGACCGCGACAAAGTTTTTCAGCGGCCACAGCGGTGCGATGCGGCGACAGGCTCCCGCGATGGCGGCGTGCAGGGCTGGCGTTGGCGCAAGGGCGACGGCCGGTGCGTCGCATTCGATCACGTCGCTCATGTGGGCTCCCTCAGCACAATGGGAAGAGCAATCGGAGCGGGCTTCGGCGCTGGGCCGGGCCAATACTGCAGGACCAGGCGATTGGCGATGGTGTTGACATAGAAGCCGTTGGCAACATGCACGTAGAGCGCCTGCCAGCGTGGCTCCGTCGCCTGCTTCGGCACCAGGCCCTGCAGGAACGTCACAGCCGCGAAGGACAGCACCACCAGCGCCACGATCACGATCCCGATCGGCCCGCGCATCGCTTCGAGCTTCGGCAGAGCCGCGGCAAACAATTGCTCCGCGACCAGTTGCAGGCCGAAATAGGCGCCGGCAACCACGGCTGCCAAGAGCAGCGTGCGCAGCACGACGTAAGCGTTCGGCCGTTCGTCGATGCCGTTCGCGACGAGGTGGATCATGCCGAGCAGGAGCACAGCGCCGAGCGCGAAGACGCCGGGCTGGCGGGCCGGCGTCGCGCCGGTCAGCAGGCTGAACAACAGCGTCACCAGCAGCACGCCGATAATGGAGATGATCAGCCGGAATGGATGCGGCTTGCCGCCCGGGCTCGGGGTCCACGAGGCGCGAGCGATGTCGATGACGCTGCCTGAGGACAGGAAGGCATGCGCCTTGTAAAGCGAGTGGGCGACGATGTGCAGCAGCGCCGCGGCGAAGGCGCCGAGACCGCATTCCAGCATCATGAATCCCATCTGCGCGATCGTCGACCAGGCAAGCGAGACCTTGATCGACGTCTGGGTCAGCATCACGACCGAGCCAAACAACGCCGTGAAGCCGCCGACCACCGCAAGCAGGTCGAGCGACGCAAGCGACAGCGTAACCACGTCGGTGAAGCGCAGCACCAGGAACCCGCCGGCATTGATGATGCCGGCATGCAGCAGCGCCGACACCGGCGTCGGGGTCTCCATCACCTCGATGAGCCAGCCATGCAGCGGGAATTGCGCCGACTTCAAGAGACCCGCAAACACCATCAGAACAGCCGCGATCTGGATGCCGAGCGGCACCGTCTCCTGCGCCCGCATCGCCTTGGCGGCCGAGAACATCGTCTGGTAGTCGAGGCTGCCGAAGGCGGCATAGAGCAGCACCATGGCCGTGACCAGGAACAGGTCGCCGAGCCTGCTGGCGATGAACTTCTTGCGGGCGGCAATCACCGCCGCCGGCCGTTCGGCGTAGAACACCAGCAGACGATGCAGCGCCAGGCTTGTCGCCGACCAGGCCAGCGTGAATTGCAGCAGATTGCCGGATATCGCTAGCGTCAGCACCGCCGCCAGCGTCAGGCACATCAGACGGATGAAGCGGATCTGGCCGGGATCGCCGTCCATATAGGTGAAGCTGTAGCGCAGCACGATAACGCCGATGAAGGACACCAGGCAGAACATCGTGGCACTCACGCTGTCGAGATAAAGGCCAAGACCGACGCCGTTGATCGCAAGTGACGGCGTGTAGAGCGGTCCACTGATGCCGACCTGGAGCGCGGTGACGAAGGCAACCGCGCAGGCCAGACCCGAGGCGAGTCCAGCCAGGCGATTCATCGACGGATGCGAGATCGTGGGATGGATGGCCGGCACCAGCGAGGCCGCAAGCAGCGCGCCAGGACCGGATATTGCGAGCCAGAGCGAGGACGTCATCATCTTCGCAGTCCCATGTTACGAGGGGCGTGAAGTGTCGCGGATGGTCTTGTCAGCTGTCTTGAACAGCGGCAGCGGGGCCGCGGTGTCATCGGTGCGGAACATGGTGAAATGGGGCGTCCGGCTGCTCGCCGGATGCGCCGGTGTCGCGATCGCGAAATCGGCGCCAAGATGTGCCGCAAGCACGAGGTCGTTGCTGTCGCTGCAGGCCGCGCCCCACAGCGGCAGGTTGGGCCGCACCGTGCTGCGCCGCAGGTTCGCAGGGCCGACGAACGCACCGTGGGCCCCGGCGCGCTGGGCCTCCAATGCCGGCCCCTCGAGCAAAACGCGCAGATCGGCGGCCGCTGCGATGATCCGTCGTGCCAAGGCGACGCGCTGGCCGGGCGCGCATTGCGGTGCGCGTACGATGATCAAACCGGCGCCACGATCGCGAGCGGCCCTGGCTGCGGCCACAGCACCGGAAACATCGTTAACGTCGATGCAGGCCAGCAGGCGTGGCAAGCCGAGCGCAGACATCGCGCGGCCGTTGCTCGGCAGCACTGGCGCCACCGAAGGGGCTGCCGGATCGACCCAGGCGAGGCGCTGGCCTTCGCGGCCGTGCGGTGTCCCGCGCCAGGATTCGACACGATGGATGTGCAGGCGCACGCGCTTGGTGGGAAAGGCGTGCACATAACAGAGCCATGGGCGAAGCCCCGTCGCGTGGATGCCGATCTCCTCGCTGAGCTCGCGCGCGGCAGCTTCTGCGGCGGCTTCGCCCGGTTCGATCTTGCCGCCTGGTAGTTCCCAGAAGCCGGCCGCCACCTGCCGTGCCGTCCGCTCGGCGAGCAGCACGCGGCCGGAGGGCTCCTGAACCACCGCAACGGCGACATCGATCAAGGGCGGACTCATCGCACACCTCCGAATTCAATCACTCACCGGATGGTCCACGCGGCCGCCAGCACCGCGGCACGGCGCGCATAGTCGATCTCGGCCGGACCGGGCACTCCGCCGTCGCGACCGCGCAGGGTGATGTTGACGAAGGTGCGGGCAAAGCCGAGATCGGGGAACAGGCGCGTCTCCTCGGACAGCACGGCCAGCGCGTCGAGGAATTCGCGCGTCTGCGCGTAGGACGCGAACTCATATCTGCGGAACAGCGAGGGTGGTTGGCTCACCGACTTCCACGAATCGGGCAGTTCGAGAGTGGGCTGCATGTTCGCCTCCATGGCAAGGATTTGTGAGGACTACTGCGCGGCGACTTCGTCACTCAGCAGTTCGCCCTGCGGATATAGCGGCAGGATGTGCTCGACCTCGCTATGGGGGCGCGCGATGATATGGGCCGCCGCCAAGCCGTCGCCGACGCGCTCGCAGGCATCCGCGCCCGCGCGCACCGCGGCGTTGACCGCACCGGTCTCGCCGCGCACCATCACCGTGACATAGCCGCCGCCGACGAACTGGCGGCCGATCAGCCGCACCTCGGAGGCCTTGGTCATCGCATCCGCCGCCTCGATCGCCGGCACGAGACCTCGCGTCTCGATCATTCCCAACGCAATTCCAAATCGCTCGCTTGCCATTATCCTCTCCTGTCCGATCCTTATGATGGTGTTTGATCTCCGGCTGGCGTCGCTTCGAACGATCCGCTCACCGGATGAGTGGTCACTCTGCCGCCGGAATGCGCGGCATGCTCTGGTCCTCGAGACGCGTCACGCCCGGTCGCGGCAGCACGTGCTCGACCTCGATGTGCGGGCGCGCGATGATATGCGCGGCCGCCAGGCCGTCGCCGACGCGCTCGCAGGCATCGGCGCCGGCGCGCACCGCGGCGTTGACCGCGCCGGTCTCGCCGCGCACCATCACTGTGACGTAGCCGCCGCCGACGAACTGCCGGCCGATCAGCCGCACCTCGGAGGCCTTGGTCATCGCGTCCGCCGCCTCGATCGCCGGCACAAGGCCGCGTGTCTCGATCATGCCCAGCGCAATTCCCATCTTCTCTGTCGCCATCGTCCTCTCCCTTCGCTCGATGTTGATCGTCCGCTCAGCCGCGTTTCGCCGTCAGGCGCGCCAGAGCTCCTCGCTCCAGTCGTCGATGATCCCGCCGATCGTCAGATCGGTCGTGATGTTCGGATTTCCCGCCGCGGCGCGCGCCGCGGAGTAGCCGATGGTGATGACGTAGTCGCCCGGCTTGGTGCCGATCGGATCGACGACCACATCGAGATTGCCGGCGGGATCCTCGACCACGCGCAGCGATTTTGAGGCGAGCCAGAACACGCGCTTGGTGGTCACGAGGTCCCGCACGACGCGGCTAATCTGCATTGGCCACCACCTTCTGCGCGGCCCTGCCGGCCGGGTCGTCCCAGAAGTCGATGATGCCGACGATGGTTAGATCGCTTGGAAAATCCTTGCTGCCGGCGGCATCGCGGGCGGCCGAGCTGCCGACGGCGATCACCCAGTCTCCGGGCTTGCAGCCGACCGGGTCGACCGCGACCTGCTTGGCGCTGCTGCCGCGCTCCTTGACCACGAGCAGCCGGCGATTCAAGAGCCCGGGAATGCGGGCAGTCGCCACGAGCGTGCCTTCGACTTGGCAGATCTTCATCGGTGAGCCTCCGGTGGCGCGTCGTCCTGCGACGCCGTGAGATCGATCGGTGTGAGCACGCTGCCATCCGCGGCGCGAACCACGGCGGCAACAACGAGCTCGCCCTGTGCGGCCAGCACGCCGTGACGCGCCGTGATCGCGGCTGCGAGCCGACGCGCGTGCTGCCCGGCGGCGGCAAAGGCGCCTGGAATGCGCGGGTCGAACCTGATATGAACCAGCACCGGCACCGGCAGCCGGTGCGGTGCGTGATGGGCGCGCAGAATGCGGATGCCGACGTCGAGATCGTCCGCGCCCTCCTCGACGGTGCGCATCTGCGCCTGGAACGCCAGATTGCGCAGTTGCACGTCGTCGACGGGATCGCCGACCACGATCAGCCGCTCGGTGTGTCCGGCATCGGCGTAGCGCCCCTGATGCCAGTCCCGCACCGCCTCGACCTGACCGATATTGTTCTTCAGAAGATAGCCGCAGAACCAGCGCATGCCCTCGGTCTCGAGATCGTCGGCGGACGCGCCGGCGCAGGCCGCCACGGCGTCGCGAATGGCCTCCTTGGCGCTCTCGCGCGGCAGACGCGACGTGGCGTCGTACAGGCTCCCGCTGTCGACGTGGCGGCGAATGTCCATGCGGCCCGACGCATCGGGCACGTGCACGCGGATCGCGTCCGTATCCGTGTCGACGCCGACCAGCAACGTCGCGACAGACGCAGGCGCGCCGTGCAAGGCGCGCACGGCCTGCTCGAAGGCGTTCAGCCGCTCCAGCAGCGCGGAGGCGGCGCGCGTCTCGTCGCTGCCATGGGCGGCGCAGCCCTCGTGCTGCGGAGCCACGCTGCTGTAATGATAGACGCCGATCTTGAGATAACGCGTCGGTGCGTCCGCGGCATTCGGCCAGGCATCGCGCCAACGCCGCAGCTCGACGCTCTCCCAGTGCCGGACGGCGTTGTCGACGTCGAACATCGCGCCGGCGTACGACTCGCGGAATGCGACGATGCTGGAAGGCACCCGCAGAATATAGTCCGTCACACCGCTCAGCCGGCCATCGGCACAGGGTGTGATGTCGACCGCATGAAAACCCCAGCGACAGATCAGCGCATCAGCTGGCTCGCCGTCGGAGAGATTCGCCAGGCCGCGGTCGAACGCGCGCTCGATCAGCCGGCAGAACGTACCGAGCACGCATCGCGCATGCAGCGCGCGCATGTCCAGCGGCGCGGTCCAGCTCGCCGTCAGGGCCGCGTGCGGAATCTCGAGCTTCAGACGAGCGCGCATGGTCTCGGCGGCGACCTGCGCGAACTCCGGCGCGAACTGGCGCGGAGCCAGCTCCTGCAAGGTCGGCGCGATCTCGCCGAACGCAGCCTCGATCTCGTCGGCTCTCCGCCGGAGTGCCTGGCTGATCGCTCGGTCGGCGAGCGGGTGATAGCGGGCGATCGGCGCATCATCTGCCAGCGACAGACCGTCCCAGCCACGCGGCTGAATGCGGAGCCGATGGTGCGGACCGACCGAGGCGCGGCGCGCTGCGTATAAGGCTGGCCCTCTCAACTTTGTGCTCCACCGGATAGCGTGACACGGGCACCCGTCTTCGAGAAGTAGCCGAACATCCCGGTCACGAGCTGCCTGGCCTCCTCGCGCGTCGCCTTCTGCTTGAAATTGACTGCGCCAGCGAACGGCTTGGCGCGCGGGCCGCGCTCGCTCGGATTCCGCTCGACGGTGAACGCGCCTTCGGTCCCGGTCACTCGGGATGTGTCGGACCAGGCATCGCCGGTGACGACACCGTGGCTGATGCCCTCGCCCGTCAAGCGGCTGTGTCCGGCTGTGTCCCCGGCCTGGCGCAGACGGCTGCGCCCTGAGAACTCGAGATTGCCAGTGACTTTGCTGCCACCGGCTGCGAATGCGCCGGTGATGCGCCCGCTGCTCGTCACCGGGTCAGACGCCCCTGCCCGCAACTGCGCGTCGCGTTGCGGCGATCGGATCGAGAAACGCTGGCTGATCGCATCGAGCGAAATCGCGCCGACCGCATCGCCGGCTCCCACGCTTTCGGCGTGCCCATAAGGCGTGCCCGTGATGTCGCGCATGGCTCCCCGGGCGGTGCCGGTGACGCTCCGATCGTGCCTTGGCGTATCGCCGGTCACGAGCGTGGACGCGGTGCGACGCTGCCAGCGAGCGGCGGCGTCCGGCTCGGCCCATTGCGCTGCGGTCGCAGGCCCCTGGTACTGATTTCCAGTGAGCAGCAATGCGGCCGCCGGAGCATCGCCAGTGACGCGATGATGGTGCTCGACATCCGGCCCCGTGATGCGCTGTCCGCCCCAGCTCTGCGCGACCGCCACCTTCGAACGCGCGGCGGCGGCGGGCGGCGCTCCCGCGCGGGTCAGATGCTGCACGCCCGTCACTTGGTGGCCAGCCGCTGCGACATCATCGCCAGTCAGGCGCGATGAGCAACCAGGTGAACCACCTGTGACCGGCTGTCCGCTGTCGGTGATCTCGACACGCGGCGGACGCTGCCGCTGACGCGATCCGCGCGTGGCCATCGGCGCGGGTCGTCGAGTCAGATCATCCTCGGGCCCCTGCTCCACCTCACCGGTGATCGTCAATCCGCGCCCGGGCTCATCGCCGGTGATCGCCACCGCACTGCGTGTGAGCGTGCCGGACACGACGAGACCATTGCCCGTGCGTGACAGCCCGACCTTGGCCGCAGCCGGCCCCGATGCCGCGCCAGAGCTCGGCCCGAGATATTGCGTCCCGGAGACGACGTGATGCGCACCTTGCGCATCGCCGGTGATCCGGCCGCCATATCCGATGTTGCGGCCGGTGACCCTTTGGCCGCCCTGCGTGTCGGACTCGGTGACCTTCGGCACATAGCTGCGCGGCCGCTCGCGCGTCGGCGGCACAGGTGCCGGCGGCTCGATCTCGCGCGCCATCGCTGCGGGCAGCGCTGCCGTGCCGGCCTGCAGCGCCTTCTTGCCTCCTGACAACAGACGTCGCCGCTGCATCGACAACGTCCGTCCGGACAGACCAGGCGTCACAGGAGCCGGTGAAGCAATCGCGGCGGGCGTCGCGGCGGACGAGCTGATCGTCACTCCGCGCGCGAGCGCGGCATCGCTGGGCCCCCGCAGCGAAGCACTGCGAAAGCCGTCGCGCACGCGCTCGCCCGCGGGCGGCAGCGCAGTTTTGCCGGCCGCGAGGGCCGAGCGGCGCGCCATCGAAGCGGCGCGACCGGACAGAGACGATGAAGCGGACATGACTGGACCTCTAGCGTCCGCCGGCGCGATAGACGATGAACGCCGTGCCCTGTGACTGCGAGTAGTTGTCGTAACCGATCAGCCGCACGTGATGGCCGGGATTGGTGCGATGACACGCTTCGAGCTCACCCAGGATGCGCTCGATCGAGCGCTCACCGAACATCGGCAGCTTCCAGAGATACCAGAAGCTCGACATCGACTTTTCCGGCTCGGTGTGCTCGATCGCAGGGTTCCAGTTCTGCGCGATCAGATAGGCAATGTTCCGGCGCAGCCGGTCTTGCGTCATCGGCGGCAGATACGAAAACGTTTCGCCGCGGCGTTCGGCGGATTTGTAGGCGACGGCTTCGGACATGGCTATTCCCTGGCGTTCGGCTGACGCGTTGATTGCGACGATGATGGTCGAGAGATGCGGCCGCGGCCGCCTCAGGCGTTGACGACCCGGAGCATCGGGCCGGTGTCGAGCTTGTCGACCACGTCGAACTCGAACTTGATCTCCTTCCAGGTCTCCATCGCGATCTTCAGCTCGGGCGAATGCTGCGCGGCCTCGGTGAGGATCTCGCGGCCCTCGCGCTCGACCGGCCTGCCCTGGTTGCGCGCCTCGACACAGGCTTCAAGCGCGACACGGTTGGCATGTGCGCCGGCAGCATTGCCCCAGGGATGGCCGAGCGTGCCGCCGCCGAACTGGAAGCAGGCATCGTCGCCGAAGATCGCGGTGAGCGCCGGCATATGCCAGACGTGAATCCCACCCGAGGCCACCGGCATCACGCCGGGCATCGCGCCCCAATCCTGATCGAAGAAGATGCCGCGCGCGCGGTTCTCTGGAACGAAGGGCTCGCGCATCAGGTCGACCCAGCCGATCGTCGCCTCGCGATCGCCTTCGAGCTTGCCGACCACCGTGCCGGAATGCAGGTGGTCACCGCCCGACAATCGGAGGCACTTGGTCAGCACGCGGAAATGGATGCCGTGCATCGGATTGCGATCGAGCACGGCATGCATGGCGCGGTGGATGTGCAACAGCATGCCGTTCTCGCGGCACCAGTTCGCAAGACCGGTGTTTGCGGTGAAGCCGGCCGTCAGGAAATCGTGCATGATGATCGGCGCGCCCAGCGACTTGGCGAACTCGGCGCGCTTGTACATCTCCTCCGGAGTCGGCGCGGTGACGTTGAGATAGTGCCCCTTGCGCTCGCCAGTTTCAGACGTCGCCTTGTGCACCGCCTCCATGACGAATTCGAAACGGTGCTGCCAGCGCATGAAAGGCTGGCTATTGATGTTCTCGTCGTCCTTGGTGAAATCGAGGCCGCCGCGCAGACACTCATAGACGGCACGACCATAGTTCTTCGCCGACAGACCGAGCTTCGGCTTGATGGTGCAGCCGAGCAGCGGACGGCCATATTTGTTGAGCCGGTCGCGCTCGAGCTGAATGCCGTTCGGCGGCCCGCCGCAGGTCTTCACATAGGCCAGCGGAAAGCGGATATCCTCCAGTCGCAGGCTGCGCACGGCCTTGAACCCGAACACGTTGCCGACCAACGAGGTCAGCACGTTCACGACCGAACCTTCCTCGAACAGATCGATAGGATAGGCAATGAAGGCATAGAACGCGTTGTCGTCACCGGGAACCGGCTCGATGCGATAGGCGCGGCCCTTGTAATAGTCGAGATCGGTCAGCAGGTCTGTCCAAACCGTGGTCCACGTTCCCGTAGACGACTCCGCGGCGACTGCCGCCGCGGCTTCCTCGCGTGGCACGCCGGCCTGTGCGACGATCTTGAAGACCGCGAGAAGATCGGTGTCGAGCGGAACGTATTCCGGCGTCCAATACGTCTTGCGATACTCCTTGACGCCCGCCTGATAGCTCTTCTCTGCCATACCAACCTCCCTGTCGTCGTTCGTTGGGAGGAGAAAAACATCAGCTGCGTCGAATGAAAATTCAGAGGTTCTTATGCTGGCATTTGCGTTCTTGATGATTGCGCGATGCGTGCTATCGTCCGGCCGTCGAGTGCAGCGCAAAGGCGTGGCATGCACATTACTCTGCAGCATCTGCGAATCTTCGAAGCGGTGAGCCGTCATGGCGCGATCACGCGCGCGGCCTCCGAACTGCATCTGACGCAGCCGGCCGTTTCGATGCAGTGCAAACAACTCGAAGATCAGATCGGGCTGCCGCTGATCGAGCAGATCGGCAAGAAGCTGCAGCTCACGGAAGCCGGGCGCGAGTTGCTTGTTCACGCGCAACGCATCGCGGCACAGATGACCGAGCTCAAGGCTGCGATGGATCAGTTCCGTGGGCTGGAGCGCGGCGTGTTGCGGCTTGCAGTCGTATCCAGCGCCAACTACTTCCTGCCGCCGGTGATCGCCGCATTCACGCAGCGTCACCCCGGCGTCCGCGTCAGCCTGCGGGTGGTGAATCGCGACGCCGTGCTCGCGGCCTTGGCCGACAATCAGACCGACCTCGCCATCACTGGTCAGCCACCTGACAGCGCCGACATCGTCAGCCATTACTTCATGGACAACCCATTGGTCGTGGTCGCGCCGCCGGGACATCCACAGGCGGGACGCGGTACGATCGACATCGCGGCGCTGGCGGATGAGACGCTGGTGCTGCGCGAGCCCGGCTCGGGCACACGCGCAACCGTGGAGCGCTACCTCGCCGATCACAATGTGACTTTCCGGCCGGGATGCGAGCTAAGTACGAACGAAGCCGTCAAGCAGGCCGTGCAGGCAGGCCTCGGCATCGGCATCGTTCCCGCTCAGACCATCGAGCTCGAGGTCGAAACGGGACGGCTGGTGATCCTTCCCGTGGAAGGCTTTCCGCTGAACCGGCGCTGGTTCATGTTGCACAGAAGGGACAAGCGCCTGTCCGGCGCCGCCGAGGCATTCCGCGACCTGCTCGTGCGCGAGAGCTGAACAGACCAACTCCGTCGTAAAAAGTACCGATCGGTCGACGCGGAAAACGGCCACTCACGACGCCCGGCACCTTTCAGAACCACACATCGGCAGACTCGCCCCGCAATTTGATTATCGGCCGTCACACGCGATACCTGCCGGCCATGCGGGATGACCGAGCGGGAGGAAGCTGGGGCTTATGAGAGACAGGCCGCCCCTCCAGGTCGCCCGCTGCGGCGTTCGTGCGCGATATTCAGCGTGCGAGAACGAAGTCGAAGGTCGTCTCCCAGAACGGATTGGTGAATGCGAGCTGCTCGGCGCGGCTCCGATCGTCAATCCGGTCAAATTTCGCGAGCAGGCTCTTCTTGACCCCGAAGACCGCATCGGAATCGATATAGCGATCGTCAGGATCGAAGATGTGCGTCGTCAGCGTCTCGAAGCCGTCGGCCGAGATGATGAAGTGCAGATGCGCCGGCCTGTAGGGATGCCGGCCGAGCTTGCCCAGCAGCTGGCCGACCGGGCCGTCATCGGGAATCGGATAGAACCGCGGCTTGACGGCGCGGAACCAGTAGCGGCCGGCCTCGTCGGTGCGGAACACGCCGCGCAGGTTGAAGTCGGGCTGCAAGCCCTTCTGCTGCACGTCGTAGAAGCCGTCGTCATTGGTTTGCCAGACGTCGATCTTGGCGTTCGCAATCGGCCGCCCCTCGGTGTCCCGAACGACCCCGGAGATCACCATGTCCTCGCCCTTGCGGTCGAGGCAGATGTTGCTGCCGAGCGGCAGCTCCGGCGCATCGTGCACGTAGAACGGCCCGAGCACGGTGCTTTCGGACGCGCCGGCCGGCTTGCGATGATTGATCGCGTCCACCAGCATCGAGACGCCGAGCACGTCCGACAGCAAAATGAACTCCTGCCGCCAGTCGGTACACATCTGGCCGGTGCGGGTCAGGAACATGATCGCCTCGAACCATTCCTGCTGGGTCGGCTCGATCTCCTTCACCGCCTCATGCAGCTTGCGGGTGATGACCGCCATCACCTCCTTCAGCCGCGCGTCCTTGGCGTTCTTGTTGCGGCCGATCACGACCTCGGCGGAGTTCTCTTCGGTGAAATAGCCCTGCTCATGATCATCCATGAGGTCTTCCCCTTCGGCTTCAGTTCGCCAGGATTTGCTTGAACACGCGGCGCAGTTCCGCGGCCGGATCCTCAGCCAAGGTCTCGCGCCGCCAGCAGACGTGCTGATCGGGCCGAGTCAGCACGATGCCGCCGTCCCGCACCTCGCGCAACCGCGACCAGTCGCCGTCGAGATCCTGCCAGACCTGGCGCGGGCCGATGACATGCGCATCGATCTCGATGCCGAGCTCCTGGCCGAGCTTCCTGGCGGCCTGCACCCAGGTCTCACCGCCGATGCCGGTCAGCACCGTGAACTTGCCATGACCGGCAAGGTCGAGCGTGGAGATCTTGGTGCCGTCCTTGCCGAACAGCCAGGCATGCGGCAGCCGCGCGCCGGGCCAGGTCGTCTGCTGGAAATGCAGCTCGGGATCCCGGGTGAAGGCCGGCTCGGCCTGCCCATCGGTCACGATGGCGTCCGAGCGATAGCGGTGGTTCATCTCGACGCCGTGCGCGTCGAACTCATAGACCTTGCTGGCGATCGTCTCGCGGATCTTCGCGCGCTGCTGCTCGGCCTGCTCGGTGCGGTCGCAGCGCGCGTCCATGTTCTGCTGCATCTTCACGGGATCAACCGAGTCCAGCAGCCCTAGCGCCTGGAAGATCGGGCCGAACTCCTCGATCGACTTGTTGGCGCGGGTGACGATCTGCTTGGCGACCGGGGCGCGCTCGATCGTGTAGCTGTCGAGCAGCTTTGGCCCGGCGCGGTCCTTGAGGACGTAAGCGAGCTTCCAGGCCAGGTTGAAGGCGTCCTGGATCGAGGTGTTCGAGCCGAGACCATTCGACGGCGGATGCCGGTGGATCGCATCGCCCATGCAGAATACGCGGCCATGCGACGTCCGCGTCGCATACATGTTGTTGACGGTCCAGGTCGACACCGACTGCAGCTCGATCTGCAGCTCCTGATCGCCGACGAGATCCCGCGCGACCTTCACCGCAAAGGCCTCGTCGACCTCCGGCGCCGGCTGGTTGATGTCATAGCCCCACACGATCAGCCATTCGTTCCACGGCCTGACCATGCGCACCAGCCCCATGCCGATGCCGCCGACATCGGCGCCCGGCTGCACCACCCAATACAGCACCGACGGCCGGTGGGCGACGTAGCGCGACAGATCGGCCTTGAACAGGATGTTCATCGAGCCGCCGACACCCATCTTGCCCTCGAATGGGAGGCCGGCATGCTGGGCGACCAGCGAGTTGCCGCCGTCGGCGCCGATCAGATATTTCGAGCGCACCGTGAAGGTCTTGCCCGTCAGACGATCGAGCAAGGTCGTGGTGACGCCGTGATCATCCTGAACGTGGCTCTCATACACCGTGGACATCCGCGCCTGCGTGCCGCGCGAGCATGCGGTCTTGAACAGCAGCGGCTCCATATAGGTCTGCGGCAGATCGTTCATCTTCGCCGGCGACGACAGCTGATGCTCGGCGCGCGACAGCGGGTGATTGCCCCAGGTCTTGAGCCGGCCGATCTCCTCGCCGGCGAGCGAGGTGCAGAACACGTTCTCGCCCATGATGTCCTGCTGCGAGGCGAACATGTAGGCTTCGTTCTCGACGTCGCGGCCAAGGTCGCGCAGCACCTCCATCGTGCGCTGGTTGGTGATGTGGGCGCGCGGCGTGTTGGCGAGCCAGCGATAGCGGTTGACCACCATGTTCTCGACGCCATAGGTGGACAGCAGCGCCGCCGCGGCCGAGCCGGCCGGACCGGTACCGATGATGAGAACGTCTGTCGTGATGTCGGCCATCGGGCCCTCCCTGTCGTTTGTCGTCTTGTCAGTTGTCGATTGATCCGCCGCGCAGCAGGCGGCGGACCGGCAGCAGCTGGATGCCGGTCCGGCTTGCGAACAGGCCCCATAACCCTTGCGGCGCGAACAGCATGATGACGATACCGATCAGGCCGAGCGCGAGCAGATACAATGAGCCGAAATCGGCCAGCAGCTTCTGCAGGCCGAAGAAGATCAGGACGCCGACGATCGGCCCCTCGATGGTGCCGATGCCGCCGATCACCACGATGAAGATGACGTAGGCCGTCCAGTCGATCACCGAGAACGCCGCGTCCGGCGAGATCCGCGCCTTCTGCACATAGATCAGCGCGCCGACGAGCCCGGTCAGCGCGGCGCTGGTCAGATAGACCATCGCCTTCAGCCGCCGCGCATCGACACCGATGGCGCGCGCCGCCTCCTGATTGTCGCGCACGGAGGCGAGCGCGAGACCATGGCGCGAGCGCAACAGGCGATACACCGTGAAGATCGTCGCGACCGCAAGCAGCAGCGCCAGCCAGTAGCAGATGATGTCGACCGCCTGCGCCGGCCGCACGCCGAGCAGACGCTGCACGACATCGGTGCCGAACATCGCGCGAGTCGCCGCGCCCGGCAGCGAGGTGCCAGTGCCGCCGCCGAGCGTCTTCCACTGCGCGACGAGCAGTCGCACGATCTCCGCGACCACCCAGGTGCCGATCGCGAAGTAAGCGCCCTGCAGACGGAAGGCGAAAAAGCCGGCGGGAATGGCGAGCAGTGCGGCGGCGGCGCCGCCGAGCAGGACTGAGACCAGCGGATCGAGCTTCAGCAGCACGACGCCCGCGAACATCGCGTAGGCGCCGAGGCCGACGAAGGCCTGCTGGCCGACGGAGACGAGACCGGCATAGCCCGCGAGCAGATTCCAGCTCTGCGCCAGCACCAGCATGGTCAGGATGAAGAACAGGTCCTGCAAGGTCGAGCGCGGCAGATAGGCCGGCGCGATCACGCCGGCCACGACGATGAGCGCCGCGATCACGGCAAACACAATCGAGGCCTTGGTCCTCGTCTCGACACGCCAGGGGATGGATCGTCTGTGCATCGCCCTGCCCCTCAATCGACCGCGCGCGGGAAGAAGCCGCGCGGACGGACCAGCAGCACCAGCACGAACGCGATGTGACCGGCCAGGATCTGCCATTCCGGATTGATCGCGCCGCCGACCGTCTGCGCCACGCCCAGCACGACGCCGCCGGCCAGCGTGCCCCAGAGCGAGCCGAGCCCGCCCATGATCACCGCCTCGAACGCATAGATCAGGCGTGCCGGACCGATGGTCGGATCGAAATTGGCGCGGGTACCGAGAAACACTGCGGCGATCGCGACGATCGCCATGGCGATGCCGGTCGCCACCGCGAAGGTCCGGTTGGGCCGGATGCCCATCAGTCCGGCGGTGACGGCATCATCCGACGTGGCGCGGAAGGCGCGGCCGAGCTCGGTGCCGTAGAGCACGCGGTTGAGGATCAGGATCACGGCGACCGCCGAGGCGAAGGTCAGCATCGGCATGACGCCGATGTTGAACGGACCCAGCGCGACCGACGCGGTTTCCAGAGAGCCAGAGGGAATGCGGCGGCTGTCGGCGGAGTACGCCTGCAACAGCCCGTTCTGCAGCACCACCGAGAGCCCGAAGGTCACTAGCAGCGGCGGCAGGATATCCGGACCGAGCGTCCGGTTGAGGACATAGGCTTGCAGCAGCCAACCGATGCCGAACATCAGCGGCATCGCGATCAGCACAGCCACGAACGGATGCAGGCCGAGACCGCTGACCAGTACCAGGATCAGATAGGCCGCGAGCACGATCAAATCGCCATGCGCGAGGTTCACCAGCCGCATGATGCCGAACACCAGCGAAAGACCTGCAGCGAACAACGCGTAGAGGCCGCCGAGCAGCACGCCCTGCAGGATGGTGTCTGCCCAGCTCATGCGTGTGCTCCGAAATACGCCGCGTGGATCGCCTCGCGGCTGAGCTCGGCAGGCCGGCCGCTCAGGGTCACGCGGCCCTCCATCATGCAGTACAGCCGATCGGCGACCTTCATCGCCTGGCCGATGTCCTGCTCGACGATGACGATCGAGGCGCCGCTGGCGCGGATCTCCGGGAACGCCGCATAGATATCCTTGATGATGATCGGCGCGAGGCCGAGGCTCAGCTCATCGCACAGCAGCACGCGCGGGTTCGACATCAGTGCCCGTCCGATCGCCACCATCTGCTGCTGGCCGCCGGACAGCGCGGTGCCCGGGGTGTGGCGCCGCTCCTTCAGCACCGGGAACAGCCGGTAGATCGTCTCGAGCGACCACGGTCCCGGCGTCGCGCGGCCGTAGCGTCCGATCAGCAGGTTCTCTTCCACCGACAGCGAGGGAAACAGTTTTCGTCCCTCCGGCACCATCGCGACGCCGAGCGCCACGACGTCAGGCGCAGCGAGCGCGCCGATCGGACGTCCGTCGAACACGATCTGATCGGCGCCGTTGCGCAGCACGCCGGAGATCGAGCGCATCAAAGTCGACTTGCCGGCGCCGTTGGCGCCGACGATCGCAATCGTCTCGCCCGCCTCAAGCATGAGGTCGACGCCGAACAGCGCCTGGAAGTCGCGGTAGAAGGCGGTCAGCCCCTGAATTTCGAGCAGCGCCATCAGACCTCGATCCCCAGATAGATCTCGCGCACCGCGCTCGAGGCCATGATCTCCTCGGGCTTGCCGATGCCGATGACCTTGCCGAAATTGAGCACGAGTAGCCGCTGCACCACGGCGTTCAGTGCATGCAGCACGTGCTCGATCCAGACGATGGTGACGCCCGAGCCGTGAATGCCGCTGATCGTCTCGACCAGCGAGCGGCATTCGGCCTCGGTGAGACCGCCGGCGATCTCGTCGAGCAGCAGCAGCTTCGGATCGGTGGCGAGCGCGCGCGCCAGCTCGAGCCGCTTGCGCTGCAGGAGGCCGAGCCCGCCGGCCAGCGTGTTGGCGCGGTCGATCAGGCCGGTCTTGACCAGGATGTCGGCGCAGCGATCGGTGACCTCGGATTCCGCCTTGCGCGATCCCATGCTCGCGGCCACCACGAGGTTCTCGAACACGGTCAGCTTCTCGAACGGCTGCGGGATCTGGAAGGTGCGCCCCACGCCCGCATGGCAGCGCGCCATCGGCGGCATCCGCGTGACGTCGACACCGTCGAACGCCACGCGGCCCGCATCGACGCGCAGATTGCCCGTGATCAGGTTGAACAGCGTCGACTTGCCGGCGCCGTTCGGACCGATGATGCCGAGCGCCTCGCCCGGCGCGACGTCGAAGGTCACGTCATCCGTGACCTTCAACGCGCCGAAGCGCTTGGCGACATGATCGAGTTCGAGGATGGGCACGCCGGCTGCTCCGCTCATCACGCGTCAGGCGATCGGCTCGATCTTCCCGCCAGCGGGAATGTTGGGCGCCGTCTTGTTGTCGGTGATGACGAGGTCGTAGCCGCCGCCCTCCTTGAGCCGCCACTGGCCGCCAACCAGCGGCGTCTTGCAGACGTTCTTCGCGGCGAACGGCGGCAGCTTGGCGCCGTTCCACGCGATCGGACCCACAATAGTGTCGAGCTTGGTCGCCGCGACCGCGGCCGTCACCTTGTCGGCATTGCTCGGATCGTCGACGCGCTTCAGCACATCGGCTGCAATCTCGAACAGGGCGTGCACGAAGCCGATCGGCTGCGTCCACGGCCGCTTCGTCGCGGCGGTGAAGCCGTCGGCAAGCTCCTTCGCCGAGGCGCCTGTCAGCGACGATTTGAACGGATGGCTCGGCGTCCACCACACTTCGGAAGACAGATTGTGCCCCTGCTTGCCGAGCGCCTCCACGGCTTGCGGGAACAGCAGCGCCTTGCCGATCGAGGCGATCTTCGGCGCAAAGCCCTTCTGCTTGGCCTGGTTCCAGAAGGTGGTGAAATCCGGCGGGATCATCACGCCCGTGACGATCTCAATATTGCCGGTCTTAAATGCGTTGATCTGCGCGGAGAAATCATCCGACAGGTTCTGGTAGCGGCCGGGATCGATCAGTCTGTAGCCCTTCTCGGTCAGCACCGGCGGGAAGCCGACCTTCGGATCTCCCCAGGCGTTGCCGTCGCCGTCATTCGGGAAGAGACCGCCCACTTGTTTGTTGGTCGACAGCTGCGCCCACATGTTGGTGAAGACGGCGATGACGTCCTCCAGGCCCCAGAAGAAGTGATAGCTGGAGCTGAACGGCTTCCAAGAGGCGGGATCGCCTGGGTTGCCCTGCTGGCCGATGAACCAGGGCTGCCACGGCGCGACGGTCGAGATGCACGGCAGACCTTCGGACTCGCAGGTCGTCGACACCGGATTGGTCGTCTCCGGCGTCGAGGCGACGAGCATCAGATTGACCTTGTCGCTGACGATCAGCTCCTTGGCGACCTCGGCCGCGCGGTTCGGATTCGACTGGCTGTCCTTGACGACGACCTGAACCTGGAGGCCGGCCGCCTTCGCAGCGGCGTTGAAGCCGTCGATGATGAACTTGTCGGCCTCGGCGAAGGCCGCGAGCGGGCCGCTCTGCGGGCTGACATAGCCGATCTTGGCCGCCTTCCCGGCCGCGAGCGCGGGCTTGAAGATCGTATCAGTCGCCGTCAGCAGGCCGCCCGCGGCGGCCGTTTCGAGAAGCCTTCGTCGCGTAATCATGTCTCGTTCTCTCCCTGATATTTTTTAAGTCAACGATCGTTCTAGAGCGGTGGTTCTGTGCCGGCCCAGGCGTCCCGCAGCAGCGCGCGGATGTCAGCCTGGCTGAACGACCGCGGATTGGCATAGGGGTTCTTGACCGCGATCGCGGCGGCCCGATCGAGATCGGGTTCGGTCAGGCCGAGATCCTTCAGCCGCGTGGGCGCGCCGAGCTGCGTCGCAAAACGGTGCAGCGCCTTGCCGGGCGTTGCTCCGCCGAGGGCCGCGGAGAGCGGCGCCAGCAGATCGCCGGCGACCGCCACGTTGAAGCCGATCGTGTGCGGCAGCAGGATCGCATGCGTCTGCGCATGCGGCGTGTCGAAGCTGCCGCCCAGCGTGTGGCAGAGCTTGTGATGCAAGGACATCGAGGCGCCGCCAAGGGTCGCGCCGCACAGCCATGCGCCGTACAGCGCATCGGCGCGAGCGTTCTTGTCGGAGAGGTTCGCGATCACGGCGGGCAAGGCTGTCGCAAACGACCTGATCGCATCAGCCGCCATCAGCGACAGGATCGGATTGCGATCCGGCGCATACAGCGCCTCGGCCGCATGCGCGATCGCGTTCAGGCCCGACGAGACCGTCATGTCCTTCGGCAAGGTCAGCGACAGGTCGACGTCGTAGATCACCGTCTCCGGCAGGATCGCCGGATCGCGCCGGGTGGTCTTCTCGCCGCCGCTGGTCTCGCCGAGGATGTCGGTCATCTCGGAGCCGGCATAGGTGGTCGGGACGGCGATCTGATCGGCCCCGGTGCGCAGCGCGATCGCCTTGCCGAGCCCAATCGACGAGCCGCCGCCGAGCGCAATCACGCAATCCGCCCCGCTCTGCGCGTAGGCCGCCACGGCCTCGCGCGTAACGTCGACCGGAGTGTGCATGACAGCGCCGGCAAACACGCCGGCGGACGCGCTGCCGAGCCGGTCGGCGAGCGCATCGATGTCCATGCGTTGCTGCGGCGTCGCCAACAGCAACGCACGCTTGCGGCCGAGCCGCTCCATCTCGGGGACGAGCTGCGACAGCGTACCCGCGCCGAACACGACGCGCGAGCGGATGCCCGGGAAGATGAACGCCCGTATGCTGGTCATGTGGTGCTCCGCGTCTTCGGCGCGCGCGCCATGACGAAGGTGTAGGTGAGGCTCCAGGGCACGTCCTTGCGTCGCGTCGGCTTGAAGTCGGCGAGCAGGCTCGGCTTCACGCAATGCAGCGCGTCTTCGGTCGTATCAGCGCGATCGAACAGCTGCGTCGTGATCGGCTCGAAGCCATTGGCGGAGACGATGAAGTGAATGTTGGCCGGACGCCGCAGCGGACAGCCGAGCTGGCCGAGCAGCCGGCCCGCGGGACCATCGACCGGCACCGCGTAGCTCCCCGGCTTCACCGTGAGATAGTGGAACGCACCATCAGCATCGGTCGTGAAGATACCGCGCAGATTGCAGTCCGGCTGTTCGTCCGGCTGCTGGTTCTCGAAGAAGCCCTGCCCGTTGGCCTGCCAGGTCTCGACAATGGCGCCGGCAATCGGATGCCCGTCGAGATCGACCACCCTGCCCTGAACCGCAAGCGGCTCCCCGATCCTGTCGAGACAGATGTTCGCGCCATTGGCGCGGCGTGGCGCATCGCCGCGATAAAATGGTCCGCGCGGCGCGTTCGGCGTGGCGCCAACGGGCCGGCGACTGTTGATCTCCTCCACCAGCGCGGTGGCGCCGAGGAGATCGGCCAGCAGCACCCATTCCTGGCGGTTGTCGGTCGTGGCCTCGCCGACGGCCGCGAGAAACGCCATCGCCTCGCGCCACTCGGTCCGGGTCGGACGAAGGTCGCGGATCAGCTGATGGATGTGGCTGACGATGGCGATCATGCCGGTCGCAAGCCGGTCGTCGCCGGACCGCGCGATGCGCTCCGCCATGGCCTCGCCCGGCCGTCCGCCAATGCGATCGATGGGCAGCTCCTGCCGCATCGTCCCTCCCCGGAAACGTCGTCTGTTTTGAGGAACGGTAGCAGGACCCGCCAGGGGCGTTGATGATTTTTGCGCGGGATAATATAGCAGATTGCTATGAAGATCGACGAGCGTCACTTGGTCCAACTCGCCGCCGTGATCAATGCCGGCGGCGTGACCGAAGGCGCCGCGCTGCTCGGCATGACGCAGCCGGCGGTCTCGCGCACGCTGGCCGCGCTGGAGAAGCGGCTTGGCGAGCCGCTGTTCGTGAAAGGCCGCCGCCCGTTGCGCCCGACTCCATTCGGCCGGGCGCTCGCCGATCACGGCCAGGCCATGCTGCTCGCCTCACGCAAGGCGTCCGAGCTGATCGACAACTTCCGCCACGGGCTGGCCGGGACCGTACGCGTCGCCGGAACACCGTTCTTCATGGACGGCCTGATTTCCGGCCTGATCGCGGAATTCCACAACGCCCGTCCCGACGTGCGCGTGATCCAGAGCTACGGCTACATGCCGGAGCTGCAGGAGGCGATCCGCGCCGATCGCATCGATCTCGCCATCTGCCCGGTCGACGTGCTCGACGGCGACGATCTCGAGTTCCAATCGATCCTTCCCGGCCGCAACGTCGTCGCCTGCCGCGTCACCCATCCGCTGCTGATGAAGCGCAAGTTGAAGGGCCCGGAGATTCTGGACTTCCCCTGGATCGCACCGCCGCCGAACAGCCCGCTGCAGGCCGACATGCGCGCGCTGCTGCTGTCGTTCGGATCGACGGGCGTCAGCATGCCTTACGTGGGCGGCTCGCTGGCCAGCGCAATGAACTATCTCAAGCGCACCGACGCGTTGACGATCCTGCCGCACGGTGTCGTCTTCGCCTACCGCAGGGACCGCGAGATCACCGCGCTGCCGCTGCGCGTGCCGCATCCGGAGCGCGCGCTCGGCATCCTCCGGCTGGCCGGCAGCCCGCAGTCTCCAGCGGTGATGGCGTTCGCAGCATCCATCGCAGCCGGATTCGCAACACTCGCCGACCTCATCCGCCGTCACGAGCAATCCGTGATTTGGAAGGCCTAGCAAAGGCTATCTGCCAAGTTCTCGAACTTATGCCGTCGGCATTCAACTCTCACAGCTTTGCAGCTATCTTCATATTCGTTTCGCCTAAAGCGATGAGATTAAGTTCGATATCCCAAGTTTTGAGATAGTTGGCAGATTCTTTTGCGAAAAGGCCTCGAGAGCGACGGCAATTGCGGCACAAACCGTGTCGACGATTCGCGCGGCGGCCTTGCGGAGAAGGTGCTTGAGCTTCGCGAAGACCTGTTCGATCGGGTTCAGGTCGGGCACGTGGCGGCGCTTGTCATGCCACGGCCATCACCGCAGCCTCGTGGTGCATCCGCAGCGCTTTGCGGCCGGCCTATTCGGCTGCTCTGATCGTTTCGACGGGCTGCGAGGCGTAGTAGCCTGCGGCCTCCTCGATCTCCTGCGGTGTCATCGCGCGCGCGATGTTGCGCATCTGGGCGCTGATGTCGTTGCGGCGATGGCCGGACGCAAAGGCCTCGAGCTGGGCTTTC
Organism: Bradyrhizobium sp. ORS 278; assembly: GCF_000026145.1. NCBI lineage: Bacteria > Pseudomonadati > Pseudomonadota > Alphaproteobacteria > Hyphomicrobiales > Nitrobacteraceae > Bradyrhizobium > Bradyrhizobium sp. ORS 278. The sequence goes on along the minus strand of NC_009445.1, from coordinate 2,411,222 downwards.
AGATAGACCGCCGACTGTCCTTCCAGCCACGGGCTGCCGGTCTTGTTGTCGAGGCTGCCATGGCAGGCGCCGCACGGCGCGATGCCGCGGGTCGGCGCGCCATAGACCACGATGCGCGTCGGGATTTGCTGCGGCTCCGGGTGATAGGCCGGCAGGCGCGGCAAATAGGCGTAGTAGGCCGCGAGATCGACCATGTCCTGGTCGGACAGATTGGCCGCGAATGGCGACATCACTGCGTTGACACGCGCACCGGAGCGGAAATCCTGCAGCTGCTTGTAGACCACGGCGCCATATTGCCCGGCGAGGTTCGGGAAGTCGGCGCGGCTGATGCCGGTCGGACCGTGGCACATCGCGCAGCGCTGCGCCAAGGTCGCACCGCGGCCGATCGATTGCGGACTGGGCTTTGCCAGGGTCGCCGCGGTCAGCACGACCTTCGAGGTCGGCGCCGCCGCGGGCCGATCCGGCGCCGGCGCGGCGTCGCGCGGCAGTCCGGCTGCCCGGCAGATCACATCCCAGAGGCCGGCGAGATCGGCCTCGCGCTGCGCATAGGGCAACACGATGAAGCCGAGCAGAGCCGTCAACACCAACAGCCCGAGCGTCACGCCGACGCTGATCCGGACATGGGGATTGCGCAGCGACAGCATCTCGGAGCTTTTCATCGCTGCGCTCCCACATAGACGGCAGGCACGGAGGTGTCGGACCGCACCGCCAGATTGAGGATCGGAACGCCATAATTGGTGATGGTCAGCACGAGCATCAGGGCGATCCACAGCCCGTGGCTGTTGAGCACGACAGGCAGCCGTGTCGGCGGATGCAGGGCCCGGCTGAACCGGTAGGCCCCGGCGTCCTGCTTCGGCGTCCTCTGCCCCCGCGCCAGGATCACCAGGAACAAGGCTCCGGAGACCAGGATGATCAAGGCACCGATCACCGAGATGATCACCGACAGCGCCTCGGGCGCCAAGGCCGGATGACTGAAATCGAAATAGGCCATGCGGCGCGGCATGCCGAGGATGCCGACATAGTGCCAGGGGAACGTCGTCACCACCATGCCGACCGTCCACAGCCAGAGCTGCAATCGCATCAGCCTGACATCGGCCAGCGGGCGCCCGGTGAGATGCGGCCACAGATCATAGGCGATGGCGAAATACATGATGACGATGGCGCCGCCAAAGATCAGGTGGAAATGCCCGGTGATCCACTGGGTGTTGTGGATGGAGGCGTCGAGCTGGTAGCTCATGTTGATCAGCCCGCCGGCCCCTCCGAAGCCGAGCATGACGAAGGAGAACGTCGCCGCCAGCATCACCGGATTGTCCCAGGGCAGCGCCTTCACCCATCCGAACAGGCCGCGGCCCCCGCGCAGACGGGCGGCGATCTCGACCGAGGCGCAGATCGTGAACACCGTCAACAAGGTCGGCAGCGCCACCAGCGCGGTGAAGGCGGAATGGATGAACTTGAAGCCGGCGCCGACCATCGGGTCGGCGAAGACGTGATGGACGCCGATCGGCATCGCCACCACCAGGAACAGGATGAAGGAGATCCGTGCCATGGTGTCGCTGTAGAGCAACCCGCCGATCGCGCGCGGCACGATAGTGTAGTAGGCGATGTAGCTCGGGATCAGCCAGAAATAGACGATCGCATGTAGGGTCCAGGAGAAGAAGATGCGCGAGAGCCCGGCGTCGATGGTGGACTTGAAGCCGAGCGCCACCGGAATGATCTGCAGCAGCAGTTCGAGCGCGGCGCCCACCGCCGTCCACGCCCACAGCGAGGCGCCCGCGACATTGGCGAACATCGCCAGCGGCACCGGCTCGCCTGGATTGGCCTTCTTCCAGACCCGCAGATTGATCGCCATCAGCGCGACCCAGATCCAGGAGCCGACCACGATCAGCACGATGCCCAGGTAGTAGAACGGGCTGCCGATCAATGGCGGATAGAAGGTGTAGAGCACCGAGGCGCGTCCAAGCGACACCGGAATCATCGCCGTGACCGCGCCGGCAGCGACCAGGCCGAAGCCAGCCCAGGCCCAGCGTGCGCCGAATAGCCGCTGCGACAGCGCGGACTCGCTGATCGCGTAGCCGAAGCCCATCGCGACCAGGGTCGGGAAGACGTAGGCCATGACGGTGCCGTGCGCCGTCAGCGAGCGGTAGTACCACTCGGGATCCGAGAGCCAGGTATGCAACGGGCTGCGGATGAACATCTGCCAGGCGCCGAGCAGCAGCGCCAACGAGAACACCCCGAACGCGAGCCAGAAATGCGCGAGAACGAGCTTCCTATTCGCCAACACAGCTGAGCCTCCCACCGCCCTTCGCACGCTCGGCGAACGCGGCCTTGTCGATCACCCTCACCTTGCCCCACATACCCTCATGGCCGAAGCTGCAGAACTCCTGGCACGGCATCAAATAGTCGCCGGTCCTGCTGAAGCGCATGGGCTGCTCCGAGATGTAACCGGGCACGAGCATGGTGTTGATGTTGGTGCCCTGGACCAGGATGCCGTGCACGACGTCGGCGCTGGTGGCGCGCAAGGTGATCGGCGTGTCCGTGGGCACCAGGATGCAGGCCGGCGTGAAGGAATATTGCTGGCCGATCGCGCGCACGGTCACCGCGCCATCGGCGCCGAGCTCCGTGCCGAGATTGGATTCGATGAACTCGCCGGAGAGATGCAGGCGCGAGGGATCGACGGTCTGGACCTGGGACTGCGGCATGGTCGCCCGATGCAGGCCGGCGCCGGCGGCGAGCCCCGTCATCACGACGATGATGACGATCGCGATCATCGCCCAGTTGCGCTCGGTCCGCGCGGCCACCGCGGCGGCGTCGCGGCTTTGCTCGATGCTCATTGCAGCGCTCCCCGGGGCAGGAAAACGAACAGGTAGAAGGCCAGCCACAGGCCGATCACGATCGCGGTGGCGATGCCCGCGATGGTCAGCGCGCCGTGCGGACCGGCGGCGACGGCGTGGCGGACGGCCTGCTCATCGGGGCCGCCGGTCTCGGACGATTCGGAATTCAGCATGGGGGACCTTCAATCGAGCGGTGCGGAGCGCAGCTCGTTGGCGTCACGGGCGCTCACGGGCGTGCCGCGATTGCCCCAGGACGTGCGGATGTAGCTGACGACGGCGGCAATCTCGTTGTCGGACAGCAGGCCCGCGAACGGGGGCATGCCATACGGCCGCGGATTGCCCTTGGTGCCCGGCGGATAGCCGCCGTTCAGCACCATGCGGATCGGATTGACGGCGGATGTCATGTTGATCGACTGGTTGTTGGCGAGCGGCGGCCAGTGCGGCGGCCTGCCCTCCCCGTTCGTCCCGTGGCAGCTGGCGCAGCGCGCGTCATAGACGGTCTTGCCGAGGCTGATCAGCAGGCTGCTCTCGCTGCCCGGCAGGTTTGAGGCCGGCGGCGCCTTCGACGACGGCTCGGCAATGCCCTTGAGGTAGATGGCCATCGCACGGGCATCCTCATCGGTGAGATATTGCAGGCTGTTGTGGACGACCTCGGCCATCGGGCCGAAGACCACGCCGCGGTTCGACACGCCGGTCTGCAGGAGGTCGGTGATGTCCTTGATGCTCCAATCGCCAAGTCCGGCCTCGCGGTTGGACGTCAGCGAGGGCGCGTACCAGTTCTGCATCGGGATCAGCCCGCCCTTGAACGCGTCGGACTGCGAGCTGCCGCCGAGCGCATTGATCGGCGAATGGCACATGCCGCAATGACCGAGGCCCTCCACAAGATAGGCGCCGCGATTCCACTCGGCCGATTTGGACGGATCGCTCTTGAACTCGCCTTCGCGGAAGAACAGCGTCCGCCAGCCCAGGATCAGTTCGCGATTGTCATAGGGAAAGCGCAGATCGTGGCTGCGGTTCTTCTGGTTCACGGCTGGGATCGACTTCAGATAGGCGAAGATCGCATCGCTGTCGGCGCGCGTCACCTTGGTGTAGGAGGCGAAGGGCATCGCGGGATACAGCAGGCCGCCATCGGGGAAGCGCCCGGTATGCATGGTCTTGTAGAAATCGTCTGCGGTCCATCGACCGATGCCGGTCGCCGGGTCCGGCGTGATGTTGGAGGTGTAGAGCGCGCCGAATGGCGTGTTCATGGCGCGGCCGCCGGCGAAGGGCTGGCCCTCCGGCGCGGTGTGGCAGGCGATGCAGTCGCCGGCGCGGGCCAGGTACTCGCCACGCGCCACGATGTCGCCGCCCGCGTTCGGCGCGCTGGACTGCGCATGCACAGCCGGCGCCGTGAACGGCAGCGCGATGATGAGCGAGAGACAACGGAGCATCGGTCGCATGGTCCTGCTCCTCAATTCGGCGCGCTGCCGCAGGCGAACGGTAGGACGTAGATGCCCTTCGGCAGCGGCGCCGCGTTCTCCGATGCCGGCAGGGTGGCGAGATAGGCCGCGACCGCGGTCACATCGGCCTCGGTCAGTTTTGCCGCGACCCGCTGCATGCAATCCGGCGACTTCGCCGTGCGGGTGCCGTAGCGCCAAGCGCCGAGCTGGGCGCTGACATAATTGGGCCGTAAGCCGAGCAGCCCGGGAATCCCCGGCTCCATGCCGGTCAGTTGCAGACCGTGACAGCTGGCGCAGGCCGGGATCTGTGAGGCTGCATCCCCGCCGGTCACCAGCACCTCGCCGCGGCGCAGGATCTCATCACTCACCGCCGTCGCGGCCGGCTGCGGCAGCGGCGGACGCTGGCCGGCGAAATAGTCCGCCATGTCCTGCAGATAGTCGTTCGGCAGGAACTCGAGCAGATAATTCATCGGCGGATATTTGCGCCGGCCGGTGCGGAACGCGAGCAGCTGATTGTAGAGATAGCCGGACGGCTTGCCGGCGAGCCGCGGGAAGTAGATATCGCTGGTGCCCTCGCCCTTGTTGCCGTGGCACGGCGTGCAGGCCTCGACGCGCGCCGCCATCGTGTCAGGCGGCTGATGGGGTGCCGTCTGCGCCAGAACCGGCGACACTTGCCGCACCAGCACAAACAACAGGCCGGCTGTCAGCAAGGTCAGCGCCAGCAGCGCTGTTGAGGACAGCGTCCTCTTTTCCACGCCCTGGACAGCTAATATCTGAGGCTTCTCTTCGGACATGTGATCGAGCTCTATGCGGGGCCTTGCGAACGGAGACAATTTTTCGCAGCGCTATCGCAGACTGATAATAAAGCAGGGGTTGCTCCGCGCATCTTGCATGCCCCGGCTGTGATTTGACTGATCTTGCGCGACCGAGCGTCTGACGCCGGTCTACAGCACCCTCTTATCTCTTGACGCCAGCGGCAGCTGCGGGCGGTTCGAGCAACACCTGCTTGAGGTCATTGCCGTCGACGCACACGATGACGAATTGCAGCCGGCCTTTATCCACCATCAGCCCAGCGCTGATGGCCTTGCCGCCGGTGGCGCGTTCTGCCACGGCGATGCCGTCCAGCAACTCCGGTCGAACGTTGCGGAGCCGGACGAGCAGCTCGCGATCGTGCGCTTCGAGATCATCGAGCGACGACACGACTGCGGTCTTGATCGTGTTGCCGGTCAGGGCATCGATGGTGGTCTCCCAAAGGCGGTTTCCTTTGACCATCCTGACCTGATAGGTCGGAGCACCGGTCTCGCCGTCGAAACCTGCATCCACCGCCCGCGATCCGGCCTGCCGCTCCTGCGCGATCGAGAGCGCTTCGCGCAGAGAAATCGATGCGGTCTTGAACCGGTCGATTTCAACCTGCAATGCCTCCTGCTCCGAGGCCTTGCTGCTTTCGGCAGAATCTCCGGCCATGACGGCCGGGGGCTCTTGCCGAACGCCGCCATGCGCTGCCGTGACCAGCAACAAGCTCAGCATGATGAGACCTGCCTGCGGCAAGGCATGTTTGCGGGCAGTCATTCCGCATCCGGCCGGCTTGCCGGCGCGTGCGATCTCTTCAAGACGTCCGGGCTTCATCGGCACGAGTTCTTTCTGGCGATTTGTCTGGGCTGGAATAGGCGTGGCACTCCGCGGCGCGAGGCGCCGCGGACGAGACAATCAGGATGCGCGTGACCTCTAGACCGGCAGCCGCTTCCGGGCGCGCTCGCGCGAATAGGCACCGGGCGTGTGCCCCGTGTAGTGCTTGAAGCGACGCGTGAAGTGGCTCTGATCGGCAAAGCCGACGGTTTGCGCAACGTCGGCGAGCGACATCTCGGCACGCTGGATCAGGTCCTTCGCCCGCTCGATGCGCGTCCGCTCGAGGTAGGCGATCGGCGACAGGCCAAAGTGCTTCTTGAAAATGCGGCTGAGGTGGAAGCGACTGATGCCGGAGGCATTAGCCAGCTCGGCCAAGGTGATCTTCGTGTCCAATGGCTGCCGCATGAACTCCAGCGCCCGCCGGATGGCTGCGACATTGCTACCTGCCAAATCGCCGTGCGCCTCTGTCACGGCCGCGTGGGTGCGCAACAGATGCGCCGAAAGCGCGGTGACGGCGGATTCCATCAGCAGATCCTGCGTCGGATGCGACGGACGCCGCAGCTCGGCCGAGAAGATCTCGCCGAGACGGTTCAGCACCGGATCCTGGGTACGAAAAACGTTCGTCAGCTTGGGCCGCGCATAGACGCCACGCCGGCCCAACGAATCTGCGATCTCGATCAGATGGTCGGGCGACAGGCCGATGCGCAGGTGAGATGGCAGGCGACCGCGAAAAACCGTTTCATGGCCGGCGGGAACGATCGACACGTCGCCAGGCCTGCACGCACTTTCGAAGCGCTGGCCGGCGCGTTGTTGCAGCACATAGGACGAGTGATCGCGCGCGATCAGCACGACATGATGGTCGCGCGGGGGCATTGGATCGCCCTGGCCGGCGTGAAACGGGCCATACTCGTCAAGCCAAAATCCGTCCCAGCACCGTCCCTCGCTCGTCGCCACCCGCGGGCGATCACCCAGCTGACGCCGCGCGAGATTGATGCTGCCGGCTCCATCTCGCTCGGATCGATATTCCATAAGCATGTTCGCGGACTCTCAAGCTTCGGCAAAGTGATTGATCCTCCGCGCAAATAACTTTGGCCGACGTTCAATGTGAAGGCTCGCTCCGGTCAGTTGTCATACCTAACCGGACAAGTCAGTCTTGAGCCGAGATTAGCAATCTGAGTTAGCGCCGCTCTGGCGTACTGGCTTTCAACGCAAACGCCGGGCCGTGCGGACGGCGCGATTGTCGCGTCCCACGATGGCCTTCTGTCCGGCATCGTCGTCGTCACACAACCATCGAGCGAATTCTGTCATTGATCAGCTGCGCGGCGGTTTGATTTCGGCAGACCTGGTCGAGGTCACTGGCCAGGCGCGCGGCAGCTGCCTGGAAGAGCAGCCATCATTGATCCTGAATGTCATATGATACCTTCTTGATTGTCGCAGAGCGCGCCACTATGAAACATTCCGGACATATAAATTTGCCGGTTGCCTGGTCATTCCGCTCGACGAAGCAGGGACGGGCTGAGCCGGCCAGCCAGTTTCAGTGCGAGGGCAATTTCCGTTGCAACAGCCCAGTACGTCGTCGCGTCGAAACGGATCAGCCCGCACCGGCGCGGTGGACGACTCCGTGGTCGGGCTCCACGAGCGGCTCTACGTCCCAACGAAGCTGGCGTCGGTCTACGACGCGCTCCTGAACGAGGGTCACTCACCATCGGACGCCTTGAAGGGCATCGGCCTGAAGCCTGATGACGTCCATTCGCCGAACACCCGGATTTCGCTCAGTCAGCTGATCACGGCCTATCGGAACGCAATCAGGCTGTCGGCCGATCCCCACATTGCCTATCGGATTGGCAAAACCGTCCATGTCTCGGCCTACGGCATGTATGGATATGCGATCATGTGCAGCCCCGACTTTCGGACTGCCGTGGATGTCACGATCCGCTACCACGTACTGGCCACGCCGCTGGCCTCGGTCGGGCTGACGGAGCAGAACGGTTTGGCCACCTGGACATTCGAGCCCAACGCCCACATCCTGGACGACGCTCCCCTTTATCGTTTCGTGCTGGAGAAGCAGGTTGGAATCCATATCTCCGTCATGCGGGACATCATGGGGACGACTTTTGTTCCGGAAGCCATCGATCTGACCTACGGCAAGGGCGGTGATTTCGACATCGACCCGGGTGATGCCGGTTGCGAGGTCCGCTATTCGCAGTCGGCCAACCGGATCGTCTTCAAGAGCGAGTGGCTGGACTCCAAGGCGACCTTGGGCAACCGGACGACGTTCTCGCACATGCTCGACCTGTGCAACACCCTGCTCGCCGACATCACATTGCGCGCAGGCGTGGCCGGACAGATCCGCGAGATTCTGCTGCGCGACATTGCCAATCCGCCCTCCTTCGAGGCCGTCGCGCGTCAGCTTGGCTCGAACGAGCGGTCGCTGCGGCGGGCGCTCGAGCGCCAGGGTCTGTCGTTCCGGACTCTTCGCGACGAGTTGCGGGGCCGGCTGGCGCTGGAATATCTGCGCGGCACCTCCCTTAACAACGACGATATCGCGGTCGCACTCGGGTTCAGCGATGGCGCGGCGTTCCGGCGCGCGTTCCAGCGCTGGACCAACAAGACGCCCAGCGACATCAGGAGCGAGCAGCCGCGGGCGAGATAGGTGGCGGTGGGAGACCTGACTCATCGCTCGATCCAGACAGTCATGCCAGGCTCCAGATCGGCCACCCTGCCTGAAGGATCGACCCGCAGCCTCAGCGTGTTCCGGTCGTGATCGCCGACAACCCGTCGCGCCTGCCAGGTCGCGAACGGACCGAGTCGGCGGATCTCGGTCACCGAACCGGCGAAGGTGTCCCGGATGCCGCCGCGGCCGAGCTTGACGCTCGTACCAACGCTCAGTCCGTCGAGGTGGTCCTCGCGGACGTTGAACGACAGCCATTCCTGGCCGCTGGCCTCGACGGCGAGGACGGGCTGCCCGGCACGAACGTTCTCGCCCACCTCGGCAACAACGACACTCACGATGCCATCCGCCGGCGCGCGCAGCACCATCTTGTCGAGCTTGCGTGCGAGGACCGCGACCGCCGCCGACGCGGCCTGGACCTGGGCATCGGAAATGGCACGCTCCTGAGGCGTCGGTCCCGCCACGGCCGCATCGTAGTTGGCCTGGGCTTGAGCGACATCCATGAGGGCGCTATCGGCGTCGTGTTGTGCCTGATCGAGGGCCTGCAGCGATTCGACATTCTGCCGCGTCAGCGAGCTCGTACGCGCCAGCTGCGCCTGGACGTAATCCAGCCGAGCATTGGCCTTTGAGATCCCGCTCCTCAGCGAATCCACCTGCTCGCGGCGTACGCCCGCGTAGACATGGTCGCGGTTCGCGACCGCCGCAGCAAGCGCAGCGCGCGCCTGATCGAGTTGGGCCGTCAACTCCACCGCATACAGCGTCGCCAGCACGTCTCCGGCATGCACGCGCGCGCCCTTGTGCACCTCGATCGAGGCGAGTTGGCCGCTGACTTCCGGGGCGATGGCGATCTCGGTCGCCCGGACGACACCTACGATCGCCGGCGACCGCTCGGCGGACGGCCTGTCATAGATCGCAATACCCGCGACCGCGGCGGCGACGATGGCTGCCGTCACGACAAGCCTACCCTTCATGTGCCAGCCTCCTCCTGGTGATGCCCGCGGAGCTTACGGCGAGTCCAAAATACACAACGACCAGGCACCACAACCCCATCCAGCTGGATGCGACCTCCCAAAGGCTCGCGCCGAGCTGATTGATGCGGACCAGTCCGTTGATGGCAAAGTCCGCAGGAAAGATCCGGCCAAGCGCGAGAGCAACATCGGGGATCGCTTCGCGCGGCCATGCGAAGCCGGTCGTGAAGAACAGCGGCAGGCTTGTCGCCAACAAGAGCAGCGTGGCGTTCTCCGGTCGCGTGAGCAGCGTGCCGATCGCCTGGCCGAGAAAGCTCGTGGCGAGCACGAACAGCGCAGCGAGGGCGAACAGCTCCGGCAGATGGCCGAGAGTGGAAAATCCGTACACATGCGGCAGCACGATCAGGTACAGCGCCAGCGCTGGCATCAAAAGCGTGAGATGCGCGATGCCTCGGCCCGCCACAGTGACGAATACGCGGCCGCCGGCGCTCAATGCCTCACGCGTCAGCATGGCCGCGCCGATCAGCAATGTCTGCTGCAGAATGAGGATGAAGACCGCGGGAACGATATAGCTGGCATAGCCACCAACCGGGTTGAAAATCGGCTGCAGCAGGACATCGGCCGGGCTGGTCCCGGCGAGCTTCGCCTTGACGAGACTGCCATCCGAACGGCCGCCTCTCGAGACGAGCTCGGAGCTCAAGGTGCCCATCGCGGTGGCGATGCCGCTCGCTGTCGACCGGAAGATGAAAAGATAGGTGGCGTCCGCATAGACGGGAACATGGACGTTGATCCCCTTGAGGAGGTCACGCTCCGTTCCTGCCGGCACCTCGACTGCGGCGAAGGCCAGGCCGCGATCGATGACGTCGCGGGCCTCTGCGAGCGTCCGGGGCCGCGCGACGACCCGCAACGCGCCGCTGACGTCCAGCGTTTCGGCCAGACGGCGGCTGACATCGCTCATGTCGCTGTCGACGACGGCGATCGGCAGCTTGCGCAGGATCTGGTTGAGATAAGGCTGCGGATAATAGAGACCATAGATGACCGGCGCGATGATGATGATCGTGAAGGCGCTGCGGGTGCCCAGCACGCGCCGCCATTCGGTCAGAAACGCACCGCCTACGCCGCTCGCTCGCTCGCCGATCGTGGCTTGCCCTGCCGCGCCGGCGTCGGCGGCCGGAAGGCTCCGGATCAGACCCCTCAGCCGAAGACATGTGAGCGCCATGGAGATCGCCGTCAGCGCCGCGAGCATGGCAAATGACAGGGCGGAGTCCGCGACAGGCAGACCGCGTGCGGCCTGGCCCAGCAGGATCGACATGTACCAGCGCAGCGGCAGGATGGCGCTCAAGCCCTGCGCAAAGAGATTCATGCCGCTGACCGGGAAGCCCACGCCTGCATAACCGAATGCCGGAGATACCAGCAATCCGGTCAGGCCGAGTCCCGTCGCGAGGTCGCGCGTCAACAGCTGCAGCAGCGCGCCCAGCGAGAGATAGCAGGCGATAAGGAGCAGGCTCGAGGCCACAAGCATCGGCAGATCGCCCTTGAACGGGATTTCCAGCACGCCCTCGAGCAGCAGCGGCACCGCGAACATCATCACGGCGAACAGTCCGAACAGCGGCGCGAGCTTGCCGGCGAGGGCAATGACTGGACTGCCGTCCGCGCACACGATCCATTCCCTCAAATTCCGCTGACGAAACTCGGATCCGACCGAATAGCCGCCGGCCACCGTGATGACGACGTGGATGACCATCGGCAGCAGGGTCCGCAACAGGAACTGGGCGTAGTTCTTCTGAGGATTGACCAGCGTGATGGTCTCGCTCACCAGCGTTCCGGTCGCGGTCGGCGCAGGCGCCGCGCGCCCCGCCGGGGCGGCGGCCGCGGCGGCCGCCGTCAACGCGTCGCTGAGTCCCGAGGAGGCGATGCCTGCCGCGGTCAGGAATTGCTGATTGTAGAACCCGACCACCTGGGGCCGCCGCTGCGCCTTCAGGTCACGTTCGAAATTCGGAGGGATGTAGACCGCGGAGATGGAATTGCCGGACCGCAGGTCCTCGACCGCATCCGACAAGCTCGCAGATCGGCCGGCAATCTGCAGGCTCGGAGATGCCGCAATGGATTCCGCTAGGGCGTTCGATGCGTCCGACCTGTCTTCGTCAACGACCGTGACGCCCAGCCCGCGGATGACCGAGTGGCTGAAGACCGTCGTGAGAACCAGAAATGCAAACAGGGGAACGGCGAAGATCAGGATCAGCGCGACACGATCGTGAAGCAGCCAATGGCACTCGCGACGGACGACGCGCAGGAAGGCCGAGCCGGAGACCATGCTCATCAGCGCGACCGCCAATCGAGATAGGCGCTCATGCCCGGCCGCAGCTCGGGCACCGGCTCGACCGGATACGCACGGATCGAAAACGTCCGCAGATCGAAATCACCCGTGGCGCGCGTCGCGCGCCAGCTTACATACTCGCCCTTCGACGCGATCAGCTTGACGACCACCGTGATCTTGCGGTCGTCGAGCGCGGGAATCCGCACGTCGAAACGGTCGCCGGTCTTCACATTCCGCATCAGATCCTCGCGAAGATCGAAGTGGATCCAGAGATCGTCGAGATTGATCAGCGATAGCAGGGGAACGCCTGGCGCGACATATTCGCCGGGCTCGACATTGCGCTGATAAACCTGTGCGGCGAGCGGCGCCTGAACGACCAGCTGATCGATCAGCGATTGAACGACCTTGATGTCCGCCTCGGCCTTCTCGACATTGGCCCTGGCGATGTCGCGCTCCTCCTTGGTGTAGCCGTTGACGGCCTGATCGTAGGCCGACTGAGCCTGATCCACGGCGCGCTCGCTCTCGTGAAGCGTGTCCGTTGCCTGATCCAGACGCGCCTGGGGCGCATTGCCCTGATCGGCCAGCGTACGCGCGCGATCGAACGTCTTCTGGGCGAGAATCCGATTGGCCTGCGCACGCTCCAGCTCGGCCTTTCGCGCCGCCACGGTTTCCGGCCGCGTACCGGCGAGAACATTGGCGAGCTGGGCCTCCGCGACCGCCTTTCCGGCCACCATCTGGTCCCGTTTGGCGACGGTCTCCGGATTGTCGATGCTCACCAGCACGGCACCTGACGCGACGTTCTGGCCGCGCGCGACCGGCACGTCCTTGACCCGGCCATCGACCCGCGCCGCGATGTCGAGCCGGGTCGCGTCAACCTCTCCCTGGACCAGCAGCGGCTGCGGCTTCAGGAGGTAGTACACGGACAGGCCGGCGACGGCGGCAGCGATCAGCAGCACGATGGCGAACGGGACCGAGGTCGAGCGCGCGCGAAGCTCTCGATCGATCGGAACGGACGACTGTCGTGATGCCGGGCTCGGTGAATCTTGCATGTCTGGCTCTGTCATCGGACCGATTACGAAACACGGCGCCTCATATTCGGACGGATCGGCGCTTCAGGCCACCAATGCGGGCCCGCGGAGCAGCCGACGCGTCCAGATGAATCGTACGGGTGAGAGATAACCGCCAAGCATCCCGCAAGATTGCGCATGGTTGCGCCGCGTTGAACGAAATTGCTCGGGATGAGCCGTTCTCGCGCCGATGCGACCGTTCAATGAGTCCACCTCCGCATTCGCGGCGACCTTTGTCCGACCACGCGCTATCTGTTGTTGCTAGGCGCGTCGGCCGACGATGTCGCGGCGGCTTTGGGAGCCCCAAGCTCCTCGTCGACCTCGTCCTCGAACGCGCGCTTCTTGCCGGCAATGAAGCGGCGATAGCCTTCCGGATCGATCCAGGCGCTGACGCCCTGCGTCTCCGCACGCTTCCGCTTACCTTCGAAATCGTAGTATTCGTTGTGCTGCGCCAGCCAGATGTCCGGCTTGATCATCTCGAGAGCGTGGTGGGTCTTGCGGTAGTCGCCCTCGATGCCGGGATACGACGGGTCCTTCGCCAGGCGGTAGCCGGGGTTGACGCCGGCGCCGTCCGGGAATGCCACCAGATAGGCCTTGCCATCCACGACGAGGTTGGCGATCCATGTGGTCGCTCCCCGCGTGTGGCCCGGCGTGTGGTAGGCGGTGAGCAGGACATCACCCATCCTGATCTGGTCGCCGTCGCGCAGCACCCGGTCGACCGTCACGCCTTCATAGGCCAGGTCGTCCGCATACTTGAAATCGCCCCTGTCGCCGCTCTCGATCGCCGCGACATCGTCCTTCATGATGGCCAGCTGCGCCCCCGTCAGCCTTTTCATGAAGGCGAACGCACCCGCATGATCGATATGCGCGTGGCCGTTGATCATCAACTTGACGTCATCCGGCTTGAAGCCAAGCTTGCGAATCGACTCCACGATCATCGGTCCGGACGACGGCATCCCCGTGTTCATCAGGATGTGTCCCTCCGACGTCACGATGAGGAATGCGCCGAGGCCTCTGGTCCCCACGAAATAGATCGGTCCTACGATCCGCACCGGCTCGGCGGGCTCCTCCCACTTGAAGATCTTCCTGGCCAGCGAAAGGAACAAATGATTGTCGTTCGCGAGCTGCTCCTTGGATGGCACGTTCGGCGGCAGCACCTGAGCCTCGACCGGCCACGCGAGCGCCAGCAGGAGCGTTGACATCAGCGTTGCGGGAAGCCGCATCGGCATTTTGATCTTTCTCATCATCACAGAAAATCACCCTTAAACCGGCAGGTCTTGTCGCCGCTAACTTGCTCGATTGGCGTCTTGCGGACGGCTCAGCTCTTCGAGCAGGAACACGAAGGATTCATAGGGGTAGCCGGTCGCATGCCGCAGCCCCATCTCACAGGTGCGGTTGGCTGAGACATAGACGTCCGCGGGATGGGCATCGAGAACGGCCTTGATCTCACGCGTCGCCGAACGGACGAGCTCTGGATGCAACAGTCCGCGATCGCCGGCGGTACCGCAGCAACCCGTCCCGATCGGGATCTCCACATCGGCGGCCAGATGCTCCGCGATATCTCGCAGTTGCTTGGCGAGGCCGAGATGGACGACGGAGCAATTGGGATGGACCGCCACCCTGTTCACTTGTCGTGAGATCGTGAGCGCGGGAAGCAGGCTGTGGCACCACGCGATCGAGTCGATGATATTCAGCTTCTCGTAACGCGCTTTCGCCTCGTCTGTGAGCTGAGAGGCGATGTCCTCGACCAGGCTCAATGAACAAGCCGCCGCATCCACCACGATCGGCAGCTTGCCTCCGTCGCTCCAACGCCAGAGCGCCTCGGCCGTCGCACGTGCCATATGTTCATGGCCATCGGCATAGGCCTTCGATTTCCACGGCGACGAGCAGCAGAAGCCACCGCAGTCGGGCGGGATCCATAGTTGTCTGCCGGCGCGTGCGGACAGCCGGACCAACGCTTCCGGCAGGGAAGGCGCTGCCGGGCTGGCGGGATCGCGTCCGAAGATCCGATTGATGCAGGCCGAGAAGTAGACCGCTGCCGGCCCCTCTCGCTCAGTCTGCGGGAGAGGCTTTGCCGGCCGCGGCATCGGACCTGGGACGGAGGGAACGAGGTCCGGACTGATCATGCTTCGCACCAGGCCGGCGAGCGCGGTAAGCGGCCTGGTCCCGATCACGCTGGAGACCAGGTGGGTGCCCGCGAGCGCAACTCGCGAAACGCTCTCGACAGTTCTCCAGTTTTTCGCGACGCGTAATGCCACCTTGTTGGACGTCGGCCCGTTTTCCTTCGCGCGCAGCTCCTTGATCACGGCGCCGGTGTTGATGCCGATCGGGCATGGGATCGCGCACGTGCCGTCGCCGGCGCAGGTTTCGATGCCATCATATTGATAGTCGGACTGCAGCTGAGCCAGCATGTCCGAACCCGGTTGCTGACGCGCCATTTCGCGCCGCAGCACGATGCGCTGACGCGGTGTCATGGTGACGTTGCGGCTCGGACAGACCGGTTCGCAGAAGCCGCATTCGATACATTGCGAAGACCCCATGATCCCCTCGATCTGAGGGACCGACTTCAGGTTCTGCATATGGAGGTTGGGATTGCGGGTCAGGATCACATTGGGCGCGAGCACGCCATGGGGATCGGCGAGCTGCTTGATCCGCCACATCATGGAGGTCGCCTTCTCACCCCATTCCGCTTCCAGGAACGGCGCCATGTTGAGGCCGGTGCCGTGCTCCGCCTTCAGCGAACCGTCATGTTTGCGAACGACGAGGTCGACGAGCTCGGCGATGAAGGCGCCGTAGCGCGTCACATGTTCCGGGATCGTAAAATTGGCGATCAGGGAAAAATGCAGATTGCCATGGCCCGCATGGCCCGCGACCCCCGACGGGAAGCCGTGCCTGGTCATGAGCGCCTGAAGGTCGTGCACGCCCTGGGCGAGTCTGTCCGGCGGAAAGCAGACATCCTCCGTGATCAGCGTCGAGCCTTCCGCGCGATTCTTTCCGATCAGGCCAAGCAGCCCCTCGCGGACATGCCACGCGAGTTCAATCGCTTCCTCGACGCTGGTGAACTCGACCGGACGGATGAGATTGGCCTTGCCGACGACGTCCAGAACCCTGGCCTGCTTTCCGACGAGAGCGACGTCGTTTTCGGCACCGAATTCGGCAAGCAGCGCGGCGGCTTTGGGATCGAGCGTCTTCCAGTAGGAGGGTGTCTCTGGAAACGCGTAACCAGCAGCCGTGAGGGCCGGCGCGACCATCAGTTCGACGGCGGAGGCGCCGAGCCCGACCAATTCCGGCACGAGCGCAACCGCTTCGTCGATCGATGGCACGGGAATCCAGGCAACGCTCGTCACCTTGGGCATTGGCACGGTTGCGATGGTAGCTTCAGCCACGAAGCCGAGCGTGCCCTCCGATCCGACCAACAGCCGGCGAAAAATCTCGAGCGGCGTCTCGCCGTCGAGCAGAGCGCAGAGGCGATAGCCATGGGTGTTTCTGATCCTGAACTTCCGGCGGATCCGCGCAGCCAGGTCAGGATCGGCAAGCAGTTCGCGCCTGAGGTCGAGAAGACCTTGCGCTAGTTCCGGCTCGGCCGCAGCAAAAGCTGCTTCGGCTCCGGCGGCCGCGGTGTCGATCACGGCGCCGGACGGCGTGACGAACGTCATCGCCGTGACGGTGCTGTAGGCGTCGGTTGCGACGGTGCAGCGCATGCCGCCCGCATTGTTCGCGATCACGCCGCCGATGGTGGCGGCGTGGGCGCTGGCAGGATCCGGCCCGAGACGCCTGCCGTATCGTGCCAACATGCTGTTGACATATCCGAGGATCATGCCGGGACGGGCGACGACACGCGCACCGCCATTCTCGATCCACGCGCCGTACCAGTGACGCCGGACGTCGATCAGGATGTCGTCCGATTGCGACTGGCCGTTGAGGCTGGTCCCCGCGGCGCGGAACGTCGCGTGCCGGCCGTTGTCGCGGCAATAGCGGAAAATCTTGGCGATCTCTTCCGCCGATCGCGGCATCACCACCACCTGGGGCATCAGGCGGTAGGGGCTTGCGTCGGAGGCGAAGCGCACCAGATCGATCGCACGATGCATCACGCGATCCGCGCCGAGAAGCGCAACCAGATCCGATTTGAGTTGCTGCGGACTGCCACCGGCAAGCGCGTCCGGAACGGCGTCCGCAGCCGGCGTGCACGCGAATCGTCCCATGCGCGCCGGGTTAGCCGCGAACAACTTTCTGACCATGCGGACTTCCTTGAGACGTATCGAGGTGGAGGCGAATTTGGGACGTCAGCTGACGCCGCCGGGCGCCCCTCGAGCAGCCGAGCCGGGGTGTCTGCAAACCTTCAGGCGATGATGGAGCCGCTGGAATTTGAACCGACCGCGGGACTGACGGCGCACGACCGCGGACAAATGCCGATGGTCTTCAACTCGCGCAGGATAGCGCGCGCGGACCGCGCTGAATGTACTCTGCTTGACGGTTTTGGACATAGGGACTCGTTTGGCGATCAGACGCAATCATCGTCGGCTCTTGCTCGCGATTGTGCAGGCAATGACCGCCATGATATTGAATGGAACGAGCGCCGCTGGAACGATCGTGCCCGATCATCACCGAAGGTCCGCTGCAGCTGCCGATCTGGACGCGGCAGCAAGGCTCTCCGGTCGCAAGCCCCGCTTATGGCGTACCCTCGCGCTTCGAGGAACGGCATCAAGCGCCGGCCCCAAACGCCGCCGCCGACTTCAACGGCGGCCGCCAGCGGCACGCCACTGCACCATCTGCAAGGCATCATCACTCCGGCCGGGCTGCACTACGAGCGACACCATGCGCGACGAGCTGCTGAACGAGATGCTGTTCTTCGGCATCGCCGACGCACGGAGCAAGATTGCTGCATGGGTCGCCGACTACAATAGCGAGCGGCCCCGCTCCTCGCTGAAATACCAGACCCAGGCGGCCTACGCTGCCACATTCACCGCAACGGGCGATCGGCTGCGCAAAAACGACCAGCTCCGCCGCTCGCCTGTTGCTCCACCCGCGCCAATCGGCGTAAACTCGACAGGACTCTAAATGCTGCTGGATGAAACTTCGGTGGCAGGTCGTGGCGAGAATACTGGCGCAATCGACGATCTGTGGCCCTGCTCCGAGCTCGTCGAGGAGGCCTCATTGCGTTGCCGTCGATCGGATCGATGATCCAGACCGCGTCGCTGGCCTCGCCGCCGCCTTCCTCGCCGATCACGGTGTCCTGGGGGAACAGCTCGGCCAGCCGTTCGCGCAGAAAGCTCTCGATGATGCCGTCGGCGACGGTGAGCCAATCCTGTGCCCCCTTCATCGTCACCCCGAGACTGTCCTTGCGGCTGAAATAATCGAGCGCGATGCGCCCGGCCTCGGCGACAAGGCCCTGGACTGCGTAGCAGCGCAGCAGCAGCTCGGTCTCCGTCATCGTCAGCTGGCCTTGACGGCGACGGGCCGCCCGCCGCGCGCCGACAAGGTCGCGGCGTCGGCGAGCATCTGGGCGCGCAGCCCATCGCGGCCGCTCGGCGACGGCGCCGCCTTGCCGGCGCAGACATCGATGAAGGCGGAGAGCTCGGCGCGATAGGCGGCGCTGTAGCGTTCGAGGAAGAAGTTCTGCACCGGGTCGGCGCGAAAACCCTGGCCGGTCGCGATCTCGACGGTGGTCTCGTGCACGTTGCCGGCACGCAGCATGCCCTTTGCGCCATGCACCTCGACGCGCTGGTCGTAGCCGTAGCTGGCGCGGCGCGAGTTCGAGATCTGCGCGATGCGCCCGCTCGCCGTCTTCATCAGCACCGCGGCGGTGTCGACGTCGCCGGCCTCGCCGATCGCCTTATCGACCAACGCTGAGCCGAGCGCGAACACCTCGACCGGCTCCTCCGCGAGCAGGAAGCGCGCCATGTCGAAATCATGGATCATCATGTCGCGAAAGAGACCGCCCGAGCGCTTCACATAGTCCACCGGCGGCGGTGCCGGATCACGCGAGATGATGCTGACGATCTCGATCTCGCCGGCCTCGCCGTTGCGCAGCCGCTTCTCCAGCGCCGCGAAGTTCGGATCGAAGCGGCGGTTAAAGCCGATCATCAGCGGCTTGCCGGCTTTTTCCACTGTGGCGAGGCAGCGGCAAATGCGGTCCGAATCGAGGTCGACCGGCTTCTCGCAGAACACCGCCTTGCCGGCCGACACCGCGGCTTCGATCAGATCGGCATGCGTATCGGTCGGCGTGCAGATCAGGATCGCGTCGATCTTGGCATCGGCGATGATCGCATCCGCATCGGCCACCTCGGCGCCGGTCGCCTGTGCGAGCGAAAGCGCGGCTTCGTTCGAGGCGTCGGCCACCGCGACGAGCCGTGCATCGCCGCGCGACGAGACATTGAGACCATGAATTCGCCCGATCCTGCCGGCGCCGAGAAGTCCAAACCGCATAATCATCATCGTTGCTTGACTCTTCGAAGAAGCATTTCATTCTCTGCGCCGTCCAGTCAAGGACGGAGCCGCTGTTCTCAATGTCATCCGCCGCATCGCAGCATCACATCGCGTCGAACGATCACGCGCTCCAACCGCCCGTGAGCGCGCGCGCTTTTGCAAAGGCATGCGCAGAGCCCAGTGCTGCATCATGTCGGCGGGCCTGATCATGTTGCGTGCTGGGTTGAGCAGGAGCGAATAATGGCGACGATCAGGCTGACGATGGCGCAGGCGCTCGTCGCCGCGATCGCGGCGCAGCGGACGGTGATCGACGGCGAGACGGTGCCGCTGTTCGCCGGCGTCTGGGCGATCTTCGGCCATGGCAATGTGGCCGGTCTCGGCGAGGCGCTGTTTGCCGTGCGCGATCGCCTGCCCACCTTGCGCGCGCATCATGAGCAGGCGATGGCCCATGCCGCGATCGCATTTGCCAAGGCCGCGCGCCGCCGGCGCATGATGGCCGTGACGAGCTCGATCGGCCCCGGGGCGACCAACATGGTGACAGCCGCAGCCGTCGCGCATGTCAACCGTCTGCCGCTCTTGCTGCTGCCGGGCGATGTCTTCGCCGGACGGCGTCCCGACCCGGTGTTGCAGCAGATCGAGGATTTTGGCGACGGCACTGTCTCGGCCAATGATTGCTTCCGCCCGGTCTCGCGCTATTTCGACCGGATCACCCGGCCCGAGCAGATCATCCCGGCCTTCGAGCGTGCGATGCAGGTTCTGACCGACCCCGCCGAATGCGGCCCGGTGACTCTCGCGCTGTGCCAGGACGTGCAGACGGAGGCCTACGACTTTCCGTCTCAATTCTTCGCCGAGCGCATCTGGCAGCCGTGCCGGCCGCGGCCCGACGCGACGCGACTGGCCGAGACTGCAACCCTCATCAAGACATCCAAGCGCCCGCTCGTCATCGCCGGCGGCGGCGTCCTCTACAGCGAGGCGGAACGCGACCTCGCCGAGTTCTGCCTGACGCACGGCGTTCCCGCGGCGGAGACGCAGGCCGGCAAGAGCGCACTGCCTCACGACCATCCGCTCAATCTCGGCGCGATCGGCGTCACCGGCACCGGCGCGGCCAATGCGGCTGCGCAGCAGGCCGATGTGGTGCTCGCGATCGGCACCCGGCTGCAGGACTTCACCACCGGCTCGCGCGCGCTGTTCGCCGAGGCCTGCCGCATCATCGGCCTCAACACGCAGCCGTTCGATGCCGGCAAGCACCGCGCGCAGCCGCTGGTCGCCGATGCCAGGGCCGGACTGGCGGAGCTCGGTACAGCCCTTCATGGCTGGACGGCGCCTGCCACCTGGACCGAACAGGCAAAAGCCGGCCGCACGGCCTGGCTGGACACCGCGGCGCGCTATCTTGCGGCTAGCAACGCGGCCTTGCCCAGCGATGCCGAGGTGATCGGTGCCGTGCAACGCCGCAGCCGGCCCGACGACGTGGTGCTGTGCGCCGCAGGCGGCTTGCCCGGCGAGTTGCACAAGCTGTGGCAGCCGGGCGCGCCCGGCGGCTATCATATGGAATACGGCTATTCGTGCATGGGCTATGAGATCGCCGGCGGCCTGGGCGCCAAGCTCGCCGATCCCGCCCGAGACGTCATCGTCATGGTCGGCGACGGATCCTATCTGATGATGAATTCCGAGATCGCCACGTCGATCATGCTCGGGGCAAAACTGATCATCGTCGTGCTCGACAATCGCGGTTTCGGCTGCATCAACCGGCTCCAGAACGCGACCGGAGGTGCCCCGTTCAACAACCTGCTGCGCGACACGCGTCACGTGACCTTGCCCGAGATCGACTTCGCGAGCCACGCAGCCAGCCTCGGCGCGATCGCGCACAAGGTCGCCGGGATCACCGAGCTCGAAGCGGCGCTCGATGCGGCGCGCGGCCACGATCGCACCAGCGTCATCGTGATCGACACCGACCCACTGCGGTCTACCGATGCCGGCGGCCATTGGTGGGAGGTGGCGGTGCCGGAGGTCTCGGAGCGCGCGGAGATCGAGGCATCCAGACGCAACTATATCGAGGCGCTGCGGCGCCGCGGCCATTGATCCAGCGAGGACGACATGCCCATCCGTATCGGCGCGAATCCCATCGGGTGGTCGAACGACGATCTGCAGGAGATCGGCGGCGAGACGCCGCTCGAGACCTGCCTCGCCGAGGCGCGCGAGGCGGGCTTCGAGGGCATGGAGCTCGGCCACAAATTTCCGCGCGAGCCGCAGGCGCTGAGGGCGGCGCTCGCGCCGTTCGGCATGGCCTGCATCTCCGGCTGGTATTCGGCCGAGCTCTTGACGCGCGACGCTGACGCGGAGATGCGGCGGTTGCGCCCGCATCTCGATCTGCTCAAGGCGATGGGCTCCAACGTGCTGGTGTTCGCCGAGACCTCGAATGCGATCCACGGCGATCGCGGCAGGCCGCTGTCGCAACGGCCGGTGATGAGGCCTAGCGACTGGGCGGAGTTCGGTCGCCGCATCACGGACGTGGCCGAGCGCACGCACGCCGAGGGGGTCAGGCTGGTCTACCATCACCACATCGGCACCATCGTGCAGAGCGCCGACGACATCGACGCCTTCATGGCGGCGACCGGCGACGCCGTGCATCTGCTGCTCGACACCGGCCACGCCACCTGGGGCGGCGCAGATCCCGCGGCGCTGGCGCGGACCTATCGCGCCCGCATCAGCCATGTCCACGTAAAGGACGTGCGTGCCGCCGTCATGGAGCAGGCGCGGCGCGAGGATTGGAGCTTCCTCGATGCGGTGCTGGGACAAGGCGACGCACTCGGCATCTACACCGTGCCCGGCGACGGCATGGTCGACTACGCCGCCGTATTCCGCGAGCTGCCGGGCTATTCCGGCTGGATCGTCATCGAGGCGGAGCAGGACCCGCGCAAAGCCCATCCGCTGACCTATGCGAAGAAGGGGTTTGCGCATATCGGGCAGACCTTGCACGAGGCGGGGCTGGCCTGAGCGGTCTGATGTTTCCCCGGGGCGATGCGAAAGCAGCGCCTGAACGCGCCGCAGACGGCGCTGCGGACCCGAACGCAGGCCGGACGCGCGCAAATTCATGCAGGATCTTGCAAGCAGCCTGGCTGGGGCGGGAGGGATCGAACCTCCGAATGGCGGAATCAAAATCAGCTTGATTTTTCAAGGAACTCAATGGGCGTTTGGAAAGGATGGCCATATTGGCTACCAGGATTATGAATAGCACAGCTGGCATTTCCAACCGGACTTCGTTCAACGCAGCAGGCTACGCCCACCACAATGCGGGAGCTGTTCTCTGGCCGGAGGACAGCCTTGCCGATCTCGGGCGGTAACCGTGCGCCAGAAGCTGCCGCGGTTTTTTTGGCGAGCTCACGCAAGCGCGTGCTGTCGACATAGACTCTCCGCTCAGCATCCGATCGTTACCCATTTTCACCGGTTTTGCTCCATGCCGATGCAAAAAGTCATTCCTTTCGTAATCTGCGCCAACCGATGTCTGGATGACGGGCCGCAGCCTGTGGTATGCCACATCCAATCGCCCAGCAGCCGACATTGACTTGCTCATCCGACTTTCAGGCGCTGTTCCCGCGCTCAAGAAGCGGGCCTGAGGTCAACGTCCAAGAGGACGCAGCCAAACGCAGTTGCCTCCCATTCATGATTCTGTAACATGGGAGGGCATGCGGAAACGGCCGCTATCGGCTGGATGGAGAGACGTCCGATGGAGCCCGCACAGAGTTCGGTTAGCGAGCGTGATCGCCTGCTGAAGGCGAGGCGCGATGCGCTGGCACAATGCGAGCAGCGGGAGATCGAGTTCCGACGTCGTGATCGCATGCAACGGGCAGCCGAGCTCAGGCTTCCGCTGTCAGAGGCATCCCGTCAGTCGCCAAGCTAGCCGCAAAGCGCCTCGCGCCTATGCGGGCCATGACGTCGAAGCACGGTGGAGGACCGATCACCCATTGCGCTCCTTCGGCGCGGCGCCGCTTCCTCCGGATTCATGTCGCTGCGGGCGAAGACCTGACAGGCGTTCCTGCCTCGCCTGGACACGGCTGGGTTCACCGCCGTTTGCTTGCGCCCCGTCGGCATCAGCCGCTTTCGTGCCTCGAGAATACCCACCACGCTTGATGCTACATGTATGATATGCATCGTAATGTGTCATTCATACGTTATCTTAATATCGTCAAAGCTTAATCTTCGGTTGATACGGAGTAGCGATCAAGGTTGCGTGCAAGCGTGAGCTCCGCTCCCGATCCGATTAGTCAGGGTCTCTGCGCCTCGATGCGCGAGTATCGTCCAGCCGGGGGTGAGCTTTGCAGACGTCGACGAGTTCAAGCACGCGACCTGCGTATCCTGCGGGGATAGCCGCCACTAATGGTCCGGCGGCACATTTCGGCCAATGACGCCTTCGGTCGACATCACAGCCATCTCGCGCCGTTCCGCTCGACCGCGTTGGCGGATCAAGGCTCTGGCGCTGGTCCTGATGACCGCGCTGACCCTGATCGCGGCCGAACTCCTGTCAGACGTGCTCTTTGCCGCGATCGTCTCACCTCAACTCGCCGCGAGGCGCGCCGATCCCGATCACTACTATCGCGTCTCGGCGGATCCGTTGCTGGGTTACGAGCTCGCGCCGGGTACTCAGATCCACCGCAACGAACGCGACCTGTTGATCAACTCTCATGGCCTCCGCGGCGCGGAGCCGGTCACGAACAAGGCTGCGCCTCGTTTCGCCGTGCTCGGGGATTCTGTGACATTCGGGATTCAGCAGTCCGAGGACCAGACGATCTCTCGTCTCATGGAGGCACAGCTGCGCCACGTCTGCGGGAGCAGCGTCGAAGTTTTGAACTTGGGCGTTCCCGGTTATGGCGCGCAGGAAGTGGGTGAGCTGCTCAGAACCCGTGCCAAGCCGCTTGCGGTCGACGGCATCGTCTACCTTCTCAATCTCAATGACTTCGCACGCCGCAATTCGCTATGGGAAGGGGCGGATAGCGGCCTCTACCGGATGTATTCCCCGCCATGGCTCAAGCTCCCGTTCTTCCTGCAGAAGGCGCTGTATCGCTGGAAGAAGGGCGGCAAGGACGACGGCATGATGCCGTCGCTCGACTGGTATCGGTGGCTGATCGATGGAACGTTCGACGCAACGATCGCCGAGATCGTGGCGATGGACGCCTGGGCCCGAACGGCGAGCATCGGCTTCTCCGTGTCGATCATGCCATCCGGCGTTGCGCTGAGTGGCGGCCAGAACGCGCTAGCCGACCAGCAACGCCGGATCGACGAGGCGCTGAGGAGCCACGGCGTTGCCGTCGTTGACGACTCCCGACCGTTCATGGATAGGCGCAAACTGTTCGACGACACTGATCACCTGACCGATCTCGGCAATCAGGTCGCCGCAACTCTGCTGGTTGGGGTGCTTGCATCGACGCAGCCGGAGCTGCTGGCGCGAGCAGGATGTCACGGTGGTTCGACGACAGCGGAACGCCCGATATCGGAGCGGACCAATATGCGCGCGGATGGGAGATAGTTGGAATGGCCACGGCGCTCGAGCATGGCTCGCATCACGGCCCGAAGCCCGGCGGTTCCGAACGGCAGTTCGGTCTCGTCTTTGCCGGCTTTTTCGTAATGGTCGCGCTTCTACCGCTGATTCGCTTCGACCCGCCGCGCTGGTGGTCGATCCCCGTTGCGCTTGTGTTCGCAGTGGTCGCGATGGCACGGCCCCAGCTCCTGAGAGTGCCAAACCGGCTATGGC
The DNA here is from genome assembly GCF_000026145.1 of Bradyrhizobium sp. ORS 278. Lineage (NCBI taxonomy): Bacteria > Pseudomonadati > Pseudomonadota > Alphaproteobacteria > Hyphomicrobiales > Nitrobacteraceae > Bradyrhizobium > Bradyrhizobium sp. ORS 278. The sequence continues at coordinate 2,386,131 of NC_009445.1, read as the reverse complement.
TTCGCTTCGGCGACTTGCTGCACCGGATCGTCAGCCCGATTATCATGGGCGCAATCTTCTTCGGCTGCATCAGCCCGCTCGCCTGGATCATGCGACGAGCCGGACGTGACCTGCTCGCGCTGAAGCGGGATCACAACATACAGAGCTACTGGATCGATCGTCCGCGCCAGCCGCAGGATGCGGCGGCCATGAAGCGGCAGTTCTAACAGCCATTCGGATACGGGTAAGAGATCGCACCATGTCCATCGTCGCAGAATTGTGGGACTTCATCCGGGCACGCAGGAAGTGGTGGATCGCCCCGATCCTCATCGTGCTGTTCCTGTTTGGCGGGCTGCTCGTGATCGCCCAGGGCTCCGCGATCGCGCCCTTCATCTACACACTGTTCTGAGCGGCTCCGATGTACATTCTTGGTCTCTCGGCCTTCTATCACGACAGCGCCGCGGCGCTGCTGGTCGACGGGCGCATCGTTGCGGCCGCCCAAGAGGAGCGCTTCACGCGAAAGAAGCACGATTCCGGCTTTCCGACCCAAGCCATTGCCTATTGCCTCGCGGAGGCAGGCATCACGCTGGACGCCGTTGATCACGTCGTGTTTTACGAAAAGCCGTTCCTGAAGTTCGAGCGCCTGCTCGAGACCTACGCCGCCTTCGCTCCGCGCGGCTTCGGCTCGTTCTCGCGCGCGATGCCGATCTGGCTGCGGGAGAAGCTGTTCCAGAAGGATCTGCTCTGCCGCGAGTTGCGGTCGATCGGCCCCAAATCGGATTGGCGCGACAAGCTTCTGTTCAGCGAGCATCATCTCAGCCACGCCGCCAGCGCCTTCTACCCGTCTCCGTTCGAGGATGCGGTGGTGTTGACGATGGACGGCGTTGGCGAATGGTGCACCGGATCGGCGGCCATCGGCCGCGGCAAGGATCTCCGCATCGTCAAGGAAATGCGCTTTCCGCATTCGCTCGGGCTGCTCTACTCCGCTTTCACTTACTACACGGGCTTCAAGGTCAATTCCGGCGAGTACAAGGTGATGGGCCTCGCGCCCTACGGCACGCCCGACCATGTGGACACCATCCTGGACAATCTGATTGATCTCAAGGACGACGGCAGCTTCCGGCTGGACATGTCGTATTTCGACTATTGCACCGGCCTGACCATGACCAATCAGAAATTCGCGGATCTGTTCGGGCAGCCGGTGCGCGATCCCGCCAAGGACATGCTCACGCCATTCCACATGAACATTGCCGCATCGGTTCAGACGGTCGCCGAAGAGGTCATGCTGCGGCTGACCCGCGCGCTGGCGCGGGAGCATGGCGGGGGCAACCTCTGCCTCGCCGGCGGCGTAGCGCTCAATTGCGTCGCTAACGGCAAGATCCTGCGCGACGGCGCCTTCGACAACATCTGGATCCAGCCGGCCTCCGGCGACGCTGGCGGCGCGTTGGGGGCAGCGCTCGTCGCGTGGCACCAGCATGTTGGTGGCGGGCGGCAGGTCAACGGCCACGACCTGATGCAGGGCGCCTATCTCGGCCCTGCCTTCGCGCAGGACGAGGTCGAGCGCGGTCTCACCAAAGCCGGCGCGCGCTTCTCCGTCGCGACCGACGACGAGATGTTGGAAGCCACCGCGGCTTCGCTCGCCGCCGGCGAAGCCGTCGGCTGGATGCAGGGCCGTATGGAGTTCGGCCCCCGCTCGCTCGGCGCGCGGTCGATCCTCGGTGATCCGCGCTCGCCGACCATGCAGAAGACGCTCAACCTGCGCATCAAATATCGCGAGAGCTTCCGCCCGTTCGCGCCCGCCGTGCTGCGCGAGGACGTCGCCGAATGGTTCGAGCTCGATGCCGACTCGCCGTACATGCTGCTGGTCGCCGATGTCAGGAAGGAACGACGCCGGCAGATGACCAACGAGGAAGAGGCACGGTTCGGGATCGACAAGCTCAACGCCGTCCGCTCGGAGATTCCTGCGGTGACCCACATTGACTACTCCGCCCGCGTTCAGACCGTCCACGCCGACACCAATCCGCGCTTTCACGCCCTGATCTCGCGCTTCAAGGCGAAGACCGGCTGCCCCGTGCTCGTGAATACCAGCTTTAATGTACGTGGCGAGCCGATCGTCTGTACACCAAAGGATGCATTCCGCTGCTTCATGGGCAGCGAGATCGAGCTGCTCGTGGTCGGCAACTGTCTGATGCGCAAGAGCGAGCAGGATCCCGCGTTGAAGCTCGATTACAAGAGCGCCTTCGAGCTGGATTAGTGCAGGATGGAGGCTCGCACCGTACTAACCGTACCTGCCGGGTGGAGCAGAAGGACTCCGGACGCGAGCGTGCTTGGGACCCGACCACCGCCAGCCGCTCTCAGCGTTTCAAAGCAAACGGAACGACGATGATCATGCAGTTCGATTGCACAGCACCGCCGACAAGCGGAAGGCGCGATGCGCGGCCGGGCCGGCAATCGCGTTGGAGCAATCGCGCGGCCATTGGCGACCAACCCCAGGGCCGCTGCCATGCCCGGGCGTGAGCAACTTGCTGACGCGGATGTCGCGCGGCCACTTGCAGCCGTTGTGCGCGAGCTGACCGCGCTCATCCGCCGCCGCCGCTATACGCTGCTCACCGGGCCTGCCATCGGATTGATCGCCGGGCTCAGCTATCTGGCTATTGCTCCTGCCCAGTACACGGCTACCGCGACCGTGCTGATCGACAGCAGCTCCATGCGCGCGCTCCAGACGCAGGCGCAAGCGCCTGGCGCGCTCGGCTTCGACACCACTCAGGCGCCGGCGCAAATCGACATCATCGGCTCCGACAGTGTTGCGCTCGAAGTGATCCGCAAGCTCGATCTGGTGAAGGATCCCGAATTCGCCATAGCAGGCAATTCCGATGCTGGAGCGGTCGACAGCCGCGAGCGCGAGGCGCTCGACACCTTTTCGCGGCGTCTCAACGTGTCCAGGGCCCGCAACTACGTCTTCGATGTCTCCTTCACCTCTCGCGACCCGGGAACGGCCGCCAAAGTCGCCAACGCAACGGTCGAGGCGTATATTCACAATCAGGTCGAGACCCAGGACGAGGTGAGACGGCGCGCTGGAAAATGGCTGCAGGAGCGCATCAAGGAGCTCGGCGCCCAGGTCACTTACGCCGACCGCGCGATTCTGGAGTTCAAAGAGAAGAACAATATCGTCGATCTCGGCAACGCCGGAGCGGCGGGACCCGGTGCTCCCCGACGCCCGATCGACGAGCAGCAGCTCGCCGACATCAACAGCCAGTTCGCGACGGCACGGGCTGCGACCAGCGAGGCGCGCGCGCGGCTCGACCGGATCGAGCAGGTGCGCAAGATGGACATCAAGGAGGCTGCGGTCGCCGATGTGCTGCGTGACGAAGTGATCACGCGCCTCCGCACGAAATACCTCGATCTGTCGGCGCGCGAGACCTACCTGTCCGCCCGGTACGGAGCCGACCACGCCGCCGCGGAGGGCATCCGCCAGCAGATGGCGGACCTGACTGCCAGTATCGGCTCCGAGCTCGGCCGCATCGCCGCGAGCTACCAGAGCGATTACGAGATCGCCCGCGCCCGCGAGGAGAGCCTGGAGCAGCAGCTCGCCAATCTCGTATCGCGCGGCCGGCTCACCAACCGCGACCGTCTCGGGCTCGCCGAGCTCGAGAGCCTCGCGAAGATATATCATGACGTATATAATACGTTCCTGCAGCGTTACATGGATGCGAGCCAGCAGCAGACCTTTCCGATCACCGATGCCCGCGTGATCAGCGTCGCGGTACCACCGACCAGCAAAAGCAAGCCGAACACGGCACTGGCGCTGGCGATCGCACTGGCCATCGGAACGATCGGCAGCTTCGCGGCGGCCGGATTGCGCGATCTCACGGACAGCGTTTTCCGGACTGGACGGCAGATCGAGCAGGCTCTGAACGTCAGGTGCCTTGCAGTGGTTCCGCAACTGCCAAGCCTGCCGCTCGCGCGGAATAACAGCAGCAAGGCGGCGAAGCCTCCTTCCCTGCAACTGATCGGGCAAGCTGCCCGGCCCAAGCTCGAAGCAACATCACCGACGCAGCCCGGCTTGGCCTTTTCTGACGGCAGGCTACGCTTCACGGCCGACGAGCCGCTGTCCGTCTTCGCCGAGGCGGTCCGCGCCATCAAGCTGAGCATCGGCGTCGAGGGGGCACGCCGGCCAAACCATGTCATCGGCTTCACCTCGACCCTGCCCGCGGAAGGCAAATCGACGATCGCATGCAATGTCGCGATCCAGATGGCTGACGCTGGCAAGCGGGTCATCCTGCTCGATGCGGACCTTCGCAGTCCGACACTCGCCACCCACGTCGAGCCGCGCCCCAAACTCGGGCTCTTGCAGGTCCTGGCCGGTGAGAGCCGCCTGGACGATGCGATAGGCTACGAGCCCGAAACGGGACTGGCCCTTCTGCCTTTCATCCCGGACGACCGCGTCGTCCATTTCGACGAGATCCTCGCGTCGGTCGCGTTCAGAGATCTCATTGCAAAGCTCCGCGACAGGTACGAGTGCGTGATTCTCGACCTCCCGCCGCTCGCACCGGTCGTCGATGTTCGCGCCGCGCTGTCGACCATCGATTCGATCGTGTTCGTCGTGGAATGGGGCAAGACGCGAATGAGCGCGGTTGAACATCACCTGCTCTCCGACGCTGACCTCGGGAGCCGCCTGCTGGGCATCGTCCTCAACAAGGCGAACCTGAAGCAGCTCGCGAAGTTCGAGGAGCGGGGGCTCCAGCACGAGGGCTATTACAGCAACCTCGGCTATCCCCGCTCGATCTGATGCGGCTGGAGAAGCGCATCGCCGTTGGGACGGATCGGTGGACGATCACTTCAAACCACCCGGCCCGCGGGCGGAGCGGCCAGGATCAGATCAATGCGGAATGCAAGGGCCCGCGATGGCGCGCGCGAACGTCGTCATACGACTGTCATCATTGGCTGTCACTTGTTTCTGCCGGACAGGCTAGCAGCGCGCTCCTGCAGTTCCTTCAACTGGTCCTGCCAATTCAGCTTCTCCAGCAACATTTCGGCGACTAGGCGTTTCAGCTTCGCGTTCTCGGCTTCGAGTCGCTTGAGATCGCTATCGGTCGCGGATGATGCCGGTCTTTTAGGCTGCAGGTCGTTCTTGTCCGCTGCAATGTCGGACGTCGGTGCCGGGTCCGGCTGGATATTGCTTCCCACCGCCTTCTTCCAGCGATGAAAGGTCATGAGGCTGACGCCGAGGGCCTTGGATATCTCGCGTTGGGTCTTGCCTTTGGCCGCGAGCTGGGAGGCTTGGGCCATTTTCGCCGAGATTTCCTCCAAGGCATGCCGCCTGCCAGCCATCTACGTGTTCTCCGGCGTGAATCCTATCTGCCGGCCCTAGTAATGCGAAACCATCAAAGTTTTCAATAGGCAAAAGCGAAATGCCCACTGCCGGCAAGGCTTTGTACCATGCCAACAGCAGGTCACATCTGGCCCGCGGTATCGAGCCGGTTCCTCGCGGATGGTTCACATCCGGCCGGCGCTATCCATATCGTTCTACGGTCATTCAGCTCGCCGATAACGCCGTCAATAGGCATTTCGGTGCCGCATAAGCTCAAAGGCAGTACGTATCATGATATAGACATCGAGCGAAAGACTCCAGTGATCAATGTACCATAAATCCAGTGCGACACGCTGTTGCATCATTTCGAGCCGCGGCGTCCCGCCGCGCAACCCGTTGACCTGAGCCCAGCCGGTCATGCCGGGCTTGACGTGGTGGCGGAGTGCATAATTGGCGATCATCTTGCCGTATTCATCGTCATGCGCGAGGGCGTGGGGCCGTGGGCCCACGATGGACATCTCGCCGCGCAGCACGTTCCAAAGCTGCGGAATCTCGTCGATGCTGGTAGCCCGCAGAAACCTCCCGGTCTGCGTGACACGGGGATCATGCCGTTGCGCCTGAAGCACCGCGGCGCCATCCTCCATCACCGTCATCGACCGGAACTTGTAGATCATGAAGGTTTCGCCGTTGAAGCCTCGCCGGCGCTGCCGAAAGATGACGGGGCCGGCACTCTCGAGCTTCACCGCGAGGGTGGCGAGCAGCAGCAGCGGCGACAGAGCCATCAACGACGTGACCGCGACGACGATGTCGAGAATGCGTTTGGCGCACCTTTCGAGCCCGCTGAGCGGGGCCCGCTGCATCTCGACGATATAGGCGTATTGCGGCTGCGCGGTCTGCCGCCGCACCACGGAGGAGACCGCCTCGTCGGGCAACAACCGAACCGGCAACGGCACCGCCCGCAGGCAGGCGAGCAGCCAGTCGAACTCGCCGAGTTGCGACCAGGGAAGCGCGACGATGATCTCTTCCACCGGTTGCCTGCGCAACGCGGCGATGAGATCGTCGCGCGTGCTGGCCTCCCCGCGCGCTCCGGCCGTGTCCGGCAGAACGATGCGACCGAGCTCGTCCAGTCCGAACCGCAACAGCAATTCCGCCCGCGAGAGCTGCGCCAATTCGGACCGCGTTCCCATCACGAGCACGATTCGCCCTTTGATGTCCCCTCGCCGGATGGCTGAGCGCAGGCGCCACTGCGCCACCCGCCGGACCAGCGGCAGCGCCACACCGCCTAGAAGAAAGACGCAGATCATGGTGCCGCGCGAGATGTCGGCACTTGATTTCAGCAAGAACAGCGCGACCGTGAGAATGAGAATGGCGAGCGCCCAGCTTGCCAGCACGCGGCGTTTGTCCTGCTGACCTTCCAGCAGGCGATCATGCGCGTAGAGTCCAATGTGGTTGGCGACGGCGCAGTGACAGAACCCGGCAATCATGCCGAGGCCGAGATGGACCGTGACCTCGCCCAGACCCTCGCCGATCGCCGCGTGGTAACCCAAGCCTCCGAGCAAGCCCGATACGATGACGGTCACCACATCGAGGGCTGCAAACAGCGGCCCGATCACCTCGAAGCCAACCCGCAGCCGCGGCCAGACGCGCTGGTCGAAGGCCGCCCTGGACTGTCCAATTCCCGTCAGATCCGACACATCACGCCCCATGTCGAGCACCGACGGGACGTATCATATCTGAGATAACATTATCATGATTGTTGGTTAACATCGCGCGAATTGCACCGCCCGATGTTACATGGCCGGCGGCCGCGCCACGGCCGTGCAGCGGCTGCGGGCGCGCCGATAGGCCTGACGCACGCTTGCCCGCCAGCGCCCTCTTCTTGAGAGCCGGCGACCACTCCCCGCCGTTCCGCGGTGATCGAGGATTATTTTGCCGCGGTCTCCGGCTTGGCCCCGAACAGCCGCCCCAGAGCGATCTCGTTAACGACCGATGGCGTCTGCTTGACCAGTTCCGCGACATAGGCGCGGCGATTGGCGTCGGCCCGCTCCGCGCGCAGCCGCTGGATCAGGACGTCCTTGACCTCGGCAAGCGGACGCGTGGTCGAGGCATCCGTGTCGAGCAGCTTGACGACGTGCCAACCGTCATCGAGCCGGATCGGGTCGGTGACGCCGCCCTTCGCGAGGCCTGCGACCTGGCTGCGGATTTCGCCGCGCAGGTTCGGCTCGGGCACCCAGCCGATCTCGCCGTCCTTCTCCGCGGTCGCCGTCTCGTCCGAACTGGCCCGCGCCAGCGCGGCAAAGTCGGTTCCCGGCTGCTTCAGCTTGCGGACGACGTCTTCGAGCTTCTTCTTCGCGGCGTCCTCAGCGGCCTTGTCGGCATCATTGGCGAGCGCGACCAGAATCTGCGCAATGCGGAAGCGGCGCGGCACCAGGAACGCGCTCATGTTGACCTCATAGGCCGCCTTGATATCCGCCTCGCTCGGGTAGGAGTCCGGCGGCTGCGTCACCGACTGAAGGTAACCCTCCGTGAGGATGCTCTCCCGGGCGCGCGCAAGCTGCGCGACGACCGCCGGCTGCTGGTCCCACTTCTTGGCCAACGCCTCCTTGAGCACCAGCCGATTGGCGAGGATGGCGCGGACGGTCTGGCTGAGCAGCGCGGGGTCGCGCATCAAAGCCGCCTGCTGCCGCGGATCGAGCGTCACGATCGTGGCGCGTACCTCGTCGGCCGTGACGTCGCTGTCGCCGACGCGGGCGACCACCTCGTCGTTGCGGATCGCCCCCCGCTCCTCACCGGCGGCCGGCTTGGCCGCTGCGGGCGGCGTCGCCGGCGCGGCGCCGCGGGTCGGGGCCGGCGTCGCCGCGGCGGCCGGCGTGCGGCTCTGCGCAGATGCCTGCGCCGCCGCCAGGCAGAGCGTCGTAGCGAGAAGGAATGTTGCGCGCGGCCCCGTCATGGCTTCACCTTTTGATTGAGAATTCGGTCGCGGAAATCCTGGGCCGCGTTCTGGTGCTCGACCCTCTTCAACCCGGTCAGCGGCTCGTGATCCCAGAGCTTCTCCACCGGATCCATCGCCTCGTACTTGCCGACGATGTCGTTGCCGACCTTCACGAGCTCGGCGTTCTTGGCTTCGCACGATTTGGTGCGCGCCTTATAGTCGGTGGATTCGGTCAGGAACTTCAGCCGCTCGGCCTCCTTGGCGCGGGCGACGTTGGCCGCCTCGCCATAGGCGCTCTTCCATTTCTCGAGCGCTTCGTCGCGCTCCGTGATGCGCTGGTTGAAATCCGTCACCGCCTGGCGGTAGGCCTGCTCGGCCTCCTTGACCTGGGCGCGATAGGCCTCGTTCTGCTTCTTCAGCCGATCCCGCTCTTGCTCGGCCGCGGTCAGCTTGGCCTGCAGCGCCGCGCGCTGGTCCTCCAGCGAGCGCGACTGGGCGGTCGCCGCGCGCAGCGCCTCGCGCAGGCGGTCGGACTCGTTGTCGGCCGCACTGGCCGCCATGGTGCACAGCGCGAACGCGCCGGCGAGATAGAAGGGCCAACGGCGCATGTCAGAACCTCGCGCTCAAATCGACCTGGAACACGTCGACGGCGTAAGGCGCGCCCGCGACCTGGTTGGCGCTCAGCCAGCGTGCGCCGATCGTGGTGTTCCGCCCGATCGCGACATTGCCGCCGATGAAATAGCCCTTGAGGTTGGTGCCGCCGAGACCGAAATCGGAGTCGGTGAAGGCGTCGATCACGGCATCCGACTCCAGGTATTTATAGCCGACGAAGGCATTCCAGTCCCACAACTCCTTCAGGTCGCGGTGACCGACGGTGAGCCGGCCGAGATAGCCTTTGTTGCCGCCGACATAGGGACCAAAGCAAGCTTGAGTGTTCGCGTTTGCCGAATTACTGACGCAAGGTGCCGTCGCGCTTGTGCCGAGCGGATTGGCAGCAACCTTTGCTGCGATATCCGCACGATCCCAGGCAAGGTTTTGAACAAATTCACCGTCGAGGATAATGTGGATCGGATAAAAATGAGCGAGATCCAGCCGTGAACTGATAACCAGATCACGGAAGCCGGATGCGAGGCCAAAGTATTGGAATTGATTGTCCCGTCCAAACGTATTCTCGGGTACCCACCTGATATTGCGAAGCTGCATGTAAGTATTGCCTTTTTGAGCAAACAACGGACGCTTCAGATCCGTGTTGCAGAAATCCTGCGTTCCAAACACGTAGCAAGAGCTGGAGAGCCGTCCTTGAACATTGGTGAAATCGTAGTAAGCGGCTGCCAAAGTGAACTCGGTATCTGGTAGCGGGCGACTGATGGCCCCCAACTGACCACCGAACATCCATCGGTCCTCGCTACGAGCCTTGCCAATCGTCGGGTCGATCTGATTCAATTGATTGTAGACCGATCCGGCGTTGATATCGGTATTGAAGATCGGAAACGCCCCCCCAACCGCAAATGGCGTTATGTTCGACAATTCCGGGTATTTGATTTGGGCGGCGAAGCCATCAAAGCCCAGATCGCGATGATAGACGAGGTCGGTCGGGCTGAAGAACGGATTGTCGAACCGGCCTGCTTGAAGCGTTGCGATATCCTGCACCTTGTACTTTACGAAGCCACGATCAATCCAAATATTGTACTTGCTGAAGTTGCCGCCATTGCCTCCCAAGCTGGCGTTGAACGACACCGGCGAGCTACCGTCCCCGGTGGCTAAACGAATGCCTGCAGAGAAGCCGTCAAAAAGATCTGCGTCTAGCCCAAGCCTCGCCCGCAAACGGGCCCTATTCCGGTTCTGGTCGGTATCGTAGGTCGGGTAAAGATAAGGATTGCTGAAATTGGATACGTCGAACGGACTACCAGAGTTTATTGCGTTATAGTTCGTCGCCGCGAACGGATTATTGTTCTTGCCGAAGAAATCCCCTTCATAGCGTACGCGGACATCGCCATAGAATCGCAGCCGCTGCGCCCACTCCGGGTACTTCCCCGGCGACGCCCAGTTCTCTTTTTCGGCCTTGGCCATGACTTCCTGGCGGATCTCGTCGCGCAGCTGCTTCTTGACGATCTCGGGGACATAGGTGACGCGCTTGGTGCCAGGCGGCGAGGTGGCATTCGCGGCGGCGGCCGCAGTCTTCGCCGCATCGTCGGCCCGCGAAGTCGCCGTGCTCACGGCCTGGCGCGCGACATAGGCCTCGTCGTCGGCCTGCTTCACCAGCGCGGTCGCCTGCTCGTCGGTCAGCACGCCCTGCTTGACCAGCAGGTTGATCAGGTTGACCGTTGCATTCGCAGACGGCGCCGCATTGCGCGAGACCGACGGGCGGCGCACGGGCGCGCTGTCGTCCTGCGCGACGGCCGGGCCCACCGCCGCCAGCATGATGACGGCTGCAGCCGCGGCCATGCCCTGCTTCTTCAACTCAGCCTGCCCCATGACGCCAACCTTCTGCTCGTTCCAGTTCAAGTGTTGCTCTTCTTCCCCCTGCCCGACCGAGCTCAGCTCGGCGCGCGCGCCGTGACGCGCGTGATGATGGGCATGGGCATGTCCTTTGGTGGCGGCTCGCGCAGCGTCAGGCTGCCGAGCACCTGGTCGCGGATCACCGCGTCGAGTTCGGTGTTGCCGGTCGACGTCACGAGCTGCACGCGATTGATACGGCCGCCCGCGTCCGACCAGAGCCTCACCTGGATCTGCATCACCGCGCGACGCGTCTTCTCGTTGGCGCGGAGCGCAGCCTCGATCTGGGTCTGCACGATGCTCGCGTACCAGCCCCAGCGGCTGCCGCCGCCACCTCCGCCACCGCCTCCGCCGATCAATCCGCGGCCGCCGGGGCGGCCCAGCAGCTCGCCCGGTCCCTTGCCGGCATCGTCGAGACCGAGTGGGCCAGGCGGCGCGTCATTGTTGGGCGCATCGGGCGGCGCGTCCTTTGGAATATCGACGGGCTTTTCCTCGATGATCTCCTGCTTCACCGGCGTCTGCTCCACCATCTTCTGCTCCGGCTGCTGCTCCTGGGGCGGCGGTGGTGGTGGAGGGGGCGGCGGAGGCGGCAGCGGTACGATCGCGACGATCGTCATCTCGTTGACCTTGCGCGGCGGCTCGCGGTCCCCGCCGAGCAGCGTGTAGATGCCGAACGCCATCAGCATGAGCACGCCCAGCCCGCCGCCGATCATCAGCGCAAGGCGGCGCGCGGACGGCTGGTCGCTGTCGGTCTGATCGTTGTCGCTCATGGCACGCGCTCGCCCTACCCTCACTTCACCAGCGGCTTGGTGGCCATGCCGACCTGATTGAAGTTGAGACGCCCGAGCAGATCGAGCACGTCGACCACGTTCTGGTACTGGGTCTCGCGATCGCCGCGGAGTACGATGGGAAATTCAGGAGTCAGCGCGCGCTGCTGCACAAGCCGTTGTTCGAGTTCCGCCATCGTGACCGGGATTGTATCCAGGAAGATCTTGCCGTCATTGGTCACGGTGATGGCCTTGGTGGTCTGCTGCGCAAGGCTCGGCGCGGCACTTGCCTTCGGCAGATTGACCTTCATTCCCTGCACGGTTGCCGTCGTCATGATGATGAAGATCACCAGTAGGACGTAGGCAAGATCGAGCATCGGCGTGATGTTGATGTCGTCATAGGGCTTGCTTTCGGTTTGGACCTGCATCGCCTCACTCCGCTGCTTGTGCCGTGTGGTTGCCGGAATAGGTCTCGGCGATGCGTGTGATCATCTCGTCGATGAACACCTGCATCTCACTGGTGGCATCCTTGATCCGCGTGATGAGGTAGTTGTAGGCGAACAACGCCGGGATCGCGACGCCGAGGCCGGCCACGGTCGCGACCAGGGCCGCGGCGATGCCGGGCGCGATCGCGTTGACGTTCACGTCGCCCGTGGCGGCGATCGCTGCGAAGGTGATCATGACGCCGACCACGGTGCCGAGCAGGCCGAGGAACGGTCCGCCAGAGATGGCGATGGTCAGCATCACCATCATGCGGTTGAGCCGCTGTGTCTCCTGGACGAAACCGCTGTCCAACACTGCCCGGATCGACTCGATAGCAGGTCCTGACAGGCTGCTCTGACCACGCGCGAAGCGGCGGCGGATCTGCTCGGCGCCGAGATTGAACAGTCGGAACAGCGGCGAGCGCTGCAGCGCTCGCGTTTCCTTCTTCTTGGTGATGCGGCCGCCGAGCGACAGATCGGTGTCCTGCTGATCGGCGCTCAACAGTTCGGATATTTCCACCGTGCCGTCGCGGAAATGCTTGAGGAATGTCGCGTTGGCACGCGAGATCCGGTTGAGATAGGAGACGCGATCGTACATCACGAACCAGCTGATCACGGCCATCACAGCGAGCAGGCCGATCACGACCCAGCCGTCGAGCGTCACCGACCGCAGGATGACCGCGAAGTAGCCGCTCAGCCAGCTCGCGTTCTCTTCGTCGACGCTGAACGAGATCAGCTTGGCCTGCTCGGGCCCCTGGCCGATCGCCGCGAGCTTGATGAAGCCGGCCGGACGCGCGGCCTTGGCGATCTGCAGTTCATCGATATCGCCAACGAAGCCCGCCGGCGGCGCCGCAGCTGGTGCGGCGGGATCGGAAGACGCAGCCGCGGGCGCATCCGCGGCCGGCGCCACGACAGCCGATGCGGAAGGGGCATCAGCCGCTGAGCTGGCCGCCGGCACCGCGCGCCCGATCTGTGCGGTCCCGGTCATCGTCGGTAGCGCAGCTGGGATCGGCGCGACGGGATTGCCGTCGACGAACAGCGTCACCTGGTTGCTCTTGGCCGTCACGGCCAGGTGTCGCCACGTCCCGGCGTCCAGCGCAGCCGCACCGTTTGCGCGCTGTGTCGCGCCGTTGTTGAGGATCTCGACAAAGGGCACGCCATTGTCGAGACCAATCGTGAAGCTGTTCGCCCCCTCCGAGCGGGTGTAAAGCACCGCCCGCGGCTGCGGCGCGGCCATCTTGACCCAAACCGACCAACTGAGCTCGCCGCCTTCGGCCACGACCAGCGATGGCGATCCGGGCAGCGTGATCGAGGTTTGTCCGTCGAACCGCGCGCCCTGCCCGATGAGGGCCCCGTCGGCGGCCGGCACCGCGCTCTGCGCGCCGTTGGCCCAGGCCGACACGTCCTGCGCCGGCCCGCCGCGCTCGGCGAAATGATACACGAGCACCGTGTCCTGATCATAGGTGCCCTTGGCATCGACCGCCGCCGGCGCTTTCTGATTGCCGTAATACAGCCAGACCTCGTTCTTCGCGCCGGGCTTGAGGTCGGGCACGCCGACCCAGACCAGGGCTTCACCGAGCAGCGGATCGTATTTCTCGACGTGATGCTTCAGCGGCGTCTTGTCGTCCGCCGCGACGAAGCGCAAGTCGCCGCCATCGTCCTTGGCCGCGCCGAATCGGAAGTTTCCGATATGCAGCCGCACCAGCACCGGTGTCAGACCGATCGGGTCGGTGATCGCCGCGCCCGTCGGCGCGGTGTCGATCGTGATCTTCTTGCGCAGGGTCCATTGCTCGTTCCACCACGCCGAGGCGCTGCCCGGCCACAACGTGATCAGGAGTGCAATCAGCAACATCGCCTGACCACTCCAGGTCAGCGAGCGGCGCGGACGGGCGTTGACGCGCGTCATCTAGAACTCTCCCCAGAAACGAAAGCTGAAGCGCGGATGATTGACGATCGTGGCCTGCTGATTGATCAGCGGCACTCCGATCAGGAACACTCCGTTGAAGTGATTGAGCATCCTCACGCGCGTACCGACACCATAGCTGGCGAGATCGAAACGCGATTGCTGGTCGGGCAGCGGATCAATGATCTTCGCACGGCCAGCGTCGGCGAAGACATAGAAACGCCAATCGTTGAAGAGATTGAAATTGATCGGAGCGCCCATCGGATTCTCCAGCTTCTGCTGGAAATAGGGCGTGACGTCCGGCGAGCGAATCTCCAGCGTGCCAGCCGTACCGTAATCGCCGAGGGCTTCCGATTCGAGATAGCCGCGGACCGTATCCTGTCCGCCGAGGCTGAACTGTTCGCTCGACACCAGTGGCTGATCGGCGATCTGCCCCTGCACCTTTGCGAACAGCTGCATGCCGCCCGGCAGGTCCTGGGTGTGCGACAGATCCGCCTTCAGATGAATGAAGCTGGGGGTTGCATTGAAACGCTTGGCATCGAACTCCTGGAGAGAGCTGCCGATCCCGCGGGTGCCGCCGGTGATCGCCACGTTGAGCTGGGTCAGCGCATTCTCGATCTTCCAAGTCGCTCCGTAGCTCGCCACCATTGGCACGTAGTTCACAGGCGAGCTAAAAGAGCCGCCAGCGAGCGACAGCGTCTGCGCGAAGTTCTTGTAGTCGGCACCGAGCGAGATGTTGTGCACGAGATCGCCCTTGGCCGGAAGCGTAATCACGGCACGGGCGCCAATCACCTGGCCGGGACCGATCACATTGGCTCCGCCGACGGTCGCGACCGAACTCCAGGACTTCACCCCATATAACAGGACATTGAGCCAGTCGCGGTCCGTTCGCGCGAGATACGAGCCGGAGACCACCATGGCGTCCTTTCGATTGAGAGAGGCCTCCTGGTAGCTCACATTGGCGGAATCGCCCCTTTGCCAAAAATTGTCGTAGTGAAGCACGATGCTGGAGCGCAGCGCCGATGTGCTCGGGCTCTGCCGATTGTTGATCTCGTAGCTGCCGTGCAGCGGATAGGTGTCCTCGACGTTCAAATCGACGTCGACGGTGCCGGGCGTGACGCCCGCGCGCAGCGCCGGCGTGACTCGACGGTCCGGCCATTGATTGAGACTGACGATATCCCTGGTGACGGCCTTGAAGTCGGGCACCGTGCCTTCCTTGAGCGACGGCGCACTCTCCTTGATCTTGGCAAGATCGAAGTAGCGCGAGCCCTTCACGCGTAGACGGCCGACTTTGTTCTCGGCGACCTTGAGCACGACGAAGCCACGCGTCGCATCCTGCTCCGGTATGGAAACGCCGACGGTCTGCAGACCGCGATCATGATAGGCCTTCTCCAACGCCGCACGGGCCTTCTCGACATCTTCGGCCGATCGCCCCGGACCGAGGAACGGATAAACCGCAGCTTCGACATCGATCTGCGGCAGCCTGTCAGCCCCCTCGACGCGATATTCGTCGATATCGAAGCGTGGGCTCGGCTTTGTAGCCGTCCCCTTGTCGGCTCTTGCTCCGTCGCCCGGGTTCTGCTTCGGCTTCAGTTTCTTTGTCGCAGGCTTGTCCGCCGAAGGCGTCTTGCCGGTATCGCCGTCGGTGTTGGCCAGGAGCGGCCCGTGCGCCACGCTCAGCAGGAGTACGGACAGCACCGACGCACGTCTGAGCTGAGACCACGACAGGACGCAACGGCGGTGCGCGGGCACTGGACGGCACGCCGGACGCGGAATGGTACGATTAACACGATGCATCATCAACGATTAGCCCGCAGCAACGCAGCTGCGCGATCACGCCGTGATCACGCCTAACCGTTAGACGCACTATGTCAGGACATGCCGAAAAAAAACTTTGCGATCTTTGACGGAATCCGCGCAACGCTACGACACTGCGTCAAACTAACATCACTCGCCGCATTACGTTACACGCAACACATCGTCGTCACACTTCCGTAGCCCCGAAACGTTACTTTCGCCGTAAACCGAGACTTGGGGGCACAACAAAATGGCGATCGACAACATCAGAACGTTGCGCGACTTGATGCTTGCGAACTACAGCGTCATCGATCAGCAGCTCACGCGCCGTCTGGGATCGGCCGATCTGGCGTCGGAGGTCCTTCAGGAGACCTATCTCAAGATCGAGTCCATGCACTCGACCGACGAGATCAAGAGTCCGAAGGCCTATCTTTTCCGGATCGCACTGAACATCGCCAATGACCACCGGCGCGCTCAGGCGCGGCGCCTCACCACCGAGGAGGTCGACGTCCTGCTCGACATTCCGGATGATCGTCCGAGCCCAGAGCGTGAAATCGAGGAGCGTTCGGATATCGCGCTGCTGCGACGGGCTCTGGCGGACCTCCCGGAACGGCGTCGTCAAGTGCTAATGCTGTCGCGCATCGAGGGGCTACCTCATCGCGAGATCGCACAGCGGATGGGCGTGACTGTCCGGACGGTCGAGAGCGATCTGAAGCAGGCGGTGGAGCACTGCGCCGACCGTCTGAAGCGCCCCACGGTCAAATTCGGTTTTGCTGTCCGCCGTACGTCTAACCTTCAGAGACGTGTCGTTCGGGACGGATCCATCGGGCCCAGCGTCTCCCCAAGAGCGTTGGACCGTGATCAAAAGAACCGATCGATCGCCCCGCAAGACTCCCCTGGCGCGACAAGCCACCGCATGGATATTGCGACTGAAGTCAGGGGAAGTGACGCTGGCCGACGCGGAGGAGCTGCTCGAGTGGCGCGCGCGAAGCCCGGCGCATGAATACGCCTTCCGAGACGCTGTCAGGCTCTGGCGCATGATCGGCAAAGGCCTCGGTGAGGCACCACCGCGGCCCGGGTCGAGGCGAAAGAACAAGCCGAACTAGATGCCGATGACCGGCCACCCGAGTTGCTTCCGGGCCGATCGGGCCGTCGGTGTCGCGGGCTGAAGATCCTCTCTTTGCGGACTTCGTATATCGCAAACGCCCGTTTGGCTCAAACCGCGACGGATCGCCGCTCTCCCCCCGCCCCAAGGATCTTCTTTCGGACGTGAGCACGCGTTGCTGCGGCAAGGCCGTCCCACATCGTACGGCTGATTATGGCGCAGCTCTGTCCGCGTTACGGCGTGTCAGGACGTGGAGCTTCATGTTCAGGGAAACGATGTCGAGCGGACGCCCCGATACGGATGCATCTGTGCGCGCTGTGGCGACGGAGCGTCCAAAGGTCGCCTGCGGCACGTCTCCTGAGACCTGGACGCCCTGCGCGGCGAGGTGACTGCGAATTCGCAGGCAATAGGCAATCGACAAATATGAAAAGCGTGTCTCGCCGTGACCGGCCCGATATTTCATGGCGGCGGTACAGAGGTCGCCACCCGCGAGACGCCACGCGCCCGCCAGATATTTGGTGCCGTAACGGATGTTCGCCGCGGGGTCCGCAAGCTGCTCGGCCGTCCCGGTGAAGCCAAGCATGCGCGCGGTTGAGGGCATGACCTGCATCAGGCCGATCTCGCCATCAAGTCCGACCACCGTCGGAACATAGCTGCTCTCGACGGCCATGACCGCATCGACGATGGCCGGCGGCACCCCTTCCGCTGATGCCTCACGCTCGATCAAGTCGCGGTACTCGGAACGTTGTGCGCGCCAGTCCCGCGGCAGGATCATGCTGGTCGCACGCAGACCGCGGCTCGTCGCCCCGCGCGCGAACGGGCTAGCGGGCGGCAGGTCCGCGGCCGACAAGGGCCTGGGGGCGAAGCGCTCGAGCTGCAGCGGCGGAATCTCACTGTCGGATTCGTTGTCGAGCATGCTCGCGGCCGGGCTATCCTCCGCCCGCTCCGCCTCACTCGCTAGGGCTAACGCGCCGGCCGCCGCACCGAGCAACACACCGAAACCAGTCGCGGCAACCCATCGCCTCAAGCGTATCGTCCGGATCAGCAGGACCATGTTCATCAGCGGCGCGGAGCCAGATAGCTCGGCGATGCAGGCCGGAAGGGGATCGCGGAGCGGCCGTAGTTCGAGCCGTACTGCAAGCGGATCGCGGCTTCATTGGCGTTGCCGACCCGGGTGTCAGGCGACCGCGCATCGATCGGCGGCAGGTTCAGCGACGGGTTCACGCGATCGACCTCGCGCCGTAACGACTCGTTCAAACAACCGAACGAACGCTCGCTGCCGACCTCGACCTCGACACAACGCTGTTGGACGGTTCCTTGCGCAGGCTTGCCGCCGATGATGAGGCCGCCGCGCGATTGCCCGCTCTCGGGAGGCGCGGTTTGGGCCCAACCTTCTCCGCAAAAGGTGATGAGCGAGCTCGCCGCCACGACGGCCAGGCGCAACCTCACGTCAACCGCGCGTGCCTCGCGGCAACGCCGAAGCTCGGATGCAACGATCGAATCGAATACCTCGATTATCGCTTTCATGTTTCGTCCCCATGACGATTGTCTCGTCGGCGGGCCATCACCCGCTGCGCAGAGCGTGCACACGACGACAAGCCGCAGCGTTATCCTATCGTGAGTGTGTGATATTTACCGTCCGGCGCAACTCTTCCGACCGGTTTAACCGCTTCTAAAGGGCTCCGATGATCCATTGAATCGCGGAGTTTTACGATGATCATGCTCTTCTGCCTACTCTTCGGCGCCGCACTCGGCATGCGCTACAACGTGTTCTGTCTCATCCCCACCATCCTGGCCTGTGGCGCGGGACGGCTTGTGCTCGATCTCTTTCAGTCCGCCCCGACCGGCAGCACGGCCTGGCACTTCGTCGTCATCGCGGCCTCACTGCAGATCGGATATCTCATCGGATCCGTGCTGCAGACCGTCCTCGCCGGCGGCTTCGGCGCTTTCAACGGCCGCGCGTGTTCGCCGAGCCGGCATGCCAGGAGCTCGTGACAGCTTCGAGAACGTCACAGATCTGGTTGGCAGCAAGACTGATCTCGAACCGCGCCAGGAAGCAGCGGCGCGCAGCCTCACCCAACGCAGCCACCGCATCTTCCGACAACGAGATGAAACGACGGATTACAGCTTCGGTGCCGTCGACGTCATCCCGTCCGACGAAACCCGCGTCGAAGGTCTTGATCTCACGCCAGATGTTCACCCGGTCGCTGATCAGGACTGGGCGACCTGCTGCGAGCGCCTCAGTGACGACAACGCCAAAATTTTCCTGATGAGATGGCAGGACCAGCGCGGTACAACTGCGTAAGGCGCCCCATTTCGTGTCGCCCACGAGCATGTCGGGCCAGTGGATCCGACCGGCGAAGCCGGCCGCCGCAGCCGTTGCTTCAAGCCGCCGGCGCAGACCGCCCGGATCAGGACCGGCCATCACGAGATCGAGCTGGGGATGATCCCCCGCCAGGCGGCAGAACGCCTCGACGAGAACGTCGCATCCTTTCTTGAGATGAAGGCGACCAAGAAACAGCAGAAAGGGTCGGTGCGCCAATGACGGCAAACGCGCACGAAAGGCAGCAATCTGCTCAGCCGCGCTGCCGACGACGTCAGCTGTGCCGAAACCGACGACGCGTCCGTGCAGCGAATACGGCCAGAATGCATTCTGCGCGCTCGTCATCTCATCTTCGGCCGTGAACAGCACGGCGCCGGCGTTCCTCAGCAAGGGGCCCTCGGAGACGAGCCATAGCACTTGTTTAGCCGCATGCTTGACTGGGTTGTTACGCCCGAACCAGGGATCGAGCATCCCGTGCGGGAAAACGACATACGGTGTGCTCGACGGCAGGCTGCGTCGCGCGGCGAAGGTTGCGTAATTCCAAAGGCCGTTGACGACGACGATGTCATAGTCGCCGCGGTGTGCCTGCAACCATGGCACAAGTTTAGGCGTGTAGCCGAAGCGCCGCAGCGGCAAGCCCCGGCCAACAGCGGTTGAGCATCCGAAGCCGAACGTCCGCACGGGACAATCACGAACCCAAGGCGCATCGGGCGGATCCAGCGACGCGATCTCGGTGTGCCACCCCCGCCGCTCCCGTACGACCGTCTGCCGGACCAAGCCTTCGATCGCTCCGCCGTGGCGCGGGTCCACCGACCCGATGATCTCAAGCACTCTCACCGACGTTGATCCGTTACGATCGTGAATTCCAGCGAGACCATCTCAATCATCGGTCAGAGCCGGCTGTTGGCGCGAGCGACGTAGAAGTCGTTGGCAACGGTTATGCCGTTCTCTGCCGTGACCGCCACCGAATTGATGAAGCTGAGCACCTTGGTCACGTCGACCTGAGGCGCGTTGGCGACGTAGAGCAGATCGAACGGACGCATCTGCAACTTGGTCGCCAGGAAGTAGCCTGATGGATCCTGGAAGCTCACCCTGATCACGATCGGCACCTGGTCGCCGTCGACGTTGCTGCAGTTCACACCGAGCCGTTCCGCCACCTCGCGTGTCTCCCGCCTGTACAGGAAGATGGACCCGGGATCGGCCTGCACGTCGAGCAGCCCGCCTGCCTTGCCGACGGCTTGGGCCAGATTGATCCGCCAGGCGTCGAACGGAAACTCTCCCTGCGCGCCGGTCGCCCCGAAGGCGAGAAACTTGATCGGCTCGCGATACAGATAGATCCGATCGCCAGGCTGAACAAAGATGTTGTTGGAAGGATAATAGACGAGGTTACCGAACGGCACGGTCGCGCGCTTGCCGCCGCGCTCGAGCACAACCCAGGTCTCCCAGCCCGGACCGCTGATGCCGCCGGCGCGTGTGATCGCGTCAGTCAGTCGATCCTGGGCGCCGGCCGCCGGCATCGGGAAGCGCACGGGCGTTCTGACCTCGCCGAAGACGCTGACCAGCGACGATCTCTGCTGGCTGGAAGTGACCACGACTTGAGGATCGATCGCCCGCCGCTTGATGCGGCTGAGGATGTCTTCCTGGATCTGGACGTTGGTACGCCCCGCGGCACGGATCACCCCGGCATAGGGAACACTGATGTTGCCGTCGTTATCGACGGCTTGATCAGGGATCGTGACGAAATTCCCCGGACGTACGCCCGCCTCGAGCGGAATATATAAGCCACCGGCGGTGGCCTCGAAGATCGTGACGCTCACGATATCGCCGATTCCGAAGCGGATGCTCGACGGCGGCCGGCTATCGGCGAATGCCATCGGCAGGTGCCTCGGCTCCGACTTTTCGAGGATCTGCAGAACTCGGCTGTCGAGCCTGACCACGGCGAACGGCAGAGCTGTGCTGTTCTCGGATTGAATGTCCGTGCTGGCGGGCCCTGCCATCGGGATGAAACCGCATCCAGCGAGCATCACGGACGCGAGAAGCGACGCGGCTAGCGCGGAAACTGATCTCAAGCGCATCGCGCGAAGCCCACGACGACGCTCACGAAATTCCGGATACTCATGTCGCACGTCTCAGTCCCGATCTACAGATCGAACCAGCAGTCATCTCGATTCATAGACGGCTGGACTGAGCAACTTCCGAAATCAAAGATGGACGAGACCGGCGGCGTAATCCGAGATGCGTGGCTGCAGCTCTGACGCAACGAAAGCTGACATGGCTACGCCATCTGTGACGAACGGGCGACAAATTCGCAGCAGCTGCACCAGATCGACCGAACGCGCTCGTTCGATAGCATCATCGTCGTCCCGCTTGCGCCATGACCGACACCTCAGGGCAAATTCTACGACGCTCCGGCGCTTTCCCAACTTATCCGTCAGTCAGCGAGCCCGGCGCAACGAGCGATCTGAATCCGAACAGATGCCGGCGGCCCGTCCGTTCCTGCAGGCGTCCTGCAAACGTTCGATTTCGGCCCTGATGGTCAGCAATTCGCGGCTGAGGAGAGCGTTCTCACGCTTCAATTGGCGAATGCGCAGCAGACGATTATTGGCAGCCTGTCTCGTCAGAAAGTCATACAATTTGGCGGTCGGCTTCGACGTCCGCCCCCGCTTCTGCAGGTCACTATAGCTCGACGCGCACATCGCTCAGCCCCCCGGCCGATTGCAGGCTTCAGCCAGGTTTTGCGCCCCGCCCAAAACCATCGTTACATTACGGAACGTTTAGCTAAGTTTCTTATCGTTGCTGTGACCACCATTAAATCGGAAGTTACGTTTACGGCGGAGAATACGATAAATCAGTTCGGAGCTACCGCCGCGTGCCGCAGATCTGGCTCACATACGACGAATTCGCTGCACTCGTTGATTGCAGACCGGAGGCTGCGCGCAGCACCGCGCTAGCCATGCACCTCGACCGCCGCCAGAGCCGTGATGGCATGACACGTGTCAAGCTTACCAAGGCACTGACTGACGTTTTCCTCGATGCCATCTTTGAGCGTCGTCTCGACGACGAACTTGCTGCATGCGCCCATGATCTGCGTATCGTGCAGGCCCGGATGGCAAGGAGCGATGGCGCTCTGGACGGCCGCGATCCCATTGGCCGGATCAACCGCATCAGCGGATAGCGCGGCAAACGGTCACGCCATGCGCGCTCGGCCTGGTCGGTCGCACCTGTCTCAGGGCTCTTTTTTGCTACCGTCGTCGCGCTCATTCTTCTTGCTCTCGCGCGGCGAGGAGGCTGGCGGGGTCGCTCCCTCTGGTGCGCCGCCGCCGTAACCGACCACTTCCACTAGGAAGACCGAGGCCTGCTCGCGAGCGCCCGTCGCTGTCGCAGGCTCAGCGCTCTTGCCGGCTGCCGCACCCGTATTGCCCGCAGAGGTCTGTGCGGCAATGTTGGGAACGGTCACTGTGGGGATACCGGTGGTGCTACCCGAGACCTGAAAGTTGCTGGCGTTGGCGATCACCGGGGCTACGATGACGGCATTGCCCGATGATCGAACGCCGGCCGTGCCGAAATCGATCACGCCCCTCGGCGCCAAGAGGTAAAGACTGGACGGCGCCGCGGACTCGGACGCTTGCAGCGTGCCGATGCCCGACCCGGTGACATAGCCGCCGGGATCGATGCTGGGGAAGGCGTTCTGGTCGTAGACGAGCTGGATTGCCGGCGCCGACACGATCGTCTTGGAGCCACGGCCGGCGTCCAGATTGCCGTTCGAGCTCCACATGAAGACGTCACCGCCCTGCGTCGTTAGCACGCGACTGGAATTCACCAGTACGCTCTGATCGGTGAAGGTGTTGATGGCGCCGCCGCCGAGGGTCATGATGCCGAGATCACGAAGCCGCAGTATCGGGTTCGTCTCCTGCGCGAGCGATCCGACGGTGATCGTGCCGCCAGGGCCGAAGATCGAGATGTCGCCGCCGAACCGTGTCTGAATGGTGGAATGCAGTACGTCCAGGTCGCCGGTCTTGACCAGGGTGCTGGCTCCGCTTGCTCCCGTCAGGGCGTTCTCGGTGTAGCCCAATGCAGCCGGGAACATGGTCTCGACCATCTTGTAGCCGCGCTGGTTCTGCTGCGACTTGCTGTCCTGGTTGGCAAGTGCCACCGCCTTCAACTCTGCGAAGAACACCTGCTGGACGAATACGTGCTGCAAGTCGGCGGGCAGCGTCTTGAGTGCCGCAAGCACCGACATGTCGTCGCCGTTCGCGCCCTCGCCGACCTTGGTCATGAACGCGCGCAACTCGGGCATGTAGTTATGGTCGACGGAGGCAGCGTTGGCCGGGTCGACATAGGTCCTGAGAACAGCGTCATAGTCGACACCGAATTTGGTGCCGAACAGAACGTTGATGCTGGCGCCCTCGCGGGTGCCGGCGACCTCCGTGAGCTGTGTATTGCGGCGCGGACGGTCGAACGGACCGAACAGGGTCTGATTGTAGATGCCGACCGAATATTTGGAATAGTAAATGTCGCCGACCACACGCGGACTGGCGATTCCGACCGATGCGATACCTTCCTGAACCGGCGCCGCGACTGCGTTGTCATAGGCAAGCGGCAGGAATGGACCGATGTCGCCGCCCGCCTGAACCACCAGATAGCCGGGGCCTGCAATTTGCAGAGCGCCGGCATTGCTGGTGCCGGTATAGGTGATGTTGCGGCCGGCCTGAATGACGCTGACGTCGCTCGGCTTGATATTCTGGATGATGATGTTGAGATCGACGATGTCGCGGCCGGCATAGATGCTGGCTGGACGGTTGATCTGAATGCGCTGATAGTCTCTCACAGCGCCGTTGCCCACCACACCGAGCTTGAAGCCACCCACAGCCTTGATGTCGCCGGTCGTGGCATAGATGCGAGCGGTCGCATCGATACCGAGTTCGACATCGTCGGCATGCGCCAGCAGCGCCCGGCTGGACGACCCGTTGAAGCCGCTGTTGGGCTGGAACGGATCGAACGCGGTCTCGAGTAAGGCTGAACCGGCCGAGAACACCGGCAGGAATGGCGGATTATTGGCCGTCGGGGCGAGATCTGCCGTCCGGTAGCCGAAGGTCAGATCAATGCCGCCGCGCGCCAGCAGCGAGAACGTGCCGTGCTCAGAGGGGCTGAGCACAATGCCCGGGGAATTGACGCTCCCGAGAGTTGCATTCGTCTTCGGATCTCGAGGTAGATCGAGTCCGGTCGTCACGAGATTGCCGTTGAGCGCGGCGGCTTCAAAACTGGCAGGATACAACGATGGTGCATCGTTGATTGTGAAGTTCGCTTTCGATTTGTCCGTGATCGTTGTCGGCGCGATCGAGATCGTCAGATCGCCTCTCTCGGCCACCAGCGCCACCTTGCTGTCCTGACCGTAGGTGTCCATGCGCAGCGGAGAGTTCAGGTTCGCCCCGGTCTCGAACGGGTTAAAGCGGCTGGGATTTTGAGCGTGCAAGCTCGCCGGATTGATGACGCCTGCCATGGACAGCGAGCCACCTGCTGCCATCGCGATCTGGCCGGTATCGACCGCCAGGAGGGGCACGTCCTCCCTAGGCAGCGCGCTCTCTGCGAACCTCAACACCGCGCCGTTCTCGTTCTTGCCCACATTGCCGTCGGCCAAGATGCTGGCGTGCCCTGAGCCTTCGTAGAATGAGCCGCCGAGAATGTCTCGGCCGGAGCGGACCACCATGTTGCCGCTGCCGTAGAGATGCGTGACCGGCGTGCTGGCGCTAGACAGGCCGCCGCTGACCCTGCCAGTGGTCGGCAGGGAGATCGAGACATCGACCATGTCGCGGCCGGCCTTGGCCGTGACATTGCCGCCAGCACTGAGGAAGCCCTGCTGGAAGCTGCCATACTGGATCCACCAGGCCGTCTGGGAGGCGATCTTGGTCGCAGACGGAACGAACACGCCCTGCCCGAGCGCGTCGGTCGTGGCCTGCGGCAGCTCACTGTCCGACAGCAGCCACGACGAATAATATTGCGGCGCCTTGTTTGCCGTACTCACATTGCCCTTGATATCGCGCTGCGCATCGATCGCGACGTCGCCGCCAGACTCAGGGAATGCCGCCGCGGTCGGTGGACCGAAATAGGCGGTGATACCTCTATAGGCGGCATAGTTGCCATAGCCGAGCACCCGCGGCTCGTAGAAGCCGTCGGCATTGACGGCCACGATCCGGGAGACACCGTTGATCGTCTGGATCGAGTAGCCGGCGTCCGGCAAGGTTGTATTGACGCCGGCAGTATAGATCACGCCCGGCGCCACGGTGTCGGCCATTATCACGTCTCGCGCCGCAGCCACGGTGATCGCGCCGGTACCGGTACGCAACATTGTCGTCAGGTTAACGGATACGGAACTTTGCGCCGTGGCCAAATATGAGTCGGTGTCTCTGACCAGTGGTTGGCTATATGTGCTGTGACCACTGACGACGACATCACCCTTTGTGGTGCTGTCGGACAGCTGCACTCGCGCGGTGCGGCTGGCGCTCGCAAGCTCGGCGCCAGCGGTCATCGTGTAAGACCAGGATGCGGGCGTCGTCACAGTAGTGACGATGGGCGCTCCGGTTCCACACCCCGTCAGACAGACGCGCATCGCCCGCGGGAAAACATCCGACACCGCAAGATCTGCCGAAGACGGGCTGATGACGTTCCCCGCGTTCTGATAAGGTGCATTCAGAACGGATTTCAGATTATTCGGATCATATGTGTTGAGGTAGTAGGTAAAGAACCCAAAGTCGGCTGTCCTATCGAGCGTTCGTCCATTCCCACTTCTGTCAGCTGCCGCATCCGGCAGATAACTCCTGACGTTCGCGACGTAAGTCGGATCCAGATAGTTTCCGAATTGGAAGAAGCCATCGGAGATCGACGCCGCGACGTTGATATTGCCGGCCGTGCGCATCGTCAGATCACCGGCCTCGACGTTGCCCCAGGAGGGCGTTGCGAGCCGGTAGTTGAAATTGACGTAGCTCGAACTCGGATCGAACACCGTCGGCGCCTTTCCGGTGGCGGGATCAATCACCGTACCCGAAGCCAGATTGAGATTGGTTTTGACCGTGATGTCGCCACCATTGATGGCGGCGCTTGAGTTCACGAGTTCGACGCCGGGCTGGACGTGCACGACGCCAGAGCCGAACTGGCCGACCAGCGGCTGAAGCCGATTGAACAGGCCGCTGAAGCCGTAGTCTTTGCCGTTGAACGTCCAGGTCCCCTGAGTGATCTGAGTCAGGGTCGATTCGAAGAAGGTACGGTGCGGACCGTCGCCGCTGAAGGACGCCACGCCGGCCGTGTTCTGCTTGGTGGGATCGAAGCCAAACACGCCGCTCTCTACGACGGGAATGTAGGCTGTATCGGGAACGAAAGTGCCGTCGGCCAAACTGCGTCCGGAGAAGAAGTTATTTCTCAACTTGAAGGTGACTGTGGCCGTCCCTCCGCCGCCTGAAATCGTTCCTGTAAGATTGGAAGTTATGGAGTAGCCCTTGGCAGTTCCAGAGATCTGCGCGGAAACAACCTGAAGGGTCGACACCACATTGCCAAAAAACTTGCCTGGCAGGACTTGCACGCCGTTGACCATGGCGTAAGCGGGAGGCGCCGTGTAGCCCTGGCCAGGAGAGATGAGCTTAAACGAGCTCGGTATGAGAACGCCGCTTGCGTCTGTGCTCACGGTCGCGGTCCCGGCCACCCCATTTGCCCCCGCCGGCGGCTGGAATGTCATGGTCAAATTCGCATTGGGAGGAAAACCGGAGGTGGCGACAGGTAAGAAGTTATAGACGCCCATCATGAAATTCGTCAGCGTCGCTCCCGTACCCTGCCCCGTCGAGTCGATGATCGTCGCCGAGGTTGGTAGTGATGTGAATCCAGTACGAATCGTATAGGTCGCGGCGGAGGCATCCCATCCCGTCACGTTGATCCATCTACCACTGACAGCGGGCTTGCCGGTCGGGTCGAACCAGCCGGCGGGATCCATAATTCCGTCCCATCCCATGCTTGCGCCATTGAGGCCCTGATTGCTCGAGCCGGTATCGATCGCAACATAGGCATCGAAGCTCGTCGCCCGCGCGCCCTTGATGATCAGGCTGTTGCGGCCATCGATCGTGCCGCCGATGGCCGGTGTTTCGATATCGCTGCCAGCGTAGAGTTGCGCGATCTTCATATCGCCATTGCCGTCGCGCGGAGCGCGGAAGGTGACCGTGCCGCCGCTGAGGCCGCCCTTGATACCGCCGGAGACGTTGACCTCGGTGAAGGTCTGCAGATAGATCTTCGACTTGGCGTCCCATGCGATGCCGACGACCACGTCGCCGCCGCGTTCGTCGGCGTGACTGGTCGAGGCGTCGATCTTGCCCGTGCTGGCGAGCAGTACCGAATTGGCGGCGAACAGTCCGACCTGCCCGCCCGCCTGCCCGATTCCATCGGTCGTCTCGCCGTCATAGCCGCGCGCGTCGATCGTGCCCCTGACGATGATCTGACCGAACTGCCTGCCCGCGCTCGGGTCCCAGGTCGGATCATCGGCGGTCAGCGCGACCTTGTTGGCCTTCAGGGTGTGGTACTGGGCAAGCTCGAGGTTCGCTGTCCGCGTATGGATGTCGATCGCGCCGGTCACGCTGCCGGTCAGCAACTGATCGGCGAGAGCTGTCAGATCGACGGCACCCTTGGTATCGAGCTTGAATGAGCCGCCATGGCCCGGACCGCCTTCGCCACGCAGCAGTCCGCTCAGCGCGGCCTGACCGTTCAGCGCGGTGACCTTGATCTCGCCGCCATAGCCCAGGCCGCCGGCGGGCTGGGCGACATCGATCACGCTGAGCGTATCGCTGACGACGTTGCCGGCGTTGGCGGTGAGCGCCACCTTGCCGCCGGCGATGTAGGTCGTCACGTCGCGGATCTGGCTGCCATAGCCTCCTGCCGCCAGATAGGCCCGGGGCTTCAGCACGACATCGCCGGCCGTGGCCGTCAATG
This sequence comes from Bradyrhizobium sp. ORS 278, assembly GCF_000026145.1. NCBI lineage: Bacteria > Pseudomonadati > Pseudomonadota > Alphaproteobacteria > Hyphomicrobiales > Nitrobacteraceae > Bradyrhizobium > Bradyrhizobium sp. ORS 278. The sequence continues at coordinate 2,358,072 of NC_009445.1, read as the reverse complement.
CTATGCTGCCGCCCTGCGCCTGGATGGTGCTGCCGACCGTGATGCTCGATCCAGTCAGCGCCAGGCTGCCGCCGGTCTCGGCGCTGTCGGCCGGCCGATCCGCAATGCCGTCGCGCGTGAAGCTGTTGGTGATGTCGACCGCGCCGGCCGTAGTGATCGCATAGGACTTGCTGTTGGCGCCGGTAGCCGCATTCACCAGGATGCCGGTCGTTCCAACAGTGAGATTGGCCGCGCCGAGATCGAGCGTTCCGGGACCGGTGATGATCACGCGATCGAGAGTGGAGATGTTCACGGCGGAGTAGCCGATCTGATTTTGAGTTCCGCCGCCGGCGAGGACCAGTGTCTTGGCATTGAGACCCAGCGTTCCCGCATTTATCGCGGCAGCCGGCGTCGTGCTGGCAGCTCCGGAATTTGATAGGGTCAAGGTGCCGCGGCTGGAGATCGTCGCGTCTCCGGTACCGTCGGCGCGCACGAGCGCTCCGGCGTCTAGCGAAAGATCGATGATCGACTGACCGGAGTTGAAGTCACCGAACACCGTGATCTCTCGCGAGAGCGATTTGAGCGCCAACGCTCCGACGTCGGCAAACTGATAGTTGTAGAGCGCGATGCTGCGGTCGGTGACCGGCGTCGGTGAGCCGATCGCCACGGTGCGGCCGACCAGGTTGAGCTGCCCGAGATGCAGATCGGCGGTGTTGATCACGATCGCCTGCTTCGACGCCGACCCCTGCATGGTCAGCGCCTTGGCCGTGATGTTGGCACCGGGCGCGAGGATCACCCGTCCGAGATCCGCAACCGCGGTCGCAGCTCCACTCACCGTGCCCACGACGTTGCCGCCCTTGCTGGTGACAAATTGCACGCTGAGCGGTGTGGCGCTCGGCCCCGTCTTGATGCTCAGACTGCTGTCGCCGCTGGCGACGAACAGCGCGCCGGCCTGTGCGCGGTATTGGTTGAGCGTCGCCAGCGCCGAGGCCGACAGCGTGCTTGGATTGGTCGCGACGGTGTCGCCGGCCGCATTCTTGACCACATAGCCGAGTTGCCCGAGATCGACGCCGGTAATGGCGGTGCCGCTCGCATCGAGCGTGCCGCCCAGCGCCGCGGCTACGTCCTGGGCCGTGACGTTGCCGGCGGGGGAGCCGAAATAGAAGTTTCGGCCGGCCCCCGGATGGACCATGCCGGTGGCCTGGATGACGCTGCCAGCGCCGACGGTGACCTCGCCGCTGGTCATGTCCTGCGACAGCGTGGTCTCGCGGACCTGGATGTTCGCACCGGTGTCGGGCGTGACGGTCAATGACTGGTAAGCGCCGGCGCTCGGGGTCGCGACGAGGATGATCTCCGGAGTGCTGAACATGTCGCCGTGCGTGTCGACGAGCACTTTGGATGCGGTGGCCGTGATCAGTGTGCCGCCCGTGGTCGAGCTGCGCTGGCCACCGATCAGCAGACTCTCGAAGCCGAAGGCGTTGAGCTGGCTGGCATCGAGCGCCAGATAACCGGCGGGCGCATCGCCCCCGGCGTACTGTCCATGCCCAACGACCGCAATCGCCTGCGATGTGCTGATATCGAGTTCGCTCCCACGGCCGACGTTGCCGTTGTCATCTCGCCCGGGCGCCGCCAGCGCCAATCCCGACAGGTCGATGTTCGTCTGTGCCCAGACCTGTAAACGGCCGGCATCCATTGGCAGCGGCGGCGGCACCGCGATGTTGTTCTTGGTCGCCTGCTGCGTGAAGTAGCTGTTGGCCCGGGAGAACTGGTATTCGCTGTATTTTCGCCAGACTGTATTGGTCTGGACTGCGAAAAGATCTTGTCCCGAGGACAGCTTGCCCGGCGCGGTGGACTGCGTGGTGTTACCGGTCACCAGCACGGTACCATCGGGCAGCGCCGTGCCGCTGGCAATGTTGCGGCCGAGATTGCTGCCGTAAGAGACGACTCGGTAGGCGCCGGGTAGCGTTGCGTAGTGGGCGGGGTAGAGCGTGTAGGTGCCGGCCGGAATTCCGTTGCCGCCGTCGACCGTGATCTGGGCGCCGGCGAGAGGCGTCGTGTCACCCGCAAGGGCGGTCTTGCCGTTATCGAGGCTGCGCGCTGTGGCGAAGTGGATGTCGTAGGCCGCAACAGCGGCGCTCGACGACGGAACCAACGCATACACGATCTGACCGAGCGGCGTCGTCGTGAGCGTATCCCGCGAGCCGCCCTTACCCTGCACCCATTCGGCCGCCTGGAGATCACCGCCGCCGCTAACGTCGATGGTCGAACCGCGGGTCACCGCGATGACGTCGCCGGCAAGCTTGAGACCCTTTTCCGACGGTGCCGTCAATGTCGCCGTGCTGAGATTGTAGTACCACCCCTTCGAGTCCAGCGTTGCGCCGAACGGCACGACCGTATCGGCGAGGCTGACCGACGTCAGACTGCCGGGGGCCAGCGTCACGGAACGGGTGGTGCCCGTCTGTCCGAGGGTGATTTGCCCGAGGGGCGCAAACAGATTGCCGCCCTGCGTCACCGTCTGGGCGACGACATTGATGCTGCCGCCGGCGGCAAGCGGAATCTGGGTACTGCTGCCGGCAGGTGCGGCAAAGGTCACATCACCTTGCGTGTTGATCGTGAAGTTCACGGCCGACAGCGGATAGATCCGCTGCGCCGACAGCTTTAGGTTGCCCGACGAGTTCAGGCTCCCAGCGAAGCTCGAGGCATCGGTACTGCCGGGCACGCCATTGACCACCTTCGGCGTGCTCAGGCGCATATCGCCCGAGCTCATCAGATTGACCAGGCCGAAGCCACTGAACGCAGCACCTTCGACATCGATCGTGTTGGCGCTGATCGTCAGCGTGTTGGCGCCCTTGGCTGTCGTTCCGTCTCCGCCGGTTAGTTCGACATAGGACGCGACCAATCTGGTATCGAACGTGCCATTGGTGGTGATCTGACCGGCGGCGATGTGCAGCCGGTTCGCAACGTTCCAGTTCAGATTACTGGAGATTGACAGCTGAGAATAACTCGGCTTGCTGTAACCATATAGATTGGTGGTTCCGCTCCAATCGGTGAACACGCGCGCTGCGCCGCCCTGGCCGGCGCCGGCATAGAGATAAACGTTGTCGAAGCCGGTAAGTTGGTCGACCGACGTGTACAGCGCGGCCGGCGCGCCACCCGCGTTGAAGCGTCCCAGTGCGGCGAGCGTTTCTCCGGCGTCCTGCGCCAGGACGATCGCGCCGCCGCCGAGCACGACGGTGCCGTTGTTCGCGCGCGTCTCGCCGCGAAGCTGACCGTCGGTGCCGACGAAGCGGCCACCGACCGCCGTAAAGCTGCCCCCCCAGGCATAGCCGGTCACGTCGACCTTGACGGTACCCGCGTCGCTCCAGGACCACACCGACGGCGCGGTGGTCCCGCGCGCTCCCCGGACCTGCACGGAGCCAGCCGCTCCGGACACGTCGACCTGGGCGCCGACATCACTCACGAGGTAATTCGCCCCGGACGGAGCGGCATAGGCCCAGATATCGTACTGATTGCCGGCCGTCGCCGTGCCCAAGGTCGTGAGCTTCAATTCTCCGGCCTCAACCTCGAACGATCCGCCTCGAATATAGCTGCCGCTCGTCAAGGGGCCGCTGACCTGACCAAAGTACGAATTTGCAACGAAGCTGCCGGAAACATCGATCTGCGCGCCGGACGAGAGATGAGTGTTGAGAGCGTTGACGAAGACGTTGCCGCCATGACTGACAATGGCGCCGCGCAGCTCCACAGTTTTGGCCGGCGGCGTGCTAAATGTGCTCACGTCTTTCGAATCGGTATAGCGCTGCTTGTAATTGATGTTACCGAGCGTGACGTTCGCCTTCGCATCGGCAATCACAGTCGACCCGCTGTCCAGGAGAATGTTGTCGGCCCGGAGGGTTAGGTTGGTCGCTTGCCGCTGATCGCCCGGTAGCAAAGTCAGTGCAGGCGTGCCCTGTCCAAGCTTGGTGCCTGTCGCAACGCCGGTGTAGTCTGCGGCGCTGTCGAGGTTGCGCTGCTGCAAGGTCAGACCGACGCCGGCCGAGACGATCACCTGCGCCGTCGCCCCAGTGTTCGCGGGGCCTGTCCAGCCGTCAGTGACAGACGCGATGGTGTAGGATCCGAAGCCACCATTGGTCAGCAACTCGACCGGCAGCGTGGATGCAACGCCACCGATCTTCAATCCAGAGATTTCGCCGGCTTGCAACGCGCCGCCGATCCTGATCGTGTCGATGCTGCTCAGGCTCAGGCTGCCGTTGCGCTCGAAACCATAGCCCCGCAGCGAGCCGTCGAGTTGGATCGTGCCCAGCGTGCCGGACGTGGGCTGGAGCGGTTCCTTCGGATCGCTGATGGAATTCCATGTACCCAGATAGGTGGAGAGCGCGATGCTCCCCGCCTTTCCTGCCAAGGTGCCTGACGAAGCCTGCTTTGGTCGGCCCTGCGCGGACACATACCCGCCGCTGGAGACGTCGAGCAGGCTGCCCGGCGCCAGGATGATACTCCCGGTCTTGTCGACCTGAGTAACGCCCTTGCTCGCCAGACTGGTTCTGATCGAAATCGAACCGCCGTCGATATAGGCAGCACCCGTGCGATTGCCGCCGCCGGAATCGTTGACGAATCGTCCGCTGACGTCGAGCGAGCCTTCGACGTAGATGTTGGCTGAAATAGCGGTCCCGGCCTTGTCTGTCGGACTCTTGAAGAAGGCGCCGAAAGACGTCGAGGTTGCGGCAGATGGGCGATCCGTTGACAGATCGATGCTGCCGCCCGCTGCCGACACCGTCCCCGAGATATCGATCGCGCCACCAGCCGCCACCGTGAAGCTGCCGCCCGGCGCAAGATTGAGGGTGCTGCCGCGCGACACCACGAGATCATTGGCGGTGATCGACAGCTTGCTCAAGCCGTAGCCTGACAGCGTTTCTGGCGAAAGCAGCGTGGTGTAGGCACTCGCCGTGACGTAGTTCGCGGATGCTGTCGCGCCAATCTGCACCGTGGACGGCGTCGTCAGCGTGAGCGCGCCCTGGTACGGAAAATCAGCATTGGCAATCTGCCGCTCACCCGCCGTCGAGCCGAAATAGATGGTGCCCTGCAGTTGCGGGATCGCGGTCGAGACCGTCACACTCCCCGCCGTCTGGCCGTCCGTATAGCCAGGCGAATAGCTCTGCGTTCCCAGCGACCAGGTTTCGGTGATCCCCCAGCGCGCGTGATTGACCGTGAACTGGCCGAAGATGCCGACATAGGTCATGTTCGGGTCGGCCTTGGCCATGCTGTAGATGCGGCCATCGGCGCCAAGCAGCCGCGTCGCCGGCACCCATCCGGCCTCGAACTTGACGCTGCCGCCGGAGACGTTGATCACGGACCCGGCCGTCTGTACCAGACCAGCCTGGCCGCCCAGATCTGTCTGCAGGCTGACTTTGCCGCCGGCGGTCATCGACTGGTAGATGCTGCGGCCGACATTTGCGACATAACCGCTGGCGTCGGCCACTGGCGTGCCGACCCAGCTGGTTCCGTCGCTCCGGGTGCCCTTGTCCCGGATATCGATCACCAGATCCTTGCCATAGAGGATGCCGTCGCGCTGAAGCGGCATATCGGCAAATTCCGCGCGTGGCGCGAACCTGATGAAATTGTAGCTCGCGGGCAGCGTCACATTGCTCAATCCGGCCACGTCGACGACGGCGCCCGGCGCGAGTAGAATCGTCCTCGGCAGAGATGGCGTCGAACTTGTCGTGTCCGCACTTGCGATACCGGGACTGAACTGTCGATAGTCGATGCCGGTTGTGGTGAGACGATCCGCCGTAGCGAAATTGACGGCCCGCAGCGCCACCTCGGCGGACGGCGCCGAGATCAGACCGGACGAACCGACCGTCACCGCGGTTTGCGCGGTCATCTCGACATAGGCCGGCTTGAACGCCTGCACCGAGCTGCCCGCCGCGCCGCCTTGCGGCAGCGGTGATGCGCCGTCATCATAGGGCAGGCTCGAAATGATGCCGTTGAGCGTGACGTTGGTCGCCGCACGGAGCATCACGAAACTGTTGAAATCGAGGGCGGTATCTGCTGAGAGCACGCCCTGGATTGCTCGACCGGCACCATCGGTCAGGGCATTGCCCGCGCCATCGCGCGGATTGTCGACCACAACCGAGTTGCCGGTCATCATCACGATGCCGCCAGGTGCGCTGATCAGACCATCGTGCGTTACCACGCCCGTGCCGGTCAGATAGGAGCTCTCTGGGTAGCCACTCGACGAATTATATTTGGATGAGAATGGCGTAACGCTGAACTCGATCCCGCGGAATGGCAGCGCTGCCCCGGTGGTCGACTCCGTGCCGAGCACGTTTTTCGATAGAACCGAAAAGCCGTTCGGCACGAGATCGACCGTTCGCGCGGACACCATCGCGACCTGGCCTGTGGGCGCCTCGATCGCGCCGGAGTTTGTGACGTTGGCGCCGAACAGGAACACCTTACCAAGCGCGGAGACGGCGTTGGCGGCATCGGCCTGCTTGTCTGTCGTGCTGGTGCGCAGCTCCGGTGCGGAATTTGCAGTGATCTTCGCGCCACGCTCCACGACGACGTCGCCGGCCACGGCGGTCGACAGCTTGTCGCCACCCGAACCCGGATCGTAGAAGGAGAATGAATTGAGATTGGCAATGCCCGTGTTCTTGAAATAGTCGTCGCGGTCGCCGAGACTCTTTCCGAGCGGACCGATATCGAGCGAGGAGGCGATCAGCGTGTGGACATTGACCTGCGAGCCCGCGCCGAAGATGATGCCGTTGCTATTGATGACATAGACGGCGCCCTTGGCGTTGATGTTGCCGTCGATACGGCTCGCCAGCAGGCTGCTTGGCGCAACCATCGATGCGACACGGTTGAACGCGATCCAATCCGCGCTGGCCTGTCGGAAATTCACCGTCGTGTTGGCCCCGACGTTGAAGGAATCCCAATAGAGCAGCGCCTTCTGCTGGGTCTGCTGGATGTCGATGGTGGTCTGCGATCCGGTGGTCGTTTGCGTCGGGCCGTTGGCGCCAACCCATTTGCCAGGATCGAGCTTGATGCCAGCGAGGGGGTCGTCCTTCGTCCCGCCATAGGGCATCAGACCGTTCGGCGTCAGCCCGTTGGGGACCGTCGAGCTTCCCCGCGCGGCGGCCGCGGCGTCCTGCTGCAGCTTACGCATCCCCGCCAGAGCCGCGCTGGCCCGTGCCAGCGACGTCTGAGCCTGGGCTGAGGCGGCCGCCGCCTGCTGCGCCGCTGTAATGGCCGCCTGTTGGGCCGCATCGGTTGGCGCGACTGCCGAGGAAAGTGACTTCAGACTGGCAGCGTCGGCCCCTGCGTCGAGAAGCGTCAGCACGAGAACACTGACGCCGCTCAGGAATATCGGCCCCAGCCTGCCAATTCGGCTTCGACGCGGTGGAACTGCATGATCGAACATGAGACGACCAACTCCGAACTCACCCCAGCGGTCCAAAATGGACCGCGCGTGCGGAGCACCGGCACGCTCTGACCGGTTTACCTTTCGTTTACCGACAGTGATATGTCACTTTTGAGTCGCCGACGCATCATAATGTAACATGGTTACATCCCCACCCGGATGTCTCCCCCTATCCGGATCGCAGCAAACTGGAAGTTGGATCAGCGCGAATGTCTCTCGATGCGAGCGTAAGATCCGGCCGGGGCAACACGTCGTCTGATCTGAGTGTTCGAAAGTCCAGCCCAGCGCGTCGGCCGATAGGCACCTACGCACGAAGACGCGATCAGGGCAGACGTTCATTGCGAAACGGATTCGGGGCAGCTGCGGGGGCGGCATCAAACGTAGGCGGCCGCACCGTGATAGTTGCCCCTGCCGGAGGCGCGGGAAGCGCCGCTGCCAGTCCAGGCGCCCTGCCCGGCGCGAAGGAATTAGCGCCGCCCGCCGGCACCGACGTCATGGTTTGGTTGGGAATGGAAGGCATCACTCTCATCGGAGCCATACCTGATGCCACCGGCATCGCGTTCTCTTTCAAATCGGGGCGCGGAAGATCCAGCAAAGCGCTGTCGAGACCCTTTCCGAGTTCGACCTGGCGCGCGCGCACGGCCCGTAGCACCCATCCATTGTAGCTCTCGCCGGCCTTCAGGCGCACGATGCTCTTGTCTGCCGTGTTCACGAAGAGCCCCAGCCGCTCGCCATCGCTGCTGAGCGCCGTCCCGATCAGGGACAAAGGCGGCTTTTCACGTTCGACCGGCGCCGGCGGCGGCGCGACCGCGACCGGTGGCTTGACGACCGGCGCTGCACGCGGCCGGCGCGAGGCCGAAAACAGCGGACGATCCCGTGTCGCCGTCAGCCGCGCAAGCGGAATGCTCCAGAGAGGATTGGCTGGTGGTTGCGTCCGATCGAGCGCGTCTGGCTGATCCGGGCCCATCTGAGATGTCCCAATCGGCGCAACGTTCTGGAGCGATGGCTCCGCCGCTTTCGGTGCCACGATCTGAGCGGGCTGACCACCAACCTGCCTCGGCGCGATCGTTTGAAGCGATGGCCGCGGCTCGACTTGCTCCGGCACCGGCTGTTTCGACGATCGCTGGAACAAATCGTCCTGCGGGTCAACGATCGCAGGAGCGGTCGCCCACGCCGTCACGCTGAAGGCAAAGACTGTCATCGAGCAGGCGATGGCCCACCGCATTGCCATGATCTCATTCTTTCCGGTCGATCATAGATAGACCTGACCCGCTTGGCATCCCGCGTGATCATTTGTCGTACCGTTCAGTCAAGCGTTGGCGTACAGATATCAGATCACATCATCCGCTTGGATGACAGGGAAACACCACGCAACCTCGGGCACCGCGATCGTCTGGGCTTCCCACCACGCCTCAAAGGACCACAACAAACAATACGCCCGGCTATTCGGCCGGGCGTACCGAGGTCTGAGCTGAAGCAATCAGGTCAGGACTTGCCTCCGATCAGTACGCACCCGCGATCGTGGCGCAGCCACCATTGCCGGTCTGAGCCGGACCGACGGCCGGGTCGCTCAGCAGCGTGTAGGTCTCGATCAGCCACGCCGACGGCACCTTCGCAAAGCCGTTGGCTTCAAGAATGTCCTTGGCGTTATTGCTGCCGTAGAGATAGTCCAGCCAGGTGCGGAACCAGATGAAGCCGTTGTTGCCGTTGGCGTGGTTCGCGTAGCACTGGTACATGTGAATCCAGGTGAAGCCCGAGATCGGATAGGAGTCGGGCAGCACCGGGTTCGGGACGACGCCCTGGAGGCTCCAGGCCAGCGGATTGGTGCGGGTCGCGGCCGAGAACTGCGGAACAGCCGAGGCCATGGCGTTGGAAGCACCCGCCGGCGTTGGCGGCTGGAACTTGCCGGTATTGTTCGTGATATCCCACTGTGCCTGCAGGTTCGCCGTCTTCAAGCCATTGGTCTTGACTGGCAACCAGAAATCCGCGGAGGCATAGCCCATGGCGCCATTGGTGGACGTCACGGCCGAAACCACGCCGCTGCTGCCAGATCCGCCAGCGAACGTGCCGCCGCCCGGGTTGGAGATTACGGTGCCGCACTGATCGGTCGTGAATTGATCCGGCCAGTTCAGCTGGTTGGCGCCGCGGGCGACCGGACGCGGGCATGCGCCCGAGCGGTCGGTCCAGGGCAGAGCGTAGGAGACCGTGGTCGTGTCGGTCTCGTTGTTGGGGCCGATCTCGAACTGGCACTGGGTGGCGAGCGCATTCGAGAACAGGAAGGTGGTGCCGCTGCCGTCGGTGCGGTGCACGAAGGTGATGTTGCCGGTGCCGAGCACGCCGCCGTTGAGCGCCGTCAGGATCGGGTTGTTCCACTTCGTGATGTGGCCGGACACAATGCCGCACAGCGCGTTGCGCGACAGGTTGAGGCCACTGCTGCCGCCGGCCGGCGTCGCAGGCAGAATGTTGAGCGCAGCGCCCGCTCCGTCCTTGCCGTTGAAGCCGATCGCAACCGGACCGACCAGCGCCGGGATCGTGATCATGTTGCCGAACTTGGCCGGGTTGCCGGCGGCGTTCCAGGCGGCGATATCGCTCGCGGTCGCGACGTCGTCGCTGCCGGCGAACTGCACACCATCATAGTCGCTGATCGTGTTCACACCGATCGTCGAGTCGGTGTAGGGAACGGTGTTCGACGACGACGGCGTCGTGATGCTGGCCTTGTCGTTGGTACGCAGAACCAGCTTGCCGTTGCCCGAGCCGGTCGGAGCATAGAGGATGCCGCCGCCAAAGCCGCTGCCATTGAAGCCGGTGCAGGCCGTCGCCTTGGCCAGCGGTCCCGGCAATCCAGCGCTACCCTGCACCTGATTGTACAAACAATCCATCAGCTGGCGATAAGCGATCGAGGGGAACGTCGCGCCGGCGCCGAAGGCGTACGACCCGGCATGTGCCGAGTTCGAGGCAACGGCGGCGCACGCAAACGCAGCCGAGCCCATGATAATAGCATTTAAGTTGCGCATTTAGATTCTCTCCATGCTTCGGGGTACGGCTCCCACCGAACCCGGCGGCAACCTAATCGAGTTATGTGAGCCTTTCGTTTTTGTTTTGTGACTTATGATACACGTTACGTTATCTCTGTGGATCATCGTGGTATCGGCTTACGCGCTCCATCGGGACTCAGCTGCGGTCGTAGCTGTCACCGAGCTGTCGTCGCCGGATCACAACGCCGTCAAGGTCCTTTCGGTATGACGTCGCGCGTCTGCCGTGGGCTGAAGACCAAGACGCAGCGCATGACACCGACCGTCATGTCGGAGTTCTGGCACGGCATATCAGCATGAGATGAGCGGGGCTCTCGCTGCACGCGAGATGTTATAAAATGGATGTATCGAGCTTCATGATGCGCAGATCACTCGCCATTCGCACGCATTTCGTCGTTGCCTGCCTTGCCGCCAGTCTCGGCGCGACCGAAATCGCGCGCGCCGAGCAGGCCTCGGCCGACCCGGTCATCGCGACGGTGAACGGCTCGGAGATCCATGAGAGCGAGCTTGCAATGGTCGATGAGATCGTCGGCCGCAACCTGCCGACGCAGGACCGGATCGAACGCCGCGACACGATTTTGAAGATGATGATCGACACCATCCTGCTGTCCGACATTGCCCGCGAACGCAAGATCGTCGACGAAGCCGACATCGCGCGCCGGACGACTTTCGCTCGCAATCAGGGACTGATGACGCAACTCCTGCGCGAGGTGGGCCAGCGCGCCGTGAGCGAGGAGACGGTCCGCAAGGCCTATGAGGACGTGGTCCTGAAGGCGGCGAGCGAGCAGACCGAAGTCCACCTGCGTCATCTCGTGTTCCTGACGAAGGATGCTCCCGACGATGCGGCACGGAAAGCCATCGAGGCACGTGCCCAAGCTGCGCTCGAGCGGCTCAAGAAGGGCGAAGACTTCGCGGCTGTCGCCACTGAAACCTCGGATGATCCCGTCACGAAATCACGCGGCGGCGACTTCGGCTGGAGAATCCGACCCGAGCTCAGCAAGGAATACGCGGATGCAGCCTTCGAAATGAAAAATGGCGACATTTCGCCGCTGATCAAGACCGGCGTTGGACTGCACATCATCAAGCTCGAGGATCGCCGCACCCGACGGCCACCTGAATTCGACACGGTGCGCGAGCGGGTCGCGGCGATGGTCTCGGCGACAGCTCAGATCGAACTGGTCGACAAGGCGCGTGCTGCCGCCAAAATCGAACGCTTTGACGGAGGCGCTTCGATTGCGCCGACGGCGCAGCCCAGCAAGAAGTGAGCGAGAGGTCGGTCCTGGACGGGTCGATCGCATCCTCCTGCCCAATCTAGCGGACACGCATCCGACATGACGCTTGCCGTCGTCATCCTGACGCACAACGAAGAGCGCCACATTGTCAGGGCGCTCGCTTCGGTCGCAAAGATTGCGACCGAGATCTTCGTGATCGACAGCTTCTCCAGCGATCGCACCGTCGAGCTTGCGAGGGTAACCGGTGCAATCGTGCTGCAGAACAAGTTCATCAACTATGCCAGGCAGTTCCAGTGGGCCCTGGACAACGCGCCGATCACTGCGGCATGGGTGATGCGCCTCGATGCCGATGAAATCATCGAAGGTGATCTCGCGGCCCGCATCAAGACCGAGCTGCCGCGGCTTCCCGAGGATGTCGTCGGTATCAATCTCAAACGGAAACATATCTTCCAGGGGAGGTGGATCCGCCATGGCGGGCGATATCCGCTGATACTTCTCCGAATCTGGCGCAGGGATCATGGACGGATCGAGAATCGCTGGATGGATGAGCACATGCTGCTCTGGGGCGGACGCACCGTCACATTCGAAGGTGGGTTCTCCGACCACAACCTCAATGATCTCACTTTCTTCACCGAAAAGCACAACAAATACGCGACGCGAGAGGCTGTCGACGTCATCAACCAGCGTCGCCGTCTGTTTCCGAGCGACACAGCCCTGCCCGCTGAAGGGTCTCGACAGGCAGCGATCAAACGCTGGGTCAAAGAGACGATCTACAACAATATTCCATACCCGATCAGCACCACTGCCTATTTCCTCTATCGCATGATCTTCCAGCTCGGCTTCCTCGACGGCAAGGAAGGGCTCGTGTATCATACGCTTCAGGGGTTTTGGTACCGCTTTCTCGTGGGCGCCAAGGTCTCGGAGATCGAGGCTGCCATCCGCGGTCTCAAGGATCCCGCAGCGATCCGCGGCGAGTTGCGGCGCCTGACCGGTCTCGCGATCGACCCCTGACAAGGCATTCGGAGCCGCAGGTATGCGACATCTTGGGGCTGTTGTTGCTCTGCAGCTCATCACGTTATTCCCGTTGAGCGCTCAGCCGATGATATTCTGGTTCAACGATCCCGTCGGGCCGGACGACACCGTTATTGTCGAAGGATCGGACCTCGACGAGATCACATCAGCCAGCATCCGCAGCATCTCGGATCAGCCCGCCGAGCAGACGGCTCGTCCCGAGCTCGCGCTCGAACTGCTGCAGAGGCAGAAGACGTCATTGAAATTCATTGTCCCAAAGGATCTGGGCGAAGGTACCTATCGCTTCTCACTCAATGCACCTGCGGGTACGATCGACGGCCGCCTCAATGTGCCGACGGTTTACTGGACGCAAGGCAGCCTCGGCCGCGAAGTCGCACCGGGCGGGCGGCTCGACATCTTCGGCCGAAACATCGTCCGTCGGCCGGAGCGTACGCGTCTGCTCATGATCGCGGACGAAGGCGGCACGACCGTCACGACGTCGCTGCTGAAAGGCGGGCTGTGGCGCGGCTCCTTCCGTGTGCCCGAGGCGGTACCAAACGGACGCTACCAACTCCGGCTTTTCAACGGAGACGGAGCAGACCAGGACGGGGTGGACGCAGGCTCCATCACTTTACGAAGCCTCGATCCGAAGCGAGCGCCGTCGTTCGACATTCGGGCCTATGGTGGCAATGGCGACGGCCGCGCCGACTCGTCCCGCGCGATGCGCGCGGCGCTCGCCGCAGCGGCGGAGTCCGGCGGGGGAACGGTCTATATCCCGCGCGGTCGCTATTTGATGTCGGAGACTATCGTCATCCCGCCCGGAGTCACGTTGAAGGGCGAAGGCATCGACCTCGTCAATCTGGTTTGGCCGGACTTTCCCGTTCCGCCTCCCTCGCTGATCCAGGGCCAGTTCCGCTTTGCGATCGAGGACCTCACCATCTATGCCTCGAACCATCTTCACGTAATCAGCGGCGGCTTCGTGTTCAGGGACACGATCGTTTCGAATGCCGGCGACATCGCCGTCAGACGCGTGCGCATACGCGCCTCGGCTTACCGAGGTCAACAGGATCTGGAAACGACCATCGCACGCATGCGCGAGTTTCGGCAGCTGTTTCCCGGTGGAGGCCCTGACACCATCCGCTTGACCGGCAACCGGCTCGAAGTCGTCGATTGCGATATCCTCGGCACCGGGAATTCCATCCACCTGATCAGCGCCAGCGACGCCGTGATATCCCACAACGTCCTGTATAACGGCCGCGACGGCAACTACGCCCTGCGCGGATCGCGCCGGGTCATCTTTGAAGGCAATACCGTCATCGGCGCGGATCTGCAGGCAACGGGAGGAGGCATCACGACCTTGACCCGTTCTGCAACCGGTTCCGCGAACATCTTCATCGGCGGCAATACATTCAAGTTCATTCATGGCTGGGACCGCGAGGCGGCGACATCGGACGGTCCCGGCGGGTACTATCATGGTCACGCCCTCAGCAAAGCTCCGAACCTGATTGAGCTGCAGGATGACGCATCGCCCTCCAGCGCAACAGCCGATTGGACCGGCGCACTCCTAATGGTCATGAACGGCCCTGGCGAGGGACAATACGCCCACATTGCATCCTTTCATCGTGGCTCGCCTGGCGGTAGCGTGAATCTTGACGAACCCCTTCGGTATCCGCTGGATGCAACATCCGAGATCGTCGTCGTTCAGGGCCACGAGAACTATTTGGTCGTTGACAACGTCTTCGAAGACACCGGAGTCTCCGCGCAATGCTTCGGCACCGGCCTTGGCCACATCTTCGCTGGCAATCGCTCCAACCGCACGAGCGGCTTCGCCGTCGTGGGCCTGTCCTATGGCCAGCCACAGGCATGCTGGCGCGTGCAGATTCTCGATAATGAGACCGATGAGGGAAATGTCTATCGAGCGGGCCCCGACCGAGATGTCTTCTCGAACGAAGCGATGATCTTCGTGCGCGCCAATCAGACCGCCACCGGGGCGGGCCGCCCGCCGCTGGTCCGCGGCGTCATCATCCGAAACAATCGTATGCGCCACGATGCCCAGATCAGAATCGAGGGATTTTCGACAGCCTCCCCCGGTATCCGCGACGTCGTGGTCGAAGGCAACGCCATCGGGCCATCGCGCGTCGGGCTGACCGTCGACCGCGGCGTGGCTGACTGGCTTGCACGCCGAAATCTCATTGCGCCACGAATCCAGAAATGATGCGACGGCTCTGCGGAGATGGATCGACCGCCAACCTCCATCCAGCCGCTGAGCGGAGGTGTGACTCCTACCTCCTCGGCCGGACAGTCACGCGGCTGATATGATGCAATGATATTGGCCACCTCCGATATTGTTACATTTCGGTAGCGTGGCCAACCGGGTATCTGGAAAATCGTTCATGAGCGCGATTCTGGGGCTCAACATCAATCATCCCGATGCGTCCGCTGCTCTCATTCTGGACGGACGGGTCGTGGCCGCCGTCATGGAAGAGCGCTTCGGCCAAAGGATCAAGCACGACCCTTCCTTTCCCGAGCACGCGATCCGTTCCGTTCTGGCGATCGGGGGCATCTCGGCAGCGGAGCTCGACTATATCGCAGTCGCCCGCGACACCAGCCAGAACCGCGCAGCCAAGATCTCCTATGTCCTGCAGAACCCGATTTCGGGCGGTATGGCTGCGTTCGAGCATTTCCGACGCGCCCGCTCGGACCTCGGTGTCGAGGCTCAGGTGGCACTGGCCTGCGGCCTCGCTCCGGACGCATTGAAAGCGAGGCTCGTGAACGTCGAGCACCATCTCTCGCACATCGCCAGCGCTTATTATTGCTCGCCATTCGACGGCCTCACCGCCGGATTTTCTTATGACGGCAGCGGCGACTTCGTCAGCGCCATGGCCGCCCGCTGCGAAGGATCACGCATCGAGGTACTCGATCGCGTACGACTGCCCTCCAGCCTCGGCTTCTTCTACACGGCTTGTTGCCAGTTCATCGGGTTTGATCAATTCGGCGAGGAATACAAGGTCATGGGCCTCGCCCCCTATGGTGAGGATCGTTTCGCCGAAGCGATGCGCAAGCTCGTCGTCACGCATGACGATGCCTGGTTCAGCCTCGCCGACGGTTTCTTCGGCATGCACCGCGGCGGACACGATGCCAAGCTCGACGGCGACAACAGGATGAAGATGCTTCGTCTCTATTCGGACCGCTGGCGCGATCTGTTCGGCGAGCCACGCAGCCGCACCGAGGCGCTGTCGCAACGTGACATGGACATCGCTCGCTCGTGCCAGGTCCGGTTCGAGGAAATCGCCCTGCACTGCTTCAATCGGCTGCAACACTTGGTGCCGACTAGCCAGATCGCCTATGCGGGAGGCTGCGCACTGAACGGCGTGATGAACGCCCGGCTGCTGCGTGAGACCGCGTTCGATCGGGCCTACATGCAACCGGCTTCCTCGGACGACGGTCTCTCCGTCGGCGCGGCGCTGTGGACGTGGCATAACGTCGCCGGCGGCGGCGAGCGCTTCCACATGCAGCATGCCTATTGGGGCCCGGACCATTCGCAAGCTGCAATGCTGCGCGCCGCTGAGGCGACGGGAGCGCCGATGCGGGAATTGCCTCTCGTGCAGGTACCGCAGGCCGTCGCGCGCCTGATCCATGCGGGACTCGTGGTCGGCTGGTATCAGGGCCGGTCCGAATGGGGTCCTCGTGCACTCGGTAATCGATCGATCCTCGCCGACCCCACCAAGGCCGACATGAAGGACATCATCAACGCCAAGATCAAGCGCCGCGAGAGCTTCCGGCCGTTTGCGCCCTCGGTATTGCGCTCGGCAGTCACGACCTATTTCGAGCAGGACGTCTTCAGCCCATTCATGATGCACGTCGTCAAGCTGAAGCCTGAATGGCGGCCCCGCCTGCCGGCGATCACGCATGTGGACGGCACGGGACGGTTGCAGAGCATCGATCGCGACACCAATCCGCTCTACTACAGCGTCATCGAGTGTTTCGGTCAGCTATCCGGCGTACCGATCGTGCTGAACACCAGCTTCAACGAAAACGAGCCGATCGTCGACACGCCCCAGCAGGCCGCCGACTGCTTCATGCGCACGGGTCTCGATGCGCTCTGTCTCGGTCCCTACCTGCTGGTCAAGGGCGAGCATCTGCATGAGCTTGCCAACGCGTGCATGGAAAGTTCGGTCGCCCTGCCCTCATAGGTCGCATCATGGTCAATGTGCTCGAGCGCGCAGGAAGCACGCGCCAATCCGCTCTGCAGCCGGTGCTACGGACCCGCAGCGTTTGCCCGCTGTGCAAAAGTCCACGTCTGGCCGAGGCGCTTCGTCTCGATGGGTTTCGCATCGTCAAATGCGAGGCCTGCGAGTTCATGTTTACGCAAGATGTGATGGCGCCCGAAGCGATCACGGACTTCTATGTCGATGGCTATCATGACGCTCGCCATGCTGCTGGTCAGCGCGTCAACGCCAGCATCAATATGAGCGTCCTGGACAGCCTTGGTGTCGACGTTCGCGGCAAAGCCGCTCTCGACATTGGTGCGGGGTTCGGCTTTCTCCTCGCACGTCTTCGCCAACGCGGCGCGCAACATTGCCTCGGTGTGGAGCTGTCACGAGCCCAGCGACGGTATGCCAGTGATACGCTTGGCCTCGAGGTCGCGGCTGGACTGATGGAGCTGCGAGCTTCGGAGCAGTTCGATATCATCATGCTGTTCGAAGTGATCGAGCACATCCCGGAACCGGCCGAGTTCATCCAGTCGATCCTGCCTGTCCTGAAGCCGGGAGGATCGTTGATCGTCGGAACGGACAACTTCACGTCAGCTGCCGTCCAGACGCTGGCTGCAGGGTTCCCAAAATGGATTCCGCACGAGCATGTCAGCTTCTTTTCGCCCCAAACGCTCACCGCATTGTTGGCGCGCAGTCCCGATCTGCGGCTGGTCGACACCCGCTCCTTCACCACCTGGGAGATGCTGGCGCGCTCGCTGCTCTGCCGACTGACATCCGGACGACGAGGGGGTGTGGTCTATGATTATGAAGCGGACCAGAGGCAGGACGCGCAACGCAAGTATCGCCTCTTTACACTTCGTCTCGCGATCAACCAGTTGTGGTTCCGTCTCGCGCACCGGCGTGATCTCGGCGGCGCGATGATGTATCTGCACATGCGAAAAAGCTGAAACGATTCCGGCGATGTATCCTTTTGTCAGGAAGGATCGCGATTGATCCTCGCGTTATCGGCGCTAGAACTGAAAATAGATGAACTCGATCCGGCCAAACACGCCAAAGAGCAGAATGTAGTAAGCAAGACCCACGCCCGTGACGACCGGCAGCCGCGGCCACTTCGCCAGTGCGGCCAAAGTCCCCGGACGAAACGCCAGAAAAAAGTCGACCACGAACAGCATGATCAGCGACACTGCGAGCATCAACATCTCGAAGCTCGGCAGGCCGAGGATCTTGAACGTGCCGTAGGATAGCGGTCCGAAATGACCGAAGCTCTTCAGCATGGTCCAGGCGCCGGCGAGCGTCGGCGCGCGAAAGATGATCTCGCCGACGGTGAAGATCGCGATGGCCCAGACACCCCCGAGGATCGCCGAAAGCCGCCGCCCCAACCAGCGCTCCGCGTCGATGGTCTTGCGGACCCAGCGCTCCGCAAGCAGCCAGAACCCATAGTAGCCGCCCCACACCACATAGGTCCAGGCGGCGCCATGCCAAAGCCCGCTGGCGAGCCAGACGACCATGATGTTCCGGGCCGTCTTCAGCTCACCGCCGCGATTGCCCCCGAGCGGAAAATACAGATAGTCCCTGAACCACGAGATCAGTGAGATATTCCACTTCCGCCATAGGTCGGTGATGCTGGTGGAATAGAACGGCTGCCGGAAGTTGATCATCAGGTCGTAGCCCATGATTCTCGCGACGCCGACGGCGATGTCCGAATACCCCGAGAAGTCGCAATAGACCTGCACGATGAAACCGAGCCCCGCCAGCAGATTGTACGATCCGGAGTAATCCTGCGGATTGGCGAAGATGCCGCTGACGACTGGCGACAGGACGTCGGCCACGCAAACCTTCTTGAACAAGCCGTATCCGATGTACCATAGACCGCCCGGCACGTTCTCGAACGAGAAGCTGCGCGTACGACGGAACTGCGGCAGCATATGCGGCGCGCGCTCGATCGGTCCGGCAACGAGCTGCGGAAAAAACGCGACATACTGCGCGTAGATGATGAAGCTGCGCTCGGCTTGGATCCGACGATTGTAGACGTCAAGCGTGTAGCCGATCGACTGGAACGTGTAGAACGAGATACCGACCGGCAGAACGATGCCCAAGGCATAATCCGGCAATTGATGCCCGAACAGGCCGGCAAGACCGATCACGTTCGAGATCATGAAGTCGAGATATTTGACCGTCCCAAGGATCCCAAGGTTGATGCTCAGGGCCGTGATCATCGCCGCCCGGCGCCCCGCTTCGGTCCGAGCGGATTGCATCATCAGCCCGGTCGTGTAGTCCACAATGGTGGTCAGCGCCAGCAGGAGGGCGTAAGACGGCCGCCACCCCATGTAAAAGATATAGCTTCCGATCAGCATCGTGAACGGCTGAAAACGGGATGGCAGCGCAAAGAACGTCACCAGAAAGATGCTATAGAACGCAAAAAACTCGAACGAGTTGAACAACATCAGTCGAAGGCTCCAGTGCGCTTCAGGAGCTTGGCCAGGTCGCTCGTATAGGCCATGGCGCCGCTGAGATTCATGTGCTGCGGGTCGGAGAACATCGCCGGCGGATACAGGAAATAGTCCGGTCCAACGACCTGGATAGACGGATCATCCGCCAGCCGTGCGACGCGGTCGATGTCCGGCGCCGGAGCCGGCGCATATTGCCCGATGCGATAGGGAACGGGAATGAGAAGGATCTTGAATCCGTATTGATGGGCGAGTTGCTCGAGGCGCTTTCGGCTGTGCGACATGTCCGGTATCGCCCGCCGCTCGATCCGCGCAGGCGTGTCGGTCGGCAACGTGTAATCGTCCGGAAGTCTGTCGTTCGCGTAGTGGCTCTGTGACTTGATGAAGTACCAGCCACGCTGCTCCAGCATGCCCTGGCGCTGCTCCGCCACGTCATGAACCGCATCGGTCAGACGTCGGCGATTCTCATAGAGGAAAAGAGCGGCGTCTCTCGGCAAGGTTCTGAACGGGATTAGCATGTTGACGATCGCGGAATCGTTGCGAAGGGCCTCGATGAGCCCCTCCCCGTCCGGCCTTCCGTCCCAGGGCAAAGTCAGCGCCACATGAGTCGGTACATTTCCGGCCAGCAACGCCGCTTCGAGCAACGGCAAGAAGCGGACTTCGCCGGGGAGCCCGAGATTATATGACCGAAAGTCAGGTCCCATCGCGCTGTCCAGCTCTCGCGGACGGATGCAGGTGAGCGCCTTGCTGTGACCGAAGAACATCACCCGAAAGCGATCGTGAGGCTCGAACATCGGACGCGCGACCAGGGTGTCGAACTTGGCGTCGGCGATGACCACCGAGCCGGCGCGCAGGAATGGCAACGTGACATGTGCGACGTAACCGATGACCCAGACAAGCGCGAACAGGAGGGCGAAGCCCACGATCGGCTTCAGAGAAGCATTAGACGCGAGTGCCGAGCGCCTCGACTGGACGCCGTCGACCGCTGCGGGAGATGATTGCGACGTCAAAGTCATGCCAGCCGGTCCCGATCCCCCGCGATCAGCGATGCAGAGCGAGTGAAAGGCCCGTTTCCCCCCCTCGCGCCGGTTACGTACCTCATCGCCGCTGTTCGCCTCAGCACGCGGCCGATCTCACATGCGCCACTGCATCCGCATACCGAGACTGGCTCCCGCTCTGCCATCCTCGTCGTATGATATATTCAGTTAGCAACGCTGTATTACAGTTTGACGATATCATAAGCACGCCTGTCGCATTCCTGCATAACAGAAGAGATAATGGTCTCGCCGCATGATGCCTGACGAGTTGTCGTGATCATCTCGTATCCCGTCACGAGATCACATCCGGCGGGGCGACGCGCCTGCCTCGCAGGGTGCAAAGCTGAAGATAGGCCGATGCTGATCGACTTCTCCAATCACAACGTGATCGAAGATTACGATGTCTGCGTGGTCGGAGCGGGTCCGGTCGGGATCGCGTTGGCGATCGCGTGCGAAGATCGCGGCCTGTCGGTCCTCGTAGTTGAATCGGGCGGCGAGCACCCGGACAGCTTCACGGCGCAGCTCAGCGCCGGGCACCTGGTAAATCCGCAGCACGCGCCTGCGGATATTGCGATATGCCGAGGGCTGGGCGGTACCTCGCGGTGGTGGGGCGGCCGCTGTGTGCCGTTCGACGATGCCGACTTCGCCCCCGGTCCGGACCAGACCACGTCGGTGTGGCCGCTCGATCATCCCGAGATCACCCGCTGGTATGGCGGGGCAGCCGACTTCTTCGGCATTGCACCTGACCGTTTCGTCTCGCCGGCCGGCGGCTGGACAGCGTTCGGCGATACCCGTTGCGAGCAGCTCGAACGTTGGACGTCGCAGATCGACGCTGGCGAGCGTCACTATGCGCGGCTGGCGAGTTCACCTCAGATCACGATGCTGCTTGGAGCCACCGTCACTGCGATCGAACTGGGAGATGGCGGACGGCGCGTCTCAGGTCTCTGTCTCGCGGACCGCAAGCGGCGCACGACCATCGCCCCGCCTTGCATTGTTCTGGCCTGCGGCGGACTCGAGAGCACCAGGCTGCTGCTGCAGTTACGAACGGCCCATCCCGATGTCCTGGGCCTCAGCTCCGGCGCGCTCGGTCGCGGTTACATGGGACATCTGTCCGGCAAGATCGCGGATATCGTGCTGGCGGATCCCGATGCCATTTCGGTGCACGACTTTTTCCTCGATGGCGGCGTCTTCGCCCGGCGCCGCCTGACATTGACGGCCGCAGCGCTCCGCCGTCACGGGCTGCGCAATATCGCGTTTTGGGTCGACAACCCGGCTTTTCGCGTCGCGGATCATGGCAACGGCCTGCTGTCGCTCGTGTGGCTCGCCCTTGCGATCCCGTGGCTCGGCCGCCGGCTGGTCGCCGAGGGCGTCAGGCTCAACCATGTCGGACGCAGGCCCCACGCTTGGCTGCGGCACATCCTCAACGTTGTCAGCAATCCGTTCTCGACCATCCGGGATCTCGCTCAGATCTTGACGCATCGTTTGCTGGTGAAGCCGCGTAAGCCGGGCTTCATCTTGCACAACCGCAGCGGCCGCTATGCCCTGCACTACATGGCAGAACAGTCGGCACGTCCAGAGTCGCATGTCGACCTCTCCGATCGCAAGGATCCGCTCGGCCTGCCCTATCTGCGCGTCAATCTGCGTTATCACGAAGACGACGCACAATCCGTGCTGCGGGCTCACGACGTGCTCGACCGCGATCTGCGTCAGGCTGGGCTTGGCCGCCTCGACTATCATTGCGGCCGCGCCGAGCGTCTGGCCTCGATCCTCGACCAGGCCCACGACGGCTATCACCAACTTGGCACCGCCCCGATGGGCAGCAACCCGTCCACCAGCGTGGTCAATGCAGACTGCCGCGTGCATGGCATCGAGAACCTTTACGTCGCCTCGAGCGCAATCTTGCCGACCTCGGGTCAGGCCAACCCGACTTTCGTGACGGTTGCGCTGGCGCTGCGCCTCGCCGCGCATCTGGCGTGCAGGATCCGGCGCAGCAGGCTCGGAGTCGCCGCATGAGGACGGTTCAAATCCCGCAACTCGATCGGCAGGTGTCGGCGCTGGGCTTCGGATGCGCGTCGCTGGGATCGCGCATCTCGCCCGCAGCCGGAGGTCGCGCCATCGCCCGCGCGCTGGAGCTCGGCGTAACCTGGTTCGACGTCGCCCCCGCCTATGGGGACGGCAATGCCGAAGCCCTGCTGGGCGAAGCGCTGCGCGATGCGCGCAAGAACGTCGTGATATGCACCAAGTTCGGCATCGAGCCGCCGCAGGTCGGATTGACCGCCAGGCTGCTCCGTCCGCTGGCAAGGTCCGCGGTGGCAGCCTTCCCGCGCTTGCGCCTGGCCGCCTCGCGCGCGCGTCCGATCGGCACCCGCGCGCCGATCGATCCGGACCGCGTGGACGCGTCCGTGATCAGGAGCCTGCGTCGCCTGAAAACGGACTATATCGACGTGCTTGCGCTGCACGAGCCATCGCTCGAGGACGTCAGCAACCCGGCCATTCACGACGTGCTACGGCGGCTCCTGAAGCGCGGGATCATTCGCGCGGTCGGCATTGCCGGTGATCCCCTGGTGATGATTGCGGCGAAGCGGAGCGGACTTCCTATCGGGATCGCCCAGTTTCCGGATTCTCCGTTTTCCGATGCCGCCGGCCAGGTCCGTCGGCACCTGCAGGGCACGGCATCGCTGGTCACGCACGGCGTCTTCGGCTCAGGCGTTGTCGACCGGCTTGCAGCGCTGGACGGCGCACAGCGGACGCGACTTGCAAAGACCGCGAAGCTCCAGGGATCGCCGGTGAAGTCGAACAATGATCTCCTGCTGCGATTTGCCTTTGCCAACAACCCGGACGGCGTCGTGGTGATGTCCCAATTTGACGCCCGGCATATCGCCATCAATGTTGCCGCCGCCGCGCAATGTCCTGTTCCACAACTCGCCGACAGCATTCGCGCCGCACTCGCCTCCGAAGAGTCCGAGGTTGCCGCTGCGGTGTAAACGTGCCGACTCCGGCACGGTCCATCTCGACGATCGCTTCCCGGTGGAAAGATAACGATACGTTACGATACTTTCATGATATTCATGGTACGTAGACCAGCGATCGCCGTGCAGCATCCTGCTCTCTGCGTCTGAATAGCCAACCTGCATCGTCGACGCTCGACATCAGCGACCCGGCCGCCTTCGGATCTGCCGAGATACGTTCGATCGGGGCGAGCAAATTGCATTGGCAGATCCGAGGAACGTCATGCGCCTCTTGGTGATCGGCATCAATTATGCCCCAGATCTGATCGGCGTCGCCAAATACAATTCAGAGCTGTGTGAGGGGCTGGCCTCGCTGGGCCATGAGGTCCGCATCGTTACGGCTCCCCCCTATTATCCGGACTGGGTCATCCCGGCGGGCTATCGTTCATTATGGTATGAAAGGGAAAGGTCGTACGGCGTCGATGTCATCCGGGCGCCGATCTATGTTCCCAAGTCGCCGTCCGGCTTCAAACGTATCGTCCATCACGGTTCGTTCCTGCTTTCCGCGTCGGCTCCCGTCCTCAGCAGCGCGATGCGCTGGCGGCCGGACTTGGTCCTGGCCGTTGCACCGTCGCTGCTCTCGGCCTCTCTCGCCGCGGCTGCCGCCCGTGTTGCCAATGCATCCTGCTGGCTCCACGTCCAGGACTTCGAGGTCGATGCAGCCTTCGAACTCGGACTACTCGGAGCGAACCCGAGAATGCGCGCCGCAATGCTCGCACTCGAGCGACGCCTGATGGATGCGTTCGACCACGTCTCGACGATCTCGCCGCACATGTTGCGCTGCCTGCGCAAGAAGGGGCTCGCCGCCGCGAAGCTGTCCGAGTTGCGCAACTGGATCGATACGGAAGCGATTGCTCCCGGCCGCCACGACACCGCCTTCCGTGCGCAGCTCGGGCTTGATACGTCCGACGTGATCGCCCTTTATTCCGGCGCAATGTCCAACAAGCAAGGCCTCGACCTCGTGATCGACATGGCTGCCAGCCTGCGCGAGCGCTGCTCGCTGCATTTCGTGCTTTGCGGAAATGGGCCGATCAAGGCCGAACTGATGCGCATGGCCGGAGGGCTCGGCAACGTCCATTTCCTCGATCTGCAACCTTCCGAGCGGCTGAGCGAATTGCTCAGTACCGCCGATTTTCATCTTCTGCCGCAGAAGGCGCAGATCTCGGACCTCGTGCTCCCGTCGAAGCTCGCGGGAATGCTCGCGTCCGGCCGCCCAGTGGTCGCGATGACCACCCCCGGCTCCGGCATCGCGGAGGAGATCGAAGGCGCGGGTCTGATCGTTCCGCCGGGCGATGTCGGCGCGCTGTCAGCCGCCGTCGTGCGCCTCTCGAAGGACCAGGACATGCGCGCCGCCCTCGGCCGCGTTGCACGGCTACGCGCCCGTCAAAAATGGGATCGGTCGGTCGTCATTCGCAATATCGAGCGCGAATTCATGGCGGTCGCGGAGAGCAGGCCTCGGTCCCGATCGACACCGTCCGAGGCAGCGCGCCCGCTGCCCTCCGCCGATTAAGCGACAGCCGACGATGACGACGCACGTGAGTGCGCAGCGTCGGCGCAAGTCTGCGGCTGTGAGGGATCGTTCGACAGGCGACCGGGACATATTACCGGGGATGTGATCGTCCAAGCAGCCATCGCGCAATGACATAGAAGCCGATGAGATGGAAGGAGATCTCGCCGGCCACCAGCGCACCGATGCCGAGCCACGGGATGGCGAGCGCGGCAACGACGATGCCGCCGACACCGCTGATGACCAGGCTCCAGGCGATCGGCGCATAGGCGCCGATTGCTGCCAGGCCCTGTATCAGCACCAGCGACAGCGACACGGTGAGCACCGTCGGCGCGAACAGCGCCAGGACGGTCGACGTGCGGTGAAGGCCGAGGCTCGGTAGCTGGTCCACGGCGATGGTGGCCACCAGCATCCCGAAGGCCAGCAGAAGGGCACAGCCGAGCGCGGCCATCTGCGGCCGCAGAATGCTCCGCAGGTCCCGCGCCCCCGTGCGCGTCATCGTTTCGACCAGGGTAGGAAACTCGGCGCGGAGAACGAAGGCGACGATCTGCGTGAGCGCACTCACGATCTGCTTGGCATAGACAAACATGGCCGTTGTTTCAGCGCCAAGAAAGGCCGCGCTCAACAAGATCTGCCCACGGCCGAACAGCTGGCCCGGCAGCAGCTGGAACAGCAGCGCGACGGCGTCTCGTGCTGCCCCGGCCAGACCCGTCCGCGAGACACGCCCCAAGCGGGGCGACCAGCCATTCCGTCCAAGCACAAACCATTGCAGAAGCAGCGTCAGGCCGTAGCCGGCCGAAAACGCCAATCCCAAAAAGGCCCCTGCCGTGTCTGCGGGCAACGACGCCGCGGCGAGCAGACCGGCGGCGGTCGCGAGCGCCGGCAGCGCTGCGGTGAGACCGCTGACGCCGCTGAGGCGCAGGCCATCGAGCAGGCCCGTCCCGTTCGCGGCCCACAGCGCCAATCCGGGGACTGCCAGCAACACATAGGATCTCGAGAAGCCATGGTCCGCGATGAGGAAGCCATAGGTCACGGCGCCCGTGGCGATCACGACCGCGATCGTCGCCCGGACCAGGCTGGTCTCGGCAAAGGCCTGCCACACGAGCTGACGCGCATGAGGATCATCGCAGCGCCTTGCCATCATCCGCGCGAGCGAGGTGGTTGCGCCGGCATCGACCAGCATGATGCCGAGCACCGCGAGCGCATAGTGCAGGCCGAACTGCGCGAGCAGCTCATATTGTCCGCGCGCAATCAGCAGAGATTGGCTGACGAACAGGCTCCCCTGCCCCAGCCCGAGGCTGCCGACGAGGAGGATCAGATTGGCCAGCCGCCGCTGGCGGCTGTGCGGCGACCTCAGCCGATCTCGGAGCCCGTGCCGCAAGCGCGTCCAGGACGACGCGCCGCCGATGTCCGGATGCGGGATATCTGCATCGGGCCTGACGCTGGCAGCGCTGCTCTCGCGCATGGGCATCTCTCGTTTGACCGGCCGAGCGCTGCGATCGGCCACCATCCGACTTAGCACAAGTGCATGCGGATGATAGCCATCATACTGGACAATATGATGATGTTACATCGACCACATATGTCACGCTCCTGTTCAAAACGGTCGATAGGACTTCGCCGGTTGGGGAGTGCGCCAGGGGAGCGGGCGTCGGTCACGCGGACGGGCACGATGGCGATGCAGAGTGAACAGCACATCATGGATCGGGCCCGCGCGTTGCTCAACCGCGGCAACTCCGTCGCTGCAGCTGAGCTGTATCGCGAGCTGGTGGTGAGAAACCCCGACGATATCCACGCCGTGCACCTCCTCGGTGTCGCCGAGGCCACCGCGGGAAACATGGCGCGCGCAAAGCCCCTGTTGGATCGCGCGTTGCAGAGCCGGCCGGTCAACTCGGACTTCGTCAAGAACTCTGAGGCAGCGCTCTACGGGGAGCGTGGTACTCGCCGCATCCCTTTTGGTATCGTCCTGACTGGCGCAAATGGTGATGACGCCTGGTTCCGCATTGCGATCGGTAAGCGTTGGGGGATCAGCGGTGTAACTTCGGGTTCGGTCATCAGCGGTATGGTGAAATTGTCGGCCGATGACGGCAGATACAGCTGGAGTGATTGGGAATTCCTGTGTGGCGCCACGACACATGGAAGCAGTCCTCCCGTATTGAGTCATCAACGCGGATTTCCGCTCGACCCGCTAGCGCCGACTGCTATCGACCAGGCGCGCCTCTCTCGCGACTCCGATGAAAATGTTGCGTTGGATTTACATGTCCCAGCAGGACTGAATGCTGACAAGCCAGTTAGTCTTACCGGCGAGTTCGACGGTTACGTCACACCCGTCATACCGGCGATCAATTCCCTACCACTCGGTTCGTCATCGGCGACCTTGAACTTCATAGCCGGTTAAATCTGGCGATCAACGGCATCCGAGCACGTCGTTGATCGTCACGGCACGAAGAGGCATCTCTGCGAGCGTCATGGATCGCTCATACGCGGAGAGAATAGATCGCGGCACTCCGCGCAGATCATTCGGGGAATTCAATGAGTAACGATGTTGTTTCCAATGACCTGTTTCGAGCTAGCTCTGGCTCGCCGCAGAAGGCAGTCGCCCAAAGCGACCGAACGGATCCGAAAAGTGAAGGCGTAGCGCGCTTGGTCATCAACCTTGGATGCGGAGTGAAGACATCTGACCAGTGCGTAGACGTCGATTGGTCGGTCTACATACCGCTCTACAAGCTGCCGTGGCTGCTACCAGTCGTCAAGCAACTCATCGGTCGCGATCGAGCAGAGCGCGTCAGGTCCATGTCGGGCAAGGCCATTTTTCACAACCTGAAACACGGCATTCCATTCCAGGACAATTCCGCAGATGCGGTTTATCATTCGCATTTGATGGAGCATATTGATCGTGGACACGTTGCAGGATTTACGAAAGAAATCTTCCGTGTTCTCAAGTCAGGCGGGATCCTAAGGATATGCGTACCGGATCTAGAGCTACTGGTGAACCGCTACGTCACTTCGCTTACGAATGCCGATCTGAGTAGCGAGGCATCGAGTCGACATGACGACACGGTAGCTGCCATGCACGAGCATAGCGTTCGGCTTACACCAGGTGGCTCGCGATCTCATTCACCATTCCGGCGCAGGCAAGGCTGGGTGCTCGGCGATGCGCGGGCGCGCGGCGAGACGCATCTCTGGATGTGGGACAGGGTCAACATCCGCGCGGCGCTGCTAGACGCTGGATTCGTCGATATCTGTTCGCGGAACTGGAACGTCAGCGACATCGAAGGCTGGGAGCGGATGGGGCTTGAGCGCGCGGCTGATGGCGGCGAGTACAAGCCTGGATCGCTGTACGTCGAATGCCGGAAGCCGCTGCAGACCTGACCGGAGAGACCGCCCGTGCTCGCCCGGCGGGCATCGCGATGGAGACGATGATCGCATGATGCCGCTCACACGCTTTGGGACCTTTCTCACCATCGGCGCGTTCTGGATCTGGTGCGGGCTGCTGAGCTATCCGCTGCTGTCGCTGAAGGTCGACCTGGTGGAGGCGTGGACCGAGTACTACTCCATTGCCACGGAGAACAGCGTCATCGTCGTCAGTCAGATCGCCGGCCTTGCCCTGTTCGTCCTCGCGGTCTTCGCCCAGGGTTTCCGGGTCCAGCAAGCCATTGGCCGGCTGTCCTACACCGCACTTGGCATTCTCGCGATATTTTTCCTCTCGTTGGCCTGCCAGCTGCGCGAGCTCGACATGCCGGCGCTAATGGGCATCGCCTACACCTTGCTGCTGGTGATCACCTCGGCATCGCTTTGCGTCCTCTGGACGCTGCCGAACCGCGACCTGGAGATCTGCCTCACCGGCGCCGCCGTCTTGCTATGCTCGTTCGGCGTGGTGGCGATCGCAACGCTGGGGTGGCCGGATGGCCGCAGCGTCGGCAACATTCATCCCAATGGCTTTGCCACCCCGCTACTCGCGGCCTTCATCCTGTCGCAGTTCAGGCGCGGCTGGATCGGCGTCGCGGTTCGCGTGCTGTCGTTCGCGATGGTGACGCTGGTCAGCTCGCGGTTCGCAATGGCCGGCTGCATCGCCGCGTTCCTGCTGCATCAGGCGACGTTGAATCCATTCTCGCCCGGCAAGATCGCCGCGGCCATCCTGCTACCTTGCGCCGTCGTGCTGTTCTGGCCAGTGATTTCGGGCGTGCTCGCGCTCGACGATCCGGATCGGGGACTGACGTCCGGCATCTCAGGGCGCGACGATCTCTGGCAGCACTCGCTCGAGGCCATCGCCGAGCATCCGTTCGGGATCGGCTTCAAGCGGACGATGCTTGGCGAGGAAGGCGGCCATAACGGCTACCTGAAGACCGTTCTGGAATTCGGCATCTTCGGCGGTGGCCTGCTGATCACCTTCCTGATGTCCATCATCGCGTCCGCCGGGATCGAGGCGGTGATCACGCTGGGCAGAGATCGCCGCGACCACCAATTCGCCTGCGCCCGATTTGGCGGTCTCGTCGCGCTCGCCTTGGGCGCCTTCTTCCAACCGCAGCTCCTGAGCCTCGGTGACGCCTTTTCGCTGTCGCTTCTGTTCCTGATGTTTCGACCTCGCTTGGCGCCAGCGCCATGTTCGCTGCGATCCCGGGCGGTGGACGACACGGCCTCAAGCGGTAACGGTCCCGCTGAGTCGATCTTAACGCATCCCGCCGAGTAGCTGCCTGCGGGGTACGGCAAGATCGTCATGCCAGGACAGGACACGATAAGCCTCGCGCTCTCCCGGACCCGCGATCATGATGACGACCTCCGACGTGCGTCTCCGCCCGCTCGACAGCGTAAGGTGAATACGCAGGCGATACGCGTCGCTGCCGCGGGTCGTGGCCCCCGGCTGCCGGCCACCGAGCGCGTTGAGCACGCTTTCCGCGTCGGGCGGCAGCGTGTCGCGCGCATTGAGGAAGGCGTCCAGCTTCATCGGTGTCATCTCCGGCAAGGCCGCGAGCACGATCGGTGACGCATCGAGCACGTTGACCTCGGCAATTCCGCTATAAACCGTCACGTAAGGCAGAACACGATCGACGGTATCAGCCGGAAGCCCCAGAACAAGCCAAAGCTCCTCCGTGCTCGTAAAGGGCGCGCGGCGTGCGAGTCGGCCAGCCGCCCCGTACAGTCCATCCTCGCCATCCTGTCCGTTCGGTCCGGGGGCGCGGCGCCAGCCGGCGATACGGTCGGCGAACGTGCTAGCGGAATCCGCGTCGCTGCCGAGCGCCGCAAACAACCCTGCGAGCATCGCCCGCGGCGCCATGTTGAGATTGATGCGCGCTGCCTCCGAAAGATACTCGACCACAACCTGCGCTCCAGAAAGCCGAAATTCGAACGTACCACGCGATGGACGCCTGACCGTGCCTGCCGTTGACAGCTGATAGGCGGCCAGTTCGACCGCGGCGGTGGTCAACATATCGGTTTCCAGACCGGCATTGAGAACGGCGAGTGTACGCGCCGACTGTGTGACGTAGACCGAGGCCACGACCGCGAAACCAGCCAAGGCCGCGAGCAGCCATAGCACGAACACCAGCACGAAGCCGGCATCAGCCCGACCATCTTGTCCGCATGGCATGCGCGGATGGGTCATCGCAATTGAGCCGCCGTTGCAGCGGCCTTCGTAGGAGTGTCGTCGTCGACGGGGTCGGTGATCGGGGCCATCATGTCGACGTGGATGCGCGCAGCGGCGGAGATCTGCTGGCCGCGGCCGTTGTCCGAGTTGCTGACCGTGACGCGAACGGCCGAAGGGAGAATACCGAGATTGTACCAGGCCCGAAACCAGCGCCCTTCCGGCGATGCATAGGAGAACCTCACCGAGAACGGTGCGCGCAGCAGTACAACGGGATCAGCGAACTTGATCTGATCGCCGGAGAGGTCGCCATTTGGAAGAATGCGGAACGGCGATGTCGACCGCACCAAGGCACGCCCGCGACTGTCGGTCAGTTCCGCAATCTGAACGATCTCCAGCCCACGCCGTCCATTGGGGCTCAGCGTGGAGCGAACGAACGCGACCGACTGCTCGTCGCCGCGGAACAGCGGATTGCGAATCAGCCTATTGGGCGTGATGAACTGCGCGGCGGACAGGTCGGCAACCAGCCGCTCGAGCACGATGCTGACCTTCTCGCTCTCCTGCGCGTAACGCAGGCCGCGCTTCCAATTGGGCAGCCAGTCACGCGTGACGGCCGCGAGCATTGTCATGATCAGGCCGGTGAGCGCGATCAAGACGAGCGCCTCGATCAGCGTGAAGCCGGCATTTGCGCGATCGTCAGATGGCGGCATACGATGCGTCACGATCCGTCCCGGCTCTGCAACCTGATGGTCTCAACCGTCAGCATGGCGCCCGAGGCCGAGCGCACGCGCAATTCGATGAGCGCTGGGACGAAACGCGACTGGTCGACCCTCATGTCGCCGAACCGCGATACCCGCATTTGCCAGCGGTGCCCCGATAGTTCGCCTGCGAGTTGCTGAGGCAATGGCTCGCCGGCGCGCGGGAGCCCCGCGCCGACCAACCTGACCGTCGCGACGAGCCCGACATGCTGCTTCAGCTTATCGACGCCACGCGCGTTGGTCGCCGCGAGACTACCGATGGCAGAAAGCGTGATGGCGATCACAAGAAGCGCAACCAGCGCCTCGATCAGGGCGAACCCGGCATTGCTGCCGTGATCAGGATACGGTCTGGGCCGCAAGATCGATATCTCCCGTCAGCCAGTTGACCTTGATCTCGATGCCATGGCCCTCGCGGGCGAGCCGCAAGATGCCGCCGCAGGACATTCCGGCCGGAAAAAAGCTGATCGTCGACGAGGCCGGTTGGCCGTTGCAACGCTGCGGCAGCACCGCCTCGAAGGCGACGTCGGCCGGAAGCTGGACGAACTGCGGTCCCGAGCCGGACATGACCCGACGCGCCCGCGTATCGATCGTGGCAGCCACCTGACGATCATCTTGGAATGCCGCATTGCGATCGGATTTCAACAGCGCGGCGATCTCGATAGCATACGCCTCCAGCCGCGATGGCGACGTCGAACTTGGCAGCATGGGAAGCGCGATGGCTGCAAGCATGGCGACGATCGCCAGCACGCAGACCATCTCCAACATGGTCATCCCGGACTGCGCATGTCCAAACCGATTGATTGGCACGCCTGCCGATACAATCATGCCAGCCCATTGCTCCCGACTTGCTACGCCCTGACGTGGCCGTCCTACCTACGCCTTCTGATCACGCAGGAATGTGACATCCGGATCTACAGCTCTCAGCGGCATGCGCGATACGCATTACGTTACTCACATACGACACTCAGCGTTATGATCATATTGTCACATACGACTGTCATAGACCATGGCTAAAAGCGGGCCATTCGGCCTCGCCGTCTGTGCTCAACGGCCGTCACTCATGGTAGCGTAAGAGCAGAGGCGGACTGTGGCCGGAACATCACGCCGCATTGGCTTGTCAATTTGGCCCGCGCTCCTGTGCGTGCTGCTCGTTGGATGCAACACCGTGTCCGGGGGGGCCGACCAGACCGACCTGCGAGACGTCGATGTGCTGGACAAGGTTCGCTCGCTCGATCTGCAGGCGCGATCGCCGAGCGAAGTCTCCCAGGCCAAGGTGGACACAGGCCGCCGCGGCAAGCCGATCATCTACACGCCAGATCCGGCGGAACGCGCGTCAGACGCATCGTACGAGCGGACGAGTTCGACCGTCAGTCGCGACAAGCTTGAGCTCAACTTCGAGAACGCGGCGATCGCGTCGGTCGCGAAGATCGTGCTCGGCGACATGCTCGGAGTCGGCTATGTCGTCGACACGAGGGTTCAGGGAACGATCAGTCTGTCATCAGGGCGGCCGATCCCCAAATCCGATGTCCTGTTCGCGCTGGAAAGCGCGCTGCGCGTCGCCGGCATCGCGCTGATCCGCGACAATGGCGCGTATCGTCTGATGCCGCAGGCGGACGCGGTCGGCACCGGAAATGTCGATACAGCCGATCGTACCGAGCCGGGCTACGGAATTTCCGTGGTCCCCGTCCTGAATGTCTCCGCGCAGATGCTCACCAAGCTGGTGGAGAATTTCGGCACTAAGCAGGGCATGCTCCGGGCCGACCCGAGCCGCAACCTCATCATCGTACAGGGCACTGGCAGCGAGCGGCGGAACGCCGTGGATCTGCTGCTGAGCTTCGACATGGACTGGATGCGCGGCCAGTCGGTCGGCATTTTTCCTGTGCAGAACAGCAACCCCGAGCCGATCATCGCCGAGCTCGAAAAAATCATCGATTCCGGTGAAGGTGGCGTTTCACAACATGTCGTCAGGTTCCATCCGATCGGACGCATGAACGCAATTCTCGCGGTCGCGCGCAAACCGGAGATCCTGCAGCGGATCGAAACCTGGATCGGCCGCCTAGACAATACCAATAACGCACGCTCGTCGATTCACGTCTACTATGTGAAGTATGGCGAGGCCCGTCAGATTGCACGCGCGCTCAACGAGATCTTCGGCAGCAGCACCGCGAGCGCCGCTTCGGTCGATAGCACCGGAGGCTCGATCGCGCCCGGATCGGGCCTCGCTTCCAGCTCCAGCCCCATGAGCCGGCTGTCGGTCGGAACGCCAGGGCAGTCAGGGGGCGGGTACGGCTCAAGCGCGCGCACAGGGACCGCCGCGGGTGGTGGCGTTGACATGGGCAGCAATGCAGCCACCGGCACCGCGGCTCAGGGCCAAGCGGGCAGCCTGTTCGATGGTCCGGCTGGAGCGAGCACCGGTGGCGCGGGCCGCGTCGGCGGCACGGGCTCCATCGGCGGCGTGCTCGAGGGTGTCCGCATCACCGCCGATTCCGTGAACAATTCGCTGCTGATCTATGCGAGCCAGGAGCAGTACAGCATCGTCGAAAGAACCGTACGCCAACTGGACCGTCCACAGCGCCAAGTGGCGATCGAGGCGACGATTGCGGAGGTTACGCTGACGGATGACCTTCAGTTCGGCGTGCAGTCCTACATCATGAGCCGTGATCTCGGCCTCAAACCCGACACCGGATCCTTCGGCGATGCGGCCTCCACGGCCCTCGCCACGGCAGGCAATGTCGTGCTGAACCGCGCCATTCCCGGCTTCAATTTCCTGGTCGGGTCGGCCACCACGCCACGCCTCATCCTGAGCGCGCTCCACGCGGTGACCGACGTCAAGGTGCTCTCCAATCCCTCTCTCGTCGTGATCGACAACCAGGTCGCCACCTTGCAGGTCGGCAACGAAATTCCGATCCAGACCGGAACCGCGACGGTGCTCACGGGGAACAATACCGTTGCGAGCACCACCGACTATCGCAGCACCGGCATCATCCTGCGCGTGGTGCCGCGCATCAACGCAAACGGCAACGTTCGGCTCGACGTCGAGCAGGAGATCAGCAACGCGTTGAACGGAACGAACGGTGGAAACGGTGCGACCAACTCCCTGACCCCGACGGTTGCCACCCGCAAGCTGCGCAGCTCTGTTGCCGTGGCCAGCGGTCAGACCGTGCTGCTTGCCGGACTAATCAGCGACACTCAGAACCGCACCCGAAACGGGATTCCCGGCATCGACCAGATCCCAGGCATCGGCGATCTGTTCTCACAAAGCGGCAATAACGTTCAGCGCACCGAACTTATCATCTTCATCCGCCCGCAGATCATTCGCGACGGCGTCGACGCCAATTTTGTTGCCGAGGAGGTCCGCTCGAAGCTGAGGGGCTCACTCGGCAACGCCGAGAGCCGACAGGGGAGCGCAACGAGGCTGCGCTGATAGACGACTATTTGGGGTGAGGGTTAGATCATGCCGGGGACGCTGAGGTCTCTCCTGTTTTGTCTTGTCGCCATCTTCCTTGTACCGCGAGATGGTCAAGCGGCCTCGCTGCGCACCGTCGACAGTCTGATCGGACACGGCGACTTTCGCGCCGCCGGCGTTTTGCTGATCGCCATGGCCGAACGGGGAACCCCGCGGGCGCAGACCATGCTCGGTCTCCTCTACGAAACGGGCCAGGGTGTCCCCCAGGCCTATGATGCTGCTGCCTACTGGTATCGCCGCGCGGCGGAACAGGGCGACACGACGGCGCAGTATCTTCTCGGCCTCGCCTACGACAAGGGACATGGCGTCCCGCGCGACGATGTCGCCGCCTACAAATGGCTGAACCTCGCCGCCGCCCGCGCACCGATGCACCTGCGCGAGCGATACATCAGGCTACGCAACGCGGTGGGCACGAAAATGACCCGGAACCAGATTGCATTGGCGCAATGGCATGCGCTGCACTGGCCGCGCGAGTCGGATTTCTGAGCGAATTTGCTACGAGATTGACGGGCATTAGGAACAATTTGAAGCAATCGCTTAGCCGGATCTAGAAGGCCCTCTGCCACAATCGAGCCGATCAGGCCCGACGGATATTGGCAGATGTGGATGCTTGGCACCTCGACGACGGCCGCGCGACGCGCGATCACACGCGCCTGCGCAACAGCTGCTGTGGCGGTCTGCGCCGCTCTCGGCGCCCATCCCGCGAGCGCCTTCCTCGCACGCCCCGCTCTCTTCGCGAAGCTGGATGCCGTCGCAAAGGCGCCAAGCGGTTGGCTACGCTTCTGCGCGGATCAGCCTCAGGAATGTCGTCCGAGCGCGGATGGCCACGGCGAACTGCAACTCACGCCGGACAAGCTGCAGCAGCTTTACGTGATCAACGCCTACGTCAACGACCGCGTCAAATATACGACGGACAAGGTGCTCTACGGCGAAGAGGAGCGCTGGGCGATGCCGTTCGACCGCGGCGACTGCGAGGACATCGTGCTGCTCAAGCGTCGCCTGCTCAG
The DNA here is from genome assembly GCF_000026145.1 of Bradyrhizobium sp. ORS 278. Taxonomy (NCBI): domain Bacteria; kingdom Pseudomonadati; phylum Pseudomonadota; class Alphaproteobacteria; order Hyphomicrobiales; family Nitrobacteraceae; genus Bradyrhizobium; species Bradyrhizobium sp. ORS 278. The sequence goes on along the minus strand of NC_009445.1, from coordinate 2,322,382 downwards.
CGAGGCCGGCTGGCCTGCCGGCGCGCTGCTGGTGACCGTGGTCCAAGGCCGGACGGGCGAGGTCGACCGTCACGCCGTCCTGACGGTCCGCACGGATCGCGGCGAGATGATCATGGACAACCTCACGCCGGAAATCCTGTTCTGGTACGAAACGAGCTATCGCTACCTGCTGCGACAAAGTTCGCAGGATCCCAACGTCTGGCTGGCATTCTCCAGCAGCCAACCCCGGCCTGAGCAGGTCAGCAGCGTCCGACCGTGAAGCCGCTCACGGCGCCGCGCGGCCATCTTTGTTCACGGGCCTTGCTCGTGGCCTTCCCCGCTGCGACCTGCCGATTCAGCCATATTCATTTTGATTCAACGCCTGAATCAAGCGCCTGCCAAGTTTTGCGTGATCAAGATCGGGCCACCAAACCTCGAGGGTCAAGAGTTCAGCTCATATAGCCGCTCCACTGTGGTTGATCTTTCGTCCGGGAGTTTTGCGGACCTTCGCGTGCCCCACAGATGTGTTACATTTGACGATTGATATCATTTGCACTGCGCACTTATGATATCTGTTGACGGTATATCGCAACCTTTCCGTCCAAAACACATCGTAATCAGTCCAACCTGATCGCAGCTCGCGGGCCGCAACACATCATTGGAGATCGACATGACCGACTTCCCGAAACCGGAGGCGCGAACGACACGACGCGCCTTTCTCACACGAGATCTGAAGGCGATCTGCGCGCTGGCCGCGGGTCCTCTCCTCGCCGAGATGCTGCCGACGCAAGCGCTAGCCCGCGATCGCGGCTCTGATTGGGGCTCTGGGGGCGAGCACAGTTGGGGCGGCTGGGGCAGTTGGCGCGGCGGTCACCATCGGGGTGGTGGCGGTCATCATGGCGGCGGCCATCACGGCGATGGCCACCACGGCGGCGGCCATTCCGGAGGCGGAGCCGGCGGCGGGCACGGTAATCTCTGCTTCCTGCGCGGAACGCGCATCATGACCGCCACCGGCGAGCGCGCCATCGAAGAGTTGGCCGCCGGCGATGTTCTGCCCACCGTGTTCGGAGGCCTGCGGCCGGTGCAGTGGATCGGCAGCTTCCGGCGATACCGCGCCAAGCCGGACGCAGCATGGCCGGCAGCTGCCCGTCCCGTGCGCATCGCGAAGTCCGCTCTGGGCCCGGATATTCCGAAGCGCGATCTTTACGTCACCCAGGGACATGCGCTGCTGTTCGATGGGCTGTTGGTCCCGGCCGGAACGCTCGTCAACGGCGCGACGATCACAATCGACCCGGCTTCTGAGAAAGAGGTACTGGAGTTCTTCCACGTCAAGCTCGCCAGCCACAACGTGATTTATGCCGAAGGCGCCCCTTGCGAAACGCTGCTGAACGTGAACAAGACCATGAGCAATTTCAGCAGCTATCTCGACGCGTTCGGCGACAGCCATACCACCCAGCCGCATTGTGCGCCGATCATCTGCAACGGTCCGCGCCGCGAGCTCGCAACCCGGGCCCGCAGCTTGATGTCGCCCTGGCTCGGACCGCAGCAGTTCGATCAGATCAGGACAACGCTCGAACTGCGCGCCAGAGCCCTCGCCTGAGCAACGCATCGGGTCGAGGTGGACGGAGGCGATCCGTCCACCTTACATCTGCGCCCTCATGAGCGTTGCTCTGTTGTGGACCGAACACAAACGCCGGTTGCGATGCATCATAAGACCATATTATTCGTATCGTACTTCTATGAGACTTTCGGGCCGTAGAGCAGCGTTTCTGTCTTGCATCGTAGTTCCCATCGCGAATTGAGTGCGGCTATCGGCCGCGTCAGATGATTGGAGATCGACGTGACCAACTTGATTGAGCAGGACGCCCGAACGACCCGCCGCGCATTCCTGGCAAGAGATCTGAGGGCGATATGCGCCCTGGCAGCAGGGCCGCTTCTGGCGGAAATACTGCCGTCGCAGGCTCTCGCCGGTGGAAGCGGATCTGGCAACAACGGCGGCGGCTACGGTGGCGGTGGAAAGGGTGGCGGCGGCCACGGCCATCTCTGCTTCCTCCGCGGGACGCGCATCACCACCGCGACCGGTGAGCGCGCCATCGAGGAGTTGGAAACCGGTGATGTTCTGCCGACCGTGTTCGGCGGCCTGCGCCCGGTGCAATGGATTGGCAGCTTCCGCCGGCGCCGCGCAAAACCGGGCGCAGCCTGGCCCGCTGCGGCCCGTCCCGTGCGCATCGCAAAGTCGGCGCTCGGCCCCGATATTCCGAAGCGCGATCTCTTCGTGACCCAGGGTCATGCCCTGCTGCTCGATGGCCTGCTCGTGCCGGCCGGCGCGCTGGTCAACGGCTCGACGATCACCATCGATCCTGCCATCGGGCACGAGATGCTGGAGTTCTTCCACATCAAGCTTGCCAGCCACGACGTGATCCATGCGGAAGGCGCACCTTGCGAGACCTTGCTGCATGTCGACGAGACCATAAGCAGCTTCAGCAGCTATCTGCGCGAATTCGGCGATAGCCAAACTGCCGAAACGCATTGCGCTCCGATCATCTGCAACGGTCCGGGCCGCGAACTCGCGACTCGGGCCCGCAGCCTGATGTCCCCTTGGCTCGGACCACACCGTTTCGACGAAATCAGGACAAAGCTCGACCTGCGGGCCGCAGCCCTGACTTGAGCCGCCAAGGCCGGATGGACGGCCGATCCGTCCACCCGCGCACGACGTGTCCCGGAGCGTCGATCGGCGCCGCGTTCGATCGTGAGTATCATGTCCATGTTATACTTCGATGTTACCGAGCGCTGCGCGGCGTGCGGGGCCGACGGACTTAAAGGGCGGATGCGACTTGAGTTCCAAACAGCCAGTGGCTCTGATCACGGGCGTCACCGGACAGGACGGCGCCTATCTTTCCGAATACCTTTTAGGCCTTGGCTACACCGTCCACGGCATCAAACGGCGGTCGTCGTCCTTCAATACGGCGCGCATCGATCATCTCTATGAGGACCGGCACGAAGGCAACACGCCCTTCCTGCTGCACTACGGAGATATGACCGACTCGACTAATCTTATTCGGCTGGTGCAGCAGATCCGTCCCACCGAAATCTACAATCTGGCGGCGCAAAGTCATGTCGGCGTCAGCTTCGAGAGCCCTGAATACACAGCCAATTCAGATGCGCTTGGCGTGCTGCGCCTGCTCGAGGCCATCCGCATTCTCGGCATGGAGCGCGAGACTCGGTTCTACCAGGCATCCACATCCGAGCTCTACGGGCTTGTCCAGGAGACACCGCAGCGGGAAAGCACGCCCTTTTATCCGCGATCGCCCTACGGCTGCGCCAAGCTGTACGGTTACTGGATCACGGTGAACTATCGCGAAGCCTATGGAATGTTCGCGGCGAACGGCATCCTGTTCAACCATGAAAGCCCGGTCCGCGGCGAGACGTTCGTGACGAGAAAGATCACGCGGGCGGTGGCGCGGATCGAGATGGGCCTGGAGAGCACCCTGTATCTCGGCAATCTCGAGGCAAAGCGCGACTGGGGACATGCCCGGGACTACGTCGAGGGCATGCACCAGATCCTCCAGATGGACGAGCCCGATGATTTCGTTTTGGCGACCGGCGAGACGCGCTCGGTGCGCGAGTTCGTCGAGCTTGCCTTTGCCGAGGTCGGTCGCCAGATCGAGTGGAGCGGCCGCGAGATCGAGGAAGTCGGGGTCGACCGCGAATCCGGACAAACCGTCGTTCGCATCGACCCGCGCTATTTCCGCCCGACCGAGGTGGATCTTCTGGTCGGCGATGCCAGCAAGGCGCGCGACAAGCTTGGTTGGCGGCCGAAGCGAAGTCTGAGCGAGCTGATCCGCGAAATGGTCGCAAACGATCTGCAAGTCGCCCGGGGGGAGGTCGCCCATGGCTCCCGCCACCTTTGATCTCGCCCACAAGCGCGTCTTCGTGGCTGGCCATCGCGGACTGGTCGGCAGCGCGCTGGTGCGGCGCTTGGCAAGCGAGGGCGTCGAACTGCAGACCGTGTCGCGTGGCGAGGTCGATCTGAGCGACCAGGCCGCGGTGTTTGCTTGGTTCGCGCGCGCGAAGCCCCAGGTCGTGTTCCTCGCAGCGGCCAAGGTCGGCGGCATCGTCGCCAACAACACGCTGCGCGCCGAATTCATCTACGACAACATCGCGATCGCCACCAACGTCATTCACGCCGCCCATGTGAACGGCGTCGAGAAGCTGATGTTTCTCGGTTCGTCCTGCATCTACCCGAAGCTCGCGGCCCAGCCGCTGCGCGAGGATGCGATGCTGACCGGTCCGCTGGAGCCGACCAACGAGCCCTATGCGATTGCCAAGATCGCAGGTATCAAGATGGTCGAGGCCTATCGCAGCCAGTATGGCGCCGACTTCATCAACGTCATGCCGACGAATCTCTATGGTCCCGGCGACAACTATCATCCCGAGTACAGCCACGTCGTCGCGGCGTTGATCCGCCGCTTCCACGAGGCGAAGCTTGCGGACGCGCCGGAGGTCATCGTCTGGGGCACCGGCAAGCCGCGGCGCGAATTCCTCTATGTCGACGACATGGCGGATGCCTGCGTGCACCTGATGAAGACATATTCGGAGCCCGGCCTCGTCAACATCGGGACCGGAGAGGACATCAGCATCGCCGACTTCGCTGCAATGGTCGCGACAGCCGTCGGCTACGAGGGCCGGATCCGTTTCGACCCGTCGCGGCCCGACGGCACGCCGCGCAAGCTGCTCGACGTCGGCCGGCTGACGAGCCTTGGATGGTCGGCGACAACCTCGCTTCAAGACGGTATCAGGGGAGCCTATCGGGCCTACCTCGCGGAGACGTCCCTCCAGCTGGTCTGATCTGGGACAACAACGGCGCGGTGCCGTGCAGCGCTGTCGTGAAAGCTTGACTCGCGCGTCACCGCCGCGACACCCCATCATGGTACCACAACTACACGGTGAGATCCCCGCTCGCCGCCACTCTCGCCTCGAAACACGATGGTACTCTCCGCCTCCAGGACACGGCTCGGCGCCGCCCTTCTCGTTGTGACCTGTTTCAGCAATCCCGCCAGCTTTGCGCAAACGGCTGCATCGACTCCATCGGTTGCGACGATCGCGGTCGATGCGGCCACGATCGTGTCCGATAGCGGTGGCGACGACCTCGCTACGCTCAAGAACATCTTCCAAGGCGCCAACGCGCCGCAGGACGGCACCATCGCGCCGATGCGCCAGTTGATCGCTGACGTCGGACTGAGGCGATTGCGGCTGCTGCAGGCAGACACACTTTGCGATCTCGACAGCAACGGCCGCTTCGGTGAGCGGCAGCTCGATCCCAGCGGCCAGTTCGGCCCCGTCATCGCCGGCGGCTGTGGTCCTCTCGACACGCAGATCGATTGGGCGATCAGCAGCGGCCTGTCGGTGCATATCGCGGCAGCGAGCTTCATGCCTGTGAGCTTCGTTCAGAGCGGACCGGCAGAGACCTGGTCCATGACGGAGCTCGACCGCTATCGCTCCTATGTCGATCAATTGGTTCGCCACGTCGTGCAGCGTGCCTTTGATCCCACGGCGGTCAATGGCGGTGCGCAAAGAGTCGTGTTCGAATGCAGCAACGAGCTCGACATCGCCGAACCGGAGCCGGTCAATTTTCAGGCCGTGACCCCGCCGGATCCCGCGCAGTTCGCGCTGCTGCCGCTCGGCCCGTGGGGACGCTTCCTTTGGTGGATCGATCCGAGCACCTACAAACTTCAGGAGTGGCCGGTGGTCGACGACCAGGCCTACCCCTACAGCACGGATCCACGCCGACTCGCGCGCGGTCTCCTGCCGATCCAGAAGATTTTCGCCGATCGCATCGAAGCGATCAGAAGCGAAGCCGGCTTCAGCAGCGCCTACCCGGGACGGATGCTCGAAATCGCCGGACCGGCCTTCTCGAGCGTGAGCTTCTATCATTATTCCCCAAGCGGGCTGCCGACGCTCGAGGAGCGCTTTTTGGAGCAGAGCCTGGATCCGACAGCCAGCTTCGATCCGGTCACCGGAGGTGCCCGGTTCCAGGCGCCCCTGGATCGCTTCTCGTTTCATTTCTACGGCGATTTTCAGAACGGTTGGATTCCGCAGGCGCCTTCCTACACTACGCTCGCCTACCTCGTGCAGACGATCCGCGCCAAGCTTGCGAAGCTCAATCGTCCGAGCATGCCGTTGTTTCTGTCCGAGTGGGGGCCGTCGGTGGACACCAGCAGCGATGTCAACTACTCGCACAAGGGCGCCGCCTGGGCTGCGGCGTTCTTGAAGGAAGCCGTGCGCCTCGGCATTGCCGATGGCTCCTATCTCATGCTCCACGACGGCATTGGCTACGATCCCGGCCTGATTGGCATGCCCAGCCTGATGCACAAGATGATCATCGACGGAGCTGCGTCTTATCAGCCCAAGCCGGTTGCAAATGTGCTTCGGATGTTCGCGATGATGTCGGGCCAGCGCCGCGCCGCGACGGTCCCGGCGCCGTCTGCGTTGGACGCATTCGCTGCGAGCGATGGAGTATCCGCCGGGATCGTTGTCTTCAACTACAACAGCACCTTTATAGACGCCCCGCAGACGTTCTCGGTCGAGTTCGACAACGTGCCGTTCGACGGCGCCGTCAACGTCCGGCGCTATCTCGTCGACGCAAACACGAGCAACCTTGCGGCCTATCTTCTGCAACCAACACGGCCGGATCCGACGCTTCAGGTCGTGGAGGAATTCACCGCCACGGTTCAGGACGGACGGCTGATCTTGCCCGTCCGCACTTTGGGGCTCGGCGTGACCTTCTGGCAATTTACTGCGCGATAGGCGGATCCGTTTTCGACTGGCTTCAAGCCCCGGCGTCTGAGCCGTTCTGCGCTGCCGTCGGGCCGGCGAGCGCACCCGGCCCTTATTGGTCAATCCGAGATTTTCAACGCCGGGCAGGTCGCCTGATAAGGCTCCCCGCCGAACAAGCTTCTCCAGTCATCCGCCGTGAGGTTGCGCGTCAGCCGCGAGCAGACTTCCGCCACTAGATCCTCGCCGCGGAGGAGCCAGGTTCTGACCGTTCCATTTTCCTGCAGAGTGGCAAGATACCGTCCGCGTGGGCTGAACAGCAGGGATTTCACGTCGGGCAGTGTCTCGATGCGGGCGATCTCGCTCTGCGTGCCCACCTCCCACACGCGAACCGTATCCTTAAGCCCGATCAGCGCGAGGTGGCGGCCGTCGGGGCTGAATTGGCAGCGACTCTCCTTCGCGCCGCTCGTTCCGTCAATCGTCACGAGGTCGCGTCCGCTGGCGATGTTGCGCACTCGTACTGCCGCGCGGAGATTGATGGCGACCCCACTGCGCGTCATCACTGAGCGCGCACGACGTTGTTGCGAGCCCGGAACGGTCGCCCCCGATCTCCACGACCCTAGCTTCGGTCTCTGCCGGCGGATTCCAGACGCGTAGATCGGACGGAAACCCGACGCGCCGCGCCTGGGTTTGACGCGCCTCGGCCACGATCGTCTGCCCGTTCGATGCGATCGCAGCTCTTCCCGTCAACGTGAGGGCGCCTTCCTCGCGCGTGAGCCTGAAGGACCCGAGGTCCGCCGGAGGCGTCACCTGCAAGAGGCGGAGCACATCGTCCTTGGTCTCGACGACCATGAACGCGCCGTTCGGGCTCAGCGCCAGCGATCTTGGCGTGCCATCGAAGGTGAACCGTTGCACGGTTGTTCCCGAGTTCAGGGCGATGACGCGTGTTTCGCCTGCCGTTCCGACCCCTAGCAGCATCGCACCCGGCCGGCCTTTCTCGTTCCAGCGCGCCGCATCCTCCCCCAGCCGCGTGTGATCCTTGAGCCAGGACAGATCCGTGCCGAGAGCCTTGGCGAGCTTGTCCGCCTGGGCTTCGAAGTCGTTCGGCGGCGTAAAAAATAGAAAGTCGATCTTGGCGATGGAGTCGGGGATCGGCTCGTTATCTGCCAATGTTGTGACAACGATCGGTGCCAGCCTCTTATTCAACGCGATGACCTGGGCGATTTCCCACTCGCACCATCGCGATCCGATCGACGCGCTGCTGACCAGATATATGACCGCATCGGCCTTGCGGATGAAGCCGGCGAGCTCGCGCTGCCATTCCTCGAGCAGCGGCAGATCGCGCTTATCGATCAGGACCTCAATGTTTCGCGCCTCGAGCGCAGCTACAAGCCTTTCAGCGAAATCGAGATCGGTCCGGGAATACGAAATGAATGCCTTGAGCTTGTGCACCGAAGCGCTCAACCTGCCAGCAGCTGCGGCGGCCGCAGAAGCCGGCTTGGCGGCGTTGATTGCAGCGAGCTTGCGTCCTCCCATGCTTCGTCCCGAGAACAGACGCAGCGCAGCAGTTACGAGACGCTTGGCAACTACCGAGATGTACACCTTCATGGCGGCCGCCTAACGACCCCACGCCGATGCGAGATGCCCCTGTTATGATATATCATTGCTCTACCACTGGGAATGGCTACCAGCAGACTTAGTGCGGCGCCCCTCGGCGCGACGGCGAACCGGAAAGCCGATAGCCGCTGATGGCCGCGGACAACGGCAACTTCAGCGCGCAGGCAGGCCATCATCCCCGCAGTATGCCCGAGACGTCCATGTCGACGGCGACCGCGTAGCGCGGACCCGCGTGTTGAATGGGCTGCCTTGAGGGGCGAACTCCGGCGGAAAACCAAACCAGCACAGAATTTCCAAATGAGGAGGGTACCGAATTTCCAAATGCGCGGGAGCGCAAGCCGGCCGCATATGATTTCGTGCAAAAACATTATGGGAACTATCCTGGCTGGGGCGGGAGGGATCGAACCTCCGAATGGCGGAATCAAAATCCGCTGCCTTACCGCTTGGCTACGCCCCATCAGGTCAGCCGGATAGGCCAGGCGCTCGGGCGCCAAGCGATTCCGGGTCGGCGTCCGAGGTCTACAGAGCGCGCCCGTCCATTTCAACCGCTGCGCCGCAGGATTTTTGCGCCGGCGGCGGGTGATCCGCCCCGCTCCCCAATTCGTCAATATTCGCAAGCCCTTATCCCATTCCGCCGGGATCGCTGCGGCGGCCCGCCGCAACGCCTTGCGAAAAAGTTGAGGCCCGGGCGGTTTCATGGGATGACGGCAGCCAAACCGGCACACTTCCGAAGCCCCCGAGGACACGCCATGACCTATCGCGCCCCGCTCAACGACATGCTGCTCGCCCTCAACCATGGCGCCGGGCTGAAGGCGGCGGTCGAGGCCGGCCATTACGGCGATTTCGAGCCGGACATCACCGCCGCCGTGCTCGAGGAGGCCGGCAAGTTCGCCACCGACGTGCTCGCCCCGCTCAACAAGGTCGGTGACATCAACGGCATCAAGCTCGCCGACAAGAAGGTGACGACCGCGCCAGGCTGGCCCGACGCCTACAAGCGCTGGACCGAGGCCGGCTGGAACGCGGTGTCCGGTCCCGAGGCGCATGGCGGCCAAGGCCTGCCGCTCGCCATCAACGCCGCCTGCACCGAGATCTGGAGCGCGGCCAACGTCGCCTTCGGCCTGTGCCCGCTGCTGACGCTCTCCGCCATCGAGGCGCTCGACGCCCATGGCAGCGAGGAGCTGAAGGAGATCTATCTCGGCAAGCTGATCTCCGGCGAATGGACCGGCACGATGCAGCTGACCGAACCGCAGGCCGGCTCCGACGTCGGCGCGCTGCGCACCCGCGCCGAGCGCGCCGCCGACGGCACCTACCGCATCGCCGGCAGCAAGATCTACATCACCTATGGCGAGCACGACATGACCGATAACATCGTGCATTTCGTGCTCGCGCGTCTGCCGGATGCGCCGGCCGGAACCAAGGGCATCTCGCTGTTCCTCGTGCCCAAATTCCTCGTCAACGCCGACGGCTCGCTCGGCGCCCGCAACGACATCTATGCCACCGGCGTCGAGCACAAGCTCGGCATGCACGCCTCGCCGACCTGCACCATGACGATGGGCGACAATGGCGGCGCCATCGGCTATCTGATCGGCGAAGAGAATGCCGGCATGCGCTGCATGTTCACGATGATGAACCAGGCGCGTCTGGGCGTCGGCCTCGAGGGCGTCGGCGTCGCCGATCGCGCCTATCAGCAGGCGCTGGCCTACGCGCAGGAGCGCCGCCAGGGCCGCGCGGTCGGCAGCAAGGGCGCCGGCTCGGACGCGATCATCGCCCATCCCGACGTCAAGCGCATGCTGATGCAGATGCGCTCGCTGACGGCGGCCTCGCGCTCGATCTGCTACGCCACCGCGGTCGCGCTCGACGTTGCGGTGCGCGCCAAGGATCCCGTCGTGCGTGCCGAGGCTGCCGCGCGTGGCGCGCTGCTGACGCCGATCGCGAAGGCGTTCTCGACTGACATCGGCAACGAGGTCGCCTATCTCGGCGTGCAGATCCATGGCGGCATGGGCTTCATCGAGGAGACCGGCGCCGCGCAGCATTATCGCGATGCCCGCATCACCGCGATCTACGAGGGCACCAACGGCATCCAGGCGATCGACCTCGTCACCCGCAAGCTGGGCGCCAACGGCGGCGCCTCGGTGTTCAAGCTGCTCGACGAGCTCACCGAGATCGTCCGCCGCGTCGAGGCCTCGAACGATCCGGCCTTCGGCACGACCGGTACCAAGCTGCGCGACGCGCTGGGCGCGCTCGACCGCTCCAGCCGCTGGCTGCTGGAGAAGCTCGGCACCGCGCCGAACGATGCACTGGCCGGCGCCACGCCTTACTTGCGCCTGTTCGGCTCCGCGCTCGGCGGCTGCATGCTGGCCAACGAGGCGCTGGCCGCGCGCAGCGAGAACGAAACCGACGGTGCCCGTCACGTGGCGCTGGCCCGCTTCTTCGCGGAGAATTTTGCCGTGCAGGCGCCGTCGCTGGAAAAGACCGTCACCGACGGCGCCGATGCAGTGCTCGGCGCTGACGCCGTGCTGGTGGCGTGACGCGCTAGCGCTACACATTCGGTGTCGTCCCGGGCTTGACCTGGGACCCATACCCACCGGCTGATGTGGCCAGGCGAAACTGGTCGACGACAGTGCCCCGGACTTCTCCCTGGGGTTATGGGTCCCGGGTCTAGCCCGGGACGACAGTTGGGGTGTGGCGCGCGCCCTGCCCCACATACGTAGCAGTCATTGATCCACACTCTCAAACACCCCGCGATGAGATGAGCATCCGCGTTCTCGCGACGCGTTGCGCGCCCGAGCTATGCTCTCGAGTCCCGCCCTCTCCAAGTGGAGGGCGCGAGGAAGGCCGGGCCTCGGCTGAGGCCATGGCCCGCCTGCAAACAAAAAGCAGGCGGCAGTCACCACAGGTCCAGCCGGACAGACCCGGCCTTCCCCGCGCGATGGTTTTAACAAGCTATAGCGTGCTCTTCCTGGTGCGCCGGCTTTCTGGCCACCATGTCCAGCGCGAAGCGAAGCTTCGTCAACGGGTTGATACTAGCGTCGGAGTATCAGAACCACACGCCTTCACCGTCCGCGAACCAAACGTTCGTCCGTGCTCATCACACGCCGCCCGCCCGCGTCCCCGCATCCCGCTGCCAACGTCCATGACGACCGCGAACCGTCCCGTGCCGCGCAACGGAATGCATGGACCATAATGCTGATTTGCCGAATTTGTCAAGCCGTGATTGTCGTTTCACAGACATGAGGCTGATGAGGCAGCTGCGAGCTAACCGAAGGCCTCGCGGGCGCGTTCGATAGATCCGATGACTGAGCGATGAACTTCGACGACGACGGGACGGTCCGGCTCATTTGCCAGACGCTCGTTCCAGGATGACTCCAGATCGCACAGCAGTTCGAATGCCCGGTCCCTGACCCCATAGAGGAACGCTGCGCAGGCGCCGCCGAGCCCATGAACGGTCTGACCCGCATCGCGCGGCGCGCTGATCAGCCAGAGCGCCAAAGCCTCAAAACCCGCTCGATCGTATCCCCCGAAGTGCAGCCAGATCTCGTCGATCAGACCACTATACATCCGCAGCACAGCGTCCAGATGTTCCACGTCGTCGATCGCAATGACGGGCCATGTTTGCTCTGGCCGGCCAAACAGCAGCTGCGACGTCGATATGATGTCGAAATCCGCGAAGTGAACCGATCGTTCTTGACCATCGACGATCGACCACATCGACGCCACCCGCTCGTCATGGAGTTGAGCAAAAACCCGGATCATGGCCAGTTCGCCAGCGTCTTTCCAAAGTCCGTGTATGGACGTTCCCAATCTCAGACCGGGTACGACTGGCTGCTCTCCCCCGACCGCAAACTGCCGACTCGCCGCGTGCATGCCCTGACGCATGATCGTGGTGGGCCTCAGTTCGCTCCAGCGCTGCTTGGTGTGCTTTCCGAGCTGTGCTGCACCCCACGCCTCTTTCGATGTCTTCACCTTCGAAGCTCCTCCAGAGGGCCTGCAACCCCTCAAGCCTCAATCCGCGCCGCGGCTTCATCGCAAAAAATGGGATAACGAAGATAGTCACGCGTAGCACGCGCCAATACGAGCGGCCATCGCCGTTCCGCTGCTGACTGCGATGGCGGATTGCGCCGCGCCGATCCGCCTGCTCTGTTGCTTCAAATACCAAGCCATTCCAATCCGCCCGGCAATCGGTCCGCCGCAAAATCGACCTGCAGCACGCGGCGGTGGCCGGGCTGCGCTGACGGTTCCGAGGCATGCAGGATCGGCGGCGGAAAGCGCGAGGGTCATGCGCCGGAGACTAAAGCGCCACACCAGTGCCCGGCAATTGCCCGAGCTCCGCATCCGCGCAGCGCCGCCCCTCTTCTTGATGCGAGACGTCCATGTCGATCAACTCCGTCACCACGGCTGTCACGGCCCAGTCCGCGACTGCTACCCAATTTACTGCATCGACGTCGGCTACGAGCTCGTCGGGCAGCACGTCTGAAAGCGCGTCCGGCAGCGGCAGCTCGTCGTCGGGCAAGACCGTGGTCAGCGAGGTCTCGATCACGCTCGACGGCATCACCATCACAACCACCACCTATTTCGACGGCTCGATCGAGGTGACCAAGACTGCAGCGAGCTCGGACGCGAGCACCAAGGGCGCACAGACCTATAACGCGCAAGGTGTGACGACGAACTCAACGAGCAGTGGCGGCAGCACAGCGGTGACGAGCTGCGACTTTGCGCAGCGGCTGATGTCCCCGCATTTGGCGTGACGCGCGGGACCTGTGAAGTTCCACGGAGGATCATGTCTGCGCGATGCCCCCGGTTGCAGGCGTTGCGATGCCATCACGGTAGGTGACGCCGGCAAGCCACACTGTACGGACAACGTGATACGCTCGTCATTGTTAATTTGCGCCTTCGCTCCGAGTCACGCCTGCTTGCAGTCAGCGAAAGACAGCGGGGGAGACAATCGGATGTTGCGGAGCGTGATCGGTGCGGGGATGATGATCCTGGCGATGGGATCCGAAGTCTGGGCGGCGAACGAAGCAGGTCCGGAGAAAAGGATGTCGTGCTCGGAGGTGCGCTATTACGTCGAGAAATACACGGCCGAGGTTGCCGAGATGTATGCGCGCAGCCGCGGCGCCACCGATGCGCAGATCAACCGCGCCAGGCGCTGCCTGACGCCCGTGCATGTCCGGCGGGCGGAGCGATGGCGCAACTACACGGAATAAGGCCAGGATGCGATCGCGCGGCGACACGCAGCACCATCGCATATCTACACGCTCGCGATACCTGGCCATGATGGTCAGCTTTCCTGCTGCGATGCCGGGGGTGGTGCATTGCGCGGCAAGCCACGTCAGCACGGGAGCTTCACGCGCTCGGAGAATTCCTGGGCGGCGATGGCTGGGACATGGGCGGCGATGACGATCTCCAAACGGACGACGCAACCGACTCGAGGCGCGCATCGGAGCACCTTCCACTGAGGCGGCGTTGACAGGCCATGCGGGTTGATCGCTCTGCGATTGAAATGCTCTAAAACCACGGACTCTATAATTGGCTTCGGTATCGAATTCAGCATTCCGGGCCAACGCAATCAGCGCCGGCCGCGCGCTGACGCCGACCTTCCAGAACCCTGCCCGGCGCGAGCTTCGTCGTGAACGGCGCGCAACAGGCCGCCGACCGCGCGCTGGTGAGCGCAACGGCGGAGATGAAGTCGAGGAACCGCCGCGCTGACCTTCGACGGCGAGTTCGCCAGCGTCAGCCGCAGCTGCGCCGGCAAGGGCGTGGTGCGGTACTCGTGGTGAGCAGACGCTGGCCCCGTCGGCGCTCTCCGTGCACGCTGCTGACAACCAGCCTGTATCACCGGTCTTGAAACCTGACCCTCATGGTGAGGAGCGCCGCGCCAACCAGAGCAATGCGGGGCAAGATCATTGCACGCTGCGCGTCTCGAACCATGAGGCCCCGCCGGTTGCCTCGCCCTTCGAGACGCCCGCCTCCGGCGGGCTCCTCAGGGTGAGGGGTGATAGCTGCGCACTGATGAATAGAAACGACGCGAGCTCATCGTCCCCCAGGCGATTTGGCCAAGGGGAGTCACCGTTGTCTTCCCCTGGGACAAGGGCGGATGACGCTGCGATCATCCGCCCTGCACCCTCGTCACGCCTGCTCGATGGCGGCCGGCATCTTGGCGACCGACATCAGCGATCTTGCGACCTGGTTGAGCAGCTGATCGGCGTTCTCCTCTTCCGCCAGCGACTTCGACAGCAGCGCGACGACGGCGCTGTGGCGGAGTTGCGAGGCGAGGTTGCGGGCGGTGGTGTAGCCGGACATCTCGTAATGCTCGACGCGCTGCGCCGCGCCGATCAAGGCGAGGTCGGCGGCGGCGTCCTCCTTCTCTTCGCCTTGCGCGATGATCTCCTGCCCCTCCTCGACCAGACCCATCATGCCCTTGCAGGGCTTGGCCTTGGGGGTCGTGCCGAGCATCTCGAAGCACGCGTTGATGCGCTCGATCTGGGCCTCGGTCTCCACAAGATGCTGCTCGAACAATTCGCGCAGCTGATCGAAGCGCGCGGCTTCGGCCATCTTCGGCAGCGCCTTGGTGAGCTGCTTCTCGGCGTGCAGGATGTCTCTGAGCTCCTCGATCAGGAGATCGCCGAGGCCGGCCTCGTCGACCGGCGGCGAGCTCTCGGTGACGATCGCGCTGGACGCACCGTTCTCGGTGGCCTGGATCGCCGGCGATTCCGTGAAGACCCAGTCGCCGCCCTCGTTCCATGGGCCGCGGGTGTCGATCTCGCCGTGATCGCCCGAGCCGCTGGAGTCGTTGAAGAACTGATCGACGAGGCCCGGTGTCGGCGCGATGCGGCCGACGCTGAAGGCCGGCTTGTTCATGCTCTCCAACGCCATCGCGAACGCCTTCATGTGGGTGATCTCGCGCGTCATCAGGAACTGCAGCGCGTCCTTGGTGCCGGCATCGTCGGTGAAATTGATCAGCCGCTCATAGACGATCTTGGCGCGCGCCTCGGCGGCGATGTTGCTGCGCAGGTCGACGTCGAGCTCGCCGGTGATCTTCAGATAGTCCGCGGTCCACGCATTGCCCTGCGAGTTGAACAGGTTCACGCCGCCGCCGCCGGCGATCGCGATCAGCGGGTCGGCCTCGGCGGCCTCGCGATCGAACTTCGACGGCTTCAGATGCAGGCGCGCCAGCGTGCCGACGACCTCGAGATGGCTGAGCTCCTCGGTGCCGATATCCATCAACAGATCCTTGCGATCGGGATCCTCGCAATTCAGCCCCTGGATCGAGTACTGCATGGCAGCGGCGAGCTCGCCATTGGCGCCGCCGAACTGCTCGAGCAGCATGTTGCCGAAGCGCGGATCCGGCTCGTCGACACGGACGGTGAACATCAGCTTCTTGACGTGGTGATACATGGGAGGCCTCGGACGTTTGCGGAGGATGCAAGGGCGAACGACCGGCCATCGCGGTTGTTCCTTACCTTTCGCGGCGGATCGGGCGCGCAAAGGTCGCAGCACAGCGTCTCATATGCACATTGAGGCGCACTCCGCGTGAGCGCGGCGCGAGCGGATCCGCCCACGGAACCGGGGCCCATCGATGCGGACGGGATGGGGCGGCGCCGGCCACCGTGCGACATCCTGTTGGCAGCTGGACAACTGCCTCTTGCTAAGGTTTTCCCTGCTCGCCTAAGCTGTTGTGCTGGAGAGTGACATGTTGATGCGAACACCGGCCAGGGAGAAGCCAGGTCTCGGCGAGCGAGTCCGCCGGGTCATCGAGCGACTCCGCGACCACGCATCCTCTTTCACCTCAGCCTCTCACCCAAATGAGGCAACACCGCGGAAGTCGTCCTATCAAATCGTCGAGGACGAGCTCGACGACAGCAATATGGACGTGGCGCTCGCAGCGCTGATCGATCAGATCGAACGGCCGGCGCGGACGCCGCCATCGCGGTTCCCCTCGCTTGCGCGCGTGACGACGGCGCGTCAGGCGCCGCACATCCCGGTATATGAGCGACCGCCTTATTTCGACATCGACCCGCGCCTGCCTGAACCGCGCAATCTCGATGCGCGCCCGGTCGAGGTCGAGCCGCGGCGGATGCCGAACGACGAGCCCGCCGAGCGGATCGTGCCCGAGGACGAGTTGTCCGAGCTGCGCAAGGATCTGATGAGCGCGATCTCGGCGCGGCTCGGCTCGCCCGAAGATCATCTGGCGACGATCCGCAATCTCTTGCGGTCGGTGAAGTGATGTGGGGCCGCAGCAATATCGGCAAGACCGTCGAGGAATTGACCGATCATCTGCGGCTGGTCGATCACGTGCGCGCGCTGCAGGACGGCCAGAAGGAGATCGCCGAGGCGATCCGCGCCGTGAACAGCCGCCTGACCTCCATCGAGGCCGAGTTCAGGGTGCTGAAGGCGGAGACGCAGCGCGACGCGCTGCGCGAGGTGCAGCACGCGGTGACGGGCGTTCAGAGCTCGATGCATGACGAGCTGACGCGCATGGCCACGCGACTCGCGGTGCTGGAGCAGGCGTTGCGGCGCGAGGCCGCGCGGCAGCAGGCGCCGACGGCCGCGCCACGCGCTCCCGCTACGCCGCCGCGCCCTGACGGCGCGCGCTGAGCGCATGGATGACGCCGCTGCGCTCGACGGAGGTGTCGGGGCGAAATGCTGCCGCAAACCCGTCGTCAACCATGCAAGCAGGACGACCGCGCCGACTCACGGAAATGCAACCCGAACGTGTTTTGCTCGCACGTTCAGCTCTTGGCGTGACCGGGGGATGATGTAGGTTGGCGGGAGAGAAACGACTCGATCGTCACCGCCGGCGGCCGACGCACATGCATGAGGGCTCTATGACCGACCATCTGATCGTCACCGACGAGGGCGAGACGCGGACGATCAAGCTCAGGCGTCCCGAGAAGAAGAACGCGATCACGCAGGCCATGTATCTCGGCATGAGCCATGCGATCGACACCGCGCAGAACAATCCGCTGGTGCGATGCATCATCATCACCGGCGGCTCCGGCGTGTTCACCGCTGGCAACGACCTCGAGGATTTCCTGCGGGCCGGCGATGCCGGCAGCGAGGCGGCGCGCACCTCGGCCGCGACCAAATTCCTGTATTCGCTGGCCCACAACGTCAAGCCGATCATCGCCGCGGTTGACGGCGTCGCGATCGGCATCGGCACCACGATGCTGTTCCACTGCGACTATGTGCTGGCCTCGACCACGGCGACATTCTCGACGCCCTTCATCCATCTCGGCCTGGTGCCGGAGGGCGCCTCGAGCCTGCTGATGCCACAGACCATGGGCTATCAGCGCGCGTTCGCGATGCTGGTGATGGGCCGCACCATGACCGCCGCGGATGCGCATATCGCCGGCTTCGTCAACACCGTGGTGGCGCCGGGTCATACCGAGGTCGAGGCGCACAAGGTGGCGCGCGACATCGCGCGGCTGCCCGCCGAGGCGGTCGCGATCGGACGCAAGTTGATCCGCACCGCGCCGGACGAATTGACCCGCCGCATCGACCAGGAGGCCTATCTGTTCGCCGAGCGGATGACCTCGGAAGAGGCGATCGGCGCGTTCAAGGCGTTCCTGTCGCGCAAGAAGAAGAAATGACGGCGGGGCCGTCGAACGGGCATGGCGCAGTTTGATGTCATCGTGATCGGCTGCGGCGCGGTCGGCAGCGCCGCGCTGCTGCATCTCGCCAGAGCGGGAAAACGTGTGCTCGGCATCGACCGCTTCCAGCCGCCGCACAAATTCGGCTCGACCCATGGCGAGACCCGCATCACCCGCGCCGCGATCGGCGAGGGCGTCGACTACACGCCTCTGGCGCAGCGCTCGCACCAGATCTGGCGCGAGCTGGAGCGCGACACCGGCGCACATCTGTTCGCGCAATGCGGCTGCCTGTTCATTCCGAGCCAGCATGGCGGCGAGGTTCACGGCGTCTCGAGCGCGAAGTTCTTCGCCAACATCGAGACCGCCGCCCGCCTGCACGGCGTCGACGGCGAGACGATCTCGTCGGAGCGGCTGCGCGCGGACTATCCGGGCTTTGCCACCGCGCCCGGCGATCGCGGCTTTCTTGACCGCGCGGGCGGCTATCTGCTGGTCGAGGATTGCGTGCGGACCGAGCTCGCGGTCGCCGCAGGCCACGGCGCCACGCTGCTCACCGGCCGGCGGGTGACGGCATTCCACCGCGCCCGCGGCGCTCTCACGGTGACGATGGACGACGGCGCGACGGCATCTTCGACGACGCTGATCGTCACCACAGGGCCGTGGATCACCGAGTTGATCGCGCCGCTGCAGCGGCGCGTGACCATCACGCGGCAGGTGCTGTACTGGTTCGAGGTGCTGTCCCACCCCGAACGTTTCGGCCCGGATGCGCCGGTCTTCATCTGGGACGTCAGCGGCCGCGGACGCGCGGCGTCCGACATCTACGGCTTCCCCTGGCTCGGCTCGCCTGCGAAGGGCGTGAAGATCGCCAATGAGGTGCTGACGGGCGAGACCGATCCGGACCGCGTCGCGCGTGATGTCACGGCCAGCGAGATCGAGGAGACCTACGAGACCTATGTCCGCCCGTTCGTGCCGGATCTCGGACCGCGCTGCCTGCGCAGCGAGGTCTGCCTCTACACCAACGCGACCGGCGGCCGTTTCGTCATCGACCGCGATCCGGGCGACACCAACGTGATCTACGCCTCGGCCTGCTCCGGCCATGGCTTTAAACATTCGCCGGCCGTAGGCGAGGCGCTCGCGGCGATGGCGCTGGGGGCCACGCCTCGGGTCGATCTCTCCGGCTTCACGCTGGACCGGCTCGGCGCCTTGTGATGGCTACTTGCCGGACTGCAGCGCGGCGGTCTGCTTGGCGAGCCCTTCGTTGAACTGCGCCTCGAGCTTGTCGAGATAGGCGTTGAACTCGCCCGGCTTCACGAACGGGTTCGGCGCGCCGTCGGCGATCTTGGCGCGCTTGTCGGCCATGCCATACATCTCCGGATGCGGCGCCAGCAGCACGTCGGGATGCACCGTCTTCGCCCATGCATAGGTCTTCTTGTAGTCGTCGACGATGCCCGGATAGGTCGGCCGGCCCACGAGCTGATTCAGCGCCACGGTGGCACTGCAGAAAAAGATCACGCTGCGCGTCGCGTCGCCGTCCTTCACCTCGGTGGTCCAGCTGGTGCAGCCCGGCGAATGACCGGGCGTCTCATGCGCGGTCAGGGTGACGCCGCCGAGCGTGACTGTGTCGCCCTCGCGCACGGCGCGGTCGACCTTGACCGGCGGGAAATTCAGATAGCGTTCCTCCTCGCGGCCCGGATAGAAGCCGCCTTCGAGCAGCGGCACGTCCTTGGCGCCGGCCACCATCTGCGCGCCGGTCTCCTGCTTGATCTGCGCGAGTCCCCCGGTGTGATCGATATGAGCGTGGGTGTTGATAACGTATTTGATGTCGGCGACCTTGAAGCCGAGCTTGCCGATGCTGGTCTCGATCAGCGCTGTCGATTCCGGCATCACCGTGTCGATCAGGATGTGGCCCTGCGGCGTGGTGATCAGGTAGGACGCCAGGCCGTTGGTGCCGACGTAATAGATGTTGTCGATCACCTTGAACGGCTCGGTGGGCGTGTTCCAGGTGGCGATCACCTGCTTCATGAAGTCCGGCAGCGATTGCGCTGCAGCGGGACCGGCCGTCCAAGCCAGCGTGGCGGCGAGCAACAACATTCTTTTCATCACGACCTCCCCATTCCCGGTATTGTTGTTATGAATTTGTCTTATGTCATCGCGATCGCGACGAAGCAATCGTACGTCCTCCGCTGTCCCGCATCCTCCGCGCGCCTGCCATGCCTGACCGCACCATGAGCCGTTTCCATCGCGTCGCCGTCGCCTGTCTCTTCGCCGCTTTCGTGGCCGCGAGTCTGGCCGCCCTGCCCGTTCATGCCGAGGACGAGCCGGTGTCGTTGCGCATTCTCGCCATCAACGATTTCCACGGCAATCTGAAGCCGCCAAGCGCCGGCATTCGCGTCGCCGATCCGAACGATCCGACCAAGAGCACGCCGGTGCCGGCGGGCGGAGCAGCGCAGATGGCGAGCCTCGTCAAGCTCTTGTCCGACGGGCAGCCGAACACGATCTTCGTCGCCGCCGGCGACCTCATCGGCGCAAGCCCATTTCTGTCGGCGATGTTCCATGACGAGCCGACGATCGAATCGATGTCGCAGATGGGGCTTGCGCTGTCGGCTGTCGGCAATCACGAGTTCGACGAGGGCAAGGACGAGCTGTTGCGGATGCAGAATGGCGGCTGCCATCCGACCGATGGCTGCCGCGGGCCGCACCCCTTCACCGGCGCCAAATTCCACTATCTCGCCGCCTCCACCTATCTGAAGGGCACCGACAAGACGGTGTTTCCGCCTTACGAAATCCGCACCTTCGAGGACATCCCGGTCGCCTTCATCGGGCTGACGCTGAAGGGGACCGCCGGCATCATTTCGCCGGCGAGCTCGGCGGGCCTCGAATTCCGCAACGAGGCGGAGAGCATCAACGCGCTGATCCCCGAATTGAAGGCCAAGGGGGTGCAGGCGATCGTGGTGATGATCCACGAAGGCGGCTGGCCTTCGGGCGGCATGAACGAATGCCCCGGGCTATCCGGTCCGATCGTCGACATCGTCAAGGATCTCGATAGCGCCGTCGATATCGTCATTTCCGGCCACACGCACCAGGCCTATGTCTGCACCATCGACAAGCGGCTCGTCTCCTCGGCCGACAAGTTCGGCACGCTCGTCACCGCGATCGACGTCAAGCTCGACCGCACGACGCGCGACGTGATCAGCACCAGCGCCACCAACATCGTCGTCGACGCCACGCTGCCGAAGGATCCGACGCAGACCGCGCTGATCGACGCCTACGAGAAGCTCGCCGCGCCGCTCGCGAACCGGCCCGCGGGCAACATCACGCAGGTGCTGTCGCGGCTGCCGAATGCGGCCGGCGAAAGCGTGCTCGGCGATGTCATCGCCGACGCCCAGCTCGCGGCGACATCGCCGGCGGACAAGGGCGGCGCCGTCATCGCGATGACAAATCCCGGCGGCATCCGCACCGATCTCGCCCGGCGCGACGACGGCGCGGTCACCTTCGCCGATGTGTTTGCGAGCCAGCCGTTCCGCAACCAGCTGATGACGATCAGCCTGACGGGGGCCGACATCAGGGCCGCGCTGGAGCAGCAGTGGGCCGATCCGGCGCGGCCACGAATCCTGCAAATCTCGCGCGGCTTCTCCTATGCGTTCGACGCGAAGCAGCCGGCCGGCGCGCGCATCGATGCCGCATCGATGACGCTGAATGGCAAGCCGATCGACGCGGCGGCGCCGTACCGCGTCACGGTCAACAACTATCTCGCGCTCGGCGGAGACGGCTTCACGGCGTTCAAGAACGGCCGGGATCCGGTTGTCGGTCCTTATGATGACGAGGCGCTGTTCGCCTATCTCAAATCCAACAGCCCGCTCGCCCCGCCGCCCCGCGACCGCATTTCAAACAAGGCCCCTTGACGCCCGAACGGCGGGAAAGCCAGTCAGATCCTCCGTCATGGCTCTTTCCGAGGCTGCGTTCAGCGCATAGATTGGGCACTCCCGCAACGCGCGAGTGGCAGGGCCTGTTGAATGTCGACGCTGTATCTCTCTCATGAAGCCTGCCTCGATCACGCCACCCCGTCCGGACATCCCGAGCGCGCCGACCGGCTGCGTGCCGTCGAGGAGGCGCTGACCGAGGAGCGCTTTGCCCTGCTCGATCGCGACGAGGCGCCGGAGGCCGACATCGAGCTGCCCCTGCTCTGCCACAACGAGCATTACGTCACCGAGCTGCGCCAGATGGCTCCGACTTCAGGCATCATCTATCTCGACGGCGACACCTCGATGTCTCCGGGCACCTGGGAAGCGGTCATGCGCGGCGTCGGCGGCGCGGTGGCGGCCACCGAGTCCGTGATGTCCGGCAAGCACAGGAACGCCTTCGTTGCCGTGCGCCCGCCCGGGCATCACGCCGAGATCGCCAAGCCGATGGGGTTCTGCTTCTTCGACAATGTTGCGATCGCCGCGCGCTACGCCCAGCGCACCTTCGGGATCGAGCGCGCCGCGATCATTGATTTCGACGTCCACCACGGCAACGGCACCCAGGATATCTTCTGGGCCGACAAGAGCGTGATGTACTGCTCGACCCACCAGATGCCGCTGTTCCCGGGCACCGGGGCGCGCAGCGAGCGTGGCGAGCACGACACCATCGTCAACGCGCCGCTCGCCTCCGAGGATGGCAGCCTGGAGTTCCGCTCGGCCTTCGAGAATCTGATCCTGCCGCAACTGACCAAGTTCAGCCCGGAGCTCGTGATCATCTCGGCCGGCTTCGACGCCCACTACCGCGACCCGCTGGCATCGCTGAACCTGCGCGCCGAAGACTTCGGCTGGGTCACGCGCAAACTGATGGAGCTTGCCGACAAGACCGCGGGCGGGCGTGTCGTCTCGGTGCTGGAAGGCGGCTATGATCTTCAGGGCCTTAAGGAATCCGTCTCGGCCCATGTCGCGGCGCTGACCGGGGCGTAATCCCCAGGTTCCGGGCAATCCAACCTGGCGGGGCCTGACAGAGCTCCAGCCGGAGTGTAAAAGCACGGCCCCGGAGTTGAGTATCTGCAGGGAACCCGTATGGCGGACAACACCGTAGCCGACGTCAAGAAACTGTCGTTCGAGCGTGCGATCGAGGAATTGGAGTCGATCGTGAAGCGGCTCGAGGACGGCAAGGTGCCGCTCGAGGAATCGGTGACGATCTACGAGCGTGGCGAGGCGCTGAAGCGGCGCTGCGAGGAGCTGCTGCGTCAGGCCGAGGCCCGGGTCGAGAAAATCACCACGGATGCCAGCGGCCGGGCGACCGGCACGGCGCCGCTCGACGTCCAGTAGCGGCCGCGGCTCGGCTGGGCCGCTGGACCGGTGCAAGACAAATCCTGAGATCTATTCGCAGCTGGCGTGCTGACTCGGCCCCGCCTCGGGCGTCCGACCTCGCGGAACCGGGATTCCGCGCAACAGCCAGGAAATATTTTGGCGCGGAACCGCGCGTGACCTCGGGCGCCCGTCGATCGTGCAAATCAGCCGAAAAACGGAGCAGTCGTCCGGCGAGCGATCGAGACAGAGGCCCCACGTTGGCACGAAGGGCATGATGCGATCTCGTGAAAGCATCTTGCGCTGGCAAGACGCAGTCGTGACCGAGCGATCTCTCAGTCGGCTCTCTCCGCTGCTTCCGTTAACGCTGTCTCTCGAAACAGCGTTAACGACGGGTGTCGCAGGCGCGCGCGTGCCGGCGGCTCACGATGAGCGATCACAGCTTCGGCGATCATGATGCGCGCCCCGTGCAGCCAGCGTGAATGAGCGTCCCCCTAGTTCGTCTTTCGAACCTTTCGCGACGATCATTCGCGCAAGGGGTCTCATTGTTCAAGGCCGACGTAACGTTTCACGTCCATGACGTCTTCATGATCGGATGCGACATCCGCCTCTCACACCAACGCATGGCTCATGACGCCGAGGCCCGCCCCATAGCGCTTCTGCATCGCGGGAAAAAGCCTGGACGGGGCCGGTAACTCCGGTCTATTGCGGACCCGCCGCTGCCGTCGATTTGAGCAGCTGCGTGGAACATTCATCCCACCGTCGAGGTTGAGTTTTGACGGATTGGTACCCTTTGCGGGCTTGCCATCTTGCGCCGGGTTGGCTTTAAGACGGGCTTTGGTGTAAAGCTGCTCGGAACTGCGGTTTTTTGGAAGTGCCCATCCCTCGTTCAGGATTGGACCTAAGCGCTTGCAAAAACTGAAAGAACTGACTCGGCTGAACGACTTGGCGATCTTGGGCGACAAACGAGGACGGCAAGGCTACCAAGAGTGACTTACATCACTTAGATCGATCCAAAAGCCGGCTAGGGTCCGGACCGCGGCTTCGATCCGCGCGGATGTGACCTTCGAAATACCCGGTTTCGCCGCCCGTTACGATGAACCTCTCAGACGTCGGCCCTTGAACCCGACCTGCAAAATTGGAATGTCACCGTGACCACATTTAGTAAGACGCCGCTTCTCGACACCATCAAGACTCCGGAAGATCTGCGCCGGCTGAAGGTCGAGCAGGTCCGGCAGGTCGCTGACGAATTGCGCCAGGAGACGATCGACGCGGTTTCGGTGACCGGCGGTCATTTCGGTGCAGGGCTCGGCGTCGTCGAGCTCACCACGGCCATCCACTATGTGTTCGACACGCCGCGCGACCGTCTGATCTGGGACGTCGGCCATCAGGCCTACCCGCACAAGATCCTGACCGGGCGCCGCGACCGCATCCGCACGCTGCGCACCGGCGGCGGCCTCTCCGGTTTCACCAAGCGCGCCGAGAGCGATTACGATCCGTTCGGCGCCGCGCACTCCTCGACCTCGATCTCCGCCGGCCTGGGCATGGCGGTGGCCCGCGATCTCTCGGGCGGCAAGAACAACGTGATCGCCGTGATCGGCGACGGCGCGATGTCCGCCGGCATGGCCTATGAGGCCATGAACAACGCCGGCGCGATGAACTCCCGCCTGATCGTGATCCTCAACGACAACGACATGTCGATCGCCCCGCCGGTCGGCGCGATGTCGGCCTATCTGTCGCGGCTCTACTCGGGCAAGACCTACCGCACCCTGCGCGATGCGGCGAAGCAGCTCGGCCAGCATCTGCCGAAGGTGATCGCCAACCGCGCCAGCCGCGTCGAGGAATATTCCCGCGGCTTCATGATGGACGGCGGCACGCTGTTCGAGGAGCTCGGCTTCTATTATGTCGGCCCGATCGACGGCCACAACCTCGATCACCTGCTGCCCGTGCTGAAGAACGTCCGCGACATGGAGACCGGCCCGATCCTGGTCCACGTCGTGACCCAGAAGGGCAAGGGCTATTCGCCGGCGGAAGCCGCGGCCGACAAATATCACGCGGTCGCCAAGTTCGACATCGCCACCGGCACCCAGGCCAAGGCCAAGCCGAACGCGCCGGCCTATCAGAACGTGTTCGGACAGAGCCTGGTCAAGGAAGCCGAGAAGGACGAGAAGATCGTCGGCATCACCGCCGCGATGCCCTCGGGCACCGGCATCGACATCTTCGCCAAGGCCTTCCCGAAGCGCACCTTTGACGTCGGCATCGCCGAGCAGCACGCGGTGACCTTCGCCGCCGGTCTCGCCGCCGAGGGCTACAAGCCGTTCTGCGCGATCTACTCGACCTTCCTGCAGCGCGGCTACGACCAGATCGTCCACGACGTCTGCATCCAGTCGCTGCCGGTCCGCTTCGCGATCGACCGCGCCGGCCTGGTCGGCGCCGACGGCGCCACCCATGCCGGTTCGTTCGACAACGCCTATCTCGGCTGCCTGCCGAACATGGTGATCATGGCGGCCTCCGATGAGGCCGAGCTGGTGCACATGGTGGCGACGCAGGTCGCGATCGACGATCGTCCGAGTTCGGTGCGCTATCCCCGCGGCGAAGGCCGCGGCGTCGAGATGCCGGAAGTCGGTGTGGCCCTTCCGATCGGCAAGGGCCGCATGATCCGCCAGGGTAAGCAGGTCGCGCTGCTCTCCTTCGGCACCCGCCTCGCCGAGTGCGAGAAGGCGGCCGACGAACTCGCCGCTCATGGTCTCTCCGCTTCGATCGCCGATGCGCGCTTCATGAAGCCGCTCGACGAGGAGCTGGTGCTGAAGCTGGCACGCGACCACGAGATCCTGATCACCATCGAGGAAGGCTCGATCGGCGGCTTCGGCTCGCATGTGATGCAGTACCTGGCCGACCAGGGCATGCTCGACGGCGGCCTGAAGATGCGCTCGATGGTACTGCCCGACGAGTTCCAGGACCACGACACGCCGGCGGCGATGTACGCCCGCGCCGGCCTCGACGCCAAGGGCATCGTCCGCAAGGTGTTCGAGGTGCTCGGCAAGGACTACGCCGCAGAGGCCGTCAAGCTCGCCTGAGGCGGGGCTTGGTAGCCGACGCTGGTGACTCATGAAGATCTATCTGGCAGGTCCCGACGTGTTCCTGCCGGACGCCGTTGAGATCGGCCGGCGGAAGGCCGCGATCTGCGATCGCCACGGCTTGATCGGCCTCTATCCCCTCGACAATACCGTAGATCTCGCCGCCTCCGACGCCTCGCGCCAGATCTTCCATGGCAACGAGGCGATGATGGATGGCGCAGATGCCATCATCGCCAATCTCACGCCGTTCCGCGGGCCCGGCGCCGATGCGGGCACGGTCTATGAGCTCGGCTACATGGCCGGCACGGGCAAGCTGTGCCTCGGCTATTGCAATGATCCCACGGTCTATGCCGAGCGCGCCCGGCGCTTCACCGCGCTCAGCGAGCAGGACGACCGCCTGGTCGATGCCGAGGGGCTAACGGTCGAGGATTTCGGCCTGCCCGACAATCTGATGATGATCCACGCACTCGAGCTGCATGGCGCATCGCTGGTGCTGCCGCGGGAGCGGCCGGCGGACGTGTGGCATGATCTGGCGGCATTCGAGGAATGCGTAAGGCTCGCGGCGGAGCGGCTGGGCGCGAGATAGTAGGGTTGGCAAAGCGGCGCCGAAGGCGACGCGTGCCCACCGCCCTTCCGCGTTCTCAGCCGCGGCATGGTGGGCACGGCGCGTCAATTGCGATACGAGCTTGCGGCAGCACCGTGCTCGCGCCTTTGCCCACCCTACGATTCTCGCTGTGAGGCACGATCTCGCGACCCCCTCAGCCGTCGTCCCGGCGAAAGCCGGGACCCATAACCACAGGACGTCGTGTTGGGCAAACGCGGAGTTGCCAGCTTCCTACAAACTACGTCCTGGGGTTATGGATCCCGGGTCGGCGCTCCAACGCGCGATGCGCGTTGGAGCTTTCGCCGGGACGACACCGGAATTAGGGCGCGAGCTCCACAACTCATGACCATTGATGAGACAAATGTCCCCTCCCCGCAAACGCGCTGATATCCTCCTGGTCGAACGTGGCCTGTTCGAGAGCCGGGCGCGGGCGCAGGCGGCGATCGAGGCGGGGCTGGTGTTCGCCAATGACAAGCAGGTGGCGAAGGCCTCCGAGACCATTCCCATCGATGCCGTCGTCCAGGCCGAGCCGGCGCATCCCTGGGTGTCGCGCGGCGGGGTCAAGCTGGCGGCGGCGCTGGAGCGTTACGGCATCGAGGTCGAGGACCATGTCTGTCTCGACGTCGGCGCCTCCACCGGCGGCTTCACCGAGGCGCTGCTGGCGAACGGCGCGGCGCTGGTGTTCGCGGTCGATGTCGGCCGCGATCAGCTGCATCCGTCGCTGCGCGATCACCCGAAGATCGTCTCGATGGAGCAGACCGACATCCGCAGCTATGAGGGCAAGCGGCTGCCGCAGCGGCCTGATATCGTCGTCATCGATTGCAGCTTCATTTCGCTGAAGGCCGTGCTGCCGGTGGCGCTGACCTTGGCGGCGTCGCCCATGAGCCTGCTGGCGCTGATCAAGCCGCAATTCGAAGCCAAGGGCGCGCACGGCAAGGGCGGCATCATCAAGGATGCGGCCGTCCACCGGGCGGTGTGCGACGACATCGCCGCATTTGCAGCCTCGCTCGGCTGTAGTGACATCGAGATCTTCCCGTCATCCATCAAGGGCGGCGACGGCAACGCCGAATTCTTTCTGGGAGCCCGCCGCCATGGTTGAGCGTCTCGTCATCGACCATGTCGGCCATCGCGGCGACGGCGTATCGCTGTCCTCGGGCGAGGCACTGTACGTGCCGTATACGCTGGCTGGCGAGACCGTCGAGGCCGCGGCCATTCCCGGCCATCCCGACCGCCGCAAGCTGCTCGCGGTAGAGGCACCGAGCCCGGAGCGCATCACGCCGTTCTGCCCGCATTTCGGCGTGTGCGGCGGCTGCGCCATCCAGCACTGGTCGCCGGAGCCTTATCGGCAGTGGAAGCGCAACATCGTCGTCGAGACGCTGCGCGCCGCAAAGGTCGATTGCGAGGTGGCGCCGCTGATCGACGCCCACGGCGCCGGCCGCCGCCGCGCGACGTTCCACGCGCGGATGGGCACGCACGATATTCTCAGGGTCGGCTTCTCGGCCGCGAACAGCCACGAGATCGTCCCGATCGACCGCTGCCCGATCCTCGATCCCGCGCTCGATGGCGCGCTGGAAGCTGCGTGGGCGCTGGCGGAGGCGTTGAAGCCGACCGGCAAGCCGCTCGACATCCAGGCCACCGCGACCAGCAACGGTATCGACGTCGACATCCGCGGCTCGGGCCCGCTGCCGCCGCCGCGCATCGCGGCGCTCTCGCTGGTCGCCGAGAAGCACCGGCTGGCACGGCTGACGCGGCATGGCGAGTTGGTGCTGATGCGTAATCCGCCCGTCATGACGATGGGCACGGCGCAGGTGACGCTGCCGCCCGGCTCGTTCCTGCAGGCGACCGCGCAGGGCGAGGAGACACTGGCGCAGCTGGTGCTGGATCGCGTCGGCAAGGCGAAGCAGGTCGCCGACCTGTTCTGCGGCGTCGGCCCGTTCGCGCTGCGGCTGGCGTCGCGCGGGCGCGTCAT
Organism: Bradyrhizobium sp. ORS 278; assembly: GCF_000026145.1. NCBI lineage: Bacteria > Pseudomonadati > Pseudomonadota > Alphaproteobacteria > Hyphomicrobiales > Nitrobacteraceae > Bradyrhizobium > Bradyrhizobium sp. ORS 278. The sequence continues at coordinate 2,293,502 of NC_009445.1, read as the reverse complement.
CGCGATGGACACTGACGCCGGCTCGATCGCAGCGCTGCAGAAGGCGGCGGGGACGCCTAGCCTGAAGCCGATCAAAGCCGAGGCCCGCGACCTGTTCCGCCGCCCCCTAATGCCGCCGGAGCTGCGCGACATCGACGCCGTCGTGTTCGACCCGCCGCGCCAGGGCGCCCAGGCACAAGCGAAGCAGCTCGCCGCGAGCAAGGTGCCGGTGATCGTCGCGGTGTCGTGCAACGTCACGACTTTCGCCCGCGATGTGCGCATGCTGATCGACGGCGGCTACAAGCTCGAGACCGTGGTGCCCGTCGACCAGTTCCGCCACACGCCGCATGTGGAACTGGTCGCGAGATTGGTACGGTGAGCTGACGCCCATTCAAGTCCTTGCGAGCGCAGCGAAGCAATCGAGAGTCGTTGCTGGGCCCTGGATTGCTTCGCTGCGCTCGCAAGGACGAGGAGGCCGGATGCGTTACCGTACTACGCTGACCTTCACAGGCGCGACGCCGGTGTTGACCATGCCGAGCGCCTGGGCGGCGGAGTAGGAGACGTCGACCACGCGGCCCTGCACGAATGGGCCGCGGTCGTTGACGCGGACCACCACGGAGCGGCCGGTCCTGACGTTGGTAACCTGGAGGCGCGTGCCGAACGGCAGGCTGCGATGCGCGGCCGTCAGCTCGGAGGGATCGAAGCGCTCGCCGCTCGCGGTCTTGTGTCCTTCGGAATAATAGCTGGCGAGACCGGATGATGCCGTCTGCAGCGGCGACTGGCTGGGCTCGGCATGGCGGACGCGGACCACAGAGTCCGACGCCGTCTCCACACGCTGCGGCTGGGACCGGAATTCAACGGCGGCCTGCCTCGTGGGCGTTGTCAGACGGGCCTGCCGGACCGCCGATGATTGCGCGCAGGCGGCGACCGTCGCGGCTGCCGCGCCCACCAGCGTGAGCCTCAGGATCCGGCTGGCGAGCTCTCGGGTGCCGCCCTGCCCCACCACCATCAGAGCTTCGCGCTGCCCGGGACGTTCTGTCCGGTCGATGATACGCATGTTCTGTGCGCCTCCGCCTCAACCGCTTCATGGTCGCGGCCCAATCGCGGCGGCACGGTGGCAAAGAGCATTTCGACGCGCCGCAACTCCTGGTTTTTGGAGGATGTGTGTCCAAGGGGTCACAGATCCGGAGGATCACTGGCTAACACAGGTTATCCACACGAGCGGATGATACCTGCGCTTGTGTGGAGCTCGTGTTCGCAGGGTGTGCGGAACGACTGCCTCCGCTGAGGCCGTCATGGAGCGGCTCGAACCGACGAGCGAAACGCTAACGACCTTTACCGCCCGAGTTGCGGCAGCGGACAGCACGGCAGAACGTTACCGTCCCCACCGATCCTGCCAGATCTTCTCGCCGATCAGGCAGGACACCCGCGGCTCCTTGTTGCCGTCATCGGCCACCGGAACGATGCTGGGCGGCGGCTGGCGTCCGGCGACCTCCATCAGGAGCTTGGTGCGGATCGCCTCCTTGAACTCTTCGCGGCTCTTGATCGTGACCACGAACGAACCGCGGCCGCCGGTGACGCAATCCTTGTAGTAGAGGTCGAGGTTCTCAATATCCATGGTCGAGTAGGACGGCTCCTTGACCATGATCGGCAGGCCGTTGATCGTGATCCCCTTGTTGACGGCTTCGTCGCGGGCCATCGTCACCGGAGAGGGACCGTTGTTGTTGGGACCGTCGCCGGAGATGTCGATCACCTTGCGCAGCCCGCGATAGGGATTCTCGTCGAACAGCGGCATCGCGAAATAGATCGCGCCGGAGATCGAGGTGCGCGAGGCGCGGCGGATCGGCGTCTTCATAATCTCGGCGGCGACCGCGTCGGCGCTCTCCGGTCCATCGATGACGCGCCAGGGAATGATGATCTTCTGATCGCTCGCCGCGGCCCATTCGAAATAGGTCACCGCGATGCGGCCGTGTACGCCATTCTTCAGCGCCTGCAGGAACTCCCGCGAGCTGAGCGCCTGGGCATAGCCCTCGCGCTGGATGGCGAGCTCGTCCAGGTCCATCGAGTAGGAGACGTCGACGGCAAGGATGAGCTCGACATCGACGGACGCCTCCTTTTCACTCAGCTGCGCCGGCTGAGCCCTGGGCGCCGCCACGACGCTGGCGACATCGCCGCCCGCCAAAGCGCCCGCCACGCACGCCACCCCGATCGAGATCCACCAGCGCATCAGCTGCCCTCCAATCGCGTGACGAGATGGTGACATGCAATCCGCGTCCCGCAAAGCGCGAACGCAATCCTTCATTCACATTCCAGTTAGTCCCCGGTGTTGCCCGGAGATCGAGCAGGCGGCTGCCGCGTGCGCCCTTCGACCAATGTCGCGCAGCCCGTGGTTTCCCGGAGAGCCGAGACGCTGTATTGTGGCGGCTCCGCCGCAGCAGGAACACACGGGCGCGCCCTCCATGAACGACGCCGTCACCAAGCCGAAGACGAAGGTCCGCACCAAGGTCGAGCGCCCGCGGCTCTACAAGGTCATCCTCGTCAATGACGACTTCACGCCGCGCGACTTCGTCGTGATGATCCTGAAGGCGGAATTCCGCATGACCGAGGACCAGGCCTACAAGGTCATGATCACGGCGCATAAGCTCGGCGTCTGCGTGGTCGCCGTGTTCACCAAGGACGTGGCCGAGACCAAGGCGACGCGGGCCACCGATGCCGGCCGTGCCAAGGGCTATCCGCTGCTGTTCACCATCGAGCCGGAGGAGTGAGGCGGCGAACTAATCGCCCTCCTCGCGCAGCCCGAACACGCGCTGCTCGGTCGCGAGGCCGGCGATCGGAAAGGCGCCGAGATCCTGCCACGACTCCGGACAGGCGCCTGCGAAGGCCTCCGAGGCGACCACCGTGCGCTTGAGCCGCGCGGCGATCTTCTCCAGCCTGGCCGCGAGATTGACGGCGGGGCCGATGCAGGTGAAGTCGAGCCGCTGGCCGCCGCCGATATTGCCGTACAGCAGCCGGCCGACATGCAGCGCGACGCCGAACCGGAATCGCTCGACCGTCTCGCCGATCGGATATTCCAGAGCCGCGACCCGGACGCGGGCGGCGCGCGCCGCATCGCGCGCGCGGGCGCAGACCGCGGCCGTGTCGCCGTCCTGCTTAGGAATGGGAAACACCGCCAGCAGACCGTCCCCCATGAACTTCAGCACCTCGCCGCCATGCTCGCGGATCTCGGCGACCTGGCAATCGAAATACTGGTTGAGGATGTCGACCACGGTCTCCGGCGGCAGACGGTCCGACAGCGCCGTGAAGCCGCGCAGGTCCGACAGCCAGATCACGGCGTTCATCGTGTCGGTATGGCCGCGGCGGATCTGCCCTGCCAGGATGCGCTCGCCGGCACGGTTGCCGACATAGGTGTCGAGCAGCATCGACGCGATGCGGCGCAGTCCGATGATCTCGATGTAGCGCGACAGGGCTGGGATCAGCGACCGGATCGCGTCGACCTGGGCCTCGGTGAAGCCGCCGGGCTGTCGGGTTGTCCAGCTCGACGCATGCACGTCGCCATCCAGGAAGACGAGCGGCAGCGCCAGATAGTCCGTCACGCCCTCCTCGCGCAGATCCATCAGGATCGGAAAGGCCTCGGATGATGCGGCGAACGGATCGGCGCGGACCTCACGCCCCTGCTCGAACACCACGGAGAGCGGGCTGCGCCTGAACTCCTCAGATTCCGAAAAGCCGAAGTCAACCGAGTTGACCACGACCTCCGCGCCGGGCCGCCACAGGAAGCCGCGCCCGAAGATCTCGGGATGCAAGGTCTGCAGGAAGACGCCGACGCGCCAGAGCGGAACACCGGCCTGCGTCATGCGCTCGCACGCCTCAGCCATCATCTGCGGCGGCGTCGCGGCGGAGCGCGCGCCGTCCATCATCCAGTCGATCAGGGCCTGCAGACGGGCGGAATTGATATCGGACATCGGGCCTCGCTTTTGCGACGGTGACGCAAACGCCGTCCTTCCCTACCCCACCTGGCCGCGATGGCGCAGCAGGTGGTCGGCGAGCACGCAGGCCATCATCGCCTCGCCGACCGGCACCGCGCGGATGCCGACGCAGGGGTCGTGGCGGCCCTTGGTCAGGATCTCCGTCTCATGGCCGGCGCGGTCGACGGTCTGGCGCGGGGTGAGGATCGACGAGGTCGGCTTGACCGCGAAGCGCACCACGATCGGCTGCCCCGTGGCGATGCCGCCGAGGATGCCGCCGGCATGGTTGGACAGGAAGCGCGTGCCGTCGTTGGCCGAGCGCATCTCGTCGGCATTCGCCTCGCCGGTCAATTCCGCCGCGCCGAAGCCGGCGCCGATCTCGACGCCCTTCACGGCGTTGATGCTCATCATCGCCGCGGCGAGGTCGGCGTCCAGCTTGCCGTAGAGCGGCGCGCCGAGCCCGGCAGGCACGCCTTCGGCCGTGATCTCCAGCACCGCGCCGATCGAGGAGCCTGACTTCCTGATGCCATCGAGATAGTCCTCGAAGAACGCCGCCTTGTCCTTGTCGGGACAGAAGAACGGGTTGCGCGCGATCTCGTCCCAGTCCCACTTGTCACGGTCGATCTTGTGCGGCCCCATCTGCACCAGCGCGCCACGCACCTTTACGCCGGCGATGATCTTGCGCGCGATCGCGCCGGCCGCGACCCGCGTGGCGGTCTCGCGCGCCGAGGAGCGGCCACCGCCGCGATAGTCGCGCAGGCCGTACTTCGCCTCATAGGTGAAGTCGGCATGGCCCGGGCGAAACTTGTCCTTGATCTCGGAATAGTCCTTGGAGCGCTGGTCGGTGTTCTCGATGAGCAGCGCGATCGGCGTGCCCGTGGTGACCTGCGCGCCCGTGTCGGGATCGGCCATCACGCCGGACAGGATCTTCACCTGGTCCGGCTCCTGGCGCTGGGTGGTGAAGCGGGACTGGCCCGGCCGGCGGCGGTCGAGATCGGTCTGGATCTCCGCCGCCTCCAGCGGAATCCGCGGCGGGCAGCCGTCGACCACGCAGCCGATGGCCACGCCATGGCTCTCGCCGAAGGTGGTGACGCGGAACATGTGGCCGAAGGTGTTGAAGGACATCGACTGATCACCCAATCAGAAAACCGTCATTCCCGGAATGGTCTGAAGGACCAGACCCGGACTCTCGAGATTCCGGGTTCGCCGCTCACGAGGCGCTCCGGAACGACGGGAATAAACTAACTGAACTTCTCGAACCCGTTCTCGCCGAACACATACACCGCGCCCTGCTGGATCGGCAGGTCGACGGCGTGGTTTGGCGTGGCGAAGCCGAGCGCGACCATCAGCGCCCGTGCAGTCCCGCCATGCGCCACCGCCACGATATCGCCGGTCAGCCCATCATACCAGTCGCGCACCCGGACCTCGACATCGGCATAGGTCTCGCCGCCCTCCGGCGCCAGCGTCCATTTCTCGGTCAGGCGCTTGGCGTAGAACACGGGATCGGCAGCCTGCATCTCCGGCAGGGTCGCGCCTTCCCATTTGCCGTAGCCGATCTCGCGCAGCCGCGCGTCGAGCCCGTAATCGGCCACCGGCAGCTTCAGGGTCTCGCGCACCAGCTCCATCGTCGTGCGGGCGCGGGTCAGCGGGCTTGCGACAAAAGGCAGTCGCTCCGCGTCATGACCGTTGCGCGCAACGAGGTCGCTCAGGATGTTGCCGGCCTGAACCGCCTGAAGGCGGCCGAGCGCGTTGAGCGGAATGTCCTGCGTGCCCTGCAGCCGGCCGAGAGCATTCCATTCCGTCTCGCCGTGGCGGATGTAGTAGATCGTGGGCCGGGGCATGCGCGCGATGAACTAGTCCTTGGCGCCGGCCGAGTTGCTCAGCGAGATGTCCGGTGCCTCCGGCCGCTTCATGCCGACGACATGATAGCCGGAATCGACGTGGTGCACCTCGCCGGTCACGCCGCGCGACAGGTCGGAGAGCAGGTAAAGGGCGCTGTCACCGACCTCCTCGATCGTCACGGTCCGGCGCAGCGGCGCGTTGTACTCGTTCCACTTCAGGATATAGCGGAAATCGCCGATGCCTGAGGCGGCCAGCGTCTTGATCGGACCGGCCGAGATGGCGTTGACGCGGATGTTCTTCTCGCCGAGGTCGGCAGCGAGGTAGCGCACGCTGGCCTCCAGCGCGGCTTTCGCGACACCCATGACGTTATAATGGGGCATCCACTTCTCGGCGCCGTAATAGGTCAGCGTGATGATCGAGCCACCATCGGTCATCAGCTTCTCCGCGCGCTGCGCGACCGCGGTCAGCGAGTAGCAGCTGATCAGCATGCTCTTGGAGAAATTGTCCTGCGTGGTCTCGATATAGCGGCCGTCGAGCTGGTCCTTGTCAGAGAAGGCGATGGCGTGAACGACGAAGTCGATCTTGCCCCATTTCTCCTTGAGCACGTCGAAGATGGCGTCGATGGTTGCGGGATCGGTCACGTCGCAATGCCCGAGCACGAGGCCGCCGAGCTCGGCGGCCAGCGGCTCGACCCGCTTCTTCAGCGCGTCGCCCTGATAGGTCAGCGCGATCTCGGCGCCGGCGGCGCGGGCGGCCTTGGCGATGCCCCAGGCGATCGAGCGGTTGTTGGCGACGCCGAGAATGACCCCGCGCTTGCCCTGCATCAAACCTGAAATCTGCGCCATGCGGCTTCCCATAGAGCGATTATTAACGATTGGACGTACACCACCGGTCTGGCCCGGTACAGCCCCATTCCGCCCGCTCTGTGGCAAACTCCCGGCAAGAACCGGGGCGGAATAGGTCTGCCATCGCGGGGTTATGACCATTGCAAGGCGCGGTTGCGGCCCGCGCCCTGGGCACAGAAAGGCACGGCCGCAGGACAGTCCATGAGCGCGTTTCGCCAGAGCGTCGAGGCCATGATTCCGGCACTGCGCCGCTATGCTCGCGCCTTGGCGCGCGACATGGACGCCGCTGACGACCTGGTCCAGGACACCCTGGTGCGGGCGCTGCGGTCCGAGCGGCTCTTCCTCGGCGGCGACCTGCGCAGCTGGCTCTATACGATCCTCACCAACCTCAACAAGAACCGGCGCCGCTCGCTGGCGCGGCGGCCACACTTCATGCCGCTGCAGGACGACAATCCCGATGCCAGCGGCACCGAGGCCGAGGGCCGCGACATCGAGCGCGCGCTGGCGACCCTGGTAGAGGAGCAACGCGCCGTGCTGCTGCTCGTCGTGCTCGAGGGGCTGAGCTACCGCGAGGTGGCCGACATCCAGGGTGTCCCGATCGGCACCGTGATGTCGCGCCTGGCCCGTGCCCGCGCTCATGTCCGCGCCGTCCTCGAGGGCGAGCGCCCGGCGCTGCGGAGGGTGAAATGAGGCCGCCGTTCACCGTACAAAAGCCGCTCTGCCGCGTTCGCCTGCCCAAGGCGCCTGTGGCCGCCGATCGTCGCGGCCGCCAGACTGCAACGAGATCCAGATGATGACCGATCCGACCATTCCAGTCACCGAGGACGAACTGCACGCCTATGTCGACAACGAGCTGCCGGCGGAGCGCCGCAGCGATGTCGAGCGCTGGCTCGCGGCGCATCCGGCCGACGCCGAGCGGGTCGAATCCTGGCGCAGCATGGCTGAGGCCCTGCACGCGCGCTACGATTCCGTCGTCAACGAGCCGGTGCCGCCGCGGCTGGATCTCGACGGTCTCGATCGTCGGCCGCGCCGCTGGATGCTCGGCGCGATCGCGGCGAGCGTGGCCGCCTTCGCGGTGGGGGGCGCGATCGGCTGGATCGCGCATGGCGCGGCCACATCGCCCGCGCTGCTGCAGAACCTCACCGGCGAGGCGCTGGATGCGCACCGGCTCTATGTCGTCGACGTGCGTCATCCGGTCGAGGTTCCCGGCGAGGAGAAGGCCCATCTGCAGCAATGGCTGACGCGGCGCTGCGGCCGCACCGTGCAGGCACCGGAGCTTGAGACCACCGGCCTGAAACTCGTCGGCGGCCGGCTGCTGCCGGGCCCGAGCGGGCCAGCCTCTTTCCTGATGTATGAAAGCACCTCGGGAGAGCGCTTCACGGTGTACGCGACCAAGGTAGGGATCGAGGCGGCTCAGATGCGCTATACAACCCAGGGCACGACGTCCGCGCTCTCCTGGGCAGAGCGTGGGGTCAGCTACGTCGTCAGCGGCGGCAGCGATAGGACACGTCTCACACAGGTTGCACGCCTTGTTTATGACCAAGCCGAACGCGTGGGCGGCTAGCGGCCGGTTGCGCTTCGGTCGCAGCGGCGATTCGCGGCTGCGCAATTCTCATCATCGTCAGAAGCGGTTGCAAGGCATCCGCAACCCGCCACCAGCCTGTCGCGCCGCACGCTCGCGGTTCCCCGAACACACGCTAAGGTGGATGCCGCAATTCGGTCACCGAAATTCTGGAATCATGGCGCGGGCGCGTCTCAATATCGTACCAAATACTCACGAAAAAATGAGGAGTGTTCGATCCGCCGATCGACACGGAAGCGGCCTCGACTGGGGTTTTGTACCGCGCTGGTCCCCCTTTCGAGGCCGCACTTTTTTCCCGCCACGAAGTCTCGCCAAGTTTTTCCTTGTGGCAGCGATGACCGCATTCACCATCGAAACCCGGCTCGCCGATTTTCGTCATGGCCGGGCTTGTCCCGGCCATCCACGTTGGCCCGCACCCTGGGATAGGCGTGAATGCCCGGGACAAGCCCGGGCAAGACGGAGCTAACAGCCAGCGTGATCTTTCGTTACGACAGATTGCTGCGCGGATTGTAGGGGTGCTTGTCGCGCCACTTGGTCATCAGCGCCTCGAGCTCGGCATCGTTGCCGTCGGGCAGCACGATCTTCGTGGTGATGAACAGATCGCCCGCCGAGCCGTCGCTTTTGGGCAGGCCCTTGCCCTTCAGCCGGAAAGTCCGCCCGCTGGAGGTGTTCTTCGGGATCGACAATTCGACCGCGCTGCCGAGGGTCGGGGCGCGCACCTTGGCGCCCAGCACCGCCTCGTACAGCGTGATGGGCAGATCGAGCCTGACGTCGCTGCCCTCGACCTTGAAGAACGGATGCGGCGCGATCTGGATGGTGATCAGGAGGTCGCCGGGCCGATGACCGGGCGCGCTCTCGCCCTGCCCTTTCAGCCGGATCTGCTGGCCGGCGGTGACGCCGGGCGGGACCTTGACGTTGAGCTCCTTGCCCGAGGGCAGGCGCACGCGCTTTTCGCCACCCTTGACCGACTCCTCGAGCGTCACCGACATCGCGACCTTGAGGTCGAGATCGATGCCGACACCGCCGGTGTCGAACTCGAACGGGCTGCCGCCGCCGCGTCCGCCACGCCCCGCGCCGCCGAACATGCTGTTGAGAATATCCTCGAAGCCGCCGCCACCGCCGCCGAAGCCGCCGCCCGGTCCGCCGCCGCTGCGGAAGGTGTAATTCTCGAACCCGCCGGGACCGCCACGGCCGGCGCCGCCGCCAGGAAAGCCCTGGAAGCGGGGCTTGCCGTCGGCATCGATCTCCCCGCGATCGAACTGCTTCCGCTTCTCCTCGTCGCCCAGGATCTCGTTGGCCGAGTTGATCTCGGCAAACCTGGCCGATGCCTTCGGGTCATCCTTGTTGCTGTCGGGATGATGCTTCTTGGCGAGCTTGCGATAGGCGCTCTTGATGGCCGCAGCGCTGGCGCTTCGCGGCACCCCCAAGACCTCATAGGGGTCGCGCATCCGTCACGTCTCCTTACAGAAAGTCAGATATTAACCTAAGGGCTCCCCGCCCGCTTTGCATTTCATCTGGAGAGTCCGTTGTATTTTTGCAACGGGTTCCGGAGGCATCCCGTCAGCTTTGCTGCCAGGGTTTGAGCGTCTGGATGTCCCAACGCCCCCGCTCGATCCGGCAGGCCGAGCCCTGCAGCCAGCGCTCGGTCTTCCCATTGACGTAGCTTGCCAGGAAATCCCGGCACGTGCGGCCGTTTTCAGCCGTGTAGGCCTTGGCAATCGGCGTCACCGAGCCACGCGCGCCGGTCTGCGGGTTCTGCCAGGGCTGGCTGGAATCCTTGGTGCCCTTGGTCAGCACGTCGGACGCCGCGTTGCGGGCGAAGGCGAGATCGGCCTCGGTCGGCTCGCGCTCCGGCGGTGAAGTGACGCTGCCGGTGACTTCCGCGTCCTCCATCTTGGCGAACGCCGTCTCCGGACGCGACATGCTGCAGCCACCGCCCGACAGGCCGATTAGAATGAGTGTCAAAGCGGTGCCGGCATGACCGATCGCGGATAGGCCAAGCCGGACCGATACCCTATATAGGGCCGGACCAGAATGGACTTGCACGCGCCTGGCCGCGGGTGAACGCAAAACTCGGACTCCCCAAAGACATGACCGACCCCACGAGCATCAAACACCAGACAACCTTAACATCCGGTACATCGGCTGATTTTACCCAGGCCGGGGAGCCGTTTGCGCTGTTTGCCGAGTGGTTCGCCGAAGCCAGCAAGAGCGAGCCGAACGATCCGAACGCGATGGCGCTGTCGACCGTGGACGCGGACGGCCTTCCGGATGTGCGCATGGTGCTGATGAAGGGCTACGACGCCGACGGCTTCGTCTTCTACAGCCACAAGGCCAGCCAGAAGGGCCAGGAGCTCGCCGCCAATCCAAAGGCCGCGTTGCTGTTTCATTGGAAGTCGCTGCGCCGGCAGGTGCGCATCCGCGGGCTCGTGACGCCGGTGACGGACGCGGAGGCCGACGCCTATTTCGCGACCCGGCCGAAGCAGGCGCAGCTCGGCGCCTGGGCCAGCAAGCAGTCGCAGCCGCTGGAGAGCCGGTTCGCCTTCGAACAGGCGATCGCCAAGGTCGCCACGCAATACATCATCGGCGAGGTGCCGCGTCCGCCGGGATGGAGCGGCTGGCGCATCACCCCCGTTCGCATGGAGTTCTGGCACGACCGGCCGTTCCGCCTGCACGACCGCATCGAATTCCGGCGCGAGGCTGCCGGTCAGCCGTGGACCAAGGTGCGGATGTATCCGTAGCGACCGGCGAGGCTCCGTTGAGTCTCATCGTCAACTTGTCGCTCGACAGCCTTCGACGTCGGTGCGCATGAAACGCGCACCGAACATGCAACCCTTGTGGTAAGCTGATCCCTCGTGGATCGGGAGAGATATCTCATCATGCCGACCTCCTCCAACCAGCCGCGGCGGACGATGCTGCTGACCGGCGCCAGTCGCGGCATCGGTCATGCCACCGTGATCCGATTCTCCTCCGCCGGCTGGCGCGTCATCACCTGCTCGCGGCATCCCTTCCCGGAGGAGTGCCCGTGGGGCGCCGGACCCGAGGACCACATCCAGGTCGACCTCGCCGACCCCCAGGATACGTTGCGCGCGATCGAGGAGATCAAGCAGCGCATGGACAGCGGCGAGCTGCATGCGCTCGTCAACAACGCCGCGATCTCGCCGAAGGGCCAGGGCGGCGCGCGGCTCGGGACCGTGGATACCGATCTCGACACCTGGAATCAGGTCTTCCGCGTCAACTTCTTCGCGCCGATCATGATGGCGCGCGGCCTGATCAAGGAGTTGAAGGCGGCCAAGGGCTCGGTGGTGAACGTCACCTCGATCGCCGGCTCGCGCGTCCATCCGTTCGCCGGCGCGGCCTATGCCACCTCCAAGGCGGCGCTCGCCGCGCTCACGCGCGAGATGGCGTCGGACTTCGGCCGTGTCGGTGTGCGCGTCAACTCGATCGCGCCGGGCGAGATCGACACCTCGATCCTGTCGCCGGGCACCGAGAAGATCGTGCAGGAGCAGATCCCGATGCAGCGGCTCGGCACGCCCGACGAGGTCGCCAAGATCATCTACGTGCTGTGCACCGAGACGAGCTCCTACGTGAACGGCGCCGAGATCCACATCAACGGCGGCCAGCACGTGTGAGGACGATCGGTCGCGGCCACGAGGACACGATGCGGTGTCTGCGGCTTGGTTCACACCAGCTTGCGCCGCTCAACGAACCACGGCTCGCCACACCAAGATGCGATTAACGCCATCTACAGAATGAGGCCGACGAGCCACGCGCATGAACTAACAGCGTCGCGATCGGGCGCTGCCGGACCTGCTGAACGACAGGTCCAAGGCTTCATCCCCGCACTCCGCCGTCATCCCGGCGTACGCCGGGAGCCATACTCTGCAGCAGGGGCAAGGAACGCGGGAGCTTAGTCACAGCCGGCCCGGGCCGTTACGGCGGCCGGTGGATATGGGTCCCGGCTTTCGCCGGGACGACGGCTGGGAGCGGCGCGGGCAGCGGGGCTCTGATCGAGGTTCGCGAGACGCAAGACGCAGCTGGGTCGTCCGCAGATTTTACGGACGTTGGTTCAGCCTTCGCACACCAGGCCGCGCAGGATCTGCGCGGCGCGCCAGCGCAGGCGGGCGGATTCGACGTTGAGGGCGCTGGAACAATCGTCCTCGCGCTCGTCGTCGTCGAGCTCGGCGCCGCAATAGCTGCAGGTTCGCGGCGACAGCGCATGGGCCACGACGATGTCGGCCCGGCCGCGCTGATAGCTGGCGAGATCGACCACGTTGTCAGATGCCGTTATGCGTTTCTCAACCATTGCCGCCTCTTGGCCACGAGCGCGATGACCGCGCCCTCCAGCTTCGCCTTGCACGCCACGCGCCGGAGCGCTCGTTTTTGGCCATGCTCACGAGCCGACTTATCGCAGAGAAGTTTCGATCAAACGTTCAGCGTTCCCGTCAAATTTTACCTGAGGAATTGAGGCGCCTTTGCAGCGGCGTTGCGGCGGACCTAATAAGTATTCCTGGTATGCATCTAGTGTGTTTGCTGAGGTGCATAACGCCATACCAGCGACCAATTTTTCAATGAACGAACGCTTCGTTAGTAGCTAAGATCGCGGCGCGGGCGAGGCTTGCTCTGCCGCATCAGCACGAGACCGGCGTGCTCGCACCCGCGACAAGCCCGGGCTCTGACTTCCCTTCAATCAGCGCGGCTACAGCCACTTCTTCAGCTTGAAGATGTAGTACGGCACGATCGCGCAGATCAGCATCAGCACGAGCGCCATCGGATAGCCGTGCGCCCATTCGAGCTCCGGCATGTTCTTGAAGTTCATACCGTAGATCGACGCGATCAAGGTCGGCGGCATCAGCACGACCGCCATGACCGAGAACAGCTTGATGATGTTGTTCTGCTCGAGATTGACGACACCGAGCATCGCATCGAGCACGAAGGTGATCTTGCCGGCGAGATAGGAGGCGTGGTCGGTCAGCGAGGCGACGTCGCGCTGCATGGTCTTGAGCTGCTCGCGCATGTCCTTTGACCATTTCACGCCTTCGACGACGGCGGAAAGAAAGGTCACGAGGCGACCGATCGAGACCAGGCTTTCACGTACTTTCGAGGTGAGGTCGCCCTTGCGGCCGATCGCGATCAGGATCTGGGAATACTGCTTGGCGTGGCCGTGCCGCTCGTTGTTCGGCTCGAAGATCTCGTGGCTGACCTGGTCGATGTCGGCACCGACCCGCTCGAGGATGTCGGCGCAGCGATCGATCACCGCGTCGAGCAATTCCATCAGCACCATCTCTCCGGTAATGCCGGGTGCGCAGCTGCGGGCGAGCTTGGCCTCGACCACGGCGAACGGCCGCGGCTGATCGTAGCGCACCGTCACCAGGCGGTGCCCTGCCAGGATGAAGGTCACCGCCGTCGTCCGGGGCATGTCGGTATCCGAGTGACACATCAAGGTTGCCGTCATGTAGCGGGCGCCGTTCTCGATGTAGAGGCGGCTGGAGATCTCGATCTCCTGCATGTCCTCCCGCGTCGGGACCGCGATTCCCGAGAGCTTCTCGACGGCCCGGTCTTCTGCACCGCTCGGATTGAAGAGGTCGACCCAGACCGCATTGTCGGGCAGAGCCGCCGGGTCGGTGATCTCCGCCTTCTTCAACGCCTGATCGGACGGGACGAACACCGAGAACATGAAGGGAGACTCCGAATCGCGATGGGGTTTTCGGCGGATTACCGGCAGGATGCTGCCGCCTTGTGACGCAGCTTGCCAAAACGGTCCATCGGCTTTTCGCGTGGGGGGCCTTCGGCGACGGGTTCAGGGCGAAGGGGCTTCCGACCGTGCTGTCCGGAGCACAGCTGTGGATGGCGGCCGGTGTCTTTGCGGCAAAAAAGCAACAATGAGGGCGCTGCAACCAGACCTGTGCGTGTATCGGCTGGCATCAGAGTCGATTTTGACGATAATGGGACATGTGGAATCGCGCTGCAGTGGCGCGGCCGTGTCATTGCAACGTCAGCTGTCAATTGGAAATTGGTGACATGTCGCTGAAGGTGAAACTCGGACTCCTGGCCGCGGGCCTGATGCTGTCGGGCTGTATGCAGGCCACGACGTATGAGGCCACCAACACCCAGGCGTTCAAGCCGAAAGACAAAGAGCTTCTGGCGAAGATCCGCTACACCAACACGCCGGTCGCGGAACCCTATCGCCGGGCCATCGTCGACTATCATCGCAAGGAAGCACCGGGCTCGATCGTCGTCGATTCCGACAGCCACTACCTCTATTACGTACTCGATGGCGGCAAGGCGATCCGTTACGGCATCACCGTCGGTGAAGAGGCCATGGCGTGGTCGGGCATTGCCAAGGTGGGCGCCATGACGGAATGGCCGGCCTGGCATCCGACCAAGGGCGAGATCGAGCGCCTGGGTGTGCCGACCTTCGTCGCCCCGGGTCCCGACAATCCGATGGGCTCGCGCGCGATGTACCTCTATGCCAACGGCAAGGACACGCTGTTCCGCATCCACGGTACCAACCAGCCGGAATATATCGGCGCCTCGATCTCGTCGGGCTGCATCCGCCTGACCAACGAGGACGCGATCGACCTCTACAACCGGGTCAAGGTCGGCACCATCGTCGTGGTCCTGGATCCGAAGAAGGGCGATTCGCCCTACAAGCCGCAAATGGCCCTGCAGGGCGGCGGCACCTACGCCGCGATGCAATAAGCATCTGCGCTCAACGGAATCAAAAGCCGAGAAACGCGTTTATCACCCTTTCCAAAGGCGCCGGTCACCCCGGCGCCTTTTTGTTTGGGCGCAAGGGACCAGGCAGTACAAGCCATTGTAACTCCCGCGCGGCCGCGCCGGAGCTGCCCGGACTGCGCTCCGCGGTCTGGCTATGACCTCGTCTTGTGCTTCTTCTTGCTGCCCTTGGCCAGTGGGGGCGCGGGCGGCGGCGCCGGTTCGGCTTCGTCGCCCTCGGCGGCAGCCGAACCGCCGGAGGCAGGCGCAGCCGGAGCGGCATGCGACGTGGACGTGTCGGCTGACCGGTCCGATCCCGCACGGCTCGCGCCCTTGCTTCCCTTGCCCGCCTGACCGTCGTCATCGGCTTCCGCCGTCTCGCGGGGCGGCGCGTCGTCCGGCCGCATCGCCGGCATCAGCGGCGCCACCTTCGGCAGCGGATCGAGCACGTCCCATTGGCAGATGCGGTAGTTGCTGCGGCGCTCGGCGAGATCGAGGTGGATATGATCCTCGTGATACCAGTCGCTGTCCGGACCCAGCACGGTCGCGAACTGCGCACATACCGAATGCAGCACCGCCTCGCGCAACTCGCGCGGCTGGGTGCGATCGGTCAGCTCGATCATGCGGCCATCGGACAGCTTGAAGCCGCGGACGTCGAGCGCATTGGCGCGGCCATGCTCCGACATCTGCGCACCGGCGATGTTGTTGCGGCCGCGACACTGGTACGAATCATAGTTGTCGAGCGCGGCGATCGGGCTGCCGAGACGGGCCGCGAGCGGAGCCAGATCGCCCCGCACCCAATTGGCCACGGCGGCGGCCATCGTGCAGCGCATCGTCGCGGCCGGCGTCAGCGCCACCCGCCGCTTGTCCGGCAGCACCACCGCCTCCAGCCGCACCAGATCGTCGCCGCCGCACGCGCCCGGCCCCTTGATCGGCGGGATCGAGGGAGCGATTGCGATGTCCTCTGTCAGCGCCACGCGGCAGGCCGAGAGCTGCGGCGGAGGCGGCGTCTTGGCGCCGGTCTCCTTGGGCTGCTCGGCACCCTCGTCGTTTGTGCCCGCCTTGGCAGAGTCTTTCGCCGGCTCGCGAGAGCCGGACCGTGGCGCCTCCCCCGGGCGCGGCCGCGGCAACGGCACGGCCGCCAGCGGAGGTCCGGACTGCAGCGCCGGCACAGGCCCGCCGTGCTCATGCGCGTGCCCGGCGTCCCGCGACCGCGCGGCCGCGGGGGTCATGACCCAGCTCAAGGCGAGCGCCGCAACGGCCGCGCTAACCATCGGGCCCCGCGCGACGTCATGGCCGCGACAAGGCCATTTGCGCTCGCTGCGGCGCGCGCTAAAACCGACGAAACCGATCAAAAGACCCTCGCTGTCGAAAAGCGAATACCACCCGGAGGAACGACCTGATGCTTGGATTGATGCAAGACTGGCCCCTGCTTTGCCACCGGATCATCGAGCATGCAGCGACAATTCACGGCTCCCAGGAGGTCGTGACCCGCTCGGTCGAAGGTCCCATCGTTCGCACCACCTACCGGCAAATCCACGACCGCGCGCTGAAAGTGTCCCAGAAGCTGACGCGCGACGGCATCAAGCTCGGCGACCGCGTCGCCACCATCGCCTGGAATACCGGACGCCATCTCGAGGTCTGGTACGGCATTATGGGAATCGGCGCGATCTGTCACACGGTCAATCCGCGTCTCTTCCCGGAGCAGATCGGCTGGATCATCAACCACGCCCAGGACCGCATCGTCATTACCGATCTGACCTTCGTGCCGCTGCTCGAGAAGCTCGCCGACAAGCTGCCGAGCGTCGAGCGGTATGTGGTGCTGACCGACGCGGCACACATGCCGCAGACCACGCTGAAGAACGCCGTTGCCTACGAATCGTGGATCGGGGAGGCCGATGGCGATTTCGCCTGGGGCACGTTCGACGAAAATACCGCGGCAGCGATGTGCTACACGTCCGGCACCACCGGCGATCCCAAGGGTGTGCTGTATTCGCATCGCTCCAACGTGCTGCATGCGTTGATGGCCAACAACCGCGACTCACTCGGAACATCCGCGGCAGACACAATGCTTCCGGTGGTCCCGCTGTTCCATGCCAACAGCTGGGGCATCGCGTTCTCCGCACCGTCGATGGGCACCAAGCTGGTCATGCCCGGCCCGAAGCTCGACGGCGCCTCGGTCTACGAGCTGCTCGACACCGAGAAGGTGACCTACACCGCCGGCGTGCCGACGGTGTGGCTGATGCTGCTTCAGCACATGCAGGCGCATAGGCTGACTCTGCCGCATCTGAAGATGGTGGTGTGCGGCGGCTCGGCGATGCCGCGCTCGATGATCCAGGCCTTCCTCGACATGGGCATCGGTGTGCGCCACGCCTGGGGCATGACCGAGATGAGCCCGATCGGCACACTCGCGACCCTGAAGCCGCCGTTCCTCGAAGCTGAGGGCGACGCCAAGCTCGACATCCTGCAGACCCAGGGCTTCCCGCCGTTCGGCGTCGAGATGAAGATCACCGACGATGCCGGAGCCGAGCTGCCGTGGGACGGCAAGACCTTCGGCCGCCTCAAAGTGTCCGGTCCCGCAGTGTCGAAGGCGTACTACAAGGTCGACACCAAGATCCTCGACGACGAAGGCTTCTTCGACACCGGCGACGTCGCCACCGTCGATGCCGATGGCTTCATGCGCATCACCGACCGCTCCAAGGACGTCATCAAGTCGGGCGGCGAGTGGATCTCGTCGATCGATCTGGAAAACCTTGCCGTCGGCCATCCCGCCGTCGCGGAAGCCGCCGTCATCGGCGTCTATCATCCGAAATGGGACGAGCGGCCGCTTCTGATCGTGCAGCTCAAGCAGGGCCAGACGGCGACGCGCGAGGACATCCTGAAGTTCATGGAAGGCAAGATCGCGAAGTGGTGGATGCCCGACGACGTCGCCTTCGTCGACGGCATCCCGCACACCGCGACCGGCAAGATCCTCAAGACGGCGCTGCGCGAGCAGTTCAAGGCGTATCGATTCCCGAACGCGGCGGCGTAGCAGCCGCTCCCGCTCCGCGCGTGACTCACGGCCCCTGCGACCACGCGGGGGCCGTTTGCGTTCCGGTGAAAAAGTTCCTCTGTCCTGGTTTGAACCAAAGGCGAATTGGAAAGCCCGGTTGTGGGTTCCTAAGGTCCGGCACCAAAAAAGAAACGAGGGAACGCCATCATGCGATATCAGACACGCCTGCTCCCCTGGCTGCTCGGGGCCTCACTCGCCGCTACCGCCGCGCACGCGGCCGCCAACAAGGTCGTGATCGGCGACATCGATGACATGTCAGGACTCTATGCCGACGTGATCGGCCCGGGCGGTGTCGAAGCCGCCAAGATGGCGATCGAGGATTTCGGCGGCAGCGTGCTCGGTAACAAGATCGAGTTCATGGAGACGGATCACCAGAACAAGCCCGACGTCGGCGCGCAGAAGCTGCGTGAATGGGCCGATCGCGACGGCGTCACCATGATCCTCGGCGGCTCCAACACCGGCGTCAGCCTTGCGATGGCCAATGCCGCCAAGGAGAAGAAGGTGCCGTTCATCGCGATCGGTGCCGCCGGCGCCTCGCTGACTGGCAAGGACTGCACGCCCTATACCGTCCACTACGCCTACGACACGACCTCGCTGGCCAACGGCACCGCCAAGACCATGGTCAGCCAGGGCGGCAAGAGCTGGTTCTTCCTGACCGCCGACTACGCCTTCGGCACTCAGCTGCAGGAGGCCGCCTCCAAGGTCGTGGAGGCCAATGGCGGCAAGGTGGTGGGCGCCGTGCGCGTACCGCTCTCGACTTCGGACTTCTCCAGCTATTTGCTGCAGGCGCAGAGCTCGGGCGCCCAGGTGCTCGGCCTCGCCAATGCCGGCAACGACTTCACCAACTCGATCAAGGCGGCCGATGAGTTCGGCATCGCCAAGACGATGAAACCGGCGGCGCTGCTCGCCTTCATCAGCGACATCCACAGTCTCGGCCTGAAGACCGCGCAGGGGCTGTATCTGACCACCGGCTGGTACTGGGATCTCAACAACAAGACCCGCGCCTTCGCGAAGCGCTATTTCGAGAAGACCAAGCGCGAGCCCACCATGAACCAGGCGGCGTACTACTCGGCAACACTGACCTATCTGAATGCGGTGAAGGCGGCGGGCACCACCGACTCCGACAAGGTCATGGAGCAGCTGCGCAAGACGAAGATCGACGACATGTTCACGTCCGACGGCAAGATCCGCGCCGACGGACTGATGGAGCATGAGATGTACATCATGCAGGTCAAGAAGCCGGAGGAGTCGAAATACCCCTGGGACTATTACAAGCTGGTGCAGACGATGTCGGGCGAGGAGGCGTTCGGCAAGCTTGCCGATTCGGCCTGCCCCTTGGCGCACGGGCACTGAGGCCGGCAGGCGCGGCTGCGGATCAGGTCGCCACCTGCCCGCAGCCGCCGCTGCTCCGGAACGATCTCAATTTCACCGTCGTCGACGGACGAGACCCGCGAAAGCCGGCCGCAACGGCTGGTGCGGGGCGAGGCTGAGGGCTGTAGACTCCCCTTGAATTTGCCCGGGGCTCATGGTCTCAAGCGAGATCACCCGCCCCGCTCCGGGGCCCAACCCGGCAGTTCCTGACAAGATGGCCCGCAGGTTTCACGCCCCCTATCTGTCGGAGCCGACCTCCAGCCTCGCGACCTGGGCTCGCAATCTGGCGGTCTTCTCGGTCGTCGCCGTGCTGGTCTCGATCCTGATTCTGCGCTTCGACTTCCTGGAGATGAAGCCGGCGCTGGCGACGTTCTTTGGCGCGTTGGGCCTGGCCGTGCTGTCGATCCTGCTCGGGCTCGCCGCCTTCGTCGCGATCTGGCACAATGGCAGCCGCGGCATGAGCCGGGTGCTGCTTGCCTTGATGATCGACGCCGCGGTGCTGGCCTATCCGGGCTATCTCGCGCTCAAGGATCGCAAGCTGCCGAAGATCTACGACATCACCACCGATCTGGTGGAGCCGCCGAGCTTCGAGGCGCTGGCCCCCCTGCGCAATGGCGACGGCACCAACACAGCCGCCTATGCCGGCCTGTATTCCTGGGAGCAGCAGCGGACATTCTATCCGGACATCGAACCGGTGCAGGTCGAACTGCCGCCGGATCGCGCCTTCGCGGTCGCGCTGAAGCTCGTCAACCGGCGCAAATGGTTCGTGGTTGATGAACGCGCCCCGCAGCCGCCGCGCCGGGAAGGCCGCATCGAGGCGGTGGCGCGGACGCCCATCATGGGTCTGCGCGAGGACATCTCGATCCGCGTCAAGCCCGATGGCGAGGAGTCGCGCATCGACGTGCGCTCCGCCTCGCGCTATTCGACCTCGCCCTACCTGGATTCCGACCTCGGCAGCAACGCCGCGCGCGTCACCAAGCTGATCGAGGACCTGTCGACCGCCGCCGAAGCCGAGGCGCAGAAGCCGGTGAAGAAGGTCACGCCGCCGCCGGTGGCGAAGGGCAATGCCAACGCGAAGACGGTGAAGAAGTAGCGTCGTCGACGCCACGACAGCAGTCACCGGTCTCTCGGCCTCCATGCGGCCGGGATACGCGTCCAGCGGCTTCGCGTCATCGAGCTTGATCTCGGCAGCCGGCGTTCGCCGTTCGGTTGTCCTATAGCGTTGGAACAGCTTTCCGATCGGCCAATTCGATCGGCCCAGCGGGATAGCTGAAGCTGTCGCCCAGCTTGGCATTGCCGTCCCGATCGACCTCGGTGGACACGCCCGAGATCGTGTCCTTGTCGATGGTCAGCGTCGTAAAGCCCCAGATCTTCTGGGCATATTTCAGCACGGCGCCGGTATCGTCGGCCACATCGCCGACATTGGAATGAACCGAGTGGAGGTTGTGGTAGCCGCCATTCCCGCACACGATGAACGGCGTCGGCGTTTCAGGCGTGATGGTCTGCTCGATCCGCTGATAGTCGTGGACGTGACCCGACAGCACGAGATTCGGAACGCGCCCGGTGTCGCGAATGGCGTTCTCAAGCGCGTCCGCCATCTTTGAGCTGCCGCTGTGATAGACGTCGAATGAATAGATGGGGTGGTGCAATGCGAGGATCAGCGCCCGATCCTTCGGCGCGGTCGCGAACTCGTTGGTGATCCATTGCTGCTGGGTCGAATCGATCGACCCGTGCTCGGGCACGTTGGTGTACATCCCGATGATCGTCGCGAAGGGCGTCAACAACGTCCAATAGACATTCGGAAGATTGAGCTGTACCCGCGGAGCATCCTTCGAGATTGGATCGACATCGGGCTCCGCCTGCATGAAGTAGGCGACCCAGCCGTCCAGCGACGTCTGGAGCCGTGGATCGTCGACTTCGCCGTCGTGGTTGCCGGGAATCGAGAAGATTGGCGGCGTGTAATGCGAATAGGGCTCGTAGAACTGCGAGTAGTACTCGTCGTGCATCCCGGTGAAATAGACCACGTCTCCGACGTGATAGCAGAATTGCGGCACCTTGTCGGCGTCGCCGTGCAACTGCGCGATCATCTGTTCGGCGACGTTGTTCTGGAATTCGCCGTCCTGGACGCCGCCCGTATCACCGACGACGTGGAATACCATTTTCCCGGCGCTGCTGATCGATGCCCCGATCTCCGGGAAATGTTCCGCCAAGTCGTAGTGATAGGGCGGAAGTCCAAGCGGGCGCGGCAGCGGTTGAAAACTCGTGTTGCGATGGCTGACGGGGTGCAGGGCCGCGACGCCGCCATGGGCCTGAGATTGACCGCTCTGCGGTCGCGAGCGCGTAGCCCCAAGATGCCAAGCAGGACTAGACCGATGATGCCTGGTGACAGGACGATTCGACATGCAATATCCCCCCGTTTCAAACGACATTCATTATGGTTCAACTAAGTCGCAGATGCCGGCCCGGGCAAGCCGAGCACGCAGGTGATCAGGCGACGATGATCGCGTTGGGCGAAAAAAGCTTCGACCAGATCGAAAATTCAAACATGACGATTGCTCGCACTCTGCGCTTTATTGTCGCAGTTTACAACCTCAATGAGACTGCATCGTGACATGTCATGTTGCTGCGCCGCGATCTGCAGCGCGTCGGTGGAAGCGACGATGCCGCTCGAACGCCGCGTCAGGCCAGCCGATACGTCCCGCCGATCACCGGATCGCCCTCCGTTGCGACGATGCCGCGCGCGACGAGATCCTCCAGATGCGCCAGCACCGAATAGCCGGCAGCGGTGGTGAGCCGCGGGTCGATGCCGATATAGATCGCGCGCACCATGGTCGGGATGTCGGCCTCGCCCTTGGCGAGGCGATGCAGGATCGAGGCTTCGCGGGCCTGGCGATGGCGCATCAGGAAGCGGGTGTAGCGCGGGCCTTCGGGAATCTCGGGGCCATGGCCTGAGAAATACAAGTCCTCGGGGCGTCCCGCGAGCCGCTCCAGCGAGGCCATGTAGTCGACCATCGAACCATCGGGCGGCGCGACGATCGACGTGGACCAGCCCATCACGTGATCGCCGACGAAGGTCGTGCTGCGCTCACTCCAGGCGAAGGCGAGATGATTGGCGGTATGGCCTGGCGTTGCCACCGCCTCGAGCTGCCAGTCCTGCCCTTCGATCACGTCGCCATCGGCAACGGTGACATCAGGGGCGAAATCTCGATCGACGCCGGACTCGGGGCTGTGCTTCTCGCTCTCGTAGCGCGGCCGCGACGCGCGGTGCGGGCCTTCGGCATAGACCGTCGCGCCGGTCGCAGCCTTGAGACGTCCGGTGTTCGGCGAGTGGTCGCGATGGGTATGCGTGACGATGATATGCGACACCGTCTCGCCCCTGACCGCATCCAGCAGCGCCTGCGCATGGGCCTCGTTGTCCGGGCCGGGATCGATGATCGCAACGTTGCCGCGGCCCACGATGTAGCTGACGGTTCCGGTGAAGGTGAACGGGCTCGGATTGTTACAGAGCACGCGGCGAATGCCCGGACGCACCTCGTCGACGACGCCGGCAGCCAGCGGGAAGTTGCGGTTGAAGGGAACGTCGTCCTCGGCCATGTGCTGCCCTTACTTTCCACGAGCACGTGAACGGCCCGCTATCTGCGCCGTCATGCCCCGCGCAGGCGGGGCATCCAGTACGCCGAGACGTCTCAGCTGATCACTGTCATCTCGGCGTAGTGGATCGTCCGCTTTCGCGGACGATGACAGTTGAGGACTCAAGACCCGCCCCCGCGAACGACCAGGCGAACTAGAAGAACGCCTGGATGCCGGTGATGGCGCGGCCGAGGATCAGGGCGTGGACGTCGTGCGTGCCCTCGTAGGTGTTGACCGTCTCGAGGTTCGAGACGTGGCGCATTACCTGGTACTCGATCTGGATGCCGTTGCCGCCGTGCATGTCACGCGACACGCGGGCGATGTCCAGCGCCTTGCCGCAATTGTTGCGCTTGACGATCGAGATCATTTCCGGGGCCATCTTGCCCTCGTCCATCAGACGACCGACGCGCAGGCTCGCCTGCAGGCCGAGCGCGATCTCGGTCTCCATGTCGGCGAGCTTCTTCTGCACCAGCTGGGTGGCGGCGAGCGGGCGGCCAAACTGCTTGCGGTCGAGCGTGTACTGGCGGGCGCGATGCATGCAGTCCTCGGCGGCGCCGAGCACCCCCCAGGAGATGCCGTAGCGGGCGCGGTTGAGGCAGCCGAACGGGCCCTTGAGGCCGGACACGTTGGGCAGCAGCGCATCTTCCGGCACCACCACGCCGTCCATCACGATCTCACCGGTGATCGAGGCGCGCAGCGAGAGCTTGCCGCCGATCTTCGGCGCCGACAAGCCCTTCATGCCCTTCTCGAGAATGAAGCCGCGGATCTGGTTGTCATGCGCGGCCGATTTGGCCCACACCACGAACACGTCGGCGATCGGCGCGTTCGAGATCCACATCTTGCTGCCGGTCAGGCGGTAGCCGTCGGCAACCTTCTCGGCGCGCGTCTTCATGCCAGCGGGATCGGAGCCGGCATCCGGCTCGGTCAGGCCGAAACAGCCGACCCATTCGCCGCTGGCGAGCTTCGGCAGATATTTCTTGCGCTGGTTCTCGTCGCCATAGGCATAGATCGGATACATCACCAGCGACGACTGCACCGAGTTCATCGAGCGGTAGCCGGAATCGACCCGCTCGATCTCGCGCGCCACGAGGCCATAAGCGACGTAGCTCGCATTGGCGCAGCCATATTCCTCCGGCAGCGTGATGCCGATCAGGCCGAGCTCGCCCATCTCGTTGAAGATCTCGCGGTCGGTTTTCTCTTCGAGGTAAGCCTTGGTGACGCGCGGCAGCAGCTTGTCCTGGGCATAGGCGCGCGCGGTGTCACGCACCATGCGCTCGTCCTCGGTCAACTGCTCGTCCAGCAGAAAGGGATCGTCCCACTGGAAGCTCGACTGGGCCGGCTTGTCCTTTGCCTGAGGGCGCGCGCTCATGAATGGTCCTTTCGCGTCTCGCTGCGCACGGGTCGCAGCCGTCTGGAGGTTAAATCCTGGCAGTTCAGCCTTCAAGCCGCTCATTGGCGACGATCTCGATGCCGAAGCCAGACAGGCCCTTGTAGTCATGGACCGACGAGGTCAGGTTCCGGATCGACGTCACGCCGAGATCACGCAGAATCTGCGCGCCGACGCCGACCTCGCGCCATTGGCGATGGCGGTCGGCCTCCGCCGTATGCGGCTCCGCGACGGGCTCGACCGGAACACCGGCGGCGCCGTCGCGCAGATAGATCAGAACGCCGCGACCGTTCTTCTTGAAGTGCTGCAGCACGGCTTGAATACGCTGCGGACCCGCGATCAGATCCTTCACGATGTTGGGCTTGTGCAGCCGCGTCAGCACGTTCTTGCCGTCGCCGATGCCGTTGTAGACAAAAGCGGCGTGGGTGATCGGATCGAACGGCGAGCGGTAAGCATAGCCCTGCAGCGGGCCGATCGGGCTCTCGGTCGTGAAGGTCGACACGCGCTCGATCAGCTTCTCGCGCGCCTGCCGGTAGGAGATCAGGTCGGCGATCGTCACGTGCTTGAGGTTATGCGCCGCGGCGAAGCGGACGACCTGCTCGCCCTTCATGACGGTGCCGTCGTCGTTCATCAACTCGGAGATGACGCCGACCGGCGGCAACCCCGAAAGCTTGCAAAGATCCACGGCCGCCTCGGTATGACCCGAACGCAGCAGCACGCCGCCGTCACGCGCGATGAGCGGGAAGATATGGCCGGGGCGCGCGAAATCATTGGCGCCGGCGTTGGGATTGGCGAGCGCACGGCAGCAGGACGCGCGCTCCTCGGCCGAGATGCCGGTGCCGCCGTCCGGCTTGTAGTCGATCGAGACCGTGAACGCCGTGGTGTGGTTGGAGTCGTTGTGCGCGACCATCGGATCGAGCCGCAGCCGCCGCGCGTCGTCGGCCGTGATCGGCGCGCAGACGATGCCGGAGGTGTGGCGGATGATGAACGCCATCTTATCGGGCGTGCACAGCGAGGCCGCAACGATCAGATCGCCCTCGCCCTCGCGATCGTCATCGTCGGTCACGACGACCATCTCGCCCTTGGCGAAGGCGTGCAGAACTTCCTGGATCGAGTCGGCCATTGCAAAGTCTCGCTGCTTTTTCCGGGGCTGCTTTAGCCGGGATCGCAGGCGCACGCCAGAGCAGCGGAACCGCCGCTCGAAGGTCGCCTTCCCCGGGAAAAGAACTTGTCCAGCCGGGACAAGCACCCTGGTATCTGTTTAAAGTCGCGCCAATTCGAGAACAAGGGAGCCGCGCCTCATGGCCGCATTCGATTTTGCACCGCTCCTGGCGGCTGGGCTGCCCGCGCCGGCGGCGCGCTGGACAGGCCTGGCCAAGTACAGCTTCGTCGGCGGCAACAATGATGCCGACGCCGTGCCTGTCGAGGGCTTGCGCGCAGCCGCCGATGCGGTCCTCGCCCGCGAAGGCCGTGCGCTCGCCACCTATGGCCTTGCGCACGGACCGCAAGGCTACCGGCCGCTGCGGGATTTCCTCGCCGCCAAGCTGTCGCGCGACGCCGGCATGTCGGCTCGGGCCGACGACATCATGATCCTCTCGGGCTCGCTGCAGGGCCTCGATCTGGTCAACCAGGCGCTGCTGTCGCCGGGCGACACCGTGATCGTCGAGCAGGACAATTATCAGGGCACGCTGACGCGGCTGGCGCGGATCGGCGCCAAGCCGATCGGCATTCCGCTCGACCGGGACGGCATGCGGACCGACGTGCTGGCGGCGGTGCTGGCCGATCTCAAGGATCGCGGCATCCGGCCGAAATACATCTATACCATCCCGACGGTGCAGAACCCGACCGGCACCATCATGCCGGAGAACCGCCGCGCCGAGCTGCTGTGGCTGTCGCGCGCCTATGGCGTGCCGGTGTTCGAGGACGACTGCTATGCCGATCTGATCTGGGACGGCAGGCGGCCGCGCGCCATTCACGGCATGTCCGACCATGGCGGCGTGATCCATCTCGGCTCGTTCTCGAAATCGGTCGCGCCGGCGCTGCGGGTCGGCTTCCTGGTCGCGCCCTGGGAGATCATGTCGGTGCTGCTGGCGCTGAAGACCGATGCCGGCTCGGGCGCCCTGGAGCAGATGGTGCTGGCGGAATATTGCAGGCCGCATTTCACGACCCACGTGCCGCAGCTCGTGCGCGGGCTGCGCGCCAAGCTCGATACGCTGATGGAGGCGCTCAACGCCGAGTTCGGCACATCAGCCGAGTTCGAGGCGCCCAAGGGCGGCATCTTCCTGTGGGTCAAGCTGCCGGACCAGGTCGACGCGATGAAGCTCTCGCAGGCGGCGCTGAAGCGCGGCGTGTCGATCAATCCGGGACCGGAATGGTCGACCGACGCCGCGCATGCGCGGAGCCGGCTGCGGCTGTGCTTCGCCAGCCCCTCGCATCAGGAGATCCGCGAGGGCATCGCCGTGCTGGCCGAGGTGTGCCATCAGGAGTTCGGCGTGCCCACGCGGTCGGCCAATATCGAGCGCGGCGGCGCGCGCGATTGATCGCGCCGCCGCTCACCGCACCGAGAACGGCGATTGATACGGCCGCCCGAACGGCACGCCGTTGATCACGGTCTGCACCGGCTTGATTTGCAGCTTGCCGTCCCGCTTGTTGCCACGCGTGTCGACGAAGGTGACGGGACCCTCGACCAGTTCGACGATCGCAAGGTCGGCCGGGGCGCCGACCTGCAGCGCGCCGAGCTTGGGCGTCCGGCCGATGATCTTGGCCGGCGCCGAGGTCGTCATGCTCACCACCTGCTCCAGCGAGAAGCCCATCGCCAGGAACTTGCCCATGACGTTGGGCAGGAATGGCATGCCGGGTGTGTTGCCGGAGAACACGTGAATGTCCGAGGAGATCGTGTCCGGGCCGCAGCCGCCGGGGATGGCCACGTCCGCGACGGTGAAATCGAAGCTGCCGCCGCCATGGCCGACATCGAAGATCACACCGCGCTGCTTGGCGGCGAGCGCGGCCGGCAGCAGCTTGCCATCCTGCACGATGTTGGTGAAGGCGCCGGCGATGTTCGGGGCACCGGAATAGGCGTGAGTCAGGATATCGCCGGGCCGCAGCAGATCGAGGATCCGCGACATCAGCTCTCCGGTCTCGACGCCGCCGATATGGACCATCATCCGCGCCGGCCAGCCGCAGAGCTCGCACGCCTTGATGCCGCGTTTCAACGGCTCGATCCCGTGCTTGAAGATTACGTTCTCCGACATGCGCACCTTCACGCCGAGCAGGAAGTCCGGGTTCTCGGCCAGCGCCATGGCGCAGGCCTCGACCTGTGCGTTGTCGATGTTGTAGAGTTCGGCGACCGGGAACGCCGACAAGCCGTTGTTGGCGATATGCACAAATGCGTAGATGCGTGCACGCGACTGAGCGACGATGAAGCGCCGCAACGCGGCAAGATTGTTTACGCCTGCGTCCCCGGCCGAGACAACTGTCGTCGTGCCCTGGAATTGCACCAGCTCATCCGGCGGGATGCCGATCGCCGAGCCATAGGGATAGACGTGGCTGTGCAGGTCAATGAGACCCGGCATGACCAGCCGGCCTGCTGCGTCGATCGAACGCTGCGTCCGCTCGGCGGGGATCTCGGACTCGATCGCTTCGATGACGCCCCAGCGAATGCCGATGTCGCGCTTGCCGCGCAGCGATTGGCCGGGATCGATGACGGCACCCCCCTTGATCACCAGGTCGAACTTGTCGGCGGGCCCCATCGCCGCCAGAGCGGGCCCCGACATGGCGGCCATGCTGGCCGCTCCCGACAACAGGAATTCGCGACGCGACAGCGCAGACATGGTCTGCCTCCCCAAATCTGTTTGTAGTTGCCGTCAGCATGCGCCTTGTCCCCAAAACCGGCAAGGCTGGCTCTCGAAGAATGAGACTTTGTGCCAACGGCGCCCACGCAGCACCGTCGTTGCGACTCTGATGCAGTGCATTAAGATCTTGGCGCATTGATTTCTGCGAGACCGCATGTTGTCCGTCGTCCGCCCTCTCATCGCGATCCTCGTCGGCGTGTCATCATTCGTCTCGGCCGCTTCCGCGGACGAGGCGGTCGAGGTCGCCCGAGCCTGGGGGCTGATCGGGACCTGGGCGGCCGACTGCAGCGCACCGCCCGTGAAAGGCCGAGGCGCCATCATCTCCTACGAGGTCACGGTCGACGGAAACCTGATCTATCGCCGGGACCACGATCCGTCCGACGTCAATTCAGTCACGAGCGCACGCCTGGAGCCGGACCAGACGCTGGTACTCTCGATCGTCTTGCCGAAGGCGCGCCAGACGCGCGAGAACGGAATTGCCAAGTCGGCCGACGGCAACATCCGCTCCGTGTTCAATCGCGGCGAGGATGACAGCTACACCATCCGCGATGGACGCTTCGTCGCGAACGGCAAGCCGACGCCTTCGCTTCGGAAGTGCGACTGACGACGCGCCTGTGTCGCTTCACCCGCCGCTCGCGGCGCGCGGCAAACGCCAAATCTGAACGTGCATTCAGCAACTTCGCAGAAGTTCCTGCGGAACGTTCTGTCACACTTCAAGTTGACCTCGCGCAATTCATCCTGGAGGACAACATGAAGAAGATTGCTTTTGCCGTTGCTTCGCTGACTGCCATCGCGCTTGCGGCGCCGTCGATCGCCAACGCGGAGACCGTGGTGATCAAGCGCGGCGGCCACCACTATCATCACGGCTGGGATCGCTCCCGCGCCGAATATCGCATGCATCGCGACTGGCGTCCCTATCACCGCCACCACGACCGCACCGTGATCATCAAGCGCCGCGACTGATCCGCGCCGCAGAGATGGAAATGGCCCCGCGAGGGGCCATTTTTCTGCGCAGAGTTTGTCGCCGACGAACGTTCAGCGATCCCAATCCGGCGCGAAGCCCGGATTGACGAACCGCTTGTCCTTCGGCAACGCGGCGATGGTCGCGCGGTCCTCATCATCCAGTTGAACCTTCATCGCATCCCAGTTCGCCTGCTGACTCTCCGGGCGCGCGGCCTTCGGGATGGCGGCGACGCCATCCTGGTCGAGCAGCCATTTCAGCGCGACCTGGGCGGCGCCAGCGCCGTGCTTGCGGCCGATCCCGGCCAGCGTCTCGTCGCCGGCCGCCCGGCCCTGTGCGAGGGGGCAGTAGGCCACCAGGGGAATCGAGCGGCTCTTCATGTAGGCCATCAGCTTCGACTGATCGAGCATCACGTGATACTCGACCTGATTGCAGGCAACCGGCGCCTGGATGTCCTCGACGGCCTGCTTGAGCAGCGCGACGGTGAAGTTGGCGACGCCGATCGCGCGCGTGCGTCCCTCCTGCTTCAGCGCCATCAACGTCTCCATCGCGGCCGGCAGGTTCATGCCCGTCGCCGGCCAGTGAATGAGATAGAGATCGACGAAGTCGAGCCTGAGCTTCTTCAAGCTGGTGTCGAACGCGCGGCGGATGGCGTCCGGCGCGAGGTTCTCCGGCCAGACCTTTGTCGTGACGTGCAAATCCTCGCGGGCGATCTGAGCTGCCGCAAGCGCCGCGCCGATCGCATCCTCATTGGCGTACATCTCGGCGGTGTCGATGTGGCGGTAGCCGAGCGCGAGCGCGCTCTCGACCGCGTCGCGGCATACTGTGCCCTGCATGCGGAAGGTGCCGAGCCCGAGCTTGGGCAGCCGGACGCCCTGCGTTTCGATGACGTTCATGATCTCTCCTGGGACGACGCAAACCTGTGGCCAGATTCGCACTGGCGCAGCCTTGGTATATCAAGACCTTGACGGGATACGCTCAGACTGCCTGAGGCCCGCTTGGGAGTTCAAGCGAGCACTCAACCGACCACAATCAACATGTCGGGAGATTGGTTCCCGCTCAGACGGGGCCGGCGCCTTCAACGCCAGTTGCAGATGCCGCCGCTGCCCGGCTTGCACGGCCAGGTCTGGATGAAGGTCCCACTCCGCGTATCCATCGCCTGCGCATCCATCGGGTTGCCCCGCCGGTGCGCGAGCTTGGCACGAGCCGCTCCCCGCGGCCGCTCGGCCGCCATCTCGGAACGGTCACGCCGCGGCGCGACAGCGTGCGGAACGATGGAGCTTCCGTCGGACACGATCGTCGACCGGGAGACAGCCGCCCGGCGGTCCGTCCTGACATCCGTCTTGGCCTCGATCGGCACCGCCTCGAAGTGAGCTTCCGGGCCGAGTGGCTCAGGCGACAAGACAGCCTTCGACAAGTCGAGCCTGAAAAAGTCACCCGGCTCATAGGCACCTGCAGTCGCCTCAGTGCCCACGAGCAACGCGGCGCAAACAATCGTGCCGACGAACGCTCTCAACACCATTTTCGTCCTCCCGTCTTCCCGCGTCATGCCAATGACGCGCCCCTCTGCAAGATCCCTTTGCGACGCATGATTGCGGCATCGGCGAGCGGGACGATGCCGCTCACGCACGCAACTCAGCACGCCCACGATGTTCGTTGATCGACCGTTGTCAGTCGGGATAAAAAGCCGTGGAACCGCCGGTCGCTGGTTCCATGATATCCAAAGTTCCGCGCCCGTCTCTCATGTAGGACACAATGGCACCTTTTCCAGGCCGAGAACTGAGAGTCACGGTTACCGCTGTGCACGCAAGCGGGCGCTGCGAAGACAATTCAAGTCATACTCATCAAACAAGTCATACTAATTGGATGGCTCGATTCGGATGCGGCAGCGCAGCGTCTCAGCGGCACCCGGCGCGATATGCATGAGCCCCGGCTTCGCGATAAAGTCGGCGTCGACATCGAGCGGGCTGGCGAAGCCACGCCATGGCTCGATACACAGAAACGGCGCGCCTCCCGGCTTCGACCAGATTCCGAGCTGGCGGAAATTCTCCCAGGATAACTCCAGTGCAGATCCCTGAGTTCCGGCAAACCGAACCGACCGGCTGACCGGCTGATCGAGGATCAAGGCATCCTCGTCGAACAGACGTTCGTTCAATTGAAGCACACGTCCGTCGATCGGCGTCGGCTCCGGCTGC
Organism: Bradyrhizobium sp. ORS 278; assembly: GCF_000026145.1. Classification (NCBI taxonomy): domain Bacteria; kingdom Pseudomonadati; phylum Pseudomonadota; class Alphaproteobacteria; order Hyphomicrobiales; family Nitrobacteraceae; genus Bradyrhizobium; species Bradyrhizobium sp. ORS 278. The sequence continues at coordinate 2,262,125 of NC_009445.1, read as the reverse complement.
GGACGCAGCAAGCCACCAAGCAGGCGACGGATCGGCGCAGGCTCCGGCTCGGCGAAGATGAGCCGATAGCTCTCCTTCGGCTGACCGGGGAGCAGCGGCCAGTTGAAAGCGGGATGGCCGCCAAACGAGGCCGGCAGCTCCTCCGTTCCCGTGTTGGCCACCTCGATGGTGGTGTCCAGGGCATCCGCGGTGATCCGATAGCTCAGCGTGAGCCGGAAGGCGAAAGGATAGCGCGCCCGCGTCGTCTCGTCGTCGGTCAGCTGCAGCACGCAGGCGTCGGCGCTGCGCTCCAGCCAGGAGAAACGCAGATCCCGCGCGAAGCCATGCTGGGTCATCGGATAAAGGCGGCCGCGATGATGCAGCTGGTCGCCCTTGAGGCGGCCCACGATCGGAAACAGCCAGGGCGCATGGCGCGGCCAGGCCGCTCCCGCCTGCCAGAGCAGCTCAAGGCCATCGGCCGTCTTCAACGAGCACAGTTCAGCGCCATTAGCCTTGATCGTGGCGGCGATGCCGCCGGCGCTGATCGTATGGAGGTCGTTGCTCATGCCGCGTCACCCGCCTTGCCAGGGAATGACCGGGTGATGCCGGATTGCGCGGGCGGCGTCCAGGGCCCTCCCCGCCGGACCGGTCCACGAAGACCTGCTGGGTTGGCGGCGCAGTCGAATGAGGCAGGCCGAGCCGAAACTTCGGGCAGGCCGTCCGCTTGCCCGAACGATTCATTCGTGTACGAATGACCACAACCGGCTTGATGCTGCGCCGCGTGGAGGCGCAAACTGCCGCAGAACGCTCAGAAGAAGGACATCCGATGGCTCATGACGCGCCGCAAGCGACCGGTCCCAGCAAGCTGGTCATCCGCAACATCGGCCTGATGCTGTCCGGAGCGCTGGAGCGGCCGATCCTGGATGCCGACACGATCGTCGCCGAGAATGGCAAGATCACCGCCATCGGCCGCCTCAAGGACGTCGACACCTCGGGCGCGACGACTATTGTCGACGCGCATGGCACGACCGTCGCACCGGGCTTGATCGACAGCCACGTCCACCCCGTCGCCGGCGACTGGACGCCTCGGCAGAACCAGATCAACTGGATCGACTCCTACCTGCATGGCGGCGTCACCACCATGATCTCGGCCGGCGAGGTGCACATGCCCGGCCGTCCGCGCGACGTCGTCGGCTTGAAGGCAATGGCGATCTTCGCGCAGCGCGCGTTCTGGACGCTGCGCCCCGGCGGGGTGAAGGTTCACGCTGGCGCACCGGTCATCGAATGCGAGATGGTCGAGGACGATTTCAAGGAGCTGGCCGCCGCCGGCGTCAAGCTGCTCGGCGAGGTCGGCCTCGGCGGGGTGAAGGACGGCCCGACCGCGCGCAAGATGGTCGGCTGGGCGCGCAAATACGGCATCCAGAGCACGATCCACACCGGCGGCCCGTCGATCCCCGGCTCCGGCCTGATCGACAAGGACGTCGTGCTGGAGGCCGGCACCGACGTCGTCGGGCACATCAATGGTGGCCACACCGCCCTGCCCGACGACCAGATCCGCTGCATCTGCGAGGGCTGCAAGGCCGGACTCGAACTCGTCCATAACGGCAATGAGCGCTCGGCGCTGTTCACCCTGCGCACCGCGCGCGAAATGAACGAGCTCAACCGCGTCATCCTTGGCACCGACGCGCCCGCCGGCTCCGGCGTGCAGCCGCTCGGCATCCTGCGCATGGTGTCGCTGCTGTCCTCGCTCGGCGACGTGCCCGCCGAGATCGCCTTCTGCTTCGCCACCGGCAACACCGCGCGGATGCGCGAGCTCGATTGCGGCCTGATCGAGATCGGCCGCTCCGCCGATTTCGTGATCATGGACAAGGCGCAGCACTCGCCGGCCAAGACGCTGCTCGACAGCGTCCAGCTCGGCGACCTCCCCGGCATCGGCATGACCATCATCGACGGCGTCGTCCGCACCCAGCGCAGCCGCAATACGCCGCCCGCGACGAAGATCCCGGAGATCGTGGCAAAGTAGGTCGCCGATCGCTGCGCCGTCTTTGTGGGCGCGGCGGTGAGCGTTCCTAGCTCGCTCAACACCAACGGTGTCGTCCCGGCCTCGAGCCGGGACCCATACTCCCCGGCGGTCGTGGTGGGCGCGACGTCAATGACGCGCCTGCCCCAAACGACACCCTGTGGCTCTGATCCCGGCTCAAGGCCGGGACGACAGCAGAGTTTGCCGCTCCTGCATACGCAATCTCGCATGATGTGAGTGCGCGAAACCATCGCCTCACCGTCATTGCGAGCGCAGCGAAGCAATCCAGAGTCGTGTGTGACGCGCTGGATTGCTTCGCTGCGCTCGCAATGACGCGGTGAGTCTGGTTGCTACCGCGAACCAAAACCGTAGGGTGGGCAAAGCGGCGCCGTCAGGCGGCGCGTGCCCACCGTTGGCAGATGCGGTCCTGGTGAGAATGGTGGGCACGCTTCGCTTTGCCCACCCCACGAGCTCTGCGCGTTGGACTACCGCAGTCGGCTCAACAGCGACAACAGCGTCTCGCGCTCTTTCGCATCGAGCGGCGCAAGCGTTTCCTTGGAAATCGCGAGCGCCAATGGCGCGGTCTTTTCCGCGAGCTGCTGGCCCGCGCGGGTCAAGCTGACCAGCAGCCGCCGGCCGTCCTGCGGATCCGCGCTGGTCTCCGTCAGCCCCCGCGCCGTCAGCCGGTCGATCACGCCCTTGATCGTCGCAACGTCCATTGCCGTGAAGCGGCCGAGCTGATTCTGCGAGCACGGGCCGGTCTCGACCAGCTTCGACATCGCGGCCCATTGCGTCGGCGTCAGGTTGCTGCCGATGTCGCGGGCGAAGATCATGGTGTGGCGCTGCCAGACCTGGCGGAGGATGAAGCCGATCTGGTCGTCCAATACGTAGTTTGTCTTCGCAGACTTGGCGGCGGCCTTCACGGCCGACTTGGGAGCCGGCTTCGGAGCCGGCTTCGGCGCGGTCTTTGCCGGCCGTTTCAGCGTGGCGGTCTTGGCCATCTGGTTCCTCGCCTCAGATCGACAGGTGGGCGTCGCGGATGTCGGGCCGCGCGTCGAGTTCGGCCATGGTGCCGGCAAAGCAGATGCGGCCGCGTTCGATGATGTAGGCGCGATCCGAGATCAGCTTCGCGAAATGCAGGTTCTGCTCCGACACAACCAGCGACACGCCCTCCTTCTTCATCGTCAGGATGGCATCGACCATCTGCTCGACGATCTTCGGCGACAGGCCCTCGGACGGCTCATCCAGTAGCACCAATGACGGATTGCCCATCAAGGTGCGGGCGATCGTCAGCATCTGCTGCTCGCCGCCGCTCATGCGTCCACCCGGACGGTTCTTCATCTCGCCGAGATTGGGAAACAGCTTGTACAGCTTCTCGCGCGTCCATTGCGGCGCGCCCGGCCGCGGCTTCTGCCGGCCGACCTCGAGATTCTCCTCGACCGTCAGGTCGGTAAAAATGCGCCGCTCCTCGGGCACGTAGCCGAGACCGGCACGGACGATCTCATGCGTCGGCACGCTCGAAATGTCCTTGCCCTCGAACATGATCTGGCCGTCGCGCAGCGCCACCAGGCCGACGATCGAGCGGAAGGTCGTCGACTTGCCGGCGCCGTTGCGGCCGAGCAGCGCTACCACCTCGCCCTCGCCGACCTCGAGCCCGATGTCGAACAGGATGTGCGCGGGGCCGTAGTGGCTGTTGAGATTGGCAACGGACAGCTTCATGCCGAGGCTCCCTCCCGATGCCGGGCATCGTACAGCAGGCCTTCGCCGAGATAGATCGCCTGCACCTCACGGTTGGCGCGCACCTCGGCCGGCGTGCCCTGCGCGATCAGGCTGCCGCGATTGAGCACGAGGATGCGGTCGGCATGCTCGAACACGACATCCATGTCGTGCTCGGTGAACAGCACGCCGATCGACTGCTCGCGCGCGATCTTGGCCGTCAGCCGCATCAGCTCGACGCGCTCGCGCGGCGCCATGCCGGCGGTCGGCTCGTCCATCAGCAACAGCTTGGGCTGATTGGCGAGCGCGATCGCGAGCTCCAGCCGCTTGAGATCGCCATAGGCTAACTCGCCGCAAGGACGCTCGGCATAGCCGGCCATGCCGACGAGGTCGAGCAGACGATCGGCCTCGCCGCGGTCGATTCCGATCATCGGACTCCAGAAGTCGAACAGGCGGTGATGATGCGAGACCAGCGCGACCTGGATGTTCTCGCGCACCGTCATGGTCGGATAAGTCGCGGTGATCTGGAACGTACGGCCGACGCCGAGCCGCCAGACCTCGCGCGGCTTGCGGCCGGTGGTCTCCTGCCCCATCACGGTGATGCGGCCGCTGTCCGGCACGTTCTGGCCGTTGAGCATGTCGAAGCAGGTGCTCTTGCCCGCGCCGTTCGGGCCGATCAACGCGAGGATCTCGCCGGCCTGCAGCATGAACGACACGTTGCGGACGGCGTGGATGCCGCCGTAGGATTTCGACAGGCCCTCGACCGAGAGCAGCGATACGCCGAGACTCATTGCGCGCCCTCCATCTTGCCCGACAGCGTGGCAGGCTTGGGCGCCGTCGCGCGCCGCCGGTGCATGACGCTCTCGACCACGCCGACGATGCCCTTCGGGAATACCACCACGATGAGCACGATGAAGATGCCGAGCACGAGCTTCGACCAGTCGGTCTGGCTGACCAGCCAGATGTTGAGCGCCTTGTAGACGATGGCGCCGAAGATCGCGCCGGGCACGGTTTCGACGCCACCGAGCAGCACCATGACCAGCGCGTCGACCGACAGCGAGATCCCCATGTTGTCGGGGAAGACGCTCCCCTTCAGGTACGCGAACAGCGCGCCGCCGATGCCGGCGGTCGTGCCTGCGATGATGAAGGCCGTCCACTGGATGCGCTTGCCGTTGATGCCGATCGATTCGCTGCGCAGCGGCGAATCGCGCATGCCGCGCAGGGCATAGCCGAACGGCGAGAACGTGATGAGGCGCAGCACGCTGACGACGAATGCGGAAACACCGAGCGCCAGCCAGTAGAAATGCGACGGCGAGGCCGCCCATTTTTCCGGCCAAAGCCCGAGAATGCCATTGTCGCCGCCGGTCACGGCGACCCATTGGAAGGCGATCGACCAGACGATCTGGGCAAAGGCGAGCGTCAGCATCGCGAAGTACACGCCGGAGAGCTGCACGGCAAAGGCGCCGAACACGGCCGCGCCCGCCGCACCCAACAGAGGTCCAAGCAGCAGACAGGCGATCATCGGCAGTCCCGCCATCTTGGCGAGGAACGCCACACCATAGGCGCCGAGGCCGAAATAGGCAGCGTGGCCGAACGAGGCGAGGCCGCCGACCGCCATCAGGAAATGCAAGGAGGCCGCGAAGATCACGAAGATCGCGATCTCAGAGCCGACGGTCAGCGCGTAGTTGCCGGCGATAAAGGGTAGCATCGCGGCAAACGCCAGCGCGACGAGGGAGGCGAGCCGCTCGACCGAGCTCAGGGGACGCCAGGGAATGACGGTGAGACCCGGCGTGCGGCGCGCCGGCGCCTCTTTCCTGCCGAACAGGCCCCAGGGCCGTACCACCAGCACGACGGCCATCACCAGGAACACCAGGATGAGCGAGATGGTCGGGAAGATCAGGATGCCGAAGGCGTTGAGTTCGGACACCAGCACCGCGGCGACGAAGGCGCCCAAAATGCTGCCGAGGCCGCCGATCACGACGACAACGAACACCTCGACGATGATGCGCAGGTCCATCGCGTGATGCACGGCATCGCGCGGGATCTGCAGCGCGCCGCCGAGCGCGGCGAGGAAGACGCCGACAGCGAACACCGAGGTGAACAGCCATTTCTGATTGACGCCGAGCGCCGCGACCATATCGCGGTCCTGCGTCGCCGCGCGCACCAGGATGCCCCAGCGCGTGCGCTGGAACAGCAGCCACAGCGCCCCGAGCACGACGGGGCCGAGCACGATCAGGAACAGGTCGTAGCTCGGAATGTTCTGGCCGAAGAAATCGACGGCGCCCTTGAAGCCCGGCGCGCGGCGGCCGACCAGATCGTCCGGCCCCCAAATCAGGACGACCAAATCCTCGACCATCAGGGTCAGACCGAACGTGCCGAGGAGTTGGAACAGCTCCGGCGCATGATAGATCCGGCGCAGCAGCACGATCTCGACCAGCACGCCGATGACGGCCACTGCGAGCGCTGCGACGACGATGCCGCCCCAGAAGCCCAGCGGGCCCGACAGCCGCTCGGTGAGCGAGAACGCCACGTAGGCGCCGAGCATGTAGAACGCGCCATGCGCGAAATTAACAATGCGGGTGACGCCGAAGATGATCGACAGTCCCGATGCCACCAGGAACAGCGAGGCCGCGCTGGCAAGGCCGGTCAGGAACTGGACGAAATAGAAGGCCATGGGCGGTCCGCGTGAGGGAGATCGTCGATTTTGAACGAGCGGGGCGCGGATCGTGTGAAGAGCCGCAAGCGTGGGGTGAGGGTCCTCGGCCTGAACCTGTAGATCAGGCGTCAAGATCCCTCACCCCGCCCGCTCTCCCCCGCGGGCGGGGGAGGCAGGAAGTAGATCAGTCCTTCGGACGCAGCTTGGCGACTTCAGCATCGCTCGGCAGGTAGTCCGAACCCTTGCGGTAGACGGTGTCGACCATGATGCCCTTGCCATCCTTCAGCGCAGTCTTGCCGACGAAAGCGCCGAGCGTCGACTGGTGATCGATCTTGCGGAAAGTGATCTCGCCGAACGGCGACGGCACCGAGAGGTCCTCAGCGGCCGCGATCAGCTTTTCGGCATCGGTCGAGCCGGCCTTGGCGAGGATGGCGGCGGCCGACTTGATGGTCTGGTAGCCGACGATCGAGCCGAGACGCGGATAGTCGTTGTACTTGGCCTGATACGCCTTCAGGAACGCGTCATGCTCCGGCGTCTTGATCGAATACCAGGGATAGCCGGTGACGATCCAGCCCTCCGGCGTCTCCTCTTTGAGCGGATCGAGATATTCCGGCTCGCCAGTCAGGAAGCTGACGACCTTGCGGTCCTTGAACAGGCCGCGGGTGTTGCCTTCGCGGACCAGCTTCACGAGATCGGCGCCGAAGGTGACGTTGAGGATCGCCTCCGGATTGGCGGCGGCGACGGCCTGCACGACCGGGCCCGCATCGATCTTGCCCTGCGGCGGCCACTGCTCGTCGACCCACTGGATGTCAGGCCGCTTCTCGGACAGCAGCTTCTTGAACACGGCAACGGCCGACTGGCCGTATTCGTAGTTCGGCGCGATCGTGGCCCAGCGCTTGGCCGGCAGCTTGGCGGCTTCCTCGACCAGCATCGCGGCCTGCATGTAGTTCGAAGGGCGCAGGCGGAAAGTGTATTTGTTACCCTTCGACCAGGTGATGGCGTCGGTCAGCGGCTCGGCCGCCAGGAAGAACACCTTCTTCTGGTTGGCGAAGTCGCTGACGGCCAAGCCGATGTTCGACAGGAACGTGCCGGCGAGCATCGCGACGTTCTCGCTCGACACCAGCTCGTTGGCCGCGGTCTGCGCATCGGCCGGCTTGCCGCTGTCGTCCTTGGAGACGACGACGAGCTTCTTGCCGTTGATGCCGCCGGCCGCATTGATCTCCTCGACCGCGAGCTGCCAGCCCTTGCGATAGGGCTCGGTGAACGCTGGCAGCAGCGAGTAGCTGTTGATCTCGCCGATCTTGATGACATCCTCGGCGCGCGCCGTGCCCATCAGTCCCGCGACGGCAAGGCCCAGGCCTGCCGCAAGCATCGTTCTCCGTTGCATTCCCTTAGCCTCCAACTTGATTTGAATTATCGTAGACCGTCGTCGCCCTTGATCTCGGCGACCGTGAGCCCTCCGACCCTCGGCAAGGGACGCCCGCTGTCGGTGACGGCGAGCGCGACCATGATCTCGCCCGCACGCGGCGCATCGTTGATCTGCACCTCCATGCCGTCGAAATGGCTGCGCACGAAGGCGGCGTCCTTATGCCCCAAGGGAATGTCGAGCGTGCAGCCGACGCCGCCGCGCTTCTTCGACGACGGGATCAGTGCTGCGCCCTTGCCGAGCACCTTGCGCACCGGCGCGCCCATCTTCGGATGCAGGATGGCAGCGGCATGCTCAAGCTCGCCGTCGCTGCCGACGGCCGCCGCCTTCCCATAGCTGTGCGCGGCCGGTCCTTCGATGCCGAGGGCCGCGACTGCGCGCTTGGCCAGCATGTCGCCGAGTTCCTCGCCGATCGCGATCAACGGCGAGAGATCCTCGACATAGCGGCCGGCGAAGGGATTCTCGATGACGGCCACCGCCGCGGCGCGCCGCGTCGGCGGCGAGATGGTCTTGCCCATCTCCTGGCGAACTTCCTCGACCACGGTCACGATCTTGCGGATGACGGCGCTCATTGTCGGCAGTTCCTCATGTTCCAACCCGGCATGGATCAAAGCTCACGCGGCCGCCGCCCGCAACCGCGACACATTGATGATCTCGATCGAGCGCGGCCCGACGACGCGGACGGCGCCGCCGAGCTGGAGTACGGCGCCTTCGATCACGCCCGCCGCCAGCAGGTTCTGCGCGGACCGCTCGCCCGACGTCAGCGCGGTTGCGATATCATCGTCGGTCAGATCGCCGACCTCGCGTGTGACGAGCCGATGACCCAGATCGCTGTCCGGCTGCAGCTCGCAGGCCGGGCGGCGGACAACGGCTGGATGTCCGGGCAGATCGACCGCATTGCCGATGACGGTCGCGGCGGCGTCGGCCTGCGCAGCGTTGCGCGCGAGCACGGTCACCGCATCGGCGATGCCGAGCGAAAAGCTGCGGCCATGCCGGCCAGAGGTGGCCACGCCACCGACTCCATCGTTCGCGCGTAGCGTCATCCGGCGCAGGGTTCCAGCGCTGTCCGGCCGATCCATCAGTCCGACGCTAAAGGTTGCGGCATCCCGCAGATGCAGCGCAATGTCGCCGCCATTATTGACATAGGCGCGCGTCAGCTTCGCCGCGCTCAGCATCGCGCCGAGGATTTCGTCCGCCACGGCTCCGGCGACAGCCGCCATCGGCGTGATGAACAACCCGGCTGCGAACGGCGCCACCGCCGCATGCATGCGACGGGCGACGACACCTTTCAGAGAACAAAGTTCCGGATCGGCGCCGCTGCGCAGATAAGAGAGCTCCGAACAGAGCTCATCGAGCAGACCCGTGAAGCGCTCCGTTGCAGCGCGATAGGCGGCGCAGATCTCGGCCTCTGCGCCATCAGCGCCGATGATCAGATCGATCGGCCCATCCTGAAGATGCAACCGCCGGTCCGGCAACAGCGCGCTCTGCGGCTGACGGTTCATGCGCCCTGCCCCGGCCAGGGCAGCTGGCGGATATCCTTGCTGACGTCCTTGAGCAAGGCGAGCGGCTGCACATAGTCCATGTGGCCGCCGAGCGCCTCGTAGTCGGACAGTTTCATGGTGAACTCGATCGGTGCCACCAGCGCCGGTGTCGGCACGTATCCGAACGCTCCTGCGGGCATCTGCGTCACGTCGACCATGTAGGTGATGCCGCCGCCCGGCCAGACATAGACCGGCGCGCCGCCCGAGGTCACCCGCGTCAGCGCGTCCTTGACCGAGCGCGTCAGCCGCACCGGATTGTCGGTGACCCCGGCGCGCAGCGAGCCGCCGGCACCGGCCATGAACAGCACAGTGCACAGTGCCGGCTCGCAATTCTCCTGGATGCGCTCGACCGAGAACTGCAGCTCCGGCGGCATCTCGCGCTGAACCGGCTTCAGCGCTTGATCGAGCACGTAGTAGCCGGCATGCTCGCCGGTGGTCGACACCATCAGCAGCGTCGTGCCCGGCCTCGCCGTCTTCGGATCGAACGGCCCGAGAATGGCCAGCGGATCAGAGATGTCGGTGCCGCCCCAGCCGGTGCCCGGCTGTGCGACCTGGAAATAACGGCCAGGCGTCGAGCGCCGCCCCTTCATCTTGATGCCGGTCGCGGGGATGTCGAGCAGCTTGCCGGCTTGGTGCTCCGACAGCACGCCGGTGATGTGATCGTCGACGACGACGACCTCGTCGACCTTGCCCTTCCACTGCTTGGCGAACATGCCGATCGTCGCCGAGCCGCACCCGACGCGCATGCGCTCTTCCTTGACGCCGTTGACGACCGGCGGCTGCCCCGCCTGCACGATCACGCTGGCGCCGCTATCAATGACAAGCTCGACCGCCTTGCGGTTGCTGAGGTCCATCAGCGCGTCGCAAGTGACGCGCCCCTCCTTCTTCGAGCCGCCGGTGAGATGATGCACGCCGCCGAGCGAGAGCATCTGCGAGCCATATTCGCTGGTCGTCACATGGCCGACCGCTTCGCCATCGACGCGCACGGTCGCCGCTTCCGGCCCCAGATAGCGGTCGGTGTCGATCTTCACCTTGACGCCGCAATAGCTGAAGATGCCCTCGGTCACGACGGTGACCATGTCGACGCCTTCCACCTGCGACGACACGATGAACGGCGCCGGCTTATAGTCCGGATAGGTTGTGCCTGCGCCGATGGCGGTGACGAACAGCTCCGGCTGGTGCACGATCTTGCCGTCCCAGTCGCCGCTGGCCTGGAACGGCACCAGCTTGCCGCCATGCGACACCGTCCGCTCCAGCAGGATGTGCGGATCGACGCGCACCAGCACGCCGTCCTGATTGGCGTAGCGGTCACACGCCCCGGCCGCACCCGGCTTGATGTAGCACATCACCGGACAGGCATCGCAGCGGATCTTGTCCCCTGCAGCGTCGCTCGCCGTCTCAGTCACCATGCAGAGAGTCCATCTTGGGGCCGGGACCGTGGCCGCCGCGGCAATTCGTTCGTATACGAATGATGTCGCGCCCCTCATCCGGCTGTCAAGCGCCGCTGCACCTGAAAACCACCTTTGCCGGATAAACGATCAGTTTGCCCTGCACAATGACGAGAAATCGAGCACGCGCTGCAGCGCAAAACGTGGCACTTGCATGTTAGTACACAAACGATACGCTCCGGGCGATCGCGATCCGTTTCGTTAACGATAGCATAGCAGACGGCAGAAGGGCATGACGCCAGCAACGATTCGGCTGACGGTGAACGGGCGGACGCATGACGTCGCCGCCGCGTCCGACACGACCCTGCTCCATGTTCTGCGCAACGACTTCGCCCTGAACGGCCCGAAATACGGTTGCGGCCTCGGCGAGTGCGGCGCATGCACCGTGCTGATCGACGGCCGCGCCGCCCGCTCCTGCGTCATTCCGATCGAAGGCTGCATTGGCCGCAGCGTGGTCACGCTGGAGGGACTCGGCTCGCGCGACGCACCTGATCCGGTGCAGCAAGCGTTCATCACCGAGCAGGCCGCGCAATGCGGCTATTGTCTTAACGGCATGATCATGACGACCAAGGCGCTGCTTACGATGCGGCCAGATCCGTCGCTCGAGGAGATCAAGCAGGCGCTGCGTTACAATCTCTGCCGCTGCGGTGCTCACGTCGAGATCCTGCGCGCCGCGATGCGCGCGGCCGGCTACACGCTCGAGGCGCTGGACTGATGACCGAGAGCGCCACCGTGACGGCAGATCATCTGCGCGGCGTGCTGACCGTCGCGCGCGGCATGTCTGATGGCTGCTCCGAGACCTTCATCAGAATCACCGCGGCCGGCGAGGTCTCGGCCTTCAATGGCCATGTCGATCTCGGCACCGGCATCCGCACGGCGCTGGGACAGATCGTCGCAGAAGAGCTCGACGTCTCATTCGCCCGCGTCCTGGTCGTGCTCGGCGACACCGCCGTCGTGCCCAATCAGGGCGCGACGATCGCCAGCGAGACCATCCAGATCACCGCGGTGCCGCTGCGCAAGGCTGCAGCGCAAGCGCGCGGCTTCCTGCTGGCGCGCGCGGCGGCGCAGCTCGGCCTCTCCGAACACGATCTGACGATCGAGGACGGGCTCGTCCGCGGTCCCGACAATCGCGTGCTCAGCTACGGCGAGCTGATCGGCAACGACACGATCCGCCTCGAGCTCGCCGAAGACATCGCCGTCAAGTCGGCGGATAACTATCAAATCGTCGGCCGCTCGGTGCCGCGCGTCGACCTGCCGGCGAAGGCGACGGGCGAGCTGACTTACGTGCACGACGTGCGCGTGCCCGGCATGCTGCACGGCCGCGTCATCCGCCCGCCTTATGTCGGCGTCGATGCTGGTCCCTTCGTCGGCACCAGCCTGATCGGCATCGACAAGGAGTCGGTGCGCGACGTGCCCGGCCTGGTCGACGTCGTCGTGATCGGCGACTTTATCGGCGTCGTCGCCGAGCGCGAGGAGCAGGCGATCCTGGCGGCCGAGCGGCTCCAGGTGAGCTGGAAGCCCGTGCCGACCTTGCGCGATCTCGACGATGTCGAGACCGCGTTGCGTGCCAATCCATCCGAGCCGCGCCGACTGCTAGACAAGGGCGACGTCGATGCCGCCATCGCAGGGGCCGCGAAGCCGATGCGGCGGACGTATCTCTGGCCCTATCAGATGCACGGCTCGATCGGGCCGTCCTGTGCCGTTGCCGACGTTCGCGACGGCCACATCCGGATCTATTCCGGCACGCAGAACCCGCACATCCTGCGTGCCGATCTCGCCAAGTTGATCGACTGCCCCGAGCACCAGATCGAGCTGATCCGGCTCGAGGCCGCCGGTTGCTACGGCCGCAATTGCGCCGACGACGTCACCGCCGATGCGCTGCTGCTGTCGCGCGCGGTCGGCCGCCCCGTGCGCGTGCAGTTGACGCGCGAGCAGGAGCATCTGTGGGAGCCGAAAGGCACCGCGCAGCTGATGGACGTCAATGGCGGCCTCGATGCCGACGGCTCCGTCGCGGCCTATGAGTTCGCCACGCGCTATCCCTCGAACGGCGCGCCGACCCTGGCGCTGCTGCTGACCGGCCGCGTCGCGCCGGAGCCCGCCGTGTTCGAAATGGGCGACCGCACCGCGATCCCGCCTTACGATTACGACCACATGCGCGTGACGGCGCATGACATGGCGCCGATCGTCCGCGCCTCCTGGATCCGCGGCGTCTCGGCGCTGCCCAACACCTTTGCGCATGAATCCTATATCGACGAACTCGCCGCCGAGGCTGAGGTCGATCCAATCGAGTACCGGCTGCGCTATCTGAAGGACGAGCGCGCGCGTGACCTCGTGAATGCGGTTGCCGAGCGCGCCGGCTGGACTCCGCGACCGGTGCGGCAGGAGAAGACGCCGGAAAATGGCGTCGTGCACGGCCGCGGCTTTGCCTACGCGCTCTACGTGCACAGCAAGTTCCCCGGCTATGGCGCAGCGTGGTCGGCTTGGATCGCCGATGTCGCCATCAACACGACGACGGGTGACATCAGCGTCACGCGCGTGATCGCGGGCCAGGACTCCGGCCTGATGATCAATCCGGACGGCGTGCGCCACCAGATCGAAGGCAACGTCATCCAATCGACCAGCCGGGCGCTGATGGAGGAGGTCCCGTTTGCGCGCGGCAAGGTGGCGGCACGGGAATGGGGCGCTTATCCCATCATCACCTTCCCCGACGTGCCGAAGATCGACGTCCTGATGCTGCCGCGGCCGGACCAGCCGCCGCTCGGCGTCGGCGAGTCCGCGTCGGTGCCGAGCGCCGCCGCGATCGCCAACGCGATCTACGACGCCACCGGCGTTCGCTTCCGCGAGCCGCCGTTCACGCCGGAACGCATCCTGAAAGGCCTGCGCGGCGAACAGGTCGAGCCCGCCAAGCCGCAACCGCTGCCTGCGCCGGAGAAGCCCGCGGCCACTTGGCTGCAGCCTTTCGCCAAACGCAGTGGCGTGATGGCCAGCGCGGTCGCGGCCTGTGCCGCGGCGATCGGCGTCGCGATGGCCGTGCTGCCGTGGCGCGCCATCGCACCGATCACCCGTCCCGATCCCTCGGTCTATTCCGCAGCGACCATCGCACGCGGCGAGGTGCTCGCGGCGCTCGGCAATTGTGCCGTCTGCCACACCTCAGATGGCGGCCTGATAAATGCCGGCGGCCGCGCGCTGGAGACCCCGTTCGGGAGGATCTTCAGCACCAACATCACGCCCGACGTCGAGACCGGCATCGGCGCCTGGTCCTATCCGGCCTTCGAGCGCGCGATGCGCGAGGGCGTGCATCGTGACGGCCGGCAGCTCTATCCGGCATTTCCCTACACGCATTTCGCGCGCGCCAGCGACGCCGATCTGCAGGCGCTGTACGCCTATCTGATGGCGCAGCAGCCCGTGCGGCAGCAATCGCCAGACAATCAGCTGCGCTTCCCATTCAATTTGCGGCCGCTGGTTGCCGGATGGAATGCGCTGTTTCATAGCACTGAAACCTTCAAGCCCGATCCGACCCAATCGGAGCAGTGGAATCGCGGCTTTTATCTAATCGAGAGTCTCGGCCATTGCAGCGCCTGCCACTCGCCGCGCAATGCGCTCGGCGCCGAGCAGCGCAACGCCTATCTCGCCGGCGGCTTTGCCGATGGCTGGGAAGCGCCCGCGCTCACCGCGCTCTCTTCAGCGCCGATCCCGTGGACCGACGACGAGCTCTTCACCTACCTGCGCTCCGGCCAGTCGCGCTTCCACGGCGTGGCCGCAGGACCGATGGCGCCGATCGTCAAGGATCTCGCCAAGCTTCCCGACGCCGATATCCGGGCGATGGCGGCCTATCTCGCCTCCTTCCAGACGCCCTCGCCCGAGCCGGCGAAGCTGGAGGCGATAGCCTCTGATCTCGAAGCCCGAACCAAGGTCACCTCAGCCTCGTCTCCCGCCGCGCGACTCTATCTCGGCGCATGCGCCGTCTGTCACGAGGTCGGCGGTCTGCCGCTGTTCGGCAGCCGGCCGTCGCTCGCGCTCAACAGCAATTTGCACAGCGCGACGCCCGACAACCTGATCCAGGTGATCCTGCATGGCATCATGAAGCCGGCGTCGTCCGACCTCGGCTACATGCCAGCCTTCAAGGATCATCTGAGCGACGCGCAGCTCGCCGAGCTCGTCAGCTATCTTCGCGGCCAGTTCGCGCCGGACAAGCCGGCCTGGACCGACGTCGAGGACGCCGTCAGTCGCATCCGGTCGACGATCCCGCACTGAGCGCGACCATGCTTCGGATTCCGCTGGCGCCACGACCACCACCCTGACGCGCAATCGAGCAACATTCTGCCCCTAATTTCGCCTTGCGGCAGACTCCCCGTCGCTTCTAGAATTTGGCACTAGGTTCCTAAAAATGGAACAAACGGTATCATCATGAGCGCTCTGACCAACGCTATCGACATCCTCCGCTGCTTCTCGACCACGCGGCCCGACCTTTCCTTCGCCGACGTCCAGGTCCTGACCGGCAAGCCGAAGAGCTCGACCTCCCGCCTGCTCCGTTCGCTGCGCGATTGCGGCCTACTCGAGCAGGACCCGCACAGCCGCCGCTACCGCCCCGGCCTACTCACCTTCGAGCTCGGCCGGCTGCATCGCGCCCATGACGACCTGCTCGCGATTGCCGAGCGCGAGCTGCGCGACGTCTGCGCGCGCACCGGGCACACCGGCTACATCGCGGTGCTCGACGGCTATCAGCAGGTCGTGCTGCGCATCGTGCCCGGCTCCAACCCGCTGCGCGTCGTCAACCCGCCGGGCCAGCGCACGCCGGCGATCGTCACCTCCAACGGCCGCGCGATGCTGGCCCGCCTGTCGGACCAGGAGATCCGCGCCCGCGTGCCGCTCAACTATCCGAAGGTGCCCGCCAACTCGCCGCAGAACTTCAATGAGCTGATGGCGCGGCTGAACGAAATCCGCCGGACCGGCATCTCCGAGGCCGCCGACGAGGCGATCGAGGGCGTCGGCTCGCAGGGATTTGCGCTGTCCAGCGGCGAGAGCGGTGAGCTGATCGGCATTGCGGTGTCGTATTCAGTGCAGGCCACCACCGAGATCGAGCGCGCCAATGTCCGCCGCGAGCTCGGCGCGATGGCGGCGGAGCTGCGGCGCATGACCGGCGATCCGCTGGGACAGACCATCGAGCAATTGGCTGGACTGGCCTCCTGATGCCAGGTAATAGCGCGCCGCGCGTCAACAGACTTGCGCTGTTGATCCTGCCTAGCGCGCTGCTGTTCGCGTTGTTCTTCTTCCTGCCGATCGGACTGATGGCTGTCATGAGCGTGCTGACGGGAAATCCCGTCGTCACGCCGAACGTCGCGTTCACCACCAAGCACTACGCCCGGATGGGCACCGACAGCTATTATCTCGAGGTGATCTGGACTACGCTCCGGATCGGTCTGTGGACCACGCTGGCTTCGTTGTTGGTCGGCTACCCGCTGGCGCATTGGATGGCGCGGATCAAGAGCCGCACCGGCCATGCGCTGCTGCTGATGGCCGTGCTGGCTCCGATGCTGACAGGCATCGTCGTGCGTACCTTCGCCTGGATGACGCTCTTGTCCGACAAGGGCGTCATCAACCAGATCCTGACGTCGCTCGGACTCATCACCAAGCCGCTGCAGCTGATGTACAACGAGACCGGCATCATCGTCGGCCTCGTCCACATCTACGTGCCTTTCATGGTCCTGACTTTGACCGGTGTGATCGGACGCATCGACGAGCGACTGGAGCAGGCCGCAGAAAATCTCGGCGCCAGCCCGTGGCGCGCGTTCGTCGAGGTGACGCTGCCGCTGAGCCTGCCCGGCATCCTCGCCGGCTCGCTCCTGGTGTTCGCACTGGCGATCAGCGCCTATGTCACGCCGATCCTGCTCGGCGGCTTCCAGATCATGACCTTGCCGATTCTGATCTATCAGCAGATCTCGGCGAATTTCAACGTCGGCTTCGCCGCGGCCCTCGGTATGGTACTGCTGGTCATTTCGCTCGTGCTGGTCATCGCCTACAATCACGTGCTTGGCCTCGTGTCGGGGCAGCGCGAGCTGCGATGAGGGCGCAGATGACGAGCCTTTCCAAGGGATCGCAGCGTCCGTTGGCCGCATCGATCGAACACACGGGCTCGCCGGCGTTGCGTGGCAGCAAGTCGCCGATCCGGTGGGGCCGCAAGCTCTATCTCGCAGCAAACATCGCGATCATTCTCTTCTTGCTCGCGCCAATCGCAATCGTGATCGTGTTCGCGCTGAACCCGACGCCGTTCATCCAGTTTCCGCCGGTCGGCGTCTCGCTGCGCTGGTTCGAGAAGTTCTTCGCCTCGCGCGACTTCATGCATGCGCTGTTGTTCAGCCTCGAGATCGCGGCGATGACGACAGTCGCATCCACCGTGCTCGGCGCGTCGGCGGCGCTCGCCATCGCCCGCGGCAACCTGCCGGGCTCGCGGCTGATCGTGGCGACCGTGCTCTCGCCCTTGATGCTGCCGGCGATCCTCACCGGCCTGGCGCTGTTCCAGTCCTACGTCCTGGTCGACATCGGCCGGCCGTTGTGGGGGCTGGTGGCGGGTCACACGCTGGTGACGATCCCCTATGTTGTTCGTACCACGCTTGCCGTGCTGCATAACTTCGATGTGCGGCTGGAGGAAGCCGCCCAGAATCTCGGCGCGAGCCCGGCGCGGACGTTCTTCGAAGTCACCCTGCCCCTGGTGAAGCCGGGCGTGATGGCGGGCGCGATCTTCGCCTTCATCGTCTCGTTCGACCAGTTTCCGGTGTCGCTGTTCCTGGTCGCTCCGGGCAGCGAGACCCTGCCGATCACGCTGTTCAACTATCTCAAATTCGATCTCGACGGCACCATCGGCGCCGCCTCCGTCATTTCGATCCTCCTCGCCTTCATCGTCGTCATCGCGCTCGACCGCACCGTTGGCCTGCGGTCCACCGTCAAACTGTAAGGGAGCTCCCGGATATGACCGCCTCATCGCGTCGCTTCCCCCTCAGCCGCCGCCGCCTGCTGACCGCGGCAGCTTCGCTCGGCGCCGGCTTCGTCGCGGCGCCTTATGTCGCGCGCGCCGAGGAGCCGGTG
Organism: Bradyrhizobium sp. ORS 278; assembly: GCF_000026145.1. Classification (NCBI taxonomy): domain Bacteria; kingdom Pseudomonadati; phylum Pseudomonadota; class Alphaproteobacteria; order Hyphomicrobiales; family Nitrobacteraceae; genus Bradyrhizobium; species Bradyrhizobium sp. ORS 278. The sequence continues at coordinate 2,244,256 of NC_009445.1, read as the reverse complement.
CTGAACGTCACCGGCTGGGGCGGCAAATGGGGCGAGGTGATGAAGGCCGAGATCGGCCTGGCCTTCGAGAGCGAGTTCAAGTGCAAGCTCAAGACCGACACCGCGCTGCCCTTCCTGCCGAAGCTGCAGGCGAGCTCGCGCTCCGCGCCGGTCTACGACGTGCTGCACACCAACTCCAACGAGCAATGGGCCGCCGTCGAGATGGGGCTCGTCGAGCCGAAGGTCGACCCCAAGCTGGTGCCGAACATCGCCGACGTCTATCCCTACGCGGTCAGCGACAAGATCGTCGGCGTCTGCATCTTCACCAGCGCCATCGGCCTGGGCATGCGCACCGACAAGGGCTATGGCAGCGTCACGTCGTGGAAGGACTATTGGGACGCCAAGTTCAACGGCGCCCGCGGCGGATACGTCATCCCCGCGAACAGCCTCGGACAGGCGTTCGTGATGATGTGCGGCACGCTCTACGGCAAGGGCCAGACCGATCTCGATGCCGCCTATGCGGCGTTGGAGAAGCTGAAGCCGATCAAGCTGGTCGATTTCACCGGCGCGATGGAGAAGCTGATCCTGTCGGGCGAGGCCGGCATCGGCATCCTCCACGATTCCGGCATCTATCGGTATGACGGGCAGAACCAGCCGATCGACTTCGTCACGCCGAGCGAGGGCGTGCTGTCGCTCGAGCAGGTGCTGAGCATCACGCCGGGCAGCAAGGTGAAGGAACTCGGCAACGCCTACATCAACTACATGCTGCGCCCGGATGTTCAAAAGCGCCTCGCCGAAACCGTGTGGTACTCGCCGGCCAACAAGAAGGTGAAGCTCGACGCCAAGTATGACGCGAAGCTTCTGACCACGCCGGAGAAGGTCGGCAAGCTGATCCAGGTCGACTGGAAGTGGTACAACGCGCAGAAGGACGAGATCGACAGCAGGGTCAACCGGATCTTCCGTGCATGAGCGCTGCGATCGAGATTGCCGGGGTCAGCAAGATCTATGACGGCGGCGTGCGCGCCGTCGATGCGGTGGCGATGGACATCAGGCCCGGCGAATTCTTTTCGCTGCTCGGCCCGTCCGGCTGCGGCAAGACCACGACATTGCGCATGATCGCGGGCTTCGACAGCCCGAGCACCGGCGAGATCCGTCTCGACGGCGCCGACATCACCCATGTGCCCGCGCACAGGCGCGACATGGCGATGGTGTTCCAGAACTACGCGCTGTTTCCGCACCGGACAGTGGCCGAGAACGTCGCCTTCGGCCTGCGCATGCGCAAAGTCGACAAGGCCACCATTGCCGCCAAGGTGAAGGCGGCGCTGGCGATGGTCGAATTGTCGGGCATGGATAATCGCCGGCCGGCGCAGCTCTCTGGCGGCCAGCAACAGCGCGTTGCGCTCGCCCGCGCCATCGTCATCTCGCCGCGGGTCCTGCTGTGCGACGAGCCGCTCGGCGCGCTCGACAAGAAGCTGCGCCAGCAGATGCAGTTCGAGCTGAAGCAGCTGCAGAAGAACCTCGGCGTGACCCTCGTCTTCGTGACCCACGACCAGGAGGAGGCGCTGGCGATGTCCGACCGCATCGCGGTCATGAATGCCGGCCGCGTCGAGCAGATCGGCACGCCGGTGCAAATCTACGAGCAGCCGCGTACGCGCTTCGTCGCGGACTTCATCGGCGACACCAACATCTTCCGCGGCCAGCGCGTGGCGATGGATCATGGCTGTGGCATCGCTGTCGGCAATGGCATGGTGCTGACGCTGCCGCGCATGGTCGCGAGCGCCGACGGCGAGGCGATCTCGGTTGCGCTGCGGCCCGAAAAAATCACGGTGTCCGCGGCCGCACCGTCCGATGCCCGGAGCATCGGGATGTCGGCGAGTGGCACGGTCGAGAGCACGAACTTTCTGGGCGGCGCCGTGCTCTATCGCATCGTGCTCGAGGGCGGCCAGCGCGTACTGGCGCAGCAGCCGAATTCCGGGGCCGGACCGCTCCATGCACCCGGCCAGGCGGTCACGCTGGGCTGGCGTCCGGCCGATCTCGTCATACTCGAGGATTGATGTTTTGAAGCTTGTTGTTTCCTTCCCGCAGCGACCTTGCGCGCAACTCACCGGTGGCGGAGCGCGACGGTGAGCACAGACGACATGACGACGATCAGCCTCGACGACATCGAGGCGCTCGCGGTCGGCGCCTGGATCCTCGGCACCGGCGGTGGTGGCAGCCCTTATCTCGGCCTGCTCAATCTGCGCCGGCTGTATGCCGAGGGCCATCGCCTGCAGATGATGTCGCCGCTCGATCTCGCAGACCACGACTGGGTGGCTGTCGTCTCGAACATGGGCGCGCCGCTGGTCGGCCAGGAGCGCCTGGCCGATAGCCGCAGCATCGCGCGCGCGGTGCGGATGCAGGAAGAGATCAACGGCATCACCTTCCGCGCGGTCATGTCGGTCGAGATCGGCGGCGGCAATGGCATGCAGGCGCTGATGGCGGCGGCGCATCTTAACATTCCCGTCGTCGATGCCGACTGCATGGGCCGCGCCTTTCCGGAGGCGCAGATGACGTCGGTCGCCATCGGCGATCTCAAGCCGTATCCCTGCACCCTGTATGATCCGCGCGGCATCGAGGCCGTCGTCACCAAGGTCCCCTCGTGGAAGTGGATGGAGCGCGCCAGCCGCAAGATCTGCGTCGAGATGGGCTCGATCGCCTCGACCAGCAAGGCGCCGCGGACCGGGCGCGAGGTCAAGGACTGGGGCATTCATTTCACCACCACCAAGGCGATTGCGATCGGACGCGCTGTGAACGCCGCCAACAAGAACCACCAGGACCCGATCGCGGCGATCCTCGCCTGTGAGGGCGGCCAGCGGCTGTTCACCGGCAAGGTCGTCGACGTCGAACGCCGCACCACCGAGGGCTTCCTCCGCGGCAGCGCCGTCATCGAGGGCAGCGACGAGGACCGCGGCACGCAGCTCAAGCTGTCGTTCCAGAACGAGTGGATCGTGGCCTGGAGAGGCGACGAGGCGATCGCGATGTCGCCGGACCTGATCTGCGTGCTCGACAGCGTCAACGGCCATGGCATCGGCACCGAGACCGTGCGCTATGGCCAGCGCGTGACGGTGATCGCCCTGCCCGCGCCCGCCGTGCTGACCAGCCCGCGCGGCCTGGAGTTCGTGGGCCCCCGCGCCTTCGGGTACGACCTCGATTTCCGGTCGCTGTTTGCGACCTCCGGAGCAGAGTGAATGAAGCGGATTGGCATTGACGTCGGCGGCACCAACACCGACGCGGTCCTGATTGCCAACGACAAGGTCGTCCACTCGGTCAAGGCCGCCACCACCGCCGACGTCACCTCCGGCATCCTCGCGGCGCTGAAGGCGCTGCGCGACAATCCCGCAGCGGCCGTGCCTGTCGACGCGGTCGTGATCGGCACCACGCATTTCATCAACGCGGTGGTGCAGCGGCGGCATCTGCAAAGGATCGGCGCCGTCAGGATCGGTATGCCCGCCTCCGCCTCGCTGCCGCCGTTCTGCGACTGGCCGGCGGACCTTGCCGACCTCGTCAGCGGCGAGACGTTCATGCTGGAGGGCGGCCATGACTATGACGGACGCCCCTTCATGCCGCTCGACATCGACGGCCTGAAAGCCGCCGCGCGCGCGATCAAGGCCAAGGGGCTGCGCGCTGTCGCAGTCGCCTCTTCGTTCTCGCCGCTCGATCCGAGCTGCGAGATCACCGCGCACGAAATCTTCGCCGAGATCTGCCCCGACGTCGCGGTCACGCTGTCGCACCACCTCGGCCGCATCGGCCTGCTCGAGCGCGAGAACGCTGCGCTCCTCAACGCCGCGCTCCACGACCTCGCCGTCACCACCGTCGCCGCTTTCCGCAAGGCGATCGCGGATTCCGGCATCGATGCGCCGCTGTTCCTGACGCAGAACGACGGCACCGTGATGCAGGCGGAGATCGCGACCGCCTTCCCGGTCATGAGCTTCGCCTCCGGCGCCACCAATTCGATGCGCGGCGCCGCGTATCTCTCCGGCCTCGACGACGCCATGGTGGTGGACGTCGGCGGCACCACCTCCGACATCGGCCAGCTGCGCCACGGCTTTCCGCGCGAGGCGAATGCCGTGGTCGAGGTCGGCGGCGTCCGCACCCTGTTCCGCATGCCCGACCTGCTGTCGATCGGCCTGGGCGGCGGCAGCCACGTCGCGCGCGAGCCGGTGCGCGTCGGCCCGGTCAGCGTCGGATATCGGCTCACCACCGACGCGATGGTGTTCGGCGGCGGCCAGCTCACCGCGACCGACATCGCGGTGGCGGCCGGGCTGATCGACATCGGCGACCGCGCGCGCGTCGCGCATCTGCCGAAGAGCCTGATCGATGCCGCGCTCGCTGACGCCCATCGCCAGCTCGAGGGCGACATCGACCGCATGAAGACCGAGGCCGGCGACGTGCCGCTGCTCGCGGTCGGCGGCGGCGCGTTCCTCGTGCCGGCGCGGCTCGCCGGCATCTCCGAAATCGTCCGCGTGCCCCATGGCGACTGCGCCAATGCGGTCGGCGCGGCGATCGCGCAAGTGTCGGGCGAGGCCGACCAGGTGTTCCGCGACATGACCCGCGACGAGGCCATCGCGGCTGCCCGCCGCATCGCCGAGGAGCGCGCGGTGCAGGCGGGCGCCGAACGCGGCTCGCTCAAGACGGTCGACGTCGAGGATATGCCGATCGCCTACCTCCCCGGCAATGCACTCCGTGTCCGCGTCCGCGTCGCCGGCGCCATCGCCGAGCCCGACATCGATGCGGCGGCGTAGCTCAGCCGCATCGCCAGCCTCACCATCTCATCTCACACGAGCTCCGCGATCCGCTCCACGCCGGCCTCCGCGCCTTGCGCCTTGGCCGCTGCCATCGAGCCGCCGAGATCGATGCCGCGGCACGCGTTGTCGATGACAACAGCCGAAAAGCCGAGCCGCCGCGCGTCGACCGCCGAGTAGTGCACGCAGAAATCGGTCGCGAGCCCGACCAGGAACACCCGCTTCAGGCCGCGCTCGCGCAAATAGCCGGCGAGGCCTGTGGGCGTGGTCTTGTCGTTCTCGAAGAACGCGGAATAGGAATCGATCGCCGCGCGAAACCCCTTGCGGATGATCAGCTGCGCCTTGTCTGTCGCGAGATCGTCATGAAACGCCGCCCCCTTTGTGCCCTGGATGCAATGATCCGGCCACAGGGTCTGCGGCCCATAGGGCATGGTCACGCTCTCGAACGGCGCCTTACCGGGGTGGCTGGAGGCGAACGAGCTGTGGCCTGCCGGATGCCAGTCCTGGGTCAGCACGACGTGATCGAACAGCCCGCTCAGCCGGTTGATGACGGGCACGACGGCGTCGCCCTCGGCGACGGCAAGCTGCCCGCCCGGACAAAAATCGTTCTGCACGTCGATGACGAGCAGCACATCCTCATGGGTCTTGATCTGCATTCCTATCCACACCCGCTTGCCTGAATTGACCCGAGGATGACCGCAGCCGGGGCCGATCTCAAGCCGGGACAGCGAAGATTCTGCCTGGGGGAGGAGCCCCTCCAATTCGGAATCCCTGCCCTGCAGGCCCGGCCTGGAAACGCCGCGCCGATCGTGGATTCTCCCTCCAGGAGAGATTCGCCGATGCCCACGCTCGTCAGACGCCCCGCGATCCGCAGCCTCCATGGCTGGGCGATCGCCACCTTGCGCGAGGCCGGCGCGGTCGTCGAATGCGAGGCCCACGGCTGGATGCTGGAGCGCGGTGATCCGCATGCGCTAGCCCGGGCGCTCGCGCTTGCGCGCCACGATCCGCCGGGCGGCGTCTGCAGTCCGGACGCGGTCGCAGCCATCGAGGAGGCCCTGTCCGGCATCGGCGACACCTGCCCCGACTGCTCACGGTCCGGCGATCCGGAGGAGGTGCCACGATTCAAATAAGTGATTCCCCGACTGCCACATTCCGGCCTAGCCTGTGGCCTCGCTCGGGAGACGTTGCCATGTTGAGGCGTCCGACCCATTGGCTGGTGCGCAAGCCATGTCCGACCTGCGGACGCCCTCTCGCGGTGCGAGAGGCGCAGCGATCGTGCAAGGGCGAGCGCGGCGAGCTGACCTGCCGGGTCTGCGACGGTCCCGATCCGCTGCATTCGCCCAAGGCGATCGGCTGGACGAAAGGATCGCTGCGGCCGCCGCAGCGGCCGCAGAAGCATTAGCGCGCGAGCTTGCGCTCGACCGTCTTGCGGCTGTTGCCGACCTTCTTGACCGCCTTCTTCACGGCCGTGGCCGAGCGGCCGCTCTTCCTCGCTTCGTAGCGGACTTCGTAGTCCTGGCCGCCGGCGACGCGGGCGCGATCCTGATTGCGTCCGCGGGACGACTTCGCCGTCGAGGTCTTCTTCTTTGCTGCTGCCATGATGCATCTCCTTGTCAGCGCGCAACGCACGAATCCGCGAACCGGTTCCGCGAACAGAGGAGACACACCGCATCGCTCACCCCAGATCGAACTTGACGCCCTGCGCCAGCGGCAGGCTGCGGCCGTAGTTCACGGTGTTGGTGGCGCGGCGCATATAGGCCTTCCAGGCATCCGAGCCGGATTCGCGGCCGCCGCCGGTCTCCTTCTCGCCGCCGAACGCGCCGCCGATCTCGGCGCCCGACGGGCCGATATTGACATTGGCGATGCCGCAGTCGGAGCCGCGCGACGACACGAACAGCTCGGCCTCGCGCAGATCGTTGGTGAAGATCGACGACGACAGCCCCTGCGGCACCGCGTTGTGCAGCTCGATCGCGGCGGCGAGATCGCGATACGGCATCACATAGAGGATCGGCGCGAAGGTCTCGCGCTCGACCGGCCCGCTCTGCGTGGGGATCTCGACCAGCGCCGGGCGCACGTAGTAGGCCTCCGCGCAGCCATCGACCGCGACGCGGTCTCCGCCGAACACGCGCCCGCCATGATCCCGTGCGGCGCTCAGCGCATCCTGCATCGCCTCGAAGGCGGCGCGGTCGACCAGCGGACCGATCAGGGTGCCCGGCTGCAGCGGATTGCCGATCGCCACCGACCCATAGGCCTGCTTGAGGCGGGGCACGAGCTGCTCATAAACGTCGGCATGGACGAACAGGCGGCGCAGGCTGGTGCAGCGCTGGCCGGCCGTGCCCATCGCCGCGAACGCGACCGCGCGCAAGGTCAGATCGAGATCCGCCGTGGGTGTGACGATGGCGGCGTTGTTGCCGCCAAGCTCGAGGATCGCGCGGGCAAAGCGGCCGGCGAGGCAGGCGCCGACCACGCGCCCCATCGCGGTCGAGCCGGTCGCCGACACCAGCGGCACCCTGGCGTCGTCGACCAGCATCTCGCCGACTTCGCGCCCGCCGAGCATCAGGCCTGCGAGCCCCTCCGGCGCGACGCCGCCCTCGCTGCGATAGCGGGCGAGCGCGCGGGCGAGCAGCGCATCGGAGGCGAGCGCCGTGAGCGGCGTCTTTTCCGAGGGCTTCCAGACGACGCTATTGCCGCACACCAGCGCGATGGCCGCGTTCCAGGCCCACACCGCGACCGGAAAGTTGAACGCCGAGATCACGCCGGTGACCCCCAGGGGATGCCACGTCTCCATCATGCGGTGCTCGGCGCGCTCGGTCGCGATCGTCAGGCCATAGAGCTGGCGCGACAGGCCGACCGCAAAGTCGCAGATGTCGATCATCTCCTGGACCTCGCCGAGCCCCTCGGAGACGATCTTGCCGGCCTCGATCGACACCAGCCGGCCGAGCGCCGTCTTGTGAGCGCGCAGCTCCTCGCCGAACAGCCGCACCAATTCGCCGCGCTTCGGCGCCGGCACCAGCCGCCACTGCAGGAATGCCGCGTGGGCGCGCGCGATCACCGCCGTTGCATCCGCCCGGGTGTCGTCCCGCACCTGCGCCAGCACCTCGCCGGTGACCGGCGAGCGGGCTGCGCGCGTGCCGCCGCGCAGCCGCTCCGGCGCGACGCCGAGCGAGGTCAGGATCTCAGTCGCTTCCGCGGCAAGATGGAGGGGCTGGTGGCTGAGGGACATCTGCAACTCCGTATCGTCTCTCGCGCCGTTGCGAGCAGGACATCGTGGGTGGTCGATCATGGACGCCCCCGTGTAGATCATAATCCGCGAGCGCGCGAGCGCCCGGCGCTGTGCAATCGGCCACTTGGCAATGTGTCCCAGGCCGTTGGCCGGCCTGCCCTTCCATCAGCCGCCCACGCAGGCGGGTCAAACCGCTGGAGGTCGCACGAAGCCCCATCCGGAGCCTACCGCCGCTTCCGCCGCGCCTCATCGCACGCCGACGCCGGACGCACGGGAAAGACCCCGCGACGCCGCAGCGTCCGGGCTGGTGGGTTCGACGAGCCCTCTGAATCACGAGGGCGCAGGGAATGCCGGGCGCTGGCCGCAACCCATGGCCCGCCTGCAGCAAAAAAAGCAGGCGGCAGTTACCACAGGTTCAGCCGAACTCCGGCATTCCCTGCGCGATGGTTTTTACGCTTACTTCGTGATCTCCCCGGTGTACGGCTCGTTAGCCACCGTCGTCCCCGGCGATCATCATCCGCCAAGGACTTGACGCCAGCCTCGCGGCGCCAGGACCACACGACTTCACGTCCGCAAGCTGCCGTTCGTCCGCGCGCCGAAGCGCGCTCCGGCAAACCAGCGGCCATCGCCTTCCCGCCTCACGTGTCGTGACGATCGCGATACGCCCCTCGTGGCGAAACGGGATGGCGGGAGTAGAGCATATTTTCTGTAAAAGCGAAAGGAGAATCTTTTTCCACGATCGACATGATCCTTGGGGGTGTTGGCCCGCTCCAGATGTTTCGCTTCGTCAGATTCGGCCGGCCGAACACACTCGATCACTGGGACGGACTTGAAACGAGGAGTCGCATGATCGAAACTGCGTCCAGCCGCTCGCACGCGGTCGCCGCGGCCGGTTGTTGCTGCGCTGCCCAGGCCGGATCATCCCGACGTCGAGTGAGATCTTGGAGTTGAAGCGTGGCGCAAGTGGTCGTGATCAGTGGCGGCGGCACCGGCATCGGGCTTGCGACGGCGCGGACCTTCGCTGGACGTGGAGCACAGGTCGTGATGGTGGGACGCCGCAAAAGCGTGATCGAGGCCTCGGCCGCGTCGATCGCCGCTGAGCAGCCGCATGCGCCGGCTCCCTTGGCCATCACGGCGGACCTTGCGGAGGTGGAGCAGGTCGAAGCAACACGAATGACGCTGGAGCAGCGGTTCGCGGCCGTCGACGTACTGGTGAATGCTGCCGGCGGCCATGTGGCGCGGCGTGCGCCGACCAACACCTATGATGACGGTCTGGCGGGCGTGGCGCGGCGCTGGACCGACAATTTCCGCATCAACACGCTGACGGCCGTGCTGCTCACCGAAGCGCTCATGCCGCGCCTGCGTGCGCCGGGCGGACGGATCATCTTCGTGAGTTCGATCGCGGCCTATCGCGGATCGGGCGAAGGGTCTTATGGCGCGGCCAAGGCAGCACTGCACCCCTACTCCGCCGATCTCGCCAAACGGCTCGGACCACGCGGCATCACGGTGAACGTCGTCGCGCCGGGCTATGTCGCGGACACGGAATTCTTCGGCGCGGCGATGAGTGAAGCACAGCTGAAATCGAGGATCGATGAGACGATGAACGGCCGCGCGGGGACGCCCGACGACATCGCCGCGACGATCGGCTGGCTCGCCTCGGCGGAGGCGGTGCATGTCACCGCGCAGATCGTTCAGGTGAATGGCGGGGCCGAACGGGGGCATTAAGGCAAACGGCTTGCGAGTTCGATTCGCCGCCGTAGGCAGGGACTGCAAGTGGATGCACGTACCAGTCACATAGCGAAGCTACGCTCAACGAGTCCTGGTTGCGGATGGCAGCAATGATCGATCAACATCAACGCCCCTATCTCGCTTCCTACTGCATGCTGCGCGTAAACGACAGCATCCTGCTGCAGAGGCGCTTCAACACAGGCTACCTGGACGGGTTATGGGCGCTACCTTCAGGACACGTCAACACCGGAGAAGACGCGATCAGCGCCGCCTCACGCGAATTGCGCGAGGAGACAGGACTTGTCGTGAAGCCCGACGCTTGGCGCTTCGTCTGCGCGATGCACCGCCAAACGGATCGCACCATCATCGATCTGTTTTTCGCCACGGACGTGTTCGCCGGCGAGCCGAAAATCCGCGAGCGTGACAAATCCGACGGTTTGGAGTTCTTTCCGCTCGATACGCTTCCTCGCGAGCTCGCTGGTTATGTCGGCGTTGCGATCCGCTGCCTTCTGGGACAAGCTCTCCCTCAAGGCTCATTCTACATGGAAGGATGGGGTTGAGCTGGAGAGGCGGAACGCGGATGCCGAGCAACGAGCTCTTGCGGTTTGCCCGCCGAGGACCGGTTTGACTGGGTCAACTGTCCGATCCATTCGGAGGCGTCTCATGGAGACGAAACGAGAGCACTGGCATGCGGCGCGACATTGGTTGGCCGCAGCGTTCGTCCTTGGACTGGGACTCACGATTCCCATGCGCCCTGGCCTCACGGCCGGACCTCCGCCGGACCGTGTCGCGGTGGTGCAGATCGGAGCCGACCACACCTGGGCGTTGGCCATTGCCCCCGACTGGACTTGGTTCGTGGCCGGCACCCAATCCGCGATCGCCGTTCGGGATCTGAAGACCGGAACCATTCTGCGCGAATTCCTGGCGGACGCTGAGGACTGGTTCACCCGCATCGCGATCTCGCATGACGGGCGCAGCGTCGTTGCACGGCTCGCGCGCGATGGCAACGAGGTCGCGACGATCGGCTGGTCTGCGCAGACGGGCGCGCGGATCGACGATACCGCTGATATCGCGGGCTCCCTCGGCCCCGGCGACTGGAGCTGGGTCGTTCACAAATGGCCGTCATCCTGGCCGCATCCTACCGGAAGGTACGAGCGGACCGATGAGAAGGCCTATCTGATCGCGCAGAAACTGGCGACGCTGGTCGATGTCGAAAAGGTCGAAGGCATCGATGCGACCGAGCGCCCGGACATCATCCAAGTCACGACCTCGGGCGAAGCCAAGGACGCGTTCGATCCGATGGATCCACTGGCGGAGCCAGCCTTTTCCTATCACGTCTATTTCATCGACATGAACCGGAAGACGATCGTGGCCGATGTCTCTGGAAAGACGCTGCGCACCTTCTGCGGGCGTCCGCACGGAGCGTTTGCATTCGACGGCCACCATCTGCTGCTCGCGCCGACCGAACTCGACGCCAGCAGCGCCAGCATCGATGCGATGCTCGTCGATCTCGACGCGGCGCCTCCGGCGGTGCGATGGGCCTCGCCGTGCAGGAACTACCAGGTGTCCGGCATCGAGTTCTCGCGCGGGCTGATCGTCGTATCGGAGACGCCGGATCAGGCGACGCTATGGGACCCCGCAACGGCGCGCCGCGTGATCCATATCGACGACATCTTCGGCAGCGACCTCCTCACCTGGTCCGACGATCGCACGACGTTTGCCGTCGGCTACGATTATCAGCGGGCGGTCGACGAGCCGCGCGCGTTCGGCGTCGAGATCATCCGCGCCAACAAACGGCAGCTGCTGGTGACGGAGGCCGAGGTCCTCGAGATTCGCCTCGGCGCCGACGGCAGCAAGGTCTTCGCCCGGACCAAGGACGGCTGGTCGGCCTGGGACAGCGCAAACGGCGCGAGGCTGTCATCCTTCAGCGTCCCCGCTGCGCCTGAGGATTCCGTCAGGGAGGCTCGCGCGGACGATCCCGCGCGGGCCCAGGTCTACGTCCGTTCTCTTCGCACGTTCGATCCCTGTCCGGATCTCCGCGCGGCGGCGTTTCTCTCCCTCAAACTCTGCGACGTCGCGTCGAAACATGCGCTCTGGCTGGCAACGGCGGGCGAGACCGCGTACGGCCGCGAATTTCTGATCATGCGCTTTGAGGATGGGCGGGTTCTCGCGTCGGACGGAGCGGACGACTTCATTAAACTCGTGAAAGAGTTCGATGCGCAGCCGTTCGCGCGTTAGCGAGCCGCTTGGTGGGCGCGACGCATGGAGGAGATCTCCTTCAAAGCAACGCGGCAGCGGTTGGTGCTGCCCGCAGCTCAAATCGAGCTTTCGCTCAACGCTCGCCGGATCGCGATCTCGACCGGCGAATAGGCCGCATCCGCTCGATCGAGACAGACCGGCTCCTTTGGATGCAGCGGCGGCTGGGCGAGAAAGCGCGGCTCCGTGCCCCGGTGCATCTGCGCCGCATGCGCCAGGAAGGGGTGGCAGAGATAGACGTCGCCGGCCTCTCCGGTCGCGAGCACCTGCGGGCGCTCGAGGTGGTCGGCGAACTGGCTTAGCTCGTCCGCGGAGCGACCGGCCTCGCCCGCCGGCGCGAGAAAGCGCGCGACGTCGAGATGCGAGGCGGTCTTGATGCGCGTCGGCGCGTCATGCTCGTCTGTGTCGGAAAACAGGAACAGCATAAGCAGCGCGCGGCCTTCGGAACGCCAATTGACGCGCCAATCGGGGAAGCCCGTCTGCCGGTCCGGGCTGCTGTCAGGGCCGGGAAAGCTCAGATCGACGTGCCAGCCGGCATCGCCGGGATCATCGGGATGCGGAAAGCGCACCGGGAAGGTGCCGAGGCCCGGACGGGGCCGCCAGCCTCCGGGACCGACCAGCTGATCAAAGGCGGCGTGGAGGCGCGGCGTGTTGACGGCCTGCTTGAACGGCTCGTCGTGATATTGGCCGAGCCGGACGACCGGGCGCGTCCATGAGGACGGATCGTCAGCGCGGCACGGCAGGTCGCGCCAGAGAATGTCACGCGCAGCCGCGGCCAGCTCGCGCGGAAACGCGCGTTCGAGCTTAACGAAGCCGTCACGGATGAACTGATCGATCTGCGCAGGCGACAGCGCAGGCGGCCGCGCCGCCGAGATAGGATTGTCGGGCATGGAGAAGCTCTCATCGCTTGGCCAAGTGAGATAGGTCCGCGCGCTGCGCGGTCACTGGCGGGGTCTGATCCTGAAACACGCGGCGGTGGGCCGCGCCATGTCGTGCGCCCGCGGAGCGGGCCGCAATCAACGGTTCAGGAAGAAGACCGATGCGATGGAGATGATGCTTTTCATACTGAGTTACTAACACGCGTGCTGATGATGATCAAGACGTCGCGGGAATTGCACGTCCGTGGCTACGGCATCAGAACAAACTTCGTATCCTGAAAATCGATCGTCCTGCCCTGGAAACGCGGCGCATGCCGCGGAGTGACGAGCCAGGCTCACGCCATCGACCTGCTGCACCAGCCGCACGGGCAACTCGTCGACAGCGTACCAGCCGGTCGATACGCCATGGACGATGACCCAGCGCTTGATCTCGTCATACTCCTCCGCCCAGAAGAGCCGGCAGCGTCGTGCGGCCGCGGTCCTGCGAAGCCAGCCCCGTCAGCTCGCGCAGCATCGCGGCAGCCCTCTCGCTCAGGCGGAAGTTGGCGGGGATGAACCGACCTTCTCGAAACCGTTGCTTGGCATTGCGCACTCCGCCTGAGATTGTTTGTCCCTATCGCCTCCCGGAGACCGAGCGTTAGTTCTGCGCACCCGTACCGACCATGGCCATTGCGGATGATCAGTAAGAGCTTTTGGCAAAACTGTCTCCACAACGTCATGCCGGGGCTCCGTCCCCGAGCATCCACGTCGTTCTCAGTATGTCGGACGACGTGGATGGCCGGGACAAGCCCGGCCACGACCGCGTGGAAGCAGCACAACACGTCGATCGCCAAATGCGATAACCCTCAATCGGAGGATGGTTTGAGCGCGCGAGCTTGCGGCACAGCGGGACGATAGCGTGATTATTCGCCGGAGGGAGGGCTCGGAAGTCGCGAACTCGTCCCTGGGCGCTGGCAAGAGCGTCAGCGTCGCTCTATCCTGCCGCCGTTGCCCGGGGAGCCATGACCGCCATGACGAGCAGCCCGACCACCCGAAAGCACGATTTGTGGTCATCCCTCCGTCGCGAGGCAGAGCTGGCCGCCGCGCGCGATCCCGTATTCGGCCGTGCCCTGTCCGCCGCCGTCCTCGATCATCCCGGTCTCGGCAGTGTCGTCGCGCAGCAGATCGGCGCTCGGCTTGGCCGTAGCGCGGCTCAGCAGGCACGGTTTGCCGCGCTCGCGCGCGAGGCGCATCTCGTGGCGCCCGGGCTCGTCGACGCGGCGCATCGCGACCTCGATGCGATTGCGGCGCATGATCCGGCCACCACGGCGCTGCTGCCGCCGCTCTTGAACTACAAGGGCTACATCGCGCTGCAGGCGTTTCGCGTCGCGCACTGGCTGTGGACCGCCGGGCGGTCTGATCTGGCCCTGCTGCTGCAGGCAGAGAGCTCGACGGCGCTGCAGGTCAGCATGCATCCCTCGGCGCGGATCGGCACGTCGGTGTTTCTCGATCACGCGACGGGCATCGTGATCGGCGCCCATAGCAGCATCGGCGACGAGGTGACGATCCTGCAGAACGTCACGATCGGGCGGCGCGATGCGCTGCCCGGCCGCGGCCCGCGCATCGGCCGCGGCGTGCTGCTGTCCTCCGGCGCGATCGTGCTGGGCGACGTCGCGATCGGCGACTTCGCCAAGATCGGCGCGGGCGCCGTCGTCACGGCCGATGTGCCCGCAGGCTGCACGGCGGTGGGAACGCCGGCGCGGCTGACAAACTGCCCGCGGCAGCCAGTGTCGACGCAGTCCGATCACGGGACCGCGTGAGGCAGCTCACAGCCGTCCACACTCCGGAGTTGCAATCGTCCGGCGTCGCATCGTCGCGACGGATGACAACAAGGAACCGGACCCATGGCCAACATCGACTACAAGCGCGGCACCTATTCGATTCCCGCCCACGCCACCCAGCAGTTCACGTTCTGGTGGGGACGTGACTCGAAGACTCCCGATGAGTTCTTTGACGTCTCGATCGCTCCGCATTTCGACAAGAACCATCGCGCGATGGAGCCGCTGCGCCAGACGGCCAGGACCGTGGTCTGGGACACGACAGCCGGCGTCGGAACCGTTCTGACCTTGACGCTGCAGAATCCCAACAACTTCCAGGTCACGTTCGAGGCCAATCACGTCCGCATCTACTAAGGCGGGCGATTCGTGACAGGCCGCGCGATGTCGGTGACCATGCACGCGGTCCGTTGCTCTCGATAGTTGCATTGTCACCGCGATCGAGCAGGCGGCGGATCACGCTGCGCTGATCCGCCCCACGCTCGTAGGACTAGTGCCCGCGATCGCCGCTTCGCGTGTTGCTATCCTCATATTCGTCGTGCAGGCGGACCCAGTCCGAGAGATTGCCGCGACCGGTCTCGTTGCGGCCCTTGGGCGTGAGATCGAGATAATGATAGGCGCCGATCAGTGGATCGCCGCCGCGGGAGCGGACCTGGAATGTGCAGAAGATGTCGCCGGCCGCGTCCCTGGTGAATACGGTGAGGCCCGGAAGCTCGTGCGAGCCACGACGCAGCGGCGCAAAATTGTAGATCGCCTGTCCCGTGGCGATCTGCTCGTCAGAGAACGAGACCTGGAAGTCGAAATTGAAGTCGCTTCCGTACGAGGACACCCAATCGAACGCCCAGCCCATCCGCGTCTTGAACGGCACGATCTCGGCGAGCGGGGCACGCGATACGGCGACCAGGCTGACGTCGTGATGGGCGAGATGCTGGTTGGCGCCGTCAATATGGTCGCACAGGAAGGAGCAACCGGGACAGCGGTGCGGATCGCCGGGCGCCATCATGAAATGGTAGACGATCAGTTGGCTACGGCCCTGAAACAGCCCGCCGAGACTGACGGACCCCTGCGGCGCCTGGAACAGATAATCCTTCTCGACCCTGAGCCAGGGCAGCGCCCGACGCTCGGCTGCCAGCGCATCACGTTGCCGCATGAAGGCCTTTTCCTTGAGGAGATGGGCGCGATGCGCCTCGGTCCATGCGTCAAGATCGACGATCCTCGGGATGGTCATGTCAGTTCCTCCTGGTTGGACGCTCGGAGGACGATCCGACAACCGCTCTTCCGACAAATGTCTCCATGATTATCTACGGCGCATTGGGTGTCGCAGGTCCGTGTAATCCGGCCGCAGCAACTCCGAGGAAAAAGCCGCCCGTGGGCGGCTGGGGTTCGCTCGTGCGATGCTGGTACGCCGCTCAGGCGCCGGCGCTCGCGGGCACGACGGAAACGCGCGGCCTCGCCTTGACGAGATGCGCCTTCCAGGCCTCGATGCCGACCGCGAGCGAGGTGATCGCCCAGAACACCGGGTATTCATAGCCGCCGGTATTCCAGGTCCAGCCAAAGCCCTTCACGACCTGCAGCGCGTAGACGGCGAACAGCAGCAGCACGGTGGCGCCGAGCGCGGCGAAGCGGGTGCAGATGCCGAGGACCAAAGCGATGCCGGCGGCGCATTCGGACGCGGCGGCAAGCACGACCCAGACCTCCGGCGGATGAAAGCCGGCCTTGGCGAAGAAGCCGGCTGTCGCCGCAGACACCGCGCCGCCGGCGAATTTCCCGGCGACGTGCGGAAACAGAAACAATCCGCAGATGATGCGAAGAATGTTCAGGCCATTCGACAAATCAAAATTGTCCGCCTTGATGCGGAAGTCGTCCTTGGTGAGCCACATCGATAGATCTCCTTTTCGTCGACGCCATGTTGACGAAAGGAGAGCCGCCGCCGTTGCGGCAAATCAAAATCGTCCTGCGTTCCACGCAGGACTGATTTGCGGGCGCGCTTAGTTCGCAGGCGTGCGCGGCAAGGTCACGGTGAACGTCGTGCCGACGCCGGCCTCCGATGTCAGCGAGATGTTGCCGTGCATGCGCCCGACCAAGGACTTCACATGCGCAAGGCCGATGCCCTCGCCGGGCTGGTCGCGCTGGCCGGCGCGCTGAAACAGCTCGAACACCCGCGCCTGGTCCTCCGGGCGGATGCCCCGGCCGTTGTCGGCGACATGGACGACCACCTCACGGCCGCGCGCCTCGCCAGAGACCGTGATGCGGCCGGGGCGGTCGGGATCGAGATATTTGACCGCATTGTCGAGCAGGTTGCCGAAGATCTGACCGACCGCGAGCGGATCCGCCACCAGCGACGGCAACGGCTCGATGGTGATGACGGCGCCCGCCGTCTCGGTCTGATGACGAATGGCATCGGCGAGCTTCCTCACCAGAGCCTCCATGTCGAGCGGCTCGGGATGCAGCGGCTGCTGGCCATGGCGCGACACTTTGAGGATGGCGGTGATCAGGCCGTCCATCTTCTGCGTCGCGGCGCGGATGAAGGACAGCGACTCGTCGAAATCGCGCTCGGCCTGCACACGCTGCGGATCGGCCTTGGGCAGCTGCCCGGCGGCGAACATCTCGTCGCGCTGGCTCTGCAGCTCCTGGGCGAAGCCCATGATGTTGACGAGCGGCGCGCGCAGATCGTGGCTCACCACATGAGCGTAGCGCTTGATCTCCTCATTGGCGACCTCCAGCCGCTCGTTGAGATCGCGCAGCCGCGCCTCAGCGGTCTTGCGCGCGGTGATATCGATCGCCGTGCCGATCAGGCGCACGCAATGACCGGCCTCGTCGAACAGGCCGCGACCCTTGGCGGCGACCCAGCGCAGCGCGCCGTCGTTCTTGCCGATGGTGCGATACTCGACGTCGTAGAGCGCCCGCTGGGCGGGATCGGCGGCGGCGGCGAAGGCGGCCGTCGTCGGCTCGCGGTCGTCCGGATGCAGGCCTTCGTAGAAGTCCGCGATCGTGACCGGCACGTCCTCGGCGACGCCGAACATCGCCCGGACGAGTGGCGGCCAGATCAGCACGCCGGTCGCGGGATCGTAGTCCCAGAAGCCGATCTCGGCGACCTGGGTCGCCAGCCGCAGCCGCTCCTCGGTCTCGCGCAGCGCCGCCTCGGCGGCGTGACGCGCGTTGACGTCGAGCAGAACGCCGGGGAAGCGCACCGGCTTGCCGTCGCGCAATTCGACGCGGCCGTTGGCCTCGATCCAGTGATAGCGGCCATCGCGACGGCGGACGCGATATTGGTGCGCGTAGTCGCCGCCGCGCGTCAGGGCGTCCTGAATGGCGGCGGCGAGCCCGGCCTGATCGTCCGGGTGCACGGTCATCGTGACCTGCTCGAGGCTCAGGCCTTCGCGCCCGAGCGCGGGATCGAGACCGAAATTGACCGCAAAATTCTCGTCGATGGTGAAGCGGTTGGCGGGGATGTCCCAGACCCAGGTGCCGATGATGGCGCCCGCCGCCAGCGCGAGCTGGATGCGCTCCGCATCGGCACGCGCCTGCGTCTCGCTGTCGCGCAGCGCCTGCTCGGCCTGGACCTGCGCCGACACTTCGGTGTTCACGCCGAACCAACGGCGGATCCGGCCCGAGGCGTCGCGCATCGGCTGGATCCGGGTGAGGAATGGGCGGAAGACTCCGTCGGCGCCGCGCAGCGGAAACGTCATCTCGAACGGCTCGCCGGTGGCGATCGAGGCCTGCCAGCGCTGCATCACGGAGGGAAGCTGCGCGGGGTCGTGCACCGACTGCCAGCCCCAGCCTTCCATCTGCGTCGGCGTGCTGCCGCAGTATTCGTGCCAGCGGCGATTGTACCAGACGATGTAGCCGTCGCCATTGGCGATCCAGCACAGCGTGGGAATGCCGTCCGCGAGCAGCCGGAAATCATGATCCTCGAGGCGGCCCGCGGCGAGGTCCGCAAGCGCGTAATCGACAGAGGTCTGATTGCGCCAGAAGGTCCGCCCGAACTCACGACTGATCATCCATCCCCCTGGCCGGCAGCGACATTGCCGCCTCATCGCGCACCATCGCGGACAGGCGGGAGCGGACGCATCGACGTAACGGCCGCGTGAGGGCAAAGTTCCCGCCAGAGGAACACAATTTTTCGCCCATGGCCGCCGAGTCACCTATGCTCGCGCGGTTAGGACGTGACGCTGGGGCTGCGCGCCCTGCTTCGCGGCTGAATCATTGGTTTGGATCACAAAGGTTCGCTTCGCATGGATACCCCGCTGTGGCGCTGGTCGGCCACGCAACTCGCATCCGCCATCCGCAACAAAGAGGTCACGAGTCGCGAGGCCGTGACGGCCTGTCTCGACCGCATCGGCGCGGTCAATCCCGAGTTCAACGCCGTGGTCTCGGTGCAGGCGGAGGAGGCGCTCGCGGCGGCCGACCTCGCTGACCGCATGGTGGCCGCGGGGACCACGCTGGGGCCGCTGCACGGCGTGCCGGTGACGACCAAGATCAATGTCGACCAGAAGGGCCTGCCGACCACCAACGGCGTCGTCGCCTTCAAGGACAACATCGCCGCGGACGACGCGCCGGTCGTCGCCAATCTGCGCAAGGCGGGCGCCGTGATCATCGGCCGCACCAACACGCCGGCATTCTCGATGCGCTGGTTCACCGACAACGAGCTGCACGGCCGCACGCTCAACCCGTGGCGGCCCGGCCGCACGCCGGGCGGCTCCAGCGGCGGCGCGGCGGTCGCAGCGGCGACCGG
Organism: Bradyrhizobium sp. ORS 278; assembly: GCF_000026145.1. Lineage (NCBI taxonomy): Bacteria > Pseudomonadati > Pseudomonadota > Alphaproteobacteria > Hyphomicrobiales > Nitrobacteraceae > Bradyrhizobium > Bradyrhizobium sp. ORS 278. Next base: position 2,224,862 of record NC_009445.1, on the reverse strand, counting down.
CATGTGCGCGATCGCACATGGCAATGACGGCGGCGGCTCGATCCGCTATCCGGCCTATTGCACCGGCACCGTGGGCCTGCGCCCATCCTTCGGCCGCGTGCCGGCATTCAACGGCACCGCGCCGTCCGAGCGGCAATTGTCGCTGCAGCTGATCTCGGTGCAGGGCGCGATCACGCGCAACGTCGAAGACGCAAGGCTGGCGCTGGCCGCGATGGCCGCGCCCGATCCGCGCGATCCCTGGCACGTCGCGATGCCGCTCGAGGGCCCGCGCATCGATCATCCCGGCGTCGCCGCCTGCCTCGATCCCGCGGGCGTCGGCATGGCGCCGGAGGTCGAGGCGGCCGTGCGCAAGGCCGCGGCGATCCTGCACCGCGCAGGCTATGAGGTGACGTGGCGCGATCCGCCGGATGTCGCCGCCGCTGCGCAGGCCTGGAATGATTTCGCACAAGGCGAGGCGCGCGTGACGCTGGCTTCGCAAGTGGAGCAGCATGGCGACGCGCTGGCGCGGCGCGCCTTCGCGCTGATGATGAACCGCACGCCTGAGCTCGACGTCACCGGACTGATCAAGGCGTCTTCGGCGCGCGCGACCTATCTGCGGCGCTGGCAGCTGTTCATGCAGGAGCACCCGCTGGTACTCTGCCCCGTGGCGATGGAGACGGCGCTGCCCTATGGCGTCGATCTCGACAGCGACGCCAGCGTCGACCGGCTGTATCGCTCGCACGTCTTCCTGTTCGCGACCGCGTATCTCGGGCTGCCGTCGATCAGCGTGCCGACGGGCGTGCACGAGGGCATTCCGATCGGCGTTCAAATCGTGGGACCGCGCTTCCGCGAGGATCTCGTGCTGGATGCGGCCGCTGCGGTCGAGCATGCCGCCGCCGAGGCGGCGCCGACGCTATCGTAAGCGTCCGGCATCACGTCAGCACATGAGAGGGCCGCGCGGGTTCAGGAGCTGCGCGCGCGGCTCCATTCGCTCTCCATTTTTGCCGCATCGATCGCCGCCGCCAGCTCGTCGATCCGGTAAGGCTTTGACAGGATGCGGACGCCCGCTTCCCTGGCGGCGTGAACCGCAGCTCCCGAATAGCCGCTGGTGAGCAGGATCGGCATGTCGACCCGCCGCCGCTGGATCTCGCGCGCGAGCTCGACCCCGTTCATGCCCCCGGGCATCATGACATCGGAGAAGACGAGATCGACCGGACGTCCGTCGGCGAGCGCGCCGAGCGCCGCGGCGGCGCTCGAGGCGCGGGTCACGTCATAACCGAGCTGGCGCAGCATCTCGCTGACCAGCGCCGCAACCTCGTCGTCATCCTCGACCAGAAGAACGCGCCCCTCGTCGTGAAGGCGCGATCTCGGTCGCTGCAGATCGAGGAGGTGCGGCTGGACGCCCGAGGCGGCATGCTCCGACCGCGGCAGGTAGAGCGAAATCGCGGAGCCGCGCCCGAGCTCGGACTCGATGCAGACGGAGCCGCGGGACTGCTTCGCGAAGCCGTACACCTGGGCCAGACCGAGACCCGAGCCCTTGCCAATGTCCTTGGTCGTGAAGAACGGCTCGAACACGCGTGCCCGGACCTCCTCCGTCATGCCGGTCCCGGAGTCGATCACCGACAGCCGGACGTAGTCGCCTGCGACCTCATCGTCCCGCCAATTCGGCAGGTTCTCGCCGTGCACCACGATGGTGCCGCCGGTCGGCATCGCATCCCGCGCGTTGACCGCGAGGTTGAGCACGACAAGCTCGAGCTCACCGGGATCGACCTCGACCGGCCAGAGGTCCTCCGGAAACTCGAACTGCACGTGCACATCGCCGCGCAGGCTGCGATCGAGCAGCTCGCGCATGCCGCCGATCTGGCGGGCGATGTCGACCGGCTCGGGCTTCAGCTCCTGCCGGCGGGAAAAGGCGAGCAGCTGGCGGGTCAGGCTGGCGCCACGCTGCGCCGCCTGGATCATGCCGTCCATCAGGCGGCGGCGGCGCGCCGGATCGGCCTGGCGGTCCAGCATGTCGAGCCCGCCCGAGATCACCATCAGCAGATTGTTGAAATCATGCGCGACGCCGCCGGTCAGCCGGCCGATGGCCTCGATCTTCTGGGCCTGACGCAAGGTCTCCTCGACGCGCGCGCGCTCGGCCATCTCCAGGCGGAGGTGTTCGTTGGACTCGGCGAGCGCGCGGGTGCGCTCCACCACCAGTCGCTCGAGCTCCTGCGCGGCCTGTTCACGTGCGTGAATCAGTGCGCGGATTTCATACTGGCGACGCCTGGCCCGCATCGCCGATTGCACCGCGCTCAGGAGCGTGATCGGCTGGATCGGCCGTTCCAGCAGCGACACGTTGCGCAGCGCGCGCACCAGGCTGCGGCGCCAGGCGACGACCGCGGGTTGGTCCCGATGGCTTGTCAGCACGATGAACGGGAGATCGGACCACGCGGGCTGCCGCTCGACCCACTCGGTGAGCGGCGCCGTGTCTCTCGCGAACAGCCCCTCCTCCGCCACCACGACCACGCTGACGCCCGCGCTCAACTCATGGACGAGCTCGGTAAGGGCGGAGCAGATCTGCGTATCGATCCTCGCGCTCCGTAGCAGCTCCGCGGAGGCCGGACCATCGCGCCCGATCGGCGCGAAGAGGAGAACGCGCTGATCCTGCTCAGTGCTCATCTCGCTTGTCCACATCGGGGATCACGGCGCCGGAGAAGCGCGGATTGCCAAGGAAGATTCCGCTGAAATCGGTCAGCGGCGGACCGAGGGTGATTCCCTTGGCGCTCAAGCGAAACTCCCGGATCGTATGCTCGTGATAGCCGCTGCGCTTCTTGACCACGGACAGAGCGCGGCGCACGGTCCCGGCAACCTCGAAGTAGCGCAGCATCAGCACCGCGTCGCTGAGATAGCTGATGTCCAGCGGCGTCTCCATCGGCCCGACCAAACCGTTTTGGGCAAGGACGAGGACGGTCAGGACGCCCTGCTGGCCGAGATAGCTCAAGAGCTCGTGCATCTGCAGAATTAAGAAGCGCTCGTCCGGCATCGCATTGAGATAGCCGTTGAGGCTGTCGATGATCATGACGCGGGCATGGTCGCCTTCGACGCTGCGCCGGACGATGGCGCCGAACTCGCCGGGCGACAGCTCGGCCGGATCGATCTGCTGGAAGCGGATCAAGCCGGAGTCGAGGTACCGCTCGAGCGGCAGGCCGAGCGTCCGCGCGCGCGCCTCGACGGTGCCGCGCCCCTCATCGAAGGCAAAGAACACGGCATGCTCGCCACGTTCGGCCGCGGCGATCGCGTAGCTCAGCGCGACCGATGATTTGCCGACGCCGGCCGCGCCGATCAGCAATGCGTTGGTGCCGCGTTCGAGCCCGCCGCCGAGCAGCTGATCGAGCTCTGCATTGCCGCTCGACGTGTATTCGCCCAGGAACGAGCGGTGATGCTCGGAGGCGACGAGCCGCGGAAAGATCCGCAACCCGCCCTCGGTGATGGTGAAATCGTGGAAGCCGCCGCGAAACGAAATACCGCGCATCTTGATCACGCGCAGGCGGCGGCGCTCCGCGCCATATTCGATGGCAAGCTGCTCCAGCATCACGACGCCATGTGCCACGGAATGCAGTTGCAGGTCATCCTGCGAGGACGAGAGATCATCGAGCAGGATGACCGTGCAGTTGCGCTTGGCGAAAAAATGCTTCAAGGCGAGCACCTGGCGGCGGTAGCGCAGCGGGCTCTGCGCGAGCAACCTGAGCTCGGACAGGCTGTCGATCACGACGCGTGCGGGATCGATGCGCTCGACCTCCTTGAACATCAGGCCGGTGGTTTCGCTGAGCTCGACCTCCGCCGGATGAAACACGGTGAGCTCCCGCTCCGGATCGAGCGTCGTCTCCGGCGGCACCAATTCGAACACGTCGACGCCGTCGAGCGACCAGCTGTGCCGCTCGGCGACGACCTCGAGCTCCCGCTTGGTTTCGGACAGCGTGATGTAGAGCGCCCGCTCGCCGAGACTCTTGCCCTTCAAGAGAAACTGCAGCGCGATCGTCGTCTTGCCGGTCCCGGGCCGCCCCTCGTAAAGATAGAGCCGATTGGCATCGAGCCCGCCGCCGAGAATATCGTCGAGGCCGTCGCTTCCGGTGGAAATGCGGGAGAGATCCTCGCGCTCGCGAGTGCCGCCAGCAAGCTCCTCCGTCATGCAAAGCTCCGTGGTGAAATGACGAGATGGCAATGGTTGCCACGCGGGCGGACCGTCGGACCCACCAGCACCGCGGCAATCCAACAAGGAACACGATTCAACCCAGTCGGGTTCCCGCGGAACCCGACTGACTTGCTGCCGTGATGAAGAAGCCTCAGATGCTCGCGCCCGCGAGCATGGCGGCGTCAGGTCGACCGTCCGACCGTGTCGGCCATCGTGGCCCCGCGGGTTCCGAGCGGCCGCTCCCCGCCCATCGTCGTATCGCGCAAGGTCTGATGCTCCAGTTCCGCATCGAGCTCGGCGCCGATAAGGATGACGATGGCCGAGATCCAGATCCAGGTCATGAAGCCGACGGCCGCGCCGAGCGAACCGTAGGTCGCGTTGAAACTGCCGAAGTTGGCCGCATACCAGGAGAACAGCGCCGACCCGCCGAGCCAGAGCGCCGCCGCCAGCGCGCTGCCCCAGCTGATCCAGCGCCATTTCGGCTCCTCGCGATCCGGGCCATAGCGGTAGATCAGCGCGAGACCGAGCGAGACACAGATGAAGATCGCGGGCCAGCGGCCGATGCGCAACAGCAGATCGGCCGCATCCGACAGGCCGACATACTGCAAGATCACCGGCACCACGACGATGGCCGCGATGGCGAGCAGTGCGAACAGGATGGCGCCGCCGGTGAACAGCAGCGAGATCGCGTTCAGCTTGATGAAGCCGCGTCGCTCGGGCTCGCGATAGACGACATTCAGCGTATCGAACAGCGACTTCATCGCCGCGTTCGCGCTCCACAGTGAGATCGCGAGGCTGACCAGAAAGGTGACGCCAAGCGCCTGGCTGCCTTTGGCCGACACCCGCGTGAGCTGGTCGCGTGCGATGTCGATCGCGCCTCCGGGCATCAGGCCCTGCAATTGCTCGAGATGGCCGGTGATCTTGGCGGGATCGGAGAACAATCCATAGATCGCGACCATCGCGGCGAGCGCCGGGAAGATCGCCAGCAGCGTGTAGAACGTCATGCCCGCGGCGAGCGCGACGATCCTGTGATCGCCGACGTTCTCGTAGACGCGATACAGAACATCCTTCCAGCCCTTCGCAGGAATCTCCGACGGCGAGTCGGCGAGACGGCCGCGGCCGCGGCCGTCGTCGGAAACGTGGCGCTGCTGAGGGTCGGTGTGCTCGGGGCGCTGGTCGAGATATTGGATCAGGAACGCAAGCCAGAGCAGCGCGAGCATGCCGCCCGTTCCCGGCCCCCGCATGCGGCGCGAGGCGAGCAGGCCAGTGGTGTCCAGAGACTCCTCATTCGATTTCCTCGATCGACCGAACATCGCGAGCATCCCTCATTTTCGGATGAAGCAACCGGAGGACTCTGCGAATGTTCCGGGTCCGACCTCAGCCGGTCAGAGACGCACCACAGCCAGCATCGCGACGAACGAACGCATCGGCGTTGCGCCGGCACGACAGTTAATGTTGCGGACGAGGAACGTGCCCGTGCAGCCTCGCGTTGCAACGGCACCTTCCATCGCAAGGATAAACTTATGCGCCGCCTGCTCTTTGCTTCGCTGTCCATCACCGCCGTCCTGACAGCCTTTGCCGCGACCTCGCCTGCTTCCGCTGCGCAGGACCGGTTCTGCCTGCAGGGCAGAGGCTGGGGCTATCCCGGCAATTGTCAGTTCTCCACCTATCAGCAGTGTCTCGCCACCGCCTCCGGGACTGGCGCCGGCTGCGGCATCAACCCGGCCTATGCCTTTGCACGCCAGCGCGGCTACTATCCCCGCTACTGACGTCCCTTGTTCGACGCGCCCGGACGCTGCCGCGATCGATTCGATGCAGCCATGACATGAGGATGGCGGTGGTGTTGATCCCGCCGCCCCGGACCCCAGAACCGCGCAGGCGATTGCAAGTCACGGGGCTTCGCCGTGATCCCCTCCGTTGAGACACGCCCAAGCCACGTGCTGCATCGCCGCGCAACTCTCTCCTCCGCCGCCGCTTGGCGCGCGGAACATTGCGCGTCGCCGTCGCTTATACGGCCACGGATTTCGTATCGGAGGAGGAAACCATGGACGGACTGATTTATCTGGTGGGCTTGATCGTTGTGGTCATGGCCATCCTGTCGTTCTTCGGCCTGCGCTGAGGACGCCCATGGCGATGGAAACTACGCCGGTCGCCACGTCGCCCATCGGGCGCGTGACCACCGAAAGCTGGACGCTGCAATGGACGCCGGTCATTGCAGGCGCCCTCACCGCCGCGGCCGTCTCCTCGATCCTCATCAGTTTCGCGATGGCGGTCGGGCTCGGCGTCAGCTCGACGGCGCCGACCTGGCGCGATGCGTCAGTGGCGCTCTGGCTGCTGTCGGGGCTCTATCTCGTGCTGCAGGCGCTCGTCAGCTTCGGCTGCGGCGGCTATGTCGCGGGAAGGGTCCGTGCGCCCTACGGGCCCGCCGAGAGTGACGAGACGGAGAAGCGCGACGGTCTGCATGGCATCGCCGCCTGGGCGCTTGCGGTCGTGCTCGGTACCGTGTTGGCGGCCATGGTGGCGTCCGCGGCCACGCATCCGAATGCGACCGGCACCCCGCCGGCCGCCAACGAGCCGTCGGTCCTGAGCTACGAGCTCGATCATCTGTTCCGCGCCGCACGGCGTGCGCCCAGCCCAGAGCTGGCGCCGGCGCGCAGCGAGGCGGGACGCATCCTGTTGACGGCATCGAGCCATAGCGGCGTCAGCACCGACGATCGCAACTATCTGGTGCAGCTCGTCAATGCCACGACGGGGTTGACCGGTCCCGACGCCGAGCGCCGGGTCGACACCACCATCGCCAACGCCAAGACGGCGCTGTCGCGAAGCCGCGCGAGCACGACCATCCTCGCCTTCTCGGTAGCGACCGCACTCCTGCTCGGGGCGGTCGCTGCCTGGATGGGCGCCGAGAGCGGGGGCCGCCATCGCGACGGCAAGCCGGTGTCGGGCTGGATGCTGCATGCCAACCGCTTCAGCCGGCGGCGTGACATGTGGCGACGCCCGGTGTCGATGCCGGAATAGGATGTCGAGACACAACACCACGGCCCGGTCGGCGACCGGGCCGTTTGCTGTTGGGATGGCGGCATTGGCCCTCAAGCGGCCCACTCAAGCGAGATCGCGCCTCATCAGACACGCGTCCGCGCCATAACTCGTCAGCTTGCCGTCATCGGGCTCCGCAGCGATTGAAAATCCCTGCTTGCGCCAGAACGGCGCGGAGCCGTTGACCGCGACCAGCGACAATGACGGCAGCCCCAGCTCACGCGCGTGCGCGGTCAGCGCGGTCACAATGCTGGCTGCAGCGCCGCTGCCGCGCGCATCCGGGAGCAAAGCAAGATCGTGAATGTAAAAAGTGGCCGCGACTGAGGGGATGCCGCCGATTAGGACATTCAGGGCCGGCGGTGCGCCGAGATGCCAGGGATGACTGATGACGTAGCCTAATACGGTGGCGGCCGCGAGCACACGGCAACCCTCGCCGTGAAGCTGCAGCCGCTCAGCAAACACCGCCATGTCTTCGGGATAGCCAGGGTGGACGCGGGCGGCGATCGCATCGACCGCGGCGAGATCGTCGGAGCTCATCGCGCGCCAGCCGAGCGGTCCGTTCTTGCCGCGCAGATGGCTCATCTTGTGACGGACAGTCCGGCTGCGGGCAGCTGCCTCACTTGGCGAATTCACTTGGCGAATTCACTTGGCGAATTCACTTGGTGAGCTCACTTGGCGAACTCACTTGGCGAGCGCCAGCCAGCGTTCGCTGGCGGACACCGCCGCCGGCCACAATGTCTCCGTGGGCTTCCCGCGGTGCAGCGCCTTGCCGACCTCGCAGATCGACAAGAAGGCCGAGGAGCGCGCCTCCTCGGTTTCGAACGGCTGCTCGGCGCTCGGGCTGCGCACCAGCCCCATCAAGCCGTTCAGCATCTGCAGCGCAGCATCAGGTGCCGCGGCCTGCGCCGATCGCAACGCCGCCACCACCTGCTCAGCCTTCTCCGTCTCCGTCACCGCAGCCTCTCGTTCGTGCGACCCACGGCAAAGTTAGCAAGACGGATCTCACTGTGCAACGCGGGCCGCGACAGCCGTGCTGAGGAGCGCGGCAGAGCCGCGCTCCCCGTTACACCGGCTGATGGTCCGACGTAGGGGACACGACGGCGCACAACGGGAACAATAGGAACGATCCACCCCGCCAATGTTGAACTCCATTGTGAGTGGGAAGGGGCCGCCGGCGATCCGGCGGCTGATGAGGACGACGCCGGATGCAGGCAGGGTTTGCGTTTACGAAGCTGGCCGACCGCCTGACCAGCCTGATCGAGCTGTCCACCGACGATCTTGAGCTCCTGTCGCGGATGCCCAGCTCCATTCGCAGCTTCGTTCCGCATGAGGAGGTCTGGCGCAAGGACGATCAACCCTCAGCCTGCTGCCTGCTTCTGCAGGGCTATCTCTGCTGGAAGGATACCGAGGCCGGCGCCGGCCAGATCACCGCGATCTACGTTCCAGGCGATGTGCCCGATCTCTTCACGACCATCGTGCCGCGGGTGAACGCGCAGCTTTGCGCGCTCAGTCCGGCCGTGGCGGCGTTCGTGCCGCACGGCTTCTTCCGCGAGGCTCGCGCACACTCCGCACGGCTGGCCCAGGCGCTGTCTCTGCTGATGCTGGCCGATGCGGCCGCGCTGCGGACGTGGCTCACCAGTCTCGGCAGCCGGGACTCGCTGAGCCGGGTGGCGCATCTGATCTGCGAGATCACGATGCGGCTGCGGGCCGTCGGGCTCGGGCGAGACCTGCGCTTCGCGTCGCCATTCACGCAGTCCGACCTCGCGGCGATCTGCGGCATCTCGCCGGTGCACGCGAACCGGACCATCCAGGACCTCCGCCGCCGAGCCCTGCTGCACTGGCATTCGCGCACGATCACCGTCACGGATTGGGACGGGCTGACCCGGCTGGCCGGCTTCCGGCCGGACTATCTGATGCTGCGCCAGCCGCCGGCCCTGGATCTCCAAACCCCCGCCCAGCAGGACGCGCGTTCTCCGCTCGAATCTTCCGCACCGGGCTGATCGCAGCGACACGTTCCCGAAGACATTGTGCAAGCTCCGCGACGACCCCGGACCAGTCTCCGGGATGACGCTGGTGAAACAACCGCGCTCGCGGATACCAATAGGTCCGTTGCCCCGCGGCAGGCCAGCGCCAGTCGCATGCGGCATGCAGCATGATCCACGTCTCGCATCCGAGCGCACCCGCCAGATGCGCCACCATCGTGTCCACCGTGATGACAAGATCAAGCGCACGCAGCGTGCCGGCGAGCACCTCGATGTCGGGGCTACTGACATCGTGCGCGCCGACCTCAGCGACCTCTGTTGCGTCGAGATCGGGCTGCAAGGAATATGCAACCACGCCGGGGCTCACGAGCGTTCGAACAAGGCTGGCCGGCAGCTCGCGCCGCCTGTCCCAATTTCCGACACGCCATACCAGGCCGACGGACAGCCCCGCATGCCTGGTGAGCGACACTGGAGGCCCCACCGCCGCAAGATACGGACCTCGCATGCGGACGTCGTCCGTGTCCGCCCGGAGCGCATGCGCAAGCTCCATGATCTCGATATCGACATCGAAGTCGACATCCGGCGCACTCTCGTGCAAGGGAAGCACGCGCCCGACGCCCGGCATCCGTCCGATCAGGCCGCACAGCGGCGGCTGGCACCAGACGATGACCTCGCGTGCGACCCGCGAAAGCGCAGGCAGGAAACGGGCGAACTGAATCGTATCGCCGAGGCCGTGATAGCAACGCACCAGAACGGTCCGGCCGGCGAGCTCCTCGCCGCGCCAGATCCTCTGCAGGTGACGCGGCCCCTCGTGCTTCGCGGGGCCGCTCATGCGCAGTGTGGCCAGATCACGATCAGCGATCGTCCAGGCTCGGGCAAACTGCTGCGCCCGCATCGCGGCGACCCAATCGTTCTCGATCGGACTATGACCCTGCGGCTCGCTCACCCGTGGCGACGGACGAACTTGTGGAACCGGCTGATCTTCCCGTCCTTGGTGCGATCCTGATGAAGAAATGCAAGCTCGGATTCGTCAAACTTGCGGAAGAACTCGTCCCAGCCGATCTCATCCAGAGCCTTCTCCTTGGGCCCGAAGTCGATGCGCAGAATGCCTGCATGACCGTCCTCTTCCGTCGCTGCCACGGTTGACGGACGACCGTCGCGCTCCTCGGCCCATTTGCGGATTTTCTTATGGTCGGTGGTGGTTGCGCTCTCGCTCATGGCGGACCTCCTCATAGAACTTACGAGGCTGACGCCTCGCTGCTCATCAAACGCCAGAGCGTGCAAATCGTTCGTGGATCAAAAGCGCCGCGGATGCTTCGAGCTTCTTCATCATTGAAGAACATCGTTCCTGAGCGATGCGTGCGGTTTCTAATGTAGATCAGCTTTTCCGCTGTTTTTGCCGCTAATCACCGCCACACGGCGGACGAAGGCCGCGCCAACAGGAACGAACATACCTTGGGCACGTTCGCCGACGTACTTAGGTTTCATTCGCGTGACGTCATCACGCCGCCACCGGAGGACGACACCCGATGCACTCCCGTGTTCAAGACAGACGCCGCGTCCGTGTCGGTGTCGTCGGGGTCGGCAACTGCGCCAGCTCCTTGATCCAGGGCCTCAGCTACTATCGTCATGCGACATCCAACGAGCCTGTTCCCGGGCTGATGAATGCGGAAGTCGGCGGCTATCACATCAGCGACGTCGAGATTGCCTCGGCGTTCGATGTCCACGCCGGCAAAGTCGGCCGCGATGTCGCCGACGCGATCTGGGCACGACCCAACAACACGTTCCGCTTTGCGCCCGTGGACGAGACCGGCGTCACTGTCGCACGCGGTCCCGTGCTCGACGGCATCGGACGCTACCTCGAGGACGACGTCCCGGTTGCGGATGCGCCCGAAGCCGACGTCACCGATGTGCTGAAGCGCTCGCGCACGGACATCGTCGTGTCCTATCTGCCGGTCGGCGCACAGCAGGCGACAGAGTTCTATGCCGCGCGCGCCCTCGAGGCCGGATGCGGCTTCGTCAACTGCATTCCCGTCTTCATCGCCTCCGATCCGTCCTGGCGCGAGCGCTTCGAGCAGGCCGGCCTGCCCATTGTCGGCGACGATATCAAGAGCCAGGTGGGCGCCACCATCGTTCACCGCATGCTCGCCAACCTGTTCCGCGAGCGGGGTGTCCGGCTCGACCGCACCTATCAGCTCAATGTCGGCGGCAACACCGATTTCAAGAACATGCTTGAGCGCGAGCGGCTCAGCTCCAAGAAGATCTCGAAGACGCAGGCTGTGACCAGCCAGTTCGAGGTGCCGCTGGACGCCGACAATGTCCATGTCGGCCCGAGCGACCACGTGCCCTGGCTGACCGACCGCAAGCTCGCCTACATCCGCCTCGAGGGCACGACGTTCGGCGGCGTGCCGCTGAGTGCCGAGTTGAAGCTGGAGGTGTGGGATTCGCCGAACTCCGCGGGCGTCGTGATCGACGCCGTCCGCTGCGCCAAGCTGGCCATGGATCGCGGCATCGGCGGCGCGCTCACCGGCCCGTCCAGCTATTTCATGAAGTCGCCGCCCCTGCAGTTCACCGACGAGGAGGCGAGACGCAGGACACGCGCCTTCATCGACGATGTACCTCTCGACGACGCGGCTGAAGGCTGATCATGACGACAACCATTCATCTGATCCGGCACGGGCATCATCCTCTGCTCGGCCGTATTCTCTGCGGTCGGATGCCTGGGGTCGAGCTGGACGATCAGGGTTGCCGCGAGGTCGAGATCTGCGCCTCGCTGATTGATCCAAACCCCTCGCTGATCCAGTCGAGCCCGCAGCTGCGCGCACTGCAGACCGCCGATATCATCGCCCGCCATTGCCGTCTGCCTGTCGAGATTGCGCCGGCGCTGGACGAGCTTGACGCCGGCGACTGGACCGGCCGCGGCTTCGCCGAGCTCGAGGCCGATCCGGTCTGGCAGCGATGGAATGAGAAGCGCGGATCGAGCATGCCGCCGAATGGCGAGAGCATGGCGGCCGTGCAACAGCGGATCGTGTCTCACATCGACCAACTTTGCCGCGCGCGCAGCGGTGAATGCATCGTGCTCGTCAGCCATGCCGAGCCGATTCGCGCCACCATCATGCATGTCGCGCGGATCGCGCTCGATGACTTCCATTCGGTCGAGGTCGCCCCAGCCAGCATCAGCACGCTGGTCGCGGACTCCACGGGCATCAAGCTTGAGCAAGCCAACCAGAAGGCGCCGGCGTGAAGATCGTCATTTTCGGCCTGACCATCTCGTCATCCTGGGGCAATGGTCACGCCACGTTGTGGCGCGGGCTGTGCAAGAACCTGATCCGCGCCGGACATCGCGTGGTGTTCTTCGAGCGCGACGTGCCCTATTACGCTGATCATCGCGACATGGCGGAGCTTACCGGCGGCCGCCTGGTGCTCTACCGGTCATGGCAGGATTGTGAGGCGATCGCCGGCGCCGAGATTCGCGACGCGGATGCTGCCGTCCTGACCTCCTATTGTCCGGACGGACATGAGGTCACGGCACTCATCCTCGATCAGGCACGCGGACTGAAGGTGTTCTACGATCTCGACACGCCGGTCACACTGGAGCGTCTGAGGGCTGGAGATACCCTGTCCTATATCGGTCCGCGCGGCCTTTCCGATTTCGACCTCGTGCTCAGCTTCACCGGCGGGCCGCGGCTCGTCGAGGAGTATCGCAACCGGCTCGGCGCCCGCGAGATCGCGCCGCTCTACGGCCATGTCGATCCCGACGTGCACCGGCCGGTCGCGCCACAGCCGCATTACCGGGCTGCGCTGTCCTATCTCGGAACATATTCGGCCGATCGCCAGGCCGCAGTCGAGGAATTGTTCGTGGATCCAGCGCGCGCGCGCGGCGACCTGCGCTTCCTGATCGGCGGCGCCCAATATCCGCAGGATTTTCCCTGGTCGTCCAACATCTATTTCGTCCGCCACCTGCCGCCCGCCGAGCACGCCGCGTTCTTCGCATCGTCGCGGCTGACGCTCAACGTGACGCGCCGCGCGATGGCCGAGATGGGCTGGTGCCCGTCGGGACGGTTGTTCGAGGCAGCCGCGTGCGGCGTCCCGCTGCTCAGCGACAGCTGGGAGGGCATCGAGCAATTCTTCACACCGGATGCGGAGATCATCCTGGCAGGCCGTGCGCAGGACACGCTCGATGCGCTCGCGCGTGACGAGAGCGAGCTGGCGCGCCTCGCAGCCCGCGCCCAGCAACGCACGCTCGACGAACACAGCTCGCAGAAGCGCGCGAGCGAGATGATCAGCCTGTTCGAGCGGACAGTCCGGCGCGAACCGACATTCACGACACAGGAGGCCTGACATGTGGGGCATCGTCCCAGCCGCCGGCCGCGGCAGCCGCATTCAGCCCTTGGCATTTTCCAAGGAGCTGCTGCCGGTCGGCAGCCGCAGCGACGGCGGCATCGAGCGGCCATGCGCCGTCTCGGAATATCTCGTCGAGCGGCTGATCCTCGGCGGTGCCGACAAGATCTGCTTCGTGATCTCGCCGGGCAAGTCCGACATCCTGGAATATTTCGGCGATCGTTATGGCGGTGCGCGTCTCGCCTATGTCGTTCAGCCCGAGGCCGCCGGCCTGTGCGACGCCGTCTTCCGCGCTTCGACCGTGATCGGTGACCGCGACGATGTGCTGGTCGGCTTGCCCGATACCGTCTGGTTTCCGAAAGCCGCGCTGGCCGGCCTGCCCGATGCCGACCTGTCATTCCTGCTGTTTCCCGTCGAGCATCCGGAGTTCTTCGATGCCGTCGTGCTCGACGGCGAGGCCGTGATTCAAATCCAGGTCAAACAGCGCGACGCGACGTCCAAGTGGATCTGGGGCGCGTTCCGCATGTCGTCTCGCGGCTTCAACGATCTGAACACGCTGTGGGAGACCCGTGGCCGCAGCGACGAATATTTCGGCACTCTGGTGAACAGCTATCTCGCCGCCGGCGGCGCCGGCGTCGGCATCAAGGCGGGCGAGGCCTATGTCGATGTCGGCACGATGAACGGCTACCGCACGGCGATCGCACTGCTCGCCGCGTCACAGGACAGCGGCGGGCCGCGGCCGACCGTGCGCGCTGCTGTCCGCAGGGAGGTCCTTCCAACTCTTGACGGAGCAGGAGCATGACGAGCGACGTGCTCTCGCGCGATGAGATCCGCCGCCGGGTGGATGCGCTCGGGCCGTGGTTTCACAACCTCGACCTGAGGGGCGTGCCGACCGCGCCCGCGCACTTCCTCGGCGACTATCCGAACGTGAAGTGGCGGCGCTTCGCCGACATTATCCCGGATGATCTCACCGGCAAGTCCGTGCTCGACATCGGCTGCAATGCTGGCTTCTACGCCATGGAGATGAAGCGCCGCGGCGCGATGCGCGTGCTCGGCCTCGACACCGACGACGATTATCTGGCGCAGGCGCGCTTCGCCGCCGACGTCAACGGACTGGACATCGAATTCCGAAAGCTCTCGACCTATGACGTCGGACAGCTCGGCGAGACCTTCGATCTCGTGATCTTCATGGGCGTGCTCTACCATCTGCGTCATCCGCTGCTCGCGCTCGATCTGATCCGCGAGCACGTGGTCGGCGATCAGCTGCTGTTCCAGTCGATGCAGCGCGGCTCCGCCGAGATCGACGAGATCGCGCGCAACTATGATTTCTGGACGACCAGTCCTTTCGACAGTCCAGGCTATCCCAAACTGCATTTCATCGAGCACAAATATGCCGATGACCCCACCAATTGGTGGGCGCCGAACCGCGCCTGCGTCGAAGCCATGCTGCGCAGCGCCGGCTTTGCGATCCTCGCCCATCCCGAGGAGGAGGTCTATCTGTGCCGCAAGGTGCCGCGACCACAGCAGGACGGTCCCGTCTATCCAGCGCGAGGTGAGAGATGATCGAGGCGGCGAAGATCTGGAACGAGCCGAACAACAAATCGCACTGGGACCTGCAGCTCGATCCGGACTGGGGGCGCTTTGCGGAGACCGCGATCGCGACCGGCAAGGCGATCCGTTCGGCGCACGCGACGCTGCCGCGTGTGCTTGGCGGCATCTCGCCGATCGATCCTGCCTTCATCAACAACATGAAGGCGCGCGGCGTGCTCGATCACGTCGATGCGGTGGCGGTACACGGCTTCCCGCTGGACTGGAATCTCTGGAAGATCGACGAATGGCCCGCGAAGCTCGCCGAGATTCAGGCGCTCGTATCGGTGCCGGTGTGGGTCACCGAGGTCGGCGTGTCCTCGTTCGGCGCCGACGAGGTGCAGGCCTGGGGCCTGCAACGGACGGCCGAGTTGCTCAACGGTCGCGCACCGCGCATCCATTGGTACAGCCTCTACGATCTTCCAACCGCCTGGGAGGCGACGACGCGCCACAAGGAGGCCGAAGGCTCGTCCTACTATCGGCACTTCCACATGGGCCTCTTGCGCGAGGACGGCTCGCCGAAGCTGGCAGCCGAGATGTTTCCCGAGCATGCGCATGGCATGGGTCTCTGCCAATGGTTTCACTTCGAGGATCATCGCTTGGATGACGCTGTGCGCTGGCTGCGCCGGCTCGGTGTCCGGCACGTAAGAACCGGACTGTCCTGGGCCGACAGCTTCCGCCCCAACGCGCTCGCCTGGTTCGATCGCCAGATGGAGGCGCTGGCGGAGTTCGACGTCACCGTGACGTTCTGCTTCACGCCGGAGCATCGCGGCATCGCTCCGCATCACACCAGCCCGCCACTCGACGTCAACGAGTTCGCCGATTTCTGCGCCGGCATGATCCTGCGCTATTGTGCGACGACCGGCGCGGCCGCTCCGCCCCCTGCGGTTCCGGAGTCGCTGCCATGCGCGCCTTGATCGTGGTGATGGACTCTGTCGGCATCGGCGGCGCGCCGGACGCGGCCGGTTACGGCGACGAGGGCGCGGACACCGTCGGCCACATCGCCGAGGCCTGCGCGGCCGGCCAAGCGGACAGCGATCAGCGCCAGGGACCGTTACAGCTGCCCCATCTCGCTGCGCTGGGGCTCGGCGAGGCCTGCGAACATGCGACCGGCCGGCGGCCGCCAGGCCTGCAGCAAAAAGCCGGCGCAGGTGCCGCGTTCGGTTGCGCCAGTGAACGGTCGCGCGGCAAGGACACGCCATCGGGACATTGGGAAATCGCCGGCGTGCCCGTTCCCTTCGAGTGGGGCTATTTCCCGAAGACCGTTCCCGCCTTTCCGCCCGACCTGATCGACCAGCTCTGCGCGTCGGCCGGACTGACGGGCATCCTCGGTAACCGGCATGCCTCGGGCACCGACATCATTTCCGATCTGGGCGAGGCTCATCTGCAGACGGGGCAACCCATCTGCTATACGTCCGCCGATTCCGTGTTCCAGATCGCGGCGCATGAAGAGGCGTTCGGTCTCGATCGGCTCTATCGACTGTGCGAGGCGACACGGCCGCTGGTCGATCGCTTCAACATCGGTCGCGTGATCGCGCGCCCCTTCGTCGGACGTTCAGCCTCCGGTTTCAGGCGGACGGCGAATCGCCGCGATTACGCCGTGCCGCCCCCTGAACCCACGATCCTCGATCTTGCCACCGCAGAGCGGCGCCACGTTGTCACGATTGGAAAGATCGCCGACATCTTTGCGCATCGCGGCACTGGCCACAATCTCAAGGGCGACAGCAACGACACGCTGTTCACGCGCATGCTTGAGGGTCTCGATGCGCTCGACGACGGCGGCCTGCTGTTCGCCAACTTCATCGACTTCGATACGCTCTACGGCCATCGCCGTGATGTCGCCGGCTATGCCTCCGCGCTCGAAGCGTTCGATGCGCGACTTCCCGAGCTGTTGGACGCGCTGCGCGACGACGATCTCCTCGTCATCACGGCCGACCACGGCTGCGATCCAAGCTGGAGCGGCTCCGACCACACAAGGGAGCGCGTTCCCGTGCTGATTGTCAATGGTCGGAGCGCTGGATCGATCGGAGCGCGCACGAGCTTCGCAGACACGGGCGCCACTATCGCTCAGCATCTGCAGCTGCCGCCCACGCGTCATGGAAACTCGTTCTGGCCGAACGGCGCCTGATGTACATTATTGATGTAGGTTAGAGAAATTATTGTTTGTACGTGACGTAGGAACCAACATTCATTGCGCCGCTTCTCACACGGAGACGTCGTTCCAAATTCACTTAGAGGGAGTAGCGCGGCATGACACGTGTCCTGATCACCGGAGGCGCAGGGTTCATCGGCTCGCATACCGCCGATGCGCTAATCTCCGCAGGCTACGAGGTCCGGCTGCTCGACACGCTCGCTCCACAGGTCCACGGCTCGCAGCGGCAGCGTCCATCTTATCTGCACGCCGATGCCGAACTGCTGATCGGCGATGTCACCGATCCGATCGCCGTCGAACGCGCGCTGCGCGGCGTCGACAAGGTGCTGCATCTTGCCTCCAGTGTCGGTGTCGGCCAGAGTATGTACGACATCGAATCCTATGTGCGCACCAACGAGCTCGGCACAGCCGTGCTGCTGCAGGCCTTGGTCAACCGGCCCGTCGCACGCCTGGTCGTTGCATCCTCGATGAGCGTCTATGGCGAGGGCGCTTGCCGCGCCGGCGACGCTTCGGTCGTCGCGCCGGAGGAGCGTACGCTCGATCAGCTGAAACGCGGCGAGTGGGAGTTGGCCGGCGCAGGCGGCGCGCTCGAACCGATACCGACCCCCGAGACCAAGCAGCCGACTCTAAGCTCGATCTACGCGCTTAACAAATATGCGCAGGAGCGGATGTGCCTGATCACCGGAAAGGCGTACGGCATTCCCACTCTCGCACTGCGCTTCTTCAACGTGTTCGGCCCGCGCCAGGCCTTGTCCAATCCCTATACCGGCGTGCTCGCGATCTTCGCCGCACGGCTTCTCAACGACCGTTCGCCACTGGTGTTCGAGGATGGCCTGCAGCGCCGCGACTTCGTCCATGTCCATGATGTTGCCCGTGCCTGCGTGCTCGCGCTCGAGAGCGATCGTGTTGACGACGTGTTCAATGTCGGTTCGGGCCAGAGCCGCAGCATCGTCTCCGTTGCCGAGGATCTCGCGCGCGTGATGGGGCGCTCGCAGATGACGCCGACGATCACAGGCAAGTATCGCGCCGGCGACATCCGGCATTGTTTCGCCGATATCTCGAAGACCGAGCGTCTGCTCGGGTTCAAGCCCGCGGTGCGATTTGAGGATGGGCTGGACGAGCTGGCACATTACCTCGCCGACCAGATCGCCGACGACCAGGCGGAGAAGGCGACCGAAGAGCTGTCGCAACGCGGGCTGGTTGCATGATGGAAGCGACCTCGACTCAGGCTCCGATCGTGATCACCGGGGGCTGCGGCTTCATCGGCTGCAACCTTGCCGACCGGCTCGCGACGCGTGGCGACCATGTGCTGATCCTCGACAACCTCGCGCGCGCCGGGGTGCGTGAAAATGCGCAATGGCTGAAGTCGCGCCATGGCGATCGGATCACCATCACGGTCGGCGACATCCGCGAGCCGATCACGGTAATCGACACCGTGAAACAAGCCAAGGCCGTGCTGCATCTCGCGGCACAGGTTGCGGTGACTTCCAGCCTCGACAACCCCGTCGACGATTTCGAGATCAATGCACGCGGCACTTTGAACGTGCTGGAAGCCGTTCGCTTGCACAATGCAGCCGCGCCCGTGCTGTTCGCCTCGACCAACAAAGTGTACGGACGACTGATCGACGACGACGCGATCGCCCGCATTGGTCAGCGCTATCAGCCAATCAGCACGACGCTGACCCAAGGCGTCTCCGAGCAGACGTCGCTCGATCTCTACAGCCCCTACGGCTGCTCCAAGGGCGCGGCCGATCAGTACGTTCACGACTATGCCCGCGTCTACGGCCTGAACACGGCGGTTCTGCGGATGAGCTGCATCTATGGTCCGCGGCAGTTCGGCAATGAGGATCAGGGCTGGATCGCGCACTTCGTTCTCTCGGCCCTGCGCGGCGCGGCGTTGACGATCTATGGCGACGGCTGTCAGGTGCGCGACGCGCTGTACGTCGCCGATGCGGTCGACGCCTGGCTCGCGGTGCTCGATCAGATCGAGGCGACGCGCGGGCGCGTGTTCAACCTCGGCGGTGGCCCGTCGAACGCCATCAGTCTGCTGGAGCTGATCGACCAGATCGGGCAACTTTCCGGGCCGGTCAATTACAGCTTCTCGGATTGGCGCCCCGGCGACCAGCCCTGGTACGTCACCGACATCGGCGCACTCGCGGGCGCGACCGGATGGCGGCCGCGGACATCCTTCGTCGAGGGACTTCGCGAGTTGCATGGCTGGCTGGCAACCCGCTTCGCCGAACGCGGCCAGGGGGCGCTGGCATGACCCGCGTCGCCCTGATCAATCCGAACTGGACGTTCGACGGCAGCATCTATTTCGGCTGCCGCAGCCCGCATCTGCCGATCGAGCTCGGCATTTCCGAGCATCTGCTGCGCCAGGCCGGCCACGCCACGCTGCTGCTGGATGCCCACATGTTCGACCTGTCGCCGTCGGATATCCTCGCCGAGCTCGCGGCGTTCCGGCCTGACATGATCGTGCTCACCACAGCGCCGACCTATCTGTTCTGGCGCTGCGCACCGCCCGAGCTGCGCGTGCCGCAGGAGTTGGTCATGACACTGCGCGAGAGCGGCGCCGTGCTCGTCGCGGTCGGTCCGCACGGCTCGACGACGCCCCGAATGACGTTGCGCAAGCTCCGTGTCGACGTCGTCGTGATGGGCGAATGCGAGCACAGCATTGTGCGGCTGGCGAATGGCGAGCGCGATTTCGCCGGCATCTGCTTCAAGGCCGCCAATGGCGACGTGACCGTTCATGGCGGACCGCAGGCCGCGATGTTCACCGATCAGCCGGCGCTGCAATGGCCGGCGGAGATGATCCGCCGGCATCATCATCACCATCACCGCTTCGAGGCGACACCAGTCGGCCCCGGCGCGGAGGTCGAGGGGTCGCGCGGCTGTCCCTATCACTGCACGTTCTGCGCCAAGGACCATTTCCGCAACGGATATCGCAAGCGGCCGTCCGCCGTGATTCTCGACGAGGTCGATCGCCTGCGGACGCAAGGCGTGGAGTATGTCTACTTCATCGACGAGATCTTCCTGCCCAATGCCGAGCTGCTGCAGGGCCTGGTCGCCCGCGGGCTCAAATTCGGCGTGCAGACTCGCATCGATCTCTGGAAGCCGGAGATGCTCGAGCTGCTCGGGCGCGCCGGCTGCGTGTCGATCGAGGCCGGCATCGAGAGCCTGACGCCGGAGGGCCGCGCCGCGCTGGCCAAGAATTGCCGGATGACGACTGAGCAGCTCGCCGACCGATTGATCGAGGCGCGGCGGCACGTGCCCTTCGTCCAGGCCAATCTGATCGAGATGCCGCAGGACGACGATCCCGTCGTACAGCGCTGGCGGCAACGGATGCAGGGTGCCGGCGTGTGGGCCAACGATCCGGTGCCGCTCTATCCCTATCCGGGCTCGCCGGACTACCAGAAGCTCTGGGGCGTTCCGGACGATCAATCCTGGGAGCGCGCGCACACGCACTATTTGGAGCTGTTCAGCAAGTTCAGCGACGTGCAAAACGAGCGACCGATCCCGCTTGCCGCCCTCGAGCTGCAGGTCGCGCCATGAGCACGCTCGCCGGCGTCCGTGTCCTGATGACGACCGATGCCGTCGGCGGCGTTTGGAGCTACGCGACGGCTCTGTCCGTGGCCCTGGCCGCCCGCAATGCGAACGTCCACCTGGTCAGCATGGGCCGGCAACCGCGGCCGGATCAACGCGCGATGCTGAGCGGCAGCGGCGTCCGTCTGATTGAAACCGATCTCGCGCTGGAATGGCAGGACCCCGACGCCAAGCATCTCGATCAGGCGCGCCGCATGCTCCTCTCGCTGGAGCGCGAGATCAGGCCCGACATCGTGCACCTCAACAGCTTCCGCGAGGCCGCCTTCGACTGGCGCGCGCCGGTTGTCGTGGTTGCTCATTCCTGCGTTCACTCCTGGGCGAAGGCTTGCGGCGAAACCGCGTTTCTGCGGGAGCCGCGCTGGCAGCGCTATCGCGCGCTCGTCGCTGAAGGATTGCAGAACGCGGCGAGCTGGGTGGCGCCCAGTTGCGCGTTCGGCGAGGTCATCGGACGGCTGTACGAGCCGCAACGTCCGGGCGCGCTGATCTGGAATGGCATTGCCTCCCGCGGCGACGTTGAAACCCGGCAAGAGACGTTCGCCCTCGCAGCCGGACGAATGTGGGACAAAGCCAAGAATCTGCGTGCGCTGGCCGAGGCCGCCGATGGTCTGCCCTGTCCGGTTCGCGTCGCCGGAGCCGGTTCGGATGGCGCGGTGCTGTCGTCCAATCTGCAGATGCTGGGCGAACTCTCACATCACGATCTGCGCGACTGGATGTCCCGCGCGGCGGTCTTCGTGAGCCCCGCGCTGTACGAGCCATTCGGGCTCTCGGTGCTCGAGGCGGCAAATGCCGGTTGCGCCCTGGTGCTGGCGGACATCCCGACCTTCCGCGAGCTGTGGCAGGACGCGGCGGTGTTCGTCGTCCCGACCGATGTCAAAGCCCTCAAGAGCACGCTGACTTGGCTTGCGAGTGATGACGATGCGCGCATCAGGCTGCAGGACGCCGCACGCCAGCGCGCGGCCAGATACACAATTGATCGCATGGCGGCGTCCTATGCCGAACTCTATCGCGACCTGCTGAAGCCGGCCGTTCCGGAGCATCGATCGAACACCCTCGCCGAGGCCTGTGCATGAAGTGCGTACTTTTCTACCATGCGTTCTCGTCGTGCTGGAACAACGGCAATGCCCACTTCGTGCGCGGCGTTGCGCGCGAGCTGCATGCGCTCGGCAACGAGGTCGTGGTCTATGAACCCGTTGATGGCTGGAGCCGCTTGAACGCGATCAAGGACGGCGGCGATGCCAGCCTACGCCAGATCCCGGGCTTGTTCCCGGGCGTCGACCTCAGGACCTACGACTCGAGGCTCGATCTCGACCAGGCGCTCGATGGCGCCGACCTCGTCATCGTGCACGAGTGGAACGAGCCCGACCTTGTCCGGGTAATCGGGCGTCGTCGCATCGCCGAAGGGCGCTTCGTGCTGCTGTTCCACGATACGCATCACCGCGCGGTGACGGCGCCGCATGAGCTCGCCCGTTTCGACCTCGCCGGCTATGACGGCGTGCTCGCCTTCGGCGAGGTGCTGCGCCAGATCTATCTCGCGCTCGGCTGGACGTCGCGCGCCTTCACCTGGCACGAGGCAGCGGATACCGCGTTGTACCGTCCATTCCCCGACGTGATTCCGCGACAGGATCTCGTCTGGATCGGCAATTGGGGCGACGATGAGCGCAGCGCCGAGCTCCGTGAATTCCTGATCGCTCCGGTGGCGGCGCTGCAACTCAACGCCACCATCTACGGCGTCCGTTATCCCGATGACGCACTCACGGCGATGCGGCAGGCCGGCATCCGTTACGGCGGTTGGCGGCCCGCGCACCGCGCGCCACAAGCCTTCGCACAGGCCCGTGTCACCGTCCACGTGCCGCGCGCGCCATATGCCCGATCGCTGCCTGGCATTCCGACCATCCGCATGTTCGAGGCGATGGCCTGCGGCATTCCGATCGTCTCCGCGCCTTGGAATGACGTCGAGGCGCTGTTTCCCGAGGACACATATCTGCGCGCCTCCGACGGGGCGGAGATGCGCGAGGCGTTACGCCTCCTGCTGTCCAATCCCGATTTCGCCGCCGACATCGCCGCCAAGGCACGCGACGCCGTGCTTTCCCGCCACACCTGCCGGCACCGGGCCGAGGCGCTGCTGCAGATTTCGGACAGGCTGCGAGGACGGGATCAGGCAGTCTCCACGCAACTCGCAGGAGCCGCATCGTGAACATCTGCTTTTTCGGCTCCAGCCTGGTGTCGTCCTACTGGAATGGAGCGGCGACCTATTATCGCGGCATGCTGAAGGAGATTGCCAGGCTCGGCCATCACATCACCTTTTATGAGCCGGACGCGTTCGAACGGCAGGCCCATCGCGATATCGACGATCCGCCTTGGGCCAGGGTCGTCGTATATCCGGCCACGCCTGATGGCTGGCAACGCGCGGTGGATGAGGCCGTGCAGTCCGCCGACCTGCTGATCAAGGCGAGCGGCGTCGGTGTCTTCGATCCCGAGCTCGAGGAAGCGATCGCCACGATCTCGACCGATGCGCTCCGTATCTACTGGGACGTCGACGCACCGGCCACGCTGGATGCGATCGCCGCCGATCCGCAGCACCATCTCCGCGAGGCGGTTCCCCGCTATGATGTCGTCCTGACCTATGGCGGCGGCGATCCGGTCGTCAGGGCCTACCGCGCCGCTGGCGCCCGCGATTGCGTGCCGATCTACAATGCGCTCGACCCGGCGACCCATCATCCGGCGCCGCCGCGCGCCGAGTTCAGCTCCGATCTCAATCTGCTCGCCAACCGCCTGCCGGACCGCGAGGCTCGGATCGAGCGCTTCTTCATCGACGCCGCCGCGCAGCGTCCCGGCCAGAGCTTCGTGCTCGGCGGATCCGGCTGGCACGACAAGCCGATGCCCGCCAACATTCGCGCCGTCGGCCACGTCGGCACGGCCGATCACAACGCGTTCTTCTGTTCCGCGCGCGCAACCCTCAACGTCAATCGCGACAGCATGGCAGCCTACGGCTTCTCGCCGCCGACCCGCGTGTTCGAAGCGGCAGGGGCCGGCGCCTGTCTGATCACCGATCAATGGCAAGGCATCGATCTCTTCCTCGAGCCGGACCGTGAAGTTCTGGTCGCCGCCGACGGGGTCGCCGTGGCGGCTCACCTCGATGCGCTGTCGCCCGAACGCGCCCGCGCCATCGGCGAGCAAGGCCGCGCGCACATCCTGGCGCATCACACCTATCGTCAACGCGCTCACCAGTTCAACACCCTGCTCGAGGGAATGAGCCCCCGCATCGAGGCCGCAGAATGAATCTGAACATCGTCGTCATCGGATTGTCGGTCACATCGTCGTGGGGCAACGGCCACGCCACGACATATCGCGCGCTGCTGTCGGCGCTCGCGCGGCGCGGCCACAGCGTGACCTTTCTGGAGCGCGACGTGCCCTGGTATCGCGACCATCGCGACCTCACCGATCCCGGCGGCTGGAGCGTGAAGCTCTATCAGTCCTTGCAGGACCTGCCGCGGCTGTTCGGTGCGACCGTACGCGACGCCGATCTCGTGATCATCGGATCTTATGTGCCCGACGGGATCGCCATCGCCGACTGGGCGACGTCGCATGCCCGCGGCGTGACCGCCTTCTATGACATCGATACGCCCGTGACCCTGGCGCAGCTCGAGCACGGATTGGAGTATCTGTCGCCGGCGATGATTCCGCGCTTCGACCTCTATCTCTCGTTCTCCGGCGGACCCGCGCTGGCAATGATCGAGGATCTCTATGGCAGCCCGCTGGCGCGCGTGCTGTATTGCAGCGCCGACCTCGATCTCTATCAGCCGCGCAAGACGCAGCAGCGCTGGACGCTCGGCTATCTCGGCACATACAGCGCAGACCGCCAGCCGCAGCTCGAGCGCTTCCTGCTCGATCCGGCGCGCGAGCGCGCCGTGGACAATTTCGTCGTCGCAGGCGCGCAATATCCGGACACGATCGCCTGGCCGGCGAACGTCGAGCGCATCGCTCATCTCCCGCCGCACGAGCACGCGGACTTCTTCTGCGCGCAGCGCTTCACGCTCAACGTCACCCGCGCCGACATGCGCGCCCTCGGCTTCTCGCCGAGCGTGCGGCTGTTCGAGGCCGCCGCCTGCGGCACGCCGGTGCTGTCGGATCATTGGCCCGGCCTCGAAACCATCTTCGTGCCGAACAGCGAGATCCTCGTGGTGTCGACGCCGCAGGACGTCAGCGCGATCCTGCAGGAGATGACGGAGGACACGCGCCGAGGCATCGCCGAGCGCGCCAGCCGCCGTGTCCGCCGAGACCACACGCCCGATCACCGCGCCCGCCAGCTCGAGGACTATTACCGCGAGGCGCTGTCCCGCCGGACCCGCCCGGTTCGCCAGGCGCTGAAGCAAGCCTCGACCGAGGCCGTCGAACTGAAACTGGGACTGTCATGACCGTTCAGATTTCCATCCCCACACGACGATCGCTCCGCACCCTCGTCGCCGGCGGCGCGGGCTTCATCGGCTCGCATATCTGCGACACGCTACTGCGGCGCGGCGACACCGTGATCTGTGCCGACAATCTGCATACCGGCTCGCTGCGCAACATTCGTCCGCTGCTCAACCACCCGAACTTCAGCTTCATCGAGCACGACGTGCGCGAGCCGCTGGACATCGAAGGCCGGCTCGACCGCCTCTACAACCTCGCCTGCCCGGCTTCGCCGCCGCATTATCAGCAAGACCCCATTGGCACGATGAAGACCTGCGTGCTCGGCACGCTCAACCTGCTCGAGCTCGCGCGTGAGAAGTCCGCACGGATCCTGCAGGCCTCGACCAGCGAGGTCTATGGCGACCCCGAGGTGCATCCGCAGCCCGAGACCTATGCCGGCCACGTCAACACCATCGGCCCGCGCGCCTGTTACGACGAGGGCAAGCGGGCCGCCGAGACGCTGATGTTCGACTATCAGCGCATGTATGGCATCGAGATCAAGGTCGCGCGGATCTTCAATACCTATGGTCCACGTATGCATGAGAACGACGGCCGCGTGGTGTCCAACTTCATCGTCCAGGCGCTCCGCGGAGCACCGATCACGGTGTACGGCTCCGGCAGCCAGACGCGCAGCTTCTGCTTCGTCGACGATCTCGTCCGCGGCCTGGAGATGCTGATGGAAAGTCCGGGCTCGGTCACGGGCCCCATCAATCTCGGCAATCCGCACGAGATGAGCATCGAGGCGATCGCGCGCGAGGTGCTGGCCTGCACGCAGTCACCCTCCACGCTTGAGTTCAAGCCGCTGCCGGTCGACGATCCCAAGCGGCGCAAGCCGGTGATCGCGACGGCCGAGCGGCTGCTCGGCTGGCACCCGCAGATTCCGCTGCGCAAGGGCCTCGAAGCGACGATCGCCTATTTCGCGCTCGAGGTTGCCGGCCGCGTCCTCCCGGAGCCGAACAAGCGGCCGCCGCGGCGACCCGGACGCGCCCAACTCGCCTTGGCGCGATCACAATAGGACTCGAAACAATGCCGCCCGGGATCAACCTGGGCGGCACAGCTTGGCCTCAACGCAGTTGCTCGGTCACTTGCTGATCGACTTGGCCATGTCGAGATGCTTCTGCAGCACCGGCACGGTCTGCTGCGCGAAGTCCGACAGCGGCGAGTTCGCTGCCGCTTCCTTCTGGTACTTCTTGATGTCCTCCTGATGGTCGCGCACCATCGCCTGGCCGAATGCCCGGTCGAAGCGCTCGCCTGAGAGGCCCTCGAGCTTGTTATAGATCGCGAGCTGCTTCTTGCTGGGCTGCGACGGCACCTGCATCCCGTTCTGGCTCGCCAGCTGCTGCGCCTTCTGGAGATGCTCGCCATGGTCCTGCTGCAGCGCCTGGCCGAACTGCTTGACCTGGTCGCTCTGCCCTTTCTGCTGCGCGAGCTTGCCCATGTTCACTTCGGACAGATCGCCTTGGATCGCCTCCGTCATGAAATGCTGATCCTTCGCCGGCGACTGGCCTTTCGGCGCGGCGGCCGCGCTGCCGGCCACGAGCAGGGTCACGGCGCATGCCGCGAGCACGGTCGGGATCATTCTCTTCTGATAGGCGCCTGCTGTCTTGCTTCTCATCGCTTTCTCCAGGGTTCGAAACGGTCGTCGCGACTGAAAGAATCACCGCGTTCGATTGTTCCTAAGCCCGCTCGCCGCGTGCTGAGTTTGTCGCACGGCCAGCCAGAGGTTCCCGCAAGATCGTGGATGCCTGCCGTCGATCTGCTCGAACACCTCGAGAGCGCTCAAGCCGTGCGCACGCGGGCGAGGAAGCTCACGACCTCCTGCTTCAGGCGCAGGCCGTCGGCGGACAGCGACTGCGCCGCGGTCAGGACCTGCGATGATGCCGCACCGGTGTGGGTGGCGCCGGACTGCACCTCGACGATCCCCGATGACACCTCGGACGCACCGACAGCAGCCTGCTGCACGTTACGGGAGATTTCCTTGGTTGCGTTGCCCTGCTCCTCGGCGGCAGCGGCGATGGCGCCGGTGATCTCCGACATGCCCGCGATCGTGGACATGATCTCCTTGATCGCGCCGACCGCCGTCGAGGCCGCGGACTGGATCTCGGCGATGTAGCCGGAGATGTCCTTGGTCGCGTCGGCCGTCTGGGCGGCGAGTTCCTTCACCTCCGAGGCCACGATCGCAAAACCGCGGCCGGCGGAGCCCGCGCGCGCGGCTTCGATCGTGGCATTGAGCGCCAGCAGATTGGTCTGCTGCGCGATCGCGGTGATCATGCCGACGATGCTGCCGACCTTGTCCGCGGCACCGGCCAGCTTGGTCATCGACTGGTCCGTGCTCGTCGCCTGCGCCACCGCGCTCTGGGCAACGCGCGATGCGCCCTCGATCTGACGACCGATCTCGGCCGCGGTCGCGGCCATCTCCTCGGTCGCGGCCGCGACCGACTGGACGCTGGCGGACGCCTCCTCCGAGGCGGAGGCCACCGTCGTCGACAGCTCCCTCGTGGTCGACGCGGTGTTCGCGAGCGTGGACGCCGCCTGCTCCAGGCTGAGTGAGTTTGACGAGACACGATCGACGATGCCACCGATCGCGCTCTCGAACGCCGCGGTGAAGGCATCGACGTCCTGCTTGCGCTGAGCGTCCGCGCGCGCTTCCGCCGCGACCTGCTCGGCACGCAGGCGATGCGTTTCAATCAGGCTGGTCTTGAACACCTGCGTCGCCCGCGCCATGTCGCCGACCTCGTCACCGCGTTCCAATCCGGTGATCGAAACCTGCAACTCGCCGCCCGCCAGCGCGGTCATGTTCTGCACCATCCGGCCGATCGGCCGCGACACTGCGAAGACGCTCATCAGGCCCGTCGCGGCCAGCACGAGAACCGCGATGGCGCCCATTGCGACAGAAACTGTTTCGGATTTGGAGATGACCGCCCAGACCGCTCGCTTGTCGGCGGCCGCTTTGGAGGATGCGAAGCTCACGATGGTGTCGGACACTTCATCGATCGTCTTTGCAATCGGCAAAGTGACGTTGCGCGCCAGCGCCGCCGCCTCGGCTTCACGTGCCGCAGTGTCCGCGGATCTGCCCGCCGCGAGGTCGTCGGCGATCCTCTGCCGGATCGCGACGATGCGCTTGGCGTCGCCGGCGTAGGCCTCGATCGCGGTCTGCAACGCCTGGACACGGGCCTTGGTCTCGGCCGACGCGGGCTTGAGCGTCATCTCGGCGCAGAACTCGTCGGCCGCCCGGCGTCCGTCGGCAAGGCGCTGCTCTGCGGCACCGATCTCGGCGTCGGAGTTCGCCAGTCTGATGTCGCGCACGGCAAGCTGCATCTGCCGCGCCGCGGCCTTGGTGTCCATCGCCAGCCTGGCGATGTCCTGCTGGTCGAAGGCGAGGTTGAGATCGCGGTCAATGCTGGCGTTGCCGACGATCTGACTCGTGATCATGATGACGACGAACATCATTCCGCCGAGCGTGGCGGTCACGAGCTTGGTCGAGATTCGGAAGCGGTTGAGGAATCGGAACATGGCGGGCTGAGACTTGCGAGTTGCACTCAGCGCGGTTTCGCATTCGCCGGATCCGGGATCGTTGTGTCAGCACAAGCATCAACGCGAGATTTCTCGCGACACGACCAAATCTATTAACGCGCTCTTCACGCCTTGTCCGGTCCGCCTCATCGAGCGAGGCCCCCGTGCCCGAGCGCCTGCGCCAGCACGCGCGGAAACATGCCGGCCTGGGCCGCACCGCCGCGCCAGGCCACGATCTGATCGGGACGTATGAGCGCGAGATCGGCCTCGTAGAGATCGCGTAGGGCACGCGGCAGCGTGAGGATCGTCAGGTCGACGTCGAGCGACCGCGCAACCTCTTGCAGACCGTCCTTGTCGACATCGCTGCCCTCGAAATGCAGCAGCGTCCACTCGAAGCCGAAGCGGTCATACAGCGATATGCCAGGGCCAAGCCACGCATGCGGTGCGCGCCCGCCCGGACAGGCGCTGGGAACATAAACATCGGCAGCATCCGGCGGCGGCCGGGTGCCGTCGGGGACGATGATCGGGGAGCCGTCATAGCGGCCGCCGAAGGTGATGCCGGGAATGTTGAACTCGGCCCGCGCGTGCTGGCTGAAATAAGCGCCGGCGGCACCGCGCGCCTCCTCTCCCGCCTGGGTCGCATCCTCGATCTCGGGAACCGCAGCGAACAGACCGAGCGAATCCGCGAACCGGCGGGCGTAGTCGGTGTTGCGCAGCGCCACAGGGCGCCGCTCCGCCGCGTAGCTGTCGAGCAGCGCCATCGGGCTGATGCCCTTGACCACGTGAGCGAGCTTCCAGCCGAGATTGACGGCGTCCTCGATCGCGGTGTTGTGGCCGAGCCCGCCGGTCGGCGTGAACAGATGCGCCGCGTCGCCACCAAGAAACACCCGGCCGCGCTGCATGCTCTCGGCCACCAGCGCATGGCCCGCGGTCCAGGTCAGATGCGACAGCACCTCGCACGGGATGCTGCTGCCGCAGGCGCGCTGGAACGCGGCCTTCGCCTCATCAGCCGTGATCGCGCTCTCGTCCTCGCCGGGCCGCAGCTGGGTGTGAAAGGCGAACTCGTCGCGGCCGTTCACGGCCGCCATGAAGGCACGACGATCGCGGTTGAAGCAGACATACATCCAGGCCTTGTCGTGCGGGACCTGAGCATAGAACTCCGGCGCGCGGAGATAGACGGCGAGCATGCGGCCGCCCATGAAATCGCGCTGCACGCCGGTGGTGCCGGCATAGGAGATCCCGAGAGACTGCCGCACTTGGGATCGCGGGCCATCGGCGCCGACCAGGACAGCGGCCGCGATCTGGATGCGTGCGCCATCGCCGACACGCTCGACCTCGGCGGAGATGCCAGCGTCATGGCTGACGTAGCCGATCAAGCGATGGCCGTAATGCAGCTGAATGCCGGCGAACTCCCGGGCATGGCGCAGCAGGATCGCCTCGACGAATTTCTGCGACACCCGATGCGGCAGCTCGGCCGCGCTCCACGAGCCGGACAGACCCTTGATCAGTTCGGTCGCCCGCGCCGCAGACGGCAGCTGGAAGCGCGCCAGCTCGTACGCCGTGTAGCGCGTGAAATAGGCGACATCGGTCGGATAGTCCGCCGGCAGGCCGGCGCGGCGGATCTCGCCGGCGAAGCCGAGCCGGCGGTAGTGCTCCATCGTCCGCGCCTGGGTCGCGTTGGCCTGCGGATTGAACGCCGTACCCGGCTTCTCGTCGACCAGGATCGCGGACACGCCGCGGCGACCGAGCTCGTTGGCGAGCATCAGCCCGCACGGCCCACCGCCGACGATCAGGACCGACGTGGTCAGACGTTGCATCACCGCGCGCCTCCCGTTTCGACGGCCATGCTATGGCGTCCGGGAAATTAGTCAAGCAACCTGACTATATCGACTCCTGCAGCGGATCGAAGCGCGCGCCATAGGCTGCCAGTCCATCCACGATCACGTCCATCGCCGCCTTGCCGAGTTCCTTGCGCATCTCGGCCTCGGCGATGTCCACGGCCTCGCCGAACGCCTGGAGCCATGTCAGGCCCGCCGGCGTGAAGCGGACGAGGCGCGCGCGGCCGTCGTCCGGATCGGCGACGCGCGTCACCAGGCCCAGCTCCGCACATTGATCGACCAGCTCGCCCATGGCCTGCTTGCTCATCGAGGCGCGCCGCGCGAGCTCCGTCAGCCGCGTGCCTTCGATGTCGAGGTTGCGGGTGAGGCTGACATGGGCGATCCGCGACTCCGGATGGCCGCTCGCCACCATCAACTCCAGCACGCGCGACTCGAACCGTCGCACCGCATTGTTGAGCAGCCGGCCGACATTGCCGCGACGCCACGCCGTTCCGGCTCGCGCCGCAGGCGGCACCTTGCGAAAGGGTTTCGCGGTCATTTGGGGGCACCTCGTCCGATCGCGCCGCAGAAAGTGCACGCAGTGATCGAGAGGTGACATCGGGAAAGCGTGAATTGTCACGCGAGAAATGGTCGGAGCGGCAGGATTCGAACCTGCGACCCCTGCGTCCCGAACGCAGTGCTCTACCGGGCTGAGCCACGCTCCGACTTGGGAAGCCGGCTTATAGCGTCGGGTTTCCGTCTTCGCAAGGCACACGAGGCAGGAAATCGCATCGAAATCGCTAACCTGAGAAGGAGGGGTTAACTGCCTGAGAGACCGAGGCTTTGCCGGCGTGACCAGAGCCGGTCGCAGCCCAGCGGCGCATTTGCGCGCTTCATTCGGGCGTCCCCGCCCGCTATAGCCGAGCGCGACCGCTCTCCTCGTGCCGTACCCGTCATGCCCGCGCCAGACATGCCCGCGATCGAGACCCGAATCCTGCCTGCTGCTGCGGCCGGCATCGCGCAAGCCGCGGCGATGTTCGCGCGCGGCGGGCTGGTCGCGTTTCCGACCGAGACCGTCTACGGCCTCGGCGCCGACGCCGCCAATGCGGCGGCGATCGCGCACCTCTATCAGGCCAAGGGCCGCCCGGCGTTCAATCCGCTGATCGCTCATGTCGCCGACGCAGCGGCGGCGCGGCGGATCGGCCGCTTCGATGCCACGGCGGAGCGCCTGGCCGCCGCCTTCTGGCCGGGACCGCTGACCCTCGTGGTGCCGCAGGCCGATCAGTGCCCCGTTGCGGATCTCGCCACCGCCGGCCTCGACACCGTCGCGATCCGCGTGCCGGCGCATCCGACCGCGCGGGCGCTGCTCGCCGCGTTCGGCGGCGCGGTCGTCGCGCCCTCGGCCAACATCTCCGGCCATGTGTCGCCGACCACGGCAGCGCATGTCGCCGCGGATCTCAGTGGGCGCATCGATCTGATCCTGGATGGCGGCGCCGTCGATGTCGGTGTGGAATCGACCATTATAGGCTGCTTCGCAGAGCCTACCTTGCTGCGCCCAGGCGGAGTTCCCAGCGAGGCGATCGAGGCGGTGCTCGGCCAGCCGCTCGCCCGCCTCGCCGTAGCCGAGGCACATGCCGCGGAGCAGCCGCTCGCGCCGGGCATGCTGGCCTCGCATTATGCGCCGCACGCCGCCGTCCGCCTCGATGCCACCAATGTCGCGCCGGATGAGGCGCTGCTCGCCTTCGGTCCTGTGACGTTGCCGGGCGCCGCGCAGGCCGCCGCGATCCTCAACCTGTCGCCCGTCGGCGATCCGGCAGAGGCGGCGACGCATCTTTTCGGCTATCTTCGCAGCCTCGATGCGAGCGGCGCGCGCAGCATCGCCGTGATGCCGATTCCCAACGATGGCCTCGGCGAGGCCATCAACGACCGGCTGCGCCGTGCCGCCGCGCCGCGATAACATTGGAAGCGACCGACCATGAACATCAGCCAGCCTGCCTTCCCGCCGCTGCCCCCCGAGCTGATCGCGCAGTTCGCCGCCATCGTCGGCGAGCGCCAGGCGCTGACCGCGGAGAACGACGTCGCGCCCTACGTCACCGAGGAGCGCAATCTGTTCCACGGCCGCTCGCCGCTGGTGCTGCGGCCGGGCTCGACCGCCGAGGTCGCCGCGATCTGCAAGCTCGCCAGCGCGCATCGCATCGCGCTGGTGCCGCAGGGCGGCAACACCGGCCTCGTCGGCGGTCAGACGCCGCACAATGGCGAGGTCGTGGTGTCGCTGAAGCGCATGGACAGGATTCGCGACGTCGACACCGCGTCCAACACGATGATCGCCGAGGCCGGCGTCGTGCTGCAGGTCGCGCAGCAGAAGGCCGCCGAGGTGGACCGCCTGTTCCCGCTGTCGCTCGGCGCCGAGGGCAGCTGCACCATCGGCGGCAATCTCTCCACCAATGCCGGCGGCACCGCTGCGCTGGCCTACGGCGTCGCGCGTGAGATGGCGCTGGGCGTCGAGGTGGTGCTGGCCGACGGGCGGGTGCTGAATGCGCTGTCGAAATTGAAGAAGGACAACACCGGCTACGATTTGCGCAATCTGTTCATCGGCGCCGAGGGGACGCTCGGGATCATCACCGCGGCGAGCCTGAAGCTGTTCCCGAAGCCGCGCGCGATCGAGACCGCCTTCGTCGGGCTGAAGTCGCCGGAGGATGCGCTCAAGCTGCTGTCGATCGCGCAACGCGAGGCCGCGGGCAGCCTCACCAGCTTCGAACTGATCGCCCAGATCGCGCTCGCCTTCTCGATCCGCCATGTCTCCGGCAACCGCGCGCCGCTGTCCGGTCCGCATCCCTGGTTCGTGCTGATGGAATTGTCGTCGTCGCGCGACGACGCCCGGGCCACGCTGGAGACCATCCTCGAACAGGGTTTTGAGGCCAGCATCGTGGACGACGCCGTGATCGCCGAGAATCTCACCCAGCGCATGGCGTTCTGGAAATTGCGCGAGGACATTTCCTGGGCGCAGAAGCCGGAGGGCGGCTCGATCAAGCACGACATCTCGGTGCCGGTGGCCGCGGTGCCGGCGTTCATCGCGGAAGCCAACGAGGCCGTCGTCAGGAAAGTGCCCGGCGCACGCCCCGTTCCGTTCGGCCATCTCGGCGACGGCAACATCCACTACAATGTCAGCCAGCCGATCGGCGCCGACACCGCCGACTATCTCGCGCGTTGGCACGAGGTGAATTCGGTCGTGTTCGAGATCGTGCTGCGCATGGGCGGATCGATCTCGGCCGAGCACGGCATCGGCGTGCTCAAGCGCGACGAGCTGCCCGACGTCAAGGACCCGACCGCGATCGCGCTGATGCGCGCAATCAAGGCGCAGTTCGATCCGCTGGGGATCATGAACCCGGGCAAGGTGCTCTAGGCTCGCAACATGGACAGTGCCCCTGCTCTCGCCATCTCCGACATCACCGATGCCGACGTGCCCGCGATCATCGCGCTGTGGCAGCGCTGCGGCCTGACAAGGCCGTGGAACGATCCCGCCGCCGACATCGCGCTCGCCCGCCGCGGCGACGACTCCACCGTGCTGGTCGGCCGCTTCGGCGGCGCGATCGCGGCTTCCGCCATGGTCGGCCATGACGGCCACCGCGGCTGGGTGTACTATGTCAGCGTCGATCCCGACCATCGCGGCCAGAACCTCGGCCGCGCGATCATGGCCGCCGCCGAGGACTGGCTGCGCGGGCGCGGCATCGCCAAGCTGATGCTGATGGTGCGCGGCGACAACACCAAGGTGCAGGCGTTCTACCAGGCGCTCGACTACGCCGTGCAGGACAGCGTGGTGTTCTCGAAATGGCTCGACGGCCGGCCGCCGACGCCCGGCATGAAGTAACAGAGGGTCCGCATGAGCATCTCCGATCGCATCCGCGTGCATGAGCGGCGCGTGCTCTCCGATCATTATGGCACGCTCACCTCGACGAAATTCGAGTGGCGACGCGACGACGGCACTTGGCAAATGCAGAGCCGCGACGTGTTCGAGCGCGGCAACGCGGCGGCGATCCTGCCGTACAATCTGGCCCAGCGCAGCGTCATCCTGGTCAAGCAGTTCCGCTATCCGGCTTTCATCAACGGCTACGATGATCTCCTGATCGAAGCGGCCGCCGGCCTGCTCGACAACGCCTCGCCCGAGGAGCGCATCCGCCTCGAGGCCGAGGAGGAGACCGGGTTCCGCCTGCACGATGTGAAGTTCGTGTTCGAGGCGTTCATGAGCCCGGGCGTCGTCACCGAGAAGATCCACTTCTTCGTCGCGGAGTACGAGCCCGAGATGCGCGTCAGCGCCGGCGGCGGGCTCGCACATGAGGGCGAGGAGATCGAGGTGCTGGAACTCTCGATCGACGCGGGCCTGGCGATGATCGGCGACGGCCGCATTCAAGACGCCAAGACCATCATGCTGCTGCAGCACGCAGCGCTGCGGATTTTCAGATAGGTCGCGTCCCATCTGCAGCTTGTATTCTCCGCTGTCGTCCTCCGCGAAAGCGGGGGAGCCAGTATTCCACCGCTGTTCGTTGCAATCCGAGAGGCCGCGGCGTACTGGATCCCCGCCTTCGCGGGGATGACGACCTTCTCGGTTGATACGGCTTGCCTCAGAACAGACTCCCCTGGCCGTCATCGGTCGACGCAGTTGCAGCCTTGCGTGACGCAACCTTCTTCGCGGGCTTGCGCTGGGCGTCTTCCGCGGCGCGCATCTCCTCGGTCATCGGCAGCAGCAATTGCGGATCGTCGTTGGCCACCGCGTTGACCCGCGTCGAGACCTCGTACCAGCTGAACTCTCCTTGCTCCGGCGCGACCATCAGATGCATGATGTCGCCGGCATCGTGGTTGCGGCAGTCGAGCCAGAGCGAAAAGTCGTCGGGCCTGATCGTCACGGGAACACGGTCATGCAAGGTGGCGAGATCGGTGTTCGCTGCGGCGGTCACGATCGCTACCGTGTCGACCTCCTCGCCGTTCGGCCCCATCCAGGTCTCGGCGAGCGCGGCGAAGCCGAACGGCGCCTTGTCGCTGCGGTGGATGAACAGCGGCCGCTTGCGGCCGTCGATGAGCTGCCACTCATAATACCCATCAGCGGGCACAAGCACGCGCCGGCGACGAATGGCATTCTTGAATGCAGGCTTCTCGCGGACGGTCTCCGAACGCGCATTGATCAGCAACGTAAAACCACGGGGATCCTTGACCCATGCCGGCAGGAAACCCCAGCGCATCAGACGAAAATGCCTGACGTCCTGATCCAGGAAAACTACGGGAATAGGCTGCGTCGGAGCAATATTGTGCCGCGGCGGAAAGTTCGGCTGCTCCTGATAGCCGAAGATCTGCCGCAATGCTGCGGGTGGTGAAGTGATTACGAAGCGTCCACACATAATCTCACTCAAATCCTGGTGTGTTCAGCACCTTTTAACCGGGGTTGGGAACACTGCAGCCGATGACCGCAGCGGCCACCCATTCCGTGCCTACCGATCGCACGACCCCACGACCGGCGGGCAGCGCCATTGATCCGGCGCGGGCCGCGATCCTGCGCGCCGCCAACATCAATCCGCGCACCGGGCTTGCCACCGACTATCTGAATCATTTCAACGAAGCCGTCATGCTGCTCGAAATGATTCCGGATATCCCGGAATGCGCCGAGGACTTTCTCGCGTGGTCGCCGCTGACCTATCCTGAACATTTCACGCACACCAATTTCAAGGCCCGCGATCTCGTGATCGAAGCCTATGAGCAGGCCGAGCCCGCGATCCGCGACCGCTTCGACCATCTCACCAAGACCATGACCGACATCCTGCTCGCGGTCGGAACCGCGATGCGCGAAGCCAAGCAGGACTCGACCAAGGCCAAGCTCGCCGAGCAGGCCGCGGGCTGGGTCAAGCCGCTGGTGTCGCAGGCCGGCGGCATCATCAATGGCGACATCGAGTTCGACCCCGAGCCGGTGGCGGAGGTCGACGAGGTCGACGCCGTCGATGCCATCATGGCAAGCTTCTGAGCCGGCTGCCATCGCCGCGGTCTCCACGTTACAGTGCGGGCCACGCCTGGAGTCCCCGCTGCCATGACCGATCCCACACCACGCCATCCCCAGCTCGCCGTGAGCGCCGCCATCTTCCGCGATGGCGAAATCCTCCTGGTGCGCCGGGCGCGGTCGCCGGCCAGGGGCGTCTACACCCTGCCCGGCGGCAGGGTCGAGTTCGGCGAGGATCTGCACACGGCGGTCGCGCGCGAGGTGACGGAGGAGACCGGTCTTTCGATCGCCATCATCGGCCTCGCCGGCTGGCGCGAGATATTGCCGGCCAGCCAGGGCGGCAAGGGCGGCGACGGCCATTATGTGATCCTCCCTTTCGCCGCACGCTGGCAGGCGGGCGAGCCCACGCTCAACGACGAGCTCGACGATGCGCAATGGCGGCATCCCGATGCGCTGGACGGCCTGACACTCACCGACGGCCTGCCGGACATCATCGCCGCCGCCCGCCGGCTCCTTTAGCCGCCTTGCGTCCGCCATCCGGCAAAGGCATATGACGTCGGTGCGTCCGATCACCCCCACCCGCCTCCTCACAAGCCTCCTGGCTGGCGTCATGCTCGTGCTGGCCTGCGCCGCGGCGCCTGCGCGGGCGCAGGATGCGGCTGCGCCGTTCGACGGCGACCTGCAGCGGCTGGCCGAAATCCTCGGCACCTTGCATTACCTCCGCGGCATCTGCGGCAACAACGAGGGCGCGAAATGGCGCATTCAGATGCAGGCGCTGATCGACGCCGAGACGCCCTCCGGCGAGCGCCGCGCCCGCATGATCGCCGGCTTCAACCGCGGCTATAATGGCTTCCAGCAGACCTACCGGACCTGCACGCCGGCCGCGATGGTGGCGATCCGCCGCTACATCGACGAGGGCTCCAAGATCTCGCGCGATCTCACCGCCCGCTACGCGAACTAGCGGCATTCTCCGTCATGCCCGCGCAGGCGGGCATCCAGTACGCCGTGACATCTCGGCTGATCACCACTGCCGGTGAGTACTGGATCCCCACATTCGCGGGGATAACACCGGTGGCTGCCGCAGCATCACGGGAGGTCGCGGCAGCAGCGATCAACTGCGCCTGTCAAACGAACGTTTGTGTTAACCTTGTTAACCTTTCCTAAAGAACTGGCCTAGGCGTCCGCGTTCCCCGTGGTAAACCTGTCTCGTCCGGCGCGCCCGCGTCTGGATTTCCTTGCGCTTCGGCGCGCCGCCAGACTGAATTCAATGAGTTTCCCCGTTACCTTCAGTGCCCTTCCCGCCGCTTTGCCCGATCACGAGCAGAAGCAGGCCGCGCTCAGCTACCTCAACGAGGCCTGGGCCGAAGCGCGCCATGACGGCGTCGATGGCGACTGCCTGGCCCAGGCCAGCCTGTTCGCCGCGCTGGCCGAGCTCGTCACCACTTACGGCGAGGACGCGGTCGCGAGCTTCGTCGAGGCCATGCCCGAGCGCGTCCGCAACGGCGAATTCTCGCTCGCACGCGCCACGCAGTAGGTTTTTCGCGCAAGTCGCCATAGGCCGTAGGGTGGGCAAGGGCGAGCCGCGCGGCCGCTGCTCCCGCCGTGGTCTCGCCCGCGCCGTGCCCACCATCGCGCACCGCATGCGCCTCACGACGGTGGGCACGCGACCGCCCTGGGGGCGGCTGCTTTGCCCACCCTACCGCTTACATGCGCAGCCGCGCCCGTGATGGCGCTCATCAGCATCGGCATCCACCTCTCACATCTCAAATAACCTCGGGACACACCCCATCGTCGTCGCGGCGCGATGCTTCCGAGCGATGACCGGCGTGCGGCGTTTGCTCTCGCGCGCCGGAATACCGCCCTGCGGAAGAACGCCGCGCGAGAATATTGAACGCGGCGAAACCAGGAACGCTTGGATAGCGATACGCGCGGTTTTTATCGAAATGATTTAGTAGGTCTTCTTTGCTGATACTACCTTGGTCAAAGTCGATCGCTGAGTGCGCGCCGGAACAAGGTCTCCGCCGAATCGAACCTGCCAGTCGCTGCAGACGAGCAGGCCGAGATTCGTAAATGAAACTTAATCGTTGAAGGGAAAGTCGGAGATTTCTGATGATTGCGCCGGAGGAAGAGAGATTGCTGAAAACCTACCTGGTCGAGATGTTCGGTCAGATCAGCAGCATGCGGCGGGAGCTCGCCGCTCTTCAGGGCGACAAGGGCAGTTTCGCGTCGATGACCGACACCCTCGACGCGATCGTGGAAAATACGGAAGCCGCCGGCAACACCATTCTCGAAAGCATGGAGGCGATCAGCGCCAGCGTCGGGAAGCTGCAGGGCACCAAGGATCCGTCCACGGCCGCGATCTGCGACGAGATCGTCGACAACACCAACAAGGTGTTCGAGGCGTGCGCATTTCAGGACCTCACCGGGCAGCGGATCACGCGCGTGGTCAAGTCGCTGAAGTTCATGGAGGAGCACATCAACCGGCTCGTCCGCATCTGGGGCAAAGAAGAGCTGGCGCGGATGGCCGCCGAGCTGGCGGCCCCCCCAACCGCGCCAAGCCTGCTGAACGGGCCGCAGCGGACGGGCGTGGCGATTTCCCAAGACGACATCGACAAGCTGTTCGGGTGAACGGCCTCGCGCCGGAAATCGGTGACAGCGGTCGACCGATTGCGGCGAGGTGGGATCCCCGCTCCGCGTCATTGCGAGCTAGTCAACGGGCAACTTCGATACGGCCACAGCGTCTCCACGAGCCGGTCTTGTAGCCCGGATGAGCGCAAGCGATATCCGGGGTCTCATGAGCTGTGGAGGTGAACCCGGATGTCGCTTGCGCTCATCCGGGCTACGAGAAACCGCTCCTCGTCATTGCGAGCGCAGCAACATGGCGCGGAGCGGCGCGGTTACGCCCGCAGCGTCTCCATGAAGCGCACCGGCTCGCCGGTGGCCGGGGTCAGCAGTTCGCCCTGCCACATTACGCGCTGGCCGCGCACGAAGGTGCCGACCGGCCAGCCGGTCACGCGCACGCCGTCATAGGGCGTCCAGCCGGCTTTCGAAGCAACCCATTTGTTGGTGATGGTCTCGCTGCGCTTGAGATCGACGATCGTAAGATCGGCGTCGTAGCCGGCGGCGATGCGGCCCTTGCGGGCGATGTTGTAGATGCGCGCCGGGCCGGCGCTGGTGAGGTCGACGAAACGGGCGAGCGACAGCCGGCCGGCGTTGACGTGATCGAGCATGATCGGCACCAGGGTCTGCACGCCGGTCATGCCGGAGGGTGAGGCCGGATAGGTCTTCGCCTTTTCCTCGGCGGTATGCGGCGCGTGGTCGGAGCCGAGGATGTCGACGATGCCCTGGTGGACGCCCCACCAGATCACGTCGCGATGATCGGCTGAGCGCACCGGCGGATTCATCTGCGCGTAGGTGCCGAGCCGCTCGTAGCACTCGGGCGCGGCGAGCGTGAGATGATGCGGCGTGGCTTCGACGGTGGCGACGTCCTTGTGGTCGCGCAGATAGACGATCTCTTCCTTGGTCGAGATGTGCAGCACGTGGATGCGCTTGCCCGTCTCATGCGCGAGATTGACGAGGCGCTGGGTGGCGCGCAGCGCCGCCTCCTCGTCGCGCCACACCGGGTGCGAGCGCGGATCGTTCTCGACGCGCAGGCCCTTGCGCTCGTTGAGGCGGTACTCGTCCTCGGCGTGGAAGGCCGCACGGCGGCGGATCACCTGAAAGATTCGGCGCAGGCTGTCATCGTCCTCGACCAGCAGCGAGCCGGTGGAGGAGCCGACGAACACCTTCACACCCGCACAGCCCTCGGCGCGCTCCAGCACCGGCAGCTCATCGACGTTCTCGCGGGTGCCGCCGATGAAAAAGGCGAAGTCGCAATGCATGCGATGGCGGCCGGCTTCAATCTTGGCGGTGAACGCCTCTTCGGTGACCGTCAGCGGATTTGTGTTGGGCATCTCGAACACGGCGGTGACGCCGCCCATCACCGCGCTGCGCGAGCCGGTTTCGAGATCCTCCTTGTGGGTGAGGCCGGGCTCGCGGAAATGCACCTGGGTGTCGATCACGCCGGGCAGCACGTGAAGGCCCTTGCAGTCGATGATCTCGGCCGCGGAAGCTATGCCGAGATCGCCGATCTCGACGATGCGCCCCGCCGTGATGCCGATGTCGCGGACACCCTCGCCGTCCTGATTGACCACCGTGCCGGATTTCAGAATGACGTCGAAGCGCTGGCTCATGAACCCCTCTAGGATTTCATTCTCCTGATCACCTCAAGGCAGATGGATCGTGCTGCGCGCCTGCCCATTTGCTGGTCTGCGAGGCCGCTCGCGTCTCGATCTTTAGAATGAAGCCACCGCAGTGCAGCGTTTCAGCCTTGTGGTTTATGCCAGGGCGGCTTACGTTTCGGTGCGGCGTGTCGCAAGAGGTTTTTCGGATGAAAGCGACGTTTCTCGACGACCGGGGCGTGGTCCAGGTCAGCGGCGACGATGCACGCAAGTTCCTCAACGGC
This sequence comes from Bradyrhizobium sp. ORS 278, assembly GCF_000026145.1. Taxonomy (NCBI): domain Bacteria; kingdom Pseudomonadati; phylum Pseudomonadota; class Alphaproteobacteria; order Hyphomicrobiales; family Nitrobacteraceae; genus Bradyrhizobium; species Bradyrhizobium sp. ORS 278. The sequence continues at coordinate 2,183,745 of NC_009445.1, read as the reverse complement.
CTGGTCACCACCGACGTCACCAAGCTCGTTCCGGGCGACGCCCGGTTCGGCGCGCTGCTGACGCCGCAGGGCAAGATCATCATCGACTTCCTGGTGGCGCAGGCGCCCACGGGCGATGCCGGTGAACGCTTCCTGCTGGATTGCCCGCGCGCGCTGGCGCAGGCGCTGGCGGACAAGCTCAACCTGTACAAGCTGCGCGCCAAGCTCACCGTCGCCAACCTGTCGGACCAGCTCGGCGTCATCGCCGTCTGGAACGGCACGCCGGCGACAGCGCTCGATTTGAGCTTCACCGATCCGCGCCATGATGGCCTTGGCCACCGCATCATCGCGCCGCAGACGGAACTCGCCGAGATCGCCACACGGCTCGGCGCCGAGGTCGTTACGGCCGATGCCTATGAGGCCCACCGCATCGAGTGCACAGTGCCGCGTGGCGGGCTCGATTTCATGTATGGCGACGCCTTCCCCTACGAGACCAACATGGACCGGCTGCACGGCGTCGACATCGGCAAGGGATGCTATGTCGGCCAGGAGGTCGTGAGCCGGATGCATCATCGCGGCACGACGCGGACGCGGACCGCCAAGGTGCTGCTCGACGGTCCGAGCCCCGAGCCGGGCACGCCGATCCTGGCCGGCGAGAAGACGGTGGGCACGATGGGCTCGGCCGCCGCGCAGAAGGGCCTGGCGCTGCTGCGCATCGATCGCGCCGCAGAGGCGATGGAAGCCGGCACGCCGCTGACCGCGGGCGGTCTCACCTTGCGCATCGCCGATCCCGACGCGCTGCAGGGCCCGCCGAAGCAGACGGTCGCCTGAGCCGGTATGGGCCGCGTCGCTGTCGTCCATTCCGATGGTCTGACGCGCTGCCCCTGGCCGGGCAGCGATCCGCTCTACGTCGCCTATCACGACAGCGAGTGGGGCGTGCCCGAATATGACGACCGCGCGCTGTATGAGAAGCTGATCCTCGACGGCTTCCAGGCCGGGCTGTCGTGGATCACGATCCTGCGCAAGCGCGACAATTTCCGCCGCGCCTTCGATGACTTTCAGCCGGAGAAGATCGCGCGCTACACCGACAAGAAGATCCACGCGCTGATGAACGATGCCGGCATCGTGCGCAACCGCGCCAAGATCGAGGGCGCCATTCTCAGCGCGAAATCCTGGCTCGACATCCAGGACAACGGTCCCGGCTTCTCGAAGCTCTTGTGGGGCTTCATGGACGGCGCGCCCAAGGTCAACGCGTTCAAGACCACCGCGAGCGTGCCGGCCTCGACGCCGCTGTCGATCAAGATGTCGAAGGAGCTGTCGTCGCGCGGCTTCAAGTTCGTCGGTCCGACGATCGTCTACGCCTTCATGCAGGCGACCGGGATGGTCAACGACCATCTCGTCACCTGCTTCTGCCACGAGACCTGCAGCGGCAAGCGCCGCGCGCCGCGCCTCAAGATCAAATGACGACCAGGACGCCCGGAAGCGGGCAGGACCGCGTCTGGCAGCGCATGCTGTCCGGCCGGCGGCTCAACCTCATCGATCCCTCGCCGCTCGACGTCGAGATCGGCGATATCGCGCACGGGCTGTCGCGCGTGGCGCGCTGGAACGGCCAGACCTCGGGCGCGCACATTTTCTCCGTGGCGCAGCACACGCTGCTGGTAGAGACCGTGATGCGCGCGAAGAAGCCGAACATCGATGCCCGGCTGCGGCTTGCCGCGCTGCTGCACGATGCGCCGGAATACGTCATCGGCGACATGATCTCACCGTTCAAGGCCGTGCTCGGCGGCAGCTACAAATCCGTCGAGAGGCGGCTGCTCGGGGCCATCCACATCCGCTTCGGCCTGCCGGCGGAGCTTTCGCCGGAGGTCGAGCGCCAGATCAAGGCGGCCGACCGCGGCGCCGCCTATCTGGAGGCGACCCGGCTCGCCGGCTTTTCCGAAAGCGAGGCCAGGCGCCTGTTCGGCCGCGACCCCGATCTACCGGCGGCCACGGTGACGGACTATCTGACGCCGTGGAGCGCGGCCAAGGCGGAGAAGCGGTTCCTGACCCGGTTCAACCTCGTGCTGGGCTCGTGCTGAGACGCCGCTGACGGCAGATGCCTTGTGGCGCCGACCTGCGCCGCACACGCATGCGCCCACCCGACAGCTGGCATCCAAAACGCGCTTTTGCCCTCATGTCGCCGTTCGTATAATCGGGCGTCCAAAGGCATCCCATGATCCACGTCTGCTCACTCGCCGCCCTGCCCGAGACCGTGCGCCTGACCGGCGCCAGCCACGTGCTGACCATCATGGCCAATGTCGAGCAGGTGCAGCGGCCGGAGAGCATCCGGCCGGAGAACCATCTGCGGGTCTCGGTCGACGACATCACCGAGCAGCTGCCGGGCTTCATGGCGCCGAGCGACGACCATGTCGCGCAGGTGCTGGAGTTCGTGCGCGGCTGGGACCGTGCGGCGCCGCTGGTCATCCACTGCTATGCCGGCATCAGCCGCTCGACCGCGAGCGCCTTCGCGGCCGCCTGCGCGCTCAATCCGCAGCGCGACGAGCTCGACATCGCCTGGGCGATCCGCCAGGCTTCGCCGATCGCCTCGCCCAACCGCCTGATCGTCAGCCTCGCCGATCGCGCGCTGGGCCGCCAGGGGCGCATGGTCCGCGCGCTGGATGCGATCGGCCCGGGCGCGATGATGGTCGACAGCCAGCCGTTCCGTATCGACCTGGAGTGATCCTCCCCGTCATTCCGGGGCGCCGCGTCAGCGGCGGACCCGGAATCTGGATATGATGGCTTCGATCCCCGATCAGCTCGGCTCGAACCTCTGGGTTCCGGGTTCGCGCGCTGCGCGCCCCGGAACGGCGGTCGGGCGAATGGCGTGTGCCGCGTAGCGGCTTACCTGCGCGGCTTGAACTTCCCTCTCGCGGTTTGACACTCAAGGAACTGCAGCCATCGTGACGGCACGCGCGTGCCCGTCACACCGATTCGCGGCACACGCCGCGGGCCGGCATGGCCCCATTCCCCTCATGACGCCAGCGGGCGCCATCGATTTCAGGACTGCGACCCCCGTGATGTTCGATTGGCCCCTGGACTGGATTGCCCTCCTGGTCGCGTTCGTGGCGCTGGCCTTCGCGCGCCGCACCTCGGACCGACTGGCCGCGCTGCAGTCGCGCCTGGACAGGCTGGAGGCTGCGCGGCTCGTGGTCGCCGCACCTGAGGTGCCGGCCGCGTCGCCGCTGAGCCCACTCCAAGAGGGCGTGGCAGCCGCGCCGGTGCCGCCGCCGTTGCCGGAGGTCGCCGAGGCCGCCCTGCAGCCCGCGGCCATCACAAGCGACGAGGCGGCCGATCAGCCGCCCCCGCTGGCGCCGCCGCTGCCGCAAGCGCCGGCCGGCTTCGAGGAGCGCATCGGCACCCGCTGGGTGGTGTGGATCGGCGGACTGACGCTCGCGCTCGGCGGCTTCTTCCTGGTGCGCTATTCAATCGAGGCGGGGCTGATCGGCCCAGGGGTACGCGTTGGGCTCGGCGCGCTGTTCGCCGCGGCGCTGCTGGCCGCGGGCGAATGGACGCGGCGCAAGGAGAGCATCTCGCAGATCGCGGCGCTGCCGATCGCCAATATCCCGGCGATCCTGACCGCCGCCGGGACGGCGGTGGCTTTCGCCACCGTCTACGCGTCCTACGCGCTATACGCCTTCCTGCCGCCGGCGATCGCCTTCGTGCTGCTCGGCCTCGTCGCGCTCGGCACCCTCGCGGCGGCGCTGCTGCACGGCCCGGCGCTCGCCGGGCTCGGCCTGGTGGCCGCCTTCACGACGCCGGTGCTGGTTTCGACCGGCCAGCCGAACTACTGGGCGCTGTACATCTATCTCGCCATCGTCACCGCCGCGGCGTTCGCGCTGGCGCGCGCGCGGCTGTGGCGGTGGCTGGCGATGACCACGATCGCGCTGTCGTTGCTGTGGACGCTGCCCGGCCTCGACATGGCCGTCGAGACAGTCGCGCCGCACGTCTTCCATATCGGCGCGGGCTTTACGCTGGCCGCCCTGATCGTCGTCTGCGGCTTCGTGTTCGGCCCGGTGGTCGACAATGACGAGGTCGAGCCGATCTCCTCCGTTGGTCTTGCGGTCTATCTGCTCGGCGCCATGCTCGTCACGCTTGCGAGCTTCCATGACGGCCTGGCGCTGATCTGCTTCACGCTGCTGGTCGCTGCGACGCTGGCGGTCGCCTGGCGCGCGCCGAGCGCAACCGGCGCGGTCGCAGCGGCGGCAGCCACGGTTTTCCTCGTGTTCGCCGAATGGGCGCTGCGCGACAATCCGGATCTGCTGGTGCTGCCCGGCGGCGCGCTGCCGGGCATGGGGCCGAACCCGCTCGGCGCATCCGTCACGTCGCACCTGACCGCAGCAGCGATCTTCGCGCTCGGCTTCGGCGGCGCGGGCTTCCTGGCGCAGGGGCGCGCGCAGAATGCCGTGGTGCCTGTGGTGTGGTCCGCGGCCGGCGTGTTCACGCCACTGGCGCTGCTGGTCGCGCTCTATGCCCGCATCGCGCATCTCGACCGCTCGATTCCGTTCGCGATCCTCGCGGTCGTGCTTGCGGCTGCCTTTGCCGTCGCGACAGAGCTTCTGACGCGGCGCGAGGAGCGTCCGGGCCTCTCCGCCTCGATCGCGCTGTTCGCGACCGGCACGCTCGCGGCGCTGGCGCTGGCGTTGACCTTTGCGCTGGAGAAGGGCTGGCTGACGATCGCGCTGGCGCTGATGTCGCTGGGCACCGCCTGGGTCTTCGAGAACCGGCCGATTCCGTTCCTGCGCACACTCGCCGCCGCCTTCGCCGGTCTCGTGGTGCTGCGCATCGGCTATGATCCGCGCATCGTCGGCGCCGATGTCGGCACCACGCCGATCGTCAACTGGCTGTTGTGGGGTTATGGCGTGCCGGCGGCGGCGTTCTGGGGTGCGAGCACTCTCATGCGCCGCTATGGCGACGATGCGCCGTTGCGTGCGGTCGAGGCCGCGGCGATCCTGTTCACGACGCTGCTCGCGTTCATCGAGATCCGCCACGCCGTCAATGACGGCGACATGCTGGCAGTGCCGTCGCTCGCCGAAGTGGGGCTCGACGTCTGCGTCGCGCTGGCGCTCGCCATCGGCCTGGAGCGGCTGCGCGAGCGCAGCCGCAGCCTCGTGCACGACATCGGCGCCGTGATCCTCACCGGCCTCGCCGGCGGCGCGACCGTCATGGGCCTGCTGCTGTTCGAGAACCCGATGCTCTCCAACGTCGCGATCAGGGGCAGCGTGCTCAACATCCTGATTCTGGCCTACGCGTTCCCCGCGGTGCTGATGCTGCTGTTGTCCTACGCGGTCGCGGGGCGCCGTCCGCCGGCCTATGGCAACACGCTGGCGGGCGGCGCGCTGATCCTCGCGCTGTCCTATGTGAGCCTGGAGATCCGGCGCATCTATCATGGCCCCGATCTGGCGAGCGGCGTCACCAGCGCGGCCGAGCAGTACACCTACTCGATCGCCTGGCTCGCCTTCGGCGTCGTGCTGCTCGGCATCGGCGTGGTGGTGTCGTCGCAGCGCGCGCGGCTGGCCTCCGCCATCGTGATCGCGCTGACGATCCTGAAGGCCTTCCTCGTCGACATGTCCGAACTGACCGGCGTCTGGCGCGCGCTGTCCTTCATCGGCCTCGGCCTGGTGCTGGTCGCGATCGGCTGGCTGTATCAGAAGGTGCTGTTCCGGCGGCAGCAGCAGGCCCCGCCTGCTGCGCCGGCGGCGTGATCGTCAGGCGGCGCGAACCGACTGCAGGAACGAAGCGACCTCCCGCTTGAGCCGGTCGCTGTCCGTGGCCAGCGACTTGGCGGCGCCGAGGACATGCGCCGACGCCTGGCCGGTCTCCGCTGCGCCGCGCTGCACGTCGACGACGCTGGACGAGACCTGCTGGGTGCCATGCGAGGCCTGCTGGACGTTGCGGGAGATCTCCTGCGTTGCCGCGCCCTGCTCCTCGACCGCAGCCGCGATCGCCGACGAGATCTCCGAGAGCCGCTCGATCGTCCCGGAGATGTCACGGATGGCGCCGACCGATTCCTGCGTCGCCGCCTGAATGCCGGAGATCTGCTGGCCGATCTCGCCGGTGGCCTTCGAGGTCTGCTCGGCCAATGCCTTCACCTCGGACGCGACCACCGCGAAGCCGCGACCAGCCTCGCCGGCGCGCGCGGCCTCGATCGTTGCGTTCAGGGCGAGCAGGTTGGTCTGGCCGGCGATCGAGTTGATCAGCTCGACGACATCCCCGATGCGCGCCGCGGCCTTCGACAATTCGCTGACGCGGTCATTGGTCTGACGCGCCTGCGTCACGGCCTCCGAAGCCATGCGCGCGGATTCCTGAACCTGGCGGCTGATCTCGGTGATGGACGACGACAGCTCCTCGGTAGCGGAGGCGACCGACTGCACGTTGGTCGACGCCTCCTCCGAGGCCGCCGCGACCGCGGTCGAGATCTCCTGGGACCGCGTCGCGGTCGACGACAGCGCGCCCGCGGAATGCTCGAGCTCGGTCGAAGCCGACGACACCGTCTGCACGATCTCGCCGATCGTGTTCTCGAACTGGCGGGTGATGTTGTCGACGCGGCGGCCGCGCTCGATCTTGGCCTCGGCGTCGGCCGCGGCGCGCGCATCGGCGTCGCGCTTGGCGATCAGCGCCTCCTTGAACACCTGCAGCGTGTCGGCCATCGCACCCATCTCGGTCGGCTCGCCGCGGTGCGGCACCTCGGCCGAGAGATCGCCCTCGCCGAGCGCCTGCATCGGCTTGATGATCGAGGCGATGCCGGAAGAGACGTCGTTGACGAGATAGAAGCCGACGGCGACACCGGCGGCGACGGCCGCGAGAATGATCGAGGTCACCACCCAGAAGGTGCTGTTGTAGCCATCCGCCGCGTCGCGCGTGGCCGCTTCGGCGCCCTTGTCGTTGTATTCGATCGCCTTGGTGAGGATGTCCTCTTGCACCGTCGCGGCCGCACCGGGGGCCTTGAACAGCGCATCGACGTCCTCGGGCAGCTTGCCGATGCTCCTGCGCGAGACCTCAAGCACCTTGTCGGCCTCGGCCGTGTAGTTGTCCCAGGCCCGCACCCAGGAGTCGTAGATGCTGCGCTCCTCCGGCGTCGAGATCAGCGGCTGATAGGCCTTGATGTCCTTCTGCACCTTTGCGAACACCTCGGCCATGCGCTTGTCGTTGTTGGCCTTGGCCTCGGCCGTTAGCGCCATCACATGGGCGCGGAGCGTGAGCCGGTAGACGTTGATGTCTGCGCGCAATGCCCCGAGCGCCCGCACGCTCGGCAGCCAGTTGGTGGATATGTCGACCGTTCGCGCATTGATGTCGCGCATGCTGCGCAGCGACAGCAGGCCCATGCCGGCCATCACCACCAGCAGGAAGGCGATCACGCTGATGATCTTGAGGCGAATGGAAAGCTTGGACACGTCCGTTGATCCTCCGAGAGAAAACGTCTCGCACCACCGGTCGTATCTGCGCGGCCACGACGCCATTGCGATGGCCGGCGTACCGCTGCGAAACGAAAAAGCGGCAACTGCCGCCGCGCAGTTTGCCGCTTCGTCCGCAAAGTTCCGTTAACGCAGACCTTCGTACTAATACGGTCCCAATCGCCCTGCGCAGCTGCAGTTCATCACGCCGCGCGTACCGATTGCAGGAACGACGCGACCTCACGCTTCAATCGGTCACTGTCTGACGCCAGCGACTGCGCTGCGGACAGAACATGCGCCGACGCCTGGCCCGTCTCCGATGCACCGCGCTGCACGTCGACGACATTCGAGGAGACCTCCTGCGTGCCTTGCGAGGCCTGCTGGACGTTGCGCGAGATTTCCTGCGTCGCCGCGCCCTGCTCTTCCACGGCCGCGGCGATCGCGGACGAGATCTCGGACAGTTTTTCGATGGTGGTGGAGATCGCGCGGATGGCGCCGACCGATTCCTGCGTTGCGGCCTGGATGCCGGAGACCTGCTGGCCGATCTCGTCCGTCGCCTTGGCCGTCTGCTCGGCCAGCGCCTTCACCTCGGACGCGACGACCGCGAAGCCGCGGCCGGCCTCGCCGGCGCGGGCGGCCTCGATGGTGGCATTCAGCGCCAGCAGGTTGGTCTGGCCGGCAATCGTGTTGATCAGCTCGACGACGTCGCCGATGCGCGCGGCGGCCTTGCTCAGCTCGCTGACGCGATCATTGGTCATGCGCGCCTGATCCACGGCCTCGGTCGCCATGCGCGCGGATTCCTGGACCTGGCGGCTGATCTCGGTGATCGACGAGGACAGCTCCTCGGTGGCGGAGGCAACCGACTGGACATTGGTCGACGCCTCCTCCGACGCGGCCGCGACCGCCGTGGAGATTTCCTGGGAGCGCGTTGCCGTCGAGGACAGTGCGCCGGCGGAATGCTCGAGCTCGGTCGAGGCCGACGACACCGTCTGCACGATCTCGCCGATCGTGGCCTCGAACTGGCGCGTGATGTTGTCGACGCGGCGGCCGCGCTCGATCTTGGCCTCGGCGTCGGCGGCCGCACGCTCGTCGGCCTCCTTCTTGGCGATCAGCGCTTCCTTGAACACCTGCAGGGTGTCGGCCATCGCGCCGATTTCGGTCGGCTCGCCGCGATGCGTCACTTCGGCGCCGAGATCGCCCTTGGCAAGCTCCTGCATCGGCTTGATGATCGAGGCGATGCCGGACGAGACGTTCTGCACCAGATAGTAGCCGACCGCGACACCCGCGATCACGGCCGCGACGATGATCGAGAGGACCAGCCAGATCGCGCGTGAAAAACTCTCCGCCGCCTGCCGCGTGGCGTCGTCGGCGCCCTTGTTGTTGAATTCGATGTCCTGCACGAAGTATTTGTCGGCATCGCGCGCGATGGCTGCGGCCGACTTCTCCAGCAATTCGGTCGCCTCCCGCGGAAGTCGTCCGACGCTCTTGTTCGATTCGTCGATCACCTGCTTGATCGCGACGACATACTTCTCCCAGGCCTGCACCCAGTTGTTGTAGATCGCGCGCTCCTCCGCCGAGGTGATCATCGGCTCATAGGTCTTGCGGTCCTTGTTGATGGTCTCGAGGATACTGTTGACCCGCTTCTCGCCTGCCTGCTTGGCCTCCGCTGTCTCCGCCATCACATGGGCGCGCAGCGCGATGCGCAGCAGATTGATGTCGGCGCGCAGCTCGCCGATCGCGCGTACGCTGGGCAGCCAGTTGGTCGCGATATCGACCGTGTTCGCGTTGATGGACTGCATGCTGGTGACGGCGAGCGCGCCGAGCCCGCACAGGGTCACGAGCATGAACGCGATGACCGAGATGATCTTCTTACGAATGGACATTCTGGACACGATGACCCCAGCTGACTTAGCGGATCGCCACTCTCTTCCAGCGTCACGGACGGCCTGAACGGTCAGGACAGCGCTGCGCTGCGCGGCGTCGAGGTCAGAGGATCAGAGGACGTGGCGAGAGCCAAAGTCCGAATTCCGCTCTGACCATGCCATTGGCGGCCAGATCGGCTTATCGAAGGTTAATTCGAAGCCCGTAAGACTACCGAGAATACACGTAAAAGGCCCACCATCGCGCCCCGCGCGGTGTTCTGAAACCGTTCCTCAACGCGACGCGACGTCGCAGCGTCTCGCAAGGCGCGCAAAACAGGAAGGAACCTCCAGCTATGTTCGGTGACCCGTTCAATCTCTGGTATGCCAGCCAATCATAGAGAACGGGTTAAGAGCACAACCTGGACTGGCATTTCGATGCTGGAAGACGGAGGGCTGCACAACAGCGATCCCGGATGCCGAAGCCCGTGCCGCGGTAGCGTGATATACTGACAGCTTGCGTCTATTGGTGCTGGCTTGGCTGTCTCGATCAGGCGGACAGGAGGCGATCGAACGCCGTCGGCTGAGGCCGACGGCGAGATCGATCGCGCGACAAAGGCTTGTCGCGCAATTCGTTGTCTCCAAGACGACGACGGATTCGCGGCAGGCGACACGGCTGACCGCAGCGAAAGTCAGACCGCGGCTCCGGCGTTCAGCGGCTCAGATCATCCCCCGATGACCTGATTCAGCCGACTGCTTCCGAGACCAGACGAATCCGGAACACCGGCTGCTTGGTTTCGTCGAGCAGTTCCATCTGCCACTCGGTGCCCTGCTGGAGCGTCTTCGAGATCCCCCCGATCAGGTCCGAGCAGACAGCCGTCAACTCGTTCCAGGCAGACTCCCGATTGGCAAATTCATAAGGCTGATCAGCCGCGCCGGAATAACGGCCTTGGCTGATACGGAAGAAGTAGAGCGACATTACCGACCCTTTCTATTGGGCCACCCCCCTGGTCGCACACTGCTGATGAGTCGCTACCGAGGCATGAATCTAGGGAACCGTACGACTACGGCGCAATGACCGCTAGCGTGCGGTTCCATCTTAAATGTTGCTCTATGTTAATCGCAGCTGGTTTTTTGAAAGTCGGTCAACTAACAACTAATCGGTCGAGCGACGAAGCTCGGGCGCCACATCGGCCTTGGCAGCCTCCGTCTTCGCAGACTCCGTCTTGGCAGACTCCGCCTTGGCGGTCTCCGGCTTTGAACCTTCGGACCTGGAACCGTCAGACTTGGAACCGTCAGACTTGGAACCCTCGGACCTGCCAGTGTCGGCCTTCGCGGCCTCCGACTTGACGGGTTCCACCTTGCTCCGCTCGACACGGGGCGTCTCCACGCGCGCGGCCACCTCGGTGTGGGCCGGATCGGCGGCCACGGCGGCGCGCGCCGAGCGCGGCTTGGCCACCGCGCGAGCCATCAGCATGGTGGCTCCGCCCTGGTGCTGGAAGTCGCAATAGGCAAACGCGCCGAGGCCGGAGACCGAGCCGCGGAAGCTGCGCTCGTCCTTCTTGTCGAGGTTGAAGCACGGCTCGAAGGGCATGCCCTTGATCGAGGCGCAGACATTCTCGCCACGGATCTGCAGCGTGTTGCCGGGAAGCCGGATGTGGCGGACCGGGCCCGAGCCCGAGAACTGCACCGCGCCTGCAGCGCCCATGTCGTCGAGAATGCGGCCCGCGCCGCGGGTGCCGTCGACGCAGGTGAAGGCGAACACCTTGCCGGCCACGAATTTGCGCGCCTCGTCGGCCGTCATCGATCCCGCGATCGCGGGCGCGACCATGGCACCAACCGCAACGGTCCCCAGCAACAAACGCGCGAGCATGCTTCCAACTCCCACTTAACCCCTCACAGCGGGTAAGGCGGTATCTTTACCCCATGCTTACCATACCAACCATGGCAACAATGGAGCATCATGGTTTGAAAAGTCTGAACATCCTCAGGATATCCTTACCACCGTGCGGCCACGAACCTGGCCGGCGAGAATCTGCGGGCCCAGCGAGGCGACCTGATCCAAGGCGATTTCGTGAGTTATTTCAGCCAGTTTTGACCGATCCACGTCTGTTGCGAGGCGCGCCCAGGCGGCCTTCCGCGCGGACAGCGGACACATCACCGAATCGATGCCGAGCAGGCACACCCCGCGCAAAATGAACGGCGCGACCGAGGATGGCAGGTCCATGCCGGCCGCAAGCCCGCAGGCGGCAATGGCGCCGCCATACCTGGTCATCGACAGCAGGTTGGCCAGCGTGTTGGAGCCGACGCTGTCGACGCCCCCGGCCCAGCGCTCCTTGGCAAGCGGCTTGGCCGGCCCGGACAGCTCGTTGCGGTCGATGATTTCGGCGGCGCCAAGGGACTTGAGATAGTCAGCCTCGGCGACGCGCCCGGTCGAGGCGATCACGTGATAGCCGAGCTTGGCCAGCACCGCGGTGGCCACCGAGCCGACGCCGCCGGCGGCGCCGGTGACCACGACCGGTCCACTGGCCGGGGTCAGACCGTGCTTTTCCAACGCGAGGACCGAGAGCATCGCCGTGAACCCGGCTGTACCGATCGCCATGGCATCGCGGGCCGACAGGCCCTGCGGCAGGGCGACCAGCCAGTCGCCTTTGACCCGCGCCTTCTCGGCGTAGGCGCCGAGATGGGTCTCGCCCATGCCCCAGCCCGTGCAGACCACGGCGTCACCCGGCTTCCAGTCCGGATGGCTCGACTGCTCGACCGTGCCGGCGAAATCGATGCCGGCGATCATCGGGAAGCGGCGCACCACCGGCGCTTTGCCGGTCAGCGCCAGCCCGTCCTTGTAGTTGAGATCGGACCACTCGACCTTGACGGTGACGTCGCCGTCCATCAGCTCGGCTTCGTCGAAGTCAGTCAGAGCAGCCGTGGTCCCCTTGTCGGCCTTGTCGATCCGGATCGCCTTGAACGTTCCCACAGCGGCACTCCCTGCGCTTGTTCGATTTCGGGCCATGTTTAGCGAAACGGCCCGGCGGCGCAACTCAGGTGGCGGGTACGGCCCGTGCCACCGGCTTCTCGACGATTGGCAGGTTGATCAGCGCGGAGAGCACACCGAACATGATCGAGAGCCACCAGATCGGCGTGTAGGAGCCATAGCGCTCGAACACGATGCCGCCGAGCCAGACGCCGAGAAAGCCGCCGACCTGATGGCTGACGAAGGCGAAGCCGTAGAGCGTGGCCAGCCAGCGCGTGCCGAACATGATCGCGACCAGCGACGAAGTCGGCGGCACGGTGGAGAGCCAGGCAAGGCCGGAGACGGCGCCGAAGGCGATCGCCGTGGCCGGCGTGACCGGAAACGAGATGAAAGCGAGCGTCGCCAGCGCGCGGGTGAAATAAATGAAGGAGAGGATATAGCGCTTGGGCAGCCGGCTCTGCAGCCAGCCGACGCTGAGCGAGCCGATGATGTTGAACAGGCCGATCGCCGCGATCACCCAGCCGCCGACCTGCGCCGACAGGCCGCGATCGACCAGGAACGCCGGCAGATGCACGGTGATGAAGGCGAGCTGGAAGCCGCAGGTGAAGAAGCCGAGCACCAAGAGCACGTAGGAGCGATGGCCGAACGCCTCCATCAGCGCCGTCGTGAACGACTGCTGCTCGGCGTCCGTCGGCTTGGCCTCGGCGGCGGGCGGCGTCGCCACCGCGAGCGACAGCGGCACGATGAACAGCATCAGCGTCGCGAAGACCATCAGCGCGCTCTGCCAGCCGAACTGATCGATCAGCGCCACGCCGAACGGCGCGAACAGGAACTGGCCGAGCGAACCGGCCGCCGTTCCGGCGCCGAGCGCCAGCCCGCGCCGCTCCGGCGGCAGCAGCTTGCTGAAGGCCGACAGGATCAGATTGAACGAGCAGCCTGAGAGGCCGAAGCCGACCAGCACGCCGGCGCCGATGTCGAGCTGCAACGGCGTGGTCGCATAGCGCATCATCAACAGGCCGCTTGCATAGAGCAGCGCGCCGACGCAGATCACGCGCAGCACGCCGAAGCGGTCGGCGATCGCGCCGGCGAGCGGCTGGCCGAGGCCCCACAGCAGATTCTGCACGGCGACCGCGAGCGCGAACACGTCGCGGCCCCAGGCGAATTCGCGGCTCATCGGCTGCACGAAGAAGCCGAGGCTGGAGCGCGGACCGAAGCTGAGCAGCGCGATCGCACAGCCGCAGATGATGATGACCACCGGCGTTCGCCACGTCTGTGTCCGGGAGGCGCCGAGATCGCCGGCCTGTATCGACATGTTGGTCCTCCCCGAAGCGCGGCGTCACCCGGCCGCTCGTGACGGATTAATGCATTTGCATCCACCACCCAAGAGCAAAACAACCGCAAAACCGGACCTCAGCCATGAAAAAATTCCATGCCGCGTCCCATCATGAGCAGACGTCATGCGGGCCGAGTTCCGTCGATGGAACTCGTGAATGCCGCGGCTCCACGACGGCATCAGTCGCTATACGCGAGTGACAAACAAGGATTCACGCTGTGCGGGAGCGACGTGCAGAACAGCCGCGATTTGTCGCCAAACACCTCTAAACAACGAGGGATGTCTCTGAAGAAGAGCTAACTGGTAGCTTGATACATATGTGCACCGAATGTGGAATTTGGACAGCCGATGCACTGCGACCAGATCGAAACCTCAAGCCGCGACACGTCAGGTCAGGACACGTCAAGTCACGTCGTGATCGTCGGCGCCGGCGTCGCGGGATTGTATTGCGCGCTGAAGCTCGCACCGCGCCCTGTCATCTTGATCTCCGCAACGTCGCTCGCAGAGGACTCGTTCGGCGCGACGATGCAGGCCGATATCGCCGCGGCGGTATCTGCGGGCGACAGCCCCGAAAGCCATGCCGCCGACATGATCGCCGCCGGCTGCGGCCTCGTGGACGAAGATGCGGCGCGCGCGCTCGCGCGTGATGCGGCAGCACGGATCGAGGATCTCGCGCGCCTCGGCGTGACGTTCGATCGCGACCCCAGGGGCGCACTGGCGACGTCGCGGGCAGCCGTTCATTCCGCGCGGCGCATCCTGAGCGTGCGCGGCGACTTCACCGGACAGGTCATCATGGCGGCCCTCGCCAAGGCCGTGCGCGCCAGCCCCTCGATCAGGCTGATGGAGGGATACGTCGCTGACGCGCTGCTGACCGACGATGGCGCCGTGCGCGGTCTGCGGCTGCGTCGTGCGGATGATGCTGCCGCGGCGCCCTTGCTGATCGCCGCCCCGACGATCGTGCTCGCCACCGGCGGCGTCGGCCATCTGTTCGCCGTGACCACCAACCCTGCTCATGCGAACGGCATCGGCCTTGCGATCGCCGCGCGCGCCGGCGCTGTCGTTGCGGATCCGGAGTTCGTGCAATTCCATCCGACCGCGATGGCGGGACAGGATCCGGCGCCAGTGGTCAGCGAGAGCCTGCGCGGCGCCGGCGCGATCCTGATCAACCGGCGCGGTCAGCGATTCATGCTGCCGCGTCATCCGCTGGTCGATCTCGCGCCGCGCGACACGGTTGCGCGCGGCATCATGGCCGAGATCACGGCCGGGCGCGGCGCCTTTCTGGATGCGCGCGACGTGCTCGATGAGGATGTCGCGGAGCGCTATCCGGTGCTGCACCGTGCCTGCGTCGCCGCCGGGCTCGATCCGACCCGGCAACCGATTCCGGTGGCACCGGCGGCGCATTTCCACATGGGAGGCATCGCCGTGGATGCGCGCGGCCGCAGCTCGATCGACGGGCTGTGGGCGGCCGGCGAGGTCGCCGCGACGGCGACCGATGGCGCCAATCACATCGCTGGCAACGCGCTGCTTGGGGCCCTGGTGTTCGCCAACAGGATCGCTGAGGACATTGCGGGCCGAACCTTCGCGCCGTGTCCTGCCCTGCATGACGTCAAGTTCGCGGCGCCAGCCGGGATCGATGCCCCATGGGGCGAGCAGATGCTGCGCGATATCATGACCGGTCAGGTCGGGGTGATCCGCGACGAGGACGGCCTGGCCGAAGCTGTCACGACGATCGCCCGGCTCGAGCGCGATAGCCTCGACCCCGCGCTCCGCAACATGGCGAGCGCAGCGCTCCTGATCGCGACCGCCGCCTGGAGCCGGCGCGAGAGCCGCGGCGCGCATTGCCGGGTCGATTGTCCGGCGGAAAATCCGGCCTTCGCGCAGCGGACCATGACCACGCTCGCCGCTGCGCGCGAAATCGCCGACGAGCTCGCGGCACGGCCGACGACGCGGCTGCCACGATCCTTGAGCGCGTAGCGCCGCTGATCTTCTCTGTCATAACCCCGTCGTTCCAGCGCAAGGCCGCAGGCCTTGAACCCGGAACCTCGCGCTTGTTTTGCGCGCATCGCCAGCCAGCTCGGCATTCTGGGTTCAATCGCTCACGCGCCACGGCGCGTGAACGATTGCCCCGGAATGACGGTGGCCTAGCGTCGCGTCCAGTTCGGATTGATCTCGGCTTCGCTCTTGGCGGCCTCGGCGAGCTCGGCTGAAATGGCCGCGGTCTGCTGCGGCGTGCCCCAGCTCGGCGCCTCGCTGCCGTCGCCCCAGCGCTTGGGCCGGTAGAAGGTGTGAACGCCGAACTTGTACGTCCGCTTCATCTCGGCGACCCAGGACGGCCGCACCCAATAGGCGTGATAATGCGTCGACTTGCCGACCTCGGGCAGCCAGACCAGTCCGTCGAGCATCGCCTTGGCAATCTTCTTGGCGCGGTCCCACATGTCGGGCTCGCGGATCACGTCGGCATTGTTGTCGCAGGCAAAGGTGAACTGGCAGGCGAAGTGGCGATATTTATTCTGGTAGACGACGCCGCACACCGTGGTCGGGTAGTAGCCGGAGAACGCGCGGTTCAACACCACCTGCGCCACCGCCATCTGGCCGCGCACGGCCTCGCCACGGGCCTCGAAATAGATCGCCTCCGCGAGGCACTTCTCGGACTTGGAGCGTGACTTCTCGTCGGTCAGCCCGAGACGCTCGGCCGGCGTGCGGACGCGCTGATTATCGGCATTGACCTCGCCTTTCGGCGCGATGCTCTCGCCGCCGTCACCGGCCTTCGCCACATCTTCCGCAGGCGGCAGAAGGACGGTCATCGGCTTGAGGTCCGGATCCGGCATCACGATTAGCGGCGCTTCGCCGGGTTGCCAAGTCTCCATGGTTCCGGCGACGCCGCCAAGCGACGTGGCGCCGAAATAGAGATTCGCTGTCTTGATGTTCAAACCATCGAGCGCCGCGCCGCCATCGGGGGCCGGCGGCTCGCTCGCGGGCTTGAGCTCGCCGGAGGGACGGATCTCGGGCTTCGTGGAATCGTACTGCGCCAGCGGCGGCGCGCTCAGCGCCTCCTGCAATTCGGGATCGAGCGCCGCGCGCGGCGGCACCAGAATGGTCGCGGGCGCTTCGCTGGTCTTGGCGCCGAACACCGACGAGTTCGAATCGGGCTGGGCGGGGGCGGCGGGAGCGGGCGCGCTCGGCGCGGTGTCGACCGGCTCGGCCGCTTCCGTCGGAGGCTCTGGTGGCGCGGCGGGACGGACCACGAGGCGATCACCCTTCAAGGTGCGATCGACGGTCGGAAAATCGGAAGGGCGATAGCGCGGCGGAACCTGCAGCGCGGGATTGCGCGGCGTCGTGCTGCCGGTGATGTCGAGGTCGCGCTCGCTCAGGCTCGCGAGGCGAATGCCCTGCGGCGCCGAGGTGCCGATCGGAAGTCCGAAACTATAGGTGGCGACCTGAACTGAGGCCGCAGCCGAGAACACGCGCTTCTGCCAACGTTCGGCGACGCCCGGCTGGCGGGCGAGCCGTGAAGCGATGTCTTGATACCCGGTCTCTGTCGGCATCAGAGCGAAGACGCAGAGACCGAGGCCGAAGGACGCAATACGCGCGCCCTTCGGACCTGGACGCAGAACTAACATCGATACGCTCAACGCAACGCTACGCTACTCACGCGACCGAACGACAGTGCTTCCGTGCAATTCGATCTGTCATGTTCGTATCGGGTTTAGGTTGCCGAGGAGTTAACCCGCGTTGCGCGATCGAAACATGCAAGCGGTGAAGTTGTGCTGCGGCGCGCGATCGATCTGCGTGGTAAACAGCGGCGTGACGAGAGAGGTGAACATCCGGTCAACGAACGCGGTGAATGGAACTGTAAGCGGTCAAGGCGGACGTTTCTTCCGCCTTCGAGAGACAGTCAGCCAGTTCGACTCGCGCGATCGCCTCAAAGAAAAAGGCCGGCAACATGTGCCGGCCTCCTCAATTCGAAACGTTCGCAGCAGCATCACGCCTGGCTGGCGATCTCCTTGCCGAGCGCGGATTGCGCGGCGGCGAGGCGGGCGATCGGCACGCGGTAGGGCGAGCACGAGACATAGTTCATGCCGATCTTGTGGCAGAACGCGACCGAGGCCGGGTCACCGCCATGCTCGCCGCAGATGCCGACCTTCAGCTTCGGACGCGTGGCGCGGCCGCGCTCGACGCCGATCTTGACCAGCTCGCCGACGCCGGCGCGATCGATCGAGATGAATGGATCGATCTCGAGGATGCCCTTGGCGACATAGGCGCCGAGGAAGCTGCCGGCGTCGTCGCGGCTGATGCCGTAGGTCGTCTGCGTGAGATCGTTGGTGCCGAACGAGAAGAACTCGGCGGCCTCCGCGATCTGGCCCGCCATCAGCGCCGCGCGCGGCAGCTCGATCATGGTGCCGACCTGGTACTCCAGCTTGGCGCCGGTCTCGCGGATCACCGCCTGCGCCATCGCGTCGATGCGCGCCTTGACGAGATCGAACTCGGCCTTGGTCGCGATCAGCGGCACCATCACTTCGAGGCCGACGGCCTCGCCGGTGCGCTTCTCGGCCTCGACCGCGGCCTCGAAGATCGCCCGGGCCTGCATCTCGGCAATCTCCGGATAGGCGATCGCGAGACGGCAGCCGCGGAAGCCGAGCATCGGGTTGAACTCGCTGAGCTCGCGGGCGCGGTCGGCGAGACGGCGCGGATCGGTGTTCATCGCGCGCGCGACTTCCTCCACCTCGGCCTGGGTGTGCGGCAGGAACTCGTGCAGTGGCGGATCGAGCAGACGGATCGTGACCGGCAGGCCCTTCATGATCTCGAACAGCTCGACGAAGTCGGCGCGCTGCATCGGCAAGAGCTTCGCAAGCGCGGCGCGGCGCTCCTGCTCTTCTTCCGAGAGGATCATCTCGCGCACCGTGCGGATGCGGGTCTCCTCGAAGAACATGTGCTCGGTGCGGCACAGGCCGATGCCCTCGGCGCCGAACTTGATCGCGGTGCGCGCATCCTCCGGCGTATCGGCATTGACGCGCACGCCGGTCTCGCGCACGGCGTCCGCCCAGCCCATCAGGGTGCCGAACTCGCCGGACAGCTCCGGCTCGATCATCGGCATGCGCCCCGCGAGCACCTGCCCGACCGAGCCGTCGATGGTGATGACGTCGCCGGTCTTGAAGGTGCGACCGCCGATGCTCATCGTGCCGCGGCCGTAGTCGACGCGGATGGTGCCGCAGCCGGAAACGCAGGGCTTGCCCATGCCGCGCGCGACCACCGCCGCATGCGAGGTCATGCCACCGCGGGTGGTGAGGATGCCTTCCGCGGCGTGCATGCCGTGGATGTCCTCCGGCGAGGTCTCGATGCGGACGAGGATGACCTTGCGGCCGTCGGCCTGCAGCTTGGTGGCTTCATCCGAGGAGAACACGATCTCGCCCGAGGCTGCGCCCGGCGAGGCCGGCAGGCCGGTGGCCACCACGTCGCGCTTCGCGGCAGGATCGATGGTCGGATGCAGCAGCTGATCGAGCGAGGCCGGGTCGACGCGCAGCACGGCGTCGTTCTCGGAGATCAGGCCTTCATTGGCGAGCTCGACGGCGATGCGCAGCGCCGCCTTGGCGGTGCGCTTGCCGCTGCGGGTCTGCAGCATCCACAGCTTGCCGCGCTCGACCGTGAACTCCATGTCCTGCATGTCGCGGTAGTGCTTCTCGAGCAACGTGTAGATCCGCGTCAGCTCGTGGAAGGCGTCGGGCATCGCGACTTCCATCGACGCCTTGTCGGAGCCGGACTCGATGCGCGCATCTTCGGTGATGTCCTGCGGCGTTCGAATGCCGGCGACGACGTCCTCACCCTGCGCGTTGATCAGGAACTCGCCGTACAGCTTGCTCTCGCCGGTCGACGGATTGCGGGTGAAGGCGACGCCGGTGGCCGACGTATCACCCATGTTGCCGAACACCATGGCCTGGACGTTGACGGCCGTGCCCCAGGATTCCGGAATGTCGTGCAGCTTGCGATAGGTTACCGCGCGCGCGTTCATCCAGGATGAGAACACGGCGCCGATGGCGCCCCACAGCTGGTCGTGCGGGTCCTGCGGAAAATCCTTGCCGGTCTCGTGCGCGACGGCGTCCTTGTACTTGCCGACCAGCATCTCCCAATCTTCCGACGAGAGATCGGTGTCGAGCTGATAGCCCTGGCTATCCTTGAAGCTGTCGAGGATGTCCTCGAAATGATGATGCTCGAAGCCGAGCACGACATCGGAGTACATCGTGATGAAGCGGCGATAGCTGTCGAAGGCGAAACGGCGGTCGCCGGACAGCGTGGCCAGCGCCTCGACCGTCTGGTCGTTGAGGCCGAGGTTGAGCACGGTGTCCATCATGCCCGGCATCGAGGCGCGGGCGCCGGAGCGTACCGACACCAGCAGCGGGTTTTCCGGATCGCCGAACTTCTTGCCGGTCAGCTTGCCGATGTAGTCGAGCGCCTTGTCGACCTGCGACTGCAGCTCCTTCGGATAGGTCTTGTCATTGGCGTAGAAGTAAGTGCAGACCGAGGTCGGGATGGTGAAGCCCGGAGGCACCGGCAGGCCGAGATTGGCCATCTCGGCGAGGTTGGCGCCCTTGCCGCCGAGCAGATCGCGCAGGCCCGCTTTACCCTCGGCCTTGCCGTCGCCGAAGGTATAGACCCACTTGTTCGGCTTGATCGCGGTGGCGGCGCTCTTCGGCGCGGGCTTCGCCGCAGCCTTTGCAACCGGCTTGGCCGTCGCCTTGGCCGGCTTCTTCGGAGCGGTTTTCACCGGCGCCTTGGCGGCCGGCTTCGTCGCAGCCTTCGCCGAGGCCTTTGCAGCAGGCTTCGGTGCCGTCTTCAGCGCCTTGCGCGGCGGGGCGAGCGGAGCGGCCTTGGCCTTGCCCGTCTTGGAAGGCTTTGATTTCGCTGCGACTTTCTTAGACTTCGCTACCGCTTTGGCCATGAGATGGTTCGATCCGCAAATGGGGAGGAGAAATCGCGCGCCTTACACCACTTTGGGCGCTGCGGCGCAAGCACAGAGGTTCCCGACCTTGGGAGGAGGCGGGACTAGAAATGCAGCCACTTCAAGAGGCCCATGCCGATCAGGCCGTTCAGGATCAGGAAGATCGCGATGATGAAGTTCAACAGGCGCGGCATGATCAGGATGAGAACGCCGGCGATCACGGACATGATCGGCGAGATGTGGGCAACGGTCAGATGCATCGGCGAACTCGGAATGGATTGAAAGAGAGCAGACAGGCGATTCGATGGGGCGGACTTTATCCCGGCCGATCGTGGCGGAATAGGAGACGCGCGGGGTGGGTTCCGGTTCCCCGCAAACAGGAACTGCCGCGAAAATGCCCGGAGTTCCTAGGGGAACGATGACCTGAGACCGGGATTGGGAGGCAGGTGCCGGCACGCGCGCCGGTCTCAAATTCGGGGAGCGTCCCCGCGGATCAACAGTCAAGGAGTCCTGCTTATGCGAACCCAAGTCACTCTTGCCGCCCTGGTGGCTGCACTCGTGATCCCGGCAGTGGCGCAGGCGCAGTCCTACACGGTGGGACGCGGCGTCGTCGTCGAGGAGGACGCGCCTGTCATCACGGTCGAGCGCCGTCCCGAATTCCGCGAATATGTCGTGCGCGAGCGTGTTCCCAACTATGTGATCCCTGATCGCGTCGTTGTGGGGACCGTCCTGCCCGAGTCGGGTGTTACCTATTACGACGTTCCGCAGCGCTTCGGTGCGACACCTTATCGCTACACGGTGGTGAACGGCGAAACTGTTCTGGTCGAACCGCGATCGCGACGGATCATTCAGGTGGTTGAGTAGTTATCGAGCTGCATTTGGTCGCCAACGCCCCCGCAAGCGGCCAGATGTAAAGGCCCTGCCCGGTTCCCCCCGCCGGGCGGGGCTTACTTTTTTTGGAACGCTGTTAGCTCCGGTCGTCATCGCGAGCGCCAGCGAAGCGATCCAGGGGCCACACGGACAGTCTGCCTGCACGGCCCCTGGATTGCTTCGGCGCAAGAGCGCCTCGCAATGACGCGTGCGGCAGGCTTGATCCTACAGTCACTGCTGTCATCGCCCGGCTTGACCGGGTGATCCAGTACGCCGAGACGATTGTGATTTAACCGATACGCGGCGGCGTACTGGATGCCCGCCTGCGCGGGCATGACAGCGGGGGATGTCGCTCCCCCTCCTTCATCTCGAGCGCAGCGAAGCGATCAAGGGCCGCTCAGCCCTCGATCTTCGAGAAATCCGCCACCGCGCGCGTGGCGCTGCGGATCTCGTTCAACAGCTTCAGCCGGTTCTCACGGATCGCGGCGTCATCGTCGTTGACCTTGACCTTGTCGAAGAACGCATCGACCGCCGGGCGGAGCTTGGCCATCGCGCGCATCGCCGCGGCAAAATCCTCCTTGGCGACGGCCGCGCCGGCTTCCGCGCCGACCTCGCCGATCGCCCTGGCCAGCGCCTTCTCCTCGTCGAGCTTGTAGAGCGCCGCATCCGGCGCGCCGTCGAACTTGCGCTTGTCCTTCTTCTCCTCGATCGCGAGGATGTTGGAGGCGCGCTTGGTGCCGGCGAGCAGGTTCTTGCCGTCGTCGCTGTCGAGGAATTTTCCGAGCGCCTCGACGCGGCGCACGACCATCAGGAGATCGTCTTTCATCTCCTCTTCCTGCGACGGCTCACGATCAAGGGCCTCTTCGCTGCCGGCTGCCTCGATGAGATCAAGCCTGCCTGCACCGCTCCTCGCCGCATCCGATCTCCACCACGGGGAGGGTGATGTGGCGAAGACGGCATCGACAAGATCGTGCCGCGCGCCTTGCTCGCGAAGCTGGACTTTGAGACGGTCGGCGAAGAACGAGATGAGATCGACAACTTTCACTGGGACGCTACGCGTGCCGAACGTTTGCGCATCCACTCTCACAACAAAACGAGTTAACCCAGGCTTTTCACCACTTTCCGCCTGCTCCACTTCATTCCCGACCTCGCGCGCGCGAATTGCCGTCGCCAGATCGAAGAACGCGGGCCCGCAGATATCGGCGAGATGAACGCGGAGATCATTCTCCAAGATGATTCGGATCACACCCAGCGCTGCACGCCTCAGCGCGTACGGATCCTTCGAGCCCGTCGGCTTCTCGTCGATGGCCCAGAACCCGACCAGCGTATCGAGCTTGTCCGCCAGTGCCACGGCCACGCTCACCGGGTCGGCCGGCACGCGATCACCCGGACCCTGCGGCTTGTAGTGCTCCTCGCACGCGGCGGCGACCGAGGCGTCCTCGCCCTGGGCGAGCGCGTAGTACTTGCCCATCAGGCCCTGTACTTCCGGAAACTCGCCGACGACCTCCGTCAGCAGATCGGCTTTCGCAAGCTTCGCCGCGCGCGCGGTCTTCGCGGCGTCGGCGCCGACCATCGGCGCGATCTCGGCGGCGAGCTTCTCGATGCGTGCGATGCGCGCGGCCTGCGTGCCCAGCTTCTCGTGGAACACGATCTGCTCGAACTTCGGCAGCCGGTCCTCGAGCTTGGTCTTCAGGTCCGTCTCGTAGAAGAACTTCGCGTCCGACAGCCGCGCGCGGATGACGCGCTCGTTGCCGGCGATGATGGTCTTGCCGCCGTCGGTCGCCTCGATGTTGGCGGTCAGGATGAACTTTGGCGCCAGCCCGCCCGTCTTGGGGTCGCGGACCACGAAGCATTTCTGGTTGTTGCGGATGGTGGCGCGGATCACCTCGCCCGGGACCTTCAGATACTCCGGATCGAACGAGCCCATCAGCACGACCGGCCATTCGACCAGGCCCGCGACCTCGTCGAGCAGGACGGGATCCTCGACCAGCTCATAGCCCTGCGCGAAGGCGAGCTGCTTGGCGTCGGTGACGATGGTGTCCTTGCGGCGCTGCGGGTCGAGCACGACCTTGGCGTCGAGCAGTTTTGCTTCGTAGTCCTCGAAGCGGCGCACGGTGAACGCCGATGGCGCCAGGAAGCGGTGGCCATAGGTGGTCTGCCCGGCCTCGATGCCGTCGACGGCGAAGCTTATGACATCGGGCTCCTCGGTCTCCAGCCCGAAAGTCGCGGTGATCGCGTGCAGCGGCCGCACCCAGCTCAGCGCGCCCGGCTTCTCCGAGCGCTGGCCCCAGCGCATCGACTTCGGCCACGGGAAGGTGCGCACGATCACCGGCAGCATCTCGGCGAGCACGTCGAGCGTGGCGCGGCCGGGCTTCTCGATCAGCGCGACGTAGAAATCGCCCTTCTTCGGATCGCGCTGGATCGTCGCCTCTTCGAGCGAGGCGAGACCCGTGGCCTTGAGAAACCCCTGGATCGCCGCATCGGGTCCGCCGACGCGCGGCCCCTTGCGCTCTTCCTTCAGATCCGCCTGCCGCGCCGGGATGCCGTGCACAGTCAGCGCCAGCCGGCGCGGCGTCGCAAATGCCTTGGCGCCCTCGTAGACCAGGCCCTCGGCGACGAGCTTGTCGGTCACCATGCGGCGCAGATCGTCGGCCGCCTTGGCCTGCATGCGCGCGGGGATTTCTTCGGAGAACAGTTCGAGAAGGAGATCGGGCATTGCAACCGCTCTTGGCGCGACGTGAGGCGCAAACAGGATGGAGCACGGCGAGACAACTCGCCGTCACTTGTGAGAACCGTCAGGGTGAACCGCGCCGGGATCTCCGGGAGATCCCGCGGCGACCGTCACGCCGGCAGCTTCGAATGCGCTCCGTCGCACAGCGGCGCATTGGCGGTGCGCTTGCATGTGCAGAAGAACGCCTTCTTGGTTTCAGGGGCCGTGTATTGCATCGGCGCGAAGGAGGAGCCCGCATGGCTGCCGTCACAGAACGGCTGCTTGGCGGATTTCCCGCAGGTGCACCACCAATAGTCCTTGCCCGCCTCGACCTCGATGGGAAGCGGCGTCCGGCCGCCGATCGCTGGTTCGCTCATGATGCCCCTCCGGCTTCGGTATGCAGCCAGGCCTCGCCGCAGGCCTTGGCCAATTCGCGCACGCGCAAAATGTAGCTCTGCCGCTCGGTGACGGAGATGACGCCGCGGGCATCGAGCAGGTTGAAGACGTGGCTGGCCTTGATGCACTGATCGTAGGCCGGCAGCGCCATCAGATGCTCTTTGCGGTTGCCGTCACGCCAGCCGGCGTCGAGATACTTCCGGCAGGCGCTCTCGGCCATCTTGAACTGCTCGAACAGCACCGCGGTGTCGGCGTGCTCGAAATTGTGCCGCGAATATTCCTGCTCGGCCTGCAGGAAGACGTCGCCATAGGTGACCTTGGCGTCGCCGTCGCGGCCGTTGAAGTTGAGGTCGTAGACGCGGTCGACGCCCTGCACGTACATCGCGAGGCGCTCGAGGCCGTAGGTCAGTTCGCCCGCGACCGGCGCGCATTCGAAGCCCGCGACCTGCTGGAAATAGGTGAACTGCGACACCTCCATGCCGTCGCACCAGCACTCCCAGCCGAGGCCCCAGGCGCCGAGCGTCGGGCTTTCCCAATCGTCCTCGACGAAGCGGATGTCGTGCACGGCGGCGTCGATGCCGATCGCGCCGAGCGACTTCAGGTACAGCTCCTGAAGGTTCGGCGGCGACGGCTTCATGATCACCTGGAACTGGTAGTAGTGCTGCATCCGGTTCGGATTCTCGCCGTAGCGGCCGTCCTTCGGCCGCCGCGACGGCTGCACGTAGGCCGCATTCCACGGCTTCGGCCCGAGCGCGCGCAAGGTCGTCGCGGGATGGAAGGTGCCGGCGCCCATCTCCATGTCGTAGGGCTGCAGGATCACGCAGCCCTGTTCGGCCCAGAAGCGTTGCAGGGCCAGGATGAAGCCCTGGAACGAACGTTCGGGGCGCATATGCGGAGGCAGCGAATCCATCGTCGGCATCGGTCTTTCGCGGGTCTGAAAAGCGCGCGGACCGTATCGGCGAGGACCTCAGGAATCAAGGCAAAGGGGCGGACAAAACGGCGGCGGAGGCCGCCGTTTCGATTGCAGTGGGCGGCGTCAGCCCGGCCGGTAGGCGCCCGTGACGGGGTCGCGGCGCAAGGTCTTGATCTCGGTGGGCTGTGCGGCCTCGGCGGCACGCGCCAGCCGCATCTCCTCGAGCTCGCGGTTGATCTTCTGAGCGGTCTTGTAGGCCCAGCGAACCGCGGCAAGCCCGCCCAGCATACCCGCGACAGCGACGAACGGCGGCATCGATCGATCCTTGTTCATGAGGAAAGCCACCCCGACTCGCATTGTCGCCGATCCCGGTTCCCCCTGCAATCCGGATTGCAGGGGGCAAAATGGCGCGGGAGGGCTCAAAAGCCAAATCGGGCCCAGATGGCGCGGGTTTCGGCCGCGGAGATCAGCTCCTCGGCGAGCCCCGACCAGCCGATTCCCAAACCTTGCGCGGTCAGGCTGCCGGCGCCTGCGGACTTGCGGCCGAGCAGGCCGGACAGCAGGCCGCCAGCCGGTGCCACCACGGGCATCGCGACCTTGTCCCCGAACCGGGCGCGCAGCACGGCGCGCAGGTCGCCGATCGCATCCGCCAGGCCGAGCGTCACCGCGGTATCGCCGGCCCAGTACTCGCCCGTGAACAGCAAATCGTCGGCACCCTTCAGCCGGTTTGTGCGGCTCTCCTTGACCAGCGAGATGAACAGCGCGTGGATCTCGCGCTGGATCTTCTTCAGCCGTGCCACGTCGTCCGGATTCTCGGGCAGGAAGGGATCGAGCATCGCCTTGTGCTCGCCGGCCGTGTACAGCCTGCGCTCGATGCCGATCCTCTTGATCAGATCCTGCAGGCCGAACGAGCCGCCGACGACGCCGATCGAGCCGACGATCGAAGACGGGTCGCAAAAGATCTCGTCGCCCGCGCAGGCGATCATGTAGCCGCCGGACGCCGCGACATCCTCGACGAAGACGAGCACCGGGAGCTTCTTCTCGGCGGCGAGCTGGCGGATGCGCAGATAGATCTGGCGAGACTGCACCGGCGAGCCGCCGGGCGAGTTGATCACCAGCGCCACCGCCTTGGCGTTGCGCATCGAGAACGCGCGCTCGAGCATCTTGGCGACACCGGCCAGCGTGAGCCCCGGTCGCAGCGGCGTGACCGCGCCGATCACGCCGGACAGGCGGACCACGGGCACCACCGGCGCGCCGCGCAGCCGCGCCGGCAGCAGCGCCTTCAACCGATCAAAAGGCCCCGCTGCATCGCTGGGTTGTGTCAATTTGTCCACCATCCTGTTACCTCGGATTAACCACTTTTTATCGCGCCGCTGCCATTCAATAGGCTGGAACAAGCCTTGCAATGGCCTGGGCAATTGCACGGCTGAACAAGTTGCAGAGTGCGGCGGAGGAATTCATGAAGGTCTACCTGTTGATGCTGCTGATCGGTACTCTCTTGACGGCCATCCACTTCACGTCGGTAACCGAACGCCGGTCGGAGGCGCAGACACAATAACGTCGGACCCCGATCAACCGTTCAGGGGGCCGGCCAGCGCCAGCGCCCCCTGCCCCTCCAGCACCCGAACAACCTCGTCATTCGGCACACCTGCCGCTTCATTGAGCACCACACCGGGCAGGATCTGCGTCGGCGCCCGCCCGCCCTTAACGGCCCTCACCAGGATACGGATTGCAGGCTTTCCAGCCTGCCCATGCACCGGTTGCAGCGCCAGGCTGCCGTAGCCGCGCGCCAAAGCTGCCAGGACGTCACTCAGCCCATCGGCCCGCCAGATCAAGGTCAGCGCGCCCCCGGATTTCAGCATTCGCCGCGCGGCATGCGTCCACAGCTCCAGCGTGGTCGCCTTCGCCATGTGCGCGCCGGCACGCGCAGTGTCGGGCGAGGCGCGGTGTCGCGCGGCATCATGGAACGGCGGATTCATCAGCACGACGTCAACACTGTCGGACCCGAGGCCTGCTGCGGCAAACGCGGCGGCCTCGCTTGTTACGTCCAGCGCGATGACATCGGCCTGCAGATCATTCGCACGCGCATTGTCACGCGCGAGCTCGGCAAGATGCGGCTCGCGCTCCACCAGCATCAGCGCCAGACCATCGACACGCCGCGCCAGCGCCAGCCCGGCCGTCCCCACGCCCGCGCCGAGATCGACGACACGATCGCCTGCCCGCGCAGCCGTCGCGGCCGCCAGCAGGATCGCGTCATGACCGGCGCGATGGCCCGAGGTCGGCTGGCGCAGCCGCAGGCGGCCGCCGAGCACGGCATCCTCCGACGTCGCGCCGGCCTCACTCATCGGGTCGCAGTTCGTGCGCCAGCCCGGCCTCGGTGAGCAGCCGCCGGGCCTGCAGATTGTCATCCTCATGCACGAGGATTCGACGCGGCAGGATGCCGAGTGAGCCCTCTATGATGCTCATGTTCTGGTCGAGGACGAGATGATGGATATCAGCGCCGTCGAGCAGCGCTCCGATTGCTGAAACCAGCACGATATCGTTGGTCCGAACCAATTCCTTCAATCGTTATGTCTCCACGCGCGCCAGGGTCAAGCAGGGCTTCCAAAGGCTCGGGTCAAGGTTCCGTGTCCGCCCTTGCCGCCCGCGGCCGCAGTTTCTATTGTCGTTTCGAGCATAGCAAAATCGGAGACAAGCGTGGCGGTTATCGTACCTTTCGAGAGTCCATCGGGCGCCTCCATCGATGGGCTGGTCGGGCTGGTCACAGCCGACATGGAACGAGTCAACGCCACGATCCTGTCGCGCACCGGCTCCGACGTGACGATGATTCCAGAGGTCGCCAACCACCTGATCTCCTCGGGAGGCAAGCGGCTGCGCCCGATGCTGACGCTCGCGATGGCGCATCTCACCGAGTATGCCGGCGACGGTCACGTCAAGCTCGCTGCTGCCGTCGAGTTCATGCACACCGCGACTTTGCTGCATGACGACGTGGTTGATGAAAGTGAAATGCGCCGCGGCAAATTGTCCGCGCGCATGCTGTGGGGCAACGAGGCCAGTGTGCTGGTCGGCGACTTCCTGCTCGGACAGGCGTTCCGCATGATGGTCGAGGTCGGCTCGCTGCGCGCGCTCGACATCCTCTCGGCGGCCGCCGCCACCATCGCCGAGGGCGAGGTGATGCAGCTCGCCGCCGCCAAGAACACCGCGACGACGGAGGACGAATATCTCGCCGTCATCCGCGGCAAGACCGCGGAATTGTTCGCCGCCGCCTGCGAGGTCGGACCCGTGCTCGCCGACCGCCCCAAGGCCGAGCAGACCGCGTCGCGCTCGTTCGGCATGAACCTCGGCATCGCCTTCCAGCTCGTCGACGACGTGCTCGACTATGGCGGCAAGGCCGCCAAGCTCGGCAAGAATGTCGGCGACGATTTCCGCGAGGGCAAGATCACGCTGCCCGTGGTGCTCGCCTTCCGCCGCGGCAGCGACAGCGAGCGCGCGTTCTGGATCAAGTCGCTGGAGCGCGGCGAGATCAATGACAGCGATCTCGATCACGCCATCGGCCTGATGAACAAGCACCGCGCGCTCGAGGACACGATCAGCCGCGCGCATCATTACGGCGCCATGGCCGTGGATGCGCTCGCGCTGTTCCCGGCCTCGCCGATGAAGACCGCGCTGGAGCAGGTCGTGGCGTTCTGTCTGGCGCGGTCGCATTAGTTCGCGGTCGTATGCCTGCCCCACTGACGCTGTCATGCCCCCCGCGCACGCGGTGCCGGTGAATGCGCCCTCGCCCCTTGTGGGAGAGGGCATCGCCGGACCATCCACGGGCTCGGTTGGGTGAGGGGTATCTCTCCGCGAACACCGAGCTTGCGGAAACAGACCCCTCACCCAAGCGAGCTCGTTGATCTGTCATACATGCCCTCTCCCACAAGGGGCGAGGGCGCTGTATTGGATAGTCGTTTCGCGGCGATTAATTAGTTAGCTCAGCGTGCCCGCATGCACCCACCATTCGGGATGCGCCGCTGCGATCGCGGCACCCGCGATCTTCGCATCAGCATCGCCGCCATAGATCGCAAAGCACGTCGCGCCGGAGCCGGACATCCGCGCCAGCAGCACTCCGTTGCTCGCACGCAGCGCATCGAGCACGGTACCGATGATCGGCTGCACCTTCAGCGCCGGGGGCTCGAGATCGTTCTTCACCTGGTCGAGCGCCGCGACCCAATCGCCAATCGACGCGCCAGCCTTCGGCCACGCTGGCGCCGCCAGCACGTCGCTCACCCCGACCAGCAGATCGCCCGGCTTCAGCCCGAGCGCCTGGAACACGTCCTTGGTCGCGACCGGCACGCGCGGGTTGATCATCACGCACGGCAGGACGGGCAACGCCAGCGGCTGCAGGTTCTCGCCGACGCCGGTCATGGTGCAGGCGCGCGAGGGCACGCAGACCGGCACGTCGGCACCGGTCTTCAGCGCCACCGCCTGCAGGCGCGGATCATCGAGGGACAGACCGTTCAGCCTCGCCAGCAGCCGCAGCGCGGCCGCCGCGTCGGCCGAGCCGCCGCCGATGCCGGCGGCCACCGGCAGCACCTTCTCCAGAGTGAAGGCGCCGAGCGTCAGGCCGGGAACGGCCTCAGCGAGCAGGCGCGCCGCCTTGAGCACGAGATTGTCCGAAGTGTCGCCGCACGCGTCCGCCAGCGGCCCGGTGGTGGTCAGCGTGAGCTCCGGGCTCGGCGCCAGCGTGAGCTGGTCGGCGCAGTCGGCGAACGCCACCACGCTTTCGAGATCATGATAGCCGTCGGCGCGGCGGCCGACGACGCGCAGCGTGAGATTGACCTTGGCGCGGCCCTGCTCCTGCAGCGCGCCGGTGACCGTGGACGCCAACATCGGCGCAATGCCCCCTAATTAGTCCGTGGTGGATGCCTTCACGCCGTCAGCCGGAGGCCGCAACGAACGTGGCCGGCAGCACCACACCTTCATCAAAATCAATCCGGGCTCCCCGGCAAGCCGAGGAGCCCGTGATGGCTTCAATCCTGATCGGAACCGACCTAGCCGCCCTTGCCGTCGTCCTTCTTGGCGTCGGCCGGCGCGTCCTTGGTGTCGGCGCTCGCGGCGGCCGGCGCCGGATCCTCGGTGAGGCCGTTCTGGATCTTGGCCTCGATCTTCGGCAGCTCCTCGGGCTCCGGCTTCAGATCGCGGGCATGAGCCCATTGGAACTTGGCTTCGAGCTTGCGGCCGACCTTCCAATAGGCGTCGCCGAGATGATCGTTGATGGTCGGATCCTCGGGCTTGAGATCGATCGCGCGCTCGAGGTTCTTCACCGCCTCCTCGTAATTGCCGATGCGGAAATAGGCCCAGCCGAGCGAGTCGACGATGTAGCCGTCGTCGGGACGCTGCTCGACGGCGCGCTTGATCATCTTCATGCCTTCGTCGAGATTGATGCCCTGGTCGATCCAGGAATAGCCGAGATAGTTCAGCACATGCGGCTGGTCGGGCTGCAGCTCGAGCGCCTTGCGCATGTCGGCCTCGGCCTTCGGCCACTGCTTCGAGCGCTCAAGGCAGATGCCGCGATAGTAGTAATAGACGCTGTTCGCCTTGTCGTTGTTCGCCGGCAGCGAATCGATGCCGAGCGTGTAGGTCTTGGCGCAATCGGCGAACTTCTTGCGGCCGCGCTCGATATTGCCAAGCGCCATGATGGCCTCGAGGTCCTTCGGATCCTGTGCGATCACGTCCTTGAGGATCTTGATCGCATCGTCACTGCGGTCGGCGCTGTCGAGATCGGTGGCGAGCTGGATCTGCGCGTTGCGCTTCAGCGGCGAACTGGCCGGCACCCGCTCATAGACCTTGATCGCCATCTGCGGCTTCTTCACCGTCTCGTAGAGGTCGGCGAGCGACAGCAGCGCCAGCGGATGGTTCGGCTGCAAATGCAGCGCGAGCTGCAGATAGACCAGCGCAAGGTCCTCGCCGCCGCGGCGGCTCAAGGTCGCGCCGATGCCGTACAGCGCCTCGGCGGCGCCGGCCTGCGGCGAATCGACCAGCGGCGGCAGCTTCTTGCCGGCCTTGGTGTCGCGCAGGCCTTCCAGCACCAGCGGATGACGCGCGAGCTTCTTGTCGAAGGCCTCATAGATCGCGGTGGCGGAGGCCGCGTCCTTGTTGCGCGACAGCCAGTGCGCATAGGCCTCGGTGATGCGCAGCATCGAATCGTCGAGCTTGTAGGCGCGCTCGAAGCGGGCGCCGGCTTCCTTCTCCTTGCCGGCGAGCTCCAGGATCATGCCGGCGTGAAGATCCTTGAACAGCGGATACCATTCCGGACCGGTCAGCTTGTCGATGTTGGCCACGGCGCCCTTGGAATCGCCCGCACCGGCAGTCGCCCAGGCCGAGAGCAGAGTGGCGACGAGATCGGTGATCGGACCGCGCACCGACTGATTGATGTTGTTCTGCGCGGAGGCGTATTTCTTCTGCTTGATGTCCTGCACGCCCATCACGAGGCGGGCGATGCGGTTGGACTTGTCGACGGAGAGCACACGCTCGGCGAGCTTCACGGCTTCATCGATGTCGCCGTCGGCCACCGACGAGATGAAGGCGCGATCGAGCAGCTCGTTGTTCTTCGGATCGCTGCGCAGCGCGGAGCGGTAGAAGGCTGCGGCCGACGCCGCGTCGCGTTCGACGCTGGCGTGGCGGGCGGCGAGATAGCTGCCCGAGGTGGTGAGCGATTTCAGATCGACGTTGGTCGGAAACTTCGTGGCGGTGTCCGCCGGATGATCCGGAGTCTGAGCCAGGACGGTACCGGGAAGCAGCAAGGCAGCAATGGCAATGGCGGTCCAGCGATTGCGAATGAATAACATCACGGTGCGCTCTGGTTGTTGGGTAAGGATTGGTCGTATCGGACTCGAACCCGGTCGGCCGCTCGTCAATGCGCCGACAATGCCGCGTTTGGCGGCCAACCGCAAGGATTTGCAGGATATTCGGGTCAGCCGGAAGCCCCTTTGGCCAAGGTCTCCTGCGACAAACCGCGCCAAGATGGCCGTATCGTGGCCGGTCGCCCCTCACGGGGCGACCGCCTCACGCAAACGTGCGTGAAGAAGAGCTTACATCGCCTCGTAGTTCGGGCCCCCGCCGCCTTCCGGAGGAACCCAGGTGATGTTGCCATTGGGATCCTTGACGTCGCAGGTCTTGCAGTGGACGCAGTTCTGCGCGTTGATCACGAAGCGCGGACTTGCGCCATCCTCGACCCACTCATACACGCCGGCCGGGCAGTACCGGTTGGACGGGCCGGCATAGACGTCGTGCTCGGAGTTCTTCTGCAGGGCCATGTCGGCGACCTTCAGATGCACGGGCTGGTCTTCCTCGTGATTGGTGTTCGACAGGAACACCGAGGACAGGCGATCGAAGGTCAGCTTGCCGTCGGGCTTCATCGGCGGCCGCGGCTGATGCGCCTTGGCGGGATCGAGCGTGGCGCGATCGGGCTTGGCGTGCGACTGGGTGCCGAACAGCGAGAAGCCGAGCGTGTTGCACCACATGTCGAAGCCGCCGAGGATGACGCCGACCACCGTACCGAACTTCGACCACAGCGGCTTGACGTTGCGGACCTTGAACAGATCCTCGCCGACCGGCGAGGAGCGCCAGGCATTCTCGTACTCGACCAGTTCGTCATTGGCGCGGCCGGCGGCGAGCGCCGCGTTGAGATGCTCGGCGGCGAGCATCGCGCTGCCCATCGCATTGTGCACGCCCTTGATGCGCGGCACGTTGACGAAGCCCGCAGCGCAGCCGATCAGCACGCCGCCGGCGAACGACAGCCGCGGCACCGACTGATAGCCGCCCTCGGTGATCGCGCGCGCGCCATAGGCTAGCCGCTTGCCGCCCTCGAACACGCCCTTGATCGAGGGATGCGTCTTGAAGCGCTGGAATTCCTCGAACGGCGACAGATACGGATCGTCGTAGTTCAGATGCACGACGAACCCGACCGCGACGAGGTTGTCGTCGTAATGATAGAGGAACGAGCCGCCGCCGGTCTTCATATCGAGCGGCCAGCCGAACGAATGCTGGATCAGGCCCTTCTGATGCTTGGCAGGATCGATCTGCCAGACTTCCTTGAGGCCGATGCCGAATTTCGGCGGCTCGCTCTTGGCGTCGAGCGCGAACTTCGAAATCAGCTGCTTGGACAGGCTGCCGCGCGCGCCCTCGGCGAACAGCGTGTACTTGCCGAGCAGCTCCATGCCGCGGGTGAACGAGGCCTTCGGCTTGCCGTCCTTGCCGATGCCCATGTCGCCGGTGGCGATGCCGCGCACCGCGCCCTGCTCGTCATACAGCACTTCCGTCGCGGCGAAGCCCGGATAGATCTCGACGCCGAGCGCCTCGGCCTTGCGCGACAGCCAGCGACAGACATTGCCGAGCGAGCCGACGAAGCAATGATGATTGTCCATGAAGGGCGGCATCGCGAAGCCCGGCAGCTTGATCGCGCCGCTTTCGGTCATCCAGAAGAACTTGTCCTCCTGAACCTGCGTCTTCAGCGGGCAGTCGTCGTCCGTGCGCCAGTCGGGAATGAGCTTGTCGAGCGCAACCGGGTCGATCACCGCACCCGACAGGATGTGCGCGCCGACCTCGGAGCCCTTCTCGACCACGACCACGTTGAGGTCGGCATTGAGCTGTTTCAGCCGGATCGCAGCGGTCAGGCCCGACGGGCCGGCGCCGACGATGACGACGTCAAACTCCATGGATTCGCGCGGAGGTAATTCTTCGGTGCTCATTCTCTCGATCTCAAGGCCGGCTGGTGCAGCTGGATGTGGCCCCTGCCGCCCCCTGGCGCAAGCAAAGGTCAAACCCGAAGAGCTGCAATGGCAACAATGACTTAACTAGAGTTCCGAGGGGCGTCCGCGCTTCGCCGGGGCGTGGTCCTGAGAGGGGAGCGAAGGCCTTCACCGGAACACTAGGGCGTTCCGTCCCATTCTTGGGTTATTCCAAGCTCTTGTTTCCGATTTTTCGGGGCAGGACAACCACGTAAATGCATTCCGCCATGCGCCGGGGCGGCGTACACTGTCGCCGCGATCGAACATGATGAATCCCGAGCCCCTCCCCGACGTCCGGCAGCTGCTCGCCTTCTATCTGGAGGCCGGGGTCGATTGCGCGCTCGCCGATGATCCGATCAACCGGCTGGTGGAGCCGGACGCGGCGCCGGCGCCCGTCGCCGCTGCCGCCCGCCAGGCCGCGCCGCAGCCGGGCCGGTCGCCCGCACCCGCGATCATTTCGCCGCGCGGAGAACCGCCGCCCGCGCCCGACGCTGCCATCGCCTCGGCGCGCGAGTCGGCCCGGACGGCGCCGACGCTGCAGGCGCTCCGCGAGCTCCTGGAGACGTTCGACGGCTGCGCGCTGAAACAGACGGCGTCGCGGCTGGTGTTCGCCGACGGCAACCCGGAGGCGCGCGTCATGCTGGTGGGCGAGGCGCCGGGGCGCGACGAGGACATCGAGGGGCTGCCCTTCGTCGGCCGCTCGGGAAAACTGCTCGACCGCATGATCGGCGCCATCGGGCTCGATCGCACGAAGGTCTACATCGCCAACGTCATCCCGTGGCGGCCGCCGGGCAACCGCACGCCGACTCCGCAGGAGACGCAGATCTGCCTGCCCTTCATCCGACGCCAGATCGAGCTGGTCGATCCCGACGTGCTGGTGACGCTCGGCAACCCCTCGACCCAGGCGCTGCTCGGCACCACCGAGGGCATCATGCGCACGCGCGGCAAGTGGCGCGACTACGACACCGGCAAGCGCACCATCCGCGCGATCGCGACCTTCCACCCGGCCTATCTGCTGCGCTCGCCCTCCTACAAGCGGCTGTCCTGGCAGGATCTGCGCGCGATCGCAACGGTGCTCGCGGTCTAGACGCCCGGCCTCCGTCATTGCGAACGAAGCGGCGAAGCGAAGCAATCCAGAGTGGTGGGCGGGACTCTGGATTGCTTCGTCGCTTCGCTCCTCGCAAGGACGGAGAACGCGGTGAGCGCGACGTTTTTTGCCAAAAGGGGCCTTCTGAGAGCCCTACGACCCCTTCGGCCGCACGATCGCCCAGCCGATGCGCAGTACGGGCTGGCGGCCGTTGATCAGCCAGTCGAATCCGCGCGGCACCTCGGGGATCAGGCCGGGGAAGCGGCGGGTCAGCTCAGGCGGCGGGGTGCCGGCGGTGTCGGAGGCGCGCCAGACGACGATGCCGCCGGACTCGGCGAATCTGGCCGGCGTGATCCACGGCGTCCGCTGCGGCATGGCGTCGAGGAAGAGATGCGCGCGGCGGCGGCCGAGCGCGACGAGGCTGGCGAGTTGCGGATCGCCGGCAACCGCCTGCAGCCTTTGATTGGTGCGGCGCTCAAAACTTTCGACGAAGAAACGGGAGATGTCGCGCGCCGGCATCGACGTCGCGACCTCGCCATCACCGAGCAGGGGCTTCACCACGGCGCCGCCGGCGACGAGCAAAGCGGGCGCGGCGACCGCCGCCGCCCAGACCATGCGCAGCAGCCGCTGCCGGCGCAGATAGATCAGGTCGCCCGAGGCGACCACCAGAGCGAGGCCGACCAAGGTCAGCGTGACGGCAGTCCCGCCCAGCAAGGTGGGAAGCCCAAACAGGCCGGAGATGAGACTGCTGGCCAAGGCCGGCGCGATAGCGAAGCAATAGACGAAGTCGCGGGCAAGAGGCGGAACGGACCGGCGATAGATGATGGGCGCATCGGTCTCGCCGTGGCTGATCCAGCCGGCGTCGAGCAGCACGAGCAGCAGCACCGCCGAAAGCGCCAAAAGCAGCCCGCCGGCCAACGCCAGCCAGAGCCAGCCGCGCGCCGAGAGCTCGGCGAGAATGGGCAGCGCCGGAAGGCCGACGCTGTCGGAGCGCACCACGAAGATCAGATAGGGCAGAGCCAGCGCCAGCACCACGAGCAGCGCGAACAGCGGATCGAACGAGCGCAGC
This sequence comes from Bradyrhizobium sp. ORS 278, assembly GCF_000026145.1. Taxonomy (NCBI): domain Bacteria; kingdom Pseudomonadati; phylum Pseudomonadota; class Alphaproteobacteria; order Hyphomicrobiales; family Nitrobacteraceae; genus Bradyrhizobium; species Bradyrhizobium sp. ORS 278. Next base: position 2,147,423 of record NC_009445.1, on the reverse strand, counting down.
ACGCGACGGCCCTGCGCGGTCGAGATGGCAAAACCGGCGATCAGCAACAGCAGGCCGGCGGCCGCCGGCGTGGTCAGCAGCAGCAGGCCGGCCTCGATCGACCAGGCGAACCAGGCATTGCGCCGGCCTTGTCCGAGGATTCGCCAGCTGTGCAGAAGCAGCAGCGCCCAGAGCGGCCGCGCCAGCACCTCGGGTCCGAACTCGAGGGTTGGCGCGCCGAAGGCCGTGATCGTCATGGTCAGCAGCACCGCCAGCACCGCCTGCTGGCCGCCGACGATCGTGCGCGACAACAGATAGACGACCCAGAGGCTGAGCGCCGAGCACAGCACGGCCAGCAGATAGACGCCGAAAAGATGATTGCCGGCGACGCGATAGGCGATGTCCGCCAGCCAGAACGACAGCGGCGGTCCGAGGTCGGTGCCGACCTGATATTCGCGTCCGAAGGCGATGCTGATGGCGAGCTGGCCGGGCGGGCTGCGGTAGAACAGCACGGCTGTGCCGAGCCACATCAGGGCCTGGCACAGCACCACGATGACGACGACCAGCCGCGGTCTGGCGCGGATCAGTTCGACAACCAGTGACGTGAAACGCATGAACGGCTGGATCGCTTGGCTGGATCGTTGGGACGTCGAGGAGGCCGGCCGGACCGTCCCTCATCCGCAGCGCTGTCCGACGCCCGCAATCGATACCGCACGAGGCGCACAGGACCGCCCCCGCTGCGAGGAGTGACAATTCGTGCTGGTTGGCTCTCTCAAGCTTTAAGACCGCGGCGCGGTCGAGGCAACCAGCATCAGGCTTCCAGCGAGATTTCCGTCGAGGTCACCACGGTCACCTCTGCGAACAGGTCGGGCTCGGGCACGTCGGTCCAGGGCTGATGCTTGCGACGGGCCGCGACCACCGGCGCGAACAGGCTGCGGTGATGGACCGATGGACCCAGACGATCGAGCGCGGCGAGATGCTCGGGCACCGCATAGCCCTTGTGCTGCTCGAAGCCGTAACCAGGACAATCCTGCGCCAGCGCGCACATCAGGCGATCGCGCGTCACCTTGGCGACGATCGAGGCCGCGGCGATCGACATCACCAGCCCATCGCCGCCGATCACGGCCTCACAGTTGCAGTCGACGTCGATGCGGTCGCGGCCGTCCACGAACACATGCTTCGGCGCCTCAGGCAGGGCTCTCACCGCCCGCGACAGCGCCCACAGCGACGCCCGCAGAATGTTGTCGCGATCGATTCGCGTCGGCGAGGCGTACGCGACAGCGAACGCCGAAGTCTTACAGATCTTGTCGAACAGCGCCTCGCGCTGCTCGGCGCTCAGGCGCTTCGAATCGTCGAGGCCTTTCGGGATGCGGTTGGGATCGAGAATGACGGCGGCCGCCACCACAGGGCCTGCGAGCGGACCGCGGCCTGCCTCATCGCAGCCGGCGACCGGCCAGATGCCCTGCTTGAGCAGCGCCCGCTCGCGCCGAAAGCTCGGCAGCGCCACCGCAATGACGCCCTTGCCGAGCTTGGCGCCAGCCCCGCTCGCCGCGGCCGGCTTGGCCGCACTTTTCGTCAGAGGGCTCTTCCTTGCGGCAGTGGCCGCTTTCGCCCTGCCCGGCTTGTTGGCCTGATTCCGAATCATGACGGGCATCCTGCGGATCGGTCGCCGCCGACGCAACCTGGGATCCCGCTCAATTCCCCGCTATTCAAGGCCCGCCGGCCATACTCCTTGACCCGGCGGGATTGGTAGAGGCAGGCGGCTCGACGGCTTGCCCCTCTTTCCAACCACCGGGTAGTTCCTGCGTTTTCGACCGCAACCGCCAGATGCAGATAGTCTCCAGTGACAGGCACCGGCTAACTATCGCTTCGTCCCTTGCGCTGCAAGCAGATCGTGGACGCCCGCTTCGACGCTTAGAATAAACTCAACTGCTGCCCGCCGCCCTTCGGCCGCACGAAATGATCCGTCGTCAGCTTGGTCCGTCGCTTGTTCAACCCGAGCTTTTCGCAGGCGATCTCGAACCGACGGCCGATCATCCAGGCCATCGGCCCCGTGCCCTTCATCCGCGTTCCCCATTGCGAATCGTAGTCGCGGCCGCCGCGCATGTCGCGGATGAGCGTGAAGACGTGGCGGTAGCGGTCCGGATAATGCTCGAGCAGCCATTCGCGGAACAGATCGCGCACCTCCAGCGGCAGCCGCAGCAGGACATAAGCGGCTTCCTTCACGCCGGCATGGGCGGCGGCATCGAGGATGCGCTCGATCTCGCTGTCGTTGAGCGCCGGGATGACCGGCGCCACCATGACCGTCGTTGGAATGCCGGCCTTCGACAGCGCCTGCAATGCTTCAAGTCGCTTCGAGGGCGTCGACGCCCGCGGCTCCATGGTCCGCGCCAGCTTCGGATCCAGCGTGGTCACTGATATCGCGACCTTCGCCAAGTTCTTCTTGGCCATCCGCGCCAGGATGTCGGCATCACGCATCACCAGCGCCGACTTGGTCACGATCCCGACGGGATGGCCAACCTTCTCCAGCACCTCGAGGATGCCGCGCATGATCTTCCGCTCGCGCTCGATCGGCTGATACGGATCAGTGTTGGTGCCGATCGCGATCATCCGCGGCTCATAGCCGCTGGCCGCCAGCTCCTTCTCCAGGAGCGCCGGCGCGTCGGGCTTCACGAACAGCTTGGATTCGAAATCGAGCCCCGGCGACAGGCCGAGAAAGGCGTGGGTCGGCCGCGCGAAGCAGTAGACGCAGCCATGCTCGCAGCCCCGATACGGATTGATCGAGCGATCAAAGCCGATGTCCGGCGAGTCGTTGCGGGTGATGACCTTGCGCGAGGTGTCGGTCGCGACCGTGGTCTTGAACGGCGGCAGTTCCTCGAGGCTCTGCCAGCCGTCGTCGAAGACAACACGAGCCTCCGCCTCGTAGCGGCCGCTCGCATTGGATTGTGCACCCCGGCCGCGGCGCCGGCCCCGTTCGATGGCAACCGCGAGTTCGGGAAGGTCCTGAGGACCTGAGGAAGGCGCGCCCACCGGCTCGGAGGGCACCTGGACCGGTGGGCGCTTGAGGGCATGTGAAGATGCTCGGCTCATGGCCAAGACATAGCACAAAATGAGAACATAACAAGAATAAAATAGAACGAAGGCTCAGACGCGGATCTGAGCGCGCGCAAGGTCAGCCATCACATTCCCGTTCTATCCTCAGGACGCGCTGGAACGGGATGGTGCTGCGCTACTCTCCTGTACGCTCCCGCAGGCGCGAAGCGGAAGGCAAGCGAGGTCCCATGCAGAGTTCTCCCCACCCCACCAGCCCAGCCGACGATCTCGATCTGCTCGACCGCTACTGGCGCGCCGCCAACTATCTCTCGGTGGGCCAGATCTATTTGCTCGACAACCCGCTGCTGCGCGAGCCGCTGAAGCCCGAGCACATCAAGCCGCGCCTGCTCGGCCATTGGGGCACCACGCCCGGGCTGAACTTCATCTACGCTCACCTCAACCGCGCCATCGCCGCCCAGGATCTCGACGTGATCTATGTCTGCGGCCCAGGCCATGGCGGCCCGGGCATGGTCGCCAACACCTATCTCGAAGGCAGCTACACCGAGTTCTATCCGGACATCACGCGCGATGTGGATGGCTTGCGCAAGCTGTTCCGGCAGTTCTCCTTCCCCGGCGGCATTCCGAGCCACGCGGCGCCGGAGACGCCGGGCTCGATCCACGAAGGCGGCGAGCTCGGCTACGCCCTGGTCCATGCCTATGGCGCAGCGTTCGACAATCCCGACCTGATCGTCGCCTGCGTCGTCGGCGACGGCGAAGCCGAGACTGGTCCGCTCGCCGCATCCTGGCATTCGAACAAGTTCCTGAACCCGGCGCATGACGGCGCGGTGCTGCCGATCCTGCATCTCAACGGCTACAAGATCGCCAACCCGACCGTGCTCGGCCGCATGGGCGACGCCGAGATCAAGTGCCTGTTCGAGGGCTACGGCTACGCGCCGCTGTTCGTCGCAGGCGACGAGCCCGAGGCGATGCACCGGCAGATGGCGGACGCGCTCGACGTGGCGCTCGCGAGCATCCGCTCGATCCGGCAGAACGCGCGCCAGCCGGATGCGGCGATCCAGCGCCCGCGCTGGCCGATGATCATCCTGCGCAGCCCGAAGGGCTGGACCGGACCGAAGGAGGTCGACGGCCTCAAGGTCGAAGGCTTCTGGCGCGCCCATCAGGTCCCGATCGCCAATCCGCGCGGCAAGCCGGAGCATCTCGCTTTGCTCGAAGCCTGGATGAAGAGCTATCAGCCGGAGACGCTGTTCGACGCGCAGGGCCGGCTCGTGCCGGAGCTGCAGGCGCTCGCGCCCAAGGGCCGGCGGCGCATGGGCGCCAATCCGCATGCCAATGGCGGGCTGCTCAAGCGCGAGCTGAAGCTGCCGGACTATCGCGCCTTTGCGGTCGAGGTGCGCTCACCGGGCGAGACCATCGCCGAGGCAACGCGCGAGCTCGGCAAGTTTCTGCGCGAGGTGATCACGCTGAACGCGGATCATAAGAACTTCCGCATCATGGGCCCGGACGAGACCGCCTCGAACCGGCTCGACGCAGTGTTCGAGGTCACCGAACGAGTCTGGATGGAAGGCATCGAGCCCTATGATGTCCATCTCGCGCATAATGGCCGTGTCATGGAGGTGTTGAGCGAGCATCTCTGCCAGGGCTGGCTCGAAGGCTATCTGCTCACGGGCCGCCATGGCGTGTTCTCCTGCTACGAGGCCTTCATCCACATCATCGATTCGATGTTCAATCAGCACGCCAAATGGCTGAAAGTATCGCGCCATCTGCCATGGCGGCGACCGATCGCCTCGCTGAATTATCTCCTCACCTCGCATGTGTGGCGGCAGGACCATAACGGCTTCAGCCACCAGGACCCCGGCTTCGTCGACCTTGTCGCCAACAAGAAGGCCGACATCGTCCGCATCTACTTTCCGCCCGATGCGAATACGCTGTTGTGGATATCAGACCACTGCCTGCGCACCTACAATCGCATCAACGTCATCGTCGCCGGCAAGCAGCCGTCGCCGCAATGGCTCTCGATGCCGGAAGCGGCCGTGCATTGCGACGCCGGCATCGGCATCTGGCCGTGGGCCGGCACCGAGCGCGGCGGCGCGGAGCCGGATGTCGTGATGGCCTGCGCCGGCGACATTCCGACGATCGAGACACTGGCGGCGGTCGACCTGCTGCGCAGGGCGCTCCCAGACTTGAGGATCCGCGTCGTCAACGTCGTCGATCTCATGACCCTGCAGCCCGACACCGAGCATCCGCATGGCCTCAGCGACCGCGACTTCGACAGCCTGTTCACGACCAGCAAGCCGGTGATCTTCGCCTATCACGGCTATCCGCACCTGATCCATCGCCTGACCTACAGCCGCGCCAACCATGCCGGCATGCATGTGCGCGGCTTCATCGAGGAAGGCACCACAACGACGCCGTTCGACATGGTCGTGCTGAACGAACTCGATCGTTTCCATCTCGCGATCGAGGTGATCGAGCGCGTGCCCGGGCTCAGCGTCTCGGCCGCCCAGGTGAAGCAGAGCTTCCGCGACGCGCTGATCGCGCATGCGCGCTACGTGCGCGAGCATGGCGAGGACATGCCGGAGGTCCGCGACTGGATCTGGCCAAACAGCGCAGGCGGGACGACGCCGGCCCAGGCGGCGGATTGACACGTCTGGAGGTTCCGGCGAGGCCGAGTTCACCCATCGTGCATTGCCCGAACGGCGTTCCCGGGGCCTGCTGCAAAATTCCGCAGTGCAGCGGGCTGATTTGACCATGACAAGATGATAACAAGGGAACCGGAGGGACTGCCAACAAAGATGCCAGGTTCATGCTGAGCGTGATCATCCCGACTGATGGGGTCGAGCAGACCGCCGTGGCCACCTTGTCCGCGCTGGTGCCGGGTGCGGCGGCCGGCGTCGTCACCGAAGTGCTGCTCGTCGACCGCTCGGCGGATCCGAGCGTGATCGAGCGCGTCGCCGATGTCGCCGGCTGCCACTTCCTGAAGTTCGAGGGCTCCCATGCCGCGGCCCTGGCCGCCGGCGCCGCCCGCGCGCGGGCGCCGTGGCTGATGTTTCTGCCGGCGGGCGCCGTGCTCGATCCCGGCTGGATCGACGAGACCATGCAGTTCGTCCAGAGCGTCGGGGCCGCGGGCCGGCCCCTCGCCGGCGTGTTCCGCTACGCCCGCTCCCCCTATGCCGTCGTCAGCCTGCGGGACCGCCTCCGTTCGGTCGCTCGTGCGGTGGTGGGACCGCTCGGCGACCAGGGTCTGCTGATCGCCAGGGAGCACTACCGGCAGGTCGGCGGCTATCGGCCGGACGTCAAGCGGGCGGAGACACGGCTGCTTCGCCAGCTCGGGCGCTCCTCCCGCACGACGCTGCGCAGTCGCATTGTGATGGTCTGAGCGCCCGCTCGATACTTGCCAAAGTCAATCATTTCATTGACAATGGCAAATATTGGAGACGACGCCATGACCAACTTGCCGTCCGACAGCCAGGTCGCCGCCGTTCGCGCCTTCAACCGTTTCTACACGAGGAAGCTCGGCGCGCTCGATCAGCATCTGCTCGACAGCCCGTTCTCCCTGGCAGAGGCGCGTGTGCTCTACGAGCTGGCGCAGCAGGAGCCGATGTCGGCCAAGGAGATCGGTCTTTCGCTCGGCCTCGACGCCGGCTATCTCAGCCGCATCGTCCAGAGCTTCGACGAGAAGGGCCTGATCAGCCGCACGCCGCTGCCGTCGGATCGCCGGCAGCAGCAGCTCAGTCTGACCGCGAAGGGGCGGCAGGCCTACGCCAAGCTCGATCGCAGCTCGCAGAAGGAAATCACTGCCATGCTGGCGCCGCTCGCACCCGAGCTGCGCGACCGGCTCGTCGGCGCGATGGCGACCATCGAGACGGCACTCGCACCGTCGCAGCCGCAACGCTCACCAGTGCTGTTGCGCAGCCACCGGCCCGGCGACATCGGCTGGGTGGTCTCCCGACATGGCGCCGTCTATGCCGAGGAGTACGGCTGGGACGCCACCTTCGAGGCGCTGGTCGCCGAGATCGGGGCGCAGTTCATCCGCAGCTACGATCCGACGCGCGAGCATTGCTGGATCGCGGAGCTCGCCGGCGAGCCGGTCGGTTCGATCTTTCTCGTCAAGGGCAGCGACGATGTCGCCAAGCTGCGGCTGCTCATGGTCGAGAAGAAGGCGCGCGGGCTCGGCGTCGGCCGCGCCCTGACCGAGCAATGCATCCGCTTCGCGCGCGAGACGAACTACACGGCGATCGAGCTATGGACGCAGAGCATCCTCACGGCCGCGCGCGACATCTACGCCCGCGCCGGCTTCCGCAAGATCGCCGAGCAGCCGCATGCATCGTTCGGCGCGGAGCTGATCGGCGAGACATGGCGGCTCGACCTCCAGCCGCGCTGACCTCGCTTTATCACGACCACCGTCATTCCGCGGCAAGGCCGCAGATCTTGAACCCGGAATCCCGGGCCTGGCGTGCGCGCGTCAACGAGCTCGAGATTCCAGGTTCAGGCGCCGACACGCAGTCGCTGTGCGGCTGCATATCCGAGCCTGCCCCGGAATGACGGCGCGCGGCTACGCCGTCGCACCCTGGGCCTTCGGCCGGCGTAGATGCTCGTCGAGCCGAGGCATGATCTCGACGAAGTTGCAGGGCCTGGTGCGATAATCGAGCTGGGCGGCGAGGATGCCGTCCCAGCCGTCGCGACAGGCGCCAGGCGAGCCCGGCAGACAGAAGATGTAGGTGGCGCCCGCCACGCCCGCGGTCGCACGGCTCTGGATCGTGGACGTCCCGATCTTGGCGTGGCTCAGCAGATGGAACGCGATCGAGAAACCGTCCATGCGTTTTTCGAACAGCGGCTCGATCGCCTCCGGCGTGACGTCGCGGCCGGTGAAGCCGGTGCCCCCTGTGGTGATGACGACATCGACGCCGGGATCGGCGATCCATGCCTTCACCACGCTGCGGATCTTCTCTACGTCATCGGTGACGATGTCGCGCGCGGCGAGCGTGTGGCCGGCGGCGGTCAGCCGATCGCTCAGGGTATTGCCGGACTTGTCGTCGGCGAGCGATCGGGTGTCTGACACCGTCAGCACGGCGATGTTGAGGGGGATGAAGCTCTTGCTCTCATCGATCGCCATGATCGCGTCTCCTAAAGCGAATTGGCGCCGAACGTATTGCAGGCCTGCACCGTGCCCTGCTGGTAGCCGGTCATGAACCAGCGCTTGCGCTGCGCGGCCGAGCCATGCGTGAACGAATCCGGCACCACGCGCCCGGTCGCCTGGCGCTGCAGGGTGTCGTCGCCGATCGCCGACGCCGTCGTCAGCGCCGCATCGATGTCGCCCTCCTCGATGAAGCCCGGACGCTTCTTGGCCTCGCGATTGACCCAGACGCCGGACAGGCAGTCGGCCTGCAGCTCGACCTTGACCTGCAGCGCGTTGGCCTCGGCCTTGCTGCCGACCTGCTGCTGCATGCGGGTCACCCGCGGCAGGATGCCGAGCAGGTTCTGGACGTGATGTCCTGCCTCATGCGCGATGATGTAGGCCGCGGTGAACTTGCAGGCGTTGCCGGAGCACCCGCGGAAGCGGGTCTCGACCTCACGGAAGAATCCCGTGTCGAGGAAGATCTGCTTGTCCGGCGGACAATAGAACGGCCCCATCGCCGACTGCGCCATGCCGCAGCGGCCGCCATTGGTGCTGTTGCGGAACAGCACGATCTTCGGCCCGGTGTAGCTCTGGCCTGACGCCTGGAAGATCTCGCTCCAGCGGTCGTCGATCTCGCCGAGCACGCCGGCGATCATGTCGCCCATCTCGTCCTTCGGCGCGCCGCTCTTGCCCGCCGAGCGGCGGTCGGTCTGATAGGTCGGCGCGCCGCCATGGCTGATCATCTCGGCGCCGCCGATCAGGATGCGCGGGTCGATGCCGAAGGCGTAGCCGATCAGGCCGAGCACGATGATCGTGCCGATGCCGAGCCCGCCGCCGCCGATCGGCAGACCCATACCGCCGCCCATCCCGCCGCCTTCGTCGCGACGGTCGTCGATGTCGTCGCTGCGACGGAAATCATCGTAACGCATGGCGGCCTTTCCTCACTGTCCTTGCGCGGCTCTGCGCGAAATGCCCAACGCGGCAAACAGGTAAAATTTCCACTGTGTTAATCAATATCCCGGCCGGCAGATTTTGCCTAGCTCACGCCAAAAAATCCATCATGCGCACCACCCCGCGCCAGCCGCAGTCTGCGCGCGCCGCGGCGAAAACGCGATTGCAATCGTCACCTTGCAGAGCGCGCGCACGACTCAGCGGCTTGCATCCTGCCGCCGGTGCACGTGATGAACATGCTTGCTGAGATGCGAAAAATTTTCCCGGTTAAGTCCATTTTTACTTTGCCCGGTCAATATGTGGGCAGTCGGTTGTTAGGTCCCGCGTCGCCGACAGCGTCGCCTGAGTCAGAGTTCTTGAGTCATGGTTGAGTCGCGTCGCGGGGCGTCTGCAAGGGCGCCCCGCACTAAATTCCAGGCTCTTGAAGAGCACCGAATCATCGTCGGCGACTGCGTCGCCGAGATGTCGAAACTGCCAGGCGCATCCGTCGACCTGGTGTTCGCTGATCCGCCCTACAATCTGCAGCTCAAGGGTGAGCTCAAACGTCCCGACGAATCGCAGGTCGATGCCGTCGACGACGATTGGGACAAGTTCTCCTCGTTCACGGCCTACGACGATTTCACGCGCGCCTGGCTGCTCGCCGCGCGCCGCGTGATGAAGCCGAGCGCGACGATCTGGGTGATCGGCTCCTATCACAACATCTTCCGCGTCGGCGCGATCATGCAGGATCTCGGCTTCTGGATCCTCAACGACATCGTCTGGCGCAAGTCGAACCCGATGCCCAACTTCCGCGGCCGCCGCTTCACCAACGCGCACGAGACCATGATCTGGGCCGCGCGGGACGAGAAGGCGAAGGGCTACACCTTCAACTACGAAGCGCTGAAGGCGTCGAACGAGGACGTGCAGGCGCGCTCGGACTGGCTGATCCCGCTGTGCACCGGCGAGGAGCGGCTGAAGGACGGCGACGGCAAGAAGGTTCATCCGACGCAAAAGCCGGAAGGCCTGCTCGCGCGCGTGCTGCTGTCATCGTCGAAGCAGGGCGACCTGGTGATCGATCCTTTCAACGGCACCGGCACCACCGGCGCCGTGGCCAAGCGCCTCGGCCGCCGCTACATCGGCTTCGAGCGCGACAAGGCCTATGCGGAAGCCGCCGAGCGGCGTATTGCCGCGGTCGAGCCGCTCCCCGCGGAGACGCTCGCGCCGTTCATGACGGCGCGCGAGGCGCCGCGGGTGGCCTTCTCAGAACTGATCGAGCGCGGCATGATCGCGCCAGGCGCCAAGCTTGTCGACTCCAAGCGCCGCTACGGCGCGCTGGTGCGCGCCGACGGGGCGATCATGCTGGGCGACAAGGTCGGTTCGATCCACCGCATCGGCGCAGTAGCGCAGGGATTGCCGGCCTGCAACGGCTGGACGTTCTGGCACGTCGAGACCAAGGGCGGCCTCAGGCTGATCGACGAGCTGCGCGCCGAGATCCGCTCCGAGATGAACGCCGCCTGAGACGTTACGACCTGCTCCGTCCCTGTCCGGAATAGCGCGCCAGGAGGTCCTCGACCTCGTACTGCTCGTCGTAGCGCGCGTCGTCGCGCGGCACCACCGACAGCTGCGCCGCGCGCTCGCGGCGCGCAGCGGCGGCGGCATGGAAGTCGTCCACCCGCGGCAAATGCATGCGGTCGAGCTCCGGCTCGGTCGGCCAGCGCGACACATAGCGGGCAGCGGCCGGCTCGATGCGCAGTTGCCGCTTGGCCCGCGCGCGCGCCAGCAGCACGCTGGTCGAGAAGCCCGCGACCGCGACTGCACCGAGGAAGGCGAACAGCCGGGTCCGCGCCGCATTGTCGGGCAGGCCGCCGACGGACGTCAGCGGAGCAACATCAGCTGTCGGCTGCGATGCCACGACCGGCGCGACGTCGGCCGGCGCCGCGTCGCTTGCCGCCGCGGCCAGCGTCAAGGTGGGTGCTCGCGCCGGCGCAGGCTGGGTCTGCAAAGTGCCGGAGGAATCCGGCCACCGCGTCGCGACCGCCGAGTCGCTCGTGGCGGAATCGGACGTATCCACCGCGGGCGCGGAGCTCAACGGCTCGGGGCTTGTCGGCGTCTTCGCCGCGGCTGGCGCGGTCGCAGCTGCCGGCACAGTCGGAAACGCGGCCACGGGCGGGAACACCGCCGCCGTGCGCGCACCCGAACTCGGGACCGCCGACGCGGTCTTCGTGTCGTCGCCGGATGGCGACGATTGGATCTCCGCCCGCGCATCGGCCGCTGACGACGACATCGTCGTGCGATCCCGATGCGACGCCAGCTTGCGCGTCACGAGCGAGGCGCCCTGCGACGCGCGATCATCCTCGCGCAGGTACCAGCACTGCTTCTTCGTCGTGCGATCGACACGATAGAACCAGTGCTTCCCCGCCGGAGTCCCACCAGGCTTCGCAAGGCATTCGTCAGCAGCCGATGCCGGTTTAAACTCGATTGTCGCCGCAGCCGCTCCCGCCAGCGCGGCGACAGCAACACACGGCAACAAACTCGCCGTTCGATTCGTCATCAGACCTCCGACGATTCAACGCGCCCCCGTTGCGTCGTTTCAGCGATGACTTCGTTCGGAATAAGGCTGCTCAGGTTCCATTTGTCGAAACAATGTTAGAACGACGGTGTCCCTTGGACGCGTTCTAATTTTTCTGGGCTGTTTTGCCGCAGCCACAGTGGGAATAAGCGGCGATGTGTTCGCTTATTACCTCTCGTCGCGGTCGCGATAACACGCGGATGTGAGACGGCGCGCACAGGAAAATTCTGCACACCCGTCATTGCAAGCCGCTGGCGGTCGCGATTGGCGAGCGCGAAGAGCACGTTTGTTCAACCTTCGAACTACACGTGAACAAACATCCGCGCCAAGGTTGATTCGCGCTGTTCCAAGCGACGTGGCCGCGACCACCGGCCGCTACCATCACACCCATCCGGTGGCGCATCGGATGATGATCGATCCATCAACCGGGATCGCGCGCCGGCGCGGCCTGCTTCATCATCTTCGACAGCGCCTTCTCGACCAGCTCGCGCGTGTAAGGCTTCTGGATGACCGGCGCCTCGGAGAGCTCCGCGGGAATCGGCGCGCGCTCGCCATAACCGGTGGCGAACATGAAGGGCACGCCGAGCTCCTTGAGGCGATGCCCGACTGGCAGGCTGCTCTCCGCGCCCAGGTTGATGTCGAGCAGCGCGAAGCTCGGCACCGCGCGTTCGATCGACTTCAGCGCCTGATTCACCGAAGCCGCCGTGTCGATGTGGCGCGCGCCGAGCTCGAGCAGGATCACCTCGGCCCCCATCGCGATGATCAGATTGTCCTCGACGATCAGCACCGTGCCGGAGAGCCTTGGTGTCTGCTCTTCCTTGGTCTGTTGACGCGACGGTGCGCCGGACAGCGCGGGCACCATCTGCACGAAATTGGCGGGAATGACGAAGCGCGCCTGAACTCCGAGCAGGTCGAAGCGGATCTCGGCGTCGCCCTTGAGATCGAACGGCACCGAGCGTTCGATGATCGTGGTGCCGAAGCCGCGCCGCGACGGCGGCTGCACCGGCGGCCCGCCGCTCTCCTTCCAGTCGATCACGAGGCTCGATCCGGGATCGAGCCGCCACAGCACCTGCACCTGGCCCGTGGAGTCGGCGAGCGCGCCGTACTTCGCCGAATTCGTCATCATCTCGTGGACGACGAGCGCGAGCGTCGCGAACGCCTTGGGATCGAGCGCGACGTCGGGGCCTTCCATCCTGACACGCCCGGCGCGCGCGCCGAGATACGCGCCCGCTTCGGATTCGAGCAGCGACCGCAGCGCGACCGGTGCCCAGTTGAGATTGGTGATCTGGTCGTGCGCCCGCGCCAGCGCCTGAATGCGGCCGCCCAGCACCGAGGCGAACTCCTCGACCGACGTCGCGGTATCCTTGCTCTGGGCGACGAGGCCGCGCACGAGGCTCAGGATGTTGCGGACGCGATGGTTGAGCTCGGCGATCATCAGCTCCTGCCGCTCCTGTGCGCCGCGGCGCTCGCGCGCGGCGAGCTCCGACAATTGCAGGATGACTTCCAGAAGCGTGACACGCAGGCTCTCGGCGATGCGCAGATCCGCCGTGGTCCACGGCTTGGACTGACCGGCCACCGTCTGCTGCCACAGCTCGAAACTCTTGCGCGGCGTCAGCCGCGCGCCGAGCGGCCCCTCGGCATAGGTCTTGTTGGGATCGCCGGCCCAGTTGACCGAGCGCAGCACCTCGCGCCGGAAGAACACCAGGCAGTCGCGCGGCGTGCGCGAGATCGGGATCGCAAGGAAGCCGGCCGCACGGTCGCGGAACGCCTCGCCGGACGCGTAGACCTTGGCGATCTCCGCGCTGGCGCAGATCTGGCCCGGCGACGTCCGGTTGATGAAGCCGATGAGCTCCTGCACCTCCTCCTCGGTCGGCGTCTCGCCATCGAGCGTGATCTCGTCGTCGGACCAGATCGCAAGGCCGTCGCATTCGATCATCTGGCGATACTCGCCGACGAACTCCAGAATGGCGCGTTTGCTGTGCGCCTGCGTCGCCGCGCGCTCGATCAGCCGTTCCTGGATCTGGTGCGCGCGGCTTTCATAGGCGACGTCGGTCTCGCGCTCGCGGGCCTCGAGCAGCCAGGAATACATCTGGCCGAACAGCTCGGCCGCGGTCCGCTTCTCGAACGAGAGATGACGCGGCGAATAATGGTGGCAGGCGAACAGGCCCCACAGCTTGCCATCGCGCAGGATCGAGACCGACATGGAGGCGCCGACGCCCATGTTGCGGAGATATTCGATGTGAACAGGCGACACCGCGCGCAGCACGCTCATTGACAGGTCGAGCAGCGGCGCATTGTGGGCCGGCGTCGACAGCAGCGGCGCCGGCGCGGCGTCGATGTCGGCGATGATGCGCAGCCAGTTGCGCTGATAGAGCTGCCGCGCCTGCCGCGGAATATCCGAGGCCGGATAGTGCAGACCGAGGAAAGGCTCGAGGCCCGAGCCCGCCGTCTCCGCGATGACCTCGCCGGAGCCGTCCGGATGGAATCGATAAACCATCACGCGATCGAAGCCGGTCAGCAGCTTGAGCTGCCGCGCCGCCTCCTGCGCCAGGTCGATCATGCCGGTCGTCTTGCGGATGCGGCCGAGCATCAGCCGCACCAGCTCGCCGGAATTGACGCCGGGCTCGATGAGGCTGGGCTCGGCTTCGACGACGAGATAGGCGCCGGAGAAATGGATGGCGAGATCGAACAGACGCCCCTGCCCCTGCAGGTCGACGCCGAAGACGCGCTCGACCGCATCCGGCCCGCTTAGATAGTCGACGCGAGCGCGGATCGCCGCCTCGGCACTCTCGCAGACCACCGCGCCGAGCGATTTGTGCAACAGCCAGCCGATGTCGCCGTCGAGGAAGTCCGGCGCGTTCTCCGAGGCCATGCAGATCGTGAAGTCCGACACCAGCGCCAGGAGGAAGCCGAACGGCTGGACGCTGCCGGGGACATGGATCGGCTCGCGATCGCAATTGGTAAGGTTGACCGGCTCGTTCATGCTGCAGCCATCGCGGTCGCAAACAGCGCGAACGCGGCGTGCGCGCCGGCGATCGCCTTGCCTTCGTCATCCGACGTCATCGGCTCGCGTGCGAGCCGCGCCAGGAAGCTCGGCCACAGCCCCTGGCCGGCGCCATGGCGGAGATAGCGCGTCGCGCGCCTCACGCGCGGATCGGCGGAGGCCGAGACGATGCGCAGCAGATACACGGCGCCCAGTCGCGAGCCTTCCAGGACGTAGAGCTTGCCGAGAATGCAGGGCCGCGCGAGCGAGTCCCCTGACAGCTGCAGCGGAGCGGCCGTCCCCTGGAGATCGGCAAGGTCTGCTCGCAGGGCGTCGCTTCGCCGACGCGCGGTCCAGTCGTCGACGATGCCGGCCGCCCCGCTCTCCTCGAGCAGCTGCTCCAACGGCCACAGCGCCGCGGCGCTGGCCTGAAGGAACCGGCGATAATGCGCCGTCGTGGTGAGATCGAGCTGGGCGAGCCGCTCATCCAGCGCGTGATGCGCCGATGCAGTGGCCGCTTTCAATCGTTCGCGAATCCCGGTGCTGGTCGTGCGCGAGGAATCATCGGAAATCGCTGCCAGCAACATCAAAGGGCCCAGAAATAGGAGATCGGCCGCAGGCGCATGCCACGGCTCGAAGCAACGTCACTGGGCCGACCGGGGTTCCCGCTGCCTTGTTGTTTTTTCTCGGCCGTCAGCCTTCCTCCACCGGGCTCGACCATTCCGCCCGCGTGCGGCGTCGGCCGACCGGATCGCTGGCGTCTCGACCGGCGGCGCCGCCATGAGGCGCTGCAAGGTGCGGGTCAATCAGACGGCGTCAGGCCGCGAGCTCCGCGAAGGCCTTCTGGACCGCGGGCCGCTCGGCCATGCGCGCGACGTGATCGGCGACCTTCGGGAAGGCCTTGATGTCGACGCCGTCGCCCTCGAGCCATTGCGCGATCGTGAACAGATAGGGGTCACAGATCGTATACTGCCCACCCATCACGAAAGGACCGCGCAGCATCTTCTGCTCGATCAGGGCGAAGCAGGCGCCCATCGTCTCCGGAATCTTGCGCTTCATGTCGGCAAAGGATGATTCCTCATTGGCCCAGCGATAACCGCGCATCTTATGCGCGTGAGCGATGTGGACGGTGGAGCAGAGATAGCTGGTGAACGACTGCACCTCGGCAAAGGCAAACGCATCTTCGAGCGGCGCGAGCCGGGCCCGCGGAAAACGCTGCGCGACATAGGCGAGCATCGCGGGAGTCTCGGTCAGGATACCCTTCTCCGTCACCAGCGCCGGCACCCGCCCCTTGGGGTTGATCGCGAGATAATCCGGGCTGTTCTGCTGGTTGGTCTTGAAGCTGAGCTTCTCGATCGTGTAGTCGGCACCCGTCTCAGCCAGCGCGATGTGGGACGCGAGCGCACAGGTGCCTGGCGCGACATAGAGCTTGAGCATGGTGATCCCCCGATAAGATAAGCCGCGAACCTAGCGACCGCGGGATCGGCCGTCCATCCCACCGGCAAATGAACAAATCTGCGCGGCCGGCATGTGCCGGCCTCGGGAACGGCACCTTTCATGTCCGCTCAGGGCGGCGCGACATCCATCGTGTGGGCCGAGGCGATTCTATCGCTGTGGTCACGAGACAGACACGCAGGCGCCTGCGCCGCTGGATCCCGCCCGCAGCGCTAATTTGATTCTGCTAAAAATAATTATATTGCTATTTATCGGAATTCATGATTATGTCCCTCCCATCCCGCCTCACTGCAAGGGGCGTAGCGCGCGATCGTCACGACACGCGAGGCGGGAATGCGGTGGCCGCCAGAGATCGCAGCGTCCTCTTAACGGGGGCGCGGACGAACGATGTCTTGCGGACGCGAAGTCGCAGCGTCCTGACACCCCGAAGCTGGTGTCCCCCGCGCGGTGCGCAAGCATCGTCGTGGCATGGTGGCCAACAAGCCGGCGCACCAGGGAGACTGCGTATAAGCGTGAGACCATCGCGCGGGGAATGCCGGTTGTTCTCGGCTGAACCTGTGGTGACTGCCGCCTGCTTTTCTTGTCGCAGGCGGGCCATGGGTGCGGCCAGCATCCGGCATTCCCTGCGCCCTCTGCATATTTGCGAGGGACGAACTGACCGCAAAGCTCGGGCATGATGTGCCGCGAGAACGCGGGTTCATGTCCAGCGCCTCTCTAGCCTCATTGTTAGTACAACTGTTAACTGCTGATGCAGCCCGCTGTTTGAACCGCGAATCCGCCTCACCCTCCGTCGTCCCGGACAAGCCACGGCGTGCGACAGCGCGGCGTGGCGCCGATCCGGGACCCATCCGCCGCGGCCGTGGTGATCGGCAAAATGCCGACGGTCACCGTGCCTCGAACTGCTCCCTGGGGGTATGGGTCCCGGCGCAAGGCCGGGACGACAGCCGTGGTTGTAGCTGCCGCAGGGTGGGCAAAGCGGCCGCCGCAGGCGGCGGCGTGCCCACCGTCTTGCGGCGGACTCGGGGGCACGATGGTGGGCACGGTGCGCGAGACAGCTCGCCGAACTCAAGAGCAGCGGGGCGCGCCTTTGCCCACCCTACGGACTACTGCGGACCACAAATGACATGCGAAGCGCAGGCTCACTCCCCCAATCCGTGCGCCACGACCTTGCGCATCACGTTTGGCAGCGCCTCGCCGTCGAGCGTCGCGATCTTCGCCCAGCGCATTCCGTCAGGGGCGCGGGTGCGGGCCGGCACTGTCGCGGTGTAGACCACAAGTTCGAGCGGGAAGTGCGTGAAGACGTGGGTGACGACACCGAGCTTGCGGTGCCAGCGTTTCACGGCCGCGATGTCCGGCGCCTGTGCCAACGCCTCCACATCATCATGGCCGGCCAGCCAGTTCGAGCCGGGGACCTCGGTCATACCGCCGAGCAGGCCTTTGGCGGGACGCGAGCGGACCAGCAGTTCGTCGCCTCTGACGACCACGAACGCCGCGCCGCGCCTCAGCGTGCCCGTCTTCTTCGCCGCCTTGCGCGGGAACGTCTCTTGATCGCCGTGCTGGCGCGCCGCGCAATCCTCGTTGAGGGGACAGAGCGAGCAGGCCGGCTTCTTCGGCGTGCAGATGGTGGCGCCGAGGTCCATCAGCGCCTGGGCGCTGTCGCCGGCGCGCGAGGGCCCGAGCAAGGTGGCGGCGAGCGCCTGGATCTGCGGCTTGGCCTGCGGCAGCGCCTGCTCGACCCTGAACAGCCGCGTCGTGACGCGCTCGATGTTGCCGTCGACCGGCATGGTCTGGCGATCGAAGGCGATTGCCGCGATCGCGGCGGCCGTGTACGGGCCGATGCCGGGCAGCTTTCGCAGCCCCTCCTCGGTGTCCGGGAACACGCCGCCATGTTCGCGCAGCACGGTCACGGCGCAGGCGTGCAGGTTGCGCGCCCGCGAGTAGTAGCCGAGCCCGGCCCACATCCGCAGCACGTCCTCGAGATCGGCGCTGCCGAGCGCCGAGACATCCGGCCAGCGCGCCAGGAATTTCTCGAAGTACGGCCCGACCGCCTTCACCGTGGTCTGCTGCAGCATGATCTCCGACAGCCAGACCCGATACGGATCCGAGCGCTGCCCGGAGGGCGCGCGCCACGGCAGCCGCCGCCGGTGACGGTCGTACCACGCGAGCAGTTGCGCCGGGCGCTCGGCAGAGGCGGCGTCGTGCTGGTGTTTTCGAGAAGCCTTGTGATGAGCCACGTCTCCTCAATAAAGCGAAAACAAAGGACGGACCAGCGCACCGGCCTGGAAGTCCCCAGCTCAAGCGGCGTCAAACAGAATGTCCTCGCCTTCTATGACGCCGCGCGTTATAATCTGACGTGATCCAGAGCTTCGCGGATCGCGAGACGGAGCTGATATGGAGCGGCCGACGGAGCCGGAGATTGCCGTCCGACATTCAGGATGTCGCACTTCGCAAACTTCGTCTTCTCAATCAGGCCCGGGTTCTTGACGATCTCCGGGTGCCGCCGGGGAACCGGCTCGAGGCTTTGAAGGCCGATCGCGTCGGGCAACATTCGATCAGGATCAACGATCAACGGCGAATTTGCTTCGTCTGGGATGATAGAGGACCGGCGCATGTCGAAATCGTCGACTACCACCGCTAGAAGCAATCTGCTGCACAATCCGCATCCCGGCGAGATCCTGTTGGAGGAGTTCCTCAAGCCGATGGGACTGAGCCAGAACGCGCTGGCACGCGCCGTTCATGTGCCGCCCCGCCGGATCAACGAGATCGTGCTCGGCAAGCGCGACATCACCGCAGATACGGATCTGCGCCTCGCCCGCTATTTTCGTGTCTCCGAGGGCTTCTTCCTGGGTCTTCAGATGGATCATGACCTCATGCAACGGCGGCGCGAGATTGCCCCCGACCTGAAAGCGATCCGTCCGCGCGCCGCGTGACGGCAGCGAGAAAGCATCATGGCAAAGCCCGGCCGCCTCACCGCAAAGCCTCTCGCGCTGATGATGGGCGACGTGCTCACGGCCGCCTATGCCAAGCAGGGGTTTGCCGCGCGCGAGCTGGTGACGCGCTGGCCGGAGATTGCGGGGCGCGAGATCGCCGAGCATGCGCAGCCGCTGAAGATGCAATGGCCGCGGCCGGTCGAGGGCCAGCCGCAGGAGCCGGCGACCTTGATCCTGCGCGTCGAGGGGCCGATGGCGCTGGAGATCCAGCATTCGTCGGATGTCATCCTCGAGCGGGTCAACCGCTTCTTCGGCTGGCATGCCGTCGGCAAGCTGGCGCTGCGCCAGGGGCCGCTGACGCGGCCTCCCGTGAAGCGACGGCCGGCGCCGCCCGATCCGAAGCAGGTGGCCAAGGTCGCGGCAAGCCTGACCGCCATCGAGGACGACGCGCTGCGCGATGCGCTGGCGCGGCTGGGCGCGGCCATCAAGCGAAATTGACGTTCGCCGTTTGATCCGGGGTTGAGGCGCGGCATTGCCTCAGACTGGGTTTCAAGCTAGCGAAAAGCCAAGTTGAGAGCGTTTCAGGCGCGAGATGCGCCCATTCCGGAGCAGAGCCTTGATCATTACCCGCCGCGCCTTCACCGCCGCCTTGTCGCTGACCGGCCTCGCCGCGCTGGCCGGCTTCTCGCCGCTGCGGCTGATCTCGGAGGCCTTCGCGCAGAGCGCCGCCGACGTCGCCAAGCCGCAGTCGCTGCCCGACATGGCGATCGGGCCGACCGACGCTGCCGTCACCATCACCGAATACGCCTCGATGACTTGTCCGCATTGCGCGGCGTTCAACGCGACCGTGTTCCCGAAGCTGAAGGCCGAATACATCGATACCGGCAAGGTGCGCTACATCTTCCGCGAGTTCCCGCTCGACATCAAGGCCGCCGCCGGCTCGATGCTGACGCGCTGCATCGCCAAGGACGACGCGCAGAAGTATTTCGCCGTCACCGACATGCTGTTCCGCTCGCAGAACGACTGGGTGGTCAAGAACACCACCGAGACCCTGACCCGGATCGGCAAGCAGGCCGGCCTCAGCCAGCAGCAGGTCGAGGCCTGCCTAAAGGACCAGGCTCTGCTCGACAAGATCGCCGCCGATCAGAAGTACGCCAGCGACGTTCTTAAAGTTGATTCGACGCCGACCTTCTTCATCAACGGCGAGAAGATCAAAGGCGAATCCTCGATCGAGGAGTTTCAGAAGCGCATCAACCCGCTTCTGAAGAGCTGATCCGAATCACTGAGTCAAACGAGACACAGTGCGGCCCCTTCGTGGGGTCGCTTCTGTTTGGTGGCTGATTCGGTCGAGAAAGCCTTGGAAAAGCGGGGCGAGCGGGTTGCCCTCACGGATCGGCGTCGCCATTGTCCCGCCCTCAGAATGGGGCGCAACGGCGACTCAAGTCACTTTGACTTTGCCATCCATGGTATTGTCAGGGCTGTGAGATTCGTTTCCCGCCAACAGAGAATCTGTGCATGAAACTCACGCGTCTTCGTCTCCACGGTTTCAAGACGTTCGTCGAACCGACTGACTTCGTGATCGAACCCGGCCTCACCGGCGTCGTCGGTCCGAACGGCTGCGGCAAGTCGAATCTGGTCGAG
Organism: Bradyrhizobium sp. ORS 278; assembly: GCF_000026145.1. Classification (NCBI taxonomy): domain Bacteria; kingdom Pseudomonadati; phylum Pseudomonadota; class Alphaproteobacteria; order Hyphomicrobiales; family Nitrobacteraceae; genus Bradyrhizobium; species Bradyrhizobium sp. ORS 278. The sequence goes on along the minus strand of NC_009445.1, from coordinate 2,126,766 downwards.
GCGCTGCGCTGGGCGATGGGTGAGACCTCGCACAAATCGCTGCGCGCCGCCGACATGGACGCGGTGATCTTCTCCGGCTCGAACACGCGTCCGTCGCGCAACCACGCCGAAGTGGTGATGACGATCGACAACAGCGATCGCACCGCGCCGGCCGCCGTAAACGACCGCGACATCCTCGAAATCTCGCGCCGCATCGAGCGCGAGGCCGGCTCGGTCTATCGCATCAACGGCCGTGACGTGCGCGCCCGCGACGTGCAGATCCTGTTCGCCGACGCCGCCACCGGCGCGCGCTCGCCGGCCCTCGTCCACCAGGGCAAGATCGGCGAGATCATTCAAGCGAAACCCGAGCAGCGCCGCCGCGTGCTGGAAGACGCCGCCGGCGTCGCCGGCCTGCATGCGCGCCGCCACGAGGCCGAGCTGCGGCTGAAGGCGGCCGAGACCAATCTGCTCCGCGTGGAAGACGTCATCGGCCAGCTCTCCGGCCAGATGGAAGGCCTGCGCAAGCAGGCGCGCCAGGCGATCCGCTATCGCGAGGTCGCGGCCAAGGTGCGCAAGGCGGAAGCGACGCTCTATCATCTGCGCTGGATGGGCGCGCATGCCGACCTCAACGACGCCGCGCATACGCACGACGTCGCCGTGCGCGAGATGGCGGAGCGAACGCGCGAGCAGGCCGAATCGGCGCGCATCCAGGCGATCCGCTCGTCGCATCTGCCGGCGCTGCGCGAGGCCGAGGCACGCGCCGCTGCGACGATGCAGCGGCTGAAGAACGCCCGCGATCTGCTCGATCGCGAGGAGGTGCGCGCCAAGGAGCGCGCCGGCGAGCTCGACCGCCGCCTGATGCAGCTCACCGCCGACGTCGCCCGCGAGCAGCAGCAGAACCAGGACGCGCAGGTCGCGCTGCAGCGTCTCGAGACCGAAGACGCGGAGCTGAAGGAAGAGATCAAGGCGCGCGTCGAGATGCGCAGCGGCGTCGACGAGCGCGTCGCCGAGGCCGAGGCGCTGCTTCTCGAAACGGAACGCCAGTTCACCGAGCTGACGACGCAGCTCGCCGACCTCACCGCGCGCCGCAACCAGCTCGAGGCCAACGTCCGCAGCCATCGCGAGCGGCTCGCCCGCCTCGACCAGGACATCGCCAATGTCCGCGCCGACGAGGAACGGCTGGCGCAGGAGACCGCCCATCTCGGCGATCTCGACACCCTCGCCGCCGCGCTCGAAGCCGCTGAAGAGGCCGAGGCGCAGGCCGAGGCCGCCGTGCAAACCAACGAGGCCGCGCAGGCCAATGCCCGGCAGAAGCTCGAAGCCTCGCGCGCCCCGCTCGCGGACGCCGAGAAGCGGGCGCAGCGGCTGGAGACCGAGGCGCGTACCATCTCCAAGATGGTGAACAGCGAGACCAAGAATCTGTGGCCGCCGATCATCGACGGCGTCACCGTTGCCAAGGGATATGAAAAGGCGCTCGGCGCCGTGCTCGGCGACGATCTCGACGCGCCGGTCGATGCCTCCGCGCCGATGCACTGGACGGTGGCCGGCGCCGAGGTCACTGACCCCGCGCTGCCCGATGGCGTCGAACCGCTGGCTGCGTATGTGCAGGCGCCGCCGGAGCTGTCGCGCCGTCTCGCCCAGATCGGCGTGGTGTCGCGCGAGCGCGGCGCGCAGCTGGTGTCGCAGCTGCGCACCGGCCAGCGGCTGGTGTCGCCGGAGGGCGACGTCTGGCGCTGGGACGGCTTCATCGCCGCCGCGCATGCGCCGACCGGCGCCGCACGCCGCCTCGCCGAGCGCGCCCGCCTGATCGACATCGAGGCCGAGCTGGAGCAGGCGCGCATCGACGCCGCCGGCAAGCGCCAGGCGCTGGAGAGCGCCGAAGCCGAGGTGAAGGCTGCGACGGCTGCGGAAAGCGCCGCGCGCGAAGCGTGGCGCGCCGCGCAGCGCGAGGTCAATTCGGCGCGCGAGCGCCATGCTAATGCCGAGCGCGAGATCAACCGCCATTCGGCGCGCAAGTCGGCGCTGGTCGAGGCCTCGACCCGCCTCGCCCATGACCGCGCCGAGATCGCCGAGCTGCACCAGAATGCGCTGGAAGCGATCGAGGAGCTGCCGGCGACCACCGAGGCCGACGGCCGTCTGGCGGCCGTGCGCGCCGAGATCGAGACCAAGCGCCGTGCGGCAGCGCAAGTTCGCGCCGAGGCCCAGGCGCTGGCCCGCGAGGCTGAGCTCGCGGACCGCCGCGTCCAGGCGATCATCAACGAGCGCAACGACTGGTTCAACCGCATCCGCGGCGCCGGCTCGCAGATCGCCACCATCGAGGCCCGCATCGCCGAGGTCCGGGACGAGCGCGCCGAGCTCGACAACGCGCCGGAGATCTTCGCCGAGAAGCGCAGCGCGCTGATCGACGAGCTCGCGATCGCCGAGGAAGAGCGGCAGGTCGCGGCCGACGCGCTGGCCGAGGCCGAGACCGCGATGGGCGACACCGACCGCGCCGCCAAGGCCTCGCTCGAAGCATTGTCGAAGTCGCGCGAAGCGGCGGCCCGCGCCGAGGAGCGGCTGGAGAGCGCCAAGCGCCGCGTCGCCGACGTCGAGCGCGAGATCCACGACATGCTCGAATGCGAGCCGAATGCGGTCGCCGCCATGGCCGAGATCGGCCCGGACACGCAGCTGCCGCCGCTGCACGAGATCGAGGACAGCCTGGAGAAGCTGCGCCGCGACCGCGAGCGGCTCGGCGCCGTCAACCTGCGCGCCGAGGAAGAGCTGACCGAGGTCGAGGGTTCGCATACGGCACTCACCACCGAGCGCGACGACCTCGTCGAAGCCATCAAGCGGCTGCGCCAGGGCATCCAGAGCCTCAACAAGGAGGCGCGCGAGCGGCTGCAGGCGTCGTTCGAAACCGTCAACGACCATTTCAAGCGGCTCTTCACCGAGCTGTTCGGCGGCGGCGAGGCCGCGCTGCATCTGATCGAGAGCGACGATCCGCTCGAGGCCGGCCTCGAGATCATCGCCAAGCCGCCGGGCAAGAAGCCGCAGACGCTGTCGCTGCTCTCGGGCGGCGAGCAGGCGCTGACGGCGATGGCGCTGATCTTCGCGGTGTTCCTCACCAACCCCTCGCCGATCTGCGTGCTGGACGAGGTCGACGCGCCGCTCGACGACCACAACGTCGAACGCTTCTGCAATTTGCTGCACGAGATGAAGGGCTCGACCGAGACCCGCTTCATCATCATCACCCACAATCCGATCACCATGGCGCGCATGAACCGGCTGTTCGGCGTCACCATGGCCGAGCGCGGCGTGTCGCAGCTCGTCTCGGTCGCGCTCGACGAGGCCGTGAAGATCCTCGACCAGCAGGTGGCGTGATCGTGGTCCCTCGTTCCGGATCGCCGCATCAGCGGCGCCCGGACTGACTCTTGGAGAGAGCCATGATCTCTCCTGACCTGCCCCCACACCTCAAAGCTGCGCTCGAAGCCGGGCTGCATAGGCAGTCGCGGCAGGATGCAGCGGCTCGCGCCGCGCGCATCTCGGCGGCCTATCGCAGCGGCGGCAATTCCGGAACGATCACCAGCGAGGCCGACGCCATTGCCTACGCCGCGGTGCGCATGCCGGCGACTTACGCGGCGATGGCGGCGAGCCTGAATGCCGTGATGCAGGCGAGCCCGGAGTTTGCCCCGGTCTCGCTGCTCGATGTCGGCGCCGGACCGGGGACCGCGAGCTTCGCTGCAGCCGAAGCTTTCGCATCGCTGGCCGCGTTCCACGCGATCGATGCCAATCCGGCGCTGCGCGCGCTGGCCCTCGCTCTTGCTGACGAAACAATGCGGATGCGCGATCTGGCCTACACGCTCGGCCAGGCGCGAGCGCTGCTCGATCGCGCCGGTGGCGCCGATCTCGTCATCGCCAGCTACATGATTGGCGAGTTGAGCGAGGCCGAGCGCGGCCCGATCATCGATATGCTCTGGGTCGAGACGCACCAAACTCTCCTGATCGTCGAGCCCGGCACGCCGGCTGGCTATCAGCGCATCATCGCCGCGCGCGATCGGCTCATCGCGGCCGGCGCTCACGTCGCCGCACCCTGCCCGCATACGGCGGCTTGTCCGCTGATCGCCCCGGACTGGTGTCATTTCGTCCAGCGGCTGGCGCGGTCGCGGGCGCATCGCGAGCTCAAAGGCGCGGACGTCCCGTTCGAGGACGAGAAGTTCAGCTTCATCGCCCTGACCCGCCAGCCGGTCACGCATCGCCCGGCTGCGCGCGTGCTCGCGCCGCCGCTGGTCACGAAGATCGCTATGACGGCGAAGCTGTGCCAAGCCGATGGGACCGCGGCCGCGGTCAGCATTCCCCGCCGCGACAAGCCCGCCTTTGCCGCCGCGCGGCGATGGGACTGGGGCGACGGCGTGGAGCCGCCGACACGGCCATGAATAGCTTCGCGGCCTGGCTTGGTTAACGCTGGGTCGACTTTGTCTCTTATTTTCCCGACTTCGCGAAACCCGAGAAAAACCCGCGCTTGCTACGGTGAGCTGCAGGAGGCGCTGAATGCGCTGCTCACAAGGGAACGCGTGTCGATGTTCAGGACGATGACAATCGCTGCAATTCTGGTGGCTTCGGCAGGAACGGCCTTCGCCGGAGGGCACGGCGGCGAGTCGTCGGCGCCGCCGCCCCCGAAGCAGGAAGGTCCCCCGGCCAAGGCCGTCATCGGCAAGAACGGCCCGGTACTCACGGACCCGAAGGGCATGACGCTGTATTATACTGAGCGCGATAACACCGGCCGCCAATCGACCTGCGACGGCGCCTGCGCCGAGAAGCGGCCACCGCTGATGGCGCCGGACAACGCGGTTGCCACCGGCGATTTCACGGTCATCACCCGCAGCGACGGCAAGAAGATGTGGGCCTATCGCTACCGCCCGCTCTACACCTCGCAAGCCGACAGCGCCCCCGGCGAGATCAAGGGGGACGATCCCGCCCAGCAGTGGCGGATCGCCCGGCCGTATTGATCGTCCTGCCCGAGCCCAGCTGACACCGCCGCCGCCGTCTGGACGCCTGGCGAACAAACCAAAGCGTCCGAACTGGCTTGAACGGCCAACCGCCCTGCCGCGACCAATGCACGCCGGTCCACCCCAGGACCGGCGGCGCCGCCACGTGCTGGCCGCCTCGTCCTCCTGCCCTCTCCCTCGGAGCCCGTCATGTCCGGCTGGATCGTCCTCGGCATCCTCGTCATTCTCGTGCTGTTCGCCTTCGGCGCCTACAACAGGCTGGTGGCCCTTAGCCAGCGCGTCGGCCAGGCCTTTGCCGATATCGACGTCCAGCTCAAGCTGCGCCACGATCTGATTCCGAACCTCGTCGAGACCGTGAAGGGCTATGCCGCGCACGAGCGCGGCACCCTGGATGAGGTCATCAAGGCCCGCAATGCGGCCATCTCGGCGCAAGGGCCGGCCCAGGTTTCCGCCGCCGAGGGTCAGCTGTCCGGCGCGCTCGGCCGGCTGATCGCGCTCTCCGAGGCCTATCCGGACCTCAAGGCCAACGCCAACTTCCAGCAGCTCGCGGGCGAGCTCTCCGACATCGAGAACAAGATCGCCGCCAGCCGCCGCTTCTTCAACAATGCGGTGCAGGAGTACAATACCGGCATCCAGCAGCTGCCGGCGGCGCTGTTCGCCGGCACGTTCGGCTTCACCCGCAAGGAATTCTTCGATCTCGGCACCAGCCGCGCCGAGGTCGAAGCGGCCCCGAGCGTCAAGTTCTGAGCCCGCGTCCTCCCCGCTGAAGGGCCCGACGCCATGGCCGCCTACGGTCTCTACACCCATATCGCATCGAACAAGACCCGTTCGATGGTGCTGCTCGGCGGCCTGTTCCTGCTGATCTACGTGCTGGTGTTCGCCGGCGCACTGATCGCGGAGGTGATGATCAACGGCAATGGCAGCGTCGCCTACTACATGCACGCCGCCACCCGCGACCTGATCAAGGCGCTGCCCTGGGCCACCCTGGGCGCGGCGACCTGGATCGTGATCGCCTATTTCTTCCACCAGAAGATGATCGACGCGGTGACCGGCGGCGCGGCGGTGACCCGCCAGGAGCAGCCGCGGCTGTACAATCTGCTCGAAAATCTCTGCATCTCCCGCGGCATCACCATGCCGCAGCTGAAGATCATGGACAGCCCGGCGCTGAACGCGTTCGCGACCGGCCTCAACCCGCGGCAATATTCGGTCACCGTCACCACAGGCCTTCTCGCGGCGCTCGACGACCAGGAGATCGAGGCGGTGCTGGGTCACGAGCTGACCCACATCCGCAACGGCGACGTCCAGCTGATGGTGGTCGCTGTCATCATCGCCGGCGTGGTCGGCTTCTTCGGCGAATTGTTCTTCCGCCTGTTCACCAACATGAGCTGGGGCGGCGGCTGGGGCCGCTCGTCCTCTTCCTCGTCGTCGGATTCCGACCGCAAGGGCTCCGGCGGCGGCGCGATCGTCGTGGTGCTGATTGCGGTAGTGCTGATCGTGGTGGCCTGGCTGATGTCCCAGGTCGTCAAGCTGGCGCTGTCGCGCACCCGGGAATACCTCGCTGACGCGGGCTCCGTGGAGCTGACCAAGAACCCGGACGCGATGATCAGCGCGCTGCGCAAAATCGAGGGGCGCGGCGAACTGCCCGGCGCGACCTCGGCGGTGATGGAGCTGTGCGTCGACAATCCGCGCGAGGGCTTTGCCGATCTGTTCGCCACCCATCCCTCCGTCGAGTCCCGCGTCCAGGCGCTGATCAAGTTCGCGGGGGGCCACGATCCCGGCCCGCTGGCGCTGCCTTCGGACGAGGCGGAGGAGAACGATACCGGTCCCGAAGCTGCCGATGGCGCGGGCCCTCCGTCGTTGCCGCCGGCGGGTCCCTGGAGCCATGCCGGTGATCCCGGCGCATCGCCCGGCTCGACGGCGGAAGGCGGCCCGTGGAGCACGCCGGCCGCGGGCCCATAGGGCAGGCACTAGACCTCGGTGCCCTGCTCCAATCCGGGACAAAAGTCGACCGTCGTCTTGCCAGTCGCTCTCAGCTGCTTCCGCATCACAGCCTGGCTTTCGGTCCGGTTGGTCCTGATTGCCAGTGCCTGTTGCAGGAAAGGCGCACATTTCCCCCGTGCCGTGCAGCAATGAATTTGAATTCTTCAGCGTTTCTGCCATGTTCGCGCCCAAAGCAGAATGCAAAGCGCCGGCCCTCTGGCCGGCCTCAGGGCTGAAGGACTTTCCATGGCGAAACCGGCAGTGGTGGTGGTGGGTGCGGACAAGGGCGGGGTCGGCAAGACCACGGTGTCGCGGACGTTGCTCGATTATTTCAGCGCCAACAACGTCCCCACAAGGGCGTTCGACACCGAACATCCGCGCGGCACGCTGAAGCGCTTCCACCCGGAGATCACCGAGATCGTCGACATGAATTCGACGCCGGACCAGATGAAGATCTTCGACACGCTGAGCGCCGTCGCCCCCTCGGTGACCGTGATCGACGTCCGCGCCGGCCTGATGTCCCCCACCCTCGCCGCGCTGCGCGACATCGGCTTCCTCGACGCCGCCCGCTCCGGCCAGATCACCTTCGCGGTATTCCACATCCTGGGCTCCTCGATCGCCTCGCTCGACGAGATCGCCGAGACGGCGAGCTACATGATCGGGGCAAAATATTTCCTGGTGAAGAACTTCATCAACAACACCAGCTTCTTCGAGTGGGACCAGTCGACCTACAATTCCTACTTCCACCGCATCAAGGATGCGACCGAGCTGACCATCCCCAAGCTGAACGAGATGGCGTTCGAGCAGGTCGAGGTCGCCTCGGTGCCGTTCCTCAAATTCGTCGCCAACAAGGGCCCGCGCGACGAGGCGGCAAACTACTCCTTCGTGCTGCGCGGCTATGTCCGGCATTGGCTGGCCAATGTCTGGAGCGAGTACGACCGCATCAAGCTGACCGACATCGTCGGCTCGACCAAGCCGGCGGCGCCGCGGCCCGCCGGGGAAAAATAGCAGCTCCGTGAATGATGGGGCTTTATCGCAAGCGCATTTGACCTGATATAGGTCGGATGCCCGCGACGCCCGTCTACATCGTCTGCTCCCCCCGGCCGCAGTCCGGGAAGACGCTGCTCGCGCGCGTGCTGAGCGAGTTCCTGCTGCTCAAGAACGGCCAGGTGCTCGCCTTCGACGTCACGCTCCGCGAGCCGTCGCTGCTCGACTTCCTGCCACAGATCACGGAAACCGCGACGATCGAGGACACCTACGGCAAGATCCAGCTGATGGATCGGGTGATCCTCAACGACGGCATCCCGAAGGTGATAGACCTCGGCTACTACTCGTTCGACGAGTTCTTCAAGATGTCCGAACAGATCGGCTTTTTGAAGGAGGCCGCGCGGCGCAACGTGGTCCCGATCGTGCTGTACTGCGCCGAGGGCGACCGGGTGTCGATGCGCGCCTATGACGCCCTGCGCCGGCAGATCCCGAAGCCCCAGCTGATCGTGGTCGAGAACGACCACGTCCTGCGCGAGGAGCTGCCCCAGCTGTACAGCCGCAGCAAGCATCTGAAGATCGCCGCTCTGCCCGCCTTCCTGAAGACCTATATCGAGCGTTACTCGTTCTCCTTCACCGGCTATCTGCGCCAGGAGCGCGACCCCTCGACCGAGCTCTATCAATGGATCCGGCGCAATTATTATGCGTTCCGCGAGATCGAGGTGGAGCTGGTGATGCAGCGCTCCTGACGCCCTGCTTCAGTGTCCATCGAACGCGATCAGCGAGCGCACCGGCACGTCGAGCGCGCGCAGCTTGGCGGCGCCGCCGAGATCCGGCAGGTCGATGATGAAGCAGGCGGCCACAACGGTGGCGCCGATCTGGCGCAGCAGCTTCACCGCGCCCTCGGCCGTGCCGCCGGTGGCGATGAGGTCGTCAACCAGGATGACCCGCTCGCCGGGCTGCACCGCGTCGACATGCATCTCCATCTCGTCGGTGCCGTATTCCAGCGCGTAGGACATGCTGACCGTCTTGTGCGGCAGCTTGCCTTTTTTCCTGATCGGCACGAAGCCGGCCGAAAGCTGGTGCGCGACCGCGCCGCCGAGGATGAAGCCGCGCGCCTCGATGCCCGCGACCTTGTCGATCTTCGAGCCGGCCCAGGGATGCACCAGCTCGTCGACCGCGCGGCGGAACGCGCGGGCGTCCGCCAGCAAGGTCGTGATGTCCCGGAACAGGATGCCGGGCTTGGGATAGTCCGGAATGGTGCGGACCGTGTTCTTGATGTCCAGATCGAACGTCATCGTGCTCTCATCCCACTCTATGTATTGCCGTCATTGCGAGCGAAGCGAAGCAATCCAGGGGCCGCAACAAAGGACTGGATTGCTTCGTCGCTTCGCTCCTCGCAATGAGGGCGTGATCAACTCCCCGGCTGATTGAGCCGGAACGCATTCTCCACGATCCTCAAGCCCACGGCATCGCCGAGCGACATCAGCGATTCCGGATGGAACTGCACGCCGCCGACCGGCAGCGTCTTGTGCTCGATCGCCATCGCCACCCCATCCTCGGTCGCCGCCGTCACCGTCAGCACCTCGGGCATGCTGTCGCGCTCGACGAACAGCGAATGGTAGCGGCCGATCACGATCTCGTTCGGCAGCCCCTGCATCAAGCGTCCGCCGCGCACCTGCACGCGCGACGGCCGGCCATGCGCGGGCTGGGCGAGCTGACCGAGCTGGCCGCCAAAATACTCGCCCATCGCCTGCACGCCCAGGCAGACGCCGAAGATCGGCAGCTTCTTGGCGAGCGCGGCGTCGATGGTCGTGGAGATCTTGAAGTCTTCCGGCCGGCCAGGGCCCGGCGACAGCACGATGAGATCCCAGCTGCGCTCGGCCAGCATGGTCAGCGCATGGACGTAACGCACCACGGTCACGTTGGCGCCGACCTGGCGGAAATAATCCGCAAGCATGTGCACGAACGAGTCGTCGTGATCGATCAGCAGCACGTTCTTGCCCGAGCCGGTGGCATCCGGCGCTGTCGAGGACAGCGGCTTCGGCGGATCGCCCCGCAGCGCCTGAAACAGCGCCGCCGCCTTGACCTGGCACTCGCGATCCTCGGCCGCCGGGTCGCTATCGAACAAACAGGTGGCGCCGACGCGAACCTCGGCGAGCCCGTCCTTCATGCGAATGGTCCGGATGGTCAGCCCGGTATTGATCGAGCCGTCGAAATTCACCGCGCCGATCGCGCCGGCGTACCAGCGCCGCGGCGAGCGCTCATGGTCCTCGACGAACTGCATCGCCCACAGTTTTGGCGCGCCGGTCACTGTGACCGCCCAGGCGTGAGTCAAAAACGCATCGAGCGCGTCAAAGCCCGGCCGCAGCATGCCCTCGACGTGATCGACGGTGTGGAACAGTTTCGAGTAGGTCTCGATCTGCCGGCGCGCCAGCACCTTGATGGTGCCGGGCACGCAAATGCGCGCCTTGTCGTTGCGGTCGACGTCGGTGCACATGTTGAGCTCGAACTCGTCCTTCTCGGAGTTCAGGAGCTGGCGGATCTGCTCGGCGTCGCCGATGGCGTCGCGGCCGCGCGCGATGGTGCCGGAGATCGGACAGGTCTCGACGCGGCGGCCGTCGGAGCGCACGAACATCTCCGGCGACGCGGAAACGAGGAATTCGCCATCGCCGAGATTCATCAGCGCGCCGTAGGGCGACGGGTTGATGCGGCAGAGCCGCTGGAACACCTCGGCCGGCGAACGCTCGCAGGGCTCGGCGAACAGCTGGCCGGGCACCGCCTCGAACAGGTCACCGCGGGCGAACGCCGCGCGGGCCTTGTCCACCGTCGCCTGGTATTCGCCCGGCGCGTGGTCGGCAAAACCCTGGCGGGGTTCCTTCAGATAGACGCTGGCGTCCGTGTCGCGCGGCAGGCCTGATGTCGACTGGCCGTTCCAGGAAAAATCGTAAGACAGAACCACGCCGCGACCAGTGGCGCGGTCGTAGGCCAGCAGGCGATCGGGCACGTAGAGCACGATATCGCGCTGGTCCTTCTCGCGCGGGCGCTTTTGGACGAGGTCCTCGATCTGGAACACGAGATCATAGGCGAAGGCGCCGAACAGGCCGAGCAGCGGATCGTCATTGGCTGCGAGCGTCGCGATCATCGCCCGCACCAGCGACATCACGCTGGCGCGCCGGGTGCGCTGGTCCTCCTCGACCGGCGCGGGCCCGCGGACGATATGGCCGGCGAGCCGCGCTGGCGAGGCTGCGGTGATGACGACGCAGGGCTCGCGCAGGGTGTCCTTCAGGAAGGCGATCAGGACCTCGCCGCGCTTGTTCAGGGCCTGCAGCGTGAAATCGGTCCCCTTCGTCTCCAGCACCAACGGCGGATCGGCGAAGCCGAGGTCGAAACTCTCGTAGCGGCCGGGCACGGTCGTGCCCGAGGACAGCACCACGCCGCGGCGGCGGTCCAGCAGGTCGATCAGGTCGTCGAGCCGGCTGGCGCCGCCGGAAAACTGCTCGACGGCGCGCGTGATCGCGAGCCCGCTCGAGGTGCGGTAGTCGCTGCGGGCCGGAAGGGCGAAAACGGTCCTGTTCATGGGGTCCTCTTGGGCGTCCTCTTACGGAATTTGCCGAGGAAACGCCACACAGGACCAACCGGAAGCCGCCGCTGCGTGGCGGCCCCTCTGCGATCGAATGTCAAATGAATCGCACCGGCCACCTTTTAAAAGGTGCGCCACCAGAGACGGGCTGGGCGGACGACAGTGCTCATCCCGCGGAAATGACCACGGGCGGCGGCCGGGGTCAAGGGCGGCGGGGACACAGGCGGCTGGGCGGGCGCAGCTTCGCTCGGCAACCCGCTGCCCCCAAACGAGGTTCGACCGATTTACACCGGCGTCAGGCCCGCGCAGGCGGGCATCGAGTATTCCAACAGCGCTGCGGCTCATGTCGATGGGCCGCGGCGTACTGGATCCCCGCCTTCGCGGGGATGACGGTTGAGCATGGAGAGGCATTCTCGCGACACACTGCCCGAGTCATGATCTTCAACGCCGCCCTCACCAAGTCGAGGGCGCAGGGAAGGCCGGGCATCGGCTGATGCCCGTGGCCCGCCTGCAGCAAAAAAGCAGGCGGCAGTCACCACAGGTCAGCCGGACGACCGGCCTTCCCTGCGCGATGGTTTGACGGATTATACGCATTCTCCCCGGGGACCGGGCTGTCTTGCCCCCGTGACCAGCGGATCATCATCACCACCGGCGTAGCCTCAGCGTCGGGAGGCCAGGACCATGCGACTTCACCGTGCGCGCCCGCCGTTCGTCCGCACGACATGAGCCATGCTGCGACGTGACGCGCCCACCGCATCTCCACCCCGCGTCTCGTGACGATCGCGATACGCCCCTCGTGCCGGGGTGGGATGCACGCATACAAGCACGAATTCTGAAAAATAGAAACAAAAATTTTTTGCGAAGGACTGAACAGGGCAAATCAGCTTGAGGCGACTGAGGAATTCGCCCCGATCCACACGCACTTTCCCTCGCGTCGCGAGCGGAGGCTACCCCGCGGGCCCTGGCAATCGCAACTCGCTGCGATGCATATCGAGCAAATCGCCACGACACTGCAGGCGCCCCGCTGCGACGAGTGCGCGGGCGCGCGCAAACAATTCGATATCACCGATCTGCATCCCGTCGATCCAGGTTTCGCAGAGTGCCTCGCCGATGATCCTTGCCGTCTTCGTCCATTCGGCGGTGGCGCAGGACACCAGCACGGGATCGAAATGCGTGATCGGGGCTGAGACGAACTCGCCATCGCGGAGGATCCGCAGCGGCGCGTTCTCCGCCTTGAGGCGCGCCCATTGTTCGCGGCAGGCCGCGCGCATGTCCGACGTCAGGTTCTGCCGAACATCCCAGAGATGATTGACGCTGACTGTCTCGGGCGCCAACTCGGCCAAGCTGAACACTCGGTGCCGATTGGGCGCGCCATGATCCCCTGCCCTCGCGACAGCGTCAGCGAGATCGACGATCTCGACCGGCTCATCGCCGAGCCGCCACAGGAATTCGAGGAAACCTGCATATTCCTGGGTCGACCGCCGCGTGAGCCAGGCGATCCTGTCGTGAGCGCATGACAGCGCCTCGTCCCAGAATGAGTTGGCCTGTCCGCCGACCTCATCCCAGCCTGACACTTCCAATTTCTGGTCCACCCAGGCGGTTCGCAACTCCGGATCGGGCGGATCGATCGGGCCGAAGCTCAGGTTATCGCCAAGTCCAATGACGCGGTCGTCGCGGCCGGCTTGCTGGAGCGCCGCGCGCAACGTGCCGGCGGCGGACATGTTGAAAACGACATGAAGGATCGAGCCGGACACCATGCATCCCCTGTCAGGTTCCGCCCCAGTACTCGCGGTCACGACTCTGCCTTGACGCCGCGACCGATCCGCTGCCGGCTTGGCCTCTCGCTAACCTCGCCTTGTTTTCCCTGTTCAAGACGTAACCGATGATCATCGCGAGCGGGTGTGTCACGAAGACGCTGAGGATGTGCCATCGGCTGTAGGTAAAGACAGCCGCGCTGACCTCGGTCAGCTTGCCATGGCTTGCGAGATAATAGTGTCCGCCTCCGCTCCTGCCGCTAATCGCATCGCCACCGAGGGCAATCGCGCCGACAACGAACGCGACAAAATTGAGAACGCAGAGAACACCTATCGCCTTCAGGAATCTAAACGCAAAATCGGACATCCAAGGGACACTCACGGGATGGATCTAGGACGGCATTCTCAGCAGCGCTCGAACATTGGTCACACCAGCACTGCCCTGCGTTCGCTCATTCGACGCTTCTCGGCCGCAGTGCGCTTTACGCCCCCGGCTTCACTAGCCCCAGCTCCTTGAACTTCAGCTCCGTCGCCGCCACCGCGTTCTCATAGACCTCGCCTCGCTCGACGAAATAGTTGAAATAGCCGGCCGGCGTCTCCGGCTGGATCTCGACCAGTTCGACGCTCTTGTATCTGGGGTCGGTGATGACGCCGGCCGCGATCAGGTCGTTGATGCGCTTCAGCGCGTCGACCTCGGCCTTGTAGCCGACCGAGAACCACATCTCGGTGGTCCAGTCCTGCACCTCGAACCAGTTCTGCGGCGCATGCCCTTGCCAGCCATTGGCGAGCGGGCGGACGGCGAAGATGCGGTCGAAGCCGTGCAGCTCGGAGATGATGCTGGCGCGGTGATAGGCGCCGTCCATCTGGCCGCCCGGCAGCTTGGTGAAGCCATACAGCGACAGCCATAGCGCGGCCTTGATCGCCTCCGGCGTGATCGGGCGGATCATGCGCTCGGCGGTGATGTCCGAGGCGTAGCGCAGGTCGCGCTTGGCGGCCGACTGCCGCGCCCGGACGGCATGGGCATTGCGGATCGATTTTTCCGACGGCAGCAGCGCCCGCGCGGCGTCGTTGCCGTAGAGGCTGCCGGTGCCGGTCTCGGGATCGTAGGTGTTGAACACGACGCCGATCGCGCTGCCGTTCAATGTTTCGGCGGCTTGCATGAAGTCGGCCTCGCTCCGCAGCGGGACGTATTGCTGCGCCGGCAGCAGCCGGTCGGCGAGCACGTTGAACGGCCCGTCGCGCCAGTCCGGCCAGGAGGCGATGCGCGCCAGCGCTTCCGCATAGGCCGGCCTGAACACGCCGGGATAGCCGAACAACACCGTGCGCAGCTGCGAGCCGGGATCACGGGCGAGGTCGGAGGAGATCAGCTGGTCACGCAGGTCAAGGCCCTGCAGCCAGGCCGACAACACCAGGACCTGACCCGAGGTGGCTGTGACCAGATCCGGCGTGACGCCCCAGGCCCGGGCGGTGTCGAGGAAGCCGGCGCCATGAGCGTTCAAGCCGCCCAGGCCGGCCAGCGCAAAGGCCACACGCACTGCGCTCTCCGTCAGCAGATCATCGGGAAAAAGACTACCTCAGATTGTTTTGGCAACGCAAACCAGCACGCGCGCTCCGGTTCGCAAGTTGAACGAAAGCGCGCGGAGTCGAACGTGATCTCATCGCGCATAGTCCCGCAAATCTGCGGTGATTCGCAGGCATAAGGCTGCTCCGACGTAGCCAGAATCTGCAGCCGGCAGCTGTGACGTGCGTCACAACCTCATGTTGCGCGCGTGCAGCCAACATTATTTACCTACCGCCAGTTGCCGTGATCCCAAAAAGTTACATAACTTGGCTGGGCTTGCGGGCAACACTGTTGTCTATCTGCAATAGTGTGGCAATGATTGGTTAACCATATTGAATTACCTTGGTTAACATGGCTCGCGGCAAACAGCCTCTTGTGTCGCATGCGCTCCCGAAGCAGCAGACGCTGCTCGATTGCTTCCTCGAGGCGCAGGCGAAAAGGACGAAGCGTCGTCGGCGCTCCGCCGACGCGGCGCCCTCGGTCGACGGCCCGGATCAGCCGGACGGACGGGCCGCCGATGATGCCGAGCCCCTGCCGGACGAAGCCGCCGAGAAGACCGCCCGCGCGGTGTGACGCCGCGCGGTGCGACGGCAAGGGCGACGAGCCGCTCCCCTCACCTCATCCGAGATGCTTGTGGAAGAACGCCGTGGCGCGGCCCCAGGCCAGCTCGGCGGCCGCACGATCATGGACGGTCAGGCGCTGCTCGTTCACGAAGGCATGCTCGGCGTCGTAGCGATACAGCTCGAGCGACTTGCCGGCCGCCTTCATCGCCGCCTCGAAGCCATCCACCAGCGCCGGCGTGCACCAATCGTCCTTATTGGCGAAGTGCGCCTGCAGCGGGATCTTGACGTCGGCGGGCTTCGCCGCCTGCTCCGGCGGAATGCCATAGAACACAACGCCGGCCGCGAGCTCGTCGATCTTGGTGGCGCCGATGATCGTCACGGCGCCGCCGAGGCAGAAGCCGGTCAGGCCGACCTTGGCGCCGTTGCGCGCCAGATATTGCGCGGCGCCGCGCACGGTCTGCGTCGTCGCATCCATGAAGTCGAGCGAGTTCATCTCGCGGCCCGCCGCGTCCGTGTCGTGATACGGCACCACCATGCCCTTGTAGAGGTCGGGCGCCAGGGCGTTGAAGCCGGCCAGCGCGAAGCGGTCGGCCATGCCCTTGATCTGGTCCTGCAGGCCCCACCATTCCTGAATGACGACGACGCCGGGCGCATCGGCCTTGGCCGCCTTGGCGAGATAGCCCTTGGCTTCCTGGCCGTCGGGCCGCTTGAAGCTGACGAGTGTGCCCATGATGATCCTCCGCAGTTTCTGATCGGGACTTGGGACTGCGGTTTAGCGCAAATACATCACAGGCGCGACTGGCCTGGCAGCATGGCGATCGCGTCGTGGGCGAACCCGCGCGCATCGAGATCAAGGCTTGGTGATAACTGCAGACGGCGGCTGATGCAGGCCGCTCGCCGTCAAGAGAAGAACGTGATCCTCTCGGTCAGGCTCATGCGGCGAATGGCCGTGAGCAGATCGGCGGCCGGCCGTCCGTGCCCAACCGCCGTGAACGGCGTCGGACCGAGCGAGGGGTGCAACCGTAATGACGGTTCGGCCGCGCTCTCGCCGTGCGTCGGCGCTGATAACGAGTGGCCGGCGGTCTCACGCGAGGCCGTCTCGGCCTGCGCGACGTCAACCGGATCCGGAACAGCTTCGATCCCGGGACCCGCCTGCGGACCGTCCCGGCCGGCGGCGGCCATGGCTGCCGCAACGGGCTCCACAATCGGTCCAGCGTCGGCGGCGAGCGAGGGCTCGAGACCGCCATCTTCGGCGAGCTCCCTGAGCCGGCGCCGGATCACTTCGAACGATGTCTCCATCGTATCAGGGATACTGATCTTCGAAAGCTGGCGACAGCTCTCCCGGATGGCCTCGACCTGGGCATCGATCGAGTCGCACGTTCGCGCCTCCGAGCCGATCTCCCGCCAACGCCAGGATATCTCTTCCAGGATCCGCACGCCCGAGCGGATGGGTGCGAGCCGCTCGTCGATGGCAAGCCTTGCCGCCGCGGCCGCGGCAACCTCCGCCGCCTCGTCGACGACGGCCATCAGTGCCGTGACCATCTCGTGGAGCCCGGGCGCGATCGCCGCCGGCTGCAGCGCAGCGACGACGCGCTCGAGCCGCGCCACCTCATCGAGTACCATGCGGGTATCGGAGTTGCGGTTGCGCTTGGCGTATTCGCCCAGAAACCAGCGGCCGCGCTCCGTCTCCATGAACGCCTCGCGGATCGCCTCGTAGTCACCCTCGTCGGGACGAGCCGCACGCGCCGAGATCGGCGACAACGCAAACGCTTCATGGGTCATGGACGACTCGTCTGAGGAAGACACCAGGAACTAACTGTCAAGCCACGATCATGATGCGCAATTCAGGCATTATCGTGGAGACGAGGCTTGTTTGTTCCGTACGACGCACATTCCGCCGACATCTATTAGTTCGGCAATTTCATCAGTCGACCTATCATTCCTGCCGGACAGATTTTCCGTGCATGAAAAAATTGCCGATGCACTTTCGATATTCAATCGAACGATAGCGACATATGCACGCATCCGACTACACGACGTCCCCAAATTTTCCGATCGGCCTTTTAAGGCAAGCATCGATTTACGGTCTTTCGCGAAGATAGTTAATTCATTTTGTGCCGACTATCGATCTCGCATGCCAGCTTCATCGCTCACCTGAAATTGGTCCACTTATCTATCACTTACGACGACAAATACGATCCACCGGACGAACTACTCATATCGCGGAGTCGACGCCCGAGACCGCCGGTCACACCGCTCGCACGCGCCACATGCGCGCGACCGGTCGCACTTCGGTCTCATTGTTTGCCACGATTATGTCCTGACCAAGCGTACACATGTTGGAGGTTACGATGAACGGTCCCGCAACCGCTCGATCGCCGGGATACGGCGTTTTCAGATGGATCATCGCAGGCGTACTCGCATGGCTGGGATCGCTGATGATCGCGCCCACGGCGCAAGCCGGCTATTATGGGGATGGCTATTATTACCGACCCAGCTCGTGCGGATATCGCTGCGGCTACAGCTACTCTCCCTATCGATGCTCGCCATGCGGATGCTATCGACGCTGCCATACCTCGCGGTCCGGCCTCATCTACGAGCGCCGCTATCGCTACGTCGAACGCGAATATGTCGAGCGGCGCTACGGCTCGCCGGTTCGCCACTACGGCTGCTCTTATTGCGGCTACCGACGCCATGGCGGTGACTATCCCTATCGCAGCTATCGCTCCTATCCCTGGGGCGATGGCGGAGTCGGACGCCGCTGGCCGACGCCCTACAGCTTCAACGACGAACCTGCGCGCTCCGGATATGAACCGGTGGCCGACCGGTACGACCCACCGCCGCGGCCTCCCGCGCCGGTCTGGGACGGGGGATCGGGCCCAGTCCCCTTCAGCGAGCAGGTTCCTTATGGCGCCTACGGCGCAGTAGACGTCTCGCGGCCACTGCCGCGAGGCCCGCTGGGAATGATCGAGTCCGGGGTGCTGGGCTTTCTCGGCAGTTTCGGCTCACCCTGAGCACGTCATGACCGCCGCCGCATCCCGCCGGCAATCAATCCATGACGGCACTACTTCGTGCCGGCAAGCATGACATAGGCGCCCACCGCGAACCAGAACGCGTAGTTGCTCACGATCGGTATCTCGATGAAGACGCTCAGAACGGCAAGAATGACCGTCAGCAACGACAGCACAAATACGAAGTTCACTGCGTGTCTCTCCTCACGCTGCGGCAAGATCCCAAAAACGCTCGCGCGATCGAGCACGACCAGCAATGCACACATGCCACTCGCGGCTGACGCGCAATGTTCGTGACACCTGGCCCGACACGCGTAGTCCCCCGCGCGCCGCGCGTTACGCCTCGCATTCTGCTGGCGCGGCGGCCTGACAGCCGCCCCGCGCCCTGGCGTCCGCGACTCGCCGTCGCACTTGCCCTTAAAAGGCCGCCTGATTCGGACATTTTTGCGGGGATTAGTTGGAGCGTTCAAGGCCGCGAGGCAGTTTCCATCGCGGACGGCCAGTTGCGGCCTGATTTGCCGGCAGTGGATGCTGACGCGCCAGGTGGCAGCCTGGACCCGGCCCGCTGCCGGTTCGCCAAGATGCGACAAACGGGAAGACAGGACTCCGTAGATCGTCATCAGCTCATGGAAATATCGATGCTGACAGGCGGCGCGAAGCCATCCGGAATTGCCTACTCTTCACAGGCGCACGAGAGTTGCAGACATGGTTAGAAGATCGGTTCGACGACGAACTCACGGCGATACACGACATTTGCATCGCGCCGTCGCGCAGCCCGCGACACGCGACGAAATCCGGACTTTCATTCAAACGATAGACCACCGCGATTGCCCGCCTCCATCATGGCAGCAGCACCACATCCGGAGCGCATCATGCGTCGCCATGTCGTGATACTGGTCGCAGCACTGGCGTGGCTCATCAGCCTCGAGAGGGCTGAGGCCAGGCTCGACATCCTCGTCGACAAGTCGACGCAGCGCATGCTCGTCATCCAGAACGGCTTCATCCGCTACATGTGGCCGGTGTCGACCGGCCGTGACGATCTCGCGACGCCGAGCGGCGTCTATACCCCGCAACGGATGGAACGCAACTGGTTCTCGAGCTCCTACTACAACTCGCCGATGCCCTATGCGATCTTCTTTCACAACGGCTACGCGATTCACGGCAGCTACGCGATCGATCGGCTGGGAGGGCCGGCGTCACATGGGTGCGTGCGGCTGCATCCGCATCATGCCGCGCGGCTGTTCGATCTCGTGTTACAGGAAGGTCCGGAGCACACGACCATCGAGGTCACCGACGCGCCGCGGCCGGACGATCCCACGCCGGGAGCCGAGCTCGCGGCGGGACAGGAGCCGTCGCCCCCTTTGGCGCGACCGGTGCGCTATCGAGAGTCGCCTGAGGGCCAGCCGCCGCCGCAGCCGCGCAGCAACAGGACGATGGCGGCGAGGACTCCACTTCCGCCGAGGGCCCCGCCGCCGGAGCGGCGCATGTCGACCAATATGGTGGCCCAGAACGCGCCGCCGGAACCGGCGCAACCGGCTCAAACGTCGTCGACTCTGTACGGCTTCAAAGTCCTGCCTGCGTCGTGCTGGTCGGGTGGTGCATCGCGATGGCGCTGGTGGACCTCGAGCCAAACCGCGTCCTGCAAATAGCCGCATGCGCGTCGCACAGCGATGATCGTCATCGCGGCCGACAGCCCTTGACGTTCGTTACGAGATCGAAGGTTCGTCGGCTGCGAATGCGGGCGTCATCGCAACATTTCTTCGAATGAGTCGCAGGTCGGCTTGGCCGAGCGGCGCAACCGCAACGCACCTAAACCGGCGTTGTGATGCAGCAGGACGACACCAGCGCCGAAAAGTTGCTCGTTGAGCTTGTTCCACGACGATTTCCTCGTGTGCGCCGCGGAACAGCCCCGTATGAGTACCGACGTCGACATTGATCAGACAAATTCCTCTTGGTTGCCGAACCGAGGCTTCTATAGTCCCGGGCTCCGTGACGGGGGACGACAAAAAGGGGGGCTAGTGATGAGCCAAGGTCATTCGCAGCAACAACGTGATCTCGAACAGGCGGTGATTACGGCCGCCTATTGCGGAGACGTCGACACGGTGATCGCGCAACTGGATCAGGGAGCTGCCTTGAACGCGCGCGACTGTGACGGCGACACCGCGCTCATCCTCGCCGCAGACCGCGGTCACATCGAGGTGGTCGAGGTGCTGCTCGCGCGCGGGGCTGACGTCAACGCAAGAAACCAGAGCGGCGAGACCGCGCTGCTGCGGGCAGCGGGCAATGGCCGGACTGCTGTGGTGAAGCATCTGCTCGAGCACAACGCCGACTGCAATGCAGGGGACATGGTCAAGTGTGCGCCGCTGATGCGGGCCGCGTATCGTGGCCACGTCGACGTCGTGAAGGCTTTGCTGGCCTGCCAGGTCGACCTGACGGCCCGCAACAAGTTCGGAAACACGGCGGCATCTCTTGCCGCTCGTAACGGTCATCGCGAGATCGAGGTCCTGCTGCAGCAGGCGCTCGACGGAGGTACCGTCGAGTTGTCGAGCCTGGGCTCTGCGCGAGCGCGCCGCTGACGGAGTCCTCGGACGCAGCACGGCTTGCTGGGGCGCCTCGGCCGATGACGCCGTAGGCGCCGTCGCGGCCTCGCCGCCGTGTCAGTGCTGCAAACCGCCCCAGAAGCAACCTCCCACGCCGCCGATGCAGGGTCCGGCCTGCCGCGAATCGCGCCGGATCGCCGCGGGGACCATGTCCTCGAAGGCGCGCGGACGGCGCTCGTCGCCGACACTCGGGCAGCGCCGGGACCAGGTCGATGACCCGTCCCGCGCCGCGCCGCACTCCGTCGCGAATCTCGATCGAGCCCCAATCCTCGCATCGCGCCGCGAGGATGAGGCGGGTGGAGAAGCGGGAGCCGCGGGCGCGGGCGGCGAAGGAGCGCGAGCCAGGTCGGCCGGCGCAGGTTCCGTGGGCGCGGGTATCGGCGATGGCGTGGCGGCAGAGGCCGGTGGCGGAGGCGCGGTCGCTGGCGACGACGCGGTCTGAGACGGGGTGACGGCGGGCGAGGCCGGCGGCGCCGGGCCTGCGCCGGACGATGCGCGCCGGGCAGCCGCACCATCGAACAAGCTCGAGACCTGCTGGCCCAGAGTCACGGCACCGCGATAGCCGTAGAACAGCACCAGCCCGAGCACGGCAACGGTGAGAAAGCGAATGGGATGCCGGAGCGGAAACGTGACAATGTCTAAAGCCAAAGTGAGCGCGGTCGGCGGGGTCCGCCCATCAGAATCCATCGCGGCTTCGGCGGACAACTGGGCGGTCCGCTGCCGCAACGCGCTGGCCTCGGCATCGTCCCCAGGTCGGAGTCCGCCACTGACTTCGAGGGCTTCGGCGATCTGAAGAAAGCTCTGGCCTTCCTTGCGGAGCACCCCCCACGTGGCGCGGAAGGCCGAATCCCCGAGGGTGCCCGGCTGATCCATGCGCTTGATCCGGCCGAGAACCGAAGGCGGCAGCAGCAGCCGGCGACGCTGGATCAGTTCCGCAAGCTTCGCGAAGCTCAGTCCGGACGCCTCAAGGATCTGCGCGGCGCGATCCTTGCCGGTCTGCGCCACGGTCGCATCTTCCGAGTCCATCTGGACCATCGCCTGCTTCAGCGAGGCCATGTCATCGATCATCGTCATCGATCAAACTCCCGACGACAGCGGGCATCGGTGCGGCGTCGGGCCGTCACACGCGAGACTTGCTCGAGGCTCAGACTAGCGGACATTGACCGCCGTTTCGAGGATGTCGCACGCACGCGAGCCTCATCGTCCGCCTCGGACCGCCGGCGCGCGCGGCAAAACCTGCCGTCCGCCGAGCGGCACGACACGGCAGACTCGGCGCAACAAAAAAGCCCCCGCAGGGGCTTTTCAGGATCGAAACGAGCTGCGCCGATCAGTGCGCGGCGGCCCAGACGCGCTTCTTGGTGAAGTACATCAGGCCGGCGAAGATGATCAGGAAGATGAAAACCTGGTAGCCGAGGCGCTTGCGGGCCTCCATGTGCGGCTCGGCGGTCCACATCAGGAAGGTCGCGACGTCGTGGGCGTACTGCTTCACGGTCGCCGGCGAGCCGTCCTCGAACGTCACCTGCCCGTCCGACAGCGGCGGCGGCATCTTGATCGCGTTGCCCGGGAAATACTTGTTGTAATAGGAGCCGTCCGGGATGGTCACGCCGTGCGGCGGAGTCTCTTCATAGCCCTGCAGCAGCGCGTTGACGTAGTTGGGGCCCTGCTCCTGGAACTGGGTGAAGAAGTCGATGAGGAACCAGGGGAAGCCGCGCTTGTAGGAGCGCGCCTTGGCAATCAGCGACAGGTCCGGTGGAGCCGCGCCACCATTCGCGGCGCGCGCGGCCTGCTCGTTCGGGAACGGCGCGGGGAAATAATCCGCCGGGCGGCCCGGGCGCTCGAACATCTCGCCCGAATCGTTCGGACCGTCCTTGATCTTGTACTCGGAGGCGAAAGCGGCCGCCTGGGCCGGCGAGTAGCCGGGCCCACCGGGCTCGGCAAGGTTGCGGAACGCCACATAATTGAGCGAGTGGCAGTTCGAGCAGACTTCCTTGTAGATCTTCAGGCCGCGCTGCACGGCACCACGATCGAACTTGCCGAACGGGCCGGCGAACGACCAGCTTTGCGACGGCGGGGTCAGCGTCCCCTCGTTCGCGCGAGCCTCGCCGGTGCCAACCGCGAACAGCGACACGACGGCAACCAGGGCGACCGCGGCGGTGGCGATCGCCTTGCCGGACTTGGCCAGCACGTCGTCGGCGATCGAGTTCGGCAGCGGACGCGGCCTCTCGATGCGTGCGAGCAGCGGCAGCACGATCAGGAAGTAGGCGAAGTACAGCACGGTCAGGATGCGGCCGAGCACGACATAAACGCCCTCCGGCGGCTGCGCGCCGAGATAGCCGAGGCCGACGCAGACGACGAAGAAGATCCAGAAGAACTGCTTGCCGAGCGGGCGGTACTTGTTCGAGCGGGTCTTGGCCGAGTCGAGCCAGGGCAGGAACACCAGCACAATGATCGCCGAGAACATCGCGATGACGCCGGCCAGCTTGTTCGGGACCGAGCGCAGAATCGCGTAGAACGGCAGGTAGTACCATTCGGGGACGATGTGCGCGGGCGTCACGGCGGGATTGGCCGGAATATAGTTGTCAGCGTCGCCGAGATAGTTCGGCATGTAGAAGATGAACCAGGAATAGAAGATCAGGAAGCAGGTGACGCCGAAGAAGTCCTTGATCGTCGCGTACGGCGTGAAGGGCACCATGTCCTTGTCGGTCTTCGGCTCGACGCCGGCCGGGTTGTTCTGACCGGCGACGTGGAGCGCCCAGACGTGCAGCACGACCACGCCGGCGATCAGGAACGGCAGCAGGTAGTGGAGCGCGAAGAAGCGGTTCAGCGTGGGGTTACCGACGGAGTAGCCGCCCCACAGCAGGGTCACGATGCTCTCGCCGAAATACGGCACGGCCGAGAACAGGTTGGTGATGACGGTGGCGCCCCAGAAGCTCATCTGGCCCCACGGCAGCACGTAGCCCATGAAGCCCGTGGCCATCATCAGGAGATAGATAATGACGCCGAGGATCCATAGTACCTCGCGCGGTGCCTTGTATGACCCGTAATAGAGGCCGCGGAACATGTGGATGTAGACGGCGAGGAAGAACATCGACGCGCCGCAGGCGTGCATGTTGCGCAGCAGCCAGCCGTAATTCACGTCGCGGACGATCAATTCGACCGACTTGAAGGCGAGATCGGCATGCGGCGTGTAGTGCATCGCCAGGATCACGCCGGTCACGATCTGGACGCCCAGCATCAGCGACAGGATGGCGCCGAACGTCCACCAGTAGTTCAGGTTCCGCGGCGTCGGATAGGCAACGAAGGACGAGTGGACCAGGCCGATGATGGGGAGTCGTTGCTCGAACCACTTCAAGGCGGGGTGGCTCGGCTGGTAGGTAGAAGGTCCACTCATGATGCGTTCCTGAAAGAATTATCTTGCACGATCGAGCTTGAGCTTGCGGACGTAACGTCCGCTCAGCCGATCTGGATCTTGGTGTCGGAAACGAACTGATAGGGCGGGACGGGCAGGTTCAGCGGCGCGGGTCCCTGGCGGACGCGGCCGGAGGCGTCGTATTGCGAGCCGTGGCAGGGGCAGAAGAAGCCGTCGTAATTGCCTTCATGCGCGATCGGGATGCAGCCGAGATGGGTGCAGATGCCGATCACCACCAGCCACTGCTCGTGACCGTCCTTGGTGCGGGACTGGTCGGTCGCCGGATCCGGCAGGCTCGATACTGGAACCGAGCGAACCTCCTCGACCTGCTTCTTGGTGCGGTGGGAGATGTAGATCGGCTTGCCGCGCCAGAACACCTTGATGTCCTGTCCTTCGGCGACCGGGGTGAGGTCGACCTCGATCGGCGCGCCGGCCGCGATGGTCGAGGCATCCGGATTCATCTGGGAGATGAAGGGCCACAGGGCGGCCACGCCACCGACCGCTGCGGTCGCGCCCGTAGCGACGAAAAGAAAATCCCGGCGTGTCGGATGATCCGCAGTAGACGCTGTCACGATTCCAACCCTTTCTTCGTTGCAGCCGGAGCAACGACCCGCTCGACGTGCCAGATCTCAGCGTGGGAGATCACGTGACCGGGAGGTGCCTGCCGGCGCCCGCGTCCCCCGCGGCGGCAGAAAACGACTCGTGCTACCGCCCCGGTAGGAACGCGCCGTCCAGAATCGTTCTATTGGCACCCTTGCGATACGAGCGCAAGCCCGCTATCGGCCCCGCAGCACGCCATGCACCAATTCCCGCCGGCTCAGCGGACTTTCGGCCTCATCCTTAAGACCAATTCCAAGCCCCGTTTCCTAAGACCTGTTCGCATGCAGATCGCGCTCTATCAGCCCGACATTCCGCAGAACACCGGAACGATTCTGCGCCTGTGCGCCTGTCTCGGCCTCGCCGCCCACATCATCGAGCCGGCGGGCTTTGCCGTCTCCGATCGGCAGTTCCGCCGTGCCGGCATGGACTATCTCGACCATCTCGACTGGCGGCGGCACGATTCCTGGAGCGCGTTCGAGGCGTGGCGGGCCACGCAAGGCTACCGCCTGCTGCTGCTCACCACCAAGGGCGCGACGTCCTACCTGGATATCAGTTACCGCCCGGACGACATCCTGCTGCTCGGGCGCGAGAGCGTCGGCGTGCCCGCGACGGTGGCAGACGCGGCCGATGCACGGCTGCGCATTCCGCTCAAGCCAGGCATGCGCTCGCTGAACGTGGCGATCGCATCGGCCATGGCCGCCGGAGAGGCGCTGCGCCAGGTTGGACATTTCGTCCAATTGCAATCTGCGGAAGGAGCGCGGGAGTGAGCTACGCGGTCAAGGAAATCTTCATGACCCTGCAGGGCGAAGGCGCCCAGGCGGGGCGTGCCGCCGTGTTCTGCCGCTTCGCCGGCTGCAATCTGTGGAGCGGACGCGAGGCCGATCGCGCCACCGCGACGTGCCGGTTCTGCGACACCGATTTCGTCGGTGTCGACGGCACGCTGGGCGGCCGTTATGAAACGGCGGCGGCCTTGGCCGAGGCCATCGCAGGGCAATGGACAGGCGGCGCGGCCGACCGCTATACGATCCTCACCGGCGGCGAGCCGCTGCTGCAGGTCGATGCCGACCTGATCGCGGCGCTCCATGCACAGGGCTTTGCCGTCGGCATCGAGACCAACGGCACGCTCATTCCGCCTGATGGCATCGACTGGATCTGCGTCAGTCCCAAAGCGGGGGCCGAACTGAAGCTGCGGCACGGCCATGAGCTGAAGCTGGTCTATCCGCAAGCGGGCACCGAGCCGGACAAGTTCGAAGGGCTCGCCTTCGAGCGGTTCTCGCTGCAGCCGATGGACGGGCCTGACGCGGCCGCCAACACGGCGCGCGCCATTCACTATTGCCAGCGTCGTCCGCAATGGCGGCTCAGCCTGCAGACGCACAAGATGATCGGCATCAGATAGGGATCGTTGACCAAGCGATGTGGGAATTGACCAAGTCGTTTACCTTCGAGGCCGCGCATGCGCTGGCGCATACGACGCTGGGCGAGGTGAGCCAGGAGATCCACGGCCACTCCTTCCGCGCCGAGGTGACGGTACGCGGCACGCCGGACCCCACGACCGGCATGGTGGTCGATTTCGGCCTGCTGACGCAGCGCCTGGGCGAGATCCAGGCCACGCTCGACCACAAGTTCCTGAACAGGATCGAGGCGATCGGGCTGCCGACCTTGGAAAACCTGTCGCGCTTCATCTATGAGCGCGTCCGCTCCATCGGCCACGTGACCAAGGTGGCCGTCCATCGCGACAGCTGCCGAGAGACCTGCACCTATTTCGGTCCGCACGACTGATCGAGTGTGGTAGGACGTCACCGGTAGAGACAACGACGCTGTCACCCATCGCCGTCATGGCGTCTTGACAAGGGGGGCGGCCAATTTGCCCCGGGGGACGCTATGACCACTGCCGCCATCGAGGATCGCAAGGCTCGCGCCCGTGCCTGGTTCGAGAGCCTGCGCGATCAGATCTGCGCGGCGTTCGAGCGGCTCGAGGAGGAGGCGCCGGCCGACCTGTATCCCCGGGCGTCCGCCCACTTCGTGCGCACGCCGTGGGAGCGCACCGACCATGGCGGCGGCCACGGCGGCGGCGGCGTCATGAGCATGATGCATGGCCGGCTGTTCGAAAAGGTCGGCGTGCACTGCTCGACCGTGCACGGCGAGTTCGCGCCCGAATTCCGCAGCCAGATCCCCGGCGCGTCGGAGGACCCGCGGTTCTGGGCTTCGGGCATCTCGCTGATCGCGCATCTGTGGTCGCCCCACGTGCCGGCGGTGCACATGAACACCCGCTTCGTCGTCACCACCAAGTCCTGGTTCGGCGGCGGCGCCGATCTCACCCCGGTGCTGGACCGACGGCGCAACCAGGAGGACCCGGATACGGTCGCCTTCCATGCCGCGATGAAGGGCGCCTGCGACGCGCATGCGGCTGTGGCGTCCTACGACAAGTACAAGCGCTGGTGCGACGAGTACTTCTACCTGCCGCATCGCAAGGAGCCGCGCGGCATCGGCGGCATCTTTTATGATCATCATGATTCCGGCAACTGGGACGCCGACCTCGCCTTCACCCAGGACGTCGGACGCGCCTTCCTGAAAGTCTATCCCGATCTGGTCCGGCGCAATTTCAGTGCGCCGTGGACGGAGGCCGATCGCGAGGAGCAGCTGATCCGCCGCGGCCGCTACGTCGAATTCAACCTGCTTTATGACCGCGGCACCACATTTGGGCTCAAAACCGGCGGCAATGTCGACAGCATTCTGTCCTCGATGCCCCCCGAGGTGAAATGGCCGTGAAACTCGTTGTCTTGAACCGCGTAGATTGAGTCATGACGGCCGCCCTGCCCCGCGCCATGCTGATCGACATGGATGACACCATCCTGTCGGCCTACGGCCGTCCAGAGATCGCCTGGAACATCGTCGCCACCGAGTTCGCCGACGAGCTCGCGCCGCATACGCCGCAGGACGTCGCCGCCGCGATCCTCGCCTCGGCCCGCAGCTTCTGGTCGGTCGCCGGGGCGGAGTGGCGGATGAAGCTGATCCAGGCGCGGCAGGAGGTGGTGAAGGGCGGCTTCGCGGCGTTGACCCGCGCCGGCCCTGCCCTGCCGGACGAGCTTGCGATCCGCATCGCCGACCACTTCACCCGGTATCGCGACGAGCAGATGTTCGTCTTCCCCGGCGCCCATGAGGCGATCGATGAATTCAAGGCGCGCGGCGTCAAGCTCGCGCTGGTCACCAATGGCGAGGCCGGACAGCAGCGCGCCAAGATCGAGCGCTTCGCGCTGGCGCACCGCTTCGACCACATCCAGATCGAGGGCGAGCACGGCTTCGGCAAGCCCGAGGAGCGCGCCTATTGGCACGCGATGGAGCGGCTCGGCGTCGGCCCGCAGGACACCTGGATGATCGGCGACAATCTGGAATGGGAGATCGAGGCGCCGCAGCGGCTCGGCATCTTCTCGATCTGGATCGACGTCCATGGCGATGGCCTGCCAGAAGGCACCCACGTCAAGCCCGACCGCATCATCCGCTCGCTGACCGAGCTGCTGCCAGGCTGACGCGGCGTCCCATCCGCCCCTGGCGCGGGCGAGTGGCGACCGGCCGCTCACCCATGCGGCGCTCATCGCCGATGATTGTTAGTCCGCGATTCACCGTGCGCAGACACTCCGCCTTAACCAGATTTCGCGCCAGGCTCCCTGTCCGGTGACCTACGGAACCGGCGTAATTGAATCGAAATTGATGGTCATTTCAATCATCGGCGGGCTTGTGGGGGAGTGCGCCGGTCCCTGAGCGCTGCTTCGACCGATGGGCAAGCCGTCAATCGACAGTGGACGTCATGACCCTCCGCCTTTCGCAGAAGTCGCTGAGCGTTTCGATCAAATCGTCACTTCTGACCTCGGTCTTCCTGCTGCTCGTCATCCTCGGCGGCATGTCGATCATGAGCAAGATGCGGCTGTCAGCGTTGCAGGAGACGATCGAGACCGTCGGTCGCGACAGGCTGCCGAAGATCAGGGCGCTCGGAGAGCTCAACGTCGGGGTCGCGCGGATACGCACCGCGGCCGTCCGCATGGCGCTGGCATCCACCACCGACCAACGAGCCGAGGTGGAGACGGTCATCACCCGTCGCGTCGACGATCTGAATCGCAAGATCGAGGCGTTCAGGGACACGATCGAACCGAACTCGCCGATGAAGCTGGTGTTCGATCAGTTCGCCGCCAAATGGGCGCAATACGTCAAGCAGCAGGCCAGGATTCTGGATCCCGAAATCGCCGCGGACCGCGCCACGGCGGCCAATATCGTCAACGTCGAGACGCCCTTGTACTTCCAGGCCGTGGTCGATGCGATCGATGACGGCATCAAGCTCGCCGACCAGGAGGCCGACCACGCCATCGACAACGCGACCGCCGACAGCCACCTGTTCTCGATCGTGCTGTGGAGCGTCAACGCGATCAGCATCCTGATCGGCTTCGCCACGCTGATTTTCGTGATCCGCGACGTGTCGACACCGATCCATCGCATCACCGAGAGCATGGAGCGCATCGCCAAGGGGCATCTTGCCACCGAGATCCCCTATGCCGAGCACGCCAACGAACTCGGAATGATGGCGCGGGCGCTGGCGGTGTTCCGCAAGAGCCTGGTCGAAAACGAACGGCTCAACGCCGCCACGCGCACGCTGTCAGAGCTGAGCGAATGGCTGCAATCGGCCAAGTCCGAGACTGAACTTTACGACATGATCTCCTCGGTGCTCGGGCGCCTGATGCCGGAATGCAAGGGCAGCCTCTACATCTACGCCAATTCGCGCGACGTGCTGGAAGTCGCCGCGCAATGGAACGGCGAGGCGCGCACCACGAGCATGCATCCGGAGGATTGCTGGAGCCTGCGCCGCGGCCACTTCTACGTCCACGGCACCAGCGAAATCGAATTCCATTGCGATCATGTCCACAAGGACATCAACGAGAATTACTGCTGCATTCCGATTCTGGCGCATGGCGATACGGTCGGCCTGCTGCACCTCGAATACACGTTCGACAGCAGCGAGACCGCGGAGGAAGCCAAAGCGCGCTTCGCCGATCGCGTCCGCCTCGGCCTCGCCTGTGCCGAGCATCTGTCGATCGCGATCGCCAACATGAAGCTACGCGAAGGGCTGCGTGACCAGTCTGTTCGCGACGTGCTGACAGGGCTGAACAATCGGCGCTATCTGCTGGAGACCGCGCGGCGTGAACTGCTGCGTGCGGCTCGCCACAAATCGCCGGTCAGCGTGGTGACGCTCGATGTTGATCACTTCAAGACGTTCAACGACAATCACGGTCACGACGCCGGCGACACCGTGCTGCGCCATGTCGGCGAGATCCTGCGAGCGACCTTTGCCGATGACGGCGTGCCCTGCCGCTTCGGCGGCGAGGAATTCGTCGTGCTGCTGCCGGGCGCCACGACCGAGGAAGGCGGGGTCCGCGCCGAGGAGTTGAGGGCGAGAATCGA
The DNA here is from genome assembly GCF_000026145.1 of Bradyrhizobium sp. ORS 278. Lineage (NCBI taxonomy): Bacteria > Pseudomonadati > Pseudomonadota > Alphaproteobacteria > Hyphomicrobiales > Nitrobacteraceae > Bradyrhizobium > Bradyrhizobium sp. ORS 278. Next base: position 2,096,309 of record NC_009445.1, on the reverse strand, counting down.
GTCGATGAAGATCCGCTATGCCGACAGCTATCTGCCGCGGGTCACGATCTCGGCCGGCGTGGCGAGCTATCCCGACGCAGGCGGCAGCTTCATGGACATTCTGCGCGTGGCTGACGATGCGCTGTATCAGGCCAAGCAGAAGGGCCGCAACCGGGTCGAAGTCGCGGCAAGCGGCGAGATGTCGGCCATGATTGTCGAGGAGATGGCGGACAAGGCCGTCGCGACGCTCGAGACGATCGTCCCCCGCGGCGAGAGCAGGCCTGCATCCGATCTCGGCCGGGCGTCGGATCAGAAGGTGGCGTGACGGCGGACGGGCGCCACTGCCGCTTCGACATTCTCGCCGGCCTCAGCGGCGAGCCGCGCGTGCACGCCGGTCGGCGTCAACAGGTGACGCGATCGGATCATACGGCCGGCAGAAGATGCCGCAGCGCCGAGGCGATCATCACGCCGCCGCCGGTGATCACGGCGGCGTCGAGGATCGCGGCGTGGATGTGCACCGGCATGCGCGCGACGAAGGCCTTGGCGAGAAACGCGCCGGGCACGGCAATGGCGCCGATCAGAAGCGCGAAGGCCAGCACCTGCGCGGTGACCACGCCGGCGAGGCCGAACACCGAGATCTTGATCACGCCCGTCACGACCGAGATCATCGCATCGGTGGCGATGACCGCAGCACCTTCGAGCCCCGCCGCCATCAACAGCGACAGCAGGATCACGCCGGAGCCCGAGGTGCCGCCGACCAGCACGCCATAGCCGACCGCGCCGGCGGCGAGCCCGCCATGGCCGATTCTGACGTCGCGGTTGCGCAGGATCCGCCGCAGCGGAACGCTCATGATCAGCATGGTGCCGATGACGAAGGCCGCGCCGGCGTTTGTCAGCCGGGTGTAGCCGTAGGCACCCAGCGCGGTGGTGACCGCGGCGGCGCCGATCACGATGCAGGCGCGGGTGCGGTCGGCATGCTGAATGTAAGCCGCGACGCGGCTGAGATTGGTGAGGATCGCGGAGATCGCGATGATCGGCACCACCGGCTCGGCGCCGACCATCGGCACCAGCACGAGCGGCATCAGCGCGCCGGTGCCGTAGCCGGCGAGACCACCGATGATGGAAGCAAATAAGGCGACGGACGCGACGAGCAGGAGCTGCAGAAGAGAGATGTCGGCAAAGCCGGCCAGAAAAGTCATGAACGTCCGTCGCGGTTGACGCGCGCCGCCGCCTGATCGGCGATCGCGGTCAGCGATGCCTCGTCGAGCGGAAAGTCCGCAGCCAGCCAGGCATCCTCTGCGAGAGTCAGCACATGACCGAGCAGCGGCCCCTCCGCAACCCCGCGCGCGATGAAATCGGCCGCTTTCAGCGGCAATTTCGGCGGGGTGAAGCGCTGCGGCAACAGCGCCAGTTCGCGCCAATGCTGCGCGTCGCGACGACAGCCGCTGCGCGCCCAACCGAGCATCAGGCGATCGCGATAGACCGTCTCGCCGAGGCGATACAGCAGCCGCCGCCCCCGCGCCTCGTCGGCGGACGCGAAGCGCCACCAGCGGTGGCCCATGCCGTCGAGCGCCTTGGTCTCGGCATTGGACAGCTTCAGCCGCGCCCCGAGACGGCGCGCATCCTCCGTGACGGCGACCGCGAGCGCCGCGAGGCGGCGCACGGGGCTCGGCGGCAGCGAAAGCTCGCGCTCGATGTCGATCATTGCCGCAAAGGGGCCGACATAGGCGACGCCGCCGAGGATCGACGTCAGCAGGCCGCCATCGGCCATGGCGGTGACCGCGCCGACTGCGCCCTCGGTCACGAGCAGCTTGAGCATCTCCATGCGCACCCGCTCGGCCGATAGCGTCGCGAGCCCGCCACGTCCGGCGATGCAGGCGAGATAGCCCTCGCGATCGGGCTCGCCATGACCGAACGCCGAGTGAATGCGGAAGAAGCGCAGGATGCGCAAGTAATCCTCAGCGATGCGCTGGGAGGGATCGCCGATGAAGCGCACCCGCCGGGCCTCGATATCTGCGAGCCCGCCGACATGATCGTGCACGACGCCGTCGGCCCCCACCGACAGCGCATTGATGGTGAAGTCGCGGCGGTGCGCGTCGCCGACCCAGTCGCGGCCGAAGGCGACCTTCGCCTTGCGGCCAAATGTCTCGGTGTCCTCGCGCAAGGTGGTGACCTCGAACGGATGACCGTCGAGCACCAGCGTGATGGTGCCGTGGTCGATGCCGGTCGGCACGCTCTTGATCGAGGCGGCCTTGGCGCGGCGGATCACCTCGGGAGGCAGCGCCGTGGTGGCGATGTCGATATCGCCAATCGCAACGCCGAGCAGCGCGTTGCGCACGGCACCGCCGACCACGCGTGCCTCCTCGCCATCGCAATTCAGCAAGGCGAGCACCCGCGCCGCCGGGCCGGACGAGAGCCAGGGCGCGCTCAGCACCCGCGCGCCGGTCATTTCTCGGCTCCCGGAACGAGCCGGCCGTTCTCGATGTGAGCGGGCACATAGGTCGAATGCGGCGGAGCGCCGGACAATTCGGCGACCATGACCAGACTTGCAATCACCAACACCAGCGCCGCCACCGTCAATTTTGCGACCCGATGCAGAGGCCAGTTGGCCGGCACCAGCAACCCCTCCCGGGTCGCGACCAAGAACAGCACATAAACCGCAAAAGGAATGAGGAAGATTCCGATTTCCGTCAACACGGGTCGGATCATGACAGATAGATCCGCTCGTACAACACCCGAAGGATGCCTGCGGTCGCGCCCCAGATGTAGCGCTCGGCGAACGGCATCGCGTAATAGGATCGCTCCATGCCGCGAAATTCCTTGGAATGCAGCTGGTGATTGGCCGGGTCCATCAGGAAGGCGAGCGGCACCTCGAAGGCGTCGTCGACCTCGCCTTTGTTGATCTTGAGCGAAAATCCAGGCCTTACGCGGGCGACCGTCGGCAGGATGCGGAAGCCGAAGGCGGTGCCGTAGACATCGAGATAGCCGATCGGGTCGACGAAGCTGCGGTCGAGGCCGACCTCCTCTTCCGCCTCGCGCAGGGCGGCGTCGAGGGGGGTGGCATCGGTGACGTCGATCTTGCCGCCGGGAAACGCGATCTGCCCGGCATGGCTGGACAAGTTCGGCGAGCGCTGGGTCAGGAGCACCGTCGGCTCGGGATGATCGACCACGGGAATGAGCACGGCAGCCGGCCGGATCGGCTGCTCGCGGGCGATGATCTCCAGCATGCGATCGGTGCCAGAATCGCCGCTGGTCGGAATGACCTCTGGATCGAGCAGCGCGGGCGGCACGTCGAAGCGCAGCCGCTCCCGGCCACGCGCGAAGAATTCGGCCGAACTCACCCGGTCCGTCGCACTCCTCGCCACCATGGGCTCGTTCAAAGCGCCGCCCTCACCTCGTCTGCATTGGCCATGGGGAAGAACGCGCCTGACGACTCCACCCCGAACATGACCTCGCCATCGATCATCCGCTCCTCGCCCATGTCAACAAGCTCATAGTAGAGCGCCCGGGTCACCTTGGCCCAGAGATCGGCCCGGACATGAAGATAGGGCGTGAGGCCACCGCTCTCGCTGCGTTCGAAGCGCAGCCGGTGCTCGGCATCGCAGGCGACCCAATCGTCGACATTGGTGCGAAACTGCAGCCTCACGCCGTGCGCATCGGTCTCCTTCCGCAATTCTACGGCCATGAAGGGCGCATCGTCGACGCGGATGCCGACCTTCTCCACGGGCGTGACGAGGAAATAGCGGTCACCCTCGCGCTTGAGAATGGTGGAGAACAGGCGCACCAGCGCCGGCCGGCCGATTGGCGTGCCCAAGTAGTACCAGCTACCATCACCGGCGATTCGCATGTCTAGATCGCCGCAGAATGGCGGATTCCACAGATGCACCGGCGGCAAGCCGCGGCCTGCGTTGCCGGCCTGTGTTGCGGCCGATGTCAGCCGCTCGAGTCCCTGGTCGGTGCTCTGCCCTTGGTTCGCCATGGTTTGTCCCGAGTTTGCTTGTGCCTTGGCATGATTGGTGCAGGATTTCATCGCGATCGTCTGTGCAAAAGTTCCTGGCGCCGGTGCAGCTGAGGTAAGGTCGCCATAACGTGATGCCGTCAATACCCCGGAATGCCGATAATATGGGGATAGTTTAACTCAACGAATACAGCGCGTTCGCATGGATTGGCAGCCGTATCCTGACAAACTGGAGCGGAACGGCCATCGGCAGGTTGAAGATGCGGGCGAGAAGGAGCGCAGGAATGGCTGAGAATGCCGAGAAGCTCGAGGATGCGATCGTCCGATCTGCCGAACAGGTGTCGGGCGAGATCCGCGCCGCGAAGGAGGCGATCTCCGGCGTTATCTTCGGCCAGGACAAGGTGGTGGAAAACACCCTGGTGACGATCCTGTCCGGCGGTCACGCGCTGCTCATCGGCGTGCCGGGCCTTGCCAAGACCAAGCTGGTCGAAACCCTGGGCGTCACGCTCGGTCTCGACGCCAAGCGCGTCCAATTCACGCCCGACCTGATGCCCTCGGACATTCTCGGCGCCGAGGTGCTCGACGAGAGCACCGTCGGCAAGCGTTCGTTCCGCTTCATCGCCGGCCCTGTGTTCGCGCAGCTCCTGATGGCGGACGAGATCAACCGCGCCAGCCCCCGCACCCAATCCGCGCTGCTGCAAGCCATGCAGGAGCAGCACATCACCGTGGCCGGCGCGCGGCACGATCTGCCCAAGCCGTTCCATGTGCTCGCGACCCAGAATCCGCTGGAGCAGGAGGGAACCTATCCCCTGCCCGAGGCGCAGCTCGACCGCTTCCTGATGGAGATCGACGTCGACTATCCCGACCGCGAGGCCGAGCGCCGCATCCTGTTCGAAACAACTGGCGCCGAAGAGAGCGCCGCGCGCGGCGCCATGACCGCCGATGCGCTGATCGCGGCGCAACGCCTGGTCCGACGGCTCCCGGTCGGCGATTCGGTCGTCGAGGCGATCCTGTCGCTGGTGCGCTCCGCGCGTCCCGGCCCCGAGGCCGGTGACGCCGGCAAGCTCATCGCCTGGGGCCCGGGTCCGCGCGCCAGCCAGTCGCTGATGCTGGCGGTGCGCGCCCGCGCGCTGCTGGACGGCCGTCTGGCGCCGTCGATCGACGACGTGCTCGAGCTCGCCGAACCCGTGCTGAAGCACCGCATGGCGCTGACCTTCCCGGCCCGCGCCGAGGGACGCACCATTCCGGACGTGATCCGGCAGTTGAAGAGCCGGATTGGTTGATGGCCACAGCATCGGGGCACGCCAGCAAGGAGATTCTCGCGATACGGCGTGCCGATGGCGAAAGCCGGACGCTGGCCTCCTCGCTGCCGCGGCTCGTGCTGGAAGCCCGCCAGATCGCGGCCAACGTCATCCACGGCCTGCATGGACGGCGGCGCGCCGGCTCCGGCGAGAGCTTCTGGCAATATCGCCGCTTCGTCTCGGGTGAGCCCTCGCAGCGCGTCGACTGGCGCCGCTCCGCGCGGGATGATCATCTCTACGTCCGCGAGCAGGAATGGGAAGCCGCGCACACAGTCTGGATCTGGCCCGACCGCTCGCCATCGATGGCCTTCGCCTCCAAGGGCGCACGCGACAGCAAGCTCGAACGCGCGCTGATCGTGACCCTCGCACTGGCCGAGCTGCTGGTGGCCGGCGGCGAACGAGTCGGCATTCCCGGCCTCGTCAATCCGACCGCGAGCCGCAACATCATCGATCGCATCGCCCAGGCGATGCTGCACGATGAGACCGTTCGGCCGAGCCTGCCGCCGTCCTTCGTGCCGGCGGCGCTGGCCGAGATCGTGGTTCTGTCGGACTTCTGGTCGCCGATCTCCGAGATCGGCACCGTGCTGGCGGGTCTGTCCGCCTCGGGGGCGCATGGCACGATGGTGCAGGTCGTCGATCCTGCCGAGGAGACGTTCCCCTATTCCGGCCGCGTCGAATTCGTCGAGCCGGAAGGCGGCGAGGTCATCACCGCTGGCCGCGCCGAGAGCTGGGCACAGGATTACGTGGCGCGCGTGGCGCTGCATCGCGACCAGATCCGCGCCGAGACCGGCAAGCTCGACTGGCTGTTCACGACGCATACGACCAGCCGCTCGGCGGCCGAGCTCCTGCTGTTCCTGCACGCCGGCATGACAACAGGCAAGCTCGGCGCACGCGGCAACGTCAAGGTGGGCGCTGGCCCCAGAGGGATCGGCGCATGATGGGTCTGCCGCTATCGTTCGCCGAACCGCTGCTGCTGACCGGCCTCATCAGCCTGCCCGTGCTGTGGTGGCTGCTGAGGGTGATGCCGCCGCGTCCGCGGCGCATCGAATTCCCGCCGACGCGCCTGCTGTTCGACATCACGCCGAAGGAGGAGACGCCGTCGCGCTCGCCGTGGTGGCTGACCCTGCTGCGCCTCGTCGCCGCGGCGCTGGTGATCTTCGCGGCCGCCGGCCCGATCTGGAATCCGCGCACCGAAGCGGCCGGCAGCAAGGCGCCGCTGGTGCTGCTGCTGGACGATAGCTGGAGCGCGGCAGCGAGCTGGGAGACGCGCATCAAGGCGGCCGACGAGATGATCGCGAATGCCGATGCGGATCGCCGCGGCGTCGCGCTCGTGCCGCTCTCCGAGTCCACCCGCGACATCACGCTGATGCCTGCGGGCGCCGCGCGCGTCGCGCTGCGTCAGATCGCACCGAAGCCCTACACCACCGAGCGCGCCGATGCGTTGCCGCAGCTCGACCGCTTTCTGAAGGCGACCGGCGACGCCGAGATCCTGTGGTTCTCCGACGGCGTCGATCCCGGTCGCGGCAGCGAGTTCGTCACCGGCCTTGCCAAGACGATCGGGGACCGCAGCCTGACCGTGTTCGAAGGCGGCACGCCGTCGCCGCTGGCCCTGGCGGGAGCGGAGAACGCGGCGGCGAAGATGACGGTGAAGGTGCTGCGTGCCGATCTGTCAGTCCCTGGCGGCACCGTGCGCGCGCTCGATGCGAAGGGCTCGCCGCTCGGCGAGGCGCCATTCAGCTTCGGCCTTGGCGCCTACGATACCGAGGCCAGCTTCGACCTTCCGGTCGAGCTGCGCAACGACATCACGCGGCTCGAGATTGCGGGCGAGCGCTCCGCCGGCGCCGTGCAATTGCTCGACAAGCGCTGGCGCCGCCGCGCCGTCGGCATCGTCTCCGGCGCCACCAGCGACACCGCGCAGCCGCTGCTCGCGCCGACCTTCTATCTGACCCGCGCGCTGGCGCCGTTCGCCGATCTCCGGCTCGGCGATCGCGGCGCGCCGCAGCAGATCATCACGCAATTCCTCGACCAGAAGGTGCCGATGGTCATCATGGCCGATGTCGGCACGCTGTCGCCGGAGCTGCGCGACCGCCTCAACGGCTGGATCGAGAATGGCGGCGTGCTGGTGCGCTTCGCAGGTCCCAGGCTGGCGCAAGGCGACGACGATCTCGTGCCGGTGAAGCTGCGCCGCGGTGGCCGCACGCTCGGCGGCAGCCTGACCTGGGAGAAGCCGCAGCGACTGGCGGCGTTCTCCGCTGACGGCCCGTTCGCCGGGGTCACCGTTCCGAAGGACGTCACCGTCAGCCGCCAGGTGCTGGCCGAGCCCGACGCCGTGCTCGCGACCAAGAGCTGGGCCTCGCTGGAGGACGGCACGCCGCTCGTCACCGGCGAGCATCGCGGCAAGGGCATCCTCGCGCTGTTTCATGTCAGCGCCGACACGCGCTGGTCGGACCTGCCGATGTCCGGCGCGATGGTCGAGATGCTCCGCCGCATCGTCGACATGTCCGGCTACACGACGACGCCGGGCGCCGGACCGGCGGGCGAGACCGCCAAGGTGACGCTGGCGCCGCTGCACATCCTCGACGGCTTCGGCGCCTTCGGTCCGCCATCGTCCGCGGCCAAGCCGCTGCCCACCGATTTCAACGACAGGGCTTCCCTGGATCATCCACCCGGCTTCTACGGCCCTGCCGAGGGACCCACCGCAGTGAACACGCTCAGCCCTGCCGATCGCATTCTGCAGCTCGACACCTCCGCGCTGCGCGCCAAACGCGCCAGCTACACCACGGCGGAGCCGCGCGATCTTCGTGGGATCCTGCTGTCGACAGCGCTGCTGCTGTTCCTGATCGATGCGATCATCGTGGCGTTGCTCGGCGGTGTGCTCGCTTCGCTGATCCGAAGGCGGCGCGCGGCGCCGGCGGCCATCGCGATGGTCCTTCTCGTCACCGGCGCCCTTCTCGCGGTGGCCATCCCCGCCACCGCGCGCGCCGATGCCGCCAGTGACGAATTCGCCATGCGCGCGGTGTCGCAGACGCGGCTCGCTTATGTCGTGACCGGCAATGCCGACGTCGACTCCATCGTCAAGGCGGGCCTGACCGGACTCACTCTGTTCCTGGCCCAGCGAACCGCGCTGGAGGCCGGTGATCCCGTCGGCGTAGATCCCGCGCGCGACGAGCTAGCCTTCTTCCCGCTGATCTACTGGCCGATCGTGCCGGGCGCGCCGCGACCGCCGCAGGACGCGCTCAACAAGATCGATGCCTACATGAAGCAGGGTGGCACGGTGCTGTTCGACACCCGCGACGCGATCGAGGCCCCGCCGGGCGCCAACGGCGCCCAGCAGACGCCGGGCATGCAGTCGCTGCGCGATATCCTGTCCTCTCTCGACGTGCCGGAGCTCGAGCCGGTGCCGCGCGAGCACGTGCTGACCAAGACCTTCTATCTGTTGCGCGACTTTCCCGGCCGCTTCACCTCGGGACAGACCTGGGTCGAGACCCTGCCGAAGGACGACGATGAGGATAGTGCCTCGCGCCCGGCCCGCGGCGGCGACGGCGTCTCGCCCATTATCATCACCTCGAACGATCTCGCCGGCGCCTGGGCGCTCCGCGCCGACAGCCAATACATGTTGCCCGTCGAGCAGCGCCAACGCGAGTTCGCCTTCCGCGCCGGCGTCAACATCGTGATGTACACGCTCACCGGCAACTACAAGGCCGACCAGGTGCACGCGCCGGCGCTGATCGAACGGCTCGGGCAGTGAAATTAGCTGTGCGCGCAGGCCGCGCCAAGACCACAGCCGTCATGCCCGGGCTTGACCCGGGCATCCACGTCCATCCTTTGACGCGGCTCGACGTGGATGGCCGGGACAAGCCCGGCCATGACGAAATCCGAGGATTTGCCTCATGAACTACGGCATCGCGTTCACACCTCTGGTTCCGACGATCGTGCTGTGGCTCGCGATCGGCGCGATCGTCATCATCGCCGCGCTACTCCTGATCGGCCGCTCACGCTCGGCATGGATCCGCGTCACTGCGCTGGCCTTGATTGCGCTTGCGCTTGCCAATCCCCAGTTCACCCGCGAGGACCGCGAGCCCCTGAGCTCGGTCGCCGCCGTGGTCGTCGACAAGAGCCCGAGCCAGAATTTCGGCGAACGCACCAAGCAGACGCTGGCGGCGCAGGAGGCGCTGGTCGACGGGCTGAAGAAGATCAAGGGGCTCGAGGTGCGCGTGGTCGAGGCCGGCCAGGCTGACGGCGAGACCGACGGCACGCATCTGTTCGGCGCATTGACGTCGGCGCTGTCGGACGTGCCCGTGGACCGTGTCGCCGGCGCGTTCCTGATCACCGATGGGCGCGTGCACGACATCCCCGGCAATGCCGCCGCGCTCGGTTTCCAGGCGCCCCTGCAGGCGCTGATCACCGGGCAGAAGGCGGAGCGCGACCGTCGCGTGGCGATCACCGCCGCGCCGCGCTTCGGCATCGTCGGCCAGCCGCAGACGATCAGCTTTCGGCTGGACGATCAGGGGGTCACGGGCTCAAGCGCCAAGGTCGTGATCCGCCGCGACGGCGAGGTCATCAGCGAGCGCACGATGACCAGCGGCCAGGCCGCCAATGTCGACGTCGATGTCAAGCATGAGGGCCAGAACATCGTCGAGATCGAGGCCTCGCCGCTCGACAACGAGTTGACGCTGGTCAACAACCGCGCCGTCGTCTCGATCGATGGCGTGCGCGACAAGCTGCGTGTGCTGCTGGTGTCGGGCGAGCCGCATTCCGGCGAGCGCACCTGGCGCAACCTGTTGAAGTCGGACGCCAGCATCGACCTCGTCCACTTCACCATTTTGAGGCCGCCGGAGAAGCAGGACGGCACGCCGATCAACGAGCTGTCGCTGATCGCGTTTCCGACCCGCGAGCTGTTCCAGCAGAAGATCAATGAATTCCAGCTGATCATCTTCGACCGCTACGCCCGCCAGGGCGTACTGCCGATCGCCTATTTCGACAACATCGCGCGCTATGTCAGGAACGGTGGCGCGGTGCTGGTCTCGGCCGGGCCGGACTATGCGTCGAATACCAGCATCTGGCGCACGCCGCTCGACTCCGTGCTCCCCGCAGAACCGGTCGGCGTCACCGAGAAGCCGTTCTATGCGCATCTGTCGGATGCCGGCAAACGCCATCCCGTCACGCGCGGCCTTGAAGGTTCGGCCTCCGAGCCGCCGCACTGGAGCCGCTTCTTCCGCACGGTGGAGACGCGCAATGCGGTCAGCCCGCCGGTCATGACCGGCGCCGACGGCAAGCCGCTGCTGCTGTTGTCGCGCTTCGGCGCCGGCCGCGTCGCGCTGCTGCTGTCCGACCACATCTGGCTGTGGGCGCGCGGTTATGAAGGCGGCGGTCCGCATCTCGATCTGCTCAGGCGGATGTCGCACTGGCTGATGCAGCAGCCTGACCTGGATGAGGAAGCGCTGCGGCTTCAGGTGCAGGGCAAGGATCTCGCGGTCATCCGCCAGACCATGGGGGACACCGTCCCGCCTGTGACCGTGACGTCACCGTCAGGCCAGACGCGCGAGCTCACGCTGACACAGGGCGAGCCGGGCGAATGGCGGGCGACTTTGCCTGCCAGTGAGCTCGGCCTGTGGCAGGCCACCGACGGCACGTTGAAGGCACTGATTAATGTCGGCCCGACCAATCCGAAGGAGTTCTCCGAGGTCACCTCGACCAGCGAGACCTTGAAGCCATTGGCGCAGGCCACCGGCGGCGACGCCCGCCGCATCGGCGACGGCTCCGGCATCGACATGCCGCGCATCGTCCCGGTCCGTTCGTCGACGCTGTTCAGCGGCGACGGCTGGATGGGCGTACGGATGCGCGATGCCAGCGTGGTCAAGGGCGTCGGCGTGCTGCCGATGTTCGCCGGCGTCATCGGCCTGCTGCTGCTGCTCGGTGCGCTCGCCGCCACCTGGGTGCGCGAGGGGCGCTGAGCGCAAAGCTCTGCTCGCCTCCGCCTCCGGCATCGCACAGGCAACGTGGCGCGAAGGGCACAATGGCTGCGATTCCGCGCAGCCGAAATGACACTCGGATTGACGCCGGCAGTCCCCTAGGCGATGTTATATTGTAACAGCTGCTGAGCCTCTCAGCTGAACGGGGTGACATGAGCCAACGCTGGTCATGAGCTGGTTTCGCGCGAACATCAAGGATGTGTCGCGGCTGGCGCTGTTCGCGCTGCTGCTGCAGTTCGCGCTCGCCTTCGGCCATGTTCACTGGCTCGCCGGACAGGCTGCGGGCAACGGTCTTGTCACGACCGCGCAAGCCTCCACTGGTTCTCCTCCCTCGAACCAAGACCCCGACCAGCAGCCGGCCTCCGACGGCTGCGCGATCTGCGCCGTCATGGCGATGGCGCACTCGATCCTGCTGTCGCCGACACCTGTTCTCACGCTTCCCGATGCGATCGCATTTCAACTCCCGGACGCGATCGCTGCGACCGACGCCGCCGTCCTCATCGACGCCGCGTTCCAAGCGCGCGCCCCTCCTCTCGTCTGATCTGAGCCGCTCGAATCGCCGCGACCGGTGCGCGTATGCGTCCGGTGGCGCGTGCACTCTTGGGTCCGTCGCGAGCCGACGGCAGGCGCATCCCCAACAACACTGACGATTGCGGGACCGCCTGATCAAGATCAGGAATGAGACAGATGTTGCCGAGAGCCTTGATGTCGGGCTGCAGCGCCGCAGCCATATTATGCATTTTGAGCGCGCCTGCACGCGCCGACGATCCGAAGCAGGCAACCGAGCTGCCGGAGGTCAACGTTACGGCGCCGAGCCCGATCCGCGCGCGCAAGCCGGTGGTGCCGCGGCCCAATGCCGGAGCACGCGTGGCCCGGAGCGGCACGCGCGCCCGGGCGCCCGCGCAAACGGCGCAGAGCGCGCCGCCTCCGCCGCAACAGGGCGTGACCCCTGTTGTCACCGACCAGTTCGCTACCGTCACCGTGGTGCCGAACGAGGAGCTGCGCCGCTCGGGCGCCGCCACGCTCGGCGATCTGCTGAACTCCAAGCCCGGCATCACCGGATCGAGCTTCGCGCCGGGCGCGTCGAGCCGGCCGATCATCCGCGGCCTCGATGTCAACCGCGTCGGCATTGTCGAGAACGGCATCGGCGGCGGCGGCGCGTCGGATCTCGGTGAGGACCATTTCGTGCCGATCGATCCGCTCACCAGCGACCAGATCGAGGTGGTCCGCGGCCCAGCCGCGCTGCGCTACGGCTCGACCTCGATCGGCGGCGTCGTCAGCGCCACCAACAACCGCATTCCGAGCGCGCTGCCGACCTGCTCGACCGCGCCGTTCCAGACCTATGGTCTGCCCGCGAGCGCGCCGGTCGCGGGTAGCGCGCCATGCGTCACTGCGGAGACCCGCACCTCGGTCAGCTCGGTAGATCGCGGCGTCGAAGGCGGCGTGTTGCTCGATGCCGGCAGTGGCAATTTTGCGCTTCACGCCGACGCCTTTGGCCGCAAGACCGGTGACTATGCGATCCCCGGCTATCCCTACCGGTTCGATCAGACTCGTCCGGTGAACGGCCGGCAGCCGAACTCGGCCGTGCAGAATGACGGCGTCTCGATCGGCGGCAGCTACTTCTTCACCGGCGGCTTCATTGGCGCGGCGATCCAGCAGACCGACGCGCTCTACCACATCCCCGGAATCGACGGCGCCGACAGCCGGACCCGCATCGATGCGCATCAGACCAAGATCACGGCTAAAGGCGAATACCGGCCGGATTCGGCCGCGATCGACGCCATCCGCTTCTGGGCCGGCGCGACCGACTATCGGCACAATGAAATCGGCCTCGCCGACCCCGCTGATCCGACCACCGACGGCGTGCGTCAGACCTTCACCAACCGCGAGCAGGAAGCCCGCGTCGAGATGCAGATGATGCCCGTCAATCTGCGCTTCGCGACGTTGACGACCGCCTACGGCGTGCAGGCCGGCCACCAGGAGCTCAATGCCCCGAGCCCCGACAATCCCGGCTCGGTGTTCAACGGCCTGTTTGGTCCCAACACCAACAACCGCGTCGCCGGCTACGTGTTCAACGAGCTCGCGTTTACGCCCTCGACCAGGGCGCAGATCGCCGGCCGCATCGAGCATGTGTCGCTGAACGGTTCGACGCCGAACTTCCCGGTCGACTATCTGCCTGACGGCACGCCGCAGGCCAATATCGCCCGCAACCCGTCGTACACGCCGAAGAGCGCGAGCGTCGGCGTGCTACAGAACCTGCCGGGTGACCTGGTCGCCAGCATCACCGCCCAATATGTCGAGCGCGCGCCGAAGGCGGCCGAGCTTTTCTCCCGCGGCGGCCACGATGCGACGGCGACGTTCGACATCGGCAATCCGAACCTCGGAATAGAGACTGCCAAGACCATCGAGGCGGGCTTGCGCAAGGCAACCGGTCCGTTCCGCTTCGAGGCGACGGCCTACTACACGCAGTTCAGCAATTTCATCTATCGCCGGCTGACCGGCGTGATGTGCGACAACGATTTCGCCTCCTGCGGCACCACCGGCACTGCGCTGAACCAGGCCGTCTACTCGCAGCGCAACGCGCTGTTCCGTGGCGCCGAGTTTCAGAGCCAGTTCGACGTCGCGCAGCTCGGCGGCGGCATCTGGGGCATCGAAAACCAGTTCGACGTCGTCCGTGCCACCTTCCCCGACGGCACCAATGTGCCGCGGATCCCGCCGATGCGCGTCGGCGGCGGCCTGTTCTGGCGCGATGCCAACTGGCTGACGCGGATCAACCTGCTGCACGCCTTCGCGCAGAACGACGTCGCTGCCATCGCGGAGACGCCGACGCCGGGCTACAACCTGCTCAAGGCCGAGGTCAGCTACCGCACCAAGCTCGATCCGAACATGTTCGGCGCGCGCGAGATGCTGGTCGGCCTGGTCGGCAACAACCTGCTCAACGAGAAGATCCGCAACTCCGTGTCCTACACCAAGGATGAGGTGCTGCTGCCCGGCATCGGCGTGCGGATCTTTGCCAATCTGAAGTTTTGAGCGACGATCTCACCTCTCCTCGTGAAGAACGAGGAGAGGGAGAACGGCTGCGTAGCCCGGATGAGCGCAGCGACATCCGGGTTCAACGAGACACCGCGTGAGACCCCGGATATCGCTACGCTCATCCGGGCTACAGGATGTCAGCGCGCATAATCCCAATCGGGCCGGATCGCGCCTTCGACGCCGTCGAACGCGCCCTCGACCAGTTCGTTCACCAGCAGCCGGTTGTAGTCGACCGGGCCCGGCATGATCGCCCGGCCCTTCGGTACCGGCTTGAAGCCGACGCGGGTGTAGTAGGCGGCGTCGCCGACCAGCAGGATGAAGCGGTGGCCCTGCGTCCGCGCATCCGCGATCGAGCGCTCCATCAGCATGCGGCCGATGCCGTGCTTGCGGAACGGCGGCTCGACGGTCAGCGGCCCGAGCATCAAGGCCTTGGCATCGCCGACGCAGATCGGCAGCTGGCGCACCGAGCCGACCAGCAAGGTGCCGATATGAGCGGTGAACGACAGTTCGAGCAGGTGGTCGACATGCTCGCGCAGGCGGTAGGCGCTCAGCACGAAGCGGCCGGGGCCGAAGGTACGTTCATGCAGCCGCTCGATGGCTTGCGCATCGCCCAGCTTTTCGGCGGAGATCGTAATGGACAGGTCACTCATGTGGGGTGGCGGGATAGCATCCCCGGGCGGCGCGGTCCATCACTCCCTCCCTCCGTCAAAACCCGGCGGCCGCCGGGTTCCGGCCGAGCCTCACGCCGCCGGCATCGTCTTCTCGACCAGCCGCACCCAGTACGACGCGCCGTGGCCAAGGATGTTGTCGTTGAAGCGATAGGCCGGATGATGGCAGTCCTTGCCGTCGCCCATGCCGAGGAAGACGAAGGCGCCCGGGCGGGCCTGCAGCATGAAGGCGAAATCCTCGGCGCCCATCAGCGGCGGGGCGTTGTCGACGACGCGCTCGGCGCCGACCACGTCGCGGGCGACATCGGCGGCCACGCCGGTTTCGCGCGCATGGTTCATGGTGATCGGATAGAGCCGCGTGTATTTCGTCGTCGCCGTGCCGCCATAGGTGCGCGCAATACCGTCGGCGACCTCGGCGATGCGACGCTCGACCAGGTCCTGCACCTCGGGATCGAGCGTGCGCACGGTGCCCTTCAGCTCGACCGTCTCGGGGATCACGTTCATTGCCTTGCCGGCCTCGACCATGCAGATCGAAATGACCGCGGATTTGATCGGATCGACATTGCGCGACACGATCGACTGCAGCGCAGTGATGATGTGCGCGGCGATCAGCACGCTGTCGACCGCCTTGTGCACGCCGGCACCGGCATGGCCGCCCTTGCCATGCACGGTGATCTCGAGTTGATCCGACGAGGCCAGCATCGGGCCCGGGCGCAGCGCGAACACGCCCTCGGGCACGCCGGGCGCGTTGTGCAGGCCGTAGACCTCCTGGATGCCCCAGCGCGTCATCAGGCCGTCGTCGACCATCGCCTTGCCGCCCGCACCGCCCTCCTCGGCCGGCTGGAAGATCACGATCGCGGTGCCGTCGAAATTGCGGGTGTCGGCGAGATGTTTGGCGGCACCGAGCAGCATCGCGGTGTGGCCGTCATGGCCGCAGGCATGCATCAGGCCGGGCGTCTTCGAGGCATAGGGCACGCCCGAGGCTTCCTCGATCGGTAGCGCGTCCATGTCGGCGCGCAGGCCGATGGTGCGGCCCGAATCTGTTTTGCGGCCGCGGATGACCCCGACCACGCCGGTGCGTCCGATCCCCGTCACGACCTCGTCGCAGCCAAATTCGCGCAGGCGCTCGGCGACGATGCCGGCGGTGCGGTGCACCTCGTACATCAGCTCCGGATGTTCATGAAAATCGTGGCGCCAGGCCGCCATGTCGTCGGTGAGCGCGGCGATGCTGTTCAGGATGGGCATGGTGGCGGCTTCTCGTTCAAGGCTTCTCGGTCAACGCGGGAGCCAGGACCATGGCCGGAACGACCGGCGGACACAAGCTTTGAACGGGCGATGGCTGCATCTCGAACCGCAGGTCAGCCTCCGACCGGTGATTGCGACAGATAGGCCAGCAGCTTCATTTCCCGCCGCCCTCGCGTCACGGTATCCAGCACCAGGCCCGACGAAGCCGACAGCAGCGCCATGATCATCAGGCCCATCGACAGCACCGCGGTCGGCAGCCGCGGCACCAGCCCGGTCTCGATGAAGGTGACGAAGATCGGAATAGCGAAGCCGATCGAGACCAGCGCGAGGAAGATGCCGATCGCGGTGAAAAAGCGCAGCGGCTTCTCCGAGCGGTACAGCTTCAGGATGGTGTTGAGGATACGGAAGCCATCGCGCCAGGTGTTGAGCTTGGAGACCGAGCCTTCGGGCCGGGCGTAGTACGGCGTTGCGATCTCCGCGACCGGCAGCGCCAGCTCCAGCGCATGCACGGTGAGCTCGGTCTCGATCTCGAAGCCGTCGGACAGCACGGGAAAGGATTTGACGAAGCGGCGCGAGAACACGCGGTAGCCGGACAGAATGTCCTTGAAGGCCTGGCCGAACACCTCGGCCAAGAAGCTGGTCAGCATCCAGTTGCCGGTGCGATGGCCCATGCGATAGGCGGCCTGCTCTTGGTCGACGCGCAGGCCCACGACCATGTCGAGCCGCTCGTTCACGAGCCGCTCGATCATGCCGGGCGCGCTCGGCGCGTCATAGGTGGCATCGCCGTCGACCAGCACGTAGATGTCGGCATCGACGTCGGCGAACATGCGCCGCACGACGTGGCCCTTGCCCTGCCGCCGCTCGCTCCGGACCTCGGCGCCGGCCGCGCGCGCCACCTCGACCGTGCGATCCCTCGAATTGTTGTCGTAGACGTAGACAGTCGCCGTCGGCAGCGCCTGCTTGAAGTCGCGGACCACGGTCGCGACCGCCGCTTCCTCATTGTAGCAGGGCACCAGCACGGCGATCCGCATCGGTTGAGAACTCATGAACCCGTCTCCCATGGCCGGGAGAGTGCCGCCTTTCGGTGCAGAAATTCATAATGGTCCGGCCGGGTCGGGCCGCCATGTGGGAATGATCTTAACGCCATCCAGCACCTCGCGCAGGCGGGACAGCGTGCCGAGCGTCGTGCCCTCCGGCAGCGCGTCGCGGGCGAAGAAGCCGGTCTCGACGATCTCGCGGTTGGGCTCCGGCGGCCGGTCCTGCGTAAACCCCTTGATAACGAAGACGGCGACGTGGTCGCGCGGCGAGACGTGGCTGTTGAGGAAGATGCCGTGCAGCTCGGGCTCGCCCGCAAGCGCGATCCGCCCCTCCTCGAACAGCTCCCGCTCGAGCGCCTGCAGGAACGTCTCGCCGACCTCGACGCCGCCACCCGGCAGGTGCCAGCCGGCGACATAGCCGTGCCGGACCAGGAACACCCGGTTTTCGGCATCCAGCACGACGCCGCGGACGCCGAGCGTCATGCCGCGGGCAAACCGCCAATAGAGGTGGAAGCCGCGCCGAAGCACCGGCTCGAAGCGGATCCGCCACCTGCTGAGCTGTGTTGTCGTCAAAGCTCGTCGTCCCTGTTGGTCTTGCGCTGAAGGGCGGGGCTTGCGATGAGAGCCCCTGACATGAGGGATAGCACGACATGATGGCTGGACGCGCCCGCATCCGACATCGGCGCAGAGACGCGTGATGGCCGCCTTCACGCTCGCCCATCTGTCCGACCCGCACCTCGCGCCCCAGCACCGGCCGCGCCTGTCCGAGCTCGCCGGCAAGCGGGCGCTCGGCTATCTCAACTGGACGCGCAACCGCTATAAATATCACCGCCTCGATATCCTCGATCTGCTGATCTCCGATCTGCACGCGCAGATGCCGGACCAGATCGCGGTGACCGGCGATCTCGTCAACTTCGCCCTCGAGTCCGAATTCCCCGTCGCCCAGGCCTGGCTCCGCACCGTGGGTCCGCCGGACAAGGTCACGGCGATTCCCGGCAATCACGACGCCTATGTGCGCTCGACGCGGCTGCGCTTCGCCGAGAGCTTTGCCGCCTATTTCGGCGGCGACGCCGAGGGACCGGCGACCTTCCCGTCGTTGCGCCGGCGCGGGCCGCTGGCGCTGATCAGCCTGTCCTCCGCGGTCCCGTCGGCGCCGTTCATGGCCACCGGCCGCATCGGCAGCGCCCAGCTCGCTGCCTTGGAGCAACTGCTCCAATCCATCGCGCATGAGCCCTTGTTCCGCGTGCTGCTGGTGCATCATCCGCTGCGCTCGGCCAACCGGATGAAGCGGCTCATCGATTCCAAGGAGCTCATCGCGCTGCTCGCCCGCCATGGCGTCGAGCTGGTGCTGCACGGCCATGACCACGTGCATTCGACGATCTGGATCGACGGCCCCGAGCGCAAGATCCCCGTCGTCGGGGTGCCCTCCGCATCCTCGCTGGCGCACGGGCACACGCCGGCTGCGGCCTACAACATCTTCGCCATCGCGGCCGAGGGCAATCATTGGCGCTGCGACATGACCGTGCGCTCCGTGAACGACGCCCGGCGCGTGCGCGAAATCCGCCAGATCCGGCTGCTGTGATCGCGTCAGAAACTGACCGGCTTCAGGCTCTCGTAGAGCGCGAAGCCGAACAGCGACACTGCGCCAAGAACGAAGCCGATCACGAACGGCCAAACTCGGCTCCGCGTGGTCGGCGCGACACTGGGCTGGCCCTGCTCGCGCGCCACGCTGAAGGCCCGCTCGCGCTCGACCATGCGGCGGGCGACGTAGTCCGTCGCCGCCTTCACGATCACGCCGATGTCGTGCGACTCCGCAAGCACGATGCGGCCGTTGCGGGTGTCCTGGACGAAGCGGTACTGCCGCTTGTCCCGTCCCATCACGATATGAGCGACCACGTCGATCCACAGCCGCGGCGTCTCCCCCTGGCTGATGCCGCGATCGAACAGATCGATCTGGTTCGGGATCTCGGCGAACAGCGGATCGAGCGCGTCGTTGAGGATCTCCAGCCGCGCCACCTCGGCATCGCGCAGATCGACCACGACGCCCGTCCGGTCCGCGGCCTCGAGCCGGGCCTGGCGCAGCGCTTCGCGCAGGCGCACGGGACGGGGTTCGGTGCTGCTGTCGGGAGCCTCGGACATCGCTCACGCTTTCACGGTTCGGCCCTGGTTTCGCCAGGATTTCTCCCGTTAACCTATCAGTAACCGAGTATTCCGCAAACCCCATTTGCCTTCAAAGGGTTATACGCACGCTGAGATAATCAGCCGCGCAACGAGGCGCCCAAAACGGACGTGGGCGGCCTCTTCCGGTGTGACCCGGCTGAGACCGCCCCGTCCTTGGGCTCTTCCTTGAGCTTTATTCAGATACCCGGCAATGCCTCGATTGCCTGACCGCCTCAAGCGGCCGGAGCGCGCTGCGGCTCCTCGACGATTGAGAAGCGGACACCGGCCTTGTGGCGGTTCTCCTCGGAGACCTCGCGCCAGCAATCCTCGGCTTCCTTGCGCGACTTGAACGGGCCCTTCACCTGGGCCGAGCCTTCCACCAGCTTGTGGAAATTCATCGAGCCGAACTCGCCGCCGATCACCCAGAAATTGCTGGTCATGAGACCCTCCATCGTCCGTCACAACTTTGACAGTGCATTGCGATTTGCGTGACCAGAGATAAACGCGAAACCGGCAGCTTCGTATAGAGGCCTTGTTTCCGAATGGTGATGTCATGTAACATCATCACTTGTAACAAATGTCATTTTGTAAATTTTGTCAAAAATCCTGGGCCGAGCGGCCCGTTGGAGGTTGCGATGCCCGGTGAATCGGGAAAGAAGCTGTTCGTCGGGCCGCGCTTCCGCCGCATCCGCCAGCAGCTCGGGCTGTCCCAGACCCAGCTTGCCGAGGGTCTCGGCATCTCGCCGAGCTACGTCAACCTGATCGAGCGCAACCAGCGCCCGGTGTCCGCCCAGATCCTGCTGCGGCTGGCGGAGGTCTACGACCTCGATTTGCGCGACCTCGCCACCGCCGACGAGGACCGCTTCTTCGCCGAGCTCAACGAGATCTTCTCCGATCCCTTGTTCCGCCAGATCGAGCTGCCCAAGCAGGAGCTGCGCGACCTCGCCGAGCTCTGCCCCGGCGTCACCCACGCGCTGCAGCGGCTGTACGCGGCTTATGCCGAGGCGCGGCGCGGCGAGACGCTGGTGGCGGCGCAGATGGCCGACCGCAATGCCGGCGGCCATTTCGAGGCCAACCCGATCGAGCGGGTACG
The DNA here is from genome assembly GCF_000026145.1 of Bradyrhizobium sp. ORS 278. Lineage (NCBI taxonomy): Bacteria > Pseudomonadati > Pseudomonadota > Alphaproteobacteria > Hyphomicrobiales > Nitrobacteraceae > Bradyrhizobium > Bradyrhizobium sp. ORS 278. The sequence continues at coordinate 2,075,863 of NC_009445.1, read as the reverse complement.
CGACCTGATCGAGGCCAACCGCAACTACTTTCCCGAGCTCGAGCAGCAGGCCGAAGCCCTGCGCGACGCGCTCGACGTGCCTGCCGAGGGACTGTACGCCGCGCTCGCCACGCGGCTGCGCGAAAAACATTCGGTGCAGACCCGGGTGATGCCGGTCGACGTGATGCGCGAGACCTTGCGGCGTTACGACCGCCATCGTCGTCAGTTGCTGATCTCCGAACTCGTCGACGGTCCCGGCCGCACCTTCCAACTTGCCGTGCAGCTCGGCATGGCCGAGTGCCTGCCGCAGTTCGAGATCATCATCGGCCGCGCCGGGGCGATCGACGACACCTCGCGCCGGCTCTACCGCATGACGCTGGCGAGCTACTACGCCGCCGCCGTCATGATGCCCTACGCGCCGTTCCTCACTGCTGCGGAAGCGCTGAGCTACGACATCAACGTTCTGGCGCAGCGCTTCAGCACCGGCTTCGAGCAGGTCTGTCACCGCCTCACCACCTTGTCGCGGCCGAACGCGCGCGGCATTCCGTTCTTCATGCTGCGCGTCGACAATGCCGGCAACGTCTCCAAGCGCTTTTCCTCGGGCACCTTCCCGTTCTCCAAGTTCGGCGGCACCTGCCCGCTGTGGAACGTGCATTCGACCTTCGACACGCCCGATCGGCTGTTGAAGCAGATCATCGAGCTGCCGGACGGCTCGCGCTATTTCTCGATCGCCCAGATGGTTCGCCGCCCCGTGGCGCCGCATCCGCTGCCGCAGCCGCGCTTCGCCATTGGCCTCGGTTGCGAGATCCGCCACGCCTCGCGCCTGGTCTACGCCGCCGGCATGGACCTGGAGAAAACCGAGGGCACCCCGATCGGCGTCAACTGCCGGCTCTGCGAGCGCGAAAACTGCGCCCAGCGCGCCGAGCCGCCGATCACGCGCACGCTGATCCTGGACGAGACCACGCGCCGCGTCAGCTCGTTCGCGTTCAGCAATGCAAGGGAGTTGTGAGGCCGCCACCGTGTCCTCCGTCGTTCCGGGGCGCGCGAAAGCGCGAGCCCGGACTCCATTTGGCGACGACACCTGCGGCCCGATGGATTCCGGGCTCGCGCTACGCGCGCCCCGGGATGACACCGAATGTGTGGCACCGCCTTATGCGTAGCCCGGATGAGCGCAGCGACATCCGGGTTCTCCGGTACAGCGCGTTGGACCCCGGATGTCGCTGCGCTCATCCGGGCTACGGCAGCGCTGTATCGCTTAGACATGCAGTCAACTCCTCGCGGCGCATCTGCGCCCGAGCTTTGCTGTTCGTTTGCCCCCGAGAACAGAGGGCGCAGGGAAGACCGGGAGCGCGCCGCCCCCATGGCCCCCGTGCGTGAGAAATGCACGGGGTAGGAACCACAGGATCGGCTGGGACATCCCGGCCTTCCCTGCGCGATGGCTTTACGGCTTGCTCCGCGCTCTCCCCAGGGACCGGCTGTTTGACCCTGTCATCCGCGCCGTCGCCGGCACAGACTTGATCTCGGCACCGGGAGATCAGAACCACACGGCTTGACCGTGCGCACCGCGCTGTTCGTCCGCACGATCGCTCGCGCTGCAGCCCGACACGCCCATCGCATCCCGCATCAACGTTCGTGACGACCGCGATACGCCCCTCAGATCGAGACGGGATGATCATATACAATCATGATTTCCGTAAAACAGCACCTTTTTCTTATATACGGATGCCGTTCTTTTCACTGTCCCTTGACCTGCCTGTCTTTCTTCCTGCGTACCGCAGCAAGACTGCGCAATACAGTGCCCTCTCCCCTTGTGGGAGAGGGCATCACCGGCCCATCCGAATACGCGGTCGGGTGAGGGGTCCCTCTCGGCGAGCAGCATTGGTGGAGAGAGACCCCTCACTCAACCGAGCTTGCCGCTCTGTCCTACATGCCCTCTCCCACAAGGGGAGAGGGCGCGGTAACTGGCAGCGCGCGAGGCTTGCTATCTTCATACGTCCCATGTGTTAGCTGGTCCGTCTCCAGCCGCGAGAAGCGGAAGTTGCAGTGGCTGGCGCCGCCGGCGAGCGTCTGCGTCCGCTCAAGGCGGATGCCGCGGGTCGCATAGGCGTCGACGTCCAGACCGCAGAGGTTCGGAAGGACGTCCTTGTCGCCATATCGAGCTGCGAATTTGCAGAAGCCGCAGGCTGTGTAGTTGATGCCGAAAGCGAAGGTGTCACCTGGTCCGGGCTCGACGACGTCGTAAATGAAGTCGTCGGGACATTCTTGCCGATGGGCCTCCGACGTGCTCAACGCCGCCTGGTCGCGCAAAAAGCTCCGGTTCTCGGGCGAAATGAAGCGGCGGCCCGCTTCGAGGCGCTGTGCTTCGGGCTCCGTGAGCAGTTGCGCCTTGTGGACCTCGCGCGCGATGTCGCCGATCACGGCGGGCGGCAACCCGCGCCGCCGGAGCACGCGTCCCATTGCCATGAAGCCGATGAGCTGCATGAAGAACGCGGTCATCCGGCTTGCGGTGCCTCCGACATAGGGCAGCTGACTGAGCACGATGTCGAACTCGTCGATGACCTCTTGCCTGACGGCAGCGATGTTGCTCAGCTCGACGCGTTGGCACAACAAAGGAGCGGCAAGGTCTAGGCACTGGTGCATGACAGCTAGCATCGCGCTGCGGTGCGACTGGTAGAAGGGATGTGTCTCGGGCATCGAAGCCTCCTTGCTGGCTGCGGCGCCAAACCAGCGCTCGAGCAGGCAGAGCCTAGCCGGGACCACCCGCGCGCCTCAAAGCAGAGTTTCTTCGGCTCAGCGATAGAAAATCTATTGCAGCCGCCTGGCCGAGCCATGCCAGAGTGCGTGACGATGACCTACAGCCTCCCTCCCCTCAACGCCCTGCGTGCCTTCGAAGCGGCGGCGCGGCATCTCAGCTTCAAGCTGGCCGCGCATGAGCTGCACGTGACGCCGGCCGCGATCGGCCAGCACGTCAAGGCCCTTGAACTACGCCTCGGGGTGCGGCTCTTCGAGCGTCTGCATAAGCAACTCGTCCTCACCGAAGAGGGGCAAGACTATTTGATCGGGATCTCCGAGGGCTTTCGCCGCATCGCTGACGCGACCCTGCACCTCAGGCCTCGCTGTGCGGTGCTGCTGCAGCTGGGCGTCCACGACAAGTTCGATCTGCGCTGTCTGGACCTGGAGACATTCCGGCGCACACATGCGGAGATCGGCTTGCGCGTGCTGCAGCCGGCCGGCTTGCACGAACTGATCGAAGGAAAGATCGACGTGCTGATCAGCCGCGGCCTTGGCCATCATCCAGGCTATCGCTCGGACAGGATCGGTGATGGCAGCGGCCTGGGACACTGGCTGATGGCGTCGGAGGGCACGGCAGACTGCCCCGAACTCGTCAGCCTCCGCGACTGGCTGCGACGGCGATCAGCGGAGCCCCGGGCCGTGAGCCGCTCCCGCCAGCATGCAGAGTGAAGCGCCCCGGGAAAACATCCGGGGGCTACCAATGTGCGCGATGAGCCGTAGAGCTTGTGAGCCAATTTGAGTTCAGGGCTGAGTTTGCGACGAGGGGGCTGTCGCCGCGGGATAGCCGTTGTGGGCGGCTCTGTGCGGCGGATTGTCCCGGAGGATCCCTCGGATGCCGCTCCCGGCGACTATGATGCTGCTTTTTGACAGGCGATGAGGTGCAATCCTTGCAGAAGGTTGTTGGTGAACGCGTACCAGCTCACGACGGCGCGAACCTTGTCGATGCCGCGTACCGTCACTTGCCGGAGGTCCCAGTTGCGCCAGCGGGCGTGGATGCATTCGCACAGCGAGCGGAGCTGATACTGAGCCTTGCCGGCTTCGCTCGCCATGCGCGCTCGCCAGGCCGCCACACCAGGGCCATCGGTATCTCGGGGCAGATAAGGATCAACACCGCTTTTTTGCGAGCGCGGCGGACAGTAGATCTCGATGTTCTGGCCATGCGCCCATTCGATGTCGTCGCCACGGCAGTATCCGCCATCGACGAGGTAGCGCCTGGGCAGGCGTTGCAGCTTGTCGCGCAGCCGCTCCAGCATCGGTCGCATCAGGCCGCCGTCTGATCCGTTGTTGTCGATGTCGATTGCGACCACGATCATCGCAGCTGCAGCGCTGACGACCTGCACGTTGTAGGCGGGACGGAAGCCGGCATCGGCCATCTTCATCCGCCGCGCCTGCGGATCGGTGGTGGAGGCCCGAGGCTCCTTCGGCTTCTTGCCGTTACCGCCTTTTTCCTCGAGCTTCTGGCGCTTGCGCTTGATCTCCTCCAGCGCCGCCTGCGCCGCTTCGACCTTCTGTTTATGCTCGCGTGCGGCGCGCTCACGCGCCGCGCGGATGCGCCGGTTGCTGGCTTCTGGATCTGCATCGACTTCCCGCTTGAGCTCTTCCACCACCTCCGTTGCTTCCGCCAGCTTCTGCTGCAGCCTCGCTTCGCGCCGGAACGAGCTGGCCCCCGCATTGGCGCGGATCCGCACCCCGTCCTGTGCCAGCGTATCGAGATCGACCAGCCCGGCCTCGCTCAACGCCGCCAGATGTTCGCTCATCAGGCGGTCGAGCACATCGGCACAGCCGACGCGGAAGTCCGATAGCGTGTGATAGTTCAGCGATACCCCGCCACACAGCCAGCGATAGGCATCATGGCTCTCGCACAGGCGATCCAGCGCCCGAGCACTGCCGACGCCGTCGCTGGTGGCATAGAGCCAGAGCGCCAGCAAAAGGCGTGGCGACGGTGCCGGATGACCAGGCCTGTTCTCCCGCGCCTTCACTCGGTCTTCCAACTCGCTCAGGTCGAGCGTCTCGACATAGGTCCAGATCATCCGCGCCGGATGATCCTGCCCGATCAGGCTGTCGATATCGACCGCGCGCAGCTCGACCTGGTTGCGCTCCGGAACCCGCAGACGAGGCGCACCCTTCGGAAGCTCCCGCGCTTTGGGACCCGACTGCTCCGGCAATCCATCGAAAAGCTCGTCCTTAGCCATCATGACCTCCAGCAAACCGCTCCGCTCAGAGAATCATAGTCAGCGAGAATAGGCATCGAAAGATTCACAGCCTCGTAGGGTGGGCAAAGCAGCCGCCCGGAGGGCGGATGCGTGCCCACCGTCCGTCCACGACACGTAGACGTCATGGTGGGCACGGCGCGCGAGAGAGCGCAGCAAAATTGCGGACCGTGTCGCCGCGCCTTTGCCCACCCTACGGACCGTCACTGCCGAAAGAGCCGACGACGATATTATCATGCTCGTGCGCTGGCTGCCGTCGCTCACACGCCGTTCATGGCGCCGGCTGCATGCTGCGCATCCCATATCAATTGAAATGGAACCGCAGGGCTGCAGAAATGTTGCTCCGGCGTTCATTCAGCAAAGCGAGATGAAGTTGAATCGCCGTCAGTTCATGCAATCTGCGGCTGCGATCCCGATTGCCGCCTCGTTCGCGCGAGGCGCATCGGCCGCGGCGCCGGCGGCGCAGCCGTTCAGCGCGGCCATGGTGCGCGATCTCGCGCGCGCGCTCGCGGCCAAGCCCTATTCCGCGCCGGAAGACAAGCTGCCGGACGCGCTGGCCAAGCTCAACTACGATGCCTATCGCTCGATCCGGTTTCTGCCGGAGCACGCGCTGTGGCGTGACGACAAGCTGCCGTTCCAGGCGCAATTCTTTCATCGCGGGTTCATCTACAAGGATCGCGTCGACATCTACGAGGTCTCGGACGGCCAGGCCAGGCCAGTGACATATCGTCCCGAGGATTTCGCGTTCGGGCCGCAGGTGCCGGCGTTTCCGGCGGCCGATCTCGGCTTTGCCGGCTTCCGCCTGCATGCGCCGATGAACCGGCCGGACTATTACGACGAGGTCTGCGTGTTTCTCGGCGCGAGCTATTTTCGCGCGGTGGCGAAGGGCGAGATCTACGGGCTGTCGGCACGCGGCCTGTCGATCGACACCGGCGAGGCCAAGGGCGAGGAGTTTCCGGTCTTCAAGACGTTCTGGCTGGAGAAGCCGACGCCGGGCGCGACCGCGATGGTGGTGCATGCGCTGCTCGACAGCAAGAGCGCCACCGGCTCCTACCGCTTCACCATCCGCCCCGGCGACACCACCGTGTTCGACGTCGAGGCTTCGCTGTATCCGCGGGTCGAGATCGCGCATGCGGGGCTGGCGCCGATGACCAGCATGTTCCTGTTCGGGCCCAACGACCGCAGCGACAGCGACGATTTCCGTCCCGCCGTGCACGATTCCGACGGGCTCGCGATGTTCAACGGCAAGGGCGAGCAGCTGTGGCGGCCGCTGAGCAATCCGCGCGACCTGCAGGTCAGCGTGTTCAACGATCTCAATCCGCGCGGCTTCGGCCTGATGCAGCGCGAGCGCAGCTACGCCGCCTATCAGGACCTCGAATCGCATTTCGAAAAGCGGCCGAGCCTGTGGATCGAGCCGATCGGCGACTGGGGCGAAGGCGCGGTGGTGCTGTTCGAGATTCCGACCAAGGAGGAGATCCACGACAACATCGCCGCGTTCTGGCGGCCGAAGACGGCGCTCGCCGCCAAGGGCGAGCACAACATGACCTATCGCCTGCACTGGGGTCAGGACACGCCGAAACCGCACGCGCTGGCGCGCTTCACCCGGACCGGCGTGGCCGCGCAGGGAGAGGGCCGGCTGTTCGTGCTCGAGCTCGCAGGCGATGTCCTGAAGGGACTCGATCCCGCCACGGTGAAGGCCGTCGTCAATGCCGAGAAGACCGAGGTGGCCAATATCGTCGCCCAGCCCAATCCCGAGACCGGCGGCTGGCGCCTGAGCTTCCAGTGCGCCGCCAAGGACGCGCCCGTCGAGCTGCGCGTGGAGCTGTATGCGAGCGACAAGCTCGCCTCAGAGACATGGATCTATCGATGGACGCCGTGAGCGCACGCACGCCGCGCCCGTTGCGGATTGACGATGCGGGCGTGGATTTTCTTCCCGCCGAGGCGCCGCGCGACATGGTGCCGTCACCGCTGTCGCGCGCCGCAGCTGAGCGGACACCGATGCGCGATGGAGCGGGGATCGCGCTTCGCCGCGGCCTCGTGCTCGCCGGCACCGCGGCGCTGACGCTGGCCGGCTGCATCAAGATGTACGAGGTCGTCGAGGTCGGCGGCGTGACCGTGCTGGAAGGCATGGTGCTCGTGCTGTTCGGCATCCTCGTTGCATGGATCTCGTTCGCCTTCGTCACCGCGCTGGCCGGCTTCGTCGTGATGCTGCTGCGGCCGCGCGAGACGATCGCGATCCCCACGGACGGTCCGCTGCCCGCGCTTTCGACCCGTACCGCGATGCTGCTGCCGACCTACAATGAGGACCCGGATGCCGTGATGGTCCGGCTGCGCGCCATGATTGACTCGATCGCCGCGACCGGTGAGGCCGCGCATTTCGACTGGTTCCTGCTCAGCGACACCACCGATCCCGACATCTGGATCGGCGAGGAGGCCGCGTATCTGGCGTTGCGCCAGGCCTGCGGCACGGCGCGCATCTACTACCGTCATCGCGCCGACAACGTCGCGCGCAAGTCCGGCAATATCGCCGAATGGGTACGGCGCTTTGGCGCGGCCTACGACCAGATGATCATCCTCGATGCCGACAGCCTGATGAGCGGCGAGACCATCGTGCGGCTGGCCCATGCAATGGAGGAGACACCGCAGGCCGCGTTGATCCAGACTCTGCCCGTGATCGTCAACGGCAGCAGCCTGTTCGCGCGGCTGCAGCAGTTCGCCGGCCGTCTCTACGGTCCCGTCATCGCCTCGGGCAACGCCTGGTGGTACGGCGCCGAAAGCAATTACTGGGGCCACAACGCGATCATCCGCGTCGAAGCCTTCGCACGCGATGCCGCGTTGCCGGAACTGCGCGGGCGAAAACCGTTCGGCGGGCATATCCTCAGCCATGACTTCATCGAGGCCGCTTTGATGCGCCGCGCCGGCTGGGGGATCTACATGACAGTCGATCTCGGCGGCAGCTATGAGGAGGTGCCGCCCTCGCTGATCGACTACGCCGCGCGCGACCGGCGCTGGTGCCAGGGCAATCTGCAGCATCTGGCGGTGCTGCCGGCGCGCGGGCTGCACTGGGTGTCGCGGCTGCATCTGTTGATCGGCATCGGCGCCTATGTCACCGCGCCGTTATGGCTCGCCTTCCTCGTGCTCGGCATCCTGATCTCGCTGCAGGCCAATTTCGTCCGGCCGGAATACTTTCCCAAGGGCTTCGCCCTGTTTCCATCCTGGCCGGCGCAGGATCCAATTCTCGCCGCGCAGGTGTTTGCCGCGACGCTCGGCCTGTTGTTCGTGCCGAAGCTGCTGGCCTGCCTCGCCACGCTGCTGACGGCGCAAAGGCGCCGCGGCTTCGGCGGCGGGCTGCGTCTCTGTGTCGCGGTTCTCGCGGAAACGGTGCTGGCGGCGCTGATCGCGCCGTCGATGATGATCTTCCAGTCGGTCGCCGTGATCGAGATCCTGCTGGGGCGCGACGCCGGCTGGCAGGTGCAGCGGCGCAGCGATGGCGGCGTGAGCCGGCAGGAGATTGTCCGCAAATTCGCGCTGCCGACCGTGTGCGGCCTCGCCATGGCCGCGAGCGCCACGGCGGTGTCGCTGCCGCTGCTGGCGTGGATGTCGCCGGTCATCGCCGGCCTGGTGCTTGCAATTCCGATCGGCCTGCTGACGGCCCGTCGCGGTCTCGGCAGGCGCCTGTTCACGACGCCGGAGGAGATCGCCCCACCGCCGGTACTCGTCCGGGCGCGTGCGCTTGCGGACCTGCCACAACCCGTCCACACATCCGCGCTGGCCGAACTGCGGCAGGACCACGAGCTTCGCCGGCGGCACATCGCCACGCTGTCGGCGCGCCGGCCGCGCGCGCCGGGAGACATCGACGTCGACCTTGCCACAGCGAGAGCGCGGATCGCCGATGCTGACACGTTCACGCAAGCGCTCGGCTTCCTGTCGCGCCGCGAGACGCTCGCCGTGCTGAATGACAGCACGACGCTGCAGGAGCTGGTCGCGCTGCCAGACTAGAGCGGCGTGCTACTTCGTCAGATGCGCCGAGGCGATCGCCTGCTGGAACAGCGCGGTCAGCGCCGAGCCGATGCTGCCGCTGGAATCGACCTCGTAGTAGTAGCCGGGGCTGGCGCAGGATTTCATTATGGTGCCGATCGAATCGCGCCAGGGCTTGACCCAGGTGTTGTAATAGCCGTTGCTGGTGATGGCGAGATAGGTTGTGTACAGCACGGCGATCTTGATACCGCGAGCCTTCAACGCAGTGCAGGTGGTCGTCGTGAGCGGCTCCACGCAACGTCCCCCAGACTGGGTGGTCTTGCTGCATGTCGTCGGGTAGGCATAGTCGGCAACACCGTCGGACACGAAGAACAGCCATTTCTGCGGATTCGTCGACGAACCGTCGCCCTGCGTGGGGATGACGCCGCTCATGGCCGACATGGTGCCGTCGAAATCGGTGCACATGTCGTTGTTGTAGCCGCTGTAGGGAATGGTCATCAGGTCCAGCGCACCGACCGACGATTTCACCGAGGACATGCTCGACGAGAGGCTGGCGACCGTAGTCAGCCCGAGCGAGCCGCAATCGGCCCCCATGCTGTAGACCGCCATCCGATACTGGTTGCTGACGATCTGGCTGGAGGTCGCCGTGTCCGTGAGCGACTGGGTTGCCGACCGGACGACGTCGATCCGCATCGTCACGCCGAGCTTCTTCGCCTTGTCATAGTAGCTGTTGGTCTGCAGCGTCTTCTTCGAGCTCGACGTATAGGTGTCGTGGCAGGCGAAGGCGCACGTGTCGGTCGTCGCGTTCTGCAGCGTCGTCATGTCGGCCGTGGTGGCGCCGAGTCCCTGCGACGGCGAGTTGTCGACCAGGACGTAGAAGTCCATGTAGGTCGGGAACGAGGCAGACGCCGACGAGGACGCCGAGACCGTCATGGTCGGATAGCCGAACATGTACATGAAGGAGGTCTTCACCACCACCGTCGCGCTACCCGTCACGGTCCGTGCACTGACGCTGTCGGTGATGTCGATGCTGAGCGAGTTCGACGTCAGCTTGTGCGCCGACATCTGGCCGTTGAACATGTTGGTCGCGGCCGTCTTGGCGTCCGATGAACTCCCGCGCATGGCGGTATAGCCGGTCGCCGCCAGCAGCGCGGCGTCGATCGAGGCCGACAGCTTGGCCTTGGCCCGCACCGCCATCGAATAGTCGATCGCCGAGCCGATGAAGGCCAGGATCGGCAGCAGCGCGATCGCGAAGATGACGGCGATATTACCGCTGTCGTTGCGGCGGAACCGCGACAACAGGCTGAGGTACTCACATGCGGGCGGCACAGCCTGACTCCAACAAACAAGATGCGTTCGCAGGTCATGTTGCTGAGCAACAGTTGCATTGGAATTGATGGAATTGCAGAGAAACGGTTACATCGCGTTTCTGATTGTCATAAACGGTGCCGACACACCGTCAATGCGCCGCATGACCGTCATGCAGATCTCCTGCTTCACGCCGGGAACGATGGCGCGCCGCGCGGACCCGCGCCGCCCAAGGCCAGCTCCCCTCCTCTGATACCCCGATTGCAAAGTGGCGGCGCGAATAGCATAGTCCGCGCGTTTTCCGGCGCAGGGGCGCTGATTCTTGAGGGGTTTCGGGGACGACGATGGCGGATGCCGATCTTGATGCCGTGATCCGGCAACTGGCCAAGCAGCAGAACAAGGCCATCCTGGCGGCGGCGAAGAAGCGCAAGAACCGCTTCAACGGCATGGCTGCCAAGGCCAGGGACAAGGACGCCAAGGAGCGCTTCAAGCTGCTCGCCCGCGAGGTGGTCGAGCAGGCCAGTGCCGCGGCGCGCCGGCTGCTGATCTCCGCCGACAACGTCGCCGACAGCTACGCCCGCGCGATGCGGCAAGCCGCCGCGGTGGAACTGCCGAAGAAGGTCGAAGCCAAGAAGGCCGAGCCCGGCAAGGACGCCAACGCTTCGGTGAAGACAGGCGGCAGGCCGGCCAAGAAGGCGGCCGTGAAGTCCAAAAAGGCGGCCTAGCGCAGCAGAACCTGCATCGGCTCCGGCCTGAAGGGACGCAGGAGCGCTACGCGCGTTCGCCGTTCGCGACAGCCTGAAGTTGACGCAGGTCAATGCCCGTCGTGCTGCGCGGGGCTTCGCTGCTTCCCTCGAGCTGGCATCGAGTTCCCCATGCATCGGGCCTCGTGAGCCGCCGCATCAGCGAAGGAGGTCACCCATGACGAGGTTCAAGCCTGTCGTCCTGCTCTGCTCCGCAATGCCTATCGCCGGCCTCGTCTCGGCCGCGCATGCCGAGGTGCTCGCGCACTACGAATGCAGCGTCATCGGACCGTCGAGTCCTGAGCCGATCGGCGATCGCCCCGGCCACGCTCTCAACACGGTGCAGTTCTCCTGCTTCGCGGTCGAGGGCGTGATGAAGGACGCGATCTACACGGCGGTCAATGTCTCGGAATGGGATGGCCTCAAAGTAGCCTATCAGTTCGCCGGCGGGGTCCATCGGATCGCCGGCGGCTTCGCCGTGACGCAGATGAGCGAAGGCAGCGCCGTCGTCCTGGTCAAGGATGGTCAGCCGGCGGGCACGGCGGGCAGCGGCAAGGCCGTGATCAAATACGCGGTGGGCACGTTGGCGCAGCTCAACGGCAAGACGGTGTCGTTCACGACCAAGAGCACGAGTCTCGGCCGGTTCAATCTCGACTTCACCGACTGAGCGTCGCAACTGCGAGCAGCGAGCTCAAAAACGAGCTTTTCGCTAGCAACCATCCGACACCTTCTGACTTTCTTCCCGGACATTCTCCCGGAGGATTGCATGAAGGCGCTGGTCTGGCATGGCAAAGAGGACATCCGCTGCGACACAGTCAGCGATCCCGAGATCGAGCACAGCAGGGACGCGATCATCAAGGTGACGAGCTGCGCGATCTGCGGCTCGGACCTGCATCTGTTCCACAACTACATTCCCGCGATGATGCCCGGCGACATCATGGGCCACGAGACGATGGGCGAGGTCGTCGAGGTCGGTTCCGGCGTCAACGGCAAGCTGAAGAAGGGCGACCGCATCGTCGTGCCCTTCACCATCATCTGCGGCGAATGCGACCAGTGCAGGCGCGGCAATTTCTCGGTGTGCGAGACGACCAACCGCAACAAGCACATGGCCGAGAAGGTGTTCGGCCACAGCACCGCGGGCCTGTTCGGCTACACGCATCTGACCGGTGGCTATCCGGGCGGCCAGGCCGAATATCTGCGCGTGCCGTACGCCGACGCCACCCACATCAAGGTGCCCGATGGCATGAGCGACGAGCAGGCGCTGTTCCTCAGCGACATCTTCCCGACCGGATGGCAGGGCGCGGCGCAATGCGACATCGAGCCGGACGACACCGTCGCTGTGTGGGGCTGCGGCCCGGTCGGCCAGATGGCGATCCGCAGCGCCATCCTGCTCGGCGCCAAGCAGGTGGTCGCGATCGACCGCATCCCGGAGCGGCTGGCGATGGCCGAGGCCGGCGGCGCGATCACCATCAATTTCGACAGGGAGAGCGTGGTCGAAAGGCTCAACGAGCTGACCGACAACAAGGGCCCGGAGAAGTGCATCGACTGCGTCGGCTTCGAGAGCCATATCAGCATGGCGCAGCCCGACAGCGTGCTCGACCGCGCCAAGCAGATGTTCATGATCGAGAACGACCGGCCGCACGCGCTGCGCGAGATCATCTATGTCTGCCGGCCCGGCGGCATCGTCTCGATCCCCGGCGTTTATTCGGGCTTTTCCGACATGGTGCCGATGGGCGCGCTGATGAACAAGGGCCTGACGATCAGGACCGGCCAGACCCACGTCAACCGCTGGACCGACGACCTCAAGCACCGCATCCAGGACGGCCAGATCGATCCGTCCTTCGTCATCACCCACACCGTGCCGCTCGCGCAGGGGCCGGAGATGTATCGCGCGTTCCGTGACAAGCAGGACAGCTGCGTCAAGGTCGTGTTGAAGCCGTAAGGAAAGCGCACATCATGTTTCATTTTTCGAATCTGGTCCGCTCCAAGGGCGATCCCAAGATCATCTCCACCGGCCCGAGCTCGCTGACATCGGCCGACCGGCTGGCGCGCGGGCTCGGCTGGTTCTCGATCGCGCTCGGCACGCTCGAGCTGCTGGCGCCGCATCGCGTGACCAACGCGCTCGGCATGCAAGGCCGCGAGGGACTGGTGCGCGCCTATGGCGTGCGCGAGCTGCTCGCCGGCGTGATGACGCTGTCGGTGGAAAAGAGGGCCGGGCTGTGGAGCCGTGTCGCCGGCGACGGGCTGGACATGGTGACGCTGCTCGGCGAGGTCAGGCCGAGCAATCCGCGCGCCGGCACCGTGATGGCGGCGCTGGTGATGGTGGGCGGCATCACCATGCTCGACTACATCGCCGCGAAAGACGTGGCGGCGCAGCATGATCCGAAGCGCGGCCGCAAGCGGCTCTACAGCGACCGCAGCGGCTATCCGAAGGGTATCGCGGCGGTCAGGGGCGCGGCGCTGGCGCCGCCGGCAAAGAGTCCCGTCACGACCTGACGAGTAGTAGCGGCTACGCGAGTCAGGGCTTGAGCGCGACCGAGAACAGGCGGAAGCCGGCGATTTTCGGAAACGCTTCGGCGGCCTCGGGCGAGGCCAATGCAACGACGGCTGCGCTCACCTCGCCGCTGCTCAGACGGGTGATCGCAGTCGCCTGCCCTTCCAGAAGCAGCACCTCGGCCGCGCCGGCCGCGTTCATGGCGGCCGTGATCTTGGCGTTGGATTTGGCATAGCGCTCGTCGATCGCGATCACCTTGCCGCTGAGATCGCTGAGCGCGCGCACGTTGGGACGCGCCAGCAACACGGCCACGAGACGATTGTCCGCCGGTCCTTCGGGCACGCGCAGCGCGGTCATCCGCTCGGCCAGTTCGGCCGCAACCTTGACCGCGGCGACCATGACCTCGCTCTGAACCTTGGCGGAGGTCGCCGGCGCATCCTTCACCGCAGGATCCTTTGCCGTGGAATTCTTTGCCGTGGGATCCTTCGACATCGAATCCTTGGACGGGGCATTTTGGGCCGGACTGTCTTTCGCCGAAATTGGCGGTTGGGCGACCGGCGCCGATGCTCCGTCGGTTGGAGGTGTGGGATTGGCCGGCACTGCCCGCTGCGGCTTCTCCGCCGGCTTTTCAGCCGGTTTCTCAACGGGCTTGTCGAGAGGCTTGGCGACGGCGACGCCGCTGGCTGCTCGCCGCTTGGCGGCGCGGATGTGCTTGCGGTGAAGGGCCGCGCGCCGCGACACGGCATGCGCCTGACGGCTCGCCTTGACGGGCTCGGATGGTGTCGGCGAAGCCGGCTGACCGGCGGCCGGAGTTTCCGCGCAGGACTGGCCGCTCAGATCGACACAGGGCGCCGCGACCTGCGGCATGACCGGACGGCTGCAGCCCGCCAGCGCCAGGGCTGATACGAAGGCCAACGCGCCGAGACATAGCGCTCTCACTTTTCCGCTCCTGACGACTCTCCTGCGCGCAAGATGCGCGTCTGCTTTGGTCTGCTATTTCTCGCGTGATGCGTTAAACCCACGCTTATTTCCCGTGGCCGAGCGGCGTCTCAACGCGGCGTGGTTAATCTCCCACCACCAAGCCGGCAGCGCTGGCCGCCCGCGGGGCGGTCAGTCGGGCCGCGAAAAAATAATGGCCGGCGCAGCGAAGCCTTCCCGACCACGATTTATGGTAGTGTCCGCGACCAAGACTAACGCGGGGGCGAGCAAATGCGTTTTTTCAGCACGGCATCCGCTGTGTGCGCTGCCATATGCGTTGCGGCCAGCCTTGTGGCAGATGCCGGGCTCGGCAGCGCCAACGCCGATATCATCGCGCGCTACGACTGCACGATCGTCGGCACGATGGGCCTCGAGCCCATCGGCGATCGTCCCGGTCACATGCTGGTCAGCTTTCAGTACTCCTGCTTCGCGACCGACGGCCTGATGAAGGGGGCGACCTACGCGGCCAGCGTCGCCTCGGAATGGGAGAACCAGAAGGGAACCTATCTGTACGGCGCCGGCATTCATCGAAGTCCGGAAGGCTATGCGGTGGCGGTGCTGACCGAAGGGACAGGTTCGGCGGTCATGAAGAATGGTGCGCCGACCATTTCCGAGGCCACCGGCAAGGTCGCGTTCAAGCGCGCCTCCGGTCGATTCGCAGCGCTGGAGGGCCGGACCGCGAATTTCACGGCCCGGCTCATCGGCCCGGGCCATCTTGTCTACGAGCTGATGGACTGAACCGAGCGGATTGGCCCGCAACAGGCGAACGAAATTCGTTGATCGGATCAGCGGCCGCCGCCATGTTGGCGGTCGAGATCGCCCTCTTGCCGCACGCATGGCCGGGCGGAACGAAGCGGCTCTGCCGATGTTTTTCGAACTTGCGAAGGATGCTCCATGGCCAAGACAGACCCCGCTGCCGGCAAGCCGATCGCCAATGCCGCGCTCGCCAACATTCCGCGGCTGATCACGGCCTATTATGCGCTGAAGCCCGATCCGCATGAGCCGACCCAGCGGGTCGCGTTCGGCACCTCGGGCCATCGCGGCTCATCGCTGAAGACCGGCTTCAACGAGAACCACATTCTGGCCACCACGCAGGCGCTGTGCGACTACCGCCGCCAGCAGGGCCTCGATGGCCCGCTGTTCGTCGGCATCGACACCCATGCGCTAGCCGAGCCGGCGCTCGCCAGCGCGCTCGAAGTGTTCGGCGCCAACGGCGTCGAGGTGATGGTCGACAAGGACGGCGGCTACACGCCGACGCCGGTGATCTCGCACGCCATCATCTCCTACAACAAGGGCCGCACGGCGCATCTTGCCGATGGCGTCGTCATCACGCCGTCACACAATCCGCCGGAGGATGGCGGCTACAAATACAATCCGCCGCATGGCGGCCCGGCCGACACCGACGCGACCGCCGAGATCGAGCGGCAGGCCAATGTCTATCTCGCCAACGACCTCGATGGCGTGTCGCGCATCAGCTACGCCCAGGCCAAGCAGCGCGGCTCGGTGCATCCTCACGACTACATCACGCCCTATGTGGCCGATCTCGCCAACACCGTCGATCTCGACGCGGTAAAGTCCGCCGGGATCAAGATCGGCATCGATCCGCTCGGCGGCGCCGCGATCGCCTACTGGGCGCCGATCATCGAGCGCTACGGTCTCAGCGCCACGATCGTCAACGACCTGGTCGACCCGACCTTCCGCTTCATGACCGCCGACTGGGACGGCAAGATCCGGATGGACTGCTCCTCGCCCTACGCGATGGCCAGCCTGATCGGCATGCGCGAGCGCTTCGACGTCGCCTTTGCCAACGACACCGACGCGGATCGCCATGGCATCGTCACCCGCTCGGGCGGGCTGATGAATCCGAACCATTATCTCGCGACCGCGATCGCCTATCTGTTCGCGCACAGGCCGGACTGGCGCAGTGACGCCGCCATCGGCAAGACAATCGTCTCGAGCTCGCTGATCGACCGTGTCGCGCAGAAGCTCGGTCGCAAGCTGGTGGAGACGCCGGTCGGCTTCAAATGGTTCGTCGAAGGGCTCGGCTCGGGCAGCTTCGGCTTCGCCGGCGAGGAGAGCGCGGGCGCCTCGTTTCTCAAGCGCGACGGCACCGTGTGGACCACCGACAAGGACGGCCTGATCCTCGGCCTGCTCGCCGCCGAGATCATGGCCAAGCGCGGCCGCGATCCGAGCGAGCTCTACAAGGAGCTCGCCTCGGAGCTCGGCGCTCCCGTCTATGAGCGCATCGACGTTCCGGCCTCGCCGCCGCAGAAGGCGGCGCTCAAGGCGCTGACGCCGGAAAAGCTCGGCCTCAAGGAACTCGCCGGCGATCCCGTCCGCGTCATCCACACCAAGGCGCCCGGCAACGGCCAATCTTTCGGGGGCATCAAGGTCGAGACCGAGTATGGCTGGTTCGCGGCGCGCCCCTCGGGCACCGAGGACGTGAACAAGCTCTATGCCGAGAGTTTCCGCGACGCCGAGCATCTCAAGCGAATCCAGAGCGAGGCGCAGGCGGCACTGGCGAAGGTAGCGTAGCGTCGCGTGCGCGCTGAGATTCGACGCGGGTGTGATCACCTGCACATACGCGTCGGGCCGGCCGGACTACATCCCTGACATGGACTGCATCGGGCAGCCATGACAGCAGGGGTGACAACCATGATCCGTTCCTACGTCCTCTCAGCCGCCGCTCTCGCAGGCGGCATGCTCATCGCGTCCGCCGCGCCGTCGGCGGCCCTCGATCTCAGCTGGCTCAACAACACCGGCTATGTGAACTGCCTGCGCAACAGCCACACCGTCGTGATGACCTATCCGCCCGCTCAACGCGCCGCGATGGACGACAAGCTTCGACGTGCCTGCAACCGCGGCTACTTTCCGAACCACCCCGGCTACCAGTACTGATGCCGGCGAAGTCGCCTGCCTCGCCCGCGCGGTCAGCACCACGCGGGCTTTTTGATGCGCTGCGGCACCGTCGTTCAATGACCACGCGCGTCCCGTCGAGGGATCTGGCCGTTGTGCTCGGCCTCGCCGCCGGAAGCCGCATCGACAGCTGTCACGACGGCCGTTTCCCTTTTCGCCGCAGTTCGGATATCGATGGAGGCACAAGGGATTAGACAGCGATCGGTGAGACCGGATGCGAACCTCTTCGACTGCCTTGCGCGTGACCTTCAGCGCGCTCGCAACCTCGTTCATGCTGGTTGTCAGCGCGTCGGCGCAAATGGCGCCGGAGCCCGCCGCTCCGCGACCGAAGCAGGCGCCGTCGATGCGCGCCGCGGCCTGCCATAACGGCCAGAATTTCGATCGCTTTCTGGCCGAGCTGAAGCAACGCGCCGTCGCCGAGGGCGTGTCGCAGCGCGCGATCGCCGCCGCCTCGCCCTACCTCACTTACGACCAGGGCATCGTCAACCGCGACCGCGGCCAGCGCGTGTTCGGCCAGCTGTTCACCGAGTTCGCCGGCCGCATGGCGGCGGTGTACCGGATGCAGAACGGCCAGCAGCACATCAAGGCGCATGCGGCGGCGTTCGCGCGGGCCGAGAAGGAATATGGCGTGCCGCCGGCGGTGATCGCCGCGTTCTGGGGCCTGGAGAGCGATTTCGGCTCCAACATGGGCAATCTGCCGGTGCTGCCGTCGCTGGTCTCGCTGGCCTATGACTGCCGCCGCAGCGAGCGCTTCCAGAACGAGACGATCGCCGCGCTGAAGGTCATCGACCGCGGCGACCTCACGCCCACCGAGATGATCGGCTCCTGGGCCGGCGAGCTCGGCCAGACGCAATTCCTGCCGACGCACTACGTCACCTACGGCGTCGACTACGACGGCGATGGCCGGCGCGACCTCTTGCGCAGCGCGCCCGACGTGATCGGCTCGACAGCCAACTACATCGCGACCGGATTGAAATGGCGTCGCGGCGAGCCGTGGCTGGAGGAGATCCGCGTGCCCCAGACCTTCCCCTGGGAGCAGGCCGATCTCACCGTCAAAGCGCCACGCAGCAAATGGGCCGGGCTCGGCGTCACCTATGCCGATGGCCGGCCGCTGCCGAACGATGCGCTGGAGGCCTCGGTGCTGCTGCCGATGGGGCGTAACGGCCCGGCGTTTTTGGCCTACGCCAATTTCGCCGCCTACACCGAATGGAACAACTCGCTGATTTATTCGACCACCGCGGCCTATCTCGCCACCCGCATCGCCGGCGCCGCGCCGATGCGCAAAGCCAGCGGCCCCGTCGCTCAGCTGCCCTTCAACGAGATCAAGGAGCTGCAGCAATTGCTGGTGAAGGCCGGCTTCGACGTCGGCAAGGTCGACGGCGTGCTCGGCCAGCAGAGCCGCACGGCTGTCAAGACGATGCAGCTGCGGCTCGGGCTGCCGGCGGATTCCTGGCCGACCGCCGAGCTCCTCGCGCGGATGCGCGGCAACACCCCGCGCGCGCAGGCCGCGCCGGCTGCGGCCACCGCCACGCGCTGATCCAACAACCGCCAGAGGACAACGGCCATGCCCCACGTCATCGTCAAGCTCTATCCCGGCAGGTCCGAGCAGCAGAAGCAGGCGCTCGCGAAGGCCCTCACCGAAGCGGTGATGCACACGCTCAACTCCGCCGAGGACTCCGTCTCCGTCGGCATCGAGGATGTCGCCGCGAACGACTGGACGGCCAAGGTGTACGGGCCCGACATCGTCGACAAGGCCGCCACGATCTACAAGAAGCCCGGCTACGAACCGCAATGAGCTGATGGTGCCATGACCGGCTGCTGCGCGTTGTGATCGGCCGCCGCGACCGGCTCGGCGCGGCGGCCATCCCGCACCCTGACACATTCAAAGGATCAACGCATGGCGATCGTCTTCATCACCGGCAGCACCGACGGACTCGGACGCGCCGCCGCGCAATCGCTGCTCGATCGAGGGCATCGCGTGGTGCTGCACGCCCGCACTGCCGATCGCGCGGCCGCGCTCGGCGAACTCGGCTCACGGGCGGCCGGGATCGCGCTGGGCAATCTCGGCAGCGCCACGGAGACGCGCCGCATCGCCGAGCAGGTCAACGCGATGGGGCGCATGGACGCCATCATCCACAACGCCGGCGTCTATTCGCAGCCGGATCGCGGTGCGACTCCGGAAGGGCACGCCATCACTTTCGCCGTCAACACGCTCGCGCCCTACATGCTCACGGCCTTGATCAAGCGCCCGGTGCGGCTGGTGTATCTCAGCAGCGGGCTGCATCGCGGCGGCGAAGGCTCGCTCGCCGATCTCGACTGGACGAAGCGGCCCTGGGATTCGGGGAAGGCCTATGCCGAGACCAAGCTGCACGTCGTGGCCCTGGCCTTCGCGCTGGCGCGGCGCTGGCCAGGCGTGTTGAGCAATGCCGTCGACCCCGGCTGGGTGCGCACACGCATGGGCGGAGCCGGCGCCCCCGTCGACATCGATACCGGACAGCAAACCCAGAGCTGGCTCGCCGTGAGCGACGATCCCGAGGCCCTGCTCAGCGGCCGCTACTGGCACCAGCTCCGGCAACAGGAGCCGGCGCGCGAAGCCACCGAGCCGGCGTTCCAGGACGCGCTGATCGCCAGACTGGCCGACTTGACCGGAGTGGCGCTGCCGTAGCGCGCTCGACCCCAACGGTCATGCCCGCGAAGGCGGGCATCCAGTGCGCAGCGGCCTCTCGGCTGATGACGACTGCCGGCGATTACTGGATCCCCGCCTTCGCGGGGATGACAGTGGTGGGCGCGGCGGCATCGCGGATCTCACAGCCATGTACCATGGAGAGCGCCGCGAGACAGCCGAAAGATGCAGTTGCATTTTCCTCGGCACCGCCCCATCTCGGGACACGCAAACATTGCGCCGTCTCCTCCTTCAGCGAGAGCATCATGTCCTTTTACGATTCGACAGTGCCAGCCTACCTCCAGATGCTCGGCAGCCTCTCGGGCCTGCTCAGCAAGGCGGAAGCCTATTGCGAGGCCAAGAAGATCGCCCCCGAGGTGCTGCTCGGAGCGCGGCTTTATCCGGACATGCTGCCGCTCTCCCGGCAGGTCCAGCTCGCCTGCGACTTCGCCGCGAAGGGCTGCGCGCGGCTGACCCACAGCGAGGTCCCCAGCACGCCCGACACCGAGACGAGCTTTGCCGAACTGCGCCAGCGGCTCACCAAGACGGCGGATTACCTGAAGACGTTCACGCCCGCGCAGTTCGAGGGTGCAGACGGCCGCGACGTCACCTTTCCGAGTGGACCGAACACCTCCGTCACCTTGAAGGGGCAGGATTTCGTCAACCGTATCTCGTTTCCGAACTTCTACTTCCACGCGGCCATCGCGCACGGCATTCTCCGCCACAACGGCGTCGAGATCGGCAAGCGGGACTTCCTGGGCGTCGCCTGAACTGGGTTCGCGCTTCAGCGGATGCCTACGCATATGAACGTGGTGTTCAGTCGAACGAACTACCAGTTAGTTGCTCCGTCATGCTCGGACCTGTCCCAGGCATCCACGTCGTTCTCAGCATGCTGGACAACGTGGATGGCCGGTACAAGCCCGGCCACGACAGCGTGGAGGCGGACGGGCTAGGCAGCTCCGACAACCGAATGTGACAGCTCCTGCCGCAGCGGGCGACCCGCTGCGGCTCGTGGCGACTCGTCTGCCTCAGACAAGATTTCCTGAAATCGTGCCGTTCGCGGCGACATGGGCCATTCAAGACATTCACCGCTCCCGCTTCGTCCCGCCGGCCGCCGTGATCACCGCGACGATGATCAGCCCGGTCAGCAGCAGGCGGACGCCGGCGCTGACGCCGAAGGTGTTGAGCATGGTCAGCAGCAGCACCAGGAACATCGCGGCGCCGAACAGGCCGGGAATGTTGGCCTTGCCGCCCGCGACCGAGGTGCCGCCGATCACGACGACGGCGATCGAGGCGAGCAGATACTCGTTGCCGATGTCGACATTGGCGCCGCGGAAGTAGCCGGCCAGCAGCGCACCGTTGATGCCGCCGAGCGTGCCGCACAGCACGTAGGTGGCGAAGCGCACCCGGTTGACGGCGATGCCGGCCAGCCGCGCGGCGCGCATGTTCTGCCCGATCGCCAGCACCGACCGGCCGAACACCGTCCGCTGCAGCACCACATGCGCGCCGATCATGAACAGCACGGTCAGCACGGCGAGCAGCGGGATACCGAACAGCTGGATGTTGGTGAAATCGGCGAAGCCCGGCGGCGGCTTGATCTGCAGCCCGCGGCCATAGCTGATGTCGATCGACTGGATGACGAAGCTCGCCGAGAGCGTGGCGATGATCGGCGGGATCCGCAACGCCCAGATCAGGAGATAGTTGGCCGTGCCGATCGCGGCGCCGCAGGCGAGCGCGGCAAGCAGCCCAAACGCAATGCGCTGGTCGTCGCCGGCCATGACCGTCATCGCCACCGCGCTGGCCAGCCCGATATTGGCCGGCAACGACAGGTCGACGTTGCCGGGACCGAGCGTGATCACGAACATCTGGCCGACGCCTACCACGACCGTGAACACCGCGAGCGACAGCGCCGCCGTCAACATGCCGCCGGCGCCGGTGCCGCCGGTGAAGGTGATGGCGGCCAGCCACACCGCGAGCGCGCCGATGAACGACCATATCCACGGCCGGGCGAGAACGCCGGCGAGCGTGCCCTTCATGGCTGCGCATCCTTCATGGCTGCGCATCCTTGCGGCTGATCAGCACGCGCGCGGCGAGCACGACGATCAGGATGGCGCCGTTGGCGGCGACCTGCCAGTCCGGCGGAATCCGCATGAAGGTCAACAGCGGCGACGCCGCCAGCGCCAGGGTCAGCGCGCCGATGACGGCGCCGATCGGCGATACGCGGCCGCCGATGAACTCGCCGCCGCCGAGGATGACGCCGGCGATCGACAGCATGGTGTAGCCGTTGCCGATATTCGCATCGGCCGAGGTCGTGGTGCCGATCAGCGCGAGGCCCGACAGTACGCCGAACAGGCCGGCACAGGCGAACAGGGTCATCTTGGCCTTCAACAGCGACCAGCCGGCCCGGCTGATCGCCACCGCGTTGCCGCCGGAGCCGCGCAGGATGGCGCCGTAGGACGTGCGCATCAGGCCGACATAGGCGACCGCGGCGATCACGACCGCGGCAACGATCGGGAACGGCACGAGCGGCGGCTTGAGGCGCATGATCTCCAGCAGCCAGTCCGGCGCCTTGCCGCCGGGCTTCGGCAGCATCAGGACGGCGAGTCCCTGCCAGACGAAGCTCATGCCGAGCGTGACCACGATCGATGGCAGGTTGCGCAGATGGATCAGGGCGCCGAGCGCGGCGTAGACGGCGATGCAGCCGAGCAGCGTGACGATTCCGAGCAGCGGGACGTCGCGCAGCCAGGTCGCGGTGACGCAACCGACGAAGCCGACGAACGCGCCGATCGACAGATCCAGGTCGTTTCCGGCGATGACGAACATCTGCGCGATCGTCGCCAGCGCGATCGGCACGGCGAGATTAAGCATCAGCGTAAAGCCAAAATAGCTGATGGCGCGCGGATTGAGCCAGGCGATGCCGATCAGCACGAGCGCGAGCGACAGCGCCGGCAGCAGCGCACGCAGCAGCCGCGGCACGTTCGGAGTTCCGATCAGGGGAAGGCCGCGCCTGTCCGGCGCGCTCAGCGAGGCCATGGCGTCAGCCCGCTTCGGCGAAGGAGGACTGGATGACCTTTTGCTCGGTCAGCTCGTCGCGGGTCAGGTCGGCAACGATCACATCGTTGCGGAACACATAGACGTGGTCGCATTGCTTCAACTCGTCGAACTCCGTGGTGTACCACAGGAAGGTGCGGCCGCTGTCGGCCTCCGCGCGGATCAGCTCATAGACTTCGAGCTTGGTCCCGACGTCGACGCCGCGCATCGGATCGTCCATCAGCACGATGCGCGCATCCGAGCCGAGCGCGCGGGCAAACAGCGCCTTCTGCTGATTGCCGCCCGACAATGAGAGGATGTTGTTGTCGATGTCGGGCGTGCGGATGCGGATCTTGTCGCGCCAATGCGCGGCCAGCTCATGCTCGCGCCGGCGCGATATCAGCAGGCCGTGGCGCAGGCTGTGCAGCGAGCGGACGCCGATGTTCTCCGCGATCGACCACAGCGGAAAGATGCCGTCGGCCTGACGGTCACCGGCGACCAGGGCGACGCTGGCCGTGACCTCCATGCCTGTCGTCGCGCGTGTCGCGGCGGCGAAGATCGACAGCAGCAGGCTGGTCTGGCCGTGGCCGGCGAGCCCGGCGAGCCCGATGATCTCGCCCTCATGCGCGACCAGCTCCCCGGCTCCGCTCTGGCGCGCCGCCCGGGCGCGGACACGCAACGGCGATTGGCCCCGAAGGCGTCCCTGGCCGGCCTTGACGTCGCGGGCGTGGAGCTCGACGTCGCCCATCGCCGCGACCAGCCGGTCGCGGTCGAACGCCGTCGCCGGCGCGTCGGCGACCGTCGTGCCGTCGCGCATCACCACGATCCGATCGCAATTGGCGAGCACCTCGCCGAGCAGGTGTGAGATGAAGATGCAGCTGATCCCTTCGCCGACCGCGCGGCGCACGAAGCTCAGCAGCTGGCCGGCGGTGTGGGCGTCGAGCGAGGAGGTCGGCTCGTCGAGGATGACGAGCCGGACCGGCTCGTCGGTGACGGTGAAGGCGCGCGCCACCTCCACCATCTGGCGCCGGCCGATCGGAAGATCCTGCACAAGATCGGACGCCGCGATGCCATGGCCCGGGAAGATCGCGTCGAGCTTGTCGAGGATCAGCCGGGCGGCTCGTCGCCGCCATGTGAAGCCGGTGAGCGAGGGATGAAAGACGCGGGTGTTCTCGGCCACCGTCAGGTTGGGACAGAGCGAGAGCTCCTGGAATACGCAGCGAACGCCGAGCTGCTTGGCCGTCCCCGGCGCGTAGTTCGCCGGCACCGCGCCGGCGATCGCGAGCTGTCCGCGATCGGCCGTGGCGGTGCCGGCGAGGATGTGCATCAGCGTCGACTTGCCGGCGCCGTTGTGGCCGACGAGCCCGAGGCATTCGCCCTCTGCGAGCGCCAGATCGACGCCGCCGAGCGCGCGGACGGCGCCGAAGTATTTCTCGACGCCGCTCAGCCTCACAAGTTCAGACCGTGTGGCGGTCATCCGGCCCCTGTGCTCGCAAACAGCACGCGCGTTCAGCCGTCACTTCATGTTGGCCTTGATCGCAGCGACCGCTTCGGCCTGGGTGTATTCGTGGCTCGCCACGCCGCCCTTGGGGATGTTGGGCAGCTCGGTTTCGAAATTGTCCTGAGTGAAGGCGAGATAGGGCACCAGCAGGTCGTGCGGAATCGACTTGTTGCCGTCCAGCACCTGCTGCGCGACCCAGAACGCCAAGGTCGAGACGCCCGGCGCGATCGAGGCGGACCACGTCTTGTAGCCGTCCTTGGCCTTCTGCTCCTTCCACCACTGCAACTCGTCCTGGCGATTGCCCATGATGATGGTGGGCCGCGGCTTGCCGGCGGCGGCGAAGGCCTGCGCCGCGCCATAGCCGTCGCCGCCCTGGTCGACGACGCCGACGATGTCGGGCAGCGACGGCAGCACGGTGGCGACCGCCTTCTGCGCCGTGGTCTGGTCCCAGTCGCCGGTCACCGAGCCGACGATCTTGAATTCGGGATGCGCCTTCACGCCTTCGAGGATGCCGGCATGAATGGCTTCGTCGATCGAAGTGCCGGCCAGGCCGCGAATCTCGAGCAGATTGCCGCCCTTCGGCTGGAACTTGGCCATCTCCTCGACCTCCTGCCGGCCCATCGCCTTGAAGTCGACGACGACGCGATAGGCGCAGGGTTCGGTGACGATGCCGTCGAACGACACCACGACGATGCCGGCATCGCAGGCCTGCTTCACGGCGCCGTTCAAGGCGTCCGGCGAGGAAGCGTTGATGACGATCGCATCGTAGCCCTGCAGGATCAGGTTCTGAATCTGCGCCGCCTGGGTCGGCACCTCCTTGTCGGCTGTGGTGAAGATGTCAGCCGCGGCGACGACCTTGTCGGCGACCGCCTTCTTGGTGACGATCTCGTAGCTCTTGAGCATCGCCTGGCGCCAGGAATTGCCGGCGTAGTTGTTGGAAAACGCGATCTTCTTTCCGCTGGTGTCGGCCAGCGCCGAGTTGGCGATGATGGTGCTGCTGAGGGCGGCGCAGACGGCCGCGATGGCGATGCCGGACTTCATGGATTCACCCTCCCCTGCGGCCGTCATGCGGTCCGCATTGTTTTTTCAAAGCGTCTGAGTAGCGCACCTCAAGATACCGTTGCGGCCCTGGTTCCACAAGCTGCGCGTACCGGCGCAATGTTCCGTCAGTCTCATTCTGTCGACTTCGGCGCCAGCCGCAGCGCCATCGGCGAAAGGCCCTGCGCGGCTTGCGCGGAACCCACCCGCAATTTTGAATGGTTCGGGGCATTGTGCCGTCTGCGGCAATGCACAATTCACCCTCACCTGTCCCCTCAAGGAAAGCGCAGATGAGCACATCGAAACTGTTCGAGCCCACCAAGCTCGGTCCGATCACCCTGGCCAATCGCGTCGTGATGGCACCGCTGACGCGCAACCGCGCCGTCGAGGGCCTCGCCCCGGGTCCGCTGACAGCCACCTACTACGCGCAGCGCGCCAGCGCCGGGCTCCTGATCTCCGAGGCCAGCCAAGTGTCGCAGCAGGGCCAGGGCTATCAGGACACGCCCGGCATCTATTCCAAGGCGCAGATCGCCGGCTGGCGCAAGGTCACCGACGCGGTGCACGCCAAGGGCGGCCGCATCTTCATCCAGCTCTGGCATGTCGGCCGCATCTCGCATGTCTCGTTGCAGCCCGATGGCGGCGCGCCGGTGGCGCCCTCGGCGATCGCCGCCAAGACCAAGACCTTCGTGGGGGGCACCTTCGCCGATGTCTCGACGCCGCGCGCGCTCGAGCTCGCCGAGATCCCCGGCATCGTCGAGGCGTTCAAGCAGGCCGCGCTGAATGCGATCGAGGCCGGCTTCGACGGCATCGAGATCCACGGCGCCAATGGCTATCTGCTCGACCAGTTCGCCAAGGACGGCGCCAACAAGCGCACCGACGCCTATGGCGGCTCGATCGAGAACCGCGCCCGGCTGATGATCGAGGTCGCGAAGGCCGTGTCCGGCGCTATTGGCGCCGACAGGACCGGCATCCGCCTGTCGCCGGTGACGCCGGCCAACGACGTCAGCGATTCCAATCCGCAGGCGCTGTTCGACTATATCGTCGATCAGCTCAACGCGCTGAAGCTCGTCTACATCCACGTCATCGAGGGCGCCACCGGCGGGCCGCGCGACGTCGCGCCGTTCGACTATGCCTCGCTGCGCAAGCGCTTCAGCGGGACCTACATCGCCAACAACGGCTACGACCTCGCGCTCGCCACCAAGCAGCTCGACGCCGGCGCCGCCGACCTGATCGCGTTCGGCCGTCCGTTCATCGCCAATCCCGATCTGGTCGAGCGGCTCAAGGCCGACGCCCCGCTCAACGAGCTCGACCGCGCCACGCTCTATGGCGGCGGCGAGAAGGGCTACACGGACTACCCGACGCTTGGGTCCGCGCAAGCTGCGGAGTGATCTCGTAGGGTGGGCAAAGCGCCGCCGCCAGGCGGCGTGTGTCCACCATGCATCGGTGCGCGCGGTGGGAATGGTGGGCACGGCGCGCGAGGCAGCTCGGGTAACACGCTGGTTCTTTGGCGCGCCTTTGCCCACCCTACGCTCGGACGATGCGCCGGGCACGACCAGCGGAAGACAGACGAAAGGCCGGGATTTCTCCCGGCCTTCTTGCCACGGCGGGGGCTTTCCGTGGCGCGGCGCCGACGCGCCTTTGATCGGCTGGCTCAGAACTTCGCGCGGATGCCCGCATAGGCGGCGAGCGGCATGCCCGGCACGACGCTGCGCGGATCGTTGAAGGCAAAGGCGTTGCCGCCGCCGGCAGTGTTGAAGCCGCCCGTATTGAACACCGTGCCGGACGAGTAGTAGCGCTGGTTGAACAGGTTCTGGATCAGCCCGAACACCTCGACATTCTTGGTGACCTGGTACGACGTGTTCACGTTCACGACCCAGTAGGACGGGACCTTCGGATAGACGTTGGTCTCGTCATGCAGCAGATACTGGCTGCCGACATAGTTGAAGCTGGCGCCGACCTTCCAGTCATCGGTCACGGCATAGTCGGCCCCGAGCTTCAGGCGGTGCGCCGGGATGCCGGGAATGTGGTTGCCCGAGACAACTCCGACAGGAGCCTGCAGGAACGGATCATTGACGTCGAAGGCACTGCGGAAGGTCGCATCGATGAAGGTGTAGTTGGCGTAGGCAGTCCAGCGGTTCCAGGTCAGGTCGAGCTTGGCCTCGACGCCCTGGCGCAGCGTGGTGCCGGCGTTCTTGAAATAGCCGCGTACGGGGTTGGCCGGATCGACAACCTGGATGATGTCGTCGGAATTCTCGGTGCGGAACAGGCTGAGGCCCCAGCGCAGCTTCCAGCCGTCATCGACCGACACCGCCTTGATCGGTGCCTTGCGATAGGGCGGCGGCGCCGCGGCAAAGGCGGACGCGCCGCCGGAGATCTCGCCGCGCAGGCCGCCTTCGATGGTGCGCGACACCACCTGCTTCAGCGGCGGATCGGCGATTAGGAAGTTGTCGATCAGGCAGGGATTGTTCGGGTCCGAGCAGCCGAGCTCGAGCGGGGTCGGCGCGCGGTTGGCCTCGGAGTAGCCGGCATATCCGGTGATGTTCGGCGTGAACTTGTAGGTGAAGCCGGCGACCGGATTGAAGCGCTGGAAGTTGTTGTTGCTGTTCAGCAGCGGCAGGTTTCCGCCCTGGTCCCGCAGATTGATCTGGGCCCAGTTGAAGCGGCCGCCGGCCGTGAAGGCGAGCTGCGAGGTGATGTCGAAGGTGTTGGTCGCGTAGATGCCGAGATAGGTGTTCTTGGCGTTCAGATTGACCGGCGCAAGGCCGGCGTTGGGCTGGTCGACGAACACACCGAGGCCGGTCACAAACAGATTGTTGTCGATGGTGCCGAGCTCGGAGGTTGCCGCAAAGTTGGTGTTGCCATGATCCACGCTGGCGCCGACGACGAAATGGTTGTCATGGCCGAACAGCTGCGTCGTCGAGGTCGCCTGCAGCGAGCCGCCATAGCTGTCGGTCTTGACGCTGTTGCGGTCGATCTGGCCGAGCGCCGTATCGCCGGCCAACGTATTGAACGTCGGCACGTTCTGGTTCAACGGAGTCTGACCATCCCCGATGCAGAATTGATTGTCGAGGCCGATTCCCAGGTCGCAGGCCTGCGCATCCGTGCCGTTGCCGTCCACGCGCGCCGACTTGTAGTTGCGATAGTAGCCGTTGGCCTGCAAGGTCCAGGTCTCGTTGGGCGTCCATTTGGCGCTGGCCTGCACCATCTGCATCTGAAGATGCAGCGACTGCGGCCAGGTGTAGACGCTGGACCAGCGGTTGTTCAGCATCTCGATCGGCGTCGCCGCGACTGAGCCGAGCCTGTTGTCGGCGCCGGTGAAGGAGAGATGGAATTCGGTGGTGTCGCCGCGCGCGCCGAAATCAGCGTACATGCGCCGGATCTGCGAGGCCGATGAGAAGTCGCGCCAGCCGCGGTCATAGGCGCCTTCGGCCGCGATATAGGCCGAGTACGTGCCGTTGTTCCAGCCATACTGCGCGCCCGACTGGATGCGGCCGAACGAGCCGCCGAACAGCTGCGCTTCGCCGCCCTGATAGGTGAAGCCGTTCTTCATCTCGATCGACAGCGCGCCGCCGGTGGCGTTGAGGCCGAACAACGGATTGTTCGGCATCAGCGTCATGCGCGCGATCGCCATCTCCGGGATCAGGTCCCAGTTGACGACGTCGCCGAACGCCTCGTTGATGCGGGTGCCGTTCTGGTAGACGGCGATACCCTGCGGCGTGCCGAGCACCGGCGAGGCGGTCTGGCCGCGATAATCCAGATTGCGCTGGAACGTATTGCCGGACTGATCACTCAAGGAGACGCCGGGCACCGATTGCAGGATATTGTCGAGCAGCGACGGGGCACGGCTATGATCCAGCTCGCGCGTCCCGATGGTCTCGACATTGGAGGGGATCTTGTCTTTCGCCATCTCGCTGCCCTGCACCGGCGAGACGCCGACGACCTCGATGGTCTGCAGGGTCTGCTGTGCGAAGACAGCGGTCGGCAGCAACGCGCACGTCGCAAGTAGAGCACTTTTCAGTGCCGAGAGCCTGGTCAAGACGTCCCCCAGTTTCTTGTCGACCGGCCCGGAGCCAGCTCACGCCCCTGAGCCCCGCCCGCTTCAGATCCGGTCCATTCCCGCACAATACGAACGGTAACATTCGTAGACAGCGGCCAATACTGTCGCAATGGGGATTATTCTTCCCGAGATAGGGACATTTTTCCCGAATCCGGAAACTTGTGACGATCTTGCCAAGGTCTCTTCCCGGCTCGGCCGCACTGTCGCACTCGGTTCTGGTTTGCAACGGAACCTGTTTGATAGAACATAGCGGTGCTCACGGCGCCAAAGGGGCGAGACGTTATCGGATGTATCGTGTTCTGCTCGTCGATGACCACCCGGTCGTGATCACCGCCTGCCGCTGGCTCCTGAACGAGGCCGGGATCGGCACCCTGACCGAGGCGCACGACGCGGAGAGCGCCTATGCCGCCTATGTGCGCGAACAGCCGGATGCCGCTATCGTCGACCTGCGGCTTCGCGGCGAGGACCTCGGCGGAATCGGCCTGATCGAGCGGATGCGGTCGCACGACCCGCAGGCCCGGATCCTGGTCTTCAGCATGCTCGGCGACCCGCGCATCGTCCGCTCCGCGATCGACGCCGGCGCCAGCGGCTATCTGCTAAAGGACGCCCCGCCGCAGGAGCTGCCGAAAGCGCTCGAGCAGGTGCGGACGGGCGGAACCTATCTCGACCCCCAGCTCGCCATGCGGATCGCGATGCTGCGCCAGGACGCCGACGGGGCCGCGCAGACGTCGCTGACCCCGCGCGAACGTCAGGCGCTTGCGCTGCTCGCACAAGCGAAATCCTATCAGGCGATCGCCGACCAGCTCGGGATCAGCTACAAGACGGTCATCAACCTGACCTACCGCCTGCGGCAGAAGCTCGGGGCGCGCAGCCTGCCCGACCTCGTGCGCCTGGCCGTCGAGATGTCACGGCCAAGCTTGTGAGATGCCAGTGCGAGCGCGAGCGGCATGTCGCGCTTGGAGAGGTTGTCCTTCAAACCGAAAGGCCCGCAGCGATCTCTCGCCGCGGGCCTCTGTCGGCCGGATCGGTCCAAGGCGGACCGGGTGTTACTTCAGCAACTTGGCGACCTTCTTCAACTCCTTGGAGTCGAGCGTGCCGTCATTGTCCGGATCGGCAGCCTTGAAGCGGCTCTCGACGAGCGCGAGATACTCGTCCTTGGTCAAGGTGCCGTCATTGTCGGGATCCGCGGCCTTGAGGTCCTTGGCCGAGACACGGCCACGCAGCTCCTTGGCATCGAGCGTGCCGTCGTGATCGCGATCGAGCTTGTCGAACAGCGCGCCCGCGGCGGCGCGGACCTCGCTGAGGTCGGCGGTGCCGTCCTTGTCGGGATCGATCGACGTCAGCAGCTTGGAAGAAGCCGGAGCGCTCGTCGCCATCGTCGACGTGCCGACGATCGCGACCATGCCGACAGCGGCCGCCGTCATGATCAGTTTCCAATTCATCGATTTGATCCTTTGTCTCCGCCGTCCGATCGGGGGCGGCGATGAATGGTGCGGGCAAACAACGCGCGCGTCCGTTGCAGGTTTCGAGGTCAATAAGACGCGCCGGGCTTCACCTAGGTCAGGCTGCACGATTTCGCAAGTGCAAGACGGCCAGCGACCGGGAATTTGCCGACCGAACGATCGGGATCAGAACCTCGGTCCATGCAGGAAGTAGGTCCCGGGCCGGTCGCGGCGAGGAGCCACGTCGGGGTCGGCTGTGCCGGCTCGGCGGGCCTCGGCGTGAGCCTCGTTGACGGCACCACGTCCACGTTTCGCGACGCGGCGTCTGGTCTCGTGGGATGCGCTCGTCTTCGTCGCGCCGCTGCCTGCCTGGGTCTGATTCCACCAGGTCTCGAAGTCCTGCCGCAGCGACCGCTCGCGTGCGAATGCGCCATCGTTCGATAGCAGCAGGACAGCAAGCCCGCATACGACGAGCACGGGCCGCCGCAGCGGTCGGACGGACGAGCGACAACGAGAGTTGGTTGATTGAAGCACGGGCGCGTCCATTCTTCGGCTGATGTTGCAGCGCATGTTTTCTTCGCTCTGTGACGGCAATGTGTTTGCAACCCGCCACATTCATCGCGGCGATGAGATTCATTCGCGAATCGGCAGCCATAATCTGTCGGTCAAAAACTCCCGTTCGACTTGCCAAAACGTCCCTATCGTCGCCGAAGCGCAGGCTCAGCCGGGGGAATGCGGCAATCAGCAAATGATCGTTTCCCAATCGCGTCACCTTTCAGCCGAGACCGCCGCATGTTTTCGCCGCGCCGCGTCGCTAGCTGATCTGATTAGGGAGTGCGGGGACAATGCCGTCGACAGAGCACACACGGGCGAGACGATGGGGCTGCAGTGCGATCGCCGGCGCCGCGCTGCTGTCGCCGTTCACGGCCGTTGCCGAAGAGATCCAGGGCAATGATCCTGCCTCGCCGGGGCATTTCCAGGTCGAGCAACGTTTCGGCTACGTCACCACCTTCAATCCGCCGCAGCAGAACGGCGGCCAGCGCGTGCCGCAGCGCGCCGTCACGGGTGAGACCGAGATCGGCTACTCGCCAACGGAATGGTACGAGATCGCGCTGACGTCGCCCTACGCTTTTGCGCGCACCAACGTTCCGATGGCGCTCGGCAACGTCATGGACAATGGCGTGCCCGGCTACTCATTCCAGTCCGGCGGCGTCACCATTCGCCAGACCTTCATCCAGGGCGACCGGCTCGAGCGCACGGTGTTCGTCGGCCTGGTGTCGCGAACGATCCTCGCACCGCAAGGCGGGCTCACGCCGGATCTCTGGGTGGCGAACAAGGCCGGCGCCCGCCAGCCCGGCGCGCCCCGCTTCGTGCAGGAGGCCAATCCGCGGGTCGCGCAGATGTTCACGCCGATCGTCGGCGTCAACCTTCCCAACGACTATCAGTTGATCTTCAACGCCAACATGACTTTCGGCATCGACGGCGCCGGCTCGGCCTTCGAGCCGTCGGTGCGTTTCGTCAAGCGTCTCAGCGACCGCTGGACCGTCGGCATTGAGCATTTCTCCAATCTTGGACCATTCGGACACATTCTTCCCTGGCACCAGCAGATGCAGACGCTCTATGCGGTGGCCGATACGAAGTTCAAAGGCTTCGAGTTCAGCTTCGGCGTCGGCTACGGCCTGACCAACGCCTCGCGCGGCCTCGCGCTCAAGACCAGCATCGGCAAGGATTTCTGATCCAGCGCCCCTCAACCCGTGCTCAATCATCACAAGAGGACACTTGTCATGCGTCGCCTCGTCACCGCCTGCGCCCTTCTCACATTGGCCGGCTCTGCCGCCTCGGCGGAGGACGGCCCGCGCTTCCTCAATCGCACCGGCCAGACCATCGTGAAGATGTACCTCGCCGCCGCCGGCACCAAGAGCTGGAGCGCGGACCAGTGCAAGAACGACGACGAGGGCGAGGTCGACCACAATGAGCGCATGACATTGGTCGGCGTGAAGTCCGGCCGCTACGACATCAAGCTGTCGGAAAAAGGCGGCCGCACCTGCGTCGCCAAGAACATCGAGCTCAAGGAAGGCGCGCAGTTCGTCGTGCGCGATACCGATCTGACCGAGTGCTCGAAATAGGCGACGCGCGCGGGCGGGACGCGGCGCTCAACGCTGACGCAGATGTAGCGGAACGTTGAGCGCTTCTTGCGCCTGCCGCATCACCGGGGGAAAGCGCGGGAACGGTGCGGCGCGCTCCACGATCGACAGTGCCGCTCGATCAAGCGCGGGCGAGCCGGAGCTGCCGGCAAGGCGCCGTGACAGCAGTCGACCATTGCGGTCGATCACGACCGTCACGGTCGCCGTGCCGCTCGCACCGTTGCCGTCGGATGGATAGCTCGCGGCGCGGGCAATGCTCGCTCGCACCTGGCTGTTCCAGTTCGCCTGCCCCTCGCGCGAACCTTCGCTATCCTCGCCTGCATTGGGCGCCAGCGCGACACGCGAAGGCCGGCTCGCCGGAGCCGCAACCGGCTTCGGCGGCGGAGGCTTCCTCTCGGCCTTCTCCTTGGTTTCCTTCTTCTCCACCGGCTTGTGTTCGACACGTTCGGGACTGGGAGCCGGCTTCGGCTCCGGCGGCTTCGCTTCGATCGGCTTCGGCGATGGCGGCGGCACGACGTCGTCGGCACGCGGCGGCTCAGGAGCCAACGCGACCTGCGGCTCGGCTTGCGGGACCGCCTCCGGCTGTGCCGTCACCTGCGGCTCGGGCTCAGGCTGCACTTGCGGCACCGGCTCCGCGATGGCCTCGCGCGCGACCGGTTCGTCCTTCGCCGGCTCCTCCTTCGGAGGCTCGGTTGGCGGCGCCGATTCGGCGGGCGTCTCCTGCGCTATCGGCGCCGGCTCGTTCACGACGGCCGGCGTGAAAACGACATCGAAGGCATCAGCCTGCGCGCGCCCCTGCGGCGCGGGACGCAGCAACAAATAGCCGACCGCGAGCCCGACATGCAGTGACCCCACCGCGATCGCGGCGATCGTCCATAACGTCCGCTCGCGGCGCTCCTCGTGGTCGAACGGATCGAGCGCCAGGACGCTCACGGCGCGCTCCGGTCTTCCAGCGCGACCAGCGCCACCTTGGTGTAGCCGGCCCGGCGCAGCGCATTCATCAGCGCCATGACCTCGCCATAGGGCAGCGTCTGATCGGCGCGCAGCAGCACGCGCTGGCCGTGATCGGACTTGGTGGCGGCGTCGAGCGAAGCGGCGATGTCGCCCTGCGCAACGCTCTGGTCGCCGACGGCAAGCGTGCGATCGGCCTTAAAGGTCACGAAGACGGGCGTTTCCGCGCGCGGCTGAGGGTCGGCCGAAATAGCCGGCAGGTTGACCGGGATGTCGACGGTGGCGAGCGGTGCGGCCACCATGAAGATGATCAGCAGCACCAGCATGACGTCGATGAACGGCGTCACGTTGATGTCGTGCGTCTCCTCGAACTCATCGCTACGCCGGGCGAGCTTGACGGCCATGCCTCACTCCGCCGGATTGACGATCGACATCAGCGGCGCATCGACCGCGCGAATGGCGCTGCGCCGGGCCTCGGCAGGACCGGCATGCTGCCGGTCGAGATCGCGGCTGAGCAGACGCATCACGGCCACCGACGCATCGGCGATGACGGCGCGATAGCCCGACGTGGCGCGCGCGAACAAATTGTAGATCACGACGGCCGGGATGGCCGCGGCGAGGCCGAAGGCGGTGGCGAGCAGCGCCTCGGCGATGCCCGGCGCCACGACCGCGAGGTTCGTCGTATGCGCGTGCGAGATGCCGATGAAGCTGTTCATGATGCCCCAGACCGTGCCGAACAGGCCGACGAACGGTCCGACGGCGCCGACGGTGGCGAGAATGCCGATGCCGCGGCCGATGCGTGCGACTGCAGCCGCCTCGATCCGCTCGAACTGCCAGGAGACGCGCTCCTTGATCCCGTCAGCCGGCAGGCCGCGCGATTTGTCGATCTCGTCCTCGGCCACGGCCAGCAGCCGGCCGACGACGCCGCCGTCGGCGGACACGCCGCCCGTCGCATCCAGCAGAGACCGCGCCACGGTTGCCGCGCCCAGAGCGCGCCGGGCGGTCCGCAACGCGGAGCGGAGCTGGATCGCTTTCACCACCAGCACGGTCCAGGTCGCCACAGACGAAAGCGCGAGCCCGATCATGACCGCCTTCACGACGATGTCGGCTTGCATGAACATGGACCAGGGCGACAACGCGTCCGGAAGCGTGCTCGCAAGGCTGGCGATATGCGCCTGATCCATGGCCGTACTCCCTCGATGGCCTCGTCGATTGGTGATCACGATCTCCGCGCAGATCGCATCGCGCGACGTCGGAGCGTGTCGAGGCCTTGTTGTTTCGCGTCGTTGGGGCGAAGTCGCGGCGAAGATCGCGACAATCGCCGAAGAAAAGAGTGCCGCCTGTCCCGATCGGCTTCAAGGCGTTTGCGGCGTGGAAGTTGTCCCCAGTGAACCGGGAAGAATTCCCGGATGGAACGAGAGCTGATCGCATTGCCACAAAAGAAAAGGCCGGGATTGCTCCCGGCCTCAAGGAGGGGACCGCCCGGCCGA
The DNA here is from genome assembly GCF_000026145.1 of Bradyrhizobium sp. ORS 278. Taxonomy (NCBI): domain Bacteria; kingdom Pseudomonadati; phylum Pseudomonadota; class Alphaproteobacteria; order Hyphomicrobiales; family Nitrobacteraceae; genus Bradyrhizobium; species Bradyrhizobium sp. ORS 278. The sequence goes on along the minus strand of NC_009445.1, from coordinate 2,040,149 downwards.
GCCGGGCGATCATTGTGAAACCGCTTACTTGGCTTCGGCGCGCTTGGGCGGGGTCGCCGGCCACGACTTGATCAGCGTGTCGTAGTCGATCGTCTCGCCCTTCGGCTTCTCGTTCGCGAGCTTGCGCTGCGGAGCGATGTTGCCGTCCTTCGCCGACTTGTTGAACCAGAACTCGGCCGATTCCTTCTTGTTCAGCTTCGGACCGCAGTCACCCTGGACCTTGGACTTCTCGAGACGCTCGAGGACGGAGTCCTGAGCGGCCGCGAGCGCGTCCATCGCAGCCTGCGGGGTCTTCGCACCGGACGACGCATCGCCGATGTTCTGCCACCACAGCTGCGCGAGCTTCGGATAGTCGGGCACGTTGTTGCCGGTCGGGGTCCACTGCACGCGCGCGGGCGAGCGGTAGAACTCGATCAGGCCGCCGAGCTTCGGCGCACGCTCGGTGAACGACTTGTCCCAGATGTCGGATTCACGAATGAAGGTGAGACCGACATGGCTCTTCTTCAAGCTCACCGACTTGGAGACGATGAACTGCAGGTACAGCCAGGCGGCCTTGCGGCGATCCGGCGGGGTCGACTTCAGGAGCGTCAGCGAGCCGGCGTCCTGATAGCCGAGCTTCATGCCGTCCTTCCAGTAGGCGCCGTGCGGCGACGGAGCCATGCGCCACTTCGGCGTGCCGTCCGCGTTCACCACCGGCAGGCCGGGCTTCACCATGTCGGCGGTGAAGGCGGTGTACCAGAAGATCTGCTGGGCGACGTTGCCCTGCGCCGGGACCGGGCCGGCCTCGGAGAAGGTCATGCCCTGCGCCTGCGGCGGCGCGTACTTCTTCATCCAGTCGAGATACTTGGTGATCGAGTAGACGGCGGCGGGGCCGTTGGTGTCGCCACCACGCTCGACCGAGGAGCCGACCGGACGGCAGCCTTCCATGCGGATGCCCCATTCGTCGACCGGCAGGCCGTTCGGGATGCCCTTGTCGCCGTTGCCGGCCATCGACAGCCAGGCGTCGGTGAAGCGCCAGCCGAGCGAGGGATCCTTCTTGCCGTAGTCCATGTGGCCATAGACCTTGACGCCGTTGATCTCCTTGATGTCGTTCGTGAAGAACTCGGCGATGTCCTCGTAGGCCGACCAGTTCACCGGCACGCCGAGGTCATAGCCGTACTTGGCCTTGAACTTGGCCTTGTAGTCCGGGTTGGTGAACCAGTCGTAGCGGAACCAATAGAGGTTCGCGAACTGCTGGTCGGGCAGCTGATAGAGCTTGCCGTCCGGCGCGGTCGTGAACGACTTGCCGATGAAGTCGTTGACGTCGAGATACGGATCGGTGACGTCCTTGCCCTCGCCCTTCATGTAGTCCGAGAGCGCGATGGTCTGGCCGTAGCGGAAGTGGGTGCCGATCAGGTCGGAGTCGTTGATCCAGCCGTCATAGACGTTCTTGCCGGACTGCATTTGGGTCTGCAGCTTCTCGACGACGTCACCTTCCTGGATGATGTCGTGCTTGAGCTTGATGCCGGTGATCTCGGTGAAGGCCTTGGCGAGGGTCTTCGACTCGTATTCGTGAGTCGTGATGGTCTCGGAGACGACGTTGATCTCCATGCCCTTGAAGGGCTCGGCGGCCTTGGCGAACCATTGCAGCTCCTTGAGCTGCTCTTCCTTCGACAAGGTCGACGGCTGGAATTCGCTGTCGATCCACTTCTGGATCGTGGCGTCGTCCGAACGCGCCGGCAGGGACAACGTCATGGTCGCGGCGAACAGCGCGACCGCGCTGGTCATCGCCAGATACCCGGCCTTGCTCGGGTGATGCTTCCTACGTTTCAAGTGTCGCATGGTTTCCTCCTTGCAGCGACAGACGTACCCCAGGTCCGGGTTTGTCCCGGATCTGCCCTTCAATCGCTTGGGTCAGACGGTGCGAAAGATCGCAACGGCTGACGCAAGCGAAATTGCGGTCGCGAGCCACAGGCTCGAGACCTCAAACCCTTCCTCGCCGAGCGGCAAGGTCGCAATCGTATCGGTCCCGACCAAGCCGATCCAGGCCAGATGGATCACGGCGGCCAGGATCAGCGAGATGAACAGCCGGTCGCCGCGCGTTGTCGGAATCCGCAACACGCCGACCCGCTCGGCCTCCGGATAGCGCGCGGCAAGCAGGGTCATGACGGCGAGCGTGCAGGCCAGAGCGGCGAAGAAGATCGCCGTCGGCAGCGTCCAGGCCATCCATGCAATGCTGTCCATGGCTAGTCACTCCAGGCGGTGATGTGCTCCCTCCCCCGCCTGCGGGGGAGGGTCGGGGTGCGGGCGCCACGAGTCGGACTGCCCGCGAAGATAGAGCCCCCCACCCGCATCGCATCTGACGATGCGATACAACCTCCCCCGCAAGCGGGAGAGGTGGAGCGGGAGCTGCGGCGGCATGACATCATCATCACACCCGCCCCAGCGCGAAGCCGCGCGCGATGTAGTTGCGGACGAACCAGATGACGAGCGCGCCGGGGATGATGGTCAGCACGCCGGCGGCGGCCAGAAGCCCCCAATCCATACCCGCGGCCGACACCGTGCGGGTCATCACCGCCGAGATCGGCTTGGCGTTGACGGAGGTCAGCGTGCGCGCGAGCAGGAGCTCGACCCAGGAGAACATGAAACAGAAGAACGCGGCGACGCCGATACCGCTCGCGATTAGCGGCACCAGAATCTTCACGAAGAAGCGCGGGAACGAATAGCCGTCGAGGAATGCCGTCTCGTCGATCTCGCGCGGCACCGACGACACGAAGCCTTCCAGAATCCACACCGCGAGTGGAATGTTGAAGATGCAATGCGCCAGCGCCACCGCCCAGGGCGTATCGAACAGGCCGATCGCCGAATACAGGTTGAAGAACGGCAGCGCATAGACCGCGGCTGGCGCCATGCGGTTGGACAAGAGCCAGAAGAACAGGTGCTTGTCGCCGAGGAAGCGGTAGCGCGAGAACGCGTAGGCCGCCGGCAGCGCCACCAGAATCGAGATCACCGTGTTGATGACGACATATTTCAACGAATTGATGTAGCCGGAATACCAGCTCTCGTCGGTAAAGATGCGCATGTAGTTGGCCAGCGTCGGCTGATGCGGCCAGAGCGTCATCGTCGTGACGATCTCGTTGTTCGTCTTGAAGCTCATGTTGACGAGCCAGTAGATCGGCAACAGCAGGAAGACCAGGAACAGCGATATGATGACCCGGCGGCCCGGAATAGTGTTCATCACGCGCCCCCTTCCACCGGCCGGCGCTCGGCGCCGGCATTGGTCATGATAGTGTAGAACACCCAGCAGACGATCAGGATGATCAGATTGTAGACCAGCGACAACGCCGCTGCCTTGCCGAGATCGAACTGGCCGAGCGCGATCTTGACCAGCTCGATCGAGATGAAGGTCGTCGAATTGCCCGGGCCGCCCCCAGTCACGACAAACGGCTCGGTGTAGATCATGAAGCTGTCCATGAAGCGCAGCAGCACGGCGATGAGGAGCACGCGGTGCATCTTCGGCAGCTGGATCGCGGTGAACACCGCCCAGCGCGAGGCGCCATCGATCTGCGCCGCCTGATAGTAGGCGTCGGGAATCGACTTCAGGCCGGCATAGCACAGCAGCGCCACTAGGCTGGTCCAATGCCAGACATCCATGACGATGACGGTGAACCAGGCATCGGCGTCGTTGGAGACGTAGTTGTAGTCGACCCCGACGGCGTTGAGCACGTAGCCGAGCAGGCCGATGTCGGAACGGCCGAAGATCTGCCAGATGGTACCTACCACATTCCATGGAATGAGCAGCGGCAGCGCCAGCACGACGAGGCAGAACGCCACCGTCCATCCGGCCCGCGGCATCGACAGCGCGACGACGATGCCGAGCGGCACCTCGATGGCGAGGATCGCGAGCGAGAAGATCAGGTTGCGACCGAGCGAGGCCAGGAAGCGGCCGCCGAGATCGGTCGAGGGATCGAGCAGCTCCTTGAACCAGCCGACGCCGTTCCAGAAGAACTGGTTGTTGCCGAAGGTGTCCTGCATCGAATAGTTCACCACCGTCATCAACGGCAGAATCGCCGAGAACGCGACTAGCAGGAACACCGGCAGCACCAGGAACCAGGCCTTGTTGTTGATGGTCTTGTCCATCACTCAGGCTCCCTCGACCAGACGGCTGTCGGCATAGACGTGGACATTGGCCGGGTTGAACCTCAACCCGACGGCCGAGCCTGCTGGCGAGAAGCCGGCCGGCAGGCGCGCGGCGAACTTGGCGTCGCCGACGCGGACGCGCGCGAAGCGGATGCGGCCGAGATCGTCGACCCGCTCGATGTTGGCGTCGAGCAGGCCCGGGCCGGGCTGCGCGATATCGACGAATTCCGGCCGTACGCCGATCTCGATTCGGGCGCCGGCGGGCAGCGCATCGTAGCTGCGCGCGAGCGAAAGGGTGTGGCCGGCGATGCGGGCCTCGCGCCCTTTGACCTCGGCAGAGAGGATGTTCATGCCGGGCGAGCCGATGAAGTAGCCAACGAAGGTGTGCGCCGGCTTGTCGAACAATTCGGCCGGCGTGCCGCTCTGCACGACGCGGCCGTCATGCATGACGACGACGGTGTCGGCGAAGGTCAGCGCCTCGGTCTGGTCGTGGGTGACGTAGATCATCGTGAGGTCGAGCTCGCGATGCAGCGCCTTCAGCTTCGAGCGCAGCTGCCATTTCAGCTCGGGATCGATCACCGTCAGCGGCTCGTCGAACAAGACGGCGGCGACGTCGGAGCGCACCAGGCCGCGGCCGAGCGAGATCTTCTGCTTGGCGTCGGCCGTGAGCCTGGTCGCCTTGCGATTGAGGTCCGGCGTGAGATCCAGGAGACGTGCGATCTCGGCGACGCGCTTGTCGATCTCGGCCTTGGGCACGCCGCGGTTCTTCAGCGGAAACGCGAGATTTTCGCCCACCGTCATCGTGTCGTAGATGACGGGGAATTGGAACACCTGGGCGATGTTGCGCTCGCGCGTCGAGCGCTGCGTGATATCGGTGCCGTCGAACAGGATCTTGCCGCGCGACGGCGTCAGAATCCCGGAGATCAGGTTGAGCAGCGTGGTCTTGCCGCAGCCGGACGGGCCGAGCAGCGCGTAGGCGCCGCCCTGTCGCCAGGTCATCGTCACCGGCTTCAGCGCGAAGCTTTCGATGTCGGCGTCGTTGCCGTGGTAGGACTGGGCGAGGTCGACGAGGTCAATGCGGGCCATGCGGCATCTCCCTCTATAGGCCGGCGGGTGCCGCGACCAGACGGTCGCCGGCATCGAAGACGAAGACATTGGCGGGATCGAGCACGGCCTCGAGACTGTCGCCGGGCTCATAGTCGTGGACACCGTGCAGCACCGCGACCCAGTTCATGCCGTCGCGGGTCAGATGCACGAAGCTCTCGGACCCCGTGATCTCGGTGACCGACACGGTGGCCGCAAAGGCGTGGCTGCCATGGTTGCTGTCGGCCTTGTTGCCGTCAGCTTTGGCAAGACCCAGCTGGTGCGGCCGGAAGCCGACGCGATAGCTGCCATCGGGCAGATCGGCATAGAGCCCGACGGCCGCCGCCTCCACGCCACCGGCATAATGCACGCTGTTGCCGCGCTTCTGGATCTCGACCGTGTTCATCGGGGGATCCGAGAACACCTGGCCGACACGCAACGTATCAGGGCGCCGGTACACCGCCGTAGTGTCGCCCACCTGCAGCGCCTGCCCTTCCCACATGCAGATCGTGCGGCCGCCGAGCAGCAGGGCTTCCGACGGCTCCGTCGTGGCGTAGACGAAGATCGCGCCGGAGGCTTCGAAGATGCGCGGCAGCTCGGCGCGCAATTCCTCGCGCAGCTTGTAGTCGAGATTGGCCAAGGGCTCGTCGAGCAGCACGAGATCGGCGCCCTTCACCAGCGCCCGCGCGATCGCGGTGCGCTGCTGCTGGCCGCCGGAAAGCTGCAGCGGCGTGCGCTTCAGATACGGCTCGAGCCGGAGCAGCCTGGCGGCCTCCGCCACGCGCTTCTCGATCTCGTCGCGCGGCTTGCCCTGCACGCGCAGCGGCGAGGCGATGTTCTCATAGACCGAGAGCGAGGGGTAGTTGATGAACTGCTGATAGACCATCGCGACCGAGCGCTGCCGCACATCGGCGCCGGTGACATCCTTGCCGTCGACCAGCACGCGGCCGGTGGTCGGCTTGTCGAGGCCGGCGAGCAGCCGCATGATCGAGGTCTTGCCTGACAAGGTCGGGCCGAGCAGCACGCTCAGCGTGCCGCGCTGCAAAGTCAGCGAGACGTCGCGAATCGTGGTGACGCCGTCGACGATTCGCGAGACGTGATCGAGCGTGACGCTCATGCGCGTCCTCCCGCTTCGCGCGCCATCACGGTGGAGCGCTCGCGGTTGGCCGTGATCCACGCATCGAGCGCGGCGATCTCAGCCGCCGACATCCGCAACCCCAGCTTCGATCGCCGCCACACAATGTCCTCGGCCGTCAACGCCCACTCGTTCGTCATCAGGTACCTGACTTCGCGCTCCGTCAAGGTGCCACCAAAATCCTGGCCGAGATCGGCCGAAGATGTCGCACCCGCGAGCATGGCCTTCGCCCGCGTGCCATAGGCATGTGCGATGCGCTTCGCATGTGCATCTGATAGAAACGGACAGGTCCTGCGGAGATCAGTGATGAGAGCGTCGATCGCCTGCACATTCATGTCGCCGCCGGGCAGCGACGATTTGCCGGTCCAGCCCTCCTCCGCCTGCGTCCCTTTCAGATAGGGCGCGAGGCGCTCCAAGGCCTCCTCCGACAGCCGCCGATAGGTGGTGATCTTGCCGCCATAGATCGACAGCAGCGGCAGGCCGCCGGGCGTATCGAGCTCGAACACGTAATCGCGCGTAGCCGCCTTGGCCTCGCTGGCGCCGTCGTCATAGAGCGGCCGCACGCCGGAATAGCTCCACACCACGTCGGCCGGCGTGACCGGCTTGGCGATATATTCGCCGAGCGCGGCGCAGAGATAGGCGATCTCCTCGTCGGTCGCCTTCACCTTGGCCGGATCGCCCTGGTAGTCGCGATCGGTGGTGCCGATCAGCGTGAAATCCTGCTGATAGGGGATCGCAAAGATGATGCGGCCATCGGCGTTCTGGAAGATGTAGGCGCGGTCGTGGTCGTAGAGCTTGCGCACCACGATGTGCGAGCCCTGCACCAGCCGCACCTTCGCCTTCGCATTGACGCCGGCGCCGGTCGACAGCACCTGCTCGACCCAGGGACCGGCGGCATTGACCAGCGCGCGCGCCTTGATGGTCTCGCGCTCGCCGTTCTGGATATTCTCCGTCGTGACCAGCCAGACGCTGCCGTCCTGGCGGATCTCGGTGGCGCGGGTGCGCGTGCGGATCACTGCGCCGCGGTCGGCGGCATCGCGCGCGGTCAGCACCACGAGGCGCGCATCATCGACGAAGCAATCGGAATATTCGAATCCGCTGCTGTAGCGCCCGGCGATCAGGGGCCGGCCGACCTCGTCGCTGCGCAGATTGACCGAGCGTGTCGGCGGCAGCAGCTTGCGGCCGCCGAGATGGTCATACAGGAACAGGCCCAAGCGGAGCAGCCAAGCCGGCCGCAATCCGGAATGATGCGGCAAGACGAAGCGCAAGGGACGGATGATGTGGGGCGCGATCTGCCACAGGATCTCGCGCTCGATCAGCGCCTCGCGAACCAGCCGGAACTCGTAATATTCGAGATAGCGCAGGCCGCCGTGAACGAGCTTCGTCGACCATGACGAGGTTCCGCTCGCAAGATCGTTCATTTCGCAGAGAAAAACGGAATTTCCGCGTCCGGCCGCATCGCGCGCGATGCCGCAGCCGTTCACGCCGCCTCCGACAATGGCGAGATCGTAGATCCGCTCCACCCGACGCTTCCCCCGACAATCGCCTTCCGATCGGCGATTTCACTTTCGGTTTCGAGTTAAACACAAACGAAAGCGAAAGCAAATCGAATTTCGCAGGATGGCCCCAGATTGGGCAAAACCTGCCCAAACCGGGATCAAACAGCCTGCAGGGATGGCGAGCGGTCAGGCGCGGCGGAGCACGGAGGGCGAGGCGCTTTCGTTTGCCTCGGCGACCTCCTCCGCCTCGTCGGCGGGCATTGCCGAGACAACTTCGATGCCCCGGCTCTCGCACAGGCTGGCGAGGCCGTCAGGCAGCGGCCGGTCGGTGACGAAGGTCTGGATCTGGCTGAGATGGGCGATGCGGACCGGCGCGCTGCGGTGGAGCTTGGTGGAATCGGCCACCAGCATCACGCTGCGGGCATTGGCGATGATCGCCTGGGCGACCTGCACCTCGCGATAGTCGAAGTCGAGCAGCGCGCCCTCCTCGTCGATCGCCGAGGCGCCGATGATCGCGTAGTCGACCTTGAACTGGCCGATCAGTTGCGTCGCCGTCGAGCCGACCACGCCGCCGTCCGAGCGCCGCACCGTGCCGCCGGCCACGATCACCTCGATTCGCGGATGCGGATAGAGCAGCATCGCGACGTTGAGATTGTTGGTGATGACGAGCAGATCCTGGTGCGATGTCAGCGCGCTGGCCACTTCCTCGGTGGTCGTGCCGATGTTGATGAAGAGCGAAGACCCGTTCGGAATCCGCGCCGCCGCGATCGCCCCGATCGCCTTCTTCTCGTCGGCGGCGACGAAGCGCCGCGCCTCGTAAGCGAGGTTCTCGACGCCCGAGGCGATGATGGCGCCGCCATGGATGCGCGTCAGCGCGCGCTGCTCGCAGAGGTCATTGAGATCCTTGCGGATCGTCTGCGCCGACACTTCGAACCGGCGCGCCAGATCCTCCACCATGACGCGGCCGGAGGCGCGGGCGATGTTGAGGATGTCGGTCTGACGTTGAGAGAGAACGGCCATGGGCAAGCTTTCGAAACGAGCTGCACCATGGTGATGCTGATCACGTCAACGGTCAATCAGCGGACACGGAGCGCAGTGCAGCAATCACCTGGTTTGCGCTTGCACGGCTCCGCATGCGTCCGCCGGCGAATGGCGGACATGGCCAACAGATTAAGCCGCGGCCTTCAACTCGCTGGATACGATTCGCAGCGCCGCCCGCTCGGCCTCGCGGGCGTTGCGAAACACCTGGCCCTCGAGGGCATTGAAGCGGTGCGATGCCGCGAAGAAGCGGAAGCCGCCGCGGTCGCGAACCACGATCCCCGCCGCCTGCGAGCCGACTTCGATGATATAGGTGTCGGACATTGCGAATCCCGTCGTTTATTCCGGGGCTTATAACCGCACTCCATGACGATTGTTCCGGGTCAGGAGCCGCAGCCAATCCGATGCGCAGTCGCCATGGCAACAGTAAATTGTGCTGATGTTATGTTGGCTGCAGCGCACGCGCGGACGGCCCCGCGACCATCGCCGAATCAACCTGGCCGGCCGTACGCGACACACGCTCCGTTCGCTGAGGACTCGTTAACCTTGTCTCAAGCGACGTCGCCGTCAGTCACGTCGTGATCGCGCCGTCGCGCTTGATCGGCTGCGGTCGTCCGTCATCGTCGATCGAGACGTAGGTGAAGTTGCCGTCGGTGACCAGGATCGGCTGCTCCTCGCGCCGGCGCACCACCCATGCCTCGAGGCGCACGGTCATCGAGGTGCGGCCGATGCGCACGAGATGCGCGTAAACCGAGACGAGATCGCCGACATAGACCGCCTTGCGGAAGTTCATCGCCTCGATCGCGACCGTCACCGTGCGCGACTTGGCGACCTTGGCCGCGAAGACGCCGCCGCCGACGTCCATCTGGCTCAGCAGCCAGCCGCCGAAGATATCGCCATTGGCATTGGTGTCGGCCGGCATCGCCAAGGTGCGGATGCAGAGATCGCCGCGCGGCTCGGTCGGCGCGGCAGGGGCGGTCGTTTCGCTCACGTCAGGTGGTCTCCATGAAGCCGGCTGGGCCGTCGCGATGATCGGCGGTCAGTCCGGCCTGATCATCTCGAACATGTCTTCGGCCTTGATCTCGAAATAGTCGCCGCGGCGGCCGGCGCGAACGATCGGGTGCGCCAGCGCGGTCTGATAGACGCCATCCTTGATCAGCGTCTTGTCGATATGCACGGCGACGACCTCGCCGAGCGTCAGCCAGGCCTGCGCCTTCCTGCCGTCGGCGCCCTGCAGCTGGATGATCTGCGTGACCTTGCATTCGAACGCTACCGGGCTTTCACCGACGCGCGGCACGTTGACGTGCTTGCAGGGCACCGGCGTGACACCGGCGAGCTTGAACTCGTCGACATCGCGCGCGACATGCGCGGCGGTCGCGTTCATCTGGGTCGCGAGGTCGCGGGTCACCAGGTTCCAGACGAACTCTCCGGTGTCCTTGATGTTGGCGGCCGAGTCCTTCCACTGCGTGGAGGAGAAACCGATGATCGGCGGCGTGTAGTTGAAGGCGTTGAAGAAGCTGTAGGGCGCGAGATTGACGTGGCCGTCCGGATCGCGCGACGAGATCCAGCCGATCGGACGCGGCGCGATGATGGCGTTGAAGGGATCGTGCTTGAGGCCGTGGCCGTTCTTCGGTTCGTAGAAGTGCAGGTCGCGTTCGGTCACGCCGTGGTCCCCCTGGGTACAGTCATTCCGGAGCGCCTCGCGCGACAAAATGGCGGAGCCATTTTGTTCGAGAGAGGCGAACCCGGAATATCGAGATTCCGGGCTCGATGCTTCGCATCACCCCGGAATGACTGCAACCTAGACCGTGCCGCCCCGGGAACCAAGCCCCGCCAGAACGAAATCGATCATCTCGCCCACGGTCGGGCCAGGCTTGGTCGCGCATTGCGCGATCATCTGCGGATGGAAGAAGCGCATCATCGCCGTCGTTGCGCATTTCGTGGCCAGCACGATGTCACTGACAGCGAACTCGCCGGACGCGGCGCCCTGCCCGATCACGCGGCCGATGATCTCGGTGATCAGCATCATGTGCGCCTCGCAGACCTCCCAGCTCTCCTCCATCGCGACGGCGACCATCTCGTGAAGCTTGTTGTCGCCGACATAGCGCTCGGTGTTCATGCGATGGATGGTGCCGAGCAGCTCGCGCAGCCGCGGCACGGCCGGGCCGCCGCGCTCGGCGATCGCGATCGCCGCCGCCTCGACCTGGCCCATCAGCTCGCGGGCGACGCCCTGGTGGATCGCCTTCTTCGACTCGAAGAACCGGTAGACGTTCGCCGGGCTCATGCGGAGCTCCTTGGCGATGTCGGCCACGGTGGTCTTCTGGTAGCCGATCTGCCGAAACAGACGCTCCGCGACGACGAGGATGCGTTCGCGCGTATCAGGTTCGATGTGTTCGGAGACCAGCGTCATCATGCCTGCGATCTTGTTCGCCCTTCATTCGGCGGCCTCGGCGAGCGGAAGGGCCGGTGCCGGTCCATCAACGTGCTGCGCTGCAGAATGATCCTGCGCAGCTGCCCCGCGTTCATCCAGGCTCTTGCGGAACCATAGGGCATACAATCCCGGCAAGTACAGCAGCGTCAGGAAGGTTGCAACAAACAAACCGCCCATGATGGTGATCGCCATCGGCCCCCAGAACGCCGAGCGCGACAGCGGGATCATGGCCAGGATCGCCGCCAGCGCCGTCAGCACCACCGGTCTTGCGCGGCGCACCGTGGCCTCGATGATGGCTTCGCGCCGGGTCAGGCCGGAGGCGACATCGTGCTCGATCTGATCGACCAGGATCACCGTGTTGCGCATGATCATGCCGGCGAGCGCGATCAGTCCGAGCAGCGCCACGAAGCCGAACGGCGCATTGGCGACGTTGAGGCCGAGCGAGGCGCCGATGATGCCGAGCGGCGCCGTCAGGAACACCAGCAACAGCCGCGAGAAGCTCTGCAGCTGGATCATCAGCAAGGTCAGCATCACGATCGCCATCAGCGGGAACAGCGCGAAGATCGAGGCATTGCCCTTGGCCGATTCCTCGATCGCGCCGCCCATTTCGATGCGGTAGGCCGGATCGAGCTTCGCCTTGATGTCGGCGAGCTTCGGCAGGATCTGGTTGGTGACGTCGGGGGCCTGCACGCCGTCTGCCACGTCGGCGCGCACGGTGATCGCCATGTCGCGGTTGCGCCGCCACAGGATCGGCTCCTCATGGGCATATTCGATCTTGGCGATCTGCTGCAGCGGCACGGCGACGCCGTTGCGCGAGGTGATGGTGAGGTCGCCGACCCCCGCGAGATCGAGCCGCTCGGATGGCACCGCACGGGCGATGACGCCGACCTTCTCGATGCCGTCGCGGATCGTCGTCACCTGCACGCCGGAGATCAGCATGGCCAGCGACTGCGAGACGTCCTGCGGGGTCAGGCCGAGCGCGCGGGCGCGGTCCTGGTCGACGACGAGCTTGAGGTAAGGCGACTGCTCGTTCCAGTCGAGCTGCGGGTCCCTGACGTTCGGGTTCTGGCGAACGATGTCGCGGACCTGGCGCGCGATCTCGCGCACCTGAGCTGTATCGGGGCCGATCACGCGAAACTGCACGGGGAAGCCGACCGGCGGGCCGAAATTGAAGCGGTCGACACGCACCCGCGCCTCGTTGATCTCGCCATTGGCGGCCGCCGTCTCGATCCGCGCCTTGATGCGCTCGCGCGCGGCGACGTCCTTGGCGACGATGACGATCTCGGCGAACGCCTCGTTCGGCAGCTGGGGCGACAGGCCGAGCCAGAACCGCGGCGAGCCCTGGCCGACATAGGAGGTGAAGGTCTCGATGTCCTTGTCGTCCTTGAGCAGCGCCTCGGCCTTGCGCGCAGCCTTCTCGGTGACGTTGAAGGCGGTGCCCTCCGGCAGACGCAACTGCAGGAACAGCTCCGGCCGCTCCGACAGCGGGAAGAACTGCTGCTGGACATGACCGAAGGCGACGATCGAGGCCGCGAACACGCCGACGGTCGCGGCCACCGTGGTAATGCGATGCGTCACGCACCAGCGCACCACGGCGCGCAGGCCGCGATACATCCGCGTGTTGTAGACGGCGTGCTCGTCATGGCCGTGCTGCACTTTGATGTCTGGCAAGAGCTTCACGCCGATATAGGGTGTGAAGATCACGGCGACGAACCAGGACGCGACCAGAGCGATGGCGACGATCCAGAAGATGCTGCCGGTGTATTCGCCGACCGCCGAATTGGCGAAGCCGATCGGCAGAAAGCCCGCCGCGGTGACCAGCGTGCCGGTCAGCATCGGAAACGCGGTCGACTCCCAGGCATAGGACGCCGCGCGGACGCGGTCCCAGCCCTGCTCCATCTTCACCACCATCATCTCGACGGCGATGATCGCATCGTCGACCAGCAGGCCAAGCGCGATGATGAGCGCGCCAAGAGAAATACGATGCAGGTCAACGCCCAGCGCGCTCATCGCGATGAAGACGATGCCGAGCACCAGCGGCACCGACAGCGCCACCACGATACCTGTGCGCCAGCCCAACGCCAGGAACGACACGAACAGCACGATGACCAGCGCCTCGACGAAGGAGTGCACGAACTCGCCGACGGCGCGCTCGACCACCTTGGGCTGGTCGGCGATCTGGGTCAGCTCGATGCCCTGCGGCACGGCCTTCATGAAATCATCCGAGGCGGCGTGAACGTCCTTGCCGAGCTCGAGGATGTTGGCGCCCTTGGCGGTGACCACGCCGATGCCGAGCGCCGGCTTGCCCTCCTGATGCACCTTGTAGGTCGGCGGATCGACGAAGCCATGGGTAACGGTGGCGATATCGCCGAGCCGGAACACGCGGCCATTGCTCTCGACCGGCGTCTCCGCCACCGCCTTGGCGCCATCCAGCGCGCCGGTGACGCGCAACGGAACGCGCTGCGACGAGGTCTCGACTGTGCCGGCCGGCGTCACATTGTTCTGCTTGGCGAGCGAGTCGAACAGCGCCTGCGGCGTGATGCCGAGCGTCGCCAGCTTGGCATGGCTGAACTCGACATAGATGCGCTCGTCCTGTGTGCCGTAGAGGTTGACCTTGGTGACGCCGTTGACCTTCAACAGGCGCTGGCGCAGGCCTTCGGCCACCTTCTTCAGCTGCGCATAGTCTGCACCGTCGCCGGTCATCATGAACAGGATGGAATCGACGTCGGAGAACTCGTCATTGACGAACGGCCCGAGCACGCCCGAGGGCAGCGAGGGCTGCGCGTCCGCGAGCTTCTTGCGCAGGAGATAGAACAGATACGGCACGTCCTTCGGCGGGGTAGAGTCGCGGAAGGTCACCTGCATCGCAGTGAAGGCGGGCTTCGAATAGGTCTGCACCTTCTCGAAGAAGGGCAGCTCCTGCAATTTCTTTTCCAGGGGATCGGCGACCTGGCTCTGCATCTCCTGCGAGGTGGCGCCGGGCCACATCACCGACACGTTGACAACCTTGACCGTGAAGAACGGATCCTCGGCGCGCCCGAGCCGCTCATAGGAGATGAACCCGAACAGGCCGAGAGCTACGATCAGGAACAGCACCAGCGGCGGATGACTGACCGCCCAGGCCGACAGATTGAACCGCTTCATGGCACGCTCCCCGATGAGGACCCAGTCGCTTCAGGCTTCGGTGACCTCATCCTGCGAGACGGTTCGCGTCTCGCTCGGGATGAGGGTCTTATTTCTCGTCATGAGCGCGCGGCTCATGTTCAGTTCAGCGTTCAGTTCAGCGCCGCCCTCAGCCTTTGACCCTCATGGTGAGGAGCGCCGCCTCTTGCGGCGCTTCTCGAACCATGAGCCCACATTCGGGCCTCGCCCTTCGAGACGACCGCCTGCGGCGGGCTCCTCAGGGTGAGGGTTGAAAGTCCGCCAGGCCGTTAAAGCCCCAAGACATCAAACCTTGAGACCCTCAGAACGTCAGCGCGGAGACCACGCGCACCTTCTGCGCGGGGTCGATCTTCTGCACGCCGAGGGCGACCACCTTCTCGCCCTCGTCGACGCCTGAGACGATCAGCACGTCCTTGCTGTCATAGGCCTTCACCTTGACCGGCTTCAGCGTCACCTCGCCCTTGTCGTTGACGACGTAGAGCGAGGGATCGCGGCCGTCGTTGAACAGCGCCGACAGCGGCAGCCGCGCGACGCGCATGGTCGCCGGATCGGACAAGGTGAGCGTCGCGGTCATGCCGAGCGAGACGCTGTCATTCGCATCCGGCAGCGAGAACTTTGCGAGATAGGTGCGCGTCGCCGGATCGGCGGCCGGAGCGATCTCGCGCAGCCGCGCCGTGTAGGTCTTGCCCGCCTCCGACCACAGCGACACCGTCGCTGAGCCGTTCTTGGCACGATCGAGCAAGGTCTCGGGGATGGCGACCACCGCCTCCTTTTCAGCGAAGCGCGCGACGCGGATGGCGGCCTGGCCGGCGGCGACGACGACGCCGGGCTCGATCATGCTCGCCGTGACGACGCCGCGCGCGTCCGACACCAGCGTCGCGTAGGACAACGAATTGCGCGTCAGCTCGACCGAGCGCTCGGCGCGATTGAGCCGCGCGCGGGCCTCGTCGGCGGAGGCCTTGGCCTGATCCATCTGCGCGTCGGTGGTCCAGCCCTTGGCACGCAATTCCTTGGCGCGGGTCTCGGCGGCGGAGGCCTGCGCGAGCACGCCAGTGGCGGCGCGGAATTCCGCCTCGGCCTGCTCGGCCTGCAGCTTCAGGTCGACCTCATCCAGGGTGGCGAGCGGCTGGCCGACCTCGATGGTCTGGCCGACCTCGACGAGGCGCTTGGCCACCTTGCCGGCGACGCGGAAGCCGATGTCCGCCTCGATGCGCGGCCGGATCGTGCCAACGAAGCTGCGCTCCGGCGTCTCGGCCTCGTAATGAACGGATGCGACCAGAACCGGCCGGACCGGCTCGACCTTTTGGGCGACTGTTTCGTTGCAACCGGCCAGGGCGGCAGCCATGGTCGCCAGCGCGATGCCGGTCAAAAGCTTGGAATAGCTCGCGAAAATCAGGCGGATCAACATGGGACACCCCTCGCTGCGATTGCGAGAGAGTGTCGATTGTCGACTGACGATTGTCAATAATCGTCAGCGATCATGACTTCGTGAGCGTTAAGACAAGTTGCCGCAGGGGTCGGGGAGAAGCAGGGATTCTCTCGGCGCGCGGCAGTCCGCCCGCCCCACGCTGTCATTCCGGGGCGACCGCGCCAGCGGTCGAACCCGAAATTCCGAGCTTGGTTGGCGCCGGCGTACCTCATCTCGAGATTCCGGGTTAGCTCGCTGGTGCGACCGCCCCGGAATGACATGAGCAGGTCCAGCAACCACGCTGGGCACCGCAACTGCGGATCACCGCGCTCACTCCGCCGGTGCCTGGCCGGCGAACTCCGCCTTGCTCTCATGGCCGCCGAAGAACACCAGGAGACCCGCGATCAGCGGCAGCACCGACAGCGCGAGCAGGCCGTGCGTGGTGGAGCCGGTCGTATCCTTGATCCAGCCGACCAGATAGGGCCCGCCGAAGCCGGCGAGATTGCCGATCGAGTTGATCAGCGCGATGGCACCGGCGGCGGCCGTGCCGGACAGCCACGCCGTCGGCAACGTCCAGAACACGCCGAACACGCAGAACACGCCGATCGCCGCGAATGTCAGCGCCACCATCGTCAAGGTCGGATCGCCGATCTGGCTCGACGCAGCAAGCGCCACCGCGATCAGGATCAGCGGCGCGCCGACATGCACGACGCGCTCGCGCGTCGCATCGGAATGCCGCGCCCACAGGATCATCGCGACGGTGCCGAACGCATAGGGAATCGCGGTGACGAAGCCGGTCTGGGTGTTGCTGAGGCCGAACGCCTTGACGATCTGCGGCAGCCAGAACTGCATGCCATAGAGCGCGCCGACGAAGCCGAAATAGATCAGGCTGAGCACGATCACCTTCGGCGACGACAGCGCCTCGCCGAGCGTCATGTGTCCCGCGGCCTGCTTCGCCGCGGTCTCGGCCTCGAGCTTGGCGGCGAGCCAGGCCTTCTGCTCTGGCGCGAGCCAGGTCGCATGCTCCGGCCGGTCGGTCAGATAGAACCAGGTGACGACGCCCAGGATGATCGAGGGGATGCCCTCGATGATGAACAGCCACTGCCAGCCCTGCAGCCCCATCAGGCCGTGCATGCCGAGCAGCAGGCCTGAGACCGGCGCGCCGATCACGGTGGAGATCGGCACCGCCACCGCGAAGGCGGCGAGAAAGCGCGCGCGATACTGCGCCGGATACCAATAGGTCAGATAGAGGATGATGCCGGGAAAGAAACCGGCCTCGGCGACACCGAGCAGGAAGCGCAGCGCGTAGAAGCTCCACGGCCCCGACACCAGCGCCATCAACGCCGAGATGATGCCCCAGGTCACCATGATGCGCGCGATCCAGCGGCTGGCGCCGAACTTCTCCAGGGCAAGATTGCTCGGCACCTCGAAGATGAAATAGCCGATGAAGAAAATGCCGGCGCCCCAGGCGAACACAAGCGGCGAGAATTTCAGCTCGGCGTTCATCGTCAGCGCGGCGAAGCCGAGATTGACGCGGTCGAGATAGGAGAAGAAATAGGCAAGCACCAGAAACGGAATCAGCCGCCAGGAGATGGCGCGGATGGTTGCAGCCTCGATGTCGGAGCGGCCAGGCGCGGCCGGAACGGTGGTGGACGGACTCATTGATCTCCTCCCGGGGAGCATTGCAGGATTGGTAGTTGAGGCGGGTGTTGAGCATCGGTGATGGCAAGTCAATCGGAAAACCCGACATCCCACAGTTCGTCCGCGCAACGCCGGGGCGCGGCATGCGCATGACGCCTCATGGCCCGATTGTTTGAGCCGCCCCGACGCATTCGTCCCGGCGAACGCCGGGACCCATACCCCCAGGGAGGGGTTCGAGGCACTCTGGTGATTAGCTTTGTCGCAACTCACATCGGCCGCGGCGTAGGGGTCCGGATCGGCGCCGCGCGCGTGCGCGTGTCACAGCTTGTCCGGGAAGAGAACGGAGAATGAGACGCTTTGAAACCGATAAATTCCGCTGCCGTCCCGGCTTTGAGCCGCGACGCATGCTCACAGGGATGAGTTGAGGCAAGTGGTCCTTGGCGTGTGGCCCATGACGACGGGACTGAGTAGGCGCCGCCGCGCCGCGCCGGCGCTCGTAGCGGCGCTGACCGTGATCGCACTCGGGCTCGCGTTGCGCTTCTACGGCCTGAGCCTCGGCCTCTCCGCCTTCATTGTGAAATATGGCGGTTCCGCGCTTTGGGCAACCATGGTGTACATGCTGCTGGTGGCGCTGCTGCCGCTGCTGTCCTGGCGGCGGATCGGCGGGCTCGCGCTCGCCGTTGCCGTCGCGGTCGAAGCCTCAAGGCTGATCCACACGCCCTGGCTGGACAGCTTCCGCCTCACGCTGGCCGGCGCGCTGCTGCTCGGGCGGATCTTCTCGCTGTGGAACATCGTGGCCTATGCGGTCGGCATCTTGGTCGGCATGGCGATCGATCGGATTGCGCTTCGGCTTCCCCCGAAGTAGCCGCACGATCGCATCGAGACGCGGAGTCCTGAGGGCCTCAGTGCTGCCATTTGTGACTCCGTCATGGCCGGGCTTTTCCTGGCTTGTCCCGGGCATCCATGTCCGTCTCAGCATGCCGGATGACGTGGATGGCCGGGACAAGCCCGGCCATGACGACGTGGAAATAGACAGGCGCAAACTGCAATGCGTCAGCGCTGCATGGGATAAGCTGCCTGACACAAGACGCGATGTCGTCTGAGACATCAGATCGACACGGCACTCACGCGGCTGAAGAACGCCAGCAACTCCTCCGCCAGAACGGCCGGCTGCTCCTCCGGAATGTAGTGCCCGCACGCGGCGATGGTGAGGCCCTCGACGTGATCGGCGACCTCCCTGAGCGGCGCGGCCATGTCGACGACCGATCCCTGGTCGGCACCGATGGCCAGCACCGGCCGCTTCAACTTGCCCTTTTCCTTCCTCTCGCGGTTCTGACGTGCCGACTGGGCCGCAGCACGATAATAAGCGAGCCCGGCGCGCAGACCGCCGGCCTTGGTCAGCACGCGGGCATATTCATCGAGATCGCTTTCGGAGAAGACGTCGGGGTTGGCGCTCTTCCGGCGCAGGAACCAGGCGATATAGTCGCGTTCGCGGCCCTGAAGCAGCATCTCCGGAAGATCCGCGACGGCGTGGAAGGCGAAATGCCAGGTGCGCCACGCCCGGTCCGGCGTGAACGGCAGCGTCTCCGGCAGGGTGACACCGGGAATTCCCGCGTCGAGCAACGCAAGGCTTAGGACCTCGTCGCCGAACAGCGCGGCATGAGGATAGGCCACCCACGCACCGATGTCGTGGCCAACCAGATGATAGCGGGTGATGTCGAGCTGCTGCAGCAGGCGATGTACGGCCGTTGCCAGCGTCTGGGTGTCGTAGCCGTCCGCCGGCCGGTCCGAGTCGCCCTGGCCGGGGAACTCGGCCGCAATGATCCGATAGCGCTTCGCGAGCAGCGGCATGACCTTGCGCCAGGCAAACCAGCTCTGGGGAAAGCCGGCGAGCAGCACCACGACCTCGCCATCCGCGGGGCCGCTGCTAACATAGTGCAGCCGAACGCCGTCCACCGTCGCGAAGCGATGGGTGAGTCCGGTTTGCGATAGATCGGCGCGACCGAACCGCTCCGCCGCGACCAGCTGCGACGGCGTTTGGTCATAGAGGGTGTCCGTCAACTCGCTCATGGTTCATTCTCCAAATTATAGAACATTCGTTTCCTATTTTGACACGGCGTCACGTGAACATGGACGCGGCTTGCTTCGAGATGCTTGTCATCTCGCTCTTTGGCCGCCCCGTTTTCCCGACCACCCGCAAGCCCTGGATGATGCAGAAAAGAGCGCCCGCGACGGCGTCGGGGTCCAGCTCTTTGCGGATCGATCCGTCGGCCTGGCCCAGCCTGAGCAGGTCGCGCAGCAGGGTCTCGACCCGGCGCAACGCCGCGCGTACCTTGGCTGCGGCCTCCGCATCCAGGGTAGCGAGCTCGGTCGCGCTGGTGACCACGAGGCAGCCGCGCCGGCCTTCGCTGTCGCTGGCGGATTCGGCGTAGAACTGCAGCAGCGCCTCCAGCTTGGAGCGGCCGCTCGCCTGCGCGTCGAGCCGCTCGCGCAACTGCCGGTCGCGGCGGGCGATGTAGTAATCGAGCGTCGCCAGGAAGATCGCGCGCTTGTCCGCGAACGCCTTGTAGAGACTGCCGGTGGCAAGCTTCATGGCGGCGCGCAATTCAGCCAGGGACGCCGCGTGATAACCACGCTCGCTGAAGACCACCAGCGCCTTGCCCAGGGCGGTGTCCATATCGAACTCGCGCGGACGGCCCGGCCCGCGCCGCTCGGATAGATTTGTTTGCGACTTCATCATGTGATCTATTTAGGAAATGATCGTTTCCAAATCAAGAGGTGCTGTATGAATCTTCTGACCTGTCAGTCGCCGAGCTGAAACCGCTGGAACCGGTGCAGCTCGTCCTCGATGATCCGCTTCAGCGCCTTGCGCTGATCGCCGCGTGCCGCCTTGCCCGGACCGACCCAGCTCCATTTCTGCATCAGCAGCTTGCCGTTCTGCCGGTCGGTCTTCAGATCGATCGCCGCGACGATCTCCTCGCCGACCAGCACGGGCAGCGCGAAATAGCCGAACAGTCGCTTGTCCTTCGGCACATAGGCCTCGAACCGATGGTCATAGCCGAAGATCGCCTGCGTCCGCTTGCGCTGGATGATGAGGGGATCGAACGGCGACAGGATATGCACCCGCTCCGGGCTGATCTCGATCCGCTCGTCCAATGCCGCTGGCGTGGCCCAATGCTCCTGCTTGGCCGCGCCCTCCAGCGCCACCGGCCGCAACTCGCCGCGCCGGACCCGGGCTTCGATCACCTTCCGCACGTCGGCCTTTCGCGGCGCATTGAGATGGCACAGCGAGTCGAGGCTGACGACGCCTTGCGCGCGCAAGCCCCGGTCGAGCAGATAGGCGGCGATCTCGCGCTCGGTGGCGCCCTTCGGCAGTCTGTCCCAGCCGAAATGCCGGGTCGTGAGATCGTAGGTCTTGAGCATGCCGTCGCGGCCGGCGACTGTGAGGACGCCCTCGTAGAACCCAAGCTGAAGCGCGCGCTTCGACGGCTTGCGGCTGGCCCAGGCATGGTCCTTCTCGCGCAGCTCGTCATCGTCGATGTCGCGGATCGTGAGCGCGCCGCCCTGGCGGATCAGCCGCATCACCTTGCGGGTGTCCTCAGGCTTCACCGTCGTGAGCCAGCGATGTCCTACGCGGCGATAGCGGCGCATCGCCGGCACGAAATAGCGGAAGTCCTGCACAGGCACGTAGGACAGCGCGTGCGTCCAATATTCGAAGACGGTCTTGTCCGCGCTCTGCGCCTGCCTGAGATCGGCGCGGCGATAGGCCGGGATGCGGCTGAACAGGATGTGATGATGGCAGCGCTCGATCACGTTGATGGTGTCGATCTGCACATAGCCGAGATGCGCGACCGCTGCGGTGACGGCCTCGGAGCCGGCCCCGAACGGCGCTTCGCCGTCGAGGCGCTGGGCGCGCAGCCACAGGCGGATTGCTTCGGTCTTGGACAGGGCGAGGGGAGCGGCGGACATGGCCGCGAGATGGTGCGAGATTCGACCAGCCTCCCGCAACGGCAATCGCTGTGCGAGATCCCGGTATGGAACCTATTGTTTCGCCCTCTCCGGGATGCTGCCGGTGGCGATCTCCGACTTGCAGCTGGCGCGGCCGGCGTCCGGCGCACGGCACTTGTAGACGCGACCGGTCAGCCGATCGACCAGCCATGCCGTATCCTCGGACGGGCTTTCCAGCCCGACATAGCGGTTGCCCACGGCGCCGATCAGCGTCGACAGCAGGATGGACGCCGCAATGATCCCCGCTCCGATCAGGGTTGACATGGAACCGGAGGATCCCGAGTGATCCTGACTTCCCGCCCGATGAGAGGGGTAGTCCCGCCTGGGTGATGAGTTGAACACGGCTGTGCTTTTCTGTTGGCGTTTCTTGACTTAAATCGTTTGTTGCCCGCCTCGCTCCCCCCGGGTTTGCGATTTTTTTCCGGCCAGGGATATCCGGTAGAACCGCATCTGGCCGATTTGTTGTTCGCAGACCGGCCGCGCGTCGGGGCCTTTGCGACGACCTTGCAGCGGCTCCGCTCACGCCGCGGTGCGCCGAGCCGCGAAAGACGTGACTTCCATCACATTCCAAGGGTTTGAACCGGTTCTATCGTCCAAGCATCCAATGGCCATGAGCCATGACGACCGAGGACCACGACGATGACCCCATATTTTGAACGTTTTGCAGTCCGGGCGGCGGCGTTTTCCGCCGTGCTGATGATGAGCGCAGGCGCGGCTTTCGCCGGCGAGGCCGTGACTGCGGACCAGATCCTGAACGCGCTGAAGCCCAAGTCGGTCACGCGCGGCATCACCGTCGGACCGCAGACGGCCCAGCCGGTCGATGCCGCGGCGCAGGCCAAGCAGGCCGCGCTGCTCGACAGCGTCCGGAACCGCAAGACGCGCTCGCTGTCGCTCGGCGAGCGCGAGCAAATCGCGGAACTGGCCGCAAGCAAGCCGAAGATCGATCTCGAGATCCAGTTCGACTACAACTCCGCCGAGATCAGCAAGGGCTCGATGCAGGCTGTTCAGGAGCTTGGCAAGGCGCTGTCGGATCCGAACCTGAAGGGCTCGACCTTCGTCGTCGCCGGCCACACCGACGGTATCGGCAGCGACGGCTTCAACCAGGATCTTTCCGAGCGGCGCGCCGACACCATCAAGCGCTATCTGGTCGAGAAGTACGGCCTCGTCGGCCAGGACCTCGTCGCCGTCGGCTACGGCAAGACCAAGCTGAAGGACGCCGCCAATCCGGCCGATCCGCTTAACCGCCGCGTCCAGGTCGTCAACATGGATACCAAGACCGCGGCTTCGAAGTAGGCGTCGGTCATGATGCGCCGCCACGGCAGCGCATCATGATCCGACTGTTTTCGTGCGCATGATGCGTCCGGAAAACCGGCGTCTCCTTTTCCGGAGCGTGCTCTACGGCGCGTCCAGCACCTCGCGGATCTTGCTGCTCAGCATCGTTCGGCTGAGCGGCTTCTGCAGCAGCGCAACGCCGGGATCCAGCCGTCCCTGATGGACGATAGCGTTGCGCGAATAGCCGGTCATGAACAGCACCTTGAGCTTCGGACGGCTGTTGCGCAGATCATCGGCGAGCTGGCGACCGTTCATGCCGGGCATGACGATGTCGGTGAGCAGGAGATCGACATCGAGTGATTCGCGCGAGAGCAGCGCCAGCGCCGCCGGCCCGTCGGGCGCCTCACGCACGGCATAGCCCAGTTCGGACAGCGTCTCGGCGATATAGCTGCGCACCTCCGGCTCGTCCTCGACGATGAGCACGGTCTCGCTGCCGCGGCTGCCGACCACGGCGCTCCGGCTCTCCGGCGCATCGGCTGTGGCCTGATGCGCGCGCGGCAGATAAATCTTCACGGTCGTGCCCTCTCCGACTTCGCTGTAGATGTTCACATGGCCGCCGGACTGCTTGACGAAGCCATAGACCTGGCTCAGTCCCAGGCCCGTTCCCTGCCCCGGCTCCTTCGTGGTGAAGAACGGATCGAACGCCTTCTCAACGACGTCGCGCGACATGCCGACACCGGTGTCGGTGATCGCGATCAGGACGTATTGGCCGACCCGGACGTCGGCGTGCTGCCGCGCATAGCCCTCGTCGATGAAGCTGTTCGATGTCTCGATCGTCAGCTTGCCCTGCCCCTGCATGGCGTCCTTGGCGTTGACGACGAGATTGAGAATCGCGGCCTCCATCTGGCTCGGATCGACCTCGACTTGCCAGAGCCCCGCAGCCTCGACCACCTCGACGCTGATCGTCTCTCCCAAGGTTCTGCGGAAGAAGTCGGACATGCCCGAGAGCAGCTTGTTGACATTGGTCAGCCGCGGATCGAGCGGCTGGCGGCGCGCGAAGGCGAGCAGACGCTGGGTCAGCGTCGCCGCGCGCTGCGCGCCGCTGGCGGCCTGCGCGATCGCCCGCGTCAGGCGGTCGCGCGCGGCCTCGCCCTGCGCGCGCAGGCTGCGCTCGGCGATCTCGAGATTGCCGCTGATGATGGTCAGCAGATTGTTGAAGTCATGCGCCACGCCGCCGGTCAGCTGACCGACGGCTTCCATCTTCTGAGCGTGGCGCAGCATGTCCTCGGCCTCGCGGCGTTGCCGGCTCTCGACAACGAGCGCGGCCTCCGCCGCCCGCAATTGTGCGGGTGACGGGATCGCCAGGATCTTCGGCAGCAGCGGCCAGAGAATGCCCGCGGTCAGGATCGACGCCAGCGCGGTCGCCGCCTTGACCAGGCCTTCGATGCCATAGATCGGAACCCACAACGTGACGATCGACAGCACATGGGTGACGCCGCAGGCCATGATGAAGATCGCAAAGGCCCAGAACAGGAACCCGAAGTCAACTTCCCGCCGCTTGGAGACGAACAGCGTGAGCACCACAGGGATGGAGAAATAGGCTGCCGCGATCACGGCGTCGGAGGCGACATGGAGCCAGATCAGCTCGGGTTCCCACAACAGACAGATGCCGTGCGGAGACAAGGTCGACGAATCGAGCAGCCGCTCAAACCATCCCAACATCGAGTCGTGCTCCCCCAACTTCGTTTCGAAGCGAGGCGAAACTGGCGGCGAGCGATCCTCTCGTCAAGCAACAGACAAATGGAACCTCAGGGAACTCACGGGTGGCTGGAACTCAGATCCAGCTCTGGAACAGCATCAGCCGGCTGAACGTGCTCATGGTGGTGCCGATGAAGGCGGCGCTCACCGGAAGCATCACCACGAAGCCCAGCGCAGCGACGGCGACATAGGCCCACAGCGCCCAGCGTGGAAGCCGCAGCAGCGCGTGGACCAGCGCCAGGCTCGCGAGCGTCGCCGACGGCAGATAGTAGTAGAGAAAGCTCAGCGCGCGCGGCAGCAGCGCCCAGGGCAGATAGCAGCCGAGATAGAACGCGAGGATCAGGAACGCCGTCGCGCGGCGTCTGGCGAGCAAATCCCACGCACAGACCGCGAGCGCGATCACGGCCGGCCACAGCACCAGCGGATTGCCGAGCAGCACGATCGCCGCGATGTCGCCGTCGCTCGCCTTGTCGAACAGGAACCACACCGGGCGGACAAGCAACGGCCAGGTCGGCCACGAGCTCATATAAGTGTGGCCGGCGATCGCCGTGGTGATGCTGTCGGCGAAGATGCGGCGCTGCGCCTCGGCGATCCCTGTGACGGAGAGCCCGTGCAGCGGAATGAACGTCGCGAGATAGACCAGCGCCGGGAGCAGACCGAGACAAAGCAGGATATGTGGCCAACGGAGCGCCGGCCATTGCTCCGGCTGATACCAGTCCGTCGGCTCGGCATCCCCGAAAGAGGTCTGCCAGTGCTGCAGCAGCTTGATCAGGCCGACGATGAGAAGCGCAGTCAGCCATGGAAACAATCCGCTCCATTTGCATGCGACCGCCAGGCCGAACAGCGCGCCGGCGAGCGCAAGCAGGAGCTGCGGCCGGCGCTGCCGATACGCGAACAGGAACGCCGCGATCGCAAGCAGGCTGAAGGCGAGCGCGCCGATGTCGAGCATCGCGATGCGCGCCTGCACGAACAGCATCTGGTTGACCAAGGCGAGCAGCGCGGCGGCGATCGCCGGTCCCTGTGCCGCAAACAGGGCGAGGCCGCACAGATAGATCGCAGCGATCGCAAGTCCGCCGAGCACGGTGCTCGGATAACGCCAGGCGAATGAATTGTCGCCGAACGTCCTGATGGACAGCGCGATCAGCTCCTTGGCCAGCGGCGGATGCATCGGGTTGAGCTGTGGGCTCGCCGGCGCAAGACCCAGCATCTGGCGGGCCGCCGGCACGTAGTGCACCTCGTCGAAGACGAATTTGGGCGGCGCGGCGAGCCCGACCATCAGCACGACATGGGCGACAAAGAAGATCAACAGGACGCTCAGCAGCGGGCGGCGGGCCGACAGGCCGGCCTCCGGCGCGGCATCGCCGGCATCGTCGTCATCGTCGCGGCGAGCAGCGGATACCTTCATGGGCCTACGCATTGAACTGATCTGGCTGTGGCGGCAACTAACCACCGAACGCGCATCGGGGCAAACTTGTGTCCATTTTACAACAACCTTGTGGACCGTCTAACGCCGACAATAGGCAACCAGGGCTGGTTCGAATATGGCGGCCGGCTCGGCTTCCGGCTCCAGAAGGGCTGGATCGCCGACCTCTTCGTGAACGGCACGCTCGGCCCGCAGCCGGTCGGCAACACCATCCACGGCGGCGTCGGCCTGCGCATCCATTACTAGACGGGCCTGCCCGCTCAAGAAATCATGATCGGTCTGCGCTCCCCCCGCCTTGACCGCCGCCCTCCGGCAGCTCTATTGAATGATGATCGTCATTCAAATCGACGAGCTCGCGAGGGCTGCGCGGAGGCACGATGGACGTATCGACCGAGGCCACCCGCGCCAGGCGTGCTGCGAGTCCGCCGCCCGCGCCGGCTCCGCCGCCGGCCGACCCGTCCCGTGCCAAGGCCGCGGCGACGCGCGCGGCCCTGCTGTCCGGCCCGATCCTGCCCACCCTGGTCCGGCTGGCGCTGCCGACCATGTCGGTGCTGGTGGCGCAGACCGCGGTCAACGTCGCCGAGGCCTATTATGTCGGGCTGCTCGGCACCGATGCGCTCGCCGGTGCCGCGCTGGTGTTCCCGATCTTCATGCTGATGACGATGATGTCGAACGGCGGCATCGGCAGCGGCGTCTCCTCGGCGGTCGCACGCGCGATCGGCGCGGGCCGCAACGCCGACGCCGATGCCGTCGCCTTCCATGCCATCGTGCTCGCCGTCATCGCCGGCGCCCTGTTCACGCTGGCCACCGCGCTGTTCGGCCCGGCGCTCTATCATGCGCTCGGCGGCCGCGCCGGGGCGCTGGAGGCGGGCGTGCGCTATTCCAACTATCTGTTCGCCGGCGCCGTTCCGGTGTGGATCGTCAATCTGCAGGCGGCGGCGCTGCGCGGCGCCGGCAATGTGCGGGTGCCTGCGCTGGTCACGCTGGTCGGCGCCGTCATCATGATCCCCGCCTCGCCGCTTCTGATCTTCGGCCTCGGGCCGCTGCCGGGCCTCGGCATCGCCGGCGCCGGCATTGCCTTCGGGCTGTACTATTGCGGCGCCATGCTGGTGCTGGTCCGCTATATGGCCTCCGGCCGCTCCACCCTGCATGTCCGACTCGCGCCGCTGCAGATGAGGCTGTTCGCAGACATCCTCAAGGTCGGCCTGCCGACCGCGCTCAACGCCGTCCTTGTCAACCTCACCGTGATCCTGGTGACCGCGCTGGCCGGTCGTTTCGGCACCTCGGAGCTCGCCGCCTACGGCATCGCATCGCGGCTCGATTACATCATGATCCCGCTGCTGTTCGGCCTGTGCACGGCCACCCTGACCATGGTCGGGATCAATGTCGGCGGTGGCCAGGGCGCCCGCGCCCGCCGCATCGCCTGGGTCAGCGCGGTCAGCGGCGCCACGCTGGTCGGCGGCATCGGCCTCGTCGTGGCGCTGCATCCGCCGCTCTGGCTTACGCTGTTCAGCCATGACCCGGACGTGCTGCGCGAGGGCGCGATCTATCTGCGCATCGTGGCGCCCGCCTATGCCGCGCTCGGCTTCGGCTTCGTGCTGGCCTTTGCCGGCCAGGGCGCCGGCCACGTGCTATGGCCGTTCATCGGCTCGTTTCTGCGCATCCTGGTCGCCGCTGGCGGCGGCATGATCGTGATCGTCGTGCTCGGTGGCGGCATGACATCGCTGGCGACGATGGTGGCGCTGTCGCTGGTCGCTTACGCGCTGGTCTGCAGCCTCGTGCTGCTGTCGGATCGGATCTGGCGCACGTCCTCGCGTGAGCCGCGCATCGACGAACGAGAGAAAGCTGCCTGATTACAACTAATAAGTAGCGCAAGCTCCACCATCTCACACAAGTAATTTGCACGATCACCAACTGCGGGCGGTGTCATGAGGGCTTTCTCGGCCTTCGTCAAAACAGACTGATAACCCTGAGTTCCCGCCACCCGCGTGAGAGTTCCCTTTCCGGAACCGAATTCAGTTTGCGGTAATATTTGCGGCTCATCTCCTGCTGCGAGGGGCCCTGCTTTGCCGGCGCGGAGCCCTGGTCCGCCCGCAGCAGGAAGCGCCTGACATGACCGCATCGATTTCCTCCGAACGTCTTCGCAGCCGATCGCGCCGCTTCTGGCGGGCGCAGGACGGCCAGATCAGCATGATCTTCGCCATCGCCATCATTCCGATCGTGATCGCGATCGGCACGGCAGTCGACTTCTCCAAGTCGAGCGACACCAGGACACAGCTGCAGAAGGCGGTCGACTCCGCGGTGCTGGCCGGCGTCGTTCAGCCGAGCGGCCAGCAGGTCTCGACGGCGAACGCCATTTTCAGGGGCGATTTCGGCGGTCGCTTCGGCACCGCCGCCTCCGCGAGCTTCACCGCGAACAGCGACGGCTCGCTCACCGGCTCGGCGAGCGCGACGGTGAACACCTCGTTCCTGACAGTGATGGGTACCTCGTCGCTGGGGATCTCGGCCTCCGCGACCGCGAAACCCGGCGCGCAGAGCAAGTCGCCGGTGTGCATCCTGCTCGTCAGCACGCTGAACTCGCAATCGCTGCTGGTCAACTCAGGCGCGCAACTCAACGCGCCGACCTGCGAGGTGCATGTGCTGTCGACACAAAATCCGGCGGCGCTCTTCAACGCGACCTTGAACGTCAAGCGCATCTGCATCAAGGGATCGACGATCATCAAGAACGGCGGCGTCACCCCGCCGGCCGAAACCAGTTGCGCCGCGATCTCCGATCCATTCGCCGGCTCGTTGCCGACGGTGACGGTCGGATCGTGCACCACCAACAACAAGGTCTACGATCCCGGCTCGGTCACGCTCAGCCCCGGCGTCTATTGCGGCTCGACCAATTTCAACGGTTCGGGAACGCTGACGCTCAATCCGGGACTCTACATCATCAAGGGGACGATGACCTTCAACTCGGGCTGGACGGTGACAGGCAACGGCGTCACCTTCTATCTCGTCGACCAGAACGCCACGCTCACCTTCAACGGCAACGTCAACGCCACGCTGGCGGCGCCGACCACCGGCACCTATGCGAACATCCTGATGTACGAGCCGACCGGGCTGTCGACCACCAATTTGCCGATCAACGGCACCAGCGGCTCGTCTTTTACAGGGCTCATGTATCTGCCGAGCCGCAACGTCACCATCAACTCGGTGTCCAACGTCAGCAGCAACAGCGTGACGATGGTGTTCAACACGCTGATCCTGAACGCCACCAACTGGACCATCGCGCCCGGCGCGCTGTCGATGTCGGTGTCGAACGGACCAGCGGGGACTGCGTATCTCTCGAAGTAGCAGCCGTCGAGACACGGCGGCTGCGACCATTCAACGACATCTGGCCGTCGCGGCGGCGACGCCACGTCCCTCTCCCCGTTCGTGGCGGCCGCTAGAACGGGCGAGAGAGGGCGGCCCGGCCCCGTAACGGTCGTCCCTGTCCGCGTTGCCAAGGTTCGCATGCCCTTGACACCTCCAAATCTTTCAGATTACGTTATGTTATAACATTACTTATTCG
Source organism: Bradyrhizobium sp. ORS 278 (assembly GCF_000026145.1). Classification (NCBI taxonomy): domain Bacteria; kingdom Pseudomonadati; phylum Pseudomonadota; class Alphaproteobacteria; order Hyphomicrobiales; family Nitrobacteraceae; genus Bradyrhizobium; species Bradyrhizobium sp. ORS 278. The sequence goes on along the minus strand of NC_009445.1, from coordinate 2,010,616 downwards.
AAAAGGCCAAATGTCCTCTCGCCGCCGCCAGCTGCCCCTCAAGAGACTGTTCGATCTGGATGCACAGACGCCTCGGCACGGATCGGTACGGCTTCCGTACGACTGGGACGACTGCTTCGCAGCAGCGCATCCTCAACAATCGTCAACCGCGGATGGCAACCTGACCGCCATGGACGTTCTGAAAGGTCCCAACTGATCGTCGGAGATATCAAGACCCCGACACGCGCGCGACAGTCGCCCCTGCTCCGCGCGTGAGGGAGCGGTACAGCCGCTCCTGCCCGGCGGGACCATCGCGAGATGGTCCCGCCACTGGGCCTCGAGACTTTAAGATTTCGTCTCGGCCGGATCCCGGTGCACCGGATCGACCCACAGCACCGTCTCCGGCTTTTCGACCGGCTCGATATCGATGTTGATCGCGACCGCCTCGCCGTCGCTGCGCACCAGCACGCATTCCAGCACCTCGTCGGGGCTGGCGTTGATCTCCTGATGGGGCACATAAGGCGGCACGAAGATGAAGTCGCCGGGGCCGGCTTCGGCGGTGAACTGCAACTGCTCGCCCCAGCGCATCCGCGCCTTCCCCTTCACCACGTAGATCACGCTTTCGAGATGGCCATGATGATGCGCGCCGGTCTTTGCGTCAGGCTTGATCGTGACCGTGCCGGCCCACAGCTTCTGCGCGCCGACGCGCGCGAAGTTGATCGCCGCCTTGCGATCCATGCCCGGCGTCGACGGTACGTTGCCGTCGAGCTGATTGCCGGGAACGACGCGGACACCGTCGTGTTTCCAGCGCTGGTCGCCGTGATCATGAGAGTGGCCGTGCGCGTGGTCGTGAGAGCCTGACATTTTCTTCTTCTCGAATGCGTGATGGTCAGCAGGAACCGGCGCATCCTAGTCGAAATGCCGCGTCAGCGCCATTGCGGTTCCATCAGAACCTTTCCGCATCGCCCGCGTTGATCCCGCGCAGTTCACACAGACAACGGAGAGCAACTATGGGTTCGACCATGGACAAGATCAAAGGCGCGACCAACGAAGCAATCGGCAAGGCCAAGCAGGGCATCGGCGAGGCCACTGGCAACGACCGTCTGCAAGGCGAAGGCGCCGTTCAGGAAGTGAAGGGCAAGGGCCAGCAGGCGCTCGGCGATGCCAAGCAGGCGACCAAGGACGCAGTCAACACTGCCGCCGGCGCTGCGAACAAGAACCTCTGAGCGATAAGTGCCTCGCTGCGGCAACGCAGCTGATCGGGCAACCCCGAGATCACGAAGCCGGCTCCTCGCGGAGCCGGCTTTGCTCGCATGTTAGCTGAGAGTTTGTTGCGGGTTTTGGGGTGAGCGTTGTGAGCTGTAGGGTGGGCAAAGGCGCGAACAATGGTCTCTCGATCCCGCTCATCTGTGACGCGCCGTGCCCACCATTCCAACCGCTCGCGCGGATCCACGGTGGGCACGCATCCGCCCTTGCGGGCGTCTGCTTTGCCCACCCTACGGAGCGGCGCAAGATCGAACGATCAACTGCCAGATGCAGCGCCCTCTCCCCCAAGGCGAAGCGGAGCTTCGCCAGGGTGGGAGAGGGCGCATTCATTGGCACCGCGCTATCTGCTGATTCAACAGCAACAGCGGCGACTGGAGCCCCTTACTTCACCCCCAGCAATTCCACATCGAACAGCAAGGTCGCATTCGGCGGGATCACGCCGCCGGCGCCGCGGGCGCCGTAGCCGAGCTCCGGCGGGATGATGAGGGTGCGCTTGCCGCCGACCTTCATCGTGGCGACGCCCTCGTCCCAGCCGGCGATCACGCGCTTCATGCCGATCGGGAATTCGAACGGCTCGTTGCGATCGACGGAGGAGTCGAATTTCTTGCCCTTCTGGCCGTTCTCATAGAGCCAGCCCGTGTAGTGCATCACGCAGGTCTGACCGCGGGCAGGCGTCGCGCCGGTACCTTCCTTGGTGTCGATGATCTGCAGTCCGGAGGGAGTGGTCATGGTCTTTCCTGTCGGTTTGGCTGAACTGGTCTGTGCCGAAGTTGCATGAGAGCCCAGCACGGCGCCGGCCGCGGCGCTCGCCGCCACCAGGATCGCTTGTCTTCTGTTCATCGGACGCCGCATGCTTCAGACCGCCTCTGCTCGTTCACGGGGGGAGACGCGGTTTAGCGCATGCAGACGCGGCTGACCAGCCTGCGGGGCTGCGGCAGCGGACCGCCTTATGCCTTCCGTTAAAAATAATTTCCTTGCTATTTATCGGAAATCATGATTATCTCCGCGGCATCCCGCCTCACTGCGAGGGGCGTTGCGCGCGATCGTCACGACACGCGAGGCGGGGATGCGGTGGCCGCGAGAGATCGCAGCGTCCTCTTCATGGGGGTGCCGATGAACGATCGCTCGCGGACGTGAAGTCGCAGCGTCCCGACACCCCGAAGCTGGTGTCATCCGCGCAATGCGCGTCAGCGCATTGTCGCAAACGCGACGAGGCTTCGCTTCGCGCGGAGGTGGCCAACAAGCCGGCGCACCAGGGAGACTGCGTATAAGCGTGAAGACCATCGCGCAGGGAATGCCGGCGTGGTTCGGCTGCACCTGTGGTACCTGCCGCCTGCATTCTTGTTCGCAGGCGGGCCATGGGTGAGGCCGTCACCCGGCATTCCCTGCGCCCTCTGCCTGATCGCGAGGGACGGACGGACCGAATAGCTCGGGCGCAAGGCGCCGCGAGGCCGGAAAGGCATGTCCGCGGTCACTCACCTTGGCTGTTTGAATCGTGAATTCGCCCCACCCACCGCCCTCGTCCCGACAAGCCGCGACGCGCGCAGCGCGGCACGGCGCCGATCCGGGACCCATAAGCCGCAGCAGAGGTGAGGCGAGAAAAAGCCAATGACCAGCCTGCCTCGAACCACTCCCTGGGGGTATGGGTCCCGGCTCGAGGCCGGGACGACAGCGGAAAGTGGGGCTGCCGTAGGGAGGGCAAAGCGGACGACCGCAGGGCGGCTGCGTGCCCACCGTCTTTCAGCGAGCGCGGAGTGCGGACGGTGGGCACGGCGCGGGAGAGAACATGCCACACCCGATAGATCGTGGCGCGCCTTTGCCCACCGTACGGGTCGGCGCGTGACGACATACGCGCCCGCCTCAATACCCCAGCGCGCAGCCGTCCTTGCGCGGGTCGGAGCCGCCGGTGAGCGTGCCCTTGTCCCAGTCGATCCAGATCGCCTGGCCGCCGCCAAGCGGCGAGACCACCTTGGTGGTCTTGTGGCCGATCTTCTGCAGGCCTTCGACGACCTCGGCCGGCACACCGTCCTCGAGCTGATAGACGCCTTCATAGTGCAGACCGCGCGCCATATCGATCGCTTCCTGCACGTCGCAGCCATAGTCGAGGATGTTGGTCAGCACATGGGTCTGTCCGACCGGCTGATACTGGCCGCCCATGACGCCGAACGACATCTGTGCGCGGCCAGCCTTGGTGGCCAGCGCCGGGATGATGGTGTGCAGCGGGCGCTTGCCCGGACCGATGCAGTTCGGATGGCCGGGCTGGATGCGGAAGCCGCCGGCGCGGTTCTGCAGCAGCACGCCGGTCTCGTTGGAGACGATCGCCGAGCCGAACGAATGCGCGATCGAGTTGATGAAGGAGCAGACGTTGCGGTCGCGGTCCACCACCGTGATGTACACCGTCTCCGGGTTCATCGGCGGCGCGACGTTCGGCAGGTCCAGCAGCTTGTCGAGGCTGATCTGCGAAATGTACTCGTCGGCGAACTCCTTGGCGAGGATGCTCGCGACCTCGGTGGTCATGTGCTGGGGATCGCCGATGTGCTGCTCGCGCATCATGTAGGCGATGCGCGCGGCCTCCGCTTCGAGATGAAAGCGCTCGATGCTGAGCGGCGCGATGCGGGTCAGATCGAAGCGCGAGAGGATGTTCAGCATGACCAGCATGGTGATGCCCGGGCCGTTCGGAGGGCACTGCCAGACGTCGTAGTCCTTGTAGGTGGTGCCGATCGGCGAGGTCACCTCGGTCTGATGGTTGGCGAAGTCCTCCAAAGTATGCAGACCGCCGATGCTGCGCAGCGTCTGCACCATGTCCTCGGCGACCGCGCCGGTATAAAAGCCCTTCGGACCTTCCTTGGCGATGACGCGCAAGGTCTGCGCCAGCTCCGGCTGACGGATCACGTCGCCCGCGACGGCGGCCTTGCCGTGCGGCAGGAAGTAGCGCGCGGTATTGGTGCCGTTCTTGAGCTTCTCGAACTGGTTGTTCCAGTCGAAGGCGACGCGCGGCGCCACCACATAGCCATCCTCGGCGGCGCGGATCGCCGGCTGCAGCAGCCGGTCGAGGCCGAGGCGGCCATGGTCGTGCAGGATGCGCGCCCAGGCATCGATCGCGCCGGGCACGGAGACGGCATGCGCCGAGGTCAGCGGCACCGAATGGATCTTGCGCTCGAGGTACCAGTCGACGGTCGCCGCGGCCGGCGCCCGGCCGGAGCCGTTATAGGCCAGGATCCGGCCCTCGCCCTTCGGCTGCACCAGCGCGAAGCAGTCGCCGCCGATGCCGGTCGACTGCGGCTCGATCACGCCGAGCAGCGCGCAGGCGGCCACCGCCGCGTCGGCCGCGGTGCCGCCGGCGCGCAGCACCTCGATTCCGGCCAGCGCCGCCTGCGGATGCGAGGTGGCAATCATTCCGTTCTGGGCGTGGACCGTGGACCTGCCGGGGAAATGGAAGCTTCTCATCGTGGCTCGCTGGGTGCTCTCGTTGGGGCCGGACGGCCCGTGCTGGCCGGCTACATGGCACATTCCTTCCGGCCTCGGCAATGCCCGCGGATACCAGCTTTTCTATGGTCAGGTCTGCTGCTAAACGGCCGCATGTCCCTGACGGTCGCCGCCCTCTATCAGTTTGTAGCATTGCCGGATTTTCGCGACCTGCGCGCCCCGCTGCAGGCGGTCTGCGCAACACGCGGTATCAAGGGGAGCATCCTGCTCGCGGAAGAAGGCATCAACGGCACGGTCGCCGGGACCAGCGAGGCGATCGCGTCCTTGGTGGAGGAGCTTCGCCACGGTGCGCTGTTCGCCGGCCGCCTGGACAATCTGGAGCTGAAGTTTTCCAGCGCCGCGTCCATGCCGTTCCAGCGCCTCAAGATCCGGCTGAAGCGGGAGATCGTGACACTGGGCGATCCCCTGGCCGATCCGACCCGGCAGGTCGGGACCTATGTCAGTCCCGCGGATTGGAACGCGCTGATCGCCGCGCCGGACACGCTCCTGCTCGATACACGCAACGCGTTCGAGGTCGCGATGGGGACGTTCGAAGGCGCCGTCGATCCGGGATTGCACAGCTTCGGCGAGTTCAAGGAGTTCGCTGCTCGCGCGCTCGATCCTGCGAGGCACAAGCGGATCGCGATGTTCTGCACCGGCGGCATCCGCTGCGAGAAGGCAAGCGCGCTGCTGCTGGCGCGCGGCTTTCCCAAGGTCTACCACCTCAAGGGCGGCATCCTGAGATATCTCGAGGAGATTCCGGAGGCCGAGAGCCGCTGGCGCGGCGGCTGCTTCGTGTTCGACGAGCGGGTGGCGCTCGGCCACGGGCTGCGCCAGCATGCCGCCCCAGTCAGCCAGGGCAAGGCGGAGGGCACGGGCGATGAGCAACTCTGAGCTGTCGGACCAGGAACTTATCGAGCGAATCGACCGGCTCGAGATGCGCCTGACCTTCCAGGACGACACGATCGAGACGCTCAACCAGACCATCACCGCGCAATGGCGTGAGATCGACGCGCTGAAGCGGCAGATCGCGCTGCTCGTCGAGCGGCTCGAGGAGGCCCAGAGCAATACCGAGGGGCCGCGGAATGAGCCGCCACCGCACTACTGAGCGCGCGACGATCTCAAGCTGGCACGGTGGCCGGCGCCTTGCTGGACGGCAGCTCCACGACCTCGCCCGCCATGACCATGCGGTCGCGCCCACCGTCCTTGGCGACATAGAGCGCGCGGTCGGCCGCCTCGATCAGCGAGGCCGGACCCGCCGAACGTTCCAGGCCTGGACGGCAGACGGCGCCGCCGAGGCTGGCCGTCACGATGCCCGGCGGATTGTGCGCATGGACGAGCGCGGCGGCATGCAGCGCCCGCCGGATCCGCTCGCCGAGCCGCGCGCAACCGGCGGCATCGGTGTTCGGCAGCAGGATCGCGAACTCCTCGCCGCCATAGCGGGCCACGAGGTCCGAACTACGCTGGGCTTCGTCGGCGAGGATTCCGGCAACGGTGTGCAGGCATTCGTCGCCGGCCGGATGGCCATAAGCGTCGTTGAAGGCCTTGAAGTGATCGATATCGATCATCAACAACGCGAGCGATGTCTTTTCGCGGTAGGCCCTGCCCCACTCCTCCAGCAGCCGCTCGTCGAAGCGGCGGCGGTTGGCGAGCCCGGTGAGTCCGTCCTCGATCGCCAGCGTCTCGAGCCGGCCCTGCAGGTTCTTCTGCTGCGTCACGTCGCGCGTGACGGCAACGAAACCATCGAGCTCGCCGTCGGGTCGGCGGGTGGCGCGGATGGTGGCCTCGACCCAGATCTCCGATTTGTCGCGGCGGCGCATCCGATAGGTTGCGCGCGCTTCGTCGGCCATGCCCTTCCGGAGCTGATCGAGGATCTCCTGCAATTGCGGCCGGTCGAGCGGATGCACGCCGGAGATTGCGCGCTTGCCAAGCAACTGCGAGGGGTGCCAGCCGAGCACGCGCGACGTCGACGGCGAGACGTAGCCGATGCACTCGTCGAGCTCGATGCGCGTCACGATGTCGCTGGAGCCTTCGGCGAGCAACCGGAAATTCTCCTCCTTGGCCGCGAGCGCGGCCGCAAGCTGCTGCCGCCTCGACAGCTGCTTGACCAGGAAAATGCCGATTGCGACGACGAGCCCGAGCAGGATCACCAGGACGGTGAACCGCACGACCGCATCGCGCTTCCACTCGGCGAGCACCTCGGTCTCCGTCCGCGTGGCCAGAATGAGGAAAGGATACCGCTGCGCGTGCTGATAAAAGGCGATGCGCTCCGACTTCTCGCCGAAGCGGCGGAACCGCAGCGTGCCGGAGGCCGGATGATATGGAATCGCTTCGACCATCGGCTGGCCGAGACCGTGCGAGTCCGGCTCGGAATTGTCTGCGAGCACGAGACCATCGCGGCTGATCAGACTGATCGTGCCCTGCTGTCCGACGTCGAACTGCCGGTAGAACCCGGCGAAATAGGCGACATCGATGGTCGCGAGCACGACGCCGCCGAAACTGCCGTCGGCGTGATTCCAGCGTCGCGAGAGCGTGATGACCCATTGACCGCCGGATTTGCTCTGCACCGGGCGGCCGACCAGCAGCGAGCGGTCCGCCGAGGATCGGTGATGGGTGAAGTAGTCACGGTCGGCATTGTTGTAGTTGGTGAGCGTAACGTCCTCGGTCGTGGCGAGCCAGTCGCCATTGGCGTCGTAGGCAAAGACGCCGCGGATGCGTCCGAGCGTCGCTTTCCTCGCCTTGAGGATCGTCTGCAGACGCGTGATAGCTCCGGGCTTGCCGTCGTCCGTCTCGAGCGCTGTGACAACGCCGCGCATCAGGGAATCCGCCAGCTCGACGGTATCCTCCACATGCTGTGTCAGCGATCTCGCGAGATTGCCGAGGTCGACCTCGGCGTTGTGCACCTCGGCATTGCGCGACGTCCATTCGCTCCAGCCGCTGAAGGCCAGGATCGCTCCGCACACGAGCGCAAGAACAGCCGCAGCCCACAGCGGCAGGCGGCTCAGATCGACTCTGGTGGCAGCAACGTCCATTCCGCGGAACTCTCCGGACCGCGGCAGACTCGCATGGACGCGTTAGCTAACTCTGAAACATGTTCCGTTCGAAGGCGCTGCGAGTCCTCCGTAAGACTACGGCACGGGCCGTATATTTACGGATACGGCATCGCAGGTCGCTCGGTCCTGTTAGTTCAGCGAGCGAACACCGACCGGACCTTGTCCCACAACGACGAGGTCTCATGCTCATGCGAGCCCTGGCCACCGCCCTTCGCCTTTATCCGCGTGGTCGAAGGCTGCTGCAGACTGACCGGGTCCGAGGCCGGAAACGTGTCCATGAGTCCTTTGTCGAGTTGCGTCGTCGTCTCGCGATCGAGACGGGCCGCTTCACGCGGATCGACGGCATGCTTGTCGTGCGGCGCAGGATTGAACTTCTCAACCATGATCGATCTCCCTGTCAGGCGACAACGCAGCGGCGAAAGGCGTGTTCCCAACGGCGGCCGGCGTCGCCCAGCGCGCCGATGCGGCTCCCCCCTCAGTCGGATGGGAGCTTGGCCGGAACCGTCCGGCCATGTATCACGGACGGTAAACTGTTCCCACAGGGTTGCGGAGCCCCAGCGTGAGTGAGACTGCCGTGAACAAGCCTTTCATCGACGTGCTGGCAGGTCAGCGCCAGAGCGTGCCTCCGATATGGATGATGCGGCAGGCCGGCCGCTATCTGCCGGAATATCGCGAGGTGCGCGCCAAGGCCGGGGGCTTCCTCGACCTTTGCTTCAATCCGGAGCTCGCGGCCGAAGTCACCTTGCAGCCGATCCGGCGGTTCGGCTTCGACGCGGCGATCATCTTCTCCGACATTCTGGTCATCCCGCACGCCCTCGGCCGCAGCGTCCGATTCGAAGTCGGCGAAGGCCCGCGACTGGATCCGCTGGATACGCCCGAGAAGATCTCCACGCTGTCCGGCGAGGCGGATCTGTCCAAGCTCGAGGCCGTGTTCGAGGCGCTACGCCGCGTCCGCAGCGAGCTGCCGCAGAGCACCGCGCTGATCGGCTTTTGCGGTGCGCCATGGACGGTCGCGACCTACATGGTCGCTGGCCAGGGCACGCCGGACCAGGCTCCGGCGAGACTGCTCGCCTACCGCGCCCCCGAGGCGTTCCAGAGGATCATCGACGCACTCGTCGACAGCTCCATCGCCTATCTGTTGAAGCAGCTCGATGCCGGTGCCGACGCACTGCAGATCTTCGATACCTGGGCCGGCGTGCTGTCGCCGCGCGAATTCGCGCGCTGGTCGGTGGCACCGACGCGGCGCATCGTCGAGGGCGTGCGCAAGATCAGGCCCGATGCCAAGATCATCGGCTTTCCGCGCGGCGCCGGCGCGCTGCTGCCGGGCTATGTGACGGAGACTGGCGTCGATGCCGTCAGCATCGACTGGACGGCGGAGCCCGGGCTGGTGCGCGAGCGGGTACAGAGCAAGGTCGCCGTGCAGGGCAATCTCGATCCGCTGGCGCTGATCACCGGCGGTGCTGCGCTCGACCAGGCGGTCGACGACGTGCTGGCGAGCTATGCGGGCGGCCGGCACATCTTCAATCTCGGCCACGGCATCACGCCAGAAACCCCGATCGCCCATGTCGAGCAGATGCTGGCGCGTGTACGGGCCTACAAAGGATGATGACCTAACGCGGCCGGCTGCGCTCGATCAGCGCGGCCGCGCCGCTGGCGAGCAATTCGAGCCCGACCGCCCGGCCGAGCTCGCGCGGACGATCGGCGGGGCCGGTCCGCTGGGCCTCGATGAAGCGGCCGCCGTCCTCGTCGAGCACCGAGGCGGTCAAGGTCATCTGCGCGCCGTCAATGGTCGAGAAGCCCGCAATCGGCGAGTTGCAGTGGCCGTTGAGCACCCACAGCACCTCGCGCTCGGCATCCGCGCAGGTCCGAGCCGCCGCGTCGTCGACGGTCGCGAGAATGCGCCGCGTCTCGAAATCCGATGCGGGGCACTCGACCGCGACGATGCCCTGCCCGACCGCCGGCAGCATGTCCGCGACCGGGAATTCATGGGACGCGCGGTCGGACAGGCCGACCCGCTCCAGCCCGGACCGCGCCATGATCAGCGCATCCGCCGGGCCGACCGCACCGCCATCCGGCATCCGCTGCAGCTCACCATTGTCGAGCTTGCGGATGCGGGTGTCGGCGGCGCCGCGGAAATGAATCAGCTCCGCGTGCGGAAACAGCCGCCGCGCATAGGCCGCGCGGCGCACCGCATTGGTGCCGATCTTGAAGCCGCGGCCGCCATCCTTGCGGAAGTCCTCCAGCGCCAGCCCCTTGCGCAACACCAGCACATCACCCGGCGGATCGCGCGACAGCAGCGCCGCAATGACGAGGCCAGGCGTCTCCTCATTGCCCGGCATGTCCTTCAGCGAATGCATCGCCGCATGCAGCTTGCCGTCCAGCATGGCGCGCCGGATCTCGGCGACGAACGCCCCTCCCTTGCCGCCATGGGTGAGGAGCTTGCTGGTCTGGTCGGAATCGCCCGTGGTCTCGAACTTGACGATCTCGATGTCGAGCGACGGGATCGCGGCCTGCAGACGGCGCGCGATCTCCTCCGTCTGCGCCAGCGCCATCGTGCTCTTGCGGGTGCCGATCCGGAAACGTGTCACGAGGTCATTCCTGCGTCAGCGCGCGTCCTGCAAGATCATGTCGGAGGCCTTCTCCGCGATCATGATGACCGGCGCATTGGTGTTGCCCGAAACCAGGTCCGGCATGATCGAGGCGTCGACGACCCGCAGACCGCCGATTCCACGCACGCGCAGGCGCTCATCGACCACGGCCAGCGCATCGGTCCCCATCCGGCAGGTCGAGGTCGGATGATAGATCGTGCTGCCGGTCTGCCGGCAATAGGCCAGGATGTCGTCGTCGCTCACGACCTTTCCCCCCGGATAGGCTTCATCCGAGACATACGGCTTCAGGGCCGGAGCCGCCAGGATTTTCCGCAGGATGCGAAGACCGTCGATGTTGGCGCGGCGGTCGGTCTCGCTGGCGAGATAATTGATGCGGATTTCCGGCGGTACCGCGGGATCGGCGCTCCGGATCCGCAGCGATCCCCGGCTTTCGGGCCGGAGCTGGCAGACCGATGCCGTGAAGCCGGAGAAGGTGTGCAGCTTTTCACCCATCTTGTCGGTGGAGAACGGAATGAAGTGGATCTGGATGTCGGGGCTGGCGAGCCGCGGATCTGTCTTGAAGAAGGCACCCGCCGTGCCGGCGGCGATCGTCAGCGGCCCCTTGCGGAACGCGGCGTAGCGTGCCCCTGCCATCACCTTTCGGACCGGATGATTGACGATGTCGTTGAGTGTGATGCGCTGACTGCAACGCATCACGATGCGAACCTGGAGATGGTCCTGCAGGTCGGCGCCGACGCCCGGCGCATCGAGCACGACGTCGATGCCATGCTGCTTCAGCAGATCGGCAGGACCGACGCCGGACAGCTGCAGCAGCTGCGGCGAATTGTAGGCCCCGCTCGAGACGAGGACCTCCTTGCGGGCCCGCGCCGTCCGGAGCCGGCCGCGCTGGCTGAACGTGACACCGCAGGCACGGCGTCCTTCGAACAGGATGCGCTGTGCCAGCGCATCGGTCTCGACATGGAGATTGCTGCGGCCGAGCGCCGGTCGCAGATAGGACACCGCGCTGCTGGCGCGGCGCCCGCGTCGGGTCGTGGTCTGGAAGAAGCCTGCGCCCTCCTGGCTCGCACCGTTGAAGTCGCCGTTGAAAGGCAGGCCGGTCTCGACCGCCGCCTTGACGAAGGCCTCCGACAGAGGATCCTCGTGCCGCCAGTCCGACACCGGCAGCGGACCGCCTGTGCCGTGATAGTCGTCGGCGCCGCGCGACTGGTTTTCAGCCCGCTTGAAATAGGGCAGCACGTCGTCATAGCCCCAGCCGACATTGCCGCGCTGGCGCCAGCGGTCGTAGTCCTCGTGCTGGCCGCGGACATACAGCAGGCCGTTGATCGAGCTGGAGCCGCCGAGCACCTTGCCGCGCGGCTGGAACACCGAGCGGCCGTCGAGCCCCGGTTCGGGCTCGGTCTGGTACATCCAGTTGACGGTCTTTTCCTTGAAGAGCTTGCCGTAGCCGAGCGGGACATGGATCCAGATGTTGGTGTCCTTTGGGCCGGCTTCGAGCAGCAGCACCGTGTGCCTGCCGTCGCTGCTGAGCCGATTGGCGAGCACGCAACCAGCGGAGCCGGCGCCGACCACGACGTAATCGAACTCCAGCTCCTGATCACGCAATGCTACGCTGCCTTCCATCGTGTTCCTGCCCGGTCATTTGTTCTTTCATCCTGGAGATACCAAAAAGGCAGCACATGCAAGCGGCAAATCGGAAGATCTGGCCGGCACACCGGTCCTTACCTTCGCTCGTCGAGCAGCTCTGCAGCGTGCTGGGCGATCATCATCTCCTCGTCGGTGCTGATGACAAATATTCGAACCCGGGAGTCATCCGACGAGATCACGGTTTCACCGGCGCGATTCCGGCTTTTGTCCAACGCGATGCCAAGCCAATCAAATCCTTCACAGACGCTCTCCCGGACTTGCCAGGCGTGCTCGCCGATCCCGCCGCAGAACACGACGGCATCGAGCCCGGAAAGCACCGCCGCCATGGCGCCGATCTCACGTCTGATCCGGTCGACAAAATAATGGATTGCCTGTCGCGCCTCCGCCGTTCCGGCCTGCTCCAGCTCGCGCATGTCCTGCGACAATCCCGAAAGGCCCTTGAGGCCCGAATGATTGTAAAGCAGATCAGTGACGGCCTCGGCCGTCATTCCCTTCTCTTGCAGCAGATAGAGAACGACGCCGGGATCCAGCTGGCCGCAGCGCGTCCCCATCGGCAGGCCATCGAGCGCGGTAAAGCCCATCGACGAGCCGATGCTCCGTCCGTCGCGGATCGCGCACATCGAGGCGCCGTTGCCGAGATGCATGACGACCACACGCCCCTTTTCCTCCCGCGGCGCGATCTCCTTGAGGCGCGAGACCACGTACTCATAGGACAGGCCGTGAAAGCCATAGCGACGCACGCCCTCATCATAAAGCCTCCGCGGCAGGGCGTAAGTGTCGCTCACCCAGGGATGGGTGCGGTGAAAGGCGGTGTCGAAGCAGGCGACCTGAAGCGCGTCGGGAAAGGCACGGTGCGCGGCGCGCAACCCGGCGAGATTGTGAGGCTGATGCAACGGCGCCAACGGATTGAGCGTCTCGAGCCGGGCTGGGACATCATCGGCGATGACGATCGGCTGGGTGAAGACGAGTCCGCCATGCACGATGCGATGGCCGATCGCATCGACCGTCGTCCGACCGACGGCGCTTTGCAGCACATCGATCACCACGGCCAGCGCTGTTTCATGATCGGTCGCGCGCCTCGCATCGAGCGGCTCGTCTCTCAAGCTCGCGCCCCTCAGCCTGGCCTGGAGATGCGGCGCGGCGCTACCGAGCCCCTCGATCTGGCCGCGCATCGTCTCACGCGGGCCGGCGTCGTGTTCGAACAATGCGAACTTGATCGAGGAGGAACCGGCGTTGAGCGTCAGGATGTGCTGCGTGGTCATGCGGCCGGCCCTCGCTGCGACGTCGCGCCAAGGCGCAAAATGCGGAAAATACGACTTATTTTCATGACGCCCCGAAGACAAATAAAACGCTAGGTTGCACCACTATCGCGATAGTTTCGTCCGCTGACGTGCTGCCCAACCGGGCCGGACTGCGGGGAGGACCCTTGTGGTGAACATGCCTGGACATCTCCTGCCGACCACCGTGGTCGGAAGCTATCCGCAGCCGGACTGGCTGGTCGATCGCGCCATGCTCTCCAAATCCATTCCGCGCATTCGGCTGCAAGGCATGTGGCGCATCCAGCGCCCGCTGCTCGAGGAAGCCCAGGACGATGCCACGATCGTCGCGATCCACGACATGGAGCAGGCCGGCATCGACATCGTGTCGGATGGCGAGATCCGGCGCGAGAGCTACTCGAACCGCTTCGCCACTGCACTCGACGGCATCGATGCGGACAATCCCGCGATCATCATCTCGCCCGCCGGCAACAAGACGCCGGTGCCGCGCGTCGTCGGGCCGATCCGGCGCAGATATCCCGTCGAGCTGCGGGATATGGAGTTCCTGCGTCGCAACACGACCCGGGCGGCCAAGATCACGCTGCCGGGCCCATTCACCCTGAGCCAGCAGGCGCAGGATGATTTCTATCACGATGATGAAGCGGTCGCGATGGCCTTTGCGGAGGTCGTCAACGCGGAAGCCGGCGACCTGCAGCGGGCCGGCGCTGACGTCATTCAGCTCGACGAGTCCTGGGTGCGCAGCAATCCGCAGGCAGCGCGGCGCTATGCCGTCAAGGCCATCAACCGTGCGCTCGATAACATCACGGTGCCCACCATCGTTCACGTCTGCTTCGGCTATGCCGCGATCGTGCCAGGCTCCAGCAAACCGCGCGGATATCCGTTTCTCACCGAGCTTGCCGACTGCTGCGCGACGCAGATCTCCATCGAGGCGGCGCAGCCGCGGCTCGATCTTGGCGTGCTCAAGGAGCTCTCGGGCAAGAGCATCGTGCTCGGCGTGCTCGATCTCGGCGATCCCGAGGTGGAGCCGGTCGCTGTCATCGCCGAGCGCATCCGCAACGGCCTCAAAGTCGTGGCGCCGGAGCGGCTGGTGGTCGCGCCGGATTGCGGGATGAAATATCTGCCGCGGGCGACCGCCTTCGGGAAATTGAAGGCGATGTGCGCGGCGGCGGCGCGGGTGCGCGAGGAGTTCGCATAAAGGCAATGCGGCAGGGCTGACGCATGTCGGGCGGCGTTCTCCACGGTGGCGCCACCCTTGGACCCCATTCGCGGAATAAGGCAGGCGCTGAACGCCGAGGTCCGGCTCGATCGATCTTGGCGGAGGGGAGGCTCTGATGGCCGTCTGCATCATGCCAAGATTCACGCCGAGGCGTGTCGCGGGTGCGATCGCCCTGCTCGGCTGCGCATCCGCTGGCCCTGCGAGCGCCGATCCGATCGAGAACGTCATGGGCGGTCTGCTGCGCGACGCGCGCAGCTCGCTGGCGCGCGTGGTGCCCATCGAGCTCGTGCCGACGCTGCCGTCGTTGCAGCCTCCTCCCATCCAACAAGCTGCGCCACCCGTGGCAACGCAGCCGCTTCAACCGCCGGCGGTCAGCAGACCGCCGCAGGCTCCAGAGCGAACGGCCAGGCCCAAGCCGCCGATCAGTCCGGCCGCCGCCGAGCTGGCCGCGGCCGACGCTGCCGAGACCATCGCCGACGCCAATCTCGATGCCGCGCTGGCGGCGAACGAGAAGGCGGTGGCCGACCGCAGCGCCGCGGAGGCGCTCGCGAAAGCCAATCCGACCCCGGCCACCATCGCCGCGGCGAAGGCGGCCGTCGAGGCCGCTCACATCGCGGAAGCCAACCTCACCGACGCGCTGCTCGCCGACAAGGACGCCGATGCGCGCCTCAAGGCGGCGCGGGCGGCGGTGGCCGCGGAACAGGGCAGCCGCAAATCCGGCACCAAGCCGCAAGCGGCGATGCCGGTCAATCTCGCCGACAAATAGTCGGCGCCACGTGCAACTCGACTCAGAGCGCGTCGGCGCGCTCCAAAGTATCGATCGTCACCACGCCATGGGCGCGCGAGACGCAGGCGCAGAGCTTGCGGCTCTCATGCTTCTGCTCGGCGCTGAAGAACACGTCGCGATGGTCGATCTCGCCGTCCACCTCGACCACGTCGATCGCACAGACGCCGCACTCGCCGCGCCGGCAATCGGCCATGACCTCATGGCCGGCGGCGTTGAGCACGTCGAGCATCGAGCGGTCGCGCGGGACCACGATCTCCTCGCCGGAGCCGCGCAGCCGGACCTTGAACGGCTCGGTCGACAAACGCCCGCTCGAGCCGAACGTTTCGTAGCTGAGATCGGCCGGTGCGCGACCGCTCGCCGCCCAGGCACTGCGCGCCGCATCGAGCATGCGCATCGGCCCGCAGAACAGCACCGCCGTGCCGGCCGGCAGCCCGGCAAACAGGCCGGCGAGATCCAGCCGCTGCGACTGGTCGGCGGCGTAGACCGCGAGCCGGCCGCCGAGCAGTGTCGCGAGCTCATCGGCATAGGCCGCATCGGCCCGGGACTTCACCGCATAGTGCAGCGACACGTTCGGCGTCTTGCGCAACAACGCCTGCGCAGCACCGACCAGCGGCGTGATGCCGATGCCGCCGGCCACCAGGCAATAATGCTCATATTGCCAGCCGACCTGCAGCAGCGAGGTCGGGCTGGTCACGTCGAGCCGCGCGCCCGGCTGCAGCGACCACAGATAGCGCGAGCCGCCGCGGGAATCGTCGGCATGGCGCACGGCGATCCGGTAGCCGCGCGGATCGGCCTCGCCGACCAGCGAATAAGAGCGCACATCCGGCTGCCCGCCGATCAGAACGCTCACCTTGATGTGGCTGCCCACCGGATAGGGCGCGCAGACGTAGCCGTCGGGCCGCAGGATGAACTCGCGAATCCCGGATGCGAGATCGCGCGTCGCCACCAGCGTCGCGGTCGTCCAATGGTCCTGGAAGCGCATGATCCTCTCCGTCAGTTCGAGATCGACGCCTTGATCAGCGCGGCGGCCGGCACGAGGTCCATCGGGCCGCGCGCCTTGACAGCCAGCCGCAAATTGCGCGCGGCGAGCCGGGCATGCTCGCGCATGATGCCTTCGGCGCGCGCGCCCTCGCGGTTCTCGATCGCATCGATGACGATGCGGTGATGCTCCTGCGCCACCACCAGGATGTGGCGCGCCTCCGGCAGCGCCGATTGCGCCATCACGAATCCGCTCGGCGAGGCGAAGGGCAGCGCGCTGGCGCGGTCGACCTGACGGATCACCGGCGGGCTGCGCGACAGTTCGGCCAGCAGCGCGTGAAAGCGCGCGTTCAGCGCGACATAGGCCGAGAACGCATCGAACGAGATCTCCTGCGGCGCGATCAGCTCGTCGATCTGGGCGAGACATTCGCGCATCGGCTCGGTGTCGCGCACGGAAACGCCGCGCTCGGCGGCGAGCCGCGCCGCCAGGCCTTCCATCGTGCCGCGGACCTCGATGGAGTCGAGCACGTCTCGCTCCGAGAAAGACTTCACCATGAAGCCGCCCGACGGAATGGCCTCGAGCAGCCCCTCCTCCTCCAGCCGCACCAGCGCCATGCGCACCGGTGTGCGCGACACGCCGGCGGCCTCCACCGCCTGCAGCTCCGAGATCCGCTCACCCGGGCGCAAGCCACCGGTGAGGATCATATCGCGCAGCGTGAGCTGTGCGCGGACGGTTTGCGAGATCGAGCGTTCATTGTCACGCTCTGCCATTCGATTCACTCCGCCGCTTCGCGCAGCGGCGTTTCACGCGCGATCATCCGGTCGATGATCCGCCGTGCCCACATCGCCCCTGCATCGATGTTGAGATTGTAGAAAACGCGCCCCGGGTTCTCGTCCATCGCGCGCTGCTGTGCTTCGAGGATGAATTCGTCCTCGCGGAAGATGCCGGACACGCCTTCGCGGATCTCCGTCGTCAGCCGCTGCTCGGAAAGCTTGTAGTTGCGGGCGAAGGCCCAGAAATAGTGGCAGGTCTTGTCGGTCTCCGGCGTGATCGTGTTGAGCACCATGCCGTTCACCCCTTGCGAGCGGTCGCCCTCCGGCGCGCCGGTCCCGGTCGGCGCCACGCCGACGTCGATCGTCACGGTGCACGGCGACTCGAAGCGGATGATCTGCCAGCGGTCGACCAGGCCCGGCTTGCCGAGCTGCTTGGCCCAGAACGGCGGCGGCTCGATGCCGCGCATCCAGCGCGTCACCGTCGCGGTGCGCTCGCCATGAGTGACGTCGAACGGCGCCTCCGCCACCGCGTCATTGCCGATGGACGAGCCGTGCACGAAGGTCTCGTGCGTCAAATCCATCAGATTGTCGACGACGAGCCGGTAGTCGCACTTCACCTGGATGGTCTTGCCGTCGCCGGCCCAGGCCGGATCGTGATTCCAGTGCATGTCGGGAATGGTGGCCGGATCGGCCAGCGCCGGATCGCCCATCCACAGCCAGATGAAACGATGGCGCTCGACGGCCGGATAAGCGCGCACGCAAGCGGACGGGTTGATGGTCTCCTGCGAGGGCATGTAGGTGCAGCGGCCCTGCGGGCTGAACTTCAGCCCGTGATAGCCGCACACGACGGTATCGCCTTCGAGCCGCCCCTTCGACAGCGGGACGAGCCGGTGCCAGCACGCATCCTCGAGCGCGGCGATCGCGCCGTCGGCCTTGCGGTACATCACGACATGCTTGCCGCAGATGGTGCGGGGCAGCAGAGCCTGCTTGACCTCGGCATCCCAGGCCGCGGCGTACCAGGCATTCATGGGGAATGAAGCAGCCATCGCGTTTCCTCGTGTCGGTATACGTCCAACTCGATTATTGTATACAGCAACTGGGCCCGAAGGCGCAAGTTCCTGCATTTTTCGGCGATGGCTAACCACTTTTGTATACAGACCTCCTCCCCAGCGGCTTCGATGAGGCCGGTTCCATTCGATCTAGGGCCATATTCCTTTCGAATTCAATTATTTTTGGGCAATCGATCCGCTGGCGGAAGGGCGCTTTCAGCCCGTTACCTCCGATTGTTCGAATGTTCCGGAGCGAAACGATATTCGGACGTTGGCGGCTTGGGCTGCCTTCGGCGCTCACAGCGGCTCACCCCTGAGCCACGCCGCGCCGCGTGCATAGAGGGCCTCGACCTCCGGTCCCTTCAATCCGGGCATGTCGCGCTTCACGGTGTAGCCGATGCGCGTCTGCAGATAAGCGAGATGGCGATAGCCGACCGGAAACTGCTCGAGCAGCGCGCGGTCGAGCGCGGGCACCGCGCCCGGCGTGACCGGGTCCATGCGGTCCTTCTCATAAATCGGCTGGCGCAGCACGATGCCCCATCGGCCGGCGCGCTTTTCCAGAAAGTCGTAGAAGCGTCCGGTGCACAGCACGTCGCATGCGACGCCTTCCACCTCGGCCCGCTGCGAGATCGTCATCTTGGTCTGCGAAATCGCGCGGTTGCCGTTGAGATCGACGGAGATGCCGCCGAGGAAGTGCAGGATGTTGACACCCTTCGCCCAGGCCGCCTTGCTGATCTCGATGAACTCGTCGCCGGTGCCTTGCGTCCACGTCGCCATCATCCGTCCGTCCGGATGCCAGACAGTGCGGAAGCGCTCCCAGTCCCCGGCATCGCGCCAGATCGCCCAGTTCTGGAGCAGTTCGCGAATCTGACGATCATCCTCGATCCCAGCGGCGGTCTTGGTCATGATGGTTTCCTCGTTACGTTGTCGCTGCTGGATACGGGATCGGGACAGCGCTGCAAAGGCACGGCCGCTCATGGCTGCCCGGAGCGCGCAACAAATTCGGTGTCGTCCCGGCCTTGAGCCGGGACCCATAACCACCGGCCGATGTGGCTGCGGGAGCTCCATCCACCCGCGTTCCTCAAACCTCTCCCTGGGGTTATGGGTCCCGGCTCAAGGCCGGGACGACAGCGGAGGGTTTGGTTGCGACCTTTGCCCGTCGAAACATGACCGGACGTTCCCGCGGCCGATGCGGCCCGAGTGATGCATTCGTCCTGTCCCTCCAGATAACGAGAGGGCGCGAGGAAGGCCGGACCTCGGCTGAATCGGGATAGGGGGGAGTCTCGCGACTCCTCCCCTCCCACACCACCGTACGTACGGGTCACTTATACGGCGGTTCGACAGATTGAGCGGTTTAGCGGGTTGCGAGGTAAGGCAAGCCGCGTGAGGCGAAGAAGATGTTCGGCAGAGCCATGGTCAGCCCGGCACTGTTCGCGAGCCGCCAAGGGCCACGTGGGTTGCCGGCTGTCTTGAGTGCCAGCTCCCGGCCAACGCCGCGGCGTTGCAGTTCGTCGAAGCGAGTGCGACCGTGCTTCCATTGGGTCCAGACGACAGCGCGCAACCGCCGTCTGATCCACTCATCCAGCTTGCGCAACACCGACGGCGTCTCGCAGAACCCGAAGTAGCCGCGCCATCCCTTCAGGTACAGCGACAGCTTCTCGATGATCTGCGCGAGGCCTCGGCCGGACCGTCGCCCGCATGACCCGATGTGGTGGGTGAAGCAGCTCGTCAGGCGCGAGCAGATCTCGATGCTGCCGCCCGCCCTCGCGCTGCTCCGCAAGGTCGAGAAGCAGGTGGCGGCGATCGAGACCCTCCCGGACGAGGCCGCGGTCCGGCGCGAGGTTGCGGGCCTCAATTCGGAGATCGCCAAGGCCAACGCGACCGTGCTGGAGGGACCGTCGACCACGCTCGGCGCGCTCGACGCGGATCAGGTCGTGGCGCGATGGCGACAGCGTCGGGCCTCCGGTCAAGCCACGGCGGTCGAATCGCGCTGAGGCCGCGACGGAGCCACTCGGAGCCCGCCACACGCCGCGGGCGAATCCGGCCGTGACGGCTCGAGGGCAGCCGCGGCCGGACTCACGGTCCTCGCACGCGAACGGAGATCAGTCCGCGGCGAAGCGTGGGGTGGTGCAGCCGCCACAGACCCAGGGCCAGGACCAGTCGGCGACCTTGCCCTTGTTGGCTTCGACATAGGGGCTCCAGGCTTTCGGCGGCAGCGCCTTGGTCTGGTGCACGATGGTGAACTGGCCGTTGGACTGGATCTCACCGATCATCACCGGCTTCGCCATGTGGTGGTTGCTGCCCATCACCACCTCGAAGCCGGAGGGCGATTTGAACTTCTGGCCGATCATGGCCTGGCGCACCGCGTCGACATCGGCCGTGCCGGCCTGCTGCACCGCCTGCACCCACATGTGGAACAGGATGTAGGCCGATTCCATCGGATCGTTGGTGACGCGCTTGGGGTTCTTGGCGTAGTCGCGCCACTTGGCGATGAAGGCCTTGTTCTCCGGCGTGTTCACCGACTGGAAGTAGCTCCAGGCGGCGAGATGGCCGACCTGCGGCTTGGTGTCGAGGCCGGCGAGCTCCTCCTCTCCCACTGAAAAGGCGATCACCGGAATGTCCTTGGCCTTGACGCCCTGGTTGCCGAGCTCCTTGTAGAACGGCACGTTGGCGTCGCCATTGACGGTGGAGATAACGGCCGTCTTCTTGCCGGACCCGCCGAACTTCTTGATCGCCGCGACCTCCGTCTGCCAGTCGGAGAAGCCGAACGGCGTGTAGTTCTCCATGATGTCGTCGTCGGCTATGCCCTTGGTCTTGAGATAGGCTCGGATGATCTTGTTGCTGGTGCGCGGATAGACGTAGTCGGTGCCCTCGAGCACGAACCGCTTCACCTCGCCGCCGTCCTTGCTCATGAGATAGTCGACGGCCGGCACTGCCTTGTTGTCCGGCACCGAGCTGCCATAGAAGATGTTGTAGGACGCCTCCTCGCCTTCATATTCGAGCGGATAGTACAGCAGCCCGTTGAGCTCCTCGAATACCGGCAGCACGGATTTGCGCGACACCGAGGTCCAGCAGCCGAACACGGCGGCAACCTTGTCCTTCACCAGAAGCTCGCGCGCCTTTTCGGCGAACAGCGGCCAGTTCGAGGCGGGATCGACCACAACCGGCTCGATCTTCTTGCCGAGCAGGCCGCCCCTGGCGTTCTGCTCGGCGACCTGCATCAGCATCAGGTCCTTCAGGATGGTCTCGCTGATCGCCATCGTGCCGGACAGCGAATGCAGGATGCCGATCTTGATCGTATCCTCGGCGTGCGCGCGCGGCGCGAAGGTGAAGGCGGCAAGCAGGGCCGCAGCGGCGGAGAGAAAGCGCCGTCGTGACGTCATTGGTGGGTCTCCTTTGCAATCTCATGAGGTGCGAAAGCCGCGCGATCGGCTTCGCTCTGCACTCATGCAGGTGCCGCTACGCTGTCATGGCGCGTGATCGCCACCGAGCACCGCCGACGGAAAATGCGATGACTCCAATCCGCCTGAGGCTGCGAGGACTCCGCCGCGGCCTGGTGCCCAGCGCGTGGCCGGTTCGCTGCTCCGTGATGCAGGCGCTGCATCGGATCGGGGCAACGGATGCCGCTGGATCAGCCAGATGGGTCCAGTTGGCGTCAAAGCGACGAGACCAGTCCAGATCGGCGAAAAATCGGCTGACAAATGCGCAAAAGGCGCGACAATCGCACAACTGGACTCATCAGTTGATGTTCTCCTTTCACGCAAGGTCCGCCCGACACGCGCCATGCAGCTCTCCGTGCTCCTCGACAGGTCCCGGCCCGAGACGCTGACGGCGCAAATGGTCGATCAGATACGCGATGCGATCCGGTCGGCACGGATCGCACCCGGCGCGCGGCTGCCATCGTCGCGGCTCCTGTCCGATCAACTGAACGTTTCACGCAACACTATCGTCCGCGCCTATGACCTGCTGATCATGGAGGGGCTGGTGGAGTCGCGGCCCGCATCGGGCGTCTATGTGACGGAGCGGCTGCCTCCGGCCGCGCGCGAGCCCGGCAACGTGACCCGGCTTCCCGCCCGCACCCTGATGCCGATGCCGCTGCGTGCTGCACGCGGCCCGGCTTCATCGCACCCGCCGCAGAAGCGTCTGTTGCACGATTTCTGTCCCGGCCGTCCAGCGGCCGAGCTGTTTCCGATCAAGGCCTGGCGGCGGCTGCTCACGCATCATCTCCCGCACGGCGGAAGCGTCGGCCTCACGACCGACGGCGACGTCGCGGGCGTGCCGGCGCTGCGCACAGCGATCGCTCAGCATCTCGCCGCAGCGCGCGGCATAGCCGCCGATCCAAGCCGCATCGTGATCGTCTCCGGCGTCCAGGACGCCGTGACGTTGATGAGCCGCCTGTTCCTCGCGCGCGGCCAGCTCGCGGTGGTCGAGGACCCCGGCGCCGAGGGCCCCGCGCTCTCCTTCGAGGCGGCCGGCGCGGAGCTCGGCTTCGTCGGCGTCGACCAGGACGGGCTCCTGCCCGACGAGCTGCCGCAGCGGCCCGCGTCGCTGCTCTACGCCACCCCCGCACATCAGTTTCCGACCGGCGCGACCTTGTCGGCGCGACGCCGCGCCGAACTGATCGACTGGGCGCGGCGCTTCGGCTGCTATTTGATCGAAGACGATTACGATTGCGATATCCGCTATCACGGCTCGCACCTGCCGCCGCTGGCCGCGCTCGCGCCGGACTGCACCGTTCATGTCGGCAGCTTCACCGCCTCGCTCGGCGCCGGCCTGCGGCTTGGCTACATGGTTGTGCCCGAGCCGATCGCGGCAGCCGTGATCGCCGAGAAGACGCTGCTCACCCATGGCAGCTCATGGCTGGAGCAGGCGACGCTCGCCGACTTCATGCACAGCGGCGCTTACGCCAATCACCTGCTGCGGGTGCGTGCGCATTATCGCGACAGCCGCGACGCGCTGATCGCAGCGCTGCGCGGCCATTTCGGCGACGTCAGCGTGGATGGCGAGGCCGGCGGGCTGCACCTGATCTGGCACCTGCCGCCCGGCATTCCCGATGCCGTCACCGTGGAGGCACTGGCCCGGCGCGCCCGGATCGGCGTCTATTCGCTGGGCTCGGCGCGCGTCCGCTTCCGGCAGCGCGGCGCGCTCACCAGCCGCGCGCTCATGCTCGGCTATGCCGCGCTGTCGCCGCGGCAGATCGAGAAAGGCATCGCGCGGCTGTCCGACGTGATCGATGACGCGATCGACGATCCCGCCACCGACATGAGCGCGCTGTTCGCCGATCAGTTCGCCCCGCCGCGCGTCCCTGCGCCGGAGCCGAAGCTGGCCCCACGACATCGCCAGCAACCGGCTCTACGCCGCCCGAGGGAGCCTCGGGCAATGTCGACGCCGAGTTTCGCCCGCCAAGGTGTTGCGCCCATGCCCGTGCTGACGTCAATCTATCGCTACCCGATCAAGGGGCTCAGCGCCCAGCCGCTGTCCTCCGTCATGCTGGAGGCGAAGAAGCCGTTCCCGCATGACCGCGTATTCGCGCTGGTGCGGCCGGGCGCGCCCTATGACCTCGCGCAGCCGCGCTGGGGCAAGAAGGGCCTGTTCGTCATGCTGATGCTCGAGGAAACGTTGGCGCGGGTACGGACGTCGCTCGACGTGGAGACCTCGCGGCTCGTCGTCACGCAGGACAATCACGCGCTGATCACCGCCGACCTGAACGATGCCGGGGGGCGCTCGGCGCTGGAGCAACTGATCTGGCAGCTGGTGCCGCAGCTGCGCGGGGCGCCGACCCTGGTGCGCACGCGCGACGGCCATTTCATGGACAAGCCGGACAACGTGATCTCGCTGATCAATCTCGCGACGTTACGCAGCCTCGAGAGCCAGTGGGGCATCAGCATCGATCCGCTGCGCTTTCGCGCCAATCTTTATATCGATGGCGCGCGGCCGTGGGAGGAGTTCGACTGGGTCGGCCACGACATCCGAATTGGCGACGCGCTGTTCCGCGTCGATCGCCGCAACGGCCGCTGCGGCGCCACCAATGTCGATCCGCACACCGGCCGGCGCGATCTCGACATTCCCGGGTCCCTGCGCGCGGCGTTCGGCCACAAGGAGCTCGGCGTCTACCTGATCGCGCGCGAGGGCGGCGAGGTCACGGTCGGCCAGCAGGTCACGCCGCCCGCGGTGCCGCAATCGGTCTCGTATCACTCGCGGCTGGTGCCGCCGAGCGGGACGCAGCCGTTCATCTGCCGTGGCTGCTACTACATCTACGATCCGGCCGCAGGCCAGCCCGAGCAGGGCGTGGCGCCGGGCACGGCCTTCGCGGCGATTCCGCTGTCATGGCGCTGTCCGGATTGCGGCACCGACAAGTCGACGTTCCGCCCGCATCTGCCGGGGACGCGCAGCGCTGTGCCGTGACCTGCGCATTTCCGGTCACGGCACCTGCGTCAGGACTGATTGATCCGGATCGACATCACCCGGCCGCCCTTGAGCTCGAACGAGAACGGCTGCGGCGGATAGGTCCAGAGCTCGACACCCTTCAATTCGCTCGGCTCGAAATGGCTGGGCTGGCCGAACACCTTCACGAGATCCTCGGTGGTGGCGCCGAGGCCGACGCTGCTGAGCTCGTAGCCCGGGGCGGTCGTGGTGCCGTCGCCGGTGACCTGCAGGGCGACGATCCTGTCGGCCGCGACGGTCACCACGAAATATGGATAGTGCTCGCGCTCGCCGACGAAATAGATCCAGGCAACCTTGTCCTGCGGCTGCTTCAGCATGCGGTGCGGCTGTCCGAGCGCGGCCGTGGCGGTGGCAGCGGGATCGCCGACGACAAGCGGGCCGAGACGCATGCAGGCGCGCGCCATGACCGCCAGCAGCAACTCCTGTGACAGCTGGCGCGGCGGGGTCACCGTGCAGGCGAAGCCGGCGCCGGCGCGCTTCCATTCGCCGCGCACGTCCTTCAGATCGTCGGGAACCGCCGGCGCCGGCGGAGACGGCGCCGGACGCGCCGCCGGCGGCGCGGTCTTGCGCGGCGCCGATTGCGCGTGCGCCGATGGGGCGAGCGATCCCGCGAGCATCGCCGCGATCATTCCGACAAGCGCCGCTCGATGACGGCCCACGGTCTCCAACATCTCGACGCCTACTTCCCACGCTTGCCCAGACCGCCAAAGGCGTCGGGATCGAACTTCTTCGGATCCACCGGCTCGTAGCGCGACCATTCCATGTCGGCAATCCCGTCATATTGCTTAACCCACGCCGCATCCGCCGTCGTGTTGCCGAGCGCGACCGGGCGCAGCTCGAAATGCACGATCCTGTCCGGTCCGGCTTCCGCGATCTTCTCGCCGCGCTTGAAGCGCGCGCCTACGGCCGGCGGCTGGCCCGTGGCATCGGCGAGACGGCCGAGATGGACATAGCGGGTAAAGAGGACGGCGCCATTGGGATAAGTGTGCTTCAGCACGACGTAGCGGCCGCAGCCGCCGATGACCGGCAGATCGGCGGGGGCCTGATCGGCAGGTTCCAGCTTGACGACCACGCCCTCCTCGATCACCGCGATCGGTGCTCCCTCCTTGCCGGCATCGACGTCGATGCCCGGATGATCGCGCAGCGCCCAGCAGCCGCATGAGGCCATCGCGGTCTCGGACGGCGGTTTGCCGGAGGGCTGCGCGGAAGGCTGCGCCGTCTGGAATTCGTTGACCAGCAGCCCGGGTCCGTCGGCCGAGGTGTAGAGGTGGACGGCATAGAGCGTCAGCTTGCCGCCGACCGGCACCTCGCGCGGCAGGAAGCCATAGACGATGTCCTGGACGAACACCTTGAGCTGCTTCCCCTTGGCCGAGCGCACCGTGATGCAGTTCGAGATGCCGATCGCCCCGGTCGGGTCGAAGCCCGTCATCGTCATGGCTCGCCTCAGGAACCCGGTCGCACAAGGGCCATCCGCATTCACCAGGATGACGTCGAGCTTGAGCGGCGCGCCGGCCTTGATGTCGACACCATTGGCCGGGCGCGGCAGTGCCAGGAGATCGTCGAGACTGGTCTCCTGATAACGCGCGTAGTTGAAGGCGGCTTCGACGCCGTGGCCGGTCAGGATTGCAAATGCGAGCAGGACGAAGGCCGCCCGCCGCGCGAAAAGATGGGCGCTCCCCCTGCCGCTCGTCATTCCCGATTCCCACTCCGATCCATCCCCGTCGGCGAAGCCTACACGACAGCGGCGCAAAATCCACAACCTCTGCGGGACGGTGGAACCGGCCGCTGCAAACCAAAAAAATCAGAGAGACGAACAATCTCCATGTCGGCCCGCCGCGGCGGGCTTCGTCCTCGGATCAGCTGGATCGAGTCGAGCTGGCGTGATGATCTGCAAACAGCCGCCGGTCGCGGATCGACGGCCTTCAGTATGGAAGGAAGCCCTGCCATGGCACAGCACAAGAACACGATCTGCCTGTGGTTCGACAAGGACGCGGAAGCCGCCGCGCGGTTCTATGCCGCGACGTTTCCCGACAGCCAGGTGAGCGCCGTGCACCGCGCGCCCGGGGACTATCCCTCCGGCAAGGCCGGCGACGTGCTGACGGTGCAGTTCACCGTGTGCGGCATTCCCTGCCTCGGCCTCAATGGCGGACCGGCGTTCACGCCCAATGAAGCGTTCTCGTTCCAGATCGCGACCGAAGACCAGGAGGAGACCGACCGCTATTGGAACGCCATCATCGGCCATGGCGGCACGGAGAGTAACTGCGGCTGGTGCAAGGACAAATGGGGCATCTCCTGGCAGATCACCCCGCGCGCGCTCACCGACGCGATGTCCGAAGGCGGCGACGTCGCCAAGCGCGTGTTCGCCGCGATGATGACAATGCACAAGATCGACATCGCCGCGATCGAGGCAGCACGGCGCGGATGAGGCGCGGCGCGGCGGAACGCCGGCCGCTGTCACGCCCGCAGGCAGCGCAGGTGCAGGAACAGCGGCACGCGCAACCAGCGCCGGCTGCTGTCGCGGGTGATCGTCTCCGCGGGGATCGACGGCTCGCAAAGCCGCTCGATCAGGAAGCCGGCCTCCTCCAGTGCCGCGAAATAGCTCTGCAGCGGGCGATGCGCGCTGTGGAAGACGATGCTGAAGCCGTCGCGCTCCATCGGGTCGCTATAGTCGTAGGACTCGAGATAGCTGCCCTGGATGACGAACGGCGCATCCGGCGCCAGGCTCGCGAACTTGCCGGCCGAGTTGAGCGGATGAACGATCGCCACGCAGAAGCGGCCGCCCGGCTTGAGCACCCGCGCCGCCTCGCGCATGGCTGACGGCATCGCATCGACGTCCTGCAGCGACATGAAGGCGATGGCGAGATCGGCACAGCCATCGGCCAGCGGCAGCGAGGCCGCGTCGGCGCGCACGACAGGAATCGCGGCATCGGCAGCGCGCGCGGCCGCAATCAGCGAGGGCGAGGCGTCGATGCCGATCATCCTGTGCCCAGCGGACGCGAGATGCCGCGACAGGCGGCCCTCGCCGCAACCGATGTCGAGCGTCAGCGCACCGGGCGCGGGAAGCAATTCGCAGAACTGCTCGCGATGGTGGCGCCAGAAGCTGTCATGACCCGGCGCCCGCGCCCAGGCGAGCCATTGGGCGGCCTGATCCTCCCACTTCTCGCGAAGATTCATCACGCCGCTCCCTGCCCTGTCGCATGAGGCGCGTGTCTTAGACGGCTTCCGTGCAGGTGTCATCCACCGCGCGAGCTCGGTGGCACGCGACCGGCCATGGGAGCGCAGCTCCGGTCTGCGCGCGGCTCAAGCTCCGAGCAGGCTGTACAGGATGCCGAGCGTGGCGCCGCCGGTCTCGGTGGTGAAGTCGCCGGCGAGCTCGGCGGCGAAGGTGATGGCGGATGTCGTCGCGCCGCCAGCCGCCGCGATGCGCCGCCACGCCGCGTCCTCGGTGCGCGGATCGACACCGCCGCAGGCGTCGACGGCGACGAACACTTCATAGCCCGCCGCGAGCGCATCGAGCGCGGTCCGCTGCACGACGATCTCGCTGGCGACGCCGGCCAGGATCAACGCCTTGCGCCCCGAGGCTTGCAAGGCCGCCACCAGCCCGTGATCGGCGAACGCGCTGGTCTCCGTCCGCATCCGCGGCTCATAGCCCGGCAGCTCCGACGTCACCTCGGCGAGGAACGGCCCGCCGGGCGGCACGGCGGACAGAAAGGCCGGGAGCCGGTGCAAACTCGCGAGCCGGGCCAGCGCGGCGGCGGCGCGCGCGAGCTCAGGAATCCCGCGCGTGCGGCTGTTGGTGACGATCTCCGCCTGCAGATCGAGGAACAGGATGGCGGCGTTGTCCCGGGTCGGAATGATCATGCGAGAATCCCTCGTCAGGTGGCGCCGCTGGCCGCGAGATTGTCGAGCGGCACGGCGCTGATCGATGCCGCAGGATGCGTTGCGGGGCTGTCGCGGCCTTGCCGCCCCTGACGCTGATTGCTGGCGATCGCAATGTCCATTGATTAGAATGATTTGGCTCGTTCATCAAATCGACCATATCGATGGCCAATATCGACAGAGCCGATCTTCGCGACGTGGATCTCAATCTGCTGGTCGCCTTCGAGGCGCTGATGCAGACGCGCTCGGTGTCGCGCATGGCGCAGCGGCTGCGAATCGGACAGCCCTCGGCGAGCCACGCCCTCAAGCGGCTGCGCGCGCTGCTTGGTGATCCGCTGTTCGTCCGCACGCCGGCCGGCATGATCCCGACGCCGCACGCGCTGGCGCTCGCCGAGCCGATCCGGGCGATCCTGACCAGCATCGAAAGGACGCTGTTCGCCCGCGCCTCATTCGATCCGCGGGCGGAGCGCCGCGTCTTCCGGATTGGCGCGATGGACTATGTGCAGGCGGTGATCGCCGATCCGCTGCTCGCGGTGCTCCAGGCGCAGGCCCCCGGCTGCAAGCTGATCCTGACCACGACCGATTGCGACACCGCGGGGCGGAGCCTCGCGCGCGGCGAGATCGATCTCGCGATCGGCGCGTTCCCGCAGATCAAGGCCGGATCCCACCAGGAGCTGCTGTATCGGGAGCGCTACGAATGCGTGTTCGACGCCAAGGCCTGCCGGCTCGGCAAGCGCGTCACCCGCGCGCAATGGCTGGCGCTGCCGCATGTCATCATGTCGGTGCATGGCGATTACTCCGGCCCGCTCGATGACGTCCTGAAGTCCAGCGGCGAGCAGCGCGAGGTCGCCGTTTCGACGCCGAATTTCCTCGCGATCCCCTTCCTGCTCCGCAACAAGCGCCTGATCGCGGCGCTGCCATCGCGGATGGCGCGGGCGTTCTGCGGCAGGCTCGGATTGTCGACCTGTCCGCTGCCGTTCACCGCGCCGACCTTCGACGTCACGATGATCTGGCATGCGCGGACGGGTGATGAGCCCGGCGCCGCGTGGCTGCGCGATCAGATCACGGCGATCTGCCGGCGCATCGACGCCGCCTGAGGAGGAGACCAAGCCATGAAGATCCTCTGCATCGTCACGCTCTCACCGACGGCCGACCGCAACGAGGTCGCCCGCCGATTGAGCGAGGAATTGCGCGAGTCATGGACGCTCTATGCCGGCGGCGTCATTCGCGAGGCTTATGCGACCGATGATCCAACGCAGGTCGTGTTCGTCCTCGAAGCCGCCGATATCGCCACAGCCGAGGCGGCGCTCGGCCGCCTGCCTCTGATTCACGAAGGATCCTTCACGCTCCAGCTGATTGCGCTGCGTCCGTTCAGCAATTGGGCCCGGCTGTTCGCCACGCCCTGAGCTCCGTGATCGGCCGCCTCAGCCGCGGGCAGGCGCAGCGCAGATCTCCTCGAGAAAATCCAGGAAAGCGCGGGCGCGCGAGGAGATCAGCTTGCGGCTCGGGAAGATCGCGGTGAGCTGCGCGGCGCGGGTGTCGAACACGACGTCCTTGCCGATCTCGACCAGACGCCCCTCGCTGAGCAACTCCACGCAATAATGCTCCGGCAGGAACGACAGGCCCGCGCCATGGGCGACCGCGCGCCGCACCGCCACCGGATTGTTGATGCGCGTGACCTGAGGGCCGACGTCGAAGCGCACGAGGTGGCCGTGCTGCTTGACCGTCAAGGTGCGATCGCCGTAGCGGCGCTCGCAGATCAGGAGATGATGTTCCAGCGCGCGCAGGTCGTCGCCGATGTCGTGCGCGGCAAGATAGGCCGGGCTGGTCACCCAGATCAGCCGGCCGCCGATCAGGACCTTCTGCGCCAGCTCGGAATCCTCCTGCACGCCGACGACGACCGCAATGTCGAAGCGGTCGGCCAGCATGTCGACCGACCGCGTGAGCGCCTCGATGTCGAGCTCGATGCGCGGATAGCGGCGATGGAATTCGGCGAGGTTCGGCGCCAAAATCTCCTCGCAAAAGGCCGGCGGCAGCGCTACCGACAGCCGGCCGCTGGGCACGCCGACCAGCCCGGTCATGACCGCATCGGCCTCCGACACCTGGTCAAGGATCTTCTGGCACTGCTGGAAGAACAGCTCGCCCTCACGGGTCACACGGACGCGGCGCGAGTTGCGGTCGAACAGGCGGATGCCGAGGTCCTGCTCCAGCCGGGCGACCGACTTGCTGACCGAGGATTTCGGCATGCCGAGGGTGCGCGCGGCGCCGGTCATGCCGCCGTCCGCCACGACGGCATGAAAAACCGGAATATCTTCAATCCGCCACTTCATCGCGCGCGTAACTCGTCCATAGGTAGAAACGATCCGTACACGCTAGCATTATTGTCTCGCCAGCGGAACTTCGTAATAGTCCGGCCCCGTGCGGCTGCGCGTCTCGGTCGGAAGCCGCGGAGTTCGCGGAGGACACATGGCCCGGATCATTGGCGGTATCGGCGCGTCGCACTCGCCTACCATCGGCTTCGCGCTGGACATGAAGAAGCAGAACGATCCGGCCTGGAAGCCGATCTTCGACGGCTTTGCCGCCGTGCGCGACTGGGTGAGACGCAAGGACATTGACGTCCTGTTCATGATCTACAACGATCACATCACCTCGTTCTTCTTCGACCACTATTCCGCCTTCGCGCTCGGCATCGACGACCACTATGTCGCGGCCGACGAAGGCGGCGGACCGCGCGACGTGCCGCCGGCCAGGGGCCATCTCGGCCTGTCGCAGCACATCGCGATGGCCATGGTGGCCGACGAGTTCGACATGTCCTTCTTCCAGGGCAAGCCGGTCGATCACGGCCTGTTGTCGCCGCTGTCGATGATGGGCGATGCGGACGGACCGTGGCCTGGTACCGTCGTCCCGCTGCAGGTCGGCGTGCTGCAACTGCCGATCCCGAATGCCAAGCGGATGTGGAAGCTCGGCAAGACCTTGCGCAAGGCGATCGAGAGCTATCCGGAGGATCTGAAGGTTGCGATCTTCGCCACCGGCGGACTGTCGCACCAGGTTCATGGCGAGCGCGCCGGCTTCCTGAACGAGGATTGGGACAACGAGTTTCTCGACCTCTTGGAGAAGAATCCGGAGCAGCTGACCGCGATGCGAATCGCCGACTACGCGCGCAAGGGCGGCATGGAAGGCGCCGAGGTGATCATGTGGCTGATCATGCGCGGGGCCCTATCGGATGAGGTGAGCCTGGTGCACCGGCAGACCTATGCGCCGTCGGTGACCAACATCGCGACGCTGGTGTTCGAGGATCTGGGCGCGGCGCCGGACGCGCAGGACGTCGCAGCCTACCGCGCCCATATCGGTCACGAACTCGTGGGCGCCGAGACGCTGGCCGGCACTTACCCGTTCACCCAGGACCGCAGCCAGGCGAATTTCCGCATCAACGACTTCCTGCACCAGCTCGTCGTCCCGGCGCATCGCAGGCAATTCCTTGAGGATTTCGACGCGCTGGCGGATGCCTACAAGCTCACCGACGAGGAGTGTGACCTGATCAAGAACCGGCGCTGGATCGAGATGATCCGGCGCGGCGTCAGCTTCTTCGTGCTGGAGAAGATGGCCGCCGTGATCGGCGTCTCCAACCCGGAGGTCTATGCCGCCTTCCGCGGCGAGACGCTGGAAGCCTTCCTGAAGACCCGCAAGGTGCCGATGCGCTACTCCGTCGCGGGCGGCGCCAAGGCGGAGACGATCGACGCGCATTGACCGCCGCACGCGCAAGACCTTCACGCGCATGACCCGCGCCGCCGGCGGCGACGCGGGTCATGTCTCCGGCAAGTTGATCCCGCGCGCCGTCGCCCAGCGCTCCAGGACCCTGCGCTCATCTTTGTGAGCGGCCCGGTTGGCGAAGCCGCGCACCTGCACCGCGCGATGCTGCCGATCGAGCTCGATCGTCAGCAACCGCTGCGTGGCGCCGCCGTGGCGATGCCGCAGCGACCAGATCGAGGCATGGCCGGCGATGCACCGCGTCGCATAGCTCGACACGCAGTGGCGCATCGCCCTGGACTCCGCGACGAGATCCTCGGCGGTCCGCAGCTGCGTGACCAGATATTCGTCACGCTTGGCGAACGGCTTCGCCGACGGGCTCCACGACCAGTCCGTGAGCTGCGCGCCTGGCCAATGCGCCGCGAGCTCCACCTCCCGTGTCGCCACCCGCTGACGCGCCATGTCGGCACGACGACGCGCCGCCTCGATGCGGGCGATCACCGCGAGATCGCGGTGCCATTCGGCCATCAGGCGGCGCAGCGCCGCGAGCGTGCGGCCCTTCAGGCTGAACGTCCGCTCGCGCCGGCGGCGGTGGGCGATGTAGTCGCAGAGATCGTCGATCTCCTCGGCCGTGGTCGGCTGCGCGCAGAAGAACTGCGCCGCCTCGCGCCAGAACGCGTGCTCGCCGCGGGGCGCGCGCGCAATCCTGGACCGTGCGATCCGCGACATCAGGGCGTGATCGTCGGTGTAGGAGCGCGCGATCGCCTGCCAGATCGCCTCGTCGAAGCCGACCTGCCCCAGCGGATTGAGGAAGGCGTGGACCTCCCTGCGCGACAACAATGCCGACGCGCCCGCCTTGTACAGCGAGCCACCGCCGGCGGCCGCGATGTACCAGGCCTTGCGCCGGACGATCTCGTCGTGGCCGAGCCCCGATGCATCGATCCAGACCTGCTCGAGATGCGAGGGCACCGGATAGCGCCCGAACAGATGCCGCGCAGCCGCCAGACGCAGGCGTGCGGCGTCGCGCGTCTTCAACTGCGGCTTCCAGCTCTCCGGCTCGCGGATGATGTCGGCTTCAAAGCCGCAACGCGCTTCGCCGATCGCATTGTGCAGATCCGGCGGCGGCCGCGTCGGCCTGGCCGCGCACCGCAGCGTCAGCTTATAAGCTTCAACCCGCGCACGCTCGGCCTCCTGCCGGCGCGCAATCGATGACTTCGCCATTGTCGTTCAACATGATGGAGGGACAATCAGCCGGACGCACTGCGAGCGCCGGCACGGATCGTGTCGCGCACAGTGGATTACACATGGCTGATGGCCTTTCGCGTTGAACGCATCTGGAATTAAAACGGGCGAGGCTCATACATCTGATCAGCAGCGCACACAAGGGGAAAAACATTGCGGTGCGCGTGCTTCACCGTTTGGCCTCTCCCTTGCATCGTACCTTCGTCAGCCGGTTCGCAAGATGGAGTTGTCAGATGTCCGACAGTCTGCACACCGTTGTCGTGGCCAGGAAGGCCATCGAGGCGCACAACATGGCCTCGTTCGAGCTGGTCCCGGCGGATGACCAGCCGCTGCCGGGGTTCACGCCTGGCAGCCATATCGACGTCACCCTCCCAAACGGGCTGACGCGGCAATATTCGCTTTTGAACAGCGCCACCGAGCGCGACCGCTACTGCATCGGCGTTTGGAAGGATGCCAACAGCCGCGGCGGCTCCAAGGCCTTGCATCTCGACGTCAACGAAGGCGACCGGCTGCAGGTCAGCCGCCCCCGCAACCGCTTCAAGATCCCGAAAGACATCAAGCGGGCGCTGCTGGTCGCGCGCGGCATCGGCGTGACGCCAATTCTCTCGATCGCCGACACGCTGAAGGCGAAGAAGATCCCGTTCGAGCTGCACTACGTGTTCGCGCTGATGTCGCCGGATTCGTTCCGCGGCACGATCGAGGCGTCGTCTTTCGCCGACAACACGACCTACTACAAGGAAGCCACCGAGGACAATCAGCTGTTGAAGGCGGCCGATCTGCTGGCGGACCGTCCTGACGACACCGAGCTGTTCATCTGCGGCGTCGATTGGTGGATGGATCCGATCATTGCGCTCGCCAAGCAGAAGGGATTCGCCGAGGAGCGCATCCATGTCGAACGTTTCACCGCGAAGGCCGCCGCCGCGCTGCTCGACAAGGTGTTCGACGTCACCATTAAGAGCACCGGCGCGACCTTCAAGATCCCGGGCGACAAGACCGTCACGGCGTTCCTCGAGGAGAACGGCGTCAAGATCGCGACCTCCTGCGAGCAGGGAATGTGCGGCACCTGCAAGACGAAAGTCGTCGACGGCGACATCGATCACCGCGACAAACGGCTCTCCGCCGCGCAGCGCGCCGAGGGCTATTTCCTGCCCTGCGTCTCGCGCGCCAAGGGCGACCGGCTGGTGCTGGATCTCTAGTACCGTGACCACCGAGATCAATCTGTGGCAGACGGCCTGGATCATCGCCGAGCAGCATGGCCGCGACGGGCCGGCCTTTGCGGACCGCATGGCTGACAGCTTCAAGCTCGGCCACAGGATGGACGCTCATCAGGCGTGGCGTTCGATCGCGGTGAAGGTCGCGCTGCTGCTCGAGGCCGGGGCGTCGCGCCACGCCCAGCTGCACTGATGTCGAGAAGCGGACAGCGCCGGCCGCGCTGTTTAGAATCGGACAAGCGCGTTTCGCAGGTCAGTCCCGGGCGCCGCGCCAGGGCCGAGGCCGGACACCGCATCACCGGCCGTGACCATGAATTCCGTCCCGCGCCTAAAGCGGCGCATCTCGGATTGACGGAGAGATCGCGCCGCACACCCGGAACGGAATTTGCTCGGCATGACCCGGTCGTTGATTGACCAGCCAACATGCGCGAACGCAGTCCGCGCCTTGTGAGGAAGCATGTCCGTGTCATCGTCCCGCGCGGCCGCGGCGCCGGCCCCCACCGACATCGCGCTCGCTTATCACGCCCGCACCAAGCACAGCCTGAAGCGCTATGCAGCCGGTCCGGAAACGCTCGACTGGGACGCCCAGCCCAATCCGTTCCGCGAGTTCGCAGGCTGCGCGCGCACCGACCTGCCGCTGACCTCTGATGATCTGATGGCGAGCTTTGCCGAGGTCTGCCAAGACACGGCCCCGGCCCGACCGCTCACCGTCGACGGCGTCGCGCTGCTGCTCGAACTGTCGTTCGGGCTGGCGGCGTGGAAGGAGTACGGCCCCGATCGCTGGGCGCTGCGCTGCAATCCTTCGAGCGGCAATCTGCATCCGACCGAGGCCTATGTGATCGCCGAGAACGTCCCCGGCCTCGGCGACGGATTGCATCATTACGTCAGCCGCGACCACGTGCTGGAGCAGCGCTGCCGGCGCGGCATGAGGTCAGCTGGCGAGCCGCGGCTGTGGCTCGGCCTGTCCTCGATCCATTGGCGTGAGGCGTGGAAATATGGCGAGCGCGCGTTCCGCTACTGTCAGCTCGATCTCGGCCATGCGCTCGGCGCCATCAGCTACGCGGCAGCCGCACTCGGCTGGACGACGCATGTGATCGACGGTGTCGATCCGACGCGGCTCGCGGACATGCTGGGCCTCGATCGCGCCAGCGATTTCGAAGGCGTCGAGGCCGAGGATCCCGACGTTCTGGTCGCCATCACGCCGCGTCGTCCTCATCAGCCGGTACATTCCGATCGGCCGCCGCTTTGGACGATTGGGGACATCTGGACGGGCGTTGCGAACCGGCTCGACCGGCATCCGCTGTATCGCTGGCCAGTCATTCCCGAGGTCAGCGCAGCCACGACCGGGACAGCGCTGCACGAACTGACGACTGCCCTGCTCCTTCCCCGGCGCGCATCGGGATCAACGGCGCGCGCGGCTGAGCTCATTCTGGGCCGTCGGAGCGCGCAGCGGTTCGACACGAAGTTCACCATGACGGCCGACGTTTTGCTCCAGTTGCTCGATGCGCTGCTGCCGCGAGCCACGCCGCCCTGGAATGGCTGGCCTTTCGCGGCGCGGGTGCATCCGCTGCTGTTCGTTCATCGCGTCGACGGGCTCACGCCCGGGCTTTACGCGCTGCCCCGCAGCCCAGACGCGGAGACCGGCCTGCGGCGCGCGTTGCGCTCCGATTTCGATTGGCAACGCGTCGCGCGCGCACCGGATCATCTGCCGCTGTTTCATCTCTTGCCCACAGACAGCCGCGGCGTCATCCGCACCGCGAGCTGTCACCAGGCGATCGCCGGCGACAGCTGCTTCGCCGTGGCGATGCTCGCCGAATTCCAGGCGCTCGTCGGCGACAATTCCTGGCGCTATCGCCAGCTGCATTGGGAGGCAGGCCTGATCGGTCACGCTCTGTATCTGGAGGCCGAAGCGGCGGGCCTGCGCGGCACCGGCATCGGCTGCTATTTCGACGACTCCGTGCACGAGATGCTTGGCGTCGCCGGAGATCAGTTTCAGTCACTCTATCACTTCACGGTCGGCCGTCCCCTCACCGACAATCGGATCACGACGCTGCAAGCCTATCCCGGGCGCACACGCAACGAAGCAGGAGTCTCGCCATGAGACGGCGTATTCCATTCCAGCGCATCGATGTCGGGCACGCGGCGGAGCTCTTGCAGCGCGACGATGTGCTGCGCTTCGATGTCCGCGACCAGGCCTCGTTCAACGCGGCTCGCATGGCCGGCGCGCAACATCTCACCCAGCGCAACCTCTCCGAATTGATCGCCGGCACGAACAGGCGGACGGCGATCCTGATCTATTGCTATCACGGCCATGCAAGCCAGGAATATGCGCAGACGTTCTCTGATTTCGGCTTCACGGAGGTCTACAGTCTCGACGGCGGCTATGAGGCGTGGCGGCTGCGCTTTCCGGCACGCAACGGCGCGGCGGAGATCGGCCCGACTCTGGCGGCGTGGCTCACTGCCCAGGGTTTTCCGGCCGACGACGTCGATGCCATCATCGACAACCGGACGACACCGCTGATGAAGGCGGCGCATCTCGGCAATATCACCGTGATCCGCGAGCTGCTCGCCGCCGGCGCGGCCATCGCCGCGCGGAACGCCGACGGCAACAACGCGCTGTGGCTCGCCTGCGTCGGCCGGCATCTCGAGGCCATTGATGCCTTGGTGGAGGCCGGCATCGACGTCGACAATTGCAACGACAATGGCGCGACGGCACTGATGTACGCGTCGTCCTCAGGCAAGGACGATGTTGTCGCGCATCTGCTGGCCAAGGGCGCCGATATCACCACCGAGACGCTGGACGGCTTCTCCGCGCTCGACATGGCTGCATCGCTCGAATGCCTGACGCTGCTGCGTCAGGCCGCTAAGGCGGCAGCGCGATCTGCCCCCGAGATCCGGCCATGACAGTGATCGAGCACGATTTCGGCAGGCAGCAGCGGCAGGTCGAGCGAAAGTTTCGTACCCTGCTCAGCCTCGATGCATTGCACGAGGCCAATGTCCGCGCCAATCCGGTTCCTTATCTGGAGCGCGCCAGCGAGCGCATCTATCAGCTCGAGAAGGCGCTGTTCGAGGCACTGCAGGCGGCAACCGCCGCCGCCGGCGACAGCAGCGAGACCGTCAGCATCGGCAAGACCGAGCTCGCGCGCCTGCTGCAATGCCGGGAGATCGTCGCGAGAGCCTACGCGCAGCTCGTCACCGACCAACCCGTTTCTGAATGATCTCGACGTGGAGATAACGACATGAGTGACGGCTTCTTCGTGGACTGGGACGGCAATCTGCGCAGCGCCGCCGATCCCGGCGGCGGCTATCTCTGCGACATCGACACGAT
This sequence comes from Bradyrhizobium sp. ORS 278, assembly GCF_000026145.1. Classification (NCBI taxonomy): domain Bacteria; kingdom Pseudomonadati; phylum Pseudomonadota; class Alphaproteobacteria; order Hyphomicrobiales; family Nitrobacteraceae; genus Bradyrhizobium; species Bradyrhizobium sp. ORS 278. Next base: position 1,972,668 of record NC_009445.1, on the reverse strand, counting down.
CGCGCGTTATGTGGCTGTGACGACAAAAAACGGCACGCTGGTGCATGAAGCGACGTTCTTCAAGACGAAAGCCGATGTCGAGAAGGCGGGCATCAAGGCGCAGCTGGTGCCGGGCAGCCATCCCTGGGGCAAGAAAGCGGACGGGTTTTAGCCCATGATCGAGGGCGTTGGCCCGTTGGTTCGCGCACGCAGTTGATTCAACATTGCGGATGCTGGTGCGGAAAACACTGCTGTCGTCCCGGCCTTGAGCCGGGACCCAGAGCCACAGGATGTGGTTTGAGGCATGGGCATCGTCAACATCGCGCCAGCCAGAACGGCCGCAGCGTGGGTCCCGGCTCAAGGCCGGGACGACACCGTTGATTGTGGCACGAGCCGGCGGTCTCGTGAAGCCAAGCAAATCGGAGTCATGGGCGCAGCCCCTGGATTGCTTCGTCGCTCCGCTCCTCGCAATGACGGGCGGATAGAGGAACACCTCAGTCCGGATGGATCATGATTTCCATGGTGTCGTCGAGATCGTCGAACGGATCCGGAAAGCTGACATCCTCGACCAGCGCGACACCGCAGAGGCAGATCTCGCCGTCGATGACGGCGAGCGCGATCGGCTCCAGGCTCTGACCCGCACAGGCGCCCGCGTTGCAAAGCCCGGTGTCGATCTCGAAGGTTGCGCCATGCCGGCCGCAGCGGAGCAGCGTGTGCTCGGGGTTGAAGAACTGGCCACTGCCGATGTTCAGCCACTTGCCCTCATGCGGGCACGTATTGACATAGCCGACGAAGCCGCCTGCGGCTGTGTGGACGATCACGATCGGAAACGGCCGCGCCTCGCCATTGTCGCCGATCCGCGACAGGCTGAAGGCCTTGGCTTCGCCCCGGGCGATGCTGGTGGTGTGACAGATGACGAAGATGTCCGGCTCACGTTCCGTCATGCGCTGACCTTCCTGATGTCGCGACGGGAGCAGCGGACTCTTCAAGACGTCTCCTGTCGCAAAGCTGACGACAGCGGCCCGATCTGGCGAGCCACGGCGCGTCATTCTCGATCTGACCCGATCTTTGCATGAAGCATGCCGCGTGCGCCTCAAAACACGCGCGATGTCGGCTTGGAGACAATGATGGCCGCGATGAAGTTCTACATGACGCCGGGCTCGTGCTCGACCGGCATCCACATCATCCTCGAGGAGCTCGAGGAGGTGTTCGAGGCTTACATCGTCAACCTGCCGGCCGGCGACAATTTCAAGCCCGACTACGTCGCGATCAACCCCAAATCGACCATTCCGGCGCTGGTGCGGGGCGATGGCAGCGTGCTGACCGAGGTGCCGGCGATCGCCTATTGGCTCGGCCGCTCGCGGCCACGGGCCAGGCTATGGCCGTCCGACGTCGAGACCGAAACACGGCTGCTCGAGGCCATGAGCTACATCGCCGGCACCGTGCATGGCCACGGCTTCGCGCGGATCTTCGCCACGCCGACCTTCAGCCGCAATGAGGCCGATCAGGAGTCGGTGCGCGCGCTCGGCCGCAACATTGTGGTGAAGGGCTTTACGATCCTGAACAAGATGCTCGGCGAGCAACCCTACCTCGGCGGCGATTTCTCGGTCGCCGATCCCATTCTGTTCTATGTGGAGTTCTGGGCCGACAAGACCGGCATCGCCCTGCCCGCCAACCTGCTCGCGCACTACCGCCGGATGCTGGCGCGGCCCGTGGTGCAGCGGGTCCTGCGCGAAGAAGGATACAGTCCGGCGACGCTCGGCATGGCCAACAGTTGTTAGCGGATCTACTCCGCCGCCTCCGGCAGCGACTCGTGATCGCCGAGGTCGAGGCCGCGGAAGATGGCGCAGCGGCGGAAGACGGCGATGGTCGGGCGCACGCTCTTGTGGTGGCAGTATTTTGCGACCAGCTTGGCGAGGCCCTTGATGTCGCGGCCCGAGGCGGCCGGAAAAATTTCCACCAGCTGTGCGATCACCGCCGCCTCGACCTTCAATCCGAACTGATCGCACATCACCCGCCAGATCCGGCCGCGCGCGTCGGCATCCGGCGCCTGGAACTTGATCAGCGCGATGCAGCGCGACACGATTGCTTCATCGATGTCGTCGATGCGGTTGGTGGTGAGGAACAACAGGCCGTTGAAATATTCGAGCACGCGCAGGAAGACCCCGACGACGGCGTTCATCGTCATGTCATCCTCGCGCCGCTTGATATAGACGTCGGCCTCGTCGATCAGCATGACGGCGCCCCAGCGCTGCGCGCGCGTCAGCGCGTCCTTCAGCGCGCTTTCCATCGCCGCCACGTTCAGCCCGAGTTGGCCGGAGTGCACGCGGTAGAGTGGACGGCCGATGATCTCGGCATAGACCTCCGCGGTCAGTGTCTTGCCGACGCCGGGCGGGCCCGCGCACAGCACCGTCGTGCCGCCCGACTTGCCGGCGACGATGTCGTCCATCAGCAGGTCCATCTCGGCGGTGAGGATGTCGATCAGGTCGGTCTGCTCCTCCGGCAGGACCAGCTTCTGCTTCAACTCCGGCTGATAGGCGTAGGGCGTCATGTCGTCGGCGTGCACCCAGACGTAATGGTGCAGGTCGAGATGGAACATGAGCATATACGGATGCACGGGAACGCGGCAGAACACGCCCGTCGGGATCGCCGCCTTGGAGTCCTCGACCTCCTGCTCGGCATCGTAGAGATTGCTCTTGGCGGCCTTGCGCAGGTACTGCCCGAGAATGTCGCCGGTGACTTCCAACGTCAGGGCACGCTCGGTCAGGATGCCCTCGTCGTTGACGAGCCGCGCGCTGCCGCCGCCGGAGGACAGCACGATGACGTCCTTGCGCGACCAGTCCGTGTCGCGGTGCGACGAGTTCGGATCATCGGCGAAGAAGCCGATGCCGCGCCCGGAGAACTGCGCGCCATAGCGCCCGCGCCAGGCGAAGTAGCGCTCCGCGGTCTCGTCATAGGCGGCGATCAGCTCGGGAGTCTCCTTGAGAAAGCCCTTGGCGGCGAAGATCTCGGCCACGGTGCGGCCGACGATGTCGCCGACGGAGATCCGCAAGGTCGATGTCGTGATGGCGCCCTTGGCATTGGCCTTGAGCTCGATGAAGACACGTCCGGCCTCGTCGTTGGACGGCGCGGTGTAGTCGAGCCGCGTCACGACATAAGGCAGCGGCCGGCTGGCAACATTGGCGGTGAACATCCAGCCGCGGATCGCACCCGAGATGAGGTAGCGCGCGATCGCCGGGAGCACCTGCTCGAGCTCATGCTCGGAGAAGCGCGTGCCGGAATCGCTGAAGGCGCGCTGCAGCGTCGCGATGTGCGCGGCCCGCGCATGCCATTCAGGACCGGCGTTCTGATAGTAAGCACGCAGGATGTCGAGCTCGGCCGTCGCCAGCTGCGCGAGATTGAGCTCGACCTTGTCGCCGAAGCGCAGCTGCTCCTTGAGAGAAGTCAGATGCGGGAAAGCGGCCGCCAACGCTTCGATCGCCGGACGATCAATCTGCAGCTTCATCGGAGCGCGCTCATTTGCTTCGCTGTCACGACGACACGCTGGTCGGCTGACGGGCCGCCTCGCCCTTGGCCAGCAAGAGGCGGTTGGCGGCGAGCGAGAATTCCTGCCACGCCGCGGCGATGTCGCGCAGGATGGTCTGGACGTAGTCCTTCGACGGCTTGTGCTCGAACGGGAAGTTCGACAGCGCGCAGGAGGTGCGGTTGAAGGCGATGGCATCGTCGAGAAGCGACTGCATGACGTCGCGGAACGGCTTCTGGATTTCCGGCATCAGGGCCGAGCGACCGCGCTCGACGGCGACGGCGCGCATGTCGAAGGTCAGCGCATCCAGCACCTGCAGTGCCGCGGCGAACACCTGCTCCATCGCGCCGAGCACCGCGAGCTGCGTCAGCTGCTCGCGCTGCTGCGCGGCAAGGCCGCGGTTGAGCCGCTGCCGGTAGTCGTCGAACGCGGCATCGCGTTGCGCTGCGACCCAGGAACCGAACCAGGCGAGGCCCGCCGCGTTGCCGGACAGTCCCTCGCCGATCGCCGCCGCGCGCGCGCCCGAGACTTCGGTGGCGGCGCGGGCGAGCGCGCGCTCGATGCGCCTGGCGGCATTCACGGCGCCTTCGAGATAGCCGGCGGCATGACTTGCAGTCTCGGCCCCTCCAAGATGCAGCCGCCCGTCCCACAGCGCCCGGCGCAGCATCGGATTGGCGATCTCGCTGTGCTCGCCACGCGGCGTGGTGCGATCCAGCGCGCTGCAGGTGAAACGCTCGGTCGCCCAGTCTTGATAATGCTGCTCGCCGCCGTCCAGCGCCGCGCCGAACAGCTGCACCATCTGGCTGTCCATCAGCATCGGCAGGCCGACATTGAAGGCCTCGCGTAGATCAGGAGGAAACGCGAGGAAGCCGCCGAGCGCGGCGCGGTCGCCGCCTTCGTCGCAGGCGTCGAAGATCTCGCCGATGACCGCCTGCTCATGGCTGACGAAGGCATTGCCGGACTGGCCCTTGTCGCGCCAATGCGCCTGGTCATAGGCGATCACGACCTTTGCCTGCGCGGCCATCCAGGTCTCGGCATTGTGCATCGCCTCGAAGGTGGCGTCATCCAGCGCCGGAAAGAAGCCGACGTGATCGGCCAGCAGCCGCGGCGGCAACGCGAGCACGGCGCGCTTGGCCTCGATCGCGACCGTCTCTGTCTCGGTGGCGAAGATCAGCCGCACGTGGGTGCCGCAATCGACGATGCGCATCAGCTCATGGCCGAGATGAAGGGCGGCCTGCGGCAGCTCGCGCGCCAGCGCCTCGATCAGCCGGGTCATGCCGCCGGCCAGCCGGCGCGCGCCCTGGTGGATGGGCGGGCCGCTGACCGGCTCGGCGGCCTTGTCGGCCTCCTTGAGATGAAGCACCGTGCCGTCATCGTGCTGGGCGAAATGCGACAGGCCCAGCTCCGCGATGAGACTGGTCAACAGCGGCTGGGTCTCCGGCCAGAACCAGGTCGGCCCGAGGTCCAGCGCCAGCCCGCTCCTGCTCTTGGCCGACAACACCCGCCCGCCCAGGCGATGTCGGGCTTCGAACAAGGCGAACGTGCCGCCGCGCTGCTGCAGGCTGCGCGCGAGTGTCATTCCGCACAATCCACCGCCGACAATGGCTGTTTCAAGCATGACAAGACCTCGGTTGATGCGTTGCGCTGTCATCTCGACAGGGTCTTGCAAGAAGCTTGCAAGTTTTTGCGGACGCCGCGTGTGCGATTCCAAACATTGCTTGATTTTCGCAGGCGGTTGGCTCACCCCATGGCGATGAGTGACGAGAGCCAGATCCTGGCCGCGAATGCGGCCTTCTACGCAGCCTTCGCGGCCGGCGACTTCGCCAATCTCGCGGCGCTCTGGGCCGATCGCGACGGCATCTCCTGCATTCATCCGGGGTGGCCCGCGATCGTCGGCCGCGCCGCCGTGATCGGCAGCTGGCGCGACATTCTCAGCAATCCGCAACGGCCGCAGATCGTCTGCGCCGACCCCCACGCAATTATCGACGGCGATCACGGCCACGTGCTGTGCATCGAACTGGTGGACGGTGCGGCGCTGGCCGCCGCCAATCATTTCGCGCGGATCGATGGCGTCTGGCGCATGGTGCACCACCAGTCCAGCGCGATCGCGCAGCTCCTCTCTCCGCACGACGACGCGGACGGGCACCGCCTGCATTAAGCCCTCGCGCACAGCTGGCACGAAATTTGATCTGCTCTCCATCACCGGCAGCAATGTCGGGGATTGTTGAATTTCGTCGCGTCGGATTCGGACCAACTCTCCGTATTCGCGCGGATCATCTGACGGTTGCCAGCAGCGCCGTGTGGATGCGGACGGGAGACACGGGGATGGCACGGTTACTGACCGCCTATCTGAAGCGCAGCGATATGCCGTCGCGCGCAGCGTTGCAGCAGGCGATCGATCGGCTGCCCTTCGCGCTGACGCTCGACGACGGCTACGTGCCGCTGCAGACCTCGGGCTACCTGCCGTGCACGCTGGATGGCGAGGACGCGGGCTTCGATCTGCGCTTTACCGATGTCGGCGCGAATGCGCGCGACCTCGCAATGACATTCAGATGGGGCGGCGATCCACGCGAGGAAGCCGCTGCGCTTGCGGTCTGCGCCGCGCTGGCCAAGACGTTCGGCGCGATCGTCGAGCGCGACGGCGATCAGCTTTCATCCGGCCACATGCTCGAACAGGCGAAGGGAGCACTGGTATGAACATGACGGCTCCACTTCAACCGACGGCGATCCATGCCGTCCCGGCCGAGCTCGGCGAATGCGGCTTCCGCCTGCTGATGATCCGGCAATTCAATGTCGGCGCGGTGCCGCCGGCGTTCGCGATCATCGACCAGCGCGTGATGCGCATGCCGCAGCGGCTCGGCCGCCACGGCGTCTCGTTCGCCGCGACGTTCCTTCCCGAAGTGATGGCCTGGCTGATCGATCATCTCGGCCGGCCCTCGCTCCATGACGAGACCGGCCGCTCCTACCGCAATCCGCGCTGGCCCGTCGTGTGCTGGCACGACCGCGAGCGCTATTGGCCGAGCGGCGCCGTAACCGTCGAATGGTTCGCGGAGGTGGCGTTCCAGGATCACGCATCCTGGATGGCTTTCCGTACCCATTGGCACGACAGCCTGTCGGGCCGCGTCGCCGATGACGACACATCGAGCGGAGAAGCCGAGCGATGCGGTGAGCCAGACACGGAAAAGGAATTTGCCGAGGCGGCGTTGCAGCGAGCATGATTTGTCAAACTGAGCACGCGCCGCGACCGCCGCTGGCCGATGAGATCAGCCGCGTGCTAGCTTTCGGACAGTGAAATCGCGCGGAGACTGTCATGCGCTACGTCTCTTGGTTCGGGGGCTGGCTCGGTCATCTGCTGCCGCAACGGCAGCGTGAGGTCGGCGGCGTCAGGCGCGACCTCGTCGTGCGGCGCCAGGCCGCGGAGCTTTCGAACGAGGACCTGTTCTACATCGCGATGCTGGGTCCTCACGTCTGAGCCGAGCCTCGACGCTCGCCCTCCTCCAACACACGATATGAGTTCGACATGACCGAGATTGCGCGTCTGCGCGACTTCGTCGCCGAGACGGCACGGCTCGTCGTGAGCACGACGAACGAGCCCGAACTGCTCGCCGCCCTCGCACCCCGGCTGAACGACCTGGTCGCGCATGACGACTGGCTGCCTCAGGCCTATGCGGTGGCCGACGGCCACCACTACCGGCAATATCTGCTCTATGCCGACCCGCTCGAGCGCTTCTCGATCGTCAGCTTCGTCTGGGGGCCCGGCCAGGGCACGCCGGTGCACGACCACCGCGTCTGGGGTCTGGTCGGCGTATTGCGCGGGGAGGAACTCTCAGTGAGCTATGCACGGCAGCCGGATGGCCGGCTGCAGGCGGATCCGCCGGAGCGGCTGCGGGCTGGACAAACCGCGGCAGTATCGCCAAGGATTGGCGACATCCACGCCATCTCCAACAGTCTGGCGGACCGCTCCTCGATCAGCATCCACGTCTACGGCGGCAATATCGGCCGCATCCGCCGTGCGGTTTACGATCCGGACACCGGGGCCGCCCAGGACTTCATCTCCGGATATTCGAATGACAGCGTCCCCAACCTCTGGCCCCACAGCAACGCCTGAGGGCTTCAGAACCATCACCCCGAGCGAGCTGCGTCGCCGCTGGCGCGCCGGCGAGGAGGTGGCGCTGCTCGACGTCCGCGAGGAAGGCCCCTACTCGCTGTCGCATCCGTTCTTCGCGGTGTCGCTGCCGCTGTCGCAGATCGAGCTGCGCATGCTCGACCTGGTGCCGCGACTGACCGCGCCGGTCGTGGTCTATGATGACGGCGAAGGCTATGCCGCGCGCGCTCTGCCGCGCATCCGGGCCCTGGGCTATACCGATGTTGCCGTCCTCGAGGGCGGGCTGTCAGCCTACGCCCGCGTCGGCGAGGTGTTCCGTGACGTCAACGTGCCGAGCAAGGCGTTCGGCGAACTGGTCGAGGCGATCCGGCATACGCCGTCACTATCCGCGGACGAGGCGAAGGCGCTGATCGAGCGCGAGAGCAATCTCGTGGTGCTCGATGCCCGCCGCTTCGAGGAATACCGCACCATGAGCATTCCGCGCGGGGTCAGCGTGCCCGGCGGCGAGCTGGCGTTCCGGGCGCGCGAGATCGCGCCGTCGCCGGATACCACGATCATCGTCAATTGCGCCGGCCGCACCCGCTCGATCATCGGCACGCAGTCGCTGATCAATGCGGGACTGCGCAACAAGATCTACGCGCTGCGCAACGGCACGATCGGCTGGACGCTCGCCGGCCACAAGGTCGAGCGCGGCAACACTGTCCGCTTCCTGGAGCGGCCGCAGGCGAGCTACGCGGCCGCGCTGGCCAACGCCAAGACCTGGGCCGAGCGGGTCGGCGTCAGGGTTCTCGATGCTGCGACATTCGCGCGCTATCAGGCAGAAGCCGGGACACGCACGCTGTATTGTCTCGACGTCCGCACACCGGAAGAATACGCCGCCGGACATCCCGCCGGCTTCGTGTCGGCGCCGGGCGGCCAGCTGGTGCAGGCCACCGACGAATGGGTCGGCGTCCGCGGCGCGCGGCTGGTACTGTTCGACGATGATGGCGTGCGCGCGCGCATGACCGCGTCGTGGCTGACGCAGATGGGCTGGGATGCCTCCGTCGTCGGACCGGATGTGGTGGCGCCGACGGAGACCGCGCCGCGCACCGCGCGGCGGCCGCCGCTGCCGGACATTCTCACGGCCGCGATCGACGTTGCCGGGCTCGCGGCACGACGTGCCGCGCTGACGATCGTCGATCTCACGCGGAGCCCGGGCTACACGGCCGGGCACATTCCCGGAGCGCATTTCCTGCTGGCGTCGCGATTTGCGTCCGATCTCGCCAAGCTGCCCGGAGACGGCGGAATCGTGCTGACCAGCATTGACGGCGCCGAGGCGGCCTTCGCGCTAGCCGATGCGCGGGCCGCAACCTCACGCGAACTGCTTGTGCTCAATGGGGGTACGCGCGCCTGGGCGGCAGCAGGACATCCGTTGGACACGGAGCGGCCGTCGTGGATCTCGTCGCCGGACGACGTCTACAAGCGTCCCTACGAAGGCACCGACAACGCCGCGGAGGCGATGCAGGCCTATATCGACTGGGAGCTGCAGCTGGTCGCGCAGCTCGCCAACGACTCGGTGTCGAACTTCCACGTCGTGTAGTCGAACAGGACTGTAGAGGTGGGCAAGGCGGCATTCGCGAAGCGAATGCAGCGTGCCCACCATTGGCGACAGCGGAGAACGATGATGGTGGGCACGCGCCGGCTGACGGCGGCGCTTTGACCACCCGACGTTTCATCTACAGCTGCACCGGATACAGGTGATTGATCGCCACCAGGATCACCAGCAGGACGATGCCGAGGCCGAGGCTGTACCCGATCAGCTTCTTCTCGATCGGCAGCAGCGGCTCGACCTCGCGGGCGGCTTCGCTCTTCAGTTCGGATGACGACATGGCACCTCTCCCGATCAGCTGGCGAGCGGCGGCTTGAAGCCGCTGAAGAACAGCCAGGATATCAACAGACCGACCCAGATCACGAAGCCGAACAGGCTCACTACATAGACCGCCGCCAGCCTCGCGAAGCCGTCCTGCCACAACCTGCGGAAATCGGAGAGCACGCCGATCGAGAAGAAGGTCAGGATGAAGAAGATCACCCGGAACACGTTGGCCTCGTTGGCGGCTGCCGGCAGTGCCTTGGCAAGGTCCTGAGACGTTCCGGTGGCAAGCCACAGCGAGATCGCGAACACCGCGACGAAACCGAGGATGAATTTCGGGAAGCGCTCCCAGATCTCGCCGGCCCTGGCCTTGTCCGCCCGCGGCGTGATGTGGTTGGTCCAGATATAGCCGAGGATGAAGGCCCAGATGCCGATGAAGATGTCGATGAACACCTTCACCGTCGCCGTCGTCGCGAGGATCCAGCCGGGTTGATATTTGATGCCTTCGGCGGCGGCCTTGGCCAGGATCAGCGACTCCGTGATGCCGCCGCCCGCGACGGCAGCGCCGTCGGTCTTGATGGCGAGGCCCATCCAGGCGCCCGCGACCAGCGGCTCCTGCCACAGGAAGGTCTGCGCCAGGAACGGCAGGATCAGGATCTCGACCACCGCGAACACGACCACCAGCGACGACACCAGAATCGGCACCGCCGGGCGCGCCCGGATGGCGCCGCCGGTGGCGATCGCCGCGGCGACACCGCAGATCGAGATGCCCGAGGCCAGCGGCACCGACCATTCGCGGCTGAAGCCGAACCATTTGCGGGCGACGAAATACACCACCGACCAGTAGATCAGATAGGCCTCGACGATCGCCGCGACGCCGCGCAGCAGGATCGACGAGGCGAGGTTGAGCCGGCCGGCGGCGGTCACCGCGATGGTCGCGCCCAGAATGACGATGGCGATCTTGATGTAGAGCTCGGGCCGGATCGCCTCCTTCAGCCACTCGGCGAAGCGCGGGAAGACATTGGCGATGACGAGGCCCGAAGCGAGCGCGACGATGAAGCCGCCCTCATTGGTCAGCTTCAGCGACCAGGCGATGCCGAATTTCTGCTGGTCCGCCGGGGTCACCACCGCGATATAGGCGTAGCTGCCGACGATCCAGCTGGCATAGGCGATCGCGAACACGACCGTGAAGGCGAGCACGAAGCGCTTGACGTCGCCGCCGAGCGCCGCGACGCCCGCCGTGAGCACGACCAGCAGCGAGGCATAGGTGGCGGCGAGCGCGCCGAGACCGCCGAGCGCGGCGTAGCCCTTGGCGACCGGCGCCAGCGCCTTGCCGAGATCAGTGTAGACCGAGGTGGTGACAGCCCAGCCGAGCAGGTCGATGCCGCCCAGGCTGAACAGAGAGAGCGCGAAGACGAGAACGCCGAGCACCAGCGCCAGCCAGTCCTCAGTCAAGCTTCCCTTCGAGACGGCCTGCCCGGCCGGGCTGATTGCAACTTCCGACATCGATCTTTCCTCCCGCGCGACATGCCGCGCGGCCAGCGCCAATGATGGCGCCATCAAAGTCGTGTCGTGGGAAAGTCGCAATCCTATAGAATTTTTTTCTTCAGAGACGCGATAGCACGTTCGTATCTCGCGAGGCACCGGATGTAGCAAATTTTACTTTTGCGTCTGCTCCAGGCCTGCGAAGCACTTTTCGTCGCGCACCACCGCTCACAATCGGCGCGACGAACGGCGTCAGGACACGAACATCTCGAGCTGGCTGACCCCGCCCGACTGCAGCGGCGGTGCATCTGCATATTGCGGCAGGGCCCAGCGGCGGATCGCCGCGAACAAGAGGGCCGGCTGGATCGGCTTGGTGACATAGTCGTTCATGCCGGCAGCAAGATAGGTCTCGCGCTGTCCCACCAGCGCATTGGCCGTCAACGCGATAATCGGGACGTGGCGCTCCGGGCCCGGCAGCCGCCGGATGGCCTCGGTCGCGGAGATGCCGTCCATCTCGGGCATCTGCACGTCCATGAGGACGAGATCGTATGACTTCTGCGAAACTGCCGCGACCGCCTTGCTGCCGTTGCCGACCATGGTCGGCTTGAAGCCCTGCTTGACCAGCAGGCTGTTGATCAGGGTCGCGATGATCGGACTGTCCTCGGCGACGAGGATCTCGAGCGGGCGGTCGACCGCCTCGATGACCGTCTCGGCGGGCAGAGCCAGGGCTTCACCCCGCTGGCACCTGGCTTCGAACCAGAAGCGGCTGCCGCGGCCAGGCTCGCTCTCGACGCCGATGCTGCCGCCCATGATGGCGCAGAGCTGCTTGCAGATCGCAAGGCCAAGTCCGCTGCCGCCGTATTTGCGCGAGATCGAGGTGTCGGCCTGGACGAAGGGATCGAAGATCTGAGCCTGGATCTCCTGAGACATGCCGATGCCGCTGTCGATGACCTCGATCCTGAGATCGACCGCACCGTCGTCGAGCTCGCGGTGAGAGGCGTGCACCTCGATCGCGCCCTGTTCGGTGAACTTGATGGCGTTGCCGACGAGGTTCAGCATCACTTGGCGGATGCGGGTCGGATCGCCCTCGAGATATTGCGGCAGGCCCGGCGCAAAGCTCACCTTGAGGTCGAGGCCGCGTCTCCTGGCCTTCTCTCCCATGAACGACACCGCGCTCTCGACCAGGCTCGGAACGTCGAAATCGATGCATTCGGACTTCAATTTCCCCGCCTCGAGCTTGGAGAAATCGAGGATGTCGTTGATCACCTGGAGCAGCAGATCCGCGGATTCCTTGGCGAGCGACGTGTAGCGTTTCTGCTCGTCGTTGAGCGAGGTGCCGCGCAGCAGATCGACCATGCCGACCATGCCGCTCAGCGGCGTCCTGATCTCGTGGCTCATGATCGCCAGGAAATCGGACTTGGCGCGGTTGGCGGCCTCCGCGGCGTCGCGCGCGGCGCGCAGCTCGGCCCCCGTGGCCTCGAGCTCGCGCTTCTGCTCCTCGAGATCCGAGCGGATCGCCTGCACATAAGCAAGCTTCTGCTCGAGCTCGGCCTGAACCGTCTTGAAGGCGGTGATATCTGTCACGAGGCAGACGGTGCCGCCATCGGAGATGCGATGGTCGACGCTCTGGATCCAGCGTCCATTGATCTCGCGATGCTCGATCATGCGGCTGCCGCCGAGATGCCAGGCGCGCTTGCGCTCGAGCCAATCCTCGAAGCCGTCGCCCTTCGGACGCACCAGCCCGTGGTCATGCGCCTTGCGCATCAGGTCAGTGAACGAGATGCCGGGCCGCATCAAGGTGGCCCAACCGGGAAACATCTCGCGAAACCGCGTGTTCGAGAGGACAAATCGATCATCCTTGTCGAACAGCACGAATCCCTTCGTCAGCGCCTCGATCGCATCGAGCAGCAGCTGCTGTGCCTGATCGGCGGCGACCTCCGCCTGCTTTCGCTCAGTGATGTCCTGAACGATGCCGAAGCGCTCGCGGAACCGGCCGTCGACGTCGTCGATGGGATCTGCCACGATCCTGATCCAACGGATCTCGCCATCCGGGCGAATGACGCGAAGGTCCTGCTTCAGCGCGCAGCCCGTCTTCAGCGTGCGATCCCTTGCGCGGATGTAGGTCCCGACATCCTCCGGATGGATGATCTCGATCATCTTGCTGAAGGAGACGCTGGACAACGGCTCCAGGCCGGTGATCTCGAACAGCTCCTCGGACCAGACCGCCGCGTCGCCTTCCGCCGTCATCCAGTGGCCGAGACGGCCGATTCGCTGGGCTTCGTTGAGGAGCTTCGTGGTCTGCGCCAACTGCTCGTTCTGGCGCGTCAGGGCCTGCGTCATCGCCCTGGCCTGCGCGCTGTTGCGGATCAGCATCGACGTCAAGACAGCCATGATGATGATCGCCGCGATCGCCAGCATCAGCAGCGAGACGATCCAGTCCTGCTTCAGATCCGTGATCTGCTCGACCGCCATGATCATGGCGGAGGCCATCGCCACGGACGTGCCAATCGTCCACATCCTTGCGCGCGGCTCGGCCGCAGCCGGGGCCGGCCGCCGGCCGCCGTCGAGGCAGGCGGACGGCTGTCCTCCGGTTTCGCCGGTGTCGGCCGGTCTCATACGCGATCCGCCACGCGCGAGAGCTCGTCGGTCGTGACGCCGATCGTCTCGCTCAGAAGCGGCAGATGCGCTGTGATCTCCTCAGGCGTGGTCAGGTCGAGCTCGATCATGCGCGCAAGCTCGGCGAGTCTTCCGGCGCCAAGGCTCGACGATGAGCCCTTCAGCACATGGGCCGCTTTGCGGACCTGGGCAAGATCACCGGCAAGCAGCGCGGTCCTGATGGCTGCCAGCCCCTCTTCGGCAGCCATGGGAAGCTCGGCCAGCATCGCGCGCAGTTCGTCCGGGTCGAGCGCCGCGCGCAGCAGCTCCAGTTGATCCTGGTCGATCAGCGGCACGTCGAGGGCGATGGTCACGTCAGCGGCCTCCGAAGGTCGACAGAGCCGACGGCTGCTTCGCGGCGTGATCGCGCGTGCCGTCGCCTTTGCGAGGCGCCGCGCGTCGATCGAGGCACACGATCGTGGTGTCATCGGGCAGCGGGCTGCCATCGATGATGCCCGCAGCCGCGCATAGCCGATCGATCACCTCCTGCGGCGTAAGCGCGGGCTCGCAGGCATTCAGCGCCGCCTGCAGCCCATCGTCGCCGATCCGCTTTCCCTTCGTATCCGGGAATTCGGACAGTCCATCGCTGAACAGCAGGAGCCGCGAACCGGCCGGAAATTTGCGGCGCGAGGTGCGATAGCGCACGCCGCGCTCGATCCCGAGCGGAAAGCCGCTGCTGTCGCAGAGCCGCGCACGGCCCTCCACCCCCTGCACGAGAATGGCCGGCGGCGCGGCCGCGGACGCGACTTTCAGCAAGCCGGCGCGGTGATCGACAACGACGTACATGAACGTTGCGAATTGTCCGATGCGCAGCAGACGAACGAGGCGCTCGTTCAGCATCGACAGCAAGCCGCCGGGATCATCGTGCAACGCCTTGTATTCGTGAATCAACGCGTGCAGGCGGAACGTATTCAACGCGGCATTGATGCCGTGGCCGGTAAAGTCGGCAAGGAAGATTCCAAACGCGCCGTTGCTGATCGGCAGCATGCCCCAGAGGTCGCCGCCGAGCTCCGAGGACGATCTGTTGTAGCTTGCGATCCGCAAATCCGCAGCGCGCGCCGCCCATTGCAAGGTGATGGGATCCGGCAGCAGTTCAACCTGCATGCGACGGGCGGCCTCGAGCTCGCCAGAGATGCGCTCGCGATAATCCCGCAGGGCGCGCAGCGAGTTCCAGCGTTCGAGATGCACCACGACGCGGGCAATCAGCTCCGATGGATTGATCGGCTTGGAGAGAAAATCCGAGGCGCCGGCAGCGAACAGCTCGCCCATCTTCTTGCGATCGACGGTCGCGGTCTGCACCAGGATCGGCGCGTCTGCGAAATCGGCCTGGGCGCGGATCTCGCGACAGACATCGAGCCCGCTCATATCCGGCATCTGCATGTCGAGCAGCAGCAGGTCCGGGCGGAAGCGGCGCACCTGCTCCATCGTCGACAGGCCGCCCTCCGCAAATTCGATGTTGGTGAACTTCTGCGCGCGCAGCACGCCGGCGACCAGCCGCCGGCAGAGCGGATCATCGTCGGCAATCAGGATCCGGGCGTCCGCGAGCCCTTCAGGCACGCCCCGCTCGTCGACCGCGGACTCGACCGTGTTCAAGACTGGGCTCACCGCAGAAACTCCAGCCGCACCGTCGTTCCACCGTTGAGCACCGTCACGCGATCGGAGAACACCTGCAGGATCTCCAGCCCGCGGCCCGACGCACCGTCCTCGGCGGCCGGCCGGACGCCGCTGTAGTCATATCCGTCGCCGCTGTCGGATATCGTGACCTGGATCGCGGATGCGGTCCAGGCGGCCGCGAGACGGATCGTGGCGCCGCCGATGTCGGCGGTATCCAGCCTGGTCTCGATGATCGCCTGCGCTGCGATCAGGCCGTCGAGACTGCCTCGCAAGCCGCCGTCGATCCTCAAATTACCGTGCAGCACAGCGTTCATCAGCGCCTCCTGCGTGGCGCTGCAGATCCTGATCCTGAGATCCTCGGACAGCGGCAGCCGCCGCCGGAGTGCCTCGACGAACCGCTTCACGATCGAGTGGCGATAGGCGGAGCGCGTGGTCACGATCAGGGTCAGCCGGTCGGCGCACAGCCCGTCTGGGTCGGGAGCCAGACCGCCGTCGATCAGGCCGGCTTCGACGCAGCGTCGCACGGGCTCCGCGAGCGCCGCCGCCAAGGTCTCCTCGGAGGCGCCGTCCCAGCAGGCCACGTAGGCCCCATCGTCAACCTGGTCCTCGACCGACACGCACATCGGTGCTCACTCCTCCACCTTGAAGAGCGTGTTGAACTTGGTCACGGAGAACATGCGTTTCACCTGCCCGATCGGCCGGCGAAGGATGAGCTCGCGATCGCCCTTCTTGGCCTCGTCGCGGGCCAGCAGCAGCATGCCGAGCCCGGCGGAGTCGATGAAGTCGAGCTTCGAGAGATCGATCACGACGGCCTTGCCGGGAACCGCGAAGATCTCGGTCACCATCTGCTTGAAGGGAACGTGGTCGGTGAAGGTGAACTCACCGCTCATCGCGATCTGTCCGCCCGCCTGGTCAATCTGAATCTGCATGCATTCCTCCTAGAACAGCTCGACCGTGCCGGTCGTGGACGGAGCCACGACGGAATCGCCATCATCGACCGGCTGTTTGCCCTCGAGAATCTGCGCGACGAACCGCGACCTCATTTCGCCCAGCGTGAACCGATCAAGCATCATCTTGACCCACTCGTTGTCGCCCGCGTCCTCGACGACCGGGGCATCGAGCGACTCCGCCGTCGTCGCCTTCAGCTCGTCGAGCGCCTCGTCGACCACGCGCAATGTGTCGACAACATGCTCGAGCCGTTGCCGCGTACGGTCCTGAAACTGAATTCCGGTGATCATTCCCGCGACGTCGGCAGAGATGACCTCGGCCTCCTTCATCGCCTCGCCGACGACTTCGGTCAGGTTGCCGCTGCGCTGAATCAGCGCGTTCATCAGAAGCTCGAGCCGATCCTTGGCCATGAGATTCTGCGACATATCGATGGTGGCGACGCGCTGCAGCGTCGCATGACCATTGGCGATGCCTTCGGTCACCGCCTTGAGCTCGGCATCCATGTCGACGGACAGCCGCTGCGTGGCGCCCGACAGCTCGCGCACTTCGCCGGCGACCACCCTGAAGGCTGCGCCGGCGGCGCCGGCCCGCTCAGCCTCGATCCTCGCATTGAGCGCCAGCATATTGGTGACCTTGTTGATCTTGTTCAGCTCCTCCATGCAGCTGTCGACGCGGTTGACGTTGGCGTTGAGCTCGCTCAGCGCGTAGACCATCGACATCGCGTCCTTCGACAGCAGAAGGATCTTCTCGACCACGTCGCTCAAGGTCTCCTCGAGCAGGCCCGCGATCCGGTCGATCGCCACCGCCTCGCCGTCGACCTCGATGCCGATCGCCAGCTTGCTGAGGCTTTCGACGCGCTGGGTCTGCTGCTCCGCGCACACGGCCAGACGCTGGAACTTGCTGCTCAGGCTGTCCGCCTCCGTTTCCACGACAGCGGAGGTCTGCTGGATCTCGCCGACGAGCGTCCGGATGACGCGCTGCTGCATGCCCGCAAAGGCGATCCAGCGGCGCATCAGCTCGTCCTGCTTGGACCGGGCATCAGGGACGGACTCCGCTGGCGGCTCTGGGGTCGGCGGCCTTGCCTCGGCCGCGCTGCTCTGCTTCCAACCGAACATGGATTAAACCCTGACCCCGCGCGCAGCGAGCGACTCACACCGCTTCAGGACCTGATCGGCGATCTTGCCGAGCGGCAGCTCGATCTCGACGGCGCCGCATTCGCGCGCCGCCTTGGGCATGCCGTAGACGACGCAGCTCGCCTCGTCCTGGCCGATCGTCGGCGCTCCCGCCGTGCGCATCTCCAGGAGGCCGACCGCACCGTCGCGTCCCATGCCGGTCAGGATGACGCCGATCGCATTCGGCCCCGCGGCATGCGCGACGGACCTGAAGAGAACGTCGACTGACGGCCGATGACCGGAGACGGCCGGCTCGTCATGGACGCGGCAGACATAATTCGCACCATTGCGTCCGAGCTCCATGTGGAAGCCGCCCGGCGCGATATAGGCGTGACCGGGCAGCACGCGCTCACCGCTGACCGCCTGTTTGACCGTGACCGCGCACAGCTGGTTCAGCCGGGCGGCAAAGGAGGCGGTGAACATCGCCGGCATGTGCTGGGTGATGACGGCTGCCGGTGCGTCGGAGGGAAACGCCATCAGCAGCTCCTGCAGCGCCTCGACGCCGCCGGTGGAGGCACCGATCGCAATGATCTTCTCCGACGTATTGTAGGAGACGCCCGGCCGCTGGATCGGACGGACCTGCTCCCCGGAGCGCGTCCGGATCTTCGCGACCGATGCCGCCTTGACCTTGCTGACGATCTCGTTGCGCATCGCAGGCAGGCCCTCAACCAGCCCGACTACCGGCTTCGCCACGCAATCGAACGCGCCCATCTCCAGGGCGCGGATGGCAGTGTCCGCGCCCTTCTGGGTGAGCGACGAGATCATCAGGACCGGCATCGGCCGCAGCGCCATGATCTTGTCGAGAAAGGCAAGACCATCCATGCGCGGCATCTCGATGTCGAGCGTGAGCACGTCGGGGTTGAGACTCTTGATCATGTCGCGCGCGACGATGGGATTCGGCGCGGCGCCGACGACCTGGATCGCCGGGTCGCTCGACAAAATGTCGGTCAGGACCTGGCGCACGAAGGCCGAGTCGTCGACGATCAGAACGCGAATGGCACTCATATGTACTGCCTCAAAAGAGCTCGATCGATCCGGCGACGGGCTCGACCTGGATCTTGGATTTGTAGGATGTCTCGTGGCGGACCAGCGCCTCGTGGTCGGCGCGCGGCAGTTCGAGCAGCATCACCCGGCCGGTCGCGGGAAAATAGTGGACACGGCGCGGCAGCGAGCCACGCAGATGGCTCGCCGCGATCGGAAGATTCTCCGCGGCGAGGTACTCCTCGACGAAATCGGCATTGCGATGCCCGATCTTGGCTACGCCATTCAGGACGTTGGCGCCGCCGAACACCTTGATCTCGAGCCTGCGGCGGGCGCCGCCGCGGATCAGAACGTCGTTGATCAGGCGCTCCATGGCGACGTTGCCATAGCGCATGCTGTCGGACGCATTGCCCCAATGGCTGAAATTCTCGGGCAGCATGAAATGATTCATGCCGCCGACCCCGGTCTTCGGATCACGGATGCAGGCAGCCACGCAGGAGCCGAGAACCGTGACCAGCATCTCGTCCTCCTTGTCGGTGACGTAATGCTCGCCCGGAAACACCTTGACGACGACGGCGTCGAAGCGCTTGTCGCGATAGCGCCGCGAGCCCGTCACGATCTCTTCGGTCGGAGGTGTCGCCGTCGTCGCGCGGCGCCCGGTCCTCGTCTTGATCATTTGACCCTCCGATAGATCGTTCGCCCGACCAGATCGAAACGGTCAGTGACACCAAGCAGATTCTCTGAATGGCCGATGATCAGCCAGCCGTCCGGCTTGAGGAGGTTCGCATAGCGGTCGAACAGCCGGATCTGGGTCGGCTTGTCGAAATAGATGACCACGTTGCGGCAGAAGATGACGTCGAACGGGCCGGACATCGGCCACGGCCCGAGCAGATTGAGATGAGCGAAGGTGATGAGGTCGCACAATTCGTCGTTCATTACGACATTGCCGTCGCGCATCCGCGTGAAGCGCTTGCGATGCGTGTCGGGAATGCTCGTCGTCCGGTCCATCTCGTAGACGCCCTGCGCCGCATGGGCGATCACGTTGGTGTCGAGATCGGTCGCGAGAATCTTGACGTTCCAGTCCAAAAGAATCCGGGGCCCGGCCGCCAGCGTCATCGCGATGCTGTAGGGCTCCTCGCCCGTCGAGCATCCGGCCGACCAGATGCGCACGCGCTCGGTGTCGGCATTGTCGACGGCGAGGCTCGGCAGGATCACCCGTGCGAGATAGTCGAAGTGATGAGCCTCGCGGAAGAAGTTGGTGTGATTGGTGGTGACAGCGTTGATGAAATTGCGCAGCTCGTCGTCGCCGCCGCTGGTCTCCAGCAGACGGCAATATTGCGAGAAGTTCGACAGACCGAGCGCGCGCAGCCGCCGGCCGAGGCGACCATGAATGAACGCGCGCTTGCGCTCGTTCAGCACGATACCGGCCGTGTCCATCACAAGCTTGGACAGCTTGCGAAAGTCTTTGTCCTCGAGCGCGAACTGTTCCTGCACCATGATCTCCTGACAGCTGCGAGAGGCGCCCCGGCTCTAGGCCCGGGCGCCGTCCGGCAGCTCAGAACTCCTTCCAGTCGGCGTCGCCGGCACCGACGACGCGGCGGCGCGCCGGCTCGGCATCGGACGACCGCGGCGGCGAAGACGCCGGACGCGCGGGAGGCGGCGAAGCCGGCCGCGTCGCCGGGTTGCGCATGGCCGCGAGCTTGTCCTTGCCCGCGCCGAGCGAGCGATCGACAACGGGGTTGCCGGTCCGGGCCGCAGCGTAGGGCCGGCCGCGCTCGAACTCCGGCAGCATCATGAAGCGACCGACCATCTCGGCCATGGTCTCGGTCTGCTCCTCCATGGACTTGGCGGCGGCAGCGGCCTCCTCGACCAGCGCGGCGTTCTGCTGGGTGACCTTGTCCATCTGCGTGACGGCGTTGTTGACCTGCTCGATGCCGCCGCGCTGCTCCTGCGACGCCGCTGAGATCTCCGCCATGATGTCGGTCACGCGCTTCACCGACTGGACGATCTCCTCCATCGTCTTGCCGGCGGTATCGACCAGGCGCGAGCCCGATTCCACCTTCGAGACGGAGTCCGAGATCAGCCCCTTGATCTCCTTGGCGGCGTTGGCGCTGCGCTGAGCGAGGTTGCGCACCTCGGCGGCGACCACGGCAAAGCCGCGTCCCTGATCGCCGGCACGCGCGGCCTCGACCGCGGCGTTGAGCGCGAGGATGTTGGTCTGGAAGGCGATCTCGTCGATGACGCCGATGATGTCGGCGATCTTGCGGCTCGCCTGGGTAATGCCGTCCATGGTGTGGACGACCTCGGCGACGACGCTGCCGCCCTTGATCGCGACATCGGATGCCGACGACGCCAGCTTGTTGGCCTGCTGCGCGTTCTCGGCATTCTGGCGGACGGTGGAGGTCAGCTCCTCCATGCTGGCCGCGGTCTCCTCGAGGCTGGCCGCCTGCTCCTCGGTGCGCTGCGACAGGTCGGTGTTGCCGTTGGCGATCTCGCGCGCCGCGCTCGACAGCGTGTGCGAGCTCTCGGAGACCTCGGACAGTACGGCGGACATCGCGTCCAGCAGACCGTTGACGCCCTCGCAGAGCATCGCGATCTCGCCGGTCTTGCCTTCCAGCGGAATCCGCTCACGGAGATCGTTGTTCTTGGCGGCGTCGACCACGGCCTGAGTCTGCCGTACCGCTGCCTGCAACGCTTCCGACGCCTTGACCTGATCGGTCACGTCGGTCGCATATTTCACGACCTTGAACGGCTTGCCGTCCGGGCCCATGATCGGGTTGTAGCTCGCCTGGATCCAGACCTCGCGGCCACCCTTGCCGATGCGGCGGTACTGTCCGGTCTCGTACTCGCCACGCGCCAGCTTGTCCCAGAACATGCGATATTCCGGCGAGCTGCGATAGGCGACGTCGACGAAGATCGAATGATGCTGTCCCTTGATCTCCGCCAGCGAGTAGCCGAGCGTATTGAGGAAGTTGTCGTTGGCGTCGAGGATCTTGCCGTCGGTGGTGAACTGGATGACCGCCTGAGCCTTGTTGATCGCATCGATCTGGCCGCTGAAATCCGCGTTGCGGATCACGTCGCTCGTGATGTCGGTGGCGTATTTGACGACCTTGAACGGCTTGCCGGACTGGTCCAAGATCGGATTGTAGCTCGCCTGGATCCAGACCTCCCGTCCGCCCTTGCCGATCCGCTTGTACTGTCCGGCATCATATTCGCCGCGCGCCAGCTTGTCCCAGAACAGACGGTAGTCGGTCGACTGACGATAGCTCGGATCCACGAAGATCGAATGATGCTGGCCCTTGATCTCGTCGAGCGAGTAGCCGATCGTGCGCAGGAAGTTCTCGTTGGCGTCCAGGATCTTGCCATCGAGCGAGAACATGATCATCGCCTGGGAACGATCGATCGCCGCAAGCTGCGACGCCTGGCTGCGGACCTCGGTGACATCACCCCATTCCAGCATGAAGCCCTGGCTGACGCCCTGCGCGTTGCGCATCGCATTGACGTTGAGCGAGATCTTCAGCGGCCCGACGGAAATGTCCGTCTTGAACGGCATGTTCGCCGGATTGGCCAGCATGGCGCGCTGATGCGCCGGGTTGCGGTGGAACATGTCGATGCACGTCCCGATCATCGCGGCGGGATCGAAGCTCGGCCAGAGCTTGCGGAACTCGGTGAGATGCTGGCCGAACAGCTGCTTCGACGCCTGATTGAGATAGGTGATCTTCAGATCATTGTCGACCAGCATCACCGCGCTGGTGACCTTGTCGACCACCGCCGCCATCTGGTCGTCGCGGCTCGCGGCGCGCGGCGCCGCCGCGACCGACTTCGCCGCGGCAGGCTGCGGGCGGCTGCGCGGGCGCGAGCGCGCCTTCGGCTTGGCACTGTCTTCGCCCGGAGCGCCGTCGGCCGTGAAGTCCTGCATGATGTTGTCCTCGTATGTGTCGCTCATGACGATCTCGCAAAATTCTCTTCTGATGAGTTCAAGCGGCGGCTGCCGAATCTGCCGGAGCGGCTGTATGCTTGGCGGACTCGGCCGACATCCCGAACAGGCCGGAGAGCGACACCAGGGTCACCATCCGGTCCTGGATCGCGACGAGTCCCTCCAGGAACTGATCCTCGACCGGCATGCCCATGTCCGGTACGTCGCGGATCTCCTTCGGATCTACGGAGATGATGTCGGAGACGGTATCGACCAGCAGGCCGACCGTGCGAGTCCCCGCGGCGACGATGATCACGACATGCATGTTGGTCGGGATCGTCACGCCGGTGCCGAACCGGGCGCGAAGATCGAAGATGGGCACGATGATGCCGCGCAGGTTGATCACGCCACGGACATGCGCCGGCGCGTTCGGGATCATCGTCGTCTCGGTCCAGCCCTTGATCTCGCGCACGACCATGATGTCGATGCCGTACTCCTCCTCGCCCAGCGTGAAGGTGATGAACTGCTGCACATTCTCGCTGACGGCCGCTTGCTGGCCAAAATGGTCGGCCGGCTTGTTGTCAGGCTGCATGGGTCATGTCCTCTGCAAATTCGGATCTCGTGGCATCCCGCGGCGTCGGCCGCCCGACCGGTCCGCGAGCATCGATCTCGTGCAGCCGCGCGACGTCGAGGATCAGCGCGACGCGGCCATTGCCAAGGATTGTCGCGCCGCTGATGCCCTCGACCGGCTCGTAATTGGCCTCGAGACTCTTGACGACGACCTGCTGCTGACCGAGCAGTTCGTCAACGACGATGCCGACGCGCCCGGCGCTCTCGCTCTGTACGATGATGACGATGCCGCGGCAGGGATCGCTGATCGCATCGCTGATCGCGAACACGCGATGCAGGTAGACCAGCGGCAGGTACTCCCCGCGCAGCGCCAGGACGTGCCCCCGTCCGACCACCGGATGGATGTCGGCTGACTGCGGACGGAGGTTCTCGACGATCGCGACCAGGGGAATGATGAACGTCTCGCGTCCGACCGACACGACCATGCCGTCGACCACGGCCAGCGTCAGCGGCAGCGAGAGCGTGAATGACGAGCCGTGGCCGAAGCGCGAGCGGACCGAGATCCGGCCGCCGAGCGCCTGCACGTTGCGCTTCACGACGTCCATGCCGACGCCGCGTCCGGAAATGTTCGAGATCACCTCGGCGGTGGAGAACGCCGGCATGAAGATCAGGTTGTCGATCTCGTCGTCGGTGAGGTTGGCACCCGGCGGCACCAAGCCCCGCGCGCGCGCCTTCTCCAGGATTCGTTCGCGGTTGATGCCGCGGCCGTCGTCCGAGACCTCGATGACGATGCGGCCGCTGCGCTGGGCCGCCGACAGATTGATCGTTCCCTGTCGCGGCTTGCCCGCGGCAAGCCGCTCGGCCGGCGGCTCGATGCCGTGGTCGAGCGCGTTGCGGATCATATGCGTCAGGGGATCGTTGAGCTGCTCGATCACCGTCTTGTCGATTTCGGTCATCTCGCCGGAGGTGACGATGCGCACCTCCTTGCCGAGCACGGCCGCAAGCTCGCGGACGATGCGCGGCATCCGCGCGAACACCGATTTGACCGGCTGGGCGCGGATCGCCATCACGCTTTCCTGCAACTCGCGCGCGCTCTGCGCCAGCGCCTCGATGCCCTGGATGAGCTGCGGATATTTGTCGGCCGGCAGAGACATGCCCTGCTCAGTCAGCATCGCCTGGCTGATCACGAGCTCGCCGACGAGATTCACAAGACGGTCGACCTTGTCGACGTCGACGCGGATCGACTGTGCGAGCGACACTGCAGCTGCCGCCGGAGCGGTCGCGCTGCTGGACTCTCCGACGGCCACTTCGGCGGTCGGCACAGCCGTCTGCAACAGGTCGATCTGAAGATCGCAATCATCCTCGACGAATTCGAACACGTCCTGAATGCTGCCGCGCGGCACGGCGGTTTCCAGCGTGAACGTCCAGTTGAAATAGGCCGCCTCGGGATCCAACGCCTCGAGCGCCGGCAGCGCCGAGAAATCGACCTCGGTCGTGAGCGTGCCGAGCTTGCGAAGCTGGCGGATCAGCAGCAGCGGCTCATTCGCCTTTCTCAGCATCTCCGTGTGGGGGCGAAACCTGATGCGGTAGGTTTGCTCGCTGAGCAGCTTCGCGTCCGAAGCGGACGGCGCAGGCTTCGTCTCGACCGGGTGACCGGCGCCCTGCAGCACGTCCTGCATGGCCGAGCGAATATCGGCAGCAAAGTCTGCAGGCAGCTGCTGCTCGAGCCGCGCGGCATTCACGATGTCGGCCAGCGCATCGCTGGCGCGGAGCAGCAGCTGCTTGACCTCGTTGGTGGTCGCGATCTTGTGGTCGCGCAGCGCGTCGAGCAGGCTCTCGAAGGTGTGCGAGAACGCCACCAGATCGGTGCAGCCGAAAGCGCCGGCGCCGCCCTTGATGGAATGGACCGAACGGAAGATCGCGTGCAGCGTCTCGTCGTCCTCCTGTCCCGACGACAGAAGTTCGAGGTTCGACTGCAACGCGTCAAGCAGCTCCGCGCATTCCTCGAAATAGGTTTTGCGGAATTGCGCGACCGGATAGGATTCTTGCTCTGACGTTACGGACATACGCGGTTGACCGTTGCGATCAGTTGCTCCGGATTGAATGGCTTGACCAGCCACCCCGTCGCACCGGCTGCCTTGCCGTCGGCCTTCTTGGCGCCATCGCTTTCGGTCGTGAGGATGAGGATCGGCACCGCCCGATGCTGACTGCCGGCCCGCACATTCTTGATCAGCGTGATGCCGTCCATGTTGGGCATGTTCAGATCGGTGATGATCAAATCGAACCTGCCGCCGCCCAGCACGTTCAGAGCCGCCTTGCCATCCTCGGCTTCCGCCACGTCGAAGCCGGCCTTCTTCAACGTGAAGGACACCATGTCGCGCATGGTCTTCGAATCGTCGACTGCCAGAATTCGCTTGGTCATGTCACTCCATCCAGTTTTCAAATTCGTGCCGAAGTCCGAGGTCGGCGATCGCCGTCCTGAACAGCTCCGATGGTTGCGTGATCTTGAAGGACTTGTTGGCGGCGCGGGCACCATGGGCGGCGGCGAGCAGAATCTGGACGCATGGGGTCGACATCCGCTCCACGCCGGCCGCGTCGAGCAAGACGTCACCGGCTGCCGCGAGCCGGATCATCTCGTCGCGTAGCTGGGTCGCCTGCGTCAGATCGAGCATCTGAGGCAGCACGTAGGCGGCGGCGATATCGTCGGTCGCGCCGGGCTCTGTCGTCGGGATCGCGTCCGTCATCGTCGAAATTCCGTAGACTACGTCGCGCTGGCCGCGACGCCGAACACGTCACTGGCTACAAGCGGACCTCAATTGGTTCCGGCGACGACCTTTTTTCGTCGCCACACTCGTTCAAATTGAGTGGAAAGCGATTGTTGGATTGTTAAAGATGAGAGCCGTATTAGTACGGCCCCTCTACCTTGGCGTGCTCAGGTTCCATGAGGAACTCCCCCCGCAGACTGGGCCAACGCTGCGAAATCCTCGCAGCTGCGCCTGACGATCGGCCCGTCCGCGGGCAGCGCGTTGTCGCGCCGGGGCCATCGAGACTATGCGTTGATATGCGTGAGTATCGCGACATGCGTGATCAGCCTGACGATTGAGCCAGGGCTGATAGCAACGCGTCCGTTAAGGAAATCCGTGCCAATTCACGGACTGGCGGCCCGCAAGACTACGGGACGGCCACGGGCCCGTACGATGGCGGGCGCATTGTGTGCACGGCAAAACGTATGAGGCTGAAAAGATGCTCTGACGTCGTCGGGCGCCGGAACCTTGTTGCGACGCCATCTGCGCCCGCCGGCCGCGGCCGGCAGGCTCCGAAGGCAGGAGCGTCGCTCGCGTCAGCGACGCTGGTTGTAGACGTCGATGCAGACGGCGCCGAGCAGCACCAGGCCCTTGATGACCTGCTGATAGTCGATGCCGATGCCCAGGATCGACATGCCGTTGTTCATCACGCCCATGATCATGGCGCCGATCACCGCGCCACCGACGCGGCCGACGCCGCCATAGGCCGAGGCGCCGCCGATGAAGCAGGCCGCGATGACGTCGAGCTCGAAGCCGAGACCGGCCTTCGGCGTCGCGGTGTTGAGGCGTGCCGCGAAGATCAGGCCGGCCAGCGCCGCCAGGACGCCCATGTTGACGAAGGTCAGGAACACCAGCCGCTCGGTCTTGATGCCCGACAGCTTGGCTGCCTTGGCATTGCCGCCGACCGCGTAGATCTGCCGGCCGACGACGGTGCGGCGCGTCATGAAGCCGTACAGCGCAATCAGCGCGGTCATGATGACCAGCACGTTGGGCAGGCCGCGATGCGAGGCGATCAGATAGGTGAAGTACATCAGCACGCCGGCCAGCACGACATTCTTGGCGGCGAAGACGCCGAACGGCTCGACCTCGATGCCGTGCTCGACCTCGCGCGCGCGGCCCTTGACGCTGGCATAGACCAGGATGAGCGTAAGAATCGCGCCGATCGCGAGCGACGTCGGGTTGAGATTACCGGCGCCCGGAAACAACTCCGGAATGAACCCCGAGGAGAGCTTCTGGAACGTCGCCGGGAACGGGCCGACCGACTGCCCCTGCAGCAGCGCCAGCGCCAGGCCCTTGAACACGAGCATGCCGGCCAGGGTCACGATGAAGGAGGGGATGCCGAAATAGGCCACCCAATAGCCCTGCGCCGCGCCGATCGCGCCGCCGACGATCAGGCAGGCGATGATGGCGAGCGGAAAGTCGACGTGGTAGCGCACCATCAGCACGGCCGCGACCGCGCCGACGAAGCCCGCGACCGAGCCGACCGAGAGGTCGATATGCCCGGTGACGATCACCAGCAGCATGCCCAGCGCCATGATGACGATGTAGCTGTTCTGCAGCACCAAGTTGGTGAGATTGAGCGGCTGCAGCAAGGTGCCGTCGGTCATGATCTGGAAGAACAGCATAATGACGAACAGCGACATCAGCATGCCGTAGCTGCGCAGATTGTTCTTCAGGAAGCCGGCGTGGGGCTTCTCTTCCGGGAGTGAAACCGTCTTGTCGGTCATGGCTGGTGTCCTCCCGGCCGCTTAGGCGGCCGTCTCCTGGTTCGTAATGGCTTCGTTGCGCATGATGGCGCGCATGATCTTTTCCTGCGTCGCGTCCGGCCCTGCGAACTCGCCGACGAAGGCGCCGTCGTTCATGACGCAGATCCGGTCGCAGATTCCGAGCAGCTCCGGCATTTCCGACGAGATCACCACCACACCCCGGCCGGCATCCGCAAGCTCCTGGATGATACAGTAGATCTCATATTTGGCGCCGACGTCGATGCCACGGGTCGGCTCGTCCAGGATCAACACCTTGGGATCCGTCATCAGCCATTTCGACAGCACGACCTTCTGCTGGTTGCCGCCGGAGAGCTGGCCGGCCTCCTGGTAGACGTCCGAGCAGCGGATGCGCATGCGGCCGCGGTAGCCGGACGCCGCCTTGAGCTCGGCGATGTCGTCGATCACCCCCTTCGGCGCGACCTGATCCAGGCTGGCAAGGGTGATGTTCTTGCGGACGTCGTCGGCCAGGATCAGGCCGAGCTGCTTGCGGTCCTCGGTGACATAGGCGAGGCCGGCGTCAATCGCCGCGGGCACGCTAGTGAGATTGACGTCGTGGCCCTCCAGCCGGGCGCGGCCCGAGATGTTCACGCCCCACGAGCGGCCGAACAGGCTCATCGCGAACTCGGTGCGGCCGGCGCCCATCAGTCCGGCAATGCCGACGATCTCGCCACGGCGCACCTCGAAGTCGACGTTCTTGATGACGCGGCGGTCCGGGTGCTGTGGATGGAACACCGTCCAGTTCTCGACGGTGAACACCGGCTCGCCGATCTTCGGCTGCCGCTCGGGAAAGCGGTGCGCCATGTCGCGGTTGACCATGCTCTTGATGATGCGGTCCTCCAGGACCGGCTCGGCGCGGCAGTCGATGCCGTCGACGCTGCGGCCGTCGCGCAGCACGGTAATGCGGTCGGCGACGCGGGCGACCTCGTTGAGCTTGTGCGTGATCAGGATCGACGAGATGCCCTGCTCGCGGAATTTGACGAGACGGTCGAGCAGCGCCTGGCTGTCGGCCTCGTTGAGGCTGGCGGTCGGCTCGTCGAGGATCAAAAGCTTGACGCGCTTGGACAGCGCCTTGGCGATTTCGACCAGCTGCTGCTTGCCGACGCCGAGATCGGTGATCAGCGTATCCGGCGATTCTTTCAGACCCACCTGAGCCAGCAATTGCTGCGTCCGGCGGTAGACCTCGTCGCGATCGATGACACCGAAGCGGGACGGCGCGTGCGACAGGAAGATGTTCTCCGCGATCGACATCAGCGGAATCAGCGCGAGCTCCTGGTGGATGATGATGATGCCGAGCGCCTCGGAATCATTGATGTCGCGGAATTTTCGCTCCTCGCCCTCGAAGATGATCTGGCCTTCGTAACGGCCGTGCGGATAGACGCCGCTCAGCACCTTCATCAGGGTCGACTTGCCGGCGCCGTTCTCGCCGACCAGCGCGTGAATCTCGCCGGGCTCGACGGTGAAGCTGACGTCACGCAAGGCCTGCACGTTGCCGAAGCTCTTGCTGACGTTGCGCATTTCCAGGATTGCGGTCATCGTCTCATATCTCTGTTCTGACGCCACTCTGTTCTGACGCCGCTCGCCCCCCGCCGCGCGACAAGATAACCCCCTCCCCGGAAACCGGGGAGAGGGTTGTTCGTCTCTTAGGCCGGGATCACTGGAACTGCGCCTTCTTGTAGTAGCCGCTGTCGATCAGGACCTTCTCCCAGTTGCTCTTGTCGACCACGACCGGCTTCAGCAGGTAGGACGGCACGACCTTGACACCGTTGTTGTAGGTCTTGGTATCGTTGACCGGGACTTCCTTGCCGGCCAGCGAGGCGTCGACCATGTCGGCGGTCACCTTGGCGAGATCGCGAGTGTCCTTGAAGATGGTCGAGTACTGGTCGCCGCGCAGCATCGCCTTGATCGACGGCACCTCGGCGTCCTGGCCGGAGATCACCGGCATCGGCTGATCGGCGCTGCCGTAGCCCACGCCCTTCAGCGAGGAGATGATGCCGATCGAGAGGCCGTCATAGGGCGACAGCACCGCGTCGACACGCTTCTTGCCGTAGAAGGCGCTGAGCAGGTTGTCCATGCGGGCCTGGGCGGTGGCGCCGTCCCAGCGCAGGGTCGCAACCTTGTCCATGCCCGTCTGGCCGGAGGCGACCACGAGCTTGCCGGAGTCGATGTAGGGCTGCAGCACCGACATCGCGCCATTGTAGAAGAAGTAGGCGTTGTTGTCGTCCGGCGAGCCGCCGAACAGCTCGATATTGAACGGACCCTTGCCGTCCTTCAGGCCCAGCTTGTCGACGATGGACTGCGCCTGCAGCACGCCGACCTGGAAGTTGTCGAAGGTCGCGTAGTAATCGAGGTTCGGCGTATCGCGGATCAGGCGGTCGTAGGCGATCACGGTGATGCCCTTGGCCTTGGCCTGCTTCAGCACGTCCGACAGCGTGGTGCCGTCGATCGCGGCGATGACCAGCACCTTGGCGCCCTTGGTCACCATGTTCTCGATCTGCGAGAGCTGGTTCGGAATATCGTCCTCGGCATATTGCAGGTCGGTGGCGTAGCCGCGATCCTTCAGCACCTTGACGATGTTGTTGCCGTCATCGATCCAGCGCGCCGAGGATTTGGTCGGCATCGCGATGCCGACGGTCCCCTTGCTCTGGGCCATGGCGGCGCTGGACAGCGCCAGGGCGCCGAGGCCGGCCAGTGCGGCGGCCATGATGGTCTTGAAATTCAGCATGCTTCACTCCCTCTTGGATTTTCAGGTTTCAATAACACATACGCGATCGCGTATGCTGATGCCAGTTGGCTGTTAGGCTGAACGATGCTTGACTGATTGTTTCTCCTCTCAGATCGACAGCAGGACGTCAGGCTCGGCGCGCCCCCGGGCGCCGACGTCGAGCAGAAAAGTCTGGCCATGGCCCGGATCGGCTTGCTTGGCCGCCGCGTCCATGTCCTGCCAGGCCGAGGTGACCAGCAGGCGTGACAGGTTCTCGCCGACGAAGGCCGGACAACTGGCCTGGCGGGCTGGAACCACAATGCTCCGCAGATGCTCGCCCTGCGGGCTGTAGACGTCGACACAACCGCCGCCCCAGCGGGCATTCCAGATCCGTCCCTCGGCGTCGACCACCGCGCCGTCGAGGCCGCCGACGCCGGCATGGCGCAGCAGCAGCTCGGGCTCGCCGCGCGGCAGTCCTGTCTCCGGATCCAGCGCGACGCGGTACAGCTCGTTCTCTTCGGTATCCGCGAAATAGCCGATCGCGCCGTCGGCAGAGAAGCAGATCGCGTTCGGAATGGTGACGTTCGCGAACAGGCGTGTGATCTCGCCGCGATGCAGGGCGTAGATCGCGCCCAGCCCGCGCTCGGCCTTGCGGCCCATGGTTCCGATCCAGAACGTGCCGGAGGGATGAACGCGCGAGTCATTCGACCGCGTCGCCGAATTGTCGGCCTCGAGCGGCAGGTACAGCGACAGCGCCCCGTCGGCGATGGTGCGGATGTAGAGCCCGTCCTCGGCAACGATCAGCTGCCGGCCGGCATCGATGCGACCGAGCGCGCTCGCCATCCGGCCGAGCGCATGGCGGCGCACATCGCCGCTGCCGAGCTTGGCCTCGAACAGCACGCCCTCGCGAATGTCGAACCACCACGCCGTGTCCGAGGCCGGATCATAGGTCGGCCCCTCACCGAGATGGCAATGCTCGGCGCAGAGCACGGTGGTTGGCACCTGCTCCATCATGCGGCCGCTCCCGCGGTCGAGAAGCGATAGACCGTCTCGTGCCGATAGACGTCCTCCGGCGAAAGCCGCGCGCTCGGGAAGTCCGGCCGGTTCGGGCTGTCCGGCCACACCTGCGGCTCCAGACAGATCGCGTCGGACTGGCGATAGACGCGTCCCTTGCCGCTGACGGTCGCGTCGATGTAGTTGCCGGAATAGATCTGCAGGCCGGGCTGATCCGTGAGCAGCTCCATGACCCGTCCAGAGCGTGGCGACTCCACCCGCGCCGCCAGGCGGACGCCCTCGCCGGCTCGCAGACAGAAATTGTGGTCGTAGCCGCGGCCGCACTTGATCTGCGCGTCATCGGCACGGATTCGCGCGCCGACCGGATGGGCCTCGCGAAAGTCGAACGGCGTGCCGATCACGGATTGCGGTGGTCCCTCCAGCGGGATCGCGGTCTCGTCGATCGCGAGATAGTGGTCGGCCGCGAGCGTCAGACGATGGTCGAGAATGTCGGTGCCCGCGGCCAGGCCGTCGAGATTGAAGAAGCTGTGATTGGTCAGGTTGACGACCGTCGTGCGGGTCGTCCGGGCGCTGAAGCTGATGGCCAGTTCGGTCGGACCGGTCAGCCGATAGGTGACGCGGACGTCGAGCCGCCCGGGATAGTTGGCCTCGCCGTCGGCGCTGACGTAAAGCATCGTGACGGAGGGCTGTGGACCGTCGTCGATGGCGACGATCTGCCAGAGCTTGCGGTCGAAGCCATCGGGGCCGCCATGCAAGGCGTGGGGACCATTGTTGGCGTCGAGGCGGATCTCCTCGCCGTCGAGCATAAAGCGCGCCTTGGCGATCCGGTTGGCGTAGCGTCCGACCGTCGCGCCGAAGAACTTCCGCAGCTTGACGTAGCTCAGCAGATCGTCGTGGCCGAGCACGACGTCGTCGACGGTACCTTGCGCGTCCGGCACCAGGAGGGTCTGCAGCGCCGCACCGAACGTGATGATCCGCGCCTCGAAGCCGCCGGCGCCCCGCAAGGTGACGCGCTCGACCTCTCGGCCGTCGGGCAGGCTGCCAAACACATCCCTGGAGATATCTGCCTCCGCCATGATTCAGTCCTCGAACGGCTCGACGACCGCGCGGCGGCCGAGCAGGAAGGCGTCGGCCACGAGCCGCAGCGGCGCGAGATCCACGTCGCTTGTCCCGCTCTTCGTCAGCTCGACGAAGCGATGATACAGGCCAGGATATTCACGCTCCTTTTCGTCGACCATCACCTGGTCGTCGGCCGACATGCGCGCGCCGCCGAGCGAGAGCTTGAGCTGACCGGCGTCGGTCTCGATGCGGATGTCCCAGCTCTGCGGCCCGGTCTGGCGGAAGTCGAACTCGGCCGCGATCGGCAGATCGCTGGCCGTGGACATCGACAAATTGGCCGCGATCGGCGCCTGGCAGTTCGACGGGAACGCCAACTCGGCCTCGGTGACGAACACCGGCTCGGGCAGGATGCGCGTCAGGATCGACAGAGCGTTGATGCCGGGATCGAACACGCCGAGCCCGCCCGGCTCCCAGATCCAGGCCTGCCCGGGATGCCAGACGCGGACGTCTTCCTTCCAGTCGATCCGCACGCTGCGGATCTCGCGCGAAGCCAACCATTCGCGCGCAGGCTCGACGGCCGGCGCGTAGCGCGAATGCCAGGTCGCGAACAACGTGCGCTGCTTGTTGGCGGCCAGCGCGATCAGCGGATCGAGCTCGCTCACGGCGGCGCCCGGCGGCTTCTCCAGCATCACATGCTTGCCGGCCTCGAGCGCGACCAATGCCTGGGCGCGGCGCACCTGCGGCGGCGTGCACAGCGAGACCGCGTCGATCTCCGGCCCGTCGCGCAACAGTTCCTCGATCGAGCCGAAATGCGGCAGGCCGGGCAGCGACGCGTTGCGGCTCGCCACCGCCGTCAGGGTCACGCCCTCGGTGGCGGCGATTGCCGGCACGTGCTGATCCCTGGCGATCTTGCCGAAGCCGACGATGGCGACACGAAGCTCGCTCATGGCTCAGCGTCCCCAGCGCAGCACGAGCGGGTCGAGCCGGCGCGCGATCTCGATCAGGCCCTTTTGGGTGGCCGGGTGGATCGGCGGCTGGGGGCTGCGCAGCGTGTCGTGCTTGATCACGCCGCCCTCCTTCATCAGGATCTTGCAGGTCGCAAGCCCGCACTGCCGGTTCTCGTAGTTGATCAGCGGCAGCCAGCGCTCATAGGCCGCGGCAGCAGCGTCGCGATCGCCTGCGAAATAGGGATCGATGATCTTTCTGATGCCGTCGGGATAGCCGCCGCCGGTCATCGCGCCGGTCGCGCCGGCATCGAGATCGGCCATCAGGGTGATC
This sequence comes from Bradyrhizobium sp. ORS 278, assembly GCF_000026145.1. Taxonomy (NCBI): domain Bacteria; kingdom Pseudomonadati; phylum Pseudomonadota; class Alphaproteobacteria; order Hyphomicrobiales; family Nitrobacteraceae; genus Bradyrhizobium; species Bradyrhizobium sp. ORS 278. The sequence goes on along the minus strand of NC_009445.1, from coordinate 1,939,249 downwards.
GCCTCCTCGCCGTCCCACGGGCCCTGGATGTCAGCGCCGCCCGCCTCGATCAGCGCGCGCAGCTTGTCGGCGGCGCGCGGCACCTCGATCTTGAAATAAGCGAGGTTCTCGATCTCCTTGGCCATGCGCGCGAGCAGCGGCACCGACAGCGGGGTGCCCGCGACCGGCGCGTCCTGCACCATGATCGGGATCGAGATCGCATCCGACACGCCGCGATAGAACTCGTAGATCGAGCTGTCGGGCACGCGGAAGGTGGCGCCGTGATAGGGCGGCATCACCATGACCATCGCGGCGCCCTTGTCCTGCGCGCGGCGCGAGCGCTCGGCACAGACGAAGGTCGAGAAATGCGTGGTGGTGACGATCACCGGCACGCGGCCGGCGACATGCTCCAGCACCGTCGTCATGACGAGATCGCGCTCGTCGTCGGTCAGCACGAACTGCTCGGAGAAATTCGCGAGGATGCAGATGCCGTGCGAACCGGCATCGATCATGAAGTCGATCGCGCGCTTCTGGCCCTCGAGGTCGAGACGGCCGTCGGCGTCGAAGATGGTCGGCGCGACCGGGAAGACGCCCTTGTAAAGCTTTCTGGATGAAGCGGTCATGGGCACCTCTTAGTGATTGTCGCGCGGCACCGGCGAGCCGGTGCGGCCGACCAGGAAGTCGAAATCCACGCCGCGATCGGCCTGCAGCACGTGATCGATGTAGAGCTTCTGATAGCCCCGCTCCGCGTGCGGCTTCGGCGGCGTCCAGGCGGCGCGGCGCGCGGCCAGCTCCTCGTCGCTGACATGCAGATGCAGCCGACGGCCGGGCACGTCGAGCGTGATCATGTCGCCGTTCTTCACCAGCGCCAGCGGTCCGCCGACGGTGGCCTCCGGTGCGACATGCAGCACCACCGTCCCGTAGGCAGTGCCGGACATCCGCGCGTCTGAAATGCGGATCATGTCGCGCACACCCTGGCGCAGCACTTTTGCAGGCAGCGGCATGTTGCCGACCTCGGCCATGCCCGGATAGCCCTTCGGCCCGCAGTTCTTCAGCACCATGATGCAGGAGGCGTCGATGTCGAGAGTGTCGTCGTCAACAGCGTCATGCATCTCCTCGACGCTCTCGAACACCACCGCGCGTCCCGTGTGGTTCATCAGCTCCGGCGAGGCCGCCGACGGCTTGATGACCGCGCCGTTCGGCGCGAGGTTGCCGGTGAGGATCGCGATGCCGGCCTCGGTCTTGAACGGCGTCTCGAACGGCGTGATCACCTCGGCATTGTAGTTCGGCGCTTCGGAGACGTTCTCCCACAGCGTCTTGCCGTTGACCGTGCGCGCGTCCTTGTGCAGCAGGCCGCGCTCGCCGAGCGCGCGCAGCACCGCCGGCAGACCGCCGGCGTAGTAGAAATCCTCCATCAGGAAGCGGCCCGACGGCATCAGATCGACGAGGCAGTGCACGTCGCGGCACAGCCGGTCGAAATCGTCCAGCGAAAGCTCGACGCCGACGCGGCCCGCGATTGCGAGCAGGTGCACGACCGCATTGGTCGAGCCGCCGATCGCGGCCAGCGTGCGGATCGCATTCTCGAATGCTTGGCGGGTGAGAATGTCCGACGGCTTGAGGTCTTCGTTAACCATCTCGACAATGCGCCGGCCGGCCATGCGCGCGAGCAGGTTGCGGCGCGCGTCGGCGGCGGGAATCGCGGCATTCTCCGGCAGGCCGATGCCGAGCGCCTCGACCATCGAGGCCATCGTCGAGGCCGTGCCCATGGTCATGCAGCTGCCAGCGGAGCGGTTCATGCCGGCCTCGGCCTCGTGGAATTCCTTCAAGGTGATCTCGCCGGCGCGCAGTTGCTCGCTCATCGAGATGATGTTGGTGCCGGAGCCGATGATCTGGCCGCGATAAACGCCGCGCAACTGCGGCCCGCCGGAGACGCCGATCGCCGGCAGGTCGGCCGAGGCCGCGCCCATCAACAGCGCCGGCGTGGTCTTGTCACAGCCCATCAACAGCACGACGCCGTCCAGCGGATGCGCGCGGATCGCCTCCTCGACATCCATCGAGGCGAGGTTGCGGAACAGCATCGCGGTCGGGCGCATCGTCACCTCGCCGAGCGAGGAGACCGGGAATTCGAGTGGGTACCCGCCGGCATCGAGCACGCCCTGGCGGACGTGCTCGGCGATGACACGGAAATGCGCGTTGCAGGGCGTCAGCTCCGACCAGGTGTTGCAGATGCCGATGACCGGACGGCCTTCGAATCGATCCTGCGGCGTGCCGCTGTTCTTGAGGAACGAGCGATAATAGAAGCCCATCTTGTCCTGGCGGCCGAACCACGCCTGGCTGCGCAGCTGCTTGTCTGACTTGTCGTTGCTCATTCCTGGTCCGTTCGTGCAGCCGACTGCGCATGACGCCGCCGGCCGTTATAGATGACTTCGATCATGGCTTCCGAGGCGCCCTCGGGATTGCCGTCGGCGATCGCATCGATGATGCGCTGGTGCCAGACCAGAACGGTGTCGCGATCGGCGATCTCGACCGGCGCGCTGAGCACGAAGGAGGCGCGCAGCGCGGCCTCGATGACCGCGCCGATCGAGCGCATGAAGGGATTGCCGGAGGCGTTGGCGACCGCGATGTGCAGCGCCAGATCGGCTTCAGCAAAGGCCACCGAGGTCGACGGCTCGCGCTCCATCTGCGCCATCGCCTTGCGCATCGCGGCAATGTCGTCCTCGCTGCGCCGTTCAGCCGCCAGCGCGGCGGCGCGCGGCTCGATGGCCAGCCGGATCTCCGCAAGGTCCGCGAGGAAGCGCTTGTCGATTCCCGCGTCGAGATGCCACGCCAGCACGTCCGGATCGAACATGTTCCAGGCCGCGCGCTCGCGCACCACGGTGCCGACGCGCGCCTTGGTTGAAAGCAGCCCCTTCGCGACCAGCGTCTTCACGCTCTCACGCAGCACCGGCCTGGAGACGCCGAACGTCGCCGTCAGCTCGGCATCGCCCGGCAGACGCGCCCCCTCGCCGAGGCGGCCCGAGATGATGTCGATACCGATGCTGCGGGCGACCTCGGCGTGGTTGGAATGGGCGCGTCGGGTCGGAATCGAGACGATATGCGGCGACGTCATGTCGGCGCCCCGGCCGGCCTGGCCTCCGCAAGCCTGGTCCCTGCCGGTTTAAGCGACGAGCGGCGCGCGAGCGCCATCAGACCTTGCTGCAGCGCAATGAAGACGAACAACAGAACCCCCGTCGCGATCTTGGTCCACCAGCTCGACAGCGTCCCGTCGAAATTGATGTAGGTCTGGATCATGCCCTGGATCAGGACGCCAAGGAAGGTACCGATGACGGAGCCTTGCCCGCCCGTCAATAAGGTTCCGCCGATCACGACCGCCGCGATCGTGTCGAGTTCGACGCCGACAGCCGACAGCGAATATCCGGCAGCGGTATAGAAGGAGAAGACCATGCCCGCGAGGCCCGCAAGCACGCTGGACAACATATAGATCCGGATGGTCATCGGCCCGACGGGGATGCCCATCAGTGCGGTGGCAGCACGGCTGCCGCCGAGGGCATAGACGTTGGCGCCGAACCGCGTCAGGTGCAGCAGCAGTGCGCAGAGCACCAGGATGACGAGCATCGCGATCGCGATCGCGGTGAGCCGCCCGCCGCCGGGCAGCCGGATCGCAAAATCCGAAACAGCGCTGTAGATCGGCGCGGTGATCGGGATCGACTCGGTCGAGAGCAGGAAGCTGACGCCACGCGCGAGGAACATGCCGGCGAGCGTGACGATGAACGGCGGCAGCTCGAAGACGTGGATCACGGCGCCCATGGCGGCGCCAAACAGCGCGCACAGAACGAGCACCAGCGCAAACGCCGCGAACGGCGGAATGCCCCAGCGCTCGACGGCCAGCGCCACGAACACGGTGGTGAAGCCGATCACCGAGCCGACCGAGAGATCGATGCCGCCGGAAATGATGACGAAGGTCATGCCGGCCGCGACGATGCCGAGGAAGGCGTTGTCGGTGAGCAGATTGGCCACCACCCGGGTCGAGGCGATATTCGGGAATTGCAGCGCGCACAGCGCGAAGCCGGCGACCAGCACGAAGGCGGTGATCGCAACCGGGGTCGACGCCTTCATGGCTTGGTCCTCCGCCAGCGCGCGGTGAAGCGCGAGAGATCGCCGAGCCGCGGCGACTGCGCCAGCAGCACGGCGAGCACGACGACGGCCTTGACCAGCAGATTGAGCTCCGGCGGATAGCCGGAGAGCAGAATGCCGGTGTTCATGGCCTGGATGATCAACGCGCCGGCCACCGCCAGCACCAGGCTGAAGCGGCCGCCGAACAGCGAGGTGCCGCCGATCACGACCGCGAGGATGGCGTCGAGCTCCAGCCAGAGCCCGGCGTTGTTGGCATCGGCGCCCATGATGTCCGCCGCGGCGATCACGCCGGCGAGCGACGCGCACAGGCCGCACCAGACATAGACCGACAGGATCATGGCGCGGGTGCCGACACCCGACAGCTCGCTGGCGCGGGCGTTGCCGCCGGTCGCCTCGATCAGCAGGCCGAGCGCGCTGCCGCGTACGACCGCGGCCGTCACCAGCAGCATGCCCAGGGCGATCACCACCGGGGTCGGCAGGCCGAGGACGGCGCCGTTGCCCATCCAGACGAGATCAGGCGAGGTGAAGGTGACGATGCGGCCCTCGGTGATCAGCTGCGCGATGCCGCGGCCCGCGACCATCAGGATCAGGGTGGCGACGATCGGCTGGATGCGCAGCACGGCGACGAGGATGCCGTTCCACAAGCCGCAGGCAAGGCCGACGGCGAGCGCGGAGGCAATCACCACCGGCAAGGAATGAGTATCGGCGAGGCTGGCCGCAGTGGCGCCCGCGATCGCCATGACCGCGCCGACCGAGAGATCGATGCCGCCGGTGGCGATCACCAGCACCATGCCGAGCGACAGCAGCGCCACGGGGGTGCCGCGGTTGAGCACGTCGATCACGCTGCCGAACAGCCGCCCGTCCTGCAGATGCAGGTTGAAGAACTGCGGCGACACCAGGCGATCGATCATCAGGATGACGATCAGCGCCAGCGCCTGCGCCATGCCGCGGCGGGGAATGCGGAGCGTCATGATGCGGCCTCTTGCGCCGGCGCGGTGTCGGCGGCGATCGCCGCGAGAATGCTCGAGACCTCGACCGCGTCGCCCTTCAGCTCCTCGACATGCGCGCGGTCCCGCAGCACGACGACGCGGTTCGAGTAGGTCACGATCTCATCGAGCTCGGAGGAGATCACGAGCAGCGCCAGGCCCTGCTCGCACAGCTCGCGGACGAGACGGATGATCTCGGCATGCGCCCCGACGTCGATGCCGCGCGTGGGCTCGTCGAGCACCAGCAGCTTCGGCGAGGTCGCGAGCCAACGCGCCAGCAGCGCCTTCTGCTGGTTGCCGCCCGACAGCAGCCCGATCGGCCGCTCCGGATCCGGCGGCCGGATGTCGAGCATGCGGATGTAGCGCATCGCGATCTCGTCCTGCTCGCGCCGCGACAGCGGCCGGTGCAGCCCGCGCCGCGCCTGCAGCGCCAGCACGATGTTCTCGCGCACGGTGAGATCGGCGACGATGCCCTCGGTCTTGCGCTCCTCCGGGCAATAGCCGAAGCCGAGACCCGCGCCGTCGCGCGGCGAATTCAGCTTGATGGTCTTGCCGTCGATCGTCGCCTCGCCGCTGTCGGCGCGCTCGGCGCCGAACACCAGCCGCGCCGTCTCGGTGCGGCCGGAGCCGAGCAGGCCGGCGAGCCCGACGACCTCGCCGCGGCGCAGTTCGAGGTCGAACGGGGCGACATAGCCCTGTTTGCCGAATCCCTTGAAGCTCACACAGATCTCGCGCGCCGTGTCGGGCTGGCTCGCGGCACGCTCATGCGTGGTCTCGGCAAGCTCACGTCCCAGCATCATGCGGATCAGATCGAGCCGCGGCAGGTCGGTGATGTCGCGCGAGCCGATCAGGCGGCCGTTGCGAAGCACGGTGACGCGGTCGCAGATTTCATAGACCTGATCGAGGAAATGGCTCACGAAGATGATGCCGATGCCGCGATCTGCCAGCTTGCGCATCACGCTGAAGAGGATTTCGACCTCGTGGCGATCGAGGCTCGCGGTCGGCTCGTCGAGAATGAGCACCCGCGCGGAGAGATCGACCGCGCGCGCGATAGCCGTGATGTGCTGGACCGCGACCGAGTAGCTCGACAGCGGCGCACCGACATCGATGTCGAGGCCATAATCCAGTAGCATCGCACGCGCGCGCCGCTTCATCTCGCCTTCGCGTACGACGCCAAAGCGCGTCGGCTGGCGACCCAGATAGAGATTCTGCGCCACCGACAGGTTCGGCAGCAGGTTCACTTCCTGGTAGACGGTGGCGATGCCGGCATCGACGGCGTCCTTGGCCGAGCGCGGCGCGATCTCGCGCCCGGCGAGCCGGACCGTGCCGGCATCGCGCGCGAACACGCCGGTGACCACCTTGATCAGGGTCGATTTGCCGGCACCGTTCTCGCCGAGCAGCGCGTGGATCTCGCCTTCGCCGAGGGTGAAATCGACGCCATCGAGCGCTTTCAGCGCGCCGAAGCTCTTGGACAGGCCGCGGATCTCCAGCAGGGCTGGGCGCGTCGCCGGCGGAGCTGAGGGATCAGACATGAAGGACTACACGGACTACTTGGCCAACATTCCGACGTCCGCGACACGCGCGGACGCCAGCGAGCTATCTCCGTCGTCCCGGCGAAAGCCGGGACCCATACCGCGGACTAGTCGATTGAGGCACTTGGCCAATACCGCGGTCCTCATCGGCATCGGTGGTTATGGGTCCTGGCGTTCGCCAGGACGACGGCAACAACGCAGACTTGGCCTCAGTAGCCCAGGCCCTTCTTGCTGTCGTAGACCTTCATCGGCTCGTCGGCCGAGGTGTAGAGCTTCGACTCGGTCTGGATCCACTTCGGCGGAACCGTGCCCTTCTCCTTGAAGGCGACGATCGCATCGAAGGCCGGGCCGGCCATGTTCGGCGTCAGCTCGACTGTCGCGTTGGCCTCTCCGGCCGCGATCGCCTTGAAGATGTCCGGCACCGCGTCGATCGAGACGGTCAGGATGTCCTTGCCCGGCTTCAGGCCGGCTTCCTTCATCGCCTGGATCGCGCCGACCATCATGTCGTCGTTGTGGGCGTAGACGGCGCAGATCGACTTGCCGCCGTTCTCCGCCTTGATGAAGCTTTCCATCACTTCCTTGCCCTTGGCACGGGTGAAGTCGCCGGTCTGGCTGCGCACGACCTTCAGGTTGGCGTTCTTGGCGATGACGGCGTCAAAACCCTTCTTGCGGTTGGTGGCGACGCTGGCGCCCACCGTGCCCTGCAGCTCGACGACGTGGCACTCCTTGCCGCCGACGGTCTTGGCGAGCCACTCGCCGGCGACCTCGCCCTCATGGACGCTGTCCGAGGTGACGGCGGTCAGATACAGGTCCTTGCCGGAGGGATCGATGTCGCGGTCGAGCAGCACGACCGGGATCTTGGCTTCCTTGGCTTCCTTCAGCACGGCGTCCCAGCCCGAGGCCACGACCGGCGCCAGGAAGATCGCGTCCACGCCCTGAGCGATGAAGGAGCGGATCGCCTTGATCTGGTTTTCCTGCTTCTGCTGGGCGTCGGCGATCTTCAGATTGATCTTGCGCTTGGTGGCTTCCGACTTCGACACCGAGGTCTCGGCGGCGCGCCAGCCGGATTCGGAGCCGATCTGCGAAAAGCCGACGGTCAGCTCAGCGGCGCTGGCGGAGGTCGCAAGCAGCAAGGCGGCCGTTGCCGAGGCCGCAAAGAGGGCTTTCAGGGTCATTAGGCGTTCTCTCCACAAAGTATCTGTTTAGGCGCGGCGCCGCTCACAGCGGTGTCTTCGCACCGTTCTTGCCAGCCTCGATGGCTGACGGGCCCGTTATTCCACGGAACCTCGGCCCTGACTAGTCATATTATTTTACTGTAATACTTTTTGTGGACGGTGCGCACCTGAGCGCGCCTGCCGCGCCAGAGCGCAGCACCACGTCGGCGGGATGTCGGCGGGATGTCGGCGGGATATCGGCAGGCGATTTGGAGAGAGACGCATCAGCGCAATGCCGTTGCCTCGCGGGCGCGCTGCTGGATCGCGACCCAGGCGCCGGCCTTGATGTCGGCCGCCGGTGCGACCCAGGAGCCGCCGATCGCAACGACCTTCTTGTGCGCGAGCCACTGTGCGGCGTTGGCGGCATTGATGCCACCGGTCGGACAGAAGCGGACGCTCGGGAAGGGTCCGGCCAATGCATCGAGCGCGGCGAGGCCGCCGGCTGGGACAGCAGGGAAGAACTTCACGAGCTCATAGCCGCGCGTCACGCAGGCGATCAGATCGGACGGCGTCTGGATGCCCGGCGCAAACGGCAGATCGCCTGAGCTGGCGGCGTCGAGCAGCTCGATCGACATCCCCGGACTGATCGCGAAGGCCGCGCCGAGCTTCGCCGCGCGCTCGTAGTCTGCCGGAGTCAGCACCGTGCCGATGCCGACCTTGGCCTCCGGCACCTCGCCGATGATCGCGCGCGCGGCATCGAAGCCCGCCTGAGTCCGCAAGGTGATCTCGATGACCCGAAGTCCACCCGCGACGAGCGCGCGCGCGAGCGGCACGGCCTGGGCCGCGTCCTCGATCGTGATCACCGGGATCACCGGCGCGAGCGCAAACACCGCATCGAGCTTCGCGCGATTGTCCGGATTGCTCATCACGCCTCGCTCAGTGCCAGAATGTCCCGCGGCATCGCCGCCGCCGGAATCACCGCGCCTGGCGCCATGATCACCGCACCCGCGAGCCGATGCCCCGCCAACGCCGCCTTGCGCGGCGGCGCGCCCTTGATCCGAGCAGCGAGGTATCCTGCGTTGAAGGAATCACCAGCAGCCGTCGTGTCGATCGGCTGCAGCACCGCGGGCGGCGCGATGTCGACCAGCACGCCCTCGGCATGGATCAGGCAGCCACGCGGGCCGCGCTTGATGACGACCTCGCCGACACCCGCGTCCCTGAAGCGGCGCAGGCAGACCGAGGCATCGACGTCGCCGAACAGCATCTGCTCGTCCTCGAGCGTCGGCAGCGCGATGTCGACCAGCGGCATGATGGCGCGAAACGCGCGCTGCGCCATCTCGCGGCTGGCCCAGCCGCGCGGCCGGTAGTTGCCGTCGAACACCACGCGCGCCCCGCGCTTGCGCGCCACCGTGAGCAGCTCGCGCAGCTTGGCCTTGCCGGTCTCGCCATACAGCGACAGGCTGATGCCGGAGAGATAGATCCAGTCGAAGCGCGAGAGTCGGTCGAGCATGTCGCGGTCGGCGCGGTCGAACAGCTCGCGCGCCGGCGCACGGTCGCGCCAATACAAGAAGCTGCGTTCGCCCCTGGCGTCGCGCTCGATCATGTAGAGGCCGGGCACGCGGCCCTCGACCCGCAGCACCTCCGCGGTGTCGATGCCCTCGGCCCGCCAGGCCGCCAGCATCATCGCGCTCAGCGGATCGTCGCCGAGGGCCGTCACATAGGACGTCGGCACGCCGAGACGGGACAGATAGAGCGCCGTGTTGAGCGTGTCGCCGCCAAAACCGCGCCGGAACAGACTTCCGTCCTCCTGCGCGAACTCCACCATGCACTCTCCGATGCAGGCGACTCTCATCGGCATCAATCCGCTCGTTAAAACGTCAAATGAACCTTCATCGCGCGGCTTCGATCGCTGGCGAGCTCGAAGGCGGAAATTGCCTCCTGGAACGGCAGCGTGGCTGAGATCAGCGGCTTCACGTCGAGCAGCCCCTCGCCCATCAGCCGCACCGCCAGATCGAATTCGCGGTCGAACCGGAAGGTGCCGCGCAATTGCAGCTCCTTCGTGACCAGCGTGTTGAGCGGCAATGTCATTTCGCCGCCGAGCCCGAGCTGGACGATGACCCCGCCCGGCCTCATCACGTCGAGCGCTGCGCGCAGCGCGGCCTGGTTGCCGGACGCCTCGAACAGCACGTCGAAGGTGCCCTTCCCCACGCGCCAGGGATCGAGCGCGGATGGCTCCGCGGCGACGTTGACAGCGTGGCTGGCGCCGAGCTTGCGCGCCACGGCAAGCGGCGCCTCGGCGACGTCGGTGGCCACGATTTCGGCCGCGCCGCCATAGCGCGCGACCAGGATCGACAGCGCGCCGATCGGGCCGCAGCCGGTCACCAGCACGCGCTTGCCGAGCAGCGAGCCGGCCTGATGCGCGGCATGCAAGCACACCGACAGCGGCTCGGCCATCGCGGCCTCACCCAGCGACAGTGACGGCGCGATCGGCACCGCCTGCGAGGCATCGACGGTGACGAACTCGCGAAAGCCGCCCTGCACGTGCGGGTCGCGCATCGCGCTGCCCATGAAGCGCATGTCCAGGCACTGGTTGCGCAGGCCCTCGCGGCAATAGGCGCAGTGGCCGCACGGCAGGCTTGGATTGACGGCGACACGCGTGCCCTCGGCGAGGCCGGTCACGCCGGCGCCGACCGCGGCGACGACGCCCGCGATTTCATGGCCGAGCGCCATCGGCTGCTTGATGCGCACCGTGCCGAAGCCGCCATGATGGTAATAATGCAGGTCCGACCCGCAGATGCCGCCGGCCTCGATCTTGACCCGGACCTGGCCCGCCTCCGGCGCCGGGTCGGGGAAGCTGTCGATGCGCAGATCCTTGGGCGCGTGAATCACGACGGCACGCATGGGCCGGGTCTCCCTGTCTGGTCTTCTCCGTCGATCCTAGATCACGACGCGATCAGACCGGCAAGCGGTTGATGGCCGCCACCGCCGTCATTACGCCTCGGATCTCGGCAAGGCCCTTGAGCCGGCCGACCAGCGGATAGCCGGGATGGGTGCCGCGGCCGATGTCGTCGGCCAGCTCATGACCGTGATCGGGCCGGAACGGGATACGCCAGTCCGGCTCGCCCTCCGTCTTGCGGCGGGCCTGCTCCGTCAACAACATCGTGACCACGTTAACCATGTCGACATCGCCGCGCAGATGCTCCGCCTCCATGAAGGAGCCGTCGAGCATCTTGGTGACGTTGCGCAAATGTACGAAGCGGATGTGCGGCGCGAAGCGCGCGGCCATCGCCGGCACGTTGTTCTGGCCGCCGGCGCCGAGCGCGCCGGTGCAGAAGGTGAGGCCGTTCGACTTCGACGGCGCGGCATCGACGATGAACTGCAGATCATCGGCCGACGACACCACGCGCGGCAAACCGAACAGGTCGCGCGGCGGATCGTCCGGATGCACGCACAGGCTGACGCCGCAATCCTCCGCCGTCGGCACAACCTCGCGCAGGAAGCGCGCGTAGTTGGCGCGTAGCTCGGCATGGCCGATGCCACGGTACTTCTCCAGCATGCGGCGCAGGCCGGGCACGTCGTAGCGCTCATAGGCGCCGGGCAGGCCCGCCATGATGGTCGCGAGCAGCCGGTCCTTGTCGGATTCCGAGGCCTGCGCCACCCACGCCTTGGCGCGGTCGAGCACGTCGGCGGAGAACTCGGCCTCGGCGCCTGGGCGCTCCAGGATATAGCAGTCGAATGCGGCGAGACGATCCATGTCGAAGCGCAGCGCCGTGGCGCCGCCCGGCAGGCGATGCGCAAGCTCCGTCCGCGTCCAGTCCAGCACGGCCATGAAATTGTAGCACACGGTGGTGATGCCGCAGGCCGCGAGGTTGCGCAGCGACTGCCGATAATTGTCGAACAGCGGGGTGAGATCACCTTCGCCCAGTTTGATCGCCTCCGACACCGGCAGGCTTTCGACAACGCTCCACCGCAATCGCAATGACGAGTCTTGCTCGATCATCCCGAGGCGTCTGATGATCTCGTCGGTGCTCCACACCTCGCCATAGGGAATGTGATGCAGCGCCGTGACGATGCCGGTCGCGCCGGTCTGGCGGACCTGCGGCAGGGTGATGGGATCCTCCGGTCCGAACCAGCGCCACGTCTGTTGCATCTCATTCCCTCCCTGCGTCCGCCGGCCTGTCGCGCGCCGATTCCAGCCTATCGATCACACTGCTTTGCGTCATGAAATGGGCTTGGCGCCTGCGACGCCGATCATACGTCGCGACCAGCTCGCTGTATCAGCCGTTGAACGCGCGCACGGAGTCCCGCACGGGCAGCGACGGCGCCGACCGCAGACCACAATGTCATGCGGCAGGGTAAAGCAATGGAACCTTGATCGATCTCAGCCGTCAAAGCAGTCGGATACTGGAACGACGACCGATCCCCTCCGCGCGACCTTCGCCGCGGACGCGCTGCGCGCCGCCGTTCGGCTTCGTGAAAGGACCCGCCATGAGCGTCGCAACGATGACCGACATCGCCCCGCAGCGCACCACGATCGACAACGCCGTCCGCTATCTGATCCAGAACTACAGCCCCAAGGGCAATCGCGTCGGCTGGCTGATGATGGCCTCGATCCTGGTCGAGGCCTGGGATCTCTATTCGATCGCCTTCGTGCTGATCTTCATCAAGGAGCAGTTCAATCCCGGCCCGCTGGAGCTTGGCCTCGCCGCCGCCGGCACGCAGGGCGGCGCACTCATCGGTGCATTGCTCGGCGGCTGGCTGTCGGACAAGATCGGCCGCCGCTGGATGTTCTTGGGGACGATGACGATGTTCGTGGTGCTGGCCGTGGCGCAGGCCTTCGTTCCCAACGTCGCGTGGCTGATCGTCATCCGCTTCCTGCTCGGCCTGCCGCTCGGCAGCGACATCTCGACCGGCTACACGTATATCATGGAGTCGATGGCCAAGGGCCAGCGCGAGGTGATGGGCAATCGCTGGCAGTTCATGTTCGCGGTCGGCGAGGTGCTGACGCTCGGCGTGATCGCGCTGTTCCTGATTGCCGAGATCAACCACGAGACGGTCTGGCGCGTCACCCTCGGGCTCGGCGCGGTGCCGGCGCTGATCATCCTGTTCCTGCGCCACGACGTTCCGGAGACCGCCGTCTGGCTGGTGCAACACGGCCGCTTCCGCGAGGCCAAGGACGTGGCGCGGCAGATGTACAACGACGATCTCCCGATGCTGCCGAACCAGGACATGGTTGTCGAAAAGCCGAGCACATGGGATTTCCTCTCCGACCTGCGCAAGGATCCGATCCGCTGGCGCGCGACGATCTACGGCTGGATCGCCTGCTTCGCCCAAGGCGCCGAATTCGCCACTTTCGGGTTCTATCTGCCGGTGCTGTTCACGATGGTTGGCGTCTCCACCACGCTCGGCAACAACCTCGTCACGATGGCGCTGTTCTGTCTCGCCGCCGTCTCCGGCTGGGTCGGGCCGCTGCTGACGCCCCGGATCGGCCATCGCGGCATCGGCATCGCCGGCTTCGCGATCGTGCTGGTGTCACTGATCGTGGCCGCCGGCGCGCTCTACACCGGACACACCATCATCCTGCCGTTCGCCGCCGCCGCCATGCTGTGGGGCCATTACTGGGACGCTTCCAACTGCATGACCATCCCGACCATGGTGGCGCGCCCGCGCTATCGCGGCACCGCCAGCGGCTTCGCCTACATGTTCGTGAAGCTGCCGTCGTTCCTGGCGATCTTCCTGTTCCCCGCGCTGTTCACCGCGATCGGCCAGGCCAATGCGACATTGTTCGTCGCGATCTTCCCGCTGGCCGGCCTGCTCGCCGCGATCTTCATCCTGCCGGAGGTGTATGGCTACGAGGCGGATTGAGGCAGCGAAGCCGAATTACACGTTCGGCAGCAGCTTGCCCGGGTTCATCAGCCCGCGGGGATCGAGCGTACGCTTGAGCTGACGCATCAGCTCAAGCTCGAGCGGCGGCTTGCACAGCGGCATCTCGGCGGTACGGAGCTGGCCGATGCCGTGCTCGGCGCTGATCGAGCCGCGCCGGCGGGTGATCTCGTCGTGGACGAGGCGGGTGATGCGCGGGCCGCGCTCGTAGAACTCGGCCTCGCTCATGTCGAGCGGGCGCATCAGATTGTAGTGCAGATTGCCGTCGCCGAGATGGCCGAACACCATGGGGCGGATGCCGGGCAGCGCCGCACCGACCACCGCGTCCATGACATCGACGAAATCGGCGATCTCGGCCACGGGCACGGCGACGTCGTGCTTCAGCGCCTTGCCCTCACGCACCAGGGCTTCCGACACGCTCTCGCGCACGCGCCAGAACGCCTTGGCCTGGGTGCCGTCCTGCGCGATGACGGCGTCGGCGACAAGTCCCTCCGTCATGGCGTCGGTCAGCGTGGTCTCGAGGCGGGCCGTCAGCGCGGCCTCCTCGCCGATATCGCTCAATTCGATCAGCACGGCCGCCTCAGGCACTGCCGCGAACGGCAGCCGCGCGTCCGGAATTTGCCGCATGATCATTTCCAGCGTCGCTGCGGTGAGGAATTCAAATGCCGTCAGGCGATCGCCGCAACGGGCGCGCGACCTCTGCAGCAGCTTGAGGGCGGCGGCCGCATCGGCGACCGCTACGAAGGCCGTGGCGCGGGCGGTCGGCTGCGGGAACAGCTTCAGCACCGCGCCCGTGATGATGCCGAGCGTGCCTTCCGAACCGATGAAGAGATCGCGCAGCGCATAGCCGGTGTTGTCCTTGCGCAGGGAGCGCAGGCCGTCCCAGATGCGCCCGTCCGGCAGCACGACTTCGAGCCCGAGCGTGAGTTCGCGCATCACGCCATAGCGCAGCACGGCGACGCCGCCGGCATTGGCCGCGAGATTGCCCCCGACGGTGCAGCTGCCCTCGGAGCCAAGGCTCAGCGGAAAGAACAGGCCCGCCTCGCGCGCGGCATCCTGCACCTTGGCGAGCACGACCCCGGCGTCGGCCACCATGGTCTGTCCGATCGCATCGACCGCGCGAATCCTGTTCATCCGCGACAGCGACAGCACGATCGCGCTGCCGCTCGCATCCGGCGTGGCGCCGCCGGACAGGCTGGTGTGACCGCCCTGCGGCACCACGGCGACACCCGCCTCGGCGCAGGCCGCCATCACGGCCGCGACCTCTTCGGTCGACGCGGGCCTCACCACGGCAATCGCTGCACCATTATACTTGCCGAGCCAGTCGCGCAGATAACTCGCCTGATCCTCGGGCGCGGTCAGGACATGAGCGGCTCCGACAAGACCCTGCAACGTGGTGATCAGCTTCGTCATGACGCGCGCGGAGACCCTTGTCGGTGATCGTTTTGCGATGACCGCAAACTAACAGGATGGGCGGCATTGCCCCCAATACCAAGTTGTCCGCCGTCCATAATCGATTGTTATGGGTTGAGGATCAGACCGTCGCCAGCGCCATCGGCGGGGCGATGTGAGGAACCGCGTCGACCAGCTCGCGAGTGTAGTCGGTCTGCGGATTGGCGAACAGCGCGCGGCTCTCGCCCTGCTCGACGATGGCGCCGGTGCGCAGCACGATCGTGCGGTCGCACATCATGCGCACGACGTTGAGATCGTGGCTGACGAACAGGAAGGCGAGATTGTCCTCGCGCCTGAGCTTGTTGAGAAGCTGCAGCACCACCGCCTGCACGGAGACGTCGAGCGCGGCGGTCGGCTCGTCCAGCACCAGGAGCCGCGGCTTGCAGGCGATCGCGCGGGCAATGCCGACGCGCGCCTTCTGGCCGCCGGAGAGCTGGTGCGGAAAGCGCGACAGCAGCTCGCGCGGCAGGCCGACGCGCTCGGCGCATTCCTCGACGCGCTGACGCAGCTTGTCGCCCGAGCGCATGTTCATCAGCCGGAACAGCGGATGCGCGATACAGTCGAATGCCGTGTAGCGCGGATTGAGGCTATCGTTCGGATCCTGGAAGACGATCTGGATGTCCTTGCGCAGCGCACTCGCATGGAAGTCGCGCGCCGGGATCTGGCCGATCGATTGTCCGTCGAACAGGATCTCGCCCGCGCTGGCGTCGATCAGCCGGCAGATCATGCGCGAGGTCGTGCTCTTGCCGGAGCCGCTCTCGCCGACCAGCCCGACGCTCTCGCCGCCGCGCATGGTCATCGAGAAATCGGCGACGCCGATGGTGCCGTCGTCGAAGCGCTTGACGATGTTCTTGACGTCGAGCAGCAGCGGCGTGCCGTGTGCCGGCGGCGGCAGCGCAGTCACCTCGACCAGCGGAATGCGCTCGCCATCGGGCACGAGGTCCTCGATGCGGGACGTCGCCGTCGGCGACGCCGCGACCAGGCGCTTGGTGTAGGGATGCTGCGGCCGGTGGAACAGCGTCAGCGGCTCGGCCTCCTCGACCAGCCTGCCCTGCTCCATCACCACCACGCGCGCGCAGTAGCGCGCGGCGAGGCCCAGGTCATGCGTGATCAGGATCGTCGCCATGCCGCGCTCGGCCGCGATCCGGGCAAGCAGATCCATCACCACCTTCTGCGTGGTGACGTCGAGTCCGGTGGTCGGCTCGTCGGCGATCAGCAGCGACGGATTGCAGGAGACCGCGATCGCGATCATCACCCGCTGGCACATGCCGCCCGACAGTTCGTGCGGATAGGCGCTCATGCGCCGTTCGGGATCGCGGATCTGCACGGCCTTCAGGAGTTGCAGCGCCTCGGCCTGCGCCTCCTGCCGCGACAGCCGCCGATGCGCGAGGATCGCATCCGCGATCTGCTGACCGACGGTGCGGATCGGATTCAGCGCCGCGCGCGGGTTCTGAAAGATCATCGACATCGCAGCCCCGTGCAGGCTGCGCAGATCGGCGCCGCCGGCGCGGGTGATGTCCTGGCCCTTGAAGCGGATGGCGCCGTCGGTGATGCGGCCGGCCTTGTCGAGCAGGTGGGTGATGGCAAAGCCCGTCACCGATTTGCCGGAGCCGCTCTCGCCCACCAGACCCAGCATCTCGCCCGGCTGCAGCGATAGCGACACGCCGCGCACGGCCTCGACGAGGCCACGGCGCGTGGAGAAGGCGACCTTGAGGTTTTCGACTTCCAACAACGGCGCGATCAGGTGCGCATCCTCGGATGCGCCACGCTCGTTCATTCTCACATCCGGCGTCATGTGCGCATCCGGGGATCGAGGATATCGCGCAGGCCATCGCCGAGCAGGTTGAAGCACAGCACAGCACTCATGAGTGCCAAGCCCGGGAACGCCACCAGCCACCACCGCCCCGTCGAGATGAAGCGCGCGCCCTCGGCGACCATGATGCCCCACTCCGGCGTCGGCGGCTTGACGCCGAGGCCGATGAAGGAGAGGCCCGCGGCATTGAGGATCGCCCAGCCGAGATTGAGCGACATCTGAACCGCCATCGCCGGCAGCACGTTCGGCAGCAGGAAGCGCAGCACCACGGCGACGTGGCTTTCGCCGCAGGCACGCGCGGCCTCGACCCAGCCGAGGTTGCGGCGGATGTTCACCTCGGCTCGCGCGAAGCGGATGTAGAACGGCAGGTTGATGATCGCGGTCGCGATCACGATGTTCTCGACGCGGTTGCCGAGCGCGGCAACCATCGCCATTGCCAGCACGAACAGCGGGAACGCCATCAGCACGTCGACGAAGCGCCCGACCGCCTTGTCGAGCCGGCCGCCGGTATAGCCGCACAGCGCGCCGATGACGGAGCCGATCGCGAAGGACACCGCGACAGCCGTCACGGCGATGGTGAGATCGAGCCGGCTCGCCACGATCAGGCGGCTCAGCACGTCACGCCCGAGCTGATCGGTACCGAACCAGTGCGCCGCGCTCGGCGGCTGCAGCGCCGCTGGCACGTCGGAGGCGATGGGATCGTAGGGCGCGAGCCACGGCGCTGCTATTGCCATCAGCGCCAGCAGCAGCGCGCCGGCGGCCGCGATCGCCGTGACCGGATTGCCGCGCAGCACGAAAGCGGTATGGCGCAAGGTCGATGACGTCTCCATCGTGGTCATGCTCATGCCACCGTCGCGCGGGGATCGGCCATGCCGTAGAGCAGATCGACCAGCAGATTGACGATCACGAAGATCGTCGCCATCAGCAGAACGAAGCCCTGCACCGGTGCGTAGTCCGAGACCAGCAGCGCGTCGAGCGCGTAGGAGGCGACGCCCGGCCAGGAGAACACTTTTTCCACCAGCACATTCGCGCCGAGCATGGTCGAGAACACGATGCCGGCGATGGTGATGACCGGCAGGATCGCGTTCCTCAGGGCATAGGTGACGACGATGCGCCACCATGACAGCCCGACCGAGCGGGCGGTGCGCACGAAGTCGCTGCCGAGCGAGACCAGCATCGAGGCGCGGGTGATGCGCGCCAGCGGCGCGATCACGAACAGCGCCATGGTGAAGGCCGGCAGCATCAGCTGCCGCGCCGCCGCCGACCAGCCCTCGAGATCGCCGGCGAGCAGGAAATCGATCATCAGGAACCCGGTGCGCGACGGCGGCATCGTGGTGAAGATGTCGATCCGCCCGGTCGGATCCGGTGCGAAGCCGAGCAGATAATAGAACACGTAGATCAACAGCAATCCCGAGACGAAGGTCGGCACGCAGACGCCGAGCGAGCAGAACAGCCGCACGCCGTGATCGACCAGCGAGCCCGGCCTGAGCGCCGCGATGACGCCGAGCGGCACCGCCGAAACCAGCGCGATCAGCAGCGCCGTCAAGGTCAGTTCCAGCGAAGCCGGCAGCCGCTCCTTGAGATCCTTCGACACGGCCTGGCCGGTCATCATCGAGCGGCCGAGATTGCCGCGGGCGACGTCGGTCAGATAGATCGCGAGCTGGTTCGGCAGCGGCTTGTCGAGCCCGAGCTGCCGGCGGATGACCTCGATCTCCTCCTTGCCGGCATTGGGCCCGGAGGCGAAGAACACGGCCGGGTCGCCCGGCAGCACGCGCATCAGCAGGAAGGTGAAGACCAGCACGCCGAACAGCGCCGGCAGCGACGAGACGAAGCGTCGTCCCGCCCGCAGCAGAGTTGCGCCGATCGTGCCCATGGGCCTTCCGTCTCCTCAAACAATCCATCGTCAGCGAGGCGCACCAGTCCGCTGCGGCTCGGTATCACCTCTCCCCGCCTGCGGGGAGAGGTTGGATTGCATCGAAAGATGCAATCCGGGTGAGGGGGTACAGGGCTCACCACGTGCACTGCCCGTGCGTCTGCCCCTCACCCCAACCCTCTCCCCGTAAGAACGGGGAGAGGGAGCGTAGCCGCAGCGCGGCACGAGCTTCAGTCCAACTTCAGAAGAGAATTCCTCTCCGAACAGCAGCAAGGTGCAGCGCCACCGCTACGCGGCTGCACTCCACCGGCGACGGCCCTACTTGCGGCTCAGGTTACGATAATCGACCTGGCGGGTGAACTGGTAGACGTAGCCATCCACCGTCGGCTGCATCACCGCATCCTGCGCCGCCTGCCAGATCGGGATCTGGAACATCTGGTCGAAGTGGATGGCGTTGAGCGCCTTGCCCTCTTCCTCGTACTTCGCCTTGTCGGCCTCGAAGCGAGCCTCCTGCGCGATCTTCTCCAGCTCGGCATTGTCGGTCGAGGAGTAGTTCCAGCGCTGCTTTCCGGTGTAGAAGTTGCGATAGAAGTAGTCGGTCGACGGCAGCCAGGCGACGATACCCTCGATGAAGAACGGCAGCTTCTTCTCGTTGATCGCCGTCGACATCTGCGCATCCGGCAGCTTCTGGATATCGACCTTGATGCCGATCTTAGCCAGGGATTCCTTGACCAGCGCCGCCATCGGCTCGGCGGTCGCGGCCTGGCCGACATTGAAGCTGAACGTCGTCGAGAAGCCCTCCGGCATGCCGGCGTCCTTCAGATAGGCCTTGGCCTTCTCCAGATCGAGCTTGATCGGCTGCGGAATCGGATAGCCGCCGCTCGTCGGCTTGCCGTCGGCCCAGGTCGCGCCGAACAGCGGCGCGCCGCGGCCGAACAAAGCGGCCTTGAACATGTCGTCATAGGGCAGCGCGTAGGCGATGGCGCGGCGCACATTGACGTTGTCGAACGGCGGGATGGTATTGTTCATCGAGATGAAGGTCACCGCATTGTATTGCGGCGTCGAGATCACCTTCAGCTTGCCCTTGCCTTCGAGCGACTGCACGTCGCTGGCCTGGAGATCGATCACGAGATCGGCGTCGCCGCGCTCGACCAGATTGGCGCGCGTCGCCGGCTCCGGCACCGACTGGATGATCAGCCGCTTGAACGCTGCCGGCTTGTCCGGCGTGCCGCGGTTCCAGGCCTCGTTGCGCTTCGCGATCACCTGCTCGCCCGGCTTGAACGTCTCGACGATGTAGGCGCCGCTGCCGGCCGCGTTCTCCTTGGTCCAGTTCAGCGCCCACGGATCGTCAGCGGTCGCATGCGCCTTGGCGAGCTTGGAGTTGATAATGATCGGATAGACGGTGGCGAGGTTCGGCAGCGCCAGCTTGTCCGGCTTCGGCAACGTCACTTCGATCGTCAGGGGATCAATGACCTTGAACTGATCGGCCGAGGTCAGCGAGCCCGTCAAGAGCTGCGCCTTGCCGAGGATCGGCGCGGTGACGCAGCGGTCGAGCGACCACTTCACGTCCTCGGCGGTCACCGGCGATCCGTCCTGGAACTTGGCATCGGGGCGCAGCTTGAAGGTGATCTTCAATCCGTCGGCGCTGACCGAATAGGATTCGGCGAGCTCGCCGGTGATCGTGTCGAGATCGAACACCCACTTACCATTGAGTTGCTTGCGGCCGAACGACACCAGCCGGTCGTAGCTCGACATCGACAGCGCGAAGGCTTCACGGGTCGAGCCCGGAATGTTCGGGTCGAGCGTGTTGACGGTCGCGCCGGTGACATAGCGCAACGTCTCCGCGCGGCTCTGCGCGTTGGCCGCTGGCGCCGCCAACGACACCGCGAGCAACGCGGTCGCCGCAAACAACGAACGTTTGGACATCTTGAAACTCATCGCCCCTGTTCCCTCGCTAGTCTCAAAATCCGGGACTCACAAACATCGGCCGTTGGCTGCCGGCTCGTCTGACGCACGCCCAGCAGCAAATCACGTGCCACGGCGGATCTCGGCCTGTCTCACATCATAGGCCTGAAAGTTGGCCCAATGCTTGTCGATGTCGGCCGTGAACAGTCCGCGCGTGAGACCATGCACGAGCTTCGGCACCGCCGTCGTCATCGCGTTGATGGATGATCCGGACGCACCGAAGCTCATCGTCGACGCGATTGCGAACACATGGATGTCACGGATCCACGGCGTCTTGCCGGGACTCCGCTCGCACAGCGCGTAGTCGTCTGCCAGGTACGGAAAAGCACCAAGCCGATCGTTGCGCTCGCTTGGATCGGGCGTGTAGCGGTCCGACCAGCGCGCGATGTTGGCGGCGAAGCGCTGCAGCTCAGGACGCCGGCTGAAATCCATCGAGATACCGGTCGCGCTGATCACGAAGTCGGTCGTGATCTCGCCTTTTGCCGTCTGGAGCACGACACCATCGGACGTCTCGCGCGCGGCCATCAGGGGCGCGCCCTCGTGCAGATGAAAAGCGGCATGGCGCGCGCAGCGGTCATAGGTATGCTGCGGAAAGCCCTCGCGCAGTTCGAGCACGGCGCGCATGAACCGCCAGCGCCAGGCATCGTCGAGTTCGGAGAAGTGCCGCAGGAAGCCTCGGAACGTTAGCCAGCGATAAGGTTGGATCAACTGAATTTCCGCGCGGCGGCACAACAGATCGACCCTGTTAGCACCGGCCTCGAGCGCAACCGCTGCATTGTCGAAGGCCGATGCGCCGGCGCCGATCACGGCGACACGGCGACCGCGCAGGCGGTCGAAGTCGATCGCCGCGCCGGAATGTACGCATCGCGTCGCAGGCAGATGCCGCAAAGGTTCTGGAATGCTCCAGTCGCCCATGCCCTCCTGGCCGGTCGCGAGCACGATCTTGCGCGCGTACAGCGTGCTCTCTCCGGACGCGCTGCGCACCGTCACGCGCAACAGCCCGCCTTCGGCCGGCGCGATGTCGACGATCTCGCAGCCATTGCGCACGGGAAGATCGAGCACGTCGCGATACCAGGCGAGGTAGTCTGCCCAATATTCGCGCGGGATCAGGTTAAGATCGCGCCAGCTCTGCTCACCGAACTTTGCTTCGTGCCACGCCTGATAGGTCAGGCAGGGGATGTCGAGATCGGGGCCGGTGAAATCCTTCGGGCTGCGCAAAGTGGGCATGCGCGCGTAGGTCAGCCACGGTCCTTCGCGCCCCTCCTCCGCCTTGTCGAGCACGAGAATGTTGCTGACGCGCGAGCGCAGCAGAGCGAACGCGGTCGCGAGACCCGACTGGCCGCCGCCGACGATCAGTACGTCCAGCGCAGGCCGCTCATCGGGACCGGCAACAGGTTTGAGCCATGGCATGCTGGGATGCGCGATCTTCGCAAGATCGCTGCGAACCTGGGCCGTCAGTGCGGCGAGACCGTCGCTCATGCCGGGCACCGAATGAAACACGCGTTTTGGCGTTCGACATGCTTGTTGTCGCTCACGCTCTCTCCATCAGTCATGTCACCCGGCCGGCAAAGCTTAGCAAAGCGAGCCTGAAGCCTTCCATACCGATTTGTCCGCCGCCCATAACAGCTTGTTATGGGAGGTCGCCCACGGCTACAGTCGGCGATCATCCGCAGCGAGACAAGAGGTCGCATGCCGCTGAATCTGCGCCAGATCGAAGTCTTCCGCGCCATCATGATCACCGGCTCGATCAGCGGCGCCGCCCGGCTTCTATCGGTGTCACAGCCCGCCATCAGCCGGCTGCTGGCCTACACCGAGGACGGCCTCAAGCTGAAGCTGTTCGAGCGCATCAGCGGTCGGGTGCAGCCGACGCCGGAGGCCAAGCGGCTGTTCGCCGAGGTCGAGCACGTGCACCGCGGCGTCGCGCGCATCAACGACCTGGCCGACGAGTTGCGCGCCGGCGGCACCGGCACCATCCGCGTTGTGGCCAGCCCGAGCGCGGGATACGGCATGGTGCCCGACGCATTGGCGCGGCTGCGCAGCAGCTTTCCCGATCTGCGCGTCGAGTTCGAGTCGCTGACGCTGCGCGAGATTGTCAATCGTGTCGGCGCCGCGCGCGCCGATCTCGCCGTGACCGTGCTGCCGGTCGACGAGCCGACGGTCGCGGTGGAGACGATCGCGGAAGGCGCGCTGCACGTGATCATGCCGGCCGATCATGCGCTGGCGAAGCTGCGCAGCATCCGGCCGAAGGACATGCTGCCCTACCCGCTGGTCGGGTTCGGCCCGCAGACGCCCTACGGTCACATCGTCACGTCAGCGTTGGCCGGCGGCCCCGAGCCCACGACGATCGTGCGCTACACGCCCGATGCCTGCGCCATGGTCCGCGCCGGCGCCGGCCTTGCCGTGGTCGACGAGTTCGTGCTGCGCGGCCGCGCCTGGCCCGACCTCGCGGCACGCCCGCTCGCGCCGAAGACGCCGATGCGGGCGTATTTGTTGACGCCGCGGTTCGAACCTTTGTCGCGAAATGCGGCGGCGCTGGCGGATATCTTGCGGCAACGAGATCGGAAGGGGACGCCGCCGAAGCGCTGAGCGCTTCCCTCTCTTGGGACTCGACCTCTCACCGTGCGAACGGTGAGTTCCCCTCCCCCTTGCGGGGAGGGGAGCCCACCGCCATCGTGGCGCCAGCCGGGCTTCCAACTAACAATAAGTAGTCGCCCATGCGTTGCCTCGAACGCTCGCTCCTACGCCGCCAGCCAGCCGCCATCCACCGGCAGCACGGCTCCAGTCGTGAACGACGCTTCGTCGCTCGCTAGAAACAGCGCCGCCGCCGCGACCTCGTCCGCCTCGCCGAACCGCTTCATCGCATGCCGCTGGCGCGAGGCTTCGCGCACCAGCTCGGGATCGGCGTGGCGGGCGAAGCTCCGGCGCAGCAGCGGCGTGTCGATGGCGCCGGGCGCCAGCGCATTGACGCGGACGCCGTCGGTGGCGAAGTCGACCGCCATGGTGCGGGTCAGGCTGATGATCGCGCCCTTGGCGGCGATATAGGCACTGTTGCCCTTGCCGCCTGCGACAGCGAGCTGCGACGCCACGGTGATGATCGATCCCGCCTTCTGCTGCTGCATGATCGGCACCGCGACCTTCGCCCACAGCCAGGTGCCACCGACATTGGCGCGGAACACGGCGTCCCAATCGGCGGGGTCGGTGGTGACGACGGTGCCGCCGCAGGAAAAGCCCGCCGCCGTCATCAGCACGTCGAGCCGGCCGCGCGCCGATGCGACCCCCTCGATCGTCGCCTTCGCAAAGCCGGCCTCACCGACATCGCCGACATGGACGCTGCCGTCACCGCCCGCCTCGCGCACCAGCGTCAGCGTCTCGTCAGCGCCAGCAGCATCGCGATCCACCACCGCGATGAATGCACCTTCGCGCGCGAACATCACGGCGCTGGCGCGGCCGATGCCGGAGCCGCCGCCGGTGATGATGGCGACCTTATCCTTCAGCCGCATCTCAATCCCTCCCGTACTGATCGAACCAGCGGCCGAAATGTTCGGCGGAGCCTGCGCAGTCGAACCGCGCGCGCCAGCCGAACTCGTTCGCCAGCCGCATCGTCGACAGCCGGCCGCGGACCGGCGCGAACACAGGCACCGTCGGCGTTTCGCCCGGCTCCGCGAGGCGGCAGGTGAAGCCGGACCGACCGCTCGCGAAGGCGCGGCCCCACGCCTCGGCCGTAAACGTCGCCTCGTTCGAGATGTTGTAGAGCGTCTGCTGCGGCTTCTCCGCTTCGAGCAGCAGGCACACGGCATCGGCGACATCGACCGCGTAGACCCAGTCCTTGTCGCCGGCTTCGTTCAACAACGCCGGCTCGCTGCGCGCGCAGCAGGCCGCGATCAGCGCCTGCGGCGATGGCGTATCGCGCACGCCCCCGCCGCGCTCGAACGGCCCGAACACGGCGGACAAGCGCACGCTGATGACGTCGGTCTGCCAAAGATCTGACAGTCGCGCGGCGACGCGTTCGGAGGTGAATTTCGTGATCGCATACAGCGACACCGGTTCGCACGGCGTGGTCTCCTCCAGCACCGCGAAGCGCTGGCCGCTGGCGCCGTAGGATGCAGCCGACGACAGATTGATCACGCGCCGGACGCCGCTGCGCCGCGCGGCCTGCAAGATCGGTACCTGTGCGAGCAGATTCACGGCGAGGATGCGCTCGGGATCGGACGCATCGCGTTCGGGACCGGCGGTGATCGCGGCGCCCATGACGACGGCATCGCAGCCATTGCCGATAGCGGCCGCGACGGCGTCGGCGTCTATGACGTCGCCGTTGATCACGTGCAGCCGTTCACCAAACGGTGCGAAGGCGCGCTGCGCCGCGCTCGGCAGCGGTGCCGCATCGAATACGGTCACCGCATGCCCACGCTCGAGCAGTCCTTGCGCAGTGTTAAGTCCGACGAAGCCGGCGCCGCCGAAGATCAGGACATGCATGCGAAAAGCCTCTCCATCGGGGCCTCATGGTTCGAGACGGCTGCTGGCGCAGCCTCCTCGCCACGAGGAAACGCAGCGTGCGCGCCGCCTGACCTGCTCTGTCCCCTCATCCTGAGGAGGTCGCGAAGCGACCGTCTCGAAGGACGAGGCCCGCGATGCTTCGCCAACAGGCTCACAGCAGCGTCGCCCCAAAGTTCTGCTCGGGGTCCATGTCCGCCACCAGACGTCCCGTCGGCTTCGCCGCCTCGCCGCCGCTGCGGGCGAGGAACTGGCCGGAGCCGGGCTGCACCGCGATCTTGCCATCATCGACAATCACCCGACCGCGCGACAGAACGGTCACAGGCCAGCCCTGCACGCTGCGCCCCGCGAACGGCGTGTAGCCGGCGAGATCGTGCATGCTGTCATCAGCAATCGTCACCCGCTTGTCCGGATCCCACAGCGCGATATCTGCATCGGCCCCGATCGCGATCGCGCCCTTGCGCGGATGCAGATTGTAGATCTTGGCCGGCGCTGTCGCCGTCAGCTCGACGAACTTGTTCAGGCCGAGCCGGCCCTTCGACACCATCGCGTCGAACAGCAGCGGCAGCCGCAGCTCGAGGCCCGGCAGGCCGTTGGCGATCTGCTTGAAGTTCGGATTGGGACCGGCGCGCAGCTTGCCGGTCTCGTCGAAGCGATACGGCGCGTGGTCCGACGAGATCGTCTGCAGGTCGCCGAGCGACAGCGCCTGCCACAGCGCCTCCTGGTCCGGCGCGCGGCGCGGCGGCGGGCTGCACATCCACTTCGCGCCCTCGATGCCTGGCTTGTCCAAATCGTCGGCCGTCATGAACAGATATTGCGGGCAGGTCTCCGCGAACACCTTCAGCCCCTGCCCGCGCGCGTCGCGGATGACCCTGGCGCCTTCGGCGGTCGAAACGTGGAAGATCATGATCGGCTGATCGACCAGCGCGGCCATACCGATCAGCCGGTTGAACGCCTCCGCCTCGGAGAACCGCGCATGGCTGATGGCGTGATATTTCGGCGCGGTGTAGCCGCGCGCCAGCAGCCGCTTCACCATCCAGGAAATGATGCCGTGGTTCTCGGCATGCGCGCACAGCATCGCGCCGCCCTCGCGCGCGGCGACGAGAATGTCGAGCAGCGGCTCGTCTTCGATCTTGAGCCGGTCATAGGTCATGAAGATCTTGATCGAGCCGTGGCCCTGCCGGATCAGCGCCGGCAGATCGCGCTCCAGGGTGTCCTTGGTCGGATCCGCGATGATCATGTGGAACGCATAGTCGATGACCGCGCCCTTGCGCGCCAGCGCGTGATACTCCTCGAGCACCTGCGGCAGCTGCATACCCACATGCTGCGCGGCGAACGAAATCACTGACGTCGTGCCGCCAAACGCCGCAGAGGTCGTCGCGCTCTCGAACGTATCTGCATTGACGATACCCGCGGCCGAGAGCTGCTCGATGTGGCAATGGCTGTCGACGCCGCCGGGCAGTACGTATTTGCCGCGCGCGTCGATCTCGCGCTTCGCAGGTCCGAGCCCGCGACCGATCGCCGCGATGGTCTCGCCGGAGACGGCGACATCGGCCTCGAACGTGTCGGTGGTGGTGGCGACGCGCCCTCCCCGGATGATCAGGTCATAGGCCGGCTCGGTCATCGCGATCTCCTAGTTCTGCCAGATGGAACGGCGTGATGCTGGAAGGCCGCGCCGGCCCGCTTGCGTCCGCCGTGGCATAGTGATTGCCTGTCGCGCGACGTCAACTCCGAAGAAGCAGGTAGCTCCCATGTCCCGCCCGCGCATCACCGTGATCAACCCGAACTCCAACCAGGTGGTCACCGATGGCCTCGCGGCAGCACTCAAGCCGCTGATGTTCGCGGAGGGCCCGGAGATCGTCTGCGAGACTTTGAAGGAAGGACCCTACGGCGTCGAGAGCCAGAAGGATGCCGACAGCGTCGCGCTGCCGCTGCGGCGCTTCGTCGAGGGCGACAATGCGTCGAGCGCCTTCGTCATCGCCTGCTACAGCGATCCCGGCCTGCACGTCTGCCGCGAGGCGACGACGCGGCCGGTGCTGGGGATCGCCGAATGCGGCGTGCTGACCGCGCTGACGCGCGCCGACACGTTCGGCGTGCTCGCCATCGCGCAGCGCTCGATCCGCCGCCACATCCGCTACCTCCGCCAGATGGGACTGATGGACCGGCTCGCCGCGGAACGACCGCTCGACATGACGGTGGCGGAGACGGCGTCGGGCGAAGGCACGCTGGCCAAGATGATCACCGTCGGCCGCGCGCTCCGTGACGAGGACGGCGCCGGCGCCATCGTCATGGGCTGCGCCGGCATGGCGCGGCATCGGAAAGGGCTGGAGGACGCGCTGGGCATTCCGGTGATCGACCCGACGCAGGCGGCGGTGACGATGGCGCTGGGCGCTGTGGCGTTCGCGGGGTGAATGACTGATCTATCAATCTCGCGATCGACATCGCACGGATCTGCCCCGCTGCCGCCCAACCACCGCTGTCGTCCCGGCCTTGAGCCGGGACCCATAACCACCGGCCGCGGTGAGGCAGGCAACTATCAGCGACGTCCCTCGATAGATTCCGCGGTATGGGTCCCGGCGTTCGCCGGGACGACACCGAATTTGGAACTGCGCTATTGGTTGACCACGAACTGCCTCACTCCGGCGGCACCGCGCCCGTGCGGCTGGTGATCAGCCCATAGTGCTCCACCCGTCGATGCCGGGCGAAATCGAAGATCGTCTGCTTGCCGAAGCGCGTCGCATCCATATCGCACGCCGCGACCAGCACCTCGTCGCCTGCCGTCACCGCCTCCGCGACGATCTCGCCGTCGGGATTGACGATCAGGCTGCCGCCGATCAGATGATGGCCGTCCTCGACGCCGGCCTTGGCGACCGCCACCACCCAGCACGAGTTCTGATACGCACCGGCCTGCGCGGAGAGACGATTGTGGAACAGCCGCTGCTGCAGCCCTTCCGCCGACTTCAGCGAGTTCACCGACGGCGTGTTGTAGCCGATCAGCACCAGCTCGACATCCTGCAGACCCATCACGCGATACGTCTCCGGCCAGCGGCGGTCGTTGCAGATCGCCATCCCGACGATCCCTCCGAGATTGCGCCAGACCGGAAAGCCGAGATCGCCCGGCTCGAAATAGCGCTTCTCCAGATGCTGGTGGCTGCGCTCCGGCTCGAATTCCTCGTGGCCGGGCAGATGCACCTTGCGATACTTGCCGACGATGTTGCTGCTGCGATCGGTCAGAACAGCCGTGTTGTAGTGATGCCCGTCCAGCGTCAGCTCGGCATAGCCGAGATACATCGCTATCTCATGCTGCGCGGCGCGATCGAACAGCGGCTGCACGGCGGCGTTGGGCATGTCACGCTCGAACCATGTATCGACCTCGGCCTGATCCTCCATGTACCAGCGCGGAAAGAACGTCGTCAGCGCCAGCTCCGGATAGACGATGAGGTCGGCGCCCTTGTGCTTGGCCTCGTCCAGCAGCGCGATCATGCGTGCGACGACGGCCTCCCGGCTGTCGGCCCGCTGGATCGGCCCCATCTGGGCGGCGGCGACGTTGATGATGCGCATGGTGTAGCTCCACAGTCAGTCCGTAGGGTGGGCAAAGCGGCGTCTTGCTCAGTGCATCGACGACGGACGGCGGAAGCGTGCCCACCACAGCCGCGCACGGCATTTCGAGATGGTGGGCACGGCGCACAATCAAGCTGCGAATGCCGCAGCACCTTCGATTGCGCCTTTGCCCACCCTACGGATCTCATCGTCACGCCGGCCGATGCAGCACCGGACGCGTGCGCGAGAACGACGGCCTGCTGCGTTTCAGGCCCCACAGCGGCTGCGCCAAGGTCGCCACCGCTTCGGTCGGGTCACGCGCGTCGATGCAGACCAGATCGGCGGGCGCGCCCACCGTCACGCCGTAATCACTAAGCCGCATCAGCTTCGCCGCATCATGCGTCACCATGTCCAGGCAACCGGCGAGATGATCCGGGCGCGAGACGTGGCAGACATTGGCGTAGAGATTGGCCATGCGGATCAGCGAGCCGTCGCCATAGGGCGTAAACGGATTGAGCACGTTGTTGGTCGACAGCGAGCAGGTCACGCCGTGCTCGCGCAGCGGCTCCAGCGGCACCACGCCGCGCGGGATCGCGTGATCCTGCCGACGGCCCATCAGATGCAGATCGGTCGAGGGCAGCACGGTGACCGCCACGCCGGCATCGGCGAGTTGCACAGCAATGGCGTTGAAGCGCTCCGGCGGCAGCAGCGACAGCTGCGTGACATGGCCGACCGCGACGCGGCCGCCCCAGCCATATTCCTCCGTCTTGCGGCAGACATATTCGATCTGCATGTGATCGAGCGTCTCGGCGAGGTCGAGATGCATGTCGATGTCGACGCCGTGCTCCCTAGCGATCGCGAAGATGCGGTCGATCTGCGCGCGCGGATCGGTGTCGAAATACGGCGCGGCGCCGATGGTACGCGCGCCGCGGCGGAGACCCTCGATCAGCAGCTCCTCGGTGCCCGGATAGTTCGTCAGACCCTCCTGCGGGAACACGCAGATCTCGAGATCGAGCGCCCAGGCATAGTCGCGCGCCAGCTGTTGGATGGCCTCGAACGCAACGAAGCCGATGCCGGGATCGAGCTCGACATGGGTGCGCATCCGCATCGTGCCATGGCTGACGCAGCGCTCCACCGTCTGCCTCGCCCTGGCGTAGACATCCTCCGGCGTGAAGTTGCGCTTCGCGGCCGCCGTCTCCCGCACCGCCTCCGCCACCGTACCTTCCCGGATGCTGCAGCGATCGAGGATACAGGTCTTGTCGAGATGGATATGCGTCTCGATGAACCCGGGCACGACGAGGCAATTCTCCGCGTCGCGCACCTGGCCGTCCGCCTGCAGCGCGGCCTCGATCGCCACGATCCGGCCTTTGGAAATTCCGATATCGGCGCGGCGCAGCTCGCCTTGCTGCGCCAGCACCGCGTTGCGAATGATCAGGTCCATGCCACCTTTGCCGCCGAAGATTCCCTGCGCGCCAAGCTGGCGGCGTCCCGTGCAAAAGGCAAGCGCCATGCCAGCAGGGCGCGCCGCGCTGCACCGCAAGCCGGCATCGTCACCATTCGTTTACAAACAGACGGCCAATCCGGACCACTTGTTTGCTGTGGAAAACTTGCTATATTGATGCATGGAAAACGTGAACTCGTTCTGCTCAGGCCCGTCGTCAAGGCGGGCCGTTGCCGTTTTGGGGGTAGCTGTCCGATGACTCGCTCCAACCGCACGGATCACATCCGCCTGACCTCGCACCCGGTGCCAGGCGCCAAGCACAATTTCCCGCTCCACTGGGGCGCGGCGAGCGCGCGCGAGCGCGGCCCCGTGATCGGCACGGTGTCGCGGCCGCAGGACCGCAACGTCATCGGCAGCCATGGCGGCTCCTACACGGTGTACCGCGCACTCGCGGTGTCCTCCGGCGCGCTCGATCCGATCCGACGTCCCGATCTCACCAACACCCATCCCGCCGCCACGATCGGCCCGTTCGATCAGTGGCGCGATCCGGCCAAGATCGTCGCGCTCGATCCCTGGGGCCATCTGGTCGCCGAGAATTTCGGCGGCGAGATCGCCGAAGGCATCGACATCAGGCCGTCCATCGCGGTGACCAAGGCGCGCATCGAACTGCCGGAGCTGCATGCCGCGCTCGCCGCCAAGCGCCTCGTCCATGACGGCAGCGTCGTACACGCCAATGGCAGCGTGTCGGTCGTCAAGATCGCGATCGACCCGGTGTGGTACCTGCCGGGTGTCGCCGCGCGCTTCGGCACCAGCGAGACCAATCTGCGCCGCGGCCTGTTCGAGCAGACCGGCGGCATGTATCCGGAATTGGTGACGCGGCCGGACCTGCAGGTGTTCCTGCCGCCGATCGGCGGCACCACGGTCTATCTGTTCGGCGATGTCACCAAGCTGAATGAGCCGCGCACCAAGATCACCTGCCGCGTGCACGACGAGTGCAACGGCTCGGACGTGTTCGGCTCCGACATCTGCACCTGCCGCCCCTATCTGATCCACGGCATCGAGGAATGCGTCGCCGCCGGCCAGAACGGCGGCCTCGGCATCATCGTCTACAACCGCAAGGAAGGCCGCGCGCTCGGCGAGGTGACGAAATTCCTGGTCTACAATGCGCGCAAGCGCCAGGAGGACGGCGACGCCGCCGCGGCCTATTTCGAGCGCACCGAATGCGTCGCCGGCGTGCAGGACGCGCGCTTCCAGCAGCTGATGCCGGACGTCATCCACTGGCTCGGCATCACGCGCATCGACCGCTTCATCTCGATGAGCGACATGAAGCATGATGCGCTCGTGGGACAAGGCGTCGACATCGTCGAGCGCGTGCCGATTCCGGACGAGCTGATCCCGGCCGACGCGCATGTCGAGATCGCGGCGAAGAAGGCCGCGGGCTATTTCTCGCTGGAGCCGCAGAAGCCGCAAGAGCTCGGCGACACCGTCGGCCGCCCGCTCGAGAAGTACTGAGGGCTGGCAGCCGATCATGAGCGACGTTTCATCTCTCCTGTCCGCCCGCGCCGTGCGCGAGCGGGCGCATCAGCTGCTTGCGCTCGGGCTCGACGACAAGCTGCCGCATTTTCGCGTCGATCTCGGCAAGCTGGATGCGATTGCGGATCTCGTGCTCGACGTGACCAACAAGGCTTATCCGAGCGGCGAGGTGCCGTTTCATTCGCGCTGGCGACACTTCGTGGTCGGCGGGACCGATCGCTGGACGGCCGTTGCCGAGAAGACGCAATGGCTCGACGCGGCGGCACGCGCGCGCGCCGAGTTCGATCTCGCCATCACCAGCGTGCTGCTCGACGCCGGCGCCGGCGCCTCCTGGCGCTATCAGGATGCCGTGACCGGCACACGGATCGGCCGCTCCGAAGGGCTCGCGCTGGCGAGCCTCGACATGTTCGCACGCGGCGCCTTCTCGGCCGATGGGCGCGATCCTCTGCGCGCTGATGCGGCGAAGCTGCGCCAGCTCACGGTCGCCGATCTCGAACGCGGCTTCCAGGTCGGCCCCGACAATCCGCTGGTCGGATTGGAGGGCCGCGTCGCGCTGCTGCGCCGGTTGGGCGAGGTGACGGCTGCAAAGCCGGAGATCTTCGGAACACAGGATGCTCCGCGTACCGGCGGTCTGTTCGATCACCTCGCCGCCAGCGCAACCGGCGGCCATCTCCAGGCCGCCGACATCCTGCAGCAGGTGCTGCTGCAGCTCGGGCCGATCTGGCCGTCGCGGCTGACGCTGCAAGGCGTCGCGCTCGGCGATTGCTGGCGGCATCCATCACTGGTCGCCGACGATCAGACCACCGGTCTCGTCCCGCTGCACAAGCTGTCGCAATGGCTGAGCTATTCGCTGATCGAACCGCTGCAGCGCGCGCGCCTCGTGGTAGACAACATCGACGGTCTCACCGGCCTCGCCGAATACCGCAACGGCGGCCTGTTCGTCGACGGCGGCGTACTGGTGTTGCGCGATCCCGCCGATGCCACGCGCCCCCACGAGGTTGACTCCCCGCTCGTGGTGGAATGGCGCGCGCTGACTGTCGCCCTGCTCGACCGTCTGGCCGCACTGATCCGGGAGCGTACCGGCCAGACGCCCGAGCAACTGCCGCTCGCCCGCATCCTCGAAGGCGGCACCTGGGCCGCCGGCCGCAAGCTCGCCTTCGCCCGCCGCCCCGACGGCACGCCGCCTCTGACCATCATCAGCGACGGCACGGTGTTTTAAGAGGTGTTAGCCAAACCTACCGGTCTCGCCGCTCCGTCATTGCGAGCGCAGCGAAGCAATCCAGGGGCCAGGAAGAAAGTCTGGATTGCTTCGCCGCGGAGCTTGTCATCGGGCCGCGCTTTGCGCGGACCCGTTGGCTCCTCGAAATGACGGACTGATCAGTTGCACGTAGGGTGGGCAAAGCGCAGCGTGCCCACCATTCCAGTCTGAGCTAAGATCGCGGTGGGCACGGCGCGTCGCGCCTTTGCCCACCCTACGGAGATGAAAGCCATGGAAGGCGTCACGGTCGTCGATCATCCGCTGGTGCAGCATAAGCTGACCCTGATCCGCGACAAGTCGATCTCGACCAAGTCGTTCCGCGAGCTCTTGAAGGAGATCGGCATGCTCCTCTGCTACGAGGTCACGCGCGATCTGCCGCTCGCGGAGGTCGAAGTCGAGACGCCGCTGGCGCGGATGCAGTCGGCCAAGATTGCCG
Organism: Bradyrhizobium sp. ORS 278; assembly: GCF_000026145.1. Lineage (NCBI taxonomy): Bacteria > Pseudomonadati > Pseudomonadota > Alphaproteobacteria > Hyphomicrobiales > Nitrobacteraceae > Bradyrhizobium > Bradyrhizobium sp. ORS 278. Next base: position 1,905,779 of record NC_009445.1, on the reverse strand, counting down.
GCAAGAAGCTGGTGTTCGTGCCGGTCCTGCGCGCCGGCGTCACCTTCGTCGACGGCATGCTCGATCTGGTGCCGACCGCCCGCGTCGCCCATATCGGCCTCTACCGTGAGCCGCACACCTTCACCGCCGTGGAGTACTTCTTCAAGGCCCCGTCCGATCTGCAGGAGCGCCTCGCCGTCGTGGTCACCCCGGTGCTGGCGACCGGCAACAGCGCCGTCGCCGCCTTCGACCGGCTCAAGGAGCGTGGCGCCAAGGACATCCGCATGGTCTGCATGATCGCCGCTCCCGAAGGCGTCGAGCGCGTCCGCGGCCTGCATCCCGACGTCACGCTGTGGACCGCCGCCATCGACGACGGCCTCGACGACGACGCCTTCATCGTCCCCGGCCTCGGCGACGCCGGCGACCGCGCGTATGGGACTCGCTAAGGCTGTCGGTCAATGTTGCGGCCCATCCTTCGAGACGCATCGCTGACGCGATGCTCCTCAGGATGAGGTCGAGTTCGCGGGTCGAATTAAGCTCCTGCCACGGCATCGCTCGCACCGCTCTCCATGAACACGCGGCTGATGACCAACGTGCAGCGCCGATCTCGGAAGCCGCCCCTCATGGTGAGGAGCGACGCGCCCATTCTGTCACTTCGAGGCAAGGCCGCCGCTCGCGGCGCGTCTCGAACCATGAGGCCCCGATGCCGCCAAATCATCGCCGCCTGCAGCCTTCGATCCACTGCCGGTGAAACCGCGCCTGCTGCTCGACCGTGGCCGGCACCACCGTCTCGTCGGCATGGAAAATGTTGACCATGTCCTTCATCCGGCTCGGCTCGCCGAGACGCATCTTGTAGGCCAGGATCGCCGGTCCCATGTCACGCTGCATTCCTGACGGATAGACGTTCTCGCTGGCACCGAAGCAGCACAGCAGCGCGCCGCGTTTTCCAGCTCGACCCGCAGCTCGATCAAAGCTTCGAAGAAATCGACGTCAGACTGCGCCGTCTCGACCTCGCTGCCCTGGACGAGCGAGATGCAGTAAATCTCCCGTCCCTCAGTCATGATTTCGTCGGCCGTCACCATGGCAGGCGCGCGGGAGCCATCCGCCAGCAAGACGTCGAAATAGCGTTCAGTGCTCAATGCGGCCTCGAGCTTCGCGATGCCCCGGAGGCAAGCGGCCCCGTTACCATACACTGATTTGCCCGACGAGCAGAAGCTGCGGCGCAATGGCGTCGACATTGCACCGGTGCACAACGTCATCGCTGTGCATCACCGGAGTGATTTCCCGTGCACGCTCAAACACAAAGCGGGTTTCAAGACCTTCCCGCGAAAATAATCATCTTCCGTAAATCAGAATTTCTGATTTATCCTCCCTCCGTTCCGGTCCGGATGAGGGGCGTACGCGTCGTCACGAGACGTTGGATCGGGAATGCGGTGGACGTCGGAGCATCGGATGCGCTTGCGCGGACGAGCGGTGCTCTGCGGACGGCGAAGTCGCGTGGTTCTGGTACCCCGAAGCTGGTATCAAGTCGGCCGGTGTGACGCATCGGACGACGACGGCGGCCAATGAGCCGGGCGCCGGGGAGATCGCGTATAAGCCGTAAACCATCGCGCAGGGAAGGCCGGATGCTCCGGCCCGTACCTGTGGTTCTGCCGCGTGCTCTTTTTGCTGCACGCGGACCATGGGTGCGACCGGCACCCGGCCTTCCCTGCGCCCTCATCATCCCACGAGGGCCGAGACTCCGGCATCACCCGGGCGCCTGCGCGCCGCGGCAACGATGCGGCTTGCCCAGCTGTTTGACAGTGTGGAATGAGAGGAACCACGGCGCCGTGTGAACGCGCGCCCGAATCCTTCATCGAGAGGTCGCAATCGCTGTGGCGAAGACGTCGCCGCGCAATCCGGGCCCGCAGCCTGGCTTCGTGCAGCGCAGGCCGCTATCCACCGGCACCGGCTCGACGACGCCGGCGCGCTCGGTGATGACCTTGTACTGATCGGGGCGGCGATGCGCAGCGAAGTTGAACATCTTGTCCTTGCCCTGCCGGCACGCATCGAGATCGATGTCGGCGACCAGGACCTCGTCCGCGAGCGTCGTCGCCTGCGCGACGATGCAGCCATTGGGATCGACGATGCAGGAGCCGCCGATCAGTCCGCTGCCGTCCTCGTCGCCCGCCTTGGCCACGGCGATTGCCCAGGTCGCGTTCATATAGGCATTGGCCTGCGCCACCAGCGTCGAGTGGAACGTGCGCAACGACGCATCCTCGGTGTTGCCGCCGTTCGGATCATAGGCCGCGGAGTTGTAGCCGACGCAGACCAGCTCAACGCCTTGCATCCCGAGCATGCGCCAGGATTCCGGCCAGCGCCTGTCGTTGCAGATCATCATGCCCATGATCGCACCGCCCCATTCGGGACCGGCGCGCACCGCCGGAAAGCCGAGATCGCCATAGCCGAAATAGCGCTTCTCGAGCTGCTGATATCTGGCTCCTTCGCGCGGCTCGACCGAGCCCGGCAGATGGACCTTGCGGTACTTGCTGATGAGCTGGCCGTCGGCATCGACCAGGATGGCGCTGTTGAAACGCCGACCGTCCGGCGTCAGCTCGGCGTAGCCGACATAGAAGCCGACGCGCAGTTCGCGCGCCCGATCGAACAGCGCAGCCACGGAAGGGTTGGGCATCGACCGCTCGAAATAGCTGTCGAGCGCATCGCGCTCCAGGATCCAGCGCGGAAAGAACGTGGTGAAGGCGAGTTCCGGGAACACCACCAGCGTCGCGCCCTGCGCGGCCGCGCCCTCCAGCAGCGCAATCATCCGCGCGAGCGTGTGCGCGCGGGTGTCGGCCCGTTGCGTCGGGCCCATCTGGGCAGCGGCGGCGCGAAAGATACGACTCACGGCGATCTCCAATCTGCGCGCGACCGGCATCACCGGCGCCATTGCCGGCCGTCCAGCGCGCGACAGGTTGCGATCAAACGAAACCGGCGCAGAAAATGCAACGTGCTTGACGGCAAGGGCGCCATGAAAAATGCGGCGGCTGCATCACTCGCTGCCGCACATCGGAGGCGCATGACCATCGCGCCTGCAACTACGACCTTACGTTCACGTGCCACGCCAGGTCCGGTGCAGGAGCCTCGCCCGCATGGCGGCAAGGCTCCCGCCAGTCGATGCTACGCCCGCGCCAATTCAATCTCGTGAGTCTGCTTGGTCTCGGCGTCGTACACCTTGATCTGCAACATCGGAAAGCGGCGCTTGAGATCATGCGCGCCGTTGTGCGCACCATCCTTGGTCTTGAACTCGGTCTTGATCTGGCCATCGACCACGACGGCATAGCCGGTCAGCGGAAGGTCGTTGCCGGATTTGTCTTGAGCAGGCTTGTTGTGAACAGACTTCTCTTGGGCAGACTTGAGCATTGCGAGCCGACGTCGATTCGTGAGTTGAGGGAGTGCCGGGTGCGCGGGTCAGCGCGCCTCGAACGACTCCGATGTAAGGTGAGTCTGTCGCGACGAGCAAGCGAAGACGCGTTCTGCACAAGTAGGGCGATTACGGTTCAACCTCATGGCGTGACAGTACGCGGCGAACATTTGAGGCTGCTTCATTCCGGCGGCCGGAACAGTAAACGCCGAAGCCCGCCCTTGACCGTTCGTTTACCTCGCGGCCGTCCACGACATCGTGACATTGATGCAGGTCAACGTTCCCGGTTCGAACGCGCCGCCTACTGCCGGCACGTCCAAGCGAATCACGTTGCGGTTCCCTGGTTCGGCGTGCCGCCAACGGTCCCTGGGCATGGCCATGGAGAATCAGATGAGCGAGATCGGCGTCACAGCGCTGGACCACACCGTCCAGGAGACCAACCTTTGGCTGAAGGCGATCGAGCAGCGGCTGGCGCTGACGAGCCGGCAGCAGGCCTACAACGCGCTGCGCGCGGTGCTTCATGTGCTGCGCGACCGCCTGCCGCTCGCCACCGCGGCGAATTTCGGCGCCCAGCTGCCGCTCCTGATCCGGGGCATCTACTACGAGAGCTGGCATCACGCGTCGACCCCGACCAAGGACCGGCATCTCGAGGAATTCGTCGACGACATCTTCCGCCAGCTGCCGCCGCAATTCCCGATCGATCCGCTCAAGGCGGCTCGCGGCGTCTTCGAGATCCTTTGGGAGAAGCTCGATCCCGGCGAGTTCGACAAGCTGATGGGTCACCTCCCGGTGCCGCTCAGGACATTGCGCGAGCCGGCGACCTGAGCACTGCGCGCTCAATGCGCGAGCTGCCGGTAGAGCGCCGGCAGCGCCGCAGGCAGGCGGCGGATATTGCCGACGATAGCGTAGCCGGCGGGGCCGAACAGGGTTGGAACATACGACTGCGCCGACTTGTCGACGGTGACGCCGAACACCGCCACGCCGGCGCGACGCGCCTCCTGCACCGCCTTGCGCGTGTCCTCGATCGCAAACCGTCCCTCATAATGATCGACGTCGTTCGGTTTGCCGTCGGTCAACACCACCAGCAACCGCTTGCGCTCGGGACGCGCGGCGAGCTCGCCGGCGGCATGGCGCACCGCCGTGCCGATGCGCGTGTAGTAGCCGGGCCTGAGCGCGCCGATGCGGCGCTCGACCTGCCCGCTCATTGTCTCGCCGAACGCCTTCAGGGTCTCCAGCCGGACCCAGGAATTGCGCCGCGAGGTGAAGGTGACGATGCTGTGACTGTCGCCGCAGGCCGACAGCCCGTGCGCCAGCACCAGCAGCGCTTCCTTCTCGACGTCGAGCACACGCACGCCATCGATCCACGCATCCGTCGACAGCGAGACATCGACCAGCAGGGTCACCGCGAGATCATGCGTGAGCGGACGCATGGCGAGGTGGACGCGGTCGAGCCCGCCATGGCCGGCATTGAGGTCGCTGCGCGCGCGGACCAGCGCGTCGATGTCGAGGTCATGGCCGTCGGCCTGGGCGCGCATCACCTCGTGGCGCGGCCGCAAGGTCTCGAATCGGCGCCGTACGCTACGGATACGCCGGCGCATCGCCTCATCCGGCGCCCACGTCTCGCCCGTCTCGGCGGCCTCGCCGGTGACGACGCGGCAATGATCGGGAAGATAGGCGCCGCTACGATAGTTCCATTCGGGATACAGCCTTCCGCTGTCGAGCTGCGCGGCGTCGACCGCCTGCGGCGGCAGATCGAGATCGAACTTCAGCTTGCTCGCCGGCCGCCCCTTGCGCCTGGAGATCGCCAGTTCATCGAGATCGTCCGCGGCCTTGCGGGCGTCGTCATCGTCGGTATCGTCAGAGGGACGATCGACGTTGACCATCTCCGCCATCGCGAGGATCTTCTCGAAGCGGTTGAGGATGAAGGGATCGCGCTTGGCGGCATCGTCGCGCTCGCGCCGCGCGAAGCGCTTGCGGGTGTCCGGCGCCTCCGTCGGCTCGGTCGACGTCTGCGTGTCCTCGTCGTCGCCTTCGGCCACAACGGGCTCACGGCTCCAGCAATCGCCCCACAACGGGCACGGCAGCATCGACCGGTAGCCGGGCGGCGCGGTGTCCGGCAGCTCCCCATCATCGATCACGGCATTCCAGAGCACGCCGTTTGGCGGCACCGCGGCGCCGAGCAGCGCCATCAGGATGTGCTCGACCTGTTGCTCAAGACGCGGCAGCGAACGCCGCGGCCGGGTCGCGGCGAGGGCCCGCGCGAGTTGGGCGTAGGATCGGTTCAACCCGGGGAAGCGAGTCAACACCACCATCGTGGTCTCGTGCGCCCGGCGCAGCGCTAGCAGATCCCGCCGCAAGGGATCACTGTCCGCAATCGGATCGGCCGGTATGGTCGCGAACCACGCCGCGAGCCACTGATAGAGCTGGACGTTGAGCGCGCGATCCGGCAGCAGCGCGATGCTGTCCGGGAGAAACACCGTGGCGCCATCGCGTCCGGCCTGGTTGAGACACTCGTCACCGAGCCCGATGCGCTGGCGCCAGCCGAGGCGATGACCCGACTTGCGCGCCTTGCTGCCCGCGATCTGCACGCCGGTCTCACCGCCCAACGCACGGAACATCACGGCGATCCGGCCGCTAACGTCGTTCAATGCGACCGCATGATCGGGATGGACCGGATAGCTCGAGGTGGTGCCGACCAGGCGATGCCAGGCGCGGCCGACGGTCTCCTCCAGTTCGAGAAAGTCGAGCATGGCTCACCCGATCACGGCGTGCGCGACCTCGCGCAGCGCCGCCTTGACGTCGGCATCGTCAGTGAGCGGCTCGATCATCGCAGCGAGCACGGCCTCGGCGACGGGCGTTCCGGAAGCGACCAGCGTGGCACAATAGACCAGCAGCCGGGTCGAGACGCCCTCCTCCAGATCGTGCCCCTGCAGCGCGCGCAGCCGATGCGCCAGCGCCACGAGAGGCCACACGCGCTCAGGCGACAGCCCGCTCTCGGCAGCCACGACGGCGATCTCCTGCTCCGCCGGCAGAAAGCCAAATTCGATGGCGATGAAGCGCTGGCGCGTCGAGGGCTTCAGCGCCTTGTGCAGCGACTGATAGCCGGGATTGTAGGAGACTACGAGCATGAAGGCATCAGGTGCCGCCAGTTCCTCGCCGGTGCGCTCCAGGGGCAGAATGCGACGATCATCGGTCAGAGAATGCAGCACGACGGTGACGTCCTTGCGCGCCTCGACCACTTCGTCGAGATAACAGATGCCGCCCTCGCGCACCGCACGGGTCAGCGGCCCGTCGGTCCAGACGGTATCGCCGCCCTTGAGCAGATAGCGGCCGGTGAGATCGGCGGCGGTGAGGTCGTCATGACAAGCCACCGTGTGCAGCGGCAGGCCGAGCCGCGCGGCCATATGGGCGACGAAGCGGGTCTTGCCGCAGCCCGTAGGCCCCTTCAGCAGAACTGGAAGCCGGTGCCGGAACGCATGCTCGAACAGCGCGCATTCATTGGCGGTCGGCGTGTACGGCGGAAACGCGGGAACGGTGTCGATCGCGTGCAGCGCGGCTTTCATGATTTCTCTCCAACATCGGGGGATGCAGGCGGCGACCGCAGGGCCGCCGCCTGTCGGCCTTCACTCCGCCGGCTGCAGCGCGCCGGGGATCACGGCCTGCTTCGCGCGGCCGGGCACCAGCACGGCCCAGACGAACATCAGCGCCGAGATCGCCACGAACACGCCGGAACCGAGCCGCACCCAGTAGAACATCGCGAGCTGGTCCTGCACGTCCATGTAGCTCTGGCCGAGCACGCGCTGCAGATGCACCTGGAGGATGCCCGCGAAGGTCAGCGCGAAGGTCATCACCATCATCGCCGTGCACATGATCCAGAAGCTCGCGATCGAGAGCCACTGATTGTACGGCGCCCGCTGCCGCAGCTGCGGCACCGCGTAGGCCATCACCGCGAGGTTGAGCATCACATAGGCGCCGAAGAAGGCGAGATGGCCGTGCGCGGCGGTCACCTGGGTGCCGTGGGTGTAGTAGTTTACGCTCGACAGCGTATGCAGGAAGCCCCACACGCCGGCGCCGAGGAAGGCCATCACGGAGCAGCCGACGGACCACAGGAGCGCGGCGCGGTTCGGATGCTTGCGGCCGGCCTTGAGCGTCATCTGCACCGTGAAGATCACCATGGTGAAGAACGGCGCGACCTCCAGCGTCGAGAACAGCGAGCCGATCCACTGCCAGTAGCCGGGAGCGCCGATCCAGTAGAAATGGTGGCCGGTGCCGAGGATACCGGAGAACAGCGCCAGGCCGATGATGACATAGAGCCACTTCTCGACGACCTCACGGTCGATGCCGTTGAGCTTGATCATCAGGAAGGCCAGGATCGAGGCCATGATCAGCTCCCAGACGCCCTCGACCCAGAGATGGACGATGTACCACCAGTACATCTTGTCGACGGCGAGATTGGCCGGGTTGTAGAACGCGAACAGGAAGAAGATCGCCACCCCCCACATCCCGAACAGCAGGATGTTGGTCACCGTGGTCTTGCGGCCCTTCAGCGCCGTCATGGTGACGTTGAACAGGAACATCAGGCAGACGACGACGATGCCGACCTTGATGATGAAGGGCTGCTCGAGGAACTCGCGGCCCTCGTGGTAGTGGAAGAGATAACCGACCACGGCTGCAGCAGCGGCGCCGAAGAACATCCAGAACTGGATCTTGGCGAGCAGCGGGCTGTAGAGCTCGGTCTCGGTCTCCTCGGGCAGTAGGAAATAGGTCGCGCCCATGAAGCCGATCAGCGACCACACGATCAGCGCGTTGGTGTGGATCATGCGGACGATGTTGAAGGGCAGCAGGACCGACAGCGTGTTCGGCAGCACGTAGATGGTGCCGGCGAGCAGGCCGAACAGGACCTGGGCGAGGAAGAGCGTCAGCGCGCCGTAGAAGTACAGCATCGCGACCTTCTGGGTCTCATATCTCATCGCGGATCTCTCTCGTGGATGAAGGGCGGGATGCGGAGCTCAGCCGGCCTTGTTCGGCGGCCAATCCTGGCGCTTGATCGTGTCGGTCCATTGCAGGAAGTCGGCGAGGTCGTTGAGCTCCTGGTCGGTTAGGTTGAACTGCGGCATCTGCCGCCGTCCCGGCGCGCCGGAGGGCTGCGACTGCATCCAGGACTTCAGCATCTCGCGCGCAGCGGCGGAGTCTTCTCGGCCGCCCCAGCGGTCCCAGACGTTGCCGACCTCCGGCGCGAAATAGGCGCCCTCGCCGAGCAACGTGTGGCAGTTGATGCAGGAGTTCTTCTCCCAGACATGCTTGCCGCGCGCGACGCCATCTGAGAGCGTCGACGCCTTGGTCGAGGTCGTGACCATGTAGTAGTGGCTGTGCGCGGTCAGCCCGAGGAAGATCGCAAAGAAGAAGGCCGAACCGCCGTAGAAGACGTTCCGCGCGGCCGACTTGGTCAGGCGTTCCGCCATGACACGTCCTTTCCGGTTGGTGAAAAGTCGATGGTGTGGGAGCAATCTACCGGCGCGGCCCTGAGGCTCTTTGTCGGGGCGCAACGAGCGCGATGATCGAAGTCAGACGAGTGCGCGGATGGCGAGCGCGAGCGCGGCGAAGGTGGTGAGGCCGGTCAGCCATGCGATGAGGAGCCCGCGCCACAGCGCCGGCGCCTGGCGCAAACCGAGATAGTCGCACACGACCACCCTGCCCTTCGCAACGGCAAACGAAAGAATCAGCGCATCGGCGAGCCATCTGTTCGGCACCAGCAGCGAAGTTGCGAGCGTGGCCATGGCGAAGCTCAGCAATTGCAGCCAGGCCCGATCGAGTCGATCGCGGAACATGGCTCACCTCGCGAGATAGAGGACCGGGAACATGACGATCCAGACCAGGTCGATCATGTGCCAGAATGCGGCGCCGGTCTCGACGCCGCTGGACGTGGCGCGATGGCTGACGACGGCGAGGATGACGATTCCGAGCAAGACATGCAGCAGGTGGAACCCTGTCAGCAGGAAGTAGAGCGTGAAGAAGACAGACGATTCGAGGCCGGCGCCGGCTGCGATCTCGTTGCCGTACTCCGTCAGCTTGATGCTGATGAACGCGACACCGAGCATCATCGCCAGCGCGATCCAGCACCGTGCGGCGCGCGACGATTCGCTGCGCACGGCTGCAGCGGCGCGCGCGGCGGCCCAGCCACTCGTCACCAGCACGATCGTGTTCAATGCAGCGAGCGGTCCGTCGAGGACGGCCTGCCCGGCCGCGAACACCATCGGATGGACCGCGCGTGCGACGATGAAGGCGCCGAGCAGCAGGCCGAAGGCGACGAGCTCGCTGAGGATCAGCACCCACATCATGGGATCGCCAGGCAGCCCGTCGAGCACACCCAAGCGCTCCTCCTGGTCCCGCTCGCATGTGAGTACCGACATCGCCACCTCCGATTGGATGTCGCGAAGCTAGTCGGGGGACCGGAGGTTCTCTTTGTCGGTGCACAAACAGCGCGACGTCGCGCCGCGCTAGGAATTGGCAACACCATAAGGAGCAAGTCCCAGGAGCAGTTCCATGACCGAAGCCCAGCTCGGCCTCGTCACCGCCACGCCGATCATCATCGTATTCGCCGCCGCGCTGCGGCGCATGGGCGTGCTGTCGACCACCGGCACGCTATCCGCTATTGCGGCCTCGGTCGCGATCGCCACTGTTCTGTTCGTTACCCAATAGGCTGCTTGGAACCTTGGCGGGACGAGGGCGTCTCCTCGTCCGGAGGTGGCGCATGAACGACAATCGATTCGCCGAGCTGCTCGGCAACGCCGCGATCAGCGTGTGGGGCGACATGCCGCGCGACATCCAGGAAGCGCTGTTCGAAACCGCGATGCGCGGCCACGACGATCTGCGGCATCAGCTCGCGAAGCTGCTGCACGACCGGCATCCGCGCACGCAGCATCCGCCGCGGCCGGAGTAAGCCGTCACTCGGCCCGGTCGTCCGGGGTAAACCGGGAGGCTTCGTCGTAGCCTCTGCGGCTGCTGTAGAACAGCAACACCATCAAGCCAATCCCCACGACTAGCGAGAACACCACGCCGAGCGTCAGCGCGATCCAGCCTTCGGTCGGCATGGGATCGCCGGGCAGCGTCAGCGCTTGATAGGCGAAGACGACGGCGCCCGCGAGAATCAGCAGCAATGCAACGATGATCGTGATGGACCCTGTTCGCATGGCGATCGCGCTCCTCGCAGCGAGAACAGGGGCCATCCGCGATCGTTCCTGGATTGCGGCGGTACCGGTGCACAGCGGCAGTTCCGAAATGCGAGAATGCGCGTCCACGCGACAGTCACATTGCGCTGCCGAAATCATCCTGTTGCATCCAATCGCAGCACGATTTGCTCACGGCTTGGAGCCGGCGCCACGGGCCTCACGCCGGCCCGCATGGCTGCTCTCGCCTGCCATCGCTAGGCGTTCGGGAACTTAGCTGATAACCATACCGGCTTCCTATCGGCTAAAGAGGACAGGACCGGAGATGGATAACCGCAGCGAGATCTGGCGCGGCGTCGACGCGATCAAGACCCGTTTCATCGAGCTCAGCGACCGGGTGTGGAGCATGCCCGAGGTCTGCTACACCGAGGCCCGCTCATCCGCCGAACATCTCGCCGAGCTGGAGCACCAGGGTTTTCGCATCACCGAGAAGGTCGCGGGCATTCCGACCGCGCTGATGGGCGAATGGGGCGAAGGCGGTCCGGTCATCGCCTTCATGGGCGAGTATGACGCCCTGCCCGGCCTCAGCCAGGAAGCCGGCGTCGCCGAGCATCGCCCGGTCGAGACCGGCGGCCATGGCCATGGCTGCGGGCACAATCTGCTGGGCTCGGCCGCGCTGCTCGCGGCCACCGCGGTGAAGGACTGGCTGGCGGCCAACAAGGTTCCGGGGCGCGTGCGCTACTATGGCTGCCCCGCCGAGGAAGGCGGCGCCGCCAAGGCCTTCATGGTGCGCTCGGGCGCGTTCGAGGATGCGGACATCGCCATCACCTGGCATCCCTCGAGCTTCTGGGAGGTGGTGATGACGCCGTCGCTGGCCAACACCCGCGCCGATTTCATCTTCACCGGCCGCACCTCGCATGCGGCGGCCTCGCCGCATCTCGGCCGCAGCGCGCTCGACGCCGTCGAGCTGATGAATGTCGGCGTCAACTACATGCGCGAGCACATGCCGAGCGACGCCCGCGTGCACTACGCGCTGCTCGACACCGGCGGCATCGCGCCCAACGTGGTGCAGGCGCATGCCCGCGTACGCTACTCGATCCGCGCCCGCGATCTGCCCGGCATGAACGAGCTGGTCGGGCGCGTGCATAAGATCGCGCAGGGCGCGGCGATGATGACCGAGACCAAGGTCGAAATGAAGATCATCTCGGCGGTCTCCAACATCCTGCCGAATACGCCGCTCGAAGAGGCGCTGTACGAGGTGATGCAGGAGCTCGGGCCGCCACATTTCGATGACGGCGACCGGGATTTCGCCGGGCAGATCCAGGCGACCCTGACCGACAAGGACATCGAGTCGGTCTACTACAGTATCGGCATGGAGCCGACCGACAAGCCGCTTGCCGATTTCCTGGTGCCGCTCAACACCAAGCGCAATCCGCAGATCGGCTCGACCGATGTCGGTGACGTCAGCTGGGTGGTCCCGACCGTGCAGGTGCATGCGCCGACGGTGGCGATCGGCACGCCGTTCCACACCTGGCAGGTGGTCGCACAGGGCAAGACGCCGGCCGCCCACAAGGCGATGGTGCAGGCCGCCAAGGCAATGGCCGGCCTCGGCATCAAGGCGCTCAACGAGCCCGCGCTGATCGCAGCCGCAAAAGCCGACCTGAAGAAGCGAACGACTCGCACGCCCTATGTCAGCCCGCTTCCCGCCGAGGTCGAGCCGCCGCTGACGATGTCGGTCGCCTGAGACGGAAACTGGGGGGAAACATAATGGCAAAGACAGCGAAGAAGCCGGCCGCGAAGGCCGCCCGGCAGGTCCTGAAGCGTGCCGTGAACGCCAAGGCCAAGACGAAGCCCGTCGCCAAGAGCAAGAAATCACCTAAGACGGCGCCGACGACAGCCGCGCCCAAGCCGCGGCTGCCGAAGGGGCCGGCCTGGCAATGGTCGGCGGTCGAGACCGCGGCGGCGATCCGCTCGGGCGCCGTCTCCTCGGTCGAGGTGACCCAGGCGCACATCGCGCGCATGCACGAGGTCAATCCCAAGCTCAATGCGGTCGTCGTCGACCTCAGCGAGGAGGCCTTGAAAGCCGCGCGGGCCGCCGACAAGGCGCGCGACAAGAGCGGCCTGCTGCACGGCGTGCCGGTCACGATCAAGGAGAACGTCGACTACGAGGGCCGGCCGAACCCCAATGGCGTCAAGGCCCAGATGGGCATCATCGCGCCGTCGGACGCGCCGGTCGTGCGCAACCTCAAGAAGGCAGGCGCCATCGTGCTCGGCCTGACCAACACGCCGGAATTCTCGTTTCGCGGCTTCACCGACAATCCGCTGCATGGGCTCACGCTGAATCCTTGGGATCCGGAGATCACCTGCGGCGGCTCGTCCGGCGGCGCCGGCGCCGCGGTCGCCGCCGGCATCGGCACGATCGCGCATGGCAACGACATCGGCGGCTCGCTGCGCTGGCCGGCGCATTGCAACGGCGTGGTCACGATCAAGCCGACGCAAGGACGCATCCCCGCCTACAATGAAAGCGCCGCGTCCGAGCGGCCGATGCTGGCGCATCTGATGTCGTCGCAGGGGCCGCTGGCGCGCAGCGTGGCCGATGTCCGGCTGGCGCTGGAGGTGATGAGCCGGCGCGATCCGCGCGACCCCTGGTGGGTGCCGGCGCCGCTCGAAGGCGAGAAACCGAAGCGGCCGGTCAAGGTCGCGCTCGCCAAGATTCCCGACGACATGGACGTCGATCCCTCCGTGCGCGCCGCGCTGCGGCAGGCCGCTGACCATCTCGAGCGCTCCGGCTATCGCGTCAGCGAGGTCGAGGTGCCCGACATCTCCCGCGTCTGGCAGACCTGGTGCGACGTCATCACCACGGAGGTGGTGGTGATGCAGGAGGCCAAGATGCTGGCCGTCACATCGGAGGACTTCCACAAGGCGTGGGGCGGGATGCGGGCGAAGGCGGAGATCCTCGATCTCGCCGGCTGGATGAACGCGACGGCGCAGCGCTCGACGCATATCCGCGCGTGGCAGCTGTTCTTCGAGGACTATCCGGTCGTGCTGGCGCCGACGACGGTGAAGCCGACGCCGGGTCCGCGCGACGACACCGTCAGCCCGGAGCGCGTGCAGGAGATCTTCTTCAACGAGATCCGCTTCATCTCCGCGATCAACGTGCTCGGCCTGCCGGGCGCCGTCGTCCCAGTCGCCGTTCACGATGGCCATCCGATCGGCGTGCAGCTGATCGCCGGCCGCTACCGCGAGGACCTCGCGCTCGATGCCGCCGCGGCGATCGAGAAGCGGGCAGGGATGCTGGTCAAGCAGCTCTGGCAGAAGATCGGCTAGGCGACCCGGTCCCGGGTCCTGTTGGTGGCCACGAAGACAATTGACCCTCGCTGTTATCGTCGGTCAAGCCGGGCGTTGGCAGCGAGGGTATGGCGCTATCATCCCCCCGCTGTCGTCCCGGACGAGCGCGCATCGCGCGCGAAGATCCGGGATCCATAACCACAGGAAGACGTGCGGGGGCACGGCCTTTTCACCCTTCCTCATACCTCTGCCGGTGGCTATGGGTCCCGGCTCAAGGCCGGGACGACACCGAATGTGTCGTGGGGCCGTCGTGTTTGCGACACGCCGCCGCAGCCCCTTGTCGTAAGTTGTACAGGGACGCGCACCGCGTCGGCACGAGGTTGCCCTCGTGTTGACGGAAACCGATCGAGATGTCTATTCTGATATATACAAGTGGATACAGCACGGCATCGGCGCTGGCCGTTGCGCCGGAACGAGACTTGCAATTTCGCCGCAGCGACCCGTCTTGGTGAATACGACAAGGACAAAATGATGAGATCGATGCGCTTCGCCACCGCCGCCCTGGGCGCGGCCATTGCCCTCTTGACCAGCGCGAATGCGTTTGCCGGCAGCGCGAACGTTGCCGTGGCGGCCAACTTCACCGAGCCGGCCAAGGTGATCGCGGCGCTGTTCAAGGCCAAGACCGGGCATGAGCTGGTGCTGAGCTTCGGCGCGTCCGGACAGTTCTACACGCAGATCAAGGAGAACGCGCCGTTCGCGATCCTGCTCTCCGCCGACGACGAGCGGCCGAAGAAGCTGGTCGACGAAGGTCTTGGCGTCGGCGACAGCCGCTTCACCTATGCGATCGGCAAGCTCGTGCTGTGGAGCAAGGATGCGAATTTGGTGAAGGGCGAGGAAACGCTGAAGGCGAATGCGTTCAACAAGCTCTCGATCGCCAATCCCGCCGCCGCCCCCTATGGCGCCGCTGCTGTCGAGGCGCTGAAGGCGCTGAAGCTCTATGAGACGATCCAGCCCAAGATCGTCCAGGGCAACACGATCTCGCAGGCGTTCCAATTCGTCGACACCGGCAATGCCGAGCTCGGCTTCGTCGCGCTGTCGCAATTGATGCCGAACGCCGGCGGCTCGCGCTGGCTGGTGCCGCAGAATCTCTACAGCGAGATCCGGCAGGACGCCGTGCTGCTGAAGGCCTCCGCCGGCAACGAGGCGGCGACCGCATTCCTCGCTTTCCTCAAGACCCCGGAAGCCCGTGCGGTCATCGAGAAGTTCGGCTATGCTCTGGATCCGAAATCCGGCACCTGAGCGACACCTGCATCGATGAAACTCCGCGGATGAACCTGCACGTCTCGTCCGACATCTGGCAACCGATCCGGCTGACCCTCGAACTCGCGGCGCTCACGACCGTCATCCTGATGCTCGTGGGCACGCCGATCGCGTGGTGGCTGGCCCGGTCGAGGGCGTGGTGGAAGGAGGCCGTCGCGGCGCTGGTGGCGATCCCGCTGGTGCTGCCGCCCACCGTACTCGGCTTCTACCTGCTGGTCGCGCTCGGGCCCAGCGGTCCCGGCGGCGCGCTGGCCTCGCTCTGGGGCGCGCGCACGCTGGCCTTCACCTTTCCCGGACTTATCATCGGCTCGGTGCTGTTCTCGATGCCGTTCGTGGTGCAGCCGATCCGCAATGCCTTCGAGGCGATGGGCGAGAAGCCGCTCGAGGCGGCCGCCACCTTGCGCGCCTCGCCCTGGCGCGCGTTCTGGACCATCGCGGTGCCGCTCGCGAGCCCGGGATTCCTCACCGGCGCGATCCTCGGCTTCGCGCATACCGTCGGCGAGTTCGGCGTCGTGCTGATGATCGGCGGCAGCATCCCCGGCAAGACAAAGGTGCTGTCGGTCGCGATCTACGACTATGTCGAGACCTCGCAATGGGCGGAAGCCTCGGTGCTTGCGCTGGGCATGGTCGTATTCTCGTTCTCCGTCATTCTGACGATGATGCTGATCGAGAAGAAGATGACGACCCGCGCGTCATGAGCACGGTGAAAGTCGACTTCCGCGGCACGCTGGGTCGCTTCGAACTGGACGCGCGCTTCGAGGTCCCGGCGCGCGGCGTGACCGCGATCTTCGGCCCGTCCGGCTGCGGCAAGACCGCTGTGATGCGGTGCATTGCCGGTCTCAATCGCCTGGACGGGCTATGCTCCGTGGCCGGCGACGTCTGGCAGGACGAGAAGCACTTCCGTCCGCCGCACCGGCGTCCGATCGGCTACGTGTTCCAGGAAGCCAACCTGTTTCCGCACCTCTCGGTTCGCCGCAACCTGATGTACGGCCATCCGGGGACGAGCGGTGCCATCGGCTTCGACGAGGTCACAGCCCTGCTCGGCATCGGCAGGCTGCTGGAGCGCTCGCCGCGGCATCTTTCCGGCGGCGAGCGCCAGCGCGTCGCCATCGGCCGGGCGCTGCTCAGCCAGCCCAAACTGCTGCTGATGGACGAGCCGCTATCGGCGCTCGACCAGATGACCAAGGACGAGATCCTGCCCTATCTGGAGCGGCTGCACGCCGCGCTGGATCTACCGATCCTCTACATCAGCCACGACATCGCCGAGGTCGAACGGCTCGCCGATCAGCTGGTGCTGATGCGCCATGGCGCCGTGCTGGCGTCGGGCCCGCTGGCCGCGCTGCAGGCCGATCTGTCGCTGCCGCTCGCGCTGTCGCGCGACGCCGCCGTGAGCCTCGACGCCACCGTCACCGCGCAGGATGCGAGCGACGGCATGGCGACGCTCAGCGTGGCCGGCGGCCAATTTCTGCTGCCCGCCGAGCCACTCTCGCCCGGCACGCGGCGGCGCCTGCGCGTGCTGGCCGACGATGTCAGCCTGGCGGTCGACGCCCCGAGCCGCAGCACGATCGTCAACGTGCTCAGGGCAAAAATCCTCGAGATCCGCGGCCAGGCCGACCACCGCGTCACCGCCCTGCTGGGGCTCGGCGAGACTGGCGACGGCGCGCGGCTGCTGTCGCGCGTGACCCAGCGCTCGTGGAACGAGCTCGGCCTGCAGGCGGGGCTCGCCGTCTACGCCCAGGTCAAGGGCGTCGCCCTCGTCCGTCGCGAAGACCCCGCCGCCTGATCCACGTCCCCTGCGCACTCCCGGCGCGATCGCGCCCTGTTGTATACGCGACAATATAACCTTCCATGTTATATCTTATACAATATAGCTTCGGATCGAACAAAGCGGGCCATGGATCGGTTTCACCAACGGAATGAACACTTTGGCTCGACCTCGACCGTCTGGCCCGGCGCTTGCTCATCCGATCCCGCAACACGAGGTCATCAGCATGAGAGCCGCCGCAATCACCTGGCATCCGAACGCGCCGAAGCCGCTTGCGCTGGTGCTGGGCACCAACGAGATCGCCTCCGCCATCGCGGCGAAGCTCAGCCACGCGCGCTTTGCGATCGTGCTCTGTCATGACGCCTTCCCGCCGGTGATCCGCCGCGGCATGGCGTTCCACGACGTCCTGTTCGGCGAGCCGCGCGATATCGACGGCGTGAGCGGCGCGAAGGCCGAGAGCATCGCCGACGTCGTGCAGATTCACCGCGATCCCGGCCGGGTGGCGGTGACCGGAATGCATCTCACCGACATCATCGCCTATCGCTATCCCTCGGTCATCGTCGATGCGCGCATGCAGAAGCATCTGGTGACGCCGGACCTGCGCGGCGTCGCCGGCATCGCCGTCGGCATCGGTCCCCGCTTTGCGATCGGGCATAATTGCGACATCGCGATCGAGACGCATCCGTGCGAGACCGGCGCCATCGTCGCCGAAGGCCACACCCGCAACGCCGACGGCAAGGCGCGCGATCTCGGCGGCGCCGGGCGCGAGCGTTTCATCTATTCCGACCAGGACGCCGTCTGGTACACGCCGCTCGACATCGGCACCCGCGTCTACAAGGGCCTGCAGCTCGGCTCGCTCGGCGGCACGCCGGTGCTGGCGCCGCTCGACGGCGCACTGCGCGGCATCGCGCGCGACGGCTTGCGCGTGCCGGCCAACGTCAAGCTGCTGGAGATCGATCCGCGCGGCCGTCACGGCGCCTGGACCGGCATGGACGAGCGCGGCCAGTCGATCGCCGCGAGCGTCGTGTCGGCCGTTCACCAGATCATGCAAACCGGCCGGACGGCGGGCCGCGTCTCCGCCAATGTGTGAGGAGGACTGCCATGGCTTCAGTCGATATCGGAACGTGCCGGATCGTGGCGCTGCAGGGCGCGGCATCGCCGGTGATTCAGGACCTGCTCGGCGACTTCGCCGTGCGCCTCGCGGACGCCGGCCTGCGCGTGTCAGGCGTGGTCGAGAGCAGCGCCGACAAGGCCAAGCCGTGCAAGTCCATGATGCTGCGCAGCCTCGATGACAACAGGCTGTTCTCGATCTCGCAAGACCTCGGTCCGGGATCGCTGGCCTGCAACCTCGATCCGGAAGGCCTGGTGCTGGCCTGCGCCGCCGTGCAGCAGTCGATCCTCCGCGGCACCGACGTCGTCATCCTCAGCAAGTTCGGCAAGCAGGAGGCCACCGGCGGCGGCCTCGCCGACGCCTTCGGCTCCGCGATCTCCGCCGGGCTTCCGATCATCACCGCGGTCTCGCCGACGATGGTGGAGGCGTGGACACGGTTTGCCGGCACGTTTGCCGAATGTGTCACCGTCGACGCGGCGCGCGGCCCCGGCTGGATCGAGGCGTGGGCCGGACGCCGGGTGACATCGCGCATCGCCCGTGACATGATCGGCGCCGAACGCGAGCGGATCGGAATGGCATGAAGGGCGCGGCGCAGATCGCATTGACTATCAGCTTCGGCAACGGCGGCAGCCTGTCGCCGGAGGATCTGCAGCTGATCGAGTTCGTTCGCAGGGAGCGCTCGATCCTCGGCGCGGCGCGCGCGAGCGGAATCTCCTATCGCAAATGCTGGCTGATGGTCGATGCGCTGAACCGCACCTTTGAGACGCCGGTGTTCGAGACGCATCCCGGCCGCCGCGGCGGCGGCGCCGAGATCACCGCGTTCGGCGAGCGGCTGATCGCGCTGTACCGCTCGATGGAGCGGCGGACGCGCACGGCGACCACTGCGGCGCTCGGCGAATTGCAGAAGGCTACGGATCCCCACTATCAGAAGCGGGCCAGCGGCGCGGCCGAGGCAGCTCCGAAGGCCGAACCGCGCCGGGCCCGATCGCGACGCTCTTGATCATCGCCCAGGCGGACAATTCCGGTTCCAGCGCCAGCCGCTCGACCGACTCCAGCGTCACCAGCGCGTGCAGCTTCGTTGAACCGAGATCGAAGGTCACACGCACATAGGGCGGGTCGAGCGGCAGAATCTCCTCGATCCGGCCGGGCAGCCGGTTGGTGATCGACACGTCCATCGGCCGCGACAGCGCGATCGAGACGTCGCGCGCCTCGATGGTCACGGAGACGCCGGCATCGACAGCGGCATCGACCATCGGCACGCGCAGCTCACCGTCGGCGAAGAACAAGGTCGACATGCCGTATTGCGGATCATGCCGCAGCACCCGTGCCGGGACGGTCGTGCTGAGCACGATGGAGGAGGCTGACGAGGACGGGGACTGTGCGCTCATCGACGTCAGCCTTTCCCATTCACGGCCTGTCGTGATCGTACAGCACGCGCACGCGGATCGTGCCGTCCACCGCGCGCAGCTCCGACAGCAGCTCCTCACCTTCGCCGCCAACCACGTCGGTTTCCAGCACGACGTAGCCGACTTCCGGATCGGTCTGCAGATATTGCGCGAGGATGTTGATGTTGTGCCGTGACACCGCCTCGTTGACCTGGCGCAGCACGCCCGGCACGTTGCGGTGGACGTGGATGAAGCGCGTGCCGGTCGGGCGCGCCGGCAGCTGCACCTGCGGGAAGTTGACCGCGCCGAAAGTCGAGCCGACGTCGGAGTAATCGATCAGCTTGCGCGCGACCTCGCCGCCGATGCGATCCTGCGCCTCCTCGGTGGAGCCGCCGACATGCGGGGTCAGGATCACGTTGGGCAGGCCCTGCAGCGGCGACACGAACGGATCGGCGTTCGAGGCCGGTTCGACCGGAAACACGTCGACGGCGGCGCCCGACAGCTTGCCCTCGCGCAGCGCGCTCGCCAGCGCGTCGATGTCGACCACCGTGCCGCGCGAATTGTTGATGAGGTAGGCGCCGTCCTTCATGTGCCGGATCTGGCGCTCGCCGATCATGTTGGCGGTCGCCGGCGTCTCCGGCACGTGCAGCGACACGACGTCGCTATTAGCCAGCAGTTCGTCGAGGCTTTCGACCGGCTCGGTGTTGCCGTGGCGGAGCTTGTCGGTGAGGTCGAAGAAGATCACCCGCATGCCCATGGCTTCGGCGAGGTTCGACAGCTGCGAGCCGATATTGCCGTAGCCGATGATGCCGAGCGTCTTGCCGCGCACCTCGCGGCTGCCATTGGCCGACTTGTCCCAGCCGCCGGCATGCGCCGACACCGAGCGCGGGAAGATCCGCCGCATCAGCATCACGACCTCGGCGATGGTCAGCTCGGCGACGCTGCGGGTGTTCGAATAGGGCGCGTTGAAGACGGGGATGCCGAGCCGCCGCGCCGCATCGAGATCGACCTGGTTGGTGCCGACCGAGAAGCAGCCCACGGCCATCAGCCGGTCGGCCGCCTGCAGCACGTCGGCGGTCAGATTCGTCCGCGAGCGGATGCCGAGCATGTGAACGCCGGACAGCATCCGCTTCAATTCCGCCGAGCCGAGCGCCTTGGGCAGCCGTTCGACCTCGGTATAGCCGCTGGCCTCGAACATGCGGACGGCCGAGTCGTTCACGCCCTCGAGGAGCAGAACGCGAATCTTTTGCTTGGGCAGCGAGAGCGGCATGGGCCTGGCCTGGTTGATCGTGGGTGTGGCGTCGTGTTGCAGGTGTTACAGTCGCGATGCGTTGAAACTTGGTGAATGCGCCGCGGCAGGAGCGCTTTCTGTCGCTTTCTCAGCATCTTGTCCACTCCGCAACAGCAATTTGAGCGGCGATGCAAAAACGGCGCCTGGCATACCGGATTCATGCAGCTTCTTGCGGCGCAACAACCGCAGATCGTTACTTTGTGTGCTGACAAACCAGGCGAGCAAGACTAGCCTTCCCGCAATCATAAAATCATCGGGAGGTCAGCATGTCAGACGGTCTGGTCGAGGCGCGTGCGCAGGAATCGACTCACGGCGAATCCCAGACAGTGGACGTCGCCGTCGTCGGCGCCGGATTTGCGGGCTTGTACCTGCTCCACCGGCTGCGCAAGGCCGGTTTCTCGACCGTGGCGCTCGATACCGCCAACGATGTCGGCGGCACCTGGTATTGGAACCGCTATCCCGGCGCCCGCTGCGACATCCAGACCGTCGACTACAGCTACACCTTCGATCCCGAGCTCGAGACCGCCTGGCAGTGGTCGGAGAAATACGCCACTCAGCCGGAGATCCTGCGCTATCTCGGCTTCGTCGCCGACCGCTACGACCTGCGCCGCGACATCCGCTTCGGCACCCGCGTGCTTGGCGCCGCCTGGGATGAATCCCAGGAGCGCTGGCTGCTGACCACCGACAAGGGCCCCGCCGTCTCCTGCCGCCACTACATCATGGCGACCGGCTGCCTGTCGCAGCCGAAGCCGCCGGAGATCGACGGCGTGCATGATTTCAAGGGCGAGATCTACTTCACCAGCCGCTGGCCGCATGACGGCGTCGACCTCCGCGGCAATCGCGTCGCGGTCATCGGCACCGGCTCCTCGGGCATCCAGTCGATCCCGATCATCGCCGAGCAGGCCGCGCAGCTCACCGTATTCCAGCGCACGCCGAACTTCGCGCTTCCGGCGCATAACGGCCCGCTGCCGGCGGATCGCGCCGCCCAGCTGGCGCAGGATCGCAATGCCTTGCGCGAGCAGGCGCGCTGGTCGATGACCGGCGTGCCGATCCCGCCAGCGACGGAATTCAGCTGGGCGCTGAGCGAGGCCGAGCGCCGCGAGCGCTTCGAGAAGATGTGGGCCTCGGGCGACCTCGTCGGCATGCTGACGCAGCTCTGGGCCGACCAGGGCGTCGATGCCGACGGCAACGCCCTTCTCGCCGATCTCATCCGCGAGAAGATCCGCACGATCGTCAAGGATCCCGAGACGGCCGAGGCGCTCACGCCTCACGATCATCCGTTCGGCGCCAAGCGTCCGTGCCTCGACACCAACTACTACGCGACGTTCAACCGTCCGAACGTGACGCTGGTGAACCTGCGCAAGGAGCCGATCGCATCGATCACCGCCGGCGCGATCAAAACCGACAGGCGCAGCTTCGACGTCGACGTCATCGTGTTCGCGACCGGCTTCGACGCCATGACCGGCGCGATCCGCGCCGTGCATCCGATCAAGGGCCGCGGCGGCAAGTCGCTCGACGACAGCTGGGCGAACGGGCCGGAGAGCTATCTCGGACTGACCGTCGCCGGCTTCCCGAATCTGTTCCTGATCACGGGCCCCGGCAGCCCCTCGGTGCTGTCGAACATGGCGGTGTCGATCGAGCAGCATGTCGACTTCGTGGTCGATCGGCTGGCCGCGCTGCGCGACGCGGGCTTCACCACGATCGAACCGACCGAGACGGCGCAGGCCGGCTGGATGCGCCACATGGCGGACTGCTCGACCGTGACGCTGCACCGGCTCGCCAACACCTGGTACACGGGCGCCAACGTACTGGGCAAGCCGCAGACCTTGATGCCCTATACCGGCGGCGTTGGCCCGTATCGCGGCATCTGCAACGAGGTCGTCAGCCGCGGCATGCTCGGCTTCAGGCTGACCGGCCCGGGCGGCGCGACCCAGTGCAACGACGGCGAGATCGTGAAGCTGCAGCCGGATGTCCGGCTGGTGCTGAACATGCTCACCGAGATGAACCTGCCGCCGATCGAATCGATGGGCGCGCAAGGCGCACGCGACTTCGTCGCTGAGTTCAACAAGGCCCGGCCGCCAGGCCGCCCCGTCGGCGAAGTGAAGGACGGCACGCTGCCGGGCGCCGAAGGTCCCCTCGCCTACCGCCTCTACCGTCCGGCGACGCCGGGCCCGCATCCGATCGTCGTGTACTTCCACGGCGGCGGCTGGGTGCTCGGCGACGAGCAGTCGGACGATCCGTTCTGCCGCGACCTGTGCCGCCGCTCCAACATGATCTTCGTCAGCGTGAACTACCGCCACGCGCCGGAGCATCGCTTCCCCGCCGCGGCCGAGGACGGCTATGCCGCGGCGAAGTGGGTGTCCGAGCACGCCGCCGAGCTCGGCGGCCGCGAGGGGCCGGTGCTGGTGGCCGGCTGGAGCGCGGGCGGCAACATCGCCGCCGTCACGTGCCAGTTGGCGCGCGACCGCGGCGGGCCGGCGATCGGGGGCCAGCTGCTGGTCTGTCCGGTCACCGATTGCAGCTTCGATCGTCCGTCCTACGCCGAGAACGCCGCAGGCTACTTCCTGACGCGCGGGCTGATGTTTTGGTTCTGGGACATCTACTGCTCGCCGGCGGACCGCACCGATCCCCGGGTGTCGCCGCTGCGCGGCCAGCTGAAGGGACTGCCGCCGGCCTATATCGTGACCTGCGAGTTCGATCCGCTGCGCGACGAGGGTGTCGCCTATGCGGAAGCGCTCGCCGCGGCCGGCGTGCCGGTCGGTCAGCTCAAGGCGCGCGGCCATTTCCACTCGTCGTTCACAATGGTTGACGTCGTCATCACCGGCGTCGGCGGCCGCGTTCAGATGGCGGAGGCGCTGCAGGCGTTCACGCAATCCGGAGAAGACAGCAGCTCGCCGGAGATCCACGCCGCCGCGAGCTAAATTAACGCGCGTCGGCAGCCGTCTTGCGAAACGCCGTCGGTCGCTCGGCGAGCTTCGCCGCCGCCTGCTCCAGGATGGTCGTGCCGGCCATCTCGGCCGGCAGCCGGCGGACCGTAGCGAGCAATGCGTGCGCCGCGCGCAGCGGGTCCGTGCCGATCCGATGCAGCCGCTCCAGCGTCGCCGCGCAGCGCCGTTTCATGCCCGGCGACGCAGCGCGTGCGGCGAAGTCACCGAGCTGCTCGATCGCCTGTCCGACATACAGCAGCGCCAGCGCATCGTCCGCCAGGCGCGGCGTCGAACAAGACGCGCGCTCGCCCCAATAGGTAGCGAGCAGGACGCGGTGATGCAGCAGTGCGCGCCATTGCTTGCGGCGGTCCGACCGCAGGGCGGTGGCCGCAAGGTGTTCGAGGTCGTCGATCATCGCATGTCTGACCGCCTCATAGCGGCGGCGGCTGTCGACGGGATAGATCAGGCTGAAGGCGATCAGCCCGACGACGGGGCCGGCGACGACCGCGAGACTGGCCATCAGCGAATGCCCGAAGGTCATCGTCTGCGGCCAGTTCGGCTGCAGCATCAGCAGCAGCACCATGTTGACGTCGAACGCCATGCGCTGGGTCAGGCGATGCGCCAGGAGCGGCGCCCCGAGCAGAATGAAGGGCATCATCGCCAGAACCGCACCGAGCGATCCGCCGAGATAGGGCCAGACCAGCCAACGGCAGGCCAATGCGAGACTTGCTCCCAAAACCTGTCCTGCGAGCACGTGAGGCAGGATCGCGGCCGGCTTCTCAAAGGTCGAGAACACGGACAGCATGATCGCCGTGCCCAGCATCATGAAGCCGCCCATCTCCCAGCCGGTTACGAGCCAGACCAGGCCGGTGGCCAGCATTGCTACGAGAGCGCGCAACATCGCACGGCGCGCCAGCATCCAATCGCGATGCAGCAGGGGTTCTGCAGCCGAGGCTGCGTCGAGATCGTCCAGGCTGTTTGTCGAGGCGGCAAGCTCGTTCAGGACGGAAGTCAGAGCGCCCTGAGAAGTCGCGGCGACTGACGCCTCGCGCAGCCGCTGCAGCGCGTTCCCAGAGAGGCCGGTCCCGGACAGCTTCGTGCCCGCGACCAGATCGATTGCCGATGCCTCGATGGCGCGGCTGTCGTCCGAGCGCAGCCACAGCACGGCCGAAACCTGTGCTGCCAGGACCGCGCGGACCCTACGGACCAGTCGCCGTCTGTGGCGCGAGCCGGCGCCATGCAGGTCGAGCAGGCCCTCGAGTGCCGCGATGTCCGAGAGAAGCGAACGCTGCTCATTCTCCGTGACCGGCGCCCGGCGCAGGCGCGCCACGATGTCGGCGACCAGCCGCGCGTTGAGAAGCCGGACCTTTTCCAGCACCGACGCATTGTCGCCGGGCGCGGCGAACAGCCAGCCGACGAGCAGCGCGGCCAGAATTCCGACCGCGACGGTGAGCACACGATCGGCGCCAAGGGCCAGCACATGCTCGGGATGGGGGCGTCCAGCAGCGCCACCATCGCCGCCGAGTAGCCGGACAGGAGCGCGGCATAGGACGCATAGCCCCGGACGAGATTGCCGGCAAAGGCGCAAAGGCCGATCCACAGCGAGATGCCGGCCACGAGCACGATCGGCTCGCCGCGCGCGAGGCGCATCAAGGCCAAGCCGAAGGCCACGCCGATGAGAGTGCCCACGAATCGTGCGACGCTCTTCTCCAGCAGATGTCCGCGGAGCGGCTGTGACGCCGCCCACACCGTCATGGCCGCCCATTGCGGATGCTCCAATCCGCCCAGCCAGGCGAGCAGCAGCGCGAGGCAGGCAGCCATCGCCGTCCGCAAGCCGAAGACCAGCCTGGCCCCATCGAAACCGAGCCGAGAGGCGATTGAGGCATTCATTCGTCGTCGTCTCCTTCGAGCCGCTGCTCGATCCGGGCGAACATGTCCAGCGTGGCCTGCAGGCGTGAATCGTCGATGTCCCGGAGCATCGCGCTCTCGGCCTCTTGCAGGACGCGGTAGACGGAGCTCAGCAGCCGCCTGCCCTTCGTGGTGAGAAACACCAGCCGCGAGCGGCGATCGTCGGGCGAGACCCGCCGCTCGACCAGGCCGCGCTCACCGAGGATGTCGAGCAGACGCACCAGGCTCGATCCGTCGATGCCGCAACGGGCCGCCAGTTCGTTCTGGGTGATGCCGTCGCCCGTGCGGTCGAGATGCACCAGCGGCGGCCACGCCGCATCCGACAAACCGAGCGCGCCCATCCGCTCGTCGAGGGCCCGCCGCCACCGGCGAGCGAGCCCGACAAGCGCGAAGCCGAACCGGAGACGGGCGCTGGATGGAGATGGTGCCATGCCTCCATTCAATTGAACCAAAATGATTTGGATTCAAACTATTTTTTGGACGAGCAGGCGCCGAGCAGCTCCGCGTCCTGCTCATGGTGATTTCGGCCGCGATCGGGACGCGCCCGCCTCCGGCAAGGCCCATGCGGCCAATCCGAGGCGCAGAGCGGCGTGGAGCCTACTAGGCGTTCACGCCTTTCTGGATCTCGACATCTGGCTGAAGATCAACGCCGCATTCAGCCGGCGGCAATGGCCGCGTCATAGGCGTGGACGGAGGCCCATGCCGTTTCCCTGACGTCGCTCGCCGTCATGCCGGGCTTGTACAGGCTCGAACCGAGACCGAACGCGCGCACGCCAGCCGCGACATAGGACGCGAGGTTCTTGTCGGAGACGCCGCCGACGGCACCGACCACGACGCCTTTCGGCAGCACGGCGAGTTGCGCCGCGATGCCCGATGGACCGAGCACCGAGGCAGGAAAATACTTCAACGCCGAGGCGCCGCAGCGCAGCGCGAGGAACGCTTCGGTCGGCGTGAACACACCGGGCATCGTCACCATGTCATAGGCCTGCGCCGTCGCCAGCACCTCGGCATCGACATTCGGGCTGACCATCAGCCGCCCACCGGCCTCCGCGACGCGCACGCAATCCGGCGCGTTGACCACCGTGCCTGCGCCGATCAGGCAGTCCTTGCCGAAACGCCTGGCGAGGCGCTCGATCGATACAAACGGATCCGGCGAGTTGAGCGGCACCTCGATCAGCTCGAAGCCCGCTTCGATCAGGACATCGACGATTCCCTCGGCCTCATCGGGCTTGATGCCGCGCAGGATCGCGACGAGCGCTCGCTTGACGTCGGGCCAGGCAACGGACTGTGTCATGTCAGAAACGCGCTCCCCAGATCTGCCGCGCGGCCTTGATCAGACCACGGCGCGACGCCAGTTCGGCATCGCGATCATTCACTGCGAACCCGCTCGCAGCCAGCGCCGCACGATAGAGGCCGCCGAGCCGGCCCGCTCCGATCAACCGCAGCGGACCATCCCCGCCAAAGCGCATGCGCGCATCGGCGATCTCGCTGCCGATCAGAAGTCCCGAGAGATGCGCGGCTCCCTCGGACCGCTGCCCGAAGCCGAGCAGCTGCGCGGCGCGCAGCCGGAACAGGCTGCTGGTCAAGCTCGCCGACGAGGACAGCGCCGATGCGAGGCCGGCGCGAAACGCACTCCCGTCTGCCGCCGCGGCGCCCGCTTCGATAGCGTGCTTCAGGATGCTGTGCTCGGAGATCACCGCGAACAGCTCGCCCGTCATGTAGGTCGCGAACGCGACCACGGCACCGTTGTCGATCCGGATCCACTTGCTGTGGGTGCCGGGAATGCAGACGATGCCGGTGAAATCCGGCTCGGTCACGCCGAGCAGCTGCGTTTCCTCGCCGCGCATCACGTCGGGCGCGTCGGCGCGCGCCTGCGCGAGCCCGGGCAGGATCCGGACGTCACCGTCGGTGTCGACACGGATCGCGCCGGCGTGCAGCGCATCCAGCCGGGTCGGGGTGTGCAGATACGGCGCTTCCACCCAGCCCTGCCGCGCGCCGGCCATGCCGCAGACCAGCACGGGAGCGTCCGCCGGCGCGGCCAGCCGGCCCAGGTGAGCGTGCAGGACGGGCGCGAAGCCGGAGGTCGCACAATGCAGCATGCCCTCGCTGCCGCGGCTCTCGGCCAGCTCCGTCCCATCGGCCGCAATCAGCCAGGCGCGGAAGCTCGAGGTTCCCCAATCGACGGCGACGAAGGCCGTCTTGGAGAAGGCCGTCTTGGACATGTCTGTCGAGCTCATCGTTCCTCTGCGGCTTTGCTGCGACATCGCAAGAACACACCAAGGGTGGAGCTAGCCCTATAGGCATGATAGAGGCGACCGACAAGCGGGACCTCCAAGCGGGACCTCATTGTCTTGCGGCGTCCGGTTTCGCAATCCCTCGGGCGTCGCGCTCATCCATTCGCCCACCGCAGGGCGCCGCGGCGCCGGACCTCATCCATGACATTCACCGACCATCGCGCGGCGCAGCTCGCGACACGCCTGGCTTTCTTCGTCGCGGGCTTCGGCATCGCCTGCTGGGCGCCGCTGGTGCCGTTCGCCAAGCAGCGGCTCGGCGTCGGTGACGCGACGCTCGGGCTGTTGCTGCTGTCGCTCGGTGTCGGCTCGGTCGCCTCGATGCTGGCTGCCGGTCTCGTGAGCGCGCGCTATGGCAGCAAGCCCGTCGTCATCGTCAGCGGCCTCGCTCTCGGCCTTCTGCTCCCGCTGCTGACCATCGCGTCCACGCCCGCCGCTCTGGCCGTGGCGCTGTTCGCCTTCGGAGCGGCGCTCGGCTCGCTCGACGTGGCTATCAACATCCAGGCGATCGAGGTCGAGCGGCTGGGTGAACGGCCGCTGATGTCCGGCTTCCACGCGCAATTCAGCATCGGCGGCTTTGCCGGCTCCGGCGTCATGACTGCGCTGCTCGCCTTCGACGTGACGCCGCTGCTCGGCACGATGATCTGCAGCGTGCTGGCGGTGGCGGCGATGCTCGTCGCGGCGCCTCGCCTGATGGCGAGCAAGCCGGCCGAGTCAGGTCCACTGCTGGTGCTGCCGCATGGCGCAGTGCTGCTGCTGGCGGCGCTCGCCGCGATCATGTTCCTGGTCGAAGGCGCCATGCTCGACTGGAGCGCCCTGCTGCTGACCGGCTCCGGCCGCCTGCCGGCTGCGCAGGCCGGGCTCGGCTACATCATGTTCTCGATCGCGATGACCGCGGGCCGCCTGGTCGGCGACCGCGTCGTGGCGCGGATCGGCGACCGCGCCACCTTGCTGTGGGGCAGCGTCATCGCGATCGCAGGCTTCGTCGTGCTGCTGGTCATTCCGTCAGTCGTCGCAGCCATCGCGGGATTCGCGCTGATCGGCGCGGGCGCGTCGAACCTCGTCCCGGTGCTGTTCCGCAGGGCCGGTGCTCAGAGCACGATGCCGGTCGGCCTGGCGGTCGCTGCCGTAACGACTGCAGGCTATTCGGGCGTGCTGCTCGGACCTGCCGGCATCGGCTTCGTTGCCGCGGCGACGAACCTCACGACATCTTTCTGGATCCTGGCCGCCCTGCTCGTCATCGTGCTCGTCAGTGCGCCTTTCGTCGCGCGGGCACCGCAATAGGAACGAGACGTCCGCCCCTGCCTTGACCCCGCATCAGATGCCCTAGCCAAGGAGCAGACACATGCGGGCACTCAACATCATCACGCTCATTCTCGTCATCGTCGGTGGATTGAACTGGGGCCTCGTCGGCCTGTTCGACTTTGATCTCGTCACCGCCATCTTCGGCAACGGTGCGGCCGAAACCGCGACGTCATCGCCGATCGCCCGGATCGTCTACATCCTGGTGGCGCTCTCGGCGATCTATCAGATCGGCATGCTGGTGCGGCTGTCGTCGGCCCGCAGCGATGTCGCCTACCGCTGACCCGCCGTCACGCAGGAGCAGAACCTTGCAACTGGCGCGCGCGCGTCTCCCGATAGCGTGCGCCAGTCTGCGGCTTGACGAACAGCGCCGCGATCTCGGGATGGCGACCGCGCAACTCCGTCTCAATTGTGACGACGGCACGCTCGATATCATCGGCGCGGAGATCGTCGGCGAATTCGACGCTGAGCGCTACGACGACCTGCTGCGGCGACAGCTGCACCGTCAGCAGACCATTGGCGGACAGCACGGCCTCCGACGCGCGCGCAATCTCGAGCACCGAGCTCGCCAATTCGGGATCCGCTTGCTCCCCGATCAGGAGACTCTTGCTCTCCCGCGCCAGCACCATTGAGGTCACCGCGAGCAAGAGCCCGATCAGGATCGATCCGATGCCATCCCACGCCGGCTCGTCGAACCCCACGGCTGCGGCGGTCGCGGCGGCTGCGATCATGATTCCGATCAGCGCCGCGCTGTCCTCGAACACGACCATGAAGGCCGGCGGATCCTTGCTGCGCCGGAACGCCTCGATGGTGGAGAGGTCCGGCGCCGCCGCGCGAAAGCGCCGCACGGCGACCCACCAGGAGCCGGCCTCGAACACGAAAGACAGGCCGAGCACGATGTAGTTCACCGTCGGATTCTCGATCGGCTCCGGATGCATCAGGTGCGCGACGCCCTCGTACAGCGAGACGCCCGCGCCGAGCGCGAACAGCAGCAGCGCGACGATGAAGCTCCAGAAGTAGAGCTCGCGGCCGTGGCCGAGCGGATGTCCGCGATCGGGCGGACGGCTCGCGCGGTGGAAGCCGTAGAGCAGCAGGAGCTCGTTGAAGGTGTCCACGACCGAATGGATGGCTTCGCTCATCATCGCCGAACTGCCGGTCCAGACCGCCGCCGCGATCTTTGTGCAGGCGACGAGCAGGTTGCCGGCCAAGGCAGCATAGACGGCAACTCTGGAATCCGTGGTCGCTGCCATGACACCCCGCCTTGATCGTTCATGCGCCGGGCAACGCCGGCTGGCGGGCCCGGTTCCCTTGCGCGGCGTCCCGGGAACGATCAGGATCGCGCAGGCGCAAGGGAGCAAGGCGATGGCAGGCAACGCGGGTCAAACGGACGGGAGCGGCTCTGGCGACGCGCATCCGCGTGACGCCCACTTCCTGCGCCAAAGCTTCGCCGTTGCACGCCGCTCGATGTCACACGGAAATCATCCGTTTGCGGCCATCCTGGTCGACGGCGATGGACGGGTGCTGATCGAGGCAGAGAACGGCTACATGCCCGACCGCGACGCCACGGCGCATGCGGAGCGGCTGGTGGCCACACAGGCATGCAGATCGATCGCGCCAGACATCCGAGCGACCGCGACGCTCTATTCGTCGGCCGAGCCCTGCGCGATGTGCGCCGGCGCGATCTACTGGGCCGGGATCGGCCGCGTGGTCTATGGCTTGAGTGAGCGGCGGCTGCGCGACTTCACCGGCAACCATCCGGAAAACCCGACGCTCGACCTGCCCTGCCGCGACGTGTTCGCGAGCGGTCAGCGGACGACAGAGGTGCTGGGTCCGCTGCTGGAGGACGAGGCGGCTGCGCTGCATGCCGGCGTCTGGGAAAAATAAAGCCTCGCAAAATCAAAAGGCGCCGCAACCTCAGCTGCGGCGCCTCGATGTGCTCAATCGATCAGAACTTGACGGTCACGCCCGAATACAGGGAGGACTCGGTGCACGCGCCGGTGCTGACGCGGGTGCCGCCGGCTCCGGCGACGGAGCAGCCGACCGCGTTGTTGTGATCGAGGCCGAACTTGTTCTGCCAGTAACGGTAGGCGACCCAGACGTCGATCATGTGGCTCTGCTTCTCACCCCAAATCGCCTTCGAGGCGTCGAAGGTCAGACGGATCGGCTCCGAGTTGAACTCGATCTTGGTCGGATAGACGCCATTCGCGACGCTGGCCGGGAGCGGCTCGGTGTCGGTGCCTTTCTTGCCGTACCAGCCGGCACGACCCGAGATCGAGAAGAACTGCATGTTCTCGGGCAGGAAGCCGAGGTCCATGTAGTAGTTGGTCTCGACCGCCCAGGTCGGCTTGAACGAGGTGTTGCCGTCGGCGATACAGGGAGCCGACCAGCCGGCGCCGCACTGCGAGAACGAGTTGTGGTTGGCGAACTCCCAGTACATCAAGGGAGCAACGTTGAAATAGCCCTTGTAGGGCAGGTTGAACGCGAACTGCAGACCGGCAACGACGTCACGCTTCGCGGCGCCGAAGTAACGGTTCTCGGTGTTCGCATCCATGCCCACCTCGAACGAGATGTTCTGCAACGGGCCCATCGTGAAGGCCTTGGTGTTGAAGATCTGGTTCCAGCCGAAGGTCGAGCGGAACAGACCATAGATCTCGGTCGCGCCCGCGCAGCTCGCTGGCGTGAAGGCGAACCCGGCGTTCGGCGACACGATGCCGCCGGTCTGCGTGCACGGACCGGCCGGGTCGTTGTGGTCCGACTTGAACAGCGAGATGGTGAAGAAGTTGGTGCCGTAGCCCCAGACATCGAAGTGGGTGAACGAATACACCTGCTTCGCGGTGTTGGCGTTGAACCCGGCCGCGGCGTTGCCGGACCAGGCGCCAGGCTGGCGGGCATTGAAGATGTAGGAGAAGCTGACGCGGTTGTCGACGACGAGGAAGAACGGCAGGTCCGCCGGCGCCTTCTTCGCGATCGCCTTGGCCTGCAGATCAGCCGCGCCGGCTGTGCCAACCGACGTCAGCGCTGCCGCGCCGAGCGCGATGGCAGCCGCAATGGACTTGTAGAACGACATTTCAAACACCCCCAGTTAACAAGCGCCGATTCCCGACTTGCATGCACAGTTGCGCCGTTCCCTGGACGCTGGAAGCCTCAACTTTCTCCAGGCATTGCCCGCAGTTTCATCAAGCTTCCGCCCCATTGCCGCGGCCGGGCGCGCGCAGAGTTTCCCGCGAGGGGACGAGCGGGCGCAGCGCCCCGCGCCGTGGAAACGCTGTTGCCACTTCACATCATTGAGGTTTTTCGGAACTGCGGGACATGAGAAGCAGCGCGCTTGCAGGCTCGATCCGCCGCAGCCGACGGGGTCATCGGACGCATTGCATGACGCTGCTCATCCAACGGGCAGAGTGCTCGGTTCCGCTGATTTCCAGGAACTGTCGCAAAAGTGCCACATCTCGAAACGCCATTCTCGCGGGCCTCGGTGTTGCAGTGCGAGCCATCTACAACCAGGTTCAGGCGAGCGAGTGCGTTCACGCGCTCGGAGCCAATTGAGCAAGAGTTGAGCAGAGGATGACGCTTTTCGCCTCTTACGCGCCGCCGTAAATTAGCTCACAATTGAGGCAGTTCCATTCACTGCTCATGACGCAGCACGATGCTCAGTCCCGGCCCTGCCGATCCTCATCACGCTCACCCGCTCCTGCAGACGGTCGGATTGACGAAGCGCTATGGCGACTTCCTTGCCAACGACGCGATCGATATCGAGATTTTCCCGCGCGAGATCCACGCCCTGCTCGGCGAGAACGGCGCGGGCAAGTCGACCCTGGTGAAGACGATCTACGGACTGGTGCAGCCGAGCGCTGGCGAACTGCGCTGGCAGGGGGCGCCGGTCAAGCTGTCGGGACCGGCCGAGGCGCGATCTCTCGGCATCGGCATGGTGTTCCAGCATTTCTCGCTGTTCGACAATCTGACCGTCGCCGAGAATGTTGCGCTCGGCCTCGACGGCAAGGAGCCGTTCAAGGCGATCTCGGCGCGACTCGCCGACGTCGCGCGCGACTATGGCCTGCCGCTCGATCCGAAGCGCGAGGTCTGGCAATTGTCGGTCGGCGAGCGGCAGCGCATCGAGATCGTGCGCGCGCTGATGCAGAATCCGAAATTCCTGATCCTCGACGAGCCGACCGCCGTGCTCACGCCGCAGGAAGCCGATCAGCTGTTCGTGGTGCTGGAGCGTCTGAAGGCGGAAGGCCGCGCCATCCTCTACATCAGCCACAAGCTCGATGAGGTGAAGCGGCTGTGCGACACCGCCACCATCCTGCGCGGCGGCAGGAAGGTCGCGACCTGCAATCCGAAGAGCGAGACCGCGGCGTCGCTGGCGCGCATGATGGTCGGCGCGGAGATCAAGGAGGTGAAGCCTCCGGCCGAGCGGCGCACAACGGTGCCTCGCCTCGTCGTCAATGATCTCACGCTTGCGCCCGCGGAATTGCATGGCGTCCGGCTGCAGAACATCTCACTCGAGTTGAAGGGCGGTGAGATCCTGGGCATCGCAGGCGTGGCCGGGAACGGGCAGGACGAGTTGTTCGCCGCGCTCTCGGGCGAGCGTCTGGTCAAGGAGCCCGGCACGATCATCATCGACGGCCTTGCCTGCGGCAACCTGTCGATCACCCAGCGCCGCAAGATGGGCGCCGCGTTCGTCCCGGAAGAGCGATTGGGGCACGGCACCGCGCCACGCATGAAGCTGTCGGAGAATGCGCTGCTGACCGGCCACGCCGCCAGCGACATGGTGCGGCACGGCTTCATCAACGCAGCCGCGACGCTGCGCACGGTGGATCGGACCACCGAGACCTTCGACGTCCGCAAGGCCAAGCGTGATCCGGAAGCCGCGAGCCTGTCCGGCGGCAATCTGCAGAAATTCGTGGTCGGCCGCGAGATCCTGCGCACGCCGGCGGTGCTGATCGTCAACCAGCCGACCTGGGGCGTCGACGCCGGCGCGGCCGCGATCATCCGCCAGGCGCTGATCGATCTCGCCAGCGCGGGCGCCGCGGTGCTGGTCACGAGCCAGGATCTGGACGAACTGATGGAGATCGCCGACCGCATCGCCGTGATGTTCCACGGCCATCTCTCCGCGGCACTGCCACGCGCCGAGGCGAGCCGCGAGAAGCTTGGTCTCTTGATGGGCGGCGCAAGTCTCGACCAGAAGGAGGCCGCGCATGCAGCTGGTGCTTGAGAAGCGTGCCGAGCGCTCGCGGACCATCGCCCTGGTCTCGCCGCTGATCGCGATCGGGCTGACGCTTGTCACCATGAGCGTACTATTCGCCGTGCTCGGCAAGAACCCGATCACCGCGCTCAGCGTCTACTTCGTCGCGCCGCTGACCGACGGCTATTCGCTGCAGGAGATCGCGGTCAAGGCGACGCCGCTGGTCATGATCGCGATCGGCCTGTCGCTGTGCTACCTCGCCAATGCCTGGAACATCGGCGCCGAGGGCCAATTCCTGATCGGCGCGGTCGCCGGTAGTTGGATTGCGGTGAGCACGCAGGGGAGCGAGGCCGGGCATTGGGTGCTACCCGCGATGCTGGTCGCCGGCGCCTTGGCCGGCGCGCTCTATGCGCTGATCCCGGCGCTGTGCCGCGTCAAGTTCGGCGCCAGCGAGATCCTCACCAGCCTTATGCTGGTCTATGTCGCCGACCTCCTGCTCGACTATCTCGTCCGCGGTCCGTGGCGCGATCCCGCCGGCTTCAACTTCCCGACCACTGCGGAGTTCGATCCGGTCGCGACCGTGCCGGTGCTGATCGAGGGCGGTCGGCTGCATCTCGGCAGCGTCATCGCGCTCATAGTCGTCGCCGCCGCCTTTGTGCTGCTCGACCGCACGATCAAGGGCTTCGAGATCCGCGTCGTCGGCGTCGCGCCGCGCGCCGCGCGGTTCGGCGGCTTCAACGCTAATCAGCTGGTGCTGCTCACCTTCGCCGTCTCGGGCGCGCTGGCGGGCCTCGCCGGCATCATCGAGGTGGCCGGGCCGATCGGCCATCTGCAACCGGGCATTTCCCCGGGCTACGGCTTCACCGCCATCATCGTCGCCTTTCTCGGACGGCTCAATCCGGTTGGAATACTAATTGCAGGACTGTTCCTCGCGCTGACATTCATTGGGGGCGAGCAGGCCCAGATCACGATGAAGATTCCGCTCGATGTCACCAAAGTGTTCCAGGGCATCCTGCTGTTCTACGTGCTCGCCTGCGACTCCCTGATCCTCTACCGTTTCAAGCTCGTCCTCGCCGCGCGGCAGGTGCAAAGTGCTGGTTGAAGCCATCATCCTGTCGGTGCTCGCCGCATCGACCCCGCTGCTGCTGGCGGCGACCGGTGAGCTCGTCACCGAGCGCGCGGGCGTTCTCAACCTCGGCGTCGAGGGCATGATGATCGTCGGTGCCGCCTGCGGCTTCGGCGGCGCCTGGCTGTCCGGCTCGATCATCGTCGGCGCGCTGTGCGGCATCGTGGCCGGCATGCTGATGTCGCTGATCTTCGCGTTCATGACGCTCGGTCTGGCGGTGAACCAGGTCGCGACCGGGCTGGCTCTGACCATCCTCGGCATCGGCCTGTCCGGCCTGATCGGCGCGCGCTTCGTCGGCGAGCGCATCACCACCGCGCCCAAGCTCGCCATTCCCGGTCTCAGCGACATCCCGCTGGTCGGCCGCATCCTGTTCGGCGAGGACGCTTTCGTCTACCTGTCGGTCGCCTTGATCATCGCCGTCTGGTGGTTCCTCTACCGCACCCGCGCCGGCCTGGTGCTGCGCGCCTGCGGCGACAATCACGTCTCGGCGCATGCGCTCGGTTATCCGGTGTTGCGGATCCGTATGCTCGCCGTGCTGTTCGGCGGCGCCTGCGCGGGACTGGCCGGCGCCTATCTGCCGCTCGCCTACACGCCGTTCTTCATTCCCGGCATGACCGCCGGGCGCGGCTGGATCGCGCTGGCGCTGGTCGTGTTCGCCTCCTGGCGGCCGGGCCGTCTCGTCATCGGCGCCTATCTGTTCGGCGCAGTGACGATCCTGCAACTGCATGCGCAGGGGGCCGGCGTCGGCATTCCCTCGCAATTCATGTCGGCGCTGCCCTACCTCGCCACCGTGATCGTGCTGGTGCTGCTGTCGCGCGCCCGCACCGGGGGGTCGACGGCACCGGCGGCGCTGGGCACGGTGTTCGTGCCGGATCGCTGAGTCTTTCATCCCGAGCGTCTGCGATGGGGCGCGACGCTTGGGATCATCGTGTTTTCCCCTGACTGTTTGGAGAGATCGACAATGATGAAAAGGCTTCTGGGCGCTGCCGCCGCGCTGGTGCTGGCGGGGAGCATCGCCAGCGTGGCGCATGCCGCCGACAAGCTGAAGGTCGGCTTCATCTATCTCGGCCCGATCGGCGATCTCGGCTGGACCTATCAGCACGAGCTCGCACGGCAGGCGCTGGTGAAAGAGTTCGGCGACAAGATCGAGACGACCTATCTGGAGAACGTGCCTGAAGGTCCCGACTCCGAGCGCGCCATCGAGCAGCTGGTCCGCGCCGGCAACAAGCTGATCTTCACCACCTCGTTCGGCTACATGGATCCGACCCTGAAGGTCGCCAAGAAGTATCCGAACGTGCATTTCGAGCACGCCACCGGCTACAAGCGCGACAAGAACATGTCGACCTATTCGTCGCGCTGGTACCAGGGCCGCTACATCCAGGGCATCATTGCCGGCAAGATGTCGAAGGCCGGCGTGCTCGGCTATATCGGCTCGTTCCCGATCCCGGAGGTCATCTCCGGCATCAACGCCACCATCCTCGGCGCGCAGACGGTCAATCCGAACATCAAGATCAAGATCATCTGGGCCAACACCTGGTTCGATCCGGGCAAGGAAGCCGACGCCGCCAAGGCGCTGATCGACCAGGGCGCCGACATCATCATGCAGCACACCGACAGTCCGGCGGCGATGCAGATCGCCAGCGAGCGCGGCAAGCTCGCCTTCGGCCAGGACTCGGAAATGATCAAGTTCGGCCCGAAGACGCAACTGACCTCGATCCTCGATACCTGGGCGCCCTACTACATCTCCCGCGTCAAGGCCGAGCTCGACGGCACCTGGAAGTCGGAGGACACTTGGGGCGGCCTCGACTCCAAGATGTTCGAGATGGCGCCCTACACCAACATGCCCGACGACGTGAAGAAGATGGCCGAGGAGACCCAGGCCGCGATCACCGCCGGCAAGCTGCATCCGTTCAAGTGCCCGGTCGTCGGGCAGGACGGCAAGGAGGTCGAGTGCAAGGGCGGCGACCACCTCGCCGACGGCCAAATCCTCGGCATGAACTTCTACGTCAAGGGCGTCGACGACAAGCTGCCGGGCAAGTAGGCGCGGCAAGCCGCCAGCAGGTCCCGTCGCCCCCCTAGCGGGGGGGTGACGGTGACGACCTTCGATCTGGAGCCCTGCTGCGAGGGGTGGCGACGCAGCAGGGCTCCCCTTCCGGCCTCCTCGGAATCCCGGCATGCGGCAGCGCAGCCAACGCGCGGCCCAGGTGCGGGCGCGGCCATCTTCCGGTGCGTTGACAGCGGCAATACCCGATAGCAAGGTCGGCCAGACGCGGCGATGCAGCCCGTGGCGCATGCGCGTTGCCGTTCTCACCTGGAGTTCCAACCGTGAACAGATATCACCTGCTCGTTGCCGTCTGCGCCTCGGCGCTGCTGGCAAGTCCGTCGGCCTTTGCGAAGACCCTCGTGTTCTGCTCGGAAGGCAGCCCGGAGAACTTTTATCCCGGCGTGAACACGACCGGAACGTCTTTCGACGGCAACGAGCCGATCTACAACCGGATCGTCGAGTTCGAGCGCGGCGGCACCCAGGTGGTGCCGGGCCTTGCCGAAAGCTGGACGATCTCGCCGGACGGAACCACCTATACGTTCAATCTGCGCAAGGGCGTGAAGTGGCATTCGACCTCGAAATCGTTCAAGCCGACGCGCGACTTCAACGCCGACGACATTCTGTTCTCGATCGAGCGGCAGTGGAAGGAGGACAATCCCTACTTCAAGGTGACCAGCCCAAACCATTCCTACTTCGGCGACATGGCGATGCCGAAACTGCTCAAGTCGGTCGAGAAGGTCGACGACTACACGATCAGGATCACCCTTAACCAGCCGGAAGCCCCGTTCCTCGCGGATCTCGCGATGCCCTTCGCGGCGATCCAGTCGAAGGAATATGCCGACGCGATGTTGAAGGCCGGCACGCCCGAGAAGATCGACCAGGATCCGATCGGCACCGGTCCGTTCTACCTGGTGCAGTACCAAAAGGACGCGGTCATCCGCTACAAGGCGTTCCCGCAATTCTGGGGCGGCAAGGCCAAGATCGACGACCTCGTCTATGCCATCACGCCGGATTCCTCGGTTCGCTGGGCCAAGCTGCAGAAGGGCGAATGCGATGTGATGCCTTATCCGAACCCCGCCGACATCGATGCCATCCGCAAGGATCCGAACGTGACGGTGCTCGAGCAGCCCGGCCTCAACGTCGGCTACCTCGCCTTCAACACCCAGAAGAAGCCGTTTGACGACGTGCGCGTACGCAAGGCGTTGAGCATGGCGATCGACAAGAAGGCGATCATCGACGCCGTCTATCTGTCGACCGGCATCGCGGCGAAGAACCCGATCCCGCCGTCGATGTGGTCCTACAACGACTCCGTCAAGGACGATCCGTATGATCCCGAGGCGGCCAAGAAACTGCTCGCGGAGGCCGGATTTCCGAATGGCCTCGAGACCGATCTGTGGGCCATGCCGGTGCAGCGTCCCTACAATCCGAACGCCAAGCGCATCGCGGAGCTGATGCAGGCCGACCTCGCCAAGATCGGCGTCAAGGCCGAGATCAAGTCGTTCGAATGGGGCGAATACCGCAAGCGCATGCAGGCCGGCGAGCACCAGATGGGCATGCTCGGCTGGACCGGCGACAATGGCGACCCGGATAATTTCCTGCACACCCTGCTCGGCTGCGCGTCGGCCCAATCCGGCGGATCCAACGTCGCCAAGTTCTGCTACAAGCCGTTCGATGATCTGGTCTTGAAGGCCAAGACGGTCAGCGACCAGACCGAGCGCGCCAAGCTTTACGGCGAGGCGCAGGTGGTGTTCAAGGAACAGGCGCCATGGTTCACTATCGCGCATGCGGTGCAGTTGAAGCCGGTCAGCAAGCGCGTGATCGACTTCAAGCTGTCGCCGTTCGGACGGCACAGCTTCTATGGCGTCGACGTCAAGGACTAGCGGACGACCCGCGAGGAGTGCCAGGAGCCGCTCTTGGCGTTCCGCCGTCGCGCGGCTTCCCGGCATGGCCACTTGACGACCTCCGACTAACTTCTTCTTGCTATCGAGGACCACAGAGCAAGGCATGCTTCGCTTCGCTTTGACCCGGTTGAGTCTGGTGGCTCCGACCTTCATCGGTCTGACCCTGCTCGTGTTCGTGCTGATCCGGCTCATCCCGGGCGATCCGATCGAGACGATGGCGGGCGAGCGCGGCATCGATCCGGCGCGCCTGGCGCAGCTGCGCAAGGAGTACGGCTTCGATCAGCCGGTCATGGTGCAATACGGGTTCTATCTGGCGCGACTGGTGCACGGCGATCTCGGGCGCTCGATCGTCACCCACGAGCCTGTGATCTCCGAATTCCAGAGCCTGTTCCCCGCCACCGTCGAACTGTCGGTCTGCGCCATCCTGTTCGCGCTCTGCTTCGGGCTACCAGCCGGCATCATTGCAGCGGTGCGGCGCAACTCGATCTTCGATCACGGCGTGATGGGCATCTCGCTGACCGGCTATTCGATGCCGATCTTCTGGTGGGGACTGCTGCTGATCCTCTTGTTCTCGGTGCAACTCGGATGGACGCCGGTGTCCGGCCGGATCGCCGTGCAGTATTTCGTCGAACCGGTCACCGGCTTCCTGCTCATCGATACGCTGCTCGACGGCGATGTCGGCGCGTTCGGGTCGGCACTGTCGCATCTGGTGTTGCCCACGATCGTGCTCGGCACGGTGCCGCTCGCGGTGATTGCCCGCATGACACGCTCGGCGATGCTGGAGGTGCTGGGCGAGGACTACATCCGCACCGCCCGCGCCAAGGGCCTGCCGGCGTTCCGCGTGATCGCGATCCATGCCCTGCGCAATGCGCTGATCCCGGTGGTGACGGTGATCGGGCTTCAGATCGGCGTGCTGTTCACCGGCGCCATTCTCACCGAGACCATCTTCTCCTGGCCCGGCGTCGGCAAATGGCTGATCGAGGGCATCAACCGCCGCGACTATCCGGTGCTGCAGGGCGGCACGCTGCTGATCGGCGCGATCGTCATGATTGTCAATCTGCTGGTCGATCTCGCCTACGGGCTGATCAATCCCCGCATCCGGTACACACGATGAGCAGCGAGAGCCTTCAGGCCCCCAGCATGGCGACGCCGGCCGGCGAGCCGCCGTCTCCGCTCGTGGAGTTCTGGTTCGACTTCCGGAAGAATGCCGGCGCGGTGACCGGGCTCGTGGTCATCGCAGTCCTCGTGCTGCTCGCGCTGTCGGCCGATGTCGTCGCTCCCCATTCGCCCGTGCTCACCAACAATGCGGCGTTCCTGAAGCCGCCATTCTGGCAGCAGGGCGGCTCGCTCGCTTATCCGCTCGGCACCGACGCGATCGGGCGCGACATTCTCTCTCGTCTCATCCATGGCGCGCGACTGTCGCTGCTGATCGGGATCGCGGTCGTGGCGCTGTCGGTGCTCACGGGAACGATCCTCGGATTGGTCGCAGGCTTCTTTCGCGGCGTGACCGAGATCGCGATCATGCGCCTGATGGACATCACCCTGACCTTGCCGAGCCTGCTGCTGGCGATCGTGATCGTGGCGATCCTCGGGCCTGGCCTGATGAATGCGATGCTGGCCGTCGCGATCGTACTGCTGCCGCACTACGTGCGGATCGCGCGCGCCGCCGTGATCGGCGAGGTCTCCAAGGACTACGTCACCGCGGCCAGGGTCGCCGGCGCCGGCCGGCTGCGGCTGATGGTCAAGGAGGTGCTGCCGAACTGCGCGGCGCCGCTGATCGTGCAGGCGACGCTCGGCATCTCCACTGCGATCCTGGACGCGGCCGCGCTTGGCTTCCTCGGTCTCGGCGCGCAGCCGCCGTCGCCCGAATGGGGCACCATGCTGGCCGATGCGCGCGAATTCGTGCTGCGCGCCTGGTGGGTCGTGACGCTGCCGGGCCTCGCCATTCTCCTCACCGTGCTGGCCTTCAACCTGCTCGGCGACGGGCTGCGCGACGCGCTCGATCCCAAGCTCAAGCGATGACGCCGACAGGGAGCTGAGGACGTTGCGATGCCGCTTCTCGAGATCGAAAATCTGTCGGTCGCGTTCCCGTCACGCAACGGCCTGCTGCGCGCGGTGGACGGGGTCAGCCTCGCGCTCGACGAGGGCGAGGTGCTGGGAATCGTCGGCGAATCCGGTTCCGGCAAGAGCGTCGGCATGCTCGCTCTGATGGGCCTCGTGCCGCATCCGGGACAGGTGCGGGCCGACAAGCTGCTGTTCGGGGGACGGGACCTGCAGCGTCTGTCCGCGCGCGAGCGGCGGGCGCTCACGGGCAAGGACATCGCGATGATCTTTCAGGAGCCGACGACGGCGCTCAACCCGTCCTTCACGATCGGCTATCAGCTGGCCGAGACGTTGCGGATCCATGAGGGCATGGATCGCAAGGCTGCGCGGCGGCGCGTGATCGAGCTCTTGGAGCAGGTCGGCATTCCCGCCCCGGAGAGCCGGCTGTCGGCCTATCCGCATCAGCTCTCGGGCGGCATGAACCAACGTGTGATGATCGCGATGGCGATTGCCTGCAATCCGAAGCTGCTGATCGCCGACGAGCCGACGACCGCGCTCGATGTCACCATCCAGGCCCAGATCCTCGATCTGCTGCTGTCGCTGCAGCGTGACCGCCGCATGGCGCTGATCCTGATCACGCACAACATGGGCGTGGTGGCCGACACCACCGAGCGCGTCGCCGTGATGTATGCGGGCCAGATCATGGAGCAGCGGCCGACCGAAAGCCTGCTCGACGCGCCGCAGCATCCCTACACGGCCGCGCTGCTGGCGGCGCGCCCGGAGGTCAGCGAAGGCGGACGGCTCGCCACCATCCCGGGCGTGGTGCCCGGCGCGCATGATCGGCCTCGCGGCTGCCTGTTCAGCCCGCGCTGCGCCGATGCGACGCCGCTGGCCAACGACATCCGCCCCGATCTGCGTCCCTGGCGCGACGGCCTGATCCGTTGCCATTATCCGCTGGGCGACCCGGGCCGTGAGCAGCACATCGCGACCGATCGGGGCAGCGCCGGCGCGACGAACAGCGCGCGCGAGGCCTCGTCATGACCGCGCTCGTCAGCGCCCGCGGCCTCACCCAGAGCTACGAGATCAAGCAGGGCCTGCTCCGCGCCCCTGCCCGCCTGCAGGCCGTCGGCGGCGTGTCGTTCGCCATCGAGGCCGGCAAGACGCTTGCGATCGTCGGCGAATCCGGATGCGGCAAGTCGACGCTCGCGCGCCTCGTCACCCTGATCGAGAAGCCCACTGCCGGCACGCTCACCCTCGACGGGCTCGATGCCCTGAATCCGCCGGCCGGCGCCGCCAAGACCTTGCGCCGCACCGTGCAGATCGTGTTTCAGAATCCCTACGGCTCGCTCAATCCGCGCAAGCGCATCGGCGCCATCCTCGAGGAGCCGCTGATCATCAACACCAGCCTCGACCGGCAGCAGCGGCGGGCGCAGGCGCTCGACATGATGGCCAAGGTCGGGTTGCGCCCGGAGCAGTCAAATCGCTATCCGCACATGTTCTCCGGCGGCCAGCGGCAGCGCATCGCGATCGCGCGCGCGCTGATGCTGCGGCCGAAGCTGCTGGTGGCCGACGAGCCCGTCTCGGCGCTCGACATGTCGGTGCAGGCGCAGGTGCTCAACCTGCTCGCCGATCTGCAGCGCGAGCTCGGCCTCGCTTATCTGTTCATCTCGCACGACCTCGGCGTGGTCAGGCACATCGCCGACGACGTGCTGATCATGTATCTCGGACTGGCGATGGAGCATGGGCCGAAGCGACGCATCTTTGCCCGGCCACTGCACCCTTATGCGCGCGCGCTGGTCGATGCCACGCCCGGCCTCGGCCGCAACCGCCGGCGCATCGTGCCCAAGGGCGAGCTGCCATCGCCGCTCGCGCCGCCGGCCGGCTGCGTGTTCTCGACCCGCTGCCCTGATGTCACCGACCTCTGCCGCGCGCAGCGCCCGGCGCTGCGGCCGCTCGACGGCCGTCTGGTCGCCTGCCATTACGCCGAGCGCTTCCTCACCACGCAGGACACCTGACCGTGCTCACGCCCCCGCCCGCATCGCCTTCGCCGCCGCGCTGTGCCGGCCGATCAGGCCGGCGACATCGAGCCCGGGAATCGCGCCGTCGAGCACCGTCCAGCGGCCGCCAACCATGACGCGATCGGCGCGGTGCGCGCCGCACAAGACCAGCGCCGCGATCGGATCGCCGGCGCCCGAGAAGCGCAGCTCGTCCAGCTTGAACAGCGCCAGGTCGGCTGCATGGCCGACTGCGATCACGCCGAGCTCGGGCCGGCCGACACAGGCGGCCGAGCCCTTCGTCGCCCAGCGCAGCGCATCCTTGTGGCTGATGCGGCTGACGCCGTAGCGCGCCCGCTGCAAGAGGAACGCGGCGCGCACCTCCTGCATCAGATTGGAGCCGTCGTTCGACGCCGAGCCGTCGACGCCGAGGCCGATGCCGACGCCGGCCTCCTCCATCTCGCAGACCGGGCAGCAGCCGGACGCGAGCAGCTGGTTGGAACAGGCGCAATGGCTGATCGTGGTCTTGGCCTTGCCGAGCCGCTTCATTTCGTCAGCGTTGAAGAAGATGCCGTGCGCGAGCCAGGTGCGCGGGCCGAGCCAGCCGTTCTGCTCGAGGTAATCCAGCGGACGGCAGCCGAACATCTGCTCGCAGAAGCGGTTCTCGTCCTCGGTCTCCGCCAGATGCGTGTGCAGCCGCACGTCGAGCTTGTCGGCGAGCGCGGCGGTCTTCTGCATCAGCGAGCCCGTCACCGAGAACGGCGAACATGGCGCCAGCGCGATCTGCACCATCGCATCGGGCCCGCGCTCGTGATAGGTCGCGACCACGCGCGCGCTGTCGGCGAGGATCGTGTCCTCGTCCTGCACCACGCTGTCCGGCGGCAGCCCGCCATCGCGCTCCGACAGGTTCATCGAGCCACGCGTCAGCAGCACGCGGATGCCGAGCCGCTTCGCCGCGGCGACTTCGATGCCGACGGCATCCTCGAGGCCGGCCGGGAAGACGTAGTGATGATCGGTCGTGGTGGTGCAGCCCGACAGCATCAGCTCGGCCATCGCGAGCGTCACCGCCGCATCCAGCGACTCCGGCGTCAGCTTTGCCCAGATCGGATACAGCGCCTTCAGCCACGGGAACAGCTCACGGTCCATCGCCGCGGGCAGCGCGCGGGTCAGCGTCTGGTAGAAATGATGATGCGTGTTGATCAACCCGGGGATGACGACATGGGCGCTGGCATCGAACGCGACGGCGCCCTCGGTCGCCGGCTCCTTCCCCGCGGCCACCAGCTCGACGATGCGGCCGTCCTTGACGACGATGCCGCGCGCGGCGTCTTCGGCCAGGAGGGCGAGCGGGTCCTTGATCCAGATCGGCGTCGTGCTCATGGCGGTCTCGTCTCGCTGCTGGGGGCTTTCGCGCTTGCGGATGGCTTGCAAGCCAAAGGCCAACGCATCCTATTGCCAGTTGGCGCCGGTCTTGCAAGGATTTCACCGGCGACCGGCGTCGTCATTGAGCTTGCGTGACCATGGACCTGAACACCATT
Organism: Bradyrhizobium sp. ORS 278; assembly: GCF_000026145.1. Taxonomy (NCBI): domain Bacteria; kingdom Pseudomonadati; phylum Pseudomonadota; class Alphaproteobacteria; order Hyphomicrobiales; family Nitrobacteraceae; genus Bradyrhizobium; species Bradyrhizobium sp. ORS 278. The sequence goes on along the minus strand of NC_009445.1, from coordinate 1,860,821 downwards.
ACCGAGGTCGTGCGCCCGAGAACGCGGGCGGAGCTGCCCAGCTGGAAGGCAGGCGATGCCTGGCTGGCTGGCGGCACCTGGCTGTTCTCCGAGCCGCAGACGCAGCTGTCGCGGCTGATCGATCTCAGCGATCTCGCCTGGCCTGCACTCGCAATCGGCGATCACGGCCTGACCATCGCCGCGACCTGCAGCGTCGCCGAGCTCGATGAGCTGCCATGCCCGGCCGACTGGATCGCGGCGCCGCTGATCGACCAATGCTGCCGCGCGTTCCTGGCGTCGTTCAAGATCTGGAAGACGGCGACCGTCGGCGGCAATCTCTGCATGTCGCTGCCGGCCGGGCCGATGATCTCGCTGCTCGCCGCGCTCGAAGGCGTCTGCACGATCTGGAAAACTGACGGCAGCGAGCAGCGCGTCGCAGTTGCCGACTTCGTCACCGGCAACAACCGCAACGTGCTCGCGCCCGGCGACCTGCTGCGGCAGATCGACGTGCCGCTCGCCGCTTTGAGGCGCCGCACCGCCTTTCGCCAGATCGCGCTGACGCCGGTCGGCCGCTCCGGCGCGCTGCTGATCGGCACGGCCGGCCGCGACGGCGACCTGCTGCTCACGGTTACCGGATCAACGGTGAAGCCGTTGCAGCTCCGCTTTGCCACGATGGTCGACGCGGTCGCGCTGCGCGCGGGCGTCCTCAGCGATATTCCAGATGCGCTCTATCATGACGACGTCCATGGCAAGCCTGCCTGGCGCAAAGCGATGACCTTGCGTCTCGCCGAGGAGATCCGCGCCGAGCTCGCAGGCGGCATCAGGCCATGAGCGTGATCGTCGATGGCAAGGCGGTCGATGCCGCGCCCCGCCCGGGGCAGTGCCTGCGCACGTTCCTGCGCGACACCGGCCATTTCGGCGTCAAGAAGGGCTGCGACGCCGGCGATTGCGGCGCCTGCACCGTGCTGCTCGACGGCGAGCCGGTGCACAGCTGCCTGATCCCGGCGTTCCGCGCCGACGGCAAGGCGGTCACGACCATCGAAGGCCTCGCGAGTGACGACGGCCTGCACCCCATGCAGCAGGCGTTTCTCGACGCGCAGGCGTTTCAATGCGGCTTCTGCACCGCCGGCATGATCGTCACCTGCGCCTCGCTGAACCAGGCGCAGAAGAAGGATCTCGGCGCGGCGCTCAAGGGCAATCTGTGCCGCTGCACCGGCTATCGCGCGATCGAGGACGCGCTGCTCGGCCGTTCTCATGTCGAGGACGTGGCGGCCGGCGAAGCCTTCGGCCGCAGCCTGCCAGCACCCGCGGGCCCCGAATTGGTGCGCGGCCAGGCGCGCTACACGTTCGATACGGCGATCGAGGGCCTGCTTCATGTCAAGCTCGTCCGCTCGCCGCATGCCCATGCGCGCATCAGGAGCATCGACAAGACGGCGGCGCTCGCCGTGCCCGGCGTGCATGCGGTGCTGACGCATGAGGACGCGCCGGCCGTGCTGTTCTCGACCGCGCGCCACGAGCAGGCCTGGATGGATCCGGCCGACATCCGCGTGCTCGACGACACCGTCCGCTTCATCGGCCAGAAGGTCGCCGCTGTCGTCGCCGAGAGCGAAGCCGCGGCCGAGGAAGCCTGCCGGAGCCTCGTCGTCGACTACGAGATCCTGCCTGCCGTGGTCGATCCGGCCGAGGCGATCGCCGAAGGCGCGCCGGTCATTCATGCCGGCCGCGGCAGCGAGCATCGCATCGCCAACGTCAGCCGCAACATCGTCGCCGAGACCCATGGCGAGTTCGGCGACGTCGCCGCCGCCCTCGCCACCGCCGCCGTGACCTATGAAGGCACGTTCACGACGCAGCGCGTTCAGCACGCGGCGCTCGAGACGCATGGCGGCCTCGCCTGGCTGGATGATGACGGCGTGCTCACGGTCCGCTCGAGCACGCAGGTGCCGTTCCTGACGCGGCGCGCGCTCGCCGAGATCTTCGACCTCGCGTCCGACAAGGTGCGCGTGTTCTGCGAGCGCGTCGGCGGCGGCTTCGGCGGCAAGCAGGAGATGTTCGTCGAGGACATCCTGGCGCTCGCGGCGCTGAAGACGAAGCGGCCGGTGAAGCTCGAATTCACCCGCGAGGAGCAGTTCATCGCCACCTCGACGCGGCATCCGATGCGCGTCACCGTCAAGGCCGGCGCCGACAAGGACGGCAGACTGACGGCGCTGCAGCTCGACGTGCTCTCCAACACCGGCGCCTATGGCAACCACGCCGGTCCCGTGCTGTTCCATGCCTGCGGCGAGTCGATCTCGGTCTACAATTGCCCGAACAAGAAGGTCGACGCGGTCGCAGCCTACACCAACACGGTGCCCGCGGGCGCCTTCCGCGGCTACGGCCTGCCGCAGACCACCTTCGCCGTGGAGGCGGCGATCGACGAGCTCGCGAGCCAGCTCGGCATCGATCCGTTCGAGATACGCCGCCGCAACATCGTCAGGCCCGGCGATCCGATGCTGGCGCCGCCGGGCGCGGAGCACAGCGACGTGCTGTACGGCTCCTACGGGCTTGACCAGTGCCTCGATCTTGTCGAGCGCGCGATGGCCGAGCCGACGCCGACGCCGGATCTGCCGGCCGAATGGCGCACCGGCGACGGCATCGCGCTGACGATGATCGACACCGTGCCGCCCGACGGCCATTTCGCCGATGCGACCATCACCTTGCGCGACGATGGCGGCTTCACGCTGACGGTCGGCACCGCCGAGTTCGGCAACGGCACCAGCACCGTCCACCTCCAGATCGCCGCGACCGTGCTGGGGACCACCGTCGACCGCATCACCCTCAAACAGTCCGACACCGCGCATGGCGGACACGACACCGGCGCCTACGGCTCGACCGGCACCTTCGTCGCCGGCCGCGCGACTCAGGCCGCGGCCGAGGCGCTCTCCGATAGGCTCAAGCGCTTTGCGGCAGATCGCTGGAACGTGGATGCAGGCGCGTGCCGGATCGCCGATGATGCGATCAGTTGCGGCGCGCAGCGGCTCTCCTTCGCCAGCATCGCCAGCGTCAGCGCAGCACCGCTGACGGCGACCGGCAGCTCGCAGGGCACACCGCGCTCGGTCGCGTTCAACGTGCAGGGCTTTCGCGTCGCCGTGAACACGCACACCGGCGTGGTCAGGATCCTCAAGAGCGTGCAGGCCGCGGATGCCGGCCGCGTCGCCAATCCGATGCAGTGCCGTGGCCAGATCGAAGGCGGCGTCGCGCAATCGCTCGGCGCCGCGCTGTACGAGGAGGTCGTGATCGACGAGGACGGCCGGGTGATCAATCCGCGCTTCCGCGACTATCATCTGCCGTCCTATGCCGACGTGCCGCGCACCGAGGTTCTGTTCGCGGAGACCACCGACGCCATCGGCCCGCTGGGGGCGAAGTCGATGAGCGAGAGCCCCTATAATCCGGTGGCCGCCGCGCTTGGCAATGCACTGCGCGCCGCGACCGGCATCCGCTTCACGGCGGTGCCGTTCAAGCCGGACCGGCTGTTTCCACAGCTGCAGGAGAGGTTCGGGGCGTGAGATCATTGTGGGGACCGTGCGGGGGGGACATGAAATGAGCAACGACGTTCATCCGGTCGACGAGATGCTGCCCGTGCCGAAGCTGCTGGCGCTCGGGCTGCAGCACGTGCTGGTGATGTATGCGGGCGCGGTTGCCGTGCCGCTGATCATCGGCCGCGCCCTGAAGCTGCCGCCGGAAGATGTCGCCTTCCTGATCAGCGCCGACCTGTTCGCCTGCGGCCTCGCCACGCTGGTGCAATGTATCGGCTTCCCCGGCGTCGGCATCCGCCTGCCGGTCATGATGGGCGTCACCTTCGCCTCCGTTGGCCCGATGCTGTCGATGGCCGCCTCGCCCGAAATCGGCCTGCTCGGCATCTATGGCTCGGTGATCGCCGCTGGCCTCTTCGGCATCATCGTCGCCCCCTTCATCAGCCGGCTGCTGCCGCTGTTTCCGCCTGTCGTGACCGGCACCATCATCCTGATCATCGGCATCTCGCTGATGCGCGTCGGCATCAACTGGGCCGGCGGCGGCCTGCCGACGATCACCAAGGTCGTCGACGGCGCGCGTGGCGCGTTTCCCAATCCCGACTATGGCCAGCTGCAGGGCCTCGGCATCGCGCTGTTCGTGCTGCTGTTCATCCTCGGCCTGATCAAATGGGGCACCGGCTTCGTCGCCAACGTCTCGGTGCTGCTCGGCATTATCGCCGGCGCGGTGGTCGCGACCGTGCTCGGCGTGATGCATTTCGACAAGGTCGCCGCGGCGCCGTGGGGCGCGCTGGTGTTTCCCTTCAAGTTCGGCATCCCGCAATTCTCGCCGGTGCCGATCGCGACGATGTGCATCGTCATGATCGTGGTGATGATCGAGTCGCTCGGCATGTTCCTCGCCCTCGGCGAGATGACCGGCAAGACCGTCGATCGCGAGGCGCTGTCGCGCGGCCTGCGCGCCGACGGCGTCGGCACGCTGCTCGGCGGCCTCTTCAACACCTTTCCCTATACGTCGTTCTCGCAGAATGTCGGCCTTGTCTCGGTCACCGGCGTGCGCACGCGCTGGGTCACGATCACCGGCGGCGCCATCATGCTGCTGCTCGGCCTGCTGCCGAAGATGGCCGCGCTGGTCGAAGCCGTGCCGCAGGTCGTGCTCGGCGGCGCCGGCCTCGTGATGTTCGGCATGGTGGCGGCGACCGGCGCGCGCATCCTCGCCACCGTCGACTTCAAGACCAACCGCTTCAACTTGTTCATCGTCGCGATCGCAGTCGGCTTCGGCATGATTCCGCTCGCGGCGCCCGGCTTCTTCCACAACCTGCCGAAGGACCTGCAGCCGCTGCTCGAGTCCGGCATCCTGCTCTGCGCCGTCGTCGCGGTGCTGCTGAACGCGTTCTTCAACGGGCTCGGCAGCGGTAAGACCGCGGAGGCCGACGCTGCGGCCGCGGCGTCCTCCGCGCAGCACGTGTGACGATGCGGAGGTCTGCGCTACGGCTTGGGCCGGCGATCGTAGGACCAGCCGAACAGGCCGCTCCGCTCGGTCTCGGGCTCCGGCTCGGCCGCCGGAGCGGACGGCGCCGGCTGCGCCGCCGCCTGCGGCGCGACGGGCGCGACCGGCTTCGGGATGCTCTCGCACGTCATCGAATAGACCAGCTTGCCGTCCTCGGTCCGCCCGATCGGCACGCAGGCATCGCCGCGCTTGATGGCTCCCGGCTTCGGCGCGGGCGACGTCTGCGCCATGGCGACTTGCATCAGAGCAGACTGAGCCGCTACCACGATGATCAGACTCAATCTCTTCATCACAACCGCCTCGCTTTGCTGTCGCTCCCATTGAACGCAATCACATGCCGGATGTCCATCGCATCGGACGAGGGTCCAACCGCGCGGACGCTGCGCTCCCTCTCCCCGTTCCTACGGGGAGAGGGCTGGGGTGAGGGGCAGCGGCACGGGAAGTGTTCGTGGCTGGAGCTGTCCTCCGCGCGAATCGCCGCAGATGACATCCGGGCGAGACGAGTTCTCCGCTCGGTCGGTGCGTGTGGCTGCCCCTCACCCCGACCCTCTCCCCGTAAGAACGGGGAGAAGGAGCGCACCGTCTTCCGCAGCGACACGACACGAACGCCACTGTTACCCAGTAACGACTGTGACTCGCCCTGCTGTTGGAATTGGCACTGCGCGGACTGCGCGTTCTGTGCTCAGATGAGACATCTTAGGAGTTGACCGCGCGATGTGGGCTTCGATCATATCCGAATGGCTGAGCCTGATGTTCCGCTGGCTGCACGTGATCGCGGCGGTGGCATGGATCGGCAGCTCGTTCTACTTCATCGCGCTCGATCTCAGCCTGAAGCCGCGCGACGGCCTGCCGAAGGGCGTGATGGGCGAGGCCTGGCAGGTGCATGGCGGCGGCTTTTACCACATCGTCAAATATCTGGTGGCGCCGGCGCAGATGCCGAGCGAATTGACCTGGTTCAAATGGGAGGCCTACACCACCTGGCTGTCCGGCTTCGTGCTGATGATCGTGGTGTATTATCTCAATGCCGACCTGTTCCTGGTCGACAAGTCGATCCTCGATCTCACGCCGCTGCAGGCCGGCCTGTTCAGCTTCGGCTCGCTGGCGCTGGCCTGGCTGCTCTACGAGGCGGCCTGCCGCGGCGGACTCGCCAAGCACGAGCTGCCCTTCGCGATCGGCGGCTACGTCTTCCTCGTTGCGCTCACCTTCGCCTTCACCCACGTGCTGAGCGGCCGGGGCGCCTTCAACCAGATCGGCGCGATCATCGGCACCATCATGGTCGCCAACGTGTTTACGGTGATCATTCCCAACCAGAAGAAGATCGTGGCCGCGCTGCTGGCGAACGAAGCGCCGGATCCCAAGCTCGGCAAGGCCGGCAAGGAGCGCTCGGTCCACAACAATTATCTCACGCTGCCGGTCGTGGTGCTGATGATCAGCAATCACTATCCGCTCCTGTTCGGCACCCGCTACAACTGGGCCATCGTTGCCATCGTGCTGGCGCTCGGTCCCGTGATCCGCCACTTCTTCAACGAGCGCCACAAGGGCAACCCGTCGCCATGGTGGGTCTGGGGCGTCGCTGGCGCCGGCATGATCGCGATCCTTTTGTTGTCCGCCGCGGGGCCCCGCGACGCCAAGACAGCCGCTGGCGGCGCACCGCCGAGCTTCGCACAGGTCGAGGAGATCGTGACCTCCCGCTGCAGCATGTGCCACGCCGCCGAACCCGTCTGGGACGGCATCGTCACCGCGCCCAAGGGCGTGCTGCTCGACAATGCCGAGCACATCCAGCGCAACGCGCGGCTGATCGCACGCAACGCCGCATGGTCCAGCGCCATGCCGCCCGGCAACATCACCGAGATCACCGCTGACGAACGTGCGGTGCTCGCTGCCTGGGCGGGTGGGCAGTAGAGTAGTCTGCCCTCCAGTTGCTCTGCCGTATGGTTGCGCCAGGGCGCGTCGCGGCTTGCCCGGGACGACGACGGAGTCCGTAGGGTGGGCAAAGGCGCGCCGTAAGGTCAGCGTGACGCGCCGCTTTATCCCGCGCCGTGCCCACCATTCTCACCGACGATGCGGATGCACGGCGGGCACGCCGCCGCCCTGCGGGCGTCCGCTTTGCCCACCCTACGACAGCGGAGCGCGCAAGGTGGTTCCGATTATGAAAATATACTTGCTTTTTTTCAGAATTCATGGTCTTCTCCCCACATCCCGCCTCACTCGGAGGGGCGTTGCGCGCGATCGTCACGACACGCGAGGCGGGGATGCGGTGGCCGCGTAATTGTCGCAGCATGCTTGCCGCGTGCGGACGAACGGCAAGGCGCGGACGTGAAGTCGCGTGGTCCTGGCGCCCCGAAGCTGGCGCCAAGCCGGCGGGTGAGGATGATCCCGCTGGCGACGGTGGCTACGAGCCGGACACCGGGGAGATCGCGTATAAGCGTGAAGACCATCGCGCAGGGAATGCCGGTTGAACCGGCTTTGCCTGTGGTGACTGCCGCCTGCTTTTCTTGTTGCAGGCGGGCCATGGGTGGGGCCTTCACCCGGCATTCCCTGCGCCCTCCTCTTGCGAGGGACGAACTGATTGCAGAGCTCGGGCGACATCCGCCGCGAGGCTGCAATGTCATGTCATCCTGATAGCCCGACCACGCTGTTTGAGATGTGAATCGGATGTTTACTCATCGTCGTCCCGGACAAGCCGTGACATGCGTCAGCGCGGTGCGGCGCCGATCCGGGACCCACACGCCGCAGCGGATGTGATGAGCAGAAAGCCAGTCATTAGCCTGCCTCAAGCTGCTCCCTGGGGATATGGGTCCCGGCTCAAGGCCGGGACGACGGCGGAATGTGCCAACGGACGTCGGCGCTTTCAGCGCAACGACCACGTCGAGACAGTTCTATTCAAACTTCTCTCCAGCTGTCGCGACCGTGGCGAGAGCTGACCGACGTGACAACCGGATTTTCCGCAACGCTTAGTTGTTAGCAGATCCGCGCCACGACGATTCATCTCTGGCGCGTTCGATTGTCGGAAAGGGTTTGCGGCAAAATTTACCACCCATATGCACGCCACTTGGCACCAAGCGTGTTCACGCTAGAGTGATCTGACAAACAGCTCTCAGCGAAACGCCCATCATGTCGATCTCCGTCAAAGGCCGGCTGGCCATTGTCGCGCTCATTGCGCTTGCCTGTTTCGCAAGCTCGGTTCTGAAGCTTTATCTCGGGCTGCTCTGCATCTCGCTGCTCGCGAGCTTTGCCGTCGTCGGATTGTTGTCCTGGATGGTGGACAGGCTCGCCAGCCCGCGGCATCGCGGCCCGGAGCGACGGCGCCGGCACCGCCGCCGTTACGGAGGGCTCGTCGATCAGTCTCAGCCGCTGTCAGAAACGCGAGCAGATCGTGTCGAGACCCCTTCGACCGCGGAGCGACTGTGATGAGCTGGAAGCACGTGATTGGGCCGGCGCTGCTCCTCGCCATGAGCGGCAACCTGGCCATAGGCGGCGAGCGTCCGGCCTTCTCCGTCGTCGATCATCCGTCCCCGGACGGCCGCTGCGTCGATGACACCGGACGCGGCGATCTGGATCGATCGGAGACGGCCTGTCTCGCCCAGATTCCGGAGCTCGCGCAGCGCAGCGGATCGGGCCTGAAATTAACCTTCCGCAACGGACGCACACGCATCTATCGCAACCAAGATGCCAAATGCAGCGACAGCGACGGCCAAGGCTGCGTCAAATACCAGCTGACAGGATACTTCACCGATCACGGCCTGCTGCTGATCGAGCGCGGCCGGCCGGAGGGCATCGACTGGCTGCTGGTGCGCGCCGAGAGCGGCGATGAGATCGGCCTGGTCGCGCCGCCGCATTATTCGCCGGAACGGCGCTGGCTGGCGGCAGTGACATCCCGCCTCGGCACGTCGGGACCGCCTGACGGCATCGACATCGTTCCCGCCAAACGTGAGCGGACGCTGAAGGATTGGCACTACCGCACGCCGGAGGACAGCAAATGGCGTTACGAGTTCGAACGCTGGGACGGCGAGGACCAGATCATCCTCTCGGCGAAGCCCGTCGAGGACACGGCGACGCCACGGCCGGTGGCGATCCAGCGGAAGAAGGGCGAGTGGCACTTCAAATAGCCGCGCTGATCGCGTCGATCCGCCGCTCCTATGTCAGCGCCGCGGCCGCTTCGCCTCGAGGGCCGTCAGATAGGCCGCCATCATCTCAGGCAGCGCGGAAACCACCAGGTCGCGGCTGCGCGGGTCCTGCTCGCGCGTGAACAACAGCGTCCCGAGCACGACGGCGTCGAAGGTGGTGGCGGCTTGCGCGCCGAGCTCCGCGCCGAGCCGCGCGCGCATCACCCGGTCGATCACGGCCTTGAACTCGGCATGCGTGGTCTGATCGTGCAGATCGAGCGTGGCCAGCGCATCGGGATGACGGACGAAGTAGCGGAGCGCCCAGCCGATCAGCTGCTCGAACACGTCTGACGGCGACAGCGCCACCCATTCCGCATCGCTCCGCTGCCGCATGCGATGGAAGGCCGGCTGCAATTCAACGTCGTGACGCTCGGCCAGCGCATCGAGCATCTGCGCCTTGTCGCGAAAGAAGTGATAGACCGAGCCGATCGATGCGCCGGCGCGCTCGGCCGCAGCGTGCATGCTGACGGCGGCGAGGCCCGACTCGGCGATCAGCGCGGCCGCCGCGTCGAGCAGTTGCTCGCGACGCTCACGGCCGCGCGCTTGCCGTGGCGCGCGCGGCGACGTGCGGGCCGAAGCCGCCTCCGACCTGGTCACATCTTTCCGTCGCACGATTCGATCAAGCTCATGTTGCGGCCATCAGCAGCAGCGGCCTCGTCCTGTCGACGCGCGCCCGTGGCATACCGTCTTCTAAACCCTCCAACAGGAAATTTACTAGACAATTTTTTCTAGACCTGATTGTCTAATTCACGCACTGTCAATGGGAACCTGTTCTCGTGTTCCCACACGCCTCTTCCATCTGGACGGGAACCGGAAGGGCCGGCGGCTGAACAGACGACCACCGTCCGCGAATTCCGGGCGAAACAGACGACCGCGTCCCGGTCGGATCAACGCTCCGTCAACCATTGCTTTGGGCCCGAACGTGCAACCATGACCTCAGTTCTGCGATCCCCACCTCCTCCTCTTCCGCGCCGGCGTCGGCTGGCGGCGGCGGGCTGTGCCGCGATCGGGCTGCTGCTTGCGGGCTGCGACCAAAAGGCGGCCGTCACCGCGCAACCGGTTCGGCTGGTGCAGACCCAGATCGTCAAGCTGTCGGAGCGGCGGCAGTCGATCACGCTCACAGGCGACGTGCAGGCGCGCGTGCTGGCCGAGCTGTCGTTCCGGGTGAGCGGCCGGGTCACCGAGCGGCTTGTCGAGGTCGGTGCGCAGGTCAAGGCCGGCCAGTTGCTCGCCCGGATCGATCCCGCGGAGCAGCAGGCCGATCTCGACTCGGCACAGGCTGCGGTTGCTGCGGCGGAGTCGCAGGTCAAGGTAGCGACCTCCAACTTCAACCGGCAGCAGACCTTGATCACGAGCGGGTTCACGACCCGCGCGACCTTCGACCAGGCGCAGGAGACGCTGCGCACGGCGGAAGGCTCGCTGGAATCCGCGAAAGCACAACTCGGCACCGCGAAGGACGCGCTGACCTACACAGAGCTTCGCGCCGATGCCGACGGCACCATCACCGCGCGCAATATCGAGGTGGGCCAGGTCGCGCAAGCCGGGCAATCGGTGTTCACGCTCGCGCATGACGGCAACCGCGACGCCGTGATCGACGTCTACGAAGCGGCGCTGTCGCTCAAGTTCGACGACAGCAAGGTTGCGCTGGCGCTGCTGTCGGACCCCTCCGTGACCGCGAAGGGCACCGTGCGCGAGGTCTCGCCGACCATCGACGCAAAATCCGGCACCGTCCGCATCAAGATCGCGATCGAGAATCCATCGCCGGAGATGACCCTCGGCAGCGCCGTGTCGGCCACCGGCTTCATCAAGCCGGAGCAGCGCATCGTGCTGCCGTGGAGCGCGCTGACCGCGGCGAGCAAGACGCCGGCGGTCTGGCTCGTCAATGCCACCGACAAGACGGTGTCCCTGAAACCGATCAAGATCGAGGATTACGAGACCGGCACGATCGTCGTTTCGGCCGGGCTTGAACCTGGCGACCGCGTCGTGACCGACGGCGGCAAGCTCTTGAGCATCGGCCAGCAGATCACGTTCAACGAGGAGAAGCGGTCGTGATGACGCCGATGCGTTGTGTTGTTTCGCTTGGTGCGCTCGCCGTGCTCGCCGGCTGCAACGAGAAGGCCGCGGCGCCGGAGCCGGTCCGGCCGGTGCTGTCGCTGAAGGTCGAGCCGCAAGCCGCCAACGGATCCGCGGTCACCGGCACCATCGAGCCGCGCTACAAGGCCGATCTCAGCTTTCGCGTGCTCGGCCGCCTGATCGCGCGCCCCGTCTATGTCGGCGACATGATCAGGCAGGATCAGGTGGTGGCGGCGATCGATCCCGCCGCGCTCGAATTCGCGGTGCGCGCCTCCGCGGCCGAAGTGTCGCGCAGCCAGGCGCAACTGACCAACGCAACCGGCACCGAAGGCCGCCAGCGCACTCTGCTGGAAACCGACGCCACGACAAAAGCGACATTGGAGAACGCCGAGCAGTCGCGCGCCGCCGCGCAGGCCTCGGTGATCAAGGCGCAGTCCAACCTCGCAAAGGCGCGCGAGCAGCTCGGCTATGCGCAGCTGAAGGCCGATTTCGCCGGCATCGTCACCGCCGTCAACGCCGAGGTCGGCCAGGTCGTGTCGCCCGGCCAGAGCGTGGTCACGGTGGCGCGGCCGGATATTCGCGAAGCCGTCATCGACGTCGGCGACGATATCGCAGGTGGCCTGCAGGCCGGTACGTCGTTCACGGTGCGGTCGCAAGTCGATCCGAGCGTAAGCACGACCGGCACGGTGCGCGAGATCGCGCCGCGCGCCGACGCGACGACGCGGACCCGCCGTATCCGCATCACGCTCGACAATCCGCCTGACATCATGCGTCTCGGGACCACCGTGACCGCCGCGCTCAACACCGAGCAGAAGACCATCATCAAGCTGCCGCGCTCGGCGATCCTCGCCGAGAACGACAAGAGCTTCGTCTGGCTCGTCGACGCCGCCAGCAAGACGGTCAAGCGACAGCAGATCACGATCGCGACCAACGAGGACGGTGGCATCCGCGTCACCAGCGGTCTCGAAGCCGGGCAGCGTGTCGTCACCGCCGGCGTGAACAGTCTGAAGGATGGCCAGGCCGTCCGCATCGATCAGGAAACTCAGCCGTGAAGTCCTTCAATCTCTCCGACTGGGCGCTCGAGCACCGCTCGCTGGTCTGGTACTTCATGATCGCCTTCATGGCGGCGGGCCTGTTCTCCTACCTCCATCTGGGACGCGAGGAGGATCCGTCGTTCACCATCAAGACGATGCTGATCCAGGCCAAATGGCCGGGCGCATCCGCCGAAGAGATGACGCGGCAGGTCACCGAGCGCATCGAGAAGAAGCTCGAGGAGCTGCCGGCGCTCGACTACACCAAGAGCCTGACCGTGCCCGGCCAGACCACCGTGTTCGTCAATCTCCTGGCGACCACGAAAGCCCGCGACGTGGTGCCGACCTGGCTGCAGGTGCGTAACCTTATCAACGACATCAAGGGCGACTTCCCCTCCGGCGTCGTCGGCCCCGGCTTCAACGACCGCTTCGGCGACGTATTCGGCAACATCTATGCCTTCACCAGCGACGGATTGAGCCAGCGCCAGCTGCGCGACCGCGTCGAGGAGGTCCGCGCCAAGGTGCTGACGGTGCCGAATGTCGGCCGCGTCGACATCGTCGGCGCGCAGAACGAGGTGATCTATCTCGAATTCTCGCCGCGCAAGGTCGCCGCCCTCGGCATCGACCAGCGCACCATCCTCAACGCCTTGCAGGCGCAGAACGCGGTGTCACCCTCCGGCGTGCTGCAGGCGGGACCGGAGCGGATCGCGGTGCGCGTCTCCGGGCAATTCACCTCGGAAGAGAGCCTGAAGCAGATCAACCTGCGCATCAACGACCGCTTCTTCCCGCTCACCGACGTCGCCACCATCACCCGCGGCTATGAGGATCCGCCGACATCGCTGTTCCGCTTCAACGGCCAGCCCGCGATCGGGCTCGCCATCGGCATGAAGGCTGGCGCCAACCTGCTCGATTTCGGCGAGGCGCTGAAGGAGGAAATGACCAAGGTCATCGCCGACCTGCCCGTCGGCGTCGGCGTGCATCTGGTCTCGGACCAGCCCAAAATCGTCGAGGAAGCGGTCGGCGGCTTCACCAAGGCCTTGTATGAAGCCGTGATCATCGTGCTTGCGATTTCTTTCGTCAGCCTCGGCGTGCGCGCCGGTCTGGTCGTCGCGATCTCGATCCCGCTGGTGCTCGCCATCACCTTCCTGTTCATGGCCTATACCGGCATCTCGCTGCAGCGCATCTCGCTGGGCGCGCTGATCATCGCGCTCGGCCTGCTCGTCGACGACGCGATGATCGCGGTCGAGATGATGGTGGCGCGGCTGGAGGTGGGCGACAGCCTGCGCAAGGCGGCGACCTATGTCTACACCTCCACCGCGTTCCCGATGCTGACGGGTACGCTGGTCACTGTCGCCGGCTTCATTCCGATCGGCCTCAACAACAGCGCCGCGGGCGAGTTCACCTTCACGCTGTTCGTGGTGATCGCGGTGTCGCTGGTGGTGTCGTGGATCGTGGCGGTGCTGTTCACGCCGCTGCTCGGCGTCACCATCCTGCCCGCATCGCTGCCGTCCCATCACGCCGAAGGTGGTCGGCTGACGCGGATGTTCCGGGTCATGCTGAACGCCTGCATGCGGTATCGCTGGACCACGATCATCGTAACGGTCCTGGTTTTCGGGCTGTCGGTGTTCGGCATGCGCTTCGTGCAGCAGCAGTTCTTTCCCTCCTCCGACCGCAACGAGCTGGTGATCGACTTCAACCTGCCACAGAACTCCTCGATCGCCGAGACCAATGCGCAGATGGCGAAGTTCGAGCAGGAGGCGCTCAAGGGCGATCCCGATATCGACCATTGGTCGACCTATGTCGGCACCGGCGCGCAGCGCTTCGTGCTGTCCTTCGACGTGCAGCCGGCGGACGTGTCGTTCGGCCAGGTCATCATCGTGACCAAGAGCCTCGAGGCCCGCGACCGGGCCCGCGCCAAGCTGCAGGCCTATCTGACCAAGACCTTTCCGGGCACCGACGCCTATGTGCATCTGCTCGACATCGGTCCACCGGTCGGCCGTCCCGTGCAGTACCGCGTCAGCGGGCCCGATGTGGCCAAGGTGCGCGAGATCGCCCAGGAGTATGCCGGCGTGATGCGCGGCAACAGCCATCTCGGCGCTGTCATCTTCGACTGGATGGAGCCGTCGCGGGTCGTGAAGGTCGACGTCCTCCAGGACAAGGCGCGCCAGCTCGGCGTCACCTCCTCCGACATCGCCAATGCGCTGAATGGCGTGCTCGACGGCACCTCCATCACCCAGGTGCGCGACGACATCTATCTGATCGACGTCCGCGGCCGCGCACAGGCCAAGGAGCGGCAATCGCTGGAGACCCTGCGCGATCTGCAGCTCTCGGGCTCCAACGGCCAGTCGATCCCGCTCGCCGCGCTCGCGACCCTGCGCTACCAGATCGAGCAGCCGGAGATCTGGCGCCGCTCGCGGCTGCCGACGCTGACCCTGAAGGCCAGCGTGATCGACCAGGTGCAGCCGAACACGGTGGTCGATCAGCTCAAGCCGGCGCTGGCCGCGTTCAACGCCAAGCTTCCGGCCGGCTACAAGGTCGTCACCGGCGGCAGCGTCGAGGAGAGCGCCAAGAGCCAGGCGCCGATCATCGCGGTCGTGCCGATCATGCTGTTCACGATGGCCACGATCCTGATGCTGCAGCTGCAGAGCTTCCAGCGGCTGTTCCTGGTGTTCGCGGTGGCGCCGCTGGCCTTGATCGGCGTCGTGGCGGCGCTGCTGCCGAGCGGCGCGCCGCTGGGCTTCGTCGCCATCCTCGGCGTGCTCGCGCTGATCGGCATCCTGATCCGCAACTCCGTCATCTTGATCGTGCAGATCGAGCATCTGCGCGACGAGGGCCGCCCGCCCTGGGAGGCCGTGATGGAGGCGACCGAGCACCGCATGCGGCCGATCATGCTGACGGCGGCGGCGGCCTCGCTCGCGTTGATCCCGATCGCGCGCGAGGTGTTCTGGGGCCCGATGGCTTATGCGATGATGGGCGGCATCATCGTCGGCACGGTGCTGACCCTGCTGTTCCTGCCGGCGCTGTATGTCGCCTGGTTCCGCATCAAGACGCCGGAGAAGACGGCGGCACAGGAGGCCAAGCCGCACAACGCGTGAATCGCGGATAATTGCTCGGGATAAGCCGTCCGCGCAGGTTAAACACCGCGCGGCGGCCGGTTAGATTGCATGTCCATGGAGAGATGCGAATCATGACCGATCCCCAGATCGTCTGCCCCTCCTGCCGTACCGAGATCAGGCTCACCGAGCAGCTCGCAGCGCCCCTGATCGCGGAGACGCGCCGGCAGTTCGAGAAGCAGCTCGCAGCGAAGGAAGCCGATTTCGGCCGCCGCGAAGCGCAACTCAAGGCCGCGCAGGAGCAGATCGCGCAGGCCAGGGCCGCGATCGACCAGCAGGTCGCCGCCAAGCTGAAGGCCGAGCGCGCCGCGATCGCGCAGGCCGAGGCCGAGCGGGCGCGGCAGGCCGTCGCCGACGAGATCGGCAACCGCGACCGCCAGCTAGCGGAATTGCACCAGGCGATCGTCAGCAAGGACGCCAAGCTCGCGGATGCGCAGAAGGCGCAGGCCGAGATGCTGCGCAAGCAGCGCGAGCTCGACGAGGCCCGCCGCGAGCTCGACCTCACCATCGAGACCAAGGTGCAGGAGAACCTCGTCGCGGTCCGCGACAAGGCGCGGCTGGAGGCCGAGGAGGCGCTGAGGGCCAAGGTCGCGGAGAAGGAGACCCAGATCGCCGGCATGCAGCGGCAGATCGAAGAGCTCCGCCGCAAGGCCGAGCAGGGCTCGCAGCAGCTGCAGGGCGAGGCGCTGGAGATCGAGCTGGAATCGCAATTGCGCGCGCGCTTTCCCCGCGACCTCGTCGAGCCGGTGCCGAAAGGCGAGTTCGGCGGCGACGTCATCCATCGCGTGGTCGGCCCCGGCGGCCAGGCCTGCGGCGCCATCCTGTGGGAATCCAAGCGCACCAAGAACTGGAGCGATGGCTGGCTCGTGAAGCTGCGCGACGACCAGCGCACGGCCAAGGCGGACATCGCGCTGATCGTCTCGACCGCGCTGCCCAAAGGCGTCGACGGCTTCGACCTGATCGACGGCGTCTGGGTCGCCGAGCCGCGCTTCGCGCTGCCGCTGTCCCAGGCGCTCAGGCAGTCGCTGATCGACGTCGCCTGCAGCAAGCTCGCCCAGGAGGGCCAGCAGACCAAGATGGAAATGGTCTACGCGTACCTCACCGGCCCCCGCTTCCGCCACCGCATCGACGCCATCGTCGAACGCTTCACTGAAATGCAGTCGGATCTCGATCGCGAGCGCAAGACCATGATGCGGCTCTGGGCCAAGCGCGAGGAGCAGCTGCGCGGCGTGCTGGATTCCACGGCGGGGCTGTACGGGGACCTGCAGGGCATCGCCGGGCGCGCGATGCAGGAGATCGAAAGCCTCGACGTGCTCCTGATCGAGGGCAAGAGCGAGGCAGCGGAGTAGCGCGGCGGCTCGTCACTTCACCGGCCGTTTCTCGAGCTTTCGCGCCAAGGTGCGGCGGTGCATGCCCAGCCGACGCGCGGCTTCTGAGATGTTGAAATCGGTGTCGATCAGGGTCTGGTGGATGCGCTCCCATTCGAGCGTCTTGATCGAGGTGGAGCGCTCGGGCAGCGCGACCTGAGCGTTGCCCTCGGCCTTGCGGAAAGCTTCTTCGATGTCATCGGTGTTCGACGGCTTCGCCAGATAATGGCAGGCGCCGAGCTTGATCGCCTCGACCGCGGTGGCGATGCTGGCAAAGCCGGTGAGCACCACGATCAGCATCTCCGGATCATGGGCGTGAAGCTTCTCGACGCAGACGAGGCCGGAGGCGCCGCCGAGCTTGAGGTCGACGACGGCGTAGCCGAACGTCTTGTCCTTGATGATCTCGTCGACGTCTTCGAGCGACGCTGCGATCACCGCCTCATAGCCGCGCCGCTCGAACGAGCGCTTCAAGGTGCGCGCAAAGCCGTCGTCGTCCTCGACAATCAGGAGAGAGCGTTCAATCTCCACTGGGCTCTCCAATCGCAAGCATCGAGAGCGGCAAGGATAGCCGCACGGTTGCCCCGCGTCCCCGGTGGTTCCATGCCGAAACGCCGCCGCCGAGCTTGCGGATCACATTGACCACCAGGAACAGGCCGAGGCCGCGCCCGGGCCTGCCCTTGCTCGACTGATACGGCCGGCCGAGCTGCGCCAGCATGGCGGGGTCGAAGCCGGGGCCGCGATCGCTGACGCTGAGCAGCAGCTGATCGCCGTCGCGCTCGGCGACGAGCTCCACCCACTCGCGCGACACTTCGAAGGCGTTGTCGAGCACGTTGACGATCGCCTGCTTCAGCGCGACGTCGGAGACGATCGTGGGATCGGAGCCGAACTCGTTGCGGACCATCAGGTTGCGCGCCGAGCGCGCAGCGGTCCATTCGGACACCAGCGTCGCCAGGAACGTCTTCAATGTCGTCGGCGCTGAGCCCTCGCCGCGCGCCTGTCCGGCAGACACCAGAATGTCCGTCACGATCGACTTGCAGCGCTGCACTGCGGCTTCCATCTCGGTAAAGTCCTCCGCCAGTGCAGGATCGGCCGAGATCGCGGTCATGCGCCGCCAGTCGTTGAGGATCACCGAGATCGACGCCAGCGGCGTGCCGAGCTCGTGCGCGGCGCCCGAGGCCAAAAGGCCCATGCGGATGATGTGGTCCTGCTCGGCGGCATGCTGGCGCAGATCAGCGAGCTTGGCGTCGCGCTCGCGCAGGTTCCGATTGATGCGGGTCACGAACACGACGAGCAGCACCGCGTCGAGCACGAAGCCGACGAACATGCCGGTGATGTGCAGGCTGAAGGGATCGCTGACGTGATGCTGCGGCAACGCGAGCGGCCGATACTCGATGGTGAGCCAGACGAAACTGAGCACGGTCAGCGCGACCAGCGACCACGACGAGCGCGCATCGAGCAGCACGGCGCCGAGCGTCACTTGCAGCAGATAGAGACAGGTGAACGGATTCGACGCGCCGCCGGTGAGATAGAGCTCCGACGTCAGCGCCACGACGTCGAGCATCAGCGCGATCAGCAGGTCGCGGTTGCCGACGTCGTCGCGGGTGCGCAGCCAGATGTGGCTGGCGATGTTCAGCACCACCAGCGCACAGATGATCGCGGCCATCGGTACGACCGGCAGCGCGATGCCGAACCAAGCGGTGACGAAGGCGATAGTGACGATCTGCCCGACCACCGCGATCCAGCGCAGCTGGATCAGCAGCACCATGTTCTTGCGGTTGGTCGCGTCCTTGGTCGGGACGGGCGCGTGGATCTCGGGCGTAGCGAGCGCGGCGACCGCTCCGATCGGAAGGTTCGGCGCTTCGTTCCTCATGCGGCGGCGTCCGAGATCAGCGCTGATATCGCCAAGGCGCATTCGCTCACAATGGCGACGCCTCCTGCCTGCGCATGTCCTGCTGCCGATGATCCCATTCCACGTCCTGCCCTGCCGCCGGGTCGCCCTCGCCGCGCGCGCGGCGGAGCCGCTGCACGCCGGCGCCGGCCAGCATCAGCGCCAATGTAAACCAGGTCAGCGCGTAAACCAGATGGTTGTTCGGAAACGCGATCACGGTCAGGCCACCGACCGGGTAGCCGCCCGGATTGGGCGTCGCATCGGCATCGACGAAAAAGGGCGCGACGTCGGACAGGCCACGCGCCGCCGCGATGGCTGCGACGTCACGTGAATACCAGCGATTGGCCTGTGGATCGTTGTGGCGCAGGAAGCCCCCGCCGGGCTCGGAGATCCGCAGCAAGCCGGTCACGCTGACGATGCCGTCCGGGTTCCCGGCGCTCCGGCTCGCAGGCTCGCGGCGCTCCGACGGCACGAAGCCGCGGTTGACCAGCACCAGGCCGTCGGACGTCTGCAGCGGCGTCACGACCCAATAGCCAGGCCCCTCGACAGTCAGCGCCTGGACCAGCGTCTCGCAGTCGTTGAGGAAGCGGCCGCTCAAGGTCACCCGCTTGTATTCGTCGTCGTTGCGATTGATCGCCGGCCACGCGGTCCGATCGGGCACGGACACCGGCGCGGCGTGCACGCGGCGATCGACGCGGTCGATCAGATCGAGCTTCCAGGCGCGGCGCTCGACCTGCCAAACGCCGAGTGCCAGCAGGATCGCGACGCAAGCGACCCAGGCCGTGCCGATCGCGAACCGCAGCGCGCCGGATCGCTTGAGGCCCGGCGCGTCACTCTTCCCTGCCCCCTTGGCAGGGTCCGGCATCACGGCGTCGACCCCATCTCGTGCACCGGCATCATGTTGGTGGTCAGATGATGCATGACCCACAGCGAGCCGGAGAGCGCGATCACCACCATGATGATGGTGAAGATCAGCGCCATCATGGTCCAGCCGCCCTCGGCCTTGGTGTTCATATGCAGGAAGAAGATCATGTGGACGACGACCTGCACGGCCGCGAACGCCATGATGATCAGCGCCGAGACCTGCTTGTCGAGCGAGCCGTTCATGACCAGCAGGAACGGGATCGCAGTCAGCACGACCGAAAGGCCGAAGCCGATCAGCTGGCCCTGCCGCGTGCCGGCATGATCATCGGCCGAGTGGTGCGCGTCCGCGTGGGCGTGGACATCGGAGCTCATCGCAGCATTCCCATCAGATAGACAAAGGTGAAGACACCGATCCAGATCACATCCAGGAAGTGCCAGAACATGCTGAGGCAGACCAGTCGGCGGCGGTTCGCCTCGATCAGGCCGAAGCGCTTGACCTGCACCATCAGGGTGACCAGCCAGACCAGACCGAACGTCACGTGCAGGCCGTGTGTTCCAACCAGGGTGAAGAACGACGACAGGAAGGCGCTGCGCTGCGGCGTCGCGCCCTCATGGATCATGTGCGCGAACTCGGTCAGCTCGATGCCGAGGAAGGCGAGGCCGAACAGGCCGGTGACCACGAGCCAGCCCTGCATCGCGCCGACGCGATTCTGCTGCATCGACAGCATCGCAAAGCCGTAGGTGAGCGACGACAGCAGCAGGAACGAGGTGTTGAGCGCGACCAGCGAGAGGTCGAACAGATCCTTCGGCGCCGGGCCCGCGGCGTATTTGGTGCCGAGCACGCCATAGACGGCGAACAGGATCGCAAAGATGAGACAGTCGCTCATCAGATAGATCCAGAAGCCGAGCTGCGTGCTGCTGCCTTCCGGGTGGTCGTGCTCGTCGACGACGTAGAAGACCGGCTCGCCGGCCTTCATGGTGCCTGCTGCGATCGTCATGACTTGGCTCCTGCCGCGAGCAGCTCGGTGCGGGCGCGCTCGGTGCCGACGACCTCATCAGCGGGGATGTGGAAGCTGCGGTGATAGTTGAAGGTGTGGCCGATCGCGACCGCCAGCAGCGCGACGAAGCTGCCGGCCGCCATCCACCACATGTACCAGATCAGGCCGAACGCCATGGTCGTGCTGAGCCCCGCCAGGATCACGCCGGTGCCGGTGTTGCTCGGCATGTGGATCGCCTTGAAGCCGGTGAGCGGACGGACGTAGCCGCGGCGCTTCATGTCCCACCACGCGTCATTGTCGTGAATGACGGGTGTGAAGGCGAAATTATAGGCCGGCGGCGGCGACGACGTCGCCCACTCCAGGGTGCGCGCATCCCAGGGATCGCCGGTGGTGTCGGCGAGCTGCTCGCGGCGAAGCACGCTGACGGCGATCTGGATCAGGAAGCTGGCGATGCCCAGCAGGATCAGGAACGCGCCGATGCCGGCGATGATGAACCAGATCTGCAGGCTCGGATCATCGAAGGTACGCAGGCGTCGCGTCACGCCCATCAGGCCGAGCACGTAGAGCGGCATGAAGGCGAAGTAAAAGCCCACGGTCCAAAACCAGAACGACATCTTGCCCCAGAACGGATCGAGCTTGAAGCCGAACGCCTTCGGGAACCAGTAGGCGATGCCGGCGAACAGGCCGAATAGCACGCCGCCGATGATCACGTTGTGGAAGTGCGCGACCAGGAACAGGCTGTTGTGCAGCACGAAGTCGGCCGGCGGCACCGCGAGCAGCACGCCGGTCATGCCGCCGATCACGAAGGTCAGCATGAAGGCCACGGTCCACATCATCGGCAGCTCGAAGCGGATGCGGCCGCGATACATCGTGAACAGCCAGTTGAACATCTTCGCGCCCGTCGGGATCGAGATGATCATCGTGGTGATGCCGAAGAACGAGTTCACGCTGGCGCCGGAGCCCATGGTGAAGAAATGGTGCAGCCAGACCAGGTAGGACAGGATGGTGATGACGACGGTGGCGTAGACCATCGAGGTGTAGCCGAACAGCCGCTTGCCCGAGAAGGTCGAGGTGACCTCGGAGAAGATGCCGAACGCCGGCAGAATCAGGATGTAGACCTCCGGATGGCCCCAGATCCAGATGAGGTTGACATACATCATCGGATCGCCGCCGAAATCATTGGTAAAGAAGTTGGTGCCGACGTAGCGGTCGAGCGACAGCAGCGCCAGTACCGCCGTCAGCACCGGGAAGGAGGCGACGATCAGCACGTTGGTGCACAGCGAGGTCCAGGTGAAGACCGGCATCTTCATCATGGTCATGCCGGGCGCACGCATCTTGACAATGGTGCAGATCAAATTGACGCCGGACAATAGCGTACCGACGCCGGCGACCTGCAGCGCCCAGATGTAATAATCGACGCCCACATCCGGACTGTAAGACAGGTTCGACAGCGGCGGATAGGCCAGCCAGCCGGTACGCGCGAACTCGCCGACGAACAGCGAGCACATCACCAGCACGGCGCCGGCCGTGGTCATCCAGAAGCTGAAATTGTTCAGGAACGGAAACGACACGTCGCGGGCGCCGATCTGCAGCGGCACGACATAGTTCATCAGGCCGGTGACCAGCGGCATCGCGACGAAGAAGATCATGATCACGCCGTGCGCCGTGAACACCTGATCATAGTGATGCGAGTTGAGATAGCCCTCGGAGCCGTTGAAGGCGATCGCCTGCTGCAACCGCATCATCAGCGCATCGGCGAAGCCGCGCAGCAGCATGACGATGCCGAGCACCATGTACATGATGCCGATGCGCTTGTGGTCGACGGTGGTGAACCACTCCTTCCAGAGATAGCCCCAGAGACGGAAGTAGGTGATCGCGCCGAGCAGCGCGAGGCCGCCGAGCGCAACCAAGGTGAAGGTGCCGACGATGATCGGCTCGTGCAACGGCAGCGACTCCAGGGTCAGCCGGCCGAAGATGATTTTTGTGAGATTGGTTGTATCGAACATGGTGTGATCCTCACGAATCCGACTTCGAGGAGGGCCTCGTGATGAAGGAAGCCTTGGACGGCCGCATCAGGCCGGGCCGCTCCAGCCCGCGTCCTTGCAGCGGCGTCCAGTCGAGCGGCGCCAGCACGGTGGGCGAGGTGTCCTCGGCCATGCGCGTGACCTGATCGCCCGGCAGGCAGACGCCGCCGGAGACGAAGCTCGGGTCGGCGCCAAACACGGCGCCGCGTCCGGCGAACTTGTCATAGGCGAGCGGCAGCGTGTTGCGGACGCCGGCCATGCCCATGCCCCCCTTGGCGTCGATCGCCATCATCTCGCTCATGCACATCTTGCCGGTCTCGACGCACATGTTGAGGATCGCGCGGAACAGGTCGCCGTCGACGGAGGCGTAGTAGCGCACCGGCTCGTTGACACTCGGGCGCTCCAGGGTCAGATATTCGGGCTTGCCGAGCGCATTGCCGCCGGCCTTGGCCTTCTCGATCCAGCCCGCGAACTCCGCATCCGACAGGCCATGGAAGGCAAAGCGCATATGGGAGAAGCCGGCGCCGCTGTAGTTCGCCGAGAAGCCGCGATATACGCCGGGCTTGTTGATGACGGCGTGCAGCCGGCTCTGCATGCCCGGCATCGCATAGATCTGGCCGGCGAGTGCCGGAATATAGAACGAGTTCATCACCGAGGACGAGGTGATCCGGAAATCGAGCGGCCGGTTCACGGGAGCGGCGAGCTCGTTGAGGCTGGCGATGCCGTATTCGGGATAGATGAACAGCCACTTCCAGTCGAGCGCGACGACATTGACCTCGAGCGGCTTGTCCTGCGGCGTCACCGCGCGATCGGCCGAGATGCGCCCCAGCGTACGGTAGGGATCGAGCAGATGGGTGCCCATCCACGTCACTGCGCCGAGGCAGATGATGATCAGCAGTGGGGCCGCCCAGATCAGGAGCTCGAGCTGGGTCGAGTGGTCCCAGTCCGGCGTGTAGGTCGCGGACTGGTTGGACTGGCGGTAGCGCCATGCGATCATGGCGGTGGCCACCATCACCGGGACCACGATGAGCAGCATCAGCACGGTGGCGATGATCACGAGATCGCGCTGCTGGGCCGCGACGTCGCCGGAGGGCGAAAGCACCACCAGATTGCAGCCCCCGAGCGCGAGCCCCAGGGGTAGCAAAGCCAACGTTTTCCAGTAACGCACGATTAACCTCGTCGAAGGCGGATCTCTGAACGACGCCTCACGTAGCGACCGGAGGTCACGCCCAACATTGGACAATTTGTCCAATACCGGACCGACGCCCGGCCAGACATCTACGGTTCGAGATAGAGTGCGAGAGGACTGCGAGCAGCGATGACACAGGCAGCGGCCATGGACGGCGAGACCGATCTCTCCCGCAGGCATGAAGCGAACCCGGGCGAGATCGCGATCGGGGTCATCATCGGGCGTACGTCGGAGTTCTTCGACTTCTTCGTCTACGCCATCGCCTCCGTGATCGTGTTTCCGCGCCTGGTGTTCCCGTTCGCCGACGAGCTGACGCAGACGCTGTATTCCTTCGGCCTGTTCGCCCTCGCCTTCATTGCGCGCCCGTTCGGCAGCGTCATCTTCATGGCGATCGACCGCCGCTACGGCAAGAGCGCCAAGCTGATCATCGCGCTTTTCCTGCTCGGCACCTCCACCGTCGCGATCGCCTTCCTGCCGAGCTACTACACCGTCGGCGCCGGAGCGATCTGGCTGCTGGCGCTGGCGCGCATCGGCCAGGGCCTCGCCTGGGGCGGCGCCTGGGACGGGTTGGCGTCGCTGCTCGCGATGAACGCGCCGGAGCATCAGCGCGGGTGGTATGCGATGATCCCGCAACTCGGCGCGCCGCTCGGTCTGATCGTCGCCAGCACGCTGTTCGCCTTCTTCGTCGGCCATCTCTCGGCGGCGGACTTCTTCGACTGGGGCTGGCGCTATCCGTTCTTCGTGGCATTTGCCATCAATGTGGTGGCGCTGTTCGCGCGGCTGCGCATGGTGGTCACCCCCGAATATGACGAGCTGTTCCAGTCGCGTGAATTGCAGCCGGCCAGCGTCGCCAACACCATCCGCCACGAGGGCCGCAACATCGTGATCGGCGCCTTCGCCCCGCTGGCGAGCTTCGCCCTCTTCCACATGGTGACGGTGTTTCCGCTGTCCTGGGTGTTCCTGTTCACCAAGGAGACGCCGGCACGCTTCCTGATCATCGAGGCCGTCGGCGCCGTATTCGGCGTGATCGCGATCGTCGCCTCGGGCATGCTCGCCGACCGCATCGGCCGCAAGTCGCTGCTGATCGGCTCGGCAATTGCGATCGCCGTATTCTCCGGCTTCGCGCCGCAGCTGCTCGACGCCGGCCCGGTCGGCGAGACCATCTACATGGTCCTCGGCTTCATCCTGCTCGGCCTGTCGTTCGGCCAGTCGTCAGGTGCGATCGCCGCCAACTTCGCCCGCACCTATCGCTACACGGCGTCCGCACTGACGGCCGATTTGGCGTGGCTGTTCGGCGCAGGATTTGCGCCACTCGCGGCGCTGCTGCTGGCGTCTTATTTCGGCCTGCTGTCGGCCGGCGGCTATCTGCTGTCAGGCGCGGTGTGCACGTTGCTGGCGCTGTGGCTGAGTGCACCAAGGCAGTTGGAGCAGACGTAAAGACGCGAGCGGTTCACGAGCCGCGCCACTTCCGCTCCGCCTCGTCCCACGCCGCCAGCGGCTGCAGGTCCGGCACCCACGCAAGTCCCGTCTTGGCATCCGACGACACCGCCTCCGGCGTCACCACCACGTCGAGCAGCGCCGGACGGTTGGCCAGTGCGCGCTGGACCGCAGGCCCCAGCTGTTCCTCGGTCTCGACCCTCTCGGCATGCATGCCGAAGGCGCGCGCCATGGCGGCGTGATCGGCGAATTGCAGCTTCGTGCCGACCACCTTGCCGTGCGTGACGGTCTGGTCGTGTACCTCGATCTGCCAGGCGCCGTTGTTGGCGACGACGATCAGCACCGGCGCCTTGTGGCGGACGGCGGTATCCACCTCGATCGCATTGAAGCCGAACGCGCCGTCGCCGGTCGCGACCACCACCGGCTTATCGGGATAAGCGAGGCTCGCGGCGATGCCATAGGGCACGCCGACGCCGATGCATCCGAACGGGCCGGGGTCGAGCATCAAGGGCGCGCTCAAGCCGACACGGGCGAAGGACAGGAAGTCGCCGCCGTCAGTGATGACGACGGCATCATTGCCGATCGCGTCCTGGATGGCCGAGAGCACACGATTTGGATGCAGCCTTGCGTCTGAGCCGGAAGGCGCCGCCGCCATGCTCTGCTTCAGCTTGGCGGCACGCTCCTGATGGCTGGCGCGCAGCTTCGCCGCCCATGATTTGTCGACAGCCGATTCGCGGTTGCCAGCCAGCGCGACGATCGCACGGAGCGTTTCCGCGGGTGCGGCGAGAATCTCGGCCGCGCCGCGGCGGTTGTCGCGCAGCTCGCTCGCGGTGTCGCTGATGCGGACGAACTTGGCATCCTTGAACACGGCAGGCGAACCATAGGCGAGCTGGAAGTCGAGCTTCCGGCCGACCGTCAGCACCACGTCGGCATCGCCCATCACGGCGCCGCGCATCGCGCCAACCACCGATAGATGATCGTCGGGCACGAGACCCCTGCTCTCGCCTGTGTCGAGATAGACGGCGCCGAGGCGGTCGAGCAGGCCGATCAGCTCGGGCCCTGCGCCGCGCGCGCCGCGGCCGGAGATGACGAGTACGCGGCGCGCCGACCACAAGAGCTCGACCGCCCTCTCGACCTCGGCCGGATCGGGCCGCGTCGCCGTACGCGGCTTCGGCGCGAGATGCTCCTCGAGCTGCAGCGCCTTCGGAACGATGCCGCGCAAGGTGTCGACCGGGAAGTCGATGAAGACGGGACCGGGCTCGCCGCCATCGCCGAAGGCGCGTGCGATCGCCTCATCCAGCTCCTGCAGCACGAGCGACGGCTCGCGCACGGTGCGCGCGTAGCGCGTGATCGAGCGCACCAGCTGGGTGTGGTCCATGTCCTGCAGCCCACCGCGGTTCTCCTGCGGCCGTGGATTGCCGCCGGACAGCACCAGCACCGGCGCGCGCGAGACGTGGGCATTCGCAATGCCGGTGATCGCATTGGTCATGCCGGGTCCTGCCGTGACCAGCGCGACGCCGAGCTCGCCGGTCAGCTCTGCATGCGCTTGCGCCATGTGGACCGCGGCGCGTTCGTCGCGGACGTCGATGATCTGGATCCCCGCCGCGTCGAGCCGCATCCAGATCGGCATGATGTGGCCGCCGCACAGCGCGAACACGCGGTTGACGCCCCGGCGCTTGAGCAGGCGAGCGATCAGGTCGGCGGCACTGTCGGGCGAGACTTTCATCGGACCACTCCGGAAGAGAACGCGATCAGCCCGGCGCGAGCCAGGCTACGAGCAGCGAGACGGTGAGGACGGCGAAGATGTGCGAGACCAGGATCGAGCCGGAGGTGACGCCGGCTTCGAGGCCGTGGAGCTTGGCGATCGTGAACGGCCCCGAGCCGATCGGCAACGCGCTGAGGATGACCGCCGAATGCGACCACAGCGGCGGCATGGAGAAGACGTGAAACGCCAGCAGCGCCGTCACCGCCGGCTGCATCACGAGCTTCAGCGAGACGAGAATCGCAATCGACGTCGCATCGTGCGTCACCACGCGCTCCTGCGCCAGGAACAAGCCGATGCAGACCAGCGCCGCCGGCGAGGCGGCGCCGCCGAGCAAGCTTGTGAAGCTCATGAACGGCGCCGGCAGCGCGAAGCCGCTGAGGCCCACCGCGAGGCCGGCGACGGGCGCGATGAACAGCGGGCTCGTCAGCAGCGAGCGTGCGACCTTCACGACCGTCGCACCCAGAGTGGCGCCCTTCTGCAGATCCATCTCGACCACGACGATCGCGAACAGGAACAGCACGCAGGCCGTGAACAAGGTCGCGATGATCGAGGCCGGCGCGCTGTCCGGGCCGAACACCAGGAGGCACATCGGAATGCCCATGAAGCCGACATTGCTGTAACCCGCATCGAGTCCCTCGATGCTGGCGTTGGCGATGCGGCGGCCGCGCAGCCGGCTGATGACGAAGCCGGTGGCAAAGGTCGCGGCGATGCCGCCGCAGAAGGCACCGATGAAGCCGAACTGGCTGACCTGCTCGACGCCGATCTTGGACATCGCCGTGAAGATCAGTGCCGGCAGCGCCAGATAGACCGCGAAGCGGTTGAGATTGTCGGTCGCGGTGCGATCGAACACACCGAACCTGCCGCACAGGAACCCCGTGAGGATCAGCGCGAAGATGGGAAGAGCGGAGTTGAGAACGGCCTGCATCGCAGCTATCTATCAGACCGCACCACATCGCAACCACTCACCTTACGAAAACCGCTTCTTCAGCTCGCGGTGCAGGATCTTGCCGGTGGCATTGCGCGGCATCTCGCTGTCGGTGATGAATGCGTAGCTGCGCGGCCGCTTGAAGCCGGCGAGACGCTCCTTGGCCCAGTCGACCAGCTCGCACTCCTTCACCGTCGTGCCGTCGCGCGGCACGATCACGGCATGAACGCGCTCGCCCCATTTGTCGTCGGGCAGGCCGACCACCGCGATGTCCTTCACGCCGGGATGCGCGCCGACCAGCGCCTCGACCTCTGACGGATAAATGTTCTCGCCGCCGGAGATGATCATGTTGCTCTTGCGGTCGGCGAGGTGGATGTAGCCGTCGGCGTCGCGGCGCGCCATGTCGCCGACCGAGCAATAGTCGCCGCGGAACGCCTCCTTGGTCTTTTCAGGCAGGCGCCAGTAGCAGTCGAAGGTGTGCGCGTTGGAGGAATAGAGCTCGCCCGCCTCGCCGTCCGGCACCTCGTTGCCGGCTTCATCGAGGATGCGGATCGGCGCGGCGCCGACGCATTCGCGCCCCACGGAGCCGAGCTTGGTGAACTGCTCATGCGGATGCAGCATGGTCACCCAGCCTGTCTCGGTTGCGCCGTAGAGCTCGTAGAGGCCCGACTTCGGGAACATCTCCATCACCTCGCGCTTGGTCTCCGGGCGTGCCGGGGCCGAGGAGATCATCAGCTTGGTGACCGCGCTGAAATCGTGCTGCGTCCGGATCGCGCGCGGCAGATCGAGCATCATGATGTAGTGCGTCGGCACCAGCGAGGTGAAGGTCGAGCCGCCGTCGGCGAGCGTCGTCACCGCGTGCTCGGGATCAAAACTCTTGCGCGAATAGATCGAGTTGACCCCGCCGACATAGCCGAAGGCACCGAAGAAGTTCAGCGAGTTGGCATGGCACATCGGCATCACCAGGAGCGCGCCGTCATTGCGGCTCAGTTTCAGCTCGATCTCGGTGACCATCGACAGCAGCACGGCGCTGCGATGGCTGCGCAGCACGCCCTTCGGCTTGCCGGTCGTGCCCGAGGTGTACATCAAGGTCCAGGGATCGGACAGCGCAACCTGCTGGTCCGGCTCGCGCGACGCCGCCTGTGCGATGATGTCCTCATAGCCGCGATAACCCGCTGGACGCGGCTTGGTGCCGAAATGGATGAAGCGATCGGCCGCAATGCCGAGATCCTTGCGCGCCTCCTCGACGAGGCCGATGAGATCGTCCTGCACGATGATGGCAGACGCTTCGGCGTTCTGGACGATGAACTGCACCTCCGGCGCAGTGAGGCGGAAATTGATCGGCAGCGCGACGAGGCCGGCCTTGGCCGTGGCCGCATAGATCTCGCACCACTCGACGCAGTTGTAGGCCAGGATCGCGACGCGGTCGCCCTTGGCGAGGCCAAGTCCGAGCAGCGCGTTGGCGAGCCGGCAGGCGCGATCGTTCCAGAGCGAAAAGCTCATCGCGCGCTCGAGGTCGCGGGCGCCGGTGCGCTCCGGCGACATGCGCGCGTGAGCCGATAGCATCTGGCCGAAATTCAAGAGATCCCTCATGGTCGTTCCCCTCACCTCTTGATATGCCGAAGGATCAGTGCAAAAGGCCGATCGAGAACCACGGCACCGCCGCGATCACGATCGTGCCGATCAGCAGCGCCAGAGTGTAGCCGAGCATCGGCCTGATCCCCATATCCGGATGAATCCGGCTGATCGCGCACGCGGCGTAGTAGCCGACACCGAACGGCGGCGCGAACAGGCCGATGCCCATCGCCAGGATCACCACCATCGCGTAATGCACCTCGTGGATGCCGATCTGCTTGGCGATCGGAAACAGCAGCGGGCCGAACAGCACGATCGCCGGGATGCCTTCGAGCACGCTGCCGAGCACGATGAAGGCCGCGATGGTGACAGCCAGGAACATCGGCGCGCCACCCGGCAGATTGGTCATGAAGCGCGCCAGCGCGGTGGAAAAGCCGGACTGCGTCAGCGCCCAGGCCATGCCGGTGGCGGCGCCGATGATCAGCAGGATCGCGCCTGACAGCGCCGCGGTCTCGATCAGCATCGATGCCAGCCGGCGCCAGTCGAAGCGGCGATACAGCAGGAGGCCACACAGTGCGGAGTAGACGATGCCGATGGTCGAGACTTCGGTCGCGGTCGCGACGCCGCCGACCACGGCAGCGCGGATGATGAAAGGCAGCGCCACAGCCGGGAGCGCGATGACGAAGCTCTTCGCGATCATGCCCAGGCTGGCCTTGCTGACATGCGACAGGTCCTCGCCGCGATAGCGCTGCCAGACCACGACGCACAGCATGAAGGCGAGCACCAGGCCAGGCAGCAGGCCGCCGGTGAACAGCGCCGCGATCGACACGCCGGTGACCGAGCCGATCGTGATGAGCACGAGACTCGGCGGGATGGTCTCGGTCTGCGCACCGGTCGCCGACAACAGCGCCACGAGATCGCCGGGCTTGGCGCCGCGCTTGACCATTTCCGGAAACAGCACCGGCGCGACCGCGGCCATGTCGGCGGCCTTGGAGCCGGAAATGCCGGAGACGAGATACATCGCTGCGACCAGCACATATTGCAGGCCGCCGCGGACATGGCCGAGCAGGCTCGCGAGGAAGCCGACCATCGCCCGCGCCATGCCGGTCATCTCGATCAGGAGGCCGAGGAAGACGAACAGCGGCACAGAGAGCAGAATGAGATGGCTCATGCCCTCGTCCATGCGGCCGATCACCACCGTCGACGGCGTGTTCGTGGTCAAGGTGATGTAGGCGAAGGTGGCGAGGCCGAAGGCGAAGGCGATCGGCACGGCGGCGAACACCAGGAGCGCGACAAGGCCGACGAAGAAGATCAGGAGATTGAGGTTGCCGAGCGGGATCAGCGCCGGCCCAAGGAGATACAAGCCAATGCCGATCGCGCCGATCAGCAGCGCGGCGCCGCCGACCAGCTTCCATTCGCCGAGCGTGCACAGCCGCAGCACGGCCATGACCAGCATGATGCCGAGCCCGGTCGGCAGCGCCGCCGCGCGCCAAAGGTTGGACAATTCCAGCGCCGGCGTGGTGATGATCGCTTCGTCGGCGGCGAACTCATAGGCGGGATCGATGACGAGGATGAGGAAGGCGAGCGGGGCGGCGATCGCGAGCACATCGAGGAACGACTGCATCTGGCTCGACAGCCGTCCAACAGCCGCCGTCATGCGCATGTGCTCGCCGCGCTGGAACGCGACGGCGGCCCCGAGCATGGCGAGCCACAGAAAGAGGATGCCGGCGAGCTCGTCCGACCAGATCAGCGGCTTGTGGAAGACGTAGCGGGCGCAGACGCCCGCGAACAGCACGCCGATCTCGGCGACGACGAGCAGCGCCGCCGCGGTCGAGACGACCGCGCCGAGCGCCCGCTCGAGCACGCGTGCGATGGACGCGTGCCCGGTTGCGGGAAGGACGGCTGCACTGGAGTGGTCAACGAGCTGCATGGTCATGGCCCGACATCCGCAACCGGGGTTGAGGTCAGCTGATATTGCCAGCGTAGCGCTGCAGCAGCGACCACGCCTCGTCGCCGAACTTGGCCTTGGCGTCCTTGTAGAAGCTGGTCTTGGCGAGCGTCGCCTGGAACAGCTCGGCATCGGTCCTGTTGAAGGTCAGGCCCTTGCCTTCCAGGCTCTTCTGCAGGTCGGCATTGGCCTGGACGATGTCGGCGCGTTGCTTCTTGGCGGCCGCATTGAACGTCGTCTGCAACAGCTTCTGCACGTCCTGCGGGATCGTCTTCCAGATCTTGCCGCTCGACAGCAGCCAGAAGCCGTCCCAGCTGTGATTGGTCAGCGAGCAGAACTTCTGCACCTCGTAGAACTTGGCCGACTCGATCAATGCCAGCGGGTTCTCCTGGCCATCGGCGATCTTGGTCTGCAGTGCAGAATAGGCCTCACTCAAGGGCACGCTGATCGGCGAGGCGCCAAAGGCGGAGAACATGGAGACCCACAGCGGCACGACCGGCACACGGATCTTGAAGTTGGCGAGATCGGCCGGCGTGTTGATCGGCTTGGTGCTGGTTGTGATCTGCCGAAAGCCGTTGTCCCAGACGCTCTCGAAGGGGACCAGCCCGACCTTCTCGATGTTGCGTCGGATGAAGCCGCCGACCTCGCCGTCCATCGCCGCCCACACCTTGTCGTAGCTGGTGAAGGCGAAGCCGACGCCGGTGAGCGATGCGGTCGGGATCAAGGTCGACATCACGGTGCCCGGCATGGTTGCGAGCTCGAGCGCGCCGGAGCGCAACTGAGTCATCATGTCGCTGTCGCTGCCGAGTTGATTGTTCGGAAACAGGCTGATCTCGACCTGCCCCTTGGTCTCCGCGGTGATCGTGTCGACCGCCTCGCGCAGCCGCACATTGACCGAGTGGGCGGCCGGCAGATCGTTGCCGAATTTCAGCTTGAGTGGCGCGGACTGCGCCAGAACGGCGGGGGTTTTCAAGACATAGCCAGCGGCGGCGGCGCCGGCAGCAATGGTCAACAACGCGCGACGGCTGACCTTGAGCATGGCCTCTCTCCCATATGGATCGCATTCTCGCGACTTCTGATGAATTCGTATTCGGAATTCGAATTCAAAGCAAGTGGATTTTCTCGAGGACCTAAAACGTGAGAGGACGGCCCGAAAACGGTCCAAATACCTAACCGTCACACCAGATGTGTCGTCCCGGGCAAGCCGCCAACGCGTCAGTTGTTAGCGAGCGCCGACCCAGGACCTACTCCGCGGCCGTCGTGGCATCGGGAAGTCGGTCGACCATCGTGCCACGCGCATCCTCCTGGGGTTATGGGTCGCGGATCGGCGCGCGCGTTGCGCGCTCGTCCGGGACGACTGCGGAGGGTGGCGGAGCAATCAACGAGTTAGGCTCATCCCACTAATAAGCCTAGATTCAAGGCAGGTAATTCGTGTGTAATGCCAAGCAGAAGTGGTGGCAGCGCAAACGAAGAGCTCTGAATAGAACCATGGAGGGGTGGAGCGGCGGACCGCCCCACCCTGCTTGTGTGTGCTAGGCCTTCATCGCCGCCTTCACCGCCTCCGCCGTGATCGGCAGCGACCGCAGCCGGGCGCCGCAGGCGTTGTAGATGGCGTTGCCGAGCGCAGGCGCGACCACGGTCACCGCGGGCTCGCCGACGCCGGTCGCCTTCTCGCCATTGGCGATCACGGCGATCGCGACCTCCGGCACCTGACTCATGCGCAGCGGCGTGTAGCTGTCGAAGTTGGTCTGCTCGATGCCGCCGTCCTTCAGCGTCGCCTTCTCGTACATCGCCAGCGACAGGCCCCACAGCGCCGCGCCCTCGACCTGGGCGCGGATGTTGTCGGGATGCACCTGCGTGCCGACATCGGTCGCCACGGTGAGCTTCTTCACCGTGACCGCGCCGTTGTCGGCGACCGCGACATGGGCGACGCACGCCGTCCAGCTCGCGGTCGCGCGCTCCTGCGACGACACGCAGGCGACGCCCATGCCCTCGCCCTTCGGCAGCTTCTTGGCGCCATAGCCTGACAGGCCCATCGCCGCGAGCAGCGTGTTGCACAGCCGCTGCGCGCCGCCATCGTTCTTGCCCTTGCCGTCGAGCAGCGCGATGCGGAACTGGGCCGGGTCCTGACCCGACGCGGCCGCGATCTCGTCGATCATGCTCTCGACCGCCCAGAACGTCCAACCCGGCGCCACCGAGCGGAGCTGCCCCGACGGCGTCGCATTATGCGCGAGCTCGTTCTTGATCGCGCGCACATGATGGTTGGGCACGGTGTAGAAGAAGTCGGCGCCGTTGACCGTGAACGAGTCCAGCGGGCCCTTCTTGTCGACCGAGGGCGTCAGGAAGTCCGGGATGCCCCAGCGCGCCGTCGGCCAGGCCGAGACGACGTCGTGGCTGAGCGCGATCAGCTTGCCGTCGCTGTCGAGCCCCGCCTTGACCTTCTGGTAGGTGAGCGGCCGCGAGTAGTCCATCGTCATGTCGTTCTCGCGGGAGTAGATCACCTTGACCGGCTTGCCGACGGCCTTGGCCGCCTGCACCGCCGGCACCATCATGTCGGCATCGAGCCTGCGGCCGAAGCCGCCGCCGAGCCAGGCCTGGTGCATCACGACATATTTCGGGTCGATCCCGGCGGCACCGGCCGCGATCGCGCCGGAGCGGGTCGCGAACTGGTTGCCGGAGTAGATGTGCAGGATGTCGCCCTTGAACTCGGCGGTCGCGTTCATCGGCTCCAGCGGCGCGTGGATGTTGATGCTGGTGGTGTACTCCGCCTCCAGCACCTTGGCCGCACCGGACAGCGCGGCCGTGGCATCGCCGTCCTTGACGAAGAACTGTCCGGAGTCATCCTGGGCCTGAAGCGTCTTGGCCTCGGCGAGGATGCTCGCGGTGCTGACATTGGCGTACGGGCCGTTGTCGTAGCTGATCTTCAGCGCATCCGCCGCCTTCCTGGCATTGGCATAGGTGTTGGCAACTGCGACCACCCACCCTGACGTGGAGCCGGTCTTGTCATCGAGCGTGACCGCCTTGATGAAGCCCGGGACCTTCTTGGCCTCCGAGTCATCCACCGACTTCACTGTCGCGCCGAAACGGACCGGTGGCGTGACCACCTTGCCGTAGACCATGCCCGGCAGCATCGTATCGATGCCGTACTTCGCGGTGCCGTTGGTCTTCGACGGGATGTCGAGCTGCGGCACCGAGACGCCGATCATGGTGTATTGATCGGGCGTCTTCAGCGTGATCGCCTTGAGCTCGTCGGGCGTGAAGCTCTTGGTGATCTTGCCGCTCTTGACGATCTCGGCATAGCTCATCTGCTTCTTGGTCTTCGGATGCATCACGACGCCGTCGCGCACCACGAGCTCCTTGGCCGGCACGCCCATCGCGGTCGCAGCGGCTTCGGTGAGCGCGATGCGTCCGGCAGCGCCGGCGCGGCTCATGGCGTCGAAGTTCATCATCGTGCTCCAGCTGCCGCCGGTGATCTGGGCGCCGAGCACGGGGTCGTTGAACTTCGGATCGTTGGAGGCGAGCTGGACGCGCATGTCCTTCCAGGCCGCCCCGAGCTCCTCGCAGATGATCTGCGCCATGGTGGAGGCAATGTGCTGGCCCATGTCGGCCTTGCCGCAGGTCACGGTGACCAGACCATCGGGTGCGATCGAGTACCACACGGTCGGCTCGAAGGCCGAGGGCGTGGTCGCGGCGAGCGCGGAATCGGCGAGGCCGGCATAGCCGAGCACGAGGCCGGTGGCGGCGGTGCCGACCAGGAAGGAGCGGCGGCTGAGATCAGGGCTGTGGCTGGCGATGCGCTCGCCCGCGGCGTTCTTCACATGTGTATTCATGTGGGGCTCCGCTCGTTCGAGGTGGTGTTGGACGCGGTGCGCATTTCTGCCGCCGCGCGCGAAATGGCCTTCTGGATCCGCGAATAGGTCATGCAGCGGCAGAGATTGCCGTCCATATGCGCTGTGATCTCCTCCTTGCTCGGGCTCGTCGTCTTGGCGAGCAGCGAGGCCGCCTGCATGATCTGTCCCGATTGGCAGTAGCCGCATTGCGGCACCTGCTCGGCGATCCACGCCTTCTGCAAGGGATGATCGCCCTTGTCCGAAAGGCCCTCGATGGTGGTGATCTTCTTGTTCGTGACGTCGCCGAGCATGGTCTGGCACGACCGCACCGCTTCGCCCTCGACGTGAACAGTGCAGGCGCCGCACAGTCCGGCACCGCAGCCGAACTTGGTGCCGGTCATCTGCAAGTCCTCGCGGATGACCCACAACAGCGGCGTGTCGTTCGCCGCGTCGACAGAGACATCTCTGCCGTTGATACTGAGTTTCGCCATTGCCAAGAACCTCCTTACGGGACGGATTTGCTCTGCAGCGAACGCCCATCGGCGTTCCGGCTGATCTCGGCCGCGCGGCGCCCCATTGCCCGCGCGCTGTCCGAACGGTGAATGTCCAGCTCAGTTCGTGGCAGCGACAACAAGGGTTGCGATCGCTGCCACGGCCATCTGGGATCGGCTCTTATCAGCTCCTGCGCTCGGCCTTCCGGCTCGCGCAGGCATACATGTTGATTTCCATGCCGACGGGGACTTCGACGATCTTGGGGGCAGTCCAGCTCATGCTCGTTCTCCCGGAGAGGATGATCATCGCCGCAACCGACGGCCACCTGCGTCTCCGGCAACTCTCCGCACCCGGCGATGGCAGGCTCGACCCACATGTGCCTCGCCCGCGGAGCGAGACATGATTTCGATTAGTTCGTCTGCTTCGTGATCCGGACCAGCGTCTGGTCGACGAAGCTCTTGGCATCCTGGTCCGGCCTGCGGAACAGCTCGCGCTCGACCGTCAGGGTCCGTCCAGGCACGGCCTTCTTGCAGACCTCGCGCAGGAACACGCCGCCCACCGGCTGTTCGTTCGCGGTCGGCTGCTGCTCCTTGCAATCCCAGCCCTCGGCCCCGTAGCGAGACTTCACCTGGTTGCCGAGCAGGAACGCCTTCTTGCGGATATAAAGTCGCGCCTTCGGATCGGTCTCGATATTGAGCCCGAATACCGTGGCCTTGTCGTCGATGACGGCCGTGAGCAGCACGGGATGGCCGGCCACTTTGGTGCCGTCCTGGCTGGTGTCCGGATCGAACTCGAAGTGGACCGCGCGACGCCCCTGTTCATCGGCGGGACAGTCGCGCCAGCCCGACCACGCATCGAGCTTGCGATCGGGATCCTTCACGCAGCTCAGATTGACGTAGCCCTCGTTCGGCAGATCCCCGACAGGCATGCCGACGGTGATGTCGCGCAGATCGTAGTTCGGCACGGCCTGCGCGGAGGCCGCAGGCATCACGGCTGTCAGCAGGAACGTGACGCAGAATGCAGTGCAGGTTGAGCGTTTCATTTCGATGGCTCGCTTGCAGGCTGGGTCGCATTGGCCTTGTAGATGTCGCAGACCCGCGACGTGTTGCCGAAGAAGGTCGTGCACTCATCATAATTGGGCTCGCCGCGACCCTTGATGTGCGCGAGCACGTAGTCTGCGACCGCCTCGATATCGTTGGGGCGCAGGAAGGTGCCGCCCTCGGGCGGCATGCGCTCACCGACCTCCTGGCGGCTCATGCCGTAGCACTTGGTCGTGTCATAGGAGCCGCGCGCAAAGTACGGCATGCCCGTGCCGGGCCGCCCGCAGGTCACGGTTTCGATGATGTGCTCGCGG
The DNA here is from genome assembly GCF_000026145.1 of Bradyrhizobium sp. ORS 278. Classification (NCBI taxonomy): domain Bacteria; kingdom Pseudomonadati; phylum Pseudomonadota; class Alphaproteobacteria; order Hyphomicrobiales; family Nitrobacteraceae; genus Bradyrhizobium; species Bradyrhizobium sp. ORS 278. The sequence goes on along the minus strand of NC_009445.1, from coordinate 1,823,790 downwards.
CTCAGCTCGGTCTTGCGCAGCGACAGCGCGTCGCCGCCATAGCCGCCACCGCCATTGCCGTGCCATTTGTGGCAGCCGACGCAGTTCGCGCGCTTGAACACCGCCTTGCCGGCGTCAGTCGGATCGGACGGAGCCGCGGACTGCGCCGACGCGACCGACGCCGAGACGAGAACGAAGCCCAAGGCCAAGGCGGACGTGATCGCACTGAATTTCATCTGATCTACTTGCCGAATGGGGAAAAGGAAGGAGCGGAGGCAACGCCTCCGCTCCTTGATCTGCTTACAACGAGAAGACGTAGAGCATCGAGCCGGGCTGGATCTTCTTCAGCTCGGGCGTGGATTCGATGAACCACTTGTCCCAGGCACCACCGAGACCGACGAGGATCGCGATGTACTGCTTGCCGTCGACCGAGAAGGTCACGGGAGGCGCGTTGACGCCGCCGCCGGTGTTGAACTCCCACAGCTTCTGCAGCGTCTTGGCATCGAGCGCCATCACCTCGCCCGAGGGCTGGCCGGTGAAGACGAGATCAGGCGTCGACAGCATGCCGCCGAGGTTCGGGAACGGCGTCTCCATCTTGCCGGCGATCTTGCCGGTGGTGACGTCGATCGCGGTCACGCTGCCCGTGATCTTGAACGGCTGGCTCGGTCCGCCGCCGGTCCAGAACTCGCGCGCCTTGAGCTTGTCCTTGGTGGCTTCCTCGACGGTGATCCGGTTGCAGCTCTCGATCACCGGGATGTACCAGAGCTTCAGGTCCGGATTGTACGAGGTTGGCGGCCAGTTCTTGCCGCCCATGTTGCCGGGGCAGATGTCCGCGATCTTGTTCTCGCGATGCGGCGTGACCGATGCATTGTAGCGCTGCACCGGGTTCTTCGGATCGTACTCGATCGGCTTGCCGGTCTCGGGATCGAGTCCCTTGGTCCAGGTCACCTTCTTGACGAACGGAAGGCCCCACAGGAACTTGCCGTTGGTGCGGTCGATCGCATAGGCGAAGCCGTTGCGGTCGGCCTCGAGTGCGAGCTTCTGGGTCTGGCCGTTCGGCGTGGGGACATCGACAAGAACGTTCTCCGCGACGCTGTCATAGTCGTAGGGATCGTTCGGCGTGTGCTGATAGTGCCACTTGATCTTGCCGGTGTTGGCATCGAGCGCCAGCGAGCTGTCGGTGTAGAGGTTGTCGCCCGGACGATAGGCGTTGTCCCAGTCCGGACCGGGGTTGCCGACGCCCCAGATGATGGTGTCGGTTGCCGGATCGTAGGTGCCGGTCACCCAGGTCGAGCCGCCGCCGGCAGCGGCCGCGTCGTTGCTGTCCTTCCAGGTCTCGCTGCCTGGCTCGCCCTTCGCCGGAATGGTGTGGGTGCGCCAGACCTCCTTCTGCGTGGTGAGATCGGTCGCGGCGATCCAGCCGCGGATACCATATTCGGCACCGGCGACACCGGACACCGCCATGTTCTTCACGATCAGCGGCGCGCCGGTGATGACCTCGCCCTTGTCGGGATCGGCGACCTGGCGCTGCCAGGCGACCTGCCCGGTTTCCTTGTTGGTTGCGATCAGGCGGCCGTCGAGCGTGTGCGAGATGACGAGATTGCCCCACAGCGCGACGCCGCGATTGTCGACGCCGCAGCAGGCGATCGCGCCGGCCCAGTCGTGATCCGTCTTCGGATCCATCTTCCAGACCAGCTGGCCTTTGCCACCGCGCGCGTCGATCTTGTACACCGAGCCCCAGCCGTCGGTGACATAGATCATGCCGTTCTCGACGATCGGCGTGCCCTCGAGACCGCCATGGCTCCAGATGCCGCCGCCCTCGACGCCGCCGAGATGCATCGTCCAGGCAACCTTGAGGTTCTTGACGGTGTCCTTGTTGATCTCCTTCAGCGTGGAGAAACGCGTGCCGGAATAGTTCTTGTGGTGATGAAGCCAGTTGCCGGCTTCCTTCTCGGCATTGAGCAGCCGCTCCGGCGTCATCTCGTCAGCGGCGCGCGCCGGCGATGCGAGGTTGAGGCATGCAAAGGCGGCGCTGGCGAGCAGCACCGTACGCAAGGCGGTCCTGACGTGTTTCCTCATCGTTTCCTTCTCCCATCTTTGATTATGAGTACGAACGAACACCGCTCCGCCGGTCAGCGAAGGGTAGCAGGCGACAAACAGGCTTTACGGGGACTTGCGAACCTCGACCTCCGTTTCGATGGATCCTGCCTTCTGGAAAACGATCGTGCAGGTGAAGCGCTTGCCCGGCTCGAGCGGCTCGCGGGTCTGCAGCAGCATCACGTGATAGGCGGTCGGCAGCAGCACCAGCGTGCCGCCCGCGGCGATCGGAATGTTGGGAATGGAGCGCATCGCCGGTGCACCTTCGCCGCGATCCACCGTGTGACGCTCGGAAAAATTGGCGATCGGACAGCGCACGCGCATCAGCGCCTCGGGCGATGACGTCTCGTTCCTGATCGTGAGCAACAGCGGAATGTCACGACCCACCTCGGGCGCCGCGGGAACCCAGGCGTCGGACAAGGTCAGCCCCTCGCCGGCCACCACGGGCCGCGACATCATCGCGATGGACAGGACCGAAAACGCCGCGAACAATAAGCGCGCTACAATCGGCAGACCGCCGAAGAGCGCGCTGCCCTCCGAGGGCGCCGAGCAAGACTGATCATGCTTCGAACGAGCCGGTTGATCCGACACGGACGCCCTCCCCAATATCGGAAGCCGTTTTTAGCTTGGCTTCTCATTTTTGAATTCGTACTCTGAATTCGAATTCGTCGCAAATGGATTTTTGCGCTTGGCGTGCTATTCTTCTCTAAAATGTGATGGCCCATGCGAATCGTGTCTCCCGCCCCCTCCCTGGTCGAGCAGGTCGTCGAAGCGATCACTGACGAGATCGTCAGCGGCGTGCTGACGTCCGGCTCACGGCTGATCCAGGATGATCTCGCCCAGGCTTACGGGGTTTCACGCCAGCCCGTTCAACAAGCCCTGATGCTGTTGCGCGGCTGCGGACTGGTGCAGAGCGCGCCAGGACGCGGACTGATCGTGGCACCGCTCGACCCCAGCTTCGTTCGTGATCTCTACGAGATGCGCGCCGTGCTCGAAGGTCTTGCAGCGCGGCTCGCCGCCGAGCGCGCCGGCGATCGCGCCGGACGCGAAGGGCCCGCCTACATCGCCGCAGGTCACGAAGCGCTCAAGAGCGGGTTGGTGAGCCGCAAGATCGAGACCGACATCGCCTTCCACCGGTTCTTGAGCGGACTCTCCGGCAATCCGCTGATCGACGAGACGATGGCGCCGCATTGGCCCTATCTGAAGCGTGTGATGTCCGATGTGCTGCAGAAGGAAGAAAGCATGTCGCAGACCGTCTGGGACGAGCATGAGGACATTCTGGCCGCGGTGATCGAGGGGCGCAGCGCCGATGCCGAACGCCTGAGCCGCGAGCACATCTCGCGCGCGGCGGGCGTTTTCATTCACCACCTCGAAGCGCAGCAGGGAGACCGGCCGAGGCAGCGGCGCATGCTCTCGGCACGCAAGATGCCGCTATGAGCAGACGAGCCCGCCCAGCCGAGGCAAGAGTGCAGCGCTCAGGATGCCAGCCTCACATGACGGATGAGACATGAGATCCGATTTGCTGCAGGAGGCTCCGTGCCGCCGCTGAAAACACAGCCGAACCTGACCGAACGCGTCTACCAGCAGATCCTCTCGGACATCGTCGAAGGCGAACTGCCGGAATCCGCGCGGCTGATCCAGGACGATCTTGCTCGCGACCTCGGCGTCTCGCGCCAGCCGGTGCAGCAGGCGCTTCTGCTGTTGCGCAATCAGGGCTTTGTCCGCGACGCGCCGGGGCGGGGCCTGGAAGTCGCGCCGATCGACACCGACTTCATCCGCAACCTCTACGAAATTCGCGCCGTGGCCGAGGGCCTCGCCTGCCGGCTTGCGGCGAGCCGCGGCGCCGAGCGCGCGGCCGAGCAAGGCCCCAGGCTGATCGCGGAAGGCCGCCGCGCCGAGCGCGAGCATTCGGTCGAGCAACTGATCGAGGCCGACGTCAAGTTTCACGAGTTTCTCTACCAGGTCTCCGGCAACTCGGTCATCCAGGACACGACCCAGCCGCATTGGCTGCATCTACGCCGGCTGATGGGCGAGGTGCTGATGCGCGACGAGACGCCGCGGCGGATCTGGGATCAGCATGAGGACATCCTGAACGCCGTGATCGCGGGCGATGCGCAGAGGGCCGAGGACCTCGCGCGGCAGCACATCACGCGAACAGCCACGGTGCTGCTCGCGCGGCTGTCGAAGCAGCGCGACCGCGTGCCGGTCGCGACGCCGTCCTGACCGACCGCCGGCGACGTCTCTGTCGCAGCCAGGAACTTTGCCGGCCGCTTGCACGTTCAGGCCGCAGAGAGAGCCCGGCTCTTTTGTCAGCGTCGGCAACCGCCCGCGCCAGCCGACGGATCACCCGACGTGAGCAGCAAGGCCACCGCGCCGACATTCAGCCCCGCCGCTGACATCGAGGGCGTTTCCGACCAGCAGCGGCGCGAAATCCAGGCGCAGAGCCGGCCCAACGCCGCGCTGATTCACGAGACCATTCGCGCCGAAGGCGAGAGCGAACTTGAGCGGCGCTGGTGGGCGATCCTGCTGTCGGGTTTCGCCGCAGGCCTCTCCATCAGCCTGTCGTTGATCGTGCAGGGCGAATTCCACGCCTTCGTATCCGACGAGGCGGCACGACGCCTGTTCGCGCCGCTCGGCTATACCGCAGGCTTCCTGGTGGTGGTACTCGGCCGGCAGCAGCTCTTCACCGAGAATACGCTGACGCCGATCCTGCCCCTGCTGCATCATCGCGACTTGAGGACTCTCGGCAATGTCGCTCGGCTATGGAGCCTCGTGTTGATTGCAAACGTCGCGGGGACTTGGGCCGCGGCGGCGGCGCTGGTCCATACCGATGTGTTCGAGCCGCGCATCATCGACGCCTTCGCCGAGATCAGCCGCCACACCGTCGAGGGGCCGTTCTTGACGACATTCATGCGTGCGATCTTTGCAGGCTGGCTGATCGCGCTGATGGCCTGGCTGTTGCCTGCCGTCCGCGGCGCCCGCGCCCATATCGTGATCATCATGACCTATCTGGTCGCGCTGGGACAATTCGCGCACATCGTTGCCGGGTCGGTCGAATGTGCCTTCCTGGTGATGAAGGGCCAGGCCTCGCTCGGCGACTACGCCGGAGCCTTCTTCCTCCCCACGCTGCTTGGTAATGTCGTTGGAGGCACGACGCTGGTCGCGCTGCTCAACTATGGACAGGTTGCAGCCGAGCTCGATCAGGAGTCCTGAGGCGCGGAGCGTCAGGCTGCGGGCAGAGTGAACGAGAACGTCGCGCCGCCTTCTGACTCGTTGCTGGCAGCGAGTTCGCCACCATGCTCGCGTACGATTCCGTAGCTGATCCAAAGGCCGAGGCCGGTCCCCTCGCCGACGCGTTTGGTCGTGAAGAACGGCTCGAAGATGCGACTGAGATGATCCTTGTCGATCCCCGGACCGTTGTCGGTGACCCGGAACGCGATCTCGTTGCCCTGTCGCGACGCCGCAACGACGAGGCGCGGCTGCTCGGTTATGCGCATCGCGTCGATCGCATTCTCGACCAGATTGACGATCACCTGATGCAGCTGACCTTCATTGCCGGAGATCCACAGATCCGGCTCGACCTCGATCTGAATATCGACGCGGTGCTGCTTGGTGCGGCCAGCCCACAGCACCGCCGTGTTGATCAGCCGCTCGATATTGACGCGCTGGACCTCGCCGAGCTTGGAGAACGACAGGCGGCGCAAGTTCTTGACGATTTCGCTGATGCGCACCGCGCCTTCCAGCGTTCCCTCGATCAGCGGCCCGAAATCCTCGACGATGGCATCGATGCGCAGCTCCTTGCGGAGCGCTGCGACCTCGTCGGAGACTGGCTGCTCGTGGACCGCTTCCAGATAGCCGACCAGGGCGGTCCGGTAGCGCATCAACGTGTGAACATTGCCATAGACGAAGCTGATCGGATTGTTCAATTCGTGCGCGACGCCGGCGACGAGGCGGCCGAGGCTCGCCATCTTCTCCTGCTCGACCAGCTGCCGCTGCGCCCGCTGTAGTTCCTGGTGGGCCTTGTGCAGGGCCTCGTAGGCGCGGCGCAGCTCGCCGATCGGACGTCCCGTCAGCACGACGCCGATGAAGCGGCCGCGATGGTCGTGCCGCGGCGAGCTGTTGATCGCGAACAGGTCGGAGCTCGATCCGCCGGCGGCAAAGCGCAGCTCGCCATCGACCACCTCGGCACCGCTGCGCGGCTTCAGCAGCGCCGCGAGCTTGCCGTGGTGATCGTGATCTATCATCTCGGCGATATTGCGCCCCGCGATGTCCTCGAGCGTGCGGCCCGAGGTGCGCTGAAAGGCCGAGTTGGCTTGTTGCACCGTTCCCCTGGCGTCGCACACAACGAGAATGTCCGAGACCGACTCGATGACGTTGGTGACGAAGGCCTGGGCTTCCTCGAGCTCGGCATTCTTGTGCTCAAGATCGACCTCGTAGCGCAGGAGGTCGGAATAGACCTCGTCCATCTTGCGGATGACTTCGATCCAGACGCCCTCGCGCTCGCTGTCGAATTCAAGCGCGCTACTGCTCGCGATCAGCTTCAGCAGCGTGTCCGCGCCCGATTCAGGAGAGTGCGTGGCCTTTGCCATTTTTTTTCAGATCGTATCTCGATAGTTTGTTGCGCAGTCCGACCCGGGACAGGCCAAGCTCGCTGGCCACGCGGCTGATGTTACCCTCGTATTTTTCGAGGCAGCTGACAATGATCGTCTTTTCGAGATCCTCAACCCTGTCCTTCAGGCTGCCGCTGCCGTTCAGCTTGCCGTTGACGGCGGCGGGGGCCGCGCGGCGCGCGCTGCGGCGTCCGGCGAAGGGCGGACAGCGCAGCTCGTCGGCATCGGCGAGCACGGCCATGCGCTGGATCTCGTTCTGCAGCTCGCGGACATTGCCCGGCCAATGATATTTCGAGAATTCGTCGAGCGCTGCCGGCACGAAGCGCAGATGAGGCCGGTTGAATGAGCTCTTCACCGCGGCCAGCACGCCCTCGGCGATCAGGGGAATGTCCATCGGCCGCTCGCGCAGCGATGGCATGTGCACCGGGAACGCGGCGAGCCGGTAATAGAGATCGCGGCGGAAGCGGCCGGCCTCGACCTCGGCCTCGAGATCCCTGTTGGTGGCGGCAACGACGCGGACGTCGACCTTGCGGACGCGCTGAGCACCGAGCGGCCGGATCTCGCTCTCCTGCAGAACGCGCAGCAGCTTGACCTGGAACGCCGGCGACGTCTCGCCGATCTCGTCGAGAAAGATGGTGCCGCCGTCGGCGACCTCGAACAGGCCGATCCGGTCCTGATAGGCGCCGGTGAAGGCGCCCTTCTTGCAGCCGAACAGCTCGCTCTCCAGCAGCTCGTCAGGCAGCGCGCCGCAGTTCTCGACCACGAAGGCCTTGTTGGCGCGCCCCGAGCCGTAATGAATGGCACGCGCCAGCAGCTCCTTGCCGGTGCCGGACTCGCCGGTGATCAGCACAGAGATGTCGTAGTCGGCGGCGCGACGGCCGAGCTCGATCACGTTGCGCATCGGGCTTGCGGCGGAGTGAACGATGCGGTCGAAATCGTACAGCTTCTTCGCCGCGCCGCGCTTGACGGAGACGACCTGCTTGATGTGCGCCGGCGTCGCCTTGACGTCGACGCCCGCGGTCTCCGTCTCCTTCTGCAGCCGGTAGAGCTGCACGGCCTCGCGCACGATCTCGATCAGACGGTCCGGCTGCCAGGGCTTTGTGATGTACTGATAGATGCCGGCTTCGTTGAGCCCGGCGATGATGTCCTCGGAGTCCGAGTAGCCCGAGATGATCATCCTCACGGGATCAGGCCACCGCTCGCGCACGCGCTTGAGGAAGCTGACGCCGGATTCCTGCGGCATGCGCTGGTCGCAGATCACAGCATGGACGATCTCGCCTTCGAGCAGCCTCTCGGCATCGGCCGTATTACCGGCGCACAAAACCTCGAAGTCCTGGTTAAGGACGCGGCGCAGCGCCTCCTGCGACCGGATCTCGTCGTCCACGACCAATATGGTTCCCTGGATTCCCATCACCCGTCTCAGCAGATCCGCGGCAACTGCTCGCCCGACAGCCAGTCGACGATGCGCCCGCCGCCGAAGCTCGTAGCCATCTGGACGAAGCGATGATCGTCGGCGACCGCCTCGCCGATGTCAGCCGCCTCCCCTCCCAGCGGATGCGCCTTCATCGCCGCGAGCACGGCATTGGCGACGTCAGGAGCGACCACGGCGACGAGCTTGCCTTCATTGGCAACATGCAGCGGATCGAGCCCGAGCAACTCGCAGGCAGCGGCCACGGCCGGCTTCACTGGAATAGACTCCTCTTGCAGACGGAAGCCGAGATTGGACTGCTGGGCGATCTCGTTCATCGTCGCAGCAAGCCCGCCGCGTGTCGGATCGCGCATCAGCCGGATGCCCTGGCCGCCGGCTACGACCATGGCGGCGACGAGTCCGTGCAGCGAGGCCGAGTCGGAGACGATCTCGGTATCGAAGGTCAGGTTCTGCCGCTTCGACATGATCGCCACGCCGTGATCGCCGAGGCTGCCCGATAGCAGCACGCGATCGCCCGGCCGCGCTTTGTCCGCAGAGAGGTCGAGCCCGTCAGGCAGTACGCCGACGCCAGCGGTCGAAATGAAGACGCCATCGGCCTTGCCGCGCTCGACCACTTTCGTGTCGCCCGTGATAATCGCGATGCCGGCCTCGCGTGCCGCCGCCCCCATCGCGTCAGCTATTCGTTTCAGGTCGTCGAAGCGGAAGCCCTCCTCGATGATGAAGCTCGCCGACAGGTACAGCGGCTTCGCGCCGGCCATGGCGATATCGTTGACCGTGCCGTGCACCGCGAGGGAGCCGATATTGCCGCCGGGAAAAAACAGCGGCGACACGACATAGCCATCGGTCGTCATCACCATCCGCCCGGCCGCGACATCGAAGGCGGACTGATCGTTGCCACGCGCCAGAAATTCGTTGCCGAAGGCCTCGTGGAACAGACCGGCAATCAGCTGCGCCATCGCGCGGCCACCGGCGCCGTGCGAGAGGTCGACGCAGCCGTTCTTCAGGTCGAGCCGGCGCTGATGCATGCTCATGAGGCAAGCCTCCGCTGATGGTCGCGGAAGCGGCCATAAGTCCAATGCGCCGCGCAGGCGCCTTCCGACGACACCATGCAGGAGCCGATCGGCGTCTCAGGCGTGCAAGCCGTGCCGAACAGCTTGCAGTCCACCGGTTTCTTCAGCCCACGCAGGATGGCGGGGCATTCGCAGGCCGGATTGTCGGCCACCACCAGCTCGCGCATTGCAAAGCGCAGCTCGGCATCGAAATGCGCAAAGGCAGGCCGCAGCTTCAAGGCACTCGCGGGAATACTGCCGAGACCACGCCACTCGAACTGGTCGCGCAACTCGAAGATCTCTGCCATTTGCTTCATCGCACGCTGATTGCCGCTGCCCGTGACGGCGCGGCGGTACTGGTTCTCGACCTCGTGGCGGCCGTCATTGACCTGCTCGATCAGCATCAGGATGGCCTGCATCATGTCGAGCGGCTCGAAGCCGGCAATCACCACCGGCTTGCCATCGTCGCGCGCGAACGGCGCGTAGGGCTCGGTGCCGATCACGGTCGAGACATGCGCCGGGCCGACGAACCCGCCGATCTCGATCGGCACGTCGCTGTCGAGAATTGCGCGCATCGCCGGGGGCGTCAGCACGTGATTGCAGAACACGCTGAAATTCGCGAGCTCCTTCTTCTCCGCGGCGCGGATCATCACCGCCGTCGGCGGCGTCGTGGTCTCGAAGCCGATGGCGAAGAACACGATCTGGCGGCCGGGGTTCTGCTCGGCCAGCGCAATGGCGTCGAGCGTGGAATAGACCATGCGGATGTCGGCGCCGCGCGCCTTGGCCTTCAGCAGCGACGCGCCGCGCGAGCCCGGTACGCGCATCAGGTCGCCATAGACGCACAGAATGACCTCTGGCCGTTCCGCGAGCGCGATCGCCATGTCGATGCGGCCAGCCGGCAGCACGCAGACCGGGCAGCCCGGTCCGTGGATCATGCGGACATTGCCCGGCAGCATGTCTTCAAGGCCATAGCGTGCGATCGCGTGCGTATGACCGCCGCAGAACTCCATGAAGCGATAGGCGCGCGCAGGGTCCGCCTTGGCGCGGATGGCGCGCGCGAGCCCCAGTGCCAGCTCCTTGTCGCGAAACTCGTCGGCATATTTCATGGTGCGGCCTCCGCGGCTGCTGCCCCCATCTGGCGGAGCAGATCGAGCGTTTCGCGCGCCTCCTCCGGATCGATCTTCGTCAGCGCATGGCCGACATGGAGGATGACGTAGTCGCCGACGGCGATCTCCTCGATCAGCGCGACCGAGACCTCCTTGCTGACACCGTCGATCGACACGATCGCCATGTCGTCGGGTAGCAGCTTGATCACCTCGGCAGGAATAGCCAGGCACATCAGACGATCCCTCCAGCTGCGTTGTCTTGCTTGATCAATTGGAGCCCGGCGACCCAGGCCTGCCCTAAACTCAGTCCGCCATCGTTGGGCGGCAGCCGGCGCGGCAGCCACGCATCGACGCCGGCGGCTCTGCAGCCGCGGACGATCAGCTCCGCCAGATGCGCATTGAGGAAGCAGCCGCCACTCAGCACGAGCATGGTCACGCCGGTTGCGCGCGACGCAGATACGATCCAGTCCACGCAGGCGGCAGCGAGTGTGCCGTGGAATAGGCCGGCGGCTTCAGCGGGGTCCAAGTCGCAGGCGAGCAGTTGAGCGAGGAGCGGACGAAGCGAAAGAATGCCATCGGCGATCGTCCAGCCCTGTTCGAGGACTGCAGTGGTGCGAACCAGCGCCTCGAGCTTCATGGCAGCTTCGCCTTCATAGCTCTGAACCGTGCTGACCCCGAGCAATCCCGCCACAGCATCGAACAGCCGGCCTGCGCTGGTCGTCACGGCCGCATCGGTGCGATCGAGCAACGTCGGCAGATGGCGCGCCTGCGGCTGACTCCTGAAGCGTGCAGCGATCTCGGCGTCATGTCCGAGGTCGTGGAGCACGGCGGCCGCCATGCGCCACGGTTCCCGCGCGGCGCGGTCGCCGCCCGGCATCTTCAGCGGCGCGAGATGCCCGAGGCGCCGGAACATCGCTCCGTCACACAGCAGCAGTTCGCCGCCCCAGGCGTCGCCATCGGTGCCGTAGCCATAGCCATCAAGCACGAGTGCAAGCACAGGCGCGCGCAAGCCATGCTCCGCGATGACCGCGGCGGCATGCGCATGATGATGCTGCACGCCGAATGTCGGCAGTCCCCGAGCCTGCGCGAACCGCGTCGACGCCATGTCCGGATGCAGGTCGTGCGCGATCGCCAGCGGCGCGACGTCGAGGATGGAGGTGAGATGCGCGATCGTCTCCTCGAAGAAGCGGATCGCTGCGGCCGTGTCGAGGTCGCCGAGATGCTGCGACACGAAGGCCTCGTCGCCACGGATCACCGTCACCGTCGACTTGAGGTGAGCCCCGACCGCGAGGAGCGGCGGGAGAGCGCGCGGCAGCCGGATCGGTTCCGGAACGTAGCCGCGGGCCCGACGGATGAAGCGTGGGGAGTCCGCCATCATGGCGACAACGGAATCATCGGCACGAATGACAATGTCGCGGTCATGCGTGACGATCAGATCCGCGATGCCGGCGAGATCGATCAGAGCCTCGTCGTTGTCGGTCAGCAGCGGCTGACCGCTGGGATTGGCGCTGGTGCAGACCAGCGCCTCGTTCCGTTTGCCACCATGCGCACGCAGCGCGTCAAAGACCAGATGATGCAGCGGCGCGACCGGGAGCATCACGCCGATCTTGGCGAGACCGGGCGCTACCGAGGGCGCCAGACGACCGCGCGAGCGCAGCAGAACGATCGGCCGGGCCACCTGCTCCAGCAATCCGCGCTCGGCGGCATCGAGATCGGCAATTTCCCCAGCGGCTTCGACCGAGGCCAGCATCACAGCGAACGGCTTGCCGTCGCGCTGCTTGCGCGCGCGCAGCCGCTGCACCGCAGGCTCATCGCGCGCATCACACAGCATCTGATAGCCGCCGAGTCCCTTGATCGCGACAATCTTTCCCTCCGCAAGCGCCGCCGCGATCTCACCGACGTCGTGGCTGAGCCGGGGCCCGCAATCCGGACAGGAGATCGCCTCGGCATGGAAGCGGCGGCCGCTTGGATCCTCATAGTCCGAGCGGCAGGCCTCGCACATCGGGAAGCTCTTCATTGCCGTCGTCGCGCGGTCGTAAGGCAGGCGCTCGGCGATGGTGAAGCGCGGGCCGCAATGGGTGCAGTTGACGAAAGGATAGCGATGAAATCGACTGCCCGGATCGAACAACTCGGCAAGGCAGGCCGGACAGGTTGCCGCATCCGGACCGATGCGGGTGGTCACCCGGCCGCCCACGCTCTCGCCGATGCGGAAGTCTGCACTCGCCTGCGCGGCGACAGGTTCCACGGCGATGTCGTCGATACGCGCCAGAGGCGGCGCCTGTCGCGGCAGCGCTTCGACAAACGACATGACACTCTCGCCCTCGACCTCGATGACGACACCATCAGCGTCGTTGGCGACGAAGCCGCCAAGGCGATAGCGTGTGGCCAGGCCATGGACATAGGGACGGAAGCCCACGCCCTGCACGGCACCGCGCACGCGGAGCCTGAGACGCGCGCGATCCGCTGCAAATGTCGGGCCCGCCGTGCTCATCCCTGCACCGCGCCCAGCGCGCTCGCTCTGACGCGGTCGGCCTGCTTTCTGATCCAGGCATAGAAGGCGGAAAAACCTTCGCCGGTCTTGGCCGAGATTGTCAGCACTTCGATTTTCGGATTGACGCGGCGAGCATATTCGATGGTCTGAGCAAGATCGAAGTCGAGCACCGGCGCGAGATCGATCTTGTTGATCAGCATCAGCGCCGACGCCGCGAACATATCGGGATATTTGAGCGGCTTGTCCTCGCCCTCGGTGGTCGAGAAAACCACGATCTTGCAGGCCTCGCCGAGATCGAACGCGGCCGGACAGACGAGATTTCCGACATTCTCGATGAACAGCAATCCGCCGCGCAGCGGCGGCAGCCGGCGATAGGCCTCGTCGACCATCGCCGCGTCGAGATGGCAGCCCTTGCCGGTGTTGATCTGGATCGCCGGCACGCCAGTAGCGCGGATTCTCTCGGCATCGTTTGAGGTCTGCTGATCGCCCTCGATCACCGCGACCGGCCGGCTCTGCTTCAGCTCCGAGACGGCGCGGACCAGCAGCGACGTCTTGCCGGCGCCGGGACTGGAGACGAAGTTGAACGCCAGCACGTCATGGGCTGCGAAACGCGCGCGGTTCTCGGCGGCAAGGCGGTTGTTCTTGCCGAGTATGTCGCGCTCGATCTGGATGATGCGTCCGCTCGACAGGCCGGCGATTTCCTGCCCCGCCGGATTGGCCGCGCAGTCGATATGATCGGCAGCGCCATGCGCGTGACGATGATCATGCGCATGCTCATCCTGGTGGTGATGATGGTGGCCGTGATCATGGTGATGATGGCCGTGATGGTGATGATGCCCGGCATGATCATGGCTGTGATCATGTCTATGCGCATGATGATGATCGTGATCGCCGTGATCGTGATGATGATCACCCGCCTCGATCGCGGATTGGCCGTCGCCGCAGCCGCACACCGTACACATCACTCGACCTCCAGCTCCTTGACCCGCATGTCCTCGCCGCCCGTGACCTGCAGCTGATGGCTGCCGCATTCGGAACAGGCATCGTAGCGCCGGCTGATCTCGACGCTGCGCGAGCAGCCGAGGCACCAGGCCGAGCCCTTCTGCTCGATGATTTCCAGCGCCGCGCCGCGCGCGATCGTATGCGCCGTGACCGCCTCGAAGCAGAACCGCAGCGCCTCGGGCGCCACATGGCTGAGCGCGCCGATTTCGAGCCACACCGTCTTCACCTTGGAGAACGCGCCCTTGCGCGCCTCGGCCTCGACGATCTCGACGATGCCCTCGCACAGCGCCATCTCATGCATCGGCCATCTCCCGGACCGTCAGGCCGACGCCGACGCAGGGATCGAACGAGCCGATCATGCCAGAAATGGCATCGCGATCCCTGCCATCGCGAAGCAGCGCGCCCATCAAGCTGGTCACGACTGGTCCTCGCCGATGAAAATTCCACTCCGTCGGGGCGAGATATTCGAAGCGCGAGATGTGGCCTTGCGCATTCAGCTCGACCACGTGATACAGCCGGCCCCGCGCACATTCGACCGCGCCGGCGCCACAGCCGAGGCCAAGCGCATAGCCGGCGACAAGCTGCTCTTCGCAGGAGTCCTCGGTCTCACCGTCTTCGAGCGAGCGCACCAGCCCGGCCAGCTCTGCGATCCGGGCGGACAGCCGTTCGGCGGGCCCCGCCTGCAGGTCGGCGCGCGCCCGACGCGCCCAGACTCCCGTCTCGGGTACACAGCCGTCGAGATCCGGCATCTCGGCAAACGCGGCTCCTTCATTCATCAGCCGGGCGGCAACGGCGCGATCGTCCGCGGCCGACAGCACACCATGCACCGACGGCATGTGCCTCCATCCTCCATTTTCGGCCGCCTTGCGGGCCGCTGCCATCAGCCTTGCGAGTGGAGTTTCCGGCGCCACGATCTCCGGTGCGGAGCCTATCCCCAGATCCTTCAGGGCCGTCTTGATCTGTGACAAGGTTTCCGAGCGGACCTGCGCCGGTGTGCCGACACGGGCGGGCTCCTGCAGCACGGCCGTGGCCTGCAGCAGCCGCTGCAGCAGCGGCTGAGTGCCGGGTTCGTTGGCCATCGGTCCGAGCAAGAGGCCGCGCAGCAGCTCGGCGAACCGCTCGGCCAGCACGGCCTTGATGCGACGATGCCGCGTCAGTGGCACCGCCTGCTCGCCGCGCGCGGCTTCGACCGCGGTGAGCACCGCAACCTGATGCGCGTTGGCGCAGAACGCGAACAACCGTGGCAATGCCGCAAGCAGCATCTCGGCCGGCTTTCCCGCCGCCAGCCGGCCCAGCGGCGGCCGCGTGCGCGGCTGGATCTCGACCGCCGTGATCCGCCGATCGGCAACCGACAGCGTCACATCGATCCGGTTGCGGAAGGCGAGCGTCATGCGCGGCTCTCCGAGAGCGTGCCGCGCAGGAACGCGCGGCGCTCGATGCCGCGCGATACCCGCGCGGTGTCGGCCTCGTCTTCGGGCGCCGTGAGTAGCGCCGCCAGCGCGGCCTCCGCCGCGACACGCGCGGCCGCCATGTCCTCGAACTCCGACATCGGCGAGAACAGCGAGCAGCTGGCGATCCGCCCGACGCCGGCAACATCGCTGATCGCAAATCCGAACGAACCGGCCGGCAGCGCCACGTCGATCGTCGATCCCACATCGCCTTCGGCTGGCGTGACCACGTTCATGAACCACGGCGTGACGAGGATGCCGATCGTGCGCCCAACAACGCTGGTGAAGCCAATGGCGTCGACCGCGAGTGCATCGTGATAGATCGGCAGCTCGCGCATTGCCCGGTCGCCGATCTCGCGATAAATGCCGGCAAGGCGCTCGCCCCATGCAGCCGGCGTGAGCTGATCGGTCCCCTGCCCGGCCGCGACGGCGCTCATGACTCGACCACCATGAACTTGGCCTTCGGCGCGTCGCAGTTCGGGCAGTGCCAGTCGTCCGGCAGTGCCGAGAACGGCGTCCCCGGCGCGATCTGCGCGACGCCATCGCCTTCGGCGGGGTCATAGCGCGTCCAGCAGATGCCGCACTCCAGCAGCATCTCGTCGGCGAGATCGCTGCGTACGCCAAGATTCTCGAACCCGGTGCTCATGTGAAATACGCCTCGATGATCTGCTTGAGGCGTTCGGCCGAGTCCTCGAAATCCTCCGGGGCCGCAAGCGCTACGACCGGCACGCCACCGACTTCCAGCGTGTCGAGAATGATCGTGTCCATCGCGTTGAAGAACTGCACCGACCAGACATGGCGCACGCCGGTTGCGAGCACGCGGCAGGTGCCGTAGCCACGCGACACCAGCTGGATCGGGCCGTTGCCGAGCGTCTCCTGCAGGAAGCTCATGTCGACCGGGCTCATCGGCAGCAGCGTGAAGTTGATGGTCTGCGAGCGCTGGCCCGGCCGCCAGGCGAGCGCGCGCTCGCGGATCTCGGCGAGCACCGGCAGCGCATTCATCGTGCCCTCGGGTGCGGGCCCGATGACGACGTCGTCCGCCGTCAGATCGATCGCGGCGCGCGCGACGATCTCCGGCACCGCGCCGATCTCGATGTAGTCGTGGCTCTCGTCGCGCTCCAGCCGAACGCGCCAAATGCCGGCGAGCACCGACTCCTGGATCTGCGCCAGCGAGCCGTCGGGCAGCGCGACCACGCCGGCGACCTCGCCCTCGCCGAGCACGTCGTCGATCAGCCGGCGTTCGAGGTCGTTGAGGCCGGCCAGCCGAAACAACTGCGTCGGCGCGTCGGCAGTCTGCGCAGCAACGGCCGCGGCAATCGTCGACAACAACTCGACGGCGCGCGGACAGCTCCGCGCCAACTCCTCCGAATCCAGCGTCGCGAGCTTCGCCAGCGCGCCGGATGCGGTCAGCCCCTTGTACTGCGCGTCGAGCGCCTCCTCGCCGATCGGAAACACGCTGACCGGCTGCTCGGCGCCTTCGGGCGCAATCCAGAATCCGGGCTTCATCGGTCAACTCCTGAAGGCTGATGCGCGGGAATGATGCTGGCAACGACTGTCGCCGTCGTGCCGGCCGGGCGATCGATCAGTCGCGAGATCCGATCGACATAGACCGACCAGTCCTGGATCTTGGCGATCACGCCGAGCGTCTCGCTGCCGCGGCAGAAGATCAGCGACGGCTGCACCCGCACGCCAAAGCGCGCGCCAAGCTCGGCCTCGGCATCGCGTTCGATCACCGCGCCCTGCAGCCGGCCGTGAAACGCCGTGATCAGCTCCGGCAGGACGATGGCGACGTCCATCGCCTCCGGAAAGCGCGCGGGATCGCCGGCCGACAACAGCACGGCAATAGCTCCGGCGCGGCTTACGTCGTCGAGGAACGCATCGACCGTTACGGTATCGACCTCCGGCAACTCGCCTCGCGTGCGCGTGGCATCACGCTGCAGCCTCTCCATGGGTGTTCCTCCCTGACCAGTTCTCGTTGTCTGGCTCTGAATGGACAGCAATCGACGTGCCAGACGACCGCCGGCGCGGTGATCACCTCAAGCCGATGATCTCTCTCACCAATTTATCAGCGTTCAGAGTTACGTAAGACATCTGCAAAGCAGTTTTGCAGACGATGTCCGACAACTTTCCTTCCAATTGGATATTTTGTTGTCGGCTACCGGACAGAGGCCGGTGCGCAAGGCTCAGCGCAAATGCTCCGGCAACTGCGGCTCGCGGCCGATCAGGTCGGCGAAGAAATCGTCGCAATTCTCGCCGCTCATCGCGGCTTGCAAGCCGCGAAGGGCGTCGCCGATCAGCCGCGCCTCCTCGTCATCGAGCAGGCGCACCGCGTTGTCGAGATAGACCAGGACTTTTGCGCCGACCGGCGGATTCGACAACAGCAGCACCGAGACGCGGCGCTGCTCGCCGTCGAAGCTGCACAGCGCCGAGACGCCATCGGTCGCCATGATCGTCATCGGCAGGCCCAGGCACATGGTGAACTCCCTCGCAGCAACCAGCTATTCGGCCGGTTCCGCGCGCATCTCATAACTTTGATGATCGATGTCGTTGGTCAGCAGCCGTGCCTCGCCGGCCAGTGGTTCGGGCCGCAACACCGCCGAGACGCCCCACTCGGCCAGCACAGCACATGCTAGCTCGATGGCAGGCTCGATCTGCGCGCGCACCGGCGCCGTCAGCGGCCCGCCCCAATCCTCGAGGTCGAGCGGCTGGCACCCGATCAGCGCGAGACGCTGCGGATATCGGCCGAGCAGATCGGCCGCGCTTAACACCTCCTGGAAGCCTGTCTGGTGCAGGCTCATCTTCTTCGCGCCGGTGAAGCGCGGCACCTCCTCGTCACGGACGAGCTTGAGCTCGCCCGGGGCGAGACCGTAGTCGATGGCGTCGAAAACGATCAGGCCGTCGGCCTCCTCGACATAGTTGACGAGATACAGCCCCTGCGTGCCGCCATCGAGAATGGTGACGTTGTCTGGAACTGCATAGCGGCGGTGGAACTCCTCCACCACGCGCACGCCAAACCCCTCGTCCGCCCACAGGATGTTGCCGATCCCGAGCACCAGGATGCGATCGAGCTTCTTCTCGGCCATCGCGTGGCTCCCCTACTCGCGAAACTGCCGCTCGCCCGAGACCATCGAGGAGATGATGCTCTGGCGCGACATGATGTCTTCGCGGATGGCCGCGTAGACGTGCACCATCACGAACATCACCAGCGCCCACATGCCGAGGTGATGATATGTGTGCACATCCTGGCTGTTCGGCCAGATCGAGAACACCCAGCCGAACAGTTTGTGCTGCCAGCTGTCGATGCCCTCGCCTTCCGAATAGAGCGCAAATCCCGTGACGATCATGAAGGCGACGAATACCGTGAACCCGGTGAACATCGCCGTCTGCGCCAGCGGGTTGTGACCGACATACATTTTCGGCTCACGCTCGATGAACGCATACCAGCGGATCTCGTGCAGCACCTCCTTCCAGAACTGCTTGCGATGCACCGGAATGTAGAAGATCTGCCGCGAGTGGTGGTTGCCGACGAAGGCCCAAAGGATGCGGGCGAGGAAGAACACCGCCAGCACCTGCCCGGCCGCGAAATGCGTGAACCGGATATAGCCCATCACGAAGCTGCCCGATGCCTCGCCTTCCACCGTCGGCAACGGCGTGCCGATCAGATAGCCGGTGACCATCAGCACGACGATCGCGAGCGCGTTGACCCAGTGGCAGATGCGCACCGGGGCTTCGTAGACGTAGACCGTGGGCCGGCCGACGGCGTGCTCGCCGGCGGCATCGGCCGCGATCGCGGCGAGGTTCGTCTCGGTCTCCGCGGGACGTGCGACGGCATCCATCATCGTGCTGCTCCCATTACCTGACCTTGACCGTCGCCATTTCCTGGCCGTCCGGGCTAATCACGTGCGTCGAGCACGCCAGGCATGGATCGAACGAATGGATCGTGCGCAGGATCTCGAGCGGCTTCTCCGGATCCGCCATCGGCGTGTCCATCAACGAGGCCTCGAACGCGCCGATATTGCCCTTGGGATCCCGCGGCGAACCGTTCCAGGTGGTCGGCACGACGCACTGGTAATTATCGATCTTGGTGTCCTTGATCTTGATCCAGTGCGCGAGCGCGCCGCGCGGCGCCTCGGTGAAGCCGTAGCCCTTGGCTTCCTTGGGCCAGCTCTCCGGCTTCCATTTCTCGACATTGGCGGTCGAGGAATCGCCGGCCTTGATGCGCGCGACCAGCTTGTCCTGGAAGTAGCGCATCTGCCCCGCGGCCCAGTCGCACTCCAGCGCACGCGCCGCGGTGCGGCCGAGCGTCGAGAACAGCGCCGTGACCGGCAGGTTCAGCGTCTTCAGGAGCTTATCCGTGGGCTCCTTGAACTCCGGCCGGTTCTGCGCGTAGCCGATGATGTAGCGCGCCAGCGGCCCGACCTCGACCGCGTTGCCGCGCCAGCGCGGCGCCTTGATCCAGGAATATTTGCCGCCCTCGTCGAGCTCCTTGATGTCGGTCTTCGTGCCCTTGGCGTTGGGGCCGAGCTGATAGTTCGGCTCGGTGACGCCGTCCCAGGGATGCAGACCCTTGCTCTCGTCGGGATATTTGTACCAGGAATGCGTCACGAACTCCTGGATCTGCTCGGGATCGCCATGATCGATCGGCAGCACCTCGTTGAGATTGCCGTTGAGGATCACGCCACGCGGCAGCTTCAGGTTCTTGGCCGAATAGTCGTTGGCGTTCTCCGGAATGTCGCCATACGACATCACGCTCTTGCCGGAGAGGCCGCCACCATAGAGCCAATCCTTGTAGAACGAGCCGATGGCGACCACGTCCGGCAGATAGACCTTCTGCACGAACTCGATCGAGCGATCGATGATCGAGGAGACGAGGTTGAGCCGCTCCATGTTGATGGCACCGACCGCCCCGGTGCCGTCGACATTGACGGCGCACGGCACGCCGCCGACCAGCCAGTTCGGATGCGGGTTCTTGCCGCCATAGATGGTATGGATCTTGACGATCTCCTTCTGGAAATCGAGCGCCTCCAGATAATGCGCAACCGCCATGAGGTTCGCCTCCGGCGGCAGCTTGTAGGCGGCGTGGCCCCAATAGGCGTTCTTGAACGGGCCAAGCTGGCCTGACTCGACGAACTTGGTGAGCCGGATCTGCAGATCCTTGAAGTAGCCCGGCGAGGACAGCGGCCAGTCCGACACGGACTGCGCCAGCGCCGAGGTCGCCTTCGGATCGGCCTTCAGCGCCGAGACGACGTCGACCCAGTCCAGCGCATGCAGATGATAGAAATGCACGAGATGGTCGTGCACCTGCAGGCAGAGCTGCATGATGTTGCGGATCGAGTTGGCGTTGTCGGGAATCATGATCCCCAGCGCATTCTCGACCGCGCGGACTGAGGTCAGCGCATGCGTGCCGGTGCAGACGCCGCAGATCCGCTCGGTGAAAGCCCAGGCGTCGCGCGGGTCGCGGTTGCGCAGGATGGTCTCGATGCCGCGCCACATCGTGCCGGTCGAGACCGCGTTGCGGATGACATTGTTGGAGTCGACATTCACCTCGACGCGCAGATGTCCCTCGATGCGCGTGAGCGGATCGACGACGACGCGCTTACCGGAATTGTCGAGATTGAAGCCGTTGGGAGTCTGGATGCCCATCGTTGCCTGCCCTGAACTGAATTAATGATCTTGCTTGGCGCTGGCGTCGTCGCGCTTGGTCGCGAGCCGCTTGACGGCGGTGACCGCGGCATGCGCCGCGACCGCGACGCCCACCGTTCCCGCGGCGGCCATGCCGACCTCGTCCGCGTTGCGCTCGATGCCGAACTGCTTGATCGTGGTGAGCCGGTCGTAGAACGAGCCCTTGTCCCAGAAGCCATCCTCGGAGCAGCCGATGCAGCCATGGCCCGACTGGATCGGGAACGACACGCCACCGTTCCAGCGCACGGTCGAACAGGCATTGTAGGTGGTCGGGCCCTTGCAGCCCATCTTGTACAGGCAGTAGCCCTTGCGCGCGGCCTCGTCGTCCCACTCCTCGACGAACTGGCCGGCGTCGAAATGCGGCCGGCGATAGCATTTGTCGTGGATGCGCTGCGAGTAGAACATCTTCGGCCGGCCCTGGCGGTCGAGCTCGGGCAATTTTCCGAAGGTGGTGATGAAGGTGACGACGCCGGTCATCACTTCCGCGATCGGCGGGCAGCCGGGCACCTTGATGATCGGCTTGTTGGTGATGACCTTGTCGATCGGCGTCGCCTGCGTCGGATTGGGCTTCGCCGCCTGCACGCAGCCCCAGGACGCGCACGCGCCCCAGGCGATGATCGCCATCGCATCCTCGGCCATCACCTTCAACTTCTCGACGAACGGCTTGCCGCCGTCGATGCAGAACATGCCGCCTTCATTCAGCGGCGGATTGCCTTCGACGGCGAGGATGTACTGGCCTTTGTACTTCGCGCGGGTCTCTTCGAGGATCTCCTCGGCCTGCTGTCCAGCCGCCGCCATGATCGTGTCGTCATAGTCGAGCGAGATCATCGACAGCACGGCATCCTTCACCAGCGGATGCGCCGAGCGGATGAAGCTCTCCGAGCAGCAGGTGCATTCCAGCCCATGCATCCAGATGACCGGCGTGCGCGGCTTGGTTTCCAGCGCATTGGCAATGCGCGCCGACGCCAGCGGCCCGAGCCCGAGGCTCGTCGCAGTGAGACTGCAGAACTTATGGAAGCTGCGCCGCGTGATGCCCTGGCGCCGGATCACGCTGTAAAAGGTTTCCGTCGTCGCGCCCATGAGTCCTCCCCCTGCTATCGCGTTGGCGATCATCCGATCGCGATCTGGCGAGAGGGGACAGCAAGATGTGGGCCAGCATCAAAGCCGGATTCGAATCTTAATGATTCCAGATGGTTGGAATGACGGTTGGAGATCGACAAGCAGTTCAGGATCGTTGATCGGCCGAATATCGGAAATCACGCGCTTTGCACCCGACAAGCTTGTTTCCGCCCTTTGCAGCGGGGTCAATGCGCGGTGCAGACCATGCAGGGATCGAACGACCGTACGACATGCTGGATGCTGACGGCACGCGCGCCAGCCTCGCCGACCTCCGTGCCGACCAGCGCCTGTTCGAGTGGACCCGCGACGCCCCGGGCGTCGCGTGGCGAAAAGTTCCAGCTGGTCGGCGCGATGATCTGATAGCGCGCGATCCTGCCGGAGCGCACTGCGAGCCAATGGCCGAGGCTGCCGCGTGCGGCCTCAACGAGGCCGACGTAGTTGCCATCGGCCGCCTCGCGGCTCGTTTCGCAGAACGGCTCGTTGAGCCGCAGTGCCTTGATCCAAGCTTCAATCGAGACTGCAAGCTCGGCTGTCTCGATCAGGCGGGCAATGACGCGGTTGCGGACATTGCTGCCGCTTTCGGAAAGCAGTGCCGTGATCAGCTGTTGTCCGTGCACCGCTTGACGTGCCAACGCGCCAACCTCGACCGGCTCACCCGCAAGCCGCGGTGCTTTGCACCAGCTGTAGGCATCGGGCTTGTCGGCGTCCGGCTCGGTGCGGCTTTCCGCGGGATCGCGCGACGTCTCTCGCATCCACGCATGTGACACGTCCTCGGTGATCTGGCCCGACGGCAGCGCTTCGATCTTTCCATCAGGCGTTCGAAGCCCGGCGCGGAAGCGCGCGCCATCGGCATCGCGATACGCACCGAAGCTCATCAGCAGGCCGGGCCCCGCACCGAGATACGCCAGATCGAGCGCGTCTGCGATGCGCAGGAACTGCGCGAAGTCGCCGCTACGGCCGTCACGCCAGCGATCGAGCTCGTCCGGCGTCGACAACGCCAGCACGTGTTCGAGCTTGTCGGCAAATACGACACGCTCGAGAAAGCCGCGAAACGAAGCCACGATCGCGTTCAGCCGGACGCGCTCACCGAGCTCGATGGCGCGCGTCGTACCGCCCGGCTGGAACGCGAGGCTGTGCGGCCATTTCCCGGCGATCACACCCATGATTTCCAGCAGCCGAGCCCGCGCCGGCAGCGCCTCGCGCGCGGCCGAGCCCTTCGTCGCGGTGAAGCGTTCGGCCGCCGCACCGTGCCAAGAGTGAGACGCGTAGGCCTCGCGGGCGAAGTCGGGCATGAAGAAGATGTAGAAGTGCGTGAGGTGATCCGCGGCATTCTCAGCCGCGTGGGCGATGTTGGTCGCCAGGACGCCATTCGGCGCCACGACCACGCCCATCGCCTGACGCAGGGCGGCTGCGGCAGCGATCGACTGCGACACCGAGCAGATGCCGCAGATGCGCGGGGCGATCACGAGGGCGTCGAGCGGCGGACGTCCTTCCAGGATCTGCTCGAAGCCGCGATAGAGCGGCGCCGTCACCTCGGCGCGCGCGACGCGGCCGCTCTCGATGTCGAGACGGACCTCGAGATCCCCCTCGACGCGATTGAACGGGCCGACCGTGATCCGCGTCATGAGCGATGCTTGTCGCCGGACCGGCTCGGCGGCACCACGACATGATCGGCGGTCGCGTTGACGCGGACGCGGCGCGGTGTCGCCGATTTCGACAGCGCGGCCAACGCGACGAACCAGGCCTTGGGCATGTCGGTGGGGAGGCCCACGGGAATGCCCGCGAGCTTCGCCGTCTGCAGATAGTTCTGCTGGCTCTCGAAGCCCGGCGACGTGCAGGCGATGCAGGCATAGCCGCCCTTGGTGCAGGAGCCGCCGCCGTTCCACGAACGCTGATTGCAGTCGCCGACGGCCTGGGTCGCGCGGCAGCCGAGATGCTCCATCAGGCAGCCGCGCTCCGACATCGTTTCCGCGCTCGCCTTGAACTCGTAGAACTCGTTGCGCGAGCAGCCGTGATGCGCGAGGTGATTGGCGATGAAAGTCGGACGTCCCACCGCGTCGAGGCCATCGGCGGTGAGATCGCCTGCTGTGAGCGCCAGCAACGTTTCCATCATCCAGCCCGGATGCGGCGCGCAGCCGGCGACATTGATCACAGGTAGCCCGCGCTTCGATCGGAACCCCGCGCCCAGCGCACCGCCCGCATCGCTGCCCTCGAACTGCAAGCCGACGGCATCGGTCGGATTGATCCCGGCCGCGGGAATGCCGCCATAGGCGGCACAACTCCCGACCGCGACGACGTAGTTGGCAAGCGGCGCGAGATCGAGCAGCCAATGGTAGATCGAGCGGTTGGTGCCGGCGAGCATGTTGAAGCGGCCGCTCAGACGCGGCCCGCGTGCGACAGAGCCTTCGAGCACCAGGAGATCCAGTTGCTCGCGGCCGTCGCGGATCGCTTCGAGCAGGTCGACCACCTCGTCACCGGTCTGCTCGCTGACCGAGGGATGCCAGATCACGTCGATGCCCGATTGCCGCAGTTCGTCGAACCAGCCGGACGCGCCGCTCTCCAGGATGGACATGGTGCAGCCGCCGCAACTCGCGCCCTGCAACCACAGCATCCTGATCCCGCCCTCCGCGCCGGCCATCGTGGGTCGCTCCGTCCCGTGCGTTCCGCCTTATTTCGCCGTCGGGTTTAGCGTCCTGGCGCGAACACTGGCAAGCGCCTCGACTGATGCATGTGAGGTGCCGCGGCAGCGGCTGATCAGCACGGCGCCGGCCCAGGTCAGGCCAAACAGCCCGATGGCGATGATGCCGAGATAGCCGAGATCGTCGCCCAACGCCGCCACGACATCGTTCCATCCGCCGGTCAGACCCAGCCGCGGCGCCAGCAGCGTGACCGCCTCTACGCCGCCGATCACCAGCGCGATTGCGACGGAGGCTCCTGTGATCACGAGATTATAGCGCCGCTTGCGGGCAGGATCGGTGAGCGCCCAGCGATAGGCGCCGACCATCAGCATGCTGTCGGCGGTATCGACGGTCGCCATCGCTGCTGCGAACAGCGCCGGGAACACCAGCACATGGGCCAGGCTCGCGCCGCGCGCCGCCTCTGTCGCCGACAGGCTGAGCAGTCCGATCTCGCTGGCGGTGTCGAAGCCGAGACCGAACAGGAAGCCCAGCGGATACATCTGCCAGGCGCGCGAGATGACGCGGAGCACCGGACGCAGCAGCCGAACCAGGATGCCGCGTCCCACATCGCCGGCCGATTCCCCGTCAGGCGGGACCGACGGGGAGCGCCAGAGGTTCAGGAACAGAACCAGATTGGCGACGGCAATCAGCAGCAGAAAGCCGGCCGAAACGGAGGTGCCGATGATCCCGCCGATCGCCCGGATGGTGCTGTCCTCGCTCAAGAGGTCAGCGCCGGCCACGAGGCTCACCACGATCGTGGCGATCACGACGACGCTGGAATGGCCCAGCGCGAAGTAGAGTCCCGCGGCGCGCGGCCTGTCGCCCTCCTGCACCAGCTTGCGCACGACGTTGTCGATCGCGGCGATATGGTCCGCATCGACGGCGTGCCGCAGGCCGAGCAGCCAGGCCAACAGCGCGGTGCCGACAATGGCCGGGCGATCGGCGTAAAGCAGAAACGCCCAGGCCCAGGCCAGCGCATTGGCGAGCACGAGGCCGGCCATAAGCACGGCATTTCGTGCGCCGTCCCCGCGGAGCCGAACCGGGATCGAGGCGGCCGGCCGAGGATGATCAATTGGCAAAATCGTCATACTCGGACAGGAGAGCAAGACCCGCGCCAAAAGGCAAGGCTTGCGTCGCCGCGCTCAAATCACTTGCAAATCACCCCCCCGGGGTCCGCGCGGCCGAGGTTCACCGCATTCCCTTGGCAATCCGCTATCCGGTCACGCACAAACATTGACCAGCCCATGTCCAACTCTTTCCCTCCCCGCCCTCCTCTCACCGCGCCGAGGCGCTCTGCGCCGCGATCTCGCGCCGCACGGTCGCCTCGAACTGGCTTGCAGGCGCGGCGAACATCAGCCTCGTCTCTTCGTGGAACGCCGAGAAGATGCCGACCACGACCGGTTCGCCGTTGATCTCGGCGAGAATCGGGGAGCCCGAATAGCCGAAATTGGCGAGGCAATGGACGGTCAGCAGCTTCGCATCCTTGGTCATGCCGGCGCTGCAATTGCGCTGGCCGGTCGGCGAATAGCGCCGCTCCTGGCCGTAGCCGATCTCGGAGATCGTGCCCGCCTGGGTCGCGGCCGCAAGCTCGTCGCGGCTCACGGCCCTTACCGCCACCGGCCTGGACGGCAGCGCATCCTTCAGGATGATCAGCGCCCAATCCGCCGGCGAACGGTCGGCCGACCATTGGTCGTGCTGAGTCGGGATGAAGTCCGGCGCGACAATCAGCTTGTCGGCGACTGAGGAGGCGGCGGGGGTGCCTTTGTTCAGGCCCGCCAGAAAATGGACATTGCCCGGACTCACCTGAGCCAGACCGTTGAAGACGCAGTGCGCCGCCGTCAGCACGACGCGGGGAGCCACCAAGGTGCCGGTACACGAGCCTCCCGTGCTGTATTGCGCCTGGGTCACGACACCGATCGACGATGCCGGCCAGGAGGTGGGATCGACGACATCACCGAAGTGCCGGTCGAGGCCGAGCAGCTGCTCGGGGCGCGGATTGGCAATGCCGGCATCCGCCGCTTCCGGCTTCGGCCTCCACGCCGCGATGATCTGCTCGGCCTGACGCCGCTGTGCGTCGCTAAGCTTGATACGCTGGATCTCGCGGCCGGCCGACCTTACGCCGTTGCGGCCGGCCATCACCAGCCAGGCATAACCCTGCACGACATCCTGGGACATGACCCGGCCGTCGAGCATCATCAGGCCGAGCATGTATTGCGATTGGGCGAAGCCTTGGGCGGCGGCGCGGTTGAACCAGCGCGCGGCTTCGCCGTGATCGCGAGCGGCGCCTTCGCCGTTGAAATAGGCGATGCCCAGATAATGCTGGGCGATGGCGAGCCCCTGATCGGCGGCCTTGCGGTACCAGACCAGCGCCTCCGTCTGGTTGCGCGCGACGCCGACGCCGAAGGCCTGCATGAAGCCGACATCGAATTGTGCCCGCGCGTCGCCCTTGACGGCGAGCGGCTGGAGCCTTCGCAACGCCACCGCGGGCTGTCCATTCGCCGCCGCGGCGACGGCCTCCTCGAGCTCGGCGGCCGCGGCGCTAGTCGCAGCCGCGAGCAACAACGTCAAAAAGATGGCGAGCGTCTTGATCATTGTGTCTGCCGAGGCCCGACCATGATGATGGGAACGCCATCACACATGATCAAGACGGCAGCGGCGTGACCGCGCAGACCGCGCGATCAGGCCTGCTCAGACTTGGCGAACCGGTCGTCGAGCGCATAGCCGGCGCCGCGGACGGTGCGGATCGGATCCTGCTCGCGGCCGGGATTGAGCAGCTTGCGCAGCCGGCCGATGTGGACGTCGACCGTGCGCTCGTCGATATAGATGTCGCGGCCCCAGACGCTGTCGAGCAGCTGCTCGCGGCTGAACACGCGGCCGGGATGCTCCAGGAAGAACTCGAGCAGGCGATATTCGGTCGGGCCGAGATCGATCGGCCGGCCCGACCGCGCCACGCGGCGCTTCTCGCGATCGAGCTCGATGTCGCCATAGGACAGCACGGTCGCCAGCCGCTCCGGGCTGGCGCGCCGCAGCAGGCCCTTCACACGCGCCAAGAGCTCCGGCACCGAGAACGGCTTGACGATGTAGTCATCGGCGCCGGTCGCAAGACCGCGCACGCGCTCGCTCTCCTCGCCGCGCGCCGTCAGCATGATGATCGGCAGCTGCTTGGTCTCGGACCGCGCCCGCAGCCGCCGGCACAGCTCGATCCCTGAGAGGCCCGGCAGCATCCAGTCGAGCACGACCAGATCGGGAATGCGCTCCTTCAGCCGCGTGTCGGCCTCGTCGCCGCGCGCCACGGTCTCGACCTCGTAGCCTTCGGCTTCGAGGTTGTAGCGCAGCAGCGTCGTCAGCGCCTCCTCGTCCTCAACCACCAGAATTCGCGCGCCCATGTCGGAATCGTCTTTCTCAGTTGCCGGGGATCGTGGTCGCAAAACTGGTCATGTCGCCCTTGGGGCGCTTGTCCATGATCTGCTGGCCCTCGATCATATAGAACACCGTCTCGGCGATGTTGGTGGCGTGATCGCCCATCCGCTCGATGTTCTTGGCGCAGAACATCAGATGGATGCAGAACGAGATGTTGCGCGGGTCTTCCATCATGTAGGTGAGGAGCTCGCGGAACAGCGAGGTGCAGATCGCGTCGACCTCCTCGTCGCCTTTCCACACCGTCATAGCCGCCGGCAAATCGTGCGCCGCATAGGCATCCAGCACCGTCTTGACCTGCGACTGAACGAGGTCGGTCATGTGCTCCAGGCCGCGGATCAGCTTCAGCGGATGAAAGTCGCTCTCCAGCGCGGCGACGCGCTTGCCGATGTTCTTGGCGAGGTCGCCGATCCGCTCCAGATCGGTGGCGACGCGCATCGCACCGACGATCTCGCGCAGGTCGACGGCCATCGGCTGGCGGCGGGCGATCGTGAGCACCGCGCGCTCCTCGATGACGCGCTGCAGCTTGTCGACCTCCGCGTCACCGGCGACCACCTTCTGGCCGAGCGCCACGTCGCGCCGCACCAGCGCGTCGACGGAATCGACGATCAGCCGTTCGGCAAGGCCGCCCATCTCCGCCACCAGGCGGGTCAGATCCTGCAGATCGCTGTCGAACGCCTTGGCGGTATGTTCACTGGCCATGATGATCTCCTGAGGGCATTGCTGTCGGCGTCAGCCGAACCGGCCGGTGATGTAATCCTGGGTCCGCCGATCGCTCGGCGAGGTGAATATCTTGCTGGTGTCGTCGAACTCGATCAACTCGCCGAGATACATGAAGGCGGTCTTGTCGGAGACGCGCGCCGCCTGCTGCATGTTATGAGTCACGATCGCGATCGTATAGTTCTCCGAGAGCTCCTGGATCAGCTCCTCGACCTTGGCGGTGGAAATCGGGTCGAGCGCCGAGCACGGCTCGTCGAACAGGATGACCTCTGGACGCACGGCGACCGTGCGGGCGATGCACAGGCGCTGCTGCTGGCCGCCGGACAACGACAGGCCGGAGGCGTTCAGCTTGTCCTTGACCTCGTTCCACAATGCGCCGCCGCGCAGCGCCTTCTCGACGCGGTCGTCCATCTCGGACTTCGAGATCTTCTCATAGAGGCGGATGCCGAAGGCGATGTTCTCGTAGATCGTCATCGGGAACGGCGTCGGCTTCTGGAACACCATGCCGACCCGCGCGCGCAGCAGGTTGAGGTCGAGCTTGGGGTCGAGAATGTTGGTGTTGTCCAGCATCAGCTGGCCGACCGCGCGCTGGCCCGGATAGAGGTCGTACATCCGGTTGAAGATGCGCAGCAGGGTCGACTTGCCGCAGCCGGACGGGCCGATGAACGCTGTGACCCGATTGGTGCCGAGCGCGAGGTTGATGTTCTTCAGCGCGTGGTGGTCGCCGTAGTAGAAGTTGAGGTTGCGCGCGGTCACTTTGGCCGGCGCCTCCGGCAGCGACTTCGGAGGAATGGCGGCCGTCGGGCTGCTCACGGAGACGGACATGTCGGTCATTTCGAGCTCCTCTCGGCGCCAAGGATGCGCGCGCCGATGTTCAGGGCCAGGACGGTCAAGGTGATGAGAAGAGCGCCGCTCCAGGCCAGCTGCTTCCAGTAGGCATAGGGGCTCTGGACGAAGTTGTTGATGGTCACTGGCAGGTTGGCCATCGTCTTGTTGAGGCTCAGGCTCCAGAACTGGTTCGACAGCGCGGTGAACAGGAGCGGCGCGGTCTCGCCGGCGACGCGGGCGGTCGCCAGCAGCACACCGGTGATCAGGCCGGAGCGCGCGGCGCGATAGGCGATGCGGCGGATAACCAGCGAGCGCGGCAGGCCGAGCGCGGACGCCGCCTCGCGCAAGGGATTGGGAACCAGCAGCAGCATGTCCTCGGTGGTACGCAGCACGACCGGGATCACGATCACCGCGAGCGCGAGCGAGCCGGCAAGGGCGGAGAAGCCGCCCATCGGTACGACAACGGCGCCATAGATGAACAGGCCGATGATGATCGAAGGCGCCGACAGCAGGATGTCGTTGATGAAACGGATGACCGAGGTCAGCTTGTCGTTGCGGCCGTACTCGGCAAGATAGGTGCCGGCGAACAGGCCGAGCGGCGCGCCAATGCCGACGCCGATGATGGTCATGATGACCGAGCCGACGATGGCATTGCGCAGACCACCATCGCTGGATCCCGGCGGCGGGGTGTCGGCGGTAAAAACCTGCAGGCTGAGGCCGGCGAGGCCGTTGTAGAACAGCGTGAACAGGATCAGAGCCAGCCAGGTCACGCCGAACGCGGCGGCCGCGAAACACAGGCCGCGGACCATGATGTCCGTACGGCGCCGACGGGTGTAGATCGGATTGACGGGTGCGGGCTGAACGTCGACGGCAGTCATGGGCTTATTTCCCCGCCTTGGTCTCGAGCCGCATCAGCATCAGGCGGGCTGCCGCGAGCACGAAGAAGGTCAGAACGAACAGCAGGAGACCGAGCAGGATCAGGCTCGACTGATGCAGCCCGTCGCTTTCCTGGAACTCGGAGGCGATCGCGGCCGAGATCGTCGTGCCCGGCGCGAAGATCGAGGACGAGATCCGGAACGAGTTGCCGATGATGAAGGTCACCGCCATGGTCTCGCCGAGCGCCCGGCCGAGCGCCAGCATGACGCCGCCGATGACACCGACGCGGGTGTAGGGGATCACGACGCTGCGAACGACCTCCCAGGTCGTGCAACCGACACCGTAGGCGGCTTCCTTCAACACCGGCGGCACCGTCTTGAAGACGTCGACCGAGATCGCCGTGATGAAGGGCAGCACCATGATCGCCAGGATCAGCGAGGCATTGAAAAGGCTGAGATAGGACGGCGGACCGGCGAAGATGTCCTGCAGCACCGGGATGTTGGCGCAGAGGCTGATCATGAACGGCTGGAACGTGTAGGCCAGGAACGGGCCCAGCACGAAGAAGCCCCACATGCCGTAGATGATCGAAGGGATGCCGGCGAGCAGCTCGATGGCGATGCCGATCGGGCGGCGCAGCCATTGCGGGCAGAGCTCGGTCAGAAAGATTGCAACGCCGAGACCCACCGGAATGGCGATCAGCATGGCGATGAAAGACGTGACCAGCGTGCCGTAGATCGGACCGAGCGCGCCGAGCACCGGCGGATCAGCCGAGGGCGCCCATCGCTTGGTGACGAGGAATTCGAAGCCGTAGGTCTTCATCGCCGGCCAAGCGCCGATGATGAGCGAGATGATGATGCCACCGAGGATCAGCAGCACCGAGATCGCCGACAGGCGGGTGATCCAGTAGAACGTCACGTCGCCGAGCTTGAAGGCGCTGAGCGCGCGCGCCCGGTCATAGGGCCCGGCAGCGGCCGCGATATCGCTGACTTCGGTCTGAACCGCCATCTCTGCCAATTCTGCCCCCTGTTGTTTTGACACGCCTGACCCCGGTAGCGTCCCCTCCCCCGGCGACCGGGAGAGGGGAATGGTGTTCGTCGACGATCAGCTCTTGATGTCCGACGACCAGGTCTTCTCGATCAGCTTCACGACGCTGTCGGGCATCGGGATGTAGTCGAGCTCCTCGGCCATCTTGTCGCCCTTTTCGAACGACCACTTGAAGAACTTGAGCGCTTCGGCGGAGGCTGCCTTGTCGGTCGGCTCCTTGTGCATCAGGATGAAGGTCGCGGCCGTCATCGGCCAGGACTTGTCGCCGGCCTGGTTGGCCAGGATCACGTAATAGCCGGGAGCCTTGGCCCAGTCGGCGTTGGCAGCGGCAGCCTGGAAGGCCTCGACGGTCGGCTGCACGGTCTTGCCGGCCTTGTTGACCATCGCGGTGTAGGTCAGCTTGTTCTGCTTGGCATAGGCGTACTCGACATAGCCGATCGAGTTCTTGGTCTGGCTGATGTTGCCCGACACACCCTCGTTACCTTTCGCGCCGACGCCGACCGGCCACTCGACGGCGGTGTTGGAGCCGACCTTGCTCTTCCAGTCGGCGCTGGCCTCGGAGAGATAATAGGTGAAGTTGAAGGTCGTGCCCGAGCCGTCGGAACGGCGGACCACGGCGATCGCATCGCTCGGCAGCTTGACGCTGGGGTTCAGCTTCTTGATCGCGGCGTCATCCCACTTGGTGATCTTGCCGAGATAGATGTTGGCGAGCGTCTCGCCGTCCAGCACCATCTCGCCCGGCTTCACGCCCTCGAGGTTGACGACCGGCACGATGCCGCCCATCACCTGCGGCCACTGCACCAGGCCGTCCTTCTCGAGCTGCTCGGCCTTGAGCGGCGCGTCGGTGGCGCCGAATGTCACGGTCTTGGCCTGGATCTGCTTGATGCCGCCGCCGGAACCGATCGACTGGTAGTTCAGACCGTTGCCGGTCTCCTTCTTGTAGGCGTCAGCCCACTTCGAATAGATCGGGAACGGGAACGTCGCGCCCGCGCCGGTGATGTCGGCAGCGAATGCCGACGTCGATGCGGCGACCAAGCCGGCAGCGACGATAGCTTTGACGAAATTCATAGCTGGTCTCCATGCTTGGGAAGCGAAGCGCCATTTGCACCCGATTGCGCTTCCCGGGCCGCTTTACGGGGCCTCAGTGTGGCTTTTATAAAGGTTCAATGACAGCTGGATGACAGACACAAAGCATTGATAAATATTGAAAATTCGATTCCGACCCGAACTTCTACGGTCAATCTGGCGGTGTTCCATGACGCTCCTGCACGCGGCTTGGGAGAGCGGTGCTCACGCCGGATGCGGCCGGGGCGGGTCACGGTCGGCCGTCATCAATTCGTGTCTCGTTGGTCCAGCCCACGCGTCAGATTCAGTGTCGTCCCGGCCTTGAGCCGGGACCCATAGCCACTGGCCGGTGTGGCCGGGTGAGATTCGTCCAAGCGCGTGCCCCGAACAACTCCCTGGGGTTATGGGTCCCGGCTCAAGGCCGGGACGACAGCGGAGAGCGTGGCTCACAGTTTCCATCTCACCGCTAGGCCTCAGACAAATCATTGCCTTCCCGCGGCACATCGTGCCCGGGTGATGCATCGATCATGTCCCCCTTGAAACACGAGAGGGCGCGGAGAAGGCCGGGAGCCTGCCGCCCCCATGGCCCGCCTGCAGAAGAAAAAAGCAGGCGGCAGTCACCACAGGTTTGGCCGGAACATCCCGGCCTTCCCCGCGCGATGGTTTTACGGTGTCCTTCGTGCTCTCCCTGGGGATCGGCGTTCTTGCCCCCATCGCCCGCGCGTGCCGTCAAGCAACGATCACGGACTTGACCTCAGCGTCGAGAGGCCAGGACCACACGACTTGGCCGTCCGTGCCGACATGCGCTCGTCCAGCGCAGCCGTCACGTCCATCGCAGCCCACCTCCACGTTCGTGACGACGCGTACGTCCCTCTGCTCGAGGCGGGTCGGGCCTACATAAGCACAACTTCTGAAATTTGGCAATATATTTTTATTTTATCGAACAAATTGGCTGACATCAGCCGGTCTGAGGGTGACCCGCCCTATCCTTCAGGATCTCGCGCGCCGCGGCCGCGATGCGCCGGCACAGAGACAGCGCGGTCTCTCTGTCCCTGACATGGAAGATCTCGTCGCTGATCAGGCGGTCGTCGAGCCAGGCGCGAAAGGCCTGCTCGCTGTCGGGCGTGAACGTGCCCTCCTCGTAGATGAAGCCGCAAAGCGGGCCCTCGATCACGTAGTCGGTCTCGGCCGCGAGCTGCGAAGGCCGCGCGCATTGCGCCCAGACGCGGCCAGCGTCGTCGACGAAGGCGAGAACGCCGTCGTCGCGCTGTTCTAATCGCATCTTAATTCCCCACGCAGTTACATAGGAGCGAACTCTCTCCGCGTCATTGCGAGCGCCGCGAAGCAATCCAGAGTCCCACCCACGCCCCTGGATTGCTTCGCTGCGCTCGCAATGACGGAGGAGAGATCGTGGATGTGACTGCCAGACTCGTGGCGGGAGGAAAGGTGACCCGGGATCGCGCTCCTATCCCGGACACTTGATCTCCTTGTACACCGCATCCGCAAACGCCTTGATGCCGGTGTTGATGCGCAAGGGGGAGGTCAGCGTCTGGTAGGTGACGATGCCGCGGGTGATCGACAGCACCTTGTAGCTCTCGGCGATCTTCGTCTTGTAGCATTTGCCGACCTGGATGGCGTCCTCAGTCAGTGGCATGGTCTCTCTCGTGGCTTGTCCAGTTGCTCGTCCCGTTCATTGGGGCGTCGGCTCATCGAATCATGCGTGGCGCGGACGGCGCCCCGGCGCGCGCTGCGCCGGGAAGCGGCGGCTCGCGGTCGACGGCCTTGAGCGCGTCGAGGGCGGCAAACAGTGCCTGCTGTCCATCGCTGACGGCCTGCTCCGTCGTTTCGCCGACGCCGATGACGCCCGGACAATCGGGGAAGGTGACGAGGAAGCCGCCGCCGTCCTCGGCGCCGAGCACGCTCACCTCATAGCCATAGGCGCCGGGATTGCTCATCGCGCCGCCTCGTCCATGCGGTCGATCATCGCGACGAAAGCACGGACATGCGGGGCCCTGATCGGAGCCTTCAGCGGAATGGTCACGCAATGCGGCACCGAGGGATGCAGGAAGACCTCATGCGTGCCGGTGATCTTGCGAAACTTCATCGCGTAATGCGAGGCGATGATCTCGAGATGGACCGGCTTCCAGTCGCCCTGCGGATTGGCGCGCAGCGCTTTGAGACGCTGGTTGTGCGCCCGGCCCTGTCGGGTTTCCGACACACCTGCAGGAGACGACCCGCCATTGTCGGCCTTGACGGGGGCGTCGGGCAGCACCAGGCGAAGGAAGGCTGCGATGAAATCGCCGACGCTGTCGTTGCGATGCGCGAGCCGCCAGTTCTGCGACAGCACGACCTTCACGCCGCTCCGGGCATTGTGGAGCGCGACGAGCTCGTCCATCATCGTCAGCACCCTGACGGCGCTGAGATTATACGGCTCCTGCGTGAACTTGCGGGTGAGGTCGATGCGCTCCCTGCGCAGGCTGGCGTTCCTGATCAGCCAATCGACGATCGTTTCGCCCCAGAACGCCTCGGTGTTGACAGCCTCAGACATGACCGATCTCCGGACCGCGCACGATCGACGCGCAGCCGCTCACCGGAGATCGATACAAGAGCCATGCCACCGCCTGGAGGCGCCAGGGCGAACGGTTCAGCACGGAGGCCGTCAGCGATCGTCCGCCTGCGCGATGGCTCGCGCAGGCGGGATCACGTGATCGATCGGCAGAGGCTCACCAGATCGGGCCGCCCCACGGTCCGCCACCCCAGCCGCCATAGTAACGGCGCGCGTAATAGGGACGACCGTAATACGGCGCGTAGCCGACGCCGGCATAACCATACGGATAGCCACCGTCGTAATAATAGGGATCGTCATAGTAGTAGGGCGTTGCCGCGGCCGCGATGCCAGCGCCGAGCAGTGCGCCGGCGGCCAGCGCGCCGCCGCCCCAGCCCCATCCGCCACCACGCCATCCACCTCCACGCCATCCACCGCCGTGCCAGCCGCCACCGTGCCAGCCGCCGCCGAACCCGCGGCCGCCCCAGCGCACCTGCGTCGTGCTGAGCGGCGCAATTTCGGGCTTTGCGGCGGCCGACAACGCCGTCATCGGGGCCGACATCGCCGGCGCATTCGCACCGGCCAGCAGCGCCCCCGACAGGGCCAGCGCCGCCACGACATTCAAGCTTCGCATCACCAGGACTCCTCGACAGAGATCATCACGCATGACGGCTCCCCGTTTCGATGGGGCGCCGTCGCCCGCCGCGGCTGCGACGGCTTGGAGCACGTGAGTTGCTCGAGGCTGTGAACCGCCAGTCCGCGCGCGCGTTCCACGCAAAAACGCCAGTCGTGGCATGACCAAAGAGCCAGTCGTGGCACGAACATTGGCGCTGTTTCCAGGTCCCTTCGGCACGGCCGGTTAGCTCCCCTCCCCCTTGCGGAGAAGGGTCGGGGTTGGGGGTCTCCGGGCGCTGAACTTCGTAATGAGCAAAGTCGCCTTTGTTGATACAGCACGGATCGCGAGTTACCGAAGAGTTGGGTGATCACCGCTGAGAGCACGTTCCGTGGACCCCCACCCCCGCCCCCTCCCCGCAAGGGGGAGGGGAGCGCACCGCGGTCGCGGCGGGCGCCTGAAGCCCGACTGGGATGAAATGATGGGCTTCAGCCGGACGCTCCTGGCTGCTCAGCCGCGCCGCTTCCTGCCCTGCCCCGCCGCGGCCTGCTTGCGCAGGCTCTCCGCCGCGCCGCCGACGATCTCGGAAATCTGCATCAGCTGCTTGGCGAGGGGGCTGGTCTTGCGCCAGACCATGCCGATGGTGCGCTGGGGCTGCGGCTCGGCGAAGCGCGCCAGCGACACCGACGCCGAGCGCGTCTCGACGGCGACCGCCATCTCCGGGATCAGGGTCACCCCCATGCCGGCGCCGACCATCTGCACCAGGGTCGACAGCGAGGAGGCATCGAGCATCTCGCGCGGCGCCTGCATGTTGCAGAACGACAGCGCCTGGTCGCGGAAGCAGTGCCCCTCCTCCAGCAGCAGCAGCCGCATCTCGCGCAGGCTCTCGCTGCTCGGCACCGCAGCGCCTTCATATTCAGGTGGACGGACCAGAAGGAAGTTTTCCGAGAACAGCGCGACCTCGGTCAGCGACGGTTCCGACACCGGCAGCGCGACGATCGCGGCATCCAGCCGGCCCTCGACCAGCTCCTCGATCAGCTTCGGCGTCTTGGATTCGCGGACATGGATGTCGATCTCGGGATGCTTGCGGGTGAGGTCGCCGATCACTTTCGGAAGGAGATACGGCGCGACCGTGGGGATCATGCCGAGCCGCAGCCGTCCGGTCAGCGTGTCGCGCGAGGCGCGGGCGAAGTCGCCGAGCTCGTCCACCGAGCGAAGGATCTCGCGGACGCGCGCGGCGAGCTGCTCGCCGAACCGCGTCAGCACCACCTGGCGCGCGTTGCGCTCCAGGAGAACGCCGCCGAGCGCGTCCTCCATCTCCTTGATCTGCATCGACAGCGCCGGCTGCGAGATCGCGCAGGCCTCCGCGGCGCGGCCGAAATGGCCGAGACGCGCCAGCGCGTCGAAATAGCGAAGCTGCCGCATCGTCAGGTGGATCATCAGATTATCTTATCGTTGGTCGACATGGAGTCAATTTTGACCCGCCGCAATCTCAGGGTGTACCGACAACGCGTGATTGCTGCCGGCGGTGGGCCCGCGTCACATCATCTTCATCAGATAATCTTATCGTTACGATCATCAATCTCAATTTCCCCTGATCGAAGCAGCCGCGTAGGGTCCCGCCACCCACCCCAGGGGGAACAATGCCGTTCAGGTCAGGAGGCAAACATGGATGACGTCAGCAAGTGCCCGTTTTCGGGCGGCTTGAAGGGATTCAAGAACAAGGACTGGTGGCCGAACCAGCTCGATCTGTCGGTGCTGCATCAGCATTCGAACCTTTCCGATCCGCTCGGCGAGGCGTTCGATTACGCCAAGGAATTCAAGAGCCTCGATCTCGACGCGCTGGTCAAGGACTTGCACGCGCTGATGACCGATTCGCAGGAATGGTGGCCGGCGGATTTCGGCCATTATGGCCCGCTGTTCATCCGCATGGCGTGGCATGCCGCCGGCACCTATCGCATCGGCGACGGCCGCGGCGGCGCCGGCACGGGTCAGCAGCGCTTTGCGCCGCTGAACAGCTGGCCTGACAATGCCAACCTCGACAAGGCCCGCCGGCTGCTGTGGCCGATCAAGCAGAAATACGGCCAGAAGATCTCCTGGGCCGATCTGTTCGTGCTGACCGGCAACGTTGCGCTGGAATCGATGGGCTTCAAGACCTTCGGCTTCGGCGGCGGTCGCGCCGACACCTGGGAGCCGGAGCAGGACATCTATTGGGGTCCGGAAGGCAAGTGGCTCGCCGACGAGCGCTACAGCGGCGATCGCGAGCTCGCGGGCTCTCTCGCCGCCGTGCAGATGGGCCTGATCTACGTCAATCCGGAAGGCCCGAACGGCAAGCCGGATCCGGCGGCCGCTGCCCGCGACATCCGCGAGACCTTCGCCCGCATGGCGATGAACGACGAGGAGACGGTCGCGCTGATCGCCGGCGGTCACACCTTCGGCAAGACCCATGGCGCCGGTGACGCCTCGCTGGTCGGTGTCGAGCCGGAAGGCGCCGACATCGCGCAGCAGGGCCTGGGCTGGGCGAGCAAATACGCCTCGGGCAAGGCCGGCGACACCATCACCTCCGGCCTCGAGGTGATCTGGACCACCACGCCGACGAAGTGGAGCAACAACTACTTCGAGAACCTGTTCAACTACGAATGGGAGCTGACGAAGAGCCCGGCGGGCGCGCATCAGTGGACGCCGAAGGGCGGTGCCGGCGCCGGCACCGTGCCGGATGCGCACGATCCGTCCAAGCGCCACGCGCCGTCGATGCTGACCACAGACATCGCGCTGCGCGTCGACCCGGCCTATGAGAAGATCTCGCGCCGCTTCCTGGAGCATCCGGATCAGTTCGCCGACGCGTTCGCCCGCGCCTGGTTCAAGCTGACCCATCGCGACATGGGCCCGAAGGCGCGCTATCTCGGCCCGCTGGTGCCGAAGGAGGAGCTGATCTGGCAAGATCCGGTGCCGGCGCTCGATCATCCCGTCGTCGACGACAAGGACGTCGCCGCTCTCAAGGCGAAGATCCTTGCCGCGGGCCTCTCGGTGTCGCAGCTGGTCTCGACCGCCTGGGCCTCGGCCTCGACCTTCCGCGGCTCGGACAAGCGCGGCGGCGCCAATGGCGCGCGCATCCGCCTCGCTCCGCAGAAGGACTGGGCGATCAACAACCCGGCTGAACTGTCGAAGGTGCTCGCCAAGCTCGAGGGCATCCAGAAGGAGTTCAACGGTTCAGCCACCGGCGGCAAGAAGGTCTCGCTCGCCGACCTGATCGTGCTGGCCGGCAATGCCGGCGTCGAGGCGGCGGCCAAGAAGGCCGGCGTCGAGGTGACGGTGCCGTTCGCACCGGGCCGCACCGACGCCTCTCAGGAGCAGACCGACGTCGAGTCGTTCGCGGTGCTGGAGCCGACGCATGACGGCTTCCGCAACTATCTCTCCGGCAAGCAGTGGCTGTCGGGCGAGGAGCTGCTGGTCGACAAGGCGCAGCTGCTGACGCTGACCGCGCCGGAGACGACCGTGCTGGTCGGCGGCCTGCGCGTGCTCGGCGCCAATGCCGCCGGCTCCAAGCACGGCGTGTTCACGACGCAGCCGGAGGTGCTCTCCAACGACTTCTTCGTCAACCTGCTCGACATGGGCATCGCGTGGACGCCGGTCGATCAGGGCGAGCACACCTTCGAGGGCCGCGACCGCAAGTCCGGCGCCGTGAAGTGGACCGCGACCCGCGCCGACCTGATCTTCGGTTCGCACTCGCAGCTGCGCGCGCTCGCCGAGGTCTATGCCAGCTCGGACGCCAAGCAGAAGTTCGTCAAGGACTTCGTCGCCGCGTGGACCAAGGTGATGAACCTCGACCGGTTCGAGCTGAAGGCGTGATGCCGAAGCCTGACTGACTAACGAGAAGCGGCGCTTCAGTGATGAAGCGCCGCTTTCTTGTTTGCAGATGTTCTATCGGTTTCGCGTCTCACCGCTCCGCGGCCGAGCCGCCGCCGTCGATCTGGCGGCCCATCAGGGCGATCGCCTTCTGGTAGACGCCGGCGGCGTTCCAGGCTTCGATGGCGGCGAAGTTCGGTTCGCCGGGCTGGTAGCCGGCGCCGGCCTTCCAGCCATTGGCGCGGAGGAAGTTGGCGGTCGAGGCCAGCGCGTTGGCGGCGACGTCGAGATTGCCGACGCCGTAGGCCAGGATGTTCTTGGGCATGAACTGGGTCTGCCCGACCTCGCCATGCATCGAGCCGCGCGTCGCGCCCGACAGCACGCCGCGGTCGATCAGCTTCAGCGCGGCATAGAGCTGCTCGGTGAAGAATTCGGGACGGCGGCAGTCATAGGCAAGCGTCGCGATCGACGACAGCATGTGTTGATTGCCGCGCTGGCTGCCGAAGCCGCTCTCCATGCCCCAGATCGCGATCAAGGGCCCCGGCGGCACGCCGTAGCGCTGCTCGATGGAGGCGAACATCGCCGCCTGCGACTGCTTGAGCTGGCGGCCGCGCGCGACGATTGCCGCCGCCCCGCGCTTGGCCAGGAACTGATCGAGCGACAGCTGGAAGCTGCGCTGGCCGCGATCGGCAGCGATCGTCGCGGACGCGTAGTTGGTCTGCATCAGCGCCGACAGCGCGGTGCCTCCGATACCCTTGGCGCGCGCCTCCTCGCTGAAATCGCGCTTCCACGCCTCGAAGCCGGCCGGCGACGTGCCGCACTGCGCCGCCTGGGCTCCGCTGAAGGCCGCGAACAAGGTCGCGGCGGTCAGGGTGATCGTGATGATGGCCCGGCGCTTGATCATTGATGCTCCTCTGGTGGCGTCGTCACGCGTGCCGCATGACAGCCGCGTGACATCCGGTGACGCCAACGCGGCCCTCTCGACTGGTGCGGTGAAACACCGATAACCTAACTCAGTTGTCGACAAACGCGAAGCGCAGTGCGAGTGAGGTTCCCCGGAGGTTCCTCTCACGCATGTGATCGCGTCGGAGCCTCGCCGGCGAAAGCCCGCATTGACAACCTCTCGGTGCCGGATCTAAAGAAACGAAACGGTTTAGTTCTTAACTTTTGATTCGGACATCGCGCCCACACTGGCCGTGCCCTTTCACGGAGCAGCCCATGACACGCAAGGTCGTTTTCGCGCTGATGCTGTCGTGCTGGACGGCCATGTCACCGGGCGCCGTCTGGGCGACAGCCAATGAAGCGCCGGGCTCCGCAGCGGGCACGACCACCGCGCCCTCGACGGATCCGGCCCTCAGCCAGGAGACGATCGACCGCGAGCTCGACCGGTTCCGCCGCTCGGGAGTATCGCTGCACCAGGCGCTGCGGATCGCCGAGAAGATGCATCCGGGCTCGCGGACCGCCGACATCAGCTTCGAGGGCGGCCTCGATGTCCCCGTCTACAAAGTCCGCACGCTGCGGAGCGGCCAGATCTGGGAGTTCGACATCGATTGCTCGACCGCCAAGGTGCTGAACAGCGTGCTGTTCTCGACGGTGGACCGTCTGAACGAAACCGATCGCAACAGCCTGGCCGCGCTCAATGGGGTCACGCTCAAGATGTCCGATGCGATCCGGATCGCGGAGCGCTCGGCCGCCGGGCGGGCCATCAGTGGCGGTCTCATCAACAAGGACGGCAAGCTGGCCTTCATTGTCGTCGTGGTCAGCGGCAAGGACCTGAAGCAGGTCACGCTGGAGCCGACATCGCTGCGGCGACGCTGACCCCGCGGACGCTCAGCCGCATCGAACGGGCGGCAGACGTGGCCGCCTGCGACATCATGTCTCTGTAAGATGTCTGGTCGCTTCAGCGCTTCAGGTCACAGTTTGGCGTGCAGCGCGAGAAAAATCTTGACGCGCTCGCGCACGAAGCCGGGCATCTCCTTGCGGATGGTCCTCTCCTTCATGCCCATCAGCGCGCGCATC
The DNA here is from genome assembly GCF_000026145.1 of Bradyrhizobium sp. ORS 278. Classification (NCBI taxonomy): domain Bacteria; kingdom Pseudomonadati; phylum Pseudomonadota; class Alphaproteobacteria; order Hyphomicrobiales; family Nitrobacteraceae; genus Bradyrhizobium; species Bradyrhizobium sp. ORS 278. The sequence goes on along the minus strand of NC_009445.1, from coordinate 1,782,127 downwards.
AGGAGCGGCAGCACGATCAGGTCGATGAAGATCTCCGCCGCGGCCTCATACGTCTTTGAAGGCGGGCGCTTCGGAGCGGCAGAGCCGATGGTGTCGGCGAGCAGTCCCGCGACCACCTGGGTGGTACGCTTGCGCGAGACCTCGTGGAATTGGCAGCTGAGATCAGGAAAGCGGTAGGCCTCGCCGATCGTGACGCGCAGCAGGCCGATCGATTCCTTCATCGCTCGGTCGACGATCGCCGTCGCAAGCCCGGCCAGCTTCTCCTGAACCGTCCCGGCCGGCGGCGTGTAGGTCGAGCGCAGCGCCGTCAGCTCGCCGATCGAACGTTCGACGATGGCGGCGAACAGGGCGGGCTTGCCGGCATAGCGCGCGTAGATGGTGGGTTTGGAAGCCGGCGCCCGCTCGGCGATTTCATCGATGCTGGTCCCGTCGAACCCGCGCTCGAGAAACACCTCGCGCGCCGCATCCAGGATCCGCTCCTCGATGTTGCCGGCGAGGGCCTTTGGCGGCCGCCCGACCCGGCCGCGCAGACCGACCGTGCGCGCGACGTCACCACGTTTCACCTTGGCCTGCGTACGGGCCATACTCCAAGACCTCGACTCGACATGTCAGTCCGTCGGCAAGGGATTACACGTTCTCAGCTCTGCAGCAATAGAACGCCAGACGCGAGGCAGCTATGCGCGCGGAGGTGTACATAATTGGACATGCAGAACACGATCGAACATCGACCGACATCAAACTATCAGCTCGCTGAGATCGTCAAGCACGGCCAGCGCGCCGTCGAACGTGTCATCGTGAAAATACAGGCTGCGGGTGATCAGCACGGGAACGCCCGCGCGGACCGCCGCCATCAGCCCATTGCCGGAGTCCTCGACGGCAAGGCAACTCGCCGCCGGCAGATCGAGCTGAGACAACACCTCGAGGTAGACATCGGGGGCGGGCTTCTTGCGTGCCACATCATCGGCGGCGACGACAGCAGCGAACTTGGTTTCCCAGTCCGCCCCCAGCACGGGCGCGAGCAGCGCATCGATGTTGACGCGGGTGGTCGTCGTCGCGATCGCCACCCGCTGCTCGCGCGCCCAGGCCGCGTCGAGCAACTCCCTCACGCCCGGGCGCAGCGGACACCCTTTGTCGGCCATGAGAGCGGCGAACCGCTCCGTCTTGATGCGATGGAGCTTCGCGATGACCGCGTCGCTCAGGGGCGGCCCGGACCGACGCATCTGATCGAAGGCCCGGATCCGCTCCTTGCCGCCGGCGACCCGCAGCAGCTCCTTGTAGATCCGCCGGCCCCAGTGCCAGTCGATGCCGCCGGCAACGAACGCCTCATTGAACGCTTCGCGATGGATTTCCTCGGTTTCAGCCAGCGTGCCGTCGACGTCGAGGATCAGCGCGCCGGCGTCGGCGATGCGGCGCCGCAGATCGTCCAACGGTGAGTTCTTCACCAACGCGAGACTCATCACTTCGACTCCGCTTTGACGTCGCCCTGGCTGTCAGCTTTGGCAAACACGCGGCTCGCCAGCACATCGCTGGCTTCAATGGACATCACGTCGTCGGATGTTAGCACACGGTCGAGCCGCGACACCAGCCGGTTGGCCTGCCTCAACCGGACACGATCCAAGGCATTACGGATCGAGCGGGCATTGGAGAACAGGGGCTGGGTCCTGCGCACGGCGATGTACTTTTCGAACGCGACTCGCGCATCGGGGGTAAACCGGTAGTTCTGGCCGTCCAGCATCATCTCGGCGATGGTCAGGAGCTCGCCTTCCGAATAATCGGGAAAGTCGATGTGATGGGCGATGCGCGAGCGGAACCCGGGATTGCTCTGGAAGAACTTCTCCATCCGGTCGGCGTAGCCGGCCAGAATGACCACGAGGTCCTCGCGCTGCGACTCCATGATCTGCAGCAGGATCTCGATCGATTCCTGACCGTAGTCGCGCTCGTTCTCGGGCCGGTAGAGATAATAGGCCTCATCGATGAACAGCACGCCGCCCATCGCCTTCTTGAGCACCTCTTTCGTCTTCGGCGCCGTGTGGCCGATATATTGACCGACCAGATCGTCGCGTGTGACGCTGATCACATGACCGCGGCGAACGAAGCCGAGCCGGTGCAGGATGCCGGCCATGCGCAGCGCCACGGTGGTCTTGCCGGTGCCGGGATTGCCGGTGAACGACATGTGCAAGGTCGGGAACGTCGTCGCCAGGCCCATCTTCTGGCGGATGCGCTCCATCAGCAGCAGCGAGGCGATCTCGCGGATCCGCGTCTTGACCGGGACCAGGCCGACCAGCTCACGGTCGAGCTGCTCCAGCACGGGCGCGATATCGACGCTCTCGAACTCGCGGCGCAGATCGATGGTGTCGACCGGCGTCGCCTGATCGGCGTCCGCCTGCGTGGCCTGCATCATGGGCTCGTCCTCCGCTTGCCGAAGTTCGCACGGGCTGGCGGCAGATTCTCCCCGCGAACTCCGGCAAGCAGGGGTCGCCGTCTCATTGAATTTTATTGTTGCGGCGGAGCCGGCGCTGAAGTCCCACCGCGCTGGCGGGGACTTCAGCACCGGCTGACGTTATGAGTAGCGCTCGCCCTCAGGGCGCTCGGCCGCGTAGGACCGCGTCGAGTAACGCAGATTGCGGCCGACGGTTTCCTGGCGATCGAGCCGGAAACCCGGCTCAGTCTTCGGCCGGTTCACGATGAAGGACAGCCGCGTCGATTCCCAGCCATGGCTGGAGTCGAACGCCGAGATGCGGATGTAGCGGTCGCCATAGATCTTCCGGCATTCGGCGAGCTCACGCATGATGCCGGCGGCATCGCGCAGGTCGAACATCGGCAGGCCCCACATCTCCCAATAGGTGTTGCGGGGATGCGGATCGTCGGTGAACTCGATGTTCACTGCCCAGCCTTTTTCGAGGCAGTACTGGATCTGGGCCGCGATCTGATCATCGGTCAGATCGGGCAGGAAGGAAAAGCAGCCTTGGGTCACGCGCATGGGAATGTCTCCTGATTTCGCTGCGACACGCGAGCCGGTCTCCGGCCCGCCCAGCGACGAATCGAATGGGGTTTAGGCCGCGGGGGTGACGGTCGGGACGAAGTCCGGAGAGTCCGTCGATTCGTAGTTGAAGGTGACGTCCTTCCAGATCTCTAGCGCCTCGCGCAGCGGCGTGCAGGTCATCGCCGCCTTGGCGAGAATCTCCGGACCCTCGTGGACGTAGTCGCGGCCCTCGTTGCGGGCGAGGATCATCGCTTCCAGCGCGACGCGGTTGGCGGTCGCGCCGGCGGCGATGCCGCGGGGATGGCCGATGGTGCCGCCGCCGAACTGCAGCACGACGTCCTCGCCGAGCAGGTCGAGCAGCTGGTGCATCTGGCCGGCATGGATGCCGCCCGAGGCCACCGGCATCAGCTTGTTGAGGCTCGCCCAGTGCTGGTCGAAGAACACGCCGTGCTCGAGCCGCATCGGGTTGAAGTCCTCGCGGCAGATGTCGTAATAGCCGCGCGTGGTGTTCGGATCGCCTTCGAGTTTGCCGACCACGGTGCCGGCATGGATGTGGTCGACGCCGGCGAGCCGCATCCATTTGGCGATGACGCGGAACGAGACACCGTGCGCGCGCTGCCGCGTGTAGGTCGAATGTCCCGCGCGATGCAGATGCAGGATCATGTCGTTCTTGCGGGACCATTTCGCCATCGACTGGATCGCGGTGTAGCCGATAACGAGGTCGATCATGATGATGTTCGAGCCGAGCTCCTTGGCGAACTCGGCGCGCTCATACATGTCCTCCATCGTCGCTGCGGTGACGTTGAGATAGGTGCCCTTGATCTCGCCGGTCGCCGCCTGCGCCTTGTTGACCGCTTCCATACAGTACAGGAAGCGCTCGCGCCAATGCATGAAGGGCTGCGAGTTGATGTTCTCGTCATCCTTGGTGAAGTCGAGACCGCCCTTCAGCGCCTCATAGACGACGCGGCCGTAGTTGCGTCCCGAGAGACCGAGCTTCGGCTTGACGGTGGCGCCGAGCAGCGGACGGCCGAACTTGTCGAGCCGCTCGCGCTCGACGACGATGCCGGTCGCCGGGCCCTGGAAGGTCTTCACATAGGCCACCGGCAGCCGCATGTCCTCCAGCCGCAGCGCTTTCAGCGGCTTGAAACCGAACACGTTGCCGATGATCGAGGCCGTGAGGTTGGCGATCGAACCGGGCTCGAACAGATCGAGATCGTAGGCGATATAGGCGAAGTAGCTGCCCGGCGAGCCCGGCACCGGCTCGACGCGGTAGCACTTGGCGCGATACTTCTCGGCGGCGGTCAGTCGGTCGGTCCACACCACGGTCCAGGTCGCGGTCGAGGATTCACCGGCAACCGCGGCACAGGCCTCGACCGGGTCGACTCCGTCCTGCGGAGTGACGCGGAACAGCGCGATCACGTCGGTGTCATTGGGCTGATAGGACGGTTCCCAATAGCCCATCTTCTTGTATTCCATCACGCCGGACTTGTAGCGATCCTTGCCGCGGACGGTGATCGATTGGTCGTTCATGTGTTCCTCCTGATGTTCGTTATCGACGTTGACGTCACGCAGCTTCGGTCATTCCCCCGACGCGCGGATCGAGCGCGCCGGAGCGATAGCGCTTGGCCATCTCCGACAGCGGCAGCACCTTGATCTTCGACGCGTTGCCGGCGGCGCCGAATTGCTCGAACCGCTCGCGGCACAGCTCGCGCATGGAATCCATCGCCGGCTTGAGGAACTTGCGCGGATCGAACTCGCTCTTCGACGAGGCGCCGACTTTCCGGAAGATCGCGGTCATCGCCAGCCGGCAGTCGGTATCGATGTTGACCTTGCGGACGCCGTGGCGGATTCCGCGCACGATCTCCTCGACCGGCACGCCCCAGGTCTGCGGCATCTCGCCACCGAACTGATTGAACATGTCCTGCAGCGACTGCGGCACGGAGGAGGAGCCGTGCATCACCAGGTGCGTGTTGGGCAGCCGGCGATGGATCTCCTCGATGACGTTCATGGCGAGGATCTCGCCATCGGGCTGACGCGAGAACTTGTAGGCGCCATGCGAGGTGCCCATCGCGATCGCCAGCGCGTCCACCTTGGTGGCGCGGACGAAATCGACGGCCTGGTCGGGATCGGTGAGCAATTGGTCGCGGCTGACCTTGCCTTCCAGGCCGTGGCCGTCTTCCTGTTCGCCGCCACCGTGCTCGAGCGAGCCGAGCACGCCGAGCTCGCCCTCGACGGAGGCGCCGACCCAATGCGCCATGTCGGTGACGCGGCGGGTGATGTCAACGTTGTACTCATAGTCCGCTGCGGTCTTGGCGTCGGCCTTCAGCGAGCCGTCCATCATCACCGAGGTGAAGCCGTATTTGATCGCGGTCGCGCAGGTCGCCTCGTCATTGCCGTGGTCCTGGTGCAGGCACAGCGGAATCTGCGGATACATCTCCTCCAGCGCGTCGATCATCTTCGACAGCATGATGTCGCCGGCATAGGAGCGCGCGCCGCGCGAGGCCTGGATGATCACGGGCGCGTCGACCGCGGCCGCCGCCTCCATGATCGCGAGCCCCTGCTCCATGTTGTTGATGTTGAACGCCGGCACGCCGTAGCCCCGCTCGGCGGCATGGTCCAGCAATTGTCTGAGCGTGATCCGCGCCATGTTCGTCTCCGTCCCTGTTCGATGTGATGTCGTATGGCGCGGCTCAGGACGCGCGCGACCGGGTGATGTTGCGCTTGGCGGCGTCCACGACGGCTGCCGGCGTGATGCCGAACTCGCGGTACAGCACATCGGCCGGCGCGGAGGCGCCGAAGCCGTGCATGCCGACGAACTCACCGGCATCGCCGAGCCAGCGCGCCCACTCGCCCTCGATGGCGGCCTCGACGCCGATCCGCGGCGCGCTGCCGAGCACGTCCGCGCGATACTCCGCGCTTTGCTTGCGGAACAGTTCGAAGCAAGGTGCCGACACCACGGCCGCGCGGACATTCTCCGCCGCCAGCAGCTTTGCCGCCTCCAGTGCAATCGCCACTTCCGACCCGGTCGCGATCAACGTGACGTTACGGCCGCCATCCGGCTCGACCACAACATAGGCGCCGAGCGCCACCTTGTTGTGATCCGAGGCCTCGGTGCGGAAGGCCGGCAGCGCCTGACGTGACAGGCACAGCACGGATGGCGACGTCTCGGCCCGGAGCGCACAATCCCAGGCTTCCGCGGTCTCGACGGCATCGGCCGGACGAAACACCAGGAGATTGGGAATGGCGCGCAGGCTCGGGACATGCTCGACTGGCTGGTGCGTCGGGCCATCCTCGCCGAGACCAATGGAGTCGTGCGTCATCACGTGAATGACGCGGATGCCCATCAGCGCGGCGAGACGGATGGCCGGCCGGTTGTAGTCGGCAAACGCCAGGAAGGTGCCGCCATAGGGAATGAAGCCGCCATGCAGCGCGACGCCGTTCATGGCCGCGGCCATCGCGTGCTCGCGCACACCGTAATGGACGTAGTTGCCGTCCATGCTCGACGGCGTCACTGATTTGTGCGTCTTCGCCTTGGTCAGGTTGGAGTGGGTCAGGTCCGCCGAGCCGCCGAGCAAATTCGGCAGCACCGTCGCGATCACGTCGATGACGTTCTGCGACGCCTGACGCGTGGCGATCTTCGGCTTCTCAACCGTCAACTGCGCGATGAATTGCGCCATGCGCTCGATGTAGGCCGCCGGCAGTTTCTTGTTCAGCGCATCGTGACAGGGCGAGCGGTCGGCCGTGCCGAGCTTGCGCGCGCGCTCCTTCCAGGCCTGGCGGACGCTGCGGCCACGCGCGCCGATCTCGCGCCAGCTGACCAGAACATCGGCCGGAACTTCGAACGGCCGGTGCGGCCAGTGCAGCGCGGCGCGGGTCTTGTCGACCTCCTCCGGCCCGAGCGGCGCGCCATGCGCCTTCTCCGAGCCCTGCCGTCCCGGCGAGCCGAAGCCGATCGTGGTGCGGCACGCGATCATGCTCGGGCGGTCGCTCTGCCGCGCGGCGGCGATGGCGGCTTCGATCGCCTGGGGATCATGGCCGTCGATGCGGCTGGTCGCCCAGCCCGAGGCGGCGAAACGCGCGGGCTGATCGTCGGAACACGCGAGCCCGGTCGAGCCGTCGATCGAGATGCCGTTGTCGTCGAACAGCACGATCAGTCGGTTGAGCCGGAGATGGCCGGCAAGCGAGATCGCCTCATGGCTGATGCCCTCCATCAGGCAACCATCGCCGGCGATGACATAAGTGTAGTGATCGACCAATTCGTCGCCATAGCGCGCGTTCATCAGGCGCTCGGCGAGCGCCATGCCAACGGCTGTCGCGATGCCCTGCCCCAGCGGCCCCGTGGTCGTTTCGACGCCCGGCGTGTGACCATATTCCGGATGCCCCGGCGTCTTGGCGCCCCATTGCCGGAACGCCTTGATTTCGTCGATCGTGACCGCCTCATAGCCCGTGAGATGCAGCAGCGCGTAGAGCAGCATCGATCCGTGGCCGGCCGACAGCACGAAGCGGTCGCGATCGGGCCAGGCGGGGTCGGCCGGATCGAACTTCATGAAGCGGGAGAACAGCACGGTCGCGACGTCGGCCATGCCCATCGGCATGCCGGGGTGACCCGACTTCGCCTTCTCCACGGCATCGATGGCCAGGAAGCGGATCGCGTTCGCCATTTCGGCGTGGGCCGGATCAACTTTGGCGGCTGCCTTTTGCACGGCGGTGGCGGTCATAGCGTGCGCCTCTTTCGGTCCATCAGTTGCATGATCATCGGGGTGAGAATGAGCTGCATGGCGAGGTCGAGCTTCGAGCCATGGATCACGATCGAATTGGCGCGCGACATGAAGCTGCCGTGGATCATCGACAGCAGATAGGGAAAGTCGATGCCGCGGGGGTTCTTGAGGCGGATGACGACCATCGACTCGTCGGGCGTCGGGATCCAGCGCGCGATGAACGGGTTCGACGTGTCGACTGTCGGCACGCGCTGGAAGTTGATGTCGGTCTCGGAGAATTGCGGGATGATGTAGTTCACATAGTCCGGCATGCGCCGCAGGATGGTGTCGGTGACCGCCTCGGTGGTGTAGCCGCGCGACGCACGGTCGCGATGCAGCTTCTGGATCCATTCGAGATTGATGACCGGGACGACGCCGATCTTCAGGTCGGCATGCTGGGCGATGTTGACCATCTCGGTGACGACGGCGCCGTGCAGGCCTTCATAGAACAGAAGATCGGAATCCGCCGGCAGCTGCGTCCACTCCGTGAAGGTGCCGGGCCTCGCGTCGTAGAGCCGCGCCTCCTCATCATCATGCACGTAGTGGCGCGTGGTACCCGTGCCCGTTTCCGAATAGTCGCGGAAGGTCTTCTCGAGCTCCTCGAACAGATTGGTGTCGGGGCTGAAATGGCTGAAGTGCTTGTTGCCCCGCTCGGCCTCCTCGACCATCTTGCGGCGCATCTCCTCGCGATTGTAGCGGTGAAAGGCATCGCCCTCGATATAGGCGGCCTTGACGTTCTCGCGGCGGAAGATGTTCTCGAAGGTCTTCTTGACCGACGTGGTGCCGGCGCCCGACGAGCCCGTGATCGAAATGATGGGATGACGACGTGACATGACTATATCTCCGGAAGTCTCGCCGAGCGGTGCCGGCTCGACAGCGCGCTCAGCGGAACAGGCCGCGGCGGGCGAACAGGGGCGCATCGCTGGTTTCGAACAGCGGCTCGACGCCCTCGTGCAGCATGTCGACATCCCGTACGAGACGGACATCGCCCATGATCAGGGGCGCCCGCTGATGCGGCGAGCGCGCCGACAATTCGAGGATGCGGGCGCGGCCGCTCGAGGCGGAGCCGCCGGCCCATTCCATGATCAGCGCCATCGGGTGCGCCTCGTACACCAGCCGCAGCCGGCCCTCGCGATAGCCCGGCCTGGAATCGGCGGGATACAGAAACACACCGCCGCGCATCAGGATGCGATAGGCTTCCGCCACCAGCGAGGCGATCCAGCGCATGTTGAAGTCGCGGCCGCGAGGGCCGGCGGCGCCCGACAGGCACTCGTCGACATAGTTGCGGACCGCGCCGCTCCAGTGCCGGCGGTTGGAGGCGTTGATCGCGAACTCCGGCGTGTCCTGCGGAATGCGGATGCCGGACTTGGCCAGAATGAACTCGTGCAGCGTCGGGTGCAGGACGTAGAGGTCGACTCGACGGTCGATTGCCAGCACGAGGCAGGTCTGCGGGCCGTAGACGAAGAAGCCGGCGGCACGCTGCGCGGTGCCGGGCTCGAAGAAACTGGAGAGCACGTCGCGGCCGCGCGGCCGGATCGAGAAGATGGTGCCGACCGAGATATTGTTCTGAAGGTTGGATGAGCCGTCGAGCGGATCGATCGCCACGCAAAGTGGGGCAGCCTCATTGACCGTTTCCGGCCGATCGCCCTCTTCCGACAGGATGCCGGCGACCGGCGCGCGGCGCAGGGCCTCGCGCATCAGATTGTCGGCGACGATATCGAGCGCCTTCTGGATATCGCCGTCGGTGTTGACGGTCGCCGCGCCTTCGTCGATGCCGGACAGCGGCGCGATGGCGATCTGCCGCGCGAGCTCGCGCGCGGCGTCGGCGAGGGCTTCGATGACCGCGGCACAATCGGCATCCGCCCCTTGGGATGCCAGATGGGCCTGCAGTGTCTGATGATGATGATCCATCGGGTGATTGGACGGATGAGTCATGGGCCACTCCCTCGCCATCAGCTCCTCTGCCGGGAACTTTGATGAAGCCGCACGAATGCGTCGTGCCGCGCTGCTATCAACACTCGATTTGCGTGATTAGGGAAATTTCAATATCTTTGGATTGACCAAAGTTTTCCTTATGCGATCGATCTCACCGAGGGTTCCATGAGCCGTCATTTCGCGCGCGACCTCACCATCCGGCAGCTTCGGGCGCTCGTGGCCGTGCAGAACTCGGGTTCGGTGACGTCCGCGGCCGGCCGCCTGAACCTCACGCAGCCTGCCGTCACGCTGCAGATCCGCAATCTCCAGGAGCTCGCCGGGCTGCCGCTGATCCAGCGCACCACCGACGGCATGATCCTGACGGAAGCAGGCCGCAGCGTGCTGGCGCTCGCCGAGCGAGTCGAGGCCGCGCTGCAGGATTGCGAGCAGGCGCTGGACATTCTTGCCGGGCGCAGCGGCGGCCGGGTGGCAATCGGCGCGGTCTCGACCGCAAAATATTTCGTGCCGTTTGCGATTGCGGAATTTTCGCGGCGGTTTCCGAAGATCGACGTGACATTGCGGATCGGCAACCGCGATAGCCTGCGCGAGGCCTTGCGCGGCTACGATCTCGACATCGCCATCATGGGCCGGCCGCCGGCCGACATTCCCGTCGACATGCGCCCGTTCGGCAAGCATCCGCACATCATCATCGCGCCCGCCAACCACAAATTCGCGCGCCGCAAGCGCATCGCGGCGGAGGACCTCGCCGAAGAGGTGTTCATCACCCGCGAGCCGGGCTCGGGAACCCGGCTGCTGATGGAGTCCTTCTTCGACAGGCATGGGCTGCAGCCGAAGACCAGCATGGAGATGGACAGCAACGAGACCATCAAGCAGGCGGTCATCGCCGGCCTCGGCATCGCCTTCATTTCGCAGCACACGGTGGCGCATGAGCTCGGCGAGGGGCGGCTGGTGACGCTGAAGGTGGTGGGCCTGCCGATCATCCGGCAATGGCACGCGGTGCGGCGCGCCGACAAGCTGCTGCTGCCGCCGGCGCAGGCGATGCTGGACTTTCTGGGCAAGGAGGGCGCGCGGTTTCTGCCCCGCTGAGCGCGACACCCGAAGCCGTGACGGTGTCGCCTCTCGCATCGCGGCGCCCTACCAATCGATCTCGAATCGACAGGCGGAGGCGCCGGTGGCTTCGCAACCGATCTCCCGCGCCCGCGCATTCGGATGCACGAGCCTGGCAAATAGCGTCTCGAAGGTTGCGGCGTAGAAGTCGCAGATCGCGTGGTCGCCGTTTTGGCCGCGACACAGCGGGCAATGGCTGATCTCGTAGATGGTCGGGCGGCCCGGCCGCGCTGTGAACGTCCCGGTGCCTGCGAATGTCCACGCATGCGCCGCGATCGCGCGCGACAGCGCCCGGGCAGCCAGCCGCGCCGGCAGCAGCCGAAGCAGGCGCTGCGCCGCCGAGGGGATGCGGTGCGCGAGCAGGTAGGCGCCGGTCAGATGCCCTGCCCTGGTGGCGACGGCGCGGGCCGTGTCGTCATCGAGCGTCCTGCGCAACGCCAGATGCAGCCGGATGACCTCGGCTTCATCGACCATGTCGGCCGGCGGCGCGCTGAGATAGGCATCGAGCCGCGCGGCCGCGAACACGCGGCGCGCGATGTCCTCGCCCAGCAGCAGACGCAAGGCCTCCGCCGTCTGAATGATGGCATTCGGGCCGATGCGCCCGGCCGCATGATCGGAGGCGGCGGCCGCGCGCGACAGCGGAGCATGCTGGGCGCGCGTGCCGTGCATCTCAATGCACTCCCGTCTCGGCCTCTTCGCTCATCTGCTCGGTGCCGCCGCCGCAGGCCATCACCTGCGCCTGCTGCGGTCCGCTCAGCTTGCGATTATGGCTCGTCTTCCATTCCACCTTGCCGGGCTCGGCGCGCTTGCGCGAGGTGTCGAAGCCGAAATCGACCTTGCCCTTGGATTGCGGCCCCCAATAGTTAACGCGGCCGAGATCGTAGAACTTGCGCTCGAAGCCGGACTTCAGAAACGCCTTCAGGCAGCCAAGCAGATACCGCCTGCGTTCGCCGGAGCCGGCCCAGGGGTACGAGAACAGCGCCTTGCGCATGTAGAAGCGGCGGTAATTGTTCATCACGCCGTCGAGCAGCTCACCGCGGTCCATCGCGTCGGGCTTCATGATGGGGGTGACGAAATTGTACTTCTCGTAGTCGAAGATCTCGACCTTGTCGCCGAGGTCGCGGAACAGGTCGGAGAACGGCCACGGCGTGTACATCGCCCAGTTGGCGAGATCCGGCTTCCAATCCCGCGCCATCTGGTAGGTCTCTTCCAGCGTCTCGCGGGTCTCGTTCTCGAGGCCGACGATGAACTGCGCCTCGACCACGATGCCGGCATCGCGCAACAGCTGGATCGCCTTCTTGTTCTGCGCGACCGTGGTCTCCTTGTTGAAGCGGTCGAGCTTCATCTGCGCGGCGGCTTCCGTGCCCAGCGAGACGTGGATCAGGCCGGCCTTGCGGTACAGCGGCAGCAGCGCCTCGTCGCGCAGGATGTCGGTGACGCGGGTGTTGATGCCCCAGAGGATCTTGAGGTCGCGGCGGATCAGCTCCTCGCAGAACGCCACGAACTTCTTCTTGTTGATGGTCGGCTCCTCGTCGGCGAGGATGAAGAAACCGACATCGTGCTCGCGCATCAGGGTCTCGATCTCGTCGACCACCTTCTTCGGGTCGCGGATGCGGTAATCGCGCCAGAACTTCCACTGCGAGCAGAAGCTGCAGGTGAACGGGCAGCCGCGCGCCATGTTGGGGATGGCGACGCGCTTGTTCATCGGGATGTAGATGTATTTGCTCCATTCGAGCACGCTCCAGTCGGGCGTGATCGCATCGAGATTCTTCACCGTCGGCGCCGCCACGGTCGCCACGACCTCGCCGCCGTCGCGATAGGCGATGCCCTTGATGCTGCGGCGGTCGTTCTGCCAGCGGCCGTCCTCGCGGGCGCGCATCAGGTCGACGATGATCTCCTCGCCCTCGCCGCGCACGATCGCGTCGATCCAGGGCGCTTCGGTCAGCACCTGCTGATACATGAAGGTGGCATGGATGCCGCCGAGCACGGTCAGCGCGTCCGGGTGCTCCTCCTTGGCGATCTCCAGCAGCCGCTCGGCCTTGTAGATCGACGGCGTGATCGCGGTGCAGCCGATCACATCCGGCTTCTCAGAGCGCAGGATGCTGCGGACCTGCTCCTCGGAGAGATCGTTGGTCATCGCGTCGATGAAGCGGAGGTCTGTGAAGCCGGCCGCCTTCAGCGCGCCGGAAATATACGCCGCCCAGGCGGGGGGCCAGTTGCCGGCGATCTCGGCGCCGCCGGAGTGATAATTGGGATGCAGCAACAAGATCCGCACGGCGTTCTCCCCCGGTTATCAATTTGTCCTGACATCCTAACGTCAAGCTGGATTGACAAATTGATCTGGCGCAAACGCCGCGCGGATCGCGCTGAATCAGGCCGCCTGCGCCAAGCCCATCTCCGCCCAGATCTCGGACAGCGCCGAGACCAGATGCTCGATGTCCTCGTCGGAGTGATAGGGCGACGGGGTGATGCGCAGCCGCTCGGTGCCACGCGGCACCGTCGGATAGTTGATCGGCTGCACATAGACGCCGTAGCGGTCGAGCAGGATGTCGCTGATCCGCTTGCACAGCACAGGGTCGCGCACCATCACCGGCACGATGTGGCTGGGATTGTCGAGATGGCTGACGCCCGCCTCGTCGAGCCGGCGCCGCAGCCGCGCGACGCGATCCTGATGCCGGGCGCGCTCATGATTGCTGGCCTTGAGGTGGCGGATGCTGGTCAGCGCGCCGGCGGCCACGGCCGGCGGCAGCGAGCTCGAGAAGATGAAGCCGGAGGCGAAGCTGCGGACGAAGTCGCAGACCGTGTTGGACGCCGTGATGTAGCCGCCGATCACGCCGAACGCCTTGGCGAGCGTGCCCTCGATGACGGTCAGCCGGTCGGCGACGCCGTCGCGCTCGGAGATGCCGCCGCCGCGCGGGCCGTACAGGCCGACGGCATGGACCTCATCGAGATAGGTCATCGCGTTGTATTCGTCGGCGACGTCGCAGATGTCGGAGATCGGCGAGATGTCGCCATCCATTGAATAGACGCTCTCGAAGGCGATCAGCTTCGGCACCTTGGGGTCGAGATCCGACAGCTTGTCACGGAGATCGGCGACGTCGTTGTGGCGCCAGATCCGGGTCTCGCAGCGGCTGTGGCGGATGCCCTCGATCATCGAGGCGTGGTTGAGCTCGTCGGAGAGGATGACGCAGCCGGGCATGCGCCCCGCGAGCGTCGACAGCGAGGTCCAGTTCGAGACGTAGCCGGAGTTGAACAAGAGCGCGGCCTGCTTGCCGTGGAGGTCGGCGAGCTCTTCTTCCAGCAGAATATGATAGTGGTTGGTACCGCTGATGTTGCGGGTGCCGCCGGCGCCGGCGCCGCAGCGGTCGAGCGCCTCGTGCATCACCTCCAGCACCTTCGGATGCTGGCCCATGCCGAGATAATCGTTGGAGCACCACACCGAGACCTCGCGCTCGCCATGCGGACCGCGGTAGGTCGCGCGCGGGAAGGCGCCGGCCTTGCGCTCGAGGTCGGCGAAGACGCGGTAGCGTCCCTCGCGCCGGAGGCCGTCGAGCTGGCGGCGGAAATAGTCTTCGTAGTTCATGGTACTCCCCCCTGTGCTGTCGTGTTCGGATCGACCGGCGGCGTGACCGACACCGCGGCCAGTCCGGTGATGGTTTGCGCCTGCGCATCAGCGCGGGCCTGGCGATAGGCCTGGCGGAACTGCTCCTCGAGCCGCTGCCGCGCCAAGGCGGCCGCAGTCTTCTGCGCCGACATCGACGGCTTGGGCGCAGGCACGTGACGCTCGGCCTCGGGCGCCGGCGGCACGACGGCCAGCACCGGCCGCGTCATCGGCGTAATCGGGGCCGGGGCCGGGAGCGCGGCGACGGCCGCCATCGCCGGCTCGACCGGCGCGCCCCAGCGCCAGAGATTGATGACCGGCATCGGCAGCGCCATGAAGCCATGTTCGAGCAGGCCAAGCGCGATCAGCGACGCCAGCAGCGACAGCGCCACGCCGTCGAACGAGGATTTGGCCCCGAGCGCGGCGGCGGCGACCAGCACGGTCGCCGTGGTCGCCGCCGCGATCGAGAACGGAAACAGCAGGTTCGTGGATTTCTTGGCGAAATAGCTGCGCATGAAGCGGACCTGCTGCGGAAGCAGCTCGTCATTCAGGGTGCGTACGCCAAGAAAAAGGTTGATCTTCGCGCTCTGTCTGAGCACCAGCAGTGCCGCGAAGGTCCACCAGCTCAGGCGGTTGGGCGCGCCCGACGTGACCGCGAACACGAGTCCGGCAGTCGCAATCAGCGCCAGCTCATGATAGGCGATCGCCTGCAGCGCGAAGCCGACGCGCGAGGCCGGCGTGCAGTCGCGCGGACATGGCTCGGGCCGCGGGCCGGTGATCCAGCCGGCGAGCAGCGACATCTCCACCGTGCCCCACAGCAGGATCGCGCAGGTAAAGGCGCAATAGGCATTGGCGTCCTCGGCGGCCTGGCTCGACACCGCGACGCCAGACAGGGCCGCGACGAAGGCCGCGGCCGTGCCCCATTTGAACGCGGCCGGAAAGCGGGCGGCGAGCCCGACCAGCGCCAGCACGGCGCCGGTCGAGAACCACCAGACGAACACGACATAGGGTATGGCAATCGCGGTCGCGCCCATGGCCGGCTCCTTGTCACCAGGCGGGTTGCAGCCTGATCTCCCGTGGCAGCTCGTTGTTCTTGGCCGGCAGCATGTACAGCCGGCCGAAGGTCAGCGCAGCCTTGAGCGGCAGCACGGCCCGCTTGAGCGTGCCCATGATACCGCCCTGCGCCTTCGCCTCGGCAATCGCCTCCGAGATCTCGCGCAGCCGCTTCAAGCCTTCCCAGAAGCGCGGATTGTCGATGTCGAGCATCACCGGGAAGACCTGGCGCGAGATCTCCGAGGTGATGCGGAACACCCGCATGTCGTACTCGTCCGGCGGCATGCCCAACGCCTCGTAGAAGGCGGGGCGCATGTGGTCGCGGACATGCATGGTGGCGAACACCGCCAGCAGGAAGAACTTGATCCAGAGCTTGTTGTAGCCGCTCAATAGCTTCGGGTCGGCGCGCATCAGCAGCGCGAACGCCTCGCCGTGCCGGAACTCGTCGTTGCACCACCGCTCGAACCACTTGAAGATCGGGTGGAACTGGCGCTCCGGATGCCGCTCCATCTGGCGATAGATCGTGATGTAGCGGGCATAGCCGATCTTCTCCGACAGATAGGTCGCGTAGAAGATGAACTTCGGCTTGAAGTAGGTGTACTTCTTCGTCTTGGTGAGGAAGCCGAGATCGACGCCGATGCCATGATCCTTGAGGATCTCGTTGATGAAGCCGGCATGGCGCGCCTCGTCGCGGCTCATGAACTGGAACAGCTCGCGGATGTCGGGATTGGTGATCCGCTTCTTGATCTCGGCATAGAGCACGCAGCCGGAGAATTCGGCCGTGAGCGACGACACCAGGAAGTCCTTGAACTCGGCGCGAAGAGCCTCCGGCAGCTCGTTCAGATCCTTGTCGAATTCCGGCGTACGCACGAAGTGCTTGCGGTTGTGGTCGGCGCGCAGCTCGGCCATGACCGCATCCCATTCGCGGCGCACCAGGTCGACGTTCAGTCGGTCCATGGCCGCGAAATCGGTGGTGTAGAAGCGCGGCGTGAGGATCGTGTCCTCCAGCGCCATCTTGGTGGAGATATTGCCGGATCCGCCTTCCATTGCGATCATCTGACCCTCCCGTCCGAAAAGCTGACGTCGTACAATTCCGTGAGTTCGAGATAGCCCGCGACATGCATCATCATGCGCTTGACCGGACCGGCGCGAACGACCGTGGCGGTGCGGCGCAGGTTGAGCTGCTCGCCGAACTTGACCGTGATCGGCTCGCCGTGGATGACCACCTCGTCGCCCGGGCGGATGTTGACGTCACGGTCGAGCGTGACATGGGCATGCAGGGACTCGGAGGTCTGCTCGACCTCGATGCTGCAGCCGATGTCGAAGCTGCGGGGCTCGTTGGCCCATAATCCTCTCATCGCGTTTCTCCCATCGTCATCAGCTCCGTGAACCGGCGCTTGCTGTCGTTACCGAACGGCCCGAGATCGACGCGGCGTCCGGTCGACGGATCGTCAAGGCTCATGCGGCCGTCGGCCCAGCGGTTGATCGTAAAGGCCGGCCCCGAGCCGATCGCGTGACGCTGGCGGTCGAACGCCATGCTGCGCAGAACCGTGCGCAGCAGGCCGTCGCCACCGGCCTCGACGACTCCAACCACCTTGCCGCTGTCGGGCGCCACGACGGAGATGCCACCATCGGGACGGTCCACGAACCGGAGCGCGACGGTCTGCACCGCGGCAACGTGATCGGTGTGGACGGCGCCTACGCCCGTCCAGCGGCCGACGCCGGCCGCGACCAGGGAGAAAAGCACCAGAGCGATGGCCGCGCGGAGCGCGCCCTTCGGAATGACGATGTCGGGTTCGGCGTGATGCTCGACTTGAAGTCCGGCATGGCCCTCGGCTTGGCTCATGGCATCCTCCTCGTCACGCCGCGCTGGCGACCGCGCCGGCCGGCGACGCACCTTGCGGCTGGTCGTTGCCTGCGGCGATCGGCTGCGCCGTCACAGCACCATCCGACGCCGCGACCAGCGCCTTCGCGAGGATCTCGGCCACCTCGCAGGCTTTCGGTACGCCGCGCAGCATCGGCTCGACCTCGTTCAGCCGCCAGGGACGCGCATGCGGCCACAGCAAGAGGTACGACAGCCGCTGCTGCGCGGTCACGCCGAGCGGCAGATCACCGGAGCCATCGGAGAACAGCTTCACGTCGGCGCGCGAGACCTGCTTGAACGGCACGTTCAAGGTCATCGGCAGCACGGCGCCGAACTGCAGCAGCACGCGCCTGGAGGTGATGGTGTAGCGGGTGGTGCGGCTGTAGAGCACCGCGAGGCCGGTGAGCAGCGCGGTCGCGATCGCCAGTGGTACGACCAGCGACGACGCGCTGGCCAGTGACAGAGAGAGCGGCTGGTGATCCAACGCACCCGTCACCACGCGGGCACCGAACAGTGCCGCGAAATAAGCGAGCACCAGGCGCAGGTGGAAGACGCGCAGCAGCAGCGCCTTCACCTTCGGCTGTCCCTGCCACAACAGGCGCTCGCCTGCCGGCAGCATCAGCTGATCATTCCGGCGCGTGCTCACAGCAGCGGCTCCTGGCGCGCGGCGGTCGCATAAAGGTAGCCGGCACCGTAGTAGCCGACGATCTTGTCCTCCTCGAGCTTCGTGACCTGGTCGGCATTGGCGAGGCCGGGCACGTTGGCAAATTGCGAGCCGAGGATGGAATCGACCAGCACCGCCTTCCGCGACCGGTCGACGACGCACATGGTCATCGGCAGCAGCACGTGACGTCCGACGATGCTGTCGACTTCAACCTCGAGATAGCGGATCAGCATCTCGGCGCGATCGACCCACACTTCACGCACCTTGCCGCCGAGCTTGCCGTCGAACCCGAACACCGGCATGCCGCGCGGATCGGGATCCTCCGTTGCGATGAAGATGCTGCCGTCGACGCGCAGCGGCACGATCGCCGGGATGTTGTCCATGGTCAGTTCCGGTTCGTCCTTTCGCGCCGCGTAGGAGCCCGGGCCGACGCCATCGAGCATCGGATTGCCGGCCGGCAGATAGGGCGTGCCCGGCCAGGGGTACATCGGGGTCACCGGTGCATCGGCGCGGTCATTCGCAAAGTTCGGCAAGGTGGCGGTGCGGCCGCCATGCATATGGTAGGTCTTCGGCGATGGCGGCGACGGGAAGCCGTGACCGGTCGACGGGACTTGCCGGCCGGTTCGGCCCTCGGACACCAAGGGATAGCCTTCGCGCTTGTCCTCGCCATGCAGGTAGAAGATCAGGGCTGCGAAGAATATCCAGAATCCGTAAAGCACCACCTGTGCGACATCGATGTAGCTCGTGAAAGACGTCATGGCTTCCTCCCCGACTGGGCTAACCTGGAAATTCCGCGATTCCGAATTGTAATTGCTGCGGCTCCGCCGCCCGCCGCCGCACCAGCGGCCCGATAACCGCCAGCGTGACGAAGAGCAGCGCGATCTCGACGTGGTAGACGATGCTGTAGCCGGTCGCCGGCCCCGCGAGCGCAACGCCAAGGCGGCCGTCCATCGCGAGTTGTGACATCACATCGCGAATGGCACCGCCGCCAGCGATGGCAACTCCTGCCGCCGTCGCCTGCACCGCGCCCCAGGCGCCGAGCGCAAGGCCGCTCTCGCCGTTCTGCACCAAAGCCATCGCAGCCGTCAGCGTGCCCACCGCGAACAGACCGCCGCCGAAGCCGATGAGCGTCGTGCCGATCCTGAACACCAGCGGCGAGGCCAACGGGGCCGAGAAGATGACGGCTGAGAAGGCGAACAGGCCCACGAGCCCGCCGAGCGCGGCGATGCGGTAGGGATCGGAGCCCTTGCCCAGACGGCGCGCGGAGAGGCCGAAGCCGGCGAGCGTGCCCGCCGCGAACAAGGCCGTCAGCGCGGTCGTTTCGCCGACGGTGAGATGCAGGATCTCCGCGCCATATGGCTCGAGCAGGATGTCCTGCATCGTGAAGCCGGCGGTGCCGAGCCCGACCGCGACCAGCACGCGCATCGAGCCGCCGGCCTCGCGGAACTGCCGCCAGGAATCGCCGAAGCGCGGCCGCTCGCGGCTCGCCGATGTGCGCGAGGGATCACGCGCCTCCTGCTTCCACAGCGCGATGACGTTGAGCACCATCTCGGTCAGCGCCGCGCCCTGGATCACCTGGATCAGCCGCATCTCGCTGAAATCGGCCAGGACGCCGCCGAAAGTCAGCGCGCTCGCCATCATGCCGAACATCAGCATCACATAGAGGAAGGCGACAACGCGTGGGCGCGAGTGCTCCGGCGCGATGTCGGTCGCAAGTGACAGGCCGGCGGTCTGCGTCGTGTGCAGGCCGGCACCAACCAAGAGGAAGGCCAGCGCTGCGCCGATGCGCCCGGCAATCACTTGTCCTGGCGAGTCGCTGGCCGACAGCACCAGCAGCGCGAACGGCATGATGGCGAGGCCGCCGAACTGCAGCAGGGTACCCATCCAGATATACGGTACACGGCGCCAGCCGAGCACGGAGCGGTGATGGTCGGACTTGAAGCCGATCAGCACGCGCAGCGGTGCGAACACCAGCGGCAGCGCCACCATCGTCGCGACCAGCCAGGAGGGCACGCCGAGCTCGACGATCATGACGCGGTTGAGCGTGCCGTTGAGCAGCACTACAGAAATGCCGATCGACACCTGGAACAGCGACAGCCGCATCAGGCGCGACAGCGGCAGCTCGGTCGAGGCGGCATCCGCAAACGGCAGATAGCGCGACGACAGCCGCGTCCACAGTTGCAGGAACGATGGCGCGCGCGTGCTCATGACGGGCGGAGCTCCAGCGCCTGGGAGATGTAGAAGCCGTTGGCGATGCGGCAGCTGCGGGCGCAGCGCCAATCGGCGAGATCGTGATTTTCAGCGATCAACCGAGACAGCTTCTGCTCCGCGACCGGCTCGATCGACGGCGCGCGGTTGCCGCGTGGGAACAGACCGCCGACCGCATGCATGACCGCCAGCAGCGGCGTGCGCGGCGCGTAGGTCATGAGAATCGCATCGGAGGTGCGGCCCGAAAGGCCGGCGACGATGCGCACGGCATCCTCGGCGCGGTAATGGATGAAGGAATCCATCGCGACGACGAAGTTGAAGCCGCCGTGCTTGGGATCGAGCATGTCGCCGGCGACGAAGCGGATCGCATTGCGGCTGATGTCGTCGGGCAGCCGGCGCTGCGCGATCTCGATCAGGGTCGGCGAGATGTCGACGGCGACGACGTCGGCGCCGCGCCGCGCGGCTTCGATGGAGAAGCTACCCGTACCACAACCGGCATCGAGGATGCGCGCGCCGCGCAGATCGAGCGGCAGCCACGACAGCAGCGTCCGCCGCATCTCGTCGCGGCCGGCGCGCACGGTGGCGCGGATGCGGCCGACCGGCGCATCCGAGGTCAGCCGCGTCCAGGCTGCGACCGCGGTGCGGTCGAAATAGGTCTCCACTTCACTGCGGCGGGCGAGATATTCCGCTGTCGTCATCGGCCAGCCCCACTCAATCGAAGCCCAGGAGATCGAAAATGTCGCGGTCCTTGAGCGGCACCGCGTGGATCGGCTCGACGCCGGCGAGCAGCGAGGCGGCGAGGCGCAGATATTCGTTCTGGGCGCGCTCGACGTCCGGCGACGGCTCCATCTCGAATAGCGTGCACTTCTTCAGCCGGCTCTTGCGGATGACGTCGAGGTCCGGGAAATGCGCCAGCGTCTTCATCCCGATGCGCTCGTTGAACTTGTCGATCTGGTCGGTCGCCGCGCTGCGGTTGGCGATGACGCCCCCTAACCGCACCGGATAGTTGCGCGACTTGGCCTGGATCGCCGCGACGATGCGATTCATGGCGAAGATCGAGTCGAAATCATTGGCCGCCACGATCAGCGCGCGGTCCGCGTGCTGCAGGGGCGATGCGAACCCGCCGCAGACGACGTCGCCGAGCACGTCGAAGATCACGACGTCGGTGTCGTCGAGCAGATGATGCTCCTTGAGCAGCTTCACGGTCTGGCCGACGACATAGCCGCCGCAGCCGGTGCCGGCCGGCGGCCCGCCCGCCTCGACGCACATCACGCCGTTGTAGCCCTGGTAGACGAAGTCGTCGGGGCGCAGCTCCTCGGAGTGGAAGTTCACCTGCTCCAGGATGTCGATGACGGTCGGGACGAGACGCTTGGTGAGCGTGAACGTCGAGTCGTGCTTGGGATCGCAGCCGATCTGCAGCACGCGCTTGCCGAGCTTCGACAGCGCCACCGACAGGTTCGACGAGGTCGTGCTCTTGCCGATGCCGCCCTTGCCATAGACCGAGAACACCCTGGCAGTGCCGATCACGAGGTTCGGGTCCATCTGCACCTGGACGCTGCCGGCGCCGTCAGGGCGGCGCGGGGCTGCCGCCAGCGGCGGTCTCAAGGTCACGTTCATGCGGCTACTCCCACGCCTTCGAGGCGATCTTCGAGCTCTTCCCCGGCCTTGCGCAGCACGTCGAGCATGTCAGCATCCGGGGTCCAGTAGTTGCGCTCATGCGCCTCGATCAGACGGTTGGCGATCTTCGCGGACGCGGCCGGATTGAGCGAGGCAAGGCGCTCGCGCATCGCGGGGTCGAGCACGAAGGTCGTGGTGATCTGCTGATAGACCCAGGGCGCCACCTGCCCCGTGGTCGCCGACCAGCCGACGGTGTTGGTGACGTGCGACTCGATCTGGCGCACGCCTTCGTAGCCGTGCGCGAGCAGCGCCTCGTACCATTTCGGATTGAGCGTGCGGGTGCGCGTCTCCAGCGCGACCTGCTCGGACAGCGTCCGCACGGTGCCTTCGCCGCGGGTCTGGTCGCCGATATAGACCGGCGCCGCCTCGCCCTTGGCGCGCTTCACCGCGCGGCTGATGCCGCCGAGCGTGTCGAAATAATGATCGATGGTGGTGACGCCGAGCTCGACCGAGTCGACGTTCTGATAGGCGGCGTCGACGCCGGCGAGCACATGGCCGAGCAGCGCGTCGCGGCGGACCGGGCGGCCGTCGGTGCCATAGGCAAAGCCCTTGCGCCGCGTGTAGACGTCGGCGAGCTCGTCCTCGTCGGTCCAGGCGCCGCAATCGATCAGCTGGTTGACGTTGGCGCCATAGGCACCCTCGGCATTGCCGAACACGCGCAGCGCCGCATCGGCGATCTCGCCGCCATGGGCGGCTTGGAACGCCAGCGCGTGCTTGCGCACGTAGTTGAATTCAGCCGATTCATCTGCGGAAGCGGCAAGCAGCGCAGCCTCGGCGAGCAGCTTGGTCTGCAGTGGCATCAGATCGCGGAAGATGCCGGACAGCGTGATCACGACGTCGATGCGCGGGCGTCCGAGCTGTTCCAGCGGGATCAGCCTGGCGCCGCAGAGCCGGCCATAGCTGTCGTGGCGCGGCGCGGCGCCGATCAGCCACAGCGCCTGCGCGATCGGGCCGCCCTCGGTCTTGAGATTGTCGGTGCCCCACAGCACCAGCGCGATCGTCTCCGGCAGCTTGTGGCCCTCGCCGGCATGGCGATCGAGCAGCCGCGCCACCTGGCGCTCGGCATCCTTGAGCGCGAAGGCGCTGGGAATGCGGAACGGATCGAAGCCATGCAGGTTGCGGCCGGTCGGCAGCACGTCGGTGTTGCGCAGCAGATCGCCGCCCGGCACCGGCCGGATGTAGCCGCCATCGAGCGCATGCAGGATCGCAGGCGTCTCACTGTCGGTGGCGAGCAGCCGGTCGAGCTCGACGCGCTTGGCGGCGTCGGTGATGCCGGCGAGGTCGAGCAGCTCGGCCCGCTGCTCCGCCGGCGGCGGCGAACCGACAACGTGCAGGCCGTGCGGGATCAGCGAATATTCCAGCTCCAGCACGTTGGCCGAGAGCGCGGCGATCCTGGCGTTGCGCTCATCGCCCCAGGCCGGCTCGGCGGCTGCGAGATCGACGGTCGCCGCCTGCGCCTGGATCAGCGCGGCGCTATCCGCCCTCACCTGCTCCGTCGCGTCCGGCGACAGATTGCGCCAGGCGTCGAGCGAGGATTTCAGCTCGGCAAGGCCCTTGTAGAGACCGGCGCTGGTGATCGAAGGCGTGAGATAGCTGATCAGGGTCGCGCCGCCGCGGCGCTTGGCGAGCGCGCCCTCGGACGGGTTATTCGAGGCGTAGATGTAGAAGTTCGGCAGGTCGCCGATCAGCCGCTCCGGCCAGCATTCGGCGGAGAGCCCGGCCTGCTTGCCCGGCATGAATTCGAGCGCGCCATGGGTGCCGAAATGCAGCACGGCGTGGGCGCGATACTCCTCGCGCAGCCAGCGATAGAACGCGGCGAAGGCGTGCGTCGGCGCGAAGCTGCGCTCGAACAAGAGCCGCATCGGATCGCCCTCGTAGCCGAAGGCGGGCTGCAGGCCGACGAACAGATTGCCGAACTGCTCGCCCAGCACCATCAGGCTGGCGCCGTCGGTCTGGTGACGGCCGGGCGCCGGACCCCACTGCTTCTCGATCTCGGCGAGATGGCGCTCGCGGCGGACATGCTGATCGACCGGAATGCGCACCGCGACATTGGCGGCGGTGCCGAAGCGCTCGGCATTGCCCTTGAGCACGCGGGCGCGCAACTCGTCGACCGTGGCGGGCACGTCGATCGTGTAGCCGGCGGCGCGCAGCGATGTCATCACATTGTGCAGCGACTCAAACACCGAGAGATAGGCCGCGGTGCCGGCGCTGCCGCCATTCGGCGGGAAGTTGAACAGCACCGCCGCGATCTTGCGCTCCGCCCGCGCCGAGCGGCGCAGTTCGACCAGGCGGGCAACTCGCGCAGAAAGCTGGGCGGCGCGCTCCGGCAGCGAGGCCATGTCACGGCCGGCATCGGCCATCGCCGAGCGGCCGCCGAACACGGTCGGACCGACAGCGCCGTCGAGCTCGGGGATCGCGACCATCATGGTGGCTTCGACCGGCGTCAGGCCGCGCGCATCGTCATGCCACTGCTCGACAGTCTGGAATTCGAGGGGATGCGCAGCGATCAGGGGCACGTCCAGCCCGGCCATCACCTCTTCCGCCGCGCGGGCGTCGTTGTAGGCGGGACCGCCGACCAGCGAGAAGCCGGTGAGCGAGATCACCGCATCCACGGTGGCGACGCCGT
This sequence comes from Bradyrhizobium sp. ORS 278, assembly GCF_000026145.1. Taxonomy (NCBI): domain Bacteria; kingdom Pseudomonadati; phylum Pseudomonadota; class Alphaproteobacteria; order Hyphomicrobiales; family Nitrobacteraceae; genus Bradyrhizobium; species Bradyrhizobium sp. ORS 278. The sequence continues at coordinate 1,757,652 of NC_009445.1, read as the reverse complement.
CCTTCTGGAAATAGCGTTCGATCGCCGGACGCGAGTCGAGGCCGCAGGCGAACACGGGAACGACCGCGAGGCCGCGCGCCTCCAGCGCCGCGATCACGCCGTCGTAGTGCGCGGTGTTGGCGGCGAGCAGATAGGAGCGCATCAGGATGACGCCGACGCGGCCGGCTGGCTTCGCCAGCGCCGGCAACTGATCGGCGCGCTCAATGATGCGCTGCGGCAGCCGCGGATGATAGAGGCCGACATCCGGATAGGTCACCGGCTCGGCGGCGTTGGTCTTGCCGCGCAGCGCGGCCCGCGGGCCGTCGGCGTAGCGGCCGACGAGAAAGCGCACCATGTTCGCAAAATTCTGCTCGGAGCCGGCGAGCCAGTATTGCAGAGTCAGGAAATAGGCGCGCAGGTCCTGCGCGGTGCCGGGGATGTAGCGCAGCAGACGCGGCATCCGCTGCAGCATCTTCATCTGGCCCTGGCCGCTCGAATTGCCGGAGCGGTTGCTGCCGCGCAGCCGCTTCAACAGGCCGAGCACGCCGGTGGCCGAGCCCGACATTGTCAGCTTGCCGAGCCGCGTCAGTCGCACCACCTCGCCGGCCGACAGGCAGCCGATCATCGCATCGCACTGATCACGGCGCGCCTGCAACGCAGGCAGCACAGGCTGGATGTGGTCCTCCATGAACAGCATCGTTGCGACCACGATGTCGCCGGTCGCGATATCGGCGAGGCAATGCTCGAGCGCGTTCGGATTACAGCCCCATTCGTCGGCCGCGTGCACCTTGAGATCGAGGCCGGGCAGTTCGGCCTGCAGGGCCGCGCGGGCACGCAGGGCAGCCGAGGCGAGATGGCTGTCCATCGTCACGATCACCACCCGGATGGGTGTGACGTCAGCGACCGAAATGCGCTTTGGCATCGTACAAGGTCTCGAGCGTGATCAGGTTGACGTTGCGCTCGCGCGCGAAGCGTTCGGTGTTGCGGCGCGCCTTGCCGCGCACGAAGAAGGGAATCTTGGTCAGCTCGCGCTCGGCGTCGGATGCCCAGGCGAGCTCGGTGGAGGTGACGGTCTCGACCACGCGCAGCTGCGGCTGCTGGGGTGGCGCAGCAGGAGCTGCGCCGAGATGCGACGGGGCGTGATCAGCAAACTCATGATCCTCGCGGAACATGCCGAGCAGATGCTCCTCCAGGCCCATCATCAACGGATGCACCCAGGTGTCGAAAAGCACGTTCGCGCCTTCGAACCCCATCTGCGGCGAGTAGCGCGCGGGGAAATCCTGAACGTGAGTCGGCGATGAAATCACGGCGCAGGGAATGCCAAGCCGCTTGGCGATGTGGCGCTCCATCTGCGTGCCGAGCACAAGTTCAGGGCGCAGTTCGCTGACGCGGGCCTCGACCTGCAGATAGTCATCGGTGATCAGAGGCTCGATGCCGTAGAGCGCGGCGGCCTCGCGGATCTCGCGGGCGAATTCGCGCGCATAGGTGCCAAGGCCAACGACCTCGAAGCCGAGCTCCTGCGTGGCCACGCGCGCGGCGGCAACGGCGTGAGTGGCATCGCCGAAGATGAAGACGCGCTTGCCGGTGAGATAGGTCGAGTCGACCGAGCGCGAGTACCACGGCAAGCGGCTCTCGGCGCGTGACAGAACGGGCTCTGCATCGACGCCGGCAAGGCCTGCGACCTCCCTGATGAAGTCGCGCGTCGCGCCGACGCCGATCGGGATCGTCTTCGTATAGGGCTGGCCGAACTGGCGGTTCAGCCATTGCGCCGCGGTCAGCGCGATCTCCGGATAGAGCACGATGTTGAAATCCGCCTGCGGCAGGCGGGCGAGATCGGCCGGCGTCGCGTTCCACGGCGCCACCACGTTGATCTCGATGCCGAGCTCCACAACCTGCCTGGTCACTTCCGCGAGGTCGTCGCGGTGACGGAAGCCGAGAGCCGTCGGACCAAGCAGGTTGCAGACTGGACGGGCGCCCGCCTTCCGTTCATGGCGGGGGGAGCCATCAGCGGAAGACGCAGCCAACGCCCGTACAATCCGGTAGAAGGTTTCCGAAGCGCCCCAATTCTCCTTGCGCTGATAGGCCGGCAGCTCGAGCGGGATCACGGGAATCGGAAGCCGGAGCGCCTGCGCGAGCCCGCCGGGATCGTCCTGGATCAGCTCGGCGGTGCAGGACGCGCCGACCAGCATCGCCTGCGGCTGAAAGCGCTCGTAGGCAGCGCGGGCCGCGCTCTGCAGCAGGTCAGCAGTGTCGCCGCCGAGATCGCGCGCCTGGAAGGTGGTGTAAGTGACCGGCGGCCGGCGGTCGCGGCGCTCGATCATGGTGAATAGCAGATCGGCGTAGGTGTCGCCCTGCGGGGCGTGCAGCACGTAGTGCACGTCGCGCATCGCGGTGGCGATGCGCATCGCGCCGATGTGCGGGGGGCCTTCATATGTCCAGACCGACAGCTGCATCTCACACCGCCAGTCTGGTTTGCCGCAGCAGCGGCCGGGCGAACAGCTCGGCGAGATCGCCGGCCTGCTCGAAGCCCTGGATGGGCGTGAAGATCAGCTCGATCGACCATTTGGTCGTGAGGCCCTCGGCCTCCAGCGGATTGGCGAGGCCGAGACCGCAGACGACGAGATCGGGACGCGCCTCGCGGCAGCGGTCGAGCTGGCGCTCCACGTCCTGGCCTTCGCTGAGCAGCGTACCCGCAGGCAGCATGGGAAGCTCGGCTGCGAGATGATCGCGATGCAGATAGGGCGTGCCCACCTCGACCAGCTCCATGCCGATCTCGCGCGCCAGGAAGCGCGCCAGCGGAATCTCGATCTGCGAGTCCGGGAACAGGAAGACGCGCTTGCCGGCGAGCTGCGCGCGATAGCGCGCCAGCGCCTTTTCCGCGCGCGCCTTGAGCGGCGCGAGGGTGCGTTCGACATGCGCGCGCGACACGCCGAAGGCGTCAGCCGCCGCGGCGAGCCACAATGCCGTGCCTTCGCCGCCAAGCGGGAACGGCGCTGAGATGCGACGGCAACCGCGCTCTTCCAATGCGCGCGCGGTGTCGCCGAGGAACGGCTGCGCCAGCAGCACGCGCGTCTCCGGCCCGATCGCCGGCAGCTCCGACGAGCGCCGCGGCGGCAGGAAAGCGACATTGTCGATGCCGAGCGCCGCAAACGTCCGCTTGAACTGATCCTCGACAACGTCGGCGAGCGCGCCGACGACGAGCAATGACGGCCGCGCGTTGCGATCAGCGGACGGCAGCACCGGCACCAGCGCGGCGAGGCAGGCATCCTCGCCTTGCGTGAACGTGGTCTCGATGCCGCTGCCGGAATAGTTGAGCACGCGGACGCCTGGCGAGAAACGCTGCGACAGCCGCAGAGCGGCGCGCGACAGGTCGAGCTTGATCACCTCCGACGGACAGGAGCCAACCAGGAACAGGAGCTTGATATCAGGCCGGCGCGCCAGCAGCTGCGCGACGATGCGGTCGAGCTCGTCATTGGCATCGACGAGACCGGCGAGATCGCGCTCCTCCATGATGGCGGTGGCGAAGCGCGGCTCGGCGAAGATCATGACGCCGGCGGCCGACTGGATCAGATGCGCGCAGGTGCGCGAGCCGACGACGAGGAAGAAGGCGTCCTGAATTTTCCTGTGGAGCCAAACGATGCCGGTGAGGCCGCAGAACACCTCGCGCTGGCCGCGCTCGCGCAGCACGCCGTCCGGCGATGATGAGGTCACGGCACAGGCCTGCGCGTGAGCATTCATGACGCGCGCTCCGCACCGGCTTGCGCCATCGCCTGCTCCTGCAGCCGCGCGGCGCGCAGCTTGAGCAGGAATTGCGTGGCGTTGATCGCGTAGGCCGCATAGGCCGCGAGCACCAGCAGCATCTGCTGCTGTGCTGATCCGATATGTCCGATGATCGCGGCGAGATAGGCCGTATGCAGCGCGATCACCAGCATCGAGAACACGTCCTCCCAGAAGAAGGCCGGCGCGAACAGATAGCGCCCGAACACGACCCGTTCCCAGATCGAGCCGGTGATCATGATGGTGTAGAGCAGCGCCGTCTTGAGAACGACCGACGCGGTCGCGAGCCACAGGTCCTCCCCGGTCGCGAGATAGCGCGCCACCAGTCCGAGACTGATCAGGAAGACCAGAAATTGCAGCGGCGCCAGAATGCCCTGCACCAAGGTCCATGGCGTGGTGTCGCGCCGGCGCTTTTCCTCAGGCGTATAAAGCGCTTGCCGCTTTGCACGCGGCGCTGCCTCGGGTGTGAAGCAGAGTTGACTCCACAGCGACGGATCAGTGGCGGACGTGAATTGGGCGTCACACGATGTGTAAAGATGATTTGACAACACCAATTCCGGGTGCTGCGATGACGGCAACCACAGGGACATTATTGGTGCACCGCACTCGGTTTGGTCAGCGCTACGTTGTGCAGTTCGCAGGTGGCGCATCGCAAATCCCCGAGTGCGTGCCCGATGGGGAAACGCTAGACCTGGGCAGGAAGAGTGTCAATCAAAATTGACGTCAAATAATATTGACGCAACGAGTGACGTGCGCTCATATGGAGGGGAGGCGCTGATGACCGAACTCAATGAGACAGCCCGATTTCCGCGAGCACGCTTTCGGACGAAGCGTGGGCAGTCCGGCTTTCACCCGCCGGCGGCATCCCGCGTCAACGTGCCTTTACACAGCACCCGTCATCCCCAGCTCAATGGAGCGATCGAGGCCGAGATCATTCCGCGGCTGGTGATGGCGCATGCCTCCGCGCTCGAGCGCGTGCCGGCGATCATCACGGCGTCGGCGCAGGAAGCGGCCGACTTTGCCGAGCTGGTGCTCGACGCCGACGATGATCGCGCGGTTGCCTGCATCCAGGCGCATCGCGATCACGGCGAGACGCTGGAGCGGATCTATCTCGATCTCCTGGTGCCGACCGCCAACCATCTGCGCCATCTATGGGCCGACGACGAGCGCGACTTTGCCGACGTCACGCTCGCGCTGTGGCGGCTGCAGCAACTGCTGCGTCATTTCAGCTCGGCCTTCTGCGCTGAACTGGCCGTCGCGCCGACCGGATTGCGGGTGCTGCTGACGACGGCCCCCGGCGATCGGCGCGAGATCGGCCACATGATGTTCGGCGTCGTGCTCGCCGGCGAATTCTTTCGCCGCGACGGCTGGGACACATGGATCGAACCTGATACGGCGGATCGTGGTTTCATTGAGACGATTCGCACGCAATGGTTCAACGTCGTCGAGTTCTTCGCCACGAGCGACAAGAAGCTTGACGATCTTGCCTCAAACATAAGGATGGTCCGGCGCGAGTCCTCCAACCAGGACATCGGCGTGCTGGTCTGCGGTCCTGCGTTTATTGAACGGCCTGAACTCGTTCTCCTGGTCGGCGGCGACGGTGTCGTCTCCGACATGAGCAGAGAGGCTTCGCAAGCCCGGCACGTCGTCAGTCTGCTGACCGAACGGCGATAGCTTTAGGGTGCAGTGAAGATGAATGCTGGAACGAGACTTGCCGCGCGAAGGCTCCTTGATTGGGAGGACAACGGCGTTGGTGAGGGCGTTCAGAGCTCCGAAAGAGTCGCTTGGCGATCTCAATGCGGATGTTGCGGCCATGCTGGTGGCTGCAGCCTCCGACATTGCGCTCGCGCTCGACGCCGACGGCAACATCCAGGATCTGGCCTTTCAGCAGGCCGGTCTCCCGCTTGAATTGAAAAACACAGACGAGTGGATCGGCCGATCCTGGCAAGCAACAGTGTCCGAGGAAAGCCAGACCAAGCCAGAGCTGCTGCTTGCCGAAGCCTCGGAGCGCAAGGTGTCGCGCTGGCGCGAGGTGCGCTACCCGGCCGCGCGCGGGCCTGACATCCCGATCCTGTTCGCGGTCGTCGCGATCAAGGGCGCGGCCCGCTACATCGCGGTCGGCCGCGATGTGCGCGCCACCGCAGCCCTCCAGCAGAAGCTGATCGAGGCGCAGGTTGCGATCGAGCGCGACTACTCGCGCATGCGCAATGCCGAATCGCGCTACCGTATCCTGTTTCAGATCACCGCCGAGCCGGTCCTGATCATCGATGCGGCGAGCCATCGCATCGTCGAGGCCAATCCGGCCGCCGCCGCTTTGCTCGACCACGGCGCCGCCAACCTGATCGGCAAGCTGTTTCCCGACGCGCTGCTGATCGACGATCTGGCGATGTCACAATCGCTGTCGCTGGCGATCCGCTCGCAGGGCAAGATCGAGCGCGCCAAGGTGACGCTCGACGGTGGCCGCGACTATCTGCTCGACGGCACCTTCTTCCGGCAGGACACCTCCTCGTTCTTCCTGCTGCGGTTCTCGCCGCAATACGGCCAGCCGGCGCTGCCGAAGGCGTCCGACGTCAACACCCAGCTGGTGCAGTTCGTCGAATCGGCGCCCGACGGCTTCGTCATCACCGACATGGATGGCCGCCTGCTGCACGCCAACGCCACCTTCCTGCAGCTCGCCCAGATCGAGAACATGCACCAGATCATGGGCGAGACGATCGACCGCTGGATCGGCAAGTCGGCGGTCGACTTCTCGGTGATGCTGACCAATCTGCGCCAGCACGGCACCTTGAAGCTGTTCTCCAGCGTGGTCCGGGGCGAGCACGGCTCGCCGGTCGATGTCGAGATCTCGGCGACCACGGTCGGCGCGCCCGGCCAGGCCCGGCTCGGCTTCACCATTCGCAATGTCGGCCCGCGCATCTCCCCCGACGGCGCCGATCACGCCTTCATTCCGCGCTCGCGCGAGCAGCTCGCCGAACTGATTGGCCGCGTGCCGCTGAAGGAGCTGGTGCGCGAGACCACCGACGTGATCGAGCGGATGTGCATCGAGACCGCGCTCAAGCTGACCGGAGACAACCGCGCCACCGCAGCCGAAATGCTCGGCCTCAGCCGCCAGAGCCTCTACGTCAAGCTCAGACGCTACGGCATGGCCGAGCCAAGCGAAGAAGACAGTCAGTTGGAATAGTGGGAAGAGTTCTGCAATGACCGAGATCGCGCCCGTCCCGCTCGCCCCGGAGCTTCGTTCAAGGGGTCCTTCAAGGCTCCAGCCTTCGGCCGTTCTCGAATTGCTCAAGCCGATCACCTGGTTTCCGCCGATCTGGGCGTTCGGCTGCGGCGTGGTGTCGTCGGGAGCGCCGCTGGCGCCGCGCTGGCCAATCGTGATCGCAGGCCTCGTGCTCGCCGGGCCGATGGTGTGCGCCACCAGCCAGGCGGTCAACGACTGGTTCGATCGCCATGTCGACGCGATCAACGAGCCGGACCGGCCGATTCCGTCCGGCCGTATTCCCGGGCGTTGGGGTCTCTACATCGCGCTGATCTGGACCGTGCTGTCGCTCGGCGTCGCCACCTTGCTCGGCACCTGGGGCTTTGCCGCCGCAGCGCTCGGGCTCGCGCTCGCCTGGGCCTATAGCGCGCCGCCGATCCGGCTGAAGCAGAACGGCTGGTGGGGCAACAGCGCCGTCGGCCTCTGCTATGAGGGCCTGCCCTGGATCACCGCTGCGGCGATCATGAGCGGAACGGCGCCGTCCTGGCCAGTGCTCGCGATCGCGCTGCTGTACAGCGCCGGCGCGCACGGCATCATGACCCTGAACGACTTCAAGTCGATCGGCGGCGACCGCGTCAGCGGCGTGAACTCGCTGCCGGTGCTGCTCGGGCCAGAGCGCGCCGCGCGCCTCGCCTGCGTCACCATGGCTCTGGCGCAGGCCGCCGTGCTCGGGCTTCTCATTGTGTGGGGCCGTCCGGCGCATGGCTTGATCGTGGCTGCGCTGATCGCCGCCCAGCTGGTGCTGATGCGGCGACTGATGACGAATCCGCGCGAGCTCGCGCCCTGGTACAACGGGACCGGCGTGCTGCTCTATGTGCTGGGCATGCTGGCGTCGGCCTTCGCGCTGGCGGGGATGGCGGCATGACGACGGCCTCTGCTCCGCTCTCCTGGTTCGGCATCGTCAGGCTCGGCCTGGTGCAGACCGCGCTCGGCGCCGTCGTGGTGCTGACGACCTCGACCTTGAACCGCGTGATGGTGATCGAGCTGGCGCTGCCGGCGATGATCCCTGGCCTTCTGGTCGCGATGCACTATGCGATGCAGGTGCTCAGGCCCTGGCTCGGCCACGGCTCCGATGTCGGCGGGCGACGCTTCGCCTGGATCGTCGGCGGCATGGCCGCGCTTGCCGCGGGCGGCCTGCTCGCGGCGGTCGCCACCGCGTTGATGGCGAGCCAGCTGGTGCTCGGCCTCGTGGTCGCGGTGATCGCCTTCATCATGATCGGCATCGGCGTCGGCGCCGCCGGCACCTCGCTCTTGGTGCTGCTCGCCAAGCGCACCGCGCCGCAGCGGCGCAGCGCCGCCGCCTCGATCGCCTGGATCATGATGATCGCCGGCTTCATCGTCACGACCGCGGTCGCCGGCAAAGCGCTCGATCCGTTCTCCGGCGAGCGGCTGATGCTGGTGTCCGGCACGGTGTCGGCGATCGCCATGATGCTGACCTTGATCGGCGTCTGGGGCATCGAGCAGCCGGAGCTGTCCGTCGAACGGGCCGCGGCGACCGCCGAGCGCGGCGGCTTCATGGAGGACTTCCGCGAGATCTGCCGCGAGCCGCAGGCGCGGCGCTTCGCGATCTTCATCTTCGTCTCGATGCTGGCCTACAGCGCCCAGGACCTGATTCTCGAGCCGTTCGCCGGCAGCGTGTTCAGCATGACTCCGGGCCAGACCACGCAGCTCTCCTCGGTGCAGCACATGGGCGCGCTGATCGGCATGATCCTGATGCCGGCAATGGCCAGCCTGCATGCCGACTGGCGCACCAAGCCGCAGCCCTGGATCATCGGCGGCTGCCTTGCCTCCGCACTGGCCCTTCTCAGCCTCGTCGCCGCCGCCACAGTCGGCCCGGCCTGGCCACTGCGCGGCTCGGTGCTGCTGCTCGGCATCACCAACGGCGTCTATGCCATCGCGGCGATCGGCGCGATGATGAACATGGTCAGCGAAGGCCGCGACAATCGCGAGGGAACGCGGATGGGCCTGTGGGGCGCGTCGCAGGCAATCTCGTTCGGCATCGGAGGCTTCGTCGGCACCGCGGCGGCGGATGCTGCGCGGGCCTTCATGCCCACGACCGCCTCCGCCTATGCGGCGGTGTTCGCCGCCGAGGCAGCACTGTTCGTCCTTTCCGCCTGGCTCGCGATCTGGATCAAGCGCCCACGCGAGCAGACCTCGGCGCTGCAGGCGCAGCCGGCCAATCAGGGAGCCTAGCGATGAGCACCTCGTCCGAGACGTTCGATGTCGTAGTCGTCGGCGGCGGTCCCGCCGGCGCCACCGCCGCCAATGATCTGGCCCGTCAGGGCCATCACGTGCTGCTGCTCGACAAAGCGGGCCGCATCAAGCCATGCGGCGGCGCCATCCCGCCGCGGCTCATCAGCGAGTTCGAAATTCCCGACCATCTGCTGGTGGCGCGGATTTCCTCGGCGCGCATGGTGTCGCCAAGCAACCGCGACGTCGACATGCCGATCGACGGCGGCTTCGTCGGCATGGTCGATCGCGAGCATTATGACGAATGGCTGCGGGCCCGCGCGGCCGAGGGCGGCGCGGTCCGCCGCACCGGGACATTCAGCCACATCGCCCGCGATGCCGATGGCACGGCGGTGGTGCATTACGAGCGCCGCATGGATGATGGCAGCGTGCGCGAGGACAGCGTCCGCGCCCGTGCCGTGATCGGCGCCGACGGCGCGGTGTCGGCGGTGGCACGGCAATGCATCCCGGAGGGCGCCGAGATCCGCTACGTGTTCGCCTATCACGAGATCGTCCGCTCGCCGGAGCGTGGCCATCCGCTGTTCGACGCCACGCGCTGCGACGTCGTCTATCGCGGACAACTCTCGCCGGACTTCTACAGCTGGGTCTTCCCGCACGGCGCGACGACCAGCATCGGCACCGGCAGCGCGCATAAGGGATTCTCGCTGCGCGGCTCGGTGGCCCAGTTCCGGAAAGTCGCGGGGCTCGACGATCTCGAGACGATCCGCCGCGAGGGCGCGCCGATCCCGTTGAGGCCGCTGTCGCGCTGGGACAACGGCCGCGACGTCGTGCTCGCCGGTGATGCCGCCGGCGTGGTCGCACCCGCCTCCGGCGAGGGCATCTATTACGCGATGGCCGGCGGCCGCGCCGCGGCGGATGCCGTCGCGCTGTTCCTCAAGACCGGCGATGCTGCAGCCCTCGCCACCGCCCGCAAGGCTTTCATGCGCAAGCACGGCGCGGTGTTCTTCATCCTCGGCATGATGCAGCGCTACTGGTACACGAACGACGCCCGCCGCGAGCGTTTCGTCGCCATCTGCCGTGACAAGGACGTCCAGCAGCTGACCTGGGACGCCTACATGAACAAGGAACTGGTGAAGGCGAAGCCGCTGTCGCATGTCCGCATCTTCTTCAAGAACATCGCCCACCTCACCGGACTTGCGAAGGCGGCTTAGCAGTTCACGTGATGGATGAGTTGTACCGCAGCCCGCATCTGATCGATGCGATCCTCGCGATCGTAGCGGTGGAATTCGCGGTCATCACCTGGATCTGGCGGCGTACCCGCCGCGGCATCAACCCGGGGGCACTGCTGACCAATCTGCTCGCCGGCGTCTTCCTGCTGCTAGCGCTACGCTGCGCGCTCGCCGATGCGCCCTGGTTCTGGCTGGCCGGCTGCCTCGCCGCGTCCGGCGTCGCCAACGCGGCGGACCTCAGGCAACGATGGCGATAGATCTCCTCGGAGCAGCGGGTGGGGCTCCCAGCTTGCGGCCGCGGGTTCCCGGCGGCTGACCACGCCAACGGTGTCATCCCGGCGAAAGCCGGGATCCATAACCACCGCCGCCTGTGATGATAAAACCGGCAACGCAGACCTTCTCCGCCAACATACATCACGCGGTATGGGTCCCGGCTTTCGCCGGGACGACACTGGTGCGTGTAGATGGTGCGGTGATCGGCGCTCAAGCCTGAGCGTCGGTCCGCCTCCCCTCACTTCTTCTCCGAGAAGGTCTTAAGATAAGCGACGACGTCCTTGCGCTGCTGCTCGTTGGCGAGCTTGAACACCATCTTGGTCGAGCCGGTGGCTTGGTCCGCCTTGCCCTTCTCGGTGAGATATTTCTTCAGGAAGGCGTTGGGGTCGGCGAGGTATTCGAAGATGTTGTCATCGGTCCAGACCAGCCCGGCCTCGCCGGCGTGCTTGTTGAGCTCGGAATAGGCAAATCCCGGAGCGGTCCCCGTCGGGCGGCCGACCACACCGGTCAGAACCGGACCCACAGCATTCTTCGCATCGGGTCCGATGCGGTGGCAGGTCATGCATTGCTTGAAGACCTGCTCGCCTTTCGCAGCGTCGCCGCCGTCCAGCGCGAATGCGGCGCCTGCCGACGTTGCAATCACGACCGCCGCAACCAAACCCGATTTCAGCATCTGCATCCTCCTGATGTGCCGTCTTGTTAGTCCATGTGACTGGCTCCTTACAGGTAACAATGTCATGTGCTCTTGTCATGCCCGCTTCATTCAAATGTGAGCGAATAAGTCGCAGTTCGAACATGCATTGAGCGCAGGAATACCAACCAAAGTCGGATGCTCGGAAATAAGCCTTGACACCGAAGGCGCTGCGTGGACTAACGACATTCTCAAGACTCTCAATACGTTAGCGGGATGCGGCGCAATACCTTCAAAATGTGCGCCAAATCGAGTGACCGCGTTCCCGTGAGCGTCTGTCGAGGGTGCCAAGATAGCGGGTGCCAAGACCATGGCCGAGTTTCACGGTCCACGACCCGACGTGACATTGCTGCTCGACATGGACGGCGTGATCCGCGAGGCGACGCTGTCTCCGAACATGTCGGCGGAGAACGTTGACGCCTGGCTCGGCCGCGCGTGGTCCGAGATCGTCGATGATGCGAGCGAAAAGATCGAGCGCATCATGCAGGACACCAAGCGCACCGGCATTTCCGCGTTCCGCCAGATCACGCAAAGGTTCCCGAGCGGCCTCGAGCTGCCGATGGAATTCACCACCGTGCTGCTCGGCGGCCGCGCCGGCATGCTGGCGATCGGCAAGAACCTGCAGGCGGTCGCCGAGTTGCAGGCGCGGCTGATCTCGGCGCAGCAGACCATCGAACGCGACTATTGGCGTCTGCGCGAGATCGAGACCCGCTACCGCCTGGTGATCGAGGATTCCAACGAGGCGGTGCTGCTGACCAAGGTCTCGGATCTGCGCATCGTCGAGGCCAACCGCACGGCCGCCGCCGCGCTCGGCGTCTCGAACCGGCGCCGCGACAATCTGGTCGGCCGCGAGTTCCTGCACGAGATTCCCGAGAAAGACCGCGAGCCGGTCGAGCTGATGCTCCGGCGGGTGCGCGACCAGGGCAAGGCCCCGGGCATCGTGATCCATCTCGGCGAGGACGCCGCGCCCTGGATGCTCCGGGGCTCGCTGATGACCAGCGATAACGCGCCGATGTTCCTGCTGCAGATGGCGCCGATCGGCAAGTCGATCCAGCCGGGCCCCGTGACCGACGATCCGGAGGGGCTAATCGACAATCTCCCCGATGCCGTCCTGAGCATCGACGCCACCGGCACGATCAAGCGCGCCAACCGGGCCTTCCTGGACCTTGTCGAGATCGGCTCGAAAGAGGCGCTCATCGGCGAGAAGCTGAGCCGCTGGCTGACGCGGCCCGGCGCCGACCTGGCGGTGCTGCTCTCCAATGTCGAGCGCCACGGCATGGTCCGGCTGCTGTCGACCACCATCCAGGGCGAGCTCGGAACCGAGACGGAGGTCGAGATTTCGGCCGCGGCGCATGGGCAAGATGGCCAGCGCCGGATCGGCCTCGTCCTGCGCAACATCGCGCGGCGGTTGTCGCCCACAGCCGAGCATGACAATCTCAGGTCGGCGCTCGCCGGTCTCAACGAGTCGGTCGGCAAGACGCCGCTGCGCGATCTGGTGCGGAGCACCGTGGAGGTCGTCGAGCAGCATTATGTCCGCGCCGCGCTGGAACTCGCCAATGGGAACCGCACCTCGGCGGCCGAAATTCTGGGCCTGAGCCGCCAGAGCCTTTACGCCAAGCTTGATCGGTATAATCTGAGCCAACTCGAAGAAAACGGCGAGGAAACCGAAAAGGGGAGCTAGTTGCCCGTTCCGCTGACGACGCCAGCCTTCGGCCACGCTACTCTTGCGAATTGCGAGCGCGAACAAATTCATCTCGCAGGCTCGATTCAGCCGCATGGCATTCTCCTGGCAGTGAAGGAGCCGGACAATGTCGTCATCCAGGCCAGCATCAATGCAGCCGAGTTTCTCAACACGAACTCGGTGGTCGGGCGGCCGTTGCGCGATCTCGGTGGCGATCTGGCGCTGCAGATCCTGCCGCATCTCAATGGTCCGCTGCATCTGGCGCCGATGACCCTGCGCTGCACCGTCGGCTCGCCGCCACGCCGGGTGGATTGCACGGTCCATCGCCCCTCGAATGGCGGACTGATCGTCGAGTTGGAGCCGGCGACCAAGACCACCAACGTCGCGCCCGCACTCGACGGCGCCTTCCACCGCATCACCTCGTCCTCGTCGCTCATCGGCCTGTGCGACGAGACGGCGACGATCTTCCGGGAGATCACCGGCTACGATCGCGTCATGGTCTATCGCTTCGACGAAGAAGGGCACGGCGAGGTGCTGTCGGAGCGGCGGCGGCCGGACCTCGAGGCCTTCCTCGGTAACCGCTACCCGGCCTCGGACATTCCGCAGATCGCGCGGCGGCTCTATGAGCGCAACCGCGTCCGCCTGCTCGTCGATGTCAACTACACGCCGGTGCCACTGCAGCCGCGGATATCCCCGCTCAACGGCCGCGACCTCGACATGTCCCTGAGTTGCCTGCGCAGCATGTCGCCGATCCATCAGAAATATCTGCAGAACATGGGCGTCGGCGCGACGCTGGTGTGCTCGCTGATGGTCAGCGGCCGTCTCTGGGGCCTGATCGCCTGCCACCATTACGAGCCGCGCTTCGTGCCGTTCGACATCCGCGCCGCCGGCGAGGCGCTGGCCGAGACCTGCGCGATCCGCATCGCGGCGCTGGAGAGCTTTGCCCAGAGCCAGTCGGAGCTGGTGGTGCGACGGCTGGAGCAGCGGCTGGTCGAGGCGGTGTCGCGCGACGGCGAGTGGCAGGCGGCCTTGTTTGATGGCTCGCAATCGCTGCTGCAGCCGCTCGGCGCCAGCGGCGCGGCCCTGCTGTTCGAGGGCCAGGTGATGACCGCCGGCGACGTGCCGTCGACGCAACGCATCCGCGACCTCGCCACCTGGCTCGATCGACGCCGCAAGGCGCCGGACGCGCCGCCGCAGGGCCTGACGGTGACGGCCTCGCTGACGCTCGACGACCCGTCCTTCGCCGACATCCGCTCGATCGCCTCGGGCCTCATCGCCGCGCCGCTGTCGGCGAGCGAGGGCGAGTATCTGTTGTGGTTCCGGCCGGAGCAGGTGCGGACGGTGACCTGGGGCGGCGATCCGCTCAAGGCGGTCATTATCGGCGACGATCCGTCGGATCTGTCGCCGCGGCGCTCCTTCGCGCAATGGCATCAGCTCGTCGAGGGCAAGTCCGAGCCGTGGTCGCCGGCGGAGCTCGCCTCCGCGCGGCTGGTCAGCGAGACCGTCGCGGATGTCGCGCTGCAGCTGCGCTCAGTGCGGATGGTGATTGCTCAGGATCAGCTCGCGACCATCAGCGCGCAGGTGCTGCGCTCGGAACAACCGGTCATCATCGCCGACGTCGAGGGCCGGATCCTGCTGCTGAACGAGGCGTTCGAGCAGCAGCTGCGGGCGTCGCATCCGCACATCCCGCACCTGCGCGACCTCGGCGCCTATTGCACGGCGCCCGCGGAGTTCCGCGCCAATCTCGACGACCTCATGCGCAACAAGCGCAGCTGGCGCGGCGAGCTGACCTTGACCGGCGGCGCCACACCGCAGCGGCCCCTGATGGTGCGCGCCGATCCGGTGATCGCACCGCACGACCGCGTGCTCGGCTTCGTGCTGATCTTCTCAGATCTCACCGAGCGCAAGACGGCAGAGGCCGCCCGCGCCCGTTTCCAGGAGGAGATCGACGGCGCCCGCCGCCCAAGCCTGCGGCTCGATCAGAGCGCCAGCCTGATCTACAAAGAACTCGCCGCGTCGACCGTCGAGAACGCCCAGCTCGCCGCGCTGGAAGTGACGCACGGAGCCGAGGCCGGCAGCATGCCGGAAATGCTGGAGAGCATCCGCAATTCAACCGCGCGGACGCTTGGGATTCTCGAGCACCTGGTGTGGTATCGCTCGCAGAGCGAGGAGTGAGATGGGCGTTTCGCCCGCCCGTCCTGCAGTCTGTAGGGTGGGCAAAGGCGCGAGGCACACGCCTCGTTTGGGCCCCGCTGCTGCGCGCCGTGCCCACCATCTGGCGGCGACGGGGATGCAAGACGGTGGGCACGTCGCGCGCCATCGTGCCACAAACGCCGGATGTGCCCTGCGCATTTGCCCACCCTACGAGGCTGTGAATCTTTCGATGCCTATTCTCGCTGACTATGATTCTCTGAGCGGAGCGGTTTGCTGGAGGTCATGATGGCTAAGGACGAGCTTTTCGATGGATTGCCGGAGCAGTCGGGTCCCAAAGCGCGGGAGCTTCCGAAGGGTGCGCCTCGTCTGCGGGTTCCGGAGCGCAACCAGGTCGAGCTGCGCGCGGTCGATATCGACAGCCTGATCGGGCAGGATCATCCGGCGCGGATGATCTGGACCTATGTCGAGACGCTCGACCTGAGCGAGTTGGAAGACCGAGTGAAGGCGCGGGAGAACAGGCCTGGTCATCCGGCACCGTCGCCACGCCTTTTGCTGGCGCTCTGGCTCTATGCCACCAGCGACGGCGTCGGCAGTGCTCGGGCGCTGGATCGCCTGTGCGAGAGCCATGATGCCTATCGCTGGCTGTGTGGCGGGGTATCGCTGAACTATCACACGCTATCGGACTTCCGCGTCGGCTGTGCCGATGTGCTCGACCGCCTGATGAGCGAACATCTGGCGGCGTTGAGCGAGGCCGGGCTGGTCGATCTCGATACGCTGGCACAGGACGGGGTGCGGATCCGCGCCAATGCGGGGGCCAGCTCGTTCCGGCGCGAAGCGAGGCTGCAGCAGAAGCTGGCGGAAGCAACGGAGGTGGTGGAAGAGCTCAAGCGGGAAGTCGATGCAGATCCAGAAGCCAGCAACCGGCGCATCCGCGCGGCGCGTGAGCGCGCCGCACGCGAGCATAAACAGAAGGTCGAAGCGGCGCAGGCGGCGCTGGAGGAGATCAAGCGCAAGCGCCAGAAGCTCGAGGAAAAAGGCGGTAACGGCAAGAAGCCGAAGGAGCCTCGGGCCTCCACCACCGATCCGCAGGCGCGGCGGATGAAGATGGCCGATGCCGGCTTCCGTCCCGCCTACAACGTGCAGGTCGTCAGCGCTGCAGCTGCGATGATCGTGGTCGCAATCGACATCGACAACAACGGATCAGACGGCGGCCTGATGCGACCGATGCTGGAGCGGCTGCGCGACAAGCTGCAACGCCTGCCCAGGCGCTACCTCGTCGATGGCGGATACTGCCGTGGCGACGACATCGAATGGGCGCATGGCCAGAACATCGAGATCTACTGTCCGCCGCGCTCGCAAAAAAGCGGTGTTGATCCTTATCTGCCCCGAGATACCGATGGCCCTGGTGTGGCGGCCTGGCGAGCGCGCATGGCGAGCGAAGCCGGCAAGGCTCAGTATCAGCTCCGCTCGCTATGCGAATGCATCCACGCCCGCTGGCGCAACTGGGACCTCCGGCAAGTGACGGTACGCGGCATCGACAAGGTTCGCGCCGTCGTGAGCTGGTACGCGTTCACCAACAACCTTCTGCAAGGATTGCACCTCATCGCCTGTCAAAAAGCAGCATCATAGTCGCCGGGAGCGGCATCCGAGGGATCCTCCGGGACAATCCGCCGCACAGAGCCGCCCACAACGGCTATCCCGCGGCGACAGCCCCCTCGTCGCAAACTCAGCCCTGAACTCAAATTGGCTCACAAGCTCTACCGCTCTGGTCGAGCGCGGTAGCTAGGATCCGAGCTATCATGCGAGCCAAGAAACAGCGCGTCCAGAGGACGCGGCCAACTTTCAGCGGCCGAGCCCCGCGGCCGACTGCAGCGCCTGCGACAGCGTGATGTTCAGCTGGAAAGCCGTGGCCGCTTCCTCGACGACGGAGTCATGCTCTGTCATCGCCGAGCCGGCCTGCTCCAGCGCCTCGCGGTACTCGGTCTTGAAGCGCGGAATGTCGGTGATCGCCGGAAACTCGTAGAACGACAGCGCCTCGGGCTGCAGTTCGAGCGAGCGGGCGAGGATCTTCTTGATGATCTGGCCGCCGCTGAGATCACCGAGATAGCGTGTATAGGCGTGCGCCAGCAGCGGATGACCGGAGCCGGATCCCGCCTCCTGGATGGCGCGAACATAGGCGATGGCCTCGGGCAGCAACGGCAGATCGCTCGCGTCGAGCGCGGCGAGATCGGCCTTGATCGCTGGACACCGATGCAGCTCCGGCCGCACCGTCAGTCCGACCACCGGTGACGCCTGATGACGAACGAGCTCCGCTTCGAGCGCCTCATAGACCGGCAGCAGATTGCGCAGCAGCAGCGCATAGGCGCGCACCGTGCCGCGGCCGCGCAACAGCTCGGCGACGACGCCGGTCCGCTCCGCCGTCACGTGCAGCGTCTTGGTCCGCTCGCGCATGGCTTCCAAAAGACCGGCCGGACGCGTGGTGCGCCCGGCCGTTTCGACGTGATTGGAATCAACTCGGTCCAACATCTCTCAACCCGCAGAGCTTCAGCGCGGCGGCGCCAGCCCGTGTTTCACGCCCCAGTCGAACCAATTGTCGACGACGGTGCCCGACAGTAGGATACCGATGCCGCCGGTCAAGGTGCAAAGCACGGCGAACCACCAGGCCCAGCGATGGATCGATTCGGCCGTCGCATTGAAGCCCATCGTCCAGCGCCAGAACAGCGCACCGCGTTCGAAGGCCGTGCCACGGTCGACGATCTGCTCCAGCTCACGCTCGCCGCCGTAACGGCTGATCGCCAGCACCGTTGCGCCATGCATCGCGAACAGCAGCGCCGACCCGTACAGGAAGGCGATCGAGAGCATGTGGAACGGATTGTAGAACAGGTTGCCGTGGGTGATGGAGAAGTTGTTGGTCCAGTCGAGGTGCGGGAAGATGCCGAAAGGCACCGCTTCGCTCCAGCTGCCCATGAAGATCGGCCGGATGAAGCCGAGCACCAGATACAGCCAGATCGCCGACGCGAACGCCCACGACACATGCGTGCCGAGACCGAGCGCCCGAGCGCGGCGATAGGTGCGCGCCCACCACAACAGGATCGATGTCGTCAGGAAGAAACCGGCCATCAGCCACCAGCCGCCCTCCTGCAGCGGCGGGAAGATCTGCAGGCCGTATTCCGGCGCCGGCGGCTGCAAGGACAGCCAGAAGAACTGACGGATGAACTCGAGCGGACTCCAGTTCACCGAGGCCAGCATGTTGAGACCGATGATCTCGATCGCGACGAAGCCGGACATCAGCGAGGCCAGTCCAAGGAAGCCGAGATAGACCGGGCCGACCTGGGCGTCGCCGAGCTTGCCGAACCAGTAGTTGAAGCTGCCCTTGCCGAGCCGCTCCCACACCCCGGGCTCGATCGGGATGCCCGGGTAGATTTTGCTACGAACTTGGATCTGCGTGAAGATGTTCTGGTATTGGGCCATGACGACCTCTCCCTCAACTCATTGCGGCGACCAGATCGGGATCTTACGCCACCATTCCCACCAATCCGACCAGGCGTTGCCTTCCGGCATCAGCCAGGCGGGGCCGGAGATGACGATGCAGACGGCGCTGAAGAACACCGCCGACAGCGCCAGGAACAGGCCCAGGCGATGAATGCCGAGCGTGCCGATGGAGTAGCCGATGAGGTCGCGGAACATGGTGTTCTCATGCTCCGGCGACTTCATCTCCTGGCCCTTGCCCGGATTGGCGGCCGACAGGATCAGCGAGCCGTGCAGCGCGAGCGCGAGGCACGTCGTGAAGAAGAACGTGATCGCGATCATGTGCGCGGGATTGTAGTGGAAGTTGCCGAACTGATAGCCGGTGTTCGACACCCAGTCGAGATGGGTGATGATGCCGTAGGGGAAGGCATAGCTCCACGAGCCCATCAGCACCGGACGGATCACCTCCAGCGTGAAATAGGCGAAGATCGCAAAGCCGAAGGCGAACGGCACGTGATAGCCGATCGCGAGCTTGCGGCAGATCTCGACCTCGCGCAGCGCCCAGGAGACGAACGCGCCGTGCGCGCACACCGTGATGAGCTGCCAGAAGCCGCCCTCCGTCAGTGGCGCGAAGGAGAGCCCGTATTTGGCGTCGGGCGGGTTGATGCTGATCTGCCAGAGATTCCACGTCGGTCCGAGCGCCGTGGCGTAGAGGATCAGCGCCACGCCGACAAAAGTGAAGAAGATCGTCGTCACGCCGAAGAAGCCGACGTAGAACGGTCCGATCCAGAAATCGAAGAGGTCACCGCCGATCAACGTGCCGCCGCGGACGCGGTATTTTCGTTCAAAGCTGAGCATTGCCATCGGTCCTGCCTCCGCTGCCCGTCGCTCGATATGTGACGTGTCGTATCGCGAGGTCGTGAACTCGTAGAGCTCCAGATGATTTTGGAGCTCTAGAGATTGAATTGCGTGGAGATTTGGGAAGCGGGCGAGCAGGGTCTGCCGCCGAGCCTACGCCCGCTTCCCATTGTTGGAGCCGAAGCTCTAGGTGAGTTTCACCGGCGTGACTGGAGCGGAGATCGACGACGTCTTCGCCGCGCGAGGTCCTTCCAGCCAGTTGAAGCGGTTCGTGCTGAGCAGGATGAAGTGAATCACCAATGCCAGCCCGAACAGGAACACGCCGAGAGCCACGAGAACCCTGCGGGGATCGAACAGCAACCACAAGCGCCACATAGTTTTCTCCTTTCGATCAGGTCAGGTAGGAGAGCGCGAGCGTGGCGTAGTGGGTTGCCCCATCCAGCGCCGCCTTGTAGCCCGTCGGCCCCGGCAGCCAGGGACGCCACATCCAGGCGAGAATGTGGGCGACGATCGCAACCGCCGTGAAGACCACAAAGCTCGTCATGAAGATGCTATGGAATTCCCTAGCCTCCGATTCGGTCAGCCCCGACAGAGAGCCTCCCTTATTTGGTTCCACCATAGTAGTACCTCCTGGTGTTGGCCTTTCGGCCGGATGCCGCCCACCGAGATGAGCGGCGTCGAAGCGCCATCCCGTTGCCGGGATGGCATCCGCGCGGCGAGCCGCGCGAATTCCGTGCAAGACTTGCGGGGCCGAACTCATGACCCCGACGCTCGAAACCTGTCGGGACCTCACAGCCCCATGAACGACGACGTCGCGCAGTTCGCGGCCTTGATCCGCGCCTCGCCGACGATCGCGCCGAGCGGCGCCGGCCGGTGGCCGGTGATGACGGAGCCGATCCGGCGCAGCACGCCCTCGACCATCAGCACGGCGAAGCACACCGCGTAGACCAGGAGATAGTCGAGCCGCTCGCGCGATTTCGGCGCGACGTCACGATCCATGCGTTCGTATAACGACATCGTCGTCTCCCTCTCCGCCTCGTCCCTTTGCCTACGCCGCCTGGCCCGTTGCGAGCCGTGACCGCGCCTGCGCGAGAACGTCCTCCGTCACAATGTCGAGCCCGGCCTGGCGCGCGCCGCGCTCGGCGGCGTCGCGCAGCCGCTTGGCTGCGGAAATCCGCACCAGCACGGGCTGGGTCTCGATGATCTGATCCAGCGCGAGCTTCGCGCCGTCGTCCCATGGCAGCTCGCGCTCGAGCCGCGCCGGCGTTGCCGCGATCTGGTCCAGCTGCGTGGCGAGCGGCAGGATGTTGAACAACGCATCGAACAGCGCGTTGCAGACCTCCTGCACGACATAGGTCGCGCCGGCATAGCCCATGAAGGGCGTGCCGGTGTGGCGGCGGATCACCGTGCCCGGGAACGAGGCCGGGATGTAGATCGCGCGGTTTCCCGCTTCCGCCGCGTACATGCGCTCATTGTAGCTGCCGAACAGCACCAGCGGCGGCCGCTCGTGGATGAGCTTGCGGATGGCCTCATTGTCGGTCTTGGCGCCGGCGCAGCGCGATATCGCGAAATGGCAGGGCAGACCGAGCTCGGTCTCCAGAAAATTGCGCAGACCTCGCGCGTAAGTCTCGGAGGCGACGATGCCGAAGCTCGCAGTGCCGAAGAAGTCCTGCGTCACCGAGCGCCAGAGATCCCACACTGGCTTGATCGTGGTGTGCTTCTCACGTGCGATGAACGGCTCGGGATCTAGGCCGGTCAGCTCGCCGAGCGAGCGCAGGAATTTCGTCGTCGAGTGCAGCCCGATCGGCGCCTGCAGATAAGGCCGTTCCAAGGTCTCGCACAACAGACGGCCGAACTCGCGGTACATGCAGATGTTGACGTCGGCATTGACCAGCTTCGCCACATCGGCGACGTGGCTGCCGAGCGGAAACACCATGTTGATCTCGGCGCCGATGCCCTCGACCAGGCGGCGGATCTCGGCGAGATCCGAGGGCATGTTGAAGGTGCCATAGATCGGGCCGATGATGTTGACCCGGGGCTTCTCGCCCTCGGCGCGCGGCTTGCGCTCGGGTATCTTGCGCGAGCCGTATTCGCTCCACAGCCAGCTCAGCGCGCGGTTGGCGCTCTGCCACTGATCCTCGTCGATGGTGCGCGGCAGGAAGCGCTTGATGTTGGAGCCTTCCGGCGTGACCCCGCCGCCGATCATCTCGGCGATCGATCCGGTGACGACCACGGCCGGCAGGTCCGGATCGAGCGCGGCGCGGGCGCGCTTCATCGCCTGCTCGGTGCCCTTCTGGCCGAGCTCGTCCTCGCCCAGGCCCGTCACGACGATCGGCAGCTCGTGCGGCGGCAGGCCGTCAGTGTAGTGCAGCACCGAGGTGACCGGCAGGTTCTCGCAGCCGACCGGGCCATCGATGATGACCTGCAGGCCCTTGATCGCGGTGAACGCGTAGACCGAGCCCCAATAGCCGCCGGCGCGATCGTGGTCGAGGATCAGCATTACACCAACTCCTCTGACTTGCGCTTCTTGGCCTGCGCCGCGACCGTCTTGCGGTACTTGTCGCGGAAATCAGGACGCGCAACGGGGGTGCCCTGCCACACGCCCGCGGCGTCGCCCTCGCCGACGCCTTCGAAGAAGTCGCGCATCTCGTCGAACCGGGCCTTGCCGCCGATGGCGGCATTGATGACCTGCGCCAGCGAGCCGGCGCCGGAGACGCCGAACAGCGGCCGCGCCGAGATCAGATTGGTGAAGTACAGCGACGGGATCGCGCGCGCCTTGGCCTTCTGCACGACGGGAGTCGTGCCGATGGCGAGATCGGGCGCGAACTCGTCGACCGCAGCGAGATCCTGCTCCAGCGAGGCGCGATATTGCACGCGCACGCCGCGGCTCTCCAGCCAGGCGCAGTCGGCCTCCGACCAGCGCGTGCGCGGGCACGCGGTGCCGACGTAGCGCAGGTCGGCGCCGCTCTCGACCAGCAGACGGCCGACCAGCAGCTCAGAGCCCTCATAGCCCGACAGCGTGATGCGGCCGCGGATCGGCGTCGCCGCCAGCGCGCCACGAATCGCCGGTAGCACCGCGTTCTTGGCCGCATCGATCTGCGCACGGCCGACGCCACATGCTTGGCCGATCGCTTCGAGCCAATCCGCCGTGCCGTCGCAGCCGACCGGCGCAGAACCGATGATCGGCCGGCCGGCCGACTCAAATTCGCGGATCGAGGCCGTGTAGAACGGATGGATTGCCGCCACCGCCGCACAGTCCAGCGCGCCATAGAGCTCGCGCCATTCGCGCGTCGGCACGGTGGGTCCGGCGGCGAGGCCGAGCGGCGCCAGCAGCATGCCGATGCCAACGGGATCGGCCGGGAACATCTCGCCGAGCAGGGTGATGGTCGGCTTGTCGCCGCGCGGCGCGCGCGGCGCCTGCACCGGACCCTGCTCCGCCTCGCGCCGCGCATAGTTCAGCATCGCGCCCGCGAGCACGTCCTTGGCCTCGGCATGGGTGGGCACGCCGAAGCCGGGGACGTCGATGCCGATGATGCGGACGCCGTTGATCTCCTTCGGCAGAATCTGCAGCGGCACGCCCGACGCGGTGGGGACGCAGAGATTGATGATGACGACGCAGTCGTAGTTGGCGGGATCGGCGAGCTTGAACACCGCGTCGCGGATGTCCTCGAACAGCTTTCCGGTGACCAGCGTCTCCGAGTTGAACGGGACGTAGCCGACGCTCCGCCGCGCGCCATAGAAGTGCGAGGTGAAGGTGAGGCCGTAGACGCAGCAGGCCGAGCCTGACAGCACGGTCGCGGTGCGGCGCATGCGCAGGCCCACGCGCAGCGAGCCGAAGGCCGGACACATGCTCTGCGGCTGATCGTGCGGGCCGGCCGGATAGTCGGCCGCGTAGCGCGCCAGCACCTCGCTCTTGCCGGCGGCATCGGCCGCCTTCCTGAGCTCGGCCTTGCCGGCGTGGCAGCCGAGCGCCTCCGGCTGCGCCTGCATGCCTGCCGCCGCGCTGCTTTCCGCGCTCACCGCCTGATGGACCACTGCATCGCTCATTGCACGAGATTCCACTACATTCCGCTGCTCAGCACGCACCCGTCACACATTGTCGTAGATCACTTCGAGCGACGGCTTCGCGACCGCCGTGCTGCCGCACATGTCCTCGAGCGTCGCCTGCTCCAGCACCACGTCGCGGCCGACCTCCGAAGCCTTGAACAGGCCGAGCAGGCCGTCCTGCGTCAGGGGATGCGGATGCTGCGGCGGCGCCTCGGCGACGTTGGTCGCGAGCAGCTCGAACAGCGGCGCCCAGGCCGTGCCGGGCCGGCCGATGATCTGATAGCTGGCGCTCTTGCGCCGGATGTCGTCGTCGGCGGGGATGGAGGCCAGCACCGGAATGCCGACCGCATTGGCAAAAGCCTGCGCCTCGCCGGTGCCGTCATCCTTGTTGATGACGATGCCGGCGACGCCGACATTGCCGCCGAGTTTGCGGAAATACTCCACCGCCGAGCAGACATTGTTGGCGACGTAGAGCGACTGCAGATCGTTGGAGCCGACGATGATCACCTTCTGGCACATGTCGCGCGCGATCGGCAGGCCGAAGCCGCCGCAGACGACGTCGCCCAGGAAGTCGAGCAGCACGTAGTCGAAGCCCCAATCGTGGAAGCCGAGCTTCTCGATCAGCTCGAAGCCGTGGATGATGCCGCGTCCGCCACAACCGCGGCCCACTTCGGGACCGCCGAGCTCCATCGCGAACACGCCGTCGCGCTTGAAGCAGACGTCGCCGATCTTGACCTCCTCGCCGGCGAGCTTCTTCTTCGACGAGGTTTCCAGGATGGTCGGGCAGGCGCGGCCGCCGAACAGCAGCGAGGTCGTGTCGCTCTTCGGGTCGCAACCGATCAGCAGCACCTTCTTGCCTTGCTGCGCCATCATGTAGGACAGATTGGCGAGCGTGAAACTCTTGCCGATGCCGCCCTTGCCGTAGATGGCGATGATCTGCGTGGCCTTCTTCGGCGCAGCGGTCACCGGCGCATCCGGCTCGATCGCGGCCTCGGCACGCAAAGCATCGGTCATTGCAGCCAAGTTGGCGCTGATCTTGGTCGGGGCGTTCATGCGGCAGCTCTCCAGTCCAGGACCATCTTGAGACATGACGGATCGTCGAACGCGGTCCGGTAGGCGCTCTCCGCGGATGACGCCGCGGCGCGGTGCGTGATCAGCCCGTCCAGCGACAGCCGGCCGGTGTCGATCAGGTTGCGCACAGCGACCAGATCGTCGTGCTTCCATTCGGCGGCGACGCGGATCGCCGCCTCGCACATGAAGGCCGGCGGGTAGGAGAATGTCAGCGGCGCGCTGTAGAAGCCGGCAAGGATGATCTCGCCCCGTGGAGCCAGGCGCGCGATGAGAGTATCGAGCAGCCCCGCATCGCCGCTGGCATCGAAGATCAGCCGGTAATCGCGCCTCGTGTCCTGAGCGGGATCGATGACGCGATACCCCATCGCGCCATCGGCGCGCTCCGGATTGCTCTCCCACACCACGGGCGGATCGCCGCCCATCGCGATGATCAGCCGGGCCAAGAGACGCCCGAGCACGCCATGGCCAACGACGCATTCAGCCTGGCCATCGCCGCCGATCGACAGCGCGTGGTACGCGGTCGCCGCCAGCGCCAGCAGCACGCCGCGCTCGCCGGTCACCTCGTCGATGGCGACAACGCGCTGCGGGGGAACGTTGAGCCGCGAAGCGGCGGCGCCGAACAGGCTCTTGACCTCGCCGAAGCAGCGCGCGGCGCCCGGCACAAACACGCGCTCGCCTTTCCGGAAACCGGAATGAGCAGCGGCCTGCGCAACGCGGCCTACGGCCTCGTAGCCCGGCACGAGCGGATAGCCCATGCCCGGAAACTGCGGCATGCGGCCCTCGTACAGCAACCGCTCGGTGCCGGTGCTGATCGCGCTCCATTCGATGTCGACGGTCAGGCAGTCCAGGGCATCCGCCAACAGCAGGTGCTGCAGCGACAACTCCCTCGGCCTCCCCAGCACAACGGCGATCGCGTCCATAGCCCAAACTCCCCGGCGACGCCCGCTCTCTTACGGGTGTCAGGTTAGTCCGCCTGCGCAGAGTGTCAACATATATTTACAGATGGAGTGTCAGCTTTCCGCGACAATCACACCGGCGATCAATGGGATGCGGGTGCGAAGCGCTCGCACCTGCGAAAACCCTGCCATGTGGAGAAGCTCGCGCAGGCGAGCCGCGCTGCGCGGCCGTCCCTGCCCCATCGCACGGAGATAGATCTCGAAATAGGCGCTTACCCCATCGCTGCCGGCCGCAGCATCGCTCATCGGCTCGCCGAGCAACAGCACGCCATCGGCGGGCAGCGCCGCGCGCACTTTGGCCAGCAGGCGCGCCACCGCCTCGTCGTCGTGATCGTGCACGACGCGAATCAGCGAGATCACATCGGCGCCCGTAGGCAGCGGGTCGTCGTAGAAGCTGCCCGGCGTGATCGTCGCACGGTCGGCCAAGCCGGCTGTCCCCAGACGCTCCCGGGCGATCGCGGCGACCTCCGGCAGATCGAACAGCTGCAGCCGCAGCTGCGGCGCCGCTCGCGCGGCGGCAGCGAGGAAGGAACCGTCACCGCCGCCGACGTCGAGCAGGCAGCGATGGCCCGTGAGCGGATAGGCGGACAGCACCACGTCGGCGATCATCGGCTGCGTGGCCGCCATCAGCGCGGTATAGGGCGCGACATCGTCGCGCGTCAGCGTCGCCCCTGTGTGATCGAGCGCATAGGGCCAATATTGAGCGAGACGGCGTTCGCGCTCGTGCCCGCGCAGGAGCGCCAAGGGATCGCCCAGATCGGCGTACAACGCGGCGTGATGCCGGACCATGGCGGCAATGCCGGGATTGCCGAGCAGCGCGGCGCCCAGCGGTCCAAGGCCATAACGCGCCGTGCCGCGGCGCTCGAGCAGTTGCAGCGCGCAGGCCGCTTCGCACAGGCTTTCCATCGCCGACTCGGGCATCGCGGCGCGAGAGGCGAGCACCGGGAGGTCGCGCGGCCCGGCACGCAAACCCTCGAACAGATCGAGCTGCACGCAAGCCGCCAAGGTCTGCGAATAGACGAAGCCGGCGCAGAGATCGAACAGCTCCGCCGCCCGCTTGCGCGCGATCGGCCGCGTCAGCGGAAAGGCTGCCGCCCAGCGCTGGAACGAAGCACTGGCCAGCAGCGCGTCGCGCCAGCCGCGCCAGCGATCACCGAAGCTGACCGGCGCCGGCGTGTCGTGGCGAAGGGCGGCGGGCATGGCGGTCAGCGCTCCGGTCGTATCGGGCGCTTGAGAATCCCGACGGCGCAGAGGGCGTTCTGGCGCTGTTCAAACACAGCGATCAGCTCTCGTCATGGCCGGGCTTGACCCGGCCATCCACGCTTGGTGCTGACGGAAAGGGCGTCAAGGATGCCCGGGTCAAGCCCGGCCATGAGGAGCAACTGATGAGCAGACGTTCTCGTCTCACGGAACACGCCTCCCGATGACTTCAAATCACGCCGCCGACGCCGCCAGGCGGCGCGGCACCAGGCGCTTGGCTTCCTGCTCCATCAGGGCGCGCAGCTCGTGCGCATGGGCGCAGGGCGGCATGGTGCGGATGCCGTCGGCGACCAGATCGTGGAGATAGCTCACGGCGCCCGCGAGGCCGTAGCGCAGCACGGCGTTCGGACGTCCCAGGGCGGCATCCTGCCCGACCGGCTTGCCGGCCTCCTCCTCATCACTCGCCGCATCGCGGATATCGTCGGCGACCTGATAGGCCTCGCCGATCTTCTCGCCCAGGCTGCGCCAGGCCTCCGGATCGGCATGCCCCGCTGCCGCGGCGCCAGAGATCGTGGCGGCCGCGAACAACGCACCGGTCTTGGAGCGGTGATAATGCGACAGATCGATCTCCGGCTCGCATTCCCAGGCTTGCCCAGCCGCAATGCCATGCGGCACGCCGACGGCGTCGCCGATCGTCTCGATCAGTCGCGCCAGCCGCAGCGGCGAGCAGCGCGACTTGGCGAGCGTCTGGAAGGCGAGCACGATCAGCGCATCGCCGGCGAGCACCGCAAGCGGCTCACCGAACGCGGCATGCACCGACGGTCGGCCGCGCCGCAGCTTGGCATTGTCGAAGCACGGCAGATCGTCATGGACCAGCGAGGCGCAGTGCAACAGCTCGATGGCCGATCCCGCGGCATCGGTCGCCGCCGGCTCGTCGTCGCCACACGCCGCCGCCACCGCATGACAGAGCCTTGGCCGCACCCGCGCGCCCTTGGGGAAGACAGCCGCCTGCATGGCCGCCGAAAGCCGTGGCGGACATCCGGGCCGGCCGGCCAGCGCGACCGCAGCGACGAGGGATTTTTCGATCCGGGCCATCACGTCCATGCGAGCCTCCCTGCCGCGAGGCCATTCGGGTCCTCGCCTATGTAAATTCTAACTTACACTCATACTGTAAATCATGCTAGACATTTCCTGCAGCAGGTCCAGCGGACGGGAGTGCGAGCAATGGCCGATCACCGCGTGATCGTGGTTGGCGCCGGCATCGCCGGCCTCAGCGCCGCGCTCAGCCTCGCCGCGAGCGGAGTCCAGGTGACGGTGCTCGAGCGCGCGGCCGCCCCGGGCGGCAAGATGCGCCAGATCGCAATCGGCCCGGCCCGCATCGACTCTGGTCCGACCGTGTTCACGATGCGCTGGGTGTTCGACGAGCTGTTTGCGGAGCTTGGCACGACGCTCGAGGATCATCTCACGCTGACGCCGCTCGATATCCTCGCCCGCCATGCCTGGACCGATCGCCGCACGCTCGACCTGTTCGCCGACGAAGACAGATCGACCGACGCGATCGGCCATTTCGCCGGACGCAGCGAGGCCGAGGGCTACCGCGCCTTTTGCCGCGATGCGAGGCGCATCTTCGAGACGCTCAGGGACCCCTTCATCCGTACGCCGGCGCCGAGCATGACGCATCTCCTGCGCAATGCCGGCTTCCGCGATCTCACCGCGATCCGACCGTTCCAGACCCTGTGGAAGGCGCTCGGCGGCTATTTTCGCGACGCCCGCCTGCAGCAACTGTTCGGGCGCTACGCCACCTATTGCGGCTCGTCGCCCTTCCATGCGCCGGCGACGCTGATGCTGGTTGCCCATGTCGAGCAGGCCGGCGTCTGGCTGATCGACGGCGGCATGCATGAGCTCGCCGCCGGCCTGGCCGCGCTGGCGCGGCGCCACGGCGTCGATATCCGCTACGAGAGTGAGGTCGCCCGCGTCGTCACGAACAGCGGCCGCGCCGCGGGCGTGCGCCTCGCGGACGGCGAGCAGCTCGACGCCGACGCCGTCATCGCAACGGCCGATGTTGCCGCGCTGGCGCAGGGCCTGCTCGGCGGCGATGCCGCGCGGTCGCTTCCCGCGATCCCTCACTCCGCACGCTCCCTCTCAGCGATGACCTGGAGCTGCATGGCGCGCGCCGACGGCTTCCCGCTCGTCAGGCACAACGTGTTCTTCTCGCGCGACTACAGCACCGAGTTCGATCAGCTGATCGAGCGCCGCGCGATGCCGGCCGAGCCCACGGTCTATGTCTGCGCCCAGGACCGCGACGACCAGCCGCACGAGGCCGGGGTGAACGAGCCGCTGTTCGTTCTGATCAACGCGCCGGCCACCGGCGACCATCATCGCTTCCCGCCTTCGGAGATCAGCCAATGTGCCCGCCAGACCTTCGACCTGCTGCAGCGCTGCGGCCTGAGCATCGCGACGACGCCGGAATTGACCCGCGTGACGACGCCGGCGGATTTCAACCGGATGTTTCCGGGCACGGGGGGCGCGTTGTACGGCCGCAGCTCGCACGGCTGGATGGCATCATTCCAGCGGCCGGGCGCGCAGACGAAGCTGCCAGGGCTCTACGTGGCGGGGGGCAGCGCCCATCCGGGACCGGGCGTCCCGATGGCGGCCTTGTCGGGCCGGATGGCCGCCGGCAAGGCGATCTCCGACCTCGCTTCGATCGCGCGGTCCCAAAGGACGGCTATGCGTGGTGGTATGTCGACGCGCTGAGCGACGACGGCCGCTTCGGCATCACCGTGATCGCCTTCGTCGGCAGCGTGTTCTCGCCCTATTATGCCTGGGCGCGGCGGCGCGGACCAGCCGATGCCGAAAATCATTGCGCGCTCAACGTGGCGCTGTATGGCGAACGTGCGCGGCGATGGGCGATGACCGAGCGCGGCCGCGGCGCCATCGCGCGGGACGAGGCGAGCTTTGCGATCGGGCCGAGCAGCCTTGCCTGGAATGGCCGCGAGCTCACGATCGACATTTGCGAGGTCACGGTGCCCTGGCCGCTGCCGCTGCGCGGCAAGGTGCGCGTGGTGCCGTCAGCCCTGAACGAGGTCGCGTTCGCGCTCGATGGGCAACAGCGCCACCGCTGGCAGCCGATCGCGCCGTGCTGTCGCGTCTCGGTCGATTTCGATCATCCGGACCTGCACTGGCGCGGCGACGGCTATTTCGACATCAACCACGGCGATGCGCCGCTCGAGCACGATTTCCAGAGCTGGCAGTGGTCGCGCGCCGCGACCCGGAGCGGCGCGGTGATCTCCTATGACGCGATCGCACGCGATCATGCCATTTCCCCGCTGGCGCTGCACGTCGATCACACCGGCCGCCTCGAGCCGATCGCCCCGCTCGTGGACTGCCGCCTGCCAAAGACGTTGTGGCGCGTCGAGCGCAGTGCCCGAGCCGATGCCGGCGCCCCGGTTCGCGTCGTCAGCACATTGGAGGACGCGCCCTTCTATGCGCGCTCCCACCTCGCCGCGCGCGTCCACGGCGAGGACGTCGCCGTCATGCACGAGAGCCTCTCGCTCGACCGCTTCCAAATGCCGATCGTCCAGGCCATGCTGCCGTTCCGCATGCCCCGGTGGTGAAGGTCACGCGGCAAAATCCGCTTCGCCTATCGCCGCACGGATCATCCGCGCAGCGCGCACCAACAGTCGCGCGCGCACCACAGTAGCGCGTGCAACAACAGCAGCGCACGCAACAACAAAGCTGTCGTCCCGAACAAGCCGCGACGCGCGAAGCGCGGCGCGTCGCCGATCCGGGACCCATACTCCGCGGCGGTCGTGATGGGCAAAAAGCCAATCGCTAGCCTGCCTCAATCCGCTCCCTGGCGGTATGGGTCCCGGCTCAAGGCCGGGACGACGGCGGAGTGCGGCGATGCAAGCCACGAATACAAGACGATAGCGACGTGCGAAGCTGCCGTAGTAGGGTGGGCAAAGCAGACGCCCGAAGGGCGGCAGCGTGCCCACCGTCTCTCCGCGAGCGCGGTGTGGGAATGGTGGGCACGGCGCGCGAGAGAGCGAGCCGAACTGATAGATCGTGGCGCGCCATTGCCCGCCCTACTTCTTCTCCACCTCGCGCTCCCGGGCCTCGCGTTCGGCGCGCTGGCGATCGAGGCGGCGGCCCTGCCATTCGAGCACGAGCCAGCCGAGCACGCAGAGCGCGACGACGACGAATTCGAGCAGGCCGCCCATCTCGCTCATGTCGCCTCGCTTGTCGTGCCTGTCAGGACGTCCGCGCCGAGCGCGACAGCTGGTCGCGCCGCTCCAGCCGCTCGAACAGATCGATCACCCAGAGCGCGCGGTCGTGCATAGTCCGCCGGGGCGGCGCCAGCGCGTGCGGGCGATGCGCATCAGCGGCGATGACGGCGTCGATCAGCACCCGCGCCTCGGGGCGCGCGGGCGCCAGCGACGGTTGCGGCTGGGCGAACGACACCAGCGCCGCCTTGCCGAGCAGCCGCAGCTTGCGCGGCATCGACACCACGGCACGCCGCGACAACGAATCGAACTCGGCGCGTGCGACCTCCCGGCCGATCTCGGCATAGATCAGGCGCGCGGCGTGAATGCCGGGCCGGCAGTTCCACGGCAGATCGGCGATGCCGGCTGCGGCGCGCGCATAGAACACGTCGGCGACCGCCAGCAGCCGCGCGGTGACGCGCGCGATCCGGTCGTCGAAGAACGGGGCAGCCCGCCATGTCTCGACATCGAGCCCAGTCTCCCGCAGCCATTGCCTTGGCAGGTACAGCCGGCCATTGCGCGCATCCTCGCCGACGTCGCGGGCGATGTTGGTGAGCTGCATGGCGATGCCGAGATCGCAGGCCCGGCCGACGGTCTCGGCATCGCGCCGGTGCATCAGCAGCGACATCATCACGCCCACGGTGCCGGCGACGCGCACGGCATAGGCGAGCACATCGCTCAATGTGTCGTAGCGGCGGCCCTGCGCGTCCCAGGCGAGACCTTCGAGCAGCGCCTCTGGCAGCGCGCGCGGAATGGCGAACGCGGCGACGGCACCGGCAAGAGCGCGGTCGACGG
The DNA here is from genome assembly GCF_000026145.1 of Bradyrhizobium sp. ORS 278. Lineage (NCBI taxonomy): Bacteria > Pseudomonadati > Pseudomonadota > Alphaproteobacteria > Hyphomicrobiales > Nitrobacteraceae > Bradyrhizobium > Bradyrhizobium sp. ORS 278. Next base: position 1,725,762 of record NC_009445.1, on the reverse strand, counting down.
GGCTGTCGTCCGGGCGCCCCTCGTAGATGCGCTCGAGCCGCTCATGCAGCATCTCCACCGCATCGACCTTGCGGCCCGGACCATCGATCGCGTCATCGGCCTCGCGGCAGAACGCGTAGAGCGCGATGGCGGGATCGCCGACCGCGCGGGGCAGCACCTTCGAGGCGGCGAAGAACGTCTTCGATCCGCCCCGCAACATCCGTCGACAGATCGCGATATCGTCTTCCCAGCTCATCGGCGCTCCAGCTCATGCGGCGCGGGTACGAGATCATCGAGCACGCGCGCGGAGGACAACACGCCCGGCAGACCGGCGCCGGGATGCGTGCCGGCCCCGACCAGATAGAGCCGCTCGACCTCTTCGCTCTTGTTGTGCGGACGGAACCAGGCGCTCTGCATCAGGACCGGCTCGAGCCCGAAGGCGGCGCCGCGATAGGACGACAGGCGCTGCTCGAAATCGTCAGGCGTCAGCAACCGCGAGGTGACGATCTGGCTTGCAAGGTCGGGCAGCAGTGTCTGGCTCAGCGCCGTCTCGATCCGCTTGCGGAACGGTTCGGCGGCGACGGTCCAATCGATGCCGCTCTCCTGATGCGGGACCGGAGACAGCACGTAGAATGCATCGCATCCGTTCGGCGCCAATGACGGATCGGTCGCGGTCGGCCGGTGTAGATAGAGGCTGAAATCATCCGCCAGCACCTTGCGGCGGAAGATGTCGTCGAGTAGCTCGCGATAGCGTGGGCCCAGAAGGATGGTGTGGTGCTCGACATCCTCATAGCGGCGCTTCGTGCCGAAGTACCAGACGAACAGACTCATCGAGTAGCGCGCGCGGTCGATCCGCGCATCGGTCCAGCGCCGGCGCCGGACGGATGGCAGCAGGTTCTTATAGGTCCAGGCGGCGCAGCCATTGGAGACGACAACATCGGCGGCGATGGTCTCGCCGGAAGTGAGCCGCACGCCGGTCGCAGCGCCGTTTGTCGTCGTGATCTCGGCCACGGGCGCCGAACAGCGCACCTCGCCGCCCTGCCCTTCGATCAGGCCGACGAGTCCGGACACCAGCGCGCTGGTGCCGCCCATCGCGAAATGCACGCCCCAGCGCCGCTCGAGATAGGCGATCAGGCAATAGATCGACGTGGTCGTGAACGGGTTGCCGCCGATCAGCAGCGGATGGAAGCTGAGGATGACGCGCAGCCGCTCGTCAAGCACATGCTGCGCCACGAGACCATAGACCGAGCGAAAGCTCTGCAGCTTGATCATCGCCGGCGCGATCTTTGCCATGTCGAAGAGCGACAGGAACGGCACGTCGCCGAGCTCCTCGAAGCCTTTCCTGAAGATCGCCTCGCTCGTCATCATGAAGCGCTCGTAGCCGTCGACATCACGCGGCGAAATCCTCGCCACCTCCGCGCGCATCGCCGCCGGGTCGGCCGAGCAGTCGAAGATAGTGCCATCGTCGAACCGGATGCGATAGAATGGCGAGATCGGCTTGAGCGTCACATCGTCGGACATCCGCCGCCCGCACAGCTGCCAGAGCTCCTCGAACAGGAACGGCGCGGTGACGATGGTCGGCCCGGCATCGAGGGTGAAGCCGTCCTGCCGATGCACATAGGCGCGCCCGCCGGGCGCATCGAGCTGCTCGAACACTGTGACCCGATAGCCCCGCGCGCCGAGCCGGACCGCCGCCGCGAGGCCGCCGAAGCCGGAGCCGATCACAACCGCATGCGGCCGGTCTCCGAGCGCAGCCGGAACAGCGGCTTTGAGGGGGGAGACATCGAGCATGGCAGAAAGCGTAAATTGAAATTGACGCTTTCGCCAGCCAAAACGTCAATCTAGTTTGACATTTCCTGCTGCGCTGCAAGCACTCGGGCCCGCTCGGCGGCCGCGACGATCAGCTCAGCGATCCGCGCCGGCTTCTCCTCATGAGCCAAATGACCTAGCCCATCAATGAGTTCGAGTTGAGCCTGCGGGACCAATTGGCGCACGCGCCGGGCGACGTCGGGGGTGATGGCATGGTCGCGGGTGGCCGCGATCAGCAGCAGCGCCGTCGTCAGCTTCGGCAGATCGCGCACCAGGGGATTGAGGTCCCAGTTCGCCATCATCTCAAGCGCGGCGCCGACATGGCCGGGGCTTCCGACGAGACGGCCATATAGCCGCTCACCATTGGCATCGAGTGTCGACCCGGTCGCCTTGAGCAGCCGATGCACTGCCGCGGGATCCCGCCCGCGCCAGGCGAACAGCCGCGGCACCAGCGGGTTGAGCGCCATCATCTTGGCGAGCGGCGAGAGGAATTGCGCCGCGGCGCCGCCGAACGGCAGATAGGCGCCGTTGAGGCTGACGATCAGTTTGGGCGCGATCAGGCCGTCGAGCGCCATCCGGGTGAGGATCGCGGCGCCCGCCGAATGACCGATCGCGATCTCCGGCGCGATCGCAAGCTGCTCGCAAAGCGTGGCGAGATCGCGTGACATGCCCGGGAGCGACAACCGCTGCCAATTCGGCGTCGAAGTAAAGCCATGGCCCGAGAGATCGGGTGCGACGATCGTGAAGCGCCTGGCGAGCAGCGGCGCGAGATCGCGCCAGGAATGGGTCGCGGCGCCCGTGCCGTGCGCCAGCAGCGCGACGGGTCCCTGGCCCATGACCTGGACGTGCCAGCGGATGCCGCCAGCATCGACGAAGCGGCTGGCATCGCGGTTCGGCCAGGTGCGGCCGTCGATGCTCCAACTCGGCTTGTCACTCATGCCGACGCCCCGTTCGCACGGCGATCGAGGCCGCGCCGCTGCGGCTCACGCACCGGCGGCGCGCGCCAGGAAATCATCGTAGCCCGAGACGACTTTATCAAGCTGTTCAAAATGCGGCATCGCCCCGGTCTGCATCACCTGGATGGTCCAGTTCGGCAGTACCTCGACGGCGTGCTTGCCATTGTAGTCGACGAAATCGCCGCGTACGCCATGCACCATCCAGACCGGCATCGCCAAGGCCTGATACAGCTTCAGAGCATTGGCACTGAACAGATAGCCGGAGACGAAGGAATACGGCGCGTTCTCGGCGCCGGGCTGATGCGTGGTGATGTAGTCGTACTCCAGAAGGCCCTCGTCGATGTCCTTGCGGCCAAACGTCTTCTGCAGGAAGAACCGGATGCTGGCGCGCGACGTCAGCAGCGTGAAGAAGCCATGCTTCCACAGCGGCACGTTGAGGATGTTGCGCACCCACGGCATCGCGCGTGTCGCATCCTTGTGACCGGCCTTCCGAGCCGCGGCTTCGGCGCGGCGATCGAAGCCGGTCGGGCTGAGCAGCGCCAGCGTCCGGAACAGGTTCGGTGCCTCGGTCCCCGCTCGCGCGGCGAACTCGCAGCTGAGCGACAGCGCGATGGCATCGATGCCGGCGTCGCCATGGCGGCGGCGGATTTCGTGCACGGCGAGCAGGATCGCATCGGTCATGATGCGCGGCGTGTAGATGCGGTCAGCGCGATCCGACAGGCCGAAGCCCGGCAGGTCCAGCGCGTAGACCGGACGCGCCGAACGATAATGCTCGAACAGCGGCTTCATCTCGTAGGCGGTGGCTGCCGCATTGACGCTATGGATCAAGAGCAGCGGCCGGTCGGTGGAGCCGGCGGGACCATCGGCATAGCAGGTGATGCGGCCGGTTCGCGCATCGGCGAGCTCGAAGCGCGACGCCGCCAATGGCGGCGGCATCGTCGGGGCCCGCGCACCCGCCGCATGATCACTCTGGGCGGTCGAGGCGACCTGCATGGCGTGCTCCTGTATGACGATTTCGTGTCGACCGGCCGCGGTCAGTGCTGCCGAACGCTCGGGCAAGCATAGCGATGACGTGACGGCTTGTCAGTCGCCGTTGGGAACGCCGCTTGACGCCGGCGGTTCCAGCAACGTCAGCCGCGACCGGCCTGGGCCATGACAGCCTGCGACAGGCGTGTGGCGTCGGCGTGAGGCAGAGCGACATAGCGGGCCTGCATCGCCCCGGCGAGTTGCGCCGCCTTGTCTTGCGGGCGTGGCGAGGAGTCGACCAGCACGACAGGGATGCCGGTCAAGGCAAGCTGCCTGGCGGCCACCAGCGCCTCCGCCTCAGCCTCGCTGCGCCCGCCGCCATCGCGCGCGACATTGGCGCGGCCGTCGGTCATCAGCACGATCGTCGGCGCCTGGCCCTTGGCCTTCACCGCGAGCGCCAGCTCGGTCGCGGCGAAGATCGCGGCCGACAGCGGCGTGCCGCCGCCGCCGGGCAGGCCGGCGAGGCTGCGCTTGGCGCGCGTCAGCGAGCGGGTCGGCGGCAGCAGCAGCTCGGCTGTCCGGCCGCGAAACGCGATCAGCGCCACCTCGTCGCGGCGGATGTAGCACTCGGCGAGCAGCAGCTCGACCGCGCCCTTCACCTCCGCCAGCCGCTGCAGCGCCGACGAGCCGGACGCATCGACGACGAAGATCGTCGTGGTGCCGGATCGCTGCTTGAAGCGGGTGATGCGGATATCGTCCTTGTGGACGATGATGCGCCCGCTCTTGCCGGCGGGCTTCGCCCGCCGCCGCAACGGCTGCCACGGCGCCGCGGCACGTAACGTCTCGAGCACGTTGAGCCGCGCCCCGGCGCGCCATTCGCCCCGACGCGCGCCGATCGGCCGTCCGCGCTTCGGCGCCTTCTGCGCCTGGCCCTGCCGTCCTGCGCTGCTCGCCCGCGCTCGCATCGCGCGCTCGTCCTGCAGGCGCTTCAACAAATCGAAGGGAATGGCGGCCTGCGCTGCTTCGAGCACGCGATCCTCGAGCGGACCGCCATTGGCACGGTCGTCCTCGGCGTTCTCGGCCTGTTCGTTCTGCGGCTCCGGCGGCTCGGGGCTGTCGGCGTCGTCCTCATTGGCAGGCAGCCGCGTGGCCCGCGGCGCCAGCACCAGCCGCGCGGCGCAAGCAATGTGCTGCTCGGCAACGTCAGTCTCGCCGTCGAGCGCCGCTGCGATGCGCGCGATGCGGCAGGCCAGCAAGGGGGCGCGCAGCGAGTCGATGCCGAGCGCGACAGCCGTCGTGGTCAACGCGGCGATCGCCTCCTCTGACAGGCGAACCTGCGGCAGTAGCGCACGCGCCGCTGCAATGTCAGAGGATTTGAACAGGCTCTCACCGAGATCAGCGCGCGCGACCGTGCTGAGATCGACATGACAGGCCAAGCGATCGGCCAATGCAGGAGACACGCGCTCGTCATCGATGCCCTCGTCGAGCGCAATCAGGCCAACGCGAGCTGGCGCGCGGAGCGAGAGGCCATCCCTCTCGATACTGACAGCTCCGGTGTCGAGCGCAGCAGAGAGATGAGCAACAGCGGACGGCGCCATGCGCTCGGCCATCACGGCGATCAGCATGCCACCATTGGCTTCGGCGAGCAGCCCGCGCTGAATCACCGGATGTCTCGCCTGCAAGGTCGCGGCGAGATCGAGCCCCCCGAGCAGGCGGTCGTCGGAGATCGACGGCGGCAGCTTGCGCAGCGGTACCGACGCCGGCATCAGCTCGCGTAGCATCTCAAGCCATTGCTCGCGCACCGGACCTGCCCCGGCTCGCAGCAGTACCGACGAGGATGGATCGATCGCGGCCAGCGCGGCCGCGATGACTGCATCGGCCCAGATCGCGGCGCCGTCGGTCACGACGCGAACAGCTCATTGAGCGCGCGCTCGACCCGCACTGACGAGCCGGAATCGTCGAGCGGATTGCGCCGCAGTCTGTGCCGAAGTGCCATCGGCGCCACCGTCTTCAGATGGCCGTCATCGACCGCCTTGGCGCCGTCGAGCGCCGCCGCGGCGCGTGCCGCGCGCATCAGGGTGAGTTCACCGCGCAGACCGTCGGTGCCGAGCGCCATGCACAGCCGCGCCGCGTTCTCAAGCTCGCGATCGGCGACCTTGACCGAGCCGATATGCTCGCGCGCCGCAAGGATGCGCTTGCGCTGCTTGGCCTCCTCCTTCTCCCAATGCGCGACGAAGGCGGCATTGTCAGTCTCGAACGCATCGCGCCGCTTGATCACCTCGATGCGCGTCGGCAGATCGCTGGGCGTCTTCACCTCGACCGACAGCCCGAAACGGTCGAGTAGTTGCGGCCGCAGCTCGCCTTCCTCCGGATTGCCGGTGCCGACGAGCACGAGGCGCGCGGGATGGCGGATGCTGAGGCCGTCGCGCTCGACCACGTTCTCGCCCGATGCGGCGACGTCGAGCAGCAGGTCGACGAGATGATCCTCCAGCAGGTTGACCTCGTCGATATAGAGAAAGCCTCGGTTGGCGCGCGCCAGCAGTCCGGGCTCGAACGACTTTTCGCCATGCGCCAGCGCGCGCTCCAGATCGAGCGCACCGACAACGCGGTCCTCAGTGGCGCCGAGCGGCAGGTCGATGACGGGCACCGGCACCTGATGGGCCTTGAGCGGCGCCGGCGTCTTGCCCTTGCCGGCCGGCTTCGAACGCGCGCGGCATTCGGCACATTGTGCGGCCGCATCGGCCGGGTCGCATTGATAGGGGCAGCCGACCACGGCGCTCATCGGCGGCAGCAGGGCGGCGAGCGCGCGCACGGCGGTGGATTTGCCGGCGCCACGATCGCCAAAGGCCAGCACGCCGCCGACCTTGGGATCGACGGCGGCGATCATCAGCGCCAGCTTCATCTCGTCCTGGCCGACAATGGCCGAGAACGGAAAGGCAATTCCCATGAGCGTCCCCTGTTCGCGGCAGGTCTCCGCCGCGTTGGCGGCATGAGACCACAATCAGGGGCCGCTCTTCAACCCACTCAGGGATCAGCGAGCGAGGCTCGGCAGATCGAGCCCGTTGGCCTCGGCGCAACCGATGGCGTCGTCGTACCCGGCGTCGGCATGGCGCATCACGCCGGTCGCGGGATCATTCCACAGCACGCGCTCCAGCCGGCGCGCAGCATCGTCAGTGCCGTCGGCGACGATGACCATGCCGGCATGCTGCGAATAGCCGATGCCGACGCCACCGCCATGATGCAGCGACACCCAGGTCGCGCCACTGGCGCAATTCAACAGCGCGTTCAGCAGCGGCCAATCCGACACCGCATCCGAGCCGTCCTTCATCGCCTCGGTCTCGCGGTTCGGGCTTGCGACCGAGCCGGAGTCGAGATGGTCGCGACCGATCACGATCGGCGCCTTCAGCTCGCCGCGCGCCACCATCTCGTTGAAGGCGAGCCCGAGGCGATGCCGGTCGCCGAGCCCGACCCAGCAGATCCGCGCCGGCAGGCCCTGGAACTTGATGCGCTGCCTGGCCATGTCGAGCCAGTTATGCAGGTGCTTGTTGTCCGGCAGCAGCTCCTTGACCTTGGCGTCGGTCTTGTAGATGTCCTCAGGGTCGCCCGACAGCGCCGCCCAGCGGAACGGGCCGATGCCGCGGCAGAACAGCGGACGGATGTAAGCCGGCACAAAGCCCGGAAAATCGAAAGCGTTGGCGAGGCCCATGTCCTTGGCCATCTGGCGGATGTTGTTGCCGTAGTCGAGCGTTGGAATGCCCATGGCGTGAAAATCGAGCATCGCCTGGACGTGGCCGACCATCGAGGTCTTCGACGCCTGCTCCACCGCCTTCGGCTCCGACGCCCGCTTGGCCTCCCATTCGGCGAGCGTCCAGCCCTTCGGCAGATAGCCGTTGATCGGATCATGCGCGCTGGTCTGATCTGTCACGATATCGGGACGCACGCCGCGGCGCACCAGCTCAGGAAAGATCTCGGCGGCATTGCCGAGCAGGCCGACCGACACCGCCGTCTTGGTCCTCGCTGCCTCTTCCATCAACGCCAGCGCCTCGTCGAGCGAGGCCGCTTGGCGATCGAGATAGCCGGTGCGCAGCCGCATCTCGATGCGGCTCGGCTGGCACTCGACGGCGAGCATCGACGCGCCGGCCATGGTGGCCGCCAGCGGCTGCGCGCCGCCCATGCCGCCGAGGCCCGCGGTGAGAATCCACTTTCCTGAGAGATCACCATTGTAGTGGCGGCGGCCGACTTCGACGAAGGTCTCGTAAGTGCCCTGCACGATGCCCTGGCTGCCAATGTAAATCCAAGAGCCGGCCGTCATCTGGCCGTACATCATCAGGCCCATTTTATCGAGCGCGTTGAAATGGTCGAGCGTCGCCCAATGCGGCACGATGTTGGAGTTGGCGATCAGCACGCGCGGCGCATCGGGATGGGTGCGGAAGATGCCGACGGGTTTGCCGGACTGCACCACGAGAGTTTGATCAGCTTCGAGTTTGCGCAAGGACGCAACGATGCGATCAAAGCTGTCCCAGTCGCGCGCGGCGCGGCCGATGCCGCCATAGACGATCAGCTCGCTCGGCTTCTCCGCGACATCGGGGTCGAGGTTGTTCATCAGCATCCGCAGCGGCGCTTCGGTGAGCCAGCTCTTGGCGCTGATGTCGCTGCCATGAGGGGCGCGGATCACGCGTTGATTGTCGAGGCGTCGGTTCATGGGTCCCTCTCATCCAAGCCTGGGAAACGAATCGCGTCCGAGTGCAACGTTCGCCGCGCGGGCCAACGCGCCGCCGGCCACGAGCGCGGCGGCCTTGGCGAGATCGTCGGCCATGTAGCGGTCGCTCTCCAGCGCCGGCACATGCGAGCGCAGCGCGCCGATGACAGCGGAGAGCGCGGCGCTGGTGCCATGCGGCACGCGCAGCTCGATGCCCTGCGCTGCGACCAGCAGCTCGATGCCGATGATATGCGCGAGATTGTCGGCCATGTCGTGCAGCCGCCGCGCCGCATGCGCGGCCATCGAGACGTGATCTTCCTGATTGGCGCTGGTCGGCGTGGAGTCGATCGAGCATGGCAGCGCGCGCTGCTTGTTCTCGGCGAACAGCGCCGCCGCCGTGACCTCAGCGATCATGAAGCCGGAGTTCAAACCCGGCTGCGGCGTGAGGAACGGCGGCAGGCCGAAATTCAGCGCGGGATCGACCAGCGTCGCGATGCGCCGCTCGCTGATCGCGCCGAGTTCAGAGAGTGCCAGCGCGATCTGGTCGGCGGCGAACGCCACCGGCTCGGCGTGGAAGTTGCCGCCGGAGATGATCTCTCCGGTCTCGACCAGCACCAGCGGATTGTCGGTGACGGCATTGGCTTCGTTGACGAGCGTACGCGCCGCCTGCGTCAGCAGATCGAGCGCGGCACCAGCGACCTGGGGCTGGCAGCGCAGGCAATACGGATCCTGCACGCGCTCGTCACCTTCGAGATGCGACAGGCGAATGGCGCTTCCGTCGACCAACTCTGTCAGCACGCGACCGGCCGCGATCTGGCCGGGATGACCACGGAGCGCCTGGATCTCGGGACGGAATGGCGCGGTGGAGGCCATCGCGGCGTCGACCGACAACGCGCCGGTGACCAGCGCAGCGTTGAGCAGATCTCGCGCACGGAACAGACCGGCGAGCGCATAGGCCGTCGAGAACTGCGTGCCGTTGATCAACGCGAGCCCTTCCTTCGGCCCGAGCGTCACCGGATCAAGACCGACGTGCGCCAGCGCCTCGCGGCCCGGCACCAGACGCCCCTCGACGAACGCTTGGCCCTCGCCGATCATCACCGCCGTCATGTGCGCGAGCGGCGCGAGATCGCCGGAGGCACCGACCGAGCCTTGCTGCGGCACGAAGGGACAGACGCCCTGCGCCAGCATGGCCTGCAGTTGATCGACGATCTGTCGGCGCACGCCGGAAGCACCGCGGCCGAGCGAAATGATCTTCAGCGCGATCATCAGACGCACGATTGGCTCCGGCGTGGCGGGACCCACACCGCAGCAATGCGACAGAATCAGATTGCGCTGGAGCAGCGCGGTCTGGTCCGGCGGAATGCGCTTTGAAGCCAGCTTGCCGAAGCCGGTGTTGATGCCATAGACAGGCTCGGCGCCCTGCGCCGCCTTGGCGACGATCGCCGCCGCAGCCTCGACCCGCGGCCAATACGCCGGACCAAGGGCAATCGCCGCGCCCGCGTAAACGCGCGCAAGATCATCGAAGCTGACGTGGCCGGGCTCGGCAATGATCGCGTTCATCGGCCTCTCCACACGCGCTGATGCAAGGGATTGAAGCCCAGGCGGTACACCAGCTCCGCCGGGCGCCCGATATCCCAGATCGCAAGATTGCACCACTTGCCCGGTTCGAGCGTGCCGGTGTCAGCGAGCAGGCCGAGCGCGCGGGCGCCTTCGCGCGTGACACCTGCAATGCACTCGTCGACGGTCATCCGAAAAAGCGTCGCGGCCATGTTCATCGTCAGCAACAAGGATGTCAGCGGCGATGACCCGGGATTGCAGTCGGTGGCGAGCGCGAGCTTCACGCCATGCTTGCGGAACAGCTCGACCGGCGGCTTCTGCGTCTCGCGGATGAAGTAGTACGCGCCGGGCAACAGCACCGCGACGGTCCCGCTCCGCGCCATCGCAACGGCGCCAACTTCGTCAGTGTGCTCGAGATGGTCTGCCGACAGCGCGCCGAACCCGGCCGCGAGCGCGGCACCGCCGAGATTGGACAATTGATCGGCATGCAGCTTGACCGGCAGGCCCAGCGTCTTGGCCGCCGCGAAAACGCGCGAAGTCTGCTCCGGAGAGAAGGCGATGGTCTCCATGAACGCATCGACCGCATCAGCGGCGCCAGACTGCGCCACTGCCGGCAGCATCTCGTTGCAGACAAGATCGATATAGCGCTCCTTGTCGCCGCCGGCTTCGACCGGCAGCGCATGCGCGCCGAGAAAGCTGGTGCGAACGCTGACCGGCCGTTGTTCCCCGAGCGCACGCGCTGCAGACAATTGTCGCAGTTCGGTCGCGGTCTCCAGGCCGTAGCCGGACTTGATCTCGATCGTGGTGACGCCTTCGGCGAGCAGCGCATCGAGGCGCGGCAGCGCGCTGGCGATCAGCTCCGCCTCGCTGGCGGCGCGCGTCGCCGCTACCGTGGACACGATGCCGCCGCCGGCGCGCGCGATCTCCTCATAGCTCGCGCCGGCGAGGCGCAGTTCGAACTCGTGGGCGCGATCGCCGCCGTAGACGAGATGAGTGTGGCAATCGATGAGACCCGGCGTGATCCAGCGTCCCTCGCAATCGATGCGCTCGGGCGCATCGGCATCGGCGGCAAAGTCCGATTGCGGACCCGCAAAAGCGATGCGGCCGGCGCGCGAGGCGACGACGCCATGCTCGATGACACCGAGGCCCGGCCGCCCCTCGCCCAAGGTCGCGAGCCGCGCATTCTGCCAGATCCGGTCGAAACGCTGGGCCATGCGGCCTCCCACCTTCACGAAAGCTTGACGGGCGATATGTCTATACATAAACTCACCTCCGCCGTCCTGTCCAGCGGGCTGATCGATCATGGCGTCACTGCACTTCGCATCCGCGCTCCTGCCCAATGGCTGGGCAGAGGACGTGCAGGTCGTCATCAGCAACGGCGCGATCGCGTCGGTTTCCGCGGGAGTGCCGCCGACTCTCCACGACGAGCAGCATGAGGTTGCGATCCCCGGCATCGCCAGCCTGCACAGCCACGCCTTCCAGCGCGGCATGGCCGGACTTGCCGAGATCAGCGGCCCCTCGACGGATACGTTCTGGACTTGGCGCGAGACCATGTATCGTTTCGCGCTGTCGATGCGTCCCGAGGACGTCGAGGCGGTCGCAACCCTGCTCTATGTCGAGATGCTCGAACGCGGCTTCACGCGGGTCGGTGAATTCCATTATCTGCACCACGATCGCGACGGCACGCCTTATGCCGATGTCGCCGAGATGGCGGTGCGCATCGCCGCGGCCGCGCAGACCTCCGGCATCGGCCTGACCCTGCTGCCGAGCTTCTACGCGCATGGTGGCTTCGGCGGCGCGGCGGCGCATGATGGCCAGCGGCGCTTCATCTGCGACGTCGATCGGTTCGAAAAGCTGCTGACGGCCTCGCGCAAGGCAATCAGCTTCCTCCGCGGCGCCAATCTCGGCATCGCGCCACACAGCCTGCGCGCCGTGGCGCCAGATGAGTTGAATGCCTTGCTGGCGCTCGCTGACGGCGGCCCGATTCACATTCACGCCGCCGAGCAGGTCAAGGAGGTCGAGGATTGCCTCGCCTGGTCGAGCCGGCGTCCGGTGCAATGGCTGCTCGACCATCACGACCTCAATGATCGTTGGTGCCTGATCCACGCGACGCATATGACTGCGGACGAAACGGCGGCGCTCGCGAAGAGCGGCGCGACGGCCGGCCTGTGTCCAGTCACCGAAGCGAGCCTCGGCGACGGCATCTTCCCGGCACGCGACTATCTGCGCGCCAGCGGGCGGATCGGCATCGGCACCGACTCGAACGTGCTCGTCGGCGTGACCGATGAGTTGCGCCAGCTCGAATACGGCCAGCGGCTGACGCATCGCGAGCGCAACGTGCTGACGTCAGGCCCGGATGCGTCAACGGGCCGCACGCTGTTCGATGCCGCTCTTGCCGGCGGCGTACAGGCGCTGACGCAATCCGTCGCCGGGCTGCAGACTGGCGCGCGCGCCGATATCGTCACGCTCGATCTGTCACATCCGTCGCTCGCGGGGCGGACGCAGGATGCGCTGCTCGACGGCTGGATCTTCGCGACGTCGCACGATGCCATCGACTGCGTCTGGGCCGGGGGCGCGAAACTCGTCCAGGGGGGCCAGCACCGATCGCGCGAAGCGGCGCGGCGCGGCTTCAACACGGCGGTGCGGAGGCTGCTCGCATGAGCCTCGCGGAGGATCGCGCCAAGCCGAGCACGCTCTACAAGACGATCCGGCAGGACATCGAGCGCCGCATCCTCACGGGCGAATGGCCGCCCGGCCATCGCATCCCGTTCGAGCACGAGATCATGGAGCACTATGGCTGCTCGCGCATGACCGTGAACAAGGCGCTGTCCGAGCTTGCGCAGGCCGATCTGATCGAGCGGCGGCGCCGCGCCGGCACCTTCGTGCGGCGGCCGCAATTCCTGTCGGCGGTGCTGAAGATTCCGGACATCCGCGCCGAGATCGGCGCGCTCGGCCGCGCCTATGGCTATGAGTTGATCGCATCAGCGCGGCGCACCGCCAACGCGGCCGATCGCGAGCGCCTTGGTGTCAAGACGCCGTGCAAGGTGATCGCGATCCGTTGCCGCCACAGCGCCGACGGCCTGCCGTTCGCGATCGAAGACCGTTTGATTGATCTCGATGCCGTGCCGGATGCGGCGAAAGCGAATTTCAAGATCGATCCGCCGGGCTCATGGCTGCTGCATCACGTGCCCTGGACCGAGGCCGAGCATGCGATCAGCGCCATCGTCGCCGATGAGGCGATCGCAACCAGCCTCGACATCGAGACGGGCGCGCCGTGCCTCGTCATCGAGCGCCATACCTGGCGGCAAGGCCGACCGCTGACGGCTGTCAGGCTGGTCTATCCCGGTGAGCAGCATCGCCTCGTCGCGCGGTTCAGGGGCAGCGAATGACATGCGCGTGGACGCGGCCGAGCACGAGATTTGCAAGCAGGTGGGCAGCGCTTGCAGAGACATGTGGCCGTCGCAGTCCTCGCGGGCTGCGACCCGCACGAATGGTTTTCTTCAACAGCAAAGGACGATGACGATGCGCAAATTCGGGCTTCTTGCACTAACGGCCGCGCTGCTGGCCTCCACCTCGGCGTTTGCCGACGATGTCAAAGTGGGCATCGGCATTTCCGGCTGGACCGGCTTCGCGCCGCTGACGCTCGCAAAGGAGGCCGGCATCTTCAAGAAGAACGGCCTCGACGTCACCATCAAGAAGATCCCGCAGAAGGACCGCCACCTCGCGATCGCCGCTGGCGACGTGCAATGCGCGGCGACCACGGTCGAGACCTGGATTTCCTGGAACGCCAACGGCGTCGCCACCAAGCAGATCTTCCAGCTCGACAAGAGCTATGGCGCCGACGGCATGGCCGTGCGCAACGACATCGCCTCGATCAAGGATCTGAAGGGCAAGACGGTCGCGGCCTCCGCGCCGGGCACCTCCCCCTATTTCGGGCTGGCCTGGATGCTGAAGAAGAACGGCCTCACGGTGAAGGACGTCACCATCGTGAACCTGGAGCCGGCCGCTGCCGCGCAGGCCTTCGTCTCCGGCCAGAACGATGCGGCGATGACCTACGAGCCATATCTGTCGACGGTGCGCGCCGCGCCGGACAAGGGCAAGATCATCGCCACCACGCTCGATTATCCGATGGTGATGGATACGTTCGGCTGCACGCCGAAATTCCTGACCGAAAACCCCAAGGCCGCCAAGGCGCTCGCCGACAGCTATTACGAGGCGCTCGACTTGATCGGCAAGGATCAGGCCAAGGCCTATGAGATCATGGGCGCCGACGTCAAGCAGACTGGCGAGCAGTTCGGCAACTCGGCCAAGTACCTGCGCTGGCAGGACAAGGCGGCCAGCCAGAAGTTCTTCGAGACCGAGTTCAAGACGTTCAACAAGGACGCGGCCGATCTCCTGCTCGAAGTCGGCATCATCAAGCAGATTCCGAACGTCGAGGATCTGTATGATGCGAGCTTCATCAAGTAGCCGCGAAGCTTGCTCTTTGTAGATTCGTCATTGCGAGCGAAGCAATCCAGGGCTCAGTATGCGGCTCCGGATCGCTTCGTCGCGGAGCCTGTCATCGGGCCGCGCTTTGCGCGGACCCGTTGGCTCCTGGCAATGACGGTGATGATACGTTCTGCCCAAAGACGACGTCCATCTGCTCAGAAGCTGTCTCCTCGAACCGCCCGCACCACTCCACGAAAGCCTGCTCCGTGATCCGACCTCTCGATCCCGTCAGCGCCCGATCAAGAACAGCGCTCGGCCTCGCCTTCTTCGTGCTTTTCGTCGTCGCGTGGTCGCTGGCGACGTTCGGCGGCTATGTGTCGAAGACCTTCCTCGCCGATCCGCTGACGATGCTGCGCGAGGGCTGGGACCTGCTGGTCAAATTCGGCTTCCTCTACGACATCGGCATGACCGTCTGGCGCGTGGTCGGCGGGTTCGTGCTCGCGGCTGCGATCGCCGTGCCGCTCGGCCTCTTGATGGGCGCGTACAAGCCGGTCGAGGCGTTCCTTGAGCCGTTCGTCTCCTTCGCGCGCTACCTGCCTGCCTCCGCCTTCATCCCCTTGCTCATCCTGTGGGCCGGCATCGGCGAGCTGCAGAAGCTGCTGATCATCTTCATCGGCTCGGTGTTCCAGATCATCCTGATGATCACGGTGACCGTCGGCAACACGCGGCGCGACCTCGTCGAAGCCGCCTATACGCTCGGCGCCAGCGACCGCGGCATCATCGCCCGCGTACTGCTGCCATCGGCTGCGCCCGATATCGCCGAGGTGCTGCGGCTCGTGCTCGGCTGGGCCTGGACCTATGTCATCGTCGCCGAGCTGATCGGCTCCTCCTCCGGCATCGGCCACATGATCACCGACAGCCAGGCGCTGCTCAACACCGGGCAGATCATCTTCGGCATTATCATCATCGGCCTGATCGGGCTGATCTCGGATTTCCTGTTCAAGGCCTTCAACGCCTGGCTGTTCCCGTGGAAGCTCGCATGACCACGCTCGTCATCGATCAGGTCACCCGCATTTTCCCGGCCCGCCAGGGCCACGCGCCGACGCGGGCGCTGGAGCCGGTCGCGCTCACCATTGGCAACAACGACTTCGTCACCATCCTTGGCCCATCCGGCTGCGGCAAGTCGACTTTGCTGCGCATCGTCGCCGGGCTCGACCATCCGACCAGCGGCCAGGTGCTGCTCGACGGAAGCGAGGTCAGAGGACCCGGCGCCGACCGCGGCATGGTGTTCCAGTCCTACACGCTGTTTCCCTGGCTGACGGTGCGCGAAAACATCGCCTTCGGCCTGCGCGAGCGCGGGGTGCCGGAGGACAAGCGCAACGCTGTCGCCGACCGCTTCATCCAGCAGATCGGCCTGAAGGGCTTCGAGAACCACTGGCCGAAGCAGCTCTCCGGCGGCATGCAGCAGCGCTGCGCGATCGCGCGCGCGCTCGCCAATGATCCGAAAATCCTGCTGCTCGACGAGCCGTTCGGCGCACTCGACAACCAGACCCGCGTGCTGATGCAGGAGATGCTGCTCGGCATCTGGGAGCGCGACCAGAAGACGGTGCTGTTCGTCACCCACGACATCGAGGAGGCGATCTTCCTCGGCAGCCGCGTGCTGGTGATGAGCGCCCGCCCCGGCCGCATCAAGGCCGACATCAAGATCGACCTGCCGCATCCGCGGTCGTACAAGATCAAGACCTCGCCGGAGTTCGTCGCACTGAAGGAGCGCCTGGTGGAGGAGATTCGGGCAGAGGCGCTGAAGGTGGCGGCGGAGGCGTAACGCGCGCTGTTGGCTGGGTGTCGGTTCAGCGGAATGCTCTCTCGACAGCCAATGATGCGGAGACATACCCCTCACCCAAGCGCGCCTGCCGCTCTGTCCTACATGCCCTCTCCCACAAGGGGAGAGGGCGCAATAACAGCCATCGCGCTCCCTCAATCATAGGCCGCGCCTGCATAGCGCAGCAACAAGACTGCGCGATACAGCGCCCTCTCCCCTTGTGGGAGAGGGCATCGGCGGCCCGTCCGCGAACTCGCTTGGGTGAGGGGTCTCTCTCCGCAAGTTTGGCTCGTCGGCAACTAACTGCCATGCTGCCGCCCTTGCCCCAACGTCTCCCGTGTCCTTGGATCGCTCCGCCGCATCCGCTTCAACCACGGCGCCAGATGAAACACACTCATCAGTAGATACATCACGGTCATGTCGCTGAGCGGAGCCCCCGCCGGCATGGCCGAGCAGATCACGTCTGCTCGGCCATCCCTGGCCATGGCGTTCAGCACCGCCATCAGCGCGAAGGTCGGCGTCGCGGCGAGGCGCAGGGCTTCGGCGAGCTCCGGCATCACACGCCGCCTGCGGAGAAAGAACGCCATGGCTCACTCCACGCTCTCAGCGCGCGACGTATTCGTCGCGGCGGCGCCACCACACGCCCTGCTCGTTGCGGCCCTTCGGCGCGCGGTCGAGCCATTGATAGGCGCCCCACAGGCCATCGAGGCCGCGCGCGTAAGCCGAATAGGTGTGATAGACGACGCCGTCCTCGACGATGAACGCACTCATGCCCGGCCGATCACGCATGAAGGTCGCCCCGTCGGTGCCTGCGGTCGCGGCGATCTCGGACACCATGGCCGGCACATCCGATGCTCCCATCGGCGGGCTGGCACGGTAGTTGTACGCGGTGCCCCCCAGGCGCTGCTGCTCCTCGGTGATCGCCACGTCGAAGTCGAAGTTGAAGTCGCTGCTGGCCGAGGAGGCCCACGGGAAGCTCCAGCCCATGCGGCTCTTGTAGGCCTTCAGCTTCGCCAGCGGCGCGCGCGAGACGGCCCACAGCATCACGTCGTGGTTGGCGAGATGGACCTGGAAGCCGTTGAAGCCATCGGCGATCATCGAGCAGGACGGGCAGCCGGCCTGGAAGTCGGGCCCGAACATGAAGTGGTAGACGAGCAGCTGCGAGCGGCCTTTGAAGAGATCGGACAGCGTCGCGGGCCCATCGTCGGTGTCGAAACGATAGTCCTTGTCGACGCGCACCCATGGCAGCGCCTGCCGACGCTGCGCCAGATCGTCGCCGAGGCGCGTGTAGTCCTTTTCGGCTTGCAGCAGGTCGAGCCGTGCCTTGAGCCAGTCTTCGCGAGTTCCCGTGAGATGCATGGTCATGTCCGTCTCCTTTGCGTGTTGACCGCATCTGAGACTAGGATCGCAGCGGGAGGAGCCGGGAGTGACAAGTGTGGCGGGATTTGCATGGACTCGCTGATCTCCGCGGCGGCGCAGGCGCTCGCCGCGGGTGATCCGCTCGGCGCGCTGAATCGCGTTGCATTGCGCGACGATCCGCCGGCGCTCGCCGTGCGGGGCATTGCGATGGCGCGGCTGGGCGACTTTGCGCGCGCGAAGGCGCTGCTGCGGCGCGCGGCGCGCAGCTTCGGTCCGAAGGCGGCGATGGCGCGCGCCCGCTGCGCCGTTGCAGAAGCCGAGATCGCGCTCGCGGCGCGTGAGCTGTCGTGGCCGACGAAGGCACTGGCTGAAGCGCGTGACATCCTGGAGCAGCACGGCGACCGCACCAATGCCGCCTATGCGCGGAGCCTCGAAATCCGGCGGATGGTCCTCATTGGTCATCTCGATGCGGCCGAACGCGGCTTGGCCGATCTCGATCCGTCCCCTTTGCATCCGGCGGCGCGCACGATCTACGAGCTGATCGTCGCCGGCTTGGCCCTGCGCCGCCTGCAGATCAGGACCGCGCAAGCCGCGCTGGAGCGCGCCGCGCGCACGGCGCGGCAGACGCACAGTCCGGAGCTGCATGCCGAGGTGGAGCGGCTCGCTGCAACGCTGTCCGCGCCGGCCGCGCGCCTGATCCAGGTCCGGAACGAGCGGCTGCTGCGGCTCGACGAGGTCGAGGCGCTGTTCCGATCGGACAGCCTGATCATCGATGCCTGCCGGCTCGCGGTGCGGCAAGGCGACCGCATCGTACCGCTGGCGCGGCGTCCGGTCTTGTTTGCGCTTGCCCGCAGGCTGGCGGTGACGCCCGATGATGTCTCGCGGTCGGAGCTGATCACCGCGGCATTCCGCGGCAAGGAGGCCGACGAGTCGCATCGCGCGCGCTTGCGCGTCGAGATCGGGCGCCTGCGTCAGCTCTTGAAGGGCATGGCGGAGATCAATGCCACGCGTGACGGCTTTGCCATGGCCGCTTGCGAAGGCCGCGATGTCGTCGTGCTGGCGCAGCCGAGCGAGGACGAGAACGCTCCGGTGCTGGCCTGCCTCGCCGACGGCGAGGCATGGTCGAGCTCCGGCCTTGCGCTGGCGCTCGGCGCCAGCCAGCGCACGGTGCAGCGCGCGCTCGACGCTCTCGCTTTGTCAGGCAAGGTCCAATCGTTTGGTCACGGCCGCGCCCAGCGCTGGACCTGCCCGGTGGTGCCGGCATTCGCGACCAGCTTGTTACTCCCGGCCTGGTCGTCGCTCGACTAGCGTGCCACCGTCAGCAATGGATGGATCATCACATGGCAAGAGCACAGGCAGAGATCATTCGCGAATACGGCCCGTTCGACGGCGCCGAGCGCGTCAACGGCGTCAGTTATGATGGCGAACAGGTCTGGATCGCGACCGGTGGCAGCATCAAGGCGTTCGATCCAGCCGATGGCACGGTACGCAAATCGCTCGATGTACCATCGCATGCCGGAACGGCCTTCGATGGCCGGCATCTCTATCAGATCGCCGAGGATCGCATTCACAAGGTGGACCCGGACAACGGACGGGTGCTCGCGACGATCCCCGCGCCCTCCGGCGGCGGCGATTCAGGGCTTGCGTGGGCGGAGGGGTCGCTGTGGGTCGGCGCCTATCGCGATCGCAAGATTCACCAGATCGATCCGGCGACGGGGCAGATCCTGCGCAGCATCCCCTGCACGCGCTTCGTCACCGGCGTGACGTGGGTGGATGGCGAACTTTGGCATGGCACCTGGGAGGACGACGTCAGCGACATCAGGCATATCGATCCCGCCACGGGCGAGGTGCTCGATCAGCTCGACATGCCTGCCGGCGCCGGCGTCTCTGGCATGGAATCCGATGGCGGCGAGACGCTGTATTGCGGCGGCGGCGGCAGCGCCACGGTGCGGGCCATCAGGCGGCCGAAGCGGGCGCGCGGCTGAGGCGAAGGCCGCCCGCTTGGCGCGGCCTATTTCGCAATGGACGTGAACGCCGCCTTGCGGAAGTTGGCGTTCGCCTCCTCGCGCGTCTGCAACTGCTGACCACCGCCATGACCGACCGGCGTCGTCGGCGTGACGACCGAGAACAGCACGAAGCCGCCGGCCTTGCGCGGGAAGATGAAGTATTCGGCGACATCGGACTTCTCGCTGTCCTCGCACGACGACATGCCGCGAAACACGACGGCGCTGTCGACCAGTTCGCTGTTGCGCGCCGAGATGAACTTGCCTTTGCAGTCGCGCGCGTCGTTGCCGATGATCGTGGCGGCGACCTCGAGGCCATCGACATTGCGCTGCGGCGGGACGATGCGGACGAAGCCCGTGGCGTTGTCGGCCTTCCAGGCGACACCGCCTGCGGTGAGCCACACAGGCCGGTCGCCGCCGCCCAGAATGGCCGGATGCGACAGCGCCGAGCGCGAGCACGCCGAAATTGATCCCGCTCTTGTAGCTGGCCGACGCGATACAGCTCGAGAACTTGCCGGTGTTGTCATCGGTGTACGCGCCGCCCGACCAGCCAGCGACCGAAATCGTGCCGAAAGGGCCCTTCGCCTGTGCGGCCTTGATCAATGCGGCCGACATCAGCGCCAGGGCCGACATCATCGCCACCAAGAACGCCCTCCGCACCGTCATCATGCATCCCCCATTTTGCCGCATTGTTGCAATTCCGGCGCCTACGTCAAGTAGATGCCGGAAGCGATCATCTACCCCAGGGATAGAGGCCTGCGCACCGCCAAAGGCACAGCCACACAAGATGTCGAGGCTTTCATCCACAGCCCTTCATGGGGGCGTCATCGAATTCCGCTAGCGCTCGCGAGGTCTCAAGAAGGGATCTCACCGATGTCCGCCACGCTGCCCGTCCTGGGCGCCGCCCTCTCCGTCAAATCGATTCCTGCGCACACCGACTGGCTGCTTGAGCGCCAGCGTGATCTCGAGATCCAGGACTTCTTCCGCGCCGACCTGCTCGACAGCGACTGGCGCGGCACCGCCAAGGAGATCAAGTCGATGCTGGACGGGCACACCGGCCGGCTCGGCATCCATGGCCCGTTCTGGGGCTTCACCATCGCCAGCCACGACCCGATGATCCGCCGCGCGGTCACCAAGCGGCTGCTGCAGGGCCTCGAGGTCGCAGAGTTCCTCGGCGCAACGCAGATGGTGATCCACTCGCCCTACACGACCTGGGACTACAACAATATCGACATGCTGCCCGACAATCGCGAGGGGTTGATCGAGCGCGTCCGCGCGACGCTGTCGGATGTGATCGCCTCCGCCGAGCAGGCCAATTGCGAGCTCGTGATCGAAAACATCGAGGACAAGAATCCGCTGGATCGCGTCGGATTGGCGAAGGCGCTCGGCAGCAGCAAGGTGCGCGTGTCGCTCGACACCGGCCACGCCAACTACGCGCATCATTCCACCGGCGCACCGCCGGTCGACTACTACGTCGATGCCGCCGGCGACATGCTGGCGCATGTGCATCTGCAGGACACCGACGGCTACGCCGATCGCCATTGGGCGCCGGGCGAAGGCAACATCCGCTGGGTCGCCGTGTTCCGCGCGCTCGCGAAGCTCACCTCCAATCCGCGTCTGATCCTCGAGCTGCGCAACCACGATCACGTCAAGGCCGGCGCGGCGTACCTCGCCTCGCTCGAGCTCGCGCAATAACCAACGCCTTTCATTTCCTGACAACCTCACGAGAGATTGCCATGACCAAGCTCACCCGTCGCAGCCTGCTCGGCGCCGGCGCCGCCATCGGCGGCAGCTTCATCCTGCCGCGCGTGTCGATCGCGCAGAGCGACAACCGTCCCTCGGTCACCATCGCCGTGCAGAAGGTGACCAACTCCAACGTGCTCGACGTGCTGCGCGAGCAGTCCAATGTCGGCGAGCGCGTGTTCTACTCCTCGCTGTGGGAAAGCCTGATCTCGAAGAACTTCCGCGGCAATCTCGAAGCCGTGCCCGGGCTCGCCACCGAGTGGAAGCGCATCGACGACCAGACCGTCGAATTGAAGCTGCGCCAGGGCGTCAAGTTCCACAATGGCGACGAAATGACGTCGGAGGACGTCGTGTTCTCGTTCAGTCGCGAGCGCATGTTCGGCGACAGCGAGGCCAAGAGCCGCACCACCATCAAGGCGTTCGAGAAGATCCCGACGCCGCGCCCTGGCAAGGAGCTGCCGCCGGACGTCATCGGCGTCGCCCGCCGGATGTGGCCGGATCTCGTCCGCGTCGACGCGGTCGACAAATACACCGTGCGCTTCGTCAACGCGACGCCTGACGTGACCATCGAAGGCCGCCTGATGCGCTACGGCTCCGACATTATGAGCCGGCGCGGCTGGGAAGAGGCCGCGAGCTATCTCGACTGGGCGCGCAAGCCGATCACCACGGGCCCCTACAAGATCGTCGAGTTCAAGCCGGACGTGTCGCTGACGCTCGAAGCGCATGACGAATATTGGGGCGGCCGCCCGCCGCTGAAGCGGATCCGCTTCGTCGAGGTGCCGGAGGTCGCGAGCCGCATCAACGGTCTCTTGTCCGGTGAGTATCAATTCGCCTGCGACATCCCGCCGGACCAGATCGCCGGCATCGAGAAGAATTCGGCGTTCGAGGTCCAGGGCGGCACCATCCTCAATCACCGCCTGACCGTGTTCGACAAGAACCATCCGCAGCTCGCCAATCCCCTGGTGAGGCGCGCCTTCACCCATGCGATCGACCGCCAGGCGATCGTCGACAGCCTGTGGGCCGGCCGCACCCGCGTGCCGAAGGGTCTGCAGTGGGAGTTCTACGGCGACATGTTCATCGCCGACTGGAGCGTGCCGGCGTTCGACCCGAAGCTGGCGCAGGATCTTTTGAAGCAGGCCGGCTACAAGGGCGATCCGATCCCCTACCGCCTGCTCAACAACTACTACACCAATCAGGTCGCGACCGCCCAGGTGCTGGTCGAGATGTGGCAGGCGGTCGGCCTCAACGTCCAGATCGAGACCAAGGAGAACTGGTCGCAGATCCTGGAGCGCGCCCCCACCCGCGCGGTGCGCGACTGGTCGAACTCGGCGGCGTTCAACGATCCGGTGTCGTCGCTGGTCGCCCAGCACGGCCCCAACGGCCAGCAGCAGCAGGTCGGCGAATACACCAATGCCGAGTTGAACAAGCTGTCGGAGTTCCTGGAGACGTCGACGGACCGCGCCGCGCGCAAGAAGGCGTTCGGCCGCATGCTGGAGATCGCCGAGCGCGAGGACCCGGCCTACACCGTGCTGCACCAGAACGCGACCTTCACGGCGAAGCCGAAGTCGATCAAGTGGAAGGCCTCGCCGGCCTTCGCGATGGACTTCCGCAGCGGCAATTACGGAGCGTGACGCCGTGGCGCCGCTGGTCAGCATCTCCGGCTTGAAGGTCGCCTTCGACGGCACACAAGTGCTGCATGGCATCGATCTCGACATCGCCAAGGGCGAGGCCGTCGGCCTCGTCGGCGAGTCGGGATCCGGCAAGTCGGTGACCTGGCTCGCGGCGCTCGGGCTGTTGCCCGCCAAGGCGAGGGTCACGGGCTCCGCCACGCTGGATGGGCGCGAACTGATCGGCGCCGATGGCAAGGTGCTCGACCAGGTGCGCGGCCGGCGCATCGCGATGATCTTCCAGGATCCTGCCAGCGCGCTCAATCCCGTGCTGACCATCCGGCGCCAGTTGTGTGAAAGCCTCGCGCTGCATCGCGGCCTGCGCGGCGAGGCCGCACGGGTCGAGGCGCTGCGGCTGCTGGATCTCGTTGGCATTCCCGACGCGAACAGGCGCTTGTCAGCCTATCCGCACGAATTCTCCGGTGGGCAGGTCCAGCGCATCATGATCGCGATGGCGCTTGCCGGGCAGCCTGATCTGTTGATTGCCGATGAGCCGACCACCGCGCTCGATGCGACCATCCAGGCTCAGATCCTCGATCTCCTGGCCGCCGTGCGCCTCGAATTCAACATGGCGATGGTGCTGATCAGCCACGATCTCGGCGTCGTCGCGGAGAATTGCGACCGCGTCTGCGTGATGTATGCCGGCCGCATCGTCGAGCGCGCCCCCGCCACGCGTCTGTTCGATGATCCCTGGCATCCTTATGCACAAGGCCTGATCGGCGCGCTGCCGCCGCTCGATGGCGCGCGCAAGCGGCTGCAGGCGATACCCGGCACGGTGCCGGATCCGCGCGCGCTGCCGAGCGGCTGTGCCTTCGCGCCGCGTTGTGCCCACGTCGCCGACGGCTGTCATGCGAGCGTGCCGCCGCTGGCGCCGATCGAGCTGGATCGCGCGGTCGCCTGCCTGCGGCCGCAGCGGCTGCCGGTGGAGCTTGCCGCCGAATGACGTCGCCACTCGTCGAGGTCAACGCGATCTCGCGTACCTATCGGATGCGGTCCGGCCTGTTCGGGCGTTTCACCTCCGTCCATGCCGTCGACGGCCTCAGCTTCTCGATCCAGAAGGGCGAGACGCTCGGCATCGTCGGCGAATCCGGCTCCGGCAAATCCACCACCGGCCGCATGGTGCTCGGGCTCGAGCCGCCGGACCACGGCAGCGTGCGCTTCGATGGCGCGCCGATCGCGGCACCTGGCACGGCTGCGTGGCGCGCCCAGCGCGCGCGCATGCAGATGATCTTCCAGGATCCGCTCGGCGCGCTCGATCGCAGGCTACCCGTCGCCGAGCAGATCCGCGAGCCGCTCGACATCCACGACATCGGCACCAAAGCCGAGCGCGCGGCGCGCGTGCACGAGCTGCTGCATGCGGTCGATCTCAACGACAGCCATGGCCACCGTTATCCCGGCGCACTGTCGGGCGGACAGCGCCAGCGCATCGTGCTGGCGCGCGCGCTCGCGACCAGGCCGGACTTCCTGGTCTGCGACGAGCCGGTCAGCGCGCTGGATGTCTCGATCCAGGCGCAGGTGGTGAATCTGCTGGTCGATCTGCAGGCGCGACTCGGGCTGACCATGCTGTTCATCAGCCATGACCTGCGCGTGATCCGGCAGATCAGCCGCAAGGTCGCCGTGATGTATCTCGGCCGCATCGTCGAACATGGCGATGCCGACGATCTGTTCGCACGTCCGCAGCATCCTTACACCCAGGCGCTGGTGTCGGCCTCGCCTGCACCCGGCCGCCGCAGCACTGGTCGCATCGTGCTGACGGGCGATCCGCCCAATCCGGCGGCGCGTCCCTCGGGCTGCGCCTTTCATCCGCGCTGCCGTCATGCGACGGCGCGCTGCAAGACCGAGGTGCCTCAACTGATCGCGCTTGATCCGCAGCGCCAGGTGGCGTGCCATCTCGTGACCGGCGCGCCCTCGCAGAACCAGGACGCCGCGTGATGCTGCGCTTCTTCGCCATCCGCCTGTCGCGCGCGCTGTTGACCATCGCGCTCGTCGTCACCTTCGCCTTCATCGTGCTGCGGCTGTCAGGCGACCCCGCGCTGATGATCATGGGCCCGGAGGCGCCGCCCGAGGTGATCGAAGCTTTCCGCAAGGCTTGGGGCCTCGATCATCCGATCTGGGTCCAGTATCTCGACTACTTCAAGGCGATCGGCCAGGGCGAGCTGGGCCGCTCGATGCGCGACGGCCGGCCTGCGATTCAGCTCGTGATCGAGCGCATCCCGGCAACGCTCGCACTGACAATTCCGGCGTTCCTGGTGAAAGTTCTGCTCGGCATCCCCGCCGGCATCTACGCCGCGCTGCATCGGGGATCGGCGATCGACCGCGCGGTGATGATCACCGCGGTGGCCGGGTTCACCGTGCCGAGCTTCGTGCTGGCGCTGCTGCTGGTGCTGATCTTTGCCGTGCAGCTCGGCTGGCTGCCCTCGGGCGGACAGGAGTCGTGGCGACATGCCATCCTGCCGATCGTCACGCTGGGCTTCGGCGGCGCCGCCGTGCTGGCGCGCTTCACCCGCAGCGCGATGCTGGAGATCCTCGGCCAGCCCTACATCCGCACGGCATCAGCCAAGGGCGTGCCGTGGCGCCGCGTCATCACCGATCACGCGCTACCGAATGCCGCGATCCCGACCGTCACCATTCTCGGCTTCATGGTCGGCAGCCTGATCGCCGGCGCCGTCGTGGTCGAAAGCGTGTTCTCCTGGCCCGGCGTCGGCCGGCTCTTGGTCGTGGCCGTCGCCAATCGCGACCTCGCCGTCGTGCAATGCATCCTGCTGCTGGTGGCGATGACCATGGTGACCTCGAACCTGATCGTCGATTTCCTCTACGGCTTGCTCGATCCGCGGCTTCGCAGCAAGGGAGCCGCGGCATGACCGACGTCGCAATGAAGGCAGTGGCCGCAAGGCGGCTGCGCTGGCCCAATATTCCCCTCTCCGTCACCATCGCGATCGCCTGGATCGCGGCGATGCTGGTGGTCGCGATCTTCGCCGATCAGATCGCGCCCTACGGCTTCACCAAGTTCGACCTGCGCAACCGTCTGTCCCTGCCGGGCAACCCGGCGCATTGGCTCGGTACCGACGAGCTCGGCCGCGACGTGCTCTCGCGCCTCATTGTCTCGATCCGCATCTCGCTCCTGATCGCGTTCGGCGCCACCGCGATCTCGGCCGTCGCCGGCACCACACTCGGCTTTCTCGCCGCGCATTTCCGCGGCCTCGTCGAGCAGTTCGTGCTGATGCTCGCGGATTTCCAGGCCAGCATGCCGTTCCTGATCCTCGCGCTCGCGGTGCTTGCCTTCTTCGGCAACTCGCTGCCGCTCCTGATCGGCCTGATGGGCCTGTTCGGCTGGGAGCGCTACGCGCGCATCGCGCGCGGGCTGGCGATCTCCGCCAACGCGCAAGGCTATGCCGCCGCCGTGCGCCAGCTCGGCGCGACGCCGCAGCGCGTATATCTCAGGCACATCCTGCCGAACATCGCCTCGACACTGATCGTGTCGATGACGCTGGTGTTCCCGGAAGTCATCCTGCTGGAATCGGGCCTGTCGTTCCTCGGCCTCGGCGTGCAGCCGCCGATGACCAGCCTCGGCAACATGGTCGGCTACGGCCGCGAATATCTGACGCGCGCGCCATGGATCATGCTCGCACCGGCGGTCACCATCGTGGTGACCACGCTCGCGGTGTCCGTGATCGGCGACTGGCTGCGTGACAAGCTCGATCCGACGCTGCAGTGAGCGGACTCTAGCGGCGACCCTCCTGACTCGCAGCCGCCGGCTGGTCGCAGACGATCAAGGCATGCCCCGCCTGCTCGCCTGCGAGCGTCGTCCATTTCGAGGCTTGCTGCAGCCAGAGGTCACGCCGGGCGGGATCGCGTTCGGCTTCCTCACGGCAGCTGGATGCAGCCGCCAAACATGCCGATTTCCTGTCCATCCGCCATGGTCCGACACGTCAACGCCAGCGGCACTTACATAGGATATCGCGATTTCAGGTTGTGATCAATTTGTCCTGCGCCCCGGATGGTTCCGCATAGCGCATCGGAAGCGAATGATGTGCGTGGCATGCCGCGACTGCAGCATGGCCGAACGCCACCGCGATCTGGTGCAGGTCGGTGACGACGTCGCCAATGCCATAGAGGCGGTCGACGCCGCAGCGTTGCTTGCCATCGACCTCGAGAAACCCGTCGGACGTATGCCGCGCGCCGAGCGCGATCGCGAGCTCGGAACGAACATCGGCGCCCATGGCCGGATAGACGATCTCGAAGCGTTCGCAACTTCCATCCGCAAAAGTGGCCGACATGACGTCCTCCTCCCGTTGCAGCCCGCGCAGCGGCGGCGTCACGCGAACGCCGGCCCCGGCGAGCTCCCGCCGCTTCTCGTCGTTCTGCTCGTCTCCGACCGGGATCAGCGTGACGTCGGAACTATACACACGCATGAACAGCGCCTTGCCCGCGGCGTGTCCAAGCGGACCGATGATCGCGATCTTGCGGCCGATCGCCTCGAACGCGTCGCAGACCGGGCAATAGCGCAGCGCCCCTTCACGCACCGCCACAGTCCAATCGACCAGCGGCGTTTGCTTGTCGACGATGCCGGTCGCCAGCATGGCGCGTTGCGCCACAATCGGCTCTCCTTTGTGTGCGGCGAGGATTCGATCATCGCGGGTTTCCAGCGCGGTGACCGTGCCGCGAATGATCGGCACGCCAAGCTCCTCGACCTGCCGCTGCATGCGAGCCAACAGCTCGCTGCCAGGAAGGCCGTTCGGAAACCCGGGCAGATTGTGGCTGCGCGGGATAAGCGCCGCGCGCGATGCGCCGCTATCGACGACAACGACATGGCGCCTGAATCGCGCAAGATAGATCGCGGCCATCAGTCCTGCGGGGCCGCCGCCGATGACCAGAACTTCAGTGCGCATCGCCGTCCTCGTTTTGGATCGCGGAACCAAATGTCGAGCGACGGAAGGGTTCCTGTGAGTTGATGCGTCAACCGGCGAAGACAGGTTGGAACACAAACGGAACCATTTGCGGCGGGGGACGTTAACTTATGTCGCTGCTGCGGCGAAAAAGCCGTGCAAACTTGGCAGCGAGGGGGACTTGTTGCGAGGGCGCGTCAATGAGATTTGTGAATTCCACGGATGAGAGCTTGATGGCGTATTACGAAAGCGTCCGCAAGCAGGTGGCAGCTGACAGCCGGATCGGCGGACCCTACCGCCTGATCGGCGAACGGGCCAAGCAATATGCTCAGGAACTTCAGGCCGAGATGCGCCGCCGGCAATTGCGCTTCACGCCGATCGACTGGCCGAATTGAACTGATGAGTCACGTCGACGTCTATCGCAAGTCGGTCGTTGGTGAACTCGCCGGTGCCAATTAATGCGCCCTCTCCCCTTGCGGGAGAGGGCATGCAGGACAGAACGGCATACGAGATTGGGTGAGGGGTATGTCTCCACGGGCGTGACGTGCGGAGAGAGACCCCTCACCCGACCGAACAAGCTGATCAGCCGTCGATGCCCTCTCCCGCAAGGGGAGAGGGCACTGTATTGGGCAGCGTTGCTGCGGCGGTCGTACCAAGAACTCCGCCGCTCACTCCCAGCTCCAGCTCGCGAAATCATTCTCGAACTGCGGCACGTCCTTCCATACGCCCTTCAGCTTCTTGTTGATCACGGTGATCCATTGCGGCTGGAACAGAAAGCCGGCGGCGGCGTCGGTGGCCAGCAGGCGCTGGGCGTCGCCGAGCAGCTTGGCGCGATCGGCCTCGTTCGGCGTATCGACGATCTGCTGGTAGAGTTTGTTGAACGCTTCGGACTGATAGCCGAAATAATAGTTCGGCTCAGTGAACTTCACGAGATCGAACGGCTCGACATGCGAGACGATCGTGAGGTCGAAATCGTGCGGCCCGTTGAACACCTGCGACAGCCATGCCGCCCATTCGAGGTTTTCGATCTTGGCGGTGATGCCGACCTTGGCGAGCTGCGCCGCGATTACCTCGCCGCCCTGCCGTGCATAGGCCGGCGGGGGCAGCCGCAGCGATAGTTGCAGCGGCGTGGTGACGCCGGCTTCGGCCAGCAGCTTCTTCGCCTTCTCCGGATCATACGGGTTGATGTCGGTGGTGTCGACATAGCCGAGCGAGCCCGGCACATAGAAGCTTCCGATCGGCGTGCCCAGCCCGTCGACCGCGCCTTCGATCAGCGCCTTGCGGTCGATCGCGGCGAGGATGGCTCGGCGGACGCGGACGTCGTCGAGCGGCTTCTTCTTGTTGTTGATGGTGAGGATGGTCTTCGCCTTGGAGCCGCCGATCAGCACGGTGAAGCGCGGGTCGGACTTGAACTGCGCGATGGTGCGCGCCGTGGTGCCGCGCGGGAACGCTTCGACGTCGCCCGACAGCAGCGCCGCGACCTGCGCCGCCGGATCGGAGATAAAGCGGATCGTCACCTTGGACAGCTTGACGGCCGCGGCATTGCGATACTCAGGCCATTTGTTCAAGGTCAGCGACGAGCCCTTGGCCCAGCTGCCGAGCGTGTACGGGCCGGTGCCGACCGGCTGCGTCGCATCGGTCGGCGCGCTCTTCGGCTCGACGATCGATGCGGTGGCCTGGCCGAGCAGGAACGGCAGGTTCGGCTCGGAATACTTCAGCTTGATCTCGATCGTCTCGGCGTCGGGCGCATTGACCGCCTCCATCGCCTGGAACAGCGCCTTGTCCTTGTTGGTGCTGTTGGCGGCGCCGGCCTTCTCGAACGAGAACTTCACGGCCGCGGAATCGAACGCCTCGCCGTTCTGGAATTTGACGCCCTTGATGAGCTTGAACGTGTAGCTCTTCAGGTCGGACGAGGCCTGCCAGCTCGCGGCCAGCAGCGGCGACACCGAGCCGTCCTCGTTGATCTTGGTCAGCGTCTCATAGACGTTGTAGAGCGTGACCTCGGCGATAGCGGCGGCCGCCGCGCTGGTCGGGTCGAGCCCCGGCGGCTCCAGGGTCATGCCGACGACGACGCTGTCCTTCTTGCTCTGCGCCGAGGCCGGCACGGCAGCCGCCGCGGCGAGCGCGGTCAAAGCGATGGCGGTCAAAGCGATGATCGATAGTCTTTTCAACATTGTTTATCTCTCCCGGACGGAACCGATTATGCGTCAAAGCGACTTGGAGACAAGAGGCGGATCTTCCCGCGCGGCCAGCGCCGGCAGCGCCATCACGCTTTCCGCATGGTGGCAGGCAGCCGAATGCTGCGCCGCCAGTGCCCGCAGCGCGGGAGCGCTCTCGCGGCAATGGGCGTCGGCCAGCGGACAGCGCGGCGCATAAGCGCATCCTCGCGAGCCGAGGGATTGCGAGGCGATCGCAACGTTCTCGCGCTTACGCCTGACAGCGCCAGCCTGCGCCCGCGGCACGGCGTCCAGCAGCGCGCGCGTGTAGGGATGCGCGCATTGGCCGAACAGATCTTCCGGCCGCCCCCGCTCGACGATGCGGCCGAGATACATCACCGCGACCTCGTCACAGAGATAGTCGACCACCGCGAGGTCGTGACTGATCAGCACGTAGCTGAGGCCGAACTGCTCCTGCAGATCCTGCATCAGGTTCAGCACCTGCGCCTGCACCGATACGTCGAGCGCCGAGACCGGCTCGTCGGCGACGATCAGCTTCGGCTGGGTGATCAGCGCGCGCGCGATCGCAATGCGCTGGCGCTGGCCGCCGGAGAACTCGTGCGGATATTTGTCCATGTCGGCATCCCGCAGGCCCACCTGCCGCAACACGCTCGCGACGCGCGTCCGCAACGTGTCGCGATCCGGGCTCTCCAGCGCGGTCAGCGGCTCGGCGACGATGCGCGCGATGGTCTGGCGCGGATCGAGCGATCCATACGGGTCCTGGAACACCATCTGGAAATCGCGCCGGGCGCGGCGCAGCTCATCGGCCGGAAGATGGTGGAGATCGCGCCCGGACATCAGCACCGATCCCGACGACGGTCTCTCCAGCGCCATGATCAGGCGCGCGAGGGTCGACTTGCCGGACCCGGACTCGCCGACGATGCCGAGGCTCTTGCCCGGCATCAGCGAGAGCGAGACGCCGTTGAGCGCGAGCACTTGTCCCGGCGGCCGCAGCAGACTTTCACGCGGCAGCGTGTAGCGCTGGACGAGATCCCTGATCTCGAGCAGCGGCGCCTGCGACGCATCCCCGATGGCGGCACTCACGCGGTGACTCCCACCGGCTCGCGCGCGAGCGCGTCATCGGTTCGAATGCAGCGGACGCCATGTCCTGCGCCGATCTCGATCAGCGGCGGCAGCGCCGACCGACAGGCATCGATCACCAGCCCGCAGCGATCGGCGAATGGACAACCGGCAGGCAGATCGGCGAGCTCCGGCACCGTGCCGGCGATGGTCGCAAGCCGCGTGCCCTTGCGCGCGCCGAGCCGCGGGCGCGCCTGGAACAGGCCCTGCGTGTAGGGATGGCCCATGCGCGAGAACACCGCGTCGGTGCTTCCGCTTTCGACGACCGTGCCGCCATACATCACCATCATGCGCTGCACGTTCTCGGCGATGACGCCGAGATCATGCGAGATCAGGATCATCGCCATGCCCTGCTCGGCCACGAGGTCGGCGATGAGATCGAGGATCTGGCGCTGGATGGTGACGTCAAGCGCGGTGGTCGGCTCGTCGGCGATCAGCACGTCGGGCTTGCAGGCGAGCGCCATCGCGATGGTGATGCGCTGGCGCTGGCCGCCGGAGAACTGATGCGGGTAGGCGTCAAAACGTCTGGCGGGATCAGGCAGGCCGACCCGGTCGAGCAGCGCGATGGCCTCGCGTTTGGCCTCCGCCGCGGAGCAGCCGGTGTGCCGCAGCAGCGGCTCGGCGACCTGACGGCCGATGGTGTGCATCGGGTTCAGCGCCGTCATCGGCTCCTGGAAGATCATGCTGATGCGGTTGCCGCGCAGCTTGCAGTAATCGGCATCATCGAGTCCGACCAATTCGCGGCGATCGAGTCGGATGCTGCCGCTGACGACGGCGCTGTCGGGCGGCAGCCCGAGCAGCGCCAGCGCGGTGATCGACTTGCCGCAGCCGGACTCGCCGACGATGCCGAGCGTCTCGCCGCGCGTCAACGCTAAGGACACATCGCGCACGGCCTGCGCTGGGCCGCGGCTGGTATTGAGCCGGATGCCGAGGCCTGAGACCTCGAGCAGCGCCTGTTTGTCTGCGCTCATCGCTGCCTCGCCAGCCGCGGATCGAGCAGGTCGCGCAGACCGTCCCCGAGCAGATTGAGGCCGAGCACAGCGAGCGCGATCGCAGCACCCGGATAGACCGCGAGGCTCGGCGACTGGAACAGCAGCGTCTGTGCATCGTTCAGCATGCGCCCCCAGGACGGCTGCGGCGGCTGCGTGCCGAGGCCAAGATAGGACAGCGCGGCCTCCGCGAGAATCGCCAGCGCGAACTGGATCGTCGCCTGCACGATCAGGATCGACAGGATGTTCGGCAGCACGTGCTCGATGGTGATGCGGAAGCGACCCTTGCCGGCGGCGCTCGCCGCCAGGATGAACTCGCGCGCCCAGATCGCGCCGGCGGAGCCGCGGGTGAC
This sequence comes from Bradyrhizobium sp. ORS 278, assembly GCF_000026145.1. Classification (NCBI taxonomy): domain Bacteria; kingdom Pseudomonadati; phylum Pseudomonadota; class Alphaproteobacteria; order Hyphomicrobiales; family Nitrobacteraceae; genus Bradyrhizobium; species Bradyrhizobium sp. ORS 278. The sequence continues at coordinate 1,693,250 of NC_009445.1, read as the reverse complement.
GCGCACGAACACCGGGATCTGGAAGATGCCGATCGCGGTGATCGACGTCACCATGCCCGGTCCGATCACCGCAGCCAGCATGATCGCCGACAGCACGGCGGGAAAGGCGAAGGTGAAATCGCTGAAGCGCATCACCAGCTCCTCGGTCCAGCCGCGCTGCGCGGCCGCGATCAGCCCGAGACAGACGCCGCAGGTCAGCCCGATGCCGACCGCGATGATGCCGACCAGAATAGTCGCGCGCGCGCCGACCAGCAGCAAGGAGACGATGTCGCGACCGAGCACGTCGGTGCCGAGCCAATGCGCCGCTGAGGGCGGCCGCAGCTTCGAGGCGACGTCGATCTCATAAGCCGACCACGGCGTCCACACCAGCGACAGCAGCGCGGCGCCGAGCACGACGAGGCAGAGCAGCGCACCGACCGTAAAGCTGCGATGGCGCAGCGCGCGGCGCCAGAACGTGTTCGTCGCAGGCGCGACAACGGGCTGGACGATCACGGACGAACTCACAGCTCGTGCACCTTGATGCGCGGATCGATGACCGCATAGAGCACGTCGACCACGAAGTTGACGATGATCACCATGGCGGCCAGCAGCATCACGCAGTTGCGGACGACGATGAGATCGCGGTTGGCGATCGACTGGAAAATGAGGCGGCCGAGCCCGGGCAGATAGAACACGTTCTCGATCACGATCGTGCCGGCGAGCAGATTGGCAAATTGCAAGCCCATCACGGTGAGCACCGGGATCATCGCGTTGCGCAGCACGTGCTGCCACAGCACCTCGCGTTTGGTCAGGCCCTTGGCGCGCGCCGTGCGCACGAAGTCCTCGCGCAGCACGTCGAGCACGGCGGAGCGCGTCACCCGCGCCAGGATCGCGGCCTGCACCACCGCCAGCGCCACCGCCGGCAGCAGCAGCGCGCGCAGCCCGGGCCAGATGCCGTCCTCCCAGCCGGGGAAGCCACCGGCCGACAGCCATTGCAGCTTCACCGCGAACAGCAGGATCAGGAGAATGGCGAACCAGAAGTTCGGCAGCGCGATGCCGATCTGGGTCAGCGACATCACGCCGACATCGCCAATGCGGTTGTGATGGGCCGCCGTGTAGATGCCGGCCGCGAGCGCCAGCACCGTCGTCAGCAGCATGGCCATGATCGCCAGGGGAATCGTCATCGCCAGGCGCTCGCCGATCAGCTCCGCCACCGGCGTGCCATAGGCATAGCTGTTGCCGAGATGGCCCGTGAGCAGGCCGCCGAGCCACTGCACATAGCGCACCGCCAGCGGCTGATCGAGCCCGAGCTTGATGGTCAGCGCCCTCACCGCGTCGGGCGAGGCGTCGGCGCCCATCAGCATCTGCGCCGCGTTGCCCGGCAGGGCATCGAGCACCAGGAAAATGATCAGCGAGGCCCCGACCAGGGTCGCAAGCAAGGTCAGGCATCGCCGCAGCAGAAACACGCTCATTCGAGCCGAAACTCCATTTCTCGGCGGCCGCACGTTCTACAGCTTTGACCCGGGATGCAAGCCCGTTGCCTGCATGATCCCCCCTCGCCGGCGCAGGACTCTCTCATACGGGCGCGGATTATTGGGCTCGTTTGCTTCCTCATCGTCATGGCCGGGCTCGTCCCGGCCATCCACGTCGTCCTTCGTCTGCGGAATGACGTGGATGCCCGGGACAAGCCCGGGCATAACGGAGCAACAAATTGGCGGCGGCTCGTGCCGCCTCGAAGGTCACGGCCCCTGCCCGGCGCAGGACACCGCCGGGCCGCTTGATCCCGGTCAACGGCCTGGCAGCGGCGATAGGCATCATGCGCGGGACCGCAGCAGCGCAGGCGCCCTTGCATATGACCGCACGTCCGAACTTCGTCTGGGGCGCGTCGACCTCGGCTTTCCAGATCGAAGGGGCCGCTCATCTCGACGGCCGCGCCGACAGCATCTGGGACGTCTATCTGCGCGCGCCTGGCCGCGTGAGCCATGGCGATACCGCCGAGGTGGCCTGCGACCACTACCATCGCTATGCAGAGGACGTCGCGCTGATGCGCGAGCTCGGCCTCGACGCCTACCGCTTCTCGATCGCCTGGCCGCGGGTGCTGCCGCACGGCCGCGGCGCCGTCAATGAGACCGGACTCGCCTTCTACGACCGGCTGATCGATGCGCTGCTCGCCGCCGAGATAGAGCCGTGGCTCTGTCTCTACCACTGGGACCTGCCGCAGGCGCTGGAGTCGCTCGGCGGCTGGCAGAACCGCGACATCGCCGGCTGGTTCGCCGACTATACCGCGCTGGTGGCAAGGCGCTATGGCGACCGCGTCAAGCGCTTCGCCACCTTCAATGAGCCCTGCGTATTCACGCTGTTCGGTTACGGCCTCGGCTGGCATGCGCCGGGTGTCGCGGACGAGGCCGCCCTGCACAAGGCGATCCACCACGTCAATCTCAGCCACGGCCGCGCCGTCGACGTGCTGCGCAAGGATGTCATCGGCGCCTCGATCGGCGCGATCCACAACCGGCAGCCTTGCTATCCCTGCACGGCCCACCCCGCTGACGCCGCGGCTGCGCTGCGGCTCGCCGCCTATTGGAACGACGCCTTCCCGTTCCCGCAGGCGTTCGCCAGCTATCCGCCAGAAATCGAGGAGGCCATCGCGCCGTACATCGCGCCCGGCGATCTGGCTGACATCGCGCGTCCCGTCGACTGGTTCGGGTTGAACCACTACTCGCCGCACTACGTCAAGGCGGACACCAACCTGATCGGCGCCAGCTTCGGTCCGGCTCCGGACAGCGTGCCGCGCAGCGCGATCGGCTGGCCCGTCGTGCCGGATGCGTTCCGCGAGACACTGATGGACATCCACCGGCGGTTCCGTCTGCCGATCTATGTGCTGGAGAACGGCACCGCGGCCGATGACGCCATCGATGCCGCGGGCCACATCCAGGACGAGGACCGGATCCGCTATCTCAGGGCTTACACAGCGGCGATGGAACAGGCGATCGTCGCGGGCGCCGACGTGCGCGGCTATTTCGTCTGGTCGCTCCTGGATAATTTTGAATGGGGGGCGGGCTATTCCCAGCGCTTCGGCATTGTCTACGTCGACCACGGCACCCTGCGCCGCATTCCCAAGGCATCGGCGCAGTGGTATGCGGAGAAGATTGCGGCCAAGCGGACGAACGATCCGGCCCGGCCGCACAACGGGCGGAAGATTGAGGGATGAGCGAGCGCGTTCTTCTGGGGGACATCGGCGGCACCAATGCGCGGTTCGCGCTGCTCGACGACGGAACGATCGGCCAGGTCGCCCATCTGAAGGTCGCGGATTTCCCGACCATCGCCGATGCCATCACCGACTTCCTGGCGCGACACGCTGCCGGCGGACCGCCGGCCTCCGCCGTGCTGGACATCGCAGGTCCCATCGAGCGCAACCGCGGCATGCTGACCAACTCTACCTGGGTCATCGACGGCGCCGAGCTGGCCGCGCACTTCAATCTGCGCTCGGCGAAGCTGTTGAACGATTTCGAAGCGGTCGGCTGGTCGCTGCCGGCGCTGCATCCCGACGATCTGTTTGCGCTCGGCGGCCATGCGGCGGTCGAGGGCGCGCCGATGCTGGTGATCGGCCCGGGCACCGGATTCGGCGCGGCCTGCTATCTCCCGAATGATGGCCGTCCGACCGTCGCGGTCACCGAGGCGGGCCACGCGACCCTGCCGGCGACCACGATGCGCGAGGCCACCGTGCTCGCCAAGATGCGCGAGCGCTTCGGCCATGTCTCGATCGAGCGCGCGCTGTCCGGCATGGGCCTCGAGAACGTCTATCAGGCGATCGCAGCGGTCGACGGCGTCGACGTGCCCAAGCGTGACGCAGCGGCGATCACCCACGCCGCGCTCGATGGCAGCTGCGCCACCAGCCGCGCCACGCTCGACATGTTCTGCGCCTGGCTCGGCGCCGTCGCCGGCAATCTGGCGCTGACCTTCTGCGCCCGCGGCGGCGTCTACATCGCCGGCGGCATCCCGCCGCGCTTCCCGGACTACTTCGCGAAGTCGGCGTTCCGCCGGCAGTTCGAGAGCAAGGGACGCTACGACAGCTATCTGCGGTCCATTCCCGTACATCTTGTCACCAAGCCCGACATCAGCTTTCTCGGCCTCAAGTCCTTCCACGAGTCCAGCGTCCCCTCGAGCGGCGGATCTCCCGCAACCTGATCGATGAGCGACATCGTCACGATCACGCCGAACCCGGCCGTCGATGTCTCGACGACCGTCGAGAGCATCGTGCCCGTGGCCAAGCTGCGCGGCACCACGCAGCGGCGCGATCCCGGCGGCGGCGGCATCAATGTCGCACGCGTCATCACGCGGCTCGGCGGCGACGTGACGGCGCTCTATCCAGTGGGCGGCCCAACCGGCCTCCTGCTGAAGCAATTGGTCGAGAGCGAAGGCGTGGCCAGCCGCACCTGGGCCACGCATGACGACACGCGCGAGGATTTCTTTGTCCAGGAGCGCGCCACCGGCCAGCCTTATCGCTTCATCCTGCCGGGACCGACGCTCAGCGAAGCCGAGTCGCAGGCCGGGCTCGCGCTGCTCAGCGGACTCGATCCGTTCCCGCGTTACGTCATCGGCAGCGGCAGCCTGCCGCGCGGCGTGCCGACGGACTACTACGCGCGCATCGCGAAGATCGCGCGCGCACGCGGCGCGCAGTTCATCCTCGATACATCCGGACCTGCGCTGGCCGCGGCGGTCGAAGGCGGCGTCGACCTGATCAAGCCGTCGCTGCGCGAGATGCACGAACTCGTCGGCGGCGAGCTGCCTGATGCGGTGGCGTGGGAAGCCGCCGCGCGAACGCTGGTTGCGACAGGCAAGGCCAGGATCGTCGCGCTGACCATGGGCCATCTCGGCGCGCTCGTGGTGACATCCGAGCGCGTGCTGCGTGCGCAGCCGCTGACGCTGGTGCCGGTCAACGCTGTCGGCGCCGGCGACAGTTTTCTCGGCGCCTTGATCGCCAAGCTCGCCGCCGGTGAGCCCATGGACGAGGCGTTCCGCTTCGCCGTCGCCGCCGGCGCGGCCGCACTGCTGCGCACGGGCACGGCGCTGTGCGACCCGGCTGATATCAACCGTCTGCTGGCTCACGTGCGGCTGCAGACGGCGTGACCGTCTCGACGCCATCGTCATTCAGCTCATCGAGCGACAGCAGCAATCCGCCGACGCGCTCCAGCGACGACATCCAGTCGGCGACGCGGCTGTAATTGTCGACCAGCCAGTTGAACGCGCCCTGCACCAGCGTGAACGCCGCCGCCGCCTGCGTCAGCTCGCCGAGCGTCATCTGGCCGTCGAGGAATTTTGGCGCGCACAGCACGAGTCCGATGATCGGCGCGAGCAGGCTGTTGGTATGCGACACCAGCGTCATGCGCATCAGCCGCCAGCACAGCCGCCGCCATTGCCGGATGACGCGGTCGAGCGCCTGCCACAGCGCGGCAATCACGCCACGTTTGTCCTCTTTCGGCGTCACGCCCTCGCCGATGTCGCGCAGCCGATGCGCGGCCGTGATCAGCTCCGACTCGGACTGGTTCTTGACCTGGATGACGTGGGTAAGCGGCGCACCGACCCACAGCATCGCGCCGGTGACGAGGCCTGAATAGGCGACGACGCTGATGACCAGGTAGCCGGGCAACCACAACTCAAGGCCGGAGATCGCAAAGCTGATCGGACCGCCGACCTGCCATAGCACCTGCAGGAAGATCACCGCCGTCAGCAGCGACGAGACCACGTTGACGGCGAAGTCGACCGGCGCATCGGTGGCGATGCGGACGTCCTCGGCGATGCGGTATTCGGGAATCTTCTGGTCCCCCTTGGTGGTCGCGAGCCGCGCATAGCGGTCGTTCTCGATCCAGTAGTCGATCACCTCCGCCGCCAGCCATTGCCGCCAATTGCGTTGAATGGTCATGCGGCCCCAGACCGAGGCGATCGCCAGCACGACGCTTGCCGCACATAGCGGCACGAGCAGCATGGCCTGCTGACGCAGCCGCGCCGGATCGCGTCCCTCGAGCGCATTGAAGAAATCCCGGGTCCAGGTGTTGAAGCGCAACTGGACATAAAGTTGCAGCGCGACGATGCCGACCAGCACGGCGCACAGCAGCCAGACCCGCCACGCCTTCGCTCCCCGCCAGAAGCCCCGCGCCGTCAGCCAGAACCGCGACCATTGCAGATCGCCATCCTCATTGTCGTCCTCGGCAGGGCCGGCAGAGCGGAGGTCGCCTGGCTCGGCGAATGGCTGGGGAACTTTGCTCATGAGCGCATCTAAGGAGCCACGCACATGCCCCGCTTGATCTTGCGCAAGCCGGCTGCCGTCCGGCGCGGCAAACTCGGCTCTCGCGCTGCGATGCGGGAGACACGCCATGAATGCATCCGGTTATATTCGCTGGTTCAAGGACCTTCGCATCGAGGACGTCCCCGACGTCGGCGGCAAGACCGCGTCGCTCGGGGAGCTGTATTCGGCGCTGGCGGCGCAGGGCGTACGCGTGCCGAACGGCTTCGCCTTGACCGCGGCAAGCTATCGCGATGCGCTGCGCGCCGACGGCGCCGACGATGCGTTGCGTGAGCTGCTCGCCGGACTCGACAAACGCCGCATCGCCGATCTCGCCAAGCGAGCGGCCAAGGCGCGCGCGATCGTGTTCGACGCCACCGATCGTGACGATCTCCGGCGCGAGGTGGCCATGGCGTACAAGCAGCTCGAGCAGGAATATGGCCGCAACGTCGCGGTGGCCGTGCGCAGTTCGGCGACCGCCGAGGACCTGCCCCATGCGAGCTTCGCCGGCCAGCACGAGAGCTTCCTCAACATCAGCGGCGCCAGGCAGCTGTTCGAGACCTGCCGCCGCTGCTTCGCCTCGCTCTACACCGATCGCGCGATCTCCTACCGCATCGACAATGGCTTCGCCCACGACAAGGTCGCGCTGTCGGTGGCCGTGATGAAGATGGTGCGCTCCGATCGCGGCGCCAGCGGCGTGATGTTCTCGCTGGACACCGAGAGCGGCTTTCGCGACGTCGCCTTCATCACCGGCGTCTACGGGCTCGGCGAGACCATCGTGCAGGGCGCGGTCGATCCCGACGAGTTCTACGTCCACAAGCCGACCTTCGCCGCCGGCTTCCGCAGCGTGCTGTCGCGGCGGCTCGGCGCCAAGAGCAAGCGTATGGTCTATGCGAAGCCGGGCGCGCGCGGCGCCACCACGCGCATCGAGCCGACCCCGCCGGCCGAGCGCGCCAGGTTCTGTATCGACGACTCCGACGTGCTGGAGCTGGCGCAGGCGACGATCACCGTCGAGCAGCACTACTCGCAGAAGGCCGGCCGGCCGACGCCGATGGACATCGAATGGGCCAAGGACGGCCGCGACGGCGCGCTCTACATCATCCAGGCCCGGCCCGAGACGGTGGCCTCGCAGCGGCGGCCGGAGTCGGTCGAGACCTATGTGCTGAAAAAGGCCGGCAAGCCGCTCGCGACCGGCCGCGCCGTCGGCGAGAAGATCGCCGCAGGCAAGGTCCGCCTGATCAGAACGGCAACGGACCTGCGCGCGTTCAAGCCCGGCGAGGTGCTAGTGGCCACCTCGACCAGCCCGGATTGGGAGCCCGTCATGAAGACCGCGGCGGCGATCGTCACGGATCATGGCGGCCGGACCTGCCATGCCGCGATCATCGCGCGCGAACTCGGCGTGCCCGCGGTGGTCGGCACCGAGGATTTCAGCAAGCGCGCCAGGACGGGCGCGAGCGTCACCGTGTGCTGCGCCGAGGGCGATGCCGGACATGTCTATGACGGCGCCCTGCCGTTCGACGTCCAGCGTCTGGCGATCGACAAGCTCGACAAGCCGCACACCCACATCATGGTCAATCTCGGCAATCCCGAGCTCGCCTTCAAGACCGCACTCTTGCCGAACGACGGCGTCGGCCTCGCACGCATGGAGTTCATCATCAACCAGTCGATCGGCATTCATCCGATGGCATTGGCTGCGCCGAACAAGGTGACCGCGCCAAAGGACCGCGCGACGATCAAGCAACTGACCGCCCGCTACAGGAAGCCCGCCGACTTCTTCGTGGAGCAGCTGTCGGAAGGGGTCGGCACCATCGCGGCCGCCTTCTATCCGCGCCCGGTCATCATCAGGCTGTCGGACTTCAAGACCAACGAATATGCCAGCCTGATTGGCGGCGCCGACTTCGAGCCCAGGGAGGAGAACCCGATGCTCGGCTTCCGCGGCGCCTCGCGCTATGCGCATCCGGCCTATGCCGCCGGCTTCGCGCTGGAATGCGCCGCCCTGAAGCGCGTCCGCGACGTCATGGGCCTCGCCAATCTGAAGATCATGATCCCGTTCTGCCGCCGCGTTGCGGAGGCGGAGAAGGTGATCGCGGCGATGGCCGGGCACGGGCTCGTCCGCGGCGAGCACGGATTGGAGATCTACATGATGTGCGAGATCCCCAACAACGTCATCCTGATCGACGAGTTCGCGAAACATTTCGACGGCTTCTCGATCGGCTCCAACGACCTGACCCAGCTCACGCTCGGCGTCGACCGCGATTCCGACATCGTCGCGTTCGATTTCGACGAGCGCGATCCCGGTCTCCTGACCATGCTCAAGCTCGCGGTGGAGGGCGCGCATCGCAACCACCGCCATGTCGGCATCTGCGGCGAGGCGCCGGCCAACTATCCGGAGGTGGCACGCTATCTGGCGAGCCTCGGCATCGATTCGATCAGCGTCAACCCGGCCAGCGTCATGCGGACGATGGAGATCGTGCGCGTCGCGGAGCGGGACGCCGCAGCCAGCGTGCCGCAGGCGCTGGCGAGCTAGTCCAGATCGTGGTCCCTGCCGGACGTGGCGCCGTGCTGGACCAGCGCGATGGCCCGTTCGGCGTCGGCGATCAGTTGCCGGATATGGCGCGACTGCTCGGCCAGAGGCCCGGTGCCGTCGCGCTCGGCCAGCCGGTCGAGCTGACGCAGGATCTGCTGCCAGGCGTCGAGCACGCTCTTGAGCTTTGCGAGCTGCATGTCGGCCGACCGCTCCGGTGTCGTATCGACCCGAGCGGCGCGACCGCCAGGAGAAACCGCCGGAAACTTGATGATGTTTGCCAACGGTTCACCCGTGAAAAGCCAGCATCCCCGGTCCGCGCCTTGCGTTCCGGGCGGGCTCAGGCCGCACGCACGGTGCTGAGGAACCTCGAGATCTCGCCGCGCAGCCGCTCGCTGTCGGTCGACAGAGTCTTCGCGGCTGACAGGACCTGCGACGACGCCGAGCCGGTTTCGGAGGCGCCGCGCTGGACGTCGACGATGTTGGTGGAGACGTCTTGCGTTCCGCGCGAGGCCTGCTGCACGTTGCGGGAGATTTCCTGAGTGGCCGCGCCCTGCTCCTCGACGGCGGCCGCGATCGTCGAGGCGATCTCCGCGAGACGCTCGATGGTGCCGGAGATCTCCTTGATGGCGCCGACCGACTCCTGCGTCGCCGTCTGAATGCCCGAGATCTGCTGGCCAATCTCGCCGGTTGCCTTGGCCGTCTGCTCGGCGAGCGCCTTGACCTCGGTGGCGACGACCGCGAAGCCGCGTCCCGCCTCGCCGGCCCGCGCCGCCTCGATCGTCGCATTGAGCGCCAGCAGATTGGTCTGGCCGGCGATGGTGTTGATCAGCTCGACGACGTCGCCGATCCGCGCCGCGGCCTTCGACAGCTCGCTGACACGATCGTTGGTCTTGCGGGCCTGGGTGACGGCCTCGCCCGCCATGCGCGCCGATTCCTGCACCTGGCGACTGATCTCGTTGACCGAGGACGACAGCTCCTCCGCGGCCGAGGCGACCGAATGGACGTTGGCCGATGCCTCCTCCGACGCCGAGGCCACGACGCTCGTCAACCGCTGCGCACGGTCGGCGGTGGTGTTCAGCGTGTTGGCGGAGGCCTCCAGCTCGGTCGACGCCGAGGAGACCGTCTGGACGATCTCGCCGACCGCCTGCTCGAACCGGTTGGCGAGGTCGTGCATGTCGCGGCGGCGCTGCTCGGCGCTCTGCCGCGCGGATTCCTCCTGCGCCTGTTTCAGCCGGGCGACCTCGAGGCCGTTCGTCTTGAACGTCTCGACCGTCTTGGCCATGTCGCCGATCTCGTCGCCGCGCCCGGTCTCGGGCACCGCAATGGCCAGATCATTTCCGGCAAGACGCTCCATCGCGATCTTCAGCCGCGCGATCGGCTGCGACAGCGACTTGACGCCGATGAACAGCGCAATCAACGTCCCGAGCACCACGCCGATGCCGCCTGCCATCATGACGAGCCGGATCGAGCCCCGTGCTTCGTATTTGATGGTTTCGCGCGCCTTCGCGACGCGATCGATGTTCCGGCGCGAGAACTTCTGGGTGTCCTCGAGAACCTTGTCGATGACGGGATCACACGCGCTGTGCGCGCGCTCGGCGACCTTGGCATTGTCCTCGGCCGTCGTCGCCTTCGCGCCGGCTTCAAGAACCGGATCACAAGCCGCGAAGGCGGACTTGAACCCGGCCGCGATCGCGTTGACATCGGCGCTGAGCGATGTGTTCTCCTTGAGCGCGCCGTCCAGCAGTCCTTGAATCTCATCACGTGATTGCGTGCCCGTCTTGAGTCGCCGAGCGTTGCCTTCTGCGGTGCTCTCGGTCAACGTCGCGTAGATCGCGGCATGATAGGTCTCGAGCCGGCGCTGCGAGCGCGAGACCGCGAGGTTGACGGATTGCTCCGCGGAAAGGCCGCTGAAGTCGTCGATCGTCTCGGAGAGTTGCTGGATCCCCAATGCGGCCACGCCGACGACGGTGATCGCCAGCACCGTAACAATGAGACCAATCTTCCACACGATCTTGAGATGATCGAGAAAACCCATTGCCCGTCCCCGCATTCGCCGTTGAAGCGGCCCCTTGGCCAGATGCGGGGACAATTGATGGGTGATGCTTAAGGAAGGCTCCATTTATGGAACCGTGGAACCCCGGGGTGGTGCCTGATTTCAGAGCAGATCCATTACTTTCGTCACGGCCGGCTTCGCGCGTCACCGCGCCTCCTCGAACCCCGCCAGCACCGCGGTCAGGTTCTGACCGAGGATGTCGGAGAGATAGCCGCCCTCCTGCACGAATACGGTGGGAAGGCCGAGCCGCGCGATCGCCGCTCCGATGCGGCGGAAGCCTGGCGTCGTCACCGACAGGCCCTTGAGCGGATCATGCTCGGACGCATCGAGTCCGAGCGCGACGACCAACGCGCCAGGCGCGAAGGCATGGATCGTCTTCGCCGCGGTCTCGAATGCCTTGAGATAGGTGTCGTCGCCGCTCTTCAAGGCGAGCGGAATGTTGAGGTTGGCGCCGAGGCCCGCACCCGCGCCGCGCTCATGCGCATAGCCCCAGACAAACGGATAGTAATGCGTCGGGTCAGCGTGGATCGAGATCGTCAGGACGTCCGGCCGCTCGTAGAAGATGCCCTGCGTGCCGTTGCCGTGATGGACGTCGACGTCGAGGATCGCCACCCGCTCGTGGCGCTGGCGCAGATGCGCCGCCGCGATCGCCGAATTGTTCATGAAGCAGAAGCCGGAGGCGATGTCGCGATAGGCATGGTGCCCCGGCGGCCGGCACAAGGCGTAGACCGCATCCTCGCCGTCGAGCAGCAGCTGCGCCGCCGAGGCCGCGACGTCGGTCGCGGCGCAGGCGCCGGCCCACGTCCCCGGCCCGATCGGCGCCGAGGTGTCGGTCGTGTGCCAGCCGAGCCGTCCGACGATGTGGGTCGGATAGGTCGCGGCGTTGCGCACCGGATGCATGTTCGGAATCATCTCGCTGCCGGCGTCGCTGAGCGCGGCCCATGCGTCCCAGGCCTCCTCCAGGAAATTGAGATATTCCGGACTGTGCACGCGCGCGCGCGCTTCCTGGCCGAACTGAATCGGCGCGACCAGCTCGTGATTGCCGGCCTTCAGGCCTGCCAGCAGTCGATCCGCCCGCTCCGGCTGCTCGGTGGTGCGCTTGATGACGCCGCGTACCAGATAGAATTGCGGATCGTGGCTGCGATGCAGCTCGGTGTAGACGGCCTTCACGCGGACTGGCTCCTTTTTCGCCGGCGCGAACGATTGTGCATGCAGCAACGGCCGAGACAAGCAGAGATGATGGAATGCACGCGGTCCCGTGCGGACCACTTCCAGCCAGCGGAACGAACCGGCTTGCAGACGATGTTGTCAGCGAGTTCACTGGCGCAAGGCGATGCGGCACGGAGGGTTTGAGGAGAGACGCTTTCGGCACCCCTGGATGGCATGAGAGAGCGGCGAAAGTGCGCCACACGAGGCGCAAAACCGTTGCGTGCAAGCCCGAGCAGCCCGGTGCTGCGGCCGCAGCGTTCGCGCCGGCGCCGGCAGACAACGTCCAGACTCTCCAGCATGCAGCACGCAGGATCGATCCAATATTGGCATTGATCGATACAGGCTTCGGCTTGGACCCCGGCCCTTCATCTCATCTAGGACAGTCCTTGAGGAACGTTTAAGAGAGGTGTGCGCATGAGCGCGATCGTAACTACGGCAGGATTGCGCCGCTCGCGCGTGCGGCTGTTCATCGTGACCATGCTGTTCCTGGTCACTACCGTGAACTACGCCGACCGCGCCACGCTCTCGATCGCGGGCCCCGCGCTCGCCAAGGATCTGCATCTCGATCCGGTTGCGATGGGCTACGTGTTCTCCGCCTTCGGCTGGTCCTATGTGCTCGCGCAGGTGCCGGGCGGCTGGCTGCTCGACCGCTTCGGCTCGCGCTGGGTCTATGCCTGCAGCATCGTGATCTGGTCGATCTTCACCATGATGCAGGGCTGGATCGGCTTCTTGTCCGGTGGCGCCGCGATCGTCGCGCTGTTCGCGCTGCGCTTCCTGGTCGGCCTTGCCGAGGCGCCGAGCTTCCCGGCGAATGCCCGCATCGTCGCCGCCTGGTTTCCGAGCAATGAGCGCGGCACCGCGTCGGCCTTCTTCAACTCCGGGCAATATTTCGCGACCGTGATCTTCGCGCCGCTGATGGGCTGGATCGCGCACGAATTCGGCTGGCGCCACGTCTTCACCGTGATGGGTGCGCTCGGCATCATCATGGGCCTGGTCTGGATCAGGACCATGTACGGGCCGAAGGAGCATCCTGGTATCAACGAGGCCGAACTCGACTATATCAAGCAGGGCGGCGCGCTGGTCGACATGGAAGGCGCCAAGGACGAGACGAGAGACGGCAAGACCTCCCAGGGCGGACCGACCTGGTCGCATATCGGCCAGCTGCTGTCGAACCGCATGATGCTCGGCGTCTATATCGGCCAGTACTGTATCAACACGCTGACCTACTTCTTCCTCACCTGGTTCCCGGTCTATCTCGTCAAGGAGCGCGGCCTGTCGATCCTGCAGGCGGGCTTCGTCGCCACCCTGCCGGCGCTGTGCGGCTTCATCGGCGGCGTGCTCGGCGGCTTCATCTCCGACGCCATCCTGCGCAAGACCGGCTCGCTGACCCTCGCCCGCAAGATCCCGATCGTCGGCGGCATGCTGCTGTCGATGGCGATCATCGGCTGCAACTATGTCGACGGCCAGGCGCTGGTGGTCGGCCTGATGGCGCTCGCCTTCTTCGGCAAGGGCATCGGCGCACTCGGCTGGGCCGTCGTCTCCGACACCTCGCCGAAGGAAGCCGGCGGCGTCTCCGGCGGCCTGTTCAACACCTTCGGCAACCTGTCCAGCATCACGACCCCGATCGTGATCGGCTACATCCTGTCGGCCACCGGCTCGTTCAACGGCGCGCTGGTGTTCGTCGGCCTCAATGCGCTGGTTGCGGCGTTCGCCTATCTGTTCATCGTCGGCCGCATCCAGCGCGTCCAGCTCCGAGCCTCCTGAGCACCACGCCCCCTTGCGTGGTCTCAAACTCGAACGGCGGCCTCGTGCCGCCGTTTTTTTGCGTTGTAATAGAACCCGTAAAGCCTGCCGCGAAGACGGTGCGCTCCCCTCCCCCTTGCGGGGAGGGGTCGGGGGTTGGGGGTCCTGGAGTCGCGCTTCAATTGATGCGCAATGATCCCGCAGAGCATCCTGAGCGAGTGCTTGAATACGTGTCGTTCAGCGCATCTCACCGAGGTCAGCGCCCGGAGACCCCCACCCCCAACCCCTCCCCGCAAGGGGGAGGGGAGCGCACCTTCGCTGGAGTTGCCTTCTCTCAATCAAAATCTTATTGCGATTTTTCAGCAATCATGTTTATCTCCTCCCATCCCGCCTCAAGCAGCAGGGGCGTAGCGCGCGATCGTCACGACACGCGAGGCGGGGATGCGATGGCCGCGAGAGATCGCAGCGCCCTCTCACGAGGGTGCGGACGAACGATCCATCGCGGACGTGAAGTCGCAGCGTCCTGATACCCCGAAGCTGGTATCAAACCGCGATGGCGCCGATGCGCCGCGTGGTGATGGTGGCCAACAAGCCGGCGCACCAGGGAGACTGCGTATAAGCGTGAAACCCATCGCGCAGGGAATGCCGGCGTGTTTCGGCTTTGCCTGTGGTACCTGCCGCCTGCACTTTCTTATGCAGGCGGGCCATGGGTGAGGCCCTCACCCGGCATTCCCTGCGCCCTCTGCATGTTTGCGAGGGACGGACTGATCGCAAAGCTCGGGCATGATGTGCCGCGAGATTGCGGTTGCGTGGCCCCACTCCTTTACTTTGCTCTTTGACCCGTAAATCCACCACACCCACCGCCGTCGTCCCGGACCAGCATCGACGCGCGTCAGCGCGGCGATGCGCCGATCCGGGATCCATACTCCGCAGCGGATGTGAGGAGCAAAGTGCCAACGGCCAGCCTGCCTCGAACCGCTCCCTGGGGGTATGGGTCCCGGCGTTCGCCGGGACGACGGTGGAGGGAGCCGATGCAGCCGGGCCATAACCAGACAGCCGGTCGCTGCCGTTCCCAACGCGTCAGATCGATGCTACCAACGCCGCAATCATCGCCCCATCCATACCCTGGAAGCATCAATGTTCGATCTCAACCAGCTGCGCTGCTTCGTCACCGTGGCCGAGGAGCTGCATTTCGGGCGCGCGGCCGTGCGGCTGAACATGACGCAGCCGCCGCTGTCGCGGCAGATCCAGGTGCTGGAGCACATCATCGATGCCGCGCTGCTGGAACGCACCAGCCGCTCGGTGAAGCTGACGCCGGCCGGGCGCAGCTTCCTGCCTGAGGCGCGGCGCATCCTGAAGATGGCGGAAAGCGCCGCGCAGGTGGCGCAGCGCATCGCCAGCGGCAAGAGCGGCTCGCTCAAGATCGGCTTCACCGCGGCCGCCGCCTATGGCTTCCTGCCCGACCTCGTCGCCGCCTGCCGCAGCGAGCTGCCCGAGGCCGACCTGTCGCTGAAGGAGATGGTGTCGGGCGACCAGATCGAGGCACTCGCCTCCGGCCAGATCGATGCCGGCCTGCTGCGGCCGCCGATCGCGCGGCCTGAATTCGCCACCCGGCGCGTCGTCGCCGAGCCGCTCTGCGCCGCCGTGCCGCGCCGGCATCGGCTGGCCTCCGCCGACGCCGTGTCGATCCGCGATTTCGACGGCCAGCCCTTCATCATGTATTCGCAGACCGAGGCGCGCTATTTTCATGATCTCCTGGTGTCGCAGTTCATGCGCGCCGAGGTGCTGCCGCGCTACGTGCAGCATCTCAGCCAGATCCATTCCATCCTCGCGATGGTACGCGCCGGCCTGGGGCTTGCAATCGTGCCGGCCGCTGCCGCGAGCCTCAAGATCGCCGACGTCCGGCTGCGGCCGCTCAAGCTGCGCAATCCAACGCCGGCCGAGCTGTTCCTGGTCTGGCGGCGCGAGCACGACAATCCGCTGCTGCCGGCGCTGGTCGAGCTGGCCGGCCGCCTTGCGGTGCAACAGACGGAAGATTGATACGCCATCCGTATCAATCGATACCGTCATTGGCTTGGACCGGCATCGAACTTGGTCCTACGACAGCGCCGTGAGGAATGCCCGCTGTGCAATCGCCGCGCTCATTCCAAAGGACATTCGTGAAGGACCCGCGCGATGAGCAAGATGACCCCTCAGGAAATGGCTGCGAAGATCGGCAGCGGCCTGCTCTCCTTCCCCGTGACGCCGTTCAAGGCCGACTACTCCTTCGACGAGACCACCTACCGTTCCAACATGGACTGGCTGTGCGGTTATGACGTGGCCGGCCTGTTCGCCGCCGGCGGCACCGGCGAGTTCTTCTCGCTGACGGCAGCCGAGGTGCCCGAAGTGGTGAAGGTCGCCGTCGACGAGACCAAGGGCCGCGTGCCCGTGCTTGCCGGCACCGGCTACGGCACCGCGATCGCGCGCGAGATCGCGATGTCAGCCGAGAAGGCCGGTGCCGACGGCCTGCTGCTGCTGCCGCCCTATCTGATGCACGCCGAGCAGGAGGGCCTTGCCGCCCATGTCGAGGCGGTCTGCAAATCGGTCAAGATCGGCGTCATCGTCTACAACCGCGACAACGCGATCCTGCAACCCGACACCCTGGCGCGGCTGTGCGAGCGCTGCCCGAACCTGGTCGGCTACAAGGACGGCATCGGCGACATCGAGCTGATGACCCGCGTCTACACCAAGATGGGCGACCGCCTGACCTATATCGGCGGCCTGCCGACTGCGGAAACCTTTGCGCTGCCCTATCTCGACATGGGCGTGACGACCTACTCCTCTGCCGTGTTCAACTTCGTGCCGGAGTTCGCCACCAACTTCTATGCCGCAGTGCGCAAGCGCGATCACGCCACGATCCATGCCGGATTGAAGGATTTCATTTTGCCGCTGATCGCGATACGCAACCGCAAGAAGGGCTACGCGGTCTCGATCATCAAGGCCGGCATGAAGGTGATCGGCCGCGACTCCGGCCCGGTCCGCCTGCCGCTGACTGACCTGACCGAGGCCGAGATGGCCGAGCTGACCGCGCTGGTGAAGGCGCTGCCAGTGGCCGCCTCGGCGCAGCAGGCGGCAGAGTAACTGCAAGGCTGCGCTGTGTCCCCTCATCCTGAGGAGCCTGCACAGCAGGCGTCTCGAAGGATGAGGCCACAGCCAGGGCCCCATGGTTCGAGACGGCGCTATGCGCCTCCTCACATGAGGGGAAGCGACGAGTAAGACGAGGCTAAGCTGCGTCCCCTCATCCTGAGGAGCCTGCGCAGCAGGCGTCTCGAAGGATGAGGCCACAGCCGGGGCCTCGTGGTTCGAGACGCCCGCCACGTGGCGGGCTCCTCACCATGAGGGGAAGACGAACGAGAGACGAAGGAGGAGCACATGAGTCACGAAGCCACCAGCACAGGAATCTCCGGCGCGCCGGTCGTCACCGGCATGGAGGTCGTTCCGGCCGCCGGGCGTGACAGCATGCTTCTCAATCTCTCGGGCGCGCATGGGCCGTTCTTCACGCGCAACCTCGTCATCCTGACCGACAATTCCGGCCATACCGGCGTCGGCGAGGTGCCCGGCGGCGAGAAGATCCGGCAGACGCTGGAGGATGCCAAGGGCTTGATCGTCGGCCAGAGCATCGGCGCCTGCAACACCATCCTCGCAAAGATGCGCAGCACGTTCGCCGACCGCGATGCCGGCGGCCGCGGCAAGCAGACGTTCGATCTGCGCGTGATGATCCACGCCGTCACGGCGGTCGAATCCGCTCTGCTCGACCTGCTCGGCCAGCATCTCGGCCTGCCGGTGGCGGCGCTGCTCGGCGAGGGCCAGCAGCGCAAATCCGTCGAGGCGCTCGGCTATCTGTTCTTCGTCGGCGACCGCAAGAAGACCGATCTTCCTTATGCCACTGGCGACGGCGAGCGTGAGGGCTGGTACACCTTGCGCCATCAGGAAGCGATGACGCCGGAGGCCGTGGTGCGCCTCGCCGAGGCTACCCATGACGCCTACGGCTTCGCCGACTTCAAGCTCAAGGGCGGCGTGCTCAAGGGCGAGGCCGAGATCGAGGCGGTGACCGCGATCGCCAAGCGCTTCCCGCAGGCGCGCGTGACGCTCGATCCCAACGGCGCCTGGTCGCTGGACGAGGCGATCCGGCTATGCAAGGACATGCACGGCATCCTCGCTTATGCCGAGGATCCCTGCGGCGCCGAGGCCGGCTTCTCCGGCCGTGAGATCATGGCCGAATTCCGCCGCGCCACGGGCCTGCCGACCGCGACCAACATGATCGCCACCGACTGGCGGCAGCTCAGCCATGCGCTGCGGCTCGGCGCGGTCGACATTCCGCTCGCCGATCCCCATTTCTGGACCATGCAGGGCTCGGTGCGCGTCGCGCAGACTTGCAAGGACAACGGCCTGACCTGGGGCTCGCACTCCAACAACCATTTCGACATTTCGCTCGCCATGTTCACCCATGTCGCCGCCGCCGCGCCCGGCAAGGTCACCGCGATCGACACCCATTGGATCTGGCAGGACGGCCAGGCGCTCACCAAACAGCCGCTGCAGATCAAGGGCGGCCGGATCGCAGTGCCCGAGCAACCCGGGCTCGGCGTCGAGATTGACCGCGGCGCCATCGAAAAGGCTCATGAACTTTACAAGAGCCACGGGCTCGGCGCACGAGACGACGCCGTCGCGATGCAGTATCTGATCCCCGGCTGGACCTTCGACGACAAGCGGCCCTGCCTCGTGCGGTGACGGATGTAATCGGCTAGATTGTGCCAGCACAGTCGCGCAAGCCTGGAGAGTTTTGAAATGAACGCGATCCTCAAGAATTTCATCGCCGGCGAGTGGGTCGACGGCAGCGGAGTGACCCGCAACATCAACCCGTCCAACACCAATGATGTCGTCGGCGAATACGCCAAGGCGGACAAGGCGCAGACCGAGAAGGCGATCGCCGCCGCCAAGGCCGCATTCCCCGCCTGGTCGCGCTCGACGCCGCAGGAGCGCTATGACGCGCTCAACAAGATCTCGGCGGAGATCCTGTCGCGCAAGGAAGAGCTCGGCCGCCTGCTCGCCCGCGAGGAAGGCAAGACGCTGCCGGAGGGCATCGGCGAGGTCGCCCGCGCCGGCCAGATTTTTGCGTTCTTCGCCGGCGAGGCGCTGCGCCTGACCGGTGAGAAGGGCGCCTCGGTGCGTCCGGGCCTCGACGTCGAGATCACCCGCGAGGCGGTCGGCGTCGTCGGCATGATCACGCCCTGGAATTTCCCGATCGCGATTCCCGCCTGGAAGATCGCTCCCGCGCTCTGCTACGGCAACACCGTGGTGTTCAAGCCGGCTGAGCTTGTTCCGGGCTCGGCCCACGCCCTCTCCGAGATCATCGCGCGCTCCGGCATTCCGGCGGGCGTATTCAACCTCGTCGTCGGCTCCGGCTCGGTGGTCGGCCAGACCCTGCTCGAACATCCGGACGTCGCCGCGATCTCCTTCACCGGCTCGGTCGGCACGGGGCGCAAGATCGCGCAGGCCTGCGTGCTGTCGAACCCGATGAAGAAGTTCCAGCTCGAAATGGGCGGCAAGAACCCGCTGGTCGTGCTCGATGACGCCGATGTCAAGGTCGCGGTCGAAGCCGCCGCCAACGGCGCCTACTTCTCGACCGGCCAGCGCTGCACCGCGTCCTCCCGCCTGATCGTGACCGAGGGCATCCACGACAAGTTCGTCGCGGCGCTCACCGAGCGATTGAAGGGCCTCGTGGTCGATGACGCCGTCAAGCAGGGCACGCATATCGGCCCGGTGGTCGACGGCAACCAGCTCGAGCAGGACCAGCGCTATCTCAAGATCGGCCAGGACGAAGGCGCCAAGCTGGCCTGGGGCGGCGAACTGCTCAACCGCGAGAGCCCGGGCTTCTACATGCAGCCGGCGCTGTTCACGGAAGCCAACAACAACATGCGCATCGCGCGTGAGGAGATTTTTGGCCCGGTGGCCTGCGTCATCCGCGCCAAGAACTACGACGAGGCGCTGGCGATCTCCAACGACACCGAGTTCGGCCTCGCCGCCGGCGTCTGCACCACTAGCCTGAAATACGCCTCGCACTTCAAGCGCAACAGCGAGGCCGGCATGGTGATGGTCAACCTGCCGACCGCGGGCGTCGACTACCACGTCCCGTTCGGCGGCCGGAAGGGCTCGAGCTACGGCGCCCGCGAGCAGGGCTCCTACGCGCGCGAGTTCTACACCACGGTGAAGACGGCCTACACCTTCCCGGTGTGAGCCGGTCGTCATTGCGAGCGAAGCGAAGCAATCCAGGAGCCAATCGAAGATTCTGGATGGCTTCGTCGCTTCGCTCCTTGCAATGACGGAAACGAAGACCCGTAGGGTGGGCAAAGGCGCGCAAGCGCCGTGCCCACCGACGGTCGACCAAGACGCTAGACGGTGGGCACGCTTCGCTTTGCCCACCCTACGGACTACGAAGCCGAACGCGAAACGGAGCCAGCATGAACCAGCAGGTCGTGAATCAGGAGCCGCGGATCATCAAGCTCAACGCGCGCGACAACGTCGCGATCGTGGTCAACGATTTCGGCCTGCCTGCCGGCACCAAGCTGCCCGACGGCCTGACGCTGAAGACCTTCGTCCCGCAGGGCCACAAGACCGCACTGGTCGACATCGCCGAGGGCGCGCCGATCATCCGCTACGGCGAGATCATCGGGTACGCGAAGTCGCTCATCGCCGCCGGCGAGTGGGTCGACGAGGCCCGCATCGACATGCCTGAGGCGCCTGCGCTCGACCAGCTCGAAATCTCCACCGCCGTCCCGGCACCGCTGCCGCCGCTCGACGGCTACACGTTCGAAGGCTATCGCAACGCCGACGGCTCGGTCGGCACCCGCAACGTGCTGGGCATCTCGACCTCGGTCCAGTGTGTGAAGGGGACGCTCGAATTCGCGATCAAGCGGATCAACAGCGAGCTCTTGCCGAAGTACCCCAACGTCGACGACGTCGTTGCACTGACCCACGCCTATGGCTGCGGCGTCGCGATCACGGCGCCCGACGCGGTGGTGCCGATCCGCACCTTGCAGAACCTCGCACTCAACCCGAATTTCGGCGGCGAGATCCTGGTCGTCGGCCTCGGCTGCGAGAAGCTCGCGCCGGAGCGGCTGCTGCCGGAAGGCACTGAAGACTCGATCGTGCGCATGCAGGACGAGGCCTTCGACGGCTTCGGCGCCATCGTCGACGCCATCATGACCCAGGCCGATAGACGCCTTGCCGAACTCAACAAGCGCACGCGTCAGACCTGCCCGGCCTCCGATCTCGTCATCGGCCTGCAATGCGGCGGCAGCGACGCGTTCTCCGGCGTCACCGCCAATCCGGCGGTCGGCTTCGCCGCGGATCTGTTGGTGCGCGCCGGCGCCACCGTGATGTTCTCGGAAGTCACTGAAGTCCGCGACGCCATCCAGCTTTTGACTCGCCGCGCCATCAACGAGGAGGTCGGCCGCGCGCTGATCCGCGAGATGGACTGGTATGACGCTTATCTCAAGCGCGGCGGCGCCGATCGCAGCGCCAACACCACGCCCGGCAACAAGAAGGGCGGCCTCGCCAACATCGTCGAAAAGTCGCTCGGCTCGATCGTGAAGTCGGGCTCGGGCCCGATCCATGGCGTGCTGGCGCCGGGCGAGAAGGCCAAGCAGAAGGGCATGCTGTTCGCGGCAACGCCGGCCTCCGACTTCATCTGCGGCACCTTGCAGCTCGCCTCCGGCATGACCTTGCAGGTGTTCACCACCGGCCGCGGCACGCCCTACGGCCTCGCGGCCGCGCCCGTCATCAAGGTCGCCACCCGCACCGAGCTGGCGCGGCGCTGGAAGGACCTGATCGACTTCGACGCCGGCCGCATCGCCACCGGCGAGATGACGATCGAGGAGACCGGCTGGGAGCTGTTCAAGCTGATCCTCGATGTCGCGAGCGGCCGTACCAAGCCGTGGTCGGACCGGTGGGGCATTCACAACGACCTGACGCTGTTCAATCCCGCGCCGGTGACTTGAGGAGGAGCTCGCTCACCCCGCCATGTTCGTTACGTCACGCAGACCCATCCCCGTCATTGCGAGCGAAGCGAAGCAATCCAGAGGCCCGTCCACCATCCTGGATTGCTTCGCTTCGCTCGCAATGACGCGTATGCTGAGGCAACGAGTCTCGACAACGAAGGCCGGGAGGAAGAGCCAGATGTCCAGCTTCAGCCGCTTCGCCGCGATCGTCATCACGGCCCTCCTTCTGTCGACAGGCCTTTCCCGCGCGCAAGACGCCATCCCCGGCGTCCCTCGCGAACTCCTCGAGGACATTGCCACTGGCAGCCGTGTGCTCGCGGATCTCGGCGTCGTCGACGCCTTCGGCCATGTCAGCGCGCGCAACCCAGCCAACCCGCACCACTTCCTGATGTCGCGGTCGATCGCACCGGCGCAGGTCACGGCCAATGACATCATGGAGTTCGACGAGAACGGCGAGCCGGTCGATGCGAGGAACCGCACCGTGTTCCTCGAACGCTTCATCCATGCCGAGGTCTACAAGGCGCGACCGGACGTCAAGGCCGTGGTGCACACGCATTCGCCCGGCGTCGTGCCCTTCAGCGTCAGCCGGACGCCGTTGCGGCCGCTCTACCACAACGCCGCCTTTCTCGGCGACGGCGCGCCAGTGTGGGACATCGGCAAGGAATTCGGCGCCACCGACATGCTGGTGCGCAACAACGCGATCGGCAAATCGCTCGCATCTGCGCTCGGCGACAAATCTGTCATCCTGATGCGCGGCCATGGCGATGTCATCGTCGGCCCCACCGTGCAGGCGGCCGTATTCCGCGCCTATTACACCGACGTGAATGCGAGGCTGCAGGCCCAGGCACTGGGCCTCGGTTCTGACGTGACCTATCTCAGCGCAGAGGAGGCGGCCAAGGCCGACGGCGTCAACATGGTGATCATGGACCGCGCCTGGGCGCTCTGGAAACAGAAGGTGCAGGCGCAGTCAGGCAAGTGATCGCCAGCCGGCTCCCACGATCGCGCGACCTGATTTTGCCGCAAAGTTGACACATGATTTGACTGAGTCGTTACCCCCTCCATCGTCATTTCCCGGACCGATCGCTGCGGATGTCCTTGTCATTGTTTCGCCTCGCCGCCATCGCGCTCGGTGTCAGCCTGAGCCTGCCGTGTCTCGCGCAGGAGCTTGCGAGCGCCCCGGAGGACCGGCCCGACATCGATCTCTACGCTCTGATGTCCGGCAGCTGCGGCGGGGTGAAGGTCGATGGTCGCGAGTTCCCGTGCAAGACGGTGGCCTTCTTCCACAGCGAAAAGGGCCGCGCCCACTTCACCGTCGCCCTCGACGACCCCAACGACGACAGTCACATCATTTCCTTCTCGGGGATCAATGGCCGCAGGTCGGTTCAGAACGTCTACGTGCTGCCGATCGACCGCATGCTCCTCAACTCGAAGCACCGCCCGAAGGTCGACGGCATCCCGGTGCCCGCGGCGCAGAGTTCGTCGGGGGTCTGCCGGCAGGTCGGCAATTTCGCGATGCTGAAGGTCACCAGCGTAACCTGCACGGCCAAGGACGATGCCGGCCGCGCCTATGAGCTGAAGTTCGTCTCCGACGGCACGCCCATCACCCTGCGCCGGGTGCGCCAGACCATGACGAACGCCGAGCACGACCCGTATCAATAGCCGGTCGCCGCGCTGCCCGGCGCGCTCCGCACCGGATGCGAAAATATTTCCGATCCCGTTGAACGTGTGCACGATCCTCCCGACCTATCGGCAAAGGGGAGGAGCGCCATGCCGATCGAGCCGACCGACCTTGATGAAGCCGATGGCCAGCATCAGGACGGCGTCACGCTGTCTCTCTCCGGCGGCGGCTACCGCGCCATGGTGTTTCACATCGGCGCGCTCTGGCGCCTCAATGAGGTCGGCCTGCTCAGCCGGCTCAAGCGAATTTCGAGCGTGTCCGGAGGCTCGATCACGTCGGCCTATCTCGGTCTGCGCTGGAAGGACCTTCACTTCGACGCCGCCGGCAAGGCCGACAACTTCGCGATCATCGTCGACGGGCTTCGCAAGATGGCCGACACCTCCGTCGATATCGGCGCCGTGATCGGAGGCATCTTCCTGCCCGGCACTATCAGCGACCGGGTCGCTGCGGCCTATGACGAGGTTCTGTTCAACGGCAGCAAGCTCGCGGACCTTCCCGACGACCGCACCGGCAGGGCGCCGCGCTTCGTCATCAACGCCACCAACATCCAGTCGGCGGTGCTGTGGCGGTTCTCGCGGCCCTACATGGGCGATTACCGCGTGGGGCTGGTCGATTCACCTGACGTGACGCTGGCGACCGCGGTCGCGGCGTCCTCCGCCTTTCCGCCGATCCTCTCGCCGCTGACCCTGCCGATCCATCAGCCGGTCCGCAAGGTCGACGGCGCCGACCTCAGTCACCCGCCCTACACCACGAGCGCCGTGCTCAGCGACGGCGGCGTCTACGACAATCTCGGCCTCGAGACCGTCAAGCGCTTCTCCACCTTACTCGTCAGCGATGCCGGCCAGCAGATCGCGCCGGAGGAGGATCCGCATCATGACTGGGCTCGCCACGCGGTTCGCGTCCTCGGCGTGATCGACAACCAGGTCCGAAGCCTGCGCAAGCGTCAGTTGATCGACGCCTACAATCGCGGCGACCACACCGGCACCTATTGGGGTATCCGTACCAGCTTTGCCGACTACAAGCTGAAAGAGGATCCGCTCGACTGTCTCCACCGCGATCCGGCACCACTCGCGGCCGTCCCGACCCGGCTGGAGAAGATGCCGCCGGAGGTGCAGAACCGGCTGATGAACTGGGGCTATGCGGTCTGCGACGCGGCGCTGCGGGGCCATATCGACGCGACATTGCAGCAGAAGCTCGGCATCCAGATCACCTCGCCGGCGGGCTTCCCGTTTGCCGGAGGCTACTAGCCGACGCCGGACGAGGCCAGGATGACGCATCGACAGCGCTTCACATGCGACGACGTCACGCCGGGGAGCGACGCCCCGGCGTCGCCGGCGCGCGAGATCCCGGATGATATCTTCTCGACGGCGGAAATCCCGTTTCCGTCGGAACGGCCACTCAACGTTTATGCCTTCGATCCAAGCCTCGGCAAGTTCGTCGGCAATCAGATGGTCACCCATGTGCGCTACGAGAGCCTCGAGCCCGGCCCGATCGGCGAACGTTTCGCGGTGATCGACTACGATGGCAGCCAGAAGACGTTCTATAAGCCGGTCAATCTCGACGATCCCAAGCTGCTGATGACCCATGGACTGCCGCCGTCGGAATCCGACCCGCGGTTTCATCAGCAGATGGTCTACGCCGTGGCGAGCGAGACCTTGCAGCGCTTCGAGTACGCGCTCGGGCGGCGCGTGCGCTGGCGGACGCGACTCGACCGCAGCCATCCGCCCGCACCGCGCGGCGCCTCGCGACGCCTGAGCCTGTTCCCGCATGCCATGTGCGAGGCCAACGCGTTCTACAGTCCGGAGGCGCACGGCATCCTGTTCGGCTATTTCAAGGCCAGCCGCACCAATCCCGGCCGCAACCTGCCGGGACAGACCGTGTTCACCTGCCTGTCGCACGACATCATCGTGCACGAGACCACGCATGCGATTGTCGATGGCATCCGCGAGCACTTCATGGAGCCGACCAACGTCGATGTGGCGGCCTTCCACGAGGCGTTCGCCGATCTCGCTGCGCTGTTCCTGCACTTCTCCCATGAGGAGGTGCTGGTTGATACGCTGCAGAAGACGGGCGGCAAGCTGTTCGAGTACAGGCTCAGGGGCGATGCCGAGCTTGCGCCCGGAGGCACACCCGCGATCCAGTCACAACTCAGCACGGAAAATCCGCTGATCGCGCTGGCCACTCAGTTCGGCGAAGCGGCCGGGCGGCAATCCAGCCTGCGCAGCGCGCTCATGACCCCGGCGACGCCCGACGGGGCGAAGGACATCGCGACCAAGATCGAACCCCACGAACGCGGCTCGATTCTGGTCGCTGCAGTCTTCGACGCCTATTTCACTGTGTACGGCCGCAGGACATTCGACCTGTTCAGGATCTTTCGCGCCGGCGGCGGAAGCGTCGACAAGGCCGACCTCCCGGCGCCGCTCGCGAACCGGCTGGCGATGGAGGCGAGCCGGACGGCGGAGGAATTCTTCACCATCTGCGCCCGCGCCCTGGATTATTGCCCGCCCGTCGACATTACCTTCGGCGATTTCCTGCGCGCACTGCTGACGGCGCATCTGGACTATACGCCCGACGATCCCGACGGCATTCGCGACGCGCTGATGCAGGCCTTCCGGCTGCGCGGCATCGTGGCCGAGAACGCGACGGCGTTCTCTGAAGATGCGCTGTTCTGGCCGAAAGTCGTGCGCGGCAGCCTGCGCGTGCCAGGGCTGACGTTCGGTGATCCGAACGGCCTCACCAAGGAGGAGAAGGATCACAATGGCGACGTGCTGCGCGCCTTCGCCGTGACGCATGCCGAAAAGCTCGGCTTCGATCCGAACGCCGGCGAGATCGAGGCCCCCTCCTTTCATCCGATGTTCTCGACCGGCAAGGACGGCAAGCTCTATGTCAGCATGGTCGTCGAGCTGGTGCAGACCATGCGGGTGCCGTTCGGTCATGGCATCACCGGCACGTTCCCGTTGCGCAATGGCGTTACGCTGCTGATCGCGCAGGATCCGCCCGAGCATGACAAGCGTCCCGACCCGCGCGTGCGCTTCGTCATTCCCAAACTCTACCGGCCGGAGCGCGAGGAACGGGTACGCAACTTCTACATCGCGAGCGGGCGCGCGACCACGCAGCCGAGCCGACATGATGGCGACAAGCGCTTCCGCCTGGACTTCGCGCTGCTCCATGCTGGAGTCTGACATGCCACGCAGCCGCACGACATTGGCGACGTCCAGCAACCCGCGGCCGCACAAGCCTGCCGGCCGAGCCGGAGCAACGCGCAAACGATCCGCGCCGGCAACGACCGTCGCTCCCTCGCCTGCTCTCCCCGTGAAGGCCGCCAGCGGGCTGCGCGTGCGCATGTACCGCATCGGGTTCGGCGACTTCTTCCTGCTGAGCGTTCCAGCGTCGGCCGGCATCAGCCACATCCTGATCGACTGCGGGGTTCACGCCAAAGACCTCGGCAGCATGCGCGCGGCCGTCACCCAGATGGCGAAAGACTGCGGCAACCGGCTTGCGCTGGTGATCATGACGCATCGCCATGCCGATCACATCTCCGGCTTCGGCAGCTGCGCCGACATCTTTGCTCAGATCGAGGTCGAGCGGGTTTGGATGCCCTGGTTCGAG
The DNA here is from genome assembly GCF_000026145.1 of Bradyrhizobium sp. ORS 278. Lineage (NCBI taxonomy): Bacteria > Pseudomonadati > Pseudomonadota > Alphaproteobacteria > Hyphomicrobiales > Nitrobacteraceae > Bradyrhizobium > Bradyrhizobium sp. ORS 278. The sequence continues at coordinate 1,666,136 of NC_009445.1, read as the reverse complement.
AACCCCGCAAATCCGAAGGCCGCAGCGTTTCAGGCCAGCCTCGTCGCCATGGCCGGCGACCTCGGCCGGCAATTCCGGGCGCGGCTGGCGGCCGGGCCCGATCCCGCGGCCGAGCAGATGCTGAGCATGGCGGAGAACATCACGGGCGGCCTCGGGGTTGCGGGTATTGCCGCCAACCAGAAGGCGCTCGATGTGCTGCATGGCGGCTTCAAGGGGACGCAGCCGGCGCATGACTACTACAAGGCCGGCGATCAGCCGGTGCTGCCCCCCGATCTCATGGCGGCGGGTCTCACCGCGGAGATTCTCGGCCCTCCGATCGACGACGCCCTGATTGGTCAGATGACCAACAAGAATCAGCAATATCTGGCGGGGGCGACCGAGAGCAGCGATTCGCCGGACCGGCTGAAGCCGTTCGGGAGGGCCTTCTGCGGCAAGCGCGAGGACTACGACGACAAGGCCTTTGCGCCCTATGGCTATGACCGCATGCTGCGCATGCTCCAGGGGGCGCAGCCCGACGTGCTGGCCGCCCAGGCCCAGGCCGCCGACAAGACGCTGAACAATCAGAGCCTCGTCATCCTGTTCTCCTTCGGCGGCAAGACCCTCCTGTTCGCCGGCGATGCGCAATGGGGCAATTGGGAGAACTTCCTGTATGGCGGGGCCTATGGCACGCCGGGTCACACCCAGCTCACCACCAAGGCGCAGGAGATCCTGGGCAAGATCGACTTCTACAAGGTCGGTCATCACGGCAGCGCCAACGCGACGCCGAAGGATGCGGTGAAGGCGATGCGGATCGGCTGCGTGGGCATGTGCTCGACCCAGGAGCATGCCTACAACGAGGTGCCGCGCGAACCGCTTCTCGACGCCTTGCGCCAGCGCATGAACGACCAGCTTGCGCGCAGCGACCAGGTCGCGGCCGGCGCGGAGGCTCCGGCAAATCCGCAAGCGGGCCCGCTGCCGAAGGCGTTCAGCGCCCCGCAGCAGCAGCTCTTCATCGACTACATCTTCTGACCTCGCGGAGAGCTCGATTCCCGCAGCACCTCCTGCGTCGCGCGCCCGAGGCGCCGCGCGGCGTCGGAGAGATCCTTGGCGGCAAAGCCCGAATAGCCGAGGATGAAACCGTCCAGGCCGCGCTGCACGATCCGCGCGTCCGACAGCAGGCGGCATTCGACACCGGCGCGCTCGCGAATCAACCGCGCCGCGCCCTTCGCCGTTCCCGGCGGCAATGTCGCAAGCAGGTGCAGGCCCTGGGCCGGCGCGGATAACAGCAGAGATCCCTTGGCGTGCCTGGCGAGCGCCTCGGTGAGCACATCGCGGGCCTGCCTGTAACGCGGACGCATCCGCCGCATGTGGGCTGCAATCACACCGTCGGTCATCAGGTCGGCGAGTGCATCCTGCATGAAGGCTGGCGGAAACCGGTCCTGCGCCGCGCGCGCAGCGACCACGCGGGCCACCAGGGCGGGCGGCACCACGAGATAGCCGAGCCGCAATCCCGCGAACAGCGTCTTGCCGAACGTGCCGAGATAGATCACGCGCTCCCCGCCGATGCCGGCCAAGGCGGTCAGCGGCGGGCCGGCGAAGCGATACTCGCTGTCGTAATCGTCCTCGAAAATATAGGCGTCCGCCCGCCGTGCCCAGTCGAGCAGCGCGATGCGACGCGCCATGCTCATCGCAACTCCCGTGGGGAACTGATGCGAGGGCGTGACGTAGACGGCCTTCGCGCGTGCATCGGCCTTCTCCCCGGCGCTCACAACGAGGCCTTCGCCGTCGACCGGGACAGGCACCAGCTTCGTCCCCGTCGTGCTCAACGTATGGCGCGAGGCGACGTAGCCGGGATCCTCGAACCAGACTGCGTCTCCAGGCGTCAGCAATGCATCGATGCACAGCCGCAGGCCATGCTGGGTGCCGCTGACGATCAGGATGCAGCTCGGATCGCAGCGGACGCCGCGATTGGCGGCAAGGTAGTGCGCGACTTGCGTGCGCAGATGCAAGCTACCCCTCGGATCGGCGTAGCCGAGCGCAGCGGGCGCGGCCTGTGCAATCCGGCGACGGCTTGCCGCGGCCAGCCGCTTCAACAAGACCGGATCGACGAGCGTCACGCCGAGCGCGAACGGCCGGGTTTGCGGAATCCTGATCTCCAGCTCGGCGGCTGGAGCCGCCGTCTGCGGCGTCGGCAACCGAGCAGCGACATAGGTGCCCGCACCGTGCCGCGCCTCCACCAGACCGTCCGACAGCAGAGCCTCATAGGCTGCGACGATCGCGTTTCGCCGGACGCCGAGCTGCTCTGCGAGCGCGCGCGTCGACGGCAACCGCAGGCCAGAAGCCAGCAGACCGCCGACGATGCCGCTGCGCAACGCACCGTGCACCTGCAAAGATTGGCTGCGGATCGTACGGTCGAGTACGATGGGCAGCGCCAGCGCATCGTCGCGGCGCCGCGAAGTGGTTGCCTTATTTTGCATCGAAGTGGCACTCCCGGCAACCACTTTGCCATGGCATGACGTCGCCTGCAAACAGGAGACAAGCGATGACCGAGCGGGTGGCGAGCTATCCCATCGACGATACCAACCGGGTCAAGCGGCGGCATCAGCGCGCGCACTACGACCATGCCACGGTGCACGCACTGCTGGACTCGGCCGCCCTTTGCCACGTGTCCTACGTCATCGACGGCCAGCCTTACTGCACGCCCACACTGTATTGGCGCGAAGGCTCAACATTGTATTGGCATGGATCGAGCGCCAGCCGGATGCTGCGCAGCCTCTCCGAGGGACAACCGGCCTGCCTGACCGTCACGCATCTCGACAGCCTGGTGTTGGCGCGCAGCGCCTTTCATCACTCCGCCGATTATCGCTCGGTGATGGCGTTCGGCCATGCGCGACTGATCGAGGATCAGGATGAGAAGGCTCGCGCGCTGACAATGATGGTCGACCGCCTGTTTCCGGGCCGCACCGCGAGCCTGCGCCCGACCACCGATCAGGAGCTCAAGGCCACGTCGGTGGTCACCATGGAAATCGAGAAGGCATCAGCCAAGATCCGCGCCGCCGGCGTCATCGACGACGAGGAGGACTATGCGCTTCCGATCTACGCCGAGCGGATTCCGCTGCGCACCGTAATCGAGCCGCCGGAGCCCGACGGCCGATTGCTGGCGGGTGTCACGCGTCCCGAGACACTCTCGGTTTTCCGAACTGGGCAGCGGCTGGATGAGGCGCTGACGGAGACGTATGCGACGAGCTATCCGGCGGGGTAGCTCTGTTGGAGATGCCCAGCAAATCCCTCGACAATCACTGCCGTCGTCCCGGCGAAAGCCGGGACCCATAACCACAGGGAGTGGTTTGAGGCAGCCTCGTCTCGACGAATTCGCGTATCACAACCGCCGCGGCGTAGGGATCCCGGATCGGCGCCCCGACGCGCTCTCGCGCGCCGGGGTCCGGGACGACACCGGAGGGGATGATCCACACCTCCTTCAACCATCGCTGTCGTCACGGCGAACGCCAGGACCTCCAAGCACAGGGAGGAGTTCGAGGCACGCTGTTAGTTGCCCGCCCCGACGACCTCTCACCGCTCGATCATCCTGTTCCAGCGCGTATTCCACTCCGCGCGCTTGGTGTTGATGACGTCCCAATCCAGCGTGACGGCGCTCTTCATGTAGGTGTGGAAGGTGGCGAGCTTCTGCTCGGCCGCCGGCGTCGTCGCCTTGGCCATGGTGTTGGACGGAACGATGTTGCCGGCGGCGAGCGCCTTGGCCTGGGCGTCGGGCGACAGCAGATAGGCGGCGAGTTTCTGCGCCAGCTCGGCCTCGGAATTGTTGGCGATCACGCATTGCGCGACCATCAGGACGACCGAGCCTTCCTTCGGCTGCGCGTACTCCACTGCAATTCCCTTCTCCTTCAAGGTCGCCACCGCTGTCGGCGTCAGCGGGAAGATCGCGGCCTCGCCGGTCTGCACCATCTCGGAGATCTTGGCCGAGTTCGGGATGTATTCGAGCACGTTCTTGCCGATCGAGTCAGGAAACGCCTTGAAGCCGGGCTCGACGTTGGCCTCGCTGCCGCCCTGGATGCGGTTGAACATCAGGAAGGCGTGCAGGCCGAAGGTCGAGACCGAGGCCGACTGGAACACGACCTTGTCCTTGTATTTGGGGTCGGCAAGATCGAGCCAGGAGGTCGGCGCCGACCAGCCCTTCTCGTCGAACAGCTTCTTGTTGTAGGCCAAGCCCGTCATGCCGATGTCGATGCCGGCGGCGACGTCGTCCTTCAGCCGTGCGAACGGCTCGAGCTGGCCGAGCGCCTCGCTCGGCTTCAGCTTCTCGCACAGGCCGAGGCCGGCGGCGCGGATCATCACGCCGTCGTCGAGAAACATCACATGCATCTGCGGCTTGTCTTTCGCCGCGATCGCCTTGGCGAGGATCTCCGACGAGGTGCCGGGCACGACGACGATTTTGACGTCGTTCGCCTTCTCGAAATCCGGAAATACCGCCTGCGTATAGGTGCGCTCGAAATTGCCGCCGTTCATGCCGACATAGAGCGTCTTGGTCTCGGCGTGCGCGACGGATGTCGCGAGCATCAGCGCGAAGGCTGAGCCGAGCGCGGCACGGGCATGGATCATGGCGAGGTCTCCTTATCCTGTCTTCAGGGAGGGAGCATCGCCCGGCTGCGATGCGGGTGAGAAACGGCTGATCGTGAATGCGTCGATCGGCGTCGCGGTCCGGCCATCGCGCACCAGTTCGGCGAGGACCTCGCCTACGCCCGGCGCGATCTGGAAGCCGGCGCCGGAGAAGCCGAAGGCGTGGATGAGTCCCGGCGTCGTCGCGCTCGGGCCGATCACCGGATTGCGGTCGGACATCGTCGCCTCGGTGCCGCTCCAGAACCTGATCGCCTGCGCGTGGCGCAGTGGTTCGAACAGCTCGCTGGCGCGCCGCATGATCGCGAGGGCGCCGTCGCTGCGCGGGCGCGAATAATCCGGATCCGCGAGCGGCGCGGCGCGCTCGCCGCCGACCACGACATTGCCGCGCGTCACCTGGCGCGCATAGATGCCGCCGCCTTCGATGCCGATGTTGACGGACAGGAACGGATCAAGCGGCTCGGTCACGATCATCGACGGATAGGTGCGCTCCAGCGGCACCGGCTCGTTGAATGCAGCCGCAAAGCTGTCGGCCCAGGCGCCCGCGCTGTTGATCAGCGTGCGCGCGGTGATGGCGACGCCCTCGGCCTCCAGCGCAAAGCCGCCGTTCGCGGTGGTGGCACCAATGACCCTGGTGTTCTCCAGCACCTCCGCACCCGCGCGGCGCGCCGCCGCGGCAAACGCCGTCGAAACCAGCCGCGGATTGGCATGGCCGTCGCCAGCACAAAACGAGCCGCCGACGACGCCGCCGGCGATGCCGAAGCGCTCGCTGAGCTGATTGTGGCCGACCAGTTCGAGATCGAGTCCGAACGGCGCGACCTCGGCGGCATAGCGCTCCAGGCTCGCCATATCCTCGGGCGTCCGCGCCAGCTTGAGATGGCCGGAGCGCAGGAATTCACCGTCGATGCCGATGAGTTGTTTCAGCCGCGGCCAGATCGCGTGCGAGCGCTGCGACAGCGGCAATTGCTCGGGCGGACGGCCCTGACGGCGCACGCCGCCATAGTTCACGCCGCTCGCCTGCGCGCCGCAGAACCCCTTGTCGAGCAAGGTAACCGAGAAACCCATGCCGCGCAGCGCCAACGCCGCGGAGCTGCCGACGAGCCCGCCGCCGATGATCGCGACATCGCAGTCAATGCGCCGGGTCATGCTGCTTCTCGTCGGTGGACAGGCTGACGGCCAATGGAATCGGCTTGATCGGGGCCTGCGCGCGCAGCCGGCCAACCGCGCCGATGTTGCGGTTCGCCTGAGCGGCCAGCAGCTCCGCTGCAGCGGCGCCGCACATACGCCCCTGACAGCGGCCCATGCCGATGCGCGTGACGGCCTTCAGACGGTTCATCTCGGTGAGCGCGAAGTCATCGATCGCGCGCCGCGCCTCGCCGGCGCTGATCTCCTCGCAGCGACATAGCAGCGTGTCGTCGGCGATGTCGGCGACCCAATGCGCAGTAAACGGAAACGCGGCTTCGAGCGCGTCGCGCAGACGATCGATTGTCGCAAGCGTGCGTTCGAGCGTGGCGGCCCGCGCGGCGTCATGCGGCAGGCCGCGGTCTTCCAGCAGCGCCAGCGCGGCGCGTTCGCCCGCTGCTTTAGCCGCGTCCGCGCCGGCGATGCGCGCGCCGTCGCCGGCGAGATAGACTCCAGCAACGCTGCTGCGACCGCTGGAATCGCGCAGCGGCAGATGCGCGCGGTCGCGGGGGTCGAAGCGGAACGCACAGCCGGCGAGATCGGCGGCTTGCGTCTCGGAGCGCAGGTTGAGGCCATAGCCCACGCCATCGCAGGCGATCGCGTGCTCCCGTCCGCCGGCCCGATAGAGGATGCGTTCAACCCGGCGCTCGCCTTCGATGCGAAGATCGGAGACGCCGAGGTGCACGCGCGTGCCGCGCAGCGCCAGCTCCGCCGTCATGCGTATGCCGCGCAGCACGAGATCAGGCGCCAGTGGCAGCGCCCGCAGCAGATTGAATTTCGCCGACAGCGGCGCGGCGTCGAGCACAGCCACGATCTCGACGCCGGCCTTCATGTATTGCCAGGCGACGAGATAGAGCAGCGGGCCGGAGCCGGCGAACACCACCCGCCGGCCGATCGCGCAGCCCTGCGCCTTCAGCGCGATCTGCGCGCCACCCAGCGTGAACACGCCGGGCAAGGTCCAGCCGGGAATCGGCAGCACGCGATCGGTTGCGCCGGTGGCGAGGATCAGGCCGTCGTAGCTCACGCGATGATTGACGCCGTCGCGGAGAATGTCGGCGGCGCCGTCGCGCAGATTCCACAACAACGTGTTCGGCCGGTAGTCGACATCACGGCCGAGCGCCACGAAGTCGCGATGCAGCCGTACGGCCTTCGGAGCTTCCGAACCGTAGCGCGCGCGGTCATCACGCCCGTCGGGGATAAGCGGCTGGCGATAGATCTGGCCGCCGCAGGCGTGGTTCTCGTCGACCACGACGGGCCGCAAACCGGCGGCGGCGAGCCTGATCGCGGCGCGGATGCCGGCCGGGCCGGCGCCGAGGATCAACGGCGGTGCGCGCTCAGCCATGACTGCGCCTCCGCTGGGTAACGATGTGCATGCCTTCGCTCAGCGGCGTCGTGCAGGCGCGCACACGCTCGCCGGTGTCGAGTTGCACCCAGCAATCCTGGCAGGCCCCCATCTGGCAGAAGCCGGCGCGGGCCGAGCCTGAGAATTCGCTCTCGCGCAGGCGCTCGGCGTGACATAGCACGGCGGTCAGCACGGTATCGCCGTCGCGGCCTTCGCAAGGCACGCCGTTGAGGGTGAAGAAGATCACCGGGCTGTCGGTACGGACGAGGCGATGCAGCAGCGGCATGGTGTCAGCCCTGGCCCACGAGGATTTTGTCGAGTCCGAAGATGCGGTCGAGCAGCAGCATCGCCGCCGCCGTCACCGCGATCATCAGCGCCGACACCGCGGCCATCATCGGATCGATCGACTCGGTCGCGTACATGTACATGCGGACCGGCAGAGTGACGGTGGCCGGCGAGGTGATGAAGATCGACATCGTGAGCTCGTCGAAGGAATTGATGAAGGCGAGCAGCCAGCCTCCGGTGATGCCGGGCAGGATCATCGGCACGGTGATGCGTCGGAACACGATCCAGGCGGAGGCGCCGAGCGTCACCGCCGCCTGCTCGGCGCTGCGGTCGAGCCCGGACAGCGCGGCCAGCACGAGTCGCAGCACGTAAGGGGTGATGACGACGATGTGGCCCGCCGTCAGCCAGACCAAACTGCCGGTGGCGCCCAGCAGTGCGAACAGCCGCAGCAGCGCGACGCCGAGTACGAGATGCGGGATCATCAGCGGCGACAGAAACAGTGCGTTCAGCGCGGCGCTGCCGCGGAAATCGTAGCGGTCGAGCGCGAGGCCCGCGGCAACCGCGAGCACCACAGCAATCGTCGCCGCAATCGCTGCGACCCACAGGCTGTTGAGGAACGAGGCGACGAAGTCCGGATGCGCAAATACGGCCGTGAACCAACGCAACGAGAATTGCGTCGTCGGCAAGGTCAGCGTATTGGCGGGCGTGAACGCGACGAGGCAGATCACGATGAGCGGCGCCAGCACGAAGCCGACGACGAGCGTGTGGAACAGCAAGGCGATCGGGCCGTTGCGGTGCATGCCGCTCACCCCAATGTCCGGCGCGCGCGGGCTTCGACCACACGCTGATAGGCCAGCAAGATGACGAGGTTGATGACCAGCACCAGGATCGCGATCGCGGCGCCGAGCGGCCAGTTCAGCTCGTGCATGTATTCGTCATAGACCAGGGTCGCCGCCATCTTCAGCCGGCGGCCGCCGAGCAGCGCGGGAATCGCGAAGGCTGACGCCGAGAGGCCGAACACGACGAGGCTGCCCGACAGCAGACCCATCGTCACCTGCGGCAGCACCACCCGGCGCAACGCGGTGAAGCGGGAGGCGCCGAGCGTCCAGGCGGCGGCTTCCACCATCGGATCAAGCTTCTGCAGCGAGGTCCAGACCGGGATCACCATGAACGGCAGCATCACATGGACCAGCGCGATGACGATCGCGGTCTCGGTGTAGAGGATCTTGATGGCGCCCAGGCCGAGCGCGCGGAACGCCTCGTTGACGAGGCCTGTAGGACCGAGCAGCATGCTCCAGCCGAAGGTCCGCACCACGACCGAGACCAGCAGCGGCCCGATGATCGCGAGCAGGAAGATCGAACGCCAGGGCTCGCGCATGCGCGACAGGATGTAGGCCTCGGGCGCGCCGATGACGGCGCAGATCAGGGTCGTCAGCGCTGATAGCCGCAAGGTGCGCCAGAAGATGTTGAGGAAGTAGCTGTCGGTGAGGATGGTCGTGTAGTGAGTCAGCGTGGTCTCGTCTCTGACGCCAGTCGCCGTGTCGTAGACGTGGAACGACAGGATCAAGGTAAGTACGAGCGGCACGACCACGAGCGCGGTGAACAGTAGCGCGCCGGGGGCGGCCAACAGCCAGGGCGTCGTGCCGGCGCGTGCGCTGCTCATGCCGGCTGTTCTGCAGCGGGCTTGGCCGCCTTCGCGCTCGATCGGCTCCAGTCGAGGCCGATCGGATCGCCCCCGCGCGCGGGCTCCTTGCCGGCATTGGGCAGGGAGACGCCGATCAGTCCGGCATCGGTCTCGATGCTGAAGAACCAGGCGCTGCCGAGGAAGAAGCGCGCCTTGACGCGGCCGTCGAGCACGCCGCTGCCTGGCGATGTCAAAGTGATCTTCTCCGGCCGGATCGCCAGCACGGCGGCCGCGCCCTCAGCAAGACCGGCGCCGTCGCACGGCAGAAACCGGCCATTCGTCTCGAAGCCGCTGTGGCGCCAGACCCCGGGCAGCCGGTTCATCTTGCCGACGAAGGAGGAGATGAACGGCGTCGCCGGACTCTCATACAGCAGGTACGGCGCGTCGACCTGCATGATGCGGCCCTGCTCCATCACGACGACGCGGTCGCTCATCGACAGCGCCTCGCTCTGGTCGTGCGTCACCATGATGGTGGTGGTGCCGACGCGCTGCTGGATGCCGCGCAGCTCGAACTGCATCTCCTCGCGCAGCTTGGCATCGAGATTGGACAAGGGCTCGTCGAGCAGCAGCACCGGCGGATCGATCACCAGCGCGCGCGCCACCGCGACGCGCTGCCGCTGGCCGCCGGAGAGCTGGCGGGGATAGCGGTCGGCGAGCGCCGCGAGTTGCACCAGTGCGAGCGCTTGGCTGACGCGGGTGTCGCGCTCGGCCCGCGGCACCTTGCGCATCTCGAGTCCGAAGGACACGTTCTGCGCCACCGTCATGTGCGGAAACAGCGCATAGCTCTGGAAGACGATGCCGAGGCCGCGGCGGTCCGGCTTCTCATGGGTGATGTCGCGGCCGTCGAGGGTGATGCGGCCCGACGTCGGCTCGACCAGGCCGGCGATCATCTGGAGCGTCGTGGTCTTGCCGCAGCCGGATGGGCCGAGCAGCGAGATGAACTCGCCCTTGGCGACATTAAGAGTGACGTCGCTGACCGCAGCGGCCTCGCCGTAGCGCTTCGTCAGACCGTCCAGCGTCAGGAAACCCATGCGTCCTCGCGCGGGAGGCTCCCTGCCATTGCCCGGGAGTGGCCGCCCTGGACGGATTTCACGTCGGGCGGCGACCAACCGTCAATCATGAATTCCGATATCCTGAATTTATCTCGCCAGAATTCTGCTATATGAAATCTCCGATCGCTTACTCTCTCCTGCCTTTCGCCAATGCAGATGACGAACGCCGATAACGACTCCACATCCAGTCTGCGACGGGCTTTGAGACTGCTGCGCGTGCTCGCCGAGGGCGATCCCAAGGGGCTGCGGCTGAAGGACATCGCCGAGGCCGCCGGCTGCAGCCAGCCGACCGCGCATCGCATGCTGCAGGATCTCGCCGCCGAGGGCTTCGCCGAGCAGGCCGCGGGCAAGCGCTATCGCCTGGCGCTCGACTTCTATGTGATCGCGGCGCGCGCCGGCCAGGCCAGCGGACTGCGCGATGCCGCGCGACCGGCGCTGCTGCGGCTCTCCGCCACCCTGAGCGACACGATCTTCCTGCTGGTGCGCAACGGCTTCGATGCGGTGTGCCTCGATCGCGTCGAGGGCCCGTTTCCGATCCGCTCCTTCACCGGCGACATCGGCGGCAAGGTGCCGCTCGGCCTCGGCCAGGGCAGCCTCGCCATCCTCGCAAATCTGCCGGAGGACGAACAGGAGGCGGTGATCCGCTTCAACATCCCGCGCCTGCTCGACCGCGGCTTTCTCGACGAGGCCTCGCTGCGCAGCGCGATGGCGCTGGCCCGCGCGCAGGGCTGGGTCAACACCAGCACTGGACTCATTCCCGGCATGGCGGGCGTCGGCGTGCCCGTGCTCGATGCGCAGGGCCACGCGGTGGCGGCGCTGAGCGTCGGGACATTGGCGGAGCGGCTGAATGCGGATCGCCTGCCGCATGTCGTGAAGATCCTGCAGAGCGAGGCACACGCGCTGGCGGGCAAGCTCAACCCGTTCGATGTCGCCTTGCGCTATCCGTCGCGGAGCCTGAGCACGATCGGCGGGAGTTAGCTGCTTTGCATCCCCTAGCAACGTCATTCCGGGGCAAGGCCGGAGGCCTTGAACCCGGAATCCCGATATTGGCTTGCGTTGGTTGTCACCAACCTCGGGATTCCGGGTTCAATCGCGCGCACGCAAGCGTGTGCACGATTGCCCCGGACTGACGGCAGGTGGCTTGGGACGGCGCTACTGTTCGCAGCGTTCAGGTCACCCACTCGGCGCGAATGGCGCGCGGTGCTTCCCTGCTCTCCGGCTCGCGCCAGGAGAACTTGAACAGTCCCTTCGGCTCGACCTGCTCCAGCTCGGCGCAGTCGATGTCGCGCGCGATGACGACAATGAAGGGCGGCGGCGGATTGTTGGCCGTCAGTTGCCGCGGCGGCGAGAACATCGTGCCGACGCTTTCGACCAGCAGCGGCCGCGGCGCCTCGCAGACTTTGACGAGCCCCTTGATGCGTAGAAGACGCTCGCCGAGCCGGCCTGCGACATTGTCGAGCCAGCTCGCGAGATCGGCATAGGCGATGTCGGCGAGCGGGCGGACGACGCAGAGCGCAAGGCGCGGATGCGCGACGGCGAGAGCGGGCACGATCTCGCGCAGCGGCGGTACTGATGACAACGGCGCGAAGGCGGCGGATACGGCTGCGGCGCGATCCGCAACGACGACCGCCTCGGCCACCGGATTGAGCTGCGCGATCGCAACCGCCGCCTCGGCCAACGCGCCGGGTGCTAGATCCGCCTTGGTCGCGACGATGCGGTGCGCCGCGGCCCATTGCGCGGCCGCCTCCTCGAAGGTCGCGACGGCGAGGCCGCGCGTGAGATCGTAGGTCGCGATGACGGCGACGCGCATGCGGTGCTCGGCGAGCGTCGCGAGCTGGCGCAGCACCGGGCCGGGCATCGACAGGCCCGACGTCTCCAGGATGATCCGGCGCAGCAGCGGAACCCCTTCTGGGCGCGGCGCCATGATCAGGCGATCGATGGTGAAGGCGAGGTCGCTGCCGATTTGGCAGCAAACGCAGCCGTTCGACAGCATCGCCATCGGCACGTCGTCGCCGCTCTCGCGCAACAGGACGCCGTCGAGCCCGACCTCGCCGGCCTCGTTCACGATCACGGCGGTGTCCGACGCCGTCTCCGCGCTCAGCACGTCGCGCAGCAGCGTCGTCTTGCCGGAGCCGAGAAAGCCGGTAAGAACGAAGAAATCGATCGTCATGGCGCTCATGGCGCCGCGGCGTCCTTGGTCACATATTTCTCCGGCACGTCGCTCTCCCAGCTCGCCTTCACGAGCTCGCGCACGTCGGCGAGCAGCTCCTCGGTGTCGTAGATGATGCCGTCCTTGATGGTGTATTTCAGGCCCCGATGCCACTCGACCGCGTTGGTCGCATCGTTGAAGCGCATCGCGCCGGTGCCGTAGAGCAACTTGAAGTCGGTGAGCGGATTGTGGTCGTGAACCAGCAGGTCGGCGCGCATGCCGACGTCGACGGTGCCGATCTCGTTCTCCAGACCGCACAGCGCAGCCCCTTGCGAGGTCGCCGAGCGGATCACCTCGAGCGGATGGAAGCCGGCCTCCTGCAACAGCTCCAGTTCGCGAACATAGCCGAAGCCGAAGATCTGATAGATGAAGCCGGAATCCGAGCCGGTGCAGACGCGGCCGCCGCGGTTCTTGTACTCGTTGATGAAGGCCATCCAGAGCCGGTAGTTCTCCTTCCACTCGATCTCGTTCTGGGTCGACCAGCGATACCAGTACGAGCCGTGGCCGCCGCGCTGCGGCGTGAAGTAGTCCCACATCGACTTCCAGGTGTACTCCTTGTGCCAATAGGCCTGCCGCGCCCGCATCAGGTCGCGGTTGGCGTCGTAGATCGTGAACGTCGGCACGAAGGTGAAGCCGATCTCCAGGAACTGCTCCAGCACCTCGTTCCACTTGGCCGAGCCGGGCTCGGCGCCCTGCCGGAACATCTGGCCCGACACCGAGAAGCGGAAATATTCGTCGGTGTAGTTGTAGTCGAGCGGGAAGTTCTGGATGACGCGATCCTCGAACAGCGCCTCCGGCAGGCCGTAATAATGCTCGGCGCTGGTCAGGCCCCATTTCGCGGTCGTCAGCGCGTTCATTCGCGACACCGCCATCTGGGCGTGGTGGCAGCCGGTGCGCAGGCCGATCTGCTTGCATTCGTCGAGGGCGGCTTCCATGATCGCGGGCGGCGCGCCGAAGAACTTGATGCCGTCGGCGCCGCGCTGCTTGACCTGACGCAGCCACTCCCGCCCCTGCTCGGGCGTGTAGATCGTCTTGACCATGTCGTTGACGGCCGGAAAGTAGGCGTAGGCGAGCAGCCGCGGCGCGGCGATTGTATTGTCCTCGGCGCGCTGCTTCTGGTCGAGCATCCAGGACAGGCCGTTCATCGAGCCCATCTCGCGCACCGTGGTCACGCCGTGCGCCAGCCAGAGCTTGTAGACATAGTCGACCGGTGGCACCCAGCCATTGGCGGAGTGATAGGCGACGCCGGCATGGGCGTGGCAGTCGACGAAGCCGGGCGTCACCCATTTGCCGCGGCAGTCGATCTCGTGATCCGCCGGCTCGCCGGTTTTGCCGGCATAGCCGTAACCGACGACCTTCTTGATGCTGACGATGCGGCCATTCTCGACGATGATGTCGACAGGTCCGATCGGCGGCGCGCCGGTGCCGTCAATCACGGTGGCGCTGCGCAGCGCCAGCCGCTTGAACGGCCCGATGCCGCGATCCCTGCTCGTCGCCTTCGGCACGATCGGCGCCGCGCCCTTGTTCCGGATGACGGCGAGCTCATCGCCGGGCAGTGTGGCTTGGTCGGTCATGCCTGCGTATCCTCATCGTCGTCGTGTAGGGTGGGCAAAGCGCAGCGTGCCCACCACGCGTATTTTCCGTGCATCGCGGTGGGCACGGCGCTGCGCGCCTTTGCCCACCCTACGATCCGTCTTCTCGTCATTGCGAGCGCAGCGAAGCAATCCAGGGCTCCAAGGAAAGTCTGGATTGCTTCGTCGCTGCGTTCCTCGCAATGACGGCGTCTGCCGTCATTGCGTCCGATACTTCCGCGCGAACGCTAGGCTGCCGAACACCGTGAACGCCATGGTCACCGCGAGCAGCATGAAGGCGAGCGCGGCGCCCATTGGCCAGTTGTTACCGCGCACGAACTGATCGTACACCGCGGGCGCCATCATCTTGAATCGCGGGCCGCCGAGAAGCACCGCCGTTGCATAGGTGTTCATGCACAAAACGAACACCAGGATCGAGCCGGCGGCGACGCCGGGACCGGACAGCGGCAGAATCACGCGCCAGAACACCCGCGCGCCCGAGGCGCCGAGATTGGCGGCGGCATATTCCAGGTCGCGGGGTATGCTCTCGATGACGGCCGACAGCGTCAGGATCATGTAGGGCAGCACCACCGCGATGATGCCGATGATGACGGCCTTGGTCGTGAACATGATCTCGAGCGGCGTCGAGATCAGGCCGAGTTTCAAGAGACCCGTGTTGACGAGGCCGTCGCGCGCGAACAGCGCCATCCAGCCGGCGGAGCGCACGACGTTGCCGACCAGCAGCGGGAACAAGGTCGCGATCACGACCAGGCTCTTCCAGCGGCTCTCCATGCGGCCGATCCAGTAGGCCGCCGGAAACGCCAGGATCAGCGTCAGCAAGGTGCACAGCATGGAGATGCCGAGCGTCGCCAGGATGATCTGCTGGTAGTAGGGATCCGTCGCAGCCTTGATGTAGTTGTCCGGCGACAGCGCCTGCACCATCAGCTGGGTCGGGCTGAACTGGTTGAGCGAGATCCGGAACATCAGGATCAACGGCCCGATCAGGAGCGCCAGGACCAGAAGACAGGCAGGAACGACCAGCAGCGCCATCGCGCGAGCTCCGATTGCAGATGAGCGGCCGATCGGCCGCGTGCTCCTGCGGCCGAGGCCGCAGGAGCGATGAGGCAAGGCTCAGGCCTTGAACTCCTTGTTCCAGAAATCGAGCGTGCGCTGCGCGCGCCCGGCGGCATAGGCGTAGTCCGGTTTCAAGAGCCGCGCGCGCTCGGCCTCGGTCAGGCTGACCTGCTTGGCAAGATCTTCAGGCAGCGGCGCGTCGGTGACGGTCGGGACATAGCCCATCTTGTCGGCGAAGCCGCCTTGCGCCCTGGCGTCGAGCATCGCGTCGAGATAGGCGAAGCCGCCGGCCTTGTTCTTGGCGTTCTTCGGCACCGAGGCCTGGAACACGATCGCGGGCGTGCCTTCCTTCGGCACGACGTGGGCGAGCGGAATGCCGGACTTCTTCCACATGAAGCCGCGCGCGAGCCACATCGTGGTCAGCCACACCTCCTCCGACTTCAGCGCCGCCGCCAGCGCCTCGTTCGACGGATAGATCTTCACGTCGAGCGAGCGCCATTCCATCAGCTTCTTCTCGGCCGGATCGAGATTGCTGACGCCGCCGCCGCCGGCGAGCGCCGCGGCCAGCGTGTTGTTGGGATAGAGAATGTCGGCGAGACCGATCTTGCCGCGCCATTTCGGATCCCAGAGATCCGCGAAGGATTGCGGCGGCGTCTTCACCTGGTTGGTGTTGTAGAGGATGACCTGCGCCGAATAGATGTGCGGGATCGCGATCTCGCTCTTCAGCTCCGGGAACACCTTGTCGAGCCGCTTCACCTGGGCCGCGTCGATCTTCTCGAACACGTCGGACTGCGACACGATGTAGGCGTCGTTGTCGGACAGGCAGGAGACGTCCATCGAGCCGCGCCGGCTCTGCCGCTCGGCGAGCAGCTTGGTCTTGCGCGGATCGGCATTGCCGACGTCCTGCACGATCTCAAAACCCTTCGGCGTCATGATAGGCTTGTCGATGATATCCGACAGCAACTGGCCATAGTCGCCGCCCCAGGTGCCGACCACGACCTGTCCGCCCTCGGCGCGGGCCGTCGGCATGCCGGAAGCCAGCGCGGCCATGCCGGCGCTGGCGGAGAGAAAGTGACGTCGCGAAATCATGGGAGAACCTCTCGCTTGGGATGAATACTTCTACTTGGATGTTTGCGGCACGAGACGCGGGACCTTGCGGTCCCATTGCAGCGACACGGTATCGTCGGGCTTGAGCGCGGCCAGCGGTTCGCCGGCGTCCGGCGTCGGCCTGACGGCCACCAGCGTCTCGTCGCCCAGCGCCACGACATATTCGGTCTGCGCGCCCATATAGGTGATCGCCTGCACGCGGCCGCGCACCTCGCCCGCGTCGCCGGGCACGATGCCAATCCGTTCCGGGCGGAGCGCGAAGGCGTCGGCATCCTCGCGTTCGCCGCTGACGACATCGACCGGGAGCAGCAGGCCGCCGCCGGTGCGGAACTCGCGCTCATTCGCACGCCGGCCGGCCAGGATGTTGCAGCGTCCGACGAAGTCGGCCACGAACGCATCGACAGGCGAATCGTAGAGCTGCTGCGGCGTGCCGATCTGGCGCACGCGGCCGCCCTCTATCACCACGAGGCGATCGGCCATGGTGAGCGCCTCCTCGCGGTCATGCGTCACCATCAAGGTCGTCAGGCCGAGCCGTTGCTGCAGCGCGCGGATCTCCAGCCGCACCTCGGCGCGCAGCTTGGCGTCAAGATTCGACAGGGGCTCGTCGAGCAGGAAGATGCGCGGATTGATCACCAGCGCGCGCGCCAGCGCCACACGCTGCTGCTGGCCGCCGGACAATTGCCGCGGCAGCCGGTCGGCGAGATGCGACAGCCGCACCAGCTTCAGCGCCTCCGCGATCTTCGTCTTGCGCTCGGCCGCGTTGAGGCCGCGCATCTCCAGGCCGAAGCCGACATTGTCAGCCGCGCTCATATGCGGAAACAGCGCGTAGGACTGGAACACCATGCCGGTGGCCCGCTTGTAGGCCGGCAGAAGCGTGACGTCCTCGCGGTCGAACTTTACGCGGCCGCTGGTCGGCGGCAGGAAGCCGGCGACCATGCGCAAGGTCGTCGTCTTGCCGCAGCCGGACGGACCGAGCAGCGCAACGAGCTCGCCCTGGTTGACCGAGAGATCGAGGCTCTCGACGCCGATCGATGTGCCGAAGCGCTTGGTGAGCTTCTCGAGAGTGAGTTGCGCCATCACACCACCCGCGACAGCTTGACGAAGCGGTCGGTGATCACCATCAGCAGGCCGACCAGCGCGATCTGCACGGTGGCGACGGCGGCGAGCGTCGGATCGATGCGGAATTCGAGGTAGTTGAGCATGGCCACGGGAAGCGTGATCCGTCCGGGTCCGACCAGCAGCATCGACAGATCGAGATTCTCAAAACTCTGAATGAAGGAAAACATCGCGGCCGCCACGATCCCCGAGCGCATCATCGGCAGCGTGATGCGGCGGAACACCGTGAACGGGCTGGCGCCGAGATTGGCGGCGGCCTCCTCCGCGGCGCGGTCGAGGCCTTGCAGGCTGGCGACCACGAGGCGCACCGTCCATGGAATGGCCAACAGCGTATGCGCGGCGACGAGGCCCTCCGTCGTCGCCTTGATGTCGCGGTCGAGGAGATCCTCGGCCAGCACGTAAAACATGTAGAGCCCGGAACCGGCGACCACGCCGGGCACCGCGAGCGGCGCCAGCAGGAACGACGACAGCGCCTTCCGCCCGCGGAATTCGCCGCGCACGATGGCAAGCGCCGCGGCGGTGCCGAGCGGCACGCCGATGGCCGTCGCAAGCAGCGCCACCTGGAAGCTGGTGACAAGGCCGCGCAGGAATTCCGGCTTGCTGAGCGCGTTCGCGTACCATTTCAGTGACAGCGCCTGCGGCGGGAAGCTGACGATCTCCTGCGCGAAGAAGCTGGTCATCACGATCATCACGACCGGCGCGAAGATGATGGCATAGGCGACGACGATCAGGGTCCGCACTGCGAAAGAGCCGATAGACAGGTGTCCCGTAAAACGGAACAGCATCGCAGACACCTCAACAAACAAAGGACAGCTTGTGCGGCGGCATCGTAGTCGGCGGCTCCGCGCCCGCCAAGCCCGCGGGAGGGCTTATCGCGATGCACATGCGCATGGGCACGCGACATGCGGTGCCACGATCCTGGCGCGTGTGTCTCTGATCTCGCCATCTCGGCGCTAAACGAGCTCTTCCTAAAAGCCGGTTGTTCCCGTGTCGAGTTCTCGTCATCTCCACCGCTGTCATGCTCCGCGAAAGCGGGGCATCCAGTACGCCGCGGCAGAAGAAATTGGATCGAGATGTCACGGCGTACTGGATCGTCCGCTTTCGCGGACGATGACAGCCAGGGTCCCATCATCCATTTGCCAGGACATTGGACTCGGTCGTGTCCTGCACACGACTTCTGATTACAGGAATTTTTCTCGCACACCGGAGATCCCCCTTCCGAGCAGCAGCCCATCCGCAGAGGCGTCATTTTGGGCAATGGCTGCTCAATTCTTGCACCGCCGCGATCCAATTTTTTGTGCGTCCAGGGACAAGTCATCCGCGCGGGCGCGCACCTAAGCTTCGTCCGAGCTTGGACCGGGGCGTCGGCACCCATGCACCGCCGGACCAGCGCGACATCATCGTTCGAAGGAGCTGGCAACATGCAGACAAGGCTATTCACTGGAGCGCGGCGCGCGTGGCTTGCCGCACTCGGCGCCATCATCGCGGCAGGACTTCTCGCGCCGATCGACGCGCAGGCCGCAACGCCCGCGGGCTGTGCGGCCCTGGCGGAGAAATATCCGGATTGGAAGGGCAAGACTCTGGTCAACGCCATCAACCCGCACACGCCGGGCTATGAGTCGATCGACCCGAAGGATCCAAGCAAATATGTCGGCTTCGACATCGATCTCGGCGAAGCCATCGGCGACTGCCTCGGCTTCAAGCTCACCTACAAGCCGGTGACCTTCGCCGCGCTGCTGACCACGCTGGCGAGCGGCCAGGCCGACATCGTGATCTCCGATATCTACGCCACCAAGGAGCGCGCCAAGGCCGCCGACTTCATCACCTATTCCAAGGTGTTCGACGGCGTACTGGTCGCCAAGGGCAACCCGAAGGGCATCAATGGCATCAACATGTCGATGTGCGGCGCGGCCGCGGCCGAGAACACCGGCTATGTCGAGGTGCCGCTGATCCAGGAGCTCGGGCCCAAGTGCAAAGAGGCGGGCAAGCCGGAGCCGACACTTCAGCTCTACGACAACAACGCCAACTGCATTCAGGCCATCCTGGCCGGCCGCGCCGACACCTATGTCAACGACGTCAACACGGTCGACCAGGCGGTGAAGGCCTATCCGGACAAGCTGGAGAAGGCGATCGCCGTGACCATCCCCTATTCGGTCGGCATTGCCGTGCCCAAGGACAAGCCCAAGTTCCGCGATGCCGTGATGGCCGCACTGATCGAGGTGCAGAAGGCCGGCATCCACCAGGAGCTGTTGAAGAAGTGGGAGCTCGATCCGGCGAACTTCAAGGAGCCTGATATCCTGACGGCGGACTGATAGGCCTGCGGTTCCAAAAGCGAAGCTGCTGCCGCAGCGACGGTGCGCTCCCCTCCCCCTTGCGGGGAGGGGTCGGGGGTGGGGTCCACAGCGGCAGTCTTTCCTGGGCTACCCCCTCCCCAGCCCTCCCCCACAAGGGGGGAGGGAGCGCAGCATGTCCTGCGCGACCACATGCGTGAGCCGACTCTGATCAACTTCGTAGGGTGGGCAAAGCGCAGCGTGCCCACCATTGCTTCCACACGATGATCACGGTGGGCACGGCGCGTCGCGCCTTTGCCCACCCTACGCACTAAGCACCTCGCAGGCCGCCTCTCATGTCCCTTTTCCTGCACTATCTCAGCATGCCGTATCTGATCCAGGGCATCGAGCTGACCCTGCAGGTCACCGCGCTCGGCCTGATCGGCGGACTTGTTCTCGGTCTCATCCTCGCGGCGATGCAGCTCAGCCGGTTCTGGCTCTTGGCAGCGATCGCGCGCGGCTACACCGTGATCTTTCGCGGCACGCCGCTGATCCTGCAGATGGTGTTCGCCTACGATGCGCTGCCGCATATCGGCATCAAGCTGCCGGCGGTGCTGGCCGCAGGCCTTGCGCTCGCCTGCAACGAGGCGCCGTTCATCGCCGAGATGCTGCGCTCTGGCGTGCTCGGTGTCGATCGCGGCCAGCTGCTGGCAGGCCAGGCTCTCGGCATGACGCCGGGCGTCCTGATGCGCCGGATCATCGCGCCGCAGGCGATCCGCACCATGATCCCCGCTTTCGGCAACGAGGCGGTGAGCGCCCTGAAGAACTCCTCGCTCGCCTCCGTGATCGCCGTGCAGGAGCTGACCCTGCGCTCGACGCAGCTGGCGTCCTCCACCTTCGACTTCTTCTCGATCTTCTTCGCCTCCGGCTTGCTCTATCTCGGCCTGACCGGCGCCATCAGCGTCATCCAGCTCGCACTGGAGTGGATGCTTGATCTCGACCGCACGGCGAAACAGCGCAAGCTGGCGGACTACCTGCCATGGCGCCGCGTCGATCTCGCGACCAAGCTGGAGCTGGCAGAGAAGATCTCCCCGGCTATCGAGGCTGCACCACCCGAGCCTGCCGAGCTGAAGGAGACGCCCACGCTCGCGCTCTCGATCGAAGACCGCGCCCGTCGTGCCGCCACGATCGCCCGCAACAATGTCGCGGTCGAGGTGAAGGATTTGCGCAAGGCCTATGACGGCAACAAGGTGCTCGACGGGCTCGATCTGACCGTGCGCATCGGCGAGGTGATCGCGCTGCTTGGTCCTTCCGGCTCTGGAAAGAGCACGCTGCTCCGCTGCATCAATCATCTGGAGAACTGGGACTCCGGCGAGATCCGCGTCGGCGGCCGCAAGCTCGGCTTCGACGACAAGGGCCGCAAGCTGTCGCCGCGCGCGATCGCCAATGAGCGCGCTAACGTCGGCGTCGGCATGGTGTTCCAGCAGTTCAATCTGTTCGGCCATCTCACTGCCAAGGAGAACGTCGCCGGTCCCCTGCGCTGGGTGCACGGCATGGGCCGCTTCGAGGCCGAACGCCGCGCGCTCGAACTGCTCGAGCGCGTCGGGCTGTCGCACCGCGCCGATGCGCTGCCGCGGCATCTCTCCGGCGGCCAGCAGCAACGGGTCGCAATCGCCCGCGCGCTGGCGCCGAATCCGAGCGTGCTGCTGCTGGACGAGCCGACGTCGGCGCTCGATCCCGAGCTGGTCAACGAGGTGCTCGAGGTGATCCGCCGGCTCGCGATCGACGACGGGCTCACCATGATCATCTCGACGCATCAGATCCGCTTCGCCGACGAGGTCGCCGACCGCGTCGCCTTCCTCAATGGCGGCGTGATCCTCGAACAGGGACCGGCACATGAGGTGCTGACCAACCCGCGCCACCCGCTGACCGCCCGCTTCCTCTCGGTGATGGAGGCCGAGCGGCCGAAGGACGCGGTCGCATGAGCGCGCCCCACCGATTTCTCAACATCCTCGATCTCTGAGCAAAGAGGCCCTCGCATGAAGCACCATCTGCTGCCGGTGTCCAACAAGACCGTTCACTGGGGCTATTTCTCCAAGGTGGTGACACCCGCTCTCACCTTGCGCTCCGGCGACCGCGCCACGATCGAGACGCTGACGCATCACGCCAATGACGACTACGAGCGCATGATCAAGGACGATCCCGGTGCCGAGAGCGTGTTCAAGTGGACGAAGGAACACAAGGCCGTGGCGCGGCGCGGTTCGGGGCCGACCGAAGGCCCGTTCATCCGCGGCTCCGGCGAAGGAATCGGCGTGCATCTCCTGACCGGCCCGGTGGCGATCGAAGGGGCCGAGCCCGGCGACGTGCTGGAGGTGCGCATCCTCGACATCCGGCCCCGGCCGAGCCAATGCGGCTGCCACGCCGGCAAATGCTTCGGCTCCAACGCCGCCGCCAATTGGGGCTTCCACTATCATGATCTGATCGAGGAGCCGAAGCCGCGCGAGGTCGTCACCATCTTCGAGCTCGACACGGCAGGCGAGCCGTTCGCCAAGGCCGTCTACAACTACGTCTGGACGCCGCAGACCGATCCGGACGGCATCGTGCATCCGACCATCGACTATCCCGGCGTGCCGGTCGACCACACCACGATCAAGAAGCGCGAGAACATCCTGCCCGGCATCAAGGTGCCGGCGCGGCTGCATTTCGGCACCATGGGGCTGGCGCCGTCGGAAGCCGACTATGTCTCCTCGATCCCGCCGAGCTATACCGGCGGCAACATCGACGACTGGCGCATCGGCAAGGGCGCGCGGATGTATTATCCGGTCGCCGTGCCCGGCGCCTATTTCTCGGTCGGCGATCCCCATGCCGCACAGGGCGACAGCGAGCTCGGCGGCACGGCGATCGAAACCTCGCTGACCGGCGACTTCGAGTTCATCCTGCACAAGAAGAACGATCTCGGCGGCACCCAGCTCGAAGGCCTGACGCATCCGCTGCTCGAGACCAGCGAGGCCTGGTCGGTCTACGGCTTCACCTATCCGAACTATCTCGCCGAGCTCGGCGCCAACGCGCAGACCGAGATCGCCAACCACTCCAGCCTCGACCGCGCCATGCGCGACGCCTTCCGCAAGCTCCGCCGCTTCCTGATGACGGTGCATCATCTGAGCGAGGATGAGGCGATCTCGCTGATGTCGGTCGGCGCCGATTTCGGCGTGACGCAGGTCGTCGATGCAAATTGGGGCGTGCACGGGACGATCCGGAAGAACGTGTTCCGGTGTGATTGATGTCGACGTGACGCAAGCTCTCGCCCCATGGACCGTGCGCTCCCTCCCCCGCTTGCGGGGGAGGGCTGGGGTGGGGGAACCCCAAGCGACACTGCCGCCATGGCCCCCACCCCTGACCCTTCCCGCAAGGGGGAGGGGAACGCGCCGCGCATGAGGCGACAGCGTCGATTGCCAGAAGCACATGAGAAGAACACTGAGCATCACGGGCCCGCGACCGACAGTGGAGCTCATCTGGCACGGGGGTTGCTTCGACGTCCCGAACCCGGGGCGTGCCATGAGTTTCCGTCCGTTCACCAGCGAATCCTATGCGCAGGGCGAGCGCCCCGAGGCGTGGCGCGATGTGCTGAATGCGGCCGGGCTGCAGCCGGCCGCCAAATCGCCGTTCGATGACGGGCACGCGACCGCCTCGCATCGCAGCGCGCCGGGGATCGCGCTGTCGCGGCTGTCCGCGGGCGCGCAGGCTGTCGCGGCGGTTCCGCAGGTCCAGGAGGACCTGCCGATCGCGCTGCTTGCGATCGAGGATGGCGCCGTGCTCCGCTGCGGCGACACGCATCGCATCATTCCGTCCGGGCATCTCATCTTGCTGCCGCGCACGGCCGATTGGAGCCTCGCGTTCCAGCGGGACCTGCGCGCGATCGTGCTGTCGGTCACCTCAGCCGCCTTGCACGGCCGCATCAGTGGCAAGCTGAAATTCGCCAGGCCACAGGTAATCGCGCCGAGCGGGCTCGCCGACGTCGTCTGCCGCACCATCGAGGCGACCGCGCGGACGCTCGACATGTTGAGCGAAGCCGAATGGAGCACGGTGGCGCAAAGTCTGGTTGATCTCTTGCTCACGCTCGCGCATCAGCAGGCCGTGCCGACATCGGAGACCGGGAGCAGCGCGACCCAAGCGGCGATCCTGCACCGGATCTGCCAGGCGATCGAGCGAGAGCTCGACGATGCCGAGCTGACGCCGACGCGCGTCGCGCAAGCCGAGGGCATCTCCGAGCGATATCTGCAGAAACTGTTCGAGGGCGCCGGCGACAACTTCACGCACTACGTCAAGGAACGGCGTCTGCAGCGCGCCTGGACCGATCTCTCCAATCCGGCCGAGGCGCATCATTCGATCTCCGAAATCGCCTATCGCTACGGCTTCGCCGATTCGGCCCATTTCAGCCGCAGCTTTCGCGCCCGCTTCGGCCTGTCGCCGCGCGAGTTCCGCCAGCAGAAGGCCGAGCAGGCGGTGACATCAGCGGCGCCGCGGGGCCAACGCGGCTGGCCGCAGGACGCGCTGGCGCAACAGCGCGGCTGCCAGACGCAGGCCTCCCTGAAAAGCAGCACCGCCCTGCCCGCCCCGGCCAACGACCAGGACGCGCGGCAACGGCATCATCATCTCGCGGTGTCCGCGGAGCGCGTGCATTGGGGCTATTTCAGCCGCTCGCTGCCGCCACAGCTCGAGATCGCCTCCGGCGACACGATCACCGTGGAAACACTGACCCAGCATGCTTCCGATGATCCGGAGCTGATGATCGCGGGCGACGACGGCGCGCTCAGCGTGTTCGGCTGGAGCAAGACCAGGAAGAATGTCGATCGCCGTGGCGCCGGGCCGATGGATGCCAGCGTGTTCGGCCGCGGCGCCGGCGAAGGCTTTGGCGTGCACATCTGCACCGGCCCGGTGGCGATCAAGGATGCGCAGCCCGGCGACGTGCTCGAGGTCCGCATCCTCGACATCGTGCCGCGGCTGAGCCGCAGCCCGAAGCACCGGGGCCGGGTGTTCGGCTCCAGCGTCGCGGCATGGTGGGGCTATCATTACAACGAGCTGATCGCAGCCCCAGCGCCGCGCGAGGCCGTGACGATCTACGAGATCTTCGCCGGTGATCCCGAGCCGCATGCACGCGCGCTGTACTCCTATCGTTGGGAGCCGCAGACCGATCCGGCCGGCGTGGTGCATGCGACCTACGACTATCCCGGCGTGCCGGTCGCGCCCGGGAGCATCAAGCGCCGCCACGGCGTGCTCGACAACATCCGCATTCCCCTGCGACCCCATTTCGGCGTCATCGCGGTGGCGCCGCGCGAAGTCGATTTCGTCGATTCGATTCCGCCGTCCTATTTCGGCGGCAATCTCGACAATTGGCGACTCGGCAAGGGATCGACTGTCTATCTGCCGGTCGCGGTGCCCGGCGCCCTGCTGTCGGTCGGCGATCCCCATGCGACGCAAGGCGACGGCGAGCTCGGCGGCACCGCGATCGAATGCTCGATGACCGGCACCTTCCAGGTCATCCTCCACAAGAAGACGCAGCTCGCCGGCAAACCCTTTGCCGATCTCACCTATCCGCTGATCGAGACCGAAACCGACTGGGTGCTGACCGGCTTCAGCCATCCGAACTATCTGGCCGAGTTCGGCGCGCAGGGCCAGAGCGAGGTCTACGCCAAATCGTCGCTCGACCTCGCGATGAAGGACGCGTTCCGCAAGATGCGCCGCTTCCTCATGCACATCAAAGGGCTCAGCGAGGACGAGGCGGTGGCGCTGATGTCGGCGGCGGTCGATTTCGGCGTCACGCAGGTGGTCGACGGCAATTGGGGCGTCCACGCGATCCTGAGCAAGCGGCTGTTCGAGGATGCGGATTGACCTCACAAGATTAGTAGGGTGGGCAAAGGCGCGCCCGCTCTGCTGCCGTATCAGATGATTTGTCCCGCGCCGTGCCCACCGCCGCTCAGATGGTGGGCACGCGTCGCCTGCGGCGCCGCTTTGCCCACCCTACTCATTCACTGAAAGAAAGGACCCTTCATGCAGTTCCACATGATCCCTGGCGCCACAAAGCCCGTGGCGCCGTTCAGCCATGCCGTGGAGACCGACGGTTTCGTGTTCGTCACCGGACAGATGCCGGACTCACCGGAGGCGAAGGGTGTGCTGCCGGAGGGGATCGTGGATCAGACGAAGGCGGTGATGCAGAACTTGAAGTACATCCTCCAAGGTCTCAACCTCGGCCTCGAACACATTGTGATGTCTCGGATTTACCTGACCGAGTTCAAGCGCGATTACGCGGCAATGAATGAAACCTACCGTTCATTCTTCCCCGCGGATCGGCTGCCGGCCCGCACCTGCGTCGGCGTCACCGGCCTCGCCTATGACGCGCTGATCGAGATCGATCTGGTCTGCCGACGACCCTAGTTCCAAATGGTAAATTAATCCTCAATGCTTTCGAGGGCCTTCGATCTGAGCTGAGGAGGCAGGCGCCGTTGCCGATTGTGCGGCGGCGCCGGCCGGTGTCAATTTGCCCGACGAATGAGGTGGATCGAAGGGGAATCCCATGCCGTACCAGTTTTCCAATCGCCAGCAGATCCGCAAGCCGGCGGTGACCAGCAAGGGTGGCATCGTCGCGGCGCAGTCGCGGCGCGCGGCCGAGATCGGTGCCGAGGTGCTGGCCGCCGGCGGCGACTGCATCGATGCCGTCGTGGCGACCGGCTTCGCGCTCGGCGTCGTCGAGCCGTGGATGAGCGGGCTGGGCGGCGGCGGCGCCATGGTGCTGTACCGCGCCAAGGATAACAAGGTCGAGGTGATCGACTACGGCATGCGCGCGCCGGACAGTTTGCGCGTCGAGGACTACCCGCTGACCAATGACGGCAGCGTGTCCCCCGACATCTTCCCGTGGCCCCGCGTCAAGGACGACCGCAACCTGCACGGCCCTGGCGCGATCGCGGTGCCCGGCGTGGTGGCCGGCATGGACATGGCGTACCGCCGCTACGCCAGGCTGCCTTGGCAGGACCTCGTCGCGCCGAGCGTCGCGCTGGCCGCCGAGGGGCTGCTGGTGGACTGGTGGACCACCGTGATGATCTCAAGCTGCGCCGCCGACCTGCGCCGTTATGCGGGCAGCGCCGCGGCCTATCTGAAGGACGGCCTGCCGCCGAACCCGCAATGGGGCGCCAAGGCGATCACGCGGCTGCCGCAGGAGCAGCTCAAGGCGACCTTGGCGCATCTCGCCAGCACCGGCGCGCGCGACTTCTACCAGGGCGACATCGCGCGGTCGCTGACCCGCGACATCCAGGCCGCCGGCGGCGCACTCTCGGTCGAGGATCTCGCCGCGTTCGCCGCGCAGGTCCGTGATCCCTTGCGCATTCCCTATCGCGGCGGCGCGGTGTTCGCGACGCCGGAGCTCACCGCCGGACCAACCTTGGCGCATGCGCTTCGGCTGATGCAGACGAGCATCGAGCCTGCAGGCAAGGCTCCGGACGCAGGCGCCTTCATCGCCTATGCGGAAGCGATGCAGTCGGCCTATCGCGAGCGGCTCAACGACATGGGCGATGCGCCCGGCAAGCGTGCGCTCGGCGCCGAATATCTCGCGCCGGCCTGCACCACGCATTATTCGGTCGTCGACCGCGACGGCAACATGGCCGCGGTGACGCAGACCCTGCTGTCCGGCTTCGGCTCGAAGTTCCAGGCGCCGCAGAGCGGCATCATGATGAACAACGGCATCATGTGGTTCGACCCGACGCCGGGCACGACCAACTCGCTGGCGCCGGGCAAGCGCTGCCTCACCAACTACACGCCGGTCGTGGCCGAAACCGCCGACGGCCGTCGCCTCGCACTGGGCGCCTCTGGCGGCCGCCGCATTCTCCCGGCCGTGGCGCAGATGCTGTCCTTCGTGATGGACTATCGTATGGACTTGGACGCTGCGATCCATCAGCCCCGCATCGACGCAAGCGAGGGCGACGTGGTCGGCGCCGACACGCGGCTGCCGGCGGAGGTGATGAGTGCGCTCACGGCGAAGTTCGAAACCGTGCCGGCACCGGTGCAGACCATGCCGATGAAGTTCGCCTGCCCCAGCATCGTGCTGCGCGACGGCGTAACGAACAGCGGCGCGACGGAGATCGCGCATGCCTGGGGCGATGCGGTGGCGGAGGGGTGATTTCCGCGCGACCTGCGGCCATTACGCCGGCAGGCCCGCTCCCGCCAGCCTGTCGGCGAGGAACGTCGTCAACTCCCCCACCGTCCGGGAGTTGGTCCGCCCGCGGGCGTAGGCGAGCTCGACGGGAGGCAGGCGGGGAAGACCGAGATCCTGCCGGATGATGCGCAGCGGCGGCTGCACCAGTGCGCGTGCCAGAACCGTGATGCCCAACCCTTCGAGCGTCGCCGCCTTCAGGCACTCGAAACTCGGACTGACGAAGCTGAGGTGCCAGCGCCGGTCGTGCTGCTTCAGCGACGACAGCGCGAAGCGCCGGTAAGCGCAGCCTTCCGGGAACAGAACAAGCGGGATGGATGCATCATCCGGGCTGTAGTTCGGGCCGCTGACCCAAACCAGTTGCTCCGTCAGCATCGAGGTGCCGGCCCGGGCGCCGACGTCCTGTTTGAAGAACGCGAGATCGAACTCGCCGCGGGCGCTGCGCTTCATCAGGTTTTCTGACTGGTTGGCCTCCACCTCGATACCGACCATCGGATTCTTTCTCTTGAACCGCGCGAGCCAGGTCGTAAAGTCGCGTCCGAAGAAATCGAGCGGAACGCCGAGCCGGACGAATCCAACCAGGACGTCGTCGCGCATCGACGCATAGGCCTCGTCATTGAGCTGCAGGATGCGCCGTGCGTATTGCACGAAGCGGTCGCCCTCGGGTGTCAGCTCCAGCACCCGGCCCTTCCGCCGCGTCAGCAGCGGCTTGCCGACCTGCATTTCGAGCTTGGTCATCTGCTGGCTGATCGTCGATTGCGACCGGCCGACGGTCTCGGCTGCGCGCGAAAAGCTCATCGTGTCGGCGATGACGAGAAACGATCTGAGGCAGTCGATATCGAAGTTCACGACAATCCCCGCTATCGAAAAAGACGATACTCACATCGTCATTATTCACTTTGTCGGCCGGGCCACGCTTCGTAAAGACCAGACTTGCGCCATCGGCTGGCGGAACTCGTATCAGCCCTCCGGGCGCAGCCCGCTCCCGACACAAGGACAGGTCCCGTGGCGATCAACACCGTGGTCTTCGACGCTTACGGCACGCTCTACGACATCCAATCCGTGGCGGCGGTCACCGATGCGGCCTTTCCGGGCCATGGCGACATGATCACGCAGATCTGGCGCATGAAGCAGCTCGAATACACTTGGCTGCGCTCGCTGATGCGGCGCTACGAGGATTTCGAGACGGTCACCCGGCAGTCCCTGATCTACACGCTGCGGATTCTCGGACTTCGCTACGAAGAGGCGCTGCTCGGAACGATCATGGACAAATACGTCCACCTCGATCTCTACCCGGACGCGCTGCCGGCCCTGAACCATCTCCAGGGACGCAAGCTCGCGATCCTCTCGAACGGCGCGCCAGCGATGTTGAATGCCTTGATCCGAAACACCGGGCTCGATCGCCTGCTCGACAAGACCATCAGCGTCGATGCCAGGAGGATCTTCAAGCCCAGCCCCGAAGCCTATTCCTTGATCGAGTCCGAACTCGGCGCCATGCCCGCCGACGTCCTGTTCGTCAGCTCCAATCCGTGGGACGCAATCGGAGCTAAAGCCTTCGGGCTGAACGTCGCCTGGATCGAGCGGGTCACGCCCGAAGCGATGGCCGCGGCTTGCGAGCGCAGCACAGTCGTCCCTCCGCTGACGATGTTCAAGGCGATGCGAACGCAGATGGACGAGCTCGGGCTCGCGCCCGACCACCGGATCCGGGGATTGTCTGAGCTCGCTGGGCTGTTGCCACTGCTGCCGTAGACCGATCCGCAGCATCCCTACTGATAGCACGCCTCCAGCGCCGCGGCGGCGCGGTACAGCGTCATCTCGTCGAGATGACGCGCGATCAGCATCGCGCCGATCGGCCGGCCGTCGGAGGTCTTTCCGACGGGAACGGAAATCGCGGGATGGCCGGTGAGACAGGTCGGCGCGGTGTTGCCGACCATCTCGAAGGCACGGCCGATGATCTCCTCGCGCGACGCTCCGGCGGCAGGCAGCCGCGTCGCCGCCATCGGCGTGGTCGGCATCAGCAGCACGTCGGCCTGCCCGAGCGCGCGATCATAATCTGCCGTGAGCAGACGGTTGAGGTTCTGCGCCTTGCCGTAGTAGCGGCCACGGTTGCGCGACGACATGTAGTGGCCGGTCAGGATGCCGAGCTTCAGCGTGTCCGACAGCTCGCCCGCCCGATCGCGCCAGCGCGCATGGGCATCGAGCAGACTTTCGAGAAACACGCCTTTCATGTTGGTGCCATAGGCGTTGCCACGCATCATCAGATCGGTGGCGCCTTCGAGAAAGATTGGCGTCCAAATCGCCGCGCCGGCGGCATGGAGCGGGACGGAGACCTCGCGAATATCCGCCCCCTTCGCCTGGAGGCGGCCCGCCGCCTCGCGCACACGGTCGTCGACCTCGCTCTCGGCGCCGGCCGTGCCGAACCCTTCGGGCACGATGCCGATCCGCAACCCTGCCGCGCCTTGCGACAGTGCCTGTGTGTAGGGCTGCGCGGCCGCGCCACGCTGCCGCGGATCGAGGCCATCGGGCCCCGCCATGACTTCCAGCATCAGCGCATTGTCCGCCACGGTGCGGGTGATCGGCCCGGCGTGATCGACGGTGAGCTCGACTGCAAAAATTCCCGTATAAGGCACGAGGCCGTGCGTGGGCTTGAGACCGACCGCGCCACAATAAGACGCGGGAATTCGGATCGAGCCGCCCTGATCGCCTCCGGTCGCCATGTCGACGATATCAGCCATCACCAGGGCCGTGGATCCCGATGACGATCCGCCGGCATTGTAGCCGGGCACAACAGGATTTTCGACGACGCCATTGGCGGAGGTGTGACTGCCGCCGGAGGCGCAGTAATACTCGCAGACCGCCTTGCCGAGGATATCGGCGCCTGCGTCCAGCAGACGCGTGACGATGGTCGCATCCATCTCCGGCACGTAGCCTTCGAGAATGGTGGCGCCGTTCATCATCTGCACGCCGGCAACGCAGACATTGTCCTTGATGGCGACGCGCTTGCCCTTGAGCTTCCCCTCCGAAGCGCCACGAATATGTGTGGTGACCGCCCAGGCGCCGAACGGATTGGCCTCCGGCGCCGGACGGACGCCCGGAGGTCTTGGATATTTGACCTCAGGCAGCGGAGCGGTCATGCCATCGACGAGATCATAGGCGTCGAGCTGGCCCTGCATCAGCGCGAGAAACGACAGCGCATCGGCATCATCGAGATCGAGGCCGATCTCACGCGCAGCTTGCTGCAACTCGGGTGCCGTCGGACGGCGGACTGGCATCGATGCCTCTCGTCAAGGTGAGAACCGGTCCATCCGCAACGATGCGGGTGGACATCAGCGTTCATTGTGCGATGAGACTAGCCAGCCCTGAGGTCATTCCATAATGAGTTATGTCGATAGCAGTAATTGGTTTTGACGATTGTGTTCTCACGTGCAGTCGAGACGGCGATAGCTGCCGCCATCGCGGTCTCACATGACGAGTGCGCTGCTATCGTCCCAACAACGCCTTCACCAGCCCGCTCTCCGGATCTGCGAGCTCATCGATCACATCGAAATGATGCCGGTCCGGCGCCTCGACATAGGCCGTGGATGCACCGAGCCCCGTCCAGATATTGGCGAGCAGCTGGGCCTGGCGACGGAATTCGTTGCGCTCGGCGCCGCCGACCCAGGCGGTGACATCAACGCCATCGACGGGCACCAGCAGCGCGGGGCTCTCGCGCAACGCGGTGGCATCGTCGATATGCAGCGTCTCATTCATCGCGGTCCGCCGCAGCGGGCGCAGATCGTGCAGGCCGGAGATCGAGACCACGCTTGAGATGCGCGCCTGCCGCTCGGCGGATAACGGCGCGCCACGGCAGATCATGCGGCTGACGAGATGGCCGCCGGCGGAATGGCCGGTCAGCGCGACCGGGCCGTCGACCTCGTCCATCGCCTTCGCGATGGCCTGCGCGACATCGGCGGTGATGTCGGCGAGGCCGACCTCCGGACACAGCCGATACGACGGCATCGCGACCGCAAAGCCGTGCGCGTTGCCGCCCCGCGCAAGATGCGACCAGAAGCTCTTGTCGAGCCGCATCCAGTAGCCGCCATGCACGAACACGACGAGACCCTTGGGCGTCCCCGCGGGCAGGAACAGATCGAGCCGCTGCCGCTCGTGCGCACCATAGGCGATGTCGAGCTTCGCGCGGCCCTGTCCCGCGAGCTCTGCGCGGTAGGCGTCCGCCGGCGCGACCCACAGCCCTGGCCAGCGTTCGCCGCCGGGGATGTTCGGGCCGTTGGCGTAGGCGTTGTCCCAATCCTTGACGGAATGCAGCATGAGGATCTCCAGATCGAATGAGTGCGCGCGGCTCTACAGCCCGGTGCGCAATTTCCACAATTCGGGGAACAGCACGATCTCCAGCATCTTGCGGAGATAGTTCACGCCCGAGGTGCCGCCGGTGCCGGTCTTGAAGCCGATGATGCGCTCCACCGTGGTGACATGGTTGAAGCGCCAGCGGCGGAAATAGTCCTCGAAATCGACCAGCTTCTCGGCGAGCTCGTACAGCTCCCAATGCCGCTGCGGATCGCGATAGACGCTGGTCCAGGCCGCAGCCACCTCCGCGCTCTCCGCGCGCGTGCCCCGCCAGTCGGTGCGCTGGCCGTCGGCGCCGATGAAGAAGCCGCGCCGGGCCAACAGCCGCAGCGCCTCGTCGTAGAGGCTCGGCTTGGCGAGGATCGATTCCAGCTCGGCGGTCAGCTCGGGGTGATGCGCATGCGGACGCAGCATCGCGAGATTACGGTTGCCGAGCAGGAATTCGATCGAGCGATATTGGAACGACTGGAAGCCGGAGGACTCGCCGAGCTTGTCGCGGAACAGCGTATATTCGCTGGGCGTCATCGTGCGCAGCACGTCCCAGGCGCCGTTGAGCTGCTCGAAGATGCGCGACACGCGCGCCAGCATCTTGAACGCCGGCTGCACGTCGTCCCTCGCGATCGCCGCCATCGCCGCCTTGATCTCGTGGATCGCGAGCTTCATCCACAGCTCGGAGGTCTGGTGCTGAATGATGAACAGCAGTTCGTCATGCGCCGAGGACAGCGGCGCCTGCGCGTCGAGCAGGCGCTCCAGCATCAGGTAATCGCCGTAGGACATACGTCCCTTGAAGTTCATCCGCGCACCTTCGGTGGCGGGATCGTAGGGCGCGTTGCTCACGTCACGAGCTCCTTCTGGCGATATTCGGGCCTGTCCCACAGCTTCTTGGCCAGGACATCCTCGAGGATATCGACGGCACCGCGCACCTCGGCCTCGCCGATGTAGAGCGGCGTGAAGCCGAAGCGCAGCGCGTCCGGCGCGCGGAAATCGCCGATCACGCCGCGCGCGATCAGCGCACGCATGATCGCGTAGCCGTCGGTATGGCGGAAGGACACCTGGCTGCCGCGACGCGCCGCATCCCGCGGCGAAGCGAGCGTCAGCGACGGACAGCGCTTCTCGACCTCGGCGATGAACAGCTCCGACAGTGCGATCGAGGCCGCACGCACATCCTGCATCGACACGCCCTCCCAGGCATCGAGTGCCGCATCGAGGGCTGCGAGCGCGATGATCGGCGGCGTGCCGATGCGCATCCGCTCGATGCCGCCGCCGGGGCGATAGTCGAGATCGAAGGCGAACGGCGCCTCGTGACCCATCCAGCCGGACAGCGCCGGCGGCGCGATGTCGGCATGACCTGGCGCGACATAGATGAAGGCCGGCGCGCCGGGACCGCCATTGAGATATTTGTAGGTGCAGCCGACCGCGAAGTCGGCCTCCGCGCCGGCGAGATCGACCGGCACCGCGCCGGCGGAATGCGCGAGATCCCACACCGTGAGCGCGCCGGCGCCGTGCGCCTTCGTGGTGAGGGCCTTCATGTCGTGCATGCGGCCCGTGCGGTAGTCCACCTCGGTCAGCATCAGCACGGCGACGCTGTCGTCGATCGCGCCTTCGACCTCCTCGGGCTCGACAACTTTCAATGTGGCCCGATCGCCGAGCATGCGGATCAGGCCCTGCGCCATGTAGAGATCGGACGGGAAGTTGCCGCTGTCGGACAGGATCACGCCGCGCTTCGGATTGAGCGACAGCGCGGCGGCGAGCGCCTGATACACCTTGATCGAGAGCGTATCGCCCATCACGACCGTGCCGGGCGCGGCGCCGATCAGCCGGGCGATGCGGTCGCCGACGCGGCGGGGCTGCACCATCCAGCCGGCGCTGTTCCAGCCGCGGATCAGCTCCTGGCCCCATTCGGCCTCGATCATCCGGGCCACGCGCCCCGGCACCGCCAGGGGCAGCGCGCCGAGCGAATTGCCGTCGAGATAGATGACTCCCTCAGGAATCCTGAAAAGCGATCTTGTGTGAGAAAAATCCGCCATGCTGCCTTGCTCTGTTCGCCGTCCTGAATGCATGATTCGGGCCGCAAGAGACCAGATCGCCCCGGCGGGCTCGTCTGCGCCGGCGCGAGATCTGCCTCTGTCATGACCACCGCCATGGAGCAAGTGCGATGAGAGTGTCAGCCTGGCTCGTCTGCCTCGGCCTGATGTGGACGCCGGCCATCGCCGGCAACGACGTGACCGCCGCGCAGGGCGTGATCCGCGCCCAGGAGCAGGCGCTGGCCCGCGACGATGGGGCCACCGCCTATGCCCAGGCCGCGCCCGAGATTCAGGCGCTGTTTCCCAGCGTCGATATCTTCATGGCGATGGTGCGCCAGGGCTATGCCCCGGTCTATCGCCACCGCAGTTTCGAATTCGGCGCGGCGCAGGCTGAGGACGGCACTATCGCGCAGCGCGTCCACATCGTCGATGCCGACGGCCAGGTCTGGGAGGCGCTCTATACGCTGCAGACACAGCCCGACGGCAGCCTCAAGATCACCGGATGCTCCCTGCTGAAGGCCGGACAATCCGTCTGACCGCGGCGCGCGCCGTTACCGCGTCGGTGTCGGCGGGCCGCCGTGCTGCTGGCGCCATTGAAGGAATTGCCGGAACAACGCGCTGCGCTCGGCCGGATCATTCGAGACCTGCCCGCCGGTCTGGCGCACGAAGTTCTCGAACTGTTGCTGCTGGACGTCGGCGACCTGCGGCCGCGACACGTCGGCGGCCTGCGGCCGCGGCATCATGTTGCGCGCGAGCAGCCAGTCGTCCGCGGCCTTGAAGCGCTTCCAGCCTGGGATCGTGGCGACGATGCTCGACTCCTTCCATTTCGGATGTCGCGGAGGCTTCATGAACTCATCGTAGTTGGCGAAGAACGCCTCGACGAAGCGCGCGACCTTGCGATAGCGCTCGGTATTCTCAGGCCAGTTGTAGCTGACGAGCAGCATGCCGATCGCCACGGTCTCGATCGTCTCGCCGGGATTGAGCAGGTTCGGATATTCCTCCGACGATAAGGTCGTCGGCAGATAGAGATCCTGCAGCCTGCGGTCATAGGGGATCGTGACCAGATGCAGCGCGCGGTTCTCGTTGCGGATGTTGCGGGCGAGCTGGAACACCTTGCCGGTCGAGACGACGTACGCATCGGCCTCGCCGTCGATGAGCTTCTGGATCGACTTCGCATCATCGGTCGCGTAGTCGAACGACGCCGTCAGGCCGAGCCGGTTGAAGATCACGCGCGCCGAATAGAAGCCGACATCGGTGGGTGCGATGATGCGCTTGCCGTTGAGATCGAAGATCGAGCGGATCGACGACCGCGCGATGATGTGGACCTCGTTGTGATAGAGCCGCGCGATGTAGCGCAGCTGCGACGTGATATCGGGAATGCCGTATTGCAGGCGGTAGAATTCGGGCACGTCGGCCGCGACCGCGCCCATGTCGATGCTCTTCAAGAAGAGAATGTCGGAGACGTTGCGAACCGGTCCCTTGCCGAGCACCGGCAGCACGCGGACATTGGTCTGATCGTCGAGCACGCGCGCCATGTCCGAGCCGAACACCGAGGTCGCGCCGCCCGCCGGCGCGGTGATGATGGTGACGGTGCCGTCGTTGACGTCGTTCGGATTGGGCAGCCGCCACACGTCCGGACCGCTGCCGGGCATCGGGGACAGAGAGGCCGGCAAGCCCGCGGGACGCGGCGGCGCGGGCTGTGCTGCGGCGCCGTTCGGCTTGCCCGCGGATGGCGCCACCGGAACGATGATGGATCGGGTCGCGGCGGGACGCTGCGGCTGCGCCGGCTGCGGCTGGGCTTGCGGAAACAGCTGTGCCGACGCCTGGCTGGTCATGAGCCCGGCAACCAGCGCGGCCAATGTCAGCTGCGAAACGGCGCGTGAAACGATGGACATAGCGCAATGGCCTCCTGCACCATCGCGATGCCGCCGCAGCGATCCCGACCGGTCCGGAGCCTTCACCTCGCCGCCACCTTTGCATCAGGCCCGGGCGACGGGCGGC
This sequence comes from Bradyrhizobium sp. ORS 278, assembly GCF_000026145.1. Classification (NCBI taxonomy): domain Bacteria; kingdom Pseudomonadati; phylum Pseudomonadota; class Alphaproteobacteria; order Hyphomicrobiales; family Nitrobacteraceae; genus Bradyrhizobium; species Bradyrhizobium sp. ORS 278. The sequence goes on along the minus strand of NC_009445.1, from coordinate 1,630,064 downwards.
CGCGGCCTCGGCTGAGACCTCGCGACAATTCACTTCGCGATGCGAAGCCCAGGGCCCCACAAGCCCTGACCGGCCTCGATCGGGATCAGAGTTGCGTGATCGGATTCGATGGTTTTGCGGCGGAAGCCGGGATTTTGTACGACAGCGTGCATATGGCGCACGATAGGGTCCAACTGTTGCCGATGAGCAACGATTGTCCGGTCAGGCGGTCAGCCGGTGTGGCCGCCGGGCCAGGATCAGCAGCGTGACCACGATGGCGAGGTTGAGCGCATTCCAGGCGATGCCATTGGCGAACGCCGCGGCGTAGGATCCGGTGGCATCGAAGATCACGCCGGACACCCAGCCGCCGAATGACATGCCGAACACCGAGGCGAAGATGATGATGCCCACGCGGGTCGCCGCCTCGCGCGCGGGCATCGCCTCGCGCACGATGATCGCGTAGCTCGGAACGATGCCGCCCTGGAACAGGCCGAACATGCCGGAGATCAGGTACAGCGACGTCAGGCCATCGAAGAACAGATAGAACAGCAGCGCAAAGCCCTGCGCGAGCGAGCCGATCAGCAGCGTGCGCATGCCGCCGACGCGGTCGGCGAGGAAGCCGGAGCCGATGCGGCTGACGATGCCCAGCGCCATCATCAGCGACAGCATCTGCGCGCCGACGGCCACGCCGTAACCGAGATCGCCGCAATAGGCGACGATATGCACCTGCGGCATCGCCATCGCCACGCAGCAGGCGATCGCGGCGATGCTCAGCAGCACGGTCAGCGCGTTAGTGGAGATCGGCAGCGTCAATTGCGGTGGCGCCGCCTGGCTGTGATCATGCGCACCGGAGCCGCCCATCCGCGCCCGCAGCACCAGGAGCAGCGCTGACATCGTCACCGCGCAGAACACGCCGAGCGCGACATGAGTGGCGCGCCAGCCGATCTGCTGCACGCCGTAATTCACCAGCGGCGGCCACACCGTGCCGGCGACGTAATTGCCGGATGCGACGATGGTGACCGCAAGCCCGCGATAGCGCTCGAACCAATGCGAGGCTTCGGCCATCAGCGGCGCGAACGTGACGGACGAGCCGAGCCCGATCAGGAAGTACACCGCCTGGAACTGCCACAGCGTCACCGACGCGCCGGCGAGCAGATAGGCTGCAGCAGTCGTCGCGATGCTGAGCGCCATCGCGGTCACGATGCCGAAGCGGTCGGTGATGCGGCCGACGATCACGCCGCCGAGTCCGAAGCCGAACATCGTGAGCGTATAGGCCAGCGAGACCGCACCGCGGCTCGCGGCGTATTCCGCCTGCACGGTCGGCAGCACGACCACCACGGTCCACATTCCCGCGCCGCCGATGGAACCGATGACGAGCGCCAACGCCAGCCGCGCCCAGGCCTGGCGCGAGTCCGGTGTGAAGTGAGGCGCTTCCTCGAATCTTGTGGCGGGTCCGTGCACGATGGCCGCAACTTCGTCGCCACATGTCGCGCGGTCAAGCCGCAATGCTGCGGCAGACGCCATGCAGAAGCAGCGCAACAGAGGTGCTTCGGCCGATCGTGCGCAGGGCCTTTTATGATCTGCCCGTACAGTATGAGGTGATCAGCGATGCGAGACCAAGCGCACCGGCTCCGCGGAGAGCCCCCTGACCCGGATGGCATCCGGCGATGCCATCCAACCTCTCCCCGCAAGCGGGGCGAGGTGAGCATCGGGCGCGCGGCGGGATCTTTCACAACGCGAACGGCGCGAATTGTGGTCAAGCCGGCACCGGCTGCGTGGAGCGTGGATCAAGAGTCCCGCCCTCTTTGCCGCCGAGCGCCTCATGCGCTAGACTGGACGCCTAAACGGGGGGATCTGCACTGATGTCGCTGGGACTGACGCGGAACATGCTGATGGTGGCGGGGCGGCTGCTCGTGCTCGCTTACTTGATCTGCGTGCTCAGCCCCGGCGTCGCGCTTGCCTTCACCCGTGGCGCCGCGCCCTGTCTCGACGAAGCGTCCGTGGCGGTGGCTCATGATCCCATCGTCCACCATCGCGCCGCTCACGCCGAGATGAGCGATGGCACGATGACGTCGCAGATGCATGCGCATGCGCATGATCACCAGGCAGATGCCGGCGACGAAGCGCAGCCAGTCGCTCCCGCTCCGTCGCATCACGACCACGCCAAAATCCCCGGCCCCTGCTGCGCAATGATGTGCGCGGTCGGTCTTACCGCCTCGCTGCCGGCCGTGACGCTGCCCTCGCGCGTTGCTGTCGCGAGCGAAAGCGCCGGCGAGGTCCGTCTCCCCGGGCGGACGCCGCCGCGTCTGGATCGTCCCCCCATCGTCCTGATCTGAGCGAACCCGGCCGGCCGCGCGCCAAGCGCGCGGACCGATGCGCGTCATCGTCAGATCAAGGGACACCTCATGTTGTCGCAATCCCGGGCGACGCCCGCCGCACGCGCGGCGCGGCCGACACCGTCTTATCCGGTCCTGCCGAGCGCAATCGCGCTGCTCGCGGCCCTGAGCCTCGCCGGCTGCCAGCCGCGCACGATCGCGCTCGCCGGCGCCGATCCGGCCGATCCCGCCGCGCACGTCGCGCCTGTGAGAACATCCGCGGTCGTCACGCCCTACACGCCGCTGCGTCCAACGACCCCTGCGGCGTGGGGACCGCGCTCCGAACCGAGCCGCTAGGAGCCGCCATGAAGGTGATCATCAGGCTCGCGGCTCTGGTGGCCGCAACGGCGCTCGCAGGCTGCGCCTCGTTCTCGCCCGACAGCGGCATGAGCGTCGTCGCCGACATCACCGGTGGCGCGATCGGCAAGGAGGTCGCCTCGGTCAGAACCGATGAGGATGCGGGCCGCCTGCGCGACGCCACGCGAAAACTGCTGGCGCGGCCGCTGTCGGCGGACGCCGCGGTGCAGGTCGCGCTGTTCAACAACAAGGGTCTGCAGGCGGCCTATCATCAGCTGGCGCTGAGCGAGGCGGATGCCGTCGCGGCCAGCCTGCCACCGAACCCGACCGTCTCGCTGATGCGCATCAGCGGTGACGGTGCGTTCGAGGCCGAGCGCCAGGTCGCTGGCGACATCCTGGCGCTCGCCACCTTGCCGCTGCGCTCGGAGGTCGCGCGCGAGCGCTTCCGGCAGGCGCAGCTCAGGGCGGCGCTCGCGACCGTGCGCCTCGCGGCAGAGGTGCGCCGCGCGCATGTCCGCGTGGTCGCCGCCCATGAGTTGGTCGCGCTGCTGCTCGAAGCGCAGTCCGCCGCGGAGGCGACGGCCAAGCTCGCCGCAAAGCTCGGCGAGACCGGCGCGCTCAACCGGCTTGACCAGGCCCGCGAGCAGGTGTTCTACGCCGAAACCACCGCCGAGCTCGCCGGCGCCCGCCGCGTCGCCTCGAGCGCACGCGAGCGGCTGATCCGGCTGATGGGCCTGTGGGGCGACGACGCGAACTTCCGCCTGCCCAACCGTCTTCCCATGCTGCCGCGCCGGCCGCTGACGGAGCCCTTCATCGAGCGTGACGCCGTCGCGCACCGCATCGATCTGCAGATCGCGCGCCGGGAGCTGACGGCGCTCGCAACCGCGTTGCAGCTCACCGAGGCGACGCGCTTCGTCAGCCTGCTCGACCTCGCCGGCATCGATCGCAAGACCGGCGAGCCGGAAGGCCGCGTCATCCGCGAGCGCGGCTATGATGTGCAGTTCCAGATCCCGATCTTCGACGGCGGCGAGGTGCGCGTCAGGCAGGCGGCGGAGAGCTACAACATCGCCTTCAACCGCCTCGCAGAGCGTGCGGTCACGGTCCGATCGGAAGCGCGCGACGCCTATCGCAGCTATCGTGCAGCCTACGACATCGCCGGCCATTACGCCCGCGAGGTGCTGCCGCTGCGCCAGATCATCAGCGAGGAGATGCAGCTGCGCTATTCCAGCATGCAGGTCGATATCTTCGCGCTGCTGCTCGAGGCGCGCCAGCGCCTCGCCTCGCGCCGCGCCGCGATCGACGCGATCAGGGACTTCTTCCTCGCCGAGGCCGAGCTGTCGGCCGCCGTCAATGGCGGCGTCGCGGCCGGTGAGGACCCGGCGCCGCAGACCGCGCGCGCGCTCGCGCCGAACAACGACTGACACGCAACGATTGACAGGAGAGCATGCATGTTGTCACGCCGAACCCTGCTCGGCTCCGCGGCGCTGGCCGGCGCCTCCGCCGTATCCGGCCGCGTCCAGGCCGCCGCGATTCCCGAAGCGCCCACCATGGACAAGGCCGTGATGCAGCCGCCGCTGCATCCATCCGCCGGTGCGGACTATCAGCCGGTGGTGACGCTCAACGGCTGGTCGCTGCCGTTTCGCATGAACGGCGACTGGAAGGAATTCCATCTCGTCGCCGAGCCGGTCACGCGCGAGTTCGCGCCGGGCATGACGGCGCATCTGTGGGGCTACAACGGCCAGTCGCCGGGCCCGACCCTCGAGGCGGTCGAGGGCGACAAGGTCCGGATCTTCGTGACCAACAAGCTCCCGGAATACACCACCGTGCACTGGCACGGCGTGATCCTGCCCTGCGGCATGGACGGTGTCGGCGGACTGACGCAGCCGCACATCAAGCCCGGCAAGACCTTCGTCTACGAGTTCGAGATGAAGCACGCCGGCACCTTCATGTATCACCCGCACGCCGACGAGATGGTGCAGATGGCGATGGGCATGATGGGCATGATCGTCGTGCATCCGCGCGGTTCCGTGCCGCCGCCGGTCGACCGCGACTACGTGTTCGTGATGTCGAGCTACCGGGTCGAGCCCGGCAGCTATCTGCCGAAGGTCAACGAGATGATCGACTTCAACATGTGGACCTGGAACGCCCGCGTCTTCCCCGGCATCGATCCGATGCCGGCGCGGCTCGGCGACCGCGTGCGCATCCGCATCGGCAATCTCACCATGACCAACCATCCGATCCATCTGCACGGCCACAAGTTCAAGGTGACCGGCACCGATGGCGGCTGGCTGCCCGAGGCTGCGCAATTTCCCGAGACGACCACCGACGTGCCGGTCGGCGCGGTCCGCGTGCTCGACTTCACCGCCGACAATCCCGGCGACTGGGCATTCCACTGCCACAAATCGCATCACACGATGAACGCGATGGGCCACGACATGCGCAACCTGATCGGCGTGTCGCGCAAGGAGCTCGCCGCCGCCGTCGGCAAGCTCGCGCCCGAGGGCATGGTGATGGGACACACCGGCATGGCGATGGGTAGCATGGAGATGCCCGCGCCCGACAATACCTTGCCGATGATGACCGGCACCGGCCAGTTCGGCCCGATCGAGATGGGCGGCATGTTCACGACGTTGAAGGTGCGCGATGGACTCGCGCGCGACGACTATCGCGATCCCGGCCCGTATCAGTTCCCGCAAGGCTCCGTCGCCTACGAGGTCGCCGGCGCACCGCAGCCGGTGCGGCGCGGCTGAACGCCGAGCGGCAACACTCCCGCATTCCACCTCAGGAGGACGACACGATGACCAGGACAATCCCCTTGACGACTGCCGCGCTGCTCCTTGGCTTCATCGCCCCGGCCATCGCCGCCGACGCGATCAGCGGCGACGTCAAGAAGATCGACGAGGCCCAGGGCAAGATCACGCTGCATCACGGCCCGGCCAAAAGCCTCGGCATGGACGAGGCCATGACCATGGTCTACCGCGTCAAGGATGCCGCGATGCTGAAAGGCCTGAAGGCCGGCGACAAGGTCAGGTTCGAGGCGCAGGAGGACGCCGCGGGCTACACGGTGACCAGGATCGAGAAGGGCAAGTAGGCCTGCCGCCGCGGCGCCGACGACCTCACGCCGCCCGCACCGAATCCAGGAAGCGCGCGACCTCCTGCTTCAGGCGGCTGCTCTGGCCGCTCAGCGACTTGGCCGCGGCGAGCACGTTGGAGGACGCCGATCCGGTCTCGTTGGCGCCCTCGCGCACGCTGGAGATGTTGGCCGAGACCTCCTGGGTGCCATGCGCGGCCTGCTGCACGTTGCGGGAGATTTCGCGCGTGGCCGAGCTCTGCTCCTCGACCGACGAGGCGATCGCGGCGGCGATCTCCGACATGCGGGCGATGGTCTCGCCGATCTCCTTGATCGCGCCCACGGATTCCTGCGTGGCGCCCTGGATGCTGCCGATCTGCTGGCCGATCTCGCCGGTGGCCTTCGCGGTCTGTTCCGCCAGCGCCTTGACCTCGGAGGCGACGACCGCAAAGCCCTTGCCGGCCTCGCCGGCGCGCGCCGCCTCGATGGTGGCGTTGAGCGCCAGCAGATTGGTCTGCCCGGCAATCGCGTTGATCAGCTCGACGACGTCGCCGATCCGCGCCGCCGCCTTGGCGAGCTCGCCGACGCGGTCGTTCGTGCGCCGTGCCTGCTCCATCGCCTCGCTGGCGATCTGCGCGGAGACCTTCACCTGGCGGCTGATCTCATCGACCGAGGTCGTCATCTCCTCGGTCGCGGCGGCGACCGAATGCACGTTGGTCGTCGCTTCGCCGGAGGCGCTTGCCACCACGGTGGCGAGCTCCAGCGAGCGTCCGGCGGTCGTCGTGAGCGCGTCGGCCGCCTGCTCGAGATCCGAGGTCGCGGAGGAGACCACCTCGATCACCTCGCCGATCGCAGCCTCGAAGGCGCGGGTGAAGGTCTCGACGCGCTGGCCGCGCTCGATCTTGGCCTGCGCTTCCGCGGAAGCCGCGCGCTCGGCGGCCTTCTTCTCCAGCAGCGCCTCCTTGAAGGTCTGCAGCGAGCCCGCCATCGCGCTGATCTCGTCGTCGCGGCCGCTGGCGGGGATCGCGACCTCGTCGTTCCCCTTCGCCATCTCGCCGATCACGCCGGTGAGCGCGATCACCGGCGCGATGACGCGGCGGCGCAGCAGCATGGTGACGCCGATCAGCAGGGCGAGCAGCGCGACGACCACGGCGACGCCGATGATCAGCATCGTCAGAGCACTGTCGCGCGCCGTTCTGGCGCGGTCACGCGCTTCGGCGATCGTGGAGTCGCGCAGCACGAAGAATTTCTCGATCGCGGGCACGACGACCTCGGCCAGCTGATCGGCATTGATGGAGTAGTTGGCGTCGCCCTGCCCGACCGCCATCTCCTTGTCGACCACCGCATTGGCGCGGCCGAAATAGGCTTCGTTGGCCTCCTTCAGCGCGGCCGCCAGGCGCGGCGGATTGCCCAGCTGCTGCACGCCGGACTGCAGCCGGTCGCGGTTGGTCTCGATCCGGCCGAGCGCGCGATCCATGATGGCCTTCTCGGCCCCCGTGATCTGGCGGCGGGCGCTGATCGCCGGCGACAGTGTCGCCGCGCGGCCGCCGGCCGCGATGCGCAGGTCCTGCGCGGTGCGGGCGACGTTGAGCAGCGTGATCAATGACGCATCGGTCGCGGCCACCTGGTCCGCCAGGCCATCCAGAATCGGATCGATCATTCCGGCGACCTGGCCGACGCCCGGCAGGAAGCTCTTGACCACGCTCTGATCGCGCGCGCCGAGCGGGCGCGACAGGTTCGGATCGATCGCACCACGAATGTCGTTGAGCTTGGCACCCGCCTGCACCAGGCCATCGGCGATGGATTTGCCGTTGCTCAGATCGGCGGCCGCGATCTTGGCCTTCTCGAAGCTCGCATCCGACACCTGCCTGATTTTCGCGATCGCCGCCAGTTGCGTGTCCGATGCGGGCTGCTCCTGGAACAGCGGGCTGATATAGGGCGCACGGTGTCCGACCACCTGCTGCCCGAACGACAGCACGGCGCCATAGGCTTCGACCAGCTTGATCGCCTCGGTCCGGTCGACATAGGTCCGGTACTGCGCCGTCACGTTCTGCGCCGCCGGCACGACCGCCAGGACCGTGACCGACAGCATCGAGACAGCAAACAAGCGACCGATCTTCATCGTGGGCGTCCATCCAGATTGATTTTGGATAAATATGGCCGATCGGGCCTAAGCCTTGCTTAAGTGGAACCAACCCCGCAATCTTACGGGGCCGGGCGGGCCTGCGCGGACTTGGATCGTTGGAGAATGCAGCGAACAGCAAACATGCGGTATCTATGGGTTCGTCTCCCCGGCCTCCTCACGCTTGTCATCGTCGCGCTGATGCTGCTGACGCCGAGCCCGGCGGCGGCCGGTGCAGGCTTCTTCGACCTGCGCACGCTGTGCCAGCCGCTCGAGATCCACGGTGGGGTGCCGCAGGAGACCGCCTGTCTGAAGGAGCTGCCGGCCACGATCCGGCGCGATGGACGCAAGCTGACCCTGGGGCTTGCGGGCGGCAAGACCAAGGTCATCACCGACGCCCGGGAATGCGAGCCCGAGGGGCCGGAGGCCAGCTGCATCAGCTACCGGCTGATCGGACGCCTCGGCGACCGCCATTACATCGTGCTGGTCTCGCCCTATGAGTGCCCGTACGTGATGCTGGTCAACCGCAGGACCGGCGCCGAGCTCAACCTTGGCAGCGGCCCGTTCCTGTCCCCCAACGGCAAGCGCTTCATCGCCATCGACCCGCGCGACGACGGCAATTGCGGCATCGACTATCGCATCGGGATGTTCAGCTATGGCGACAGCCCGAAGCTGGAATGGAGCTACAAGCCCGAAGGCTACGAGCCGTACCAGGTCGACACCTGGATCGGCGACAGCCACGTGCGCCTGCAGGCCAACGACGAGTCCGGCAAGGAGGTGGCGACCGACCTGACGCGCACCGCGCAGGGCTGGCAGCTCAGGCGGCCGAACGGGGAAATGAGCCCGGGGGTGACGGCCGGCGCGCCGCCGCAGCCAAGGTGAGCGCAAGGCTAGGCGTGGAAGATCACGGTGAGGCTGGTCATTCTGACGGGAGCGTCGGGCTCGGGCACAACGACGATTGCAGACAGCATCGCGCAGCTCCACGCGGAGCGGACTCGCGTCTTCCGATTTGACAGCGTCGGCGTGCCATGAACCTTCGCCTCGCAACAGGGCTGCAAGCGCGGGACTAGGACGGGGAACAAGCGTCGGGGCTCAGATACTGGGCTCGAACATAGAACAGAAACGAGTGATCCCGCAGCCATATCTGGCGGGGTCTGATGTAACCCTTTTCCAGCAGCTGCTGCACGAAGTCTTCAATCTCGTGGTCTTTTGGCGTTGTCCATGCGGCCTTGATGAATTGGCTGGCGCGCGGGCCGCGGAAGTGGAATTCTGCGCTGAGATATCTTTTGGTTGCATAGTATTCCTGGATCGTCGCGATCAGTTGCTGACGCCGGTCGGGCTTGCAGAGGGCAGGACCGAAAGATCTGGCAAACTCCAGGACCGCATCTCGATTGCGCTCGATTGGACTGCTTGAAAAGCGCTGCTCGAACCCGCCGGGGTCGTCCAGATCAGGCGTGGCCCGTTCCGACGTCGGATCCAGGTCCGAAATCGTCAGCGCACGCCCGGCCTTGAGCGATCCGTCCGCCGCGATCGGATCGCGCGGCCCCAGCAGCGTCCTGGGCTCGTTGACGACCAGCAACGCCACAAGGATGATGATGGCCGCCAATGCGATGCGAATCACGACCGTCATTGCGACCGACAAACACCGCGTATGCCAGACCCAGCAATCCGCACGTGCCGAAAATGATCGCGCTCGGCCCCCTCGACCCCCACGGCACCATGCGACCATCGCCTGAAACAGCACGCCGCCAAAATGGACCAAGGTGGGCGTCATGAAGGCGTTGACCGCCTTCTTCGCGCGCGAGATCGGTATTGAAAGATTGGTCCCGAGCGTGACACCAACAAACATCAGACCGATCAAGGTCGCGGCTGATGTTCCAGCCATGATGTAGAAATTTTCCCAGCCCTGCAACATCGGGGGTTCTCGGCCGCGCCTTGCATCATGCGAAACGTGGCGGAGTGCGCCTTGATCGACATCAAGGGGCCTCGGCATAAGCGGGCTGACTCAGGAATGCGTCCACTGCCGAACTATCAGCGATGCACCTTCTCGCTCCTGACCCGCTCGATGATCGCATCGCGTGTCTCCTCCGGTGTCTTTCCCTTGGTGTAGACGATGATCTTCGCAAGAGCACCGTTCGAGGGATGACGGACGAAATGAGCATTGATGTCGAATTCGCCAGGCGGGCGGTCGTTCAGGTTTCTGGCGTTCAGGATCGCAATGGATTCATCCGGATCCGGAGACGGCAGCAGAAGAATGACATTTTGGTAGGGCGCAAGCGCCCTCCGAACCCGTGCGAGGAGTTCATCGTCCTCGAACACCGAGTGCCCGGCGCCGAAGTCGATGACGCAATCGGGATGCTCAGCCAAGGCCCGCTCGACCGCGTGAGCTTCGAACGGCTTCCAGTACCGATAGACGCCGCGGAGTCCTTCCTTCTCCATGATCCTGCGCTGGACGTCATCGTCGAACCCGATCTCGCGATAGTAATCCCATCGGACCTGATCCAGCGAGCACCGCCGAAGCTGCAACGCCTCCGCGAGAAGCTTTGCCTGCGTGCTCTTGCCGGCTCCCATCGGGCCGATCAGAATGATGTCTTTTCCCACAACGCCCCCGGTACCCTGCAAGACGACTTTATCAGTTCAGAAAGCAGTGCGGCAGCTACTGCTGCCTGGAGCCTGGCCAATTCGTGCAATCGAGAGAGCTTGCAACTTTAGATGTTGTGATGATTTCACGTCAAGTGAAGCCGCCAACGAACAGGGAAATGGACGATCTCACCTGGCTATCTTTCGTCTTCCGCAACTTCGATTTCGATGGCCGGGTGTCGTCCGCTCTGCATGAGAACGAAGTTTCGCGACCTTGCGGTGTGTGCAGGGAATTCCCGAGATCGGGCATGATAACGGTCGTGCGTGAGGGCCGACTTGACGGCCATCCGCCGAATTCCGCTTTTTGCCAAGAGAGACGACGCTGCGACTTGAGGCGGATCAGGAGAACGAGATGACAGCCATTCTCACCTACCGGTCGACGGCGACCTCGCGCTATCGGACGATCCTGGCTCTGGCGACGCTCAGTTTCTGTGGTGGCATCGGGGCCAGTCTGGCTTGGGCATATGTCCTCTATGCTCGAGACGTCTCCAATGTCGACTCGACGGTGACCCTCATCCTGATCTCGATGTTGGCCTTGGCCGGCGTCTCTTTCCTTCTGGCTTGGTTTGCGAAGAAGCGGCTGAGGGCAATCGCATCAGCGAACGCGGGCACGCCCGAGCAGAGGCGGTGAGGATGACGACGGTCTTCCCACCGCCGGCATATCGGTGAGAAGAACCAGTGACGAATGCCGGCGTTCCCTCGCACTGATCAGCTACACGCTCGCGCGCATGGTGATGCTGGTTGGTCGATCGAATCTCTCGTGTGCCGTCTCGGCGATCTTCACGAAGCCCATGCGGCCGAAGACCTCGTGATTTTCCGTCAGCTCGATTCGGGTCTGCAGCTCCAAGGCTTTCAGACCCAACCTGCGCGCCTCCTCGCCGGCTGCGTCCACCAAGCGTCGCCCGATCCCGACGCCTTGCAGACCCGGGCGAACGGCAAGCTTGCCCAGATAGAGCCCATCACCCTTGGGTCGCACAAACACACAGCCGACGAGATCGCCGGCACGATCGGCTAGCAGCAGCGCCCCCTTTTCAGCGTCGTCCTGCATCGACTGTAGCGTGAGCCGCAAGGCCGATGACGGAGGGTCGATTCGCGCGTCCATATAGGCGAATGCCTCGAGGATCAGCGCGCGGACCTGTTCCCACCCCTTGAAATCGGGCGGGGTGCGACGAATGATGATGACGCGCGTGTCGGGGTGTTCTGATGTCATGGCGGCACTAGAGCATATCCGGAATGGCGCGGGAATGGCAGGCGGCCTAAGGCGAGCGCGTGCTGCGGCTGCCAAGCACATTTGAAGCTCTCGCCGGAAAACGAAAGACGAGAGCCTGTCCGAAGCTATGTTCCGAGACTCACAATCTCGCGGTCGCCCTGAAATTTTTTCTTTCATTTTTTCCGAAATCATGTATATCTCTGCTCGTCCTGCTTCCGCCGGAGGGGCGTGTCGCGACCGTCACGAGACGTGGGAGGTGGGATGCGATGGGCGCAGCGGCTCGCAGCATGGCTTCGTGTCGCGCGGACGAACGAGCCGTTGCGCACGGCGAAATCGTGCGGTCCTGACACCCCGATGCTGGTGTCGCCGCGGCAGCGTTGCGCAAGCGCGCTGTCGCGCATGGTGGCCAGAAAGCCCGGCGCACCAGGGAGACTACGTATAAGCCGTTCCAACCGTCGCGCAGGGAAGGCCGGGCGTTCTCGGCCAGACCTGTGGTCACTGCCGCCTGCTTTATTTGCTGCAGGCGGGCCACGGGCGCGGCCGGCGCCCGGCCTTCCCTGCGCCCTCCCCGACTCGAGGGCGAAAGCTGATGCACAACTCGGGCGCAAGGCGTCGCGAGGCAGCCCGGCATGTCCCTGCGAGGCGTCGCCGCGTGGCGACCGATGTGAGCGGAGATGTCGTCATGCCGCACACGTTGCGGGTTTCCTCACGCCGCGTCGCGCCCACACGCCGTGTTAACCATTTGCTAACCATGGCGCGGGCAAGCTCCGCCGCGTCGCGTTGCGCGCGGCCGGCGACCGGACAACCACAGGATACAGCCTTGGTCCCCTTGGCCTTGCTGCCGACGGGCATGGCGGCGGCCCCGGCGACGGCGCGAAGCGCAGGCGACGGCGGCCGTTCGGCCGCAACGCTTGTCCTGCCCGTCCGGAGACATGATCCCTTGAGCACCGTCGGTTCGCGCGCCTTCCAGAAGGCACGGCAGGAAAAGAAGCAGAAGAAGCTGATCGAGACGCAGCTGACGGTGGCATTCAGGGCCTTCCAGGCGGGACGCCAGGCGGAAGCGCAGGCGCAATGCGCGAAGCTGCTGCAGGAAGTGCCGGACTGTTTCGACGCCATGCACCTGCTCGGCGTGTCCCTGGTGTCATCCGCCCGCTTCGCCGAGGCGGCGACCTTCCTGGCGCAGGCCGTGGCGCTCGAGCCGAACTCGGCGGACGCGCATTCCAATCTCGGCTGGGCGCTGGTGAATTGCGAACGCTACGAGGAGGCGCGCGCGTCGCTGGAGCGATCGCTGGCGCTGCGGCCCAACGCGCCGATCACGCTGCGCAACCTGACGATCGCCCTGCTGCGGCTCAAGAAGGGCGAGGCGGCTCTGGCGAACGCAGTGCGGGCGCTGGAGCTGAAGCCGGATGACGTCGACTCCTGGAGCAACCGTGCCGTCGCCGAATTGATGCTGCGGCACTGGGACGCCGCGGCGGCCAGCGCCGAGCAAGCGCTGACGTTCAACCCGACCCATTTCGAGGCCATGGTCAACAAGGGTCTCGCCCATCTCGAGCTGCATCATTTCGAGCTCGCGGAGGCGATCTTCAACGCAGCTCTCGCCGCGCGGCCGATGCATGCCGAACTGCTGGCGCATCGCGGCCGGCTCTACATGCTGTCGGGACACACCGACGCCGCGGAGGCCGATTTCGATGCCGCCGTGCGGCTGGATCCGCAGCTGCAACTGGGATGGCAGGGCAAGGCGCAGATCTCGATTCTCAAGGGCAACATCGCCGCGGCCATGGCGGCCTGCCGGCGCGTGCTCGACGCCAACCCCGCCGCCCAGACCGCCCTCACTCTGCTCGGCGCCTGCCTCGGCCGTCTCGGCGACGTCGCCGGTGCGGTCGCGCGATTCGATCAGGCGCTGGCCGTACAGCCGGACTATGACGAGGCGATCACCAAGAAGATCTTCTATCTCGACTTCCTCTCCGGCGCCGATTTCGCCGTGCAGCAGGCGACGCGGAAATATTGGTGGGTGGCGGTCGGCTCCAAATTCCCGCGCCGCACGCTCGCGCCGCGCTCGCTCGATCCCAACCGGCGCATCGTGGTCGGCTACGTCTCGGCCGATTTCCGCATGCACTCGGCGGCCTTCGCCTTCCTGCCGGTGCTGCGCGGGCACGACAAGTCGCAGCTGCAGGTCAACTGTTACTCGGCCTCGCCGCGGCACGACGATTTCACCGCGCAGTTCAAGGCGATCGCCGACGTCTGGGTCGAGGCCGCCAACCTCTCCGACGACGAGCTCGCCGACCGCATCCAGGCCGACGGCGTCGACATCCTCGTCGATCTCTCCGGCTACACCACCGGCACCCGCATGCCGGTGTTCGCGCGCAAGCCGGCGCCGATCCAGGTCACGGCCTGGGGCAGCGGCACCGGCACGGGCCTCGAGACGATGGACTACTTTTTCGCCGATCCGGTCACGGTGCCGGAGAACGTCCGGCCGCTGTTCGCCGAGCACGTCCACGATCTGCCCTCGGTGATCACGATCGATCCGCTGCTCGACATCCGGCCCTCGCCGCTGCCGATGCTGCAGAACGGCCATGTCACCTTCGGTGTCTACAACCGCATCGACAAGATTTCCGACGAGGCGATCGCGCTGTGGGCCCGGCTGCTGGCCGAGGTGCCGGATGCCGATCTCGTCATCAAGCATCTCGCGCTCAACGATCCCATGGTGCGCGACGGGTTGATCAGCCGCTTCGTCAGCCGCGGGGTGCCGGAGGCGCGCCTGGTCTGCCTCGGTGCCAGCGAGCGCAGCGAGCATCTGCGCTCGTATGACCGCATCGACATCTCGCTGGATCCGTTCCCGCAGAATGGCGGCATCTCGACGTTCGAGTCGCTGTATATGGGCGTGCCGGTGGTGGCGAAGCTCGGCCTCGGCGCGGCCTCGCGCGCGGCCGGCGGCATTCTCACCGCGGCCGGACTGCCCGACTGGGTCGCCGCTGATGATGACGGCTACATCCGCATCGCCAAGACCTTCGCTGCCCAGCCGGAGCTGCTGGCGAAGCTGCGCGCCGAACTGCCCGGCATGGTCGCACGCTCGCCGGCCGGCGACGTCGCCAACTACACGCGCTGCGTCGAGGCAGGCTATCGGCAGTTCTGGCAGACCTATTGCGCGACAGGGGGTAAACGCTGATCGCGTTGGGCCAAATCGTATCGGCGCATGAGCGAGGACGAGACCAAGGCGCTGTTCGAGCCGTTCCGCGACTGGATGAAACGGGAGGGCGGCCAGCCAGCGCGGTGATGACACAACGCCTTGCGGCGGACTTAAGATGCTACGGCTCCCCCGCGCAGCGCCTCCGGCGCATCCGGCTGCGCAAGCGGGTGAGCGGCGGCGAAGACAGGCAGCGCCATCGCGGCCTCGACGACACGACGCACCATCGGTGCCGCGCCAAGCGTTGCTTTCGCGGGACGATCGCGCGGGCTCGCTTGCTTTGCCTCACTCCGCGCCGGGCGCAAAGTCCTGGTCGGCGACGCTCGCGGTTTGCGGCACCTTGATCACGACCACGGCGCGGTTGAGCGCCTGATGGCAGGAATTGCAGGCGGCGGTGAGATCCGCATAGGACCGCTCGAACTGCGACAGATCCTTCTGCTTGATGGCCTGCGCCAGCGCGTCGAACGGCTGCTGCGTCACCGCCGCGTTCATGTCGGCGAACGAATTGCCATCGACCAGCGGCTGCGCACGGCTGACGCGATTGAAAGCGCCCTTGAGATTGCCGAGCTCGTAGGCGCTGAACGCCCAATTGCCGCTGTGCGCCGCGATCCACAGCCTGACGTGGCGCGGCTGGATGGTGGCGATCATCAGATCACTCACAGTGGGCACATAGGCCGGAGCCGGTGCCGGCCCGTCCGCGCGCAGATCAGCTATGGCCACAAACGAGGCAAGCCCGGCCAGGCCTGAGACGGCCAAGGTCAGCCGTACGCTACGGCGGAATGTTTCAAGGAGCATCTTTCACGTTCTCCGGAATCGATTTAGAATGTTTCTAAAGAACTCCGGTCACTGCCGCCAAAGGGTTTCGATGATCGCAGCGATCAGAAAAACTTGAAGCCGGCCGGCGCGCGACTCACACGATCCGGAAACTTGGTTCAGGCGCGCTCTGTTGGCGCGACATGGGACGCCCGATTGGGATGTCGCCGTGATGAAAGCGACGGACGGCGAAGGCGCCAGTCATGTCCTCGAATTCGGCGGACCCGGCACCTACGACCGATCGCTGCGCTCGGTCGCATCTGGCGGCAAGATCGTTCAGATCGGCGTGTTGACTGGGATCGGCCCGAAGCCCGACCTCGCCAGCCTGCAATGGGAGAATGCTGACATCATCGGCGTCACCGTGGGTTCGGTCGAACATTTCACGGCCAAGAATCGATTCCTGAGCGACCACGCGATTCCTCCGGTCGTCGATCGGGTCTATGACTTCGACGACGTCAGCGAGGCGTATGCCCATCTCCGGTCCGGCTCGCATTCCGGAAAGATCGTCGTGAAGCTTTAGGCACGCGCGCGGATCGCGTGGATCATCATCGCGATAGCAGATGTCTTCTCGCGATAACAGAAGCACTCTTGTCGTTCGCAGAGCGCTTCGCCATCAGCTTCATGAGCGATGTCACGTCGACCATAGGACGGGCGGCGCGGCGCCGCGTCCGGGCAGATGGTCCAGCGTCACCGTCGTGCCGTCAGGACGGCGGCGGCGCCGTGAATGTCACTTCGTGCCGATCATCTTGCGCAACCAGGCATCGACGATCGCGGTGGCCGGATAGTTGGGATCGCCGAGCTCGCGGTTGATCTCCATGTGGCCGCGCAGGCCGGTGCCGCCGACGCCCTGGACCTCGGCCGGCGTGCCCGCCTGCGCCAGGGCAGCGCCGAGCGCCTCGGACTGCGCCTTGCCGTCGGCGCGGTCGACATGGAGGATCAGGAACGCCGGCGCGTTCGGCTTTGCGGCCTGCAGCGTCGGCGACAGCGCCCGCTGGCGCGCGGGGTCGGTGCCGAACGCCTGGATGTAGGTGTCGATCATGAAGCGCCCGCTATCGGAGAGCTGGCGCGCCACGTCGTAGCATGCGCCATCCAGCGCGATGATGCCGCTGACGTCGCGCAACGACAGCCCGACCGCGCGCAAGTAGCGCGGATCGGTCCCGACCAGCGCCACGAGATGCGCGCCGGCGCTGTGCCCCATCAGCACGATGCGCGCCGGATTGATCCCCAACCGCTCCGAATTGGTACGCAACCACGCCACGGCCGCGGCAACGTCCGAGGCCTGCTGCTCCACGGTTGCTTCCGGAACGAGGCGATAGTCGATAGACGCGAAGGCATAGCCCTGCGCCAGGAGATGCGCGACCTTCTCAGCCCCGGTCGCGTTGCGCTTGTCACCGCGCTTCCAGCCACCGCCATGCACAAATACGATCAGCGGCGCGGCGACGCCCGCCCTCGCCTGCCAATAATCGAGCGTCTGTAGCGGATCGGCGCCATAGACATATTCTGCGGCCGGCGCGTTTTGACCGTCGACCTCGCGTGCGGCCATCCGCGCTTGCCAACGCTCCAGGAAAGCACCTGCATGCGCCGGTGAAAGCGAGATGGACTGCACGAGCCACAGGCTCGTCACCAGCAGAACGGCAAGTGTCGAACGAAACATCGCATGCTCCTTGGTCGCGTGACGATAGCAGCACGCGGTGTTTAATGGAGGCAGCAGCTAGCGCTGTTACAAATTGCTACGAACGGGCACGTCCGCGAAACTACGGATGACGTCGCTTGCCGTCACCGGGATGTTCATCGCGATCGAGCTCTCCATATCCTTGCCGCAGTGTGCTCGAGCAATGTGAAGCCGGGCGGCCGGAATTTTTATTTTCAGAAATTTCTCTATTTCATTTTTTCGGAAATCATGTATATCTCTCTCCGTCCTGCTTCCGCCGGAGGGGCGTGTCGCGACCGTCACGAGACGTGGGAGGTGGGATGCGATGGGCGCAGCGAATCGCAGCGTGGCCTTACGGTCGCGCGGACGAACGGTTCGTTGCGCACGGCGAAATCGTGCGGTCCTGATACCCCGACGCTGGTATCAACTCACGACGAAGCTTCGCTTCGCGTGGGGATGGTGGCCAACAAGCCCGGCGCACCAGGGAGACCACGTATAAGCCGTTCCAACCGTCGCGCAGGGAGGGCCGGGTGTGTTCGGCCAGACCTGTGGTGACTGCCGCCTGCTTTTTTTGCTGCAGGCGGGCCACGGGCGCGGCCAGCGCCCGGCCTTCCCTGCGCCCTCCTTGTGTCGAGGGCGGATCTGATTGCACAACTCGGGCGCGATGCGCTGCGGGAGATGATGTCGCATGCCTGCGAGACGCATGCCTTTGGACAGTCCCGGTGCGGAGCGGCAGCACGGGCCTCATGGTTCGAGACGCCGCTACGCGGCTCCTCACCATGAGGATTTGGTACGGAGACTGGTGCTGCACGTCATCCATGCGCGGCAGGCTCATGGCGGAGGGCGCGCAGCAGGCGACATGCTTCGAGCCGTCCAACGCAGCCCCTCCCCTCACCCTGAGGAGACCGCCGGAGGCGGTCGTCTCGAAGGGCGAGGCCCGAAAGAATTTCATCCGAACAGCGCGGCAGGAGCGCGCATCCCCGCTTCCCGCAACCTTTCGTTAACCGCCGTTAACCGAACGCTAACCATACACCGGGCAAAAATTGCCCAGTGGGAATGTGCGTGTCGTGATTGGGTGCAGTTGACGGGGGAGAGCTTCCGTGGACGCCAGCGCGGTACCTCAGTTTCGGAACGGTGGCCCTGTGGCCGCCGCGCAGTCGTTTGGGACCGGTAAACGCGGTCCGCGGGAAGGGGCGAAAGCCATGGTCGACGTCACGGCGGGTCAGGGGGCCGGTGCACCGGCCGGCGGTTTTTCGATCGGCGATCTCAAGACGCTGATCATGCGCGGCGACATCGCGCTGGCGCTCGGCATCCTCACCATCCTGGTGGTGCTGATCCTGCCGCTGCCTTCGCTGGTGCTCGACCTCTTCCTGGCGATCTCGATCACCCTGTCGATCCTGATTCTGATGACCGCCCTGTTCATCCAGGCGCCGCTGGAATTCTCGTCCTTCCCGACCATCCTGCTGATCTCGACGATGCTGCGGCTGTCGCTGAACCTGGCCTCGACAAGGCTGATCCTGTCGCGCGGCCATGAGGGCACCGATGCGGCCGGCCACGTCATCGAGGCGTTCGGCAATTTCGTGATGGGCGGCAACTTCGTCATCGGCATCATCGTGTTCGCGATCCTGGTGACGGTGAACTTCGTCGTCATCACCAAGGGTTCGGGCCGCATCGCCGAGGTCGCGGCGCGCTTCCATTTGGACTCCATGCCCGGCAAGCAGATGGCGATCGACGCCGATCTCTCCGCCGGCCTGATCGACGAGAAGGTCGCCAAGATCAGGCGCAAGGAACTGGAGGATGAAAGCGGCTTCTTCGGCGCCATGGACGGCGCCTCCAAATTCGTCCGCGGCGACGCGGTCGCAGGCCTGCTCGTCGTCTTCATCAACATCATCGGCGGCATCATCATCGGCGTCGCCCAGCAGGGCCTGGGCTTTGCCGAAGCCGCCCGCACCTACACGACGCTGACGGTCGGCGACGGCCTCGTCACCCAGGTGCCGGCGCTGATCGTCTCCACCGCGGCGGGCCTGCTCGTCTCCAAGGCCGGCGTCACCGGCGCGGCCGACAAGGCGCTGATCAAGCAGTTCTCCGGCTATCCGCAGGCGCTCGGCATGTCGGCCGCCGTCATGCTGGTGCTGGCCCTGCTGCCTGGCATCCCGACCGTCCCCTTCCTTGCGCTCGGCGGCGGCGCTGCCGCGCTCGCGCTGAAGGCCCGCCGGCATAAGGAAGTCGCCAAGGCCGAGGAGATCGCTGCAGCCGCTGCCGCGCCCGCCGCCGCGGCCAGCGCCGCGGCTGCCGAGGAGCCGATCTCCGCCGCGCTCAAGATCGACGACCTCAAGATCGAGCTCGGCTACGCGCTGCTGCCGCTGGTCAACGCGCCCGACGGCACCGACCGGCTGACCGACCAGATCAAGGCGCTCAGGCGGTCGCTGGCGATCGAGATGGGCTTCGTAATGCCGTCGGTGCGCATCCTCGACAACGTCCAGCTCGAGGCCAACACCTACATCATCAAGATCAAGGAGGTCGACGCCGGCTCCGGCAAGATCTGGCCGAGTCAGTTCATGGTCATGGACCCCGGCGGCAACCAGGTCGCGGTGCCCGGCATCCACACGACAGAGCCGACCTTCGGGCTGCCCGCCACCTGGGTCGACGCGGGACTGAAGGAGGAGGCGACGCTGAAGGGCTACACGGTGGTGGACGCGGCGACCGTGCTGTCGACGCATCTGACCGAGCTGCTCAAGGCGAATATGAGCGACCTGCTCTCCTACGGCGAGGTGCAGAAGCTTCTCAAGGAGCTGCCGAAGGAGCAGAGCGAGCTGGTCAAGGACATCGTGCCGACGCAGATCACGATCTCCGGCATTCAGCGCGTGCTGCAGCTACTGTTGTCGGAGCGCATCTCGATCCGCGACCTCTCGACCATCCTCGAAGGCGTCGCCGACGCGCTCGCCTTCTCGCGCAATCCGGCGTCGATCGTCGAGCATGTGCGCGCCCGGCTCGCACGCCAGATCTGCGCCCAGAACACCTCGCCGATGGGCTACCTGCCGCTGATCGCGTTGTCGGCGAAGTGGGAGCAGGCGTTTGCGGAATCGCTGATCGGCCAGGGCGAGGAGCGCAGTCTCGCGATGCAGCCGTCGAAACTGTCTGAGTTCATGACCGCGACCCGCGACGCCTTCGAGCGCGCCGCGCGCGAAGGCGAATCGCCGGTGCTGGTGACCTCGGCGGCGATCCGTCCGTTCGTTCGCTCGCTGGTGGAGCGCTTCCGCGCTCAGACGACGGTGCTGTCCCAGGCCGAGATCCATCCGCGGGCGCGGCTGAAGACGGTGGGAAGCGTTTAAGAAAGTGGCGCGGAACCTGCGAGTCAGTCCCAAGTTGTTGAATGCAGAACCGGGCCTTGGGACCGGTTTTGCCATTTTTCGAGGCAAACTCGTCTGTGCTTTACCGCCACAGGCAAATGATTTCTTAAATTTGCGTTAGGTGGCTGATTTTTCCGCCGCAGACCGAACTGCCACATAAGCCGTTGTTTATGATGAACTATATTCATTTTATCGACTTGCAATCGCGAAGCATCACGACTTGTCACACACTTGTGATGTTCACTACGAAACGGAATCGAGGTTTCCTACGTTCTTGAAGGCGAGACGATGAACCGGAAACGGCCCGGCTCACACGAATCGGCGAAGCACGGAAGGCAGTAGGAGGCCTCCATGAACCACTCGATTTACAGCGCGGACCGGACGACCCACCTCAAGATCGTGGTGGTTGCGCTCGTGGCTGGCATCGCGGTGGCCGGCCTCGGCATCTCAGCCCGCCTGAATGCAGAGCCGAACTACGCGCAGACAGCAAAGGTCATCAAGGCCGGCAAGCCGGTCGCGGTGACGAGTTCGGAAGCGTCGGTGGTTCGCTGACAGGAATTCCCGGAATTCACGCGGTTCTCACAGCCCCCCCCAACTGGCCGCGTGGATATGTAGTAGACCCAACCCCAAGTCGACTACCGAAAACGCCCGCTCCCCACGGGCGTTTTCTTTTTTGCCGTCGCACTCACTTCCCTGGTGGTACCGTCTCGATCAGCTTGCCTGTAAACACAATCGGCCCCGTCGCCTGCCCGGTCGGCGAGCCGCCCTCCGGCTCGACTGTCACCGCATAGGTGGCGCGGCTGACGACGTCCGGGTCGTAGGACGACAGAACCGGTCGACTGGTGAAATCGCTGCCGCCGATCACGCCGAGCGAACGCGGCTTCTGCAGCTTGTCGGAGACGATCCACAGTTCGAAGCTCTTGCCGGGCTCCGGCGCGGCCCCGACCCGGCGGACCGTGTAGCTGCGGGTCGCGGAGTCGACGGTCAGGATGAAGGCGGGCGACGCCGCATCCTTCTGCAACAGCGCAACGAATTGCGCGGCGGGCTCCGGCGTGGCCGGAACCTTGACCTGCGCCGTCTGAATCAGCGGCTTCGGCTGCAGGCGCAGCGGGAGCAGATCCGGCCGATAGAGCTGCACACCGACGAGCGCCAGCAGAGCCGCGGCAACCGCGGTCATCACATTGGCCACTGCGCGCCACTGCCGCACTCTGGAAGAGAGCCGCACCACGTTGGCATTGTCGTTCGCGCCCTCCCGCGCGCCGGACATATTCCGGCGCGGTGCCCGCAAGGGCGGCGCCCCGCTCGCGGCTCGAGACCGCGCGATCTCGATCGGCGGCGCCTCCGGTCCCTTCAGATCGACGATCGAAGGCTCCGTCTTTGTCGGCTCAATCTTGGGAGACTCCATCTTCGGAGGCTCCACCTCAGGCACTTCGGCGACGAGCGTCTCGAGCTTCGGCGGCTCGGCCTTTGGTCCAACCGGCACGACGTCCGGCGCAGGCCGCTCGGGCGGAGAGACGACGACCGGAGAAACAGCCGCCGGCACGGCCTGAACAGCAGCGGCCTCGGCAGCCACGGCCGGTTCCGACCGCGCGATCTCGGCCTTGATCCGCTGCCACAGCTCCGGGCGCGGTTCAACGAGGCCGACCATCTGGTTCAGCGAGCCGAGACGAAACTCCCATGTCTGGACCAGCGCCGCGAACCCCTGATCGGCGGTCATCATGGTCTCGACCTGTGCGCGCTCGACGGCATCGAGCGTGCCCAGCGCATACTCAGCCGCCAGCGCGATATGGTCTTCGCTATACGCCATCACAGGTCCAAGTCACGTCACCCACAAGGTCTATCGTCCACGTTCAGTCCAAGCCGCCTCTCATCCGATCCCCAGGCATTGGCGGATATCCATCATGCTCCGCCGCAGCCAGGTCTTCACCGTATTCACCGGCGCCTCGAACTTGGTCGCCAATTGCTCGCGGCTCCAGCCGTTATAGTAGGCAAGCAGCACGAGCTTCTGGCGGTCGGGCTCGAGCCGCCCGACGCATTCCAGGAGACGCTTGAGCTCCTCCGACATCTCGCGCCGCGCCAGCGGATCCGGCGTCTCGG
The DNA here is from genome assembly GCF_000026145.1 of Bradyrhizobium sp. ORS 278. Lineage (NCBI taxonomy): Bacteria > Pseudomonadati > Pseudomonadota > Alphaproteobacteria > Hyphomicrobiales > Nitrobacteraceae > Bradyrhizobium > Bradyrhizobium sp. ORS 278. The sequence goes on along the minus strand of NC_009445.1, from coordinate 1,607,276 downwards.
CCGCGACTTCCAGCGCGGAGGGCTCATCCTCCAAAGACAGCTCGCCGCGCTTGCGCACCAGGTCGATGGCGCGGTTGCGGGCAATCGCGGCCATCCAGGTAATGGGGGAAGACACCGCCGGATCGAACTGGGCCGCGTTGTTCCAGACCTTCACATAGGTCTCCTGCACGACCTCCTCGGCGAGGTCCTGACGGTGCAAGATACGGAGCACGACGCCATAGAGTTTCGCGCGCGTCGCCGCGTAGAGGCGCTCGAACGCGGCCTCATCCCTCTTGGCAACTGCGGCAAGCAGCCAGACCAGCTCTGCCGGCGTCAGCATTCAGCGTCCCCGAAAATCGCCCCACTCCATCATTCGGACCAGACCTCCCGTAGCACACATCGCGCGCGGCGCTCCAGCCGGGCGGGCGCGACGAAAAACCCGGACCTTGCGGCCCGGGTTTTCGATAGTCTCCGACCATGACGGTCCGGCTCAGGCGATGACGCCGAGCCGGGCGCGCATCAGGCCGATACTGTCCATGTCGGCCTGCTCGCGGGCGCTCTCTTCGGCCTTTTCACGGGCCTGGTCGCGCTCGTCGAGCAGCTCGACCTTCTTCATCTCCTCGAACGCCTCGGACAGCGCGGCCTTGGCGTCCTCGAGCTGGGCGCGCAGCTCGTCGGCCGAGCGCGTCAGGTTCTCGCGGCGCTGGATCGCCGCCTTGGCATAGGTCGGATAAGCGAAATGGGTCGGGTCGTTGATGCCGGCCCGCTCCTGTTCGGTCTGGATTTCCCGCTCGAGCTCGGCCGACATGCGCTGGAAGTCAGCGATCATGCCCTCGATCTGCGTCACCCGGCGGCGTTTCTCATCCACCTGAAATTTCTTCAGACGGATCAGCGTTTCGCGCGACTTCATCGACTCATACTCCCCAGAAGTCCCGTGGACGGCGCGGGACACGGCCGGCCGCCCTTGCTGGGCCGACCGACTAGGCTCGTTACATGGAGGGGATGATTACCCGACAAAGTTAGCTTTCCGTTTCCAAGCGCCCCAGGATCTGCTCCAGCTCCCGATACCCTTGAGAAAGGGTACAGACCTCGTCCTTGCGCTGCCGCAGGAAGGTCTCCAGCGGCTCGTGCAGCCGGATCGCCTCGTCGACCTCCGGGCTCGAGCCCGCGCGATAGGCCCCGAGCCGGATCAGCTCCTCCATGTCGGCATAGGTCGCCATCACCTGGCGCGCCCGCATGATCGTCGGCAGGAATACGGGGTCGGCCGATTTCGGCATCGTCCGCGAAACCGATTTGAGGATGTTGATCGCCGGATAGCGGCCGCGTTCAGCGATCGAACGCTGCATCACGACGTGGCCGTCGAGAATGCCGCGCACCGCGTCCGCGACCGGCTCATTATGATCGTCGCCGTCGACCAGCACCGTGAAGATCCCGGTGATGGTGCCTTCGCCGCTGCCCGGCCCGGCCCGCTCCAGCAGTTTCGGCAGCTCGGTGAAGACTGTCGGCGTGTAGCCCTTGGCGGTCGGCGGCTCGCCAGCCGACAGCCCGATCTCACGCTGGGCCATCGCAAAGCGCGTCACCGAGTCCATCAGGCAGAGAACATCCTTACCCTCGTCGCGAAAATACTCGGAGATTGCGAGCGTCAGATACGCCGCCTGCCGCCGCATCAGCGCCGGCTCGTCGGAGGTCGCGACGACGACGACGGAGCGCGCGAGGCCCTCTTCGCCGAGATCGTCCTGCAGGAACTCCTGCACCTCGCGGCCGCGCTCGCCGATCAGCCCGATCACCGACACCGCGGCATCGACGTTGCGCGCCAGCATCGACAGCAGCACCGATTTGCCGACGCCGGAGCCGGCGAAGATGCCGAGCCGCTGGCCGCGGCAGCAGGTGAGAAACGTGTTCAAGGCCCGCACGCCGAGATCGAGCGGCGCGCCGACGCGCTTGCGCGAATGCGCCGGCGGCGGATTGTTGCGGTAGGGAACCGGCGCCGCGCCCGATGGCAGCGGCCCCTTGCCGTCGATCGGCTCGCCCATGGCGTTGACGACACGGCCGAGCCAGGCCGGCGACGGCCGCACCTGGTTGGCCGAATTAGCGATGACCGCGCGGCAGCCGCGCCTCACGCCTTCCAGCCCCGCGAACGGCATCACCACCGCGTTCTTGCCGGAGAAGCCGATCACCTCGGCAGGAATGACCGTGCTGCCGGTCTCGATGACGATGCGCGCGCCGACCGACATCGCGTGGATCGGCCCGGCGATCTCGACCATCAGTCCCTTCACGCCGACGACGCGGCCATAGGTGTTGACCGCGTCGATGTCGCTGATTTGCTCAGCAAGAGCTTTCATCACAAACGCCCTTCATCGCGGAACGTCCTTCATCACGAAAGCGCCTTCATTGCGAAAACCTTAAGTAGGGGCAGATTCGCTTGCCCGGTTTAACTCTGTGTTTACTCGCATCATTAATCATTGCGTCATGGTCTGGAGTGACTGACGTCGTGCGCTTTGCCGCCCCCCAAAAGCGGTGAGGAACGAGAGTCGGTTAGTTCCATCTCTTCACATGGAGCTTGAACGAGGACGGCTAGGAAAAACTGCTTCTTCGCAACACCTTACGGCGATTCGACAAAAATTGCACGGATAGAGCTTGCGCAGCGGAATCAGGATTTGTTAACCATCTCTCGTCAGGATCCGAATCAGTTGTTCAAAGGCGTTTTGAGTGCCGCGATGGCGGCCGACCTGACGCCCGGAGCGGCGACTATGGGGAACTGGCATGCGCGTTTTGCTGATTGAGGATGACAGCGCTGTCGCGCAGTCGATCGAGTTGATGTTGAAGTCCGAGAGCTTCAACGTCTACACGACTGACCTCGGCGAAGAAGGCGTCGACCTCGGCAAGTTGTACGATTACGACATCATCCTTCTCGACCTCAATCTGCCCGACATGTCCGGTTACGACGTGCTCAAGCAGTTGCGTGTCTCCAAGATCAAGACTCCGATCCTGATCCTGTCCGGCCTCGCTGGCATCGAGGACAAGGTCAAAGGCCTCGGCTTCGGCGCCGACGACTACATGACCAAGCCATTCCACAAGGACGAGCTGATCGCCCGCATCCACGCGATCGTCCGCCGCTCCAAGGGCCACGCCCAGTCGGTCATCCAGACCGGCGACCTCGTCGTGAACCTCGACACCAAGACCGTCGAAGTCGGCGGCCAGCGCGTGCACCTGACCGGCAAGGAATATCAGATGCTGGAGCTGCTCTCGCTCCGCAAGGGCACCACGCTCACCAAGGAGATGTTCCTCAATCATCTCTACGGCGGCATGGACGAGCCCGAGCTGAAGATCATCGACGTGTTCATCTGCAAGCTGCGCAAGAAGCTCGCCAACGCCTCCGAAGGCCGCAACTTCATCGAGACCGTCTGGGGCCGCGGCTACGTGCTGCGCGAGCCGCACGACCTCGACGAGCGCATCCCCGCCTGATCTTTCACTGGGCAACTCGGCAGGCCTCACGGCTTGCTCCTCCCAGACTGGGCCCCGCCGCAAATGGCGGGGTTTTTGTTTGTGGGGGGGTGGTGTTGCTGACGGACCGGCCATTTGCTCCGGGCCAGCCCGCGTTGGAGCCAAGCACTCGCCAAGCGCGCGCTGCGCTCCCCTCCCCCTTGCGGGGAGGGGTCGGGGGTGGGGGTCCCCGGAAATGGTCTGCATGAGAGCCACCGCACTCCAGACAACTAAGCACTAAGCTCGCCGCTTACACGCCCCCCTGCCCCAAACTCTATCCTGAGCAAGTAACCCCCACCCCCAACCCCTCCCCGCAAGGGGGAGGGGAGCCGACCACCATTGCCGCGCCTGTGCGTCTCAAACGAGCAGGCACGGCCGCCCTCGCCTTTCAGCCAACGAACGCGAGCGCCTCGCGCATGAGCGCCATCGACACCACACAGTTCGTCAAAATCCAGCATCCCACATCATCGCGATCTCGCAGCGCCCTGCGCCCGAGTTGTTCGGCATCCTCGCCGCCCTCTAGCAAACTGAGGGCGCAGGGAAGGCCGGGCGCTGGCCGCGCCCGTGGCCCGCCTGCAGAAAAAGAATGCAGGCGGCAGTCACCACAGGTCTGGCCGAAACACCCGGCCCTCCCCGCGCGATGGCTTTACGATTTATAGGCGATCTCCCTGGGGACCGGCTCTCTTGCCCCCATCGCTCACCGGCAGCGTTTTCCGCAACGCCAGCAGGCTTGACCTCAGCACCGGGAGGCCAGGACCACGCCACTTCACCGTGCGCATGGAATCGTTCGTCCGCACGGCCAAGCCATGCTGCGAGCCCACAGCGCCCATCGCTTCCCACACCCGACGTCCGTGACGACCGCGAAGCGTCCCCTCGTTGGGGCGGGACTAAGCGGAGTAGAGCACGTTTTCTGAGAAAGCGAAAGATAAAATTTCTGTATAAGCGAAATTTGTCAGAGCGGCAGGACTCTCATTCACCTCATGGCTAAACCGCCAGTCGCGTCAGCAACTCAAAAGCTTCAAACGTGGATCGTCATATGCGATAGCCCCATTCTCTACGGAGACTTCCAGCATCCGGTTCCGCAATGCTAGCATACACCCCTGTCGAACCACGAGTGCCTGATAGCACCGCATGGGTCGGCGGAGCGAGTTTCGTGCTTGGCGGAAGGGGGGACTCATGAGATTGCGCTGCATCGCGCTGGCGGTTTCGGCCTGCGTCATTCTCACATGCACCGCTCCTGCGTCGGCCGCGGACCCCGAGCCGACCGAGTTCAAGCTGGTGACGCCGCCGCTCAGCATCGACCGGGATCAGAAACGCCCCGCCGCCGAAACGCTGCCGGTGCCCTCGGGCTTCACCAGGGAGCACATCCTGCTCGGCGACCGCATCTTCCATGGCGAAGCCGCGAAGGGCCAGTGCAGCGTCTGTCATGCCATCGACGGCAAGGGCACGCCGAACGGCAACGATTTGACCGCCGGGATGTTCGTGTGGAGCGACGGCAGCGTCAACGGCGTGAAGCGCACCATCCTGCACAACATGGAAGTGGCGCCCGGACGCGATGGCGATCTGAACCTGGCGGATGTCGAAGCGGTGTCGGCCTATGTCTGGGCGATCAGCCATCAGGAGCTGTCGGTGAAGCGCGAGAGCGCGGCCCCGCTGTCGCGGTAGACCGACTCCACGCGGCGAACGTGAGGGAGTTACTAACTGTCAGGTTGGTTCATGGCTAATCGGCGTAGCTTCATGTGCGATAGCCCCGCCTCTGTAGCGCGACAGACCATCTCTAGAGACGCCGCGAATTACCCGTCGCCCAAACGGCACGCGTCCTGTCAAGCTTGATCAAGCGAAACAATAACCGGCGCGAGCATCGGCGCCTGTTCCACTGACGTTCTGATTTTCGTATGATCGAGCTCATGTTCAGAGTCGCCATGGCCGCAATGATCCGTTCCGACCGACGCGCGGCTGTATTGGCAGTCGTGGTCGCGGTGTCGCCTTTCACCGCCTGCGACGCCAGCGCGCAGAGTTCTGTCCCCAATGCCGTGCAGGGATTCTCCCAGAACAGGGATCAGCCAGTCCGGATCGAGGCTGATGCTTTGGAGGTGAGAAAGAAGAGCAACCGAGCCACCTTCTCAGACAACGTCAAGGTGGTCCAGGGCGACACCACGATGAGGTCGAAGAGCCTGGAGGTGCTCTATGCCTCAGGTCAACAGCGCTCGCCGAACGCAAACACCGCCAAATCAAAGCGGCCCCTGCATTCGGACCAGCCCGGACCGAGCGGCAACACCGAGATCAAACGGCTGGAAGCGGGCGGCGGCGTGGTCGTGACGCGCAAAGACCAGACGGCCAGTGGCCAGCGTGCGGTCTTCGACACCAAGACCAATCTCATCAGCATGCTCGGCGACGTGGTGTTGACGCAATGCGGCAACGTGCTGCGCGGCGACCGCCTCCTGGTCGACATGACGACCGGCGTCTCGCACGTCGAGGTCGACAAGGGAAGGGTGACCGCCACGATCAACCGGGGATCGGGCACCGCTTGTCAACCGCCGTCAAAGCCGACGACAATCGCTCCCAAGCCAAGGAAATGATCGCAAGCTCCATGGAGCTCCCGCCGTGTCCACCGCTTGCCATGCTCCGCCTCCGGCGGCCCCGAGGGCCGGCTACAGCCGAGCATCCAGCACGCCGCCGCCGATCGAGGATATCACGACCGTCCCAGCGTACTGGATCGCCCGGTCAAGCCGGGCGATGACGGTTTGTTGTGCCGCGATGTACGCTTCCTTGCACCTGTAACCGCGCCAGGACTTTCGAAACCTCCTGCAGCTTGTCGAGCCCGGATAAGTCTCGCTCATCCGGGCGACCAGAACCGGCACGTGGACGACGCCAGGCGTATCAACGTTTCTTCTTCGCAGTCTTCGGCTTGCTCGCAGGAGACTTCGCTGACTTTTTCGTGGTCTTTGCCTTGGCCTTCTTCGCCGCGACGCTCTTGTTCGCCTTCTTCACCGTCTTCTTCTTTGTCGTCTTGCGGCCGGCTGAGCTCTTCGCCGCGGCGGCGGCCTTCTTCGGAACTTTCTTGGCTGGCTTGTTTGGCGCCTTTCCGATCCTGGTCTTTGCGACCGTACCGGCCGGCTTTCTGGGGGCGGCGGCTGATGGCTTCTTCTTTCTCGCAGCTGCGCCGCCGGGGGTGCTCTCATCGGCGCTTGCTGCTGCCCCGCCGCCTGCCGCCGACATCCAGAACCGCAGCTCCGGCGATTTCTCCTCCGCGCCCTTGATGTAGCGCTCCTGCCAGCTGTCGTCACCCTGCAGCGGCTTGCCGAAGATCTCCGGATGCTCCTTCAGGAGCCAGCGCCACGCATAGTGATCGTAGAGGTCGAGGACGTGGCAGGCATAGGCTTCGGCGAGACCGCGGTGGCCGCGGATGATCAGCATGTTCTCGTCGTTGTTATGCGAGGCGCGGAAGCCGAGATTGTGCGAGCCGGTGACGACGACGCAGTCGTCGCTGAACGGATCGATCACCACGATCTTGTTGTGGATGATGGCGAAGCCGTATTTCGCGAGCTCGCGCTCCCATTTGCCGAACGCGTCCTGCACCGCGCCGGCGGGCACGCCGCGGAAATCGATGCTGCCCTTGGCGCCCTGCTTCTTCGGCGTGCCGGCCTCGCCGACCACCTTCACCTCAGGCGCGTCGCCGCCGGCATCGTCCTCAGCCCCGCTTTCCGAATGGCCGCCGGAATGCAGCGCGGCGGAGAAGTTGGTCGCGCGCACCGGGCTGGTCAGCGCGCCGCGCACGAACAGATCGGGCTTGTCCTTGAGCAATTGCCCGGCGACGTCGAGGATCGAGTTGTTGCCGGGATCAAAGGCGAGGAACAGCACCGCATGCTTGGCTGATTTCATCAGCTCGAACACGCGGCCCATGTCGTTCGGGGTTTTCGGGTTCTTTCCGAGCTTGCCTTGCGTGTTCGGCGAGAACATCGGCTCGATGGTGACGCCGTGGCCGAGATCGATCGGCGTCTGGATCGAGCTGGCATTGTTGGCATGAGCGAAGTCACGCAGGGTTTTCGACTGCAATGCCGACTTCTCGCCGTCGGCGGCGTCGACATCGGCCTTCAGAGCGTCCCAATAGCCGAGATAGCGCTCGGCAAGCTCGGGGCTCTCCACCACCAGCGCGTTGTTGGTCTGGGTGCAGAGTCCGGTCGAGGTCCAGTTGGTCGAGCCCGACAGCACCGCGGTCGGCTTGCCGTTCTCGCTGAGCACCATGAACTTGTTGTGCGGGATGGAGCCCTTGCCGAGGATGCGGTCGATCACGGTCACGCCGGCGGCCTTGAGCGCCTTGCGGTTGTCCTCATCGGCGTCATCGGAGTCCTTGCCCTGCTCGTTGCCGAGAATGACGGTGCGGCTCGACGGATTCTGGTGCAGCTGCGTCTCGAGGCCGTGGGGATCGTTGAGCTCGTAGAGCGCGGCGTGGATGGTGCCGCCGCCGGCATCGGCGCGTTTCAACAGCGAGGTCAGGCCGTCCTGTAGCTGCCCCATCAGACGGATGCGGATCGGATCATTGGGATCGAGGATATGCGGGGCCAGCGCATCGACGCTCGGATGATCGTTCAATGCATGCGTGAGCGCCTGGGTCGCGGTGATGCCGCGGTTGAAATAGACATGGAACGGCGGCCGTTCCGGCGTCAAGGTGACCGGGTTGCTCTCCAGCGGCGCGACGCCGTCGAGCGGCTTGAGCGTCTGGCCGGGCGTGCCGCCCATCGGCACGATCCGATATTTGTAGCTGCCGCCGCGCTTGGCGCCGAGATCCTTCCACCAGAATTTCTGCACCGGCGCCTGGTCGGTTGCGAGCTTGTCGGCGGTCTGCCCGGCAAACCGCGCCAGCGCCGGCAGCACGGTGTCGGAATTGTCGGCGAGATCGATGCGGTGAATGGCGAAGCCCAGACAGCCGTCGAGACGGCGATCGAAGGTCCAGGCGACGACGGCAATGTCATTATTGGCAAATGCAAGCGCGGGCATGGCGGCACTCCTTGTCTGACAAGGAGTATGTCGCGCAGTTGTAACAACGGTTCGACGCATCCGGAACAAGAAAGGGACGGCGGAGGTAGCGGCGGGTGGCGCGTGCAGTGCAGCGGACGGAGACGGACGGCGTCACCGGGCGTGATGCCTCCCCACGTCATTGCGAGGAGCCCCCCGGGTCCCGCCTCCTGGCGAGCCCGAGGGCAGGCTCCGCGACGAAGCAATCCAGAGTCCCGCTCACTACCCTGGATTGGTTCGCTTCGCTCGCAACGACGCTTGGAGAGAGCGCGCCTTACGCCACGCCGCCCGGCTTGCCGCGCGTGACGTAGCGGCCATCGCCTTTCGCGCCGAGGAGCTTGCCATCGCGCACGACGAATTTTCCGCGCAGCATGGTGGCGACCGGCCAGCCTGATATCTCGATGCCCTCATAGGGCGTGTAGTCAGAGCCGTGGTGCAGGCCGGTCTGGCTGATCTTGGCGGTCTTGGCCGGATCCCACAACGCGATGTCCGCATCGTAGCCGATGGCGATCGAGCCCTTGCCTTTCAGGCCATACGTCTTGGCATGGTTGGTCGCGGTGAGCGCGACGAACTGGTTGAGGGTGATGCGGCCCTTGCTGACGCCCTCGGAGAACAGGATCGGCAGGCGGGTCTCGACGCCGGGGATGCCGTTCGGGACCCAGCGGAAGCTGGTGCGGCCCTTCGGCGTCAGCTTGCCGGCCTCGTCGTCGTAGCGGAACGGGCAGTGATCTGACGAGAACAGCGAGAACACGCCCTGCTGCAGGCCTTCCCAGCAAGCCTCCTGGCTCGCCTTGTCACGGGGCGGCGGCGAACAGACATATTTGGCGCCCTCCATGTTGAGGCCCTGCATGTCCTCTTCGGTGAGCACCAGATATTGCGGGCAGGTCTCGCCATGGATCTTCAGGCCTCGCATCTGCGCGCGGCGGATCTCCTCCATCGCCTCGCGGTTGGAGACGTGGACGATCACGATCGGCACGTCGATGAGCTCAGCCAACGAGATCGCGCGATGGGTGGCCTCGCGCTCGACCGGGATCGGGCGCGACTTGCCGTGATAGTACGGCGCGATCTTGCCTTCGCGCTCGAGCCGGTCGGTGAGGAAGCGGATGGCGTCGTAGTTCTCGGCGTGGATCTGCACCAGCGCGCCCTGCTCGCGCGCGACCTGGAGCACGCCGAGAATCTCGTAGTCGTTCAGCGCGAGGCCGTCATAGGTCATGAAGATCTTCAGCGACGAATAGCCGTCGGCGACCAGTGCCGGCAGCTCCTGGCCGAGCACGGCATCCGTGGGATCGGCGATGATCAGGTGGAAGGAATGATCGATATAGCAGGCCTGGTCGGCCAGCGCGTGATAATCCTTCAGCGCCGCGCGCAAAGGCTGGCCCTTCTCCTGCAGGCAATAGGGCATCACGAAAGTGTTGCCCCCGAAGGCGGCGGCGCGCGTCGCGCTCTCGAAATCGTCGGCCATGACGATGCCGGGGCCGGACGGCTGGCTGATGTGGACATGGCTGTCGATGCCGCCGGGCAGCACCAGCAGGCCGCTCGCATCGACGATCTCTTCGGCATCGGTGATGGCCTCGCCGATGGCGGCGATGCGGCCGCTCTTGATGGCGACGTCGGCCAGATAGGTGTCGCTCGCGGTGGCGACGGTGCCGTTGCGGATGACGGTGTCGAATGCAGCCATGTGACGCGCTCTCCCAATTCCAGGCTCAGGCGAATTTGTGAAACAGCGATCCCCATTCGCTGACGCCACGGGGGTCGACGCCGGCCAGCTTCAGCGATTTCCATACCACGGTGGCGATGGTGTCGAGAATCGGAATGCCGGTCTCCAGCTCCAGCCGCGCCGCCAGCGGCGCGGCGCGCATATTGGTGCAGACCACCGCGATGGCATCCGGCTTCTCGCGCGCGACCTCGCGGATCATGGTCTCGATCTCGGTCGGCGTCACCTCGGCGAAGGAGAAATTGTCCTGCAGGTTGAGGTGCCGGTCGCCACGGCAGGCGATGCCGAGCTTGGCGTAATTTGCGATGATGCGCGCCTGAACGTCGTCGCGATAGGGCGTGACGAGGCCGAGCGTCTTGGCTTTTGCCGTGGTCAGGATCTCGTTCAGCGCCAGCATCGAGGTGGTCGCGGGGATGCCGGTGGCCGCGGTGATCTGCTCGCAGAGGCGGACGTCGGCGTCGAAGCCGAGCCAGCCCGAGGAGGTGCCGTTCCAGCCGATGACGTCGACCTTGGCATGCGCGAGCAATTCGGCCGCGCGCAGGATGTTGGAAATGTCGAACTGGGCCAGCGCATCGGTCGATAGCGCGATCTCCGTGACCTTGAAGCGCGAGAAATGCGCCGACACGTTGGGCAGCCCCGCCACCATCGCCGAGGTGATCGGCTCCAGCGCGGTGTTCGACGATGGGGTGAGCATGCCGAGAAGGGTGCGTTTGGTCATGGGTGATCGAGCCCTTTCGCCATAGCCGGCTCCAACATGTGGGGTATTCCTTCGAGAGCAGCCGCGGGCGAGCTGCCCATGACTGCGCCCTCTCCCCTTGCGGGAGAGGGCATGTCCCAACGTGCAGCAAACTCGGTCGGGTGAGGGGTCTGCCTCGACAGATGAGATCGCGGAGAGAGACCCCTCACCCGGTTTCTCACTTCGTGAGAAACCACCCTCTCCCGCAAGGGGAGAGGGTGCACCGCCGGTGCCGAGACGACATCGGCCGCAAGTAGTCTATCGCAACGGTCTTGGGGAAGACGACAGCCGCCACGCATCATGCCAGCGCCCTCTCCTGCTCCGCCCGCTCTCCACGCAACAGCGCCAGGATATGACGCTTCAGCGCGTTGAATTGCGGGCTGGTGATATCCCGCGGCCGCGGCAGGTCGATCGGGATGATCTCGACGATCCGGCCCGGTCGCGCGCTCATGACAGCCACATGCGTGCCCAAGGTCAGCGCCTCGTCGATGCCGTGCGTGACGAACACGATCGTGCCCTGGTGTTGCTGCCAGATCCGCACCAGCTCGGTCTGCATGTCCATGCGGGTCTGCTCGTCGAGCGCGCCGAACGGCTCGTCCATCAGAATCACCTGGGGATTCATCAGCAGCGCGCGGGCGATGCCGACGCGCTGGTTCATGCCGCCGGACAGCTCGGACGGATAATGGGTCTCGAAGCCGGCGAGACCGACCATGTCGATATAGACCTGCGCGCGCGCACGGCGCTCGGCCTTCTGGCCACCGCCCAGCAGAAGGTGAAAGGCGACGTTCTCCCACACCGGCAGCCACGGCATCAGATTGGCGTGCTGGAACACGACGCCGCGATCGGCGCCGGGCGCGGTCACGGGCCGGCCATCGACGGTGACAGTGCCCGCGCTCGGCTGCTCGAAGCCGGCAATCATGTTGAGCAAGGTCGACTTGCCGCAGCCGGAGGGGCCGAGCAGGCAGACGAACTCGTTGCGCGCGATGGAGAGGTTTATATTCGCCAGTGCGGTGACGTCGGCATTGCGCTTCCTGTCGGCGAAGATCTTCGAGACGCCGGAGATGTCGATCGTCGCCATCATCACTCTCCACCGCGCAGGGTGGTGTTGCGCTGCCAGTGCAGCACCCGCGCCATCACGGTGCGGATGACGAGATCGCTGCAGAAGCCGAGCAGGCCGATGCTCGCCATCGCCGCCAGTACCAGATCGTAGCGCAGGAAATAATAGCTGTCCCACAGCACGTAGCCGAGCCCGCTCTTCACTGCGACCATTTCGGCCGTGACCGTGAGCATCCAGGCCGAGCCGATGCCGATGCGCAGGCCGGCGAAAATGCTGGGCATGGCCGCGGGCACCACGATGTAGCGCAGCAGCTTGCGCTCGCTGCCGCCGACCATGGCGCCGGCGCGGATGAGGTTGCGGTCGCAGGTCTTCACGCCGTGGATGGTGTTGAGCAGGATCGGGAAGAAGGCGCCGAGGAACACCAGGAAGATCGCCGGCTTGTTGGCGATGCCGAACCAGATGATGGCGAGCGGGATCCACGACACCGGAGGGATCGGGCGCAGCATCTGCAAGGTCGGCTCGATCACGATCTCGGTCTTGCGCGACCAGCCGATGGCGACGCCGAGCGTCACGCCAAGCACGGTGGCGATGGCGAAGCCCGCCGCGACGCGCGACAGGCTCGCCAGCATGTCGGCGAGCCAATGGCCGCTATAGGTCTGGGTGTTGCCGTCGGTGCCGACCAGCCAATCCGCCCACGCCCATACGACCGTCGACGGCGCCGGCAGCAACGCCGCCGGCAGCGCGCCGGAGCGCGAGAACGCCTCCCAGCCGGCGAGCACGAGGACGGGGACGATAGTGCGGTCGAGCTTGCGCAGCCGGCTCAGCGCCATCATCTCAGTAGCCGAGCTCGGTCTTCGGCTTGCCAGTGGCTGCTTCCAGGAAGCGGTAGTCGAGGTTCTTCTCGACGGCGGCCGTGACGTCCGAGTTGATGTATTTGAGGTCGCGCATCATCGCGGCGATGGCGAGCGCGGAGGAGCGATACATCTTCGGATCGGGATCGAGGTTCTCGACCGCGCCGGTGGCGATCGCCTTGTCGAGGCCGGTGACCTTGGAGATGACGTCGATCAGCGCCGGCTTGTCGGCGGCGATGTGGGCGTCGACCTTCACCACCGCGCGTACCACGCCCTCCAGCGCCTTCGGGTTGGACGCGATGACGTCGGAGCGGGTCAGGATCAGGTTGGTCAGCTTGCCGGCGGCCTGGTCGTAGGGGAAGCCGAAGAACTTCGCCGCCTTCGCCTGCATGATCTGGGTGGCGAACGGCTCGACGGTACAGATCAGCTCGACCTCGCTGCGGCGCAGCGCCTGCAGATGATCCGATGGATTGGGGATGTTGACGAACTGCACGTCCTTGTTGATGTCGATGCCCTGCTTGGCGAAGGCGCCGCGCATGTGGATGTCCTGCGCATTGCCGCGCGAAGCGGCGACGCGGAACGGCTTGCCGTCGGCCTTGTACTTGACGATCAGAGCCTTGAGCGCGCTCCAGTCGCCCTGCGCGATCTCCAGATCATTGGCGAGCAGGATCGCCGAGCCGCCATTGACCTGGCCGGAAATGGCGACGACGTCGAACCCCTTATCGAGCGCGATGGCGTAGTGCAGATAGGTGACCTGCGCGACATCGATGTTCTTCGAGACGAGCGCGGTCAGCGCATCGGTGCCGGTGTTGAAGCCGACCGCGTCGATGGCCACGCCTTCCGCGAACTGCGGCGTCAGCGACATCGGCGTGCAATGCGCGCATTTGGCGTAGCCGAGTTTGATCTTCGGCGCGTCCTCGGCGAAGCTCGGCAGCGCGAGCATCAGCACGGCCAGAATCGAAAGCAGAAAGCGTGTCACGTCCATCTCCAGGGCAGGTCGGTCGAATCCGTCCACGCTCCTTCAGCAAGCGACATGCCATTCTGGATGCGATATGCAATGTTGATTTTTAATAATGAATTCAATATCTAGAATAGCATCAAAATTTGCCGTTCTGCCTGATCCGCGGGCGCTCCGCCCGAATCTCAGGCAGCTCCGAGCGGAGCCGCAGCCCCTGTCATGACCAGCCCGGCACCCCGGCCCCGATTGAAGACGCGCTTCAAGCCTTCGCGGCTGAAGCTGTCATCCGACCAGCCGACGCGGCCGCTGGCGCGGCTGTCGCTACCTGATCAGCTCGTCGCCAAGGTGCGCGAGATGATCATCGACGGCGAGCTCGCCGCGGGCGCGCCGCTGCCGGAGCGGATGCTGTGCGAGACCTTCGGCGTGTCGCGCACGCCGCTGCGCGAGGCGTTCAAGATCCTCGCCGCCGAGGGCCTGATCACGCTGCGTCCGCACCGCACGCCGGTGGTGACGCCGATCGACGCCCGCGAGATCGCCGAGATCTTCGACGTGATGGTCGCACTCGACGCCGCCGCAAGCCATGCCGCAGCAACGCGCGCGACAGCCGAGGACATCGCCAGGCTCGACGCGATGCATGCCGAGCTGGTCGCGCTGCACGGCACGTCGGAGCGCGCGGCCTATTTCCGGCTCAACCAGCAGATCCACCTCGAGATCACCAAGCTGGCCGGCAACGCCGTGCTGCTCAACATCTGGAGCACGCTGCATGCGAGCGTGTTCCGCGCCCGCGCGGTCGCCAATTACGACGCGCGCCGCTGGGACGAGTCGCTCGGCGAGCACGAGGCCTTCATGGCGCTGCTGCGCACAGGCGACGCCCAGGGCTTCGCACAGGCGCTCAGCGCCCACACCCGCAGGACAGGGGATTCCGTACTGCAGATGCTGAATCAGAGGTCCAGCGCATAGACTTTGTTCACGTCGAACCGGTCATGCTGGCGGCACGACAGATGAAAGCTCTCCGCGTCGGGCCCGACCATGATCCTGCAATCGCTCGCCGGTCTTCCGGCCTTCCTGGTGTACTTCTGTACCGCATTGTTCGCGGTGACGGCGTACCTGTTCATCTACGTCCGCGTCACGCCCTACAATGAATTCCAGCTGATCCGGGACAATCATCCCTCGGCGGCGATCGCGCTCGGACTGAGCCTGCTCGGCTTCACCCTGCCGCTGGTCAGCGCCATTGCCCATTCTGCCAACGTGGTGGACTGTCTGATCTGGGCGCTGGTGGCGCTGATCGTCCAGGTGATCGTCTATTACCTCGTGCGCATCCCCGTGCCGGACCTCGCCAACCGCATCGTCGCCGGCGAGCTCGCCTCCGCGATCTGGCTCGGGCTCGCCTCGCTGTCCGCCGGCGCGCTCAACGCCGCCTCGATGATCTACTGACCATGGCCGAGCAGCGCCCCGAGTTCGGCAAGCGCAGGCCGCTGCCGCCGCCCCCGGCAACCCCGCCGGTGAAGCGCTCCGGCCATGTGGCGCTGCTCGTCATGGGCACGCTCGCCGTCGGCGGCACCGCCTACGCGCTGATGCCGCATCAGCCGAGCTGCCAGCAAGACCCCGAGACGCCGACGATGGCCGCCCAGCCGCAAACCGGCGACTGCAACACGCGCCATTCGGGTGGCGGCAGTGGTGGCAGCGGCTCCAGCCGCTGGGGATTCTCAGGCGGTGATTCCGACTCCAGGGGCGGCGGCTCCAGCCATGTCGCCGACGCGTCGTCGGCGCATGTCTCGCGCGGCGGCTTCGGCGGATTTGGGCATGGCTTCGGCTTCGGCGGGGGCAGCTGATTTCCGTCGCGCCATCGCCGCGAAAACACCGCCTTTGTGTTGTTTGCTTGGATTCGGATCTTTGACACAGACTTAAAATCATAAAAAACTGGCCTGCCGACTAATCGGGACACATCCGATGAAACGTTCGCGCCGCGTGGTGCTGACGATGATGGGGACCGCGACGATCGCCGCGGTCTCGATGGGCTTTTCACGCAAGCGGTCGTGCGGCCCCGGGCTCGAAGCCGTGCCCGGGTCACACGGCCGGCTGCAGTGCCGCGCCATCCATGGCGGCTTCGGCCATGCCGTGCACCGCTTCCACGGTCACGGCACGCACAGTCACGGCTCGCATGGTCACGGCTCGCATGGTCACGCCGGCGGCTGACGCATCATGCAGCGCATTCCATGCCCCGAGCGCGACGACTGGCGGCAGACGGCGCAGCAATGCGGATTCGATTTTTGTGAAGTCGACGGCGAGCGCTATTGGGACGAGCGCGCCTACTACGCGTTCAGCCTCGCCGAAATCGAGCACGGCATCGAGGAGCCGACGGCCGAGATCGAGCAGATTTGCCTCGAACTGGTCGCTCGCGTGGTCGCCGACGAGACGCTGCTAAGGCGGCTGCAGATTCCGCAAGCCGTCTGGCCGTTCTTGAGCGAGAGCTGGGAGCGCCGGGACGGCAGCCTCTATGGTCGTCTCGACCTCAGCTTTCAGGGCTTTCGCGACGGCGGCCGGGCGCCGGCCAAGCTGCTCGAGTACAATGCGGATACGCCGACCTCGATCTTCGAAGCCGCCGTCTTTCAATGGACCTGGCTCGAACAGGCGATCGAGCGTCGCATCGTGCCGGGCCGCGCCGATCAGTACAACTCGATCCATGAACGCCTGATCGCGCGCTGGCGCACGCTGGGCGAAGGACGGCGGCTGCACCTCGCGGGCCTGATGGAGGACGCGGAGGACGGCGCTACCCTCGCCTATCTCGCCGACACCGCCGCGCAAGCCGGCCTGTCGACAAGCCTGCTTGACATCAGCGAAATCGGCTGGCGCGACACGGGCGGCGGCTTCGTGGATCTCGACACCAACGACATTGCGCTCGCCTTCAAGCTTTATCCCTGGGAGTGGATGTTCCACGACGCCTTCGGCGCCAAGCTCGCGGGCGCGCCGACGCAATGGATCGAGCCGCCGTGGAAGGCGATCCTGTCCAACAAGGGCATCCTGCCGCTGCTCTGGCAGATGTTCGAAGGCCATCCGAACCTGCTGCCGGCCTATTTCGAGGACGATCCGAAAGCCGCGAGCCTCGGTCCGAGCTTCGTGCGCAAGCCGATCTACTCGCGCGAGGGCGCCAATGTCAGTCTGGTCTCCGACGGGGTCTCCGTCTCGGCCCAGGACGGACCTTATGGCGCCGAGGGTTTCATCCGCCAAGGCCTTGCGCCACTGCCGGATTTCGGCGGCGTGTTCCCCGTGATCGGCAGTTGGCTGGTGGCGCATGAGCCCTGCGGGCTCTCGATCCGCGAGGATGCGAGCCCGATCACGGGCAATCGTTCGCGCTTTTTGCCACACGCGATCCTGTAAAGCGTTAGCAATACGCAGCGAATACGCCTCGACACCCTGGCCGGGACTGTTAGATAAACCAGCAGGCGGAACCCCTGGGGACGCGGCGTCGGCGCACGACCGGATCTGAGGCATGGCGGCGGACAACTCACACCTCGAAGGCTTGCGCATCCTGGTCGCCGAAGACGAGGGCCTGATCGCGCTCGAGCTCGAGACCGTGCTGCAAGGCTTCGGCTGCGAGGTGATCGGCCCGGTCTCGCGCGTCGCGGAGGTGCTGCGCGAGGCGGAGCGCGGCGATCTCGATGGGGCCCTGCTCGACGTCAACCTGCGCGGCGAGCAGATTTTCGCGATCCTGCCGCAGCTCATCGCGCGCGAGCTGAAGATCGTCATCACCTCCGGCTACGACGACGCCACGCTCTTCCCGCCGGAGTTTCGGGGCCTGCCGCGGCTGGCCAAGCCGTTCGACGAGCGCGCGCTGCGCGCGATGTGCCAGGCGACGTTTCTGCCGCGCTGATCAGTCGGGTTGCACGGCCGACGCCGGCACCTGCTCGGGCACAGTTTCCGCCGTCAATGCAAAGATCAGCGTGCAACGGATTCCCTCGGGCTCGAACTCCAGCTTCGCCTCGCCGTCGAGATCGAATCGAACGACACGGTCGATCAGCGTCGTGCCGAAGCCGCGCGCGCCGCCGGCCTCGATCCTCGGCCCACCGCGCTCCAGCCACACCAGCTCGAGCCGGCGGCGATCGTCGCGCAAAATCCAGGAGATCGCGACCCGGCCGAGCGGCGCCGACAGCGCACCGTATTTGGAAGCATTGGTCGCGAGCTCGTGCAGCACCATCGACAACGGCAGCACCAGACGGGCTTCGAGCAGCACCGGCGGTCCCTCGATCGCAATGCGGCCTTCGCCGACGCCATACGGCGCCAGCACCGTCGTGAGCAGTTCGTTGAAGCCGATGCCGATCCAGCGCGTCTGCGTGAGGATATCGTGGGCGATCGAGACCGCCTGGATGCGGCCGGAGAACGCCTTGTTGAACGCCGGCAGCGATGGCGAGGTGCGCAGGGTCTGGCCAGCGACGGACTGCACGATCGCCAGGATATTCTTGACCCGGTGATTGAGCTCCGCGACCAGCATGGTCTGCTGCTCCTCGGCGCGCTTGCGCTCGGTGATGTCGGTCAGGGTCACGATCGATCCGACCGCATCCTTGGCGTCGTTGACCAGCGGACCGCCGGACAGCAGGAAGGAGCGCCCGGACATCCGCGGATTGCGCAGCGCGACCTCGACGCCGTGAAACGGCTTGGTGGCCAGCGCCTGATCGAGGCTCTCGCGCGAGAACCGCGTCAAGGTGCCCTGCTGGCTGGCGCTCTGCGCGTCCAGTGGAAACGCCTCCGAGAACAGCTGCCCGACGGGCGAGCGTTCGGCGAGCTGCTCCGCCACCCAGCTCGCATGCGTGATCCGTCCATCGAGCGCCAGCACGACCACGGCGTCGGTGGCCTGCTCCAGGATCGAGCGCGCGAAGCGCTCGGCGGTGGCGACCTCCTCGGCCCGGCGCTGCACCGACATGTCGGTCAGCGTGACGAGCGTCGCGACGACGCCGCCCATCGCCATCTGACGCATCCACACCGACACCGGCAGGTCGCCGCCATCGGCGCGACGCAGTTGCGCATCGCTGGCCGCATCATCGGCACGCTGCTGCGGCGCCGGTCCGGCAAACAGCGACGCAAAGCTTCGCCCCACGAGCTGGTCCGCATCGAGGCCGCTCAGCGCGCAAAGCCGCGAATTGACGTAGACGATGCTACCCTCCGCATCGAGCGTCAGCGCGCCATCGCTCATCCGCTCGACCAGCACGTGATAGGGCGCGTCCGCGCCCTGGAGCATGATGACCTGAGGCCCGCTCGGGCCCTGCACCACCACGGCATCGACATTGCCGCGGTGAATGGCCTCGACGGTCTCCTCCGCCTCGTTGCGCGGCCGGGCCGCCTGCATCGCCTCTTTTGCTGCCACAAAACCTCCGTTCAGCTCGGAGCAATATCCAGACCGACGAGCACCTTCTCCGCATTGGAGAGGTCGCCGATGATCCGCTTGAGCGGCTCCGGCAGCTGTCTGATCAGCGTCGGGATCGCGACGATCTGGTCGCGCTGCGCGAGCGCAGGATCCTTCATCAGATCGATCACTTCGATCGTGTAGCGGCCAGGCAGATGCGTCTCGCACAGCTTCTTGAGGTTGGCGAGAGCCGCCACCGATTTGGGCGTCTGGCCCGCGACATAGAGCCGGAGATTGTAGCCATCCTGTTCCATCGCTGCGGCCGTCATTTGCGCGAGGCCATCGGTGTCGAGGCGGCGCCGCCGGCTGGCCGCTTGGCCGAGCGGCTCTGCGCCAGGGCGATGCGATCCGCCGAGCGCTGCTCGTCGCGCGCGCTGCTTTCCAGGTTCAGAAGCTCCATTTCCCCCTCCTCGCTCGCAAGCTGAGCCTTCAGCGTTTCGATCTGCTGCTCGATTTCTCTGCGGCGGCGCTCGACGTCCCGCGTCCGGCGCTCGACCTCCTGCATGCGCGAGAGCCGATCCGCGCGATCCCTGGCCTCCTGGGCGAGCCGCGCCGACCCCGTGAGGACACCTTCGGGACCGACATAGACCTCGCGCAGCGCGATGCCGTCGGCGCTCATCAGGAACTCGCGAACCTGATTGGAATGCGCCATGCCGCGCGACTTCAACAGATAGAGCTGGCGATTGTGCTCGCCATTGCTCTCGCGGTTGTAGAGCAGCAGCCAAGTGTCGGTGAGCGAGGAGATCTGCATCTCCGTGGTCACCGTCTCGGCGGTGCCACCGCCCAGATTGGTGAACAGCGCGGTGACACCGCGCGCCTTCAGGAAATCGATGAGCCGCAGCGTCATCGAGTGAACGTCACCGGCGAGACCCGCGCCCATCAGCGACGAGATCGGATCGACGACCACGGCGGCAGGATCGAATTCCTTCACTTCGCGGTGCATCGCGGCGAGATGCGTTTCCAGCCCGTACAGATTGGGACGGCGCGCGGAGAAGCGCAGCAGGCCGCGATCGACCCATTGCTGCAGGTCCAGGCCGACCGACCGCATGTTGCGGATGATCTGCTGCGGCGATTCTTCCAGCGCGAAATAGATGCAGCGCTGTCCGCCCGCGCAGATCGAATTGGCGAAATGCGCCGACATCGTCGACTTTCCGGACCCAGCCATGCCGGAGATCAGGATGCTCGATCCCTTGTAGTAGCCACGCCCTTCCAGCATGTCGTCGAGATCGGCGATGCCCGTCGAGACCCGCTCGGTCCAGGCATCATGGGCGAGACCCGACGAGGTGATCGGCATCACCGTGATGCCTTCCTGGTCGATGATGAAGGGATATTCGTTGGTGCCGTGCGCCGTGCCGCGGTACTTCACAACGCGCAGTCGCCGCGTCGACAACTGATCATGAACGCGGTTGTCGAGCAGGATCACGCAATCGGCGACGTATTCCTCGAGGCCATAACGGGTCAGCGTACCGCCACCGCGCTCGCCGGTGATGATCGCGGTGACGCCCTTGCTCTTCAGCCACTCGAACAGCCGCCGCAGCTCGGAGCGCAGCACGGCCTGATTGTCGAGACCGCCGAACAGCGTCTCGATCGTGTCGATCACGACGCGCTTGGCGCCGATGGAATCGATCGCGAAGCCGATGCGGATGAACAGCCCGTCGAGATCGTAGTCCCCCGCCTCCTCGATCTCGTTGCGATCGAGGTGGATGTGATCGACGACGATCTTCTTCTGCTCGATCAGCCGCTCGATGTCATAGCTCAGCGAGCCGACATTCTTGATCAGATCCTCGGGCTGCTCCTCGAACGCGATGAAAACGCCGGGCTCGTCATAGGCAACGGCGCCGTTGTAGAGAAAAGTCATCGCGAACAGCGTCTTGCCGCAGCCTGCGGCGCCGCACAACAGCGTCGGGCGTCCCCGCGGCAGGCCGCCGAACGTGACCTCGTCCAGGCCGTCGATCCCGGTCGGGGATTTTGCGATCACAGGGAGATCCCGCGTCACGATTCGAGGACGCACACTCGTTTTCATCGATCTTCCCCCCGCCGTCGAGCGAACACGCTCTGGCCACACCAAGGCGTGAATCGACGCTTCGGAAGGAAAAAGGTTCCCGGCTTCGGAAAAAGATTTTGCCGCGCTGCAGATCCACAGCCGGGCGAGCGACGTTTGCGCCGCCGGTCCAGTGACTTAGCGGGAGGACTGCGATCAGCGCGCCGCAACCACTTTCAGGCCGGGCAGCAGCGCGGCGCCGCCGCGCGGACTGCGGACAGGGTTGATCTGGTAGAGCCCGCGCCGCTCCTGATTGGGCCTGAACGCATCGGTGATGCCGACCACGGATTCGGCCGCGCCCAGCAGCAGCGTGCCATCCGGTTCAATCACCTTGGCCATGCGCTCGAAGATCTGAGCCTTGGTCTCCTGATCGAAGTAGATCAGCACGTTGCGGCAAAAGATCACATCGAACTTGCCGAGGTGCGTGAAGTCCTGCAGCAGGTTGAGCTGGCGGTGCTGCACCATACCGCGGATGTCGGCGCTGAGCTGCCAAAGCTCGCCGAGTTGGGTGAAGTACTTCACCAGGAGCTGGATCGGCAGGCCGCGCTGCACTTCGAACTGGCTGTAGAGGCCGGCCTTCGACTTCTCCAGCACCTCCTGCGACAGGTCGGTCGCGACGATCTCGATCCGCCATCCGGCGAGCGCCGCGCCGAATTCACGCAGGCACATCGCGATCGAATACGGCTCCTGGCCGGTCGAGCAGGCCGCCGACCAGATTCTCAAGGAGCGGCGGCTCGCGCGCGATTGAATCAGGGAGGGCAGAATGCCCTCGCGCAGATGATCGAACGGAATCTTGTCGCGGAAGAAGAACGTCTCGTTGGTGGTCATGGCTTCGACCACCTGCGTCATGAGCTGCTCGCCGCCGCTCTTCAGCTTCTGCACCAGCTCGGGAATGCCCGGCAGATTGGCGCGGCGCGCCAGCGGCAACAGCCGGCTCTCGACCAGATATTGCTTGTCGGCAGATAGGTCGAGACCGGACCGCTCCTTCAGGAGCTTACGCAAGAACTCATAGTCCAGGGGTGTCACGAACGGTCTCCAGCAAACAGACGCACGAGCTTCGGAGCGATCTGATTCAAGGGAAGGATGGCCGCGCAGATCCCGGCATTGGCGGCCGCGCCCGGCATGCCCCAGACCACGCTGGTGGCCTCGTCCTGCGCGATGACGCTGCCGCCGGCCGCGACGATGTCCTTGCCGCCGCGCATGCCGTCGGAGCCCATGCCGGTGAGGATCACGGCGAGCGTCGCACCCTGCCAGATCTCGACGGCCGAGGTGAACAGCGGATCCACGGCCGGCTTGCAGAAGTTGACGGGCGGGCCGTTGTCGAGCGCGATCACGGCTTCGGCGCCGTGGCGTGCGACGCGCATGTGGCGGCCGCCGGGCGCGAGATAGATCTGGCCGGGCTTGATGACCTCGCCATCGACGGCCTCATGCGCCGGCCTGCGGCTCGAGCGCGCCAGATGCTCGGCGAGAATGGTGGTGAAGGTCGGCGGCATGTGCTGGGTGATCAACACCGGGAAGCGGTCGATCACTGCGCCGAGCTCGGTGACGACCGACATCAGCGCCTGCGGGCCGCCGGTCGACGAGCCGATCAACAGCACCTTCGGCATCTGTGAGCTGAAGGCGCGGCGCGCCAGGGCCGCGGCCGGAACGGCCGGGACCGGCGTCGGTGCCGCGGCCGGACGCATCGCCGGCGCGGGCCGCAATTCCTGCACGTGCGGAGCGGCGGGAGCCGCCGCGGGAGCGTAGGCCACGGGAGCCGCACGGCGCGCCTTGGCGCCGAGATTGCGGATCTTCTGGATCAGGTCGTAGTGGAAATTTTCGGCGGCTGATGCTTCGCGCGTGCTCTCGGGCTTCGGGATGTAGTCGGCCGCGCCGAGCGACAGCGCCTTGAAGCTGATCTCCGCGTTGCGGCGGGTCAGCGTCGAGGCCATGATCACAGCGAGGTTCTTTTTCTTCGCAAGCAGCTTCGGCAGCGCGGCGATACCATCGAGCTCGGGCATCTCGATGTCGAGCACGGCGACATCGGGGTTGACGCGGTCGATCTGATTGACCGCTTCGAGGCCGGTCCGCAACGACGCCGCCACGACCATGTCCGGCTCAGAGCTGATCCAGCGCGATATCATGCCGCGGATGACGACAGAGTCGTCCACGACCATCACCCTGAGGGGTTCCTGCCTGGTCGAACTTGGAATCGAAGAACTGGCCAACGCGACGCTCATAGTTCACCAACAGGACAGAGGCACAGGACGACGGCAAGCCCGGACAAGCACGGACTATCCGAACCGGTCGGGGGTTCAGATCAGCCCGACTTCCTGGAATTTCGCCGTGACGATGTCCTTGTCGAACGGCTTCATGATGTACTCGTTGGCGCCGGCGTGCAGTGCGCGCGCGATGTGCGCGACGTCGTTCTCGGTGGTGCAAAAGACCACCTTCGGCGCGTCGCCGCCGGGCATGCGGCGGAGATTGCCGAGGAACTCATAGCCGTCCATGACGGGCATGTTCCAGTCGAGCAGCACCGCATCGGGCAAGCCGCGCTTGCAGATCTCCAGCGCCTGCTCACCATCCTCCGCCTCCACGATCTGGAAATCCAGACCTTCCAGGATGCGGCGGGCCACCTTTCGAATGACGCTCGAGTCGTCAACCACCAGACACGTTCTCATATCAGCCTCTCGGGATCAGGATCCAAACCGACCACGCGCTCTCTCACGCGGGGCAACTTACGCCGCGGCTCAGGCCGCCATCTTGTCGACAGCAAGTTCGAGGACGCGATCGACATCGAGGATGACCATCAGCTGGCCATCGAGGCGGTGCACGCCGCCGGCGAGCTTCGCCATGCGCGGATCGAGGTTGACCGGATTTTCCTCCCGGCTCTCCTCCGGCAGCCGCAACACCTCGCCGATCTGGTCGATCAGCAGGCCGTAGGACTCGCCGCGCAGATCGACGCCGACCGCCATTGGCGGCTTGCCGTCGTCGGCCTTGGCAAGGCCGAGCCGCGCGCGCATGTCGACGACGGTGACGATGCGGCCGCGCAGGTTCAGGACACCGGCGATCTCGGCCGACGACAGCGGCACGCGCGTCACCCGTTCCGGCATGAACACGTCCTGTACCCGCGAGATCGGCAGGCCGAACAGCTGGCCACCAATCATCGCGGTGACGTATTCGACGACGGCGCCCTCGGTGGTCTCAATCTTGCTGCTCATCGCACGCTACTCCCTACCCCTTACCGTTACGCCGCACGCTTCGCTGCGTCGGCGCGGGCCCGTTCCTCGATCTGTTCCTTGAGCGCCGCGATCAGACCGGGACGGTCGAACTTGGCGATGTAATCGTAGAGACCGGCCTGACGGCCGCGCTCGATCGCCGCCGGCGACACCAGCGACGACACTGCGATGACCGGCAGGTGATGCAGGTTCTGGTCGGCGCGGATGGTCTCGGCGAACTCGAAGCCGTTCATCTCCGGCATCTCGATGTCGGTGACGACGATGTCGAAGGTGTGCCCGGAGCGCAGCGTCGCGAGGCCCTCGATCGCGGAGGCCGCGGTGCGCACCTTGTAGCCGGCCGACTTCAGCACCGGCGCCAGCATGTTGCGGAAGAACGGCGAGTCGTCGACCAGCAGCACCGACTGCGTCTGCGCTTCGGTGGCCATCTCCTTGCGGATGAACCAGTCGGCGAAGGCCATCGGCAGGAAGTGGCCGACGTCGATCACCTCGGTGGCCTGGCCCTTGATCACGGCCGAGCCGAGGATGCCGTCCTTGGCGCCGGACACCTGGATGTTGAGCCGCTCCTCGACGATGTCGATGATCTCGTCGACCACGAGGCCCATCGCGCGGGTCTCGTCGGCGAACACCAGGATCGGCTGCGATCCCGTGGTCTGCACCGACACGCCTTCCATCTGCACCAGCGGCATCAGCTGGTCGCGGTACTGCACCATGTAGCGGCCGTTACTGATCTCGATCTTGTCGGCCGCGATCTCCTCGAGGCGCGTGACCAGCGCCAGCGGCACCGCCTTGGGCTGCGCCGTGCCGGCGCGGAACACCAGGAGCGAGGTGAGCTGCTCGCCGCCGATGATGTGATGCGAGGCATGCTCGTCGGCCACCGCCTGCGAGGCGGTGCCGGCGGCGCCGAGCGCTTTCGCGATGCCGTTCGGGTCGATGATCATGATCACAGCGCCGTCGCCCAGGATGGTGTTGCCCGAGAACATGTCGATGTGACGCAGCTTGGTCGACATCGGCTTGACCACGATTTCCTCGGTGTGGAACACGCAGTCGACCACGATGCCGAAGGTCTGGTTGCCGACCTGCGTCACCACGATGAAGCCGTTCTCCGGATCGGTCGACGAGCCGTCATCGATCTTGAGCAGCTTCTTCAGGTGCATCAGCGGCAAGAGCTTGTTGCGCAGGCGCAAGACGGCCGTGTCCTTGATGCGCTCGATGCGGTGCTCGGAGTTGGCGCGCGCGCGCACCAGCTCGACCACCGACAGCTGCGGGATCGCGAAGCGGTCGCCGCCGGCCTCGACGATCAGCGCCGAGACGATGGCGAGCGTCAGCGGGATCTTGATGGTGACCGAGGTGCCCTCGCCGGCGACCGACTTGATGTCGATGGTGCCGCCGATCTGGTCGATATTGGTGCGCACCACGTCCATGCCGACGCCGCGGCCGGACACCGAGGTGACGGCGGCCGCCGTCGAGAAGCCCGGCTCGAAGATGAACTTGTGGATCTGCGCTTCCGTCATCTTCTCGAGCTCGGCCTCGGTGACGAGACCGTTCGCCAGGGCCTTGGCCTTGATGCGCTCGGTGTTGAGACCGCGGCCGTTGTCGGCGATGCAGATGATGATGTGGCCGCCTTCATGATAGGCGGAGAGGCGGATGGTGCCCTGCTCGGCCTTGCCGCTCGCGGCGCGCTCGGCCATCGTCTCGAGGCCGTGATCGGCGGAGTTGCGCACCATGTGGGTGAGCGGGTCCTTGATCAAATCGAGCACCTGGCGGTCGAGCTCGGTGTCGGCGCCGTGCATCTCGAGCTCGATCTGCTTGCCGAGTTCGGTCGCGAGGTCGCGGACGATGCGCGGCAGCTTCTGCCAGGCATTGCCGATCGGCTGCATGCGCGTCTTCATGACGCCCTCCTGCAGCTCGGCGGTGACGTTGGAGAGGCGCTGCAGCGGCACCTTGAACTCGGTGTCCTCGTTGCGGCGGGCGATCTCCAGGAGCTGGTTGCGCGTCAGCACGAGCTCCGAGACCATCGTCATCAGATGCTCGAGCGTATCGACATTGACGCGGATCGACTGGTTGGCGACCTTGTCGTTCTCGTGCACCTCGCCATCGGCATTGGCCTTCGGCCGCGCCGCCTTCTTCGGCTCGGCCTTGGCCTCAGCCTTTGGCGCAGCCGCCTTCGGCTCGGCGGCCTTCGGTTCGGGCTTCGGCTCCGGCGCCTTCTCATGCGCGGGCGGGGTCTCGATCGCGGTCTCGCGGAAGGCGCGCTCGAGCTCGTCGAGCGACACCTCGCCCGGACGCAGCGGACGCTCCAGGGTCTGATCGATCAGCTTGCCCTGGGTCACCGCAGGCGCGGGCGGCGGCGCGGCGGGCGCTGCGGGCACCAGCGGCGGCGCAGCCTCGCCGGCTGTCGCGATCGGCTCCGCCGACGCGGACATCGCCGCCATGCCGCGCTCGACCATTGCCTCGAGCTCGCTGATCAGGTCGCGGTCCTCGCCCTCGGGCTCGGACTCATTGGCCTCGAGCTGCGCCAGCAGGTCCTTGATGCGGTCGATGGTGGTGAGGATCAGCGTGACGGCCTCGCCGGTCACCGGCATGCCGTCGCGGAATTTGCCCATCAGGGTCTCGGCGGCGTGCGCCAGCGCCTCGAGCCGCGGCAGGCCCAGGAAGCCGCAGGTCCCCTTGATCGTGTGCACCAGCCGGAAGATGTTATCCAGGATCTTGGCGTTGTTCGGCTCCTGCTCGAACCGCACCAACTGATTGTCGACGGTATCCAGGCTCTCGCTGGTCTCCGTCAGGAACTCACGCAACAGGTCATCCATGAAACTGGCCTTCGCACGCAACGGAACGCGACATGACGCGCCCTTCAAACCGTGGCCAGTTTCGGTCCAAAGCGTTTAATATTAGTTGAGTAAGCGCAAATGAACGGACTCAACAAAGAGATAAGATATCTGCAGACAAATTCGGGCACCCGGCTAAGACTTGCTTAACCATGGTAAACGAATTCAGACGACGGTTGGCGACAGGATGCCGCAGCAGGAGCTGCGACACACCCGATCAGGCGGCCTGCACGACCATTGCCGCGCCGTCGGCGGCCAGCGTCACCTTGAGACCGCAGGCATCGGCGAGTAGGCGCGTGTAGTACGGCTGCACTGCATGGGCGTCGATCGTCGATTGCAGCTCGCCGCCGAGCAGATTGACGATGTTCTGCGGCAACCGCGCGTTGAGGCCGGTGGCCGAGACGCGGAAGCTCATGCTCTCGCCCTCGCCGATCGGATCGATCGTCAGCACGCCGCCGCGCGGGATCGTCTGCTGCGCCACCACCATCATGTTGAGCAGCAGCTTGACCCGGTTCTTGGGCAGCAGCAGCCGCGGCAGATTCCAGGTGATGGAGGTCTTGGCGTCCTCGATATGACCGCGCGCCATGGTCTGGGCGTCGCCGAGATCGATCTGCGCGCCGGCCGAGCCGGCGGCGCCGAAGGCGAGGCGGCAGAATTGCAGCCGGGCCGAGGCGGTCTTGGCGCTCTTCCTGATCAGCTCCAGGGCGAAATCGCGATCTTCCGGCTTCGGATTGTCGTCGAGCACCTCGAGGCCGTTGACGATGGCGCCGACCGGACTAATCAGGTCGTGACAGACCTTCGAGCAGAGCAGAGCGGCAAGTTCGAGCGTATCGGGAGCGGGAATCGGATTGGCGATCTCTGAAGAGGACGTGCCGGACATTCGATGTTCCTGAAATCCGCGAACTTGGACGAATCATGCTTGCGTTAACGCTTGATACACTGCGAAAGCAGGGACCGCCACCGAGCTGAGGGCAGGACACGGGAAAGTACGTGGCGGTTTTCCCCGGCAAAAGCTGCCCAATATCCATGCGAATGGCCGTGTCCGGATGCGCCGGGACGGCGAACCAGAACGAGGACGTCCATGATGCAGGCTGTGTACGGAACGGTCGACGGGAGCGCCCGGTGATGGCGACGGGGCCGACCCCGGGAACCATCGGCGTCGAGGCCGCGGCCGCGCTGATGACGCCGTTGACCGAGCTCGTCGTCGAGGCTGCGCACGCGATCCTCGCGGTGAACCGGCGCGCGATGGCCGTCACCGACAAGTCCGACGGCTCGCCGGTCACCGAAGCCGATCTCGCCGCCGATCGCGTCATTGCCGATGGATTGGCGCGGCTGGCGCCGGACATTCCGGCCTTATCCGAGGAACGGGTGAGCGCCTGCGCGGCGCCGTTCAAGGGCAGCTTCTTCCTGATCGACCCGCTCGACGGCACCAAGGAGTTCTTGGCCGGCCGCGGCGAGTTCACGGTCAATCTGGCGCTGGTCCGCGACGCGAGCCCTCTGCTCGGCATCGTCTGCGCGCCCGCGATCGGGCTGATCTGGCGCGGCCTGGTCGGCCGCGGCGCCGAGCGGCTGTCATTCTCCGAAGCCGGCTTGAGCGCGCCTGCCCCGATCCGCACCCGGCCGATGCCCAAGCCGGGCGAGCCATGGGTCGCCGCGGTCAGCCGCTCACATGGCGATGCCCGCAGCGAAGCCTTCATCGCGGCCCGCCCCGGCGCGGATCGGCTGGCGCTCGGCTCGGCGGTGAAGTTCGGCCGGCTGGCAGAGGGGCTGGCGGACATCTATCCGCGGCTCGGCCCGACCTCGGAATGGGACGTGGCGGCCGGCCATGCCGTGGTGGTCGCAGCCGGCGGCACCGTGACCAGCGAGGCCGGTGTTGCCTTGCGCTATGGCGAGCGCAGCGACAGCTTCATTGTGCCGAGCTTCATCGCCTGGGGCGATCCCCGCGCGGTGACTGCTGTTTGACCTCTATTGCGGCAGCTCTTCCTGCAGCGCCGGCCAGCGGGCCTCGGCCTTTGCGAGATAGCGCTCGGGATCGGCCTTGAAGGCGTCCCGGCTCTCCTCACGGTTGAACAGGAACAGCCGGTCCTCGACCACGACGAAAAACCGCGGGTTGCCGGCGACGGTGACGCCGCGCGCCACGTCGGTCGGGTCATAGCCGCCGAATTGCGGACCATAGACCTCCGGATGGGCCAGGAAGGAGGCGCGGTTGCCCTCGTTGCGAAACCGCCAGACCACTCCGCCCTGGGCCGCCTCGAAGTCGGGCTCGCCCATCCGGGCCTCGCCGTCGACGAAATAGGCCACGGGGTCGAAGCCATCGATCGCGAGACCGCTGTAACGGTTGGCGATGATCCGCTGGGTGGTGGCCGCCTGCGCGACGACCGGCGTGAGCAGGGCCACGAGCCCGATGGCGGCAATTGCGCGGCGAAAACGCGGCATTGCGCCGCTTCGGATCGGTTGTTGCCGTTGTGCCGTCATAGTTGATGCCGATAACATGGGCTAAGCAGGGGCTATGCCCCTTTCCCGACAATCGCCTGATGTGGTTGGCGTCAGGTTAAAGGCGATGGTCGGGCCGCCGCCAGCAGGGGATTTCCATCGATGAGTTTCGCATCACGCCTTGCCGCTACGACGCTCGTGGCCGTTCTGGCCATGGCCGCGTCGGCCACCGCGCAGCAGGCGCCGCCGTACCAGCCGCCCCCGCAGGCCGCGCCTCCGTATCAGGCGGCGCCGGCCTACCCGGCTGCACCGCCGCCGCAAGCCGCCCCCGCGCCCAGACCTGCTCCCGGCCCCGACAGCTTCAATCCGGACGAGCTGGTCAACGCCGGCCACCGCTTCTTCGGCAACGTATCGCGTGGGCTTGCCTCGGTGATCGAGCGCGCGGTCAGTCAATGGGGCCTGCCGAACGGCTACATCCTCGGCGAGGAAGGCGCCGGCGCCTTCGTCGCCGGCCTGCGCTACGGCGAAGGCACGCTCTACACCAAGAACGCCGGCGACCTCCGCGTCTTCTGGCAGGGGCCCTCGCTCGGCTTCGACTGGGGCGGCGACGGCGCCCGCACCATGACCCTGGTCTATAATCTGCCCGCGACCAGCGCGATCTATCAGCGCTTCGTGGGCATCGACGGTTCGGCCTATATCGTCGGCGGCTTCGGCATGACCGCGCTGACCGCCAACAACATCGTGCTGGTGCCGATCAGGTCCGGCATCGGCCTGCGGCTCGGCGCCAATGTCGGCTATCTCAAGTTCACGCCAAGCGCGACCTGGAACCCGTTCTGACGGCAGCTGATACCGGCAGGACACGTTCTCCCGTGACGGATCAAGGTTAACACGGCATTGGGCTGGCAATGAATCAGCCCGCCGTGCATTGTGATTTCGTTAATCATTCCGGACCGGGAGTTGTGCGTCATGGTCGAGCCGATCATGTATTTTGCGATCGGTTTTCTGATCGCCATGCTCTGTGCCCTCATGATCGTGCCCCTGGTGCACAATCGTGCGGTACGGCTGACCACACGCCGGCTGGAAGCGGCGACGCCGCTCTCCATGGCCGAGATCCAGGCCGACAAGGACCAGTTGCGCGCGGAGTTCGCGATGTCGGCGCGGCGGCTCGAGATGAGCGTCGACGCGCTCAAGAACAAGGCCACCGGCCAGCTCGCCGATCTCGGCAAGAAGACCGATGCCATCAACCGCATGAAGATCGAGCTCGGCGAAAAGAACGCCGCAATCTTCGCGCTGGAGGCGCGCGAGAAGGCGCTGAAGGATCAGCTCCGCGCCACGGAAGAAGAGTTCGCCGCCAAGACCGAGGCGCTGCGCGCCGCCGAGCAGGCGCTGAAGGAGAAGCAGGCCGAGCTGGTCCGCCTCACCGCCGAGCTCACCGACAAGTCCATGCTCGCCGACAGCCGGCAGGTCGAGCTGGTCTCGGTCAAGACCCAGGTCGAGGAGCTGCGCACCCGCGTCGCCGAGGCCGAGAAGGAATTCTCCGCGACCCAGGCCCGTCTGGCGCTGGAGCGTGACGAATCCGACACCGCCACCAAGGCGCTCAACGATGCCCGCGCGCGGGTCGAAAATCTCAGCCAGCGTGTCACCGAGCTCGACCGCCAGCTGATCGTCCAGGTCAAGGAGGCCGAGATGCTGGCGAGCCGCGTCGCCGACCTCGAAGGCCGGCTGTCGACCCAGGGCAAGCTGCTCGCCGAGCGCGACTTCGAGAACAATCAGCTGCGCGAGGCCAATGCCGCCGCCGACCGCGCTCTGAAGGAGCTGCGCGAGGAGCTCGCAGGCCATGGCAGCGGCAAGTCCGCCGCCTTCGAGCGGCTGAAGTCCGAGAAGGCCGCGCTCGAGGAGCAGCTGCAGGCCGCCCGCGACGAGCGCACCAAGCTGCAGCGCGAGATGAACGCGATCCAGCAACAGGCCGAGAGCACCTGGGCCCAGGAGCGCATGGAGAACGCGCTCTTGCGCGAGCGCATCAACGACATCGCCGCCGAAGTGGCGAAGCTCGCGATGCAGATCGAGGGTCCGAACTCGACCATCGAAGCCATGCTGGCCTCCGAGCCCGCCGCCAAGCCCGCCAACGCCAACGGCGCTCCCGCTACCCCCGCCGCCGCCGGCGGCGCACCGCAGGGCGGCACGCTGGCCGACCGCATCCGCGCGCTGCAGTCCCACGCCTCGCGGGCGCGCCAGATCGGGGCCTGAGGACGGCTCGCATGTCCGCCTGGCTGGCATCCAGCCCAGGGTGGGTCATCAAACCGCCGATTTCCCGTTCGGTCGGACGCAGCGCGGCAGCCCCGCGCAGTTTTCCTCGCCAACCCCGCCGCAAATCCTTGACACCCCCCGCCCGCGCTTCGTAAATCGCGGGCTTCGACGGACTGCTTCGGCAGCTGCCCGTTACGGCCTTTGGCCTGGGCAGCCACGGGGATCCGGGCGCATAGCTCAGCGGGAGAGCGTTCCCTTCACACGGGAGAGGTCCAAGGTTCGATCCCTTGTGCGCCCACCATTCTTGATTGACCGACGATCCCGGGCGACGGATTGCTTGACCGTTCAAATCTCCCCGCCGCGCAAGCTCGCTCAACAGCTCATCATCGCGCGCAATGCCGGATGAAGGCGACGTCCTTCGGGTAGAGATACGTGTAGGGATCGACATGCTCGAGGGCGTGATGTCGGATCACCCAGTCGCGGACTTCCGGTGCATAGGCCTGCATCATCAGTTGGGTGAGCCCGAAGTTGAAGCTCCGGTCGCTGTTGTGAGCGGCGTGAAACATGAAATAGCCGCGCGGCGCGATGCAGATCTTGTTGAGCGGAACGACACCCAGGACCGTCGTGCAGGCGGATTTGCATTGTCCGTCGATGACGACGCGATCGTAGTGTTGATTCACTTGCGTGTACTTGTAGATGTGCGCCGCGACGTTGCCGCCCGGGCCATGAAGATAATACACGGTCTCGGCCTTGGCCGGCCGGGCCATGGCCAACAGGCCGAGTGATATCCCAATCGCAATCCTTGAAAGCTTCATCCCGTCCCCCATCGCACGCGCCGAGCACAGCCCCCGGTCCCCAAGTGAGTCGATCCGCCGTCGTTCGTCAGCCACAGCAATCGCGAGCATAGCGTCAGCGCTCAGCTGCGATCAAATCGCCACCTGCCGGCCGATCTCCACGACGCTGTCGCGTGGCAGGCTGAAGAAGTCGCTGACGTGGAGCGAGTTGCGCTCCATGGCGGCGAACAATTGCTCCTGCCACGCCGGCAGGCCTTTGCCATCGTCGCGCGCGGTCACCGTTTCGTGCCCGACATAGTAGGTGATATCGTCGAGATCGATGCGGCAGCCGCGCGCCTTGCTGGCCTTGAGCAATTCGGGAATGTGAGGCCGCTCCATGAAGCCGAATGTCGCCTCGGCACGCCAGACATTCGGCGCGAGCTCCTCGATCTTCAGCCGGTCATCCGGGGCGACCCAGGGAATCGAGATCACCTCCACCCGCAGCACCAGCAGATGCTCATGTAGCGCGCGGTTGTGCTTGACGTGCCAGAGCATCACCGGCGGCGCGCCGCGCTCCGTCCGGGTCAGGAACACCGCCGTGCCGGGGACCCTGGGGACCTTCTTCTCGGCGATGTCGGCCATGAACTGCGCCACCGGGATCAGCCGCTCGCGCATGCGTTCGGCCACGGCCGCAGCCCCCCGGTGCCAGATCCACATCAGGCCATAGACGCTGGTCGCCAGCAGCAGCGGCACGTAGCCGCCCTCGGCGATCTTGGTCAGATTGGCCAGGAAGAATGCGCTGTCGATGGTCAGGAAGACGCCCGCCACCGCGCCGGCCGCAAGCAGACTCCACTGCCAGATCTCGCGCATGGCGATGAACAGCAGCGCCGACGTCATCAGCATCGTCAGCGACACCGCGATGCCATAGGCCGACGCCAGATTGTCGGACTTGCCGAACCCGATCGTCAGGCTCACAGTGACGAGCATCAAGAGCCAGTTGACCGCCCCGACATAGATCTGGCCGTAGCCTTCCGACGAGGTCTGCTTGATCGCGAGCCGCGGCATCCAGCCGAGCTGGATCGCCTGCCGGGTCATGGAGAATGCACCGGTAATGACCGACTGGCTGGCGATGATGGTCGCCAAGGTCGCGAGCCCGATCAGCGGCAGCAGCAGCCCGTCCGGGCAGAGCCTGAAGAAGATGTTGCCATCCGTCGGCGCGCCGTCGATCACCAGCGCCGCCTGGCCGGCGTAGTTGATGATCAGGCTGGGAAAGACGACCGCAAACCAGGCGAGCTTGATCGGTCCGGCGCCGAAATGCCCCATGTCGGCGTAGAGCGCCTCCGCGCCGGTCACGCACAGGAACACCGAGCCGAGCACCAAGAAGCCGGTGGCGCCGTTGGACACCAGATAAGACAATCCGTAGCTCGGATTGATCGCCGCGAACACCGTTGGGTGCCTGGCGATCCCAACCAGTCCCAACACCGCGATGGTCACGAACCACAGCAGCATGACCGGCCCGAACAGACGCCCGATCGAGGCCGTGCCGCGCGACTGGATCGCGAACAGCGCGAGCAGAATCACGACGGCCGCCGGCACGACATAAGGCTGCAGCGCGGGCGCCGCCATGTTCAGGCCTTCGAGCGCCGAGAGCACGGAAATGGCCGGCGTGATCGCGCCGTCGCCATAGATCAGCGCCGCGCCGAACAGGCCGAGCGCGACGATCGTCGGCCGACGCTGGCGCTTCACGCCGAGCAATGCCATCAGCGCCAGGATGCCGCCCTCGCCGTCATTGTCGACGCGCATCGCGAACATCACGTATTTCACAGTCGTGATGATGAACAGCGTCCAGATCACCAGCGACAGCGCGCCGAGCACGGCGGCGGCGCCTGTCGGCTGCCCGCCGGTGCCGAGGATCGTCTTGAACGTATACAGCGGACTCGTGCCGATGTCGCCGAACACGATGCCAAGCGCCGACAGTGCAAGCAGGCTGAGCCGGCCTTGCGGCGGTTGATGCGCAAGGTTTGCGTTCATCGAAGCCTTGTCGTCGTTCAATGTCACCCCCGATGTCAGCGAATGGCGCTCGTCCTGCTTCGCGGGCCCCTATCATAGAATCGATCATTGCGCGTTGCGACACCGAGGCGGCGGTCACCGCATCTTTGTCGCGTTCACGGGACCCGACGCAAAGCAGCGTTTGCAGCCGTTCAAAACCGTTGACGAGACCTCCGTTCCAATCCCTGCGGCGTGCTCGAGGTCGGCCGATGCGGCCCCTCTCGAAGCGACGAGTGACCTGGCGGGCGCTGCGAACAGCTACACGGTCAATCGGTCGAAGTCCGACGCGATCCGGGTGGCCGGGAAAATCGACCTGGCCTCCGCCAGAATCTCTTCGTCGGGATAGCGGCCGGAGATGTGGTTCAGCACGAGCTGACCGACATTGCCGGAGGCTGCAAGCGCGGCCGCCTCTGCCGCCGTCAAGTGACCATAGTCGCGCGCGGTCGCGGAATCGCGTTGGAGAAACGTCGCCTCGATCACCAGCAGATCCGCGCCGCGGACGTGCGCCTGCAGACCATCGGTGGTTTCGGTGTCACCGACAATCACGAGTTTTTTCCCGCCACCCGGGGTCCCGAGGACGTCCTCAGGAGTAACGATTCGGCCGTCATCGAGCGTGACCGGGTATCCGTCCGCCAATGTCTTTCGAATCGGCCCATCCGGCACCGCGAGAGCCGCGAGGCGCTCCGGCAGCAGATGACGGCGAGCCGGGCTAACGAATTCAAAGCCGAAGCTGTCGGTGTCGCGATGCCGGACCGCGAAACAGTTGATCGTGAACGCGCCGGCGTCGAGGACCTGCCCGGGTGTGAGCGGCACGAGTTCAAGCGGAATGGGCGCGCGGCCGTCGCCCCACAGCCCTGCGAGCATGCGAATGACCACGTCGATTGTACCCGGGCTGCCATGAACGCTCATGACGTCGGCACTCCGGCGCAGCCGCAGGGTGGAAAACAATCCGGGAATGCCAAGGACATGGTCGAGATGCCCGTGGGTCAGCAGGATGCGGTCGAGCCGGCGAAATCCCGCCCCGCTCGCCAGCAGCTGGCGCTGAATGCCCTCGCCGCAATCGACCAGAATCCGCTGCCCGCCGGCCTGGACCAGAAGCCCCGGATGGTTGCGGTCATGCGACGGGACGCTCGCCGAGGTTCCCAGGAAGATCAGCTCGAACATCGACGCGACGTTACAACGGATCTGGCCAAAAGAGCATCCGCGGGTCTGCCCCTGGCACCTGCGCCGGCTGTCTCATCGGGATCAATTCGACGTCCTTCTTCCACTTGCCAACCTCATCGCGCCGCCAAGCCCGCCCCAAACCACTCCCTGGGGGTACGGGTCCCGGCTCAAGGCCGG
Source organism: Bradyrhizobium sp. ORS 278 (assembly GCF_000026145.1). Lineage (NCBI taxonomy): Bacteria > Pseudomonadati > Pseudomonadota > Alphaproteobacteria > Hyphomicrobiales > Nitrobacteraceae > Bradyrhizobium > Bradyrhizobium sp. ORS 278. Next base: position 1,571,157 of record NC_009445.1, on the reverse strand, counting down.
GACGACGGCGGAGCTTGGAGCGGCCGCACCGGCAAAGCCGAACAAGCCCTGCTGACAGACTTTGGCGCCTGGCTCTGATACATCTCTCTCATGCCAAGCTCCGGTCCGGACCCGGATGCCGCGCCGACGGCCATCCGCAAGATCATCCACATCGACATGGATGCATTCTATGCGTCGGTCGAGCAGCGGGACAATCCCGAGCTGCGCGGCAGGCCCGTGGCCGTCGGCGGCTCACGCGAGCGCGGCGTGGTGGCGGCCGCGAGCTATGAGGCGCGCAAGTTCGGCGTGCGCTCGGCGATGCCGTCGATGACCGCCAAGCGGCTCTGTCCCGACCTGATCTTCGTCAAGCCGCGATTCGAGGTCTACAAGGCGATCAGCCAGCAGATTCGCGCGATCTTCGCCGAGCACACGCCGATCATCGAGCCGCTGTCGCTCGACGAAGCCTATCTCGACGTCACCGACAATCTGCAGGGCATCCCGCTCGCCCGCGACATTGCCTTGCAGATCCGCGCCAGGATCAAGGCGGAGACCGGCCTCAACGCTTCCGCCGGGATCTCCTACAACAAATTCCTGGCAAAGCTCGCCTCGGATCATCGCAAGCCGAACGGCCAATATGTGATCTCTCCGGAGACGGGCGCGGCGTTCGTCGAGGGGCTGCCGGTCGGCAGGTTTCACGGCATCGGCCCGGCAACCGCCGCCAAGTTCAATGCGCTCGGAATTCACACCGGCCTCGACATCCGCAATCAGACCTTGCCGTTCCTGCAGCAGCACTTCGGAAAGGCAGGCAGCTACTATTATTGGATCTCGCGCGGGATCGATCATCGCCCGGTCAGGGCCAACCGCATCCGCAAATCGATCGGCGCGGAGAACACGTTCGCCACCGACCTGATCGAGTTCGAGCCGATGGCGGCCGAGTTGCAGCCCCTGATCGACAAGGTCTGGCGCCACTGTGACGCGACCGGCAACAGAGGGCGAACGGTCACGTTGAAGGTCAAGTTCGCCGACTTCGACGTCATCACGCGCAGCAGGTCCGTTGCGACGGCGGTCTCCAGCCGCGCGGAACTCGAGCGCCTGTCGCTGGCGCTGCTTCAGGCCGAGCTGCCGTTGCCCAAGCCGGTACGTCTGCTCGGCGTCTCGCTGTCATCGCTGCAGGAGGCGGAGGCGGTCGTCGAGACGCAGCTGGCCATGCCGATCTGAGCCGCGATTGGCGGAGCAAAAAGCGCCTGCGCGGTGACGGCGTCGCGCGCAAGCGATCGCTAGTTCCTCATCAGCAAATCGAACCGCCGCCGATCAACCGCCTCTCGTGCCGTCAGACCTGCCGCGTTGCAGAGATCCGGAGCATAGATCTGGCATGGCTGCTCCTGCCGCGCGATCGCGGCGTCGATACGATTTAGCAGGCTCCTCGGATCCATGCTGGGCGGGGCTGCGATCTTCCCTCTCACCACATGCTTCTCCATCCGCTCATGGGTGTCGTGATCACGTCCAGGATCGCGCCAGCAGTTCGCGCACAGCATCTCGACCGACTCGGAATGTGAGTAGATCACCGCGTCATCCTCAAGTTGATCGCTGAGGTCGGCGAGTTGCCTGTCTGACTCCTGGGTCCCGGCGAAGTCGAAGACTTGATAGCTGCGGCGGATCAGCGTCGCCAGATGCGGGAACACCGGGATCTTCAGCTCACCATAGGTGTGATGGGTCATCGGCGCGCCATCGAACAGAACGACGTCGCCGTAATTCACGCCGAGCCGCTGGTAGAGCACGCTGCGGATGATGCCGTGGCAGGGGCTCAGCCGTTCGATCCAGATCGTCTCCTCCATGCCGGGATCGTCGTTGTCGGCCGAGCGCTCGGCGAGCGGCCGCTCGGCCAGCTTCACCTTGCATTGACCGAGCCGACATTCGGGCAGGCCGAAGCGGCCGGGTGCGATGTCCAATCCAAGGCTTTTCCAGACATCGAGCGCGACGGCGGCATGTCCGGCGCCGGTGGCGCAGATGCCGAGATTCCATTGATAGCTCTGGACGGGCTCGTCCAGCAGGCTGGACGCGACCTGGTTCGCGATCAAGCCGTCGGCGAACCGGCCGCGCGTCTTGTAGAACAGTCCCAACCCATAGTGATATTCGGGGTTGCGCGGATCGATCTCGGTCAGGGCGCGGTAGCTGCGTTCCGCCGTCTCGTCATGCTGACGCGCCAGCATGCGCGCGGCTGTCGCCAGTGCGTTGAGCAACGGCTCATGCTCGGACGTTCCCTGGCCAACGGCCGCCAGGCTACGCAGCCGCTCGAACACTGTGACGAAGAGCGCATTGTCGGGCGGCGGCGCATTGAGATCATCGACATCCCGCACGGCTTCGAGGCAGCGACCGAGCGCGACGAGGACATCGACATCCTGGTCGTGGCACCGGGCGATGTCGCCGACGATCTCAGCCGCGACGTCGCGCGGCAGGCAGAACTGATCGACGATCCACAGCAGCGCCATGGCGGCTTCGCTCTGACGCGGCTGCGCCTTGCGCAGGGGGGCCAACGCTCGCAACGCAGCCTCGGCATTCCCCGCCTGAGCCTCGGCCAAGGCGCCCCGCGCCGATGCTTCGATCTGTTCGGACGATAGCACCACGCTCAGCTCGTTCGATGTCATCGGCGATGCCCCAAACGCTCACCCGGCTCGGTTCGAGCGCAAACCTATTTCACCCCGTGCTCAGAAGACCTGACGCGGCGCGCGCCGCAAGCACCGACGCGATTGCGTTCGCGGCTGGTCCCATGACTATACGGATACACGTGCCCGTACCACACCGACGCCGCTCCCGCCATCAAAAGCCTGGCCTAAGCCTCCGCCACGGTTGAAGAATCGTCGCTGAACTCCGTTTCCCCGGCCTACTACCTTCCGCCTATGAGAGCGCGGCTGAGCTGATGCTGTAATCCCGCTCGGTGCTTGCAGCGCGACTGCACATCCCGGGGGGGTGGCGCGCACACGTCACACAACCACAACAAAGACACATGCGGAGGGAACTGATGAATTTCACGAGCAGGAGATTCTTGGCGGGCATCTCGACGGTTGCCTTCCTGGTTGCCGGCACGCTTGGCGTCCGCGCCAACGATTCGGCGATGAAGGCGGCCGCCGAGCCAGGGGCCTGGGCGATGGCGGGGCATGATTACGGCAACACCCGGTTCAGCCCCCTCAAGGAGATCAACACCGAGAACGCCGGCAAGCTGTCGCTGGTCTATTCATTCTCGCTGGCCTCGCTGCGCTCGAACGAGGCCTCGCCGATCGTGATAGGCAACACGCTCTACGTCTCGACCTCATGGGGACCGAAATACGTCTATGCGCTCGACGCCGCGACCGGCGCACGCAAATGGACCTACGAGCCGGAGATCCCGGACGATACGCTGCAATATGCCTGCTGCGACGTGAACAGCCGCGGCATCACCTACGCCGACGGCAAGCTGTTCGTCGGTCGACTCGACGGCAAGCTGACCGCGCTCGATGCCGCCACCGGGAAGGAGTTGTGGACCGCGAAAGTGGTCGACTACAAGCAGGGCTCGGTGATCACCTCGCCGCCCCTGGTGGTCCGCGACAAGGTCATCACCGGCTTCGGAGGCGGCGAGTATGGCGTACGCGGCTCGCTGCAGGCCTACGACATCAATTCCGGCAAGATGGTGTGGCAGACCTACACGGTGCCCGCGCCCGGCGAGCCCGGCAGCGAGACCTGGAAGGGCGACACCGGCCTGCATGGCGGCGGCGCCGCTTGGCTGGTCGGCTCCTACGATCCGAAGAGCGACACGGTCTATTGGGGCACCAGCAATCCCGGTCCCTGGAACACCGCCGTGCGCTCGACCGGCAATGGCGATTTCGGCAAGCTGACGAACCTCTACACCGCATCGACACTGGCGCTCGATCCGAACACCGGCAAGATCAAGTGGCATATCCAGACCACCCCCGCCGATGCCTGGGACTATGATGGCGTCAACGAGGCCGTGCTCGCCGACCTCAATGTCGGCGGAGCGGCCGTGCCGACCCTGATGAAGGCCGACCGCAACGGCTTTTTCTTCGTGGCCAACCGCGAGACGGGCAAGGTGATCTCGGCGGAAAAATATGTCTTCGCCAACTGGGCGCAGAAGTGGGACACTTCGACCTTGCGCGCGGTCGAGGACCCGGACAAGCGGCCGGGCCCGGGACATCCTGTCAAGGACGTCTGTCCGAACCTGATCGGCGGCAAGAATTGGCAGCCAATGTCGTACAGCCCGGACACCGGCTTGGTCTACATCCCCGCCAACAATGTCTGCATGGACTGGTCCGTCGGCGACGTCTCCTACAAGCGCGGCGTGTTCTATCTCGGTGCGGAATTCCCGACCAAGGAAGGACCGGGAGGGTTCCTCGGCGAGCTCATCGCCTGGGATCCCGTGAACAATAAGAAGGTGTGGTCGATCCAGGAGGATCTTCCCTTCAATGGCGGCACGCTCAGCACCGCCGGCGGCCTTGTGTTCTCCGGCAATCTGCACGGTGATTTCCGCGCCATCGACGCCAAGAGCGGCAAGATCCTGTGGAAGAAGAATCTCGGTTCGGGCATTGGCGCCGGTCCGGTGACCTACTCGGTCGACGGCAAGCAATACGTCGCCGTCGTCGTCGGGCGCACCGCCTCGATCCCGGCCTTCCTCGGCGAGATCGGCAAGAAGATGACGAACGCTGCCCCCGAAGGCGGCGCCCTGTTCGTATTCGCGGTCCAATAACCGCTGAGACGTCCGCAACAAAGGCCCGGCACGGTCGCAAAGACCGTGCCGGTCGACCAAACAAATAACAATCTGGAGGGATCGAGATGCGCACGAATCGTCAGACCGGCTCGAAGTGGCGGGCCAGCGGCGGATTGTCAGCATGCGCGACGATGCTGGCCGCGCTGGCCGCGTCCACCCTGCTGATCTCGACGGCCGGATGGGCCGGTGACGCGGACCCACTGCGCCTGTGCGCCGATCCGACCAATCTCCCGTTCTCCAGCGACATTCCTTCGCAGCCGGGATTCTATCTCGAGATCGGGCAAGCCCTGTCGCAACAGATCGGCCGCCCCGTGACCTACGACTGGTACAAGTCCTATTTCGGCAAGCGGACGGTGCGCGTGACGCTGCTGGGCCGGCAATGCGATGCGATGATCGGGCTGCCATTGTCCTCCGACTTCATGGGACCCGCCGTGATCTTCTCGAAAAAGATCACGACCGAAGCCTACGCGCTGGTCAGCCTGAAAACGCTGACCTTGAGCGGCATCGACGACCTCCGCGGCAAGCGTGTCGCCGTCCAATATCAGACGACGCCGCAAAACCTGCTGGCTGAGCGCGACGATATCGCGAAGGTGACGGTGCTGACGCCTGACGAGGGCATGGCGGCTCTCGCGCAGGGCAAGGCCGACGTCGCATTCGTGTGGGGTCCGGTCGCAGGCTGGCTCAACAAGACGGCCTATGACGGTCGCTTCCAGGTTCAGCCCGTGGAAGGCGCGGGCCTGTCCTGGGATGCCGCGATCGGCTTCGCTCGAACCTCCACCGAGCTGCGCGACCAGATCGACGCCGCCCTGCCGAAACTCGAGGGCCGGATCGCCGAGCTTGCCGCCAAATATGGGCTTCCGAGCGAGCCGCCCATCAAGCTCGGCGCCGCATCTGCTCCGATCCGGCTCGCTGCGCTCGGCAATCCCATCCCAATCGTGCGGCAATCCACCGCCGCGGCGACGGTGACGACGGTTGCGGAAACCGGCGCGAGCGATCCCAAGGCGGAAGTCGTGGTGCTCGGCAAGGAGATCTTCAACGGCACCTGCGCGCATTGTCACGGTCCGGACGCGGTGCAGGCCGAGCGTCGCATCGACCTGCGGCGGCTGCAGACGCGCTATGGCGAGGACATGCGCGACAAGTTCTGGACCACGGTGCATGAGGGCCGTCCCTCCAAGGGCATGCCGGCCTGGAAGGAGGTCTTTACCGACGACCAGTTCGAGAGCATCTATGCGTTCCTGCTGACCGTGCAGTCCTCAGAAACGGCGAATTGAGGAGCGCAGGCGGACCGCACGATCTGGCGGGACGGCCGGAGCGCGCGGGTGACAATCGAGAGCCGGACATGACGTGCTTCCTGATCATCGACGATCATCCGCTGTTTCGCGAGGCGCTCGGCAACGCCGTGCGGTTGGCGCATCCGGACGCGCAGATCTTCGACGCGCTGTCGATTGCCGATGCGCTCAACATTCTCGCGGCGCAATCCGAGATCGATCTGGCGCTCCTGGACCTGACGCTCCCCGATGCCACCGGTTTCTCTGGATTCCTCCGGCTTCGCGCCGCGCATCCGCGGTTGCCGGTTGCGATCGTGTCGAGTGAGGAAGACCAGCATGTGGTGCGCGAAGCGCTCGCGCTGGGCGCTGCAGGCTACCTGCCGAAGTCGACCTCGAAACGCGAGCTGACGGCCGCGATCGAACGCGTGCTCAGCGGCTCGATCTCCGTGCCCAAGGATTTGCTCCCTGCAGCCGATCGCGACGGCAACGGGTCGTCTCGCGCGCTGCAGGATCGCGTGGCGCAGCTGACACCGCAGCAGCTCCGCGTGCTCGACCTGATCAGGCGCGGTTATCAGAACCGGGACATTGCCGCCGAGCTGCAGCTCGCGGAATCGACCGTCAAGGCGCATATCACCGAGGTGCTGAGAAAGCTCCGGCTGTTCAGCCGCAACAAGGCCGTCATCGAAACCGGCAAGATCGAGCTGCCCCTGCCGAGCGACCGTCAGAGCTCGCGACCCGCGCCGCGCAGAAAGCAGCAATAGCCAACGCGTATTTGCTGCAACGCGAGAAGCGACAAGCCTGGCGGTCATCGCAGCGGCGCCCGCGTCGTGATCGTTGATTGCTCCACAGCAAAGCGCTATCGCTGGCGGGTTGGCTCTGCCGTTCGATCGAAGACGATGCGCAGACATCGCAGCGAATGTCAGTCCGCGACTTGCAACCTGGATCTCGATCCAGCCCGGGGGGAGTGGCAGGCACGTGGCTCGATTGCTGATCATCGAGGACCATCCGCTGTTTCGCGAGGCGCTGGAGAATGCGATCAGCGCAGCGCTGCCCGATGCCGAGATGCTCCAAGCGACGTCCATCGACACGGCCATCGGTCTTCTGTCGCCGCCACCAGGGGTCGACCTGATCCTGCTCGACCTCTCGACGCCCGGCACCACCGGCCTCTCTGGCGTCATTCGCTTGCGCAAATCAGCGCCAAGGACACCGATCCTCGTGGTGTCGGCGCACCAAGACCCGCGGCTGGTCGCTTATGTGCTATCCTTGGGGGTAGCCGGCTACGTCTCGAAGTCGTCCACCAAAGAGCAACTGGCCCACGCGATCAACAGCGTGCTGCGCGGTGACGTCCATGTTCCGGGCAGCGCACGCTCGGCCGAGGCGCGACGGACCAGGCTCCCCGCGCAGGATCTGCTGAAACGACTTCACGACCTGACACCTCAGCAGTTGCGCGTGCTCGACCAGATTCGGTGCGGGCTGCAGAACAAGCAGATCGCCTATGAGCTCGGGATCTGCGAGACCACGGTGAAGGTCCATGTCTCGGATATCCTGCGAAAGCTCCAGGTCACGAGCCGGACCCAGGCCATCATCGAAATGGAGAAGCTCGACTTCGTGAACCTGATCGGCGAAGCGCGCGGTCCGGCCGATGCGCCGAGAGACGGCGCCGCTCCGCTCACGTCAACAGGAACGACAACAGTGCGCGAAGCTCCGCCGGCCTGACAGGCTTGGTCAGGATCTCGAGCCCGAAAAGGCTTGCTTCCTTCGCGGCGGCCTCCGAATAGTCAGCGGTGACGATCATGGCCGGCACATCGCTGCCGATGAATTGCCGGATGTCGCGGATCGCGGCCAGTCCGCTTTCATCGCCATCGAGATGCAGATCCGCGATGATGGTTTCCGGTACTGCGCCGAGCGTGCTCAGGCGCTGCAAGGCGTCATGCAGCGAGACCGTCGCCACGACGTCGCAGCCCCACTTTTCCAGCAGGCTGACCATGGCCTCCGCGCCAGCGGCGTCGTTTTCGATCAGCAGGATCCTGGAGCCTTCGAGCCCGCTATACTCGTGGTCGACCTGATCCACCGGCTGCGGCTCCGGAGGCACGGCCGCGGCGTCGACGCGGTCGAGTTCGAGCGTGAATGTGGAGCCGTGGTCGATCCGCGACGCCAGCCGGACCTGATGATCCAGCGCCTTGGCGAAACGCCGGACGATCGAGAGGCCGAGCCCAAACCCGGCCTGATCCTCGGTGCTCGGCTGACCGCGCTGGAATTCAAGAAAGATCGCCTCCTGCTGCGGCTTCGGAATGCCGGGCCCGGTGTCGCGAACCTCGATGCGAACACGGCCAGGTCCCGGGCCGCGGCGACATCCCATTACGACCCCGCCGCGACGGGTGTAACGCAAGGCGTTGGCCAGGAGGTTCTGCAGGATGCGCCGCAGCATCATCGCATCGGATTCCACGGCGAGCGATGTCGGACTGATACGCAACGCCAATCCGCGTTTTGCCGCGATAGGGGCGAACTCACGTTCCAACGGCTCGAATAAGGTCGACAGCAGAATGGGCCGCATCTCCGGACGCAAGGCACCGGCATCCAGCTTGGCGATGTCGAGCAGCGATCGCAGCAGGTCCTCCAGCATGGACAGCGAGCGGTCGACCTGCCCGAGCATGCTCGCCCCGCGCTCGGATTGAACCTCGTCTGCCAAGGTGGAGAGCGTCAGCCGCGCCGCATTGAGGGGCTGCAGCAGATCATGCGTCACGGAGATCAGGACCGAGGACTTCAGCGAGCTGGCCGCCTCGGCCTGCTGTTTGGCGTGATATAGATTCTTATTTGCCGTCTCGATCGAATGTAGCGCGTCGCGCAGCTGCCGCGTCCGCTCTCGGACCTGCTGATCCAGCGCGATCGCCGTCTCGAACAGCGAGAATGCGTTGAATTGCTGGTCCATCGAGCGTTCGACCCGGGACATCAGCGCGGCGTTGATCTTCCTGAGCTTGGCCGCCTCGCGCTGCAGCTCCTCGGAATTGGACGCACTCATCGCGGCGCTCCGGCGCGTCTGCCGATCGCCACGCCCGTCAGCGTCTGATTGACATGCATCGAGCCGTACTGCTCACCATAGGTATGAAAACCGACGATGCGGTTGTCGCGATAGAGCTCGGACATCTCGCGCGCGAACTGGTGCTGCTCGGCGTCGAGGCGCCGGAGGATGCATTCGAAGCCGATGAAGATCGAGACCTCACCGAGGTCGTCGCGGACTTCGGCCAGCATCTCACGGGCGGCCGCGACCGAGTTGCGCGACCGCGCCGCCGTCAGCACCATGCCCTCGTCGATTGCGCAGAAGAAGCGCAGCGATCCATCCGGGCTCACACGCTGGATGGAGCGCGCGAAATACGAGCCGCCGACGCGCACCAGCACCGGATGAGCCGCGAACAAGAACGGGTCGAGCTCGGAATCGGCAATGCCCACAGCGCGGCAATACTCCTCCGCGGCCGGCTCCGCATTGAGCTGCTTGACGATGCGCTGTTCGAGATCGGCTTCCGTCACGACCATCTTGGTCGAGGTCGGCTCGAAATTGTCGCACTTGAACAACCGGAACGGCAGCGAGGTCCTGATCAGGATCAGCAGCGCGGCATCGGTATGGGCCTTGCCCTGATAGAACACCCAGGTGCGCTCGAAGCGCAGGCCGTCGCCAGCCGAGCCGCCCACCAGCGGAATGTTGTCGAGCGAGGCATAGATCGCCGACATGATCGCCTCTTCCCGCTGGCATAGGCCGTCGATCAGGACGAGGCCGAACACGCCTTCGCCGTCGCCATCACGGAGCAGATCCTGCCGCAGCTCGTTGCCGAGATGGCGGCCCTCATCGACGCGAAAGCCCGAAAGGCCGAAAATCGGCTGCGCCACCACGGTGAAATCGTCGGCAGCAAAGGCAAGCGCGACGACGCTGTTGTCCTCCCAGCCATCGGGCGACAGCTCGCCCGCCGTCGTGCAGCCGTACACCGGAACGTTCGGAAGGCTTGCCGTAATTGCGGCGATGAACGCCTGCGGATCGTAGTGGGGCGACAGGAAGATCAGCACCATCGCCAGTCCATCGGCCGGCAACTGGCCGCGAATATCCGCCGCCGCGGCCGCGACCGTCGCAGCTTTCGATTTCGTGGCGATCACGCCGCACGGACGCGTCGGCCGAGACTCGGCATCTGCCACCAGGCACCTCCCCGGACGACATCGTCCGTTTGTTCATTCGTTTTTTTAGAAGATTAGGCGATTTGATCCGCAACGGCAACCGCGTGACTTGATCCAAGACAAGGACGGGAGCCCTGCTCCGGCCCGATGATGTCCGAGGTTGGCTGACGGCACGGTGGCGAGCCCCGCCTGCGCGTCCAAAATGGGGGATAGCATGCTCCGACGCATCGTTCTCATCGTCGCATTTGCGACCATCGCATCGGACGCCAGAGCGCTCGACGGCGACCCGGCCGCGGGCAAAAGCATCTTCCAGCGCATCTGCCAGAACTGCCACTCGCCCGAGATCGGCATCAACAAGGTGGGTCCGAGCCTTTGGAACGTCGTCGGACGGCAGCCGGCGGCTGTGCCGGACTACGCGTACTCCGAAAGCATGAAGAACAACAAGACGCCTTGGACGGCTGCGGCGTTGGACGCCTATATCGCCGATCCGCGCGGCGACGTTCACGGCGTCAAGATGTACTTCAAGGGACTCGCTGACGCGAAGGAACGCGCGGACGTCGTTGCCTTCCTATCAACGCTGAAATAGCGCGGCGCGCGTTGCGGTGATTCCCACCTGGGCTCTTTCGCCGAGGGTGGTGATGTCGTGTCTGATTGCGAAGCCTCAGCGCCGCGCGGGTTACGTCCTGACGACGCGTCTCGAAGACATGGAGATCATATCCTGGTCGCCGAGCCGTCACGATACGGCCACGCCGACGCTTCGCCACGACCCCGGCGGTTTCGCATGGCGCTCTGCGCCGCGGGCATTGCCACGAAAGCTGCGCAGCCTCGGCCGCGGCGAAAGGACAACGCGGCTTTTGCAGGGCGCCGCTCTCACGTTTTCCTGATTCATGCGTCAGATCGCCGCGGATCGAATCCGCCTATGGTCCGCGCGTTTCCAACCCACGGAGGTTTTCCGCATGCGTAAACTGATCATCGCCACCGCCGCCCTCGCGTTCGTCTCGTCGGCCGCTCTTGCCCAGTCCACCGACAAGCCAATGACCACCGGCCAGTCGGCGAAGAGCGGCGATGCCATGAGCGGGGGCGACGACATGAAGATGAGCAAGACGAAGAAGAAGTCGGCCAAGAAGCCGTCGTCGGGCGACGGCATGTCGAAGTAACAGGCGTTCGCGCCGGCCGCCCCTCTCGGGGCGGCTTCGCGCGAGCGTCGATCTCGCGCGGCTTCCGACCGGACCGATGCCGCGCTTTGCAGCCATCGCAGGAAAGCGCGGGTCGCCTCATCCAGGACCATACGCTTGCATCGAGCGGCCGGATGACTGCCAGCAGCCGGGTTCCATCGCGGCACTATGACGCCCGAATCCGGCCGCAATTTCTGGTCGCCAGCGAACGAACTGCAACCCTCAGGCGTTGGACAGCCCCATCGGCTGCAATCGCCCCGCAAACCACGCCGACAATGCCGGGTCGATCCTTGCGCCGACATAGACCTCCGGCGTGATGACGCTCCTGCGATCGAGGATCACAAGGACGCCGATCCAATAAGCAAACCACAGATGCGGGTCGGTCAGCGCCATCAGCTTGTGACGGTCATGCGCGAGCGGCTGATGGTTGGTCGCCTTGCGGACCTCGATGGCCAGAAGGTTGTCGGGCACGGCGCGCTTGTGCACGACGATGTCGGGATAGACGGACTTCGCCAGCTCATCATCTGTCGAGACGATCGAGCCGCGCGGCAGCAGCATGGCGCGGTCGCCGAGCCGGTTATAGTCGCAATCGACGTCCCAGCCGAGGAAATTGCGCTCCAGATGCACCGAGAGCCGGTGCGTCAGGGCGCGCTCACCGAGATCGCGATCCAGGATGAAGCGCTCGCGCGCATAGAACTCCTGCAGCGCCGATATCAGCCGGTTCAATTCGCTGTGCATGCCGCCCAAACAAAACAAACGATGGAGACGTCCCCATCAACACGCGTCGTGCTGAGTCGCCAACCATCAAAATGCGGCAATGACGCTGCCATCAGCCGGCGGCCGATTTGCGGCCGCCGGTCGTGGGCAAACGACTTACATCTGGACTTCGATCAGGCGCGGGCCGTGCTCCGCATTGGCTTCCGCCAGCGCGGCGTTGAACTCGTCCGCCGTGGTGACGGCGCGGCCGGGCACGCCCATGCCTTTGGCCATGGCGACGAAGTCAAGCGTCGGGCGGTCGATCTTGAGCATGTCCTGGGCGCGCTGGCCGGGCTGGCCGGCGCCGACGCCATCGAACTCGCCGCGCAGGATCTGGTAGATCCTGTTGGCGAACACCACGGTGACGACGTTGAGATTCTCGCGCGCCTGGGTCCACAGCGACTGGATCGTGTACATCGCGCTGCCGTCGCCGACGAGACACATGACCTTGCGATCCGGGCAGGCCACCGCGGCGCCGGTCGCCACCGGGGTCGAGAAGCCGATCGAGCCGCCCATGTTCTGCAGCCAGTCATGCGGCTTGGCGGCGGCCGTCGGCGGGAAGAAGCCGCGGCCGGTGGTGATGGATTCGTCGACGATGATCGCATTCTCGGGGATCGCATAGGCGATCGCCTGCGCGATGGTGGTGTGATTGAGCGCGCCGGTCGGCTTGATCAACTCAGTGAGCGCCTGCGGCTTCACGTCGGCTGCCTTGGCGCCGAGATGGCCGGCGAGCGCTTCCAGCGCCGCGGCCGAGTTCTCGCCCCAGGCGGTCATGCGGTGCACCTCGGTGCCCTCCGCCTTGAGCATGCTCGGCTTGTTCGGATAGGCGAAGAAGGCGACGGGGTCGTTGGCCTCGACCAGCACGATGTGCTTGTAGTTCTTCAGGATCGGCAGCGCCTGCTCGATCACATAGGGAATCCGGTCGATCGAGAAGCGGCCGGCGCCGCGCGCCATGCGCGGGTGATAGGTCTGGCCCATCACGCGGCAGCCGGTCTTGCCGGCGATCTGCTGGGCGAAGGTCAGCGCCTGCTCGGTCAGCGCGCCCGCGGTCATCAGCACCAGGGTCTCCGGGCCGTGGGCGTGCAGTATCCTGGCCGCCTTCTCGACCGCGTCGGCCGAATAGCTCGGGCGTTGCGTCTCGGCGGGAACCTGGGCGATGCCGTCGGCCTCGTTCCAGGCGGTGTCGGCGGGCAGAATGAGCGTGGCGATCTGGGGCGGCGCGCTCTTGGCGGCGGCGATCGCTGCGGCGCCGTCGGCCGCCACCGCCTTGGCGCTCGGCGAGGTCCGTACCCAGTCGGACATCGGCCGCGCCAGGCCTTCGATGTCCGAGGTCAGCGGCGCGTTGAAGCCGATATGGTAGGTGGCGTGCTGGCCGACGATGTTGACGATGCCGGAACGCGCCTTCTTTGCGTTGTGCAGATTGGCGAGGCCGTTGGCGAGGCCGGGGCCGAGATGCAGCAGCGTCGAGGCCGGCGTGCCCTTCATGCGGAAATAGCCGTCGGCGGCACCAGTGACCACGCCCTCGAACAGGCCGAGCACGCAGCGCATCCCTTCGACCCGGTCGAGTGCGGCGACGAAATGCATCTCGGAGGTGCCCGGATTGGTAAAGCAGACGTCAACGCCGCCCGCGACCAGGGTCCGCACCAGGCTTTCCGCACCGTTCATCATGTTCTCCCGTCGGTTCCCGTGTCTTCAAGCTGGCGCAGATCAATCATTGTTCGCCCGCGGCGTCAAAGGGCGTCGCCGCATTGCTGCCATCGCCATGGCGCCTTCACCGGCCTATGGTGAACCCTTCCTGGCAAACCTCGCATTGACGGGCCGCCGCCGTGGGATTTGGATCACAGCCGCCGCTCGCATGCGCGACTCACGCTGCCGTGGGTTGCGAAATGAGGCGGACTATGGCCTCTCTGCGACCGATGATGGATGCCAGGGGATGGAAATGAAGCGGTATTTTGCTTGGGGAATTGCTGCAATGGCGACGTTGGCGAGTGCCGCGACGGCACACGCCCAGTTCTTCAATAATGGAGCGGACCCGTTCAGCGCGGTGACGAACGGCTATCAGAGCGGCGTCAGCCCGATTCCGCGCCAGACCGTGATGTTCGACAGCAACTACGCGCCCGGCACGATCGTCGTGAACACGTCGGAGCGCCGGCTCTATCTGGTGCTCCAGGGCGGCCAGGCGCTGCGCTACGGCATCGGCGTCGGCCGTGACGGGTTCCGCTGGAGCGGCGTGCACCGCATCACCGCCAAGAAGGAATGGCCGGCCTGGACCCCGCCGGCGCAGATGCTGCGTCGACGGCCCGACCTGCCGCGCCACATGGCCGGCGGCATCGAAAACCCGCTCGGCGCGCGCGCGATGTATCTCGGCTCGACGCTGTACCGCATCCACGGCTCCAACGAGCCGGAGACGATCGGCCAGGCCGTGTCGTCGGGCTGCTTCCGCATGACCAATGACGATGTCGCCGATCTCTACGACCGCGTCTCGGTCGGCACCACGGTGATCGTCAAGAACTGAGGCCTGACAGATCTGGATGATGTCGGAAGGTAAGAGCGTCCGTCCGGGCCGGAAGCGTCCCCGCTTCCGGCTTTCGTCAAGGACCGCGGCGGTCACCTTGACCACCGCACTCATCCTGCTCGTGACGACGGTGCTCCCGCTGCCGGCCTCGACCGCGGAGATCCCGGCCATCGCCGCGCGCCAGCGCGCCGAGAAGAAAAGCTTCACCGACGCCGAGATCACCGACGGCTTCTTCAAGACCGCATTCGGCGCCGAGTACCATCTCGCCGGCCGCGTCGATCGCATCCGCAAGTACAGCACGCCAGTGCGGGTGTTCGCCGACGGCCGCCGCGCCGACCGCAAGGCGCAGCTCGCCAAGGTGGTCGGCGACATCGCCGCCCGCGTCCGCAACCTCGACATCGCGATGACCGACAGCGACGACGACGCCAATGTGCGGGTCAAGCTGGTGCGCGACCGCGACCTCTACCACACCATCAGCCAGGCCTATGGCAGCGAGCGCGCCCGCGAGATCAAGACCTCGCTCGACCCGCAATGCCTGTCCGGCTTCCGCAAGAACGAGGCGTTCGAGATCGAGCATTCCGACGTCATCCTGACCGTCGACAATGGCGACTTCGTCTTCCTGGACTGCGCCTATGAGGAGCTGCTGCAGTCGCTCGGGCCGATCAACGACACCTCGAGCGTGCCCTGGACGATGTTCAACGACAACGTCTCGATGGGCTATTTCGACGTCTACGACCAGTACATCCTCAACCTGCTCTACGACCCCCGCGTCAAGGCCGGCATGACGCTGGCCGAGGTCAAGGCCGTGCTGCCCGAGGTGCTGACGGATGTCCGGGCGTGGGTGAAGAAGACCAACAATCTGGCGGAGTAGGCGGGGCGGGCGCTGAGTTGAGAGCGCAGTGGAAGAGCACTGACGTAGCCTCAAGGCCCGCCGTCGTCCCGGTGAACGCTTGGCGAAAGCGGGGACCCATACGCAGCGGCCGTGCCATCGGGCACGCTGAGCAACACCAGCTTCTCACAACTCGACGCGGTGATTATGGGTCCCGGCGTTCGCCGGGACGACACCAGTGATTAGCGAAGGAGCTGCGCAAATCAGCTACTTGCAAATCGCCTTCAGCGCCTTCCATTCCTCCGCGCTGAGCAGCGGCGGGCCGCTCGGCGGGCGGTCTTCCGCGCGCATCCGGGCCAGGCGGTCCTCGGTCAGCGGATGACTCGCCCACAGCGCGGGCTGCTTGCCGGCCTCCTTGCCGGTGATGCGAAACAACAATTCGCCCATCGGCCGCGTCGGCCGCCCGAGCTTGTGCATGACCTCGATCGCGAAGCTGTCGGCCGCCTCCTCCGCCTCGCGCGAATAGGACGCGTTGATCATGGCGCGGGAGGCAAAGATGGCAGCGCCCGCGCCGGTAACGTCGCCGAACAGCAGACCGATCAGGAAGGAGCTGCCGCCGTTATGAATCAACTGCCGCAGATTATCGCGGTGCTTGAGGTGGCCCAGCTCATGCGCCAGCACGCCCGCGACCTCGTCGGGGTCATTGGCCGTGTCCAGCAGCCCCCTGAACAGGAAGAACTGCCCGCCCGGCAGGGCGAAGGCGTTGGGAACAGGCGTATCGAGCACCTGCGAGCCGATGCTGTCGTCGAGACCCGCGGGACGGCGCAGTCCGGTCACCAGCTTGGCGAACGCCGCCTGACCGGCCGTCTCGCTGCAGAGCTGGGCATGGTAGATCGTCTTGATTTGCGTGACCGCGGCCTCGCCGAGATGCCGCTCCATCGCAGGCGGCACCAGCGGCGTGAGCCGATCGGCCGCGAACGGAATCACGACCAGCACGAGCGTCACGATCGAGGCGACCGCCGCCAACGACCAGGCGATGATTCGCGCGATGCCGCCGCGCGTCAGCCGGTTCTGGTCGATCTGGCTGCAGCGCGCGATCAGCTCGGCCACCAGCGCCGCGTCGCGGATCTCCAGCCGGGCCAGCGGTGACGCCGACAGACAACTCACACGCAGCGTGCCGTTCGGGCCGTCGACCCGGCGGATATCGGCATACGGCCACGACACGAAATTGTCGGGGCTGCGCATCACGAGTTGATTGGCAAATCCGATCGTCACGTTCTGCCGCCGGTTCGACAAACCGTCGAAATAGGTCGCGGGACCGCCGGGCGGGGCGACCTGCACCGCCCGCGTCGCCTCGGCCGCGCCGGGCTCGGAATCAGAATCCGGCGACGTCGAGTCCATCGGCAAATCCTTCACCGAGCGCACTGGCCAGATCGCCCTTGGCGGCGACGTTGGCCATGGCCTCGATGCCATGCACATGGACCGATTCGAGCACCGTCGCCCATAGGTCGCGCACGAGATAGAGGCGCATCACCACATTGGCCGACAGGACGACAACGATGTAGCCGAGCCCCAGTCCCAACAGGAACACGACGTGGTTGGTCACGGCCTCGGCTTGCAGCAGACCATCGGCCCCCTTGCCGACCAGCCGCTCAACCAGCGTGAACACGCCAACCATGTAGATGGTGAAGGCCGTCGAGAGCAGCATCATCCAGCCGATCAGCTTCCAATAAAGGCCGTAAAAGGCGCTGCCCGGCAGCTTCGAATCCAGACGCACGCCGCCGAACCGGATGCCGGACAGCCACCAGCGCCACTCGATCGCCTTGAGCCGCGCATAGAGGAACGGAAACAGCGGAAACAGCACGAACGCGAGCGGCGCCAGCACCCACAGATACCAGGCGCGCTTGAACAGCTCCCAGCCGCTTCCCTCAAAATCGCCGCTGAGATCGCCGTAATGCGAGTGCCGCATCTTGTATCGCTCGAGCGCGGCGACCCGCCACGGCCAGGCCAACCCCAGCGTCAGCAAGGTCAGCGGCGTCCACAGCATCGCACGCCCCGCATAGGCCCAGCCCGAGCCGTCCATCCAGAACCGGATGCCGCGCCACACCGTGCGCGTCAGCCGGTAGCGTCGCGCGCGATAGATCGCAAACTGGCCGAACGCATAGAAAGCGATGACCAGCGGCACGCCGGCAAATGCCTTGAAGCGCTCGGCCTCGACGCCGATCAGGAAATAGGCAAGATAGATCGGCACCAGGATCGTCATTGCGAACAGGAAGCCGATCAGGAGCTCCTTGCCGCGGCCGGTATACTCTGCGGGATCACCATCGACCGCCGTATTGACCCAGAGATGCCTGCGGATGTCCGTCGCGAGCCAGAACCGGTAGAAGCCGAGGGTGATGAGTTCGATGGCCGCACCACGGCCCACCAGTCTGAAGAAATCACTGCGCGTGCCGGAGAAGGTGGCGGTGAGCGGCGGAAGCGGCGGTGGCTGCCCCGGAGCGTAGCTCATCTGGTTCACGGGTCACGCCTCCGACGCACGCAATGACATACAATATGCCCAAATACCTCGGCAGTTGGTCGCAGCGGCGACTCCGAGGTTCGACGTATTTTGTACGCAAGTCGGCCGGAAAAAAACACCGGCCTGGACGACGATGATCAAAATATCTGCTGTTGGCCGGTTGGCGAACGCGGCTTCCGCGCCCGAACCTCGCGTTTCGGCGCCTCAGGAGGTCTTGTCGAACAATTCCCGCCCGATCAGCATGCGCCGGATCTCGCTCGTGCCGGCGCCGATCTCATAAAGCTTGGCATCGCGCAGCAGCCGCCCGGTCGCATAATCGTTGATGTAGCCGTTGCCGCCGAGCAGCTGAATCGCGTCCAGCGCGCACTGCGTCGCTTTCTCTGCTGCAAATAGAATAGCGCCGGCCGCATCCTCGCGCGTCGTCTCGCCGCGGTCGCACGCCTTGGCCACCGCGTAGACATAGGCCCGCGCGGCATTCATCGTCGTGTACATGTCGGCGACCTTGCCCTGGACCAGCTGGAAGGTGCCGATCGGCTGGCCGAACTGCTTGCGCTCGTGCACGTAAGGAAGCACGACGTCCATGCAGGCCTGCATGATGCCGAGCGGACCGGCCGCGAGCACGGCGCGCTCGTAGTCGAGACCGCTCATCAGCACGTTCACGCCGCGGCCGACCTGCCCGAGCACGTTCTCCTCCGGCACCTCGCAATCCTCGAACACCAGCTCACAGGTGTCGGAGCCGCGCATGCCGAGCTTGTCGAGCTTCTGCGCCGTCGAGAAGCCCTTCATGCCCTTCTCGATGATGAAGGCGGTGATACCGCGCGGACCACCCTGCGGATCGGTCTTGGCATACACCACGAGGGTCTCGGCGACCGGCCCGTTGGTGATCCACATCTTGTTGCCGTTGAGGACGAACCGATCGCCGCGTCTGTCGGCGCGCGTCTTCATCGAGACGACATCGGAGCCCGCCTGCGGCTCGGACATCGCCAGCGAACCGACATGCTCGCCCGAGATCAGCTTGGGGAGGTATTTGCGCTTCTGCGCCTCGCTGCCGTTGCGGCGGATCTGATTGACGCAGAGATTGGAGTGGGCGCCGTAGGACAGGCCGACCGAGGCCGAGGCGCGCGAGATCTCCTCCATCGCGATGCAGTGCTCGAGATAGCCGAGGCCGGCGCCGCCATGCTCCTCCTCCACGGTGATGCCGTGCAGGCCGAGCTCGCCGAGCTTCGGCCAGAGGTCGCGCGGGAACTGGTTGGAGCGGTCGATGTCGGCGGCGCGCGGCGCGATCTGCTCCTGTGCAAAGCTGGCCACCGTTTCGCGGATCGCATCGGCGGTCTCGCCGAGATCGAAATTGAACATGCGCTGCGCGTTGGCGATCATGGCGGCGGCCTCCTGCTATTCTTCTGCTTTGCAACAATTGCCCAAAGCCTTATTCCGTGACGTGGCGCTTGTCACGCCCAACATCCGGCCAAACGGCAGCAGCGCGACACAAGACCGGAGGGCCCGGTCCCCGTCAAACTCCGCGCTTGCCCAGCGCTCCCGGGCAGGATGTAATCGCGTCAAATATCGCCGGTCAGTCAAGAAGCAGGCCATCAGGGAGACGCCCATGCACGGGACCGCCAATACGGCCGAAGCACGCCGGCACGACGCCGCAGCGGCGCCAGCGATCGACGAGGCCGCCCGACGCGCCGCCACGCTGCCGCTGGCCGATTTCGATCCCGGCAATCCCGAGCTGTTTCGCACCGACACGCATTGGCCCTATTTCGACCGGCTGCGCCGCGAGGATCCGGTGCATTATTGCCGCGACTCGATGTTCGGACCGTACTGGTCGATCACGCGCTACGACGACATCATGGAGATCGAGACCAACCACGCGGTGTTCTCCTCGGCCTCGGCGCTCGGCGGCATCACCATCCGCGACGTCGATCCGGACCTGCGCCGCGAGAGCTTCATCGCGATGGACCCGCCGCGCCACGCCGCCCAGCGCAAGACGGTGGCGCCAATGTTCACGCCGACGCATCTCGACGAACTCGCCATCAACATCCGCAAGCGCTCGGCCGAATGCCTCGACAACCTGCCGGTCGGCGAGGTGTTCGACTGGGTTGACCGCGTCTCGATCGAGCTGACCACGCAGATGCTGGCCGTGCTGTTCGACTTCCCCTGGGAGGACCGCCGCAAGCTGACGCGCTGGTCCGACATCGCGACCACGCTCCCCGGCCCCGGCGGGCTGGTCGCAACCGAGGACGAGCGGCAGGCCGAGCTGATGGAGTGCGCGCGCTATTTCGCCAGGCTCTGGCAGGAGCGCGCCAGTCAGCCGCCCAAAAGTGATTTGTTGTCGATGATGGCCCACAGCGAGGCCACGCGGAACATGGATCCGAAGAACTTCCTCGGCAATCTGGTGCTGCTGATCGTCGGCGGCAACGACACCACCCGCAACACAATGTCGGGCAGCATCTACGCGCTGAGCCAGAACCCGGATCAATACCGCAAGCTCAAGGACAATCCGGCCTTGATCGACAGCTTCGTGCCCGAGGTGATCCGCTGGCAGACGCCGCTTGCCCACATGCGCCGCACGGCGCTGTCAGACTTCGAGTTCCGCGGCAAGCAGATCAGGAAGGGCGACAAGGTGGTGATGTGGTACGTCTCGGGCAACCGCGACGAGACGGCGATCGACCGTCCCTACGATTTCATCATCGACCGTGCCCGGCCCCGCCAGCATCTCTCCTTCGGCTTCGGCATCCACCGCTGCGTCGGCCTGCGGCTCGCCGAGCTGCAACTCAAGATCATCTGGGAGGAGATCCTGAAGCGCTTCGATCATATCGACGTGATGGACGAGCCGAAGCGCGTCTATTCGAGCTTCGTGAAGGGATATGAGAGACTGCCGGTGAAGATTGCGGCGTAGGTTTTGCTTGAATCGATGTCGGATTGCGCACGCCGTTGCGGCCCCCTAGCTGCGAGATACAGTGCCCTCTCCCCTTGTGGGAGAGGGCATCTGCGGCCCATCCAAGCACTCGGTTGGGTGAGGGGTTCCCTCCGCGCACCGCGCTTGTGGAGAGAGACCCCTCACCCAACCGGATCTGCTGAGCTTTCCTACATGCCCTCTCCCACAAGGGGAGAGGGCGCATTCACTCGCACCGTCGAAGGTGCACTTACTCATTTGAATTGTTGATCGCCCTTTCAAACAAAGGACCACCCATGACCGCCCAGGCCGCGCTTCGTTCCGACCATGCCGATCTGCTGCGCGAGGCGCGGCTGGAGGCCTATGCGACGCCGATCGAGGACTTCCACCCGGGCGCGCCCCGGCTGTTTCAGAACGACACGCTGTGGCCGTGGTTCGAGCGGCTGCGCAAGGAGGCGCCGGTGCATTACTGCACCAAGGCGCCGATCGAGCCCTATTGGTCGGTCACGCGCTACCACGACATCATGCATGTCGACACCAGCCACGCGATCTTCTCCTCCGACGTCAGCAATGGCGGCATCATGATCCGCGACGTGCCGCCCGGCTATGAATGGCCGAGCTTCATCGCGATGGACGAGCCCCGCCACGGCGAGCAGCGCAAGACGGTGCAGCCGATGTTCACGCCCGAGCATCTCGACGAGATGGCGGTGCTGATCCGGCAGCGCTCAGCCAAGGTGCTGGACTCGCTGCCGCGCAACGAGACCTTCAATTGGGTCGAAAAGGTCTCGATCGAGCTGACGACGCAGATGCTGGCGACCCTGTTCGACTTCCCGTTCGAGCAGCGCCGCAAGCTGACGCGCTGGTCGGACGTCTCCACGGCGCTGCCCAAGAGCGGCATCGTGTCGTCGGAGGAGGAGCGACTGAGCGAGTTGGCCGACTGCGCGGAGACGTTCGGCCGGATGTGGAAGGAACGGCAGGCGAATCCGGGCCGCGACCTGATCTCGATGATGGCCCATAGCGACGCGACACGACACATGACGCCGGACAATCTGATGGGCAACCTGATCCTGCTCATCGTCGGCGGCAACGACACCACGCGCAACACCATGACCGCCTCGGTGCTGGCGCTGCACGAGAACCCGGCCGAGTATCAGAAGCTGCGCGACAATCCGGCGCTGATCGAGATCATGGTGCCGGAGGTGATCCGCTGGCAGACGCCGCTCGCTCATATGCGCCGTACCGCGCTGGTCGACACCGAGCTCGGCGGGCAGAAGATCAGGAAGGGCGACCGCGTCGTGATGTGGTACGTCTCCGGCAACCGCGACGGCGAGGTCATCGAAAATCCCGACGCCTTCATCATCGACCGCAAGCGGCCGCGCATCCACCTTTCTTTCGGCTTCGGCATCCACCGCTGCGTCGGCATGCGCCTGGCCGAACTCCAGCTGCGTATCGTGTGGCAGGAGATTCTCAAGCGTTTCGACCGCATCGAGGTCGTGGGCGAGCCGAAGCGGGTGTATTCGAGCTTCGTGCGCGGGTATGAAAGCCTGCCGGTGCGCATCCCCGGGTGAGCCCCTCCCCCTCACCCCGAGGAGCTTGGCGGAGCCACGCGTCTCGAAGGGCGAGGCCCGGAGAGGCCTCATGGTTCGAGACGCGCCGCCATGGGGACTGTCTGTTCGGATCGTGCCTGGCGCGGCGCTCCTCACCACGAGGGTCAAGCAGCGGGCCGGCCGCAGCACACCAGGCCAAGACCACGCCGAGAGGCGTGTTCATGGAGAGGGGCTAGTTCTCGGTCGAAGCCAAAATGCTTCCCCTCATGGTGAGAAGCCCCGCGGCGGCGTGTTGATCATAAGGCCCGCATCAGATCCCCATACGGAGGAACCACAGGACGTCATGGCCGCTTCCGATACGCTTACCTCAGCCCCCGACTGGCCGCTCGCCATCTACGACGCGCTCAAAGCCGCCGACGTCAGGCAGCTCTGCTACGTGCCCGACGCCGGCCATTCCCGGCTGATCCGCCTCGCGCATGACGATCCGGCGATCGCCACCACCGTGCTCACCACCGAGGAGGAAGGCGTTGCGCTCTCGGCCGGTGCGTGGCTCGGCGGCCAGCGGGCGGTGCTGCTGATGCAATCGAGCGGGGTCGGCAATTGCGTCAACATGTTCTCTCTGCTTGCGAGCTGCCGCTTCCCGTTTCTCACCTTCGTCACGATGCGCGGCGAATGGGCAGAGTTCAATCCATGGCAGGTGCCGATGGGCAAGGCCACGCAATCCGCCTTCGAGATCATGGGTGTCACCGTGTACCGCCTGGAGCGGCCCGAAGATGCCGGCGAAATGACGGCGGCCGCCGCAAGGCTCGCCTATGACAGCGATCAGCCGATCGCGGTGCTGATCTCCCAGCGCATGATCGGCGCCAAGAAGTGGACGGAGGCCAAGTGATGCGTGCCACGCTCGATCGCCGGATCGCCGTGAAGGCGCTGCTGCAGGACCGCGGCGACCTGCTGGTCATAAGCGGCCTCGGCTCGTCGTCCTACGACGTGTTCGCCGCCGGCGACCATGATGCGAACTTCTACCTGTGGGGCGCGATGGGCGGCGCCGCCATGATCGGCCTCGGGCTGGCGCTGGCGCAGCCGTCGCGACCGGTGGCCGTCATCACCGGCGACGGCGAGCAGCTCATGGGACTGGGCAGCCTCGCAACAGCGGCGGCCAAGCAGCCGCGCAATCTCTCGATCGTCGTGCTCGACAATGCCCATTTCGGCGAGACCGGGATGCAGATGAGCCATTCCGGCCTCGGCGCGCGTCTGGAGCTGATCGCAGGCGGCGCGGGCTTTCCCTCCGTCACCACGATCGAGGATGCCGCGGCGCTCGCCGCCTTCAGGCCGAAGCTGCGCGATCTCGCCGGCCCGCATTTCGCCCGCGTCGCGATTGCGACCGATCACGTCGATCGCGCTCTGCCGGCGCGCGACGGTGTCTTCCTCAAGAACCGCTTCCGCGGTCATCTCGGATTTCCCGTCAGCTAGAACGTAAGCGGGACGCCTTGCTCTGTCGCGCCGGCAAGGCAGCCCGGCTGCAACGCTGGCATTCCAAGCTTGCCAAGCGGGACCCGCTTGGTCATAGGCTATCAGGAACAAGTCCAGGGAGAGCCCAGGCCGCGTCACGGCGGCCCGCGGAGCAATACATGACAGATCAGCATCAGCACGACGATTACGCCGACATCCGCGATGCAGTGGCCAAGCTGTGCGCGCAGTTCCCCGGTGAATATTGGCGTAAGCTCGATCGCGAGATGGCTTATCCCTCCGCCTTCGTCGATGCGCTGACCCAGGCCGGCTATCTCTCGGTGCTGATCCCCGAGGAATATGGCGGCGCCGGGCTGAAGCTGTCGGCGGCGGCGGCGATCCTGGAGGAAATCCAGCGCGCCGGCTGCAATGGCGGCGGCTGCCATGCGCAGATGTACACGATGGGCACGGTGCTGCGGCACGGCTCGGCCGAGCAGAAGGCGAAGTGGCTGCCGAAGGTCGCGAGCGGCGAATTGCGGCTGCAGGCATTCGGCGTCACCGAGCCGACCTCGGGCACCGACACGACGTCGCTGAAGACGGTCGCCAAGCGCGACGGCGACAGCTACGTCGTCAACGGCCAGAAGATCTGGACCAGCCGCGCCGAATATTCCGACCTGATGATCCTGCTGGCGCGCACCACGCCGAAGGATCAGGTGCAGAAGCGCACCGAGGGTCTCTCCGTCTTCATCGTCGACATGCGCGAGGCCAAGAAGTCCGGGCTGACCATCCGCCCCATCAGAACGATGATGAACCACGCCACGACGGAAGTGTTCTTCACCGACATGCGCGTGCCGGCCGAGAATTTGATCGGCGAGGAGGGCAAGGGTTTCCGCTACATCCTCTCCGGCATGAATGCCGAGCGCATCCTGATCGCGGCCGAATGCGTCGGCGACGCCAAATGGTTCATCGCCAAGGCCACCGCCTATGCCAAGGAGCGCGTCGTGTTCGGCCGGCCGATCGGCCAGAATCAAGGCATCCAGTTCCCGATCGCCAAGTCCTATGCGTCCATGCGAGCGGCCGAGTTGATGGTGAAGGAAGCGACGCGCAAATACGAGGCCGGGCTCGACTGCGGCGCCGAGGCCAACATGGCCAAGATGCTCGCCGCCGACGCCTCCTTCGAGGCGGCCAATGCCTGCATCCAGACCCATGGCGGCTTCGGCTTCGCCGAGGAATACGACGTCGAGCGCAAGTTCCGCGAGACCCGGCTGTACCAGGTGGCGCCGATCTCGACCAATCTGATCCTGTCCTACGTCGCCGAGCACGTGCTCGGGATGCCCAGGTCGTACTGAGATGCAAACGCGCGCTCGTACGTCAAACCTGTCCTCCTCGCCGCACGCGAATGCGCCAAGACTGCTTCCTCCGTCATTGCGAGCGAAGCGACGCAATCCAGGGTCTTTCCGCGGCGGGATTCTGGATTGCTTCGCTGCGCTCGCAATGACGGAGGATAGACTTTTTTCGACGTCAAGCCCTCATGGTGGAGACCCCATGAGGCCCCATTCCACGAGTTCACACCATGCTGCCGCTTGAAGGGATCACCGTCGTTGCCGTCGAGCAGGCGGTGGCCGCGCCGTTCTGCTCGTCACGGCTGGCCGACGCCGGCGCCCATGTCATCAAGATCGAACGGCCGGAGGGCGACTTCGCCCGGGGCTATGATGCCGCCGCCAAGGGCCAGAGCAGCTACTTCGTCTGGCTCAACCGCGGCAAGGATTCGCGCATCGTCGATCTGTCGAAGCCAGAGGGCCGCGCCGAGTTGGAGATACTCATCGCAAGCGCCGACGTGCTGCTGCAGAACCTCAAGCCCGGCTCGATGGACAAGCTCGGCTTCGCGCGCGAGCGGCTGCGCCAGGACTATCCGAAGCTGATCTGCTGCACCATCACCGGCTATGGCGACAGCGGCCCTTACGCCGACCGCAAGGCCTATGATCTCCTGATCCAGGCCGAGAGCGGGCTCGCCTCCATCACCGGCGGCCCGGAAGGGCCGTCGCGCGTCGGCATGTCGATCGTCGACGTCGCCACCGGCGCAACCGCGCATGCGGCCATCCTGGAGGCGCTGATCAAGCGCGGCCGCACCGGCGAGGGCGCGGACATCCGCATCTCGATGTTCGACGTCATGGCCGACTGGCTGACGGTGCCGCTGCTGAATGCCGAAGCAGGCCAGGCGCCGAAGCGCATCGGCCTCGCCCATCCCTCGATCGCGCCCTATGGCGTGTTCACCTCGAAGGACGGCAAGGACATCCTGATCTCGATCCAGAGCGAGCGCGAGTGGAAGACCTTGTGCGCCAAAGTGCTGGAGCAGCCCGCGCTGCCCGACGATCCGCGCTTCGCCAACATGGTCGAGCGGGTGCGCAACCGCGCGCTCACCGACAAGATCGTCGCCGATCGCTTCGCGGCGCTGTCGCGCGACGAGCTGCTGGCGAAGCTCGCGGCCGCCGACATTGCCTTCGCCGAGGTCAACAGCATGACTGATCTCTCGACCCATCCGCATCTGCGGCGCATCGAGGTCGACACGCCGAATGGCGTCGTCAGCTATCCGGCCCCCGCCGCGATCGTGGTCGGCGACGACAGGCGCTATGGCGCGGTACCCGCGATCGGCGATGCCGCCTCGCCTCACCAGCGAAAGGGATGATCATGACGGAGTCCCTCGATCTCGATCACCTCCGGCAATGGGTCGGCCGCAGCACTGAAGCAACCGACATCGTCACCGCGCAGCTCACCAAGGGCCTGCGCGCCACACTATTCCAGGACATCGGCGAGCCCGCGACCGGCGACATCGCGCCCTACACGGTGCATTGGTGCCTCGGCCAGCCGGTGTTTCCGCACGATCAGCTCGGTCCCGACGGTCATCCGACCCGCGGCGGCTTCCTGCCGCCGGTGCCGCTGCCGCGGCGGATGTGGGCCGGCGGCGAGGTGCAATTCATCGATCCCTTGCGCGTCGGCGACCTCGCCTCACGCGTCTCGACGATCACCGATGTCACGTTGAAGAGCGGCTCGACCGGCCAGCTCTGCTTCGTCGCTGTCGAGCATGTCGTGTCGACGCCGCGCGGGACGGCCATCCGCGAGCGTCAGGACATTGTCTACCGCGACATGGGCGGCGCGCCGGCTGCTGCACCCAAGGCACCGCCGCCTCCGCCGGTCGCGCAGCACAGCGAAGCCCATGTCTCCGATCCCGTGCTGCTGTTCCGCTACTCCGCGCTGACCTTCAACGGCCACCGCATTCATTACGACCGCGACTACGTCACCAAGGTCGAGGGCTATCCGGGCCTGATCTTCCACGGCCCCCTGCAGGCGGCGCTGCTGGTCGAGTTCGCCGCCAAGCTCAAGGGCAAGCCGCCCGCGAAGTTCGCCTATCGCGGCGTGCAGCCGCTGTTCGAAGGCAGCGAATTCTCGGTGAACGCCAGCGACAGGGATGGCGGCCTCGAGCTGTGGACCGCCAATGCCGAGCGCCAGCCGACCATGAAGGGCACGGCGACGTGGTGATACAGTCATCGTCATTGCGAGCGAAGCGAAGCAATCCAGGGCTTTGCCCGGAACTCTGGATTGCTTCGTCGCTTCGCTCCTCGCAATGACGGCAATCCGAGGGACGCCTTTGGCCAAGAAGACAACAACCAAGCCCGTCACCGTCAAGCAGGCCACCTTCGATCTGCTGCGCGCCTTCGGCATCAAGAAGGTGTTCGGCAACCCCGGCTCGACCGAACTGCCATTCCTCAGCGACTGGCCCGACGATATCGACTACGTGCTCGGCCTGCAGGAGGCTTCCGTCGTCGGCATGGCCGACGGCTATGCGCAGGCGACGCGCAATGCCGGCTTCGTCAATCTGCATTCGGCCGCCGGTGTCGGCAACGCGCTCGGCAACATCTACACCGCGCATCGCAACCAGACGCCGCTCGTCATCACCGCCGGCCAGCAGGCGCGCTCGATCCTGCCGCTGCAGGCGTTCCTCTACGCCGAACGCCCGAGCGAATTCCCGCGTCCGTACGTCAAATACAGCGTCGAGCCGGCGCGGCCCGAGGATGTGCCGGGCGCGATCGCGCGCGCCTACTACACCGCGATGCAGCCGCCCTGCGGCCCGACTTTCGTATCGATCCCGATCGACGACTGGATGCATCCGGCGCAGCCGGTCGCGGCACGAAAGGTCAGCCGCGAGCTCGGCCCCGATCGCGCCGCGATAGAGGAGCTGGTCGCAGCGCTCGGAGCGGCCAAGAACCCCGCGCTCGTCGTCGGCCCTGGCATCGACCGCGCCGCTTGTGTCGACCTGATGGTCCAGGTCGCCGAGAAGGCGAAGGCCGGCGTCTGGGTCAGCCCGTTCTCGGCGCGCTGCTCGTTCCCGGAGCGGCATCCGCAATTCCAGGGCTTCCTGCACGCCTCCCCCGGACAGCTGTCGGAGGCGCTGAAGCCGTACGACATCGTCGTGGTCATCGGCGCGCCGGTGTTCACCTTCCACGTCGAGGGCCATGCCGCGATCTTCGACGGCGCGACCACGCTCTATCAGATCACCGACGATGCCGAGGGCGCGAGCGTGCCGCCGATCGGAACCAGCATCGTCGCGACGATGCGTCCCGCGCTGTCGCTGTTGCGCGAACTCTTGCCGGAGTCGCAGCGCGCCGCGCCGAAGGGCCGCGTGATGCCGGAGCCGCCCGACGCGTCCGACCCGATCCCGGTCGACTATCTGCTGCACACGCTGTCGCAGGCTTTGCCGCCCGGCGCCGCCATCGTCGAGGAGATCCCCTCGCACCGTCCGGTCATGTACAAATACATGCCGATGCCGGGCGCGGACTCGTTCTACACGATGGCGAGCGGCGGCCTCGGCTACAGCCTGCCGGCCTCAGTCGGCATGGCGCTGGGGCGGCCGAACGACCGCATCGTCTGCCTGATCGGCGACGGCTCGGCGATGTATTCGCTGCAGGCGCTGTGGACCGCAGCCCAGCGAAAGCTGCGGCTGACGATCGTGGTCATCAACAATTCCGGCTACGGCGCGATGCGCTCGTTCAGCCAGGTCATGCAGGTGCGCAACGTGCCCGGGCTCGAGCTGCCCGGCCTCGACTTCGTCAAGCTCGCGGAGGGCCTGGGCTGCGACGCCGTGCGGGTCAGTCGCTCGGCCGATCTGCCCGCCGCGCTCGCCCGCGGCCTCGCCCACGACGGCACCAGCCTCGTGGAGGTGATGGTCGATTCCGCGGTGCCGCTGCTCTATGCGCAGAAGCGCTGAGCTCGCGTTCGCTGAGCGGACGCGCTGTCAATCTCGGATGATGCGATAATACGTCGCATCATCCGTGGCACGGCCATGGCTGGCCGCCGAATGCCCACAACCCCGCCGCAACGGTGCAACCGGCGGCTTTAGCCGCAAGCGTTTGTTTCGAAAGCTTTCTGCTTGCCTGCGCCATCGCGCCGCAGCCGCTCCGCCGCAAACATCGCGAAATCCTGCCGTCAGGTTGCAGGCCGCCGCCATGCTGCTTGCAAGGTCCGACCATTCTGCAAGCAAAAATCATTATCAAAAGGTTCCATCATCCAATCCAGCGTACCAATGGAGTTGAGCTGATGGCGGACAAGAAGACCCCTCAAACGGCGGCCGGAAAGAGCGAGCTCTATCGGCATGTCAGCATGCTGGCCCTCATGGCCGCGCTGGCAGTCACGGCACTGCCGCACCATGCCAACGCGCAGGCGATGACGACCGCCCTGGCGACCTCCGCCACCACCAGCGCCGCCGCGAAGGCCGCCCAGGATGCCGCCGTGAAGGCCGCGGCCGCCTCTGCCGCCAAGGCGGCCCAGGAGGCGGCAGCCAAGGCCGCCGCGGCTGCTGCCGCCAAGGCCGCTCAGGATGCGGCGGCCAAGGCTGCCGCGAAGGCCGCGACCGACGCGGCCGCCAAGGCTGCTGCGAATGCCGCCGCCAAGGCGGCCTCGACCGCGGCCTCGACCGCGGCCTCCACCGCGGCCGCCAAAGCCGCATCGACCGCGGCGACGACGGCTGCGAGCGCGGCAGCGGCCAAGACCGCCACTGCAGCTGCCGCTGCGACCACCACGACGGCAGCCGTCAGCACCACCAAGCCCGCCGCTGCAACGACGACGACCGGAACGGCCAAGACCGCCGCCGCAACCACGACCACCACGACGACGGCCGCGAAGTCGACAGCCACCGCGGCCACAACCACCGTCGCCGTGGCCAAGGCTGCCGCGACGCCTGCCGCCGCTGCCACGCCCGCCAAGGCCGCTGCCGCAGCATCCAGCAGCACGGACGCGGTCGCCAAGGCCAATGCGGCCGCAGCAGCCGCAGCCCAGACCGCAGCGGCCGCCGAGGCCCAGGTCGCCGCCGACCGCAAGGCCATCGACGTCGCGCGTCAAGCCGAGCAGAATGCCAAGGGCGCCGCGATCGAAGCGCAGGAGCAGGCGGAAAAGAATCCGACCGCGGCCAACCAGGCAGCCGCCACGGCGGCGGCCGCCAAGCTGACCGCAGCCTCCGCGGCGCTGCAGGCTGCCTTCCAGAAACTCGACAAGGACATCGACGTCTCCAACGAGGCCAAGGAAGCCGCCAACGCCGCCAAGGATACAGCGCGCGAGACCGCCGAGGCGGCTGGCAAGACCGCTCAGCAGGCCGGCCAGGCCGCCGGCAACGCCAACAATGGCGGCAATGCCAATAATGGCGGCGCTGCGGCGGGCAATGGCGGCAACGCGAACAACAATAACAACAACCAGCAGAACCAGGAGGCCAAGGAAGCCGCCGAGCAGGCCGCGCTGCAGGCGGCGTTGAAGACCGGCGAGCAGGCCCGCGCGGTCGCGCAGCAGAAGAGCCAGGCCGCGCAGGCCGCAGCCACCCAGAACCAGAAGACGGTCGAGGCCGCGCTCAACCAGAAGATCGGCGCACTCGACGCCGCGGTCGAAACTGCCGAGCAGAAGGTGAACGCCGACCGCCAGGCGCTCGAAAAGGCCCGCCAGGCCGCGCAGCAGGCGACGCAGGACGCGCAGGAAGCCGCCGAGCAGGTCGAGCGCGCCAACACCGCCGCTAACCAGGCCGCATTGGCCGCCGCGCAGGCCAAGGCGCAGACCACTGCGGCCGCCTTCAACCAGGCCAACGCGACGCTGAACGCCGACAACCAGGCCCTGACCCAGGCCCGCGAGAGCGGCGAACAGCAGGAGCAGGCGCTGCGGGCGGCCGCCCAGCAGCAGATCCAGGCCGGCTACACCGCCGCCCAGCAGGCGACCCAGGCCGCCTGGGCCGAGGCGCAGCAGATCGGCAACGCGGCACTCGCCGCGCTCGAGCAGTAAGGCCCCGGCGTTCCGCGTCGCTCTGTCGTCACCCCCCCTGGAGCGGCGCGGGCCCGATAACGACAACAAGGCCGTCACCAGCGGCATGCCGAGCAGCTGGGGGTGGTGATCACGCGGCGGGACTCGACCTCACCCGCCGCGTGCGCTGCCCCCGGCCCCACCCCACCCGACATGCTCATGCCTCGAGCCCCGCCCCCTTGCGGGGCGTTTTTTTAGGAGCGAGCGCGCGCTCGCTTCGATCTGGAGCGCATTCAGTGTCACGTCCTGATGCGGAGTCGATGTGCCCATCCGATCGCGGGGAGATGCTCGGGGTCTCATGGTTCGAGACGCGCCGCTACGTTTGATTTGACCGGTCCGTGGCCTGATCGGCGCGGCGCCAAAGTGGGCGCGTCGACGGGCGAAGCCCGACCGCGGCCTGATCGCCCTCGAGGCGAAGCGAGAGTCTCGCCAGACTCCGCAGCCTCGGCAGTCATCGCGCGGCGGATAGCGGCACGACCGTGTCGCTTCTCCGCCGGGCTCAATGACTCAATACTGCACCCTGACGCCGACGACGCCGACCACAGCCATGAAATTGTTGAGCGCGACGTTGGAGCAGGTCCATTCGGTGCGCACTTCGCTCTTCAGCTGGATGTTGCGGTTCATCTTGTAGACGCCGCCGGCTGCGACGAACATGCGCTGGTCGGTGCGGCCGATGCCGACGAACTGGTCCTGGCCGTAGCCGGCGCGCATGGTGCCGATCAGCCATGGCTCGAATTGATGATCCATCTGCAGAATGGCGTCGCGCGACAGGATGCCGGAGACGTTCATCGCAGGCGTCTCGGAGGCTTGCGAGCGCGCCACCAGCACGAAGGTCGTCGCCTCGGTCGCCGCCCAGGCGAGCGTCGCGTCCGCGATCACGCCGCTGATGTTGGGCATCATGGGCGAATCCATGCGGCGGGTGAGATAGCCAACCGAAGCTTCTCCCGTTAGCGATCCCATGTTGACGACGGCGCCGGCGCGTCCGGCAATGCCGGTGGAGTCGCGCCGCTGCCCGTTGAAATCGACCTGCAGATCGTGGTTGCGGCGATCGAAGCTCATGTCGATGAAGGGCGAAATGTTCGGCGTCAGCACATAGGTGACGCGCATTTGCGCGCCGGGCTGCGTGTAGTTGCGGTCCTGCGTTCGCAGGGGCAGATTGGCCGTGATCATGGCGTCGTTGAACACGACCCGGTCGGCCGATCCCTTGAAGGCGATCTCGGTCGGGCCGATCTTCTGCAGCACGCCGGCGCTGCCGCCGAAGGTGGTGGCGCGCGGCAGCTTGACGGCGCCGGGCAGCGCCAGCGCATCATTGACGAAGCGTGCCTCGCCGGTGAGCGCGGTCCCCTCGGTGACGTCGTAGCGCCCCTGCGCGCGCGCCTCGAAGGTCGGATGGCTGAGCGAGCGGACATTGGTGTCCTCGGTGTAGGCGCCGCGGAAGTCGGCGTTGAGCTGGTGCCGCTCCCATTGCGAGCGCACCGAGACCTCCGTGGCCGCGATCACGACCGGCGAGCCCTGCCCTCCATTGCGCCTCGTCGGATTGGTGTCATAGCCGGCCTGGATCTCGACCGCCGGCTTGACGAGGAACGAGCCGACCGTGATGCCGGTGGGATCATAGGGCTTGGCCTCGGGCGTGACCGGCGGCGGCTTTACAGTGTCGAGATTCCGATCAGGCAGAACGTCGCGATTGCGTAGCACCGCCGCCGGCTGCGCCGCGGCAACGGTCTGCTCAGCCGTCGCGGGACGTTGCGCGACAGGAGCGGCGGCCGCAATCTGCGGCGGGACGGCTTGTATCGCAGCTGACGCGCGGGGCGCCTCCGGTGCCGCCACGACGGCACCGCGCGCCGGCTGGAACGCTGCGAAACCGAAGCTTGCCGGCGGACCGGACTTGCCTGGTGCCGCGAGCGCCGGCGCACCGGCCTCGCGAACGGGCCGTAACAATGCGCTGATGCTGCGCGGATCCTGACGCATCATCAGCGTCCGACTGTCGTTCGCGATCCTGGGAACGTTGTAGTAGATGCTTCGCGCGGTGATGTGACGAAAGAACAGCCGGTCGGCGCGTCCCGGCACGACATCACTCGGCTTGGCCTTGATGACCTGCTGCGCGGACGCCGTGTCGACGACCATCACCGTGAGCAGCAGTACCTCGACGAGCGCAAGCGTGACCCCGCGATGGGATCGGGTCACCATGAGCCGCTTCGTCCGCACCGCGAACGCGCCGGCCTTATGAGGTGCATGAGGTTGCAACGAAACGCCGTGACTTAGCAGAGATGATCGAGAACACGTCGGGGCGTTGCCGACCTCACACGCAGCGAGTGCGCCACCAGCTCCCCTTGCCCGGAAATGATCGGCAAAGGTCGGCGGAAGTTTTGCCGCGCTGGGGAGATTTCATGCGATCATGAGGAGCATTCGCAACAAGGCGCTTCGAAGCGCCGATGCGCGGCCGCTGACCGCACATTCATGAAACTAATTAGTCCAACTTCGAGCCGGAGGCACCGTCCCGCCGCAGCGGCGCCGCAAACGGCGCTCGTCGTCCGGCAAATGTCCACAATCGGCGCGGCTCGCCCAGGCGGCCGGTGCGCGATATGCCGCAGGCCCCGCATCGACATGAATTGCCCGGCGGGCATTCGAGACAGCGCTGCCATGTCGAAATTGCCCGTCGTGTTGAAATGTCGCGGCCCGAGGCCTTGCGCCGTCGGGCAAATCACGACGATTGTTCCGCGCATCCCGCCTCATCACGGAGGGGCGTTGCGCGCGATCGTCACGACACGCGAGGCGGGGATGCGGTGGCCGCGAGACGTTGCAGCGCTTCCTTGCGGAGGCGCGGACGAACGACGCTTCTTGCGGACGTGAAGTTGCGTGGTCCTGGCGCCCCGACGCTGGCGCCAAGTCCGCGACGATGCCTGGGGCATCGCACGGGCGACGGTGGCTCACAAGCCGGACACCGGGGAGAGCGCAGAGTAAGCGTGAAAACCATCGCGCGGGGAATGCCGGGTCGATCCGGCAGAACCTGTGGTACCTGCCGCCTGCATTTTTTTCCGCAGGCGGGCCATGGGTGACGCCGTCACCCGGCATTCCCTGCGCCCTTCGTATCACAGAAGGGACATTGTCGATGCACCACTCGGGCGTCCTGCGCCGCGGGAGCGCGAGGTCGTGTCATCATGAGCTGTTTGAGGTGTGAGTCACGGAGCCTCAGTGACACTGCGATAGGTTGGGCCAAAGGCGCGCATGCACGCTGCTTACAACAAACTCCGCTGCCTCGCGCTCCGTGCCCACCATTCGCGCCGCATGTGCAGATCCGCGGTGGGCACGCAGCCGTCCCCTGGGCAGCCGCTTTGCCCACCTACGCGCTGCCGTCGATGGCGTGCACGCAATCTTTCATCGTCATCCCGGCGAACGCCGGGATCCATACGCCGCGGCCGAAGTCGTCGAGAGAGGTGGTCGACGCACAGGCCTCGAACTACTTCCTGGGGTTATGGGTCCCGGCTTTCGCCGGGACGACAGCGGAGGGTGTTGATGGACGTCGTCCACCCACCGCAGGCATGCATCGCCTCCGCCTACGTCCCGAACTCCTCGCGCATCCTGGCCTGGATCTTGGCCATGCCGCCGAGCCAGCGGTCGTAGTTCTCGGTCTTCTTGCGCATGTAGCCGAGCACCTGGGGATGCGGCAGGATCAGGAAGCTCTCCTCGGCGAGGCCCTTCAGCACGTCCTGCGCGACCTGCTCCGGCGTGAGATCGCCGTCGCCGGATTGGGGGCCCTTGGGGATCGCGCGCAGCATGTCGGTGTCGACACCCTGCGGGCAGAGGATCGAGACCTTGATATTGTCGACCTTGTGCGAGATCGCCAGATTCTCGGCGAAGCCGACGGCGGCGTGCTTGGTGGTCGAGTAAGGCGCGCTGCCGACCTGGGACAACAGGCCGGCCGCGGAGATCGTGTTGAGGAAGTATCCGCCGCCGCGCGCCTTGTAGCGCGGGATCAGGTGCCGCGCCGCCCAGACATGGGCCATCACGTGAATGGCCCAGCTGCGCGCCCACGGCTCGTCGGAGGTGCCGCCGACATTCACCGACAATGGATCGAAGCCGCCGCCGATGCCGGCATTGGAGCAGAACAATGCGATCGGCCCGAACTGCCGCTCGGTCTCCTCGATGAGGTGCTTGATGTCGGCTTCCTGCGAGACGTCGCAGCGGAACGAAGCGCCGCCGATGCTGTCAGCGACCGCCTTGGCGCCGGCCTCGTCGAGATCTGCCACGATCACCTTGGCTGCGCCGTCGCGGGCAAACGCCTCGCACAGCGCCTTGCCGATGCCACGGGCTCCACCGGTGACCACTACAATCTTGCCGGTCACCTGCATGCAAAGCCCTCCGCACGGAATTTGTCCTGGAATGATCTATGTCAGGACGAGATCGAGCACCGCCGTATAATGGAAACTGGCGCCCAGCAACACGAAACCATGCCAGATCGCGTTCTGGAAGCGCAAGCGCCGCCACGAATGGAAGATCACGCCGAGGCTGTAGAGAATGCCGCCGGTCAGCACGCAGGCGAGCACCGAGGTCGGCATGACCGCGATCACCCGGTCGTACATCATGATGCCGCTCCATCCGAGCGCCAGATACAGCCCGATCGACAACGCATCGAACCGGCCCGGCCAGCGCAGCTTCAGCACGATGCCGAAAATCGCCACGCCCCAGACGCCGAGCAGCAGCGCCACGGAGAACACGGTGTCCTTCAGCGCGGCGATGAACGGCGTATAGGTGGCCGCGATCAGCACATAGATCGCCGAATGATCGAACCGGCGCAGCACCCATTTGGTCGGCGACACCGGCCAGAGATTGTAGGTCGCCGACAGGATCAGCATCGACAAGAGACCTGCGACGTAGATCGACACCACGACGATGTCGATGGGGCTTGCATAGATCGAGGTCAGCACCACCAGGACCGTGGTGGCGACGAGCCCCGCGGCGATGCCCACGATGTGGACGACGCCGTCGGCGATCATCTCGACCTTGTCGTAATTCCAACGCATCGCCCCCGTGGCGGCGTGGACGGAGGTGGAGGCGAACTGCTTCAGTTGAAAGACGCTCATCGAGGAACCTGGCGCTGGTTTGCCGGAGACGATCTTGGAAGGACGATTATGGTTTCCAGTGGTCAACGTTCCGTTCAAGCCGTGGTTCTACCTGGAACGGGCGGCAAATGTGAGCTTGAATCCGGCGTTTTGCATCGCCACCTGTCAAAAATCGCTCACGACCTTTTCAATTGGCGAATCTCTTCCCTCTCATGGTGACCTTTTCCGAACTCGTCGAGGAAGCACGGCTCTCGGCCCGCGCGCTGCTCGATTATGGCGAGAGCTTTTTGAATCCCACGATTCGCCTGGGCGTCACCGGGTTGTCACGGGCCGGCAAGACCGTGTTCATCACCGCGCTGATCCATGGGCTCGTACGTGGTGGACGCCTACCGGTGTTCGAGGCACTGGCCTCCGGCCGCATCGCACGCGCCTATCTCGCGCCGCAACCGGACGACGGCGTGCCGCGCTTTGCCTATGAGAGCCACCTGCGCGCGCTGGTCGCCGAGCGGCGCTGGCCGAGCTCGACGGTCGACATCAGCGAACTGCGGCTGGTGATCGAATTCCAGCGCGGCAATGGCGCGGAGCGGACGCTCACGCTCGACATCGTCGATTATCCCGGCGAATGGCTGCTCGATCTGCCGCTGCTCAACACGAGCTACGAGGCGTGGTCGCGCGAGAGCCTGGCGCTGTCGCGCAGCGAGCCGCGGGCGCATGTGGCCGCCGCGTGGCACGCACATCTGGCGACACTCTCCGCGACGGGGCGCGAAGACGAGCCGGCGACACTGGAAGCGGCGCGTCTGTTCACCGACTATCTGCGCGCCTGCCGCGACGATCGCTTCGCCATGAGCCTGCTGCCGCCCGGTCGCTTTCTGATGCCCGGCAATCTCGCCGGCTCGCCCGCGCTCACCTTCGCGCCGCTCGACCTGCCGCCCGAAGGCCAGGCGCCGAGCGGATCGTTGTGGGCGATGATGGCGCGCCGCTACGAGTCCTACAAGGACATCGTGGTCAGACCGTTCTTCCGCGACCATTTCGCCCGGCTCGACCGCCAGATCGTGCTGGTCGATGCGCTTGCCGCGTTCAACGCCGGACCGGAGGCGCTGCACGATCTCGAGGCCGCGCTGACGGGCATTCTGGATTGTTTTCGCGTTGGACGCAGCTCCGTGCTGTCCACCCTGTTCCGGCCGCGCATCGATCGCATCCTGTTCGCCGCGACCAAAGCGGATCATCTGCATCACACCAGCCACGACCGGCTGGAGGCGGTGCTGCGCCGCGCCGTCAATCGCGCGGTGAGCCGCGCCGAGAGCACCGGCGCTGCGATTGACGTCGTTGCGCTGGCAGCCGTGCGCGCGACGCGCGAGGCGCTGGTCGCGCGCGGCCGCGACAAGCTGCCGTCGCTGCTCGGCACCCCCGCAGCCGGCGAAAGCGCCAATGGCGAGATCTTCGACGGCAACACCGAGGTCGCGACCTTTCCCGGCGAGCTGCCGGCCGATGCAGAGGATCTCTTCAAGGGCGACGCCTATCGCGGCCTCTCGAGCGCCGCCGCCGACGGCACCGATTTCCGCTTCCTGCGCTTCCGTCCGCCGCTGCTGGCGCCTGACGCTGGCGGCGAGCCGGCGCTGCCCCATATTCGTCTCGACCGCGCCCTTCAGTTCCTGATCGGAGACCGGCTGCAATGAGCGATCGCGCCAAGCCCCGCCGTCCCCAGACCTTCCGGCTCGACGATCCCGACGTCGTGGTGGTCGACGCCGATGAGGCCGGCCGGCCCGGCCGCGGCACCATCCAGATCACGCCCGAAGCCGATCCGGCGCAACTGCCGGTGCCCGTCGACGTCGTGCTGCCGGCGCGGCGCGGCTTCCGCTGGGGGGCACTGTTCTGGGGATCGGTCAGCGGCCTCGTCCTGCTCGGGCTGGGCCTCGGCGTCACCCGTCTGATCGAGGATCTGTTCGCGCGCAGCGAGGCGCTCGGCTATGTCGGCTCCGGCTTTGCCGCGGCCGCCGCGGTCGCGCTCGCGGCCGTGATCGGGCGCGAGACCTATGGGCTGGTACGGCTGGCCACGATCGAGAAGCTGCATGCGCGCGCTGCTGCCGTGCTGCTGTCCGATGATCGCGCCGAGAGCCGCGCTGTCATCTCCGAGCTGTTGCGGATCGCCCATGCCAATCCGAGACTCGCGCGTCCCCGCGCGGAGCTTGCCGGCCATGCCGACGACATCATCGATGGCGCCGACATGATCAAGCTCGCCGAGCGCGAGCTGATGACGCCGCTCGACATCGAGGCGCGGCGGCTGGTGTCGGTCGCGGCGCAGCGCGTCTCGGTGGTCACCGCGGTCAGCCCGCGCGCGATGATCGACGTGCTGTTCGTGTTTGTCGCGAGCCTTCGGATGATCCGCCAGCTGGCGATGCTCTATGGCGGACGGCCCGGAGCGCTCGGCATGATCAGCCTGCTGCGCCACGTCATTGCGCATCTCGCCATCACCGGAGGCATGGCGGCAAGCGACAGCCTGATCCAGCAGGTGCTGGGGCATGGCATTGCCGCCAAGCTGTCGCAGCGGCTTGGCGAGGGCGTGCTCAATGGCCTGCTGACCGCGCGGCTTGGACTTGCGGCGATCGACGTGACCCGGCCGATGCCGTTCGCGGCTCTGCCCCGTCCGGCGCTGGCCGATCTTGCCAAGGATCTCCTGCGCAAGCAGGAGAACGAGGAGACATGATCAGCCACGCGGCTTGTTGTCGAGATCGCCGGCGAGCCAGCGCCACTGATAGAAAGGCGAGTCCGGCGGCGGCGACAGCTCCGGCGTCCAGCCGGTCAGCCTGTCCAATGCGTAGCTGTCCGTGACCACGCCGCGCCAGCTCCGCTCCACCGTGTCGAGCCGCTCGCGGCGCGCCGTCGTGCCCGCCAGCAGGGGGCCGGTGCTGTCCGGCTCCCGCACGACATAGAGGCCCGGATGTCCTGCAATCAAGCCGATGCCGGGATCACGAAACCCCATGAAGCGGGCGCGCTCGTTGATCTGGACCACCGGCACGCGCCCCCTGAAGAACCAGCGCATCATCGCATAGGTGCGATAGTCGGAGGTCGCGATCCAGCTCGCGCCGGTTTTTTCCAGCTCCTGCTCGACCCGCGCCGCCACCTGCCGATAGCCCGCCTCGGCCCCGATCGGATCGGTGCGGCCGAGGAAATTCCAGGGAGCAGCGACGTAGTACAGGAAAATCAGAACCACCATTGCCATCCCGGTGCCGACCGCGATGCGCGCCCAGCGCACGGACGAGCGGATGAACCAGGCCGGCGCGCCCGCCGTCTGCAGCTTCACGATGTTGATAGCTACCGCGGCAAAGCCGATCGGCCACATGAACATCGGCCAGGTATCACCGATCCGCAGCGTGAGCGACTTCCAGAGGAAATACAGAAACGGCACCAGCACCGCAGTCGACAGCAGGATGGCGACGGGCTCGCGTGCGCGAAAGCCGCGCCAGGCCGTGAGCGTCAGAGCCGTGAGCGTGACCGGAAACAGCACGAAGCCGACTTGCCCGAACTGCAGCCCGAGATAATCACCGAGCGTCCGCACGGAAAAATCACGCGGCGCGGTCGCACGGACGAACTGGAACCGGAACGAGGCCCAGTCATGCTGCGCATTCCAGATCAGCACGGGCGAGAAAACGGCCAACGCAATCAGTGCCCCGCACCAGGGATACGGGCTGGCGAGCCAGCGGCCGCGCCAAGCCGGCACGAGCAGGAACGCCGCCACCGCGGGCAGCAGCATGACGACGGTGAATTTGGACAGCAGCGCGAGCCCGCCGAACAGGCCGGCCGCGAGCCACCAGCGGCCGTCGTCACTCTCTGTCAGCCGCACCAGCGCCCAGACCATCGCCAGCGCAAAAGGGATCGCGGCGATATCAGGCGCGACCTTGGCCATCAGCAGACCGTAATAGAGCGCGGCCTCCGGCAGCAGCACCGCAAGGATCACGGCGCGGGCGTCGTGGGTGACGCGGCGAACGATATCAGCGAGCAGGAGTTGCGACGCGGCCATCGCGACGATGCCGCCGAAGCGCACGCCGAGATTGGTGTCGCCGAACAGCGCGGTCCCGAACCGGACGAACCATGCGATCATCGGCGGATGATCGAGGAAGCAGAGCTGCAGCTCTTTGGACCAGGTCCAGTAATACGCCTCGTCAGTCCGCAGATCCAGCGCGTCAGCATAGACGATTCTCATGATCGTCATACCGGCGATGATCCCCGCAGCCGTCACCCACGCGGCACGCAGCGAGCGCGCAGTCGGGCTGTCGGTATTGGGGAACAAGGCCGTCACGCGGCGCTTTTCCCTGACTCCGCCCGGCGAGTCAACATATCGAGCCGTCGGCATCGCCGCTGTGCCATCGTCCCGCGCCACACTAGGCTGTCCGGGAATAAATCTCTAGCATCGCGGCTCACTTCCACACGGACCGCATGACCCTTTCGACCTCCCATCGTCTCCGGACCACCCTGCGCGGCATCGGCGTGCGGCAGGTGCGCCTGATCTGCGGCATCATTCTCTTCAGCTATCTGCTGAGCCACTTTCTCAACCACGCACTCGGCAACATCTCGCTGGACGCGCTCGCCGCCGGCGTCGGCTATCACCTCGCGGTCTGGCAGTTCCTCCCTGTGGCCGTGCTGTTCTATGCTGCCGTTCTCACGCATGGCGGTCTTGGCGTATGGGCGCTGTACCAGCGCCGACAGTTCAGCCGCACCACCTTGGAGCCGCTGCAGCTGGTGCTGGGACTCAGCATTCCTGCGCTGATCTTCAGCCACATCGCCGGTGTCCGGCTGGGCCAGACGCTGTACGGACAGGAAAAGCTCTACCCGCAGGTTTTGTATTCCTACTGGGCAGGCCCCTCATGGCGTGTCTGGCTGATGTCGACAGCGCTGCTGACGTCATGGACGCATGGCTGCATCGGCCTGCATTTCTGGCTACGGCTGAAGCCGTTTTATCAGCGCGCGGCGCCGTGGCTGCTGGCGTGCGCGGTGCTGATCCCTGCGCTGGCGCTGCTCGGCTTCTACCGCGGCGGCCGTGACGTCATCAGCGCCAGCGCGACCGCCCAGTGGCGCGCAGAGAACCTCTCTTCGAGACAGACGGGCACTCCTGCGGAGCAGGCCGAGCTCGATACGATCATGAACGGCTTCCTGATCGGCTATCTCGGCTTGATCGGTACCGCGCTCGCGGCCCGCTTCGTTCGCACCCTGCAGGAGCGACGCGGCGGCATGGTGACCCTGTCCTACAACAACGGGCGTGTCATTCGCGTGCCGAAGGGGCTTTCGGTGCTCGAGGCCAGCCATCGAAATCACGTGCCGCATGCCAGCACCTGCGGCGGCCGCGCGCGCTGCTCGACCTGCCGCATCAGGGTGATCGGCGATACCAGCGGATTGCCGGCCCCCTCGCCGCGCGAGGCGTTCGTGCTGGCGCAGGTCGGTGTCGACGATCCCTCGATCAGGCTGGCCTGCCAGCTGCGCCCCACCAACGATCTGTCTTTCTTTCAGCTGTTCATGCCGAACCTGGCGCCTGCCGAGCGCGGCGGTCAACGCAGCGGGATCGGGCAGGAGCGCTATCTCGTCAGCCTGTTCGTCGACATGCGCGGATCGACCAGCCTCGCCGAGAAGCGGTTGCCGTTCGACGTCGTCTTCATCGTCAACCGCTTTCTCGGCGCTGTCTCTCAGGCCGTCCTGAGCCATGGCGGCCAGCCCAATCAGTTCGTCGGCGACGGCATGCTGGCGCTGTTCGGATTGGCCGTCGATCCTCAACTCGCCTGCAGGCAGGCGGTCCGGGCCGCTCACGCGATCGCAACGAACATCGCCGAGCTCAATGCCGTGCTCAGCCACGACCTGCAGGACCCGATCGGCTTCGGCATCGGCATCCACGGCGGCGAGGTGATCGTCGGCGAGATCGGCTATCGCGACCACATGGTGTTCACCGCGCTCGGCGACGCCGTCAATGTCGCGTCGCGGCTGCAGGATCTGACCAAGATGCTCGGATGCCAGGTGATCGTTTCCGACGAGGTCTACGCGCGCGCCGGACTTGCTGCGGGGATGCTGCCCCAGCACGAGGTCGAGATCCGCGGCCGCGCCGAGCCGATGCGGGTCAGGACGGCCCTGGATGCGGCCGAGCTGGCAGAGCGGACATCGATCGGTGATGGCGAGGCGGCATAAGGTTTCGTTGAACCTGTCGGAGGCTTGTCCTGTCCTACCAAGACAGGTTGCGGTCAAGCGGCGACGAGCGGCCAAAAAGCCGCAAAGCCGCCACGATATCGATCACTTCGGATTAAAAGCGCCCGCTGTTTACGCTATCAAGCCTGCCGCAACCGCAGTATTCTCATTTTCCGGGGCCGCATGGTTTGCGGGGACCTAAGGCCCGAACTGGATTGATCCCGCGGAGGCAACGTATGGCTAAAGGTACGGTCAAGTGGTTCAACCCGACCAAGGGCTACGGCTTCATTCAGCCGGCGGCCGGGGGCAAAGACATTTTCGTCCATATTTCTGCAGTTCAGAAGGCCGGGCTCGCGACCCTCAACGAGGGTCAGACGATCGAATACGAGGAGATCGCCAATCGCGGCAGAAGCTCCGCCGAGAACCTGAAGGTGTAGCCAACGCCGTTCCGCGCCATTCCGCCTCGCGGCTTTTCGGCGTTCATCGTTTCGCTCACCGGGCCAGCGAGACACGAGGCACCAAGATTTCAAACAGGAGCGGTGCCCGCTCCTGGCCATACTGACGCTTGTTTGTAGTTAGAACCCGCTTCGCGCCATTGCCTCGACCGCCCGACCTGGGGTCAAATGCCGTCGAACCGCGCCGATGAAGAAATTCCAGCGCGCGGAAACAATCGACGGGAGCGACGCCTCATGGACGACAAGGGCATTTTTTACGGCCTGAAAGTGCTGGATTGCGCGAGCTTCATCGCAGCCCCCGCCGCGGCGACCGTGCTTTCCGATTTTGGTGCCGACGTCATCAAGATCGAGCCACCTGGCGCCGGGGATCCCTACCGCAATTTGCCGAACCTGCCCGGCTATCCGCGCAGCGAGCACAACTACGCCTGGTACCTCGAAGCCCGCAACAAGCGCAGCATCGCCCTCGACCTGTCGAAGCCCGACGCACAGGCCGTGCTGCAGCGGCTGGTCGGCGGTGCCGACGTCTTCATCACCAACTTCCCACCCTCGGTGCGAGCCAAGCTCGGCCTGACCTACGAAAGGCTCGGGCCGCTCAATCCGCGACTGATCTATGCGTCGTTTACGGGGTATGGCGAGAAGGGCGAGGAGGCGGACAAGCCCGGTTTCGACAGCAACGCCTATTGGGCGCGGTCCGGGCTGATGGACCTTGTCCGCGCCGACGAGACCACGACACCGGCGCGCTCCGTGGCCGGCATGGGCGACCATCCGTGCGCAATGGCGTTCTATGGCGCGATCGTCACGGCACTGTATCAACGCGAGCGGACCGGCAAGGGCTGCCACGTCGCCTCCAATCTGATGGCGAACGGGGTGTGGGCGGCGTCCGTGCTGGCCCAGGCCAAGCTGTGCGGCGCGACCTTCGTGGAGCGGCGGCCGCGCGAGCGGGCGCTGAACGCGGTGGCCAACCACTACCAGTGCCAGGATGGCCGCTGGATCATGCTGTCGCTGCTCAACGAGGAGAAGCAGTGGCCGATCCTCGCCCGCTGCCTGGGACGCGAGGACCTGATCAACGATCCGCGCTTCCGGACCAAGGCCGATCGCCACGCCCGCTCGGTCGAGCTGATCCACGAATTCGACGCGGTGTTCGCGACCAGGCCGCTTGCCGAATGGCGCAAGATCCTCGACGGCAGCGGGCTGGTGTTTGGCGTGGTCGGCATTCTCGATGATATCCCGAACGACAGGCAGATGATCGAGAACGAGGTGCTGGTGCCGTTCGAGAACGACACCATGCTGACCGTCAACAGCCCGATCTTCATCGACGGCCAGCGTAAGGTCGCGCCGCGCAAGCCGCCCGGCGTCGGCGAGCACAGCGACGAGATCCTGCGCGGCGCCGGCTTCGACGAGCAGGCCATCCGCGGCTTGCGTGCCCGCGGCGCCGTGGCCTGAGCAGCTAGCGCGTCGCGATGAAGCACATGCCGAACCGCGTCGCCGGACCGGTCTGACAGGATAGGTTTGCCGCGCAGGTCCAGCGCGAGAAGCTCTTGTCGTTGTCGGCGCCGTCGCGGTTCGCATAGCAATGCCCGCCCCAGCCGTCATTGTAGACGGTGCCTGACAACTCATCGCTGCCGCGCAGCTGCGGGCGACTGGCGA
Organism: Bradyrhizobium sp. ORS 278; assembly: GCF_000026145.1. Taxonomy (NCBI): domain Bacteria; kingdom Pseudomonadati; phylum Pseudomonadota; class Alphaproteobacteria; order Hyphomicrobiales; family Nitrobacteraceae; genus Bradyrhizobium; species Bradyrhizobium sp. ORS 278. Next base: position 1,526,652 of record NC_009445.1, on the reverse strand, counting down.
AGCCGCGCGAAAAGTCCGGGGTTCGGCCCTCGGCAAAAGCGGTGAGGATGTCGCGGCGGCGGACCTGGTCGCCGAAGAAATGCGGCGAGCCGGGCACCACGACCGTATTGGACGGCTTCTCCGCCATCCAGTCGACGCCGGGGAAATGGAAGCCGCCGATGCCGCGGGTCTGATGGCAGCCGCCGCAGCTGGAATCGTTGAGGCGGCGCTCGAAGCCCGCGACCGACTGGATGTTCTGCAAGGCGACGCCCTGCGCGGCCGCCTTCTCCAGCGCTCCGACCACGTCGGCCTCGCTGAACACGACGCCTGCCCCGCCCGCCTCGCTCTGCACCAGCCCATAGGCCGGCAGCATGTCGGAATTGACGAAGCCTGTCGGCGTCGGCGCGACAGCGACCTTGGCGAGGAACTTGTCGGGGATGACGGCCATGCCGCGATCGAGCTCGCCGAGATGCACGGGATCGAGCAGCCAGGCCTTGAACTCACCGGCCAGCGCGGCGTCCGCCAGCAGCCGGTCGCGATCGATTTGATCCTCGAGCACCGCCTCCTCGAAAGTCCGGCTCGCGGCCTGATAGTCGAACACCTTCATCATGTAGTCGGTGCGGAAGTCGCGGATCGCCGATTTCGGCGCATGCGCGATCTGCAGATTGGTCTCGATGCGGTGGATGTTCTCCGGCCTGATCAGCGCCAGCGGCCCGTCCGGCGCGGTCAGCTTCGCAGCCAGCTCAGGACCGGTCAGTTGCAGATCCGATGTCGCAAGCCAGCGTTTGGCGATGTCGGCGCAACTCGGCATGTTGCTCTTCGCCTCTGCGTCGCTGCGCGCCGTGAGCACGATGTTCAAGGTCATCGGCAGCCGTGGCGAGGCCACCTCGCCGTTCCTGGCCTCGGGCGGCGTTGTCCGCGTCAGCCGATACAACAGCCGCACCTCGCCGCAATGCTCGGGATCGACGAAGGCGCGGTCCATGCGGTTCACCACGCCGGCCAGCAGGAAGCGGGCGTCGGGCGAGTCCAGCATGGCGCGGTCGAACAGCTGGAAGGCATAGGCATTGCCGACGCCGATGCTCTCGTTCGGCAGCGTCGCATTGTGCGCCTCGACGTAGCGGTCGAACTCGGCCTCCAGACCCTTACGTACGGGCTGCATCGACGGCAGCGCGAACAGCGCGGCGTCGGTCAGCGGCGCATCGCCCGCCTTTGCGAGCATGCGGCCGAGACCAAACGGGCCGCTGTCGAGCGCGCGCAGCGCTGACGGCTCCAGGATCGCGGTGCCGCGCTCGAGCGGCGGACTCTCGTCGGCATATGCGAGCGAGCTGCAGCACAGCAGGGCCAGGCCAACTACCAACTGTCGCACGACGCGCCTCCTCTTCCGAACCAGACCGCGCGAGCCGACCCCATCATCCTCGCCGCCGCGCGCCGGTTTGCTAGGCGCCGAACATAGCCGAAAGGCGGCAGCGGCGGACAAATGTGCGACGAGGCGCCTCACGTCGCGGTGAGGCGCCTCGTCGAATCCGCTCACGCAAGAGATGGCTCGTCAGCGCGCGACCACAAGCCCCTTCGTCGTGTAGACTACCCAGCGCCCGTCCTGCTTGCGGATCGCATCGACCTTGCCGAGGCCGGGCACGGGATCGCCGGCATAGACCTCGTAAAGCCCGCCGCGACCCTCGATCAGCGCGCCGCCGCGGCCGACATCACGCAGCACCCAGCCTTCCACGACCTTGGGCTTGTTGGTCTCGGCGCGGGGAGCCTCAGCCCGTGCCGCGTCGGTCCGGTTCGGCTCAGTCCTGCCCGGCTGGGCCGGATTCGCGTCTGCCGTCTTCGCAGGCTCGGCCCGGCTCGCCTCCTGCCGGATCGGCACACCGGACGGCGGCACCGCGGCGTTGATCGCGCCGAGCGCCTGCTGCGGCACGGATGCGGTGGTATCACGCGCGGGCACCGGCGTAGCCGCCGAGGCCTGCGCGGCGCGCAACCGCTCCACGGCTTCGCTGAGCCGCTGCAATTCGCTTGGCTTGCCCGACGACTTCGTCGCCAGATCGCCCAGCACCTTCTCGAGCCGGTCGAGACGCTCGGACGATTTGTTGAGCTCGACCAGGCTTGTCTGGTTGGCCTGGTCGAGATTGGCCTTGAGGGTCGCGATCTCATTGTCGATCCGCGAGATCGCCGCGCTCAGCGACGGATCGGCGGCGCCGGTCGAGCTTCCGTCGGCCATGCTGGCACCGGAGCGATCGACGAAGGTGGCTGTCACGAGGCCCCCGGCGACGCCGCCGACCACCATGGCCAGCAGCACGACCGCGGCAATCGCCGGAAGCCCGACCCGGCCAGCCGGCATCCCACGGGACGACGAAGCCTTGCCCGCCGGCGGCAGTGGTCCGCCGGCAGCCGCCGACATGGGAGCCGGCGACGGCTTGGCGCTCGGATCGGATTTGAGCGGTTCGGCCTTCAGTTTGGCCTTGGCCCAGGCGGTGGCCTTGTCAACCGCAGCCCCGGCCATCGCTGCCGCGCTGGCTGCGGCGGCGGAGGTATCCGCAGGCATGACCGGACGCTTGGCCGGCGGCTCGGGCTTGATCGGAGTATCTGGCTTGATCAAAGCATCGGGCTTGGCGAAAAGCTCCGGCTTGATGGCAGCCTCGGTCTTGACGGCCTGCTCCGGCTTCATGACCTGCTCGGGCTTGATGACTGGCTCAGGCCTGGCGGTCGGCTCGGCTTTGACAACCGGCTCGGGCTTGGCAGCCGGCTTGCTCGGCGCCTCCGCCTTGACCGGCGCCTGCGGCTTGGCCGCCGCTTCCGTTTTCTGCGCAGTCGTGCCCAATGGCCCGATCTTGGGCGCGTTACTGGCGAGCGTCGACAGCTTGGGCGTCTCGACCTTCAGCAGATCACCCGCCGCCGTCATGACCTTGACCGGCTCAGATTTGACAGGCTCGGTTCTGATGAGATCAAGGATGGTCGACGGTGACTTCGCGGCGCCCGGCCCCGCCTTGACCTGAGACGTTTTGGCGCCCCCAACCTTGCTCACATCAGCCTTCGTCACCTCAGGCTTGGTCACCTCAGGCTTGGTCGGCTCCGGCTTCATCGCCTCCGCCCTGGCCTGCTCCGACTTGACCAGGTCAAGCCGCTTCGGCTCGGGCTTGCCGGCCTCCGGCTTCGCCGCCTCGAACGCTGCCGGCTCGGCTTTCACGTCGGCCGCGGCCGGGACGGCCTGGACCAGGACGAGCTCAGGCTTGGCCTCCGGCGTTTCGGCCACCAGTTCGGGCGCGGCTTTCACATCGGCGGTGGGCCGATCCGCGAGCGGAGCTTCATGATCGGGCGCGATCATCGCCGGTGGGAGCGGCGCCGAGGCCGGCTCCGCGACGTGGACACCATCGGCGGACGCAGAGGTCTTCAGCGCCGGCTCAGCAGTGGCGATGCCCGGATCGGTCATGCCAAGGCTGGTCTGTTCGGCCTTTTGCTCGCTCACGTTCAAGTCTCCGGATGACGTTGAGCCCTTGGTAACCTTAGTTAGCGTTTGATTGATTGCCAAAATCTTACTTTTGCTGGGCTTACCTCGGTTTTAGGGATTCATCCGGGGCGAATTTGCGCCGACAAGGTGAAGCAGGTGTGGCAAGCGGTGCCCGAATATTCGGCGCGTGCAGCCTTTTCCGCGCAGAATTAGGATCTTCCGATCAGCATAGCGAGCAGCGCGAGACGAGCTCGCGGCACGATTGTGCCCGAGATGATCCGGTTTGATCTCCCTCCTTGTCACGAGAGGGCGCAGGGAAGACAGGGTATCGACTGAATCGGGATAGGGGGGAGTCTCGCGACTCCTCCCCTCCCACACCACCGTACGTAAGGGTCGGCGCCGTCGCGAAATGCAGATCTGACTGTTCGAACCCGTGGCGTTCAGAAATTGGCGTTGAAGCGCAGCTTCACCTGATGCCGCTCGAAATGACTCAGATCGAGCGGACCGCCTGCCGTGCTCCGGCCGGAGACCTGGATGTTCCAGGCGCCGGACAGGGCCATGCCGTGCGCGAGTTGGACATAGAAGGTGGGGCCGGCGAACAGCGCCTGACCGGAATACAGATCGAGGCCTAGACCATCATAGGCACGCAAGTACCGAAGCTCGCCGCCGACGAAGGCCGTCGCGGTAACCCGCGCCGACAACGCGGCCGCAACGCCGATCTTCGAATCATGCAACCAAATGTCCGCGACAGGAAAGCGGGTGGTCTGCACATCGTAGAGCACGTTGAGCGTCGCGAGCAGACGATCGTCGATCAGCTCCCTGTCGGCAACGAGCGTGAAAAGAGCACCGTAGGCGGTCAGCTTCTCGCCGCTATTGGCGTCGATCTGGCTCCAACGCGGCTCGACGATCGCGGTCAATCCGAAGGGGCCGCTGCGCCGGTTGAGCACCATGTAGCGAGCCTCGAACGAGGTGCCCTGCAGGGCGGTGAGCTCGCGATCGGCGAGGTCGGGAACCCCCGAGATCCCGAAATGAGCCAGCACGACGTTGGCGGAGAGCCGCAGATTGTCGGTCGGCAGCATCTTGACCGAGTCGTTCTGCGTCAGCGCCGCGTAGCGTCCTGCCGCCTTGCCGAAATGGCCGATGTTCTCGCTTTCAGCCTCGCGCTCGCCGGCCCTGCCGATGTCGGCCCCTTCCGTGAACCCGAACAGGTGCTCACTGTCGACGTCGGACGCGCGGGCCGCCGGGATGGCGGTCAGCGCCAGCACCAGACGGATGGCCAAGGCATAGACCAAGACCCATCCGATCTCCAACAAACATGGGGCCAACCGATCTGAAGTCGGGATGGTGGTGGTGTTCGCGTTGCACTGCATGAAGAGAAATTGCTGGCCGGACCCAACGGGCAGGACGCTCAGAGATCCTGACGTGTGTTTCGGTTGTATGACCCGGCAGGATCGCGATCAATTCCAATGGCGCAGTCATCCCAAGCATAAAGTGTCGAAGCCGCGTCTGGTCCTGCAACTGGGTCGGCGATCGATCCGGCGCGCGCTGGAGTTGGTGTGCTGCTGACTGCGCGAAGCCCGGACGGGACCGTTGCGGCGGCAGGCAAACCGCGATGAGGGACGGGATGGCCGAATGGCTCGCGAACTATTGGCCCGTCATCCTGGCCGGTATCGTCTTCGGGGCGCTGTTCTCTCTCGTGAAGGAGCTGCTGCGGCGCATTGCATTCAGCGTGGTGCTGTTCCTGATCCTGTACAGAGCCGTCATCAACGCCACGGCGCACGCCGGATTCCGATGGGATCATCTGCTCGCCGGCAGCGCCGTGCTGGGAATCCTCGCGGGCTGCCTCGCACGCCCGGGGCTTGCTGCAGTCCGTCGCAAGCTCCGGTCGGACAGCGATGCCCCGCTGCGCTGACGGCCCTCGACCACACAGCTAGGTCGATCGCCTCCGCTCGATGTCGACGACCCGGTCGTAGAGCTCCTTGACGGTGAGCGGCTTCAAGCGCTCGGCCTGATCGCACAGCCAGATCACCAGTTGCCACGGCGTCATCGCGCGCTCCTCGCCGAAGTGCTGCAGGATCTCGTCGCGGGTCAGAAGGAGACCGTATCTGTCGAAGAGGGCTCGCGCGAAGTCTTCTCCATCGGCGCCCGCAACTCCCAGATCGTGTACCACGTCCGTGTCGGGAGAGATCGACTTGCCGTATCTGGTGACGTGTCTGATGAAGGTGCTGAACTCTTGGAAGGTGACCATTGGGTGCCCTGCAGGAGACCTTGACTCATGCGATCCAGATGGCGCGGCGACGGTGCAGCTCACACGCTCCCTTCATTCTCGATCACGAGCACTCTGGCCATGCCGACGGGATGGGCGACGTGCTCGTCGCCGGCTTGCGCGTGAAAGATGTCGCCAACCCCCAGCGCGTGAACGACCGTGCCCTTGTCGGACCGGGTGTGCATGTCGACCTGACCGTCGAGCACGACGAAAACCTCGGGGCCGTCGTTGACGTGCCACCTGTAGGGCTTATCGGTCCAGTGCAGCCGCACAGTCGCCGGTGACGCGAAACGCTCGATGTCCAGGGCATCCCACGCCCGACTTGCGGAAAACTCGCGTGGCACGATCTTCTGCACGAATCATGTCTCCTTCTCGTCGGAGAAGGTGATAGACCTTGACGTGATCGGACGCAGCTTGCGCTTCGACGGAAGAGACCTGCCAATCGCTGTTTTCGTGCCAATCACTGTTTTGCAATGGACATCGACCGGACCAACAAGCGCATCCTCGCCCTGCTGGAACAGAACGCCAGACTCAGCGCCACGGCCATCGGCCGCGAGATCGGTCTGTCACGGCCGGCGGTGCAGGAGCGCATCCTGGCGATGGAGCAGAGCGGCATCATCCAGGGCTATCATGCGACGACCGGCGAAGCGGCCGGCCTCACCCGCGCGGTTCTGTTCATCCGCATCGCCGAGCGACCCTGCACCAAGGCGCTGGCCTGGCTGTCGTCGCTGGACGGCGTAGCCTCGGTTCTGTCGCTGGCCGGCGAATGGGACGCTCTGGCGATCGTCGCCCTGCCGAGTGTCGCAGACCTGTCGGCGCTGAACGATGCAATCGCAGCATCGGCGCTCATCTCCGAATCGCGCAGCCAGATCGTGCTGCAGAAATATCCCAGGAATGCTTGAACCTGGTGACGGACTGTCGCAAACGCAGTCGCCGAACGAGGAGAGCGTAAATGATCGAGCTTGACCGGCTGTCGCGGCGGCGCTTCGTGCAAGGGATGGCGACGCTGGGTGCGGTGGGCGCGGCGCCGGCGCTCGGGGCAACGGAGACGCCCGCCTCCGACATGCTCGTGGACAAGGGGATCATGGTGGCGATGCGCGACGGCGTGCATCTGGCGACCGACATCTATTGGCCGGCGAGCGGCGGGAAGCGGCTCGACGGGCGGCTGCCGGTCATCATGAACCGCACGCCCTATGGGCGCGAGAAGACCGCCGCGCGCGAGATGACGGCCGACGGGCGGCGGCGCACGCGCGCGGAGGTCGCCGGCTATTACGTGCGGCGCGGCTATGCCTTCATCTATCAGGACACGCGCGGCCGCGGCGGCAGCGAGGGTCAGTTCGTCAAATATCTCGACGACGGCCATGACGGCTTCGACATGTGCCAGTGGATCGTCGCGCAACCTTGGAGCGACGGCCGGATCGGCATGCTCGGGACATCCTATGACGCCCATACGCAGGCCGCGGCGGCCTGCGCCGGGGCGCCCGGCCTCAAGGCCGTGTTCCTCGACTTCGGCGGCTTCTCCAACGCCTATCAGAGCGGCATCCGGCAGGGTGGCGCGTTCGAGCTGAAGCAGGTGACTTGGGCCTATAATCTGGGGCTCGACAGCCCGGAACTGGCCCGCGACCCCGTTCGCCTCGCCGCGCTCAAGGCCGTCGATCTCAAGGCGTGGTTCGCGTCGATGCCGTGGAAGCGCGGCCACACGCCGATCAGCCTGATTCCCGACTACGAAGACTACGTCTTCGAGCAGTGGCAACACGGCAGCTTCGATGGCTATTGGAAGCGGCTCGGCATCTATGCCGCCGGCTTCTATCCGCAGCTGGCCCGAAGCGCCACCGTCCATCTCTCCGGCTGGTACGATCCCTACTCGCGCACGGCGACCGACAATTTCACCGGCACGCGCCAACAGGCATTGCAGCCGGCGCGGCTCATCCTGGGGCCATGGACGCATGGCGCGCGATCGACCACGTTCGCCGGCGATGTCGATTTTGGGCCGGAGGCGACCTTCGAGCACGCCACTGGACAGGACTACTTCGCCTATCGCCTCGCCTACTTCGACCGCCACCTGCGCGGCCTCGAAAACTCGGACCGCGAGCAGCCGCCAGTACGCATCTTCGTGATGGGCGGCGGCAGCGGGCGGCGCAATGCCGAGGGACGGCTCGAGCATGGGGGCCGCTGGCGCAGCGAGGCCGACTGGCCGATCCCGCGCACGCGTTGGACGCGTTTCTACTGCCACGCATCGGGCGCGCTCGCCGAGTCGCTGCCAGAGGCCGATTCCGAGGCGCTCAGCTACGATTTCGATCCGCGCGATCCCGTCCCTACGATCGGCGGCGCCGTCACGTCCGGCGAGCCCTTGATGCGCGGCGGCGCCTTCGATCAGCGCGAGACGATCGCGGTCTACGGCGCCAAGCCGCCATTGCTGCCGCTCGCCGCCCGTCCGGACGTGCTGGTGTTCGAGACGCCGCCGCTCGCGCGCGACATCGAGGTCACCGGCCCGATCGAGGCATTGCTGTGGATCTCGTCCAACTGCCCGGACACGGACTTCACGATCAAGCTGATCGACGTCCATCCGCCGAGCCCGGACGATCCGGAAGGGTTCGCGATGAACCTGACCGCGGGCATCCTGCGCTGCCGCTATCGCGACAGCTGGGAGCAGCCCAGCCTGATGGAGCCCGGCAAGGTCTATCCGGTCAAGGTCAGCGCGCTGCCGACATCCAATTTGTTCAAGGCGGGGCATCGCATCCGGCTCGACATCTCGTCGAGCAACTTCCCGCATTTCGACGTCAACCCAAACACCGGCGCACCGGAAGGGCGCGGGCTGTCGACGCGGGTCGCCACCAACACCGTGTTCGTGGATTCGTCCCGTCCGTCGCACGTGGTGCTGCCGATCATTCCCGAGCAGGAGCCGCAGTGACGGCAGGATGCGCCAGCCGGTCGATGAGCGACGAGGGCCGCTCACCAATGACGGTCAGCCACCCGCTGATCAGCCGCTAACCGCCGCTTCATGCTGCGCAGCCATGTCGGCATCCGCTGCGGTGACGCGCTGGAACGCCGGTCGTGAGGTGATGCGTTCGGCGTAGCGGGTGAACACCTCCTTGCGCGGCACGATGCCGAACATCATGGTCCAGTTCAGCGCGATGCCCCAGAGGATGTCGGCGGCAGTCAGACGCTCGCCGAGCAGGTAGGGTCCCTTCGCGAGCTGCTGCTCCAGCGCGCCGAGCATCGTGTCATAATCGGCGTAGGGAGACTGCGTGACCGGCGCCGGCTCGCGCTTCATGAAACGATCGATCAGCGCCGGCTCGAACGACGAGCCATAGTAAGCGATCCAGCGCAGATACGGTCCGCGCATGGGATCGTCGAGCGCTGGCGTCAGGCCGGCTTGCGGGAAGAGGTCGGCGAGATAGATGAAGATCGCGACCTGCTCGGTGACGATCGCGCCGCGATGGCCGACGGTCGGCACCTTGCCCAGCGGGTTGATCGCGAGGAATTCCGGCTTGCGCTGCTCGCCGGCCTTCATGTTCAGAACATGAAGGTCATAGGGCGCGCCGAGTTCCTCGAGCAGCACGCGGGCGCCGGCGGCGCGGGTCTGCGGCGAATAATACAATGTGATCCTGTCGTCGGCGGTCATCGTGGCTCCTCCCGTGTCCTTCTGCGAAGCCCTTGGCTTGTCGCACAGCATACCTGACAATCCATGTCAGGTATGTTTTAAGGGAGGCATGCGCGCGAGCCGGCTGCTCTCCATTCTCACGACGTTGCAGGCCAAGGGCCAGGTCACGGCGCCCGAGCTTGCGCAAGCCTGCGAGGTCTCGGTGCGCACGATCTATCGCGACATCGATGCGCTGTCGGCCGCGGGCATTCCCGTCTATGCCGAGCGCGGCGCCGAAGGCGGGTTCCGCCTGCTCGACGGCTATCGCGTGCGGCTGAACGGGCTCTCGCCGGCGGAGACCGACGCGCTGTTCATGGCCGGCCTGCCCGGCCCGGCGGCTGCGCTGGGCCTCGACGATGCGATGAGCACGGCGCAGACCAAGCTGGTCGCGGCGCTGCCGGAGAACCTGCGCGCGAATGCCGGACGGATGCAGGTGCGCTTCCATCTCGACGCGCCCGGCTGGTTCGGCGAGTCCGAGGAGCCGCCGTATCTGCGCACGATCGCCGAGGCGCTGCTGCGCGACGTCATGATCGACATCCGCTATCAGGCCTGGCGCGCCGAGAAACGCCGCCGCGTCGCCCCGCTCGGCCTCGTACTCAAGGGCGGCGGCTGGTATCTCGCCGGACAGGTCGAGCGCAGCGTGCGGACCTATCGGGTGGCGCGCATCCTCGACTGTGCCGTCACCGACGAGCGCTTCGCGAGGCCGGACGATTTCGACCTCGCCGCCTATTGGCGCGCCGCGACCGAGCGGCTGGAGGCGGAGCTGCATCCGAACACGGCGACGGTGCGGCTCTCACCGCTCGGCGTGAAGCTGCTGGAGGTGTGGAGCCAGCCCTACGTGCGCGCCCGCATCCGCCTCGCTGATGACGCCGATGCCGATGGCTGGCGCGTCGCGACCATCCCGACAGGAACGACACTGTGGCATGCGGCCGGCGAGTTGCTGCGGTTCGGACCCGAGGCCGAGGTGCTCGACCCGCCAGAGTTGCGCGCGAAGATGGTCGAGCTGGGGCAGGCGATGACGCAACGCTACGCCGCTTCGGCAACCGTGTGAGTTGCAAACATCGCGCTCAGGTCCACCCGGTTCAGCGCGAGCCAGCCTCGTAGCCCGGATGAGCGCAGCGATATCCGGGTTCCCCGATGCAGCGCGTGAGACCCCGGATGTCGCTGCGCTCATCCGGGCTACGAGACCGCGACGACGGACTGAGTTGAGTGTCCCCCGCCCCATTCCGCGTCATTGCAAGCGCAGCGCGCTGCGAAGCAATTTAGGGTGGCGGGCGGGAGCACTATTGGGGAACGGGACCTACAGCACCACCGGCGCGTCGGGCAGCTCGTTCGGTTCGCCGGCGTGCGGCGGATAGTGCCTGGCAAGCTCGCGCGAGACGGCGGCGACGCCGTAGATCACGCCCTGCTCGAAGCGGCCGGCACGAAACTCGGCTTCCATCGCGCGGCAGATCCTCTCCCATCCCGCCGCGCCGACAAGGGCATCGATGCCGCGGTCCGCGATGATCTCGACGTCGCGGTCAGCGAGCAGGAGGTAGATCAGGACGCCGTTGTTGTGCGCGGTGTCCCAGATGCGCAGGCTGGAGAACACATCGAGCGCGCGCTCGCGCGGCGGCTGATTGCGCCACAGCGGCTTGCCGTCGAGCGCGCCCTCGACCGCGAACCGGACCTGACCCGCATGCGTGCGCTCGCCGGCCTTGATCGCCTGCTCGATCCGCGCGAGCGCATCGGCGGTGAAGATGCGCCTCAGCCGCCAATGATGGTGCAGGAGATGCCGGCCGATCCGCCCGATGCTCATGGTCGCGCGCCCCTCCTCACCAGCTGCCCGAAGCGCCGCCGCCGCCGAAGCTGCCGCCCCCGCCGGAGAAGCTGCCGCTGTCGCTCGAGCTGCCGCTGCTCCATCCTGACGACGACGAGCCGCCCGACCAGCCGCCGCGGCGGCCCGGTCCAGGCGTGTCCATCGACATGAAGCTGCCGCCGATGAAGGCGATGACGAAGCCGGCGATGGCCGAGAGCGCAGCGAGCGTGGCCGATTGCACCATGAGCCAGGCGAGCACGCCCATCGCGCCCGCGGTTGCGAACGCGCCCAGCAGGCGACCGAGGAACGTCCGCAAGATGCCGCCGATGACGAGCGAGCCGAACAGCGCCACCGGCGCGAACGACGAGAGCGAATCGAAGTCGAGATCGTTGCCATGCGAGGCCTGCGGCTGCGGCACCGGCAGCGTCTCGCCATTGACGACGCCGATGATGCGGTCGACGCCCGCATCGATACCGCCGGCGAAATCGCCGGTGCGGAATTTCGGCGTGATGACCTCGTCGATGATGCGGCGCGCGGTGACGTCGGTGAGGCTGCCTTCGAGCCCGTAGCCGACCTCGATGCGCAGCTTGCGGTCACCCTTGGCGATCACCAGCAGCGCGCCGTCGTCGACCTTCCTGCGGCCGATCTTCCAGGCTTCCGCGACCCGGAGCGAGAACTGCTCGATCGTTTCCGGCTGGGTGGTCGGCACGATCAGCACCGCGACCTGGCTGCCCTTGCGCGCCTCCAGGTCCTTCAGCTTCTGCGTCAGGCCGGCGATGTCGGACGACGACAGCGTTCCGGTCTGGTCGACGACGCGGCCGGTCAGCTGCGGCACCGCGACGTCGGCCCACACCAGCGTGGCGAGGCCGACGAGCAGAATCGCTAGCAGCGCCTTCAGGGCCGGCAGCGCGCGCACGGTACAGCGCTCCGGTTATTTCGAGGGCGCAGGCGACGGCGCGTTGAAGTCGACCTTCGGCGCGACCGAGATCTCGCGCTCGTTCTCGACGGTGAAGTTGGCCTTCTCCTTGTAGCCGAAGGCCATCGCGGTGAGGTTGTTCGGGAAGGTGCGGATGCCGACGTTGTAGTCCTGCACCGCCTTGATGTAGCGGTTGCGCGCCACCGTGATGCGGTTCTCGGTGCCTTCGAGCTGGGACATCAGGTCGCGGAACAATTGATCCGATTTCAGCTGCGGATAGTTCTCGGTCACGACCAGCAGTCTCGACAGCGCGCCGGTCAGCTCGCTCTGCGCCGCCTGGAACTTCTGCAGCGCCGCGGGATCATTGACCACGTCGGGCGTCGCCTGGACGCTGCCGACCTTGGCGCGGGCATTGGTGACGCCGAGCAGGACATCCTTCTCCTGCTGCGCGAAGCCCTTCACGCTGTTGACCAGATTGGGCACGAGGTCGGCGCGGCGCTGATACTGGTTGACCACCTCGGACCAGGCCGCCTTGACCTGCTCGTCGTTGGTCTGGATGGCGTTGTAGCCGCAATTGGTCAGGCTCAAGGTCATGAGCGCCGCCAGCACGGTCAGCAATCTCCGCATCGCAATCTCCCCCATCATCGGCCGGCCGCGCGGGGAACTCGGTCCGCGCGCGGCGTAGCCTTCGCCTGGGGTCAGATAGGCGACCTCGCGGCAAATTGAAAGGCTGCAGCGGATCGCAGCGTTTGCGTGGCGGTCGCGTCAGCGCGTGTACGTGCTGCTGCGGCTGACGGTGCCGCCATAGGGTCCGGTCGTCGTGCCGGTGTGGGTGCAGGTGCCCCCGGCGCAGCTGGTCTGGCCGCTGTTGGTGACGACACCGCCGCGCGGGCCGGTGTAGGTGCCGCCATGACTGCGGCTGCAGCTGCCGCCGGCACAGCCGCCCGAGGCGGAGGTCGACCACGTGCCGCCGCGCGGACCCATGCCGCCACCGCTGCGGGTCCAGGCGTTGGCGCTCGAGGCGCCCAGGGCCACCACCATGGCGCTGATCGCGACGGCCGCGAACGAGGTCCGAACTGAAAGCATCTGTCTCTCCTGTTGCATCACCAGCGCCTGACGGCGCGAGCAGAGACTCGCCCACGAAGTTTGCGGGCGGTTTGCAGGACAGAGCCGCCATGTAACGTTTTGTAACGGTGTCCAGGCCCGGGTTGCCCGGCGCGGCCGGGTGTTCTTAAAACCATCGCATGGACAGCCGACCCCACCTCCTGATCATCGAAGACGACATCGAGATCCGCAGCCTGCTGCGCGACCATCTCGCCCGCGAGGGTTTTCGCGTCGATGTCGGCGACGGTGGCGCAGCCCTCGACCGTTTTCGCAACACTTTCGGCGATCCCGACCTCGTTGTGCTCGACATCATGCTGCCCGGCGAGGATGGGTTGTCGATCTGCCGTCGGCTGCGCGCGGCGTCGCGGGTGCCGATCCTGATGCTGACGGCCAAGGGCGACGAGATCGACCGCATCGTCGGGCTCGAGATGGGCGCCGACGACTATCTGCCAAAGCCGTTCAGCCCGCGCGAGCTGGTGGCGCGGATTCGCGCCATCCTGCGCCGTGCCGAGCCGGCGCCGCTGGAGAACCGCCGCTTTCTCGTCAATGCCACGCTCACCGTCGATCTCGACAAGCGCGAGATCGCGCATGCGCAGGACGGGGCGCTGCCGCTGACCAGCGCCGAGTTCGAGCTGCTCGGCTGCTTCCTGGTCAGGCCCAACCGCGTGCTGTCGCGCGATCAGCTGATGGATTGGACGCGCGGCCGGCAGGCCGATCCGCTCGACCGCACCATCGACGTGCAAGTGAGCCGGCTGCGCAAGAAGATCGAGCGCGACGGCGAGGAGGAGCTGATCAAGACGGTGCGCAGCGCCGGCTACATCTTCACCGGCTCGGTCAAGGAGCTGTGAAACGTGCTCGGGCGTCTCGGCTTCGCCGGCCGGCTGATGGCGATCGTGCTGTTCGCGCTGATCGCGCTATGGGCGGCCGGCGTCGGCTGGCTGTTCCTGAGCGAGTCGCGCCAGGAGATCCTGAGCCGGTTGTTTCCCGTGCCCGAGCAGATCAGCGCCATCGTCCAGCTGATCGAAGCCGCCGGCCCCGCCGAACGCACGCTGATTCTCAAGGCCGTCAGCAGCGAACGCCTTCACGTGACGCTGACCCAGGAACGCCCTGAAGCCTCGGCCGAGACCATGCGCCGGCCGCTCGCCGAGCATTTCTTCGCCCTGTATCTGCAGTCGCTGCAGCCGCGCGACGTGATCGCATTGAGCCCGCGCGGCCGTCTGCCGCGCTGGCGCGACTGGCACCTCGGCGACTATTGGCGCAACATCAACCGTTCCGAGCGGTTCGCCGTGTCCTTGCGCGACCACGGCTACGTCGTGTTCGAAACCTTCGGTGCGACCGGACCGCGGCTGTTCGGGCTGCCGCCGGGCTTCGGCGTCGGCCTGCTCGGCGCGCTGATCGGCATGGCCGCCGTGATCGCGATCGCGCGCGAGGCGCGGCCGCTGCGCCAGCTCAGTCACTCGCTCGGCCGATTCAGCAGCGATGCCACCGTGGCGCATGTGAAGCCGGCGGGCGCGCCGGAAATCCGCAAGCTGATCACGGCCGTGAACGACATGCAGACCCGGATCTCCGAGCTGGTGCGCGGCCGCACCCTGCTGCTCGGCGCCGTCTCGCACGACCTCAAGACCTACATCACCCGGCTGCGGCTGCGCGCCGAGCGCCTGCCCGAGCCGGAGCAGCGCGACAAGGCGGCGAGCGATCTCGACGAGATGACGCGGCTGCTGGAGGATGCATTGGCGGTCTCGCGCGGCGGCTTCGCGGCCATCCAGCGCCAGCCGGTCGATCTCGCCGCGATGCTCAGGGAGATCGTGGAGGACCGGCGGCAGAGCGGCGCGCACATCAAGACCGAGCTCGGCGGCGAAGCGCTGACCGTTCTCGGCGAGCCGACCGCACTGCGGCGCCTGTTCATCAATCTGATCGAGAATGCACTGCGCTTCGCGACGCGCTGCACGGTACGCGTGCTGCCTGACAGGGCCGTCGTGATCGCCATCGACGACGACGGCCCGGGCATTCCGCCGAATGCCCGCAACGCGGTGTTCGAGCCGTTCTTCCGATTGGAGAACTCCCGCAGCCGCAGCACCGGTGGCAGCGGGCTCGGCCTCGCCATCGTCAAGCAGATCGCCGACGCGCATGGTGCGCGCCTCGATCTCTCGACCTCGCCAGAAGGCGGCCTGCGGGTGCGCATCGCGTTTCCGCAGGCCTCCTAGATCGGCTCAGCTTCCTTTGCGGTCGCGGAGCTGGGTGACGAACATGTCCTGCCAGCTCGCCGGCTTGACCTTGATCGAGCCGACGCCGTGCATGAACTCGGCGATCTTGAGCACGCCCTCGGGCGTGGCCGAGAACCAGGTGTCCTTGTCCTGCAGCATCTCCAACACCTCCTCCTTGGTGGTCTTCACCTTGGCGGTGCGGGCGTAGATTTCGGCGGCGGCGGCCTTGTCGTTGGCGATCAGGGTGCAGGCCTCGTCGAGCGCGTCGAGGAAGGCCTGCACGACCTTCGGATTGGCGTCGACGAAGCGCTTCGGTGCGAACACCACGTCCATGGTGAGACGTCCGAGCACGTCGGCGGAATTGGCGACGCGGTGGATCTTGGAGTCCTTCAGCTCGATGTAGGAGAACGGCGGCGAGGTGAAATGCGCCGTGATCTCGGTCTTGCCCGAGGTCAGCGCCGCCACCGCTTCCGGATGCGGCAGGCCGACCGTCATCGGATCGAGCTTGGCGTAGTTCTCCTTGCCGAACTCATGCGCGGCCATCATCTGCAGGATGACCGCCGACAGCGAGGTCTTGATGCCCGGCAGCGCGATCTTGTCGCTCGGCTTGAAATCCTTCAGCGACTTGATTTCGGGATTGTTGCTGTTCATCCATAGCGAGGTCGACGAGAGGCCGCTGACGCCGACAACCTCGACGGCCGGGATGCCCTTGGCCTTGGCCCACAAGGTGATGAAGCCCGGCGCGCCGGTGCCGGCGATGTCGAGCGAGCCGGCCATCATCGCGTCGTTGATGATGTTGCCGCCGTCGAGCAGCTGCCAGCTGACCTTGAACGGACCGAGTCCGGCCTTCTCGGCCTGCTTCTCCATCAGCTTCTGATCCTCCATCACGATCAGCGGCAGATAGAGGATGCCGTAGCCCTTGGAGAGCCTGATCTCCTTGACCTCGGCCTGCGCTGACGTGGCGCCGAGCAGCGCGGCGAGCCCAATAGCGGCAGCGGCGAGTGTTTTGCTCCAGGACATTCTCGTCTCCCTCTCCTTGTTATTTTGCTTATAGCTCATCAGTGCTGCATGCCCCAGCGCCGCACCGTCTTCCGCTCGATGGTGGCGAACACGACGTTCTCGATCACGAGGCCGATGATGATCACGGTGAACAGGCCGGCGAACACGTTCGCCGTCTCCAGCTGGTTGCGGTTCTCGAAGATGAACCAGCCGAGGCCGCCGGACCCGGAGGACACGCCGAACACCAGCTCGGCCGCGATCAGGGTGCGCCAGGCGAAGGCCCAGCCCACTTTCAGACCGGTGAGGATCGCCGGAAAGGCCGCGGGGATCAGGATGAAGCGCACCAGCTTCAGCCCGCGCAGGCCGTAGTTCAGGCCGACCATGCGCAG
The DNA here is from genome assembly GCF_000026145.1 of Bradyrhizobium sp. ORS 278. Classification (NCBI taxonomy): domain Bacteria; kingdom Pseudomonadati; phylum Pseudomonadota; class Alphaproteobacteria; order Hyphomicrobiales; family Nitrobacteraceae; genus Bradyrhizobium; species Bradyrhizobium sp. ORS 278. The sequence continues at coordinate 1,509,906 of NC_009445.1, read as the reverse complement.
GGTGTTCGACACCGCGCGGAAGCCGGAATGGGTGTTGAGGGCGATCGCCCACAGCACCGAATGCACCAGCACGAAGATGATGCTGCCCTTGCCGAGGCCGAACCAGATCAGCGCCAGCGGCAACAGTGCGATCGCCGGCAGCGGGTTGAACATCGAGGTCAGCGCCTCCAGCAGATCGGCGCCGATGCGCGAGCCGATCGCGATGGTGGTCAGCACGGCGGCGAGCGCGATGCCGACGCCGTAGCCGATCAGCAGCGTCTCCAGCGATACCAGGGTGCGCGCCGGGATCACGCCATTGGCGATGTTCTCGAAGAAGGCCGACAGCGTGTCGGTGAAGGTCGGAAACAACAGGGGATTGCCGAGCCACACTCCATAGGCCTGCCACAGCGCGGCCAGCGCGACCAGAATGATGGCCTTGCGGACAGCACCGAAGCGATAGATGCGTTCCAGCAGGGACAGGCTCGCCTCGACCTTGACGTCGCCGAGGGGGGTCTCTGCATTGACGATTTCGGGGCGCAGCGCCAGCGTGTCGCTCATGATCTCTCTCCCGTCCCTCAGTGGTGGCCGAACAGCATGTCGTTGATCCGCCCTTCGAGCGCGACCTGTTCGGGCGAGCCCATCGTGCCCGGCGGCACGCTGTTGAGCTCGGCGCGGACGCGGCCGGGATGCGGCGACAGCAAGAGGATGCGCGAGCCGATCTTGATCGCCTCCTCGATCGAATGCGTCACGAACAGCACGGTGAAGCGGGTGTCCTGCCAGAGCTGCAGCAGCTCGTCCTGCATCTTGCGCCGGGTCAGCGCGTCGAGCGCCGCGAACGGCTCGTCCATCAGCAGCACGTCCGGCTCCATCGCCATGCCCCTGGCGATCGCGACGCGCTGCTTCATGCCGCCGGAGAGCATGTGCGGATAGGAGTCGATGAACTTGGTGAGGCCGACCTTGTCGATGTAGGACTTGGCGCGCTCCTGCGCCTCGGCCGCGCTCAGCCGGCCGCTCGCCGTCAGCGCGAACACGACGTTCTCGCGCACCGTCTTCCACGGCAGCAGCTGGTCGAACTCCTGGAACACCATCATCCGGTCCGGGCCGGGCTCGGTGACCTCGTGGCCCTTGAGGCGGATGCGGCCCTCGGTCGGCTTGAGGTAGCCGCCGATCGCCTTCAGCAGCGTCGACTTGCCGCAGCCGGACGGCCCGAGCAGCACGAAGCGGTCGGAATCGAACACCTTGAAATCGACACGGTAGGTCGCCGTGACCAGCGTGTCCGGCGTCTTGTACTGAAGCGTCACGCCCTCGACGGAGAGCAGCGGCTCGAACTGGGATGGTGTCTGATGGACGGTCATGCGTCCTCCCCTCATATTGCAGTGCGAAATTTCGCCCGGTGCACTTCGGCGCCCTTGTGCGAAGTGATAGAGGAGGAGACTGACGCGAACCTGACTCCGGGACTGAGACCACGACCTTGCGCATCCTGCTGGTGGAAGACACGCCCGAGATCGGCGCCGCCGTGACCAGCCGGTTCGAGCGGATCGGCTACGCCGTCGACTGGGAGAAGGACGGTCGCACCGCGAGCGAGCTGATCGAGGTGCAGACCTATGACCTCATTGTGCTCGACGTAATGCTGCCGAACATGGACGGCTTTGCCGTGCTCAAGCACTTGCGCAAGCGCGGCCTGCGCACCCCGGTGCTGGTGCTGACGGCGCGCTCGGCGGTCGACGACCGGATCGGCGCGCTCGACCTCGGTGCCGACGACTATCTCATCAAACCGTTCGACTATCGCGAGCTGGAGGCGCGAGCGCGCGCCCTACTCCGCCGCGCCGCCGGCCAATCCGACAATCTGCTGACATTGGGGCCGCTGGTGATCGACCGCGCCGGCCGGACCGCGAGCGTCGCCGGCCAGCCGCTCGACCTGACGCGGCGCGAGCTGACCGTGCTGGAGATCCTCGCTGCACGCCCCGGGCGCTACGTCGCCAAAGAGGAACTGGTCGAGCAGCTGTTCAGCTTCGACCAGGATCCGAGCCCGAACGCCGTCGAGCAGTTCATCGCGCGTCTCAGGCGCAAGCTGGCGGCCACGTCCGTCGAGATCAAGACCGAGCGCGGCCTTGGCTATCAGCTCCACGCTTCGTGAGATCAAGACGTCGCTGCGCGCGCGGCTTCTGATCGCGATCGGCGCAATCCTGGCGGTCGGCGCGGTCGTGCTCAGTCTCGCCGCCTGGCAATATGCGGCCACGGCGGCGCGCGATGCCTATGACAAGCTGCTCGCCGGCGGCGCCGTGCAGGTCGCGGAGAACATCTACATGCAGGGCGGCGTGGTGACGCTCGATCCGCCGGCGGCGGCGTTCGCAACCTTGTCGGCCTATGATCTCGTGTTCTACCGCGTCACCGATCCGCGCGGCGTCGTCGTCGCCGGCTATGACGATCTCGCGATCCAGGCCCCCAAGAGCGCGCTGCGCGACGGCGTCGTGCTGCGTGATGGCGTCTACCGCGACCAGCCGGTGCGCATCGCCGCCGTCGCACGGCGCCTCGACGGCGCACCGGGCGAGGGCTGGAGCGAGATCGTGCTGGCGCAGACGGTGCGCGCGCGCGACGCGCTGACCTGGGATCTCGCGTCCAAGGCGATCGGCCTGATCGCGGCGATGAGTCTGCTGGCGCTGGTCGCGACCGCACTGTGCCTGCGGCTGGTGTTCGCGCCGCTGACGCGGATCGAGGCCGAGATCGTCAAGCGCCGGCCTGATGATCTCAGCCCGATCGCGATCACGCCGCCGCGCGAGGTCCGCGCATTGGTCGGCGCCATCGACGGCTTCATGCAGCGCCTGTCGGAGCGGATTAAGCTGATGCAGCGCTTCATCGCCGACGCGACGCATCAGCTGCGGACGCCGCTGGCCGCGATCGATGCGGAGGTGGAGTTGCTGAGCGGCCAGACCAGCGATCCGAAGACGCTCGATCGGTTGCGCGGTCGCATCTCGGACCTCGCCCGCCTCGCCAGTCAGTTGCTGGATCATGCCATGATCCAGCACCGAGCACAGACGCCGCGCTTCGCGCCGACCGACATCAACGCGTTGGCGAAATCGGTGTTGTCGCAGAGCGTCCCGCTGTCGCTGGACCGCGAAGTCTCCGTGAGTTTCGTGGACTCCGACGACGATGTCGTCGTCGCAGCCGATGCCATCAGCCTGCGCGAGGCACTCGCCAATCTGATCCACAACGCGCTGGCACATGGGGCGAGGACGCGGCTGATGGTGAAGGTGGAGCGGACAGCGGAGAGTGTCGCGATCGTCGTCTGGGATGATGGACCGGGCATTCCTGCAGACGCGCAGGCGGGACTGCTGGTGCCGTTCGAGAAGGGCGACGACTCGCATGGATCGGGGCTTGGGCTTGCGATCGCTGTGGAGGTCGCACAAGCCCATGGCGGCCGCTTATGCTTCGACGGCGGAGCAGGTGATTTCAGCGTGAGGCTCGAGCTGCCGATCAGCGACAGCGTAGCTGATCTGTCCCCTATCATATCCAAGTGAAGAAACGTCGAGATTAGACTCGAACTGCCGCTCCGATGCCGGTGCGCTCCCCTCCCCCTTGCGGGGAGGGTCGGGGGTGGGGGTCCCCGAATGACGCTGACTATGAGGAACTAGATCATCAGCGCGGCTGATGCAGTCTAACGTTTGCTCTCGATCAATCCGCGAGCGCGGCGAGATCGATTGGAGCGCTCAACAACGATCAGCGCCCTGGGACCCCCACCCCCGACCCCCTCCCCGCAAGGGGGAGGGGGGCGCAGCGTGCTTGTGGTAAGGGCTCGGATCCAAGAGGGGGCTGAAAAGAGCCTCTGTTCTGCGGACCTACGCCGCCGCCTTCTTCGCCTTCGCATCCCGAATCGCGGCCCACACCTTCTCCGGCGTCAGCGGGGTCTGCAAATTGGTGATGCCCAGTTCGAACAGCGCGTCCATGACGCCGTTGGTGACGCAGGGCGGGCCGCCGATGGCGCCGGATTCGCCGCAGCCCTTGGCGCCGAGCGGGTTGGTCTTGCAGGGGGCGGAATCGTCGAGCGTGACCGCGATCGGCGGCACGTCGTCGGCGCGCGGGATGCAGTAGTCCTGATAGGTCGCGGTCAGCAGCTGGCCGTCGGCATCGTAGGCGACGTTCTCATACAGCGCCTGGCCGATGCCCTGGGCGACGCCGCCGTGGATCTGGCCGGCCACCAGCATCGGGTTCACTGCGACGCCGACGTCGTCGACCGTGGTATAGCGCACGACGCGGCTGATGCCGGTCTCCGGATCGATCTCGACCTCGCAGATGTGCGTGCCGTTCGGCCAGCTCGGACCGTCGACCTCGCCCTCGCTGTCGACCGACAGCTTGGCGGCCTGCTCCTTCTGCGCGATCTCGAACAGGCTGATGCGGCGGTCGGTACCGACCACCGACAGCACACCGTCGCGATACTCGATGTCCTCGACCGCGGTCTCCAGCAGGTTCGACGCCTTTTCCCGGGCCTTGGTGATCAGGTCGTTCGACGACACCGCCACCGCCGTGCCGCCGACGAACAGCGAGCGCGAGCCGACGCTGCCGAAGCCGGTGGCCAGATCGGTATCGCCCTGCACGACGTCGATCTTGTCGAGCGGGATGCCCAGCGTGTCGGAGATCATCTGCGTGTAGGTGGTCTGCAGCCCCTGCCCCATCGCCATCGTGCCGGAATGCAGGATGACGCGCCCTTCCGACGTCGCGTGCAGCGAGACCTTCTCGGTGTGGGCGCGGCCGCCGGTCCATTCGATGTAAGAGGTGAGACCGCGGCCATAGAGCATGCCGCGCTTCTTCGCTTCGCGCTTGCGCGCGTTGAAGCCGTCCCAGTCCGCGAGCTTGGCGGCGCGCTCCAGCATGTGGGCGAAGGCGCCGGAATCATACACCTGGCCGACGGCGTTGGTGTAGGGCAGTTGCGCCGGCTTGATGTAGTTGGCTTTCCGGATGGTGCGCGGATCGATGCCGATCTGGCGCGCAGCAGTGTCGAACAGGCGCTCGACGATGAAGACCGCCTCGGGACGACCGGCGCCGCGATAGGCGCCGACCGGCGCCGTATGCGTCATGACGGTCTTGATCTCGAAATGCACCAGCGGCAGGTCGTAGACGCCGGTCTGCACGAACGGCCCGAGCACCAGCGGGATGATGTTGGCCGCGCCGGAGGAATAAGCCCCGGTGGCGCCGATCGAGCGCACGCGATAGGCCAGCACCTTGCCCTTGGCATCCAGCGCGAACTCCGCGGTCGAGGTGAGGTCGCGGCCATGGGTGCCGCCGACGAACTCGTCGGTGCGCTCGGCACGCCAGCGGATCTTCTTGGCGAGCTTGGTCGCGGCATAGGCGACGATGCCATCCTCGGGATAGAGGTTGGTCTTCTGGCCGAAACCGCCGCCGATGTCGCCGACCAGCACGCGGATGCTGTCCTTCGGCCGCTTCAACACGGCGTCGGCCAGCACGTCGCGGGTCGATGCCGGCGTCTGCGACTGCACGTACAAGAGGAGACGTCCGGTCTTCTTCTCGATCTCGGCGATGGTCGAGCGCGGCTCCATCGCCGAGGGCACCAGGCGCTGGCTCACGATATCGAGCGACACCTTGTGCGGCGCGCTGGCGAAGGCCTCCTCGACCTTGGCGGCATCGCCATAGCTCATCGCCGCCACGATATTGTCGGGCGCCTCGGCCCACACCACCGGCGCGCCGGGCTCGAGCGCCTTGACCGGATCGGTCACCGCCGGCAGCACCTCGTAGTCGACAACAATCGCTTCCGCGGCCTCCTGCGCGATCGCGCGCGAGGTGGCGACCACGGCGGCCACCGCCTCGCCGGTGAAGCGGACGACATCATGGGCCAGCAGCCGGCGTGGCGGCACCGTCATCGGCTTGCCGTCGGGGCGCTTGAAGATCGCCAGCGTCGGAATGGTGCCGACATCGTCCGCGACGAGGTCCGCCCCGGTGTAGATCGCCTCGACCCCCGGGATCTCGCGCGCGGCGGCGGTGTCGATCGAGAGAATTTTGGCATGGGCATGCGGCGAGCGCAGCACGGTGAGCCACAGCGCGCCATCCTCAGGCTTGTCGTCGATGAACTGCCCCTTCCCGGTCAGCAGCCGCTGATCCTCCAGCCGCTTGACCGGCTGCCCTGCACCGAACCGCATATTGTTGGGAAGAATGTTCATTCGGGAATCCTTGGTGAGTTCAATGTAATTGCATGCTGTTTAGCGGATCGCCGTCGCGCTGGCCAAGCCGTGATTGTGCCGGTGCGTCATACCGCATCGTCATGCCCGGGCTTGACCCGCGCATCCACAACCCCGTCCCTCCTGGCATGGATGGCTGGGTCAAGCCCGGCCTTGACGGCCTTTTTCACGCCAGGCCTTATTCACGTTAGGCCTTGTTCACGTTAGGCCTTGCAGCACCTCTGCGACCACCTTGCGCTGCTCTGCCGTGAGCGCTGCCTGCGGCGGCACGGGGTCGCCGACGTCGTAGCCCTGGATCGACAGTCCGGCCTTGATGCAGGCGGCGAGATTGAAGCGGGCAAACGCCTCATTGACGCGCCACAGCTTCTTCTGCAGCACGAGCGCATCGTCCCAGCATGACGCCTGGCAGAGATTATACAGCTCCACGCTCTGACGCGGAATGATGCAGGCCGGTCCCGCCATCCAGCCATGACCGCCGATCATCATGACAGCGGCCGGAATGTGCGACGACGCCGCGAACACCTTGATGGCATCGCCGCAGCGATTGATGATCGACAGCAGTCGGCCGGTGTTGGTCGAGGCATCCTTGATGTAGTTGATCCGCGGATGCTCGGCGAGCCGGGCGATGACGTCCAGCGACAGGTCGGAGCGCTGGAACTGCGGGTTGGTGTAGATCACCACGGGAACGTCGACAGCATCGGCGATGGCACGGAAATAGGCCTCCACGCCGGCGTCGCTGACCGGGAAATAGGCTTCGAGGACGGCCAGAATGCCGTCGGCTCCGCGTTTCTCATAGGCCCTGGCCTGGGCCACCGCGTCGGCGATGGCGGTCGAGGCGACGCCGGCGATGACCGGCACCCGGCCCTGCGCCGCGTCGATCGTCGTCTCCACTACCGTCATGCGCTGGTTGCGGTCGAGATAGGCGAACTCGCCGGTGGAGCCGAGCGGCGTCAGCCCATGCACGCCGGCATGGATCAGGTCGTCGCACAGCCTGCCCAGCACCTCGGTGCGGATTGCTCCCTCGGTACCGATCGGAGAGGCCAGATAGGGGAAAACACCATGAAAATCGGTCATCTGGCCGGTATAGCGGCCGGTCCGCCGCTTTCGCAAGCCGGCGCCACGCGACGGGCCATCGGCGGAACACGCCGCTTGTCATGTCAGCGTCACAAGATCTGCGACGGCAACCCGCCACCGTTAAATCGCGCTTTAAACTTTCCGTTCACTCTGACGCAAAGGGCTCCGGGTACCGGCGCGGACAGCAGCCGGACGCCCCGCAGGAGCGAATCGACCACGACAAAAGGACGAGCGGAATGGCGCCGGACTCGGCAGAAATGGCTCCGGACTTCGCCATTTTCAGTCATTTTTCCGCCGAATTACGCGCCTACCGTGCTCAGTGGAAAGAGTTAGTTCGAGTGCTCCAGCGTAAATTCGCCGTAGGAATTTCGATCGGAGACGAGGGAAACCTGCAGCGAGTGCGACCATGAAGACGCTTTACGATTTACTCGGAGCTCTTCCGGACGATGACGCTGAGGACATCCGCGCCGCCTTTCGCAGAGCGGTCAAGGAAAGCCATCCCGACGTCAATCCGGGCGATCCGGACGCCGCGCTGCGGTTTCGGCAGATCATCCGCGCCAACGACATCCTCGGCGACAAGGAGCAGCGCACGGCCTATGACCGCCTTCTCGGCGCCGCGCGCGAGGAAGAACGACAGGACTCCAAGATCGCCGTCGCCGCGAAGGTGCACAAGGTTGCATCGGGCGTGATGGCGCTGGCCGGTGCCTCGGCGGTGACGCTGACGGGCTATCTGCTGTTCACGCACATGTCGGCGGCGTCGGTGGCTCCGCTCAAGCCGATCGTCGTCGCAACCAACAAGGTCAAGCCGCACGAGGTCCCCGTCAACCCGATCGAGAGCGCATCCGCCGCGCCGACCACGGTCGGCGAGGTGCCGGCGAGTGCTGGAGGCGATGCGACGCCGAATGCGGCTGGCGGCAATGCCTCGAACGGCGCAGCCGTCAGCAGCAGCGGCGCAGAGCCGATGCCGCTGCGGGTCAGCAAGGTGGACGCGGTCTTCACGGCCGAGCAGGATCGCCCGGGTTGCCCGCAGGGCGCGGCTGCCCCGTGCCCATCCGACGCGACGCAGCCCGCGAGCACGGCCTCGAACGAGGCGCGCGCGCTTCATGACCGCGGCATGGCCTCGTACCAGAAGGGCGATTTCGCCGCTGCGCTGACCGATCTCGACGCGGCGATCCAGCTCGATCCGCGCTATCATGAAGCCTATATCGACCGCGGCATCGTGTTCTATCGCATGCGCAAGTTCGACCGCGCGTTTGCCGACGTCGCCGCGGCCAAACGGATCGACAAGTCCAACCGCGCGGTGCTCGACGCCATGGCCAAACGCCAGCCGCTGCGGCCGTTGAAGCTCGACCCGCCCAAGCTGGACGCGAGAGCCGAGGTGAAGGCGGACACGCCCAAGGTGGAAGCACCGAAGGTCGACACGCCGAAAATCGCGACAACGGCGACGCTGTCGCCGCGGCCGTCGACGACGACGCGGGCCTATGCCACGAACGATCCCAGCCGCGTGCCGAGCAATTGACGAAGCCTTAAGCTAATCGCGAAGCTCCGCTGCGCGATCGGGCCTTGCCCATCACCTGTTAGGAAAGGTGTTCCATGGTGGGGCCATGGGACATGGGCAGCTGGCGAAATTCATCCATCCGAACCCGGCGATCCGGCGCGAGTTGGTCGACCTGCTCTATACGTCCCTGCCGCAGGTCATGTCGATCAATGCCGCAGCTATCACCGGTTCGGTGACGCTCGCGATCCTGCATCGCGATCCCGGCTACATCGCCATCGCATGCGCGATCTTCATCAACGCGGTGGGTCGCGTGGTGAGTCTGCTCCGCTACAAGCAACATGCCGCGCGCCTCTCCGATCAAGACGTGATCCTCTGGGAAAAGATCTATGCGGCCGGCGCGACCGCGTTCGGCCTTGCGCTCGGCGCCCTCACCTTCCGCGCGTTTCAGCTCGACGATGCACCCGGCGCCTGGATCGGATTCGGCCTGTCGATGTCCTATTGCGTCGGTATGGTGTCGCGCGCGGCGATCCGGCCGTGGGTGGTGCTGATGGCGACCGCGGTGCTGTTCGCCCCCACCCTGGTCGCTGGCCTGATGCGCCCGGAATTGCCTTACCAGCTCGGTGCCGCGATGCTGGTGCTGTTCTGGTTCTCGATCCGCGAGGCGTCGCGCCATCTCAGCACCGCCTTCATCGAGCGGCTCGAGGCCAAGCATGCGCTGGCGCGCCAGGCCAACCACGATTTCCTCACCGGACTGCCGAATCGCGCGGCGTTTCTGGCCGCGCTCGAAGGCGCGGTCGGCAGCACCGCCATCGTCGCCATCGATCTCGACGGCTTCAAGCCGGTCAATGACCGTCACGGGCATCATGCGGGAGACGACTTACTGCGTCAGGTCGCCAACCGCCTGTCGACCTGCGTCGGATCGGACGGGCTCGCGGCGCGTTTCGGCGGCGACGAGTTCATGCTGCTGAAGCCGGTGGCGAGTGGCGCGCGGGCGCGCGACGACGCCTTGCGGCTGGCGCGCGAGGCCGTGCGCGCGCTGGCGATGCCGTTCCTGCTGTCGGACATCCCCGTCATCATCGGCGCCAGCGCCGGCCTGCTCGTCAATGATGGTGCGCTCACGGACGAGGCGGTGGACGATCTGCTGCGCCAGGTTGACAGCGCGCTCTACGCGGCCAAGCGTGCAGGGGGCGGCGGCTGCACCTGGGTCGACGCCGAGAGCGGCGCCTTGCGGCAGGCGAGCTGAGCCGCGCTTCGTCTCAGTCGATGATCACGCCGCGCAGCAGCGCGTCGATCTGATCCGCATCGAGCTCTCCCTCGCGCCCGATCAGGACGAGCTGCGCGGTGAGACCGTCGGCCGGCGGCACCGGCGACGGCGCCAAGGTGCCGCGCGTCGCCACCGACTGGAACAGGATCGGCTGCGCCGGATGTTCGGTGAACAGCAGGATGCCCTTGATCCGCAGCGTGCGCGGCGCGAGCTTGCCGATCACCTGCTGGAAGCGGTCCAGCGACAGCGGCGCCTTGGACGTCCAGGTGATGGTCGCGAACGGCTCGGACATCACCGGCAGCTGACGCGGCGCCGTGCGCGGCGCCCTGATGTCGCGGCTGAACAGCAGGTCCGGCGCAACGACCCCGCGCGCGATCTCGAAGATCGAGGATGCCGGCTTGACGCGCCCGACCAGCGCGCGCGCCTCGTCGAGCGCGGCGCGATCGAGCAGGTCGGACTTCGTCAGCAGCACGAAGTCGGCGGCACGCAATTGCGAGCGCCACAGCACGTCGTCTGCGACCGAGGGATCATCGCGCAGCCGCTGCGGATCGACCAGCGTCACCACCGTCTCCAGCGGCGCGACCTTGAAGATCACAGGATCCATCAGGTTGCGGATGATCTCGGCCGGATCGGAGATGCCGGACGTCTCGATCGCGATCGCATCCGGCGCGGGGTCGCGCTTGATCACCGACGACAGTGTGCGCAGCAGATCGCCCTGCAGCGAGCAGCAGATGCAGCCGTTCTTCAGGCTGATCACCTCCTCCGTCACCGAGCCGAGCAGCTGCGCATCGATATCGACCGCGCCAAAATCATTGACGACGGCGGCGATGCGCCGCCCGTCGGGATAAGCGAGCAGATGATTGAGCAGCGTCGTCTTGCCGGCGCCGAGCGCGCCTGCGACCAGCAGGACCGGGACGATCATGACAAAACGGGCCGGCGCACCGCCCGACCCGGCCTGGCGTCACGGATCAGCGCACCGTTGGTGATCACAGCCTGGCCATTGACGAGCAGATGACGCACGCCCTCTGACGGCCGGTTCATGTTGAGGAAGTCGGCGCGGTCACGCAGGCTGGCGAGATCGAGCACGGCAATGTCGGCATCGCATCCCGCCTGCAGCCGCCCCTTGCGGCGCAGCGCCGGTGTCGACGGCTCGAGAATTTGCGCCGGGATCAGCGTGCATTTGGCGAGCCCATCCAGCAGCGACACCGTCCTGCGCTCGATCACCCATTCGCGCAGGAATTTCGTGAAAGTCGCCGACGAGCGCGGATGCGACACGGCATCATCCGGCAGTGGCCACGCATCACCGGTGTAGTCGGTGCCGTTCGCGAGAATCCACGGCATCGCGTCGGAGGCGATCGCGCCGCCCGGAAACAGCACGGACACGTCGAGCAGGTCGCGGTGGCGCTGGTTGGCCGCGACGTCGAGGAAATGAATCAGCACCAGCGCGCCGGGATCGTCCTGCTGGCGCTTCAAGAGCTCGTCGCGGCTGCCGAGCCGATGCCGCTCGGCGACCATCTCGATCGCGTCATACCCGGTGCCCATGCGCTGGCAGAAGGCGGGATCGGCGAAGAAACCGGCGCCGACGACGGTGGAGCCGGTGCCGTAGGGATAGGCTTCGGTCGTGACCTTCAACCCCTGCCTCTGCGCGGTCTGCACCAGCTCGGCGCAGCGCTCGACGTCCTGCAGGCTGGTGCTGTTGAAATGGCAGATGTGCATGTGGGCGCCGGTCGAGCCGGCGAGCCCGATCAGCCGCGTATAGGCATCGACCGAGCTGCGCGGATCGACATTCGACATGTAGGCGATATGCGTATAGGTCGGCACGTCGTGCCGGGCGGCCAGGCTGCACAGCTCCGACAGCTCCTTGATGCCGGTGCCCGGCGCATAGGCGTTGGGAAAGGCGATGCCGAGGCCGCCCTGCTCCAGCCCCTGCCGCGTGCGCTCGACGATCTCAGCCGTCTCGGCTGCCGTCGCGACCTCCTCGACCCAGCGCTTGTCGCGCGTCGCCTCGCCCATGCCGGCGATCGTCGAAGCGGTCTGCTGCGTCGTCATCGTCGCGATGCGCGCGAACACCCAGCCGGCCGCGGCGCCATAGTTGAGCGTGCGGCCGATCGCTTCCTGCTCATCATACCAGCGCGCCACCGGCATCACGCCGATCTCGAGCTCGAGCGTCGTGGTGACGCCGTCGAACGCCTGCATGCGGTCGGCCGGCAGCGACTGGCCATGGGCATGCAGGTCGATGAAGCCGGGCACGACGGCGAGGCCGTTCGCATCGATCACCTTGTCCGCGGCCCCGGCGATTTCGCCAACGGCCGCGATCGCGCCAGTCTTGATGGCGACGTCCGCGGTTGCGTCGAAGCGGGTTTCCGGGTCGAGCACGCGACCGCCGCGAATGATCAGATCGTAGTGAGGCATGACGTCAGCTGGGCTCGCGAAGTGGAACTGCTGGAAGTCCTAACACAGATGCGCGGCCGTGAGAACGCGGCGGCAGAGATCGATATTAGCCGAGCCATGCGTGGCGCACTTGTCAGTTCATCGCTGCGGGGCCGCCCTTCCCCTGGCGCGGCGGATGGGTCAGGATTGCAAGCAACAACCTCGCGGCGTCAGCCGTTCGACAGAGGAGACATGGGATGGCTTCGTCCAGCCAGCGCATCGCCAATTTCAGCTGCGAGAAGCAGCCGGCCTCCGGCTCACGCGGCATGGTGGTGACCAACCATCCGCTCGCATCGAGCGCCGGCGCCGAGATGCTGATGCGCGACGGCAATGCGATCGACGCCGCCGTGGCGGCACTGTTCGCTCTCACGGTGGTCGAGCCGATGATGGTCGGCCTTCTCGGCGGCGGTCTGTCGCATATCCGCCTGGCCGACGGCCGCCACATCGTGCTCGACGGCCTGAGCACCGCGCCATTGCGCGCGACACCTCACATGTACGATCTGGTGTCGGACGAGATCGCGCTGGCGCGCGAGACACGCGGCCGGCGCAACGTCGTCGGCGCGCTCGCCGTCGCCGTGCCTGGTGCGCTGAAGGGATGGTGCGAGGCGCTGGCGCGCTTCGGCCGGCTGCCGCTGGCCGAAGTGATGGCGCCGGCGATCCGGCTCGCCGAGCACGGCTTCATCGCCAGCCCCTATCTCAACGACTGCGTGCGGCTGGTCGCGAGCGATCTGGCGCGCGACCCGTATCTCGCCGCGTTGTTCCTGCCTGACGGCGAGCCGGTCAAAGCGGGGGCGCGCGTGATCCAGGCCGACTATGCGGCATCGCTGTGGCTGATCGCACGAGAGGGGCCGGAGGCGCTGTATGGCGGGCCGCTCGGCGCCGCGCTTGCGGCCTACATGGCGACGAGCGGCGGCCTCATCGACGCGGCTGATCTCGCCGCTTACGCGGTGATCGCGCGCGCGCCGATCCGCGGCCTCTATCGCGGCTATGAGATCATCGGGCCGCCCCCGCCGTCATCGAGCGGCGTGCACATCGTGCAGATGCTGAACATCCTCGAAGGCTTCGACGTCGCCGCGCTCGGCTTCGGCTCGGCGGATGGCGCTCATCTGCTCGCCGAAGCCTTGAAGATCGCGTTCGCCGACCGCGCGGTGGCGACCGCCGATCCCGCATTCGTCGACGTCCCGATCGAACGCCTGACATCGAAGGCCTATGCGGCCGAGCGGCGGGCCGAGATCGACATGGCCAAGGCCGGGAGCTTCGGCCCGGGCCTTTCGCCGACTGAATCGGCCAACACCACGCACGTCACGGTCGCCGACGCCGAGGGCAATGTCGTGGCTTCGACGCAAACCATCAACGGTCTGTTCGGCGCCTGCGTGCAGATCCCCGGCACCGGCATGACCGCCAACAACTACATGTACAATTTCGATCCGCATCCCGGCCGCGCGCTGTCGATCGCTCCTGGCAAGCGCGTCTTCACCTCGATGGCTCCGATGATGGCGGTACGGGACGGCAAGCTGCGCTACGCGCTCGGCCTGCCCGGCGGCCTGCGCATCTTCCCCTCCGCCTTCCAGGCGCTGGTCAACCTGATCGACCATGGCATGTCGCTGCAGGAGGCGGTCGAGGCGCCGCGGCTGTGGACGCAGGGTGGTGTGCTCGAGCTCGAGCCGGGCTTTCCCGAACATGTCGCGCAAGCGCTCGCCGCGCGCGGCCACGAGATCAAGCGCGAGCCGGTCGTGGCCGGCGGCATGAACGCGATCGCCTTCAACGACGACGGCACCCTGACGGGCGCGGCGTGCTGGCGCGCCGACGGCACGCCGATCGCGATCTCCGGCGGGAGAGCGCGCGCGGGACTGAGGTTCGCGATCGCCTGACGGGCCGATTTGCATCATCGCACTCCTCATGGTGAGGAGCGCCGCAGGCGCGTCTCGAACCATGAGGCCCGAGCAGTGAGTGGCCTCGCCCTTCGAGACGCCCGCCTTCGGCAGGCTCCTCAGGGCGAGGGGTGAAGTCGGCGGCATTCGAGATGCTAGAGCCTGATCGGCGTAGCCCGGATGAGCGAAGCGATATCCGGGGTCACACGAGCTGCACAGGAGACCCCGGATGTCGCTTCGCTCATCCGGGCTACGATCTCCTACGCCGCCTTGCGCATCATCCGCGCGATTGCCTCGCCGATCACGACCGTGGTGAAATGCGTGTTGGCGCGGCAGTCGGACGGCATGATCGAGGCGTCGGCGACGCGCAGGCCGGCGATGCCCTTGACCGTGCCGTCGGGATTGACCACGCCGTCGGCGTCATCGAAGCCGCTCATCCGGCAGCTTCCCGCGGCGTGCTGGATGTCGCCGGTGATCTGCCGGAGCAGCGCGTCGAGTTCGGTATCCGGCAGCGCCGCCGCCTGCGGCAAGGTGAATTGCGTATCGCCGAGGCGGATCCAGTCGGCGATCTCTTGCAGCGCCGGCTGCAGCGTGATCGCTGCCAGCCGCTTCACCGCATCGCGCATCCGTGCGATGTCGCGCGGATCGGCGAGCATGTTCTCCTCCACGATCGGATCAACGGTCGGATCGGTCGACGCGAGCTTCAAGGTGCCGCGCGAGAAGGCGTTGAACAGACCCGCTCCGATCGCGCCAGGCATGCCGATGCCGCGATGGTTGAACGCGATCAGGATCATGTCGCGCCTGCCACCATTGGCCAGGCCCGACGAGTAGGTCACGCAGCAATTGGTATGGCGCGTGTCGCGGTCGGTCGGACGCACCTCCTCGCGCAACTGGATGGTGGTGCGGAACAGCGGGTGGTCGAAGAAATGCCGTCCCACAGGCAGATCGCGGAGCACGGCGATGCCCATGTCCTGAAGATCAGCCGCGGGGCCGATGCCAGAGCGCAGCAGGATCGCCGGACTGTGGATGGCGCCGGCGCACAGCACGATCTCGCGGGCCGCGATCTCCTTGACGTCGTCTCCCTCGATATGGACGCGCACGCCGGTGGCTCTGGAATCGCTGATCAGAAGACGATCGACCAGCGCGCGGCCACGGATCTCCAGATTGGCGCGGCCTCGCGCCGGCTCCAGATAGCCCTCATTGGTCGAGATGCGCCGGCCGTTGCGGCTGTTGATCGGATAGCAAGCGACGCCTTCGCCGTCAGGACCGTTGAGATCGTCGCTCCAGCGATAGCCGCTCGAAAGCGCCGCGTCGCGCAAGGCCCGATCGATCGGTCCCCATTGCTCCGGCGGCGCGCGATACACCGGCAGCGGCCCGCCGCGTCCGTGCCCCTCGCGGTCACCGAAGGCGAGATCATCCTCGATCAACGAGAACAGCGGCATGACCTCTCCGGCCGACCAGCCCGTACAGCCATTGGCCGCCCATTCGTCGAACGCATCGGCGACGCCGCGGATCGCGATCTGGCCGTTCATCATCGAGCTGCCGCCGAGCCCCTTGCCGCGCCAGTAGAAACGCATCTCTTGTCCCGCGACGCGGCGCGACATCAGCTGCGGCCACTGCCATTTCTCCTGGAAGGCACGGTCATGAATGATCGGGATCGGATTGGGCGTCGCGATCTCCCAGGGCACGTCGGCTGCGCGCCAGTCGGCGCCCGCTTCGAGCAGCAGAACCCGGCGCTGCGGATCTTCAGACAGGCGCGCCGCCACCGCTGCACCCGCGGAGCCGCCGCCGACCACAATGACATCATACATCGATTCAAATCCCGCAGCTCGCACGCGTCGCATTCACGCGGGGCACCTTGCGCCAGCGACGGCGATCCGTGAAGTCCTGTCCTGGTCAGGCCACCAGCATTCCGACGCAGGGCTTCGCGGCCTCCTCGGGAACGAGGCAGGATGCCACGGCGATCACCTCGCGCGCCGATTTCCAGGCTCCGCCCCCGCCGGCCGGACCGTTGGTGTAGAGCGTCTCGACCTCGTTGCCGATCCTGATCGCCTCAGCCATCGTCTCGGTGCGTCCCGCAACGCGGACGCGGACCTCATAGGGTTCACTGCCTTGCGTAACGAGATCGCCATGCAGCGCGTTCAGCCCGATCAGGTCGCAACGCAGCTCGCTGACCGCCACGCCTGTCGAGGCGAGCCGCTCGCGCACGATATCCAGAGCGAGCCGGCCGCGCGCGACGGCACCAGGCCCCGCATAGGAGATCTGGCCTTCGCCGACATAGGAGTCGAGATAGCCGACCGAGGTCTTCAACGCACCCGTCTTGGGCTTGCCACGCCCGCCCACGACCCTGACCCGATCGGCACCAATCTCTTCGACCGTCACCTCCGAGAAGTCTGCCACCACATCAGGCTGAAAATACTGAGTGGGATCATGGATCTCGTACAGCAACTGCTCCTTCACCGTCGCTAACGTCACGCACCCGCCGGAGCCCGCAACCTTCGTCACGATCAGCTCGCCGTCCTCGCGCACCTCGCCAATGGGAAAGCCGAGTCGGGCGAGATCCGGCACGTCCTTCAATCCGGGATCGGCGAAATAGCCGCCGGTGATCTGCCCGGCACATTCGAGCAGATGCCCGACCACCGTGCCCTGCCCGAGCCGGTCCCAATCGTCCATCGCCCAGCCGAACTCATGGATCAAGGGTCCGAGGAACAAGGCCGGATCGGCCGCGCGGCCGGTGATCACGACATCGGCGCCCGCGGCCAGCGCCTCGGCAATCGCACGCGCGCCGACATAGGCATTGGCGGAAACGATGCGGTTGCCCAGGCCGGCGAAGGTGTCGCCGGTGTCGAGCGCGACATCGCCTGTCTTCAGTAGCTCCAGCACATCGTCGCCGGTCACCGCCGCGATCTTCAGCCCGGACAGGCCTAATTTGCGCGCGATCGCGCGCGTGGCTTCGGCCGCGGCAGGTGGATTGGCTGCGCCCATGTTGGTGATGATGCGGATCTTGTTGGCGCGGCAAACCGGCAGCACCGCCTGCATGCGGGCGGCGAGCAACGGATCGTAGCCGGCGTCCGGATCCCTGATGCGCGCCTGCTGCGCCAGCGCGATGGTGCGTTCGGCAAGACACTCGAACACCAGGTAGTCCAACGCGCCGTTCTCGGCCAGCTCGACCGCCGGCTCGATACGATCACCGGAATAGCCGGCGCCGGCGCCGATCCTGATGCTGCGCATCGCCCGCTCCTCCCGAGTGCTCTTGATCGTCTGTCCCCAAGGATAGCCGTCTCGCCAAGGATAGCCGTCTCGCACAGGCCCTGCCAGAGCAGGCCTGCTCGGATGAGGCCATCGCCGCGCCGGCGATCAGCTCGCCCAATTGTCGCGGAACTCGCCGAACAGCGTGATGCCGCCGCAGGCATAGATCGTCTGTCCGGTGATGTAGCTCGCCTCGGCAGAGGCCAGGAAGGCGAAAACGCCCGCGATCTCCTCCGGGCTCGCGACGCGCCCCATCGGGATGTGAGATTCGACCGCCGCCCGCTTGACCGGATCGTCGGTCCAAGCGGCGTTGATCGGCGTGTCCACCGCACCGGGACCGACGGAATTGACGCGGATGCCGCGCCCGGCGAATTCCAGGGCGAGCGTGCGGGTGAGTCCGGCCATCGCGCTCTTGCTGATGGAATAAGCGAGATAGCCAGGCTTCGGAATGATCTGATGCACGCTCGACGTATTGATGATGTTGCCGCCGCCACCGCGCGCGACGAAATGCGCCAGCGCGTGGCGCGCGCACAGCACGGCGCCGTTCAGATTGACCTCGAGGATGGCGCGATAGGTGTCGACGTCGAGCGCCTCGCTCGGCGACTCCCGCTGGAAGCCGGCATTGTTGACGAGGCAATCGAGCCGCGGCCAGCGCGCCAGCACCGTCTCGAACATCCGGGTGATATCGGCCTCGACACCGATGTCGGCCTTCACCGTCACGTGATCGCGCCCGGCATGGCCGCGCGCGGCCGAGGCCGCCTGCACCAGCGCCAGGGTTTCGTCACCGGACGATGACGGCCCGCCATAGTTGATCGCGACATGCGCGCCTTCCTCGGCGAAGCGCACCGCGATCGCGCGGCCGATACCCTGCGCGGCACCGGTCACCAGCGCGTAGTGTCCAAGGAGACGCGGGGCGCGCTCGGTCGATGGGGCGGATGGCTGCATGTCAATACTCCTCGGAAATGATCTCGGCGGTCACGCCTCTTGTCATGCCTTGCGATGACTCGCTTCCGGATGACAAGGCCGGCGGGCTTCTGGTATCGCTCCACGCCAAATCCGTCACCATGCCTGCGTCGCGAGGCGTCATGTATCTCGGCATCGATCTCGGCACGTCCGCCGTCAAGACGATTCTCGTCGACGACGCACAGCGCGTGATCGCAAGCCGCAGCCAGCCGCTCGGCGTCGACGTGCCGCGGCCGGGCTGGGCGGAGCAGGATCCCGCCGCCTGGATCTCGGCCGTGTTCGCGACGCTCGATGCGCTGAAGGCCGATCATGCCGGCGAGTTGGCGGAGGTCGCGGGCATCGGGCTGTCCGGCCAGATGCACGGCCCGGTGCTGCTCGACGCCAGGCTGACGCCGCTGCGTCCCTGCATCCTCTGGAATGATGGCCGCTCGGCCACTGAATGCGCCGTGCTGGAACAGCGCTGGCCGGCGCTGCGGCAGGTGACCGGCAACAAGGCGATGCCCGGCTTCGCCGCGCCGAAGCTCGTCTGGATCGCCGAGCACGAGCCGGAGATCTTCGACGCCACACGCCTCGTGCTGCTGCCCAAGGCCTATGTCCGGCTCGTATTGTCCGGCGAGGCGATCGAGGATGTCTCGGATGCTTCCGGCTCGCTGTGGCTCGATGTCGTCAGGCGCGACTGGTCGGACGAGGCTCTTGCCGCCACCGGGCTTGCGCGCGCGCGGATGCCGCGCCTCGTCGAAGGCTGCGCGCCCGCGGGCCGCCTGCGCGACGATCTCGCCCAGCGCTGGGGCATGACGCAGCGGCCGGTCATCGCCGGCGGGGCCGGCGACAACCCGGCCGGCGCGGTCGGCATCGGCGCGATCCGGCCGGGCGCCACCTTCATCACGCTCGGCACGTCCGGCGCGGTGATCACGCCCGTCGCGTCCGTCACGCCCAATCCCGCGCGAATCGTTCACACCTTCTGCCACGCGATTCCAGCCTTGTGGCTGCAGGCCGGCGCGATGCTGTCCGCCGCCTCCTGTCTTGCCTGGATCGCGCGGCTGCTGGGCGCCAGCGAAGCCGAGTTGCTCGCGCCGCTCGGCACATCGCCCACAGCGCCATCGCCGGTCAGCTTCCTGCCCTATCTCGCTGGCGAGCGTACGCCGCATGACGATCCCGATGTGCGCGGCCTGCTCGATGGCCTGAGCCATGCGACCGATCGCAACGCCATCGTGCAGGCCGTGCTCGAGGGCGTCGCCTTTGCATTGGCCGATTGCCGCGATGCGCTGACGGATACGGGCCTCGTGATATCCGAAGCGGATGCGATCGGTGGCGGCTCGCGGTCCGACCTGTGGCTCGCGATCCTGGCGAACATTCTGAACATCCCGATCCATCGCCTGGCCGAAGGCGAAACCGGCGCGGCCTTCGGGGCCGCGCGACTGGCGCGGCTCGCCGTGACCGGTGAAGACATAGCCGATGTCTGCACGCCGCCGGCGCGCGTGCGCTCCTTTGTGCCGGATCCCGGGCTGGCGGCAGACTATGCCGAGCGGCTGCGGCACTGGCGCCGGCTGTATCGCCGGCCTTAGCGGGCGCCACAAGCGCCGACGTGGCACGTCGATGGTCTTTCATATTGTATTCGGCAACAGCCTCTAGTTTAATGGCGTCCCCGCGCCGACATCAATGAGCCGCGGGAGATAAGACGACGTGCGTTGGGAGGCACGATGAAAGGTCCGATCCTCGAGATGCGCGGGGTGTCGAAGTCATTCTTCGCCATCAAGGCCCTGCAGAAGGTCGACCTGACCGTCTATGCCGGCGAAGTTCATGCGCTGATGGGCGAAAACGGCGCCGGCAAATCCACCTTGATGAAAATCCTCTCCGGCGCCTACCGCCCCGATCCCGGCGGCGAGATCCGCATCGATGGCGAGGTCGTGCGTATCGAGGGGCCGATGGGCGGCCGCAATGCCGGCATCGCGATCATCTACCAGGAGTTGTCGCTGGCGCCGAACCTGACGGTCGCCGAGAACATCTATCTCGGACGCGAGCTGTCGCAATCCGGCCTGCTCGCGCGCAATGCCATGCGCGACGCCGTTGGACCGATCCTGCAGCGGCTCGGCGCCGACTTCTCGGCCGCGACGCTGGTTGCCGAATTGTCGATGGGACAGCGTCAGCTGGTCGAGATCGCCCGCGCGCTGCATGCGCGCTCGAAGATCCTGATCATGGACGAGCCGACCACCTCGCTATCAGCCGGCGAGAGCGAGAAGCTGTTTGCCTTGATCCGCCAGCTGCGCTCGGAAGGCCTTGCCATCATCTACATCTCGCACCGCATGGACGAGGTCTACGCGCTCGGCGATCGCGTCACTGTGCTGCGCGACGGCCGGCTGGTGGGCTCGCTCGACAAGCCGGAGATCCGCGCCGACAGCATCGTGCGCATGATGGTCGGGCGTGACGTGTCGTCGTTCTACAAGAAGGACCACGACCCGCACGCCAAGCGCGACCGCGCGGTGCTCACGGCGGTCGATCTCGGCGACGGCCATCGCGTCAAGGGATGCTCGCTCACGGTGCATGCCGGCGAAGTCGTCGGTCTCGCCGGATTGATCGGCGCCGGGCGCACCGAGCTCGCGCATCTCATCATCGGCGCGACGCCCAGGACGACAGGGCATCTGGAGCTCGACGGCGAGCGTATCGAGATCGAGACGCCGCGCGACGCGCTCGACGCCGGCATCGCCTATCTCACCGAGGACCGCAAGGCGCTCGGCCTGTTCCTCGACATGTCCTGTGCCGACAACATCAACCTCGCGGTGATCGGCCGCGACGCCAGGCTCGGCGGCCTCCTCGACCGCGACAAGGCGCGCGAGCGGGCCGACGAGGCGTTCAGCGCGCTCGGCATCCGGGCGCCCAATCCCGGCGTCACCGTCGGCGGCCTGTCGGGCGGCAATCAGCAGAAGGTGCTGCTGTCGCGCCTGCTCGCGACCGCGCCGAAGGTCCTGATCCTAGACGAGCCGACGCGCGGCGTCGATGTCGGCGCCAAGTCGGAGATCTATTCGATCATCGACAATCTCGCCAAGGCCGGCACCGCGATCCTGGTGATCTCGTCCGACCTGCCGGAGATTCTCGGCATCTGCGACCGCGTGCTTGTCATGCGCGAAGGCCATCTCGCCGGCGAGTTGCAGCAGAGCACGGCATCACCCATCACCCAGGAAGACATCATGGCGCTGGCCACCGGGACGGAGCACGTCGATGCCTGATAACAGCTCAGCTCAAGCCAAGGTCGTAACGCTGCCGTCGACATCCGACAACAAGCAGCAGCGGTTGCGGGTGATGATCCGCGCCGCCGGCATGCTGCCGGTGCTGCTGATCCTGTGCATCGGCTTCCACATGCTGTCGGAGGGGCGCTTCTTCACCGGACAGAATCTCGGCATCGTGCTGCAGCAGGCCGCCGTCAACACCGTGCTTGCGGCCGGCATGACCTTCGTGATCCTGACCGGCGGGATCGATCTCTCTGTCGGCTCGATCCTTGCCGCGGCTGCGATGGCCGGCCTGACATTGTCGAAGATGCCCGAGCTCGGCGCGCTGTGGCTGCCGGCCGCGGTGCTCACGGGCCTTGCCTTCGGCGTCGTCAACGGCGCGCTGATCGCGCTGCTCAGGCTGCCGCCCTTCATTGTCACGCTCGGCTCGCTCACCGCGGTGCGCGGCCTCGCCCGCCTGATGGGCGGCGACACCACCGTGTTCAACCCGACGATCCCCTACGCCTTCATCGGCAACGCCTCGCTGACGATCATTCCCGGCGTGCTCTCGATTCCCTGGCTGTCGGTGATCGCGCTGCTCGTCATCCTCGGCTCGTGGCTGATCCTGCGCCGCACCGTGCTCGGCGTGCACATCTACGCCGTCGGCGGCAATGAGAGCGCGGCGCGGCTCGCCGGCATCAAGGTCTGGGGCGTGCTGCTGTTCGTCTACGGCATGTCCGGCCTGCTCGCCGGCCTGGGCGGCGGCATGCAGGCGGCGCGGCTCTACGCGGCGAACGGCCTGCAGCTCGGCCAGTCCTACGAGCTCGACGCGATCACCGCGGTCATCCTCGGCGGCACCTCCTTCGTCGGCGGCATCGGCTCGATCTGGGGTACCCTGGTCGGCGCGCTCATCATCGCCGTGTTGTCGAACGGGCTCATATTGGTCGGCGTGTCCGACATCTGGCAATACGTCATCAAGGGCCTCGTCATCATCGGCGCCGTCGCGCTCGACCGCTACCGGCTACAGGGCTCGGCCCGCACCTGAGATCAACCGGCGGGCCGCTGATGGCGGCAAGCTTCAACGTTCTTCCACGGCCGCTGGTCCGCCGTGCGCAGGGATTTAAAAAGGACCAGGGAGGAAACCAATGTTGAAGACCATTTCGCTCGCCGGTGCCGCGCTGGCGCTTGTCATGAGCTCCGCGCCGTCCTCGGCCAAGGAGCTGAAATCGATCGGCGTCTCGCTCGGCTCGCTCGGCAATCCGTTCTTCGTCGCCCTGTCGAAGGGCGCCGAGTTCGAAGCCAAGAAGACCAATCCCAACGTCAAGATCACCGCGGTCGGCTTCGAATACGATCTCGGCAAGCAGGTCACCCAGATCGACAATTTCATCGCCGCCGGCGTCGATATGATCCTGCTCAATCCCGGTGATCCCAAGGCGATCGGCCCGGCGATCAAGAAGGCACAGGCGGCGGGCATTCTCGTCGTCGCGGTCGACACCGCGGCCGAGGGCGCCGATGCCACCGTCACCACCAACAACGTGCAGGCCGGCGAGATCTCCTGCCAGTACATCGTCGACAAGCTCGGCGGCAAGGGCGACGTGATCATCCAGAACGGCCCGCAGGTGTCGGCCGTGATTGACCGCGTCAATGGCTGCAAGAGCGTGTTCGCCAAGGCCCCGGGCATCAAGGTGCTGTCGAGCGACCAGGACGGCAAGGGCTCGCGCGAAGGCGGCCTCACCGTGGCGCAGGGCTACCTGACGCGCTACGCGAAGATCGATGCGATCTTCGCGATCAACGATCCGCAGGCGATCGGCACCGATCTCGCCGCCCGTCAGCAGGGACGCACCGGCATCATCATCACCTCCGTCGACGGCGCCCCGGACATCGAGGCCGCCCTGAAGGATCCGGCCACCCCGCAGATCCAGGCCTCCGCCTCGCAGGATCCGTTCTTCATGGCGCGCCGCGCCGTGCAGATCGGCGTCGGCCTGCTCAACGGCCAGAAGCCGGCGTCCACCGTAGAGCTCCTGCCGTCCAAGCTGATCACGCGCGACAACGTCGCCGAATACAAGGGCTGGACCTCGGAGCGGAAGGAGTAGAGCGCGACCCTCCGCTCTGATCGACCTGCTCTGCAACGCCGCCCCTCCCGGGCGGCGTTTTGTCGTTTAGACTGCCTTCGCCAAACGGCTCAAACAACACAGACGTGACGGACCGAGGACGACGGACTCGCGCGCCCGCGACAGATATGGCAAACAACGGCGATGACGGGGGAGTTGGACCTGCGCTGGTGATCTTGCTGCTGGCGGTTCCCCCCGCAGGGGTGACTGCCATGGCCGCGAAGCTCGACGACCTCCTGCCCGCCATCATCAAGGCCGGCGACTCCGGAATGAGCCTCGCCAGGATCAAAACGACGTTCGGCGGCAAGGCGGCTGCGAAAGTCGTCTCGCCGGAGCTGCGCGAGCATCTCGCCTCGCTCACGCGCGAAGGTGCGATCTGGGGGCCACTGAGGCAGGGCGTCGCGCAGCTGTATTTCGCCAGCGGTCACGGCCCTTCCGTGGAGACGGCGAGCCAGGCGATCGTGCGGCTGATCGCCGCCTCCGGCGTCAAGCTGATCTCCAAGCCAGGGCTTGAGAAGAAAATCACCGGGCTGAACAAGAAGTTCTTTCCCGACGGACTGAAGCACGCCGTCGCCAGCCAGGCGATCGTGGAGCTGACCTGCGGTAGCTCGAAATATTATCTGCATCGCGATGTCGCAGCCGACTATTTCGGCTTCGCCGCCGCGGCGTCCGAGAGCGAGGCACCTTCGCATGATGGCGCTGCCGCGGGCGCTCTCACCCTGGGAGACCTGCTCCCGGCCTATCGCCGCCTCAAGGGCGAACAAGGCGGCTTCTCCGCGGTGAAGATCTTCGATCTCATGAAGGCGAGCGGAACGACGAAGGAGGACCTGCATCGCCTGCTGATCGAGGAGACGAAGGCCGGACGGGTCACGATCCATCCGACGACGACGGTCGATCTTCCGAAGGAGGAAATGGATGCCGGCATCAAGCTCGCCGGCTTTCCGGAACCTTTCGTGACCGTCGTCGTCAAGAACGATCCATGAGCAACCCTTACGTCGGCATCCAGGTCAATCCATTCGAGGACGCCATCGTCCGCGAGCCGCGCGACGTGACGTTCTCGGTCAACGGGCTCAACGATGCGCCGCTGAACCGCGTGCTCACCAAGTTCGCCGCGCTCGAGGGAGGCGAACTGCCCCGCAGCAGCCCGGTCAAGTCCGATCGCGCCCAGCTGGTCGTGTCGCCGGATCGCGGCTACGGCAAATCGCATCTGCTCGGCCGGCTGTTTACCGCGCTTGGACGCAAGGCCACCAAGGTCTATTTGCGACCGTTCCAGGATCCTTATAAAGCATGGCAGTCGATCCTGCTGCTCACGCTGCAGGAACTCGACCGTCCCGACGACGGGAGCGCGGAGGCGCCGAGCCAGCTGAGCTCGCTTGCGGTCGGAACCTTGGCGCATATCGTCGCGGACTTTGCTGAGAACGGCGCGCCCGAGATCGCGGCGGCCGTGCCCGCGCTGCGGCGTCTCGCCAGCGGCACGCTGCCTGCGGCCGAGATGCCGGCCCGTCTCGGATGGCTGAGCGCGCTGTTCGCCAGCAACGGACCGATCAACCGGCTGGCCGGGCTGCTCAGGAGTCGGCACATCGACCTGCATGGGCACGAGAAGGCCTGGCTCAAGATTCTCGTCGCCTGCGCCTTCGATGAGGCCGACGGCGAGCGGCGGCGCGCGGCGCTGAAATGGCTGCGCGCCGAGCCGCTGGAGCCGGAGGAGGTCGAGCAGTTGCGTCTGGACCAGGCCGACAATGACGGCCGCGGCGACGTCACTCCGCAGGAGATCAATGCCCTGAGCTTCGGCAGGCTGCAGGGTCTCTGTCAGCTCGCGTCCTACTACCGGCCCTTCGTGTTCTGCTTCGACCAGACCGAGTGCTACGCCAGCGATGCCTTGCTGATCAAGGCGCTCGGCAATTGTATCGAGCAGCTCTATGCCGAGTTGCGCAACCACCTCACCGTGGTGACCGCGAACCAGCGCAACTGGGTCGAGGACATCAAGCCGCATCTTGAGCCGGCGCATCGCGACCGCTTCTCGCAGGAGATTGCGCTCGAGGGCATCACCAAGGCCGGCGCGCGCGAGCTGATCGAGAACAGGCTGACGCTGTGCGGCATGCAGCCCAGGGACGCCGCACGCTTCTTTTCTGACGCGTGGCTGGACGATCTGTTCTCGACGCTGACCGAGCTCGGCGTACGCGCGCTACTGATGCGCGCGGAGGACCGCTTCACGGCGCTGGCGCGGCCCGATGCGGCGCCCCCTTCGCCGCAAACCCTCGACGATCTCTTCCAGATCGAGCTCAACAATATCCGCTCCCAAAAAGCGCTGCAGGTCTACAATCAGGACTGCCTCATGTGGTTCGCCAAGGATGTCGGCCAGGCCATGACCGGGGTGAAGGCGGGTCGGACCTCAGGGCGGCGCTACTTCTCTTTCGAATGGCGCTGGCCGGATCGCAGAGTCTACTTCGCTTTCGAAGGCGGCGATCATTGGCGTCGCTGGAAGGCGATTGCCGACGAGGCGATTGCTTTGTCTGGCCCTCAAAGCGGCCGCCCTGCGCTCACCTATGTGTTCCGCACGCCCGACCTCGCCCGCGTGCCGCGGCCGTCCTGGGCGGTCGCCAAGGCGACGATGGACCAGGCGGGCCGCCACGGCTTCCGCATCGTCGAGTTGACGCTCGATCAGGTCTGCGAGTTGCATGCCGCGCGCGAGCTCTATTCCAATGCGCTGCAGGGCAATATCGCATTTTCGGGTCCCGCCACCCTCGCCTGGCTGCAGACACGCTTCGCGCCGTTCCTCGCCGACATCGCCACCGCCGGGATGCCGATCAAGGTGCGCAGCGTCGATGCCGGCGGACCGGCGGCGAACCCGCAGCGCACGACCAGGCAAACGACAGACGCGTCCCACGCACTCGACGGCGACGATCTGCGGACTGTGCTCGACCTCGTCCGCGAGCAGCGCATCGTCGACATCTCCGTCGTGCTCGACAGGCTCGGGCGCAAGGAGCTGCGCGATCCCTTGTTGCGCAGCGTCGAGGCGCATCCCAATCTCAAGGCCCATCCCGGGCCCAAGACCATCTTCCTGCAATGGCGCATCACAGCATAACGGCGACAGAGCTCACCTTCGCCGTGCTCGATCCCGACTGGCGCGCCAGATGGCTGCGTGGCGAGAAGCCGTCGACCAAGAGCTTCGCGCCGGTCGGCACAGTGCGTGCGATGGGCGTGACGTTCCACAAGGAGGTCGAGAAGCTGGTCGGCTGGCTGACGGCGCGCGGCAGCCTGAGGGCCGCGTCAAGGATCGATACCGTCGATGCGCTGGTCGATCATCTCTGGGCGAATTCGCTGCAGGCCCTCACCGATAAATTGTTCGAAGCCGGCCGCGGCGAGGACGCTGCGGTCTTCACCGAGCGGATGCGCCGCTTCTGCGCCCGGCTGATCGCGCTGCGGGCACGGACGCGCCATTTCGAGAACTGGCAGGACGTCTTCGTCGGTGCCGAGCAGAATCTGGCGCGTATTCCCGTGCCGGTCGGCAACACCGTCGTGGAAATCCGCGGCCGCGTCGATGCCATCCGCATCCATCCTGAGCAGCATCTCGAGGTCGTCGACTACAAGCTCAGCCAGGGCGCGCGGCAGAAGGCCGATCTGGTGCAGCTTTCGATCTATGCGCACCTGTTGCCGATCTGGCGGCCAGGCTGCGAATTCGCAGGAACGCTGGAGTACTATCTGCCGGACTTCCAGGAGGTCTCGGTCGCTCCGGAGGAGTTGAAGGACATCTTCACCGGCATGGTCGATCCGGTACTGCGGGAGATGTTCGACGACACGGCCGTCACGCCGTCGCGTTCCGCGGCCGCGACACCCGATACACGAGCGGTCCCGCCAACGCCCGTCGAAGCAGGCGCGCCTGCGCTGCGGCCTGGCGCGAACCCGCTCGGCAAGGCCGTCGTCGAGGCTTTCAGCAGTTTCAATCTCGCCGTCGACTGCGCCGACGTCATCGAGGGACCGCAATTGATCCGGCTACGGCTCACGCCGGGTCCCGGCGTGAAGGTCGCCTCGCTCGCCAACCGCGCTGCCGACCTGCAGGTCAAGCTCGACCTCGCCGAGCCGCCGCTGATCAAGGCCGGCAAAGGCTTCGTCATTCTCGATCTGCCGCGGCCTGATCCGAAGCCGTGCCTGCTGAAGGACGCGCTGGCCGGGCCGCTCGCATCCGCCCTGAAGAGCACCGTGAGCTTCCCCGTCGGCATCGACGTTGAAGGCAACCCGATCATCGCCGATTTCGCCGATCCCAACACCTGTCACGCGCTGGTCGCCGGCTCCACCGGAAGCGGCAAGAGCGAATGGCTCAAGGCCATGGTCGCCAGCATGCTGCTACGCGGCTCGCCCGAGCAGGTCAAGATCGCGCTGATCGATCCGAAGATCCTGACCTTCTCCGGCGTCGGCGGCAGTCCCTATCTGTGGCGCCCCGTCGCGACCACGCTTGGCGAGGCGCTGAGAATCCTGCGCGACGCCGTCAAGGAGATGGATGCGCGCTATCAGATCCTGAACGGCGCGGGCGTCGTCAATCTCGACGACTACATCAAGGCGGGCAAGACCGACCTGCCCTTCCTGGTGCTGATCTTCGACGAGTTCGCCGATTTGATCCTGGCCGGTCGCGACGACAAGAAGGAGTTCGAGGCGCTGGTCGCGCGCATCGCCGGCAAGGGCCGTGCCGCCGGCATCCATCTGGTGCTGGCGACCCAGCGTCCCGATCGCGCGGTCGTCACCGGACTGATCAAATCCAACCTGCCGCTCAAGGTCTGCCTGAAGGTCGCCAATGCCGTGAATGCGCAGATCGTGCTGGATGAACCCGGCGCCGAGAGCCTGTTCGGCAAGGGCGACCTGCTGTGCGATCTCGGCCGTGGCCTGGTCCGCGCCCAGGGCCTGTTCATTCCGCAGGCGGAGTTCTTGGCTGCGCTCGGCCGTCATTAGTTCGCATCGACTGCTTGTCGGGTTTGCGACAATGAGTCGTCGGTTTGCGTCCGAATCCGCTGGTCCGGAAATTGCGAGAGCAAGTCCAACGGCATCATCAATAGGCGATCCGATGGCTTTCACCGCAGTCTGTCCGACAAGCGCCATCTCCGAAGGCGGCATGGGCCTGTTCCAGGTCGGCAAGAAAAGCGTGCTGCTGCTCTGGCCGGACGGCGGCGCGCTGACGGCATGGCGCGGACGTTGTCCGCATGCCGACGTGCCGCTGACCGAAGCCACTTTCGACGGCAAGACCATCACCTGTCCGCACCATCAATGGGGCTTCGACAGCACGAGCGGCAAAATGCATCACGCATCTCGTGCGCAATGCGCTGCATTCCTATCCGCTGCAGATCGAAGGTGGCGAGATCCAGGTCGATGTCGGCCCGGTGAAGCCGGCGCGGACGCCAGCCTGACGTCGGCGCGCGAAGCGAGGAGCGCGGACAAACGCCGCATCGATACGAGTGGCCGCATGACGAGCGCCGGGGAATGGGTGATCTGGAACGGGTCGATGGGCATCGTCGATACGGTCCGGCTCGGCCCGATTGTCGACGGGGCGGCCGGCCGGCTGGCATCGCTCGCGCCGCCCTATGACGTCGTCGGGCCGTTCAGCCTCGACGAGTTGGAGACGCACGGCCAGATCTCGTTCGGCGCCTGCCTCGTGATGTCGCAGCAGCGCTGGCGCGAGGATCAGGACGGCTTGCGCATTGCGGCACGCGCGGCGAGGCGCGCCTTGCTCGATCAGCTCTCACGGGACGAAGATGACGAAGCCTATCGCGCGCTGCTCAACCTGCCGCTGCAGGGCCGCCTGACGGCGATGGAGATCAACGCGGGCTTCAGGAGGCTCGCCAAATCAGCGCACCCCGATGCCGGCGGCAGCAACGAGCTCTACCGGCGCATATCCGAGGCGCGCGAGGCCCTGCTGGCGCAACTGGACTAGCAGGTTGGAAGCCGCAGGGCGCCCCGTCGAGATGCGCCACTACCGCATCTGGAGATGCAGAGCTGTCCCAGCGGACGATCCTACTTATTAGTTGCTCCGTCATGCCCGGGCCTGTCCCGGGCATCCACGCCGTTCTCGGAAAGTCGGACGACGTGGATGGCCGGGACAGGCCCGGCCATGACGACGCGGGCAAGAGACGAGCACAAAACTGCGTTCGTCAATGACGATGGCTGCGCCGACATGGGCTGGCGCACGGGCCGGCCGGGGCGCTCATGCCCGACCGGCCCCGCCCCAGCCTCTAGAAGAAGCCGAGCTTCTTCGGGCTGTAGCTGACCAGCATGTTCTTGGTCTGCTGGTAGTGGTCGAGCATGACCTTGTGGGTCTCGCGGCCCACGCCCGACTGCTTGTAGCCGCCGAACGCGGCATGCGCCGGATAGGCATGGTAGCAGTTGGTCCAGACGCGGCCGGCCTGGATGGCACGGCCGAAGCGATAGCAGGTGTTGGCGTCGCGGCTCCACACGCCGGCCCCGAGGCCATAGAGCGTGTCGTTGGCGATCGACAAGGCTTCGTCCTCGGTCTTGAAGGTCGTGACCGAGACGACGGGCCCGAAGATCTCCTCCTGGAATACGCGCATCTTGTTGTGCCCCTTGAACACCGTCGGCTTGACGTAGTAGCCGCCGGCGAGCTCGCCGCCGAGCAGATTGCGCTCGCCGCCGATCAAGAGCTGCGCGCCCTCGTTCCTGCCGATGGCGATGTAGGACAGGATCTTGTCGAGCTGCTCGGACGAGGCTTGCGCGCCGATCATGGTCGCCGGATCGAGCGGGCTGCCCTGCACGATCGCGCCGACGCGCTTTAGCGCGCGCTCCATGAAGCGCTCATAGATCGACTCATGGATCAGCGCGCGGCTCGGACAGGTGCAGACCTCGCCCTGGTTGAGCGCGAACATCACGAAGCCTTCGATCGCCTTGTCGAGGAAGTCGTCATCCTCGGCGCAGACATCCTTGAAGAAGATGTTCGGCGACTTGCCGCCGAGCTCGAGCGTCACAGGGATCAGGTTCTGCGAGGCGTATTGCATGATCAGCCGCCCCGTCGAGGTCTCGCCGGTGAAGGCGATCTTGGCGATGCGGGGTGACGAAGCCAGAGGCTTGCCGGCCTCGAGGCCGAAGCCGTTGACGACGTTGAGCACGCCCGCCGGCAGCAGATCACCGATGATCTCCATCCACACCATGATCGAGGCCGGGGTCTGCTCCGCCGGTTTCATCACGACGCAATTGCCCGCGGCCAGCGCCGGCGCGAGCTTCCACGCCGCCATCAGGATCGGAAAATTCCAGGGAATGATCTGGCCGACGACGCCGAGCGGCTCGTGGAAGTGATAGGCGATAGTATCGTGATCGATCTCGGCGATCGAGCCTTCCTGTCCGCGGATGACGCCGGCAAAATAGCGGAAATGATCAATCGCGAGCGGAATGTCGGCCGCCGTGGTCTCGCGGATCGGCTTGCCGTTGTCCCAAGTCTCGGCCAATGCGAGCTTGGCGAGATTGGCTTCCATGCGATCAGCGATCCGGTTGAGGATCAGCGCGCGCTCGGTGACGCTTGTGCGCGCCCAGCCATCCTTGGCGGCGTGCGCGGCGTCGAGCGCAGCCTCGATGTCGGAGGCATCGGAGCGTGCGATCTGACAGACCGGCTGGCCGGTGATCGGCGAGATGTTGTCAAAATATTTGCCGGCGCTCGGGGCCTTCCAGGCGCCGCCGATGAAGTTGTCGTAACGCGCAGCGAAAGGCGGCTGGAACGCCGCATTGACGTCGACCTTGGTCATCTGTCTCTCCCATTCACGCCGATGCACACGGCGTTGGAGAGAGGCTCGTTCAAACCGGGTTTGCAGACCAGTAGGCGGCGGCGGCGCGTCGCCGGAAGTGTCGCAGTTCTGCGACAGCTCGACGCCGGATTGCGGATTGCGCCGCGCTCAGCGCTCCAGCCCGAGCCGCTTCATCTTCCGATGCAAGGTGGCCCTGGACATGTCGAGCTCCTTGGCGGCCCTCGACACGTTGCCGCCAGCGCGCGCCAGGGCGCGCTTCAAAACCGCGCGCTCGGCGGCATCGATGTCGTCACCCGCCGCGGGCACGCCCTTGATCAGGTCGCCGGCCGGCACCGGACGCGCCAGCGCCGAGGCCGACAGGCCGAGCGCCCGACGCGCCGCGCGGGTGGCGCCGACGACAAGATCGTTGCCGTCGACCGCGAGCATCGAGTTGATGTCGCGCTCGCTGTCCGGCGTCAGCACGATGCGCGCGTGCGGAAAGGCCTGGCGGAAATTCTCCGCCTCGATCAGGCGCGCGGCATCGGCGACGGTGGTCGCGATCAGCCGGCCGAAGCCTTCGGTGAGATCGGCGCGGCAGGATGAGACGTCGAGCGCTGCCTTGAGCTGGCCATGCTCGTCGAAGATCGGCGCCGTCGTGCAGAACAGCCTGGCATTGCGGGTGAGATAGTGCTGATCGCGGTCGATGGTCAGCGGCCGCTTCTCGACCAGGCAGGTGCCGATCGCGTTGGTGCCTTCGTGCCGCTCGCTCCACACCGCGCCGATCCACAGCCCCCAGGAATCGAAGGTCGAATCGTCGCCGCGCGCGCCGCGCCGGTCGACCACGGTGCCGTCGGCATCGGCCAGCAGCACCGAGCACCCGACGCCGCCGACGGCAAGAAACAGCCGGTCGAGGCTTGCTTGCGCGATCGCGAGCAGCCGCCCGAGCCGCTCGCGCGCCTCGGCAATCTCGGCTGCCGTCAGTCGGCAGGATGGCGCGTGGGTGGCGGGATCGAGCGCGTGGAGATGACCGGAGCGGCGCCAGGACGCCGCCAACGCCGAAACCGCCGGCGCCCCCTTGGCGACGACGTCGAGCACGCGGTCCGAATGGGATTTTCCGGGCGAACGCCCCATCTCCCTCCTCCGGCTCTCTCCCCTGCCCCTGCGGTCGGCAGCCGTCCCGCGGGTCTTGGCGTCATATTGAGACGACTACAACACCCCGCCTTGATCCGCGTCAAGGCATGCCGGCGACGGGCCAGGCGCAGGCACCAGGCTTCTCCCTCGGGCGGCTTTTGCCGAAAAGGGGCTCCGCGGTTGCCAAAGGCGCGCGCTTCATGGCAAGCACGTGCCGACGGCGTCGCGCAGGTGCAGCGCATCCCGAACTGGAGTTCTCCCATGAGCAGCCTCGTCTACGTTCTCAACGGGCCCAACCTCAACCTGCTCGGCAAGCGTCAGCCCGAGATCTACGGCCGTGAGACCATGGCCGACGTGGAGCGGGACTGCAGGGCGTTGGCGGCAGAGCTCGGGCTCGAGATCCGCTTCCACCAGTCGAACCGCGAATACGAGCTGATCGACTGGATCCATGAGGCGCGCGAGACCGCCGGCGGCATCGTCATCAATCCCGGCGCGTTCACTCATACATCGGTCGCGATCCTCGATGCGCTCAACGCGTTCGACGGGACGGTCATCGAGGTCCACATTTCCAACGTGCACAAGCGCGAGGAATTCCGTCACCACTCCTTCGTCTCCAAGCGCGCCGACGGTGTCATGGCGGGCTTCGGCACCCAGGGCTATCAGCTCGCGCTCCGGCGGGTCGCCAGGCTGCTCGACGAGGGCAAGGCCGGCCATTGATCAGTCTCCCTGTCCGTTTGGCCGTCGCCGGAGCGGGTCTCATCGGCCGGCGTCACATCGAGCAGATCGACGCCTGTCCGGAAGCGGTGCTGACGGCGATCATCGATCCGGCGCCCGCCGCCAACGAGCTTGCGCAAGCGCGCGGCGTCCGCTGTTATTCGTCGCTTGACGCGCTTCCGGCCGAGCACCGGCCCGACGGCGTGGTCATCGCCACGCCGAACCAGCTGCACGTCGCCAACGGCATGGCCTGCCTGGCCGCGGGACTGCCGGCGCTGATCGAGAAGCCCCTGGCCGATGACGTCGCAGCGGCGCAGACACTGGTCGAGGCCTTCGAACGCGCCGGCGTGCCGCTCCTGACCGGTCATCACCGCCGCCACAATCCGATGATCCAGCGCGCCAAGGCCGAGATCGACACCGGCCGTCTCGGCCGGATCGTCGCCATCCATGGCGTATTCTGGCTGATCAAGCCGCACGATTATTTCGCGCCGGCCTGGCGCCGCGAGGCCGGCGCCGGCCCGGTGCTGATCAATCTCAGCCACGACATCGATTTGCTACGCTATCTCTGCGGCGACATCGTCGCAGTGCAGGCGGCACAGTCCAACCAGGTCCGCGGCCATGCCGTCGAGGATACGGCGGCGATGATCCTGCACTTCGAGTCCGGCGCGCTCGGCACGTTCAGCGTGTCCGATACGGTGCAGGCGCCCTGGAGCTACGAGTTCACCAGTGGCGAGAACCCGGCCTACAGCCGGACGCAGGAAAGCTGCTACCAGATCGGCGGCACGAAGGGGTCGCTCGCGATCCCGCAGCTCGACCTGTGGCATCATCCGGATGCGGCGAGCTGGTGGGCACCGATCGCGCGCGAGCGGCTCAGCTATGACATGCAGGAGCCGCTCGCCCGGCAGATTGGGAATTTCTGCGCGGTCATCCGCGGCACGGCCGCTCCGGTGGTCAGCGGTCGCGAGGGCCTGAACACGCTGCGCGTGATCGCCGCGATCAAGCGAGCCGCGGCGTCGGGAGCTCGTGAGACCGTCTGAGAGTTGCAGCCGCCCGGCGCTATGTTGGGCGTGCACTGAGTAGGCTTGCACTGAGTGGACTTGCACTCACTGGACTTGCGCTCAATTGACCGGCGCGAAACGCTGCGCACAGCGCGCGGCAAGCTCGCCGTCATTCACGCCGGTGAAGCCGAAGCCGTTCCAGGCATAGGCCTGCGTTCGCGTCGCCGACGGCGTGGCCGTGTCCAGCATGATGAAGGAATCGCCACGATGCAGCGCGCACAGATACGACTGCCCGGCATCATCGGCGATCAGCACGGCGTCGAGCAGCGGCCAGGCCAGCGCGGAGCCGCGCCATCTGGCGACCAGGCCATGCATCGTGACTTCGTAGACATAGGGACGCGGACCGTCCTCGCCGTCGATCGGCGAGGCATGGCGCTCCAGCGTGAACAGCAGCGGCGGCTGGTCGGCGACGAGCCGTCCCGCTTCAGCTGACAGCAGCGCGCGCGGCGGCGTCCGCCAACGGCTTGCCTTGGCGCGGCCTTCGAGAACGAGCCGATCCGAGACGATCTCGCCATCGCGAAGCCACGGACCGATGGTCAGCCCCGCGACGCGCAGCGGCGGGCCGGCCTGGACGGGACATTGCGCGAGACTGGAAGCCGACTGCTCTGGCGTTGCTGACAGCACGGGATACGCCGAGCCATCCGGCGTGCCGGTCGGCAGGCCGCTGCAGACCAGTCGGTCGTCCTCGATCTCGCAATCGGCGATCAGGCCGCGCTTGGTGAGTGGATATTTCTGGTCGAACACGTGATTGCCGAGCGAATAGAACACTGGCTTGCCGTCGACGCAGGCCGGCGGCTGCACGACATGCGGATGCGCGCCGATGATGAGGTCAGCGCCTTGTGCTACCAGCCACCGCGCCGCGGACTCCTGCTCGGGCACCACCCAGTCGGCGAGTTCCTTGCCCCAATGCACGGACACGAGCACCCAATCCGCCAGCGCCCGCGCCAGCCGCAGCTTCTGGGCCACAGGCCAGGACGGGACCTGATCGATCTGGCCGTCGCGGCCCGGCACGAGATTGAGGCTGATCAGCGCCAGCGTGCGCCCGCGGACCTTGAGGAACGCCGGAGACTCCGCCGAGCCGATCGCACCGAGGCCGGCGGCATGCAACGCCTCGCGCGTCGCCTTCCGTCCGGTCGCGCCGAGATCGCCCGAATGATTGTTGGCGATACCGAGCGCCGTGAAGCCGGCGTGCTTGAGCAGCCCCACGAGGCGCGGATCGACCGCGAAGCACAGCTCCCTCGGCGCGTCGCACGCCTCGGCCGTGCCCACCGTACCCTCGAAATTTCCGACAACGAGATCGGCGCGCCGGAACATGTCGCTCATGCCGTGCCACGGCGACAGGCCACCGCGCGCGGCGATCTCGCGCGCCACCTGTCGCGATAGCATGATGTCGCCGGTGAACAGCAGCCGCGCGGCATCAACCTCCGCCGCCTCCGCGGCTGCCAAGCCGGAGACGACGAGCAGCAGCGCCAGCGCGGCCCGCATCACGGCTGACGCGCCGGACACGACAGCACGTTCGCCGACAGGTGCCGCGCCACCCAATCCGGCCGCACCTGCGCATCGACCACCTTGCGCCAGGCGGCGTCATCGATCGGCTGCGGCGAGGCGAACTCGTAGTAGGAATAGACACCGCCCTTGACGATCTCCGAGCGGCCGCTGTACGGCACGATGTGGTCCCATTCGAGCGGCCGGCCGACCCCGAGCTCGCGCGTCTCCGACGGCGCATCGGCGACGTCGACCACCTTCATCATCGGGTCGGGGTTGGACAGCGCGTATTGCGGGTTCGACAGGCTGGAGAAGATCAGGAAATTGTGCTCGGCGGCGCGGCCGACATATTGGATCAGCCTGAAGTCCTCCGCACTCAGCCCCTCGCCCTTCAACTCCTTCTCGGCGATGTTCTGATATTTGCGGATGGTGTCGCGCGACTCCGTCAGGCGCCGGATGATGCCGTCGCGGAGACGCGCATTGGCCGCGGCATCTGCCGCAAGGCTCCGGCTGTCCCGGACTATCGCGATGGTGGCCTCGAACAGGTCGGCGATCGCCGCGAAGCTTGCCGGATCAGGCTCGACATAGCCGCGCGGCGGCTGCATCACGATCGCCTCGAAGCCGCCCTCGCCGCATTCGGCCACAGTCTTGTCGTTGACCAGCACGGTGGCATGGCGCAGCGTCGCCCATGAGGCGAGGCCGGTCTGCAGGCGCTTGGCGTTCCACACTGGTCCCGCGACCGCCGAAGCCGTCGTGCTGTCGGCCCATTGCGTGGCCAGCGCGGCGATCCAGGAGTCGTAGAGGCCACCGCGCGACCTGCCGCCGGCGGCAACAAAGCGCTGCCGCACGGCGGCGATACGGCCGGCGAGATTGGGATAGGTGGCGAAGTCGCGGCTGAGCAGTTCGCCTGCCAGCCGGTTGCCGGCAATCGCCGCAAAGTCGAGACCCGACGGCAACAGGCGCGAGCCGCCGTCGCGGGAGGTGATACGCTCGGCGTCCGGCCGCTCGGCATGATCGACGACATTGTCGAGCGCCTCATTGTCCCAGCCCCAGGACAACGGGAACAGCCGCGTGCCGCGCGTGTCCGGATGCGAGGCGATGGTCGAGGCGGCGCCGCCCCAGACGAGGTCGAACCGCGACGAGGCGATGAACGGCCGGTAAACGGCGATCCAGTCGGTCGCCGCTTTGCCGACGGCGGCATCGAGGCCACGCAGCATCGCGGTGTCCTCGGCCGACAGCGGCAGCGCGCTGAGATAGCGCACCGCGCCGAAATAGCGCTTCTGCGCATCCGTCGTGTAGTGCCCGCGCGGCTTGAACTGCGCGAAGTCCAGCGGTGCCTGCAGCGCCAGCGACTGCGCAGAGCCGCGGGCCGCTACGATCAGGCGCGCTTCCGCGTTGGAGTCGCTGCGGCCTTCGAGCACGGCATGCGCCGCGGCGAATGCGATGGCCATGCGGCTGCCCGGATGGCGCTTCGCAAGCTCCGCATCCGCCGCCGCGACGAAACGCGCGAGGGCGGGCCCCGCCTGTTCACGCTCCAGGATGATGAACAGCCCGTCGAAGGCCGCGCTGTACAATTCCCAGAACAGGTCCGTGGTCACCAGATAGGGCCGCGTCGGCATCCGGGTGTCAGGCGCGCCGCATTGATAGGATTCGGTATCGTAGAGCTTGAAGAGCTGGTCGATCTCCGGCAACGGCCGGAATAGACCGCGATCCCGCAGGAAGGCCTGCTGGTCGGCAGCGCTCTCCATGTACATCCAGGCATTGGCGACATCGGCGAGCGGCACGGCGATCGGCAGATAGCGCAGACTCCTGGTCGCTCCGTCAGCGGTCAGCGCGATGACGCCGCGGCCGTCGGGCATCTGCGACGGCACCGAATCGAGCTTGTACTCGCTGAGCGCCGGCTGGTCGGAGCCGTCGACGAGGCCCTTGATGCGGATGCCGGGCTGCCCCGGCTGCCAGTCGATCGCAGCGATGCCGTTCGGCGCGTAGGTCAGCGTATGGCCGCAGTCGCGGCCGAACGGCGCGCTCTTGCCCCAATTGTCGACGCCGTAGCCGAGCTTGTGCAGGCACTTCTTCTGGTCCTCCCAGATGAGCTGGTTGCCGGCCGGATGGAACTGCAGCGGCAGCGCCGACGGCGCGATCGTGGTGTTCGGTGCGTCATCGTCGTTCGTCTTGCCGGCGTCGCGCTGCGGCCCGACCACCGTGTACAACGCCTTGCCGGTCTCGGTGACCGTACGCAGGGCGTAGGCGCCGCTGGCGAGCCTCTCGCCGAAGAACAGCCGCAGCACCGGCGCCTTCTCGCCGTTCACCTCGAAGGGCCGCGGGCCGACAACGAGCCGTCGCAAAGGCGCGGCGCTGGAATAAACCGTCTGCGCCGTGAAGCTCGCTGCCTTGGCGTCGAGCTTGAGGATCTGCGATCCGCGCTCGCCGATGGCCAGCAGGAACAGCGCCTTGCCGTGCGGGTGCCAGGTGATCGAGGCGAGCCGCGTCTGCGCGGGCACGTCGATGCGGCGGGCAAATCCCTCGCGGCCGAACGCCCAGAAGGCCACCTGCTGGCGGCGCGATGCATCCTCGACGATGACGGCGACCTCGGTGCCGGCCGGCGACGCCTCGTAGTCGCGCAGCGAGAGCCCCGGCGGCAGATCGAGCGACACGGCCCCGGTCGGCGACCGCGCCACCACCGTCTCCTGCTCGTCATAGGCGAACGGGCCCTGATATGGCTCGGCCGGCGCTGCGGCCTCCTCGACCAGCGGCGTCTGCGCGCTTGCGCCGATCGGGGCGATCAGCAGGGCACAGCAGGTCAGCAGCGCCCGCGAGACGATCGTCATGCGAAATCCTCCGTCTGCCGTTCACGCGGCCGGATCCATGTGTCCACGCGCGACGCCGAAACGTTCAATGCAGGCCAGCCGCCGGTTCGGCAACAGCAAAAGGCCGCCTGGACGAACCAGGCGGCCTTGTCATGACCGAGAGCCGCGACGCGCGCGATCAGCGGCCGGCGCGCGACAGCATCTCGAACCGGTAGTTCACACCGATCATCGCGGTGTGGAGCTGCGTCTTCTGGCTGACGACGTTCGGCCCGCCGGTGATCGCGGCCGCGCCCGGCAGCACGCCGGTGGCGGTGCCGAAATCGGCGTAGTCGTATTCGGCGAAGGCCGACCAGTTGCGGGCGAACATCCACTCGACGCCGGCGCCCACCGTCCAGCCGCTGCGGTTGAACGCGACGCTGGCGGACTGTCCGGTGGCGGTGTTGGCAACCCCGACGGTGGTCCGCGTCCACGCCGCGCCGCCGCGGACATAGGCGAGGATCTCCGGCGTCACGAGATAGCCGGCGCGCACGGTGGCCGTATAGAGATTGCTGGTGCGCGTGTTCAGCGTCAGCCCGGGCGCGAGCGGGCCGGACACGTTGATGTTGCCGAGATCGGCCATCGCCTGGATGCCGACGACGAACCGGTCGAGCTGATAATCGCAGCCGAGCTGCAGTCCGCCGACGACGTCGCTGCCATTGCTGGACATGGCGGTCGGGATCTGCACGGCCGCCACCGGCAGCGGCGCGACATTGCCGCCACCCGCGACCGGGGGCGGATTCTGGACAGGAGGATTCTGCGCGGGAGGATTCTGCGCAGGCGGATTGTTGTTGCCCTGCGGCGGGGGATTTTTCGGCGGCGGGTTCTTCGGCGGCCAGCCCGGCTTGCCCGGGTGATACGGCCAGCCGCCGTGATCATCATTGCCGCCGTGGTGCTCCCAATGATCCTTGTCCGGCTTGCCGCCATAGCCGCCCTTGCCGTCGTCATCGTCGCGCGGCTTGCCGCCCCAGCCGTAACCGCCGCCATGCTTGTCGTCGTCGTGATGATCCGGCTTTATCCAGGCGTAGCTGTCGTGTCCGTCCTTCGCCGGCTGCTTCGACCAGCCGAACGAAGGCTTGTCATAGCCATCGTCCTTCTTGCCGCCCCAGCCGCCGCCCTTCTTGTCGTCGTCCTTGTCGCGGCTGAGCCAGGAGGACCGGTCGGAATAGCCGCTGGACTGCAGCTGCGACCAGCCGCGCGACTTGTCATGGTCGTCGTCGTGCGTCTTGCCGAACCAGTTGTCGCTGTACTTGACGTCCTTGTAGTTGTCGTACTTGTCCTTGTCGTCCTTGTCCTTGTACGGCGTCTGCCAGGGCCATGACGGCTTGTCGCCACCTTTCGACCCGACCTGTGGCCAATGATGGTCGTCGTGATCGTATTTGTCATGATCGTACTTGTCGTGATCATGCTTGTCGTGGTCGTACTTATCGTGGTCGTGCTTGTACGGCGGCTTGCCGTTCGCCCAATCATGATCCTTGTCGCCGTGATAGGGCTTGCCCGGCTTCCACCAGCCGCCGCCGTGATCGCCGTAGTGCGGCGGCTTGTTGGTGGGCGGCTTGCCTCCGCCATTGTTCCCGCCAGGGTTGTTCGGCGGCGGCGGGTTCGGCGGGGGATTCGCAACCACCGGCGGATTTGCCGGCGGCGGATTGTTGACGTTGCCGACCGGCTGCGGAGCAGGCTGCGCGGGCGCGGCGCCGGCATTGGCGAGCTGGCTCCAGTTCTGCTGCTGGCGCGACCACGCCATGCCGGCGTTGGCGCCGGCGTGGCAGCCGCTCCACCTGTAGGCGAACACATCCGGCGGCGGGAGAGGTGGTGGCAGGGCAAGATCAGTCGCCCAGACCGATGTCGTACTACCTGCGAAAGTCGATAGGCAAAGACACACGCCAAATACGCGACGCATCGAACTCATAACTCCTGAACACGTGCCGCAACAAGCGACGGCCGCATCAGGAGGGTCGGATTGTGTCGCGATCTGAATTGAAAATTGTCATTGCTAGGGAATGCGGTTCCCGACGATCCGCCGTCAAACATTCCGTTTGGAGTGTTGCAGCGAAGATGCAGGATTCAGGCGAAAACAAGCGGCGCGACACGATTACGTCGCAGAGTGCGTCGATCACGCGGGCCGCGCCGATCGTTAGCAGGCAAACGCAGACGCCGCGCGATGCCGTCAGACCGCTTGCCACAGGGCGTTTCGCGATCGCCGCTCCTGATGAGTCCGGCCGGGCGCGACGAACTACTCGCTTCGGTTGCTACACGCGATGTTGCAGTCGCATTTGGATCGGTGTGCCGTCAGCACGACATCCGGCGCCGGTGATGATGCGCGTCGGCAACGCCGCGCGGTGATCATGCGCCGGGCGCGGCGCCATCGATCAGGACAAAAGATGGCGCGGCCGCGCCGCAATGCCAGCGAATGTGGCGAGACCTCACCGATCCCACGGCGGGGTCCGGCAAGCGGGGCCGCAATGCATCCGCATTCGCGGCCCGCGCGTCGTCGCAGCGCTCACGCGCCGCGAACCGCTCACGGATTGCGCCGCGAGAACGAGATCGCGTAGGCGGCGCTGCGGATGTCGATCATCGGATCGTCGGAGGCCTCGATGCCGTCGGTGAGCTGGCTCGGCAGGAACAGGAGCTTCTTCTGCGCGGCGTCGCTGTCGTCGACCGCCTTGTCGATCGTGAGCACGCCGAGCTCGACCAGCTTGCGGTCGTCGGGCCACGGCTTGGCCGGATCCTTGGTATCGTCGCCGGCGGCCGCGAGCTGCGCCATGAAGCGGAAGGTCACGGACCCCTGCTTCAGCCGCGCCGGCAGCTCGGCCATCAGGAAGTCCGGCGCGCGCCTGGCGGCGTCGTCCTTGTCGAGATGCACCACCTTCTGCGGCAGCATCTGCCAGCGCACCGCCTGCCTCGCGCCGTCCTTGTTCACGAGCACGAAGGCGTTGACGCCGAAATAGGCCTCGTCGGCAAAGCTGTCCGGCGTCGCGATGGTGCCGAGCGCGGCCGGCGCCGACGGATGGCTGCCGATGAACTGATCGAGCCTGGTCGGCTTGGCCGCGTTCGGCCCGCTGTCGGCGATCGCCAGGAACAGGTCGCGCAGCTCCGCCGCCGTCGAGACGGGGAAGAACTTCAGCGAGTTGATCACGAGGTCGACGTCGCTGCCGTCGGCGAGATGAAACTTCACCGCCATGCCGTGCGGATTGGCATCGCCCGAGCCGTCCGGCAAATTCGGCACGCCGGTGGAATCGGAGAACCGCACCGTCACCGGGATCTCCGCCCCGCTGAACAGCGCCGCCTTGCTCAAGCCGGCCGCCTCCGCCGACGGCTTGAACTTGCCCTCGACCACCACGCCCTTGGCGTGATTGGCGCGGAATCCGGCGTGCACGCCGAACACCTTGTTCATCGCGTCGACGAGCTGCTGCTCGACCGGCGCGTCCTCGGCGACAGCAACGGTCGGCAGCGCGAAGGCCAATCCGGCCAGCATGGCCACGAGCGAGCGTGTCTTCATCAGCGTCATCCTCCTGTTGGGGCGATGCAGCATAGCAGCCTCGATTGACACGCGAGCGACTTTCGCCGTCGCGGGCCGCCGCGCCGCCCGCCGGCGGAGTTCCCGTCGCTCAGCAAGCCGTCGCCGCGCTGACCGTGACGCAATAGCCGTCGGGATCGCGCAGCGCGAATTCGAGAGTTCCCGTGTTGGGATTGCGGTGCGGCTCCTCGTCGAGCGCCTCAACGAGCCGCCGCGCGCGCTGCAAGGCGTCGTCGAACGCCGCGAGCCGGAAGAACAGCAACAGCCCGTTGCCGGGAGCGGCCGCCTGCGGCGACGTCAGCGACGGATGCTCATGCGCGCCCCAGGCGTGGCAGCACAGCAGCACGGTGCCGTCGTCGGCGATGACCTGCCCGAAATAATCATGCGCAGGCGGGATCTCTCGCAGGCCCAGCAGCGCTTGATACCACGCGACGCTGCGGGCCACGTCGGCCACGCCGATGATCGTCCACAGAAGCATGCGATGCTCCCTTGCCAGTCGCTCCCTTGCCAGTCGCTCCCTTGCCAAGCGCGCCGCTGCTTGCGGCAACCGCCGGAATGTCCCTATTGTACGCCTCGCGTGTCCGCCTTGGCGATCGTGACTCTGTCCGACCGCGGCATTGGACACGCACGCGCCCAAGAGGGCGCCCTGACGGAGTGTCGCACGTGTCCGCACCGGAAAGCTTCCCGATCGACAAGATCCACGTTCCCGACAAGAAGCGCAAAGCGCTGAAGCCGGAGCTGGTCGATGAACTCGCCGAGAGCATTCTGGAGTCCGGCCAGCGCGAGCCCATCCTCGTCCGCCGCGACAAGGATCATTTCGTGCTGGTCGAGGGCCTGCACCGCCTCGAGGCGTGCAAGGCGCTCGGCGAGCCCGCCATCAAGGCGCTGCTGATCTCCGCCGAGGAAGCCCGCCAGCGCGAGTTGCCGCCGCCGCCGCCCGATCCCGAGCGCGAAAAGATGGAACGGCTGCGCAAGCTGCGGCTGGAGAAGGAGGAAGCCGATAGGCTCGCCGCGGCGTCGCGTGGCGGCGCGAGCCCCCATGCCGCTCTGCGGCCACGCGCGCCCGCGGAGGCGAACAGCGGAAGCGGCCGCGGTTCGACGCCGAAGCCATCGCGCTCCGGCGCCGCCGTCGCCGCGCCCAAGACATTGTCCGACTGGATCAAGCAGCAGGAACGCAGCGGCGGCCGCTACTGACCACCGGCCGCTCCGCGCGGAAAACCACCTGCGGCGATTGCAGTCCGAACTCGCTTCTCTCTCAGCAACGTCATGGCCGGGCCTGTCCCGCCTGCGCGGCCGTAGCCGCTTCGGCGCGGCGAAGGCTCGGCCATGACGTTGCTGAAGGAGATACGATCCCCCTATCGCATCGCACGCCGTCGCAGCATCGCATCAGGTGCGGTGCACCACGCGTGCGCCGCGGAACGGGGGCGATCCGTCGACGTTCAGATCCGTAGTGCACCAGCATTGACGGCGCCACCCCCGCCCCTATCGTCGTCATCACCGCCGCGCCGGCCCGCACCTCACAGGAGCGCCCCATGCTGACCGCAAGCCTGGCTCCTCTCGACGAGACCATCACCATCGCCGAGCTGACGCGCGATCCCTACCCGATCTACCAGCGCCTGCGCCGCGAAGCGCCGGTGCTGCGCGTCAAGTCGGTGGGCCGGACGTTCCTCACCAAGGCGGCCGACACGAAATATGTGAAGGACAATGCGGCGCTGTTCTCGTCCGACGATCCGAACACGCCGATGAAGCGCGCCTTCCTCGCGCACACCCTGATGCGCAAGGATCACGACGAGCACCGCGCCGAGCGCATGGCGATGATGCCGGCCTTGATGCCGAAGACGATCGAAGCCGTCTGGGAGCCGCTC
Organism: Bradyrhizobium sp. ORS 278; assembly: GCF_000026145.1. NCBI lineage: Bacteria > Pseudomonadati > Pseudomonadota > Alphaproteobacteria > Hyphomicrobiales > Nitrobacteraceae > Bradyrhizobium > Bradyrhizobium sp. ORS 278. Next base: position 1,465,748 of record NC_009445.1, on the reverse strand, counting down.
TACACGAAGTTCGCCAATGAGTATCTCGACCGGCTGCCGCGCGGCGAGACCGTCGATCTGTTCCCGGCGCTCGCCGGCCCGCTGGCCGCGCGCATCCTCGCTGAAGTGATGGGCGTGCCGGATGCCAGCGACGAGGAGATGCAGCGCTGGTCGCAGACCCTGATCGACGGCGCCGGCAATTTCGGCTGGACGCCGGGTCCGTTCGACGCCAGCGACCGCGCCAATGCCGAGATGGACCGCTGCATCCGCGCCAACATGGAGCGTGTCAGGGCGGAGCCGGATTCCTCTGCGCTCTCCTTCATGGTCAACGCGAAGAACCCGATCCCCGAGAGCCAGATCATCGCCAACATCAAGATCGCGATCGGCGGCGGCATCAACGAGCCGCGCGACGCGCTGCTGACGATCCTCTACGGCCTGCTGACCAACCCGGAGCAGTTGGAGGCCGTGCGCGCGGACAACACATGGCGCGCCGCCTTCGAGGAAGGCGTGCGCTGGGTGGCGCCGATCCAGGCGAGCTCACGCCTGGTGATGGAGGACACCGAGATCCGCGGCTGCCTGATCCCGAAGGGCGACACCGTGATGACCATCCAGGCCTCCGCCAACCGCGACGAGGAGCTGTTCACCGACGGCGAGCACTACAACGCGCTGCGCGACCCCAACCCCCACCAGGCCTTCGGCAACGGCCCCCACCACTGCGCCGGCGCCCACCTCTCCCGCCGCACCGTCGGCGCCATCCTGCTGCCGCTGCTGTTCGAGCGGTTTCCGAAGATGGAGCTGGTGGATGCGGCCAGCGTGCGGTGGCACGGGTTCGGGTTTCGCGGGCCGCTGGGGTTGGCGGTGAGGATGGCGTAGCCTCACGCTGAAGCTATTTGTTCTGATATTGCTTCAACACAACCGGTCTCATGACAATCAGCGATGTTTCTTATTCCAACATCGCTAAAATGTCAGTGGACGTCCCCTTTTAAGCATCCTCAAAGAGTGATTCTAAGTCCGCCGATGCTGCTAGCTTGCGAGCCTTCGCACGCGTCTTCGCTTCTGACACATCTATAAATTGCAGAGCACCGTTCTTTTTTCGGCCAATCATTAAACGCCCGAACGCCAGATGGTGTTCATCCGCAAAGCTAGCAAGCCCCTTCACTTTGGCCCAAGTATCGGTCCGACTATCGTCGTGCGGTTCCATTACATCCACGACGAATGAAGTTCCAGACTTTCGTACTATCAGAAAATCGGGATAGAACGGCTTTTCCCCGCCGCTTTCATAGGGAACACAAAGCGCCCATTCACGACGGGGTAAATTACGCAGCCAACAGACGAAATCGGGTGATTGTGCCGCCCATTCTAAACAATCCTCTTCCCAGCTATTCATATTTGCGGCGAAATTGCCAGCAAGATCGACAAACAAGTGATTCTTCCATGTCCGAGCGCCAGGCTTTTCGACGATCGTAAGCGGCAACTCCAGTTCCTGCCTCACCGCTTTACCGCTTGCTTGCACGAGCAACTGGAAGCGCGCCTTCTCCGAAGCGGGCAAGACGGCAATCTTCGATTTGTTTTTCAGCCACCAACTGTCGAAGCAACTACGCGCTACATCTTCAACTTGCGCAAGAGTCCCCGCTCGGCGGATCAGAGCAAACAGCTCAACCTTTGCCAAACCTGGATTCTCGCGATCATGAAAGCGTTTCCAATACGTCCGATGAAGCCCTTCTGACGGAGCGAGCCTGCGGCCCGCCTCCTCGAACAGGTGATCAATATTTTCAGGGGACAAAGCAATGCGATCAGTTTGACGACTTGCCACGCTCATGGTTCCGAGAGCCACGGCAGTCACGTCAACATCGATCCCACTGCCATCACTCACAATCTGTGTCCACGCAGGATCGTCAAGGGCACAGTTATCGCGCAAGTCCTTCAGCTTAGAAGTCAGCCTCTCTCGGATTTCATCATCAGCATCGACATCTATTCCGACATGCGCCAGCATTCCTGCCAAGCGCAACGCCCTTTTCACATCGCTCATCTTTGGCACGCGACTAACGCTATAGGTAGGCAATTTGCTCAGAGATGCGAACACAGTGGCAAGATCAGCATTTCGAGAATATTCGACCGCTTTCGTTGTTACTTCGGAAGGCATCCCCTCCTGCTCATCAGGGCTTCGCAACTTTGCCAAAACTCGCTCCAACGCATCAGAGTCGTAGTGCGGGAGATAAAGATCAACGGTGTTCAGAAGCTCATCACTCTCAACTCTTCTCGCGAGTGGCGCACGGATCATTCGACCGACAAGCTGAGCAATGCTTGTTGGATCTTGCGCGCGACGAAAGCTCATCATGACTTCCGCTCGCGGACAGTCCCAACCGGTAGTCAACGCAGTCTTAAACAGAACCACTTTGACTTCTGCTGCATCTTGTATCCGCGATGCATCGATGCGCCGGATGATTCTGCCGCCATAAGTGATGTCCTGCCTTTCTTGAAAACAGTGCACAATCTCATTCGGCCCGAGCGACCCTATTTGTCGCTCGACCACTTTAACTACCTCATGGAGGGGAGTACGACTCAATACAGTCTCTGTGCCATCCTCCACCTGAACCACGAGTACGGGCCGGACTATCTCGGCCTCTTTCTCTCTTGCACAATATTCAGACCACTTGTCGCGAAACTGCTTCCATCGGCTTGCCGCTTGCTCCAGGAGAGTGAGATCACTTTGAGCGCCTGTCTTCGGGCAGGTTACAACGATCAAATCCTTAAGCAGTCCGCTTGCGCGAGCGATTTCCGCAGTAATACCAACTGGACGCTGAGTCCGCGCCGTATTTCCGAGCAGATCGGTAAAACGCTGCGGCGTGGCACTCATACCAAGGACGAGTGGAACAGGTGGCAAACCGTCTTCCTCGGAGCCGGTAATGAATTTCTGCATGATTGGCTTGCGAGTTCGTTCCGCCACGCTCGCGCCGCGATGAGCCTCATCGATTACTAAGATAAAGTCCATTGGAGAGGCACTGACGGTGTTAGCGACGGTCTGCCAGAAAGTGAAATTCTTCTTGTCCCCCCCCTTCGTTAACAACTTATCTTTCCCGAGCAGTTGGGTATTGATGAAGTATACGTAACCTGCTCGCAGGCGCTCCTCATCGAATGTTTCGCTCTCCACAATAATGACCTTATTGAAGGTCACGTTTTCACAGGCGCCAATGAGCTTTGCTGCGCTCTGGTTGTTCAGTTCGGGCGAGTCGGACAGCCAAAGAAACACGGTGTTGGGGCGCGCGACGACTCCATCCGCACCGCTCAGTATCCACTCGATGACAGCAGCGACTGTAATAGTCTTTCCTGACCCGGTGGGAGCACTCAATACAACCGCTTGCAGCTTACCCTTGCCGACCGCTACCCTCGCCTCGTCAATCTCTTCGATAACGCTAAGCGCCGCATCAGTTTGGAAGGTCTTAAGCTCAACTTTCATGCGCGCTAATCCATCAGTACTTCGGCCACGTTGATCCGAAAATTCTCAAGATACTGCTTGTAGAGCTGATAGCATTTGTATTTCTTACCGAGAGCACGACGCATGAGGGCAAAGTTTTCTTCGCTATCAGTCACCAAGAAAACCCAATCAACGTCACTCCGCCCTGCCAACCGTTCTTTGAAGTGCAAGAACTCCTTTTCGCGTATTAAAACTGCATAGGGAGAGCGCGCCGGAAGGTGCCAGGCAGACGTGCCCTTAGAGTCTTCACGCTCGCCCGACGCCCCAGCAATCAACCAAAGAATTGGAAGAATCGATCGAAAAGCATCTCCTCGGGCTACCTCATCTGGCTCGAGAAAGTCGAGATTGAAATACTCGATATTCTCTTCAAAGCCGTCCGACCAACGCAGATTTTTCTCGTGCCCCTCAATGTCTAGGTAAGTCCCAGCAAGCTCTGTTCCGTCATCGCGTTTACCATTGATGACAAACTTACACCGCGGCCAAGTTACACTCTCACAGATACCCGCAGCTTCGTAATCCGCGTCTCCGGGATATATTTGTTTGCGGCGAAGCTTACCAGCGACGGTAGCACCCGGCTCATTATTAGATACGAGAATGCAACGTCGACTTCCACCAAGCTGGGCATTCAGTAGAGCTGTAGCGTGCAAAGTAGTACCTGAACCAGCGAAAAAATCTAGAACGAGAGCATTAGGGCGACTTCCAATTACAGTCAGGAGCGCATCTCGGGTAGCGTAAAGAGATTTTGGAAAAGGAAAAGCATCGCGTCGCCCGAGAATCTTGTGGAGCATACTGGTCCCGTGAGTGCCTGCGTCGTGGCGAGCGTGCCACCAGACCGTTTTGACATTTTTAGTTTTGCTCTTCGGAATCCAATAGTTGAGGGTCCAGCCTTTTGTGGTTGGGTCTTGCCTGCCTACGACCAGCCGCTTCTCTTCATGAATTTTCTTCATGGAAGACGCAATGAATCGCCAGCAGCGATGATTCCCCTCTTTGTCAATTGGCCAAACGGGCGTCAGACCATTTTTTTTCTTGAAGCTCGGTTGAGCTTCGAGAGGAAGAAGCGGCTCACCAATCTCTTCGACCACCCGCCTCTTTTCATCAATGTAGATTGGATAGAACTGATTCTTACGCTGATGCCGATAGCTAGATTCATTGCCGCGTCGACGCGCATGTCGAAGCTCCCATTGATCTAGTTCGTCCGGCGGAAATGGCAGCTCGTCTAATCCGACATCGTCGGAAAGTTGCTGTTCAAATAAAGATCCATCGTCGGAGGTTTCGTCTGCAAGCTCGGCTGGCTCGTCATCAAGCTCTTCGTCGAACTCTTCTTGAACCATCTCGGTAGAGAGCCCGACTCTTGACAGATCACGAAGCATATTCGCGTTGACGATTGCCTGCCCCGTTTTTGGGACACAAAAGAGTGCGTGCTCTTCTGTTCGGGCAAAATTTCTCTTGCCGGCACCCTTCGGGTTTATAACGATCGTTACAGTGTGACGAAGGTAAGATTCAAATACATCCTCCAGCAGCAGGCCTAAGTGGTGAAGCTCGTTCTCATCTATGGTTACGATGAGAACCCCATCGGGCTTGAGGAGATGCTTCGCGATTAGAAGCCTCTTCTTCATCATTGATAGCCACTTCGAGTGCCGGAAAGTATCGGTCTTATCAACATAGTCATTGTTGTACTTCCAGTCGCGCGCACCGGAGTTATAAGGCGGGTCGATATAGATGACGTCCACGGATGACGGGTAGCAGAAAAGCAAAAGCTGCAGGGCGTGAAAATTGTCCGCCTTAATGAGCGTGTGCCAAGGCTTCTGCGGTCCGCCTCGATTCACCCTGTCAACTGACACCAAGGTGGGATAGATTGGATCACCGAAGCGCCTGACGACAACCAGCTCGTCAATACCGACATCAACGGGCATTTCATTTTGAGTCGGCGCTTCAATCATTGGCCTAAGTGTTGCGACCCCCTTTTGAATCGATTTCACGATCCACAAGATTTCCCCTGAATCCCGTTTGCGGGCAACCGTTTCCCCGACTCTGACAGGCAGGTTTGGGAGTTGAACCGTCTCAGGCAAGTGATTCTCGAAAACCAGTCCGAATTTCTTAGCCTTCTTCAGTTCCCTAACTTCATTGCCTATCGCGATACGGAGGCCGGCGTCCGGGATTCTTGCAATCAAATCTTCAATCTTTGCCATAACGACTTTCGCTTTGCGTATCGGTCAGTTTTTAGTTCGGTCGGCAAACCTGAGCAATGTCAGGCTCGGTGTTGTTGTCTATTTTGCCAGTAAACTTCCGACTAGCTGATGATCGGTCATCGCAAGACTGCTCCGACGCGGATGCTCCCTTTTGTCTCCGGGCAAATTGAGAGAGAATTTCGTCCTCGGTAGACTTGACGGTTGATCTCTGCTGCCTGCGATTCTTCGTAGCATAATACACAATAGTCAGGTGGTGCACCGCCGATAAGCGTTGGGCGATAAGCAGTCTCACGGGCTTCGAGTTGCGGACCGCGAAGCTGAGAAGCGACTCCACTCGGGCAAGCTTATCGAGCGCTTAGCTCTATTGCGGGACGCGTCGTTTCCGCCAGATATCATTCGGTAAAGGAAGATACAAAATGGTTGCGTTAGACTGATCGCGACAGGGACGACATCGATGTCGAGCCGACGGCCCGCACGCACCGCACCCGTGCCCAAACTGCCCGTCGTGGCAGCTTGTCGCATTCCGTCGGGCAACTTAACCCTTGTGCCGTCGGGCAAATCAGATCGATGCTCCCCGCGTCTTCCGCTCACTGAAGGGGCGTTTCGCGATCGTCACGGACCGTGGAGCGGGAGATGCGGTGGCCGCCTGGGGTCGCAGTGCGCGTTTCGCGTACGGACGAACGATCCCCTCGCGGACGGTCAAGCCGTGTGGTCCCGACACCCCGACGCTGGTGTCTTGGTCGGCGACATCCCGATGACGGGGGCAAGCAAGCCCGGTCCCCTGGGAGAGCACGGAGCAGCCGTAAAACCCATCGCGCAGGGAAGGCCGGTTGTTCGGCCAATCCTGTGGTGACTGCCGCCTGCTTTCTTTTCTGCAGGCGGGCCATGGGTGCGGCCTGCACCCGGCCTTCCCTGCGCCCTTCTTTCGAGAAGGGCGTGCCTGAGAGCAAAGCTCGGACGCGGAAACGCGTCGCGAGGCTGAGGAGCCGCGCGTACGGGTCAGAGATGAAGGGTTGAGCGCCTGATGATGGCGCTCCCTAGGGGAATCGAACCCCTGTTTCAGCCTTGAGAGGGCCGCGTCCTAACCGCTAGACGAAGGGAGCGTGAGGTGAACCGCATAGCCTTGAACGCGCCGCGCCGCAAGACGGAAGACGCAATTTTCGTTGCCGACGTTGCGGAACGGTTGTCGGCACCAGCCTCAGGGCGCCTGAAGCCGGGCCTTCGGCGCGGCGCCCGCGGCGGGGTCCATCCGATAGAACTTTTTCTCCTCACCCTGAGGAGCCCGCCCCAAGGCGGGCGTCTCGAAGGGCGAGGCCCCAGCGCGGGTCTCATGGTTCGAGACGGCCCGCGAATGTGGGCCGGTGGGCTCTCACACGCCGATGGGCGCGCGCCTCCTCACCATGAGGGTCTGGCACCGAGGGCGGCGCTGCGCATCGGGGGCGGTCGTCTCGCAAGCGGCGGTGGGGAGGTTGGGCGCCCCCCTGCCCCTACGGCTCCGTGGCGAAGCGGAGGCGGCCGGTGGGTTTGAGGGTTTTGGCGTCGAAGGTGCGGATTTCGGTGGCGCCCCCCACATCCAGGGTGACCGCCAGGCGGTCGCCGGCGGTGCCGGTCGAGACGATGCGAGCGCCCTTCGGCAGCATGGCGGTGAGGTCCGGGCCTGACGCCGTGCTTCCATCGCCGCGGAAAAGGCGATAGCCGATGGCGACCAGGAGAACCGCGATCGCGACCGAGGTGGTCACGCCCGCGATCATCATCATGCGCCGCAGCCGCGCCATCAGCTGGGCCTGCTCGGGCGAGGACGGCTCGGGCGCAACGGTAGTATTCATGGACATCTCGACTTCACAATCCCACGGTCTGATGACGATCATTGTCGCCGGCGACGAAGGCTCGCCGCGGCTCGATCGCGTGCTGGCGGCGCGGCTGCCGGAGCTGTCGCGGTCGCGGCTGAAGGCGCTGATCCTGGCCGGACAGGTGAGCCTGACTTCAGACAGCTTTGGTTCGGGCGCCGTGCGCGACCCCGCTTATCACGTCACAACCGGCGACACGATCACAATCGACGTGCCGGAGGCCGTCGCGCCCGAGCCGCAGGCCGAGGCGATCCCGCTTCAGATCATCTACGAGGACGACGATATCATCGTCATCGACAAGCCCTCAGGCCTCGTGGTGCATCCCGCCGCCGGGCACGAGACCGGGACGCTGGTCAACGCGCTGATCGCGCATTGCGGCGCCAGTCTGTCGGGGATCGGCGGGGTGAAGCGGCCGGGCATCGTGCACCGGCTCGACAAGGACACCACCGGGCTAATGGTGGTCGCCAAGAACGATATGGCGCACGCCTCCTTGAGCGCGCAGTTCGCCGATCACGGCCGCACCGGCGCGATGGAGCGCGGCTATCTGGCGTTCGCCTGGGGGGTGCCGCACCGGCCGCACGGCACCATCAACGCCGCCATCGACCGCCATCCGCACGCCCGCGACAAGATGGCGGTGCGGGCGAAGGGCCGCGAGGCCATCACGCATTACGAGGTGCAGGAGAGTTTTACCGGCCGCGACGGCAAGCCGGTGGCCTCGCTGATCGCCTGCCATCTCGAGACCGGGCGCACCCACCAGATCCGGGTGCATCTCGCCCATCTCGGGCATCCGCTGCTGGGCGATGCCGTCTATGGCCCGCATTTCAAGACCAAGGCGAACCAGCTGTCCGAGCGGGCGCGGGCAGCGCTCGACTCACTCGGACGACAGGCGCTGCATGCCTATTTGTTGGTAATTGAGCACCCGCGGACGGGAGACATCATGCGCTGGGAATCGGAGCTTCCGGAGGATCTTTCTCTTTTGGGAGAGGCGCTGCGAGCGGCGCTATGACGCAGGCCGTTCAGAAAAATGCAATCATGTCAAATTCTTAATGCGCTCACACGGGGTCGTGACCCCCGGAATCCTTCCACGGGGGACGAATTTTGGTGTATGTTGCGTCTGCGTCGAATGGTCGACGCATGGAACGTCGCAAACCGGTTGGCTTTAACCAAGTGACCGTTTTGCCTGGCCCGCCGCTATCGGGGGCCTGAACCAACTGGAGGGCGCTCGATGGCCCGTACAGCTACACTGCCGGTTCTCAACGGAGAATCCGGTCTTGCTCGCTACCTCTCCGAGATCCGCAAGTTCCCGATGCTGGAACCGCAGGAGGAGTACATGCTCGCCAAGCGTTGGCGTGAGCATGACGACAGCGACGCAGCCCATAAACTCGTGACCAGCCACCTCAGGCTCGTGGCCAAGATCGCCATGGGCTATCGCGGCTACGGCCTGCCGATATCCGAAGTCGTGTCGGAAGGCAATGTCGGCCTGATGCAGGCGGTGAAGCGGTTCGAGCCCGAGAAGGGTTTTCGCCTCGCCACCTACGCCATGTGGTGGATCAAGGCGTCGATACAAGAGTACATCCTGCGGTCGTGGTCGCTCGTGAAGATGGGCACCACCGCGAACCAGAAGAAGCTGTTCTTCAACCTGCGCAAGGCGAAGAGCAAGATCTCGGCGCTGGATGAAGGCGATCTGCGTCCGGACCAGGTCAAGCTGATCGCGAAGCGCCTCGGCGTGACCGATCAGGACGTGATCGACATGAACCGCCGCCTCGGCGGCGACGCCTCGCTGAACGCGCCGATCCGCGACGACGGCGAAGCGGGCGAATGGCAGGACTGGCTGGTCGATACCTCGCCCAACCAGGAAGCCATCATGGCCGAGCACGAGGAATACGACCACCGCCGGCAGGCGCTGAACGGCGCGATCGGCGTGTTGAATGCGCGCGAGCGCCGCATCTTCGAGGCGCGGCGGCTGGCCGACGAGCCGATGACGCTCGAGGATCTCGCGGCCGAGTTCGGCGTGTCGCGCGAGCGCGTCCGCCAGATCGAGGTGCGCGCGTTCGAGAAGGTGCAGTCCGCCGTCAAGGGCGCCATCGCCAAGCAGGAGGCGGCGGCGCTGGAGGCCGCGCACTAGACGGCGCGGCTTGCTTGAAGGTGGTTTTTGGATGCGATCGGAGCCGGCGGAGACGCCGGCTTCTTGTTGAGGAAGGTTGTTTGAGAACGGTTGAAGAGAGCTAGTCCGGCGCGGCGCGCGCGAGCTCGGCCAGCGCACAGCCCTCGCAATAGCGGGCGTCCTTGTAGTCGATCCAGTTGTGCGCATAGATCCGCTCCCGCGGAATCTGGTAGCGCAGCCGGAGCAGCTTCGAGAGCACGCGCCACGCGGCGATCTGGGCGTCGGTGGCGGGCGTGGTGACGTCGGGATAGTTGCCGGCGAACTCCACGCCGATGGAATTGTCGCGCACCACCTTGCGATAGGTCGATGCGTTGTCGATATAGCGGTTGTCGTTGCGGTTGGCGCCGTCGCCATGCAGCGTGACCAGGGTTTCCGGCACCGCCCAATACACGGTGCCATCGGTTTCCACCCACAGGGTGACGCCGCGCCGTTTTGGGTTTTTGGCCTGCGCCAGCGCCCCGGCCCGCGCGGAGCCCGCCGGGCCCTCGGTCTGGTGGACGATGATGTTGGTCCAGGGGTGCGCTTTCTCCGGCGCGCCCCACGGCGCCAGCCAGACGATGTTCAGGCCAGGGATGTCCGGCGTGCCGGACGTCCGGGCGAGCGCGGCGAGATCGTCGGCGGACGCCGCGTCCATGAGAAGAAGCAGCGCGACGGCTGCCTTGAGGAAGGTTCGGATCGGCCGCATGGCCGGAACGATAGCACCGCTACTCAGCCGCGGCATCCTGCTTCGGCTGGTGCATGGCGATGGGATGGATCTCTTCGGGCGCCAAAGCGGGCGCGTCCTGGTAGACGGCGAAGCGGCTCTTGCCGTCCTTCTTGGCCGCATAAAGCGCCTGATCCGCCCGCGCCATCACCCGGTCCGGAAACGCGCCGACATCGCGGGTCCATTCGGCGACGCCGATCGAGACCTCGATCGGCACGTCGGCCCCGGCGCAAGCCTCGGCATCGTCGCGGCAGACCTGCAGGATCCGCCGCGCGATCATCGCCCCCTCGCGCACCGAGGAGGACGGCAGCAGAATACAGAACTCGTCGCCGCCGGTGCGCGCCAGCATGTCGCCCGGGCGCAGCCTGGTCTGGGCCATCAGCGTGAAGTGCTGCAGGCAGGCATCTCCGGTCGCGTGACCATAATTGTCGTTGATGAGCTTGAAGCCGTCGAGATCGATCACCAGCAACGCAAACGCCCGCCCCGAGCGCTCGGCGCGGGCGCACTCCTCGGTGAGCCGCTGCATCAGGTGGCGGCGGTTGGAGACGCCGGTGAGGTCGTCGAGCAGCGCCAGATCGGCGGCCTCGTTGCGCAGCCGGTTCACGGCCATCAGCAGAAAGCCGAAGTTCAGCGACATCGACAGGAAAATCAGCACCAGCACCGCGGCCGCCTGGCCGTTGCTCGAATGGCTGAAGTTGAAATCGGCGCCGACAAAGCCCGCAACCGAGCGGCCGGCGAAGACCGCGATGATGAGAAGCGACAACAGCCCGGCCAACCGGGCGCCAGGGTTGATCGGGCCGTTTCTTGCATCGAGCACCAGCCGCGCGATCATGGCCATCGGGATGGCCTGACCAATCGAATAGCACAGGATCCGGAGCGGGCCGTGGTCGTAGACGTCGAGAAAGAAGATGATCGACGCGCAGGTCACGGCGACCACCGCGAAGCTCAGCCGCCAGGAGGCCTTCTGGCCATAGAAGCGCTCGACGCCCATTGCGGCGAGGCAGATGGCCAGCGTCATCAGCGACGCGCCGGCGAGCAGCGGCACGTAGGATCCGAAATAGAACCGGCCGAGCGCGAACAGCGCGGCGGGCGCGCACATGAAGGCGGACGCCGTCCAGTAGCGCGCCGATTCCAGATTCGGATAGCTGCGCATCACGTAGGCCCAGATCAGGCCCAGCGCGAGGAAGTTGACCACGAAGGCGGTCCACAGCGTCGGAACGTTCAGCATCCCGACCGCAGGACGACGCAAGTCCTGTCCTTAACATTCACCAACGCCGTACTCATGGCCTTCCCTGTCATCGGCGGCAACATGAGCGCGGCGCACTTAACGGCTCCTCAATTCCTCCACCAAATTCGCGCCTTGGTTTTGAATCAATGAAGACATCATTTGGCTGCTGTTAACCCCGCTATCGCCGCTCGTCCGAACGGCGCGCGATATCCGAACGCAGCGAGCTGTGGATAAGCGTGAGCACACTGGTGACAGCGTGAGGCATCGCTCCGCGAATCTGTTGGGATTGACACCCGAGGCTGATGCATAGCTGGCCCGCGCCAGCACGAGCCTCGAAGTCGCGTTGCAATCCATCAACTCCTGACGAGGATTCCATGGCGAAGAAGGCGAAGAAGGCCGCCAAGGCCACCAAGAAGACCGCGAAGAAGACCAAGAAGGCTGCGAAGAAGAAGTAGTTGCACTTCCCGGGTGGGAGGGCGACTTCCACCCGGTCTCCGCAGGCGCCGTCCTTCCCGGCCCCATCACGCGCTCCGCCTCGGCGCTGTTCGTAATTCCAGAAATGGGGTGCCCGGGAGGGTTCGTCAATCCGGTCCGCACGACCACCGCCATCGGATCGCCAACTCCGCCCTACTCCGCTTGCCTCCGCTGCAGCTCCGGCGCGCGTTCGAGGCTCACCTCGGCCTCACGCAGCACGTCGAGGGGCGCCCAGGGCTTGGCCCAGAACTTGGCATCGCCCGGCAGCGGCTGCGACAGCGGCCGGCCCGAGGTGACCACGATGTTGATGTGCGGATGGCGCGCCCGCGCGATATGCGCGAGCTCTACACCGCTCATCCGGCCCGCGAGGTTGACGTCAGTCATCAGCAGCACGACCCGGTTGCCCGGCCTGTTCAAGACCAACTCCGCCGCCTCGGCACTCTCGCACGCGATCACGTCATACTCGCTCTCCTCGAGCAGCAGCGAGATCATCTCGCGCTGCGTCGGATCGTCCTCCACGATCAGCGCCGTGGCGCGGAACGGCTGCGACTGTCCCATGCAATACCTCCAAAAAACGTGCCTTCCCATTTGCAGTCTGAGTTAAAAGCAAAGCCGGCAGATGGTTCGGTTCCAATGCGAAAAAGTGACGCAAGGTGATCGCGGCATTTGGAACGCGGGCCGCGAAGCGAAGGGGCAGGATGCGGCAATGACGGCAATCGACAAGGCGGCCGCGGCGATCACCGGCGCGGCCAGCGGCATCGGCCGCGCACTGGCGCTGGAAATGGCCGCGCGCGGTTGTGATCTCGCACTCGCCGACCGCGACGAAGCCGGCCTTGCGAGCGTCGCGGCGGAGCTTGCCGCGTCCGGCCGCAAGGTCACGATGCACCGGCTGGACGTCAGCGATGCGTCGGCGATCGCGCAATTCGCCGCGGACGCCACGGCTGCGCATCCCGCTCTCAACATCGTCGTCAACAACGCCGGCGTGGCGCTGTTCGGCGCCTTCCACGAGATCGAGCAGGCCGAGATCGAGTGGCTGTTCAATATCAATTTCTGGGGCGTCGTGCACGGCACCCGCGCGTTCCTGCCGCATCTGTCGCGCCAGCCGGAAGCGCATATCGTCAACCTGTCCTCGATCTTCGGCATCATCGCGCCGCCCGGCCAGTCCGCCTATGCGGCAGCGAAGTTCGCAGTGCGCGGGTTTTCCGAGAGCCTGCGTCATGAGCTCGCGACGGCGAACAGCCCGGTGAAGCTGTCGGTGGTGCATCCCGGCGGCGTCGCGACCGCGATCGCGCGCAACGCCCGTGCCGGCACAGGCATGACGGACAATGCGCGCCGCGTGCAGGCAATCGAGCGCTTCGAGCGGCTCGCCAAGACCAGCCCTCGCGACGCGGCGCTGCGCATCATCCAGGGCATCGAGCGCAACGAGCCGCGCATCCTGATCGGCGGCGATGCGCGCTTCATGGACCTGTTGCAGCGGTTCATGCCCGGCACCTATTGGAAGGTGATGGCGAAGCGGCTGGAGAAGGCGGCCGCGAAGGAAGGGTGAAACTCAGGATAAGCGAAACTTGTCTCGCGGCGCGTGATGCGTCCGAGTTGTGTACCTTCGCCGCCCTCGTCGAGATGGAGGGCGCAGGGAGAGCCAGGCCTCGGCTGAGGCCTGCGGCCCGCGTGCGAAGAAAATGCACGCGGCGGTCACCACAGGTTCAGCCGGACGGACCCGGCCCTCCCTGCGCAATGGGTTGACACCTTATACGTGGTCTCCCTGGTGCGCCGGGCTTTTTGGCCACCATCCCCAAGGCAACGCGCTAGCATGACCCGGGTTGATACCAGCTTCGGGGTATCGGAACGCCACGATTTCGGCGTGCGCATCGCTCCGTTCGTCGGCGCGGACAAGCCACGCTGCGGAGCTCTGCGCCCATCGCATCCAACGGCCCGCGCCTCGAGACGATCGCGAAACGCCCCTCCGGCGGGCCGGGACGAGCGGAAATGTGCGGCTGATTTGCCCGACGGCACAAGGGCGCATCGTGCGACAAACTAACACGACGGGCAGTTTGCGCATGGCGGGTATGTGGCCCGTTTTCTTCGATCGTCATTCCGGGGCGTGCGCAGCACGAGCCCGCAATGACGGCGTGGATGGGGTGAGCGCTGTAGCGACACTCGAAGCTGGATCGCCCGGCTTGACCGGGGCGATCCAGTATTCACAGCGAGTCATTTCCGAGCAGAGCCGGCACGGCGTACTGGATGTCCCGCCTTCGCGGGGCATGACATCGAAGATGAGGGGACGGCGTGCTTCACCGCCCCATCAATTGATCCGCATAGTAGCCGATCGTCTTTCGGTAGATCACCGCCCTGTTCCACTCGCGCATCGCATCGAAATTCGCCGAGCCCTCGTCATAAGGCTGGCCCATCTTGAAGCCGTTGCTGTGCAGCAGGTTGGCGGTGGAGGCCAGCACGTCGGCGGTGGAGTGGCGGAGGTCGACGCGGCCGTCGCCGTCGAAGTCGACGCCGTATTTGATGTAGGACGAGGGCAGGAACTGGGTCTGGCCGATCTCGCCGGCGAAGGCGCCGATCAGGTCGCGCAAGCCGAGATCGCCGCGCTCGACGATCTTCAGCGCGGCCAGCAGCTCGGTCTGGAACAGCTCGGTGCGGCGGCAATCATGCGCGAGCGTGGCGAGCGTGCGGATCACCGGCAGCTTGCCCATGTCGCCCTTGCCGAAATCGGTCTCGAGCCCCCAGATCGCGACCAGGATCTGACGCGGCACGCCGTATTGCTGCTCGATCTTCGACAGCAGCGCCGCATGCCGCTGCAACATCGCTCGGCCACCATTGACGCGCCCCGCGCCGACGCGGGTCGAGACGTACTGCTCGAAGCTCTTGTTGAAGGTGTAGCGCTGGCGGCGGTCGAAGGCGAGCACGGCGGGATCGAGCGTGACGCCAGACAGCGCCTGGCTGACCGTGCCGGCCGAGACGCCGGCGCTCTGCGCTTCAGCGGAGACGTTCGCGATGAAGGTATTGAAGTCACCGCCGCAGCGCGCGGCCTGCGCGGAGCCGGCCGCGACATAAGCGGAGAACGAGGCCGCGAACAGCAAGGCAAGACGACGGAGCATGCGGGGATCCCTGATGATTCATCCAATCGAAGGCGATCATGCCATGGCGGAAAGCGCGGCGTCAAAATGATGGCAGGCCGCTGTGTGATCCGGCTGTGTCATGGAGCTTGTTTATGGGTAAGATGTTCGACGAACTCGTCGCGTCAGAAAACGCCCGCCGCGCGGCGAGCTGGCGGTTAATGCGCCCTCGCCCCTTGTGGGAGAGGGCATGTAGGACAGCACAACGAACTCGGTTTGGTGAGGGGTCTCTCTCCGCGGGCGACGCTCGCGGAGAGAGACCCCTCACCCAACCGCATTGTCTGATGGGCCGTACATGCCCTCTCCCACAAGGGGCGAGGGCACTGTATCGAGCAGCGATGTTGCTGAACCCGCGTGTACCCCTCCCGCATATCCCCCCTTGATCCTCGTCAATACCGCGCCATGCTCACTTCCTAAAATTCCGCGCAAAAGGAGACGACGCCATGATCGGGATTACGCTGACCGCCGACCAGATCCGCTCGGCGCCACCGGAGGTGCGGCGCTGGATCGAGCATCAGGTGCTGGCGGGACTCGGGCTCGGCCCGGAGGAGGCGCCACCGGCGCCCCCCGCGCTGCCGGTGCCCGGCGCGCATCTGGTCGCCTGCAGCGCCGACGACGCCGGCAAGATCCTGGCGCAGATCCAGGGCGTGCTGCCGGCGGTCAACGTGTTCTTCGAATTCGGCCGCCCGGGCATCGCTCTGGGCCAGCCGCCGGTGATGATGTTCCGCCTGATCGACATCCTGCATCACACCCGGCTGCAGAACATCGGTCAGGTGATGGCGTCGCTGGAGCTGATCAACAAGGCGCTGATCGAGACCCGGAAGGATCCCTCGGCGCGGTTCTGCGGCTTCGATCACGAGGGCCATTGCCTGATCGCGCCGGAGACGCAGCGCGCCATTGCCGGCGTCTGGCAGAGCGTGATCGCCAAGCAGCACGGCGTGGCCGAAGGCGAGGCGGCCTGACAGCGCCGCGGCGCCGCGAACCTGTTCCAAAACGATGCAAGATCCGGTCGGATCAGCCCTGTCCGGACCGGGCGGTTCCGGCCTTGAGTGGGGCGCGATCGGTGCTACGATTCCGCCGTCGTTCACGATCTTCAGGAGATCGCCGATGCCGCGAAGTCAGCACCGAGTGCTGCAATCGCCCCTGTTCCGCCTGCTCGCGATCAACCTCGCGCTCGGGCTCGTGATGGCCGTGGTGCTGGTCGGTGGCCTGCTGCTGCTCGATCCCTGGGGCCTGCGCCACCTGATCTTCGCCGATCACTCGCCGGGCGTCGCCATCGGCCTGCTGCTCGGCTCGTTCTTCGTCACCTTCGGCTCGACCGCGATGGGCACCGCGATCATGGCGCTCGGCGGTAGCGACGATGAGGACGGCCCGCGCGGCGGCACGAGGGTGCATGCACGGGTGAAGGTGCGCGGAAGATGAACGCAAGCCGCTGCTCCACCCGCGGTGCGCTCCCTTCCCCCTGCAGGGAGGGATCGGGGGTGGGGGTCTCCGGGTGTTGACCTCAGTGAGATGCGCACAACAACACGGGTGCGAGCACCAATTCGATCGGTGCTTGGAGACGCTCAGCGAGAGCTGTACGTCTCAGCGGCAGCGCGATTCGTGGACCCCCACCCCCGACCCCTCCCCGCAAGGGGGAGGGGAGCGCACCGGCCCCTGGGGCGAGAGCAGGCTCCGCCTCACCAATGGCCCTTGCGCTTGTTCCAGGCGAACAGCACGTCCGCAAACCGGTCGTAGCCGAAGCGCGTCAGCGGGCGTAGCACGCGATTGCCGAGCAGCGTGGCGAGCCAGCCCTCGCCCGGCGTCAGCTTCCACAGCAACAGCGCGACGTCGGCGCCGGTGATCAGCTGGCCGTCCTCGTCGGTGGCGTGCAGCCGACGGCGGACATCGTCGACATCGGCGCCGAACGCGGCCAGCGCCTCCGGCTGCTCGTTGATGTCCTTGAACGCGATGCGGCCCGACTTCACCAGTGCCAACAGCTTGTTGCGCTGCCAGTCGATGCCGGCGTCGCAGACCGGACAGCGCGTGTTGTACCAGATGGTCAGTTGCGGCATCGACATGGGCTGTATTCGGTGCGAATGGGACATGCGCGATGAACGCACTTTCATCCGGCAAAATCGAGGAGTTTTGGATCTGCTGGTCCGGCCCGCGATCCGTTCGGGCGTCCTGCCGATTCCACGAAAACCATATGACGAAAATGTCAAATTCGGGCGCCGGATAAGCATTTTCTGGCATTGACCGGACCGCCTCCGCCGCCGTAAAGCGCCATCCATGGCGAAAAAACCCGGCTCCAATCCCAAAGGCGAATTCGCCTTCTTCAACGTGACCTATGAGGACGGCTCGCAGCGCTCCAACCGCCGCGTTCCGGCCGAGTTGCTCGGCGGCCTCGACGGCGACGAACCCGCGCGCGGCTTCATCATGGAGCAGGACCGCGACATCGCCGAAAAATCCGGCCGCCCGCCGCTCCAGATCAAGTCGCTGGAGCGCGTTGGGGCAAAGAAGAAGTAGCCGGCCGAGCTGCTGTAGGGTGCGCAAAGGCGCGCCCGAACTGCTTCTGCGACGAAGACAGCCTCACGCGCCCTGCCCAGCATTCGGAGCGTACCACGGGGCGCGGCGGGTACGGCGCGCGACAGCATCTCCGGCTTCACCCCGCACCAGCTCCTTTACCCGCCCTACGGCAGCGCGCGCCATGCGGCTCGGCTGTGCTCACAGAGCGGGGCCAGTTGTCGAGAACACAGGCGCTCAGGCCCGCCGACCGCGGCAATAGGTCTGCCACATCGTGCGATAGGCCGCTTCGACAGCCCTGGTGTAGACGGACGGAGCGCAGCGTTCCGCGATGAGGTCGGGGAGCTGGCGACGGAGCGTGTTGAGCCGGTCCGGCGTCGCGCGCAAGGCGATGTCCACATACTCATCGTCATCGGTGGCGACCCAGTCGGCCATGCCGATCGCCGACAGGATCGCGCCGCCGGCCCGGCTGCACATTCCGTTGCCGAGCTTCGATACGACCGGCACGCCCATGTGCAGGGCTTCCCAGACCGAGACGCCGCCGCCATTGGGAAAAGGATCGAGCCAGATGTCGATCAGCCGGTGCGCAGCCAGATGCTCGTCGCGGGAGGTCGGCCCGATCAGGTCGATACGCTCCGGCGCGATGCCGCGCGCGGCGAAGTCGGCCAGCAGCCTGGCCTGGATCGCAGCATCGCTGAGCAGATAATCCTTGACCAGCAATCGGGCGGCGACGTCGGCGCGCAGGATGCGGGCCCAGACGTCGAGGACGGCACTGGACAACCGGTTCGCCCTGGTGAACGCGCCGTAGGTGACATGGCCGTTGGACGTCACCGGGGCCTCGAGGCTGCGCAGTCCCGAAGGCGGCGGCTCGATGATGATCAAGCTTGGCAGATCGTAGATCTGCTCCGTAAACAGGTGACGCATCTCCGGAGGCGCCATGACCGGATCGCCGAACAGATAATCCATCGTCGCCAGGCCGGTGCCGGTCGCATGGCCCCACGCGGTGACCTGGATGGGGGCCGGCTTGCGCGCAAAGGTGCTCAGCCGGTTGCCGCGCGAGTGCCCGGACAGGTCGACGAGGATGTCGACCTTGTCGACCCCGATGCAATCTGCGAGCTGATCGTCGGACCATTGCGTCACGTCGCGCCATCGATCGGCGGCCTGCCGGAACGTGTCCGTGATCGCGTCCTGAATCGGCGAATTCGAGTAGCAGATCACCTCGACCTGCGACTTGTCATGGCTCTGGATCACGGGGCGGAAGGTGCGGGCGGCGGAATGCTCCTTGAAATCACCCGACACGTAGCCCACGACGATCCGTCGATCGGGATCGGGATCATTGGCATGGTGAGGCGGATGCATCTCGGCGATCTTGGAGCCGATCCGGCGCCACCACTCCGACCGGGCCGCCTGATGCTGAGCAAAGCCGACCTCGCAGAAATCCAATGAGAAGATCCGGCTCTCCAGCGCGATCTCGTCGGCCGGGTCGATCGCGAGCGCGGCATCGAAACAGGCGACAGCGGCCTGCGCATCGCCCAGCAGCGCGTGGCATTGACCGATCTGGTTCAGCGCCTTTGCCGAGTTCGGCTCGATCGCGAGCGCACGCTGGCAGGCCTCCAGCGCCTCGCTCACCTGCTTGTTCAACATCAGGACATTGGCGCGGCCGAGCCAGCCCAGCGCAAATTGCGGATCGAGCGCGATCACGCGGTCGAAATCGTGGAGCGCGTCGGCGTTGCGTTTCAGCGTCAGGAACGTCTCGCCGCGATTGATCAGCGCAATCGTGTCGTCCGGCGACAGGGCCAGCGCCCGGTCGAAATCGGCGATCGCCTCGTCGGCGCGGCGCAGATCCTTGAACGCGCAGCCCCGATTGATCAGCGCGGCCAGATGCGTGGGATGGGCCGCGAGCAGCTGGTCGTAGCACGCGATCGCATCGACGAAGCGGCCGAGATAGTGCAGCGCTTCGCCCTTGTTGATCAACACGTCCAGCCGCTGCGGATTGATCAGCATGGCGTGGTCGTAGCTGACGGCCGCGTCGGCGAAACGCCGGAGACGCGACAACAGCTTGCCGCGCTCCAGATGCGCGTCGAAAAGATCCGGCTTCAAGGCGAGGAGATCGTCGAAGCAGCTCAGTGCCTCGCTGTCCCGCTGCAGCGCGGACAGGACGACCGCCCGCGCATACCGCGCCTCGACGGACCGCGGCTCGACCAGCAGCGCCCGCTTCAGCAGGCGCTCCGCCTCGTCGGACTTGCGGCTCTGGTGTTCGGACAGTCCAAGCTGATACAGCGCGCCGAAATGATTTGGCCGCTTCTTGAGGATCTTCCTGTAGCCGGCCTGAGCCTTGGCCAGATCGCCGGAGCGGTGAAACGCGCTCGCCTGGGCGAACAGGTCGGCGACATCGTCGCGCTTCCGCAAGGCTGGCTGCATGCTGAAAATGTCCAGGGATCGGCCGCCATCGTCATGTTCTGTCACGACAGGGCAGAATGCCGGAATGCGAGCGTCATTCGGTCGCCCGCCGGAGCTTCGGTGAGAGGCGTAAACAATTCATTAAGCATGTTGCGAGGGGCAGTGCGGTGCGAATGCGATCATGCGCCCTTTCCGCGATGCTGTCGTGTCCACGTCCGTCGTGGTCATGGGAAGGCTACTCGGCGGCGTCGACGGCGACGACCGTGCGCGCAGCTTCATCATGGAAGATCGCCCATCGCCGAACAATCCGGCCGCCCCGCCGCTGGCGATCAAGTCGCTGGAGCGCGTCACGGCGAAGAAGAAGTCGCTCAGCCGCGCTCCCGTAGGGTGAGCAAAGCGCGTAAGCGCGTGCCCACCATCAGCAGCCTGCCGCGACGCGCGGTGGGCACGGCGCGCGACACCGCTGCCTGCCTCACCACCGTGCCAGCGCCTTTGCCCACCCTACGGCAGCGCGCTACGCGGCTTGCTTCTCGCGCTCCGGCAAGTGTGCGTTTGCCTTGATGTCCATCCCCCGCGGCCGGTTGATCAGGCTGACCAGCGTGTAGCTGATGATCAAGAGCAGGACCCACGAGCCGAGCTTGGCGGGCGACACCATCGCCCAGCCCTGCGCCTGCGCCGGATAGATCCAGGTGCGCGACAAGGTGCCGATGTTCTCCGACAGCCAGATGAACAGCGACACCAGGATCAGCCCGAGCAGCAGCGGCATCGACCGGTGCACGCGCCAGACCTTGAAGTGCACGGTGGCGGGCGCGAACAGCAGCGCGGCCCAGCCGAACAGCACGAGCCGGAGATCGAGGCCGTAATGGTCGGTGAAGAAGTTGAGATAGATCGCAGCGCTCAAACCGATCAGCCAGCGCCGCGAGGGATGGCCGGTGAAGCGGAAATCGAACAGCCGCCAGACCCGGCAGAGATAGCTGCCGATGCAGGAATACATGAAGCCGGAGAACAGCGGCACGCCGCCCAGCCGGATCAGGCTCGGCTCGGGATAGATCCACGAGCCGGTCGCGGTCTTGAACAGCTCCATCGCGGTACCGACGAGATGATAGATCAGGATGACCTTGGCCTCCTCCCACGTCTCGAGCCCGAGCGCGAGCAGCGCGACCTGGACGCCGAGCATGCAGAGCAGCAGGAAGTCGTAACGCGCGAGCGGCGCCTGCGCCGGGTAGAACCGCCACGTCAGAAGCATCAGCGCCACCGCGATGCCGCCGAACAGACAGGCCCAAGCCTGCTTCACGCCGAAGCGGAGGAATTCGTAGAGGAAGGAAGTGAGGGGTGTTTCGGCTGCACGGGTTGCGAGCCGGGCTTCGGCGGCGATGAAGGGGCGCAGGGGCGGCCAGATGGCCGCGGCGCTTGGGATGTCGCTTGATGAGAATGAAGGAGGATTGTCGTTGTGCATGAAGGGGGGGGGACCGGTGGGGGACCTCATGCGTAGCAGCGGCACCCTGCGCCATGTCAGCGGAAAGTTCGGCCTTCTCCCGGAGCGATGCGGACAAGTACGGACACAGTGGCTGAGCGTCGGAAGCGTCGTGGTGACCACGAGCCCGGCGCCCATGACTGTGCCCTCTCCCCTTGTGGGAGAGGGCATGTGGGAAAGCGCCGCAAGCTCGGTTGGGTGAGGGGCATGCCTCGACGAATTCGACTCGCTGAAAGATACCCCTCACCCAACCGAACGCGTGGATGGGCCGGAGATGCCCTCTCCCACAAGGGGAGAGGGCACTGCATCTAACAGCTTTGAGCAAACTACTTTGTTAACAGAGCAGACAATACGACGCCGCAAGCGGCACGCCTCTGCCAATACCTCAAGTAAAGTCATTAGCGTTAAGCGCGGCGCACGCGACGGCGATGCCAGCCAACCATGGCGCACGCGCCTTTGCTCACCACGTACGTTTAACTCCCATTCTATTGTTCATGATAGACGCGAAGAACTTTCCAAGACGTCTTCTCGACCACGATCACGGGATTTCCACCTGCCATATTCGGCGGCAATTCGTAGGATACCTTCCATACGTCTCCCTCGTCGTCAACAATCGGCGGCATCGCTATCGTATCAAAGGCGGGATAGTGAACCGCGAGATAGCGCTCCGCGATACGCGCAGCTGTAAACTGCGGCGATTTCATCGACACGCTATCTGCCAAGGCACATGGCGACACGATGGTCGCTGCTCCGAGCGATGCCGCAGTCGACAACACCAGCACCAGCGCGCGATTCATACGATCACCTCGGCCTATCAAGACAAACTGCTCTGCCGCGATCCAACCTCTCGCATCGAAAGGGATGCAGCGGGCCTGCTTCCAATCATGGGCCCGTTTGAGACCGCAGAAGCCGCAGCAACTCATCATAGCCGCTTTCCACGCTCTCGTCTCCGCGGAAGCGGCTAAATTCAATATGGTCGTCCTCGAACACCTCGATTTCCAGCCGCTCGCCGACCAAGGTGACCGACAGCCGAATGGAATCCGGTCGTGTCCGCTCGATGAAAAAGTTGAGACGGAGTTCGTCGAGCAGCTTCATGACCGCGAAGAGATTTGACATGGATGAACTTCTCTGGCGGCCGGAGACCGGCCATTGTGTTTCGACAGAGGTCGCGACAATATCTCAGGCATGAGTGAAAAAGCCTACATCCGAGTGCGCTGGCTGCACGATCTCGAGGATGAGCCGGTCGATCTCTGGAGCGAGCTCGATGGCGATCGCTTCGAAACGCGCAAGCTGGAGATCTTTCGGGACGGCAGCATAGGCTTTGCAAGCGCGACCGAGGCGACCGATCGGACGGGGCTCGGAAAGATTGCTGTGCCTCCCCTCGACGAGATCGCGCAGGCCCCTGAGTTCGTGGCCGAGGAAGTTTCGCGAGAGGAATTCGAGCTTCGGTGGAAGACCAGGCACGATTGTTAGGCAAGAGTTGTCGAGTGTTCATTGGCCATAAAAAAACGGCGAACCTTCGGTTCGCCGCGTTGTTCTGATGGATTGCCGGGTCAAGCCCGGCAATGACAGCTAATGCGTCGATTAGTTATCGAGGAACGACCGTAGCTTCCGCGACCGCGACGGATGCTTCAGCTTGCGCAGCGCCTTTGCCTCGATCTGGCGGATACGCTCTCTGGTCACCGAGAACTGCTGGCCGACTTCTTCCAGCGTATGATCCGTGTTCATGCCGATGCCAAAGCGCATACGCAGCACGCGTTCTTCGCGGGGGGTGAGCGAGGCCAGCACGCGGGTGGTGGTCTCGCGCAGGTTCGACTGGATGGCGGCGTCGATCGGGAGGATCGCGTTCTTGTCCTCGATGAAGTCGCCGAGGTGGCTGTCCTCTTCGTCGCCCACGGGGGTTTCGAGCGAGAGCGGCTCCTTGGCGATCTTGAGGACCTTGCGCACCTTCTCGAGCGGCATGCCGAGCTTTTCGGCGAGCTCCTCAGGCGTCGGCTCGCGGCCGATCTCGTTCAGCATCTGGCGCGAGGTGCGGACGATCTTGTTGATCGTCTCGATCATGTGCACGGGGATGCGGATGGTGCGGGCTTGGTCCGCAATGCTGCGGGTGATCGCCTGCCGGATCCACCAGGTGGCGTAGGTCGAGAACTTGTAGCCGCGGCGGTACTCGAACTTGTCGACCGCCTTCATGAGCCCGATGTTGCCTTCCTGGATCAGGTCGAGGAACTGCAGGCCGCGGTTGGTGTACTTCTTGGCGATCGAGATCACGAGACGGAGGTTGGCTTCCACCATCTCCTTCTTGGCCTGACGGGCCTCGCGCTCACCCTTCTGCACCGAGTGCACGATCTTGCGGAACTCGCCGATCTCGAGACCGGTGAGGGCTGCCAGCGACTGCACCTCCTGGCGCAGGTCCTTGATGCGGTCCTTCTCGTAATGGACGAAGTTCTTCCAGCCCTTGGCCGACAGCTTCGAGACACGGTTCAGCCAGCGCGGATCGAGCTCCGAGCCCTGGTAGTTGCGCAGGAAGTCCTCGCGGGCGACGCCGTGGGAATCGGCAAGCCGCATCAGCCGGCTCTCGAACGAGACCAGCTTCTTGTTGATGTCGTAGAGCTGCTCGACGAGCGAGTCGATACGCGCCTGGTTGAGGCGCAGCGACTTCACCTCGACGATGATCTCGTCCTTGAGCTTCTTGTACTTGCGCTCCTGCGACGGCGACAGCGACTCGCTCTGCAGCTGGTTGGCGATGTCCTGCTCCTGCAGGCGGCGCAGCTTCTTGTACTCGGACGCGATCTTGTCGAAGGTCTCGACCACCTTCGGCTTGAGCTCGGCCTCGATGGCGGCGAGCGACATCTGGTTCTCGAACTCGTCGTCGTCCATGTCGGCTTCGGCCGCCGCCTCGCCGGGATCCTTCTCCTCGGCCGGCGCGCCGTTCGGCGCGGCCCGGAACGGCGTCGCCTGCTGCGGCGCCGCCGGCGGCGCAGCCACGGCCGCCTGGATCTCGCCGCCCTCGCCTGCGGCCGCCTCGCCGTTAGCGGGCCCGGCGATCTGCGGGTTCATGCCGCCCTTGGACTCGGGGCCGGCATAGGTGGCTTCGAGATCGATGATGTCGCGAAGGAAGATCTTGCCTTCGTTGAGCTCGTCGCGCCAGATGATGATGGCCTGGAAAGTCAGCGGGCTTTCGCAGAGGCCCGCGATCATCGCCTCGCGGCCGGCCTCGATGCGCTTGGCAATCGCGATCTCGCCCTCGCGCGAGAGCAGCTCGACGGTGCCCATCTCGCGCAGATACATGCGCACGGGATCGTCGGTGCGCTCGCCGGGCTCCGACTTCTTGACCTCGGTGACGGCCTTCTGCGTGATCTCGACGAGTTCGTTGTCGGTCTCGTCGTCGCCGTCGTCCTTGTCCTCGGCCTCGTCGGTTTCCTCGGCCTCGGTCACGTTGATGCCCATGTCGGACAGCATCGACATGATGTCTTCGATCTGCTCCGGCGAGGTGGTGTCGGGAGGCAGCACTTCGTTGAGCTGATCAAAGGTCACGAAGCCGCGCTTCTTGGCCTGCTTGATCATCTTCTTGACGGCGGCGTCCGACAGGTCAAGCAACGGCGAAGGCGCGTCGGCGGCGTCCTTTTCGGGAGCGTCCGCGGCCTTGTCGTCCTTTTCCTTGTCCTTCACCTGCAGCGTCTTTGCCTTCGTGGCCATTCATTGCTCCCGAAACGCGCCCGCTTCGCCCGTGGCATCTTCGCCCTTGGCATCGCGGCGCCCGCCTGCTCTACTCAAACTGTTCTCGACGCGGAAAGGGCGGCGCACATCTCACGTCGCCACCCTCTAGATCTGTCGCTGGTGTCGTCCCGTTTTGGACCGGCGCGCGTTTCTTGCAAAAGCGATACCGGTTTTGCAATCGAATCCGGCGCTCGGGAAGAGCGCGGGTGTCCGACAGCGAAACCAACCCATCTGCTGCAGAAAATGCCCCGGACCTCTTAAACTTCGATTAACCCTGTTTTTGCAGCCAAACCATGGATTTGGCGAGTCTTTTCGCGCGGGCCCGTGACCGCTGACACCAGCCGGGCCGGAATGTGCTCGTCAACGACAGGGCGCCGGGCCGCAGATCTACACGTTTCGGTTGGTACGTCCGGACAGTTCCCCGAAGCCTTCGATCAGCGCTTCGGTGCCATCCATCTCGGCCATCCTGGCCTTCACGTCCCTCAACCAGCCCATGTTCGGCTCGCTCGGGTCCTCTCCCAACGCAAGCTCGGCATCCTTCAATTCCCTAAGTAAGGAGTGCCATTGCCGATGCAAGGCGACGAGCTGGTGCCATGTCGCAAGAACGTCATCGCGCGCCGCGCCGGGCTTGGCGGCCCACACCGCAGGCGTCGTGATCGCCCGCTCAACCCGTTGAAGAAGCTCGGAAAAGCCGCCCTTTTCGAGGTCCGCGCGCATCTTCTCGGCCTGCTCGTTGGGATCCGGCGAATGGTGGTGGTCGTGGGCGAAGGCGGCGATGATGGCGGCGCGGAGCTTGTGCGCCTCGGGGTGGGCGAGCTCGAGCGCTGCGATCTCCTCGAGATGGTCGTGCAGCAGCCAGGGGTGGTTGATCAGGCATTGCAGGATCAGCGCCTCGCGGCGCGAGATCGCCGAGCGCTGGCCGCGCATGATCGGACTCATGGCAAGCTGCGGGCTGGCCGCCATATAGGGGCCGCGGGCCATCGCCGGGCCTGTGGATGGCGGACCGCCGCGGCGGCCG
Source organism: Bradyrhizobium sp. ORS 278 (assembly GCF_000026145.1). Lineage (NCBI taxonomy): Bacteria > Pseudomonadati > Pseudomonadota > Alphaproteobacteria > Hyphomicrobiales > Nitrobacteraceae > Bradyrhizobium > Bradyrhizobium sp. ORS 278. The sequence continues at coordinate 1,439,450 of NC_009445.1, read as the reverse complement.
CCCCCTGTGGATAACCGCCCCTGCTGTCCGGAACCGGGACCGCGCGGGGCAATCCGGCGTCCTGATTCGGCACCGAACCCGCGGCTGAACCTGCGGCCGCCGTCAGGGGCGAAGGCTTGGTAAAGGCGGTTGCTGAGGTCCTGCTTGTAATAACGGCGTACCACCTCGTCGGCGATGGCGCCGGTGAGCTGGCCGATGCGCGCCTCCAGCGCGGCGCGCCGCTCGGGAGTGTTGAAGCTGCCGCCCTCGATCTCGCGCGACCAGATCACCTCGGCGAGCGGCTTTGCGATTTTCAGCACCTCCTCGACCGCGCCGCGGCCGCCGGAGCGGACGAGATCGTCCGGGTCCTGGCCCTCGGGCAGCAGCGCGAAGCGCAGGCTCTTGCCCGGCTTGAGCAGCGGCAGCGCGATATCGGCGGCGCGATGGGCCGCCTTCTGGCCGGCGCGGTCGCCGTCGAAGCACAGGATCGGCTCGTCGACCATCTTCCAGATCAAGGACAGCTGGCTCTCGGTCAGCGCGGTGCCGAGCGGCGCCACCGCGCCGGCAAAGCCCGCCGCGACCAGCGCGATGACGTCGACATAGCCCTCGACCACGATCATCGGCGCGCCGTTGTGCGCAGCCTGGCGGGCGCTGGCCAGGTTGTAGAGATTGTCGCCCTTGTGGAAGAGCGGCGTCTCCGGCGAGTTCAAATATTTCGCCGGCACGTCCTTCTGCATCGCCCGGCCGCCGAAGGCGATGACGCGGCCGCGGAGGTCGGTGATCGGGAACATCACGCGGTCTTTGAAGCGGTCGTACGGCACGGGAATGTCCTCGCCGCCAATGAGCAGCCCCGCCTCGACCATGTCGTTGACCGGCACGCCCTGCGCGCCGAGATGTTCCTTCAGCGCGAAGCGATCCGGCGGCGCGTAGCCGAGCCGGAACTGAAGCTGCGTCTGCGGCAAGATCGCGCGATCGGCGAGATAGCCGCGGGCTCTTGCGCCGTGCCTGGAGGCCAGCGTGTCGGCGAAGAACTTCGCCGCCAGCTCCATCACGTCATACAGCGTCTTGCGTTGCCGCGCCTCGCGCGCCGCATCCGGCGTCGCCACCGGCAGCGCCAGGCCGGCGAGTCCTGCCAGCCGCTCCACGGCCTCGGGGAACGAGCAGCCCTCGGTCTCCATGATGAAGTCGAAGATGTTGCCGTGCTTGCCGGAGGAGAAGTCGTGATAGAAACCCTTCTGGTCGTTGACGTAGAAGGACGGCGTCTTCTCCTGCTGGAACGGCGACAGCCCCTTCCACTCGCGCCCCGCCTTCTTGAGCTTCACGCGCTTGCCGACGACATCCGACACCGGAAGCCGGGCGCGCAGCTCGTCGAGGAATTCGGGCGTGAAGCGGGCCATGGGCGGTGTGGCGGTCCTGTTCTGCTGGACTTACGCATATAGGCAGCCGTGTACGAAATGTGAACTTCCTCGGCCTTGTCCGGGCTATTCACAGGCCGCGGGCGACCGTTAAGGCGCCAAAAAGCGGCCCGAGGCGATGCGGGAGGCCTCGTCGACCGGCCAATTGTAGACATAGGTCCAGGCCTCGCGAACCGAGCCGTCGGCGAGCGTCACGTCGAGGCGCTGGCGCAGATACTCCGTCGGCTGCGCAAAGCCCTCGCCGCAGGCCTCGTACATGTCGAACTCGCGCAGCATCGGCTCCGGCTGGCGCAGCCGGAACAGCTCGCCTTGGACCTGATCTGCGGCATCCTCCGAGAGCACGAGACCCGGATAATGCTGGATGCGGTACAGCCGGCCGCAGCAACTGGCTTCCGCGATGAAATCGGCATGGGCCGACAGCAGCCGCGCCATCGGATGATCGAAGCCGCGCATCAGGGTGCCGTAGACGAACAATAGATCAGGGGTCGTATCGGAGCTCATGGCGCTTGCATAGCCGCACCGGCGCGCCAAGGCCAGCTCACGCCGCGCCGCGGGCCGGCACGATCTCGTCGCTGACGACGTGGAATTTGGTCAGCGTCATCCGGCCGAACGAGGTCGACAGCGCGACGTCGGCGGCATCGCGGCCCGTGGCCATCAGGATGCGGCCGATACGCGGGGTGTTGTGGCGGGCATCGAAGGTGAACCACTGGCCAGAGAGATAGGCCTGAAACCAGCCGGAGAAATCCATCGGATAAGGCTCCGGCGGAATGCCGATATCGCCCATGTAGCCGGTGCAATAGCGCGCGGGGATGCCCATGCAGCGGCACAGGGTCAGCGCCAGATGCGCGAAGTCGCGGCAGACGCCGGTGCGCTGCTGATAGACGTCGTGCGCCGACTTCATGTGATGGGCGTGCTCGTAGCCGAAGCTGACATGCTTGTGGACGAAATCGCAGATCGCCTGCACCCGCGCCCAGCCCGCCGGCACCTGGGCGAACAGCGACCAGGCGACGTCGGTGAGCTTGTCGGTCTCGCAATAGCGGCTCGGCATCAGATACAGCAGCAGATCGTCTGGCAGCTGGTCGATCGGCAATTGTTGCGCCTTCGGCTCGACAGCATCGGGCAACCCGCTGTCGCGCACGATGGCGCTGCCATGAAAGGTGACGCCGCCGCTCGGGGCCACCAGCCGGCCGCAAATGTTGCCGAAGCTGTCGTGGTAGAAGCTGATCGGCACCACCGGCTCGGTCACGATGGTCTCGTTGCCGATGAGGTCCTGGCGGCGCGAGGGATGGATCGACAGCATGATCACCATCGGGGTCGCCGCGGGCGCGGCATAGGCGATCTCGAACCCGACCTTGATCTCCATCATTCACCTCTTCCGCCTGTGCACAGGCCTGGCAATATCAGGCCTTGTGATCGACCGCCGGGACCGGCATCGTCATCGAATCATCATCGTGGTTTTCGACGATCCGATCCAGGTTGACCTCTGCTCAATCGTCGTTCGTCGTGGCGCCCGAATGAGCAACGAACCTGATCATGACGCAACCGAGCACGACCGCATCAACACGACTCCTTCAAAGCGACGAAGTTCCGCCGGTCTTTGAGCAGAACGCGGACGGCGCCTCGGCGCTTGTGTTCACCTGCGATCATTACGGCCGATTGCTGCCGCGCGCGCTCGGCGATCTCGGCCTTCCCGAGAGCGAGCTGGAGCGGCACATCGCCTGGGACATCGGCATCGCGGGCGTCGCCGAGCAGCTGTCGCGTGCGCTCGATGCGCATCTGGTGGCGCAGCGCTATTCACGGCTTGTGATCGACTGCAACCGCTCGCCGAAGGCGCCCAACTCGATCCCGATGATCAGCGAGCGCACGACCATTCCCGGCAATGAGGGACTGACGCACGAGGACGCCGAGCTGCGGCGGCGCGCAATCTTCGATCCCTATCACGACCGCATCACCGCCATGCTCGATGCGCGCAAGGCCAAGGGGCGGCCGACGATCCTCGTCGCATTGCACAGCTTCACGCCGGTCTACGCCGGCATTGCGAGGCCCTGGCACATCGGCACGCTGTATCAGCATGACAATGTGCTGCCGCCGCTGCTGTTGAAGGCACTGCGCGCCGAGCCAGATCTCGTGGTCGGCGACAACCAGCCCTATGCGGTCGGAGACAACACCGACTACACCATCCCCGTGCATGGCGAGGGCCGCGGGCTGATCACGTCAGGCATCGAGATCCGGCAGAACGAGATCGCCGAGCCCGAGGGCCAGCAGATCTGGGCGGAGCGGCTGATCCGCATCCTCGGCGAGATCGAGAGCGAGTTGCGCGGCCAGGGGCTCGCCTAGAGCGCTGTTTGGAGCACAACCTCAGCGCCAGATTCTCCGCCCGACGTCATTCCGGGCGCTCAACAATCTCGAGATTCCGGGCTCAAGGCCTGCGGCCTTGCCCCGAAATGACGATCAGTGAGAGCAGCAGTGCTCACTCCGTCATGTCGGAAGCGTCGTGATGCGACAGGAGGCCGGCGAGGCGCCACAAGGCGGTGCGCAGATCGTCATGGCTCGGCAGGCCGAGCGCGAGCCTGACAGCATTCGGTGAGTGGCCATGCGCCACCGCGAACGCGCTCGCCGGCGTGATCGCGATGCCTGCACGTGCGGCGGCGGCCGTCAGCGCCTCGGCGCGCCAGCCTTCGGGCAGATGCAGCCAGACGTGATAGGAGCGCGGATCGGCGTCGATGCGATGCCCAGCCAGGCACTCGGCGACGATCGCCTGCCGGACCAGCGCGTCCGCACGCTTGCGCCGGGTGATCTCGGCCGCGGTGCCGTCCGCGAGCAGTCCCATGCCCGCGGCCAGCGCAAGCGAGGTCACCGACCACGCGCCCGTCCGCACCGTTGCGGCGAATTTCTCGCGCAGATGCGAGGGCACGTAGAGGAAGCCGACCGCAATGCCCGGCGCGAGACGCTTGGCGAGGCTGTCGACGATGATGACGCGCTCCTCCGCCTGCGAAGCGAGCGAGACCTGATCGCTCAGGAATCCGTAGACAAGGTCCTCGATGATCATCAGGTCGTGCTTGCGGACGAGCCGCACGATCTCCTCGCGGCGCGCGTCGCTCATGGTGAGCCCGAGCGGGTTCTGCATTACTGGCTGAATATAGATTGCATTGAGTGCGCTCGTGCGATGCGCCTTCGTCAGCGCATCCGGACGGATGCCCTCGGCGTCCATCGCGATCGGCACGAGCGCGACGCCGAGCCGCGCCGCGATGCCCTTGATCATCGGATAGGTCACGGCCTCGACGCCGAGCCGGCCGCCGACCGGCACCAGCGCCGAGATCGCCGCCGCCAGCGACTGCCGCCCGCTGCCGGCGAACACGAAGTTCTCCGCGCGCGGGCGCCAGCGTTCGCCCGCGAAAAAAGCTGCGGCGGTACGCCCGGCCTCGACCAGCCGGCGCTGCGTGATCGGCGCCAGCACCGGCGCCAGCTTCTCCGGCCGCTGCCAGGCGGCCAGCGACTTCGCGATCAACGCCGCCTGATCGGGCAGCGTCGGAAAATTGAACTCGAGATCGATGCGGCCGTCGAACGCCTCGAGCCGCAACGACGGTGGCACGGGCACCGGCTCGCCTGCGACGAAGGTGCCGCGGCCGACCTCGCCCACGACGAGACCCCTGCGCAATAATTCGGCATAGACGCGGGCTGCCGTGGATGCGGCAATTCCTCGCTCATAGGCGAACTGGCGCTGCGGCGGCAGCCGGTCGCCGGCCTTCAGCCGGCCTTGCGCGATGTCCTCGGCGATGTCGTCCACCAGGGTCGTATACGAGGCATTCATGCTATATTGCACCGAGAGCAATGTTTCGATTGCACCGAGATATCTACTGCGCGATTGCTCGTCGAACAACGCAATCGAAGACCAATAGGTGACTCATGGCATATTCCCTGGCGCAGCGTTGGGCAACTCCGCAGGTTGCTCACGGAAAGAGCAATTTGCTCCAGGTCCCCCATCTCTGGCTGCAGCGCCTGTTCTGGCGCTCCGAGCTCGCGCTGCTCGACAACGAGCAGATGCGCGACTGCGGCCTCGATCCGACCCTGGTCCACGAAGAGGCCAACAAGCCGTTCTGGCGCGACTGACAAGGTGATCGGGGAGAACACTGCAATGCCGACACTTCCGTTCTTTCAAGTCGACGTGTTCTCCAAGGTGGCCTTCAAGGGCAACCCGCTTGCCGTGATCGCCGAGGCCGACGGCCTCGACGATGCGGCGATGCAGACGATCGCCAATTGGACCAATCTGTCCGAAACGACCTTCTTGTCGCGTGCCCAGGATCCAGGCGCTGATTACCGCGTGCGCATCTTCACGCCGCAGCGCGAGCTGCCGTTTGCCGGTCATCCGACGCTCGGCTCGGCCCATGCCTGGCTCGCGCTCGGGGGCCGGCCGAAGGGCGAGCACGTGGTGCAGGAATGCTTCGCGGGCCTCGTGCGCATCAAGCGTGACGGCGATCGTCTCGCCTTCGCCGCTCCGCCGCTTCGACGGACAGGCGCCGTCGACGCGGAGCTGACAGCCAAGATCGCAGCCGCGCTCGGCATCAAGGCTGAGGCGATGCGCGCCGTGCAGTGGGCCGATAACGGCCCGGGCTGGATCGCCGTGCTCATGGACTCGCGCCAGGATCTGCTGAACATCAAGTTCAACGTGCTGGCACTGTCGCAGCAGCCGGTCGGCGTCGTTGCGCCGTGGGATCCCGCGACGGACGGGCGCGATGCGCATTACGAGGTCCGCGCTTTCACCTGGAGCGGCGCCGAGGACCCGGTGACGGGCAGCCTCAATGCAAGTCTGGCGCAATGGCTGATCGGCGCCGGAATTGCTCCGAAGCACTACATCGCGTCCCAGGGCGCCGCGCTCGGCCGCGCCGGCCGCGTTCACGTCGCCCAGGACGGCGGGACCATCTGGATCGGCGGCGACGTCGCCCCGGTGGTGAAAGGCACGATCAGCCTGTAGGCCGCGAGCGACGCGCTCTCACCGCGCCCGCGTCAGCGCCAGCCACAGGCCGCCGCCGATCATGAAGCCGCCGGAGATGCGCGACACCAGGCGGGTGCGTCTGGCTGAGAACATTTTCCGCGCGCGGCCGGCGAGCAGCGCATAGACGGCGTCGGTCAGGCCGGCGACGACCATGAAGGTGACGCCGAGCAGCGCGACCTGCGGCACATGATCCCGGCTCATGTCCATGAACTGAGGCAGAAAGGCGCCGAAGAACACCATCACCTTGGGGTTCGACAGCAGCACCACGAGCCCCTGCAGGAAGAAGCCGCCGCGTGGCGGCGGCGGCGGCGCCTCGCCTTCGGCGATGCCTTCGACCGGGAAGCGGATCAGCTGGATGCCGAGCCACACCAGATAGGCCGCGCCGATCAGGCGCACCCATTCGAACCAATAGCCCATCGTGGCCATCAGGGTCGTCAGGCCCATCGCGACAATGCCGATCGCGATCGCAAGGCCCGTCTGGACGCCGGCGATGTTGATCAGCGCGGCGCGGGTTCCATGGCGCAACCCGTTGGCGATCAGCAAAGTCACGACAGGACCGGGCAGCAGCGCGAGCGCGACGCAGGCGGCGATGAAGGCGAGATAGACTTGCAGGGACATGGATTAAGACTCGCGAAGGAAGACACCATGTCATACACCAGAAGGACATCGCCACGCCATGCGACGCCGAGGCGGCAGACCGCCATGTCCATCCTGCCAGGAAACCTCTCGCCAGCAGATCTCCAGATCGTGCATCGCGCGCTCGGCGCCACCGTCGAGGGACCGTTCTTTCCGGAGAGGGAGTTCGATACGCTGTTCGGCCTGCATCGCTCCGAGGTCAGAGCAATCTACGAGGAATGGCCGTCTCCCGCCTGTCGCTCCGACCGCCTGCTTGCGGCAATGATTGGATCCCTGAACAATCTGCTCGGCTATCCGCACAAGCACGAGGACGCTCTTTGCCGGTATTTTCCTGAAGGTCGCATCGCCCTCTCTGCGACGCTCGCCCGGCTCGCCGCCCTGGACGGGTGACGGGACGCAAGATCCAGGAGCAGCTGCCACCGGAGATTCGGCAGCTTGACATGCAACCGTTTAGTTGCCTAATTTGTCCGCCATGGACGAGGTCTTCAGGGCCCTTGCGGACGCATCGCGGCGCATGCTGCTCGACCGGCTTCATGCGCGGAACGGCCAGACCCTGACCGAGCTGAGCGACGGCCTCGCGATGACGCGGCAGGCCGTGACCAAGCACCTTGCGATTCTGGAGGCGGCCAACCTGGTCACGACGATCAGACATGGCCGCGAGAAGCTGCATTTCCTCAATCCGGTGCCGATCCATCAGATCGGCCAGCGCTGGATCAGGAAGTTCGAGCGCGCCAGGCTGGTCGCGCTCGGCGAGTTGAAAAAGCGATTGGAGGAAGGCGATGACTGAACCGGGACGCACGGTCGACCTTTCCAAGTTCAAGCCGGCGACCGCCTACACGATCTACATCGCCGCCAGCCCGGAGAAGGTCTGGCAGGCACTCACCTCAGACGAATTCAGCCGGCAATATTTCTTTGGCTTCGCAGTCGAGGCTGAGCTGCTGGTGGGCGGCGCCTTCATCGTGCGCACGCCCGACGGCTCCGAGCACATCAACGGGCGAGTGATCGTCTGCGAGCCCCCATTCCGCTTGACCATCACCTGGGACGTCAACTGGCCCGGCCTCGTCGAGGCGCTCGGCCGCACGCTGGTTACCTATGAGATCGAGCAGGCCGGCGATGCCGTGCGTCTCACCATGACCGAAGCACATGAGCGCCCGCTCTCCGATGACATCCTGTCCGGCGGACGCCAGGGCTGGCCGGCGATCCTGTCAAGCCTCAAGAGCCTGCTCGAAACCGGCAAGCCGCTCGCGGTGAAGATGGCGCCGCCGGAGCGCATGCTGGCGGCGTTGAAGGCGCTGGGGATCAGACTTCCCGGTTAGTCGACGGCTAGGACACCGCAGCGATCTGCGGAATGCAGGCCAGCACGCCACCGACCTGGACGGCGTTGCTCAGCATGCCACCCCAGTGCAGCCAGCGCAGCTGGCGCACGGCCGTCGCATCGCCGGAATCCCGCTCGCGGATGCGCGCGTCCATCCGCTGCAGGAACCAGCGCCGGGAGAGCAGCGCGAAGCCGGCGACCGATGCCAAGCCGAAGGACAAGACGGGACGGCCGTCCGCCAGAACAGCCAGAGTGCCGATGCCGCCGGCGATCGCCAGCGCCACGAAGTAGGAATCGAACATGCCGCGCAGCAGCCGCGTTACCGGCACGATATCGAGCCGCACCAGCAGGAAGGCAGGCGCGGCCAGCAGCAGATAGAACATCGGCAGCAGCAGGATGATGGTGGCAAACAGGGCGATGTTGTCCGGCATGATCCTCTCATCCTTCCCGGCCAGGGAAATCGCAGTTGGCGATCGCTGTTTTGAGTTCGTCTCTCACCGCGTCGTCATGGCCGGGCCCGTCCAGGCCCGTCCCGGCCATCCACGTCGTTCAGCATGCTTAGAACGACGTGGATGCCCGGGCCTTCGCCGCGCCGAAGCGGCCACGGCCGCGCTGGCGGGACAAGCCCGGGCATGACGGAGTCAATCAATTCGCAGAATGGTTCGGCGCGACGACCAACGATCCGCAGAGGAAAACGAGCGTGCAAGTCAACGGCTCGCGCGGTCATCACAGCTTTCACCGGGCGCGCTTACGCCGGTGCCACGATCCGGCGATAGAGGTGCCAGGTCGCATGGCCCAGCACCGGCACGGTCACTAGCAGGCCGAGAAAGTATGGCAACGCCGAGACGATCAGCAGCACGGTGATCACCGCGGCCCAGCCGATCATCGGCCCCGGACTGGTCACGACCGCCCGCACGCTGGTGATCATCGCGGTGACGAAGTCGACGTCGCGGTCGAGCAGCAGCGGGAACGACACCACGGTCAGCGAGAACAGCACCAGTGACAGCGCGGCGCCGTCGAGGTTGCCGATGGCCAGAAACAGCAGGCCTTCGTTCGTGGTCAGCACCACCGTCATGAACTCCTTGATGCTCGAGAACGAGGCATTGAGCCCGAGCAGCAGCGCGATCAACAGGCGCACCTGATACATCCAGATGATGAAGAAGAACAACGTTACGAACGCCATCCAGCCGATCTCGCCGCGCGAGATGATGGTCTGCCAGATTCCACTATAGGAGATCGGCTGCCCAAGCTCACGCCGGCGGCTCACTTCATAGAGACCGATGGCGACGAACGGGCCGATCAGCGCAAAGCCCGCAGCCAGCGGATAAGCGAGATAGACCATGCCGAAGGCGGTCACGCACAGCACGATGCTGATGCCGCCGAGCACGTAGATCAGGCCGAAGGCGAGTCCGAACAGCGGCTGCGCCTGGAAGTCGCGCAGGCCCTGAGTCAAGGCCTCGGCAATGTCGGCCGTGGTGATGCGGCGCACCACGGGATCGTTGCGTCCCGAAACGGATGCGGTCATCGGCGGTCCCTCCTGACTGTTTTTGTTCGCATGATGCTAACAGCGGGAGGGCTATGATTTCAATTTCAACTTGTGGGCAGAGCGGCGAAGAAGAGGCCTTAGTTTTGCGCCCGCATCTTTGCGCGCCGTCATGGCCGGGCTGTCCCGGCCATCCACGCCGTTCGGCGGTCTCGGAGAGACGTGGATGCCAGGGCCTTCGCCGCGCAGAAGCGCGGCTTCGGCCGCGCAGGCGGGTCAAGCCCGGGCATGACGGAGTAACAAATCGACAGGTTTGCCAGAATTACGCGTTCACAGTCGGGCGCCCCAGCCTAGCCCCGCGCGCGCAACTCGCGCCTCAGCACCTTGCCGGTCGCCGTCATCGGCAGGCTGTCGGTAAATTCGACATGCCTCGGATATTCATGCGCCGCGAGCTTTACCTTGACGAAGTCCTGGATCTTGCGCGACAGCGTGTCATTCGCAACGAAGCCGGACCGCAGCACGATCCAGGCCTTGACCGCCTCGGTGCGTACGGGATCGGGAATGCCGACGACGGCGGCAAGCGCAACGGCGGGATGCTTGAGCAGGGTGTCCTCGATCTCCGCCGGGCCGATGCGGTAGCCGGCCGAGGTGATGACGTCGTCCTCGCGGCTCGCGTACCAGAAATAGCCGTCCTGATCCTGCGTGCCGAGATCTCCCGTCAGCAGCACATCGCCCGCGAACTTCTTCGACGTCGCCTCGGGATTGCGCCAATATTCGATCATGGTGCAGGGATTGGGCTGGCGCACGCCGATGATGCCGCGCTCGCCGCGTGGCAGCTCCTCGCCCTTCTCGTTGACGATGAGCACCTCGAAGCCCGGCGTGGCCTTGCCCATCGAGCCCGGCCGGATCGGAAACAGCTTTGCGTTGTTGCCGACGACGAGGTTGCATTCGGTCTGCCCATAGATCTCGTGCGCGTCGATGCCGAAGGTCGCGCGCACCCAGTCGAGCAGTTCGGCGCCAAGGGACTCACCCCCGGTGAGGATGCTGCGCAGCTTGACGCCATCATGCTTGACGTCGGCCTGACGCATCAATTTCAAAGCTGTCGGCGGCAGGAATACGTTGCGGACCTGATAGTCCGCCATCAGCTGCATCGCCGCCTGCGGCACGAACTTCCTGGCGCGATAGCCCACCACGGGCACCGCGTGATACCAGGCCGGAAACAGCGCATCGAACAGCCCGCCGATCCAGGCCCAGTCCGCCGGCGTCCACATCACGTCGCCGGGCTTCGGCAGGAAGCCGTGCACCATCTCGACATTCGGCAGATGGCCGAGCAGCACGCGATGGGCGTGCAGCGCGCCCTTGGGATTTCCTGTCGTGCCGGAGGTGTAGATGATGATGGCGGGATCGTTGCTCGAGGTCGCGACGGTCGGGAATTGAGCCGAGGCGCGCTCCAGCGTCGACCAGAACGGCCGGGCGCCGCTGCCTTCGCCGTCGGTGACGTAGATCGTCTTGAGCTCGGGCAACCGGTCGCGGATGCGCTGGAGCTTGGCGAAGCCCGTCGTGTCGGTCACCACGACCTTGGCGCCGGAGTTCTGCAGGCGGAATTGCAGCGCGTCCTCGCCGAACAGCGTGAACAGCGGCACCGAGACGAGGCCGGCGCGGAAGGCGGCGAGATGGACGATCGGCAGCTCGAGAGATTGCGACAGGAACACCGCGACGCGATCGCCCTGCGCCAGGCCGTCGGCCTTCAGCACATTGGCGAAGCGGCAGGAGGCGTCACGCAACTCGTCGAACGACACGCGGCGCGCGGCGCCATCCTCCTCGACGACGATCAGCGCGAGGCAGCCCGTGCCGTCGGCGTGGCGGTCGCAGGTAGCGACGGCGATGTTGAACTGCGCCGGGATGTCCCAGCGGAAGTCGCGATACAGCTGGTCGTAGTCGGACGTTTCCTGAAGCATGGCGGAGGTGTTTCCCTCTCGGTTGTTAGTTCAAGCGCTGGTGCGGGCCCTTACCTCTCCCCGCTTGCGGGGAGAGGTCGGATTGCATCGCAAGATGCAATCCGGGTGAGGGGTTACAGGTCTATCGGCGCACACTCCCCGTGCGGCTGCCCCTCACCCCAGCCCTCTCCCCGTGAAGAACGGGGAGAGGGAGCGCACCGCCGTTGCGGGTCGCTCGTGGGTAACAATCGAGAGATCAGCTCGACAGCGCTGCCTTCACCAGCGCGCTCGCCTTCGCGAAATCCATCTGGCCCGTGTACTTCGCCTTCAGCACCGCGATGACCTTGCCCATGTCCTTCACGCCGGCAGCGCCGGTCTCGGTGACGGCGGCTGCGATGGCCGACTTCACTTCGTCGTCGCTCATCTGCTTTGGCAGATAGGCGGATATCACCGCGATCTCCTCACGCTCACTGGCGGCCAGCTCGGCGCGGCCGCCTTTTTCGTACAGCTCGACGGACTCGTGGCGCTGCTTGATCATCTTCTGCAGCACCGCGAGCACGTCGGAGTCGGTGAGCGGCGGCTTGCCCTCGCCGCGCGCGGCGATGTCGGCGTTCTTCAGGGTCGAGTTGACCATGCGAAGGGTGGAGAGCTTGCGCTCGTCCTTGGCCTTCATCGCCTCCTTGACCGCGTTGTTGATGTCGTCGCGCAGCATGATCTTGCCCTCGTAAATTCGGTTGACGGCTGGTCTAGGCGGTTCGCCCCCGCGAGACAACTCGGTTCCGCATCCGTTCCGCTCGCCGACGACGAAATCCGGCCATTCTCGGCGCAAATTGACCGAAATCGCGTGTGAATCGGCCACTTCCAGCTTTGACGTCGGGCTCTCGTCCCACTATGTAGGGGCCTCATGACACACATCGATACTGACGCTGCCTGGCCGGACCACAAACCGACCGCGCTCCTCGTGCTCGCCGATGGAACGGTGCTGGAAGGCTACGGCCTCGGCGCCGAAGGCCACGCCGTGGGCGAGGTCTGCTTCAACACCGCGATGACCGGCTATGAGGAGATCCTGACCGATCCGTCCTATGCCGGACAACTCATCACCTTCACCTTCCCGCATATCGGCAACGTCGGCACCAACGACGAGGATATCGAGACGGTGAACATGGCGGCGACGCCGGGCGCGCGCGGGGTGATCCTGCGCACCGCGATATCAGATCCGTCGAACTACCGCGCCACACGGCATCTCGACCAATGGCTGCGCGCCCGCGGCATCATCGGGCTCTCAGGGATCGACACGCGCGCGCTGACCGCGCTGATCCGCTCCAAGGGCATGCCGAATGCCGTGATCGCCCATTCCAAGGACGGCACCTTCGATCTCGACGCCTTGAAGAAGGAAGCGCGGGAGTGGCCGGGCCTCGAGGGCATGGACCTCGTGCCGATGGTCACCTCGACGCAGCGCTTCAACTGGGACGAAACTCCCTGGGTGTGGAACGAGGGTTTCGGCCAGCAGGCCAAGCCGGAGTTCAACGTCGTCGCCATCGACTACGGCATCAAGCGCAACATCCTGCGCCTGCTCGCCGGCGTCGGCTGCAAGGTGACGGTGGTGCCGGCGACGACCTCGGCCGAGAACATCATGGCGATGAAGCCGGACGGCGTGTTCCTGTCCAACGGTCCCGGCGATCCCGCCGCGACCGGCAAGTATGCCGTGCCGGTCATCCAGCAGGTGATCGCCTCGGGGACGCCGACCTTCGGCATCTGCCTCGGGCATCAGATGCTCGGCCTCGCGGTCGGCGCCAAGACCAAGAAGATGCATCAGGGCCATCACGGCGCCAATCATCCGGTCAAGGACGAGACCACGGGCAAGGTCGAGATTACCTCGATGAACCACGGTTTCGCGGTCGACCAGGACACGTTGCCGGCGGGCGCGACGCAGACCCACATCTCGCTGTTCGACGGCTCCAACTGCGGCATTCAGCTCGAGGGCAAGCCGGTGTTCTCCGTGCAGTACCACCCGGAAGCCTCGCCCGGTCCGCGCGACTCGCATTATCTGTTCCAGCGCTTCGCCGAGCTGATGCGCGAGAAGAAGCGCAGCGCGGCCTGAGGCCGGCAGACTGATCGACATCACATGCCCGGGTCGCTCCCGGGCATTTCTGCATCCGACCTTGTGATCACGACGCCGCCGTTTCAGGCTCGCGCTGCGGCTGGTTCTTTCATATGATCAATATCATTTAATGGAGATCGGCCGAGATGAGCGAGACTGTCGAACGTGGTGATTATGGCGTGGTGTCGGTGTCGGTGCTGGCCTCGATGCCGGGCCTCGATTTCGTGCGCGGCATCTTTGCGGGAACGCTGCCGCAGCCGCCGATCATGCAGACCGTCACGCCGTTCGACTGCACCGCGGAGCCCGGCCATGTCGTGATGCACAGCGTGCCCGGCTTGCGCCACTATAATCCGATCGGCTCGGTGCACGGCGGCTATGCCGCGATCCTGCTGGATTCGGCGATGGGCCTCGCGGTGCAGACGCGCTGCCCGCAGGGCAGCGGCTACACCACGCTGGAGTTCAAGATCTCGTTCGTCAAGGCGATGACCGAGACGACGGGCGTGGTGCGCACCGAAGGCACGACAATGTCGTTCGGCCGCCGCGCCGCGACCGCCGAGGCGCGCATCACCGATTTAGAAGGCCGTCTGCTGGCGCATGCCACCACCACCTGCCTGGTGTTCGAACTGCCCAAGGCCTAGCTCGGGCCGTCTCACTTGCGTGAGACGTTCCAGTACACCGGCGCCGGCGGATTGAGCATCCCGGTGAGATCGGCGCGCGCCGCGCGGAACTGATAGGCTACCGCGATCGGGATGTAGGGAACCGTCTGCACAGCGCGCAGCTGGATCTGCTCGGCCAGCGCCTTGCGTTCGGCGATGTCGGCGGAGTCGCCGAATGCGGCACGCAGCTTCTCGATCTCGGCATCGCAGGGCCAGCCGAACCACGCCTTGTCGCAGTTCGAGCGCAGGCCGAGATGGCTGATCGGAAGCATCATGTCGAGACCGCCGGGGCCGGAGATGAAGATCGACCAGCCGCCCTGCCCGACCGGCTCCTTCTTGGTGCGACGGCTCACCACCGTCGCCCAGTCCATCGCCTGAACGTCGACCTTGAAGCCGGCGGCCTTGAGCTGCTGCTCGGCGACCAGGCTCGCAGGATGGATCTGCGCGTTCTCGGACGCGTCCAGGATCACGACCGGCGTGCCGTCATAGCCGCTCTCGCGCAACAGCGTCTTCGCCTTCTGCAGATCGAAGGACGGGAAGCCGGCCTCCGTATAGTAGGGCGAGGCGCAGATGTAGAACGATCTGCAGGCCTTGATCAGCCTGCCCTCGCCGCCGCCCCAGGCCTCGATATAGTCCTGCGGATTGACGGCGAGCAGCGCGGCGCGACGAATGGCGGGATTGTCGAACGGCGGCTGGGTCGAGTTGAGCCGGATCTGCTGCGCCACGCCGATCTCGTCCTGGTTGGAGACGACCACGTCCTTGCTCGCTTTCGCCACCGGAAGGAGATCGGTCGGGATGTCCTCCGCGATGTCGAGCTCGCCCTTCTTCAGCGCATCGAGCGCGGTCTGCTGGTCCGGAATGATCAGCCATTCGACACGATCGAACTTCACGACCTTGCCGCCCGCCAGGCCGGAGGGCGGCTCAGCGCGCGGCACGTAATACGGGTTCTTGACGAAGACGAGCTTCGAGCCCGGCACCCACGCGTCCTTCTTGAAGATGAACGGGCCGGAGCCGGTCTGCTCCGCGAGCGGCTGGCCGGCAGTGGTTGCGGCGATAACTCGCGCAGGCACGATGAACGGCACCGGCGCGCCGGGCTTGGCGAGCGCATCGAGCACGAAGCCCCAGGGTTCCTTCAGCGTCAGAGTGAAGCTGGTGGCATCGACGACATCCCATGACGCGCCATGGGCGTTCAGCATCTGCCCCATCGCATCGGCCTGGCTCCAGCGCTTGAGCGAGGCGACAGCATCCTCCGACGTCACGCTCGCCCCGTCGCCGAACTTCAGCCCGTCGCGCAGCTTGAAGGTCCATATCTTGCGGTCGGCGGAGGTGGTCCAGCTCTCGACCATCTGCGGCTTGACCTGGAGCTTGTCGTCGACCGTGAACAGCGTGTCGTAGATCATGTAGCCGAAATTGCGCGCGATCGAATCCGCGGCGATCGTCGGATCGAGCACCTTGAGGTCGCCCGATGGCTTCACCCTCAGCACGCTCTCGGCGCGCGCGAATGTGGGCGGCAGGGCCGCGGCCAGACAGAGCAGAGCGGCGGCCAGAGCGTGGTGTCGTTTCATTCTTCCCCTCCCATGATCGTCGGACGTGACGCTGCCGACGTGTGATCAGCTCGAGATCGACTGCTTGAGTTGCGCGCGACGCGCGCCGCTGCGGCGGATGAACGAGAAGGCGGCGAGCGCCAGCCCCGCCTGTGGCTCGCGCCCGAGGCTGGCCTCGGAAAAGCTGAGCGTGATGCCCTGCAGCCCGCCGAGGCGCGACTCGCCGATCGCCGCCATGACGATGGCGCGATCCTCGGCTGGCAGAGCGCTTGGCCACCCTGCGATGACTACATTGCGCTGACGGTTGAGATTGAGCGCGTTGCCGATCGCGAGACCGAGCCGGGCGAGGCGTGCCCTGATCTCCGCCCGTGCCGCGCTGGAGATGCGATAGATTTCGGGCCAGCGATCGCCGGCGCCGATCAACTCGCTTTCCTGCACCCGGAGAATGTCGGCGAGCGCAACGGTCGAGACGTAGGGTTCGAGGCAGCCGCCATGACCGCAGCGACAGCAGCGGCCGCCGCGCTCGATGACGACGTGGCCGATCTCGCAGGTCTCGACATCGCCGCTTTCGGCAAGCTCGTCGACGATGGCCGCGCCGACGCCATGGCCGACGAACACGAAGAAATACGAGCCGCCGAGCACACCCGTGCCCATCTGCAGCCGATGGCCAACGGCGCGCGCCACCATCGAATTGGTCATGCGTGTCGGGGTGCCCGGCAGGGCGCGCTGCACGACATCAGCAAGCTCGGCAGCATCGAGCGCCACGATCGGGCTGGCGCGCGATTCCGGATCGTATCCGGGAATCGAGACGGCCAGCTGCTCCAGCGCGATGCCATTCCGCGTCGCCCAACCGCCGAGCTCGCCGACGGTCCGCGCGATTGTCGCTGACACGTCAGGGGCGCCGAGACCATCGGGCAGTTCGTGAGGCTGCGCGTAAAGCGTCTCGCCGGCGAGCGTGCCGATGGCGGCATAGAGACGATTGTTGGAGATCTCGATGGCCGCGACCGCGATGGCGCTGCTCAAGGTGACGAACTGGCTCGGACCGCCACGATAGGGCACCGCGCGCCGGCTCTCCTGGATGACGCCCTCGGCTTTGAGATCGCTGATGATACGCGAGATGCTGGCTTCGGTCAGCGCAACACCCTGGGCGAGGTCCGGCCGGAACGAGCCGCCGGAACACCAGAGGTAGCCGAGGATGGCTGCCCTCGTTTCCTGCCGACTCCGGACCAGCCGCAAACCATCCTCCCCGTTCATTCTTACTTATTGTAACGATATGAGGCATGGACGAAGGTGTCAATCGGACGGGAAAACGCCTCGCGGGCGGCCGGAACCTTCGCGACACCGGCCGAGTTCACCGATCGGGGCGTCTGACGGAGAGCGACAATGGCCGACGTGAAAGGCAGTGAGCCGATCGGCATTGTCTTTACCGATGACGGACTGGTGCCGAACAACCCGATGCCGTTCCTCGTGTACCGAGAGGCCATCGCCCTCGACCGCGGCGATCCCGCGGCCAGCATCGAGCGCATGTTCGCCGGCAATGGCTGGGGCGACATGTGGCGTAACGGCGTTTATGACTATCTGCACTATCACGCGACCGTGCACGAGGCGCTCGGCGTCGCCAGTGGCACGGCCCGCGTGCGCTTCGGCGGCGATCAGGGGCGCGAACTCGAGCTCGCGCCAGGTGACGTTGCCATCCTGCCGGCCGGCACGGGACATCAATGCATCTCGGCGAGTGCGGATTTCTGCATCGTCGGCGCCTACCCGCCCGGGCCTCAGATGCAGATCACCAGGCCAACGCCGGAGAACCACGCCCGCGCATTACGGACCATTCCGGAGGTGCCGCTGCCCGAGACCGATCCGGTGCGTGGCGCGAGCGGCCCGCTCACCCGCTTGTGGCACCGTGCGCGCTGATCAGGCGCAATACAGCCGATACAGCGTCTGCAGAACCTCGCGGACCTCGTCGCTCGCCAGGCGGTAATAGATCGTCTGGCCGTCGCGCCGGGTCGCAACCAGATCGAGCGCGCGCATCATCGCGAGGTGCTGGGACAGCGCCGCCTGGCGCAAACCCACCTGCTCGGCGAGGTCCCCCACGGCGCGCTCGCCGTCGATCAGGTTGCACAACACCATGAGCCGCTTCGGGTTGGCCATCGCCGACAGCAGGCGCGCAGCCTCCTCCGCCTTGTGTTCCAGACCCGCAGCCACCGAAGCGGCCTTCGCTTTGCGTGCGACCCGCACTGTCATGATTGTTACTTCTCAGATTTCGCATATAAGAACTAATGCATATGACTGTGGATTGCAACGTTCGCGGACCGCGAGGACCTGAAAGCATTATGACCAGCGAATATGAGGTCTTGACCGCGCTCGCGGGCGGCGTCCTGATCGGGATCGCGGCCGTTCTGATGATGGGCCTGACAGGCCGGATCGCCGGAGTGAGCGGGATCGCCGCCCGGCTGCTGCCGCCTTGGGATGGCACGCTCGCCGGCCGGTTCGCCTTCATCGGCGGCCTGATCGCCGCAACCCTGATGGTGCGGCTCGCGACGGGCAGCCTGCCGCCTCTGCGTCTCCAGGCCGGCCCGATGGCACTCGTGCTGGCGGGATTGCTGGTCGGCTTCGGCGCGGTCTGGGGCAATGGCTGCACCTCTGGCCATGGCGTCTGCGGCATTGCCAGCCTGTCGCCGCGTTCCATCCTGGCCACGCTGGTGTTCATGGCCACCGCGGTCGCAACCACTTTCCTCGTCCGGCATGTGATGTGATGCCGATATGATCATCCTGATCCAGTTCATCATCGGACTTGTCGTCGGACTTGGGCTGCTGCTCTCCGGCATGTCCAATCCGGAAAGAGTGCTGAGCTTTCTCGATCTCGCCGCGATCCGTACCGGTGGCTGGGATCCTAGCCTGATGGTCGTGATGGCCGGCGCCGTCGGCACAGCCTTCATCGGCTTCCGGCTCGTCTTCCGACGGCAACGCCCGCTGCTCGCCGATCGCTTCCATCTGCCGCACACGCAGACATTGGATTGGCGTATCGCCACCGGACCTGCCATTTTCGGCATCGGCTGGGGCCTTGCCGGCATCTGCCCGGGCCCCGCCTTCGTCGGGCTCGGCTACGGCTCGCCGGCAATCGTGCTGTTCGTGATCGCCATGATGATCGGGATGGCCGCGGCGCGCGTGCTGGCGAACCGCCAGCCGTCGCTCGGTGCTGCGGTTGCGGAATAAACGAGAGTACCCCGGCCGCGCGCTCCCACGATGTGGGCGTCAAATCCGCGTCGCGCGCCCCCAGCGCGACAGACATGAAACGCCTACAAAAAAGGGACGCGCCACGTCGTCGCAGCGCGTCCTTAAAGATTGTATCTGGCAATCGGCTCACGCCGCGTTGCTGCCTTCCTGGCGGCTGGCCTCGAACAGGAACCAGGTGCGGCGCTCGGTCTCGTCGATGAAGTTCTCGAGCAAACCCGCGGTCGCTGGATCGTCGTTATCGTCGCACAGCTCGTGCGCCTTCCGCATCGCGGCCGCGATATGCTTGTTGTCCTCCATCAACTCCCGCAACATTTCGCGCGGCGGCACATATTCTTCGTTGTTGTCCTTGATGGTCTGCAGCTTGCTGATCTGGCTAATCGATTTGAGCGTCGTGCCGCCGAGCTTGCGGACACGCTCGGCCAGTTGGTCCGTGGTGGCGAAGATCGCATCCGACTGTTCGTCGAGCATCTCATGGTAGTCATGAAAATGCCGGCCGCTGACGTGCCAGTGGAAATTCTTGGTCTTGAGGTAAAGCGCGAAGGCGTCCGCCAACAGCGTGTTCAGCGCCGTCTGGATCTTGTTCACGGCATCGGGGGACAGATCGGTCGGGGTATCGAGCTCGGGGGCAGTCTTGTCGGACTTTGCTTTACTCACGGGTCAACCTTCCTGTTAGAAGCAGCAATGGACACGGGTGATCGGACCCGTTAACGCTCGCTGACCCCTCCAGTTCCGTTCAAGGAACTGTGTTTGCCGGAACCCGCCATGGACGACTGGATCGACTATTACGATTCCACACACACGATCTATGCGAGCAAGTTGCACCGGGACCTGCACTTTCAAGGGATCGCGCGCGACATCGTCAGCTATATCCCCGCGCCGGATGCTGTTGTCCTCGACTATTCCTGCGGTGAGGCGCTTTCGGCCGCCAAGGTCGCAGACTCCTGCATGACCCTGATCCTGGCGGAACCCGCGCCCGGCGTGCGCGGGCGGCTGATCGCGCGGTTTGCCCCGAACACCAAGATCCGGGTCCGCTCCCTGGACGAGCTGCGCAACATGCAGGAGGCGTCCATCGATCTCGTCGTGATGAACTCCGTCGCGCAATACATGAGCGAGAGCGAATTCGACACGGCGCTGGGCGTCATCAGGCGGCTGTTGAAGCCTTCGGGGAAGTTCGTCCTCGGCGACATCCTCCGGCCGGAGGTCGGCATGGCTCGCGACGTGCTGGCGCTGCTGCGGTTCGCCGCGCGCGACGGCTTCCTCAGGGATGCCCTGGTGGGTCTGGTCGCCACGGCCCTGTCGGATTATCGGCAGCTGCGGACCAAGGTCGGCCTGCAGCGCTACAGCGAGGCCGACATGCTGGCGCGGCTCAAGAGGGCCGGCTTCAGCGCGGTTCGGGCGCCGAAGAATATCGGCCACAATCCCTGGCGGATGACCTTCGTGGCGCGACCGATGGCTGGAACGCGCTGACCGCCCGCTCCTCCCCGCTCTCTCCTGCCACAGGGAGCAATGGGATTAGGGTTAACTGAAACACGCGCTGGCTGACGCGGCCGTGAAAGGTAAGATCACCCTCGGCCCGGTGGCGGAAGCTACGACGCGAAGAGCGGTGCAACGCTCTTGAACCTGGTTCAAGTCCAGGCCGGGCCTCCAATCGATGCTGTCCCGCAGCTCCGGGGCTCCCCACCACGATCCCCGCACGCCATCAGACAAGCCGCAAATCATGCCTCCGTCGCGATCTCGCACTCGGGCAGTTGAAGCCGTGCGGCGTCGCGGGTCGCGGCAGAGATGATGGTCGTCAGCATCCCCGGAAAGCGCGCTTCGAGATCATCGCGACGCAGCCGAATGAAACGGGTGGTGCCCGAGATGCGCGTCTGAATCAGACCCGCCTCGCGGAGCCGGGCGTAGTGATAGGCGAGATTGGATTTGCCGCTGAGCGCATTGAAATCGCCGCAGCGCAGCTCGCCCGCCACGTGCTCCAGTTTGGCCAGATTATACACGATGGCGAGCCGGATCGGATCCCCCAGGCAGTCCAGGACCGCTGGCAGCTCGATCTGATCGCGGGTGGGATGATGGAGGGCTCGACTCATGGGATGACTCTACAGACCAACGACATCGGCCTCAATGTTCAATATCTATTGAACCAATTGACAAACGTGCATGATCGGCCAATAGTTCAATAAATATTGAACAATGGGCGATGAACGATGCTGGTGATCTGGCTGGCTTTGGCGACGTTCGCGATCGGGACCGAAGCGTTCGTGATCGCGGGCTTGTTGCCCGCGATCTCCGCCGATCTTGGAATCTCACCAGCCACCGCGGGTCAGCTGGTGACCGCCTATTCCCTGGCCTATGCGATCGGCTCGCCCCTGCTCGCCGTGGTCCTCAACAATGTCGACCGCAAGACGGTGCTGATCCTGGCGCTCGCCGTCTTCATCGCGAGCAACCTACTCGCTGTCATCGCGCCAGGCTATCCGCTGCTGATCATCTCACGCGTTCTCATGGCCCTCGGCGCCGGGCTTTGCACGCCGACTGCGATCGGCGTTGCGGTGGCGATCTCGGCACCGGAGCGGCGCGGCCGCGCCGTCGCGCTGGTGACCTCGGGCCTCACCGTCGCAACGGTGATCGGCGTCCCGCTCGGCACCTTCGTCGGGAGCCAGGCGTCCTGGCGCGCGACCTTCGCTCTGGTGGCGGCGCTCGGCGCCCTCGCCCTGATCGGCGTGCTCCTGCGGGTGCCGGCCAAGCTGCCCCATGCGGCTCCGAGCCTCGGCAGCCGCCTTGCGATCGCTCGCCATGCCTCCGTCATCTATGCGGTTGTAACGACGATGCTGTGGGCGATCGGCGGCCTGACCGTCTTCACCTATCTGGCGGTTCCGCTGCACGGTCTCGGCTTCACCACCAATCAGATCAGCGTGGCACTCCTGGTATTCGGCTCCGCCGCCGCGGTGGGCAACGTCCTCGGCGGAATCTTGGCCGATCGCATTGGGCCGACCCCGACAATGGCATTGAGCCTCGCCGGCATGGCCGCAGCACTTGGCATGCTGTCGGTGACGGTGAAAACGGCCTCTCCTGAGCTGAGCCATGTCCTCGTGCTGGTGCCGATCGGCGTCTGGGGTCTCTGCGGCTGGAGCTTCTTTCCGGCTCAGGCGGCGAGCTTGATCCGGATCGAGCCTCAGGCTGCGACAGTTGCGCTGTCGCTCAACTCCTCGTTCATGTATTTCGGCTTCGCCCTTGGCGGTGCGCTCGGGGGAATCGTGCTCTCGACCGCCGCGCCGGCCGATCTCGGTTGGGTAGGCGGCCTCAGCGTCGGCGCCGGGCTGGCGGTTCTCATCCTCCGACACCGTCGCGAGCGATTGAAACCGGTATAAAATTGCCCGTTGATGAGGACGTAAGGCTCTTTCCGGCTTGGATAAACTGGTCTAAAGACCCCTCGCGCGCGAGCACCGGTCGCGCCTGGGCCTTCGGGGACGCGCGAAACGCGCGCCCTTTTTTTGTGCCCGATTCCCTGCCCGTTTCTTGTCCGTGAGCCTGAATGCCGAAACGCACCGACATCTCCACCATCCTGATCATTGGCGCCGGTCCGATCGTGATCGGCCAGGCCTGCGAGTTCGATTATTCGGGCACGCAGGCGGTGAAGGCGCTGAAGGAGGAGGGCTATCGCGTCGTCCTCGTCAATTCCAATCCGGCAACGATCATGACGGACCCGGAATTGGCCGACGCGACCTATATCGAGCCGATCACGCCCGAGATCGTTGCCAAGATCATCGAGAAGGAGCGCAACGTCATTCCCGGCGGCTTCGCGCTGCTGCCGACCATGGGCGGACAGACCGCGCTGAACTGCGCGCTGTCGCTGCGCCGGCAAGGCACCTTGGAGAAGTTCGACGTCGAGATGATCGGCGCCACCGCTGACGCGATCGACAAGGCTGAAGACCGCCAGCTGTTCCGCAACGCGATGGAGAAGATCGGGCTGCAGACGCCGAAGTCGCGCCTCGCCAATGCCTCCGCGCTGAAGAAGCAGTATCGCGACAAATATCATGCCGAGCGCGAGAAGCTCACCGGCGCCGCGCGCGACGAGCTCGACCGGCAATGGACGCTCGGCGAAAACGATCGCCGCAAGCGCTACCAGGAATATGCTCTCGGCGAGGCGCTGATGGCGCTGTCCGAGATCGGCCTGCCCGCGATCATCCGTCCATCCTTCACGATGGGCGGCACCGGCGGCGGCATCGCCTACAACAAGGAAGAATTCCTCGACATCATCGAGCGCGGTCTCGACGCCTCCCCCACCAACGAAGTGCTGATCGAAGAGTCGGTGCTCGGGTGGAAGGAGTACGAGATGGAAGTCGTCCGCGACAAAAAGGACAACTGCATCATCGTCTGCTCGATCGAGAACCTCGATCCGATGGGCGTGCACACCGGCGACTCCATCACCGTCGCGCCGGCGCTGACCTTGACCGACAAGGAATACCAGATCATGCGCGACGCCTCGCTCGCGGTGCTGCGCGAGATCGGCGTCGAGACCGGCGGCTCCAACGTGCAGTTCGGCGTCAACCCGGCCGACGGCCGCATGGTCGTCATCGAGATGAACCCGCGCGTGTCGCGCTCCTCGGCGTTGGCATCGAAAGCGACCGGCTTCCCGATCGCCAAGGTCGCGGCCAAGCTCGCGGTCGGCTACACTCTCGACGAGATCGCCAACGACATCACCGGCGGCGCCACGCCTGCGTCGTTCGAACCGACCATCGACTACGTCGTCACCAAGATTCCGCGCTTCGCCTTCGAGAAATTCCCGGGCGCCTCGACCACGCTGACCACGTCGATGAAGTCGGTCGGCGAAGTCATGGCGATCGGCCGCACCTTCCAGGAGAGCTTGCAGAAGGCGCTGCGCGGTCTGGAGACCGGACTCACCGGCCTCGACGAGATCGACATCGAGGGGCTCGGCCGCGGCGACGACAAGAACGCGATCCGCGCCGCCCTGGGGACGCCGACTCCGAACCGCATCCTGCAGGTGGCGCAAGCCATCCGCCTCGGGTGGTCCGACGAGGAGATCTTCAACTCCTGCAAGATCGATCCCTGGTTCCTGGCGCAGATGCGCGGCATCGTCGAGATGGAGGACAAGGTTCGCCGTCACGGCCTGCCGCCGAATGCGGTGGGCATGCGCACGCTGAAGGCCATGGGCTTCTCTGATGCGCGGCTCGCGGTGCTGGCCAACACCACTGAAGCCGAGGTCGCTGCCAAGCGGCAGGCGCTGGGCGTTCGTCCGGCATTCAAGCGCATCGACACCTGCGCTGCGGAGTTCGCCTCGCCCACAGCATACATGTATTCGAGCTACGAGACGCCCTTTGCTGGCCAGCTCGGCGACGAAAGCGCGCCGTCGGACAAGAAGAAGGTGATCATCCTTGGCGGCGGTCCGAACCGGATCGGCCAGGGCATCGAGTTCGATTATTGCTGCTGCCATGCCTGCTTCGCGCTGGCCGATGCCGGCTACGAGACCATCATGGTCAACTGCAATCCGGAGACGGTGTCGACAGACTACGACACCGCCGACCGGCTGTATTTCGAGCCGCTGACGGCCGAGGACGTGCTCGAGATCATCGCGACCGAGCGCCAGAACGGCACCGTCCATGGCGTGATCGTGCAGTTCGGCGGCCAGACTCCACTCAAGCTCGCGCGCGCGCTGGAAGCCGCCGACGTGCCGATCCTCGGCACGTCGCCTGAGGCGATCGACCTCGCGGAGGACCGTGACCGGTTCAAGCGCATCCTCGACAAGCTGCATCTGAAACAGCCGAAGAACGGCATCGCCTACTCTGTCGAGCAGGCGCGTCTCGTCGCCGCCGATCTCGGCCTGCCGCTGGTGGTGCGCCCGTCCTACGTGCTCGGCGGCCGCGCGATGCAGATCATCCGCGAGGACAACCAGCTCAGCGACTACCTGCTCGGCACCCTGCCCGAGCTGGTGCCGGCCGACGTCAAGGCGCGCTATCCCAACGACAAGACCGGCCAGATCAACACGGTGCTCGGCAAGAACCCGCTGCTGTTCGACCGCTATCTCTCCGATGCGACCGAGGTCGACGTCGACTGCCTCTCCGACGGCAAGGACACCTTCGTCGTCGGCATCATGGAGCACATTGAGGAAGCCGGCATCCATTCCGGCGATTCCGCCTGTTCGCTGCCGCCGCATTCGCTCGATGAGGCGACCATCGCCGAGCTGGAGCGGCAGACCCGCGAGCTCGCCCTGGGCCTCGACGTCGTCGGCCTGATGAACGTGCAGTACGCCATCAAGGACGGGACGATCTACGTGCTGGAGGTCAATCCGCGCGCCTCGCGCACGGTGCCCTTTGTCGCCAAAGTGGTCGGCACGCCCGTCGCCAAGATCGCGGCACGAATCATGGCCGGCGAGAAGCTGGCCGATTTCGGCCTGACCAAGCGCGCGCTCAAGCATGTCGGCGTCAAGGAGTCGGTCTTTCCGTTCGCCCGCTTCCCCGGCGTCGACACCGTGCTCGGCCCGGAGATGCGCTCGACCGGCGAGGTGATGGGCATCGACCGCTCCTTCGCCGTGGCCTTCGCCAAGAGCCAGCTCGGCGGCGGCACCCGCGTGCCGCGCAAGGGCACGGTGTTCGTCTCGGTGCGCGAGAGCGACAAGGCCCGAATCACCGAGGTCGTGCGGATGCTCCACGACCACGGCTTCAAGGTCGTCGCGACGTCCGGGACCCAGCGTTTCCTGGTCGATCAGGGCGTCCCGACCGAGAAGATCAACAAGGTGCTGGAAGGCCGGCCGCATATCGTGGACGCCATCACCAATGGCGACATCCAGCTGGTCTTCAACACCACGGAGGGGCCGCAGGCGCTCGCCGACAGCCGCTCGCTGCGGCGCGCTGCCCTCTTGCATAAAGTGCCGTATTACACCACTCTTTCGGGTGCCGTGGCGGCCGCGCAAGGCATCCGTGCCTATCTCGGGGGAGACCTTGAGGTCCGCACCTTGCAGAGTTACTTTTCCGAAAACTGATCGCGTGGCGCGGGCGAATGCCCGCTAAGCGATTGGCAATCATCGGAAATAAAGCGCTCTCGGCAGGAACTCGCCGCTCCGTTTGATGTTGGTCCGGCCTTTGACGGGTCGCTATCATCGGCTTGAGCGGCTATGCTTTTGGGCCCCGAAGGTCCATTCTGGAGATGCTGATCGTGCGCGGCCTTGCTCGCACGACTGAAGGACGAGAAGAGATGGTTGAAAAGGTTCCCATGACTGCGGGCGGCTACGCCGCGCTGGAGAACGAGCTGAAGCAGCGACAGTCGGTGGACCGCCCGCGCATCATCGAGCACATCGCCGAGGCGCGCTCGCATGGCGACCTGTCGGAAAACGCGGAATATCACGCCGCCAAGGAAGAGCAGTCGCATAATGAAGGCCGCATCGCAGAGCTTGAGGACAAGCTCGCGCGCGCCGACATCATCGACGTGGCCAAGCTCTCCGGCGACACGATCAAGTTCGGCGCGACCGTGACCCTGATCGACGAGGACACCGAGAAGAAGGCGGTCTGGCAGATCGTCGGCGAGGTCGAGGCGGACGCCAAGAAGGGCAAGATCTCGATCACTTCGCCGCTGGCACGCGCGCTGATCGGCAAGAAGATGGGGACCACCGTGGAGGTCATGGCTCCGGGCGGCGCCAAGTCCTACGAGATCGCCAAAGTGGAGTGGCGCTGAGCCCTCATTGTTGTTCTCGGGCGTCTGATCGAACAAGGGCTGCGCGAAAGCGCGGCCCTTTCTCCTTTGACGGGTCCCCCGCCGCGCATCCCTCTCGAACCGATGCCATTCGGCAGCACACGGTCAATTCATCGGGACCGGAAGATCCACGGCAGTGACGGGGTTTAGGTAATGAGCTAAGTGCAGGGCGGGAACGGCGCCGCTCGGACGGCGCGGCGCTCGCTTACATCATTAGCTTTGATTGGGGGATGATCAGACATGGAGCAGATGCTCTCGAAATGGCAACCGGCTGCGCTCAGCCTGTTTCGCTTCATCACAGGCCTGTTGCTGTTTCAGTACGGCGTGGCGAAGATCTTCAAGTTTCCGGTGGTTCCGTACTTCGCAAACATTCCGCCGCTGATCTACACGGCCGGCATGATCGAGCTCGTGCTCGGCGCGCTGCTAATGGTCGGCCTGCTGACGCGCCCGGTGGCTTTCATTCTCTCGGGCCAGATGGCCTTCGCCTACTTCCTCGGCCACATGTTCAAGACCGGCGAGCCGGTGTGGCTGCCGCTGTTGAACAACGGTACCGCTGCGATCGCGTTCTGCTTCTCCTGCCTGTATCTGGCCACGGCCGGCGGCGGGCCGATCAGCGTCGACGCGCTGCTGGGCAAGAAGAGCTGAGCCTCCGCTCTCCCGACGGTCATTCCAGAGCGATGCGCGAGCATCGAACCCGGAATCCAGGGTTGAGACGACGATCTCGATAGCCCGGGTCCAGCCTCGTTCGGGGCTGGCCCGGATGACGCCGATCGCTAGCCGCGTCCCTTGACCTCGAGCGGCACTGCCGCCTCGTATTTCGAGCTGTGCAGCACCAGCGAAGTCCGGACATTGCGCACATGCGGCGCCGCAGTGAGGTGCGTGACGAACTCCTGGAACGTCGCCATGTCAGGCGCCACGCATTTCAGAATGAAGTCGACCTCACCCGACAGCATCCAGCATTCGCGCACCAGCGGCTCCGCGCGCACGAACTCCTCGAACGCCTTCAGATCGGCGTCGGCCTGGCTCGACAGGTGGACCGACGCGAACACGGTGACGTCGAAGCCGAGCTTGCGAGGGTCGAGCAGGCCGCGATAGCCGGTAATATAGCCCTCCTCCTCCAGCGTCCTGACGCGCCGCAGGCACGGCGGCGGCGAGATGCCGACCCGCTTGGCCAGTTCCACGTTGGTGATCCTGCCATCGGCCTGAATTTCGCTCAGGATTTTGAGATCGATCTCGTCAAGATTCTTGGTCACGGGGATTGGGGGGCTGGCGGGAACAGGCGGGAGACGGGCTCCCGGAGTGAACGGCAACTCTCTTAGCGCAACCGGCTCAATTCGCGCAATTTTATTACTCTCGATTTCCCCTGTTGACCGGGTCGTGAAGGGAAAATTCGCCGAGATGCGTTGCAATTCTTGCATGGCTCGCCAGATCGCATAGACTTGGATTTGACATTTTCGATGGGGCCTCGGGGCGTTTCTTTCACGCATTCCGCTCGCTGCGTCGTCGATCCTCCCCTTTCCAGCGAGTTCTCGTCGCCATGCAAGCTCCGATCCATGCCAAAGTCGTCATCATCGGTTCCGGCCCCGCCGGTTATACCGCGGCGATCTACGCGGCACGGGCGATGCTTGAGCCGGTGCTGATCCAGGGCATCCAGCCCGGCGGCCAGCTGACGATCACGACCGACGTCGAAAACTACCCGGGCTTCGCCGACGTCATCCAGGGTCCCTGGCTGATGGAGCAGATGGAGAAACAGGCAACCCACGTCGGCGCCAGGATCAGGACCGACCTGGTGACCAAGCTGGAGCTGGCGCAGCGGCCGTTCCGGCTGACCTGCGATTCCGGCGACGTCTATCTCGCCGAGACGGTGATTCTCGCGACCGGCGCGCAGGCGCGCTGGCTCGGTCTGCCATCAGAGGAGACGTTCAAGGGCTTCGGCGTCTCCGCCTGCGCCACCTGCGACGGCTTCTTCTATCGCGGCAAGGAGGTCATCGTGGTCGGCGGCGGCAACACGGCCGTCGAAGAGGCCCTGTTCCTGACCAACTTCGCCTCCACCGTCACGGTCGTGCATCGGCGCGATCATTTTCGCGCCGAGCGCATCCTGCAGGAGCGGCTGTTCAAGCACCCCAAGATCAAGGTCGTCTGGGACAGCGCTCTCGACGAGATCTGCGGCGCCAGTTCGCCGTCCAAGGTCACGCATGTCCGGCTCAAGAACGTCAAGACTGGCGCGCTGACCGAGCTGCCGGCCGACGGCGTGTTCATCGCGATCGGCCATGCGCCTGCCACGGAGCTCGTGGCGGGCCAGCTGAAGCTGAAACCCTCCGGCTACGTCGAGGTGGTGCCTGGCTCGACCGCGACCTCCGTGCCCGGCGTGTTCGCGGCCGGCGACGTCGCCGACGAAACCTATCGGCAGGCGATCACCGCCGCCGGCATGGGCTGCATGGCCGCGCTAGAGGCCGAACGCTTCATCGCCCACGCGGCGAGCGAACGCGCCGCTGCGGAATGAACTGACGATGCCACGATCACGGGATGGATTTACGGATATGGATTGGGACAAGCTGAAGGTGTTTCACGCAGCGGCGGAAGCGGGCAGCTTCACGCATGCCGGGGAGCAGCTCGGGCTGTCGCAATCGGCGGTCTCGCGCCAAGTCAGCGCGCTCGAGCAGGAGCTCGCGGTCTCGCTGTTCCATCGCCACGCGCGCGGGCTGATCCTCACCGAGCAGGGTGATCTGCTGTTCCGCACGGCGCACGACGTCTTCATGCAGCTGCAGGCCGCGCGCGCCAAGCTGACCGACAGCCGCGAGCGGCCGAGCGGCGATCTCAAGATCACGACCACGCCCGGCGTCGGCATCAACTGGCTGATCCCGCGGCTCGGCGAGTTCACCGCGATGTATCCGGAGATCCGGATCTCGCTGATCGTCACCGACGAGGAGCTCGATTTGTCGATGCGCGAGGCCGACGTTGCGATCCGCACCCGCAAGCCGACGCAGCCCGACCTGATTCAGCGCAAGCTGTTCGCGATCAGCTTCCACGCCTACTGCTCGCCGGAATATGTGAAGCGCTTCGGCACGCCGCGCACGCTCGACGAGCTCGACGACCATCGCATCATCATGCTGGCCGACGGCCAGGTCGCGCCGCATCTGCAGAACCGCAACTGGCTGGTCGATGCCGGCCGCAACGGCTCCGGTCCGCGCGAGGCCTATTTCAAGGTCAACAACATCCTCGGTCTGGTGCGCGCCTGTCAGCAGGGCCTCGGCATTGCCGCGCTGCCGGACTATCTCGTCGAAGAAAACAGCCGTCTCGTGCAGCTGTTCGGCGAGTCGGATTCGATTCAGCTCGACACCTACTTTGTCTATCCCGAGGAATTGAAGACGGTCGCGCGCGTGCAGGTGTTCCGTGACTTTGTCGTGAGCAAAGCGCAGCGCTGGCCGGCCTGATCCGCACATCTGACAGTGCATGTCTGACATGCGGCGCACCTGCTTGCTGCGGGGCCGTGTCGAGGACCATAGTGTCCGTGTGCTGAGCGTTGGCGCCGCGCATTGTCCCCCTCCTCCAGTGGTGCAGGCGCTCAGGAATCCCTCTTTGGAAGGTGATTGTGTCGGCCTCATTGGCCAATACCTCCAGCCGGGCTCTTTCGGGCCCGGCTATTTTTTTGGCGGGACCGTTTTATGCCCCGACAACGTCATCACGCCTCGGTGACGTTGACACCGTGGCGCCGACCGCGCATGTAGATCCAATGTCCACGTCGCCGCACGTCAAGCTGTCGTCGAAAAAAGCTCCCCATCCGGGGACCAGTGGACGCGCGCGCTAGACTCTCTTCCGAGTTCACGCCGCACTACCAAGCCCCGCCGCCAGGACGGGGCTTTTTATATGTCCCGTCTCCGGCTCAACACTTGAGGAGATGGACCATGACGACCGCTCGAACACCCCTGCAAGGACTCTGGCTGCCGCTGATCACGCCGTTCCGCCACGGCGCCCTGGACGAAGCGTCGTTGCGCAACCTCGTTCGGCACTACGCTGGCAAGGCCGTCGATGGCCTGGTGCTCGGCGCGACCTCCGGCGAAGGATTGGCGCTGTCGTGGGACGAACGCGCACGGCTCGTCAGTGTGGTCCACGATGAGCTCACGTCCATCGGCCGGCAGCTGCCGATCTGTCTTGGCCTCGGCGGCGTCGCGACATCCGATCTGATCGAGGCGCTCGATCGGACCGCAGCATGGCCGATCGATTTCTATCTCATCTCGAGCCCGCCTTACGTCCGCCCGTCGCAGCGCGGGCTGCTGGCGCATTTTTCCGCGTTGGCTGAGCGCGCCGCGCATCCGATCGTGCTCTATAACATCCCCTACCGTTCCGCCGTCGGTCTCGACAACGACACGCTGCTGCAACTCGCCGCGCATCCGGCCATTGCGGGACTGAAGGATTGCTGCGCCAGTCGCACGCAGACCCGGGAGTTGATCGTGCGCCGGCCCGCAGGCTTCCAGATCCTGACCGGCGAGGACGCCCAGAGCTTCGACGCGCTGCAGGCCGGCGCCGACGGCGCCATCCTGCTGTCGGCGCATATCGAGACCGAAACCTTTGCTGCCCTCCTGCAGCATGTGCAGGCAGGCCGTCACGACGCCGCTGCGGCGTGCTGGATCCAGGTCGAGCCTCTCACGCGGCTGCTGTTTGCTGAGCCGAGCCCGGCTCCGGCGAAGTACTGGCTCGCCCGGACCGGTGTGATCTCGAGCGCGGAGGTGCGGCTGCCAATGGTCGAGGTCGGTGCCGACCTCGCCGCACGGCTCGATGACGAGATCGCGCATCGCACAGCCACGGCAAAGAGCCGCGTCGCCTGAGCCGTCGCCGCACGCAATCGTCGGCTCTGTCGCAACCTTTGGGGGTCGAGGACGGCAGAGCCGGCCCCGCGCGGTTCTTGGTTAATCGGGACTAACGGGGGTCGGCAAAAACGGGATAGCGCGAAACCTGATGTTTAAAGATGATCCGCTATGGATGTTGAAAACGTCAGAGAACGCGGGGGCGTCGTGGCTTTTCAGGATGATCCATACCCTGAGCATCAGGGATTCAGCATCGAGGATATTCTCTGGGCGGTCGGGATCTGGTCGGTGATCCTCACCCTGACCCCGGCGATCGCCTTCTATCTGCTGATGGTCGCCTGATTCGCCGCGCGTTCTGCGCGGCGCCGGCTCACATGGTGCGGATCACGCCGCCTGCTTGTGCATGGCCCCGTTGGCCGACACCGTTCCGCGAATCGCCTTCACAGAACGCTCGATCGCGGCCCACAGGCGGGCGATCTCGGCCGCCGCGCGGCCTTCGGCGTAATATTCGCGCACGCCCTCGCCCTGTCCCAGCGCCATCAGAAGATCGGCGCGATTGGTGATCTGTCCGCCCCACACCGGCGCCTTGAACTTGGCCAGCGCCTCGCGGGCGATGGTGACGATCGGGCTTTCGGCGTCGTCGCGACGCGCCGGAGCGCCGTTGAGGACGACGGCATATGGCTTGCGCGCGGCGCGGCAGGTCTGGATCGTCTCCTGCACCGCGTTGACGTCGAACACGCCCGGACGCGCCGGGATGATCACCATCGTCGCGTTCTTGATCGCATCCTCGACCACGGCGGACACCGTCGGCGGCGTGTCGATCAGCACCCACTCCACGCCGTCGCGACGGGCGGCCGCCACGATCGCGCTCACCGAGTTCACCGCGGTCTTGATCGGCGGCTCGTTGGTGCCGCGCAGCTTGTGCCACAGCGTCAGCGATCCCTGGGGATCGGCATCGATGAGCAGACAGGACTTGCTCGCCTTGATCTGCGCAGCGAGATGGGCGGCCAGGGTGCTCTTGCCTGAACCGCCCTTACGCGATGCGAAAACAATAACGTTCATACCTTGGCCTCCAGATTGACCCCGGTGGCGAAAATGAATCAGGGAAGTGATTCGCGGAAGATAAATTTAGCGATTCGTAAGGCGTAACTCCTGATTGCTGAAACGCGTTGGTTTTTGAGTCACACAGCGCGAGAAAACGGCTGCTTCTCCGTCGATGTGCATCGGCAACGTCCGTCATGCTCGACAGTGTTCCCCTCACGCGGCGAGATGATCCAAGAGCGCCATCATCGCCGGCGCGTCGGGCATCGGCAGCACCGCATCGATGCGATCGATCAGGCGCGCCTGCAGCAGCGGATTGCGCGCCTTGCCGATGGTCCCGAGCGGACCGCGAAAACCGTGGTCCTCCCAGGCCAATTCGAGCAGCGCCTCGCTGGTCAACGCCTCGATGAGCTCATCGGCCCCGCGCTCGATGCTGATCAAAGGATGGGCGGAGAACACCGTCGGCTTGGGATAGATGATCACCGGCTTGGCCGGCGCATTGGCCTCGACGCGCTTCCAGCGCTCGGGATCCTGCAGCACCCACTCGACCAGCTGATTCTCATAGCCGACGATCAGCGGCTGCGCGCCGGCGCCGCCGGCGATGTAGTCGTCGAACAGCTTGCCGGAGGACGGCGGCTTGAAGCCCATCCGTTTAAATACGGTGGCGACGTCGCCGTCGATGCGCGGCAAAGCGTCGAGCGCGATCACGTCGCCGCTCAGGAGATTGGCGGCGAGCCCTGCGAACATGAAGCCGGAGTTGGAACGGTTCGGATCCGTCGAGACGATGCGCGCACGGCCGAACAGATCGGAAACGCCGATCTGAGCCCAGGACTCGCCGGCGATGATCACCTTCAAGAGCTTCAGGAGATCGACGGTGTAGCGCGGACCGCCCGCCGCTTCGGCGAAACCGGCCTTCACCAGCCCGTCGGCGATGCGGTCCCAGGAGTACAGCACGATCGGCGAGTTGAAGATGACCTGATCGCGCGATATCTTCACGCCTGAGCCGCGCGCGACCTCGACCAGCACCGAGGATGAGGGCCACAGGAATTGCGGCTTCTGATCGAGCAGCGCGCGCTCGCGCACCATCTCGACCGAACCGGCGCGGCGCGCGTCCAGCACGAGCCCGAAGCGGCGCTCCAGCAGATTGCGCACGCGCGCATTGCCGAGGAAGCCTTCCTTTTCGCCGCCGGCAAAGCCGAACAGATTCTTCGGCGCGCCGAACTTGCCGGCAATCTCCGGATGCTGATCGAGATAGAGATAGCCGCCGGTGGCCGCCGCCGATGTCGCGAGCAGGCCGATCCCGAGAGCGCGGCGCGAAATGGGCATCTGCCCCTCCTAGACCTTGTCCCGCCCTCGCTCGAGCGACGCGGCCGGCGGCGCGGCCGGGCCGAGATCCTCGTCGAGGGCGCTCTTCAACAATTTGAGCTCGATGTCGAGCTTGTCGAGATCGGCATCCTGCAGGCTCGCCGCGTAGCGTGTGAACGCGGCGTCGAGCCGGTCGATCAGTTCGCGCGTCGAGGCCAGCCGCTGCGGATCGGCCACCGGGGCCTGCTCCAGCTCGGCATAGGCATGGGCGATCTCCGCGGCGCGCGGCAGATAATAAGTGAGGAACCGCCTGACGCGATCGAGCCGCAGCGGATCCTTCTCGATGCCCGCAAAGATGCGGCGGGCGATGACCGCGAGGTGCCGCACGCCGTCGGCGACCTTGCGCTCGCGGATCCTGCCCGAGGCCTCGTCCAGCTGCTCGGCGGATGGCGCGGCCTCGCTCAGGAGCTCGCGCGCGAGCTGAACCTTGCCGCGTGCGGCGCCGCTGGCATCGAGCAACGGAAACGCGGCGCGCGGCGCCAGTGCCGCGATGGCGCCGCCGCCGGCGCCGAGGCCGATCACGCAGGCGAGCCAGAACGGCATGCCGAGACCGATCGCGAGCGCAGGGATCGCGATCGCGGCGATCAGGCCGCCGACGATCCACCCGGTCTCTGACGACGCACTCGGCATCTAATTATATCCACGCACCGCACGGAACGCGTCGGTGAGATTCTTGGTGCCATCGAACACCCGGCCGCCAGTGAGCTTGGCCAATGCATCGAGCTGCTTGCGGTCGGCCTCGTCGCCGAAGGTCACGCCGAACACCGGCACGCGCCCGCCATCGGCCCGCCACGGCTCCTCGAAGGTGGCGCGATCGCCATAACTCTTGCCGTCGGTCATGATCACGATCGCCGCCAGATGCGCGCCACCGTCCAGGGTCGGCTTCATCGCCGCCAGCGCCCGCGCGCCGCATTGGTAGAAATCGGTGCCGCCGCCCGCGTGCAATTGCAGCGCCTGCTTCAAGAGGCCGGCCTGCTCCTGCTCGTCGCCACTGGCGCTCGCGACCCACAGCACGTGGTCATTGAAGGGCAGCACCAGAATCTCATCCTGCTTCGACCATTGCACCAGCATCTCACGCGTCCGCGCCGGCGTCAGCAGGAAACGCATCGCCTCCAGGAGTTGCGTCTCGCCATGGCCCTGCATGCTTCCCGACAGATCGAGGCAGAGCGCGGTCAGCGACGGCCGCCGCAGCGCATCCTGATAGGTCGCCAGCGCAAGCTGGATCACCTTGGGCTCGGGCGGCCTGACCACGGTGAGCGTGCGCGACGGATCGACATTGGTGACGGGATCGGCCGGGAGCTGCGCCGCCCGCGCCAGCTCGACACGGCGTCCGGTCCTGGCGATCCGGGCCTGCGTCTCCGGCTTTAGCAGGAACGCCTGCAGCTCGGCGAAGAAGCTCTCGACCTCCTTGCCACGGCCACGATCGACAAAGCCGAGCGGCGAGTCCGCGACGGAGACGCCATCCTCGGGGTAAACAGCATAGAGCGGCTCGAAGCCATCCGTCTTGAGCTTGTCGTTGGTCTCCTTGATCACGGCCTCATAGTTCCACATCGCCTGGTAGTGCGTACCGTTGCGCTCACCTTCGCGATACAGATCGGCCAGCCAGCCGCTGGAGCCGGACGACCGATCGACGCCGCGCAGCAGCGAGCGCACGGTCGCGACCACGCCCTCGCGCTCGAGATCGCCGGCCTCGATCAGATCGGGCTTGCCGATCGCCGAGGCCAGCATCGCGAGATAGGCCGAGGCGCCGGAGTTGGACTGGGTGGCGGAGGTCATCAGGAATTTCAGGCGGCCGGCCTGCACGGCCGAGAGAATGTCCTTGGTCGTCACCTTGGCGCCGATCCAGCCGAGCTCCTCCGCCTTGGAGCGGCGCACGCCGAGGATCACCGGCATCTGCGCGATCGACTTGACCGACTTCACCCGTCGGCCGGTGTCGAACATGTCGATCCAGATCGAGGCCGCGGGCCACACGGCATCGGCCTTGATCTCCGCGCCAGGCTTCAGCGACAGCGCGATGTCGAGCGAGCCTTGGAAGCGCATGTCGCAGGTGGCGCCACGGGAGCGGCAGAACTCTTGCACCAGCGGCTCGATCACGTCGTTCTCGGATCCCGACAGGATCGAGAATTGCGGCCCGGCGCTCTGGCCGCAGGCCGCGAGCCAGACGGTGGCCAGAACGATCGCAAGGACGCGCCTCATGGCTGCACCGCTCACACCGGCGCCTTGGACAGCACGGCCTTCAGCTCGGCGGTCTGCTGCGCCATGCGCTGCTCGACCTCCTCACGCTTCTTGCGGCCCTCCTGCTGCGTCGTCAGCACGCCGGTGATGGTGTCGATCAGGTCGCGGTTGGTCTTGTCGAGCGTCTCGATGTCGACGATGCCGCGCTGCGACTGCTGCTCGATCGCGATCGCCTGGGTCTTCATCATCTCCGACGCCTGCTTCATCATCTCGTTGGTCGCATCGGTGACGGTCTTCTGCAGCTCCAGCGCCGATTTCTGCCGCTGCAGGCCGAGCAGCAGGATCATCTTCTGCTTCCAGACGGGGATCGTCAGCTCGGTGGTCGCCTGCAAATTCTCGATCAGCGTCTCGTCGCCGGACTGCACGATGCGGATCTGCGGCAGCTGCTGGATGCCGATCTGGCGGGCCTGCTGCAGATAGAAGATGCGCTTCTCGAGCCGATCCAGCGCCTGCACCGCGTCCTGATAGGTCTGCGCCGCCATCAGCGCGTCGCTGCCTTCGGCGGATGCCTTGGCCGCGCGCTCGAGCTCGAGCAGCGGCCCGCGGCGGTAGTCGTCGACAAACGCCTTGCCGGCGCTGATATGCGCATCGAGCTCGGTCAGCGCGGACTTGGTCTGCTCGTGCAGATCGTCGAGCAAGGCGATATCCCGCCGCAACGTCTCCTTGTTGCGGTCGAGCTCGATGCAGATGCGGTCGACCTGCGAGGCGACGTCGTCGAAGGCGTCCGCGAAGCGCCGCACGCGCGCCTCCATCGACGAGAACATCCGGCTCAGCAGACCGGCATCCTTGAGCGTGGCCGGATCGAGACCGCGCGCCTTGGCGAGAATGTCGGTGAGGAGCTTGCCCGTGGTGCCCATCTCGCGGTTCTGGGTCTGAGCGAGAATGCGATCGGCGAATTCGACCACCGAGCGCTGGGCGCGGTCGCCGAAGGTGACGAGGCGAGAGCGATCCGAGATGTCGATCTCGGAGCGGATGCGGGCGACCACCGACTGGTCGGCGTGAACCGCCGGCAGGTTGACGGTCTCAGACATGAGGATACCTCGGGGAATGTGGCCGGGAGCGACCGAGCAAAAGGGCTGAGATCATAGGGGCGCATTTCAATGGTTCGATGACAGCGACGAGGAACCAGATGCGAAGCATGTTCAAGAACATGACACAGGCGACCCTTGGCCGCAGGGCTGGAGCGGGCGAAGGGCTCCGGCCTGACAGCGGCTGATCAATTGGTCGGCCCAGCGGCCATTGGGTTCATGGCATGTCCCGGTGGGCACGATTGGCTGCGCTGTCGTCCCTGCGAACGCAGGGACCCATACGGCGGAATCTAACTTTGGCGCGCAGCTGCCAGTCATCGTCTCATGGAAGCCGGTTGTTATGGGTCCCTGCGTTCGCAGGGACGACAGCTGAGATTTGGGCGAGCGTTGGTGCCCTCCATGACCACGGTGATGCCTCCGTGCAACCGAGATGCTGGTGCCAAGTTGACCATCGACACGCGCCAGCAGCCTCGCAGCGTCGCGCGCTCGAAGTTTTTCGGCTGCCCCCCCCGGACCAATGCGAGGGCGCAGGGAATGCCGGGTGAAGGCCTCACCCATGGCCCGCCTGCACAAGAAATAGCAGGCGGCAGTCACCACAGGTTCAGCCGAGCATCCGGCATTCCCTGCGCGATGGGCTTACGAGTTATACGTGATCTCCCTGGGGATCGGCGTTCTTGCCCCCATCGTCCGCGCGTGCCGTCAAGCAACGCTGTCGGACTTGACCTCAGCGACGAGAGGCCAGGACCACACGATTTCATCGTCCGCAGCCGATCATTCGTCGCGCAACAGCGCCTGATCCGCCACGGCCACCGCATCCCCGCCCCACGTATCGTGACGACCGCGCGTACGCCCCTTCGCTTGGGACGGGATGACCGAATAAGACCATTGATTTGGGGGGAGCGTCAAGATGTTTTCCGATAATCGGAAACAATTCGAATGCCGATGCGCCCTGGTTTGGGCTGAGGCCGAGCTGTCCGCAACATGCTCGGCCGTCGTCCCGGCGAACGCCGGGACCCATACCGCGTGATGTCTGAAATCGGCTTGCGGCGCGTCCCATGTGACACATGAAAAGCGGTGGTTATGGGTCCCGGATCGGCGCCCGCCGACGCGTTGCGTCGGCAGGCTTGCCCGGGACGACATCTGCGCGGGATGGCGCTTAGCTGCTCAGAGCTCGACTGGCCAATGCGGTCGTACCAAACTCAGCGCGTAGGGCGGATTAGCGGAGCGTAATCCGCCGCTATCGGCGCGCACCAAGAGCACGGATCGTCCGTGTCAGCATCCTATCTTAGCGATCTAGACGGAGACGTATCATAAATCGAACCGAGGCGCTGCGTCGTCCGCAGCCAGCGGCTTCCTCTCTCCTTCTTAAAAATTTGACGGATTTGGTTGGACACGGCGGATTACGCTAACGCTAATCCGCCCTACGGCCCCGAGACGGGTGTCATAAGATCCGACGCGAGTGAATGCGAGTTTGTGGCAACGACGTATGACAGAGGAAAACACGATCTCATGAAGAACAGCCCTTCGCGAGTGATCATAATTGAGAATAGAGATCAGAGGCCGATGGGTATACAGATCGAGCCTTGGGCAATGTATGAACAGATCGCGCCCGGATCACGCGCCGAAATCATCTTTGAAAATGATCTGGATCGACCCTTGGAATTCACAACCACCGAGGAAGGTGATGTCTTCATCGGCATCGATGACGACATCACGTTTTCAATCGACGGCCGGGTGGTGTTCAGTTCGCGCCAAGCTGACCCGAGATGAGGCAGCGCGTAGGGCGGATTAGCGGAGCGTAATCCGCCGCCATCGGCGCACCAAGAGCGCGAGTCTTCCGTGTCAGCATGCTCTCATGGCGATCGAGACGGAGACGCGTCCGATCTCCAAGTCGGGGCGCTGCAATGTCCGCAGCCCAACGCACTCCTCGCTCCTGCTTGAGATTGACGGATCTGGTTGGCCACGGCGGATTACGCTAACGCTAATCCGCCCTACGGCCCTGCAAGATGAATTACGATTGATGGCGCCGGACGAGGTGCTCGGCGGCATGCCGGTCCGAGAAGCGCGCGACGGTTTGGGGCAGCTTTGCCCCGAACAGGACGTTCACAGCGTCAAGCAGGGATCGAGAAGCCTTACTGCTCAAGCATCCAACTCTCGATCCATGCGCCGAGCGATATAGAGATGGGTTTCGTAGTCCAGCTCAAAATGTCCTCCGAACTTATCTATCGCGTTCGCGACTTCGCGAAGGACTTCGTCGCGCTTTTCTCGCTGAAGCATCCGGTGATCGGATCGTGATCGGAGATAGTCCGTGTAGCCTGATGTCGTTTGCTGGCGCTTCCAGCGATAGCATTTGTGCTCGATTGCTTCGAATAGCCCCGACTGCTCGAACCAGCTCCTGAAGGGACCGTTTGGAAGGTACCAAGCCTCGGGTGGCGGCTGCCAGCTTCCGATCAGACGCAGATAGGTCTGCTCGAGCTCCTTGAGCAGAGGGGCAGGCAGTCCCACTGGAACGTGCCCAAACACCGCGAGTGTACCGCCATGTGAAAGCACCGTAGCGGCCTTTGAAAATCGAACCCCAGGGGAGACCCAGTGCCAGGATTGCGCGGCGATGATCAGGCGAAAGGTGGGACGGTGTTCAGGGAAGGCTTCGAAAGTCGTCTCCAGGAACGCGACATTGTCGAATCCAGCCAGGCTCTCGCGCGCGCCGCGAAGCATTTCGGGACCGGGATCCGTCGCAAGTATCGAAAAACCGAGCGTGGCGAAGCCCAAGGTGGCTTGCCCCGTCCCGCAGCCGACTTCCAAGATTCTATCGTCGGCTTTCAGATCGGCATATGAGACGACATCGTCGATAAGCGCTTTGGGGTAATCAGGACGTGCGGTCTTGTAGAGGCCTGCCACCGCGTCAAACGTGAAGCGTTGCTCCATGGGATTCCTTACCGGGCACCAGGAAGGCCATTCATTGAAGCTGTTTTTCGCAATTTGCGCAACCTTCGCGGTCCATTCAGCGCATAGGGCTAAGGGCCGGGTCATCCCGGCGAACGCCGGGATCCATACCGCGTGATGGCTGAGACGGCAGGCGGCGCGGCCGCGTAACACATGAAAAACGGCGGCTATGGGTCCCGGATCGGCGCCCGCCGATGCGTTGCGTCGGCGCGGCGGGCATAGGGCGGATTAGCGCCCTACGGGCCCAATCCGCCCGAGCGCCCTGCCCCAGCAAAAACGATCAGTAGCCGGGGCGCGGGTCGCCGCGCCCCGATTGACGACGATGTCAACCGACCTTGTTCATGGCGCCGACAAGTTCGGGCTCGTCCGGTGCGTCGGCGGGCACCAGGGTGGCGGCGGCCGCCCGGGCGCGGATGGGCTGCGGCGCTGGCGCGACGCTGGCGCGGCCGACGACGATGTGGGCCATGATCACGGCGGGAACGCCGAGGCCGAAGACGATGTGGACGGTGCTGATCCAGGGCCGCAGCGCTTCCGAGCCGACGTAATAGAGGCCGAACGCGGTGGCGATCAGCAGGCCGTACATCGCCAGGCTGACGATGCCGGTCGCGCGGTTCTTGCGGGCACGCCAGGCGCGCTGCACGTGCATCGGGCCGAGCGCGCCGAGCAGCATCAACGTCACCATCGCGGCGCCGCCATGCAGGCTCAGCAGATAGGCCGCCGCCTGCTGCCAGGCGTCGCTGTTGAGCTCCGAGCGGGTCTTCATCTGATCGGCGTAGATCCAGAACGCTCCGCTGGCGAACAGAAGCCCGAAAATCCCATAAAGGGCAAACCGAAACGCGCCTTTAAGCCGCATGCTGCAGATCTCCTTGCCAGTTCGGTGTCGTGAGGATGTCGCCGTTCGGCGCGACCAGCATCGCGCTCGCGTCGTATCGCGCGAGCTGCGCAACGGCGCCCCGGGGCGCGATCATGATGATCTTGGTCAGCGCATCCGCGACCATGCAGGAGGGAGCGCGGACCGTCGCGCCAAGCGCGCCCTGAGCCGGCAGGCGGGTGGCGGGATCGACGACAGCGGTCGCCGTCGTCTGCGCCGATCGGAACGGATCGAAGCGGCGCGCCGACGAGCCCAGCGCGCCATTGCTCACCTCGACTTCGCACAGCAGCCGGTCCGGCGAACGCGGGTCGCGGATATGGACGATGCGGGCACCGGTTCCGAACGTCGCGAGATCGCCGCCGGCGTTGACCATGGCCGAACGCACGCCGCAGCTCCGTAATGCGACGATCGCGCGATCGACGGCGAAGCCCTTGGCGATGCCGCCGAGGTCGATCTTCACGCCAGAATCGCGGAAGCGAATCTGGTGATCGGCGAGCAGCTCGATCGCATCGGCCGCCGGCGATGGCGCGCCCGCGACCGGCTGCGCGGCGCCGGCAACGCCGATGTCGAAAGCGCCGTTCGAATGACGCGCCATGTTCACGGCCACCTCGATAACTTCGTAGGTCCAGGGATGCACCGTCACGGCGCTCCGCGAAGCCGCACGATTCAGCCGTGACACGTCGCTTTCGGAATCGTGGAAGCTCATCAGCCGATGCACGTCGGCCACGGCGGAGAACGCCGTCTCAACGGCGCTCTCCACGTCCACGCCCTGCGCTTCGGCGACATCGATCTCGACGAACGTCCCGAGCAGGGCGCGCGCGCGCCGAAGACTAGCGGAAGTGGCTGGCATGATAGGTCAGCACCTTCTTCACGCCCTCGGTCAGATGCGTCGATGACAGCGTGGCGCCGGAGATGTTGCGGATATCCGAGTTGATGCGCAGTTCGTTCTGGCTGCCCTTGCCGACGAACTGGCCGAGCCAGTTGGGATCGTGCACCTCGCCGCCATAGGATTCGCGGTAGTTCAGGATTTCGACGCGGCGCACCCGGCCGTCAGGACCGATCGCGACCGTGTAGTCGATCAGCAGATGCTTGCCGACGACGCTGTCATAGTAGAAATAGCCGCCATTGCTCGCCTTCCACACGCGGCCCGGCTGGACCTCGGCGAAGCTCGCGCCCGGGAAAGCGGCTTTCTGCGCTTCCTCGACGCTCATGTACTGCATGGCGTAGGCCGGCGCAGCGATCGACATGACGGCCGCAGCGGGCGCAGTCCATTTCAGCCATTCGTTCATCGCGTCCACCTCAAATTCCTGTTCATGACATGCCCTCCCCTTGGATCGACATGACGTCATGCCCGACCGCTTTCAGCTGTCCAGGACGCTGCCGAAGCGTCTGTCGCGAATGGACCGACGCCGCTTCCTTGGACTGCGCCGGGCGCCGATCCGACCGAGTTCTTCCGACATCACCAACGCGCTTCCTGCAAACCGTTCTGATTGTCAGAGCCAACGTAGTAAGTGGTCCGATTGCGGCGAATTGCCGCGACGATGTTGGCGATTTGCCGGAGTGGCTGGGGAATAAGAATGTTGCTAAGGATTGCCGCATCTCGAGATGCCTGAATGGACCGCTCGCAGTGAGTCCAGCCGCCTTTTCAGCGAGGCGCAATCGCGCCTGCGGCAGTTTAGATCGATTCAAAGAAAGTCGAACGTCGTGCGACTACGCCGACGCATGTGCGCTCAGCGATCAACACGACAACCGCCTGCGAGCAGGTGAGGCAGCACCGCCGAAGAACTCGGCGTGACCGACGCCGCGGATGCGGCGTCGGTCCGATGAGAGCCACGAAGGACATCGTCCGTCCGCGACTACCAAGGCATCTGGTTCATCGCTTCCCAGGGGTTGCCGTGTGAGGGTGAGGGTGAGGGGACAACCTTGATCTTCGCCATCATGCCCCCGTCCTCATGCTCGAGGATGTGACAGTGATAGACGAACTCGCCGACCTGCGAGAACGGGATATCCACGACGACCGGCTTCGAGGTGCACTGGCCATTGCGCCACTGCTCGATACTGCAGACTCCGCTTTGCGCGTCCATCACCTCCGGCACATTGGGCGTCGCGACGCCGAGCGGAACATTGTCCTGCAGCATGCCGCCGCCGATGCTGCGGTTGAACGACACCGACAACGGCGTGTTCTCGCCGGCCTTGCTGTTGATCGTCCTGAACCGGGTCTGGTGGATGTGGAAGTTGTGGTTCTCCGTCGACAGCTGCACCAGCTCCCAGGTCTCGTGGACCGGACGCTGCCCTGCCGCGAGCGGCAGGCAGACGATGTTCTGCGCCGGATCGAACTGGCTGACCGGCAGCTGCGTGCCCGGCACCGGATTGCCGTTCTCATCGACCTCCTCATAGCCGAGACCGAAGGTGCCGTCGTCGGTCAGATCGGCGAGGCCGAAGAAGATGCGGCGGCGGTGTCCCGCCGGCAACGGCTTGCATCCGGCAGGCAGCGCCGCCGCATTCGCGTAGGGGACCTTGGCGTCGAGGATGCCCGACGGCTGCATCGTCGCCAATGCGTCGCCCCTGATGTCCAGGCCGTACGCGATGTGGTGCCGTGACCCGTGCTGATGGAAGTGCACCTTGGCGAGATCGACCGCAGGCCATTGGTCGCCGCTGCCCATCGTCAGGCCTGCCATCTTGAAGGTCGCGGACGCGGAATGGCCGGGGCTCGCGATCGCCCCCGTCGCGGGATCGCGATAGGTGACGAACACCTCGGTGCGCGAGCTCGGCATCATCACGATCTGGGTGACGCAGACCGGCTTCGAATGGAAGCGCGAGGTCGGCAACGGCGGACAAGGCACGACGCGGAAGCGCGCGCCGCCGAGCCGGACCATCGTATCCATCGTGGTGTCCTGCGGGAGATTCACACTGACGCCGTCCACGGAGATGAGCTGCATGATCATCGGCTTCTGCGACTCGTCCTCGGTCAGCTGAAGATTGTAGGACAGGCTGCCCGACGCATTGGTGAGCCGCCAGACCTCGCCGTCGGAATCCGTGATCTTGATCTTCGGGAAGGTCCGGCCGTTGACGGTGAAGTACCATTTGCCGCCGCTGAAGTTGGAGCCGCCATCGGCGGAGGCATCGACACCTGGACAAGAGCCCTCGCGCACCTCGGAGCTGTCGGCCGGAAACTGGGCGCAGAAGCCGGGATCCTCCTGATTGATCACCTCGCCCGGCGTCGTCTGCGCCGGGCCGGCGTCGAACTGAACCGGGCCACCGGGTGCAACCTGAATGTCCTTCAGGATCAGATGGCGCACGCTCGCATCGGGAAACGGCGTG
This sequence comes from Bradyrhizobium sp. ORS 278, assembly GCF_000026145.1. Lineage (NCBI taxonomy): Bacteria > Pseudomonadati > Pseudomonadota > Alphaproteobacteria > Hyphomicrobiales > Nitrobacteraceae > Bradyrhizobium > Bradyrhizobium sp. ORS 278. Next base: position 1,394,850 of record NC_009445.1, on the reverse strand, counting down.
TCGCGCGCGTCGCCATGGGCGTAGTCCGAGACCTCGCCGACCGAGATGATGCCGGCCAGACCCTGCGAGACCTGGTTCAGCGACAGGCCGTGGATATGCGGGTGAAACCAGAACTGGCCCGACGGGTGATTGCGCGGAATCTCGATGCGGAAATCCGCATAGTCCATCTTGTTGGAGCCGTGCTGATGCGTCGTCTGCGGCACCGGCATGCCGTTGGCCGAGTTGTAGATCTGGACGAAGACGTAGTCACCGAAGGTCTGGTCTCTCAGGGTCGGCGCCCGCGGCTCGACGATCAGGCCGTGGGTGTGCAGGTTGGTCGGATTGCGGAACAAATTGGCCTGGCCGGGATCCACATTGTGGTTCACCTTGGCCGGGTCGAGCTGCGGCAGCTGATTGACCAGCCTTATCTTGAGCGTGTCCCCCTTCTGCAGCGCCAGCCGCACGCCGCCATAGTCCGCCACGGCCGAGTCGGCGGGACAGGTGGTGCCGGAGGCGGGCCGCGGGCAGATCTCATACACCCAGCCGGTCGGGCTCATGGGCGATCCGCCCGGTGGCGCATAGCTGATCGTGGAGATCGGCTTGGCGCGGGCGATCATCAGCAGATCCAGGACGCCGTGCCTGCTCCTGAACACTGTCGGCTCGGCCAGGTCATGGGCGCATGCGGCGGCCCCGGCAAAGGTCAGTGCGGCGAGCAGCGCGACAGCGGACGTCAGTGTTCTTATCATTGGCTTGTGCAGACGCCCGACTAACATGTCTGATCCCCATTTTCGCTCGAGAGACAATCGGTGCGAGGCGGCGCGGCTTCGAGCATCTCGCTCCAGCCGCCTGCAATCAGCGAGCTCGCACCTTGCCCTTTGTCGCTATGGATGTTGGGTGTCTCCTTTGTGACCGTTTCTTTCGTTTTGTGAGAATGCCGGACGAGCTCGTTAAGAATCGATCTAACAAGATGGCTCGACCTCGCAGCGTGCGCAGGGCGGACAGGGTCGACACAAAAACGACAATCAACCCACGTAGTTCGCGTTCTATCTGAATAGTCGCGAAAGATCAGCGGCACCGAGCCGTACTGCTGCATCGGCGGCCAGCCGGCCACAGCCGCCAAAGGAGACCGAAGGATGCTGCCTGCTGCTGTTCTCGCCGTTGTTCTCCCCTGGGCCTGCAATGTGACCGGCATCGCCTGCGGCGCGCCGACGACCGAGATCATCCAGCAGGCCTATGAGCAGGAGGCCCCTTCATCCGGCGTGCGCCACGACAAGGGACTGAAGATCGTCGAGGCGACCTGCGACAAGGGCGATGCGAACGGCCGCTTCCTGTGCCAGGTCTCGTTCGTCTCCGAGGACGATCCCGACAAGCGGCTGTATTTCGATATCGTCTCCGCGGCCCTCACCGAGAAGGGCTGGGTCCTGACCAGCGGATTGTGCAAGCGCTGACGACAGCCGGCGGCCTCGCGCGGCCGGAGGCGCCGCGGGCCGCTGCCGCACGCCGCCGGGCGTTTCCTACCGGCGTGGCCCGAATCATTGCCGGCGCCCCGCGCGTTGACGCTGATGCATCCGAAGCAGCCGTGACTCCGGCGAGAAATAAGGCGCCCCTGCTTGCGCCAGAGGAGGGGCCGTTTGCGTCGACGGCACCTCGGCCATGGTCGTGGCGATAGGAGTAGCCGGCGGCCCCGCCGGCGACGCGAAACGCAGCACCGCGAGATCGTCGCCCTTCTGCAGCGTCACCGACCTCGCCTCCACCCGGCGCAACGTCCAGCCCTGGTAGTCCGCACCGGCCCTGATCCGCAGCGGCGTCTTGCTGCCGGGATCGAGGAAGATGGCGAGGCCATGATCGCCGTTGACCACCGTCCCGACCAGCGCGAGCGACGGCCGCTCCGGCGGGCCCGGTTCCGGCGCCACCGGGACATCCGCGACCGCCGGCGGCGGCGCTTCGGTCGGCGGAGGACGGCGCGAGGGCGAAAACAACGGCCGTTCGCGCGTGGCCGAGAGCTGATCGAGCGGCATGGACCACAGCGGATTGCCGCTTGCCATCGGCGGCCGTGACACGGCCGGCTGCTCCGCCGCCGGCGAACCGGTGCTGCCGAGATTGGCGGCGACGACGCAGCAGACGATGACAGATAGTCTGACGAGACGACTCATTGCGGGCCCTGCCACTGTCCTGAGAGCGTGATCGTGACGCGGAGCTTGCCGGCCGAGGCCGCCGAAACTGCGCTCCCCTCCACGACGAGTGCGTCGATGAACAGGCACGGCATGCCGGCTTCGAGATCGTAGAGGATCGGCTGCAGGGCGGCCTGCTCGGCGTCGAAATTCGCGGTGACGCTGATCTGTCCCTCCTTGGCGCGAGGGCCCTGCACATCGAGCTGCGATGATGACGTGCTGCCGCCATGACGGCTCACCACCTCGCCGAGCCGCTGCAACAGCGCGGCGCCCGCCACGGTGACGGTCGGTCCTTCCAGGAAGGCCGATCCCCTCGCAGGAGCTTCACTGCCAGCTTGACCCGTCGTCGCCATGCCGTGGGCCTCGAGCAGCCGCAGCGTGTCGGTCAACCCCTCCACCTCGGCGCGCTGGTCGAGGATTGTCTCGATCGGAAGGACTGCCGCGATGATCAGCACGAGCAGCAGGCCGGCATAGATGGCTGCGGCGGTCCAGCGCGGCGCGGATGTGCCCAGGGGATTTGCGGTGCTCATATGCCGGGTCCGACATGCGGCTTGATGCCGGCTTCGATGCGGAAACGCTCACCGGCCTCCTCAGCCGAACGCGTCGTCGGCGCGGAGAAGGTCGCATGCGTGAAATGCGCCGACTGCTCGATCAGCCTGACAAGCGCGGGGGCATCCTGAGTGACGCCTGCGATCAGCAACTTGTCCTTCTCGATCCGCAGTTCGGTAAGATAGGTGTTGTCCGGGAGCACACGGGCCAGCGCCTCCAGCACCAGGACATTGGCGGTCGTCTCCTGCTTGCGGCGCATGAGACCGCGCGCGGCCGCGTTGTCACTCCCCTCCAGATCGAGCCGCAGCGCCGCGCGCCGCTCGGCAATCCCCCGCGACAGCATGCTCTGCTGCGCCTCGAGCCGTCCACCAAGAATGCTCGCCGCGGCGAGCGACAGCGCCGCCGCTATCGTCGCAACCACCAGCCCGGCGGTCAGCAGGCGACTGACCCGGCCGACATTGCGCGAGCCGCGCAGTTGCTGCTCGATCAGCCGCGTCGCATCTTGCGCAACGGGCTGACTCGCCAGCGCCGGTGATGCGGCTGCGAACAACACCACCGACGCTGCATGCCAGGACTCGGCGAGCCTGATCAGCGGATCCAATCGCGTCCGCGGGGCCGCGATCACTATGGTCTGGATGCGATCCCCGGATAGCGTGACCGGAGCCGTGTTTCCGAACACGGCCTCCTGCGCCGTCCACGGCGTCAACCGGTCGAGCTGCGATCGCACCATGGCATCGAGAAACTCGACAGCCCGCCGCGGCAAATCCAGCGGCCGCGACAGGAAGCGATCCGGCCTCAGCATGATCTCGATCCGGCTGCCCCGCAGGGCCGCGCGCCAGTTCTCGGGAAGCGCGGGGCTTATCGCTTCAACGTCAGGCAGATGGAGCTGGCAATCCGGCGGCGCCGATCGCCCGGCGCGCGCGATCATCCGCAGAACGAAGACGTTGCGGTCCGTCTCGACCAACTGGATCGGCGGCTTGAGGTCGAGCCGGCCGATGCCATCGACGATAACCGCAGCAACCGAGCCGATAAAGGCCGCCAGCTCGCGGCGTGCCCTGTCCACAAACGTCATCACAGCGCCCTCCCCGTCGGCCTGAGCATCGCGGGATTGCCGGCAACGTCCCGCCACGCCAGGATCTGATAGGGCTCGTCGCCGTCGCTCAGCAGAATGACGGCCTCGGCGGCAGCCCGGCGACCGGCGTCGAAGACGATCGTGATCCACACCCGCATTGCGTCGCCGACGTCCAGCGTCGCGCCGGTGCGGGCCGGTCCGAGCGCCGATGCGAGCGCTTTCGGCTCGCGGCGCAGCCCGGCGCGCTGATCGAGGAAGGTCCTCAAAGCGTCCTGCGTGATCCCGGGCAGAGCAGCCACGACTTCCGGCGCAGCCTCCAGTGCATCGATCTCGCGCCGGCCGCTGAAGACGGTGACAAACGGCATCGCCTTGTCGACCAGCTCCGGAGGCAGGCTGAGAACGAGCCGAAGCTCCTCGACATGGGCGAATAGCGCGCCGCGCGGCGTGTAGTCGACGCCGGCCGTCCGATAGAGATCGCGCTCGGAATCCGCACCGGATTCCGTGAGCGGCGTTCGCCAGGCGACGATGCGCTCGGCATATTCGCCGGCCTTGTCGGCGCGGGCACCGAGCACGCCGAACAGATTTGCCAGCATCTGCTTGGAGGCATGATTGAGATCGATGCGGGCGGCCTCGGAACGGAATGCGACGGACACTTGGGCATGATCGAGCCGGAAGGAAAACGCGCCCGCCGCGGCGCGCTGCGATTTCGGCACGGCGCTCAGCTGGTAGGCCGCGAGCTCCAGGCCTGCTGTTTCCAACGCGGCTGATCGCAAGCGGGCATCGTCGAGCGAGAGGCGTTGGGCCGTGCTGTGGAGGTAGACCGAGAGCGCGCCCGCCAGCCCCGCCAGCGAGATCAGAATCCAGAGCACCGCGACCAGGACGAAGCCGCGCTCGCCAGGATGATCGGAAGACCGATGCTGCCTGTGTCGCGGCATGATCATGGCTCCGTTCGCGCGGCGGCGCGTCCGACGGTGGCGCCTGCGGACGGCGCCTGCCGGTCGCATGTCCGGTCTGCCGGACTGCAGACGCTGTCGGCCGGCGCCGAGACACGGATGGCCACGATTCGCGAGATCGCCGGCGCCTTCGCGTCGGCTGCGTTGCGCAAGGTGACCCGCACCGCGGAGGGCAGCCGCTCGGCGTCATGCCACGACGGCGTCCAGTCGCGATCGGCTCCGGCAAAGGCGAACGACACCCGATAAGGCGCTTGCAGCAGGACGACGGGATCGCCGAGGTCTGGGCCGGACGAGCGACCCGGCGCGAACGCCGCGCGCTTACGCGTGATCACGGCGCTGTCGCCGCTGCCGGTCTCGGCGATGCGAACAAGATCGAGGCCGCGACCACTCTTCGCGCCCAGCGAGATCCGGACAAAGGTGACCGAGGTTTCCGATCCATCGAACAGAACAGACTTGCTCTGCGCGTCGGCCCGGATGAATTCGGAGGCCGCGATATCGGCGCTGATACGATCGAGCGCGACGCTCACCGATTCACTGCGCTGGATGCGGTGCAGGCCGCGATCCCAGTTCGGCAGCCACTGCGCTGTCAACAGGGCCAGGGCCGAGACGAGCAGCCCCATCAGAACCATTGCGGCCAGCGCCTCGATCAAGGTGAAGCCCGATTGGGCATGGTCGGCTCGCGTGATCATCGCCCGGCCTGCTTTCGAAACAGACGAACCGTCTCCAACTCCATCGTCGCGCCGGACGGCGCGCGAACCTGCAGCAAGATCCTTTCAGGGATCCAGGTGGATGAGCTTGTTCCGACATCGGTGGCAAAGGGCTCGACTTGCGCGCGCCAGACATGCGCCATCGTTTCCCCCGACTGCGTCCGCGACGGCGACCAAGATCGCGACGGAAACGCCAGCCAGAGCGCATTGTAGGCCGATTGCACCAGCGCGACGTGCTGCTCGAGCTTGCGGCTGCCGCGCGCCGAGGATCCCATCAGCGCAGCGATGGCGACCATCGACAGCGCCAGGATTGCGAGCGCAACCAGCGTTTCGAGCAGGGTGAATCCCGCGCTCGCGCTACCGTCCAGCGATGCCGGCATTCGAGACAATTTCGATCCTTCCAGTCAGCCAGTTGACGCGGATTTGGTAGCCGGCGTCGAGATGCGTGAGCGAAACGACGCCGCCGCAGGACATGCCCGAGCCGAAGAAGCTGATGCTCTCGAAGGCGGGCCGATCGTCGCAGCTGCGCGGCAGCACCGTCTCGAATCGCACATCATCCGGAAGACGGATTTCCTGTCCGCTGACGCTGGAGCGCATCGAACGCGCCCGGGTGTCGATACGGGTCGAGACCTCGAGGCCGCGATTCATGGCGGCGTTTCGATCAGCCTTCAGCAAAGCAGCGAGCTCAATCGCATAGGCCTCCAGCTGCGACCGGGAGGTTTGTCGCGGCATGGCGGGCAGCAGCACGGCCGCCAACGTGGCGACGATCGCGAGCGCGCACATCATTTCGATCAAGGTAAAGCCGGCCTCGTTGCCGTCGCCCCGCGTCATCGCTATCTGGCACCGACCGTTGCCGTCGACGAAATGTCCGCCGCGAGATCGACGCCGCCCTCCTGACCGTCTGATCCATACGATACGATTTCATACGGCACGTGCTGTCCCGGCGCGCGATAGACGTAGGGATGGCTCCAGGGATCGCTCGGAACGTTGCCTCCCTTGAGATACGGTCCGGCCCAGCCTGGGATGGACGCGGCCGGCCGGACCAGCGCCGCCAATCCCTCGGATGAGGTCGGATAGCGACCGGTGTCGAGATAGAACAGATCAAGCGCGCTGGAAAAACTCTGGATCTGAATCCGCGCGGTCTTGACCCGGGATTCGTTCAGCGATGTCAGCACGCGCGGACCGATCAGGCCCATGATCATCCCGATGATGGCGATGACGACCAGCATCTCGACGAGCGTGAAGCCGCTCTCATGATCATCTCTGTCGCTGCGCGCCTGCCGCGCGGCGCCGCTCAGTCCTGCCTGTGTCATCCGACGCTTCATCTTCCGCTACCCGACGAGTTGAGTGACCGACAACAGCGCGGTCATCACCGATACGATGAGGCCGCCGACGACGGTACTGATGAGTATGATGGCCGCGGGGCCGACGATACCGACGATACGGTCGAGGCTGCGCTGCAGCTTGGCCTCGTAGAATTCAGCGATCCGTCCCGCGAGAACCGGCAATTGCCCGGTCTCCTCGCCGATCCGGATCATCCGCGTGGCCATCGCCGGCAGGATGTCCGCCGACGTCAGCGCCTCCGACAGCTTGCCGCCTTGCCGCACCCGGTCAGCGGCGGCGCGCCAAACCGCGCCGTCGCCGGTGACCGACATGATGTCGACCAGGATGCGCAAGGTCGCCGTCAGGGTCAGGCCGCTACCGAGCAGGATTGCCAGATTGCGGCAGAACACGCTGGTGCGATACGACCCGAACACGGCCGCAAGACCCGGCAGGCGGCACAGACGCGCGATCACCGCGCCTCGAATGCTTGCACGCCCGAGCAGCAGGATACCCGCGGCGACGATTCCGCTTCCCAATAACGCGATCGCCGCGCCGTTGCTGCGGAGGAATTCGGAGATGTCGAGAAACGTCGTGATGGCCGCGTCCGTCCTCGCGCCGAAATCGCGCAGCACGGTCGAGAACTGCGGCAGCACGACGATGAAGAAGAACAGCATCACCAGGAAGGCGGCGACCAGGACGAATAGCGGATATTGCAGCGCATCTCCGAGCTTGCGACGCATCGCCTCCGCCCGCGCCCGCTCCGCGCCGAGCACGTCGAGCACGTGATCGAGGCTGCCCGAGGCCTCGCCGACCCGCACCAGCGCCAGATACATCGGAGGAAACTGCGTCGGATGATGCGCCAGCGCATCGGCAAAGCTCTCGCCCGCAAGAATGCTGGATCGCAGCCGGCTGACGATCGCACGCAGCCGCCCGATATCGGCGTCGCCGGCCAGAAGCTCGAGCGCGTCCTCCAGCCGTGCGCCGGCTTTCAGGAGCAGCGCCAGGTCGCGCGTGAACGTCGTGACACCGCCCGGGCCAGGGCCGCCAAGCCAGGCCGCCATGTCACGTCTGACCGAGCTGCCGATCTTCTCTTCGATCGTCTCGATCGGCAACAGACGCAGATATTCGATCCGGTCGATGACATCCTTCGCTGTCGCGGCCGAGATCGTCCCATGCACGACGTCGCCACTCTCGGTCAGTGCACGATATCGAAATGTGCTCATCGGCTCACCGCAGCGTCGTGACGCGCAAGACTTCCGCGACCGACGTCGCGCCGGCCCGGCATTTCGCAACGCCATCATCGAGCATCGTGGTCATCCCGTTGCGAATGGCGCTGCGATCGATCATTGCGGCGTCAGTCGTACCCTGGATCAGCGACCGGATGTCCTGGTCGAGCTCCAGGACCTCGAAGATGCCGAGACGGCCGCGATAGCCTGTCCCGCCGCAGCTCTCGCAGCCCGCCGGCATGTAGACGGTTTCGCCGACATCGAAGCCGACCGCGGCATATCGCGGATCTGCGGAGAGATCGTCGGCGCTCAACAGATGAGAGGACCTGCACCGCACGCATAGTTTGCGCACCAGCCGCTGCGCGATCACCGCCCGGAGCGTCGAACGCAGCAGGAAGTCCTCGACGCCGAGATCGAGCAGCCGCGGCACGGCCGCCGCCGCGTTCTCGGTGTGCAGCGTGGTAAGCACCAGGTGACCCGTCAGCGCGGCATGGACCGCGACGTGAGCCGTCTCACTATCGCGAACTTCGCCGACCATGATGACGTCGGGGTCCTGACGCACGAAGGATCGCAGCGCGGACGCGAACGTCAACCCGACGGCAGGCTTGACCTGCGACTGGTTGATTCCGGGGATCTCGTATTCCACGGGATCCTCGATGGTGAGGATCTTGCGTGTCGGCTCGTTGAGGATCGACAGCGCGGTCGCCAACGTGGTGGTCTTGCCGCTGCCTGTCGGCCCGCAGATCACGATCATGCCATGCGGCAGCGCCAGCAGCCGGCGCAGCGTTCGATCGTCGTGAGGAGCAAAGCCCAGCTTCTCGATCGACAGCAGTCCGCGGTCCTTCGGCAGCAGCCGGATCACCGCCGATTCGCCATGCTGCGTGGGCATCACGGCGACACGGACGTCCAGCTCGTGGCGGCCGACACGCAGCCGCGCGGCGCCATCCTGAGGAAGCCGACGTTCCGCAATGTTCAGGCCGGCGACGATCTTGATGCGCGAGATCACGGCCCGGGGCAGCACGCCCGAAGGCCCCGCGACCGGCTTCAGCAGGCCGTCCACGCGCATCCGGATCGACAAGCCGCTTCGCATCGCCTCGACATGAATGTCGCTGGCGCGCAGCTCCACCGCCTGCTCGAACAGATCGTTGACGGCGCGCACCACCGGCGCGCCGGTGGCAAGGTCGCGCAGACTCTCGATATCGTCCTCGCGCAGCTGCGGCTCACCCGTCTCGCTGCGGGCGGGCGCATCGTCATCGCCAACAAGCTGATTCAGCGCGGTGCCGATATCCTCCGCAGAGGCCACCACCAGCGCGACCGGTCCGCCGAACACGAGCTCCGCGGCGCGCGCCGTCGCACTATCGCGCGGATCTGCCACCGCGAGACACGGCTCACGGTCGGCCGATTGAAACGGAAAGACCGCCGTCTCCCGGAGAAAGCGCCGCGAAAACTGCTCGGTCAGCGGCTTGGCCGCGAGCAACCCGGCCAGCCCGATCCGCGGCAGGCCGAGCTGCCGCGCGATCGCGTCGGCAAAGTCGGGAGATTCGGGATCGGCGCCCTGCGACGATCTCACCTCACCGTCTTCGTCGGCCAGTCGAAAAGGAGAAGTCGAGCTCATGGCGCGTCTCGTGACAATTGGTTGTCGATCACCTCATCGCGGAGGGCACGGCTGAGAGCCACCCGTTCTCGAAGTCAAAGATGACGCTTGTAAGATCGTTTCATTAGAACAACTACAAACCTGCCGCGGCGCCAGCTAAGCCAGCTCCGCCAGGCCGTGCGCGCCGCCACGCGAGCGCAAGCCGCTGACCCTCGATGATCTGATCGGCCGACATCTTGAACGCGACAGCGTTGCGAATTCGCAGGTAAGGGTCGCGCTGGCGTAGCGGCGCGGCGGCAGCTGCGAGGCTCAGCCATTTGTAGGCCAGGACGTGATCCTGGATCACGCCGTGCCCCTTGTCATAGCTCAGCCCGAGCAGGTGCTGCGCCGCCGGCTCACCGCTCTCCGCCGCCCCGCCATACAGCTCGACGGCCGCCTCATACGACTGCGGAACGCCGAAGCCGTTGTCGTACATGTAGCCCAGCGCCGTCATGGCGCGCGGATGTCCGCGCTCCGCCAGCGGCGCGAGCAGGGCCGCGGCACGGACATAATCCCCCCGCGCGAACGCCGTGTATCCGTCTCCACGTGGCCGGGCATCGGCCGTCGTCATGCCGAGACACAGCGCCAGGACGGCAACGAAGAACGTGGAGCGCCCCCTCATCGGCTGGCCCGCTGCGCCTGGAGCGCGCTGGTTGACACCGGCTTGATCGTTCCGCGCAGCTTCGAGCGCAGCTCCTCGGCGACGTAATGCGCATCGGTGCCGTCACGGATGATCTGCGGACGGATGAAGATGATCAGCTCGGTGCGTCCTCGGCTGCGGTCGTTGTTGCTGAACAGATCTCCAAAGCCCGGAATCTGGTCGACGCCCGGCAAGCCGGTACGCGTGCCCTGATGAGTTTCGCTGATGAGGCCGGCCAGCAGCACGGTCTGACCGCTGGCTACCGCAACCGAGCTCTTGACCTTGCGTTGCGCCACCGTCGGCGTCAGGCTGTTGGCAGTCTGCGGCGAAACGTTGCTGATTTCCTGCTCGATCTCCAGCCGGACATTGCCGTTCTCGTTCACCCGCGGCGCGACCCGCAGGATGATTCCGGTGTTGCGGTAGTCGATCGTATTCACGACCGTGTTGTTGGTCGTCAGCACCGTGGCGCTGCCGGTCGAGACCGGCACCTGATCGCCGACCTGCAACGTCGCCGCCTGGTTGTCGATCACCACCAGCGAGGGATTGGACAGCACCTTCACATCGGTGACCGTATGCAGGGCGCTCAGGATCGCGCTCGGCTGCGATTCCGATCCGATCAGGAAATTGAAACCCGGGAAGGCGCGGCTCAGAAACGCGTTGGTGATCGTTCCCGCCGCCGACGCCACGGTCGCCGGTGCCGAGGTCGATGTGGTGTTGAGGAGCGAGCCCTGATCGGGCCGCAAGCCGAGATTCTTGCTGGTCAGATAGGCCTGCACGCCATAGGTCAGATTGTCATTGAGGGTGACCTCGGCGATCGTGGCATCGATCGCGACCTGGAGCTGCGGCCGGTCGCACTGGCGCAGCGTGGCTTCGATGATGCGGTAGTTCTCCCGGTCGGCGTAGATCAGCAGCGTGTTGTTGACCACGTCGGGCGTGATGCGCACGCCATCCATCAGCGGCTTGCCGCCGGCGGAGGACGCGCGCGCCTCAGAGCCGCCATCGAGGCCGACCTGTGTCGGCGGCGGCGTGCCATTGAAGCCGCGATTGGCAACCACGCCGATGTTGGCCTGAGACGCGCCCGAGAAGCCGGTGGACGCTGTCGTTCCGGCGGCCGACAGCCGCTCGCTGCTCGAGCTCGACGAAGATCCAGATCCCGGGGCGAGGTCCGTCGACGACGCGTCGGCGACCGCGCTGGAATTGCCCGTGAACATCTCGTTCAGCACCCGCGCCATCTGCCGCGCCTCGCCGTATTTGACGCGGTAGACATGAACGCTGTTGCGCAGCGTGCTGCCGGTATCCAGCCGCTTGATCCAGGTCTCCGCGGTACGCAGCAGTGCGGGCTTGCGGCTGATCACCATGACAGCGTTCATGCGGTTGACCGCTTGGAATTTGACCATGTTCTGGCCGAGGCCGCTGTCGCCCGTATCCATGATCTTCTCGAGCTCGGCGACGATCGGTTCCGGATTGCCGTTCTCGATCGGAAAGATCCCGACAGATTGACCGCGCATCCAGTCCGCATCGAAGCTCAGCGCCGCATCGGCGGCGGTTCGCCGCTCGGCCCCTGTTCCCTGGATCAGCAGGACGTTGCGCCCCGGATCCGCCCGCACGGTGCCGGGCTTGAGCGCAAAGCTGTCGAGCAGCTTCAACAGCGTCGGCGCGGAGACGTATTGCAGCGGAAGCATCGTGATGCCGTAGCCGGGCTCCGCCGTCGCGCCGGGCGCGTCCACATTGCCCGCGCCGACCGCCTCGCCCAACGGGATCAGACGATAGCCGGAATTGTCGCGCACCAGGGCTGTCCCGGCCAGGCGCAGCGCATTCTCGAGCACGTAGACCACGTCCGACTTCGGCACCGGACGCACCGACGACAGGCTCACGGTTCCCTGGATCCGCGGATCGATCGTATAGCCCACACCGAGCACGTCGCCGAGCACGACCTTGGCGACCGTCGCAATCGGCGTATTCTCGAAATTCAGCTCGAAGCCGTTGCCGACGGCCTGCGAATGGGCGGCCACCTGCTGCACCGGAAGCGTGGCTGCCGGTGCCTCCGCGCGCGCGTCTCTGGGATCGTCAGTGCCGCCATAGATTTCCGCCCTGGCGCGCCGCGCGGCCGGCGATTGCTCCGGCATGACCTGCCTCGGATAGCGCGGAGAAAGATCGAGGCGCCCAACCTTGTCGAGCACGTCGTCACCGCGATTGTCGTTGCCGAGCGTCGCAGGGTTGCACCCCCCGAGCGCCAACGCCAGCCAGGTCAGCGTCGCGAGTGTGCGAAATCGCAGCCAACCCGGGCCCATCTCAGCTAAATCACTCACTCGTCCGCCCACCCGATCTACCGATGACGTCCTGCATTGCGACTCCGGGACGAGATGCCCTGACGTTCGTCCCGGATCGTTGCTTGCCTAGCGAGGAATGGCCGCTGCTTGCAGACAGCGGCCCCTCTTTGCCCGTTACCAGAGCCAGCCGACACCCGCGAGGATGCGGTCGGACATCGCACCGGTCGCGCTGTGGTCGATGACCTTGGTGTAGTTGATCTTGTAGACCAGGCTCGGGTTGGGGAAGATGGCGAGGCCGACATCGTGGAACGTCATGTCGCCGCTTCCGGTGAGATTGTTCAGTCCATTGGTCAGATCGGAGCCGAGCATGCCCGACGTCTGGAAGTTCTGCCGGGTGTAGCGATAGAACGGCACGATGTCGTAGTCGTTCGGGGCTCTGAAGTGATAGGCGATCTCGCCTGAATAGCCCCACATGCTCTTGCCGACATTGTTCGCGTCGTCGAGATCGTTGTTGGCTCTCAGATTCTCGGGGTTGGAGAAATGCACATAGGCATATTCGCCGCGCAGCTCCAGTCCGGTGTTCGGGACGCGATATCGGGCCTCGGTGTTGAAGATCGTCATTGCGTTTCTGCCGAGCGGCGTCTCCGTGCCATCCGGCTGGGTGGCGTAGGCGCCGCGTGGTGTCACGTTCGGCGAATAGTAGATCGCCGAGCTCCCGGCGAAGCCGGGAAGGAACGACGGCGTGTAGCTGAGACGCAGCGTATACGCGAGCTCGTTGCTCATCTGCCGGAAGTCGCCGACCGGGGCCTTCGCCAACGCGAGCGCCTCGCCACCGGTGATGCCGCCCGCATAGCCTCCGGATATGATGTGCCCGTTGTCGCCGCGGTGATCGAAATCGTCGCCGAAGTCCTCGGCGCTCTGGCTGACCTGGAATTGATAGTTCAAGCCGTCGACGATCTTGCCGTAGAAGCCGGCCGAGGGAGCGTACCAGGTCGTCGGGATCAGACCGTTGGCGAGCTCGGGCCGCTGCACGCTGTAGAACAGCGTCGGCTCATGATACAGGTTGGTGAACGAGATCGGGATCAGGTCGATACCCGGCGAGCGCAAGGTGAAGTGATCGTTGAACTTGACGTCGAAGAAGGCCTGCTCGACCTCGACGGCGCCATGCAGCTTGTCGTCATTGTCGAACGCAGTACCGCCATGCTCCCATTCCAATTCGGCATTGAAGGTGATGTAGTCGTTGACCTGATAGGTCGGCAGCAGCACCAGACGCGCCATATCGAAGCCGTTCTGCCACTGGCCGTTGGCCGCGGGATTCTGCTGCGAACCGAGCTTGATCTCACCATACATGCCGATCCGCATCCCCGGCACCGGCGATGGCGCCGCGCCGAACAGGTCCTTATTAGACGCGGGCGGAGGAGCCTTCAAATCGGCTGCCGGCAGAAACTTCGGCTTGGGGTCCGAATCGGCGAACGCCGCCGCCAGCCGGGATGCCGGAGTTGACGACTGCGGTGCATCGGCGGTCTTTGGCTTGGCGGCATCGACGTCCTTGGAATCCGCGAGCGCCATGGCATTGCCGACCGACTTCGACATGGACGGCGCATTGTCGGACGCCTTCATCGCGCCGCCGCGCAGATCCTTGGCGCCCGTCAACGCAACGGCACCTGACGGCGCCCTGGACGCCAGCGACGCGGACTGCCCGACGCCGGCAGGCTTTTTCGCCTTCGCATCCTTGAGCTCGACCTGAAGCGTGTTGATACGCTGCTCCATGGACTCGATCTTCGCCATCAGCGCCTTGACCGCAGCGCTGTCCGCGGATCGCGACGATCCGTCGTCGGCGGCCTGTGCCGCCGCGCTCAGCGCCAGCGTCGACACTGCGGCAAGCAGATACGATGGCAGCGCGCTGCGGCTCCGAAGCGAACGGTTGCTCCTCCCGACACTCGGAGCGCCGTGGTGTGAAGACGCGAAGCGATCCGCGCTTCTCCCGACACAGCTAATCAAGACCATCAGTAGAACCTCCCCATGATGATGCGCGGAAGAGCATCCCCTTCATCCGCACAGCCGTGAAAATCGAACTCGCACGCAACTGCGAGCCATTCGCGCTAGAAGCATGCGATGTCGATACTTGGGCTCGCCGACGATGCTGGCGTGTCAGCACTTTGGCGGCGGCCTTTGCGCGACGGCGGCGCGCCAGCCTCGATTGCGCCCGCGGATGGCGCTTTCGATTTTGCTAAGTTATTTGAGTTGCTAATAATTATCTTCGATCGAGGGGCCGAGCGCGCGGCGCGGATGCCGCGGCCGCCCGGGCCTGCAAATACGCGGCTTTGGCCCCGGACAAACGACGACGCCACACTTTGTCAGCGATGGCCGCAGTCCGCGAGAAATTGCGGTCGGGGAATGGCACGGCGGAGCCGAGACGCTGAAATCTCGCAAAAATGCAAAGCGAAAGCGCGGAAGATTGCGGCGATACGTCGCTTCGCTTGCTGCATCGAGCGGCGTCTGGACGCCTACAAATACCTGCCGACATCGATCATGGCAGGCGCGTCTGGGATCGCATCGGGCTTTTAAAGAGATTCTAAGGGAGCTCACGACGACCCAAGGCGGCAACTTTCGAAATGTAAACAAATCAGTTGGCGACGATTTTCAATGACCAGGCTTCTTGTTGTCTGTCCCATCATATCGCCGCATTGCGTGACCCTATTGTCAATCGATTAGCCTGGTCGAGGCTGACCTTCGCCGGGATTTCTCGCAAATCCGCAGCGTCAGCTGCCGGGCATTGATCGCGACGAGCAGCGTTCGTCGTTTTTCTCGACGGACCAGACCGCCTCTCTTTGTGAGAGACGAAAAGGTGAGAACGCGAGGGTGAAACGAATGCGCCATGTCGTCGCCGCTGTGATCGGAGAGGCACCATGAACGCTGTCCATCGGCTGGAGTCGGCGGTCGCGCCGTTGCAGAACGTGCTTGGTCAGCTGACCGAGACGATCCTGCGCGACGCCGGCATTGTCAGTCGTCTGTCCGACCACCAGCTCGCCGGCGGACAATGCTTTTCTTTCCATCAGCACGAACTGGAAGACCTGCCCGGCGTCACCCACAACACGTTTGATGCGGATGGTCCTGTCTGGCTCGCGGTCGAGCGGCTGATCGCCGTCGATCCGCCCGAGATCGAGCCCGACCTGACGATGTGGATCGTTGTGCCGTCGGACCCGGATCGTCGTCCGCTGGTTCGACAACGTGTGACGATCACCGTGCCGACCGGGGAGAAGGACCGGCTGATCGCAGCAGGCCACGCGCGCGCCGAACATTGCACATTGGCCGACGAGTCCTCCACCTTTGCCGGGCTCTGGACCATTCGTTTGCACCTCGAACAGCGCCCGGATGTCGTCGAGCGTCTGGAACGCTACCTCGCCGGATCCTGGACGATCTGGGCGACCGCCGAACGGCCCCGCCGCCGGACCATCGCGCTGCATCAGCGGCTGTGCGAGCTGGCCAAGGCAACGAGCGCTGGGCGCATCGATTCGAGTTGCGAGATCGTGTGGGGGATCGGGGTCTCCCGTTGGCGGCGCCACGGGGGCGACTTGGAGCTCCCTCTGCTCGAACGTCTCGTCGAGATCGAACTGCTCGACAACGCCGACTCCGAGATCAGGATCCGACCGCGCATGGTTGCGGCGACGGCCAATCTCAAGGCGTTCGAGCTCCTCACGCCGGCAGCCAGGCTTGCGGGCCACACGGCCGAGCAGCTGCTCGAGCGCGGCGCCGAGCTGTCGCCGTTCCAACCCGCGAGCTTCGAGCCCATTCTCAGCGCGATCGGCTCACAGCTGGATCCGCACGGAATCTACTGCCCGACGATGCCGGACTCGGCCCTGCTGCTGCCCGAGGAAAGCGAGCAATTGGTCGTCTCCGACCGATGGGTCATCTTCGCACGGCCGCGTTCCGACGCCCTGTTGCTGCGTGACATCAAGCGCCTGAAACGCGCGCTGGATTACATGCCCGGCAATGAGGGCTGCCTGGCCGCAATGACCCATCTGCTGCTTGGGGCATCGGATCATGATCTCAATGACGGCGCACGGCGGCGACTCTCCGGCGTCATCGGTGATCCGATAGACATCGCGCCCGCGGCGCAGATGGCCGCCGATCGCGGCGATCTGTTTTTCCCGCTGCCGACGAACTCGGACCAGATGGAGATGGTGCGCCAGCTTCAGAGGTCGGACGGACTTGTGGTCAAGGGCGCAGATGCGGCCGACCGCACCGCCGCCATCGCCAACGTTGTCTGTCACCATCTCGCGCTGGGGCTGCGCGTGCTCGTCGTGTCTCGCAACGAGCTGGCGCTGTCGCTCCTCGCCGACAAACTGCCTTTCGCTGTCCGCGAGCTGACGGTCGACCTGACGGGCTCCGACAAGGACGTGCTGAAGCACGCGGAGAGCGTGGTCAACAGGCTGCTCTCCATCATCGATACGACCGAGCTGCATGATCAGGCCGAGCACGTCAATCAGCTCGAGCGCGACATCCTCGCGACCAGCCACGAGATCGCCGGCCTTGATGAAGAGGTCGCTGACATCGCCGGCAGCATGATGCTGCGCTCCGAGGGAGCGGCCCTGCCACTCGAGGCGCTGGCCGGCTTGATCGCCGATCGAGACGCGTACGCCTGGTTCGCCGATCGGCCGCGGCGATTTTTGAGCGAGACGGATCTGATCGTTGCGGCGGTCGATCAGGCCCGGGCCGCGCGGATCCGACTCGCTGACGATCTCCGCTATGTCGATGCCCCCCTGCCGGACATGGCGAGCGTGCCCGAGGCCGCGGCGCTGGCGCGTCTGCACCGGGATCTGCAGCCGGTCGCGCCGCACACTCAAGACGACAGCGGCGACCGCCGGCTGGCCGGCGCAGCGGTCGAGATGCTCGCGCCGGACGGCGCGGACAGACTCGCGGACGATCTCGAGGCGCTGGCCGCCGCGCATCAGGTGATTGCCGACGAGCCGTGGCTTGCAAGATTGTCGCCGATCGGCGCGCTGTCCCGCGAGATCGGCGTCGAGAGCGGCATCCTGATCGATTTTGCCCGCGACGCGTCGTCCATGTTGTCGCGACGGGCCGACTTCCTCGTGAGGCCCGTGGACGTGCCCGAGGACGCGTTTGCCAGCGAGGAGCTCATGAGAGCGGTCGAGCGGCTGGCGGCCGGCGAAAGGCGCTTCGCGCCGTTCTCGCTCTCCGGACGCGCGTTGAAGCAGACGCTGGACACGATCAAGGTGGCCGGCTTCCCGGCCAATGGCGCCGCCGATTGGGCGCATGTCCGCGATCATCTCACATGGCGGCGCCACCTGCATTCGCTCGACGTGCGATGGCGGTCGCTGGCAGCGGAGATCGGCGTGCCCTCTCCGGCGCAGGATTCCCTGCATGGGCTCACGGGCTACGACCGCATCGTCAGGAGCGTCGAGGTCGCACTCGTCACCGCGACGCTGGCCAAGCGCAATGTGCTATCCGCCGCGTCGAAGCTGTCGCTGGCGGACGGCGAGATCGCCCGCTTGATGGACGACGGCCGCCGAATGACTGCGCTGGCGTCTACGATCAGGCGCATCGCCGCTCGCGTCGGAACGCAGCGCAAGGAGCTCACGCGGCTGAACGCGTTGTTTCAAGACTGCGGTGCGATCAAGGTCCGGGTCGACGCCGAGGTGCTGTCACAGATCGGCCGCGACGACGTCGAGGCACAAGACCTCGAGTCGCGCTGGAGTGCCGTTCGCAGCTGGTTGCAGCGCCTGCACGAGCGTCGCCAGGACATCGAGCTGATCAACGAGGTCCATCAGGCGATCGCCGAAGCCGGAGCGGATGCATTCGCCGGGCGGATCAAGACCGAGCCCGCGACCGCTGACGGCGATCCGGTGTTGCTCGCGGACTGGGTGATGGCCTGGAATTGGGCGGTGCTGATGCGACAGACCGAAGGCCTCGGTCAACAGCAATTGCTGCAGGATCTGTCCGACCGGCGCGTGGCCTTGGAGGCCGGTCTGCGCAAGCTGTTCGAGCAGGTCGTCGTGGCGCGAATGCATCTCGCACTGGCCCAGAACGCCAGCAGCGCCGTTCGGCAGTCGTTTACGAGGTTCATGACAGCCTGGCGAAAGATCGCCGCGACCTGCTCCGGCCCCAGTGCGTTTCAGCTGCGCCAGGTGGCCCGCGAAGCTCTCGAAAACTGCCACGACGGCATTCCATGCCAGCTGATGCCGGCATGGCGCGTCGCCGAGCAGTTGCCGGCGCGACTGAGCGCCTTCGATCTTGTCGTTATCGATGACGCCGCGCAATCAGACTTGCGCGAGCTCACCGTCCTGCTCCGAGGACGCAAGGTTCTCGCCGTGACCGAGGACCGGACGGCTGACGAGATGATTGGGCAAGGCCATGGCGCCGCGGGCCCTGTCGTGCCGACCGCTCTCGGCGGCGTTCCGGCCTTCATTCGCCAGCTCATGCCGCCCAAGGTTGCGCTTTGCGAGCTCCTCGATCTGTTGTTCCCCGGCCGGACGATCCGGCTTCGCGAGCATGCGCGCCGTGACGAACCTGTCGCGCTGCCGATGGCGAGCTCATCGCAACCCTTCACGCGCCTGCAGCCATCGGCTTACGGTGGACATGCTGATGCGTCCGGTGGCGTGACGGCTGACATTCCGCCGGACTCGTCCCTGGTGGTGCGGCCCGCCTATTCGCTGGAGGACGAGATCGCCACGGTGGCGGAGAACCTGTCGCTCGCAAGACACAGCGCCCCGTCCGTCATGCCGGTGCTTGGCCCAGCGCCCGACTGGCTGCGCGGCGCGGCGAGCTCCTCCGGCGCATCTTCGCCGGCTTTGATCGAAACAGGTACCGCCACGACGGCTGCGGAGAGACAGCCGGGGGCACATGCGCCGCCGGCGCTGGACGACGCCGCGGGAACATTCGTCGTCGCTCCCGCCGATGAGAGTGAAAAGCCGGCGAGGAATTCGCGGGTCCGAGCCAGGCGGGCGCAGAGTGACCAGATCATCAAGCATCCGGCGCTCGCGGAGCGCGCACGCGCCGTCCAAGACGATCTCATCACACCGCCGCGCGGCTCGCTGCGGCGATACGTCATGGCCGCAGCGGCGGTCGTCGCGATGGCCATCGTCGGCGCGTCGATCTCCTGGCCACCGGCGGCAAGCCGGCTCGCCGCAGCGTGGCACACGGTCACGACCCAGGTCGCGGTCGCGTGGAATGCGGGCTCTCCCGCAGCGGCGCTGCCGGCCGAGCCGGGGCCGCACAAGGTCGCCGCCGAACGGATGACACCGGACGTCAGGACCACGGCTGCCAACGCCACCACGACCGGGAGCGCGGCCGAGCCGATCATCTCCCATGCCGTGCTGTACCAGGAGGATCCGCAGGATCCGCTCGGCAAGCGCTTTCTCGGAAAGGTGACCTGGCGGGTCGAGCGTGCCGCAGGCAGCGTACCGGCGTC
Organism: Bradyrhizobium sp. ORS 278; assembly: GCF_000026145.1. Taxonomy (NCBI): domain Bacteria; kingdom Pseudomonadati; phylum Pseudomonadota; class Alphaproteobacteria; order Hyphomicrobiales; family Nitrobacteraceae; genus Bradyrhizobium; species Bradyrhizobium sp. ORS 278. The sequence goes on along the minus strand of NC_009445.1, from coordinate 1,374,895 downwards.
GATCAAAGGCGATGTCGAGATCGACCGACAGATGAAGGCCACGTTATCGCTGCGGCCGAACAAGGAGGCCGACATGCCGGCGAGCCACATCATGGAGGTCAAATTCAACTGGCCCGATGACCCGAGCCACGCCGGCGTCGATTCGTTGAAGGGCGTCAGCATGAAGGCCAAGGAGGCCGGCCGCGGCTCGGCGCTATCCACCTTGACGGCGAAGGTCACGCCGGAGTTCTTCATGATCGCGTTGTCGGCCAATGAGGTCGACAAGACCCGCAATGTCCTGCTGCTGAAAGGCAAGGAGTGGATCGATATCCCGATCGTGTACAACGGCGGCAGCCGCGCCGTGCTGGCGATCGAGAAGGGAGCGGACGGTGAGCGCGCATTCGCGGATGCGTTCACCGCCTGGGGACAATGAAGCAACGGCGAGGCCGATCCACAATGGCTCGCGCGCAATGACAAGCCTCGACGTCCTCAAGCCGCCGCACACCGGAGTGTCCGAGGCCGGCGAGACAGCGCTGGGCACGGTCACCTATCCGGTGCCTTGCGAGCGGTGCGGCCGCGTCGTACGCGTCGCGCTGAACGCGTTGCGCGGCCCGAGCTTCCATCATCTCGCCGAGCAGGCGTCGTGTCCGGAGATCCAGCAGCGACGAAGCAATGGCGACGGCGGCCTGCTGCTGATGATGTGCGGCCCGTTGAAGCAATCGCTTGCAAACCTTTGCGAGGCCGCGGACGTCGAGGCCACCATTCCAGGCGCCGGAGGGTCGCCCCGGGTCGTCTGCAGCATTCCCGGCGTGTCGATCGCTCAATACGAACCGGATGAGGCGCGGCGACGCGCCGAGATCTGGCAGGCCCACGGGCTCGACAAGCTGGCCGGCCGGCTCCGCAAGGCTGCTGCTACCGCGGAGCGCGGTCCGCGGCTCTGGACCCGCGTCGCCGCAGGTCTCGGTGCATCGCTGCTCGCGGCCGCCGGTCTGTGGTTCGTCCTCGCGCGAGAGCCCGCTTCGGCGCCATCGTCACAGCCGAAAACGGCCGAACTGTCCGAACCACTGCCAGATCGCGCGAAGATCGAACCTCCGCCCTCGCCCGTCGCCGGCCTCCAGCCCGTAGCGACCGCGACGGCCCCCGATCCGCGCCCGTCAGCAGACGCGTCCGCGGACGCCGTGACCAGCGAGACGCCGCCGACTCAAGTCCAAACCCAAGTCCAAGCTCAAGTCCAAGCTCAGGTCCAACCTCAAGTCGAACCTCAAGTGCAAGCTCGAGCCGAAGCCCAAGTCCAAAGCGATACGCGCGTCGCGGACGCGACACCTGCCGTCGCACCGCCAGCTCCAAGTGCTGAAGCGGCCAACATTCGCTTGCCTGACGTCGTCATGATCCCGGGCGGCACGTTCACCATGGGCGGTTCGGAAACGTCCGAGCTGCCGGCTCACCGCGTCGCGATCAAGCCGTTCGCGCTCGGCAAATACCCGGTCACGCTTGGCGAATGGAAGGAATGCGTCGCCGACAAGGCGTGCACTGACGTCACGAGTGGTCCGGATGACAATCCGGTCACCAATGTCAGCTACGACGATGCCAGGGACTATCTCGGTTGGCTCTCGCGGAAAATCGGAAAGCCGTTCCGGCTTCCCACCGAGGCCGAATGGGAATATGCCGCGCGCGGCGGGGCGGCCACGAAATTCTGGTGGGGTGATCAGATGCGCCCCGGCATGGCCAACTGCAACCGCTGCAACGAGGCCGATGCGCCGCCGCAGTTGATGAAGGTCGGAAGCTTTCCAGCCAATCCGTTCGGCCTGTACGACATGGGCGGCGGCGTCGACCAATGGGTTGCCGACAGCTGGCACAAATCCTATCAGGGCGCGCCGTCCGATGGCTCGGCCTGGATAGACGAGCAGAGCTTCCTCCATGTCATCCGCTCGGGCTCGTGGAAGAACGATGCGAGCTATGCCCGCAGCGGCAGCCGCGATCGCTATGATGGGCGGGTGAGATATCCGACGCACGGCTTCCGCGTCGCTCTGTCGCTATGACCGCGGATCGCCCGCGACCACCGGCGCCCGCCGCATCAGTTTAGTTCGATTCTGATCGGCAAGCGCGTCGCGCGGCCTGCCGGAACCTCAATTTTGCCTTGCTGTCGTCGGTGTATCGATTTGCGACACCGTCCAATATTGCCATGCCTGATCGTCAGCATTTTGTGAGTCGGGGAGTTATGAAAAGTGTGAGCTCCGCGCACGCCGCGCCGCCGTCCGGTCGCCCGTTCTGGCGATGTTTGTATCATGCGTCGATCGCGGCTTTCGCCTTCGCCGTTGCGATCATGCTGGCGCCGAGCGACGCAGCGGCGCAGGCCAGGACGGCTCCCAAGGACGCGTACCTCTACATCATCTCCCCGGACGACGGCGACACCGTGAAGAGCCCATTCTGGTGCCGCTTCGGCCTGCGCAACATGGGCGTGACGCATGCCGGCGACAGCTTTTCCAACACCGGTCATCATCACCTTCTGATCGATTCCAACGAACCGATCAGCCCCGGTGAGCCGATTCCTCAGGACAGAAAGCATCTTCACTATGGCGGCGGTGAGACTGAGGCCTTGATCGATCTCCCTCCAGGCAAGCATACGCTCCAGCTCGTGATGGGCGACGGCATGCACTTCAACTTCGATCCGCCGCTCGTATCGAAGAAGATCACAATCACAGTCAGGGACAGCTCGGAGCGACACAGCCGGAGCGCCGAGCGGGGCCACCGTCGGACAAAACATGTTCACGAGCGCCCGGCCGAGGCGTCGGCGGCCGAGACAACGCCGCCCGACCCGTCAAAGTCGGCGAGCGCTGTCGATTTCTTCAAAGGCTTGTTTTCGGGGGCGAAGTAACGATGGGATCACGATCGCTGAGATGATCGACAGGCGAATGACTGCCGGTCTCCCGATCGTCGGGTCAGCGTCCCGCGAAATCCTCTCGGCAGATGCGCGCGGCGTCGGCCTGGAGCTGCTGGCGCAGCGCCTCCCCGAAGCTCAGCTGCTCCTGGCGCATCTTCTCGCGGGCGAGGTGAAACTCGGCGAGCATGACGGCGACATCCTGCCGACCATCGGCGAGGGCTTGCAGCCGCGACTCGGACCGGGTCTGAAACTCGCTGAACATCTGATTGACGTCCGAGACGATCCGCGTGACATCGGCGCACAGCCGGTCCTTCAGCGCGAGATGGTTCTGCCGGCGTTCGTCCGATATGCGTCCGAGATAGGTTTCCGTATCCGCAAGCGCCTCGAGCCGCTCGACCGCTCGCGCGGCAATCTCGGCGGCCGAGCGCGCGTCCGCTTCGCGCTTGGCGGCCAGCCGCTCCGCATTCCAGTTCGCACGGGCCTGGCGCTGCGTGACCGCAGCCCTGGCGCGCGTCCTGCTCAGCCTTCTGATTGCAGCGGATCTCGTCATGTCGATGCTCCTCTGTTCTCCGCGCCCGTGATCGGTACCTCGACGGCTTGTTCTATTTGATTTGCGACCGTGCGCTCGCGACGATCGATTCCAGATTGATGAGCCGGCCGGGCGGCCCGAGCAGCGTGCGAAGATGGTCGGGCCGCTGCGCCGCCAATTCGCCGACGGTGCGGATATTGAGCCGCCGCAGCTTCGCCTTCAGGGCCGGCCCGAGCGCGCGCAACTCATCGATATCGCGGCTCGACGCGAGCGATCGGACGAAGCCGTGCTTGATCTCGGCAGGACGAGGCCGGGGCGGCGTGGCCGTCTCGGGTTTCGGATCGGCCGCAGCGGGCGTGACGGAGGCGGCGGCAGGTTTTGCGGCCGGTGGAGGCGGCTTGTCGGCTCTCGCTTGCTCGGCGCCGGCCCGCGACGCGGCAGGCTTCCTGGCAGCCGCAGCGCGTAGCGGCTTCACCGGCGCTGTCGCGATGGCCTGCGCCGCGCCGGCCGAACTTGCGGCATGGCGCCGGCGCGCGCGCCGGAGATCATCGATCTTGCGCAGAGCCGCCTCGGAACGGGCCGTCAGTTGCTTGAGGTGCCGGGCATCGCCCTGACCGCCTGCTGGTTTGCCCGGGGTTGCGCGTACGGTGGTCGCGCCCTGCCCCGATGGCGAGGGCTTGGCTGGTTTCGCGGATTTCTTCGGCGACGGCGCCAGGGCACCTGCCGGCTGACGACGGCGCGCGGCGCGCTCCGCCCTGAGACTTCCGAGATAGTCCCGAACCTCGCCCTTGATCTCGGCCCAGCTTCTGCCTGCACCGGACTGATCCGAACCACTCATGTCGAAAGCCATGTCTTGACTGACTTGAAGGGACCGACCCTGAGGCTGCCGAGAAATTCCCGGCGCCTCAGGATCAGGATCGTTGTCACGCCGCCGAAGGCTGCGCGGTGAGGCCGATCGCCTCGGCATATTTCAGCCAGGTCTCGACCGACGCGATCACGACGCGGGCCTCGATGGCGATCAGCTCGATACCAACCAGCGCGACACGGACGAACGCATCGATCACAACGCCCTTGTCGAGGACACGATCGATCACTTCGGCGATGCTGCTGGATGCAATGCTCTTCTCAATAGCCACGGACTTACCTCATGCGTTTCTGCGGTTGTGGTGTCGCATCCAGGATTTTCCCGATGCATCTGCCCTTCGATCTGAACCGAAGTCACAAATCGAATTACTAGGGTTATTACAGATCTGTTCTAATAATTAGTTTAAATTACTGGATGAGCGACAAGTATTGTCTAGTAAAATCAAGTATTCAATTCTTGAAATGCCCGCACCTGGCCGCAGGCGCAAATCGCCCGGCCCACGCACGGTGATCATGGCATGGCCGGCAGCCGAGACACGCTGCGCCATCTTGATCCGACTCGAATGATCGGCGAGGCGGCTAAATTCTTCACTCGTCAATCCTGCTGCTTAGGCATCAGGACCGCTGTACTTAGGTGTATGTAAGGACGTCCAACTCACAGATAGATCACTGATCCCCGGGGTATGACGCGTGGGGTTTGCGACATCGCGCTAACGCCACGCGCCGGCGCAGCGCGTGCTGACAACCGCCCTTCGCAACAACTCAGCGCCGCGTCCTGCGCAGATCCGGAGTCCGCTTCGCCGCGCCGCCGGTGGCCGAAGGCCGCTCGTCGAGATGCGACGACAGCTCGCTGCTGATCGCCGAGCTGATGTCGAGAAACTCGTCGGTCAGCTTCCGCATCGCCGCCAGGCTGTCGTTGAACGTCTTGACCACGTCCTCGTCCTGATCGCCGAGTTGGCCCGACAGCAGGCCTTCCAGCGAATTGAAGCGATCCTCGATCGCCGAGGTGAATCCGCTCATCAGCTTGAGCACGGTCGTCATGGATGGCGACAACGGATGCGCATAGGCGCCCGCTTCGACCGGGCCGGCGACCGTCACGGCCGCCGATTTGGTGCTGTCCAGCCGGTCGCCGAAGGACTTGAGCTCGTCCCTGACGGTGCTCATCGAGCTTTCGATCCGGGCCTCGCATTCCAGCATCGTCTCGACAAACGCCGTGCCGATGTCCTCCGAACGCGTACCGGCCGGCAGCTGCTCGATCCTGCCCGCGATGGCCTGAAGCTTGCGATCGAACTCGGCGAACCGGCTCAGCACGGCCGCGAGGTCGTGCGAGAGCTGCTCGATCGCGGCGCCGCCGTCGTGCCGGCTCTGATTGTCCTGCGCCACGACATCAGCCGCCGAGGCCATGGCATGCTGTGTTCGGACCAGCGCCGAATCGGCGAATTGCGACAGCAGCCTGATCTTGTCATAGAGAGGCTGGACGTCGATCTCGATCGCCTGCCGCGCAACAGCCGTCCGCGGCCAGACCTGCTCGCGCGTTTCCAGTCCGTCATAGATCCGATCGAGGCGGAGCACGATATCGTCGAGCCGGCTCCCGACCTCCGAGGACTCATGGCCTGCGGCGACAGGGTGCAGCGTTGTTCCCGGCGATGACCAGCGGGTGAGCTCCTGGCGTCCGGCAACGGCGCTTTCGACGCCTGCTTGCAGGCGCTCAATCGCATCGCATATCTCCGCCAATTCGCGGCGGCCCGACGGAATGGCGTGAACGCCAGCCATCACCTCGCGCACGCTGCCTTGCGCCACGCCAGTGGCGAAGTCCTTGAAGTCCGCGAACTGCCGCGCCATCGCGGCCATCGCGCTTTCGAACTGCCCGGCGCGATCGGTCGTCTTGACCGCGTCGATCCGTGACGACATCTCCGTCAGATGGCGGATGATTTCGAGCCGCAGACCGATCAGGTTGGGCTGAAGCTCGGAGGTCGCGGACGACAGCATGGTCCGCACCTCGGCCAAGCCGCGATGAATGGTCTCGGACACATCTTCGAGACGATCGAGCATCTCGTCGAGCCGCCCGCTCAATCCGGCGGCGGCGCCGAACGGAGCGTGGGGCATCGCGCCACCGCCCGAGGTCAGCGTGACCTCGCGTAGCAGCGGATATTTGGCGATTGCCGTGTTCGCGCCGATCCCGAGATCACCGGTTGCGCCTGGCCTCTGATCATCGCCGGCAAGATAGAGTATCCGCGTCACCTGCACCGACAGTTCGCCGAGGCGGCTATCGATCCGCGCCACGTCCGCCTGCCCCGCAAGATGCTGCACGTGGCGCCCGAAAGCCTGCGGCATGCCGGACATGGTCTCGGCCAGGCTTGTCACCTGTCGCGAGACATCCGTCAGCATGCGGGCCTGCGCCTGGCTGAGAGATTGGACACCGTCCTTGATCGGCTGCACGGCACTGTCGACCGCGTTCGCACGGCCTGCCAGCTCAGCGACCGCGGTGTGGACCAATTGCAGCCTGTCGATGATCTGATCGACGCGGCCGGCAAAGGCCGACTGATCACGCCTCAGGTTCTCGACGAGGCCATCGAGCTGATGTGGCAGCTGGTCGTCGAGGCGGTCGAGCACGATGTCGAGCCGGCTGCCGACATCGGCCAGCTGCGGGCCGAGGGCCATCGCGAATGCGGGTTGGGCATCGGATGGTCTGGCCTGCCCCTCGCTCACGGCCGCTCGGGCCGCGAGGATCGCATTCATGAGCCGGGTGACCGCTTCGTCCGTCTGCCGCTCCAGCCCGCCGACCAGCCTGGAGCAGTTGGTGACGACGTCCGACGCGCTGGTGGTGACCTTGTCTTCGACGCGCAACGCAAGCGCCTGCATGTCCGCCTGCAGCGCGGTCGTTGCGACATCATGGGCCCGGAGCAGACCGGCGATCTCGTCGACCGCCTGCGCAACGCCGTCGACTGCGGCAAACCGCTGATCGATCCGCGCCAACCCCCCGTCGAACGCCGCGCGGCCGTCGTCGATCCGCGCGGCGAGACGCTCATCGACCAGGCGGACCTCATCCTTGACCGCGCTGGCCACCCGTTCCTGTTGGGTCAGCGCCTTGCCGAGCTCGCCAGCCATGTCGGCGACGCCGCGCGATGTGAGACCGAGCTGTTGCTCGACCAGCCCAAGCAGATGCGTGATCTGCCCGAGCGTCTGCTCGATCGTGTGCAGCCGCATGCGATTCACGTCGTCATCCGGGGAGCCGCCGAGACGTTCGGCAAGCTCACCAAGGCGACCTTGAATGGTCTGTGCCGCGGCGAGCATCGGCTGCAGTTGCGCCGACGACAGCCGATCCAGCGTCTGCGCCTGCTCGGCGACACCAGCGGCAAGCCCTGCGAGCCTGCGCAACGCCTCCGCGACATGGTCGCCGAGCTCCTGGCTCATGCTGTCGACCCGGGCTTCCGACAGCCGCCGGCTGTCGGCGAGGTCGCGCGACAGCAGAGCGAGCTCCTGAGACAGCCTGTCGAAGCGCGGGACGATCTCGATCTGCTCGAGGAACGCCCGGTTCTGCTCCAGAGAGTGCGCGATCCGCGACGACGTCGCGTCGACGGCGTTGAGGCCGTCCGAGACGCAGGTCAGGCTGCCCTCGATCCGCGACAGCAGGTTGAGGAACGCCGATTCCGATCCGGCGCGCGACTCCATCGCCCGGGCCGACAGCCGCTCACATTTGGCATCGCTGTCGGCGATGATGGCTCCGACCGCGTGCTCCTGCGCCTCGGTGGCGCGGACGACCTGCTGGCCGAGCAGCCGAACGGCCTCGCTGGTCGACGCGCCCTGTTGCAGGAGCTGCGTCAGCTCGCCGGCGATATCGAGGCGCTGCAGCAATTCGTCCTGCACGCGGGCGAGCCGCTCGCGGCTGTCGGCCAGCGACGCCGACTGCGCCTCGGACAGCCGTTGCAAGGTGCGGCCGGTCTCGACGAGCGAGCCATCAAGTCCCACCGTGCGCTGCTCGACGGAGGCGATCTGGACCTCGATGTTCTCCAGCTGCTTGGCCACGACGAGGTGGGTCTCCGACGCACTCTCCTGCTGGGTCTTGCTGGCGCGCTCGACCAGCTCGGCGAGCGACGCATGATGACGGATCGAATCGTCGCGCAGCAGCTGCAGGCCATCGATGATGACGGCGTCCGTCTTGACCCGGGAGCTGACCGCATCGAGCTGCGCTCCGATATGCGACAGCACCGAATAGAGATTGGCCATGTCGTCCGCGCTCGGCAGCGGCAGCTTGGTCGCGTCCTTCTGCAGAAGCGCGCGCTGCAGCTCGGAGAGCCTGTGGTCGAGCGTTGCCGTGGTCGCGAGCTGCGAAACGGAGCCGCCGAGCTCCGTGATGCGGCCGTCCAGCGGCTCGACGCGCCGCGCCACGCCGCGCAGATCGCTCAAGACCGGCTCCATCGCGCCCGCGATCGATCCCTTGGTGCGCTCGACGATGGTCTCGACCGCGGACGCAGCCTGGCTCGCGACCAGGCCCCGCATGTCGCGCAGGCCATCCACCACGAGTTGATTCGCCTGCCGGACCGCACCGTCGAGCACGCCGACATCCTCGCGCGTGGCCTTTGATCCCAGGCTCTCGCGAATCTTCGCAAGCTCGGTCACGGTCTGCTCGCGGATATCGATGACGGTCTCCTTGAGCTCCGCGGCCGCAGCCTTCACCGCTTCCGCTTCGCGTGTGCCGGCGGCGTTGCGGATCTGGACGATGCTCTCGGACATCTCGGCCAGGCGATCGAGGATCGCGCCGGTCGGACGCACCTGGGAGGCCACGGAATTCACGGCCGACCTGACTTCCGCGAGGCCGGCGCCGTTCTCCTTCAATTCCACGCCCGCACAGGTGACGGCGCGCGCGAGATTCTCCAGCTCGGCCACCAGCCGCGGATCCTTGCCGATGGATTTGAGCAGCGCATTGGCGCGCTCCTCGAACCGCGCAACCACGTTCTCGAACATCACGGGCGCGAGCCGGACCGTTTCGACCTCGGCCACGTTCGCCTCGCGCATCCGATCGAGCTTGCCCTTCTCGGCATCGAAGGTCTTCTGGATGTCGGTGAACGCGCGCGACAGCTGCCCGCTGTTCTCGTTCAGATCCTCGGCCAGCTTCGATGTCGCATGCGCAATTCCCGTCAGCTCCGCCTTCGCGGTGCGTGCCACGGTGCGCACCGCCTGCGTCACTTCTTCAATGGCGTGGATGCTGACGACATAATGCCCGATCATGATCTGGCTCTGCACGACATCCCGCGTCAGGTCGGTGATATCGCGCAGGATGCCGGCGGTCTCCGGCGGCTGCGCAGCGCCGCCGCTCTTGCGAACCTCGCGCAGATAGTCGACCAGGCGCCGCAGCGGAAGGTGCAGATTCCGCTGCAACGCGAACCAGGCCAGCGCGCTCTGCGCCAACAGTGCAACGATGATTCCGGCCCCGAAAGGCATCTGATCGGAGTAGCCGGCCTTGGCCACGATCGGCGAAACCAGGATCAGCAGGCAGGACACGGCGATCGGCATGACGACCAGCTGCAGCGACAGCTGACCAAGACTGTCGGTCTTCTTGTCGATTTGAAGCATCATCGATCGTCCCTAAATGAGCCTGCCGAGCGGCCCGAGCTCGATATTCAGTTCGTCGCGCCGCAGGCCGAACTGCTGCGACAGATCCTCGATCGCCGCCGCGGCCAGCATCAGGGTCCGTCCGAGATTTTCTTCCTGTTCGTCGGTCAGACTGTTCGCTTCGACGCGGCGGACCGCCTGCATTTCCATCAGTCGCCGGAGAAATTCGAGGATCGTCAGCACCAGGCGCGCGAGATCCTGGCGGACCTGGTCGGGATTGATCTCCACCCTCCCGGTCAACGCCTCGGCCAGTTTCTCCACGCCCGCCGCTTGCAAGGCATCTTCAAAATCTGTCATGCGTGATGCCGTCCAATGGGGAGACCGATCGACGCCAGCACCCGGGCAGCCGTCGCGAATGGGGGAAGCGGTCCTTCGACGACGCCGGGCTGCGTCCCGGCAGATGCGAGCTCAATCAGGCAGCCGCCGAGGGCCGCCGCATCGATCGCAGCACAGCTCAGAATCCCTTCCGCCACGCCCTGCTCGACGCGTACCGACGGTAGATCGAACCGCCGGTCACGCGCGGCTGCGGACAGCCGGCGCGCCAGATGCGAGGCATGCGAGGGATGTAGCTTCTGCAACTGGCGCAGATAGGCGCGTCCGGCAGATCCAGCCTCGGATCGCGCGGCCTGCGGAGCATCGTCGAAGGTCCGTGCATTGATGCAGAAAGCAAATTCCACGGTCAACTCGATATCGGCGACGGCGAGCCTCAGCCGCTCGATGGCAGTGTCATGCGCGGCCGTGAAGGCCTGCTCGTCGATCGACAATTGCCACGGCACCGGCAGGAACGGCCCGGTCGAGCACCAACGCACCGCTGTCTTGTAGCGGGACGCTCTCACGTCTGCGGCCGCGGGTGGCATGACGGCCAGGACGCCGCGCGCGAGATCGCGCACCGCCACCTCGTCCGCGAGAGGATGGTGGGGAAGCGCAAAGCCGGCGATGAGGGTCATCTCGCCTCCTCCAGCAGTTCGCGGCGCGCACGCGTCATGCGGTCGACCGACGCGACGACGACGTGAAGGCCGATAAAGACGAGATCGATGCCGGCCACGCTGAGGATGAGCTCGCCGTGCACCACAATTCCCTTGTCCAGGATGCGGTCCAGCAGGTCGAGCAGCGAACCGCGATCAGGATCGGAGAAGATGCTTGGCGGCGATCGCAGATTGTCGGTCATTCCTCGCCATGAACCTTCCTGTCGGCTACGAAGGAGTAGGCTGGCCAGGCGCCCGTCACCGTCAGCGTGAGACCCAGCGAACTCGCATCGCACGCATAACTTTGAGCGACCTGCAGAAATGCCCCGACGCCTCGCCGCTCGACGAGGCAGGCCAGATTGAGAAGAAGCGCGCTTGACGCGCGGTCGTCGGACAAAGGTTGCTGGGCGACGCAGACTTGGCCGAGCACCTCGCGCACGGCGGCCGCGAACGTCTGCCTCGCTTCCGAGGCTCGCCGGTCCTGGGCGCGCTTGTCGACACGACTGCGCAGATAGTCGCGGCCGTTCGTGGGCTTCACATCCCTGACAGTGTCCGCGGTCGCGATCTGCGCGATCCGCACCCCGAATTCGAGCCTTCCGGCGATGCGTTCCAGCGCAGCTCGTACCTGCGGCTCGGCCTGGTCGCAGATCCCGGACATGGCGGTCAATGAGCTCGCGAACGTGCCGAACTTCAGTGGAACGATGTCCATCGTTGCCGCGACCTCGCCCAGCCTTGCTGCATGCATCAACGCCAGTGCCGTAATGGCCTGAGGATCCTCGAGCGCGGCGGCCTGAGCCGGCGTCAGGCGCGATGCGAGAGCGACGACGTCCGTCGTGCGGCCTTCGCCGATCACCGCGCATGCATGTTGCCGCAGCAGTTCGTCGACGGCGCCGGGCGTGCGCCCGAGCATGAAGCCATGCACGATGATGGGAGGCGCGCTGGTCATATCGCTCTCTTGAGATCACCGTCGCGCCGGATCGACGCGAGCGCCGCGACCTTGCCGTTGGCAGTCTGTTTGGAGTGGACGCGGATCAGAAGATCATACGCCGTCTTGATGTCGGTCATATCCGGAATGTCGCGGGCCTGCGGCGACGAGGCTGCCATGTCGGGATGCGCGGCGCGCGCATTGCGTAGATAGGCAAGCCGGATCGCCTCTGCATTTGCCTGCGCGGTGATGCCGAGAAGCCTGCGCGCGGCGCGAATCGCGGGCTCCGAGGGCACGTCGACGCAGACGCTCGCGAAAGAGACCGGCGGCAACGGACCGGTGACGCGGATCGTCAGCGCGTCCGGCGCAATCGCATCGATGCCGGCCAGTACGTCATCGAGAGCGACCTCCTCCGACCTCTCGATCAGGACAACGAGGTTCGCCACGTCGCGGTCGCCACCGCCCGGCAGCGTCAGGCACTCCTTGAAATGCGTCGACAGCGCTGTGATCACGCGCGTCGCGAGGTCCTGCCTCGCGCGCTCGGGCGAGGACGGCTCAACGCCCGGGAAGCGCGCGGGATCCCAGCTGATCCGGACCTGAAACTGAACGCGCGAGCCGAACGCGTCGAGTTCGCGGCGCAATCCATCGGCGGAGGCTGCCAGGAACGCCGCGACATCGGTCGCGTCGTCCAGCGCCGCGTCTCCTGCGGCCGGAAGCAGCGGCCCGAGCTTGATCAGCGCCTCCAGCCTGCGTTGTTCGGCGGTGAGCCCCTCGATCAGCCGCTTCCGCGAGCGGTTCCGGAGCCAGCTGCTGCGCGACGCGCCGACCGCAACGGCCGCAAGCCCGCAAGCCTCGATCAGCTTGACACCTTCGAGATCGCCCGCGTCGCGACCGAGCTCGATGCGGCGGGCCGTCGCTGCATCCGTGATGCCGACAAGTCGAAGGCTCATCGCGACGTTTCCCTTTGCTCCTGAAGCGCCGGCGGGCGCCGGTCGACGGCCGCGAACGCAGCCTCGAAGTCCTCCGCCCCGAGCACCGGCTCGAAGCTGTCGGCATCGACGCTGCGCCTCAGGCAGGCGCGCGCAGCGGTATGAACGAGATTGGCGAGCTCGGCGCCCGTGTAGCCCGATGTGCGCATCGCCAGATGCTCGATGCGCACATCGGGAGTGACGGCCACCTTCGACACATAGATGGCGAGGATGGCTTGTCGGGCCGCGGCATCCGGCAGCGGCATCTGGATGATGTGGTCGAAACGGCCCGGCCGCAGCAGCGCCGGATCGACGCAATCGATGCGATTCGTCGCGCCGAGCAGGAACACGTTCTTGAATTCCTCGATGCCGTCGATCTCGGTCAGGAGCTGCGAGACGATGCGGTCCATCGTGCCGCCGTCCGTGCCGCTGCGCGCGGGCGCGATGGCATCGATCTCGTCGAAGAAAATGATGGTCGGCGCGGAGGAGCGCGCGCGGGAGAACACGTCGCGGACGGCGCGCTCGGATTCTCCGAGGAACTGATTCAGGAGCTGCGGGCCGCGAACGGAAATGAAGTTGACGCCTGCTTCCGTCGCCAGCGCCTTGGCCAGCAGCGTCTTGCCCGTTCCCGGCGCGCCATGCAGCAGGACGCCCTTGGCGGGCTGCAGGTTGAGCGCGGCAAACCGGTCGGCATGCAGGATCGGCCAGACCACCGCCTCGATCAGCGTCTGCCTGATCTTGTCCAGCCCGCCAACCATGTCCCACGACACGTTCGGCACGTCGGCGAGAAACTCGCGCAGCGCGCTCGGCCGCGTCTCCGCGAATCCCGTGTCGAAGTCGGCGGCGGTCACGAACAGGCTGCCGACATCGACATCCTCGATCGCGCCGGTGAGCTTGGCGACGCGGCGCAGAGCAGCCATGCCGGCCTCCCGGCACAGCGCGGCGAGATCGGCGCCGACATAGCCGTGCGATATGCGCGCGATATGATCGAGATCGACATCCTGCGACAGCGGCATGGTCTTGCTGTGCACCTCGAGAATCTGTCGCCGTCCCTGCTGGTCAGGCGCGCCGAAGCGAATCTCGCGGTCGAAGCGGCCGGGCCGCCGTAGCGCCGGATCGATACTATCAGGCAGGTTGGTCGCGCCGATCACGGTGACCGCACCGCGCGAGCGGATGCCGTCCATCAAGGTCAGCAACTGGCCGACGATGCGACGCTCGACCTGCCGGTCGCCGCTCAATCCTTCGCGCTTGGGCGCGATCGCATCGAGCTCGTCGAGGAATACGATGGAAGGCGCCTTCGCCCTCGCCTGCTCGAACACCGACCGCAGCTGCGCCTCCGACTCGCCGTAGTGCTTGGCGACGATCTCCGGACCGCTGATCTGGAAGAAGCTGCACTTGTTCTCATAGGCGATGGCGCGCGCGAGCAGGGTCTTGCCGGTGCCGGGCGGGCCGGAGAAGAGGATGCCGCGCGGCGGGTCGATGCCGACGCGTTCGAACAGCTCCGGCTGCCGCAGCGGCAGTTCGACCATCTCGCGCACCCGCTGCAGCTCCTGGTCGACGCCACCCAGATCCTCGTAGGTGATGCTGCGGTCGGCGTCGCCCACCTCGCGCGCGGATATGTCCAGCCGTGTTTCCGTGGTGATCAGCACGGGGCCGCTGGGCCGCGTCGCGGTGACCTCGCAGCTCGTGCTGTTGCCGCCCATCAGCGGCAGGCGAATGCTGTCGCCCGCAGTGATCGGGATGTGCTCCAGCGCGGCGACGACCCGGCTCTTGCCGCCGCTCGACAGGCTCGCGCCGGTCACGCTCAGGGTCACGCTGGTGGCCGCATTCGGCTGCGCCAGCGACAGCGTGACGGACTCGCCGATCTGCACGCCGGCATTGCGCCGGATGATGCCGTCGAGAACGACGATGCCCTTGCCTCGGAGACTCTCGTTGAGAAACAGGATGCGCGCATGGGTCTCGCGATTGCCGCGGATCCGCGCGACGTCGCCGGCCACCATGCCGAGCAGACGCGCGTCAGCGGGATCGATGCGAACGATGCCGCGGCCGACCACGCCGGCCGCAGCCTCCTTGACGACCCTGGTCAGCTCGGTTCCGGCGGCCCGCTGGGCGTCCGTGATCATTTCTTTTCCCCCGCCGCCATCCGCTCAGCCGCGGCCTGCAGCCGCCGGACCAGGTCGATCTCGATGGTCTCGAACTCTTCCTCGGTGAGCTCGCCCTTGAGCAGGCGTTGCTCGAGCGCGGCGAGGTGCTGCTTGAGCGCTTCCGTGTCGTCCATCTGCGCCTGGACGGCGTCATCGATCTTCTCGCCGACCCATTCGACGAAGTTCAGGGGCCCGAGAACCGGAGCGGTCAGCAGCTTGAACAGCATGGCTCATCCTCCGGCGTTGCCGGCGTCATCCCAGTTCAGACTCGCGCGCACGAAATTGTAAGGCGGCACCGGCGCCAGATAGCTGACGTCACAGCGCGCATCGCGCGCCTTCTGAAACGACGCCACCAGATCAAACAGCTGCGGCTCTGCCTCCGCTGCGACCAGGCAGGCCAGGCGCACCACGATCATGTCGTCGGTCACCGGCAGCTCCTTGTGCTTGACGCAGAGCGGCGCGATCGCATGCAAAATCTCGTTATGGTCGCTGGCGTTCTTCTGCCGGATGATCTTCTCGACCTGCTGCCCGATGGCGACCCGCTGGTGATAGGACTGCACCTCGTCCGCGCTGACCAGCTCGCGGCCACGGCGCCCGATCTCCGGCCGCTCGGAGGCGATCTCCTCGAACAGCCCGTCGCGCTTGAAGCGGACGGTGATCCCGACCTCGATTCGGCCGTCGAGCTCTGCGAGCAATGCAAGCAGATGCGCCTCGCGCGGCGCGATCGCCTTTGCCGCGATCTCGAAGGAGTCGAGAACGACGCCGAACTGCATCGGCAGCACGGTGACCTGGTTCAGGAGAAGCTCTTCGAGAACCTTGGTATGGCTGATCGTATTGCGCCGGATCGGCAGGATCTCCGCATCGGCGATCGGGCTCATCACCAGCCCCAGCGCGCCGATCCGCCGAGTCTCGACCGGTCCGGCCTCGATGCCGACGGGGCGCGCGACGATGTCGATGGCCGCATCAGCGTGGACGATACCATACACATAGATACGGGCTGCCATTTGCGTCTCCGATGAGTGCAGCAACAGGACATCGCCGCCGACCGGGCGGCCTGCGGATCGTCCGCGCGGGTTCGCGTCAGACCTTTCGAAGCGACACCTGAAGGATGCCGTTGCGGAGCGACGTCTGCCGGCTCTCAGGATCGACCGCCTGTTCAAGCGGGAAGGCGGCCCGATAGCGCTTCGGACCAGAGGTCTCGACGACCAACTCCTGTCCGGCGATGGTCACCTGGATCTGGTCTTCCGCGACTCCGGGCAATTCGATGGTGTAGACGATCTGGTCATCCTCGCTATGAACCTCCGCCAGCGGCTCGCGCGCGGTGTCGACATCGGACCCGGTCTTCCGCCCGGGATTGAATTCGCTGTTCGGCGGCCGCGCACGCGACGGGCGCTGGCCGAGAATCCCCGATCGGACGCTGTATCCCATCACGCCCTTGAGCGGCCCGCCGGGCGTGTTGATCTCGAATTCGTGCTGGCCGGCCCCGTCGGTGCCCTCGCCCGCGCCCTGCAGCTTTTCCTTGAGCGTTTCGGCGAGATCGCCCAATCGCCTGCCCATCTCTTCGAGTGACTTGAACCCGGAGAGGTCGTCGTCGGACCGCCGCTTCATGTTTGACTCTCCTCTTTTGTTCGTTGATCAGGTCGACGGAACGACCATGCCTTCCATGCGCTTTTCAAGAATGGCGAGCCGGCCGCGCAGCCTGCGGTTCTCATCCTCGAGGCCGCTGGTCTTGCCGGACAACATGGGATCGCTCTCCCACCAATTGATGCCGATCTCCTTCGCCTTATCGACCGTCGTCACCAGAAGACGAAGGCGGATGGTCAGCAGTTCGATCCCGACGAGCGAGACCGAGATGTCGCCGGCGATCACGATGCCCTTGTCCAGCACCCGTTCCAGAATGTCGGCGAGCCCGTCGGATCGTATCGAGTGCTGCATGGGCCGCTCCTGATCAGCCTGCTGATCTCAGCGCACGCGATACTCGCTCGAACGCCATCACTTCTCCGGTCTCGCTGAACTTCATCAGGTAGCGGGCGATGACGTCATTGTCCGCGATCTTGCCCTTCTGCTCGGTGACCTCGACCTCGACGGTCCAGCCATCGCCCTCGTGACAGCAGCGCGAGACTGTCTCCACCGGAACCTCGAGCAGGTCGCGGGCCGCTGTCCGTGCGAGCTTCGTCAATTCGATCGGTGTCATGTCGTCACCCGTTTCGTCGGCGCGGCGGCGGAGGGGCTGGCTTGGCCACGGCGGTCGGCTTCTCGCCGAGCGCATTCCGCTCCATCAGATACTGGATCCGCTTGTCGACGCCCTTCAGCGCCTCGAGGGTCGACGTGTAGCGAGCGAGATATTGCGCAACGGCCTGCGCGAGCCGCTCGCGCTCATATTCGAGCCTGACGATCTCGGTCGCAGCCTCGGTCCTCGACTTGCTCCCGCCGACCGATGGAAGCGGCCGCCGCGGTATCTGAGCCCGCATCATCCGCTGCATGACTGATCACCTTCGGACGGCGTGGACCGGCAGACCTGCTCGATGATGTCCGACAATTCGCGCTGGAAGCCCTCGCGCTGCTCCGGATCCATCGACCGGCTCGGCGCCTTCGCCTCCAGCACGTCGAAACAGAGCTGCATGAAGTGCGGGTCGTCGACATCGGGAACGAAATCCTCGTTGTGCGCGACGCGGGCGATGATGATCGCGCTTCTGATCGAGGGCAGCTGCAGCAGCCGCTTCGACTGACGCACCGCGCGAACGATGTCGACTGCGACTTCGGCGAGATGGAATGACGCGCCCGATCGCGCCATGACGATGCCGATCTCGGCATCGCGACGGTGATGATCGAAGTCGAAGGTGATCACCCGATCGATCAACGCATCCTGCGGCTGGCTGATGCCGGCGTAGTCCTCCGGATTGGAGGTGAGAATGACTCGGAATTCCGGGTGCGCGGCCTCGTAGCGGTCGGCCCTGGCGCGTCCGGAAATGATGACCATCCGCTCCTCGAGCGCCATCAGCAATGGATTGTTGGCCTGCGGCGGCGATCGCGTGAACTCGTCATAGATCAGCGTGTAGCCGCTCATGATCGCGGTCGTCAGCGCATTGTCGGTCCAGACGATGCCCGTCTCGGTTTCGACCCGGCGGACGCTCGAGACGTAGCGATCGACGATCTGCTTGGTGCGGACACCCGTCTGTTCGCCGATCAGGCTGGCGGAGGTTGCGGCGCTGTCACCGACGATCATGCAGACGGGACGTCCCCATTCGGCCGCGACGGCCATCGCCAAGGTCGTCTTGCCCGTGCCTGCGGGTCCCCTGAAATGGATCGGAGCGCCGGCGCGAAGATATCTCAACGAACGCTCCTTCAGCGACCGCAGGCCATCGTCGAGAAAAAGGCTCGATCGCGCGTGCAGCTTGACCACGCCGGCATGCTCGCCTTCGAGCTTTTCGATCTGCACCATGGAATTATCATGCCGTTGCGCAGCGCTGGATTCCGAAGCCGACCTCACGCACGCCTCCAATTGATTCTCGACGATCGGACGGCTGCTTCGTACTAGAAACGAACGTCCCCGCTCTCGGAACACATTAGATAACGCATGGTTAGTGCCTTGTTACGGAGCGATACTACGAAGGTGATGAGCGAACCGTACCTTTGTGTATCCGAATCGCCGAAGACTGCGGCAGGCCGGTCCACGAATCACTTTTCAAGCCTGCCGTCAAAGGGCGGCGCAACCTTCACGCCGCATGCACCTTACATGAAACGTGATTCTACACCGTCGCTTCGACGGTCTCCGCGGACGGCTTACGGTGTTCGGACCCGGTCCGGTGCGCGGATCTCGTTCGCGTCAGGGGCCGTCCGTTCCGCGAGACACGACCCTGCTGCGACGTCGGCACGAGCGAAGATCTGACCTCGATCAATGCATCCACGAGCTTCGCGATATCTTCGTCCGTGTGCTGAGGTGTCGGCGTGAGACGCAGCCGCTCCGTGCCGCGCGGAACAGTCGGATAGTTGATGGGTTGAACGTAGATGTCGTGAAGGTCCAACAGCCTGTCGCTCATCTGTTTGCACAGGCGGGGCTCTCCCACCATGATCGGCACGATGTGGCTGGGATTCTCCAGATGAGCGATCCCCGCCTGGTCGAGCTTCTTCCGCAGCAGCGACACCCTGTTCTGGTGGCGCGCGCGTCGACGGCCATCTCGCCTGAGCAGCTTGATGCTTTCGAGCGCGCCCGCTGCCACGCTCGGCGGCAGCGCCGTCGAGAAGATGAAGCCGGATGCGAAGCTGCGGATGAAATCGCAGAGGTCTCGAGACCCGGCGATGTAACCGCCGACGACGCCGAATGCCTTGGCGAGCGTTCCCTCGATCATGGTCAGCCGGTCGCGAACGCCGTGAAGCTCGGAGATACCCCCGCCCTCGTGACCGTACAGCCCGACGGCGTGAACCTCGTCAAGATAGGTCATGGCCCCGTGGGCGTCGGCGACGTCACAGATATCGGAGATCGGCGCGATGTCGCCGTCCATCGAATAGACCGACTCGAACACCACGATCTTGGGCACGCGCGCCTCGACCGCAGCCAGTTTCGCTCGCAGGTCAGCGACATCATTGTGCTTGAAGATCCGTACCTCGCAGCGGCTGTGCCGGATGCCCTCGATGATCGAGGCATGGTTGAGCTCGTCGGAGAACATCACGCAGTTCGGCAGTCTTGCACCGAGCGTGCCGAGCGTCGCCCAATTCGAGGCGTAGCCCGAGTTGAACAACAGCGCGGCCGGTTTGCCGTGGAGCGCGGCGAGTTCCGCCTCCAGCATGACGTGAGCATGACTCGTGCCGGAGATGTTGCGCGTGCCTCCGGCGCCGGCGCCGCTGCGATCGAGAGCGCGGTGCATCGCACCGAGCACCTGCGGGTTCTCACCCATGCCGAGATAGTCGTTGGAGCACCAGATCGTCACGACTTTCGCAACGCCGTCCCGGCGGTAGATCGCCCGTGGAAATGCGCCCACCATGCGCTCGAGATCGGCAAAGACGCGGTATGCGCCCTCGCCGCGCAATTCGGCCAGGGAGCCGCGGAACATCGCCTCGTAATCCATTTGCGTCTCCGGGGGATCTATGTGCATCAGCGATGCGGCGGTCCATCAATCGACATGCGCGAGCGCGCCGCGGGCGGCAGCGTCGCTGCGACTTTCGCCAGGCGATGGCGGCGCCGGGAAGAGCCAGCCGTCGATGAAATCGCGGGCGAGATCGACTCCGACGCATCCGGCGAGCATCCGGAACGTATGCTCATTGCTGCGCTGAGCCTCGATGTATTTGCGCTGGGCGACCTGCATCTCGGCCTCGGCCGCCGTCGCAAGGTGCGCGTCGAGATAGTACGCCAAAGCGGAACGCCCGAGCGCGACGACGCTGGCGACCTCGTGCCTGGATGCCGGGCGGATGGCGAGCGCGCTGCGCGAGAAAATCGACGCCGCCCAGGCCGGCAGGATGCGCGTCTCTCTGAAATTTGCTCTTTGGGCAGCGCTCGCCTCGGACCAGCCGTCGATGATCGCGTTCGCTGCCATAGTCGTTGGCGACAGGTCGAGAAAGGCACCGGTCGCCTTCTTGCGGCCGGCGATGATGTCGAAGCCGAAAATCGGCGCCGCGCGGTCGAAATGCGGAAAGATGCAGACATGAACGACGCCGATCTGCTCGCCGATCGAGAACGACTCGACATGCGCGTGGCGGAAGCGGCCGCCGACGAAGACGTCGTTGCGCCAGGTGATCTCCTTCTGCAGTGTGCCCTCGGCGATCGCGGCAGCGTGGAAATCGGGTACGCGTACGCGCTCCAGCGCCGGCACGGCGCGCAAATCCGCCGCGAAGTCTTCGGCCGCGTGCTGCAGATCGCAGATCAAGTCGTCGCCGTCGTCCCCATCACTCATTGATCGGCAGCCATCCAGCGGTCGAGCGCCGAGAAGGTCCGCTGCGCGCCGTCGATCATCTTGTCCAGATCGAGGTTCTGATCGTCGACCGCCCGGCTCATCGCCTTCTTGAAGGCTTGCCATTTTGCTCCGACGTCGGTCCCATACGGAGAATAGAACGACGCGCCATTGCCGCTCGTGACCTTCAGAGTCTGCAGCAGCGATCGCGCGATGAGCTGCCCTCCCATCGTGGAGCCCTCGATCACGTAGATGCAGCCCCACGCCTGCTCGACGGCATCGAAGGGCGCGAAATCGGCGTAAGCCGCCCGGTCGGGAGCGGGCGCCTGCAGGGCAGCGAGATCGGCGAACAGCAAGGCGGCCTTGCCGGCGCGGGCTTCAAGCTCGAGGGCGGCAGGAAGCTGCTCGGCCCAACGCAGCCACTCGCGTTCGACAGGCACATAGAAGGCGGTGAGCCTGCGCAGGATACCGGCATATTCGGATCGCGTCAGATCGTCCGCCAACAGCCGCTTCAGGCAGCCGTTCTTCTCGATCGATTCGTGCGCGGCGCGGGTCTCGTTTCGCAGCCGCAGCCACACGGTGTTCTCGTCATGACGGGAGCCTCCGACGGGCCGTGCATGGTCGGTCAAATTCTGCAGCGTGCTCATGTCTTGCAGCCTTGGATGTTACTGTCGTTCTTCGCGCGGCGGTGTGAATCGTGGCCCAACGGCCGAGATCGGCGCCGAACAGCTGCGCGGTGGTGTCATCGCTGCACGCGAGCCTGCGCGCCTTGGCCGGCGTAGTCGTCGCTTTGTCTCGGGATCGAGATCACGGCGACCACGCCGGGTCCGACTTCTGGCGGAACACATGTCTTCTGACGTGACGGCTACCACCGGCGAACGCACATTGGTCACGGCAACGATCGTCGCATTCTGCGACAGGCAGACCCGCCCGGGGACGGCGGGGCGGCCGGCTCACGCAATCTCCAGAACTTTTCCGAGATTGGCTTTGTGCATGACGGCCAGCACCTGCTGGTTCGCATTGGACACGCCAAGCGACTTGTTCTTGGACTTTGCCGTCGCGCTCAGGAACATCAGCATTCCCGAACTGGCAGCCTCGATGCTCTGCAGTCCGGAGAAATCGAGCTTGATCTTGCTGACCGACGGATTTGAGAGAACGGGCTCGACCTGCTGCTTGAAGGCCGTCTGAGTGTCGCTGGTCAGGGCGCCGCGGACGACGACCGTCGCCACGTTCCCGGCGGATTGCACTGAAAGAGTGATAGACATAGCGGCGGCCTCACAGGGGTTCGTATTCAGACTTGAAATCGAGCGACCCGGCCAGCCGCGGCGCATCAACGACGTCCATCAGCAGACGTCCCGAACTGGGACCGTAAGATTTCTGGCCCTGTTCCTGGTATCCACCCATGTTCCCCGCGAGTTCGGTGCGCCGCCGCGAGTCTGCCGGCCGACGCCGATCGAGGCTCTTCCGCCACACCGCCGAAATCGCATCGCCAAATTCCGCAGCGAGCCTGACCTCCACTTCGAGCCATGGACGCGAGGCGCCGTCGAGCGGCTGACGATGCAGCGCGAACGATGTCTTCGGCCGGAACATCTTGGGGCTCATCAGCTCCTGCCGGCTCGGCGGCTGGCCCGCCCATTCGGCATCGATCACGTTCTCGGCGCGGAACCAGAGGATGAAGTTGCCGCTCTCGTCACCGAGAGCCGTCGCGACCATGCCGCAAGCCCGAGCCCGAGCCTCGCCGCTGATCGGCAGCATGTCTGGCAAGGCATCCGTGGCGAACACCCGGAAGTTGCTTTCCGCAAGCGACGGCAGGCGATCGCCGAACTGGGCAACGATGCCGCGCACGGTCAGCGAATCCGGGGTCGATCCGATCAGCCGCACGTGAGAGTGCCGTCCGGCCCTGACGATCGCAGCGCCGTCGGCGTCCATCATGTTCAGCAGATCGACTTCGAATTTCTCGAGCGCTGCGGCCGGCTTGGCGGCCTCCTCGTCGACGAAGAACCGCGGCGACAGCGCCGCGAGCTGCGCGGCGACCATCTGGCAGGTCTTCTTGTGGATCCACGATGAATCGGCACGCGACTCGCCGATCTGCTCGATGATCCGACGGCCATTGTCGACCGCCGCAATCAGCTCCGAGGCGATCTTGTAGCGGTCGTCGATCCGCGCCTCCAGCGCCTCCAATTCGATCAGCTTGCTGATGAACATCATCGTCATCTGCTCGATGACCACGCGGCTGTCGTAATTGAGGAATTTGCACTCGAAATTGTGGATGACGAACAGTCCCCAGACGCGGTCGTCGACGTTCACGGGGAAGATCAGGTTGCTCTCGACGCCGAGATTGCGATTATAGCCGTTGTCGCATTCATGGATGCCACGCAGCCAGGCGTCGGTCAGGTCGAGCGTCGAGCCCGTCGGCACGATGCCGCCGTCGGGAGATCGCGTCATCAGCGGCACCGACGGCGAGCCCGACTGCGGCTTCGCACGCGTCTTTCCGGTCGACAGGATTTCCATCGCGTCGGTCGGGATGTCGGAAGCGGCAAAGAAGACGTGCAGGAACGAGGCCGGCAGCCGCGTCGTCTCGGAATGCTTCTCGGCGACGACCTGGCCGTGACCGTGCGAGACGAACTTGTAGAGCTTGACGCGGTCATAGCCGGTCACGAAGTTCATCATCTCGACGGCGCACTGATAAAGCCCGTCGATCGACCGCTGCTTGGCGAGCTGCTCGGTCGCCTCCGCCACCAGCGTCGCGTAGTCGCGCTCCGCCTCGACATACGGCTCGATCTCGATGAAGAGCTTGCCGCTGCGCACGTGGCAGATCGCCTCGAACTTCCGGCCGTTGACCGTCAGCATGGTCGGATTATCGAAGAACATCCGTCCGGGACGAAGGATCTCCAGCATCCGCTCGCGTGACCCGGACTCCTTGAAGATCTCGACCGGGCTGCGGCCGAGCGCGTCGGCCACCGAGATGCCCAGGATCTCCTTCACATTGGCGCTGACATGCTCGATCGCATCGACGCCGTGAGTCAGAACCAGCATCACGCCGTGCGGCTGGCACGACCCGATGCGCGCGACCGGAAGGCTGTCGTGCGCACATGGTGCCGGCCGGCCATTATGAATGCAACTGGCAAGAGTATTCATTGTCCATCTCCGCAGAGCGCAGAGCCTCGCGCTACTGATAAGCATGCCGGCTGATCGACCAGCGGTTTGGACTCACGGTTTCCACTGTTGATGAAGTGGTCTCGGAGCACCGCATCAATATCGGAGCGCTTGGTTAAACCCGGTCTAAGGGTAACACCTGCTTAAGGAGACAAAACGGACTACAAATGTCGCTGCCGTATAAGAACTGATCTCGATCAAATCACCCGCCGAAATATTGTCGTAGGCTAACTTCAACTTCGTGATCGTACTTGCTTTGATGCGACCACCTTATGCATGGCGACCGTCATATGGGGCGTCCAGAAAGCAATCATCGACAATTGATGGGACCATCCTACCGGCAACAGTGGCGCTGCCGGACAATCGGCGATGACTGACGACGTCTCGATCAACGAGATCACCCACCGTAACATCACGCGGACCA
Organism: Bradyrhizobium sp. ORS 278; assembly: GCF_000026145.1. Classification (NCBI taxonomy): domain Bacteria; kingdom Pseudomonadati; phylum Pseudomonadota; class Alphaproteobacteria; order Hyphomicrobiales; family Nitrobacteraceae; genus Bradyrhizobium; species Bradyrhizobium sp. ORS 278. The sequence continues at coordinate 1,350,562 of NC_009445.1, read as the reverse complement.
CACGCGCGTACCTTATGATCGCACGCAACAGTGAGTATGAGTGAAATTGCTGAGCCATATCTGAAGACGGCGAAACTAACCTACTTAAGTGTCACTACCTTGCGGCTATCGACACGGAACCAGAGGATCACTCTAATGGCACTGGCCTCTCGATTCGGAAGGACTACGACCCCACGGCGCCATCAGCCGAGTTCACGTCGATCACCAAAGACACAGTCTTCTGCGCGGATCCTTCGGGAATGCGCGGTCATTCGCATTTGCCGACAGGTTTTGCGCGCGCGGTGACGATTGGTCGAGAGCTTTGCGTTCAAACTTCAGACTGCGGGAATCTTCGTCGAAACGACACATCTCAGCCATGGATGCATCTATGCAGCTTCACGTATCCGCCCGCAATTCGATTTCCGCGAACGCCACGCGACTGAACGACGCAGCAGGGTTGCAGCGAAATCTCGATTCCTTTGCCGGCGGCGGCGTGCTGCTCGACAAGGACGGGACGATCGTCGAGGTCAGCGAGATCTGGAAGCGATGGGCTGCCTTCTGGGGCCTCGGATTGCCGAACTACGGGATCGGCGAGAACTATCTCAAGCATTGCGTCTATAACGATCCGAGCTCGATCGAGATCATCCGGGGACTGAAGCAGTTGCTCGAGCGCAAGATCGATTTCTTCGCGATGCTCTACCCGTGCGAACGGCCGCAGCATCGCGAGTGGTTCCTGATGGTGGGCTTCATCCCCGAGGCGAATAGCGAACTGACCGCCGTGACGCATATCGACTTCTCCAGCGTTCTTCCCGACAAGGCGGAGATGTCGGCGCGTCTGGTGAGCACGGGCGCCGCCGCTCTCGGCCAGATGGAAGAACTCGTGACACGCGTGGTCCGTCGCTCGATCGCCGAAACGATGTCGCGGCCGAAGGCGGCGACGGGGGATGCGCCGGTCCAAGACCAGGGATCTCCCGACAAACGTGCGCTGAGCAAGCTGACGCGCTCTCAGCTGGATATACTTGGGCATCTCGCGATCGGCGCGACCAACCGCGACATCGCAATCGCCCGCGGCATCAGTATCAATACGGTCAAGACCCAGGTGGCGGCTCTGACCCGCACGCTGAAATTCTCGAACCGGACACAGACCGCGTTGTTTGCCGCGCGAAATGGCTACAACAAAGCGTAGGCGGGCTGCTCGCCTGTCTGTGCCGGGAAGCGACGACGTCTGCGGTTCTCGCCGTCCTGTATCGCGGCACAAACCCGACCATGGTCCGGTAAATCACACTTTGGTAGCGCCGCGGCTTATCCACTGCGAAGCAATCTTTTCCTAAAATCGATTCACTGTCTGTGGGACCGCCAGCGACGACGGCTCACCGGTTACGCGCGGCGTCCGTCGCGGGCGTGACTGGATACGTACGTAATCGCGACGGCACCAAGGGTATTTGCATGGCGTTCTGGGCATTCGGATCTGACCGCGGCGCGACCTCGCCGCTCAGAGTGGCTCTCGACAAGTCGCTTGCCATGATGGCAGTCGCGATGGACGGCACGATCATTTCGGCGAACGAGAACTGCCTGGGAGCGCTGGGCTATACGTCTGCGGAAGTCGAAGGCCGGCAGCACAGCATGCTGATCGATCCCGCCGCTCAAGCCGACGGGTCCTACCAGAAGTTCTGGGACAGCCTCCGGCGTGGGGAGTTTCAATCCGGCGAGTTCAAGCGGATCGGCAAGGGCGGCAAGACGCTCTGGATCCAGGGAACATATACGCCGATTCTCGATCGCAACGGCAAGCCGACCAAGGTGATCAAGCTCGCGACGGATGTGACGGCGCAGAAGGCGCGCAGCCTGGAGAACGACGCCATCATGGCCGCGCTGCTTCGGTCGCAAACCGCGATCGAGTGCAAGATGGACGGCACGATCATCACCGTGAACCAGAACCTGCTCGACCAGCTCGGCTACACGCTGGAGGAGGTTCGCGGCAAGCACCAGAGCATGTTCATCGACCCCGCCGCGCGGGACAGCGCCGAATATCGCGGATTCTGGGCCACGTTGCGGGCCGGCAAACATTGCGCGGCCGAGTTCAAGCGGCGAGCCAAATCCGGAAAAGATGTCTGGGTCGTGGGCAGTTGGAATCCGATCCTGGACGAGAAGGGCCAACCCTACAAGGTGGTGGGCTTTGCAACCGACGTGACGGCACAGAAGCTGGAAGCGATCGACTTCGCGGGTCAGATCGAGGCGATCAGCAAGTCGATGGCGGTCACCGAGTTTGCGCTGGACGGCACGATCTTGAAAGCCAACAAGATCTTCCTCGACATGATGGGTTATTCCGACAAGGAGGTTGTCGGCAAGCATCACAGCATGTTCGTGCCCGAGGTCGAGCACAACACTCCGGCGTACCGGGAGTTCTGGAGCAAGCTGCGCGCTGGCGAAGCTCAGACCGGCGAATTCCTGCGCATGAGCAAGGACAACCGCGAAGTCTACATTCACGGCAGCTACAATCCGATTTTCGATCTGGACGGCAAGCCGATGAAGATCGTGAAATACGCCTACGACATGACCCCGACGGTCATCGCCCGGCAGAAGAGCGGCTCGGTTCGCTTCATCATCGAATCCGTGGCCGACGGCGCGGAGAATCTAAGGACGTCCGTCCGCGATATTTCAGACGCGATGGACAAATGCCAGATGAAGACGTCCGAAGCGGTCGGGCATGTCGACGCCGCGGATCAGCAGGCCAAACAGCTGACGGCGGCGACGGACGCAATGGGAGGCATCGTCGAGCTGATCGGCAATATCACCGGGCAGATCAACCTGCTGGCCCTCAACGCGACCATCGAATCGGCCCGCGCTGGCGATGCCGGTCGCGGCTTCGCGGTCGTGGCGTCCGAGGTGAAGAACCTGGCCAATCAGGCGAAGCAGGCGACCGACAAGATCGGGTCGGAGATCGGCAACCTGAACCTCATCTCGGGCGACGTCGTCGTCGCGCTCAGGACGATCAAGGGGGCGATCGAGAGCGTCAGCGAATACGTCATCGCCTCGACCACCGCCGTCAAGGAGCAGAGCGAGATGAGCGAGGTGATCTCCGGCAGCATCCGCACCGCCGCGTCGGAAGCCGCGGGCATTGTGGTCTGATGCAAACACGGCGCGCGGCCCCTCGGGCGAACGCCGTGACCGGCGGGTCGGAAGGTCGGTCATGGGGCTGCAAGCCCGAAAGGACTACCGAACGCTGGAGGCGGCCAGCTCAAACGGCTGGCGCGTTGAATTTTGCGTAAGTGATTGATTTAGTTGGTACAGTTGGGTGGGCTCGAACCACCGACCTCCTGTTCCACAGTCAGATTTTTCGCTCCGCCGGGCTTACGACACGGTATCCGGAAGCACGAAAATCTCAATAATTTCAATATCCCGCTCCGCCAAGTCCCGCCATACCTACGCTCCAATTTCCGCTACGGTGGTTGCTAGGTGGTAGCTAGCAACCAAGGCTTCCGATGGCGAATTTGGGTATTACGGTTCGAACGGTGCAATCGCTCGGTCCTGGTGAAGCGATTTGGGATGCGGATCACAAAGAGGCGGTGCGGGGATTTGGCGTGCGACGTCAACGGGGTACGCCCGTCTATGTCCTGAAGTTTCGCGCGTCCGGCCGACAGCGCTTCTTTACCATTGGTCCCCATGGGTCCCCGTGGACCCCTGAAAAGGCGCGGAAGGAAGCAAAGCGCCTGCTTGGGCTGGTTGCTCAGGGAAAGGATCCGGCTGCCGAACGTGAGCTCTTGACGTTACAGACGGCGGACACGTTCCGAAAGGTTGCCGACGAGTACCTAAAGACCGCCAAGCAAAAGCAGCGCCCCCGGACTTACTCGGAAATCGAACGGTATCTGCTCGGCGTGTGGAAACCTCTGCACCAGCTCCCGATGTCGCAAATCAGCCGTCGCCATGTTGCCGCTCGTGTCGGCGATATCGCGACGAACAATGGGGCGGTCACGGCGGCTCGCGCGCGCTCGGCATTGTCAGCCATGTTCAACTGGGCCATTCGAGAGGGCCTTGAGATTCCGGCGAACCCAGTGCTCGGGACCAACCGCCCGGCCGCACCAAGATCGAGGGAGCGGGTCCTAACCGATGGAGAACTGGCCGAGATCTGGACAGGGCTCGAGGACGACGATTACGGACGCATCGTCAAGCTGCTCATCTTGACTGCCCAGCGTAGAGACGAAGTTGGCGGAATGCGTTGGGCCGAAATCGACGGCTCAAGGTGTCTCTGGACCATCCCCGGTTCCCGAACGAAAAACCATCGCGAGCACGCACTTCCACTGACAGAAGCGGCGATGCTGCTACTTCCCGCCGCCTCAGTCGGCAGAGAGTTCGTCTTCGGGGACGGACCGCGACGGAAGGGCGATGCACCGCGCGGCTTCTCAGGATGGTCGAAATCGAAGGCAGCGCTTGATGAGGGTCTACTAGCTAAGCGCAAGGAGAGGGCCGGTGTGGGGGAAACGGTCAATCCCATGCCCGAATGGTGGCTGCACGATCTTCGTCGCACGGCCGCGACAGTGATGGCCGATCAGCTGGGAGTGCTGCCTCATATCATCGAAGCGGTGCTCAACCACGTCAGCGGCCATCGGGCGGGAGTGGCCGCCGTTTACAACCTTGCGCGATATGAAGCCGAAATGCGGGCTGCACTGACCGCATGGGCAAGCCATGTCGACCGGCTGGTGCGAAGCAAGCCTTCGGTGGAGAAAGTTTCAGGCAGCTCGGCATGCCTCGATACGTGAGCCGAATTCGGATCTCACGAACAATATCTGACCATGCTTGCCAGGCAAAGCCCGTCTCGCGGCCTCTTAGCCGCCTTCCGCAAGATCCTAACGTTTGAAGGGAGCAGCCCACAAGCGCTCCCTTCTCCTGTCGACGTCGAACGTCGCCGCGCGGCTCGCCCCTCAGCTGAAGACGGGAAACGCTACGGATTCACCGCCACGGCGTTGAAGGGACCAAAGCCGACTTTGGGGTCGGCTGCATCACTGAGCTTGCCCGGCCATGTCACGCCGTCGCAAACCAACGTGGCCTGCTGACGATCCTGCACGCCGTCCGCAGCGAAGGCCGAAAAACCGGTGCCACTCGGCACGGTCCCTGCCTTCGGCTTCAGCAGCTTCGAAACAACCTCGCGAGCCACCTTGTTACCCAATAGAATGCCACTGTCCGCATCGAAAATGTAATGAACCCCCATCGTCAGGCGGCTATCGGCGTTCTCGCGCTCGGCGCAGGCCATCGTCAGCTTGCGAGCAGAACAGAATTGTGGGCTGGTGAATTGATCGACGAGCTTCCCGTTCGCATCTTTGCTACAGCGCACATAATTCAGCGCGTCCTTGTTCAGCCCATTGAATTCATCGGAGAGGAATAGGAATTGCCCGTCCGGCTCAAAGAACTGGCGCAGCACGCCAAAGAGCGCCCCGCCAAAGCTGGCATGGCCGGAGGGATAGGCAGGGAACGGCGGGGTAATGTTGATGCCGCCATCGGAGTTGCTGACTTGCGCTCCAAGCGGGAACCATTGCGTCGGGAAGCCGCCGGCAGGAGAATTGAGTTGTGCCTGCCGGATCACCGTCACAGGTCGAGCGATCTGGAAGTGGTACTTTGCGTCCCAGGCCGCAATGGCTGCGTCGGCCATGGCGACATTGACCAGAGCATACAGGCGGGCAACGTCCACGGCTTCCTTGAGCTGAAGACCCGGCCGCAATTTCATCGGCTTGACGTTGGGCGCCGATGGCACGAGCGATGACTCGATCACCGCATCGACAATCTGATTGTACAGGCGCGGAGGGGCACACAACCCCGCTGTGCCGTCATAGGCCCAGAACTGCGCAATGCTACGCCCATCCTTATACGTCTCAGGGATCTCCCGCTTGCCTTGGGCATCGTACAGCGGCTCTGCCGCCCATTCGTAGACCACTTTGAGCGACGGAATGGACGTGAGTGCATCGCTGAGAGTCAGATCCGTTCGTCTCAATGTCTCCACCACCGACTTGTCGAGCTCTGCCGGCCGGACCGCCGCCGCATCGCGCAGGGCAAAGGGACGGACATAGTGCCAATAGGCACCGAGCGCCGTCTGGATTTTCGACACCGGATCGGGAGACCATTGACCGGCCGGGAACTTGCCATCGATACGATTGAACCGAGGCGTCTCTCCCGTACCAAAGGCGGGCTCGGCGAGTTGAGAGCCGTCATTTTCACGCAGACTGATCAAACGCTGGGCCACGGCGTGCCCCGTGCGCGCACCTTCCTGATAATCGGCGCTGGCCGTCTCCAGAAGCTCCGCAGCGCATCGACGATACTCCTGAAGGCTGAAATCGAACTCACCCAATCGCGCATTTGCCAGATCGCGGCAATTGAGCGAACTGGCGGCAACCACGCGAGATGCGACGAGACCCGGGTAGAGCCAAGCCAGGACGTCGTAGGCAGCCTGGTGAATCGCGGCAGCGATCTTCTTGTCGGTTGGAGAACCCGTGACTGGCGATTGGACGTAGCTATCCGGCCCGACGCCGTAGATCATGCTTTGATAGGTCCCTGCATAGACGTTTGCGGCTTCGAACATCGCAAGATGCACGAGCGCCATGGCCCGGCTGGACCGATGCGGCCCGATCTGCTGGTAGTACACAATCGGCTTCGTTGCCGAAGGCATGTGATCGACGGACGTCGCGTCAAGCGCTACCTTGTGCCAGAACCTCAGATAGTCACTCGCGGTAAGTTCCTGCATGTGATCGGCCGGCGACAAGATCGCCAATTGCGCCAAAGAATTGACCGAAGCAGGCGTCGAGGTTGCGGTCAACGCCTGAGCGATCTGCGCTCGGGTGCTCAAGGTCCGGACGAACTCCTTTGAGGTGAACTGCTGGAGACTCAGCGAATTCGCTTGGCCAGGCACTTTGATCGTCGTCCTGAGCGCCTCATCCTTCTTCGCGACCGTCGGATCCTTACGCGCTTCGGTCGCGGCATAGATGCGGTTGAACTCGGCATATCCCTCGGATGACAACGGCAGGGATTGAGCGGCGGCCTGACTGGAAATTGCCGCTGTGATGAAACACGTCATGACATGGGTGGCAAAGCGCATATCAACCTCCTTTTGGTGAACTCATTATTCCATTCGCGATTCCGGTGAGCGCGACCGCTCACGCAATGCGCGGAGCTGCAAATTCGTCGATGAAAGCGACTGAGGGGGCGAACAGGAACGCCCCGCCGGTCGGAATGACCCATTGATTGGGCGCGGCGAAGGGAAGCGCCGTCCCGCCGGTATCAAGGCCGAAGAACGACGCAGGCTTCGGCGTATGCAGGCGGGTTGCCGGATCGACGTTCTGACCGACGAGTAGATCGAAACCTCCGGCGGTCGGAGCGTTGGGGTTGTTCATCCAGCCGCGGTTAAGACTGCCAAACTGATCGTCGATGGCGCGCTGATAGGACACGAATAGGAGCCCGCGATCCTCCGCGTTGACGGGCGCCTGGGGGTTATCGCGGTCGAACGGCGGCCCGAAGGGAATGCCGCGTCTCAGCATTTGGAATCCCAGGGTCGTCAGCGCCCCGCCCCGATCGGTCTGGAGATCGCGCGGATTCACCTTCCTGATATGGGCCCAAGCGGGACACAACCGGCCGATCGCCGGATCGGGATCAGCAAGCGACCCAGAGACCTGCGTCCCGTCATCCAGGCTGATCGCCGGGAGCGCATTCGCGAACGAAAAATAGTTGATTGCGTTCGGGTCATCGGCCTGCGCGGTCGCGGCGCCGCCGCGCATGATTGCATTGCCGGAACGATGGCGGCCGACGATGAGTGCTCGCAGATGCTCGGCTGGGATCGGGCGGCCGCCAGCGTCGCCGAGCGCCAGCGCCATCGCTTGCGTGTCGCTTTCGAAGGCCGCCACGTCCTGCCTCAGGCGGCGGAAGACCAGGAAAGAGCCGTTCGTCAGCTCAGGCGCGAGCACGGACGTGTCGCCCTCAAAGCGCGGTTGCCCGGCGAGAAACTGGCCGGGCCAAACAAGCGGCTGCCCCGGCTTGCCGAAATCGATGTCGTTCTGCGACGGCACACCATAGCGGGTCGTGATGAACCTCTCGGCGCCATCCTGCACGATGCGGCCGCGTACCCCCGGCTGGGAGATGCCGTCGCGAAAACCAAAATGCTCGACGCTGCCCGGCAGCATCGCCGCGGGCTCAACGTAGTTCGGCGCGGCGCCGATGATCTCGCTCACCCGATCGACGATGGGCGCCGCTTCATCGACGATATTGCCGTCGTGCGCGAAGATCAGCAGGAGGTCGACCGGTTTCGACGGCGCCCCCACGAGCCAGTGATCGCGAGATGAAGGGTTGGGCTTGCCGTCGGGCAGAACGGGGGCCGTCGGGTCGCCGGTGATGCCGGTCCTCATGCCCGCGTTGAAGGCACTGTCGAGCTGCCGCACCTGCGGTGCGCCGAGCGCATCGGTCGCATTCGGACCAAGCGCAAGGTTGAGCCAAAGGTCATCGCGCTGCGGACGGGGCTCGCCCGACATGAAGGCGGCCTTGCGATCGTCCCGATGCCCTAGAACGGTCGACAGAGGCGTCGGCCGCGGCAACTCTGCAAGGACCGCTTGCAGCGCGTCCTTTCGGTCACAGGAGAACGCGACGAAGTACTGCTGCTGCCGACTGAAGCCGGGCAGGATGTTTCCCTGGATGTCGGCCGCGTCGAGCAGCGGTTCTTGAGCGGCGGCCATGGCTCACTCACTCACGCGCAGGAGGCGGCCCGCTCGTTTGACCGACGACGGTCTCGCCCTCAGCGCCACCAGATCCGGCGCGGCGCCGGCACCAACGAGCTCCGGAAACGGGTCCTTGGCCGACGCCCCGCAGCCATCGGTCGGGTCCTTGTGATCGAGATTGACCTGATCGATCGGCAGCACGTTCTCCGGCCGGCAGCAATGGGAGATACAGCTGCGCAGGGTCGGCGCCGCGGCTCCGAGATGGGCGGTCTTGGCATAGAGGACCATCTGAATGTGGTCCGCCACCTGGCCGCCATGAGTGAGCCTGCGGCCGATGACCTGTACGCTGTCGAGCCCGAATGCGGCCCCCTCCGGCGGCTCCAAGACCGCCATCAGCCCGCGGCCCGCGACACCACGCACGATCTTGAACCAGCCCTGGAGCGGATTGTCATCCGCGTCGGTGAGGACTCCCGCAGCGATCCGATCGATATACAGCGCCACCGGGTTGGCGAGCGTGATGGATTGCGGCCTGGCGTCCGGCGTCGTCGCCAACACGGTGAGGTTCACGCCGAGGCCGATATTCGGATCGCTGCTGCGGTTGGGATCCCCGAAATTCGACCCGCAGGCGAACCGTCGCACCTCCGTGATCCTCTTACCGCTCACGTCGTGGCGAGGAATCGTGGCGCGTGCCGCGAGGTCGATCTCCGCCCCGAGCGTGTTCGCGGGGTGGGTGAGATGCATCACCCCTTTGGTGGTGTTCCATGGATTGTAGGGATTGTAGCTGCCCTTCGGGAGCATCTCATTTCCGAACGCGATGTCCTGCGTCAGCTTCAAGTCGTCGGGCTGAACTTGCGTCGAGACATGGCGCCGATAGAGTTCGACCACACAGTCGAAGTCGTGTCGCGCCAAGTCTATCCAGTATTCTGGAGCTTCCGCGGTGAAGACGATGCGACTGATCGGCCCCCCCGGAGATGCGCGATAGGCAAACCATTCACAGTACTCGTCCTGGCGCCGGCACGGCATGTTCAACGCGGGCGCGCCGGCCGGTGCGCGGTTCACGCGGGCCAATCGGTCTGCCGCATCCCAACGCGCCACATCGGCCGGCTGTTCACGCTTGATGACGAGCGGAAAGGCGTTCCACGTGACCGCGATATCGGCGCTCTCGGCCGCGCTCGCAGTCTCGGAGAAGAATAGCTTGTTGCCGGACGGCAGATTGCTGATTTCGTCGTCGAACGCGTCTTGAATACGTTTGTGCCAATCCTCGAGGAAAGCCGCTCGGGACGGACGTCCGGCAAGATCGTCGATGTTCGCCGGTGGCGCGTATTTGAACATGAGATGAACTCCTCTGCTTAGGATGTGTTCGTTGATCTTGCGGGTGACCGGCGACTCGCGGCCAAATGGACTCAGGCATGGCCCGTCGGGCGTCTTCCTCCGGGGGTGACTGACCTGCGGATGCGTCGGCGACATCGTCGACAGGCAAAATTCGAAGCTGCGCCTCGTCCACGAACTCTCGTGGGTGGTGTTGGCCCCACATCCCCATCCCACATCCCGCACGGGAAGGTTCTACGTGGATCAACCGAGATGCATCCGGGGCAATCGTGCACGCGCCAGCGTTTGCGCGGCGAGCAGCCCGCTGGTGGCAGCTTCACCGACCGTATGAAATGGCCTCACGAACTTGATCGGCGTTCCATTGATTTCAGTGAGGTCGCCCGCCCAGGCCATGCGATACAGTTTCTTCAGGTCTGCCTTGTCGTCCCCTGTCAGGACGCTGTCGGCGCCGTAGTTCATGATCGAAAATTTGCTATGCGTGCCGAAGACCTGGGAGGGAAAGGCGCTCTCGCTGACCTGAGCAAAGAAGTGCCGGAGCCCGAAAATGTGTCCCGTCTCGTGGATGAGCGTCTCAACCTGCTCTTCGCGCGGCTGGCTGAACATCTTGGGATACAAGATCAACTGGTGACGTCCGGCGTCCGGAAAAAACGAGCTCGCCAGGACGCAGCCGTTGACATCGCAATCGTCGGCGTTCCGCATCACGACCTCGAAATCCCACAGGTCGGACTGCTTGGTGAACTTCACTGGAGCCGCCTCGCCCCATCGGAGTATCGCCTCTCCGAACAGTTGCTCGATCTCGGACGCCGCGGCCTTCGGATTCGCGAAGGACTGCAGCGAGCTGTCGCGGATGCGCCATCGCAACGTCGTGCCTTCGGCCCAGAGCGGAATGAATCCGTCAGGGGCATTGACGACGAGTTCGAGCGGCGACCGTGCATTCGGCGTCGTATGCCCCCTACTCTCGGTATCGCAGCGCACGCCCGCTTTCATGACGTGGACGAGCTCTTTCGTGGCATCCGCGCGATCCGCAGCATCTCGCATCTTGAACGGATCCGGACGCGTCGACCTGCTCGTCGACCGACCTTTGGCCGACGGCGGCTCCGCCGGCTTGGTCTTGGCTTGCTTTTTTGCGATCTGCTTTCTCGTCGGATTCCCGACCATCGGTCCGTCTCCCTTCTTCAGTATCGTCGCAATCGAGACTGTCCATCCGGCTTGATGTCCGCGACCAGAACGAGCATCTACTTCGATGCCCTGGATGTTAGTCTCAGGTTAGTTCTATCTACCCTCAGGGGCGCGTGAATTAAGTGTGAGTTCGTCCGATCAGCCCATCAGTCGGGGCGTCTGATTCAGACGTGACGGCACCTGACTCTTTTGATGATTAGTTTTGCGGTCTCGCGGGACCTATATCCTGCTCGCCGATGCGGTCGACCAGGAGGATGAGCCATCTCACCGTGTCGCGCTCCTGCGCCGAAAGATCGACTCGCTCCGCGATCGCGACTGCGACGTCTCGAAACTCCGACCAGCGCCGGTAGAAATCAATCAGGTCGCGCGGCGGCGTACGGCCCGCCGTGCCGCCGTCTCCATCGAATGACCCGGGATCGTCTGCGCCAGCGCCCATCGGAGCAAGGCTAGTCTGCCTCCGAGGCTATGGCGTGTGAAAAAACCGTGAAGCTCCTTGAGCGGCACAACCATAGTGCTAGAGTTCGGAAAACTTCGCTCGACGGAGTGCCTTTCGTGGACGGCAAACGCATCGAGATTGGCCTGTTCGGCGCCTGTGTCGTGCGCTCCGCTGGCGCTGGTGGCTTCGAAATCACGGGCGCGAAGCACAAGGCCCTGTTTGCCCTGCTCGCCACGGCCCCGTTGGGACGCCGAACGCGGTCCTTCCTCCAGGATACGCTATGGGGGACCGCTTGCTACGACACCGGACGTCAAAGCCTTCGCAGGGCACTGTCGGATATCAAGCAAATCATGGGAGAGGCCTTTTCCGAGGTGTTGACGAACACCAACTCGGATGTCTCGCTCGATCTGAGCAAGGTCTCCTTCGTTGGAAGACCTGGCGCCGGCGAATTGTTGGAAGGGATCAACATCCGCGAGAGCGGCTTCGTTCGCTGGCTCGATGCGATGCGTCTCAATCCTGAGCAGATCTATTCGCTCTATAGCGTTCGGTCGCAACCGCCGCCGCCGCCAATGCTTCCCGCAATTTCGGTGCTGCCGTTTCGCACGATCGGAGGCTCTCCCGATGACGCCGTGCTTGGCGATTGGCTTGCGGAGGAAGCTTGCCGCTCGCTGTCGCGATCGAACCTGATTGCGGTGATCTCACACTGGTCGAGCCGATCGATCAATGTTCAAATGGTCGACGTTGCGACGATCCGAGAGCGTCTCGCCGTCGACTATTGCGTCGCCGGCACACTGCGCATCCGCGGAGATGAGATCGTGCTCGATGCCGATTTCCTCGACGTGGTATCCGGCCGCATTCTCTGGACGCGGCAGTTCCTGGGCGGTCTCAATAGCTTTCTCGGGCGAACGTCGGAAGGCGTGTCCGAGATTGTGACCGCGGTCGGACGTACCATCGCGGACGACGCGATCGCCCATGTCTCCGATCGGCGATTGACCGAGGTGGCCGATCATCGCCTGCTGCTCGCCGGCGTCGGTCTGATGCATCGTCCGTCGTTGCGGGCCTTCGCTCGTTCCCGTGACCTCATCGAAGAGGCGCTCCGACGCGCGCCGCATGCGGCTGAGGCTCACGCATGGCACGGCAAGTGGCATGTGCTCAGCGTGTTCAATGGCTGGAGCACGGATCCGGCTAAGGACACCCAGCATGCGATCGACTGTACGGCGCGTGCGCTCGACATCAACCCGGAGAGCGCCTTTGCTTTGACCATCGATGGCTTCGCGCATAATAATCTTTTGCGCAGAATGGACGTTGCCGGTGATCGCTACAATGCCGCGCTGAAACGCAATCCGAATGAATCACTCGCGTGGCTCATGAGAAGCGCGCTGCATGCGTTCCGCGACGAGCCGGACGCAGCCGTCGTTGCCGCCGAGAAAGCGCGCCGGCTCTCGCCGATCGATCCGTTTCAATATTACTACGAATCCCTAAGCGCGACGGCCTTGTTTGCCGCCGACCGTTATGGGGAGGCGCTGGACCTCGCGGAGCGGTCCCTGCTCCGGCACGATCGCCATGTCTCGACGCTGCGGGCCAAGACAGCCTCACTGTATTGCCTCGGCCGCGTGGAGGAAGCCAGGATTGCCGCGGCTGAAATTCTTCGGCGGCAGCCGGACTTCACGGTTGAGACCTATCTGCGCGGGCATCCGGCAGGAGATTATGAGTTCGGGCGCCGAGTGGCCGCTGCGCTCAAAGGTGCAGGCATTCCGTAAAAAAGCAATTTGGGGGGGGCAGAGATGAGTCAGTTAGGTGGTATGGGTGGTATGGGTGGTATGGGCGGTATGGGCGGCATGGGCGGCATGGGCGGCATGGGCGGCATGGGCGGCATGGGCGGCATGGGCGGCATGGGCGGCATGGGCAACCTGACTGCCACCGGCCTCGGCGCCTTTCTCGGCGCCGGCGCAGACCCGGTCTACGACCCGGTGCTGGTGCAGGGCCTGCAGATTACCGAACAGGCGATTACCCATGTTGCAGGAGATTGGGATAGTCCGGCGGCCGCACCGCTCACGTTCAACATCCCCGAACATCTTGAATTGTGGGCCGAGTGGGTTCGTTCGTCGCTTTACCTCACTGAATTTCTCCGCGATCTTGACTGGAAAGTTTGCGGGACGGACGCCGCCGGCGAGCAGTCCGTCACGCTGGGCTATCGATATCGGAACGACCGGAATAACTGGAATACGTCTCCGGCCGCCCCAATCTACCGGATTTTCCGCCCCAGCATGGAACGCTTCCAGCAGCAACTCGGGCTCGTACATAATTACATCGATCAGCGTCCGGATCGTAGCGCCGAGATCATGACCCAGCTCGGTTTTCCTACTCCGTATTTCATGATGATCCTCGGCCTGCAGGGCTCGCCTAATCGTTATACTCTTGAGCTGATAACGATCACGCAGGTGATCGCTGCACACGTCGCGATGCTCCTGAAACACCCGCTGGCGTGCCGCCGTCCCGACCGCCTTGGTGCTAAAGTGATGCCGATTATTCCGACTCCTGCGCACGGTACGTTCCCCGCAGCACATGCAGTCGAAGCATTTGCGGTTGCGGAGGTTCTCAAGCGCCTCGTGCACGAGGTCCCCCATTATTCCGACGTCCAAAAGCGCGACGCTCTCCTGGACAAGCTTGCCGAGCGGATCTCGATGCACCGAGTCGTTGCCGGCGTGCATTTCCCGATCGACATCTGGGCTGGCGCCTTGCTCGGGCGCACCATCGGAGAGCTGATCATCGCAAGAAGCGTAGCCCCTTCCTCGGACCACGAAACGCAGCGTTCGCAGATCCAGGGCTACAGCTACAATGCGAACGACCTCCAGAGCGACGGCGATTTCTATATCCAGAAATTCAAGGTGTCGGAAGGGGCGCCGGAGTACGGGGTTCAACGATTGCAAGAGACATGCGAGGTCGATCGGAGTGAGCTTTTCCAATGGCTGTGGGGAAAGGCCACCCACGAGTTTGCGCTCAAACGATAGGGTGGCTCAATGACCAGCAAAGAAGCCGCTCCCTCGCAAGCAATCAGTGCAAAATATGTCGGTCCATACGAGCGCTGGAACTTCGGCTACGGCAGACCATTCGCCTTTCCGGGACTCCGCAACTGGAAATACTTGACCGCGCTGACCGAAATCCCGAAGCGTGCCAACGTCGTCCATGTCGCCAATGGCGGCGTGAGCAAAATCTGGTTTCCGACCCTTTGGAAGGAGACCGGTCCCAACGTCGACCTGACCTTCGCGCCGTTTGTCATCGAGAACACGGACGATCAAATACCCATTCTGGAAGGTCTGATTTCTCTTCTTGAGGGCGTAATCCCTCAACTTGTCTCTTTCCTGACGAATACATTGGGGATCCTCGACATCAGCAAACCTCGATTTCGTCTGGCCTTCCCGGTGCCAGATTGTGCCATGCACAACTGCATGACTCAGCTGCCAGCAGATCCCCATCCCCGTCAGGAACTGCCTCCCGGCGACGGCACCAGGCAGATCACGGTGATTGCCCTGATCGACGACGGCCTGCCATTTGCGCATCGTAATTTCCGCAACGCCAATGGCAATACGCGGGTCGAGTATTGCTGGCTGCAGTCCGTCGAAAAATGCGAGAGCCAGAACACCGTCCTGTTCGGCCGCGAATACGATCGAGCGGAGATCGATGCTCTGATCCGAAACCATGGCGACGACGAGGACACGCTCTATCGGGCGGCAGGAGCGACCCTCAACACGGAGGAATTCCCATTTCTGGCCCGCCACGCCACGCACGGCGCGCACGTCATGGATCTTGCCACCGGCTACGCCCCCGAGCGCAAGGACAGGACGCCGGACGAAATCCGCATCATTGCAGTCCAGTTGCCGAATACGATCGCATTCGACACGTCGGGTTTCGGCAAGGACATGTACATGTTGTCGGCCTTTCACTATGTCTTCAATCGCGCCGACATTATTGCGCAGAGATATGGCGCCAAGAATCTGCGCCTCGTCATCAACTTCAGTTATGGATTTTCCGGCGGCCCGCACGACGGCGGACTCGAATTGGAAGCGGCGATCGACGAGTTGATCGAGGCCCGCCGGCGTCGGCAAGCAAGATCGGACGACTCTCTGTTCGGACCTAGTCCGACAGCGCTCGTCCTGCCGTCAGGCAATACCTTCCTCGAGCGAACCCATGGCGTGATCCCTCCACCGTCCGAGGACGAGGAGCCCCTCGAGGTCCGATGGCGCCTGCAGCCGAACGGCCGCACGCCGAGTTATCTCGAGCTTTGGTTTGGCAAATCCTTCGACCCGGTCGGATACGTCGTCGACGTCTGGGATCCTGGCAACACCTTGCGCAAGTCCCTGACATTCACCCGCGAGGACACTGTACAGAACGGGGAGGGCGATCAAATCAAGCCGGGCGATATTTATCAGGGTGACATTGCCGTTGTAGGCCAAGTGAGTTTCGATCTGCACAGGGGCAATCGCTGGCGCCTGCTCGTCGTGCTCGGGCCGACAGAGCCTGAGCCTGTGTGTGTGCCGCCCGTCATGAGTGGCGAATGGAGAGTGGTGATCAGGCGAGGCCCCCAAGCAGGCTCCATCAACGAGCCGGTCCATTGCTGGATCCAACGGGCAGCCGATCCTGAAAGTCTGCGCTCGGGAAGCCGCCAAAGCTATTTCGACGATGCGGGCAATATCCGGTACACGCGGCGGGGCGATCTCCGTGAAGCGGATAGCCCGGGTGCGTTCGTCCGCCGTTTCGGAAGCCTGAATGGCATCGCGACCGGAGCGACGTCCCTGGTCGTTGGCGGCTATCGGCTCGGCCAAGGGCTTGGCTCCAGCCTGAAAGACGCCCGGCCCTCCCGCTATAGTTCGGCCGGCTCGCGGGATCAGGACTGGCAGCTCGGACGTGTCGACTGCTCATCGATGTCCGACCGTTCTCGTGTCCTGCCAGGCACGATCGCAGCCGGCGTACGCAGCGGATCGCGCTCTCATCTGCAAGGGACCAGCGCAGCCGCGCCTTTGGTAGCCCGGCAACTTGCCGAGATCTTCTCGACTGCACCAGACGAGGATATTCGTCGCGCAGAACGCGAAAACTATCTTCCCCTGCTGCACGACAAGTATCCTTCCGATCCTGCCCCACTGACCGGAGTCCGTCTCGGCAAGGTTCTTGTCCCACCACATCAGCAGCCGGGAATTGAACCGATAAGTTCGCGTTAGCACTTTGGGCGCGGATCACTCATGCTGGTTCAACGTGCGAGACGACGTGTGCACAGAGGACTAAACTTGTCCCCGACTGCGCTCAGATGCCCGGTCCACCGTGGGTTCGTATTGGCGAACAACGTAGGATTCTTGGGTCGAAAAACTCTGGAGGGTGCGGTAAAATGCTGGAGGAAGGTCCTCCATCACTGACGAACCGGCGGTTCAATAACAACGTAGTTTGCCGAAGTTCTCCACTGCTTCAAAAGGGTGGCGGAGAGAGTGTCCGCGCCCGCGACCGCAATTTCCAATGACTTTCATATG
Source organism: Bradyrhizobium sp. ORS 278 (assembly GCF_000026145.1). Lineage (NCBI taxonomy): Bacteria > Pseudomonadati > Pseudomonadota > Alphaproteobacteria > Hyphomicrobiales > Nitrobacteraceae > Bradyrhizobium > Bradyrhizobium sp. ORS 278. The sequence goes on along the minus strand of NC_009445.1, from coordinate 1,333,436 downwards.
CTTAGTCTTGTCTCGGGGCCGGCGTCCCATTGCGCCACCCACGTCCGAGCGGCGGATTGCAGCGAAAAAAAGCGAACGATCGCGGTTAAGCCGCCGGTCGGAGTCCCGAAGCCAATAAGGGCGTGGTCGGCCTCTCCGGCCATCTCAGGCGCCAAGGGGCGTGGCGACAAGACCTGGCACGTTCGCCCCAAAGACAAAGGTTCGAATTGTACCTCGGCCCAAATTTGGTCGAACCTAGCGAGAGCGCCATCGATGTCGCTGAATATGAGTTGTGATCCGCGGGTTTTGACCTGACAGTAGATCCGCTTTTCAGGGAATACGAGTTCGATGTCCTCGTCGTTTCGACAATGACGTGGTGACCCCGACTGCGTCGCCCCAAAAACGGGCAAGCTGCCGTGTAGAGGTGATGGTAGAGGAAGCCTCGATGGACGGCCTCGATCCGTGCAAGCTGGCGGGCGTCTAGATTAAAGCTCTCCATGCGACGCTTCTATCTCGAGGATGTGAACGGCGCCGCGTCGCCGACGACGCGGGCTTCGGCAACGTAGTCGCGATAGGCGTAGTTAATCAGGTCCCGAACAAGCTCTAGGAGGCCGTCCGTCGGCAAGCCATCGAAGGGGTCGCCGTGCGCCATGGCGTTGCGGCGCTCCGCTAGTGTCGGATGAACGTCTCCAATCAACTGACCGACGGCCGAGCCGCCGCAGCGAACAATCATCGGGATCTGCCCATCGGTGAGGCCATCGACCTCGACCATATACCTGAGCATCGCAGCGAAGCCGCGCTTGTTCTTCGAGATGCGTCCTCCGTACCGATCCATGAGCCCCAACTCTAGGGCAATCAACGCTGCAAGCTCCCCCGCTTTTACGACACTGAAGTCGACCCAGCCCAGCAGGTACAGGGTCTGCGCACGCGCGTACTTCGCTCGCACGATCTCTGGAATGCGCGCGTCGATAGCGAGACTCTCGACGAAAGCGCGCCGGTCGGTAAATTTTTCAAATGAGATGAATCCGCTCGCGCTGCCCTTTGTTGGCCACGCCAGCAACAGAGGTTCGTCCCGGTCACTGAGGGTGATGTGAGAGCGAACTAAGATCGGGTTTTCCATCGCTTCTGGCGTTTCTCTCAGAGCTCGATAATCGGGCTGGGGTTGGAGCGCGACACCACCAGGGTCAGGTTGCGGCTGGCTCGACTGATCGCGACGTAGAGCAGTCGGCGATCCTTTTCGCGGAAGGTCGTCCCGTCGCAGGGCATAATCACCACGTTAGGGGCTTCCAAGCCCTTGGCTTTGTGAATCGTGCTAACGGCGCGCAGGGGCGGCAAGCGTCGAGTATGGGCATGGTGGCGCGACTGTTCCGCTAGGCCGGACCGCGGATCCGTTGCTGCTCCAAGACGCACCGCTTCCCAGAACTCCCTGGGATAGTCGATGTGAACGGATGCGAACTCGGTTTTGAACTTCGTTGCGCGCTGCAGATCTTGCAGGAACGCGCCGACACCTGCATGATTGGGTCGCTCTACGATCCGGCGTGCCAACGACTGGATGAGCGCCGGTTTTCTCCGGGCCGGCTTGGCGCAACCGCTGGCGACCTCGTCGCAGAAGCGCGTCGCGAACTGACTGTCGGAAAAGCCCGTGCAAACCGCTTGGACAAAGGCCACCGCAGCCTTGGAGACGGCAGCGGCGTCATCGCAGGCGGCAAGGCTCTGCACGAGCGTTGGCAGCGCCGACCGGGTGTGTCCCTCCCAGATCGGCATGGATCGACCGAGAAAGGCTCGGATCGCCTGAACCGTTTCGTTGTGGTGCGAGAGGATCAGCAGGGGCTGCCCCCCCTTGAACGCAGGATCGAGCGGCCGCCGGTCCTGAGCGTCGAGTTGGAAGCCAAGGTTTCGTTGCGCGGTGTTGTCGGCGAAGACGACCTTGAGGCCGCGTGGCAGCTTGCCCGTCAGGCGCAGTTTTCCACCAGCAGCCAAGCTGGTGCGGCTTTCCAGAATCCAGCCCCCAAGCTCTTCGCCGCCGCCCGTCCAGCGGTGGGGAACATCGAGCGATTCCGCGACATCGGCCGCAGCACGAAAGGCAGCCAGGCGGCTGTCGTCGGCTTGGCCCTGCGCCTCCGTCGCGCCCCCGCCATAGATCCGTTGCATCGGATCGAAGAAGGCTCGGACCCTGGCGCCGGCGCCGCGCAGGGACTCGATGACGGCGTGCTGTTCGGCGCTTGCGTCCTGGTGCTCGTCGCAGACCACGATCGGATAGCGGCGCGCCAACATGTCGGCGATGAACGGACGACGCTTTAGCAGGCCCGCCGCCCAACGGCTGTTGCGGTCATAGTCGGGCAAAGCGCCCGGGACGAGACCCGGTTCCGGATAGGCCTCGGCGATCTGGCTGATCAGGCTGTCGATGGTCCGGATTTCCAACCCGGACAGGCCTTTCGTGCGATCAGCGAATACATCGCAGGCAGCATGGGTATGCGTCAGGATGAGAAGGCGCCCTGCGCCTAGTGTCGAGCTGACCTCGGCTGCGAAGGCGGCGCCTTGGAACGTCTTCCCGCATCCGCCCGGCGCTTCGACCACGACCAACTTCGCGGTTGACCTGAGCGCGGCGGCGACCGCCGCGTCAGCCATTTGCCGTCGCCTTCGGCGTCCTCGCGGTCAGCGCCGTGAGCGCGTCGATCAAGGGCTGCAGCTGGGGCTTCACCTCGACCATGGCGCCCAGGACGTAGGCTTTGTCCGCCAACTCTCGACCGCCTTCGAGGCTCTTGAACCAGCGCTTGCCGTGCTTCTTCCAAGTCTTGGCCTCCTTCTTCGGGGCCCCGTCTGAAACGCCGCTCGCAGCGGCGATGATCAGGGCGCGCAGGCGATCGCCAGCGACGGTTTTGACGGTGGCAAAGTCGTGCTTGGGGAACTCGGCCGTGGGTTCGAGGACCTTAAGCCGCTCGACTAAGGTGGCGAGCCGGGGTTGGGTATGGATGTCGTCAGGATCGACGAGCAACGCCTCCAGCTTGTCGTCACAAATGTGGGCGATGACGTTGGCTTCGGTGCAGCCCGAGGGCCACTGGAACAGAAGGTCGCCCATCGCAGACTTCAGATTACTCCAGCGTGTGGCGTTGTCGCCCTCACAGTCGACGAATGCGGCGAGGCCGAGTTTGGCTTTGGTAAACTCCTCCAGCAGTTCAAGCGTGAAGGTGTTGCCTTGACCGTCGCAGAGGCGAACCCCCAGGTCGAGCAGGTCCGTCGCGATTTCTCGCTGAAGCACCTCTCTGACGAAGCCGACCTCGGTTGGCCCTTCGCCCACCAGGGTTAGGCGCGACAGGAAAGCTTCTGGATCCCGCTTTTGCAGCTGAACCGAGCGCGGACCGGAAAGCTCGGCGATGACATGGCCCTGGCTGAGATACCAGATCGTCGCTGGCTCGGCGGCGACCAGGGCCGGCGCGCTGTGCGTGGTCATCACGACCTGGGATGGACCCGCTGCCAGCTCGCTGACGAGCTTGCGTTGGCGATAGGGCTCGAGGCCACGCTCGGCCTCGTCGACCAATGTAATGGGGCAACCGGACCGGCAGGCCTGGGCGACGGCCAAGGATGCTAGACGGCGAGTCCCCGAGCCCCAACTCGACAGCGGTAGGCGACTTTCTTCAATGGCGGCGGTCAGTCCGATCAGAGCGCTGATCGACTGGCCCTGGACCGCGCTGAGGCCAAGCCCCAGGTCATGCGGCAGCGCGCGCTCGGCGAACGTCTCGTTCAGCTGCTTCATCGCCTCTTGCCCTTCGGTCTGGAGCTCAGCCTTCACATCGACGTCCGAGAAGGCCGAGGTCAGGCGTGAGCGCAGCGCCTTGTCGCTGAGCAGCCGATCCAGTGCCGAGCCCTGCACAAGGCGGAGGTCGCGATCGTTCCGATCATCACCGCCCAGACGTACCAGGCCGATCTCTCGACGGAGCGTCGGCGAGAATATGTCGGTGCTGTCGTTCGGATTGTGGATCGCATAGGTCAGGTCGAGCTCTTCGGAGCCGCTGACAGAGATCTTATAGACCGGCGGCCTGACCGAACGCGCCGGTCCGCCTTCATCAGACTCTTGCGGTTTGCAGGCCTGTCGGCCATCCCACTCCCATGGGAACGCCGGACGCGACTGAGTGGCGATGCTGCTGTCCGGCGGCAGGCTGATTACGGCGCCGATGAAGAACCCGTCCTTGCGCTGACGTCGCCAATAGTCATTGTCAGACACAAGGGCAGTGTTGCTCGGATTGAGCAACAGGGCGATCGCTTCGAGGATGGTAGTCTTGCCGGCGTCGCCGCCGCCGAGGATCACGTTCAGGCCGGCTCTTAGGAACCAGTCGAATTTTTGGAACGCGCGATAGCGCTCGATTTTCAAACGGAGAATCGTGGCGCCTGCGACATCGACCAAAGTGTTCGTCTCCGTGTTCGGTTCTGCATCCATGCGCCGAATCTCAGTTTCCACATGATCAAGCTTCAAATTACCACAGCCGCCGCGCTGCGTTGCCAAGTTACCTGTAATATACACGCAGACGGCAATGATCGCCCAATGGGTGCAGGAGAGCAACTTGGCCCAATTCAGCGAGGAGGCGGTCCACGACTACCTGTTCAAGACTGGGTTAACCGACCTGGTCGACGAGGCCGCGGCGTTAGACGAAAAGCCTGTGGGCAACGAGGACGACTTCCAACTATGGCGAATCATCAAAGCGCGAACCCTGACCAAGCTCAAGAGACTGCACAATTCGGTTCGATTCGGAGAGTTTCTGGGCAGCAAGATTAAGCTGCCCACCGACCACACCCGCCCAATGGAGCTCGATCTGCTCGGACACCATGAGGACGGGCTCTTCATTCTCGAGCTAAAAGTGGACCGTGCGGCAGAGCGCAACGCGTTTTCCGAACTGTTCGCCTACAGCAATTACGTCGCAGGCATGTTCGCCTTGTCCGGCCACAAAGACATCACTAACGTCCTGGTCTCGACGATGGACGTGAAGATCACCCGCCAAGCCTATCTATATGACCGCCGACGTGCTCGAAAGCCTGAGGCTGCAGCTCCACGTGCTGAGCGACGATGAGTTCAAGCGCTTCACCAACCAGCTCCTGTCGCACGATGCCATGGGCTGCGTCGTAATCACCGTCGACGACATACCAGGCTGGATCGACAACAAGGAGGAAGACGGCTCGCCGAATGAGTGGACGCGAAAGCACCTTACCGGGCTCAGCAATTATGCAGCCCAGTTGATGGAAGAAGAACGGCTGCACGGCTTCTGCTTCGTTAGGAAGTTCTGGAACTCAATTCCTTGGTCGGACCGGAGCAGCCTATTTATCTGCGCTCTGAACCCTTTCCGCCTGGCCGAACCCGAGCGGGCCAACGCAATCACCGAACAACTGGATGAAGAGCTTCATCCAAAGCTCTTCGAGGCCCACTCTACGCCTTCAATGGACGGTTGATCCGGCTCGCTCAACGCGTCGCCAACGATGGCCTGACGCATGGCGGCCATGGCGAGATCGAATTGCCATTGTGGAGCGCGGTCGCCACCTCCGTGAGGGAGGTGGCGATTTCGCACAACTTCGCCTTCCGGCCGACAGGGATGATGCGCGAGGCCTATGTCAGCTACCTCAACGCCATCTATGCACGGAATGCGTCAGATGTCGACTATCAGGAGGATGTCTCCAAGCTGAAGGTCAACGAGATCTCCAACTGGTTGCGGGCGTGGATGTTCATGGAGATGTGCGGCTTCCAAGCCGGCGAGATCCCTGAGACAGAGGAAGACGACGACTAGGCGTCGCCTGGCTAGCCAAAACCAACGCACGGGTCGGGTCGCGTGGGCGACGACGGTGCCCGAGCTGCGAGGGAGCGCTTGGCGCACTCCGCGAAGGGATGGCCGGAGGCATCTCCTCCTACGCGGCGAAGCGTGGTGCGTCGCCGCGTTCCCGATTTTCGTCACCAGTCGCCTCTAGTAGGACGAGTAATATCTTATTTTGCCGGCGTTTTTCAATTCCGTTTCATTCTGGCGGAGAGGGAGTCCGCAAATCTCAAGGGATTCTTCCTTGATTGACAGATAGTTGGCGCCGTTCAACGCTGGCGTTCCCGCAGCATCACCCCTGTCGTCACGGCGGATTGGAGCGAATACGGACGGACAATTGTGGCCAAATTCTTAAGACGAAGAGAAGTGCTACCAAATCCTTTTTAGACCGCCAGCCGCCGACGAGCGGTTTACATCGAGAAATGCTTGGAGTGATCTTACGAGCACCAACCGGCGACGCCCTACAGCTGTAGTAGCGATTTGCCCCGCTCCTATTTATTCGTGAAGCTTCGTGCGCCCCAAGCCGGTCGCCTCGCATACTTCGTTGATCGTGCAGGTGAGCCGTTGGGCAAATGGAATGGTGTTCGACACTTCAGATTTCGAGGCAGATGTACCAACTCGTGACTGTTCGCTTCCATTCTTTCGGTGCTGACTCTGTCTCAAGGTCTCCCTCCCACTCTCGTAAGACGCGAAGAGACGAGGATGGCTATAGGACAATTAACGTCAATGCGGACAACCGAGGGCTTTCGCGTGCGCTAGCGGGCCGCAACGGTCGCTTAAGCGCGTCCGGACTGCAAAGTCGTCGCGTGTCGCAGATTTGCCGATTGGAACGCGAGGCGGGCTGCGGCATCATAGGGGCATGGCGAAGCAATAGCGCCTATCTTCGTCGACCGTGGCGCGCCACACATTCAATAATTCTCCTCCAAGTCGGGAAGCGCCCGCAACACATCTCGCCCAGCTAACGATTTGATTGCGTTCAGCGCAAAGGGGGCCTTAGCCCCAATTTGATTTGGTCGTCACAAGCCAAGTGGTGTGCCTGCATTGCAAACGTGGATACCTGACGCCGTCGATTGGGGGCAGGGGTCATAGATTTGGGGCTGCTTAGGCCTTCGGGCTCCTGAGCCTCACACCTTCGCCTTTTTGGTTCGCATCGAGAAATTCTATGCCGGCCTTGACCAAAGCTTCCCGAACAGCCTGCACCGTACGAGCGTAAGATTTAAGAACCGAGCGCGGGGTGAGGTGGCCTTGAGAAGAATTCGGACAGCGCCGACAATAAAGATCGCCGAACCGAAAAAGCTGAGACCGACCCTCTCGCTCGTCGGACACTCCAGCTGACAGCGGACTTCTCGGTCGAACTGATACCGACTGAGGTGACAAGATGGGTCGTTCTCAATAGAGTCACGATGCCTGCCTTACATTTGGCTGCCGCCGATAGCCGCTAGGCAGCCTAGAGAATTCAGCGGAGCGCTGTATCCGCCTCCTTGGCATCAATCAGGCCAAATCCCAATTGGTTATCGAAGCTAGTTGATGGTGCCAATGCGGACGCCGCGGCGACGAGTGTCGCGCCCATTTGGGCAGAGCTGATAGCTGGGAAAGCTTCCAGCAACTGCGCGCAAACGCCGGTCACGTGCGGTGCGCTCATGCTCGTACCAGTTTTCTCGACTCGAACCGCGAATACGGCCCCGGCACCGCCAGCCGGGTTTGGCTGATTTCCCAGCGCTCCGGAAGACCAGACCCTGAAACCAGGCGCAACGAGATCTGGCTTGTTCCGTCCATCGCGGGTGGGGCCGCGACCGGACGCTGACACGCCAGCCCCGCCGAGATGGTCGTAATTTCCTACGGTAATGCCGCGACGAATGGTACCTGGAGGGTTAAGGGTCCCATCGGCTGCAACGAAATTCCGAAAAAGGGACTGATCGGCATAATTATTCGCCGCGTCCCGCAAATCGCGCTCGATCCAGGCGTCGATCCTGCCATCTTTGATGTTGCTCGGATCGTGGGCCTCAATGCAGACTTTCCATACGCCACTCGAGAGCGTCGCGCCCGCCTGGGCTGAATCGACGTGGATGTGCACATAACTGGCGCCGTTGAGCGGATGGAATCGCTGCGAAGAGACCGTCACGATTTCATTGCCCAAAGGAAAGCGCTGCGTGTCGTCGGCGCCAGGAATGATCTTGGAGGTGACTAGGCTGGAACCTTGGGGATGCTCGACCCAGATGCGGAAACGATCGCGAGAGGAGGACCAAAGCTCCAATTCGTTTGGCGTGCGATCATGCCTCCCGCTTCGACCAAACTGCCATTCCAAAGTGCAACGTGGATCGCCAGCCGTGAGCACCACGACGGCGTGGCAGTCCCAATCAACTTCGTTTCCCGCCGATTTGACCAATACACGTCCGTTCGCTTCGAGCATGCGGTCAATCGTCCGTTCCACCACGCTTTCGCTGTCGTGGGCGCCACCATTGTTGCCCAGACTGACATTCACGACGCACGGCCGCTTCCCCGCTTTTTCAAAGATATATTTAATCGCTTCCGCGACGCGATCAGAGCTGGTCAGTGTGGTGCCCGGAATTTTGACCGCCTCGACATAGATGATGTCGGCATTGGTCGCTACCCCGACATATTTCGCCGCCGGAAAGACACCGCCGGCCGGATTGGGGCCGGTCGAGCTGCCGTTACCGACTGCGATCCCGGCGACGTGAGTCGCATGCGATCCCGGATTGCAGCGATGACGCAGGGGCGGACCGCCGGCCAAGTCACCATCGATGGTTGTCTTGTCATACTCGACGCCATAGCCGTATGCGGCCGGCGACTTCTCAGTCCCGACGGGGCGAAGGGACTGGTCCCAGATCGCGAGGATCCTGGTGTGCCCGTTGACTTGGAAATCCTCAAGCTTCCAATCCATTCCACCTCTATCGACAAAGCCGACCACTACGCCGAGGCCCGTCAACGCGGCACCTCCCGACGGAGGGCTCGACAATACATTGGCTTTGGTAGCTGGCACCGACGTATCAAGGTCCTCGCCCATCGGCCTCGGGGCCTCGACATAGACAACCGACGGGTACTCTGCGAGCCACCGAAGCGTATCCAGATCAGCTTCGACAATGAACACGCTCTCGTTAATTTGCACCGCGTGCCCGGTAAACTCCGGCAGGCCTGTGCCCGGCTGCAACAGCACGAATGCTCGGTGGTTAGGTCCGTTCGGATGCAAAGTCTCCGGCCAGTTTCGAGATTCCTCGGAATCTCGCCAGTCCGACGGGATTCGGCTAGCGGCTGCCGTCTCAACACGCGGATCCAGTCGCCTCACATTCGTCATGATGTCCCCCGTCTACCCCCGCATGGTTACCGACCAGAGCGGATCGGCCGGCGGCCTCCCCGCGATCGCCGCGAGTGCCGGCACACGAGGATGTTGCAACCCAAGTCGGGCCACGGCGGATTCGAGCAATGCAACTCCGTCGCGGAACAACGGCAATCCGGCATCGAGTGCCGCAGCGTAAGACGCGGCAGCACCTGCTTTTCCGACCTGCTCCAGCACCCAGCCGTGAAGGATATGGCTGTCCGGCAGCAATCCAAAAAACCTGACGAGGTTTGCTGACGCCTCCTCCAGACTTCGAAGAGTATAGCTTCTTTGGAGGGCGTCGCCGCGCCGACGGCCCAGATAGCCGCCAAGGCAGCCTGCCACGGGATCACGCCACTTGTCCCACAACAGCAAATCGATCTCGGGCGCGGTCGGGCTAATGCGGCCGTTGGCAACGGCGCGCTGCATCAGTTCGATGCGCCTCAGTGCCGCGAAGTTGCTGTCGGCGAACTCCTGGTCACGGAAACTCCTCTCCTGCGCCTGTGGACCGGTCACAGCCGGCATATAGAGATGAACGTCGATCCGCCCGTCGCGATCGCGCGTGATGACCAGCAACGTAACCCGACCGGGCAGGACCACGAGTGGCAGTGTCAATTGAGACGCAGACTGCCCGACGTCTTGCAAGGTGAGTTGACAGGCCCCCGGTGCGCGGGCGAAGGCCGCGGTCGCGATCTCAGCGTTGTCCGGGAGGCGACCCAACGCTTGCGATGCTTCCGAGGTGCCGTCAAGCGACCAGACGCCGACCCGTAACCGGCCGATCCAGTCCGTGCCGTCATCACTGCCTGCGACGATCTGTACACCGCTAGCCGCGCCGGTGATTGCGGAAAAGGCCGGAATGCCGACAGCGCGAAGCCGCTGTCCGAACTTTGATCCGGTCTCTGCGGCGGCCGCGGCCGATAGCGCCAGCACGGTGGACAAACGGAGCGATGCCGACGGGCCCACGCTCGCCGACACCGACACGGTCCCGTCCTTCTCCCGCCGGAATCCAACGGTCTCGATCAAATGCTGCAGGAGCGGACTTGCCGGGGGCGGCGCGGTCACCGCGACGTGAAGCGATTGGTGCTTGCCGACCTGCACCAGTTCTTCGGTGGCCTCTCCTTCCGGGGAGAGCAGTCTTGCGCGATAGAAGCCCGGCGGACAGGGCGCCAATCTGACGGCCCAACGATGGGTTTCAAGCACGCGACCTGCTTCGTCGGCGATTTCGACTGTCGCGAGACGGTCACCCGATTCGACCGTCAAGGAGCTCGGCGCGACCGAAAAGCTGGTTGCTCTTGCCCAGGATTCATCAGCATCGACATCGAGGGACTCTGCTGTGTCATCGTTCCAAAGCTCTCGTCGCTCGCCCGCTTGAGTGATGATCTTCGCCGGCGAACGAGCGAGTGTAATGTCGATCTCACATGGTTCGTAGAGATCGACGGATCTGACGTTGCCGACACGCTCCCAGCCATCGGCCTCGACGTCGACGCCATACAAACGCGGCGTCAGATCGAAGCACACGGGCAAGCCTTTTATCGGCTTCGGCTCGCGCTTGATCTCACCGGAGAGGTCTCGCACCAGCACACTGCTGTGCCCCAGCGCGTCCTTGGGCGCCAATTTTACACTCAACCGCACCTGCCCGAACCCCTCCGGCGGCTTGCTTGCCAGGATTGGGTCTTCGCCAGCCGTCTCGCCGAAACGGCGCGGCGTCTGGATGAACGCCCCAGCTTTGAGCTTGCGAGCCGTTACGACGCCATGCACGTAACTGAACAATGTACTCCAGCGGATGACATACGCTGCATTGTTCGAATCCCATCGCTTGGCGCTTCCTTCACCGCCAAGGCCGTCGAGCAGAGCCTGCGTGAACGCACCTCGTTCGTCGACTTCGTTGGCCTTCAACATAGGCGCTGTTGCGTACATTCCGAACTGCGGGCTCACCGGAGGCTGCGCAGCGCGCGGTTTGGGGTAACTGCCCAGGATGCGATCCGAGCCGAACGGCGCATTGCGGCAGCCGTCGATGAAGAAGAATTGCTCCTTGAATTGTGTTGACTGGAAGAGGTCGAACAGCGCCTGGACCGTTAGGGAGTTGTCCGTCAGCAATTCAGTGAAATCGGCAAAAGCCATTCCACTCTGGTTTGTCGCATTGATCCGCGCACTGAGACCGTGGCCGGAAAAATGGAAGAAGAAGCGGTCGCCCCGGCCTCGGCTCTTCGCGAGCACGCGCTCGATGACGGTGATCGCATTGGCGCGGCTGGCGGGAAGTGATTTGATGTCGCCCAGGTTCCGACCTGGTTTGGGACTGAGCAGCAGGAACAATTGCCGTTCGGACACCGCGCCGCCTGCGGGATCGAGCAGCCATTTGCGCATCGCCAAGGCGTCGTTCACCGCGCCATTGAGGCATGCCTCGGCCACGTCGTACTGATCGATGCCGATAACGACAGCCCAATTGTCCGGCGCCGGGCTCATGTATTGCCGATGCGCAGCATGGCCGCGCGACGCGTGAGTGCCTTGGCGCCGTCGGGCAGCCCGGACGACTTCAGCTCCCTTGCCGCCATGGCGCCGGCCTCCAGTGGCTCGAACGACGTGTAACGGCCGTCCTCGTAGAACAGGCGGACGGCTTGAAAGCCGAATACCAGCGGAATCTTGCCCTCGTAGGTGATCTTCGCGCTGGTGTCCTGGGCCGCCGACACCGACACATTGGCGCCAACGATCTCCTTAATCTCCGGTACCTTGAGCGTGACATCGGTACCCGAGCTGTCCTTGCTGGTGACGGTGATCTTGCTCGACTTGATGGTGGCGTTGACGACATAAATCTCGTCCGCTTCGAGCAACTGCATCACCCCCCGCGCCGACGGATCGACGTCGGCAGCGCCAAAGAACTTGTCCAGCGCCGCGATCTCGACCTCGTCTCTTTGGGTATCAGTGAACTCGAACGTCACCTTGGACGCGCCTTTGTAGGCGACGTCGAGTCCGAGCTTGCCGGCGCCCATTGCGCCGAGCACGGTGCCGAGCACGCTCAAGCCGAGACCGATGCTGAGTGTGCTCGCTTGCTCTCCGGCCAAAGTGGGGCCCGCCAGATTGAGCTTCAGCGGCGGCACGCCGACGGGACCGGACTTCATGATGGTCTCGAGTTCGCCGAGATTGGTGAGCTCTCCTCCATGATCCGAGAGGATTTGCAGGGGCCGCATGTCGGGCCGCGGTAGACGAACCACGCTGAAGCCCAGGCCCTTAAGGTAGGTGATCGTGGGATCGCTACAGATTGGCATTGTCTAGGTTCCTCCCTCCATTTGATATCGACACTATTGTTCTTATACAATTTTAAGCATCAACCGTACCATGACGCAACTCGAAGAATCCGGAGTTCATCCCTCGGAAAACGTGTCGCGAGGGTCGCCCCCGGCATCGGAAGCAGCAGCTCAATCCATGCGGCCCACCCAACATTTTGACCGCGGCGTCCGCCGGCCGATCGCGCGGCGCATGAGGCGTGGCGACAATGGCCCTGCTCCGTCCGTGCCACTGTTTGCAGTCTCATCTCGCTGGCGGCGATCGCGCGCCGAGACACTAAAGATATGGTTCTACACGCCTAATCAGCCTTCGGCGCTACGGCGACGGTCCCCAACTTCAGCGTCAGAATCGTCGGCGAGCGATAGCTGTGGCCGAACGCGGACAGCACCGGACCTGGCCACCCACGAAGGGCGGCGACTCGATCTGAGAGGACGGAAAAAAGATGTTGCCCATTCGCCGACCGCTCCTGCCCTCCTCATCTCCTTGCTCAGACACCTCCGACCGAACAGCTTTAAGCTCCTGGATAGGTGACGCAGTGGCCGAACGACAGGTTAGTTCGACATTTGCCTGCGGTGTGTGAGCTGCTTCACTCTCGGATTCTAAAAAAGCCCCGGAGATCCCTTACGAAAACGACTTCGATGCAACGAATCGGCCTGCACCTACGCAATGATTACTATCGTCGCTAACTCATCATCCAGGCTGAAGATTCATTGCTTTCAAAGGGTTAATTAAACCCTGCCAGACGGACGGTTGGAAGCTCCGGATGACTGAAACAACACTAAGGTGGAGCGACCGGCGCAACCGACTTTGCGGTCGATGCCTCAAGCGGGAAACGCAGCTGTCGCCGAAGCAGCTGACACGAAGGAGCAAGTCCTGCGCCATATCTTGACAATGCCAACGGACAAACCGTTGAGTTTGCAGAGGCGCCAGTATCCCGATTGTCCCCGCGCGTGCATCAGAGACCAATCACTGGAGCAGTTCGACCTATTGCCTTGCGTGTCGTCGGTCCATTGCAAAAGCCTGTTTCCCCTTCGCGGCCCACAGGGCTCGCACCCGTTCGCCCCGATCACCTTTGAGTTTGTCGGCGCTCCATAGCAGGGCGCCGAAGATCATGGCGCGGTCGTCGCCGGTTAGCTCCACGATACCGGATTTAACGACAAGTCCGCCGAGTTCGATGAGGTGCCGCGTGCGTTTGCGGCGCTCGACCTGCCATGTTCGCATGTCATGTCGCGCTCTTGCGGCTTGATGCCGGTTGCGCGCCGCTTGGTTGCGTAGGAGCGCCGTACGTGTTGCGGTCAGCTTTTTGTGCATTTCGCCGCGCCCGACTTTGAAAGAACGCGGCCCCGCGTTTGGCCCATGCCTCCCTCTTTCCGGCCTCTTTCGTCTCGGCCAGCACGATCAGCGCGCCCGCCAGTTCGTTTGTGCTAAGCGCGTCTGCCTCCGTGGCGATGACAAGTTCGCCGAGCTGTTTCACCTTGCGGCTCTTGAGGTCACGCGCCTTATCCCCAAGTGCCTTCAGTTCGGCATCGAATTCCCGTGGCTTGCGCATCGGTCTCTCCATGAGTGTTGATGGAGAAATGATAGTCGAGGCCCTGGCGCAATGCTGTAAGGTCGTCAGGACAGCCTGGGACGCGGTAGTCCCTCCCGAGATTTTTTCGAGGGAGGGCGCGCTTATACGTCGTTCCGACGTGCGCTTCGCTATGCCAGTGATTGGCTCGCGATGGCGATCTATCATCTTCACGTCAAGGTCATTGGCCGGAAAGCCGGGAGCAGCGCGGTGGCATCGGCGGCCTACCGCTCGGGCTCGCGGCTGCGCGACGAGCGGCTCGGCCGTGAGCAGGATTTTTCCGCGAAGCGAGGCGTCGTTCATTCTGAGGTGATACTGCCGGAGAATGCGCCGGAGGCATGGAGCGACCGGGAGCGGCTTTGGAACGATGTCGAAGCGTTTGAAGTGCGCAAGGACGCGCAGCTTGCCCGGGAGGTCGAGTTCGCTCTTCCGCGCGAGCTGAGTGAGGCGCAGGGCATCGAGCTTGCCCGGGACTTCGCTCAGAGCGAGTTCGTGGGTCTGGGCATGGTTGCCGACCTTAATGTGCACTGGGATAGGGCCGAGGACGGACTGCCCAAGCCCCATGCTCATGTCATGCTGACCATGCGCGCGGTCGACGAGAACGGCTTTGGCCAAAAGGTGCGGGATTGGAATCGCACGGAGCTTGTTGAGCGCTGGCGCAAACGCTGGGCGGAGCTCGCCAACGAGCGCCTGGCCGAGCTCGACATCGACGCGCGGATCGATCATCGCAGCCTGGAAGCTCAGGGCATCGCGCTGGAGCCGCAAAGCCAGATTGGCGCGCCGGCCAAACGCATCGAGGGTCGTGGCATCGGAGGTGAAGGGGTCGAGGCCGACCGTGCCGAGATGCACCGCGAGATCGCGCGGAACAACGGCGCGCGGATCATCGCTGATCCCGCCCTTGGACTGGACGCCATCACCCAGCAGCAATCGACCTTCACACGCCGGGACCTGGCTAAGTTCGCGCACCGGCACAGTGACGGGCTCGACCAGTTCAATGAGGTGATGGGCGCAATGCAGGGAGCGCCCGATCTGGTCGAGCTGGGCAAGGATGGGCGTGGCGAGGACCGGTTCAGCAGCCGCGGAATGATCGAGGCAGAACAGCGGCTGCACCGTGCCGCCGAACTGATGGCGGAACGGGAACGCCATCAGGTGCGAGATGCGGACCGCTTAGCCGCTTTGGCGCGGGCGGAAGAGCGCGGCCTGGTACTTTCGGCCGAGCAGGCAGAGGCACTGGCGCATGTCACGAATGGACGCGGTCTCAGCGTCGTGGTGGGCCACGCCGGGACGGGAAAGAGCGCAATGCTGGGGGTGGCGCGGGAGACGTGGGAAGCAGCGGGCTTCGATGTCCGCGGTGTGGCGCTGTCCGGCATTGCAGCCGAAAACCTCGAAAGCGGATCGGGCATTGCGTCGCGCACGATCGCCAGCCTGGAGCACGGCTGGGGACAGGGCCGTGATCTGCTCAAATCGAGCGATGTGCTTGTCATCGACGAGGCGGGGATGGTCGGCACGCGACAGCTCGAACGCGTGCTGTCGCATGCGGCCGAGGCCGGCGCAAAGGTGGTGCTGGTCGGTGATCCGCAACAGTTGCAGGCCATCGAAGCCGGCGCGGCGTTCCGGTCGATTCATGAGCGTCACGGCAGCGCCGAGATCGGCGACGTGCGCCGTCAGCGCGAGGACTGGCAGCGCGACGCCACACGTGATCTGGCGACTGGCGAGGTGGGCCACGCGCTTGAAGCGTACCGCGCCCACGGCATGGTGCATGAAGCCGAGAGTCGCGACCAGGCGCGCGGCGATCTGATTGATCACTGGGATCGCGACCGGCAGTCATCACCGGATCGGAGCCGGATCATCCTGACCCACACGAACGACGAGGTCCGCATCGTGAACGAGGCAGCGCGCGAGCGGATGCGGGCAGCGGGCGATCTCGGCGACGAGGTGGGGGTGACGGTCGAGCGCGGCGCGAGAAACTTTGCCAGCGGGGATCGGGTGATGTTCCTGCAGAACGAGCGCGGCCTTGGCGTCAAGAACGGCACGCTCGGGACCATCGAGCAGGTCAGCGCGCAGTCCATGGCCGTGCAGACCGACGATGGCCGATCCGTGCGCTTCGACCTCAAGGATTACAACCGGATCGACCATGGCTATGCGGCGACGATACACAAGGCGCAGGGCATGACGGTCGACCGCGTCCATGTCCTGGCGACGCCCGGCATGGATGCCCACAGCAGCTATGTCGCCCTGTCGCGGCATCGCGACGAGGTGGACCTGCATTATGGTCGCGATGATTTTGCCAACGCAGACCGGCTCACCCGCGCCCTGTCGCGCGACCGCGCCAAGGACATGGCCTCGGATTATGAGCGCGCCGATCCGCTCCAGAGCTACGCCGAGCGGCGTGGGATCACCTTCCGCGAGCGCGTGGCCGAGATCGTGCGCCAGATTGTGCCCGAGATGCTGCGCGACATTGTCGACGGCCTGCGCTCTCCGGCTGATGTGGCGGGACCGGATCGCGGACGCAGGCCGGAACGGGCAACGCAGGAAAGGGAACGCAGCGGTCCCGCAGCCGAGCGACGCGAAGCCGAAGTATCGGCAAGCAACGTGGCGCAAGATCCCGAAACGGACGCACGTCGCATCCGGACACGAGCGCTGGTGCGCCGTGCCCGCGCAGTAGATGCGATCCTCTCGGCGCAGGAGACGGGCGACCGAGCGAGCAGCGAACAGGTGAGAGAGCTGCAAGAGGCACGTCGAGCCTTCGAGGAGGTGCGCCCCTTTGGCTCGCACGACGCCGAGGCCGCTTACAGGAAGAACCCGGAGCTGGCTCGCGAGGCGGCCGGTGGTCAGATCAGCCGGGCTGTGCGCGCGCTCCAGCTCGAAAGCGAACTGCGCACCGATCCGAGCCGCCGCGCCGACCGCTTCGTAAAGCGCTGGCAGAAGCTCGACCATGCCAGCCGGCGCCAGTATGAAGCCGGCGACATGTCCGGCTACAAGGCCACGCGCTCGGCGATGGGCGACATGGCAAAAAGCCTCGAACGCGACCCACAGCTGGAATCCATCCTCGCCGGCCGCAAGAACGATCTCGGCATCGGATTCGAATCAGGCCGCCGGCTCGGCTAGGATCTGGCCTTCGTCCATGGCATCGATCTCGGCAGAGGTCGAAGCCTTGGAATTTGACCCATCCCGTTTGCCGCCGGCTCTACGCCACGCCTGGCAACGCGCGAACTCCTATTGTCCGCCTGCATCTGTTTGGCCTCTCTGGTCTCACGACACCTCAGAAGCGACCAGCGAAGGGCATCACGGCCATGCGCGAACTAGACCGTATCATCAGGTTGAAGACCGTCCTCGCCAGGACCGGCTGTCCCGGTCCACAATCTACCGCAAGATTGCCGAGGGCACGTTCCCGGCCCAGCTCAAAATCAGCAGCAACGGAACCGGTTGGCATGAATCTGAGGTCAGCCGCTGGATCGCGGATCCGGTCGGATGGCGAACCAAAGATCGATTTCCCTCCGGCCAGGACCAGGGGCTGAAGATCCGCACGAAATAGTCGGCGCTGAGTGTAATTCAGACGTGCGACTGCCCGCGTCTGTGACCATTACCGCACTCGCGGTTTCGAGGCTTCTGGGCCGCCATCGGGCGCTAATGGGAGCGCTGAGCATGTGTTCGGAAAATTTTTTCGACGGGACTTAGCCGCCCGATACTTTGGTCGGCCCCGTGGTTGCTAGATGGTAGCTAGCCTGAGCGGCTAGTTAGGCGAATTCCAAGTAAGGCTTTGATTTAATTGGTACAGTTGGGTGGGCTCGAACCACCGACCTCCTGTTCCACAGACAGGCGCTCTAACCAACTGAGCTACAACTGCATCCGCCACGGGCCGTCCCTGTCGGGGGCCCGAACGCGCCGGAAACTAGGTGCAACGGCCGGATTTGGCAAGGCCGAGAACGATAAAGTCTCCCGCCAAGCCCCCGTTTTTGTGCGTCGCGATGAGCTCTCATGGCTCGCGGTGACGCCCGGAAGTGAATGGGCCCGGACGCAGACGCGCCGGACCCGGTCTTCGCGCGACCGGGCGTGCCACGCCCGATCAGATCTGGTCAGCCTCAGGCCGCCGTCTTGAGCAGCTTGGTGGCGCTTTCCTTGATCGGCTCGACGGTCTCCACGGCGACCTTCTGGCCGAGCTCACCGAGCTCCTTGGCCTGCGCCGTGAACGTCTCGAACTGCTTGCGCACGAAACCGGTCCAAAGCTCCATCGCGTCCGACGGCGACTTCACGCCGAACAGTTCCTGGGCGAAGTCGAGCGAGGCGGTCGTGTTCGCCTTGGTGAACTCCATGACCTTCGACGAGTACGCGCCGGCGCCCTTGCTGGCATTGGCGAAGAAAGCCTCGATGGCCGAGTTATGGGTTTCGGCGGCGTCCTTGAACTTGGCGTAGTTCTCGCGGGCCTGTGACACGCCCTTCTCGGCGAGCGCGCGCACCTGTTCGGGAACCTCGAACGGAATGATCGATGCGGAGAAAGGATCGGTGGCATTGGTCATGGCATGCATCCTTGGACAAACGTTGAGACTGGACCGTCCCGGCAATCGGGAAGTCACTTCGGATCACGCAGAGGAACCGCCCCTGGGAGGTAACAACCTCGCGTAGAGCTATATCGTGTCGATTTTGTGCAACGCAACGGGAAATTCCAGCATCTGGAACTCTTTGTCGCGCTCTCAACTTCAGGACGTGAAAATACAGAACTCGACCGAAACGATGAGGTCAGGACTTCGGCTTGGTCGCGTCGAATGCCGCTCTGCTGATGGTCTGCCCCATCTCGCTCGCCTGCTCCGCCAGCGAGCGCATCTGGCCCTGGATGAACTCGCTGTGCAGCTTGAGCACCTCGGGAAGATCCTTGGCGTGAACCAGCGACTGCGCATAGTCGAGCGACGACTGCACGTTCTTCTCGGCGTAGGACAGCACCTTGACGCCGATGTCCTTGGCGCCGGCCCGCACGGTCGCGCCGCGCTCCTCGAGCGAACCCGCGGTGGCCTCTGCGCCCGCAAGGAACTTCTCGAGCGTCTGCCGCGCCTGGTCGAAGCCCGCCTCGGCCATGGCGCGCATGTCCTTCGGAATCTCGAATCGGCGTCCGTCCTCAGTCATGGTTCCCTCCTCCAGATGCGCGGATCATCGCGCCACCGCCAGCGGATCCGGAAGTCGACACGCGACCAGCGGCGATCGCGCCTTCGACCCTATCCACCCACCATCGTGACGGCGCGGTCCGCAATTGCAACATCCAACACAGGCGTCCGCCGCCGGTTCTGGGCACTGCGGCCGGGGAGGAACACATTAAGGTTATCCAAGCTTTAGCAAGGCCGGAGCACCGCCCGGGCGTGGACCTCTGCCCTCAAAACGCGCGATAGTAACGAATTCTTAACGCTACCAGCTCCGGTCGCCATTCAACGTTAAAGAGCCGTTCTCAGCCGCCGCCCATGACCCACGCCGATTTCGAAATGCTGGCCCTCAGCGATCCCCGGCTGGCCGTCCACGCCGCCGGCGCGCTGCCTGCCTGGCTGTGGTCGTCCGACGGCAGCCGGGTGCTGTGGGCCAATGCGATCGGCGCGCGCGCCCTCGGTGCGACCAATGTGCCGGCCCTGGTAACAAGGACCTTCGGCCCGGCCGATTCGCATCGTCGTCAGATTGCACAGTTGGGCCGGCGGCTGCCCGAGACGGGCGCGCTAAGGCTGGAGCGTCTGCGCGGCTTCGGAGCGCCGCTCGGCACGCTGGCGACCTGCGGCTGCGCCCGGATCGACCTGCCCGACGGAACGCATGGCGTACTGATCGCCAGCAGCGATACCGGCGGACGCAGCCTCCCGCTCGCAGAGCGCCTGAAGCGTCTGGTCGAACCGAGCGAACATGCAATGATCGCATTCACCCAGGACGGGCAGTTCACCGGCATCAGCACCGCGGGACGGCGGCTGTTCGGGATGCACGACCTCAGCGATGCCTGCTTCACCGCGGCCCGCGGCGCGGCGCTTGCCGACGGCATCGCCGAGGTGACGCTCGGCACCGAGCGCGCGGCGCTCCATCGCATCGGCAGCGGCAATCAGACCGCACTGGTCGCCGTGCCGCTGCCAGCCCTGTCCGACGAGGCGGATGCGCCGGGCCCCGCGTCGATAACCGATGAGGCGCTCGCCGCCGATGCCCCCGCAGCCTCGCCGCTCCCGATGGATCTGCTCCCCGCGGATGGGGCCGAGCCTCCGCCTGCCCCTTCGATGGATGACATGACTGAACGCGAGACGAACTACGAGGCCCCGGCTTTGTCGAATGAAGCGCCGACCAAAGTTCTGCTGATCGACGATCCCGCAGAAGCTGAGCTGTTCGAGCCGCTCGACCGCGCGCCGCAGGTAGCAGGCGACTTGCCTCCGTGCGCCCCGTCGCCGATCGAAGCCGCGTCTTGGGCAGCGGACGAAGCCGCGCCGCCGATCCCTGACGCGCCGGATGCCCAAACCAAGATTGCCGCTGACGACGCGTCGACGCCAGGCCGCCGCCATCCGCTGCGGTTCTCATGGCAGATCGATGCCGAAGGGCGGTTCTCGCTCGGCTCCGACGAGTTCGCGCGCCTGATCGGTCCCGAGAGCGCCGGCCATCTCGGCCAGCCATGGCCCGAGATCGCAAGCTCGCTCGGCGTGGATCCGGAAGGGCGCGTCAGTGCGGCGATCGCGACCCGCGAGACCTGGAGCAATCTCGTCGTCATCTGGCCCGCTGCTGCCGGCGAAAGGCTCGCCGTCGAGCTCTCCGGCTTGCCGGTGTTCACGGCGGATAAGGTCTATTCCGGGTATCGTGGCTTCGGCGTCTGCCGCGACATCGACGCGCTGAACCGCCTTGACGCAGTCCGGCGATCCGATGCCGGCCCGAGCGACGCTCCGGACGCCGACGACATCGATGATGCCCCACCTGATTTCGTCGCATCTCGTCCCGCTCAATCTGACCATGCGCCGGCCGCAGATGTGCCGCCGCCACAGTACATCGTTGCCGCGCCGTCGCGGGACGCTTCCATTGCGGCCGAGGCGCCCCACATCGACGGTGTCGGCCTCGAAGCGGCGGGGAATGTGGTGCCGTTCCGGGCGCCCGGCGAGAGCAAGCTTCCGGCGCTGACGCCGGTGGAGAACAATGCGTTTCATGAATTGGCGCGCCAGTTGTCGGCCCGGCTCGAAGGGGAAATCCGCAACCCGGCGGAGCTCGCCGGCCCAACGCTCGAGCCGGCGGCCCGCGTGAGCGACCCCTTCGGCCCACCACATCAGGATGCGTCGGGGATGACCGATGTCGCGGGCGCGCAAGGCAACGGCCTGCAGACCGATTGGCTCGCGCCCGAGGTCCCGCCCGCCCATGGCGACAGCCAGCGCGACCGGATCCTGCTCGACCTCTTGCCGACCGGCATGCTGATCTATCGACTCGACCGTCTGCTGTACGCCAATCCGGCGTTCTTCAAGCAGATGGGCTATGCGGATCTTCCGACCCTGGAGCAAGCCGGCGGACTCGATGCCCTCTACGTCGAGCCAGGCGCCCCCTCCGGAACCAGCAGGCCCGAAGCCGGCACGCCTGTTACGATCTCGGCGGCCGACGGCTCGACCAGCGAAGAGATCAAAGCCGAGGCACGCCTGTTCACGATTACCTGGGACGGCGACACCGCGCATGCGCTGATCTTTGCGCCGGCGCCCGGCCCGGCGGCGGCTCTCCCCGCCACCGTCGAAACGCCCCCAGTGCAGGCGCCAGCGCCATCTGCAACGCCACTGGTCGTCGCGCCGCCTCCGTCAGCCGGCCATGCCGAAGCCGAAGACCTCGCGGCGATCCTCGACGTGACGGCGGAGGGCATCCTGATGTTCGATGCCGGCGGCAACATTCATGCGTGCAACCGCAGCGCTGAAGCGTTGTTCGGCTACGATGGCGTCGAGCTGGCACGCCGCAATCTCATCGAGCTGTTCGCGCCGGAGAGCGCGCGGCTTGTGCTCGATTATCTCGACAGCGTGCAGCAGGCCGGGGCATCCGGCGCGCTCGACCAGGGGCGCGAGGTGCTTGGCAAGATCGCGCAAGGCGGCGCCATCCCGCTCTCGATCACGATCGGCCGCACCAGGGCCGACGGCCCGAACTTCTTCGCCGTGTTCCGGGATCTCTCTCAGTTGCGCAGGGGCGAGAGCGAGCTGCTGCACGCGCGCCGCGTCGCCGACCGGGCGGCCAATGCCAAGGCCGACATGCTGGCGCGCATCAGCCAAGAGGTGCGCGCGCCGCTGAATGCCATCATCGGTTTCGCGGAGGTGATGATCGGCGAGCGCTTCGGCACGCTCGGCAATGCGCGCTATGCCGAGTACATGAAGGATATCCGTGCCTCGGGCGAACGAGTCGTGTCGCTGATCGATGATCTGCTGGAGCTCTCACGCATCGAGACCGGCAAGCTCGAGCTGGCCTTCACCGCGCAGAACCTGAACGAGCTGGTCGAGAGCTGCGTGGCCGTGATGCAGCCGCAGGCCAATCGCGCCCGCATCATCATCCGCACCTCGCTGTCGCAGGCGCTGCCGCCTGTCATCGCCGACACCAGGGCGTTGCGTCAGATCGCCACGAACCTGATCTCGGCATCGATTTCGCTCGCCAACGCCGGCGGCCAGGTCATCGTCTCCACCGCGATGTCGGATTTCGGCGAGGTGGTGCTGCGCGTGCGCGACACCGGTCACGCGCTGAACGATCAGGCGGTCGCCGCGGCGCTCGAGCCGTTCCGTGCGACGGCCGGGGCCGAGTTCGGCGCCGATGGCTCGGGTCTCAGCCTGTCGCTGACCAAGGCGCTGGTCGAGGCCAATCGCGCGCAATTCCACATCAAGGCGGCGCCGAAGTCGGGAACGCTGATGGAAGTGGTGTTCTCCCGGGCCGTCGCGCGCAATCAGAGCACGGGCTGAGCCGAGCCAGCCGAGGATCTGATTGCGAGCGCGCGCAGCTTGAGGCCGAGCAGCAGCGGACCGAACGCCAGCACGAAGCCCGAGAAGGCGATGATCCAGGCAAAGGCCGCGACGTGCAGCAGCACGACGGCATGGGCCGGGACCAGCACGGCGCAGACCCGCGTAGTCGCCGCGACGATGATGCCGAGATAGATCGCCTGCGTCGCCACCGAGGCTGTCAAGGCCTGGCCGGTATGGCCGAGCGTGGCGCGCGTCATCACCGCGAGCGTCATGATGCCGGCGGCACCGACCATCCAGGCATGCAGCCCGGCGCTCGGCAGCGTCCATCCGAGGCTCGCCGCCGCCGTGGCCAGGAAGCCCAGCGGCACGAAGGCGTAGCCGACATGCAGGATCACGAGCAGCCTTTCGCGCAGCGTGCGATCGCCCGCCCAGCGCGCCAATCTGATCACATGCAGCACACCGGCGACGGCGAGCGCCAGCGCAGTGCCGGTACGCTCGGGAGCCACGATCCAAGACAGCAGGCTCAGCGCACTGATGAGGACGACGGCCATGTCGAAGCGGCCGAACGGCGCAGGCAGCCTGCCCGGGTGGTTCTTCACCAGCCAGTTGCGCGTGAAGCTCGGCGTGATACGGCCGCCGATCAGGGCAAGCAGCAGCACGATCACGGCGACGCCAATACGAATCGCGACATCGGCCGAGCCGCGCAGATGCGCTTCCAGATGAAACGCGATGTTTCCGGCGCACAGCATGCCGACGATCGCGACCACCGGCAGATTACGCCAATTGCGCCCGGCGACGATTTCACGCGCGGCAGCGAGGACGACCAGCGCCAGGAAGCTCGCATCGACAAGGAGATCGGCCCACCACGGCCCGATGATCGATGTCGTCACCGCGATCCGCCCGGCAATCCAGACGATCACCAGCGTCAGCAGCGGCAGGCCGCGGATCGGCAGACGCCCGGTCCAGTTCGGGATCGCCGTGAACAGGAAGCCGGTGACGATCGCCGGCAGATAGCCATAGAGCATCTCGTGCACGTGCCAGTCACGCGGCACGAAGGCCGAGTTCAGCGTCAGCTCACCATAGTAGGCCGGGAGCCAGACCAGGATGGCGAGCGCGGCCTGGACCGCACCGAGCAGGAAGAACGGCCGGAACCCGTTGGCGAGAACGGTCAAGCCCTGGGTGTTGCGTGAATCGGCCATGTCAATGCTCGCTCGCTGATGGAACCGCGCCGATGGCGCTGCATCGAGATGTAGTTGCGGCCCGCTCGCAGCGGGTTGTGCCAGCACAAACTTCCGGCCGATCGCAAAACCGTGCTAAGGGCGAGACGAACGTCGCCCTGCCCGGCCGGAGATCATCATGGCTTCTATCGACCGCTCCCTGGTCGCGCATCTGCCGCTGTTCGCGGGCCTCTCGCCTGAGGATCTCGCCGAGGTGCTGCGCGAGGCGCGCTCCATGCGCGTCCCTCGCAACAGTGCGGTGTTCGAGCAGGGCGCGGATGCGACGTCGTTCTTCCTGCTGCTGCACGGCCATGTCCGCGCCAGCAAGACGACGCCGACTGGTGACCAGATCGTCGTCCGCTACGTCGTGCCCGGCGACACGTTCGGCGTCGCCCCCGCCATCGGGCTGCAGCATTATCCGGCGACGGCGACCGCGGTCGATGACAGCGTCGTGCTGGCTTGGCCGTCGGTGGCGTGGCCGCGGCTGGTCGCGCGGTTCCCGTCGCTGGCCGCAAACACCTTGCAGACGGTCGGCCAGCGGCTGCAGGAGACTCACGCGCGCGTCGTCGAGATGTCGACACAGCAGGTCGAGCAGCGCATCGCGCACGCGCTGCTGAGGCTCGCCAACCAGGCTGGGCGCAAGCTCGACCACGGCGTACAGATCGACTTTCCGATCAGCCGGCAGGACATCGCGCAGATGACCGGCACCACGCTGCACACCGTGAGCCGCATCCTGTCAGGATGGGAGCAACTCGGCCTCGTCGAAAGCGGCCGTCAGAAGATCGTGCTGCGCGAGCCGCACAAGATCGTGCTGCTGGCCGAGCAGACGTCCGACGCGACCGCATCGCGATCCTGATCAGGTGCAGGCGCACAGCGCTGAGAGAAAAGTGTCCGCGTCGACGCCGTGCTCACGGCACGCATCCGCGACGTTGTGAAAGCAGGCGATCGGGCAGCCGACGCAGCGCATCTGAAAGGCGAGAAAGACGCGGATCGTCTCCGGCCTGCGCCGCATGACGTCGTCGACCAGTTCATCAAAGGAGATGGGCATGCGGGCCTCCATTCGAAAGCGAATGGTAGCAGCGATGCCGTCCCGTCTCTTTGTCGCGGCACAAGCACCGCGGCGTGGCGCGCGCTACACAGCCCGGCTGTGCAGCTGCTTCGATGCGTCCAGATGCGCGTCGAACGCGGCGGCTACGCTGCGCACCAGGAAGCGGGAATGCTCGGTCACGGCGAGCGCGCTGCCGTTGAGTTCGACCACGCCATCCGAAATCAACGACTGCAATCGGGGAGCCGATCGCAGCATCTCGTCGGTTTCCGTGCCGTGGCGCGTGCAGATGACGTCGAGGTCGACGCCATAGTCGCACATGATGCGCTCGATGATGTCGGCGCGCAGGCGATCGTCGTCGGTCAGGCCGTAGCCCTTGACGGTGGCGAGGAAACCTGCGGCGATCTTCTCCTCATAGGCGCGCACCTGAGGCGCGTTCTGAACGTAGCCTTGCGGCAGCTGGCCGATCGCCGAGGCACCGAAGCCGAGCAGCAGGTCATTGGCGTCCGTCGTATAGCCCTGAAAATTGCGATGCAGACGTCCCTCGCGGAAGGCGTTGGTCATCGGGTCGGTCGGCAGGGCGAAGTGATCGAGGCCGATCTGAACATAGCCCGCGTCCTTCAGCGCATCCGCGATGCCGCAGGCCTGATCGTAGCGTTCGAGGCTGTCCGGCAGCGCGTCATCCCGGATCTTGCGCTGATGCGTCTTGAAGGATGGCACATGGGCATAGCCGAACACGGAGAGCCGGTCTGGCCGCAGGTCGATGGCGCGCCGCACGGTGTCGAGACAAGACGCCACGGTTTGATGCGGCAGGCCGTAGATCAGGTCGAAATTGATCCCCGCGACGCCCGCCCGGCGCAGCCCATTGGTGGCCGCAGCGGTCTGCTCGAAGCTCTGCACGCGGTTGATCGCATGCTGCACGAGCGGATCGAAGCTCTGCACACCCAGGCTCGCGCGATTGACGCCACTCCCCGCCAGCGCATCGATCATCGCCTTGGTCAGCGTGCGCGGGTCAATCTCGATCGCGATCTCGGCCGACGGCAGCACGCGGAAGGAGTGGCGCAACGACCCCACCAGATCGACGAATGACTCTGGCGCCATGATGGTCGGCGTGCCGCCGCCGAAATGGATGTGCCCGACCGGAAGCGGCCGGCCGATCTGGCGGGAGACCATGTCGATCTCGCAGCGCAATGCCGACTCATAGATCGCGATCGGCTCGTCGCGCTTGGCGACCATGGTGTTGCAGCCGCAATACCAGCACATCGACCGACAGAACGGCACGTGCAGGTAAAGAGATGCCGTCGCGGTTGCGGGAATGGCGCGCAACCATTCGGCATAGGTGGACGGACTGACCGCAGCCGAGAAATGGGGTGCCGTGGGATAGCTGGTGTAGCGCGGAAGGCGCTCTTGTCCGTAGCATGCCGCGAGATCGGGTCTCATGTCGTGCCTGTCCACTCGTGCCTGTCGACTTGGGGGGTCATTCGGAGTTTGGACCTGTCTGACACCAAGCAACCGACGCTGCCTTGAGCTTCCTCAAGGCTGGCCGACGAATGCCCTGTCCCTGCCAGTAAAAACCC
This sequence comes from Bradyrhizobium sp. ORS 278, assembly GCF_000026145.1. NCBI lineage: Bacteria > Pseudomonadati > Pseudomonadota > Alphaproteobacteria > Hyphomicrobiales > Nitrobacteraceae > Bradyrhizobium > Bradyrhizobium sp. ORS 278. The sequence continues at coordinate 1,306,737 of NC_009445.1, read as the reverse complement.
GGCTTTCGCCAGCGACATTGCGCTTCGTCAAAGTGGCCGGCCGATTTCGCACTGATCATCGATCCACTCACGACTCGAGGGACCCGTAATGGAAGCTCTGGACCTGCTCATTCGCCTGTTTGCTGTCCTCGCCAACGTCCGCGGCCATATTCCTCAATCTGACGGGTTCGAATCCTTTCGCGACGAGTCGGCGCCGGCCGGCTTGCTCGGCAACATCGCCCTGTTCATGACCACGCTGTTCTGCATCGCGGCAGCGGTGACTTTCGTCGTGCTGCTGACGGTGCGCTGGCTGAGCTGACGCACCCTTCGGACACCGACCGCCGTTCTTTGCCGAGAGCCGGCCCAACTGTCAGCGACAGCCTTGCTGCGCGCGCATTTTTAATCCGGGTTCGGCTCCCTGTGCCGTCTTGGCGGGCCACGTGACGGCCATCCACGCGGTCCGGCCGACGCGACGACGAAGATGCCGGGGACGGAGCCCGGGCATGACGACGTGGAGAGAGCGTCGCGAAGCAACAGCTTGTCGTTAGGGCCTCCCAGCAATTCCGCAAATGCTCAGTTGCTTGTTGCAGCACAAACAAGCCCGGCTCCGTCGAGCGCATGCTGTTTCGCGGCACACCAACAGATCCAACGAAGGAGCGATCCATGTTGACCCGCCGCACCGCTTTATTCAGTGCAGCCATCGCCGCGATGATGCTTGCGGCTCCCGCTGCTGCCGACGACCTCAAGCTGCCGCGCCAGCGGGTCGATCTGGTCGCGCCGCCCTTCGTGCATGCGCATGAGCAGGCGACCAAGCAAGGGCCGAAGATCATGGAGTTCAGGCTCGTGGTCCAGGAGAAGAAGATGGTGATCGACGAGAAAGGCACCACCTTCCAGGCCATGACGTTCAACGGCTCGATGCCTGGCCCGCTGATGGTCGTGCATGAGGGCGACTATGTCGAGGTGACGCTGGTCAATCCGGCGACCAACACCATGCCGCACAACATCGACTTCCACGCCGCGACCGGCGCGCTCGGTGGCGGCGCCCTGACGCTGATCAACCCGGGCGAGCAGGTCGTGCTGCGCTGGAAGGCCACCCGCACCGGCGTCTTCGTCTATCACTGCGCCCCGGGCGGCCCGATGATCCCGTGGCACGTCGTCTCCGGCATGAACGGCGCCGTGATGGTGCTTCCGCGCGACGGTCTCAATGACGGCCATGGCCACGCGCTGCGCTACGACCGCATCTACTACATCGGCGAGCAGGACCTCTATGTCCCGCGCGACGAGAAGGGCAATTTCAAGTCCTACGACTCGCCCGGCGAGGCCTACAGCGACACCGAGGAGGTGATGCGCAAGCTGACACCGACGCACGTCGTGTTCAACGGCAGGGCGGGTGCGCTCACCGGCAAGAATGCGCTCACCGCGAATGTCGGCGAGAACGTCCTGATCGTGCACTCGCAGGCCAACCGCGACAGCCGCCCGCATCTGATCGGCGGCCATGGCGACTATGTCTGGGAGACCGGCAAGTTCTCCAACGCGCCGGAGACCGGGCTCGAGACCTGGTTCATCCGCGGCGGCTCGGCCGGTGCTGCGCTCTACAAATTCCTGCAGCCCGGCATCTACGCCTATGTCACCCACAACCTGATCGAGGCCGCCGATCTCGGCGCCACAGCGCATTTCAAGGTCGAAGGCAAGTGGAACGACGACCTGATGACGCAGGTCAGGGCGCCGGCCGACATTCCGACCGGCTCGACCAACTGATCGGATCAGGGGGCCGGCGCGACCGGCCCCCGCACTTCTCGATGTGCTGCCATGCTGCTCGCCTTCAAGATCAAGATCGCCCTCGCCTGCCTCGTCGGCATCGCCGGCCCGACCGCCATCGTGCCGATCGTCGGCAGACTGCAAGATCCCGTCGCCGATTTTGCTGAGCCGGCGCTGGTCGAGATCGCGCCCGGACGGATCAACTACCGCGACTCCGGCGATTACATTCGCGATGGCCGCCAGGCCGAGGCACCGATCACCGCCCTTCGATTCGATCGCGCATTGACGATCATGATTCATCAGGTGAGCGCTGCCGACTACCAGGCCTGCGTCGAAGCCAACGCCTGCCGCATGCTCGACCGTGATGTCCCGGTCGCCATGGACCGCCCGGCCGTGCAGGTGAGCTGGCTCGATGCGAGCGCCTATGCCGACTGGCTGTCACTCAAGACCGGACAACGCTATCGACTGCCGACCGATGCCGAGTGGGCTTTTGCAGCCGGCAGCCGCTTCAAGGATGACGGCCTTTCGGTCGACGATGCCGATCCGTCGCGTCGCTGGATCGCCCGATACGAGCGCGAGTCCGCCTTACCCGACGATCCGAACCCGCGCAGCTTCGGCGGCTTCGGCAAGAATGAGCATGGCGTTGCCGATCTGGCGGGCAATGTCTGGGAATGGACGTCGACGTGCTTCACCCGCAAGGTGCAGGATGGTTCCGGACGCGTCGTCAAGACCGTCAACAATTGCGGTGTCCGCCTGGCCGAAGGGGCGCATCGTGCCTATGTGACGGACTTCATCCGTGACGCGCGCGCCGGCGGCTGCGCCTCGGGCCGGCCCCCGGCCAATCTGGGCTTCCGCCTGATCCGCGAGCAGCCCGCGTGGAGCCGAGACCTCCCGCAGCGGCTGAGCCGTTTGATGCGCACCTTCCGCGCCTGACCGCGAAACCTCCTCTGCAACAGCCCAGGGATCAGCGCCAGCTGCGCCGGTGCCCTGGGACTGGCACAAATGCCAGTCACGCAAAATCAACTTTCGGTTGCGAGACTGAGTCTACAAACGTTACACAATTGCCGTTGAGAGACGCGATGAGCGGGCCAGGAGGCGAGTGTGGTTTCTCGACATCCGCCGGTGTTCTTCACGTCCGACCTCCATGGCTATGGGATCGGCAACACCAGCTGGTTCGATGACAATTCCCCCCGCGCGCTGGCGGGACGCTGTCTGATCGACGCGCTCGAATATCTGCGAACCTCGTCGAAGTTCGCCGCCAGAGACTGGCATGTCGTGAATGCCAACGCGGCGCGGATCGTCCACCATTGTCTTGCCGATCCGGCGCTGGCGCGCCACGACATGCTCGGTCACGTGGCGCCGGCCATCGAAGAGATCTGCGGACGAATCGTCGCCAGCCGTCAATATCGCATCCCGTTCTACGGCGAGGATTTCTGGGATTGGGCCAGCGTCGTCGACGCGTTCTGCGAGGTGCAGAATCTTTCGCCAACCGCAGAGCGGGTGGCCAGACGCGAGCTGGACCAGTTTCGCAGAACCGTTCACATCCGGATGCCCGGTGGGTTGTCGGTTGGCGATCCCGATCAGGAATGGTTTGGGCCGGCGATCGCAACGCGGGCTCATCACCTGCTGGATACGCGCATGTCGGGCTTCGACCCTGATCTGCGCCACGAGTTGCAAGCCCAGGCGCTCGAACGAATCGAGCGCGGCAGATATCGCGGCCGTCCGGTGCTGCCATGGCAGGTCAATTGGCACCACGGTCAGGTTGTCGCCGAGTTTCAACGGGCGGCGAGCGAGCAGGCGGCGGAGCTGGCTGATTTCGCATGGCTCGCAGTCCCCGTCGAACCCGGCAAGCGCGCGCTTGTGCTTGCGCGCATCCTGCAGGGGGCCGGTGCCGTCAAGGACCGACGAACGGTGCTGCAGACGCTGGAAGAGCTCTATCGGTGCGAGACGCCGGGCCGGCCGCTCGGGCAAGGCGTGATCGGCGCCAGCATCGAGGCCTCGCTCGACGTGCTGGAGGCACTCTGGCTGCAGCTCGAGGATCGCGACAAGTCGAGCCTCAACGCGATGCTCGAGGCGCTGCGCTTCCTCCACGCCAAGGCCCATACGATCGGCTTCGTCGTCGAGACCGCCGAGGACATCGAGCGGCTGATCCAGGCCATGGGGCCGGGCACGCTGATCGAGCAGCGCAATGCCGCGCGCGCCATCATCAGGCACGCCAGCTTCCATGCGGTGATCTGCCTGGGCCGTTCGATGACGGAGGTGGCAAGCGCCACGTCGGTCGCGATCGAGGAGCATGGTGCGCGCTGGGTGATCATGCCGGGACGGGCCCATCCGCTGGGCCCCGTGCTTTCGCAAGCCGGCGAGGGCGCCCGCTTCGTCGGCGCCGGTCCGGGTGATCTCGTCATCGTCAGCGCCTTGGCGTCATTCCGGATCGAGATGAAGTTGCGCGATGCGCTCAGCATCGCCGAGCCGCCGTTTCCCGATGACGGGGGCATGATCATTCCCGCCGATCCCGCGCTTTGCCGACTCGCGCATGATTCCGCGGCCAAGATGCTCAATGCGGGCGGCGTATTCTTCGAAGGGGTGACGGTCACACGCGATGACGGCGGCACGGAGGCCGAGATCGCGGCGGCGTTTCCCGGTGCCCTCGCCACCGATGGAAGTGCCTATGCGGTGGGGCTGATCTGTCTCAACCGCGGCGTGCCCTGCCTGGTCATCCAGAGCTTGACGGGAACGACGCCTGGTCCGAGGAGCCCCGGCCACGACTCGGCATGCCGTCTCGCGGTCAGGGTCGCGGAGATGCTGTGCCGGGGCTGGTAGCGCCTCAGGTGTTCTTCAGCGCGACGCGGAATTCAGCCTCGGTCTTCGCCTTGACCTCGTCGAGCGTCACGCCGTCGGCGAGCTCGATCAGCGCCATGCCGTCATTGCCGTGCTTGTCGATGGTGAACACCGCGAGATCGGTCACGACCATGTCGACCACGCGCTCGCCGGTCAGCGGCAGGGTGCACTGCTTGAGCAGCTTCGGACCGTCCTTGGCGCTGTGCTCCATGACGACGACGACGCGCTTGACGCCGGCGACGAGATCCATCGCGCCGCCCATGCCCTTCACCATCTTGCCCGGGATCATCCAGTTGGCGAGATCGCCGTTCTGGGCCACCTGCATGGCACCGAGGATCGAGAGATCGATGTGGCCGCCGCGGACCATCGCGAACGAGTCTGCCGACGAGAAGTAGCTCGTGATCGGCAGCTCGGTGACGGTCTGCTTGCCGGCGTTGATGAGGTCGGGATCCTCCTCGCCCTCATAGGGGAATGGACCCATGCCGAGCATGCCGTTCTCGCTCTGCAGCGCGACGTCGACGCCCGGCGGGATGTAGTTCGAGACCAGCGTCGGGATACCGATGCCGAGATTGACGTAGTAGCCGTCCCGCAGCTCCTTGGCGGCGCGCGCCGCCATCTGCTCTCGCGTCCAGGCCATCAGACTTCCTCCCCGGCTGCAGCGGCGGCTTCACGTTTGCGCACGGTGCGCTGCTCGATGCGCTTGAGCGCGGTCCCGACCTGGATGATGCGCTTCACGAAGATGCCCGGCGTGTGGATGTGGTCGGGATCGATCTGGCCGGCCGGGAGCAGATGCTCGACCTCGGCCACAGTCACCTTGGCCGCCGTGGCCATCATCGGGTTGAAGTTGCGCGCGGTCTTCCTGTAGACGAGGTTGCCGGCGGTATCGCCCTTCCAGGCGTGCACGATGGCGATGTCGGCGAACAGGCCGCGCTCCATCAGATATTTTTCGCCGTCGAACTCGCGCACCTCCTTGCCTTCGGCGACCAGCGTGCCGACGCCGGTCTTGGTGAAGAACGCCGGAATGCCGGCGCCGCCGGCGCGGATGCGCTCGGCCAGGGTGCCCTGCGGACAGAACTCGAGCTCCAGCTCGCCGGCCAGATATTGCTGTGCGAACAGCTTATTCTCGCCGACATAGGACGAGATCATCTTCTTGATCTGCCGCGTCTCGAGCAGTCGGCTCAAGCCGATGCCGTCGACGCCGGCGTTGTTGGAGATGACGGTGAGGTCCTTGACGCCGGACTCGCGAATGGCATCGGACAGCGTTTCTGCGATGCCGCAAAGGCCAAACCCGCCGGACATGATGGTCATGCCGTCCTTGAGGAGGCCCGCAAGGGCGGTTTTGGCGTCCGGATAGACCTTGTTCATACGGAAATGACCTGATGCAAAGCGAGGACGGCGCGGAGATCGACCGGATTATTAGGCGAAATCTTCGCAATGCGTCAATGATGCCTTCCCAACGGGCATCGCGTGCTTTAGCTGTCGAGCGGGCCCGCCGCTCCGGGATGCTCCGGGGTTCGGGACGAACGGTGCCGGCCGCAATCCCGCCACACCGGCGGCACGGCCTTGAAAGCGTCAAGAAAACGCATCAAGTTGTTGATGTTGGCAAGGGTTTTCGGCGCGCCCTGCCCGTCTGTAGTAACCAGCGATCCGACAACCCCAGGACATGTCTGTGACCATGGCCCAAGCAATGAGGCGCCTCGGTACACCGATCGCGGTGTTGCTCGGGATCGCGTTCGTGGGCCTGCTCACGAGCTCCTGGCTGGTCAATCGCGACGCACTGCGGCGCGCCGTGGAGACCCAGATCCGCGCCGTCACCGGCCTCGAGCTCGTGGTGAAGGGACCGATCGACGTCTCCTTGTTCCCCGGCAGCTATGTCTCGTTCCACGACGTCGGCTTCAAGGGCAGCACCGCCGACGATCCGGCGCTGCGCGTCGATGTGCTGACGGCCAATCTGCAGCTGCTGCCGCTGCTGCTGCAGCGCTTCGAGATCGCCGACGTGATGATGCTGCGGCCGCAGATCAACGTGACCCGCGAGGCGAACGGCAACAGCAACTGGACGCCCTTCATCGACACCATCACGCGGACGATGCGCCCGGGGTCCGACAGTCAGATGTCGTTCTCCGAGATCCGCATTCAGGACGGCGTCCTGACGTACGACGATAACGGCCATCATGCCTCCGAGCGGCTCGACGACATCGACCTGTCGCTGGCCTGGCCGTCGATCTCGCGCTCCTTCGCCGCGACCGGGCAGTTCGACTGGCGCGGCCAACGAATCGAAGGCTCGGTCAGCATCAGCGACTTCCTGGCCGCGCTGTCCGGCGACCGGTCCGGCCTCAAGATGCGCCTTGCCAGCCCGCCGCTGAAGGTCGCCTTTGACGGCACGGTCGCTAACCGCACCAGCGCCCTCATGGAGGGCACCCTCACCGTCGACAGTCCGTCGCTGCGCGACGCGCTGCGCTGGACCGGACAGACGCCGCTCGGCAGCGGCGGCTTCGGCCGTTTCGCGCTGCGAGCGCGCGCCAATGTGGTCGGCGCCTCGGTCGCGCTCACCAACGTCAATGTCGAGCTCGACGGCAACGCCGCCGAGGGCGTGATGACCTACGCCAATAACGGCCGGCAGTCGCTGCAAGCGACGCTGGCGGCCGATGCGCTCGACTTCACGCCGTACATCTCGACATTCCGGCTGCTCGCCAACGGCGCGCGCGACTGGAACCGTCAGCTGTTCGACCTCAAGGCGCTGTCGACGACCGATCTCGACATGCGGCTATCGGCCGCAAAGGTCACGGTGGGCTCGTCGAAGCTCGGCCGCACGGCGTTCGGCGCCAACCTCCGCAACGGCGTGCTCGCGCTTTCCGTGGGCGAGGCGCAGATGTATGGCGGTGTGGTGCGCGGCTCGTTCGGCATCGCGCGAGCCGACACCGTTGCCGACGTCAAAGCCGAGTTGCAGTTCACGGACGTCGACCTGCAGGCCTGCGCCAACGAGATGTTCGGCGTCTCCTCGCTGTCCGGACGAGGCAACCTCAACGTCTCGCTGACCGCGTCCGGCTCGAGCCCATTCGGGCTCGCCCAATCGCTCGACGGCAGCGCCAACCTGCAGGGTCGCGACGGCGCGATCTCCGGCTTCAATGTCGAGCAACTGCTGAAGCGGCTGGAGCGCAGCCCGCTGTCGCGCGGGGGCAATTTCCGGACGGGATCCACACCCTACGACTCACTGACGATCGCCGTGAAGTTCGCCGACGGCGTCGCGACCGCCGAGGACATCCGCGTCGAAAGCCCGACCGCGCGGATCACCATGACCGGCACGGCCTCGGTGCCAAGCCGTGAATATGACTTCAAGGGCGTCGCCAGCCTGTTGTCGTCAGGCTCTGGCGGCAACGGCTTTGAATTGCCCTTCGTGGTCCAGGGCCCCTGGGAAGATCCGCTGATCTTCCCCGATCCGGAAAGCCTGATCCGCCGCGCACCCGCAGCGGCGCCGCTGCTCGATGCGGTGAAGGATCGCAAGACGCGCGACGCGGTGCGCTCGGTGCTGGAGCGCTTCACAGGCGGCGGATTGCGCCCTGCCCAGCAGGACGCCACGCCGCAGGCCGACGCCCCCGCAGCCGACACTCCCACAAAACAGAACTGACCGCGGCCGCATTAAGCGTGATCCATCGCGCGCAGGAGCCACGACCTATGTCTGATATATTACTCCTGGATCACATCTGAACCCTGAGCTAGTGTCCGCGCAACCGATCAAGCAAGATCGGCGGATCAGGGAGAGACACGTGAAATCCAAGGGAATGGGTGCGATTTCAATCGCAGTCGCAGCCGCCGGGCTTTTTTGCGCTGCAGCACCAGCCGTCGCTCAGGACACTATCACCATCTGGTGGAGCAAGGGCTTCTACAAGTCCGAGGACGATGCGCTGCTCAACGTCGTCAAGAAGTTCGAGGCCAAGACCGGCATCAAGGTCGAGCTGTCGCAATATGCGATCCAGGACATGATCCCGAAGACGGTCGCCGCGCTCGATTCCGGCACCGTGCCTGATGTCGCTTATGCCGACACTTACGACGTCCAGGCCCAGGGCAAGTGGGCGTATGAAGGCAAGCTCGAGGACCTCTCCGACATCCTGGAGCCGATGAAACAGGCCTTCGCCCCGAACACGATCGAGACCGCCTATCTCTACAACAATGTCACCAAGAAGAAGGCCTATTACGGCTTCCCGCTGAAGCAGCAGAGCATGCATGTCCAGATCTGGGGCGACATGCTCGAGAAGGCCGGCTTCAAGCAGAGCGACATTCCCACCAAATGGGAGGACTATTGGACGTTCTGGTGCGACAAGGTGCAGCCGGGCATCCGCAAGGCCACCGGCCAGCGCATCTATGGCGTCGGACAGCCGATGGGCGTGGAATCCACGGACTCGTTCCAGTCGTTCTACACCTTCATGGACGCCTACAACGTCAAGCTGGTCGATGACGACGGCAAGCTGCTGGTCGACGATCCCAAGGTGCGCGAGGGCCTGACCAAGGCGCTGAAGGACTATACCGACACCTACATCAAGGGCTGCACCCCGCCGTCCTCGACGACCTGGAAGGACCCCGACAACAACGTCGCCTTCCACAACAAGACGATCGTGATGACCCACAACTTCACGATCTCAATCGCAGCCAAGTGGTTCGAAGACTCCACAAATCCCGCGCTGACGCCCGAGCAGCGCGCCGCCGGCAAGAAGGCCTATGAGGAGGACATCATCACTGCCTCCTTCCCCAACAAGCCGGACGGCACGCCGATCAAGTATCGCTCCGACGTCAAGACCGGCCTCATCTTCAGCAACGCGAAGAACAAGGCGCAGGCCAAGGAGTTCATCAAGTTCCTGATGCAGGAGGAGAACCTCGGCCCCTACGTCGAGGGCGCGCTGGGCCGCTGGTTCCCGGTGACGACCGCCGGCCAGAAGAGCCCGTTCTGGCAGGCCGACCGCCATCGCAAGGCCGTCTACACCCAGTTCACCGGCGGCACCTCGCCGTTCGACTTCACCAAGAACTACAAGTTCACGATTCTCAACAACGAGAACGTCTGGGCGAAGGCGATGAACCGCGTGGTCAGCGAGAAGGTGCCGGTCGAGAAGGCCGTGGACGAGTTGATCGCCCGCATCAAGGAGGTCGCGGGCTAGTCTCTCGCATCGCGATGCACTAGCCTGACGCTCTGACAACGACAAAGACTGCCGGCCGCAGAAGCTGCGGCCGGTTCGTTATCGACGGGACGAGACGACCAAGAGAGACACCAAGAGAAACACCATGGCGATCACGCTCTCAGCTTCCGATCCCGCCCTCGCGGAGGCACCACGACCGGCGCGCCTGACCCCGCCTCAGGTGTGGGGCGTCGTGATGCTGGCGCCCTATCTGCTCGTCTTCCTGGCCTTCGTCGTCTATCCCGTCGGTTACGGCCTGTGGCTGGCGCGCGATCCGGCGAGCTATGTCGCGCTGTTCAATGATCCGATCTTCGCGCGCGCCGCCGTCAACACGCTGATCTTCCTCTTGGTCGGCATCAATCTGAAGATGCTGATCGCGCTGTTTTTGTCCGGCTTCTTCGTGCAGCAGCGCGGCTGGATCAAATGGCTGTCGGTGATCTTCATCCTGCCCTGGGCGGTGCCGTCGATCCCGACCATCCTGTCGGTTCGCTTCATGCTCAATCCCGAATGGGGCGTGGTGAACCAGTTGATCTTCAAGTTCACCGGCGAGGACGGCCCGAACTGGCTGAACGACCCGACGGTGGCACTCGCGATGGCCATCGGCATGCACATCTGGAAGTCGCTGCCGTTCTGGACATTGATCCTGATGACGGGGCGTCTCGCGATCTCGCAGGACCTGTTCGAGGCCGCCGAGGTCGACGGCGCCACCTGGATGCAGAAGTTCCGCTACATCACCTGGCCATCGATGCAGACGCTCTACATCACCTGCACGCTGCTCTCGATGATCTGGACGCTCGGCGACTTCAACAGCGTGTATCTCTTGACCGGCGGCGGCCCGGCCGATCTCACTCACGTGCTGTCGACGCTCGGCATCCGCTATCTCAGGCTCGATCAGCTCAGCCTCGCGATGGCTTCGATCGTCTGCGCGATGCCGCTGGTGCTCCCCCTGGTCTATTTCATGATGAAGCGGTTGTCGCGATGAAGCTCCCTACCCTCCGCGAGGTCGGCACCGAGGCCCGGCTGCTCTTGATCGGCATTCCCGTCTTCATCTGGACGATGATCCCGATCTATCACATGTTCCTGTTCGCGATCTCGCCCAAGGAGGACGCGTTCTCGGGCAAGCTGTGGCCGGACCACCCGACCTTGCACAATTTTTCGATCGTGTTTCACCAGCAGCATTACTTCCTGCGCGACTTCTGGATCCAGTTCGGCAACTCCGTAATCATCGCCGCCGCCGTCGGCGCGCTGACCCTGATCATCGCGACCTGCGCCGCCTATGCGATCTCGCGCCTGCGCGTGCCGGGCAGCCGCGTGGTGATGAACCTCGCGCTGTTCACCTATTTCATCCCGGCCGCGTTCCTCGCGGTGCCGATGTATCGCACGATGGGCAAATACGGCCTGCTCAACAATGACTGGTCGCTGATCCTGGCGATGGTCACGATCGCCTCGCCCTACGCGATCTGGGTGCTGAAGCAGGCGTCCGACAAGCTGCCGGTCGAGCTCGACGAAGCCGCCGTCATGGATGGCGCGAGCCCGTTGCAGATCTTCCGCCTGGTCTACGTGCCGCTGATGATGCCGTCGCTGGTCGCGATCGGCACCTATGCGGTGCTGCTGGCCTGGAACGAATATCTCTACGCGTTCCTGCTGCTGTCGAATGACAAGGCGATCACCCTTCCCGTGGCGCTCGGCAACTTCCTCGCCGCCGACGATTCGCCGTGGGAGCTGCTGATGACCACCGGCTTCATCTACGCGCTGCCGCCCGCCGCGGTGTACTACGCCTTCAAGCGCTACATGGTGGGCGGCCTCACCGCCGGCGCCGTGAAGTCGTGACGGCGTGATGCCCATCGGATTTCGCCACGGCCGCTTCACGGATGCCGCGCGGCCGAACTGGAATGGCGATGGGCCGCGCCCCATCGACTGGTTTGCCTGGTATCCGGCCAAGGATGGCACGGCCGAAACAACGCTTCCGGTCGCCCCATGGCCGCACGGCTGGTTCAAGGCCGGACCTGCGGCTCTGGATGGGCCGCTCGCCGCGGATGGACTGTATCCGCTGGTGGTCTACTCGCACGGCACCGGCTGCAATGGCTTGCACTTCGAATGGCTCGCCCGCGCACTGGCTGCGCAGGGCTTCATCGCGGTCGCCGTCAATCATCACGGCAACAGCAATGCCGAGCCTTACCGCGCCGAGGCCTTCCTGTGCTCGTGGGAGCGGCCGCGCGACATCTCCCTGCTGATTGACGATATCGTCGCTGATCCCGGCTTCGCCAGCCGCATCGATCCCGATCGCATCTTCGCCGTCGGCTATTCGCTCGGCGGCGTTACCGCCACCGCCCTGCTCGGCGCCATCATGATCCGCTCGCCGTTCGCGCCCGGCGCCAATCTCGGCCGCGGCCCGCGCGAGTTTCCGGATCTCGTCGATCATCTGCCGCGGCTGATGGAGCAAAGCCCGGTGTTTCGTGACTCCTGGGCGCGGATGTCGGCGTCGTATCATGATCGCCGCATCAAGGCGGCGCTGCTGCTGGCGCCAGGCCGGTCTGTGCAGGGCTTCTCCGAGGAGAGCGTGGCCGCGATCAACGTGCCGACGCACATCATGGTCGGCGGCGCCGATGCGCTGCTGCCCTCGGCACGTTGGCTGCACGAGCGATTGCCGGACAGCGCCTTCGATGTCGTCGCTGATGACGCCGGGCACTACGTATTCCTGCCGGAGAGCACCGAACTCGGCCGCAGTTCCGATCCGGCCAGTTGCGTCGATCCGGCATCAGTGGATCGCGGGAAGGTTCATCGCACGGTCGTCGCGGCCGCCTTGAAGCTGTTTACGCGTTAATCGACGCCGCCACAGCATTCTCGGTCATCTTGGTGAGCTCCATTCGTGAGGACGGAGCAAGGCGCCACAACCTCAGCTGTCATGCCCGCGCAGGCGGGCATCCAGTACGCCGCAGCCCCTCGATGGACTCACAGGCGTCTCGGCGTACTGGATCGCCAGGTCAAGCCGGGCGATGACAGCTGTGGTGGGGTGGCGCTCTCAGGACATCTCCGTCATTGCGAGCGCAGCGAAGCAATCCAGGGCCGCCCAAGGACTCTGGATTGCTTCGCTGCGCTCGCAATGATGGCTTCTAAAGCGGCGCCGCGCTCTCGCCGCGGTCGCTCGACAGCTTCGACGCCAGGGACGCGACCACGATGACCACCGCGATGAGCCCGATGACCAGCGTGCAGATCGCGTTGATCTCCGGCTTCACCCCGAGCCTCACCTCGGAATAGATCCGGATCGGCAAGGTCGCCGACCCCGGCCCCGTGGTGAAGCTCGCGATCACGAGATCGTCGAGTGACAGCGTGAAGGCCAGCATCCACCCCGCCACCACCGCCGGCGCGATCAGCGGCAAGGTCACCATGACGAAGGCGCGGAAGGGATCGCAGCCGAGATCCATGGCCGCCTCCTCCAGGCTGCGGTCGAGCGACACCAGTCGCGACTGCACGACCACGGCGACGAAGCACATCGTCAGCGTCGTGTGCGCGATGGTCACCGTCCAGAAGCCGCGCTCGGCGCTCAGTGCGACGAACAGCAGGAGCAGCGACAGGCCGGTGATCACCTCGGGCATGACTAGCGGCGCATACAGCATGCCGGAGAACAGGATGCGGCCGCGGAATGCCTGGCCGCGCGACAGCGCCACCGCCGCCAGCGTGCCGAGCACCGTCGCCAACGTGGCCGAAGTGGCGCCGACGCCCAGGCTCATCCAGGCCGCGTCGATCATCGCCCGGTCGTTGAAGAACTCATGATACCAGCGCAGCGACCAGCCGCCCCACACCGTCACCAGCCGCGAGGCGTTGAACGAGTAGATCACCAGGATCAGGATCGGCAGATACAGGAAGGCGAGCCCGAGCGTCAGCGAGGCGACGTTGAAACGGGACAGGCGGGAGGGCTTAGGCATGCGCGGCCAACTCCTGCGAAGCAGGCCGCAGCTTGAAGTAAGACTCTAAGCAGCCTCGGCTGTGGACGCCCCTCCCTTCCAGGGCTATCGCATTTGACGATCGTAATCTTGTTTCCGTCTCTCTCCACGTCGTCACAGCCAGGCTTGTCCCGGCCATCCATGTCGTCCAGCATGCTGAGAACGACGTGGATGCCCGGGCCTTCGCCGCGCCGAAGCGGCTTCGGCCGCGCAGGCGGGACAAGCCCGGGCATGACGAGGTAATCAATCGGCAGGATGGTTCGGCGGGACAGCTCCGCATTTCCAAATGTGACAGCCCTGCCCTGCAGAAGCGGGTGAGCGGCGGAGCGAGCATAGGGAGCGCACCCTCCATCACCGGCTCTCCTCCAACTGCCGGCGCTGCAGCCGGTCGTAGAGCAGCAGCGGCAACAGCAGCACGGCCAACAGCACCACGGCGATGCTCGAGGCCACCGGCCAGTCCTTATTCGTGAAGAACTCAAGCCACAGGGTCTGGCCGATCATCAGCGACTTCGAGCCGGCGAGGAGATCGGGAATGACGAACTCGCCCACGATCGGGATGAAGCACAACAGCGCACCGGCGCCAACGCCGGGCAATGACAGCGGGAAGGTGACCAGCCAGAAGGTCTCGCGCGGCGTCGCGCCGAGATCGGCGGACGCCTCCTCCAGCGCCGGCTCCAGCTTGGTGAGCGTCGCGAACAGCGGCAGGATCATGAACGGCAGATAGGAGTAGACGATGCCGACATACATCGCGCTGTCGGTCGACAGCCATACGACTGGCGCAGACACAATGTGCAGCGCGAGCAGGATCTGGTTGAGCAGGCCGTCATGCTGGAGGATGTTGACCCAGGCATAGATGCGGATCAGGAACGAGGTCCAGAACGGCACGATGACCAGCATCATCGCCACGCCCTGCCAGCGCTTCGGCAGCCGCGCCATGCCGTAGGCGATGGGATAGCCGATCAGCAGCAAGACCGCCGTCGACGTCAGCGCGACGACGACGCTGCGCAGATAGGACGAGAGATATAGATCGTCCGACAGCAGCAGCCGGAAATTGTCGAACGACAGCGCCGCGAAGGCATCACGCAGTGACGACAAGCCGTCCGCCCACGAGAAGACCGGCGTGTAGGGCGGCTGCGCTATCGCGGTCTGCGACAGGCTGATCTTGAGGACGAAGGCGAACGGCACCAGGAAGAACAGGACCATCCAGACATAGGGGGCGATCGCAGCAAAGCGCGCCGGTCGCGAGAAGATACGGCGCGCGCTCATCGCTCCAGCACCACGCAATCATCGGGCGTGAACCAGGCCACGACGCGCTGATTCAGACCATAGCCGTCGGCGTCGAGCCGCGCCGTGTTGGCCTGTGAGGCGTGCAGCACGGCGCCGCCATCGAGCCTGATCTTGTACACGGTCTTGCCGCCGAGATAGCTCGCATCGGAAATCGCCCCCTGGACGCAATTGATCCCCGCGGCGTCGGCAGCAGGGCGGCGGAGCGCAAGGCGAATCTTCTCGGGACGGATTGCGACCGCGACCTTGCTCTCGGTAATCGGAACGACCGGCTGCGCCGCGACGAGCTCACCCGCATGAGCGGTCGAAACCCGCAGCCGAAGCGGCTCCCGAGCGGTCACCTCGCCCTCGAACATGTTGATGTCGCCGACGAACTCCGCCACCCAGCGCGAGGCGGGCTCCTCATAGAGACGGCGTGGCACCGCGACCTGCTCGAGCTTGCCGGCGTTCATCACGCCGATCCGGGTCGCCACCGTCATCGCCTCCTCCTGGTCGTGCGTGACGATGATGAAGGTCATGCCGAGCCGGCGCTGCAGCTCCATCAGCTCGAGCTGCGTGCTCTCGCGCAGCTTCTTGTCGAGCGCGGCCATCGGCTCGTCGAGCAGCAGCACCTGCGGCCGCCGCGCCAGCGAGCGGGCGAGCGCCACGCGCTGCTTCTGGCCGCCGGAGAGCTGGTCGGGCTTGCGCTTCTCCAGCCCGTCGAGCCGGACCAGCGCCACCATCTCGGCCACGCGCGTGGCGATCTCGGCGCGCGGCATGCCGGCGCGCTTCAGCCCGAAGGCGATGTTGTCGCGCACGTTCAGATGCGGGAACAGCGCGTAGTTCTGGAACATCATGTTGATGGGCCGCTCGTGCGGCAGCAGCTGAGCGATATCCTCGCCGGACAGAAGGATGCGTCCCTCGTCCGGCGTCTCGAAGCCGGCCAGCATGCGCAGCAGCGTGGTCTTGCCGCAGCCGCTGGGCCCGAGCAGGGCGAAGAACTCGCCGGCGCGGATATCGAGCGACACGCCGTCGACGGCGCGAAAGCTGCCGAAGGCCTTCGCGACATTGTCGATCCGCAGGATCGGTGGCTGGGGATCGGGGCGCGGCTCCGGGGCTGGTGGTAGCGCCGGCTCCGCGGCGGGCTCTGAAGTCGCGATGTGGTCGGCCATGATCCCGGTCAATTCACCCCGCCGGCCCGAACGGCGCGGCGAGGGCAAGCTAGCCGCCGATCGACTGCAGCTCAACCGCGCGGGCCGGACTATCCCCGTCCCCGTCGCGCCGGGGGGCGGCGCTCCCAGAGGCGCCCGCCTGCGCCATGAAGGCAGCCAGCGCATCGCGCTCGGCTGCCGAGAGGCTGAGGCCGAGCTTGGTCCGGCGCCACAGCACGTCCTCGGGAAACCGCGCCCATTCCTTGGTCATGAGATAGCGGACCTCGGCCTCCGTCAGCTGCGCGCCGAAAGCCTGGCCGAGATCCGACCGGCTCCGGGCTTCGCCGAGGATCTCGCTCAGGCGGGTGCCGTAGGCGCCGACCATGCGGCGTGCCTCTGCCTCGCCAAGAAAGCGCCAGCGATCCCCTGCCTCGTCGACGAGGTCCTCAAAATGCTGCCAATCGAAATTGCCTCCCGGCAACGCCATCCCGGCCGTCCAGCGCGGCGTCATCGGAAAAAACCTGGCAAGCCTTGAAACGGCCTGCTCGGCGCGACGTCGGACGGTCGTCACATCGCCACCGCACATGGTCAGGAGCGGCGCTTTGCTGCGGCTGGCATCGAAGCTCACCACGGCCTCAGGCTGCCCAGCCTTTTCCCCGCGCAGCAGCATCATGTTGGCGCCGGAAACGGTTCTCAAGACATCGGCGGGCTGAATGTCGGAGCGGAAGTAACGATTGGCCGCCTTGCAGAGATAGCTCACATCCGCCGCCGGCACCGTCACCACGGCAGGATCGCCCGTGAAGCCGTGAGCCACCGTGCCGATCAGAGTGAACGCGCCGGCATAGGGTTGGGCGAAGATCAGCCGCCCGTCCGAATTCTGGAACACGTAGACGGCGTCCACATCGAACAGGCGGGGCACCACGATCTGGTTGATCTGCCTTGCCGTGGCGCGCAGCGGCGGCTGGCGCAGCACCGTCTCCGCGGTCGAGACGCTCCAGGCACCCGCGGCATTGGCGAGCGCGCCAGCCGTGACGATGCGGCGATGGCCACGGTCGATGATCGCCAGACGCCAGAGGCGGTCGCGGTCGGCGCGGATGCAGCGGGCGCCGGTCCGGATGGCGGCGCCACGTTCGGCGGCATCCAGCGCCGTCAGCGCCACCAGCCGGGAATCGTCGACCACGCAGTCCGAATATTCGAAAGCCGTCCCGATCGGGCGCTTCAGCGCGTCGCCGATCGGATGATGCGTCACATCCAGCGTCGACGCCGCGGGCAACCGCCGACGTGCCGCGAGCCGGTCATAGAGCCAAAGTCCGGTCCGCAACTGCCAGTGCGGACGCTCATTGGAATGAGCCGGAATCGCAAAGCGAACCGGGCGCACCACATGCGGGGCGATCGTCAGCCACACGTCGCGCTCGGCGAGCGACCTGCGCACGCGCAACAGGCTCCGCCGCTCCAGCGCGGCGAGGTCGCCATGCACGAGTCGCGATGTCGCCGACGATGCAGCACCGCCGAGATCGCCCTGCTCGACCAGGAGCACGCGCAAACCTCGACCCGCCGCGTCGCGCGCGAGGCTGACGCCGTTGAGACCGCCACCTATGATCGCGAGATCGTAGTCCGCCATGCGCCAAAATCTTCGAGCGTGCCAGCACGTACGATCGTAGACCCCAGCCGATGATTCTCGTAGTGGCGGAGCAAACAGGACCGCGGATAAATCCGCGCTGTTGCGCGGCAGCCGCTGGCCGGACTTGTACGGTCAGCCGGTCTTGCGGACGGTGGCGACGACGTCGTCATGCGCCCGGCCAACCACGCCGTCATATTTGTTGATCGGCAGGGGCTTGCCGAGCAGGTAGCCCTGGACGGAATCGCAGCCCTGCTCGGCCAGGAAGCCGAGCTGCTCGGGCGTCTCGACACCTTCGGCCACGATCGACATGTTCATGCCGTGACCGAGACCGATGACCGCACGGATGATCGCTGCCGATTGCGGGTTGCGGCCGAGATTCATGACAAAGGCGCGGTCGATCTTGATCTTGTCGAACGGAAACGCCTGCAGATAGCTCAGCGAAGAGTAGCCGCTGCCGAAATCGTCCATCGAGACGCGGACACCCAGCGCCTTCAATCGCCGCAGCAGCGCAACGCCGCGATCGAAATCCTCGATCAGCACGCCCTCGGTGATCTCGAGTTCGAGTCGTCCCGGCGACAGCCCGGTCTCGAGCAGGATCGAATGCACCAGCGCGACCAGATCGCCATGAACGAACTGCGCCGGCGACAGATTGACCGCGACCTGCAGCGGCTTCGGCCAGGACGCCGCCTCGCGGCAAGCCTCGCGCAGGATCCACTCACCCATCTCGACGATCAGGCCGCTCTCCTCGGCGAGCGGAATGAAGTCGCTCGGCGGCACGAAGCCGCGAACCGGGTGCTGCCAGCGCGCCAGCGCCTCGAAGCCGGTGATCTCGCTGGCATCGACGGTGCGGCCGGAATTCGCCTGCGGCTGGAAGTACAGCGACAGCTCGCCATGCTTGATCGCGACCGAGAGTTCCTGGTGCAGGACCCGGCGATCGCGGATCTGCTGGTCCATCTCGGGCTCGTAGAACGTGATGCTGCCGCGGGCCTTGGCTTTGGCGCGGAACAGCGCGGCACCGGCATTGGCGAGCAGCGAGGCCGGGTCCGAGCCGTTATGCGGAAACACCGAGATGCCGGTGGTGAGCGCGGTCCGAATCGACTTGCCCTCGATCTGGAATTCGACGGCGATCGCCTCGGCCAGCTGTTCCGCCAGCGCCCTGGCCGCCTCCGGCTGCTTGCCGTCGATGATCAGTCCGAACTCGTCTCCGGACAGGCGCGAAACCACCCCGCCCCGGGACACGGCGTGGACCCGCCGTGCGACCTCGACAAGCAGCTTGTCGCCGATGGCGTGGCCGAAGACATCGTTGACGTCCTTCAGACCCTTGAGGTCGACATTGAGGACCGCGAACTCCTCGTCCGTATCCCGGCAAGCCTCGATCATCTGGCTCAACGCCTGCAGGAAGGCGGCGCGGTTCGGCAGATCCGTGAGGCCGTCATGATAGGCCATGTGCGCCATCCGCGATTCGGTCTGGCGGCGGTCGGTGACGTCCTCATAGGTCTTGATCAGATATTGCGGCTCGTCGGCGTCGCCCATCACCGTCACGCGCCGCGTGAGGAACAGGCGCAGGCCGTCCTTCGTCGAGATCGGATGCTCCTCGGTCATCAGGCTGCGTTTCCTGATCGCCGCCTCGTCGCGCGCGATGATCAGCCGCGCCTCGCGCGGGTTGAATATATCTGCGGCCGTGAGACCCGTGGCGTCCTCGCGCTTGCGGTTGAGGATGACCTCGGCGCTCCGGTTGGCGAGCAGATAGCGGCCGTCGCGTGCGCTTTCGACAATCAGCGAGACCGGGATGTTGTCGACCACGAGCTCCAGGAATTTCTTGGTCTTCTCGAGCTCCAGGCTGAGGGAGCGGCGTTCGGTCGCGTCGTCGAACAGCGCGATCAGAAATTGAGCTTCGTTCTTGTCGTTGCGCGCGACGACCCGGTGGGCCTCCAGGATGCGCTTGTCGTCGCCGCGTTTGACGACCAGCTCACTGCGATGGGTCGTGCCGGGCGCCAGCATCGCGGCGCGGTCGGCGGCCGCGATATCGGCGGCCGTCTCGTCGCCGAACAGGTCGCTCGGGCGCTTGCCGATGATCCGGTCCCGCGGCATCTTCGCGAACTGCTCGAAGGCGCGGTTGGCGAAGATGTAGCGGCCGTCGTCGATGTTCTTGGCCGCGACACAGACCGGAACCTGGTCGACCACCGACTCCAGGAACTGCTTGGTCGAAGCGAGCTCACGTTCCAGCCGGCGCTGCTCCGTGCACTCTTCGTGAATGCCGATCGATCCGCCGGTCGGAAGCCGGAAGATCTTGGCGCGCACCGCGCGGCCATCCGGCAATTCGGTCAAAGACCCCTCCGGCTCCCGGGCTTGGCGCGCATAGTCGTCGACGCTGAGCTTGAGCAGGCCACGCTGGCGGCGCAGTTCAACCAGATCCCGCCCGGTGCAACCCGGAGAAATATCCCCCCGGTTCATGCCATAGATCTCGAGGAAGCGGCGGTTGTAGAAAACGACGTGGCCGCTGGCGTCGGTCATCATCAAGCCCTGACTCAGATTGTTCAGGGCGGAGCTGATGAAGGCGTTGCGCCGCAATTGGGCACGCTTGGTGCGCCGCAAGGCGGAGTGGATCCAGATCAGGACCGAGGCCAGGAAGGCGCATACGACAATACCGCCGATCACGACCTTCCAGAGCACATCGGGCTCGACAGCGCCGACATAGCTGGAGACGGAGAAGTCGGGCCCGGCAGCCCATGCCGACGTCGACGACCCCCCCGTGAGCAGCATCGTGGCGGCCCTTGCGGCCGCAACGACACGCGTACGAAACGCGTTTCGGTCGCTCGCCTGCCAAACGTTGCCAGCCATCAATCACCCGCGGTATCCGGATGGCATCTTCTGGCTCGACCGGTTGGGATCGGGTAAACGGTTTCCACATACTTCGACAAAGACGAAGCAAATTCCTGCGATGGCGTTCTATGATGAATACTTTGCTAAGGAGTGACGGACTTCGGACCGAGTTTCGCCCACCGGAGATTGCAACGAAACATGACTTCTCGGAACCGTTTCGGAAACGCGAATGGATAGAGTGGATTGCGTCGTCATCGGCGCCGGAGTCGTGGGGCTCGCGATCGCCCGCCAATTGGCTGGAGCGGGCCGTGAAGTCATCGTCCTCGAGGCCGCCGAGGACATCGGCACGGGGACATCGTCTCGCAATAGCGAAGTGATCCATGCCGGCATCTACTACAAGGCCGGGAGCCTGATGGCCCGCTTCTGCGTGACCGGCAAGCGGATGCTCTACCGCTACTGCGACGAGCATGGCGTTCCCTATCGCAATTGCGGCAAGCTCATCGTTGCGACCAGCCCGGCGGAGACCGAGAAGCTGCAGGGCATCCGAGCGCATGCCGAGGCGAACGGCGTCGAAGGCATGCGGCTCCTGACCGGTTCCGAGGCGCGGACGTTGGAGCCCGCCCTCGCCTGCGAAGCCGCGTTGCTGTCGCCCTCCACCGGGATCCTCGACAGCCACGCCTTCATGCTGTCGCTGCGCGGCGAGATCGAGGATGCGGGCGGCGCCTTGGCTTTCCACACCCCGCTGCTGCGCGCCAAGGCGACCGGGGACGGAATCGAGCTCGAAGCCGGCGGCGAGCAGCCGATGATGTTGTCATGTCGGCTGCTGGTCAACGCCGCGGGCCTGAGCGCGCCGGCGGTGGCACGAGGGATCGACGGGATGCCGCCGCAGCTGGTGCCAACGGCCTATCTCGCCAAGGGCAATTATTTCAGCTGCAGCGCCAAGGCTCCCTTCAGCCGTCTGATCTATCCGGTGCCGGAACCCGGCGGACTCGGCGTCCACCTCACGCTCGACATGGCGGGCCAGGCCCGCTTCGGCCCTGACGTCGAGTGGATCGATACGATCGACTACACCGTCGATCCCGCTCGTGCGGAACGCTTCTACCCAGCGATCCGAAAATATTGGCCGACGCTACCCGACGGCGCGCTGATGCCGAGCTATTCGGGGATCAGGCCGAAGATCGTCCCTCCCGCGGTGGCGTCGCAGGACTTCGTCGTTCAGGGACCGCGCGATCACGGTGTAGACGGACTCATCAATCTGTTCGGAATCGAATCGCCTGGACTGACGTCATCGCTTGCGATCGCCGCCCATGTCGGCGAACTCAGCGGTATCTGAAGAACTCACCATCAGTGCGGCGTTATCTGTCGGACGACGCTCACTTCGCGCCGCGGCATGCCGGGCTCAATTCGTCATATCTTTAAGGAAGTTGCGCCTGGGATGGGACTGATCATCATCCCAGCGCGCAATCTGGCGTTCGGTCGTGACGTCTCTTGTCGTCACATGTCAGTGAAGTGTTTCGGTGGTGACCTGTCTCAAGCGCTCGATCTCATCCTTGACCATCAACTTCCGTCGTTTCAGCTCGGCGATGCGCAGATCGTCAGTCGATGGGTGTAGGAGAGCTTCATGCAATTCGCTTTCAAGAACTTTATGCTTACGCTCCAGTTCAACGAGATGCGCCTGAATGGCCATTCGAAACCTCCTCGGTAGGTGAACCTGAGATTCGACCAGGGCTAATGAGTGTACACAAGTCGCTTGACCTGTCGATGGGGCCAAAACACCGCACATGCAAATTTGAGCGCCGTGCGTAACGAAGCGTGAGGGGATGCGGAGGAATCTACAACCGCCGCAAACCTGAAATTCACGGGACAGCCGCACAGATCAGCACCGTGGCGACTTGCGTCGAAAGCTTCGCAAGCGCAATACTCGCAACGCCTTTTTCGAGGCGTCCCACTTCCTACCGCTTTTTGCTATCATAGATCATGGCTGACCAAGACGAGCGCGAACTGCAGGCTGAACTCGCACGCCTGCAGCAGGAGCACCGCGATCTCGACGCGGCGATTGACGCTTTGCATCAATCGCCCGCTCCGGATTTGTTGCGGCTGCAACGGTTGAAGAAGCGGAAGCTTCTGCTACGCGATCGGATCGCTTTCATCGAAGACCAGATCACGCCTGACATCATCGCCTGACCTCATCGACTTGGCGGCGCGGGTCAGCGATCCTGTCCTTGTTAGGGATTGCAGTGACGCTTGAGGGATCTTGACAAATCGGAACAAAACAAGAACAATCGGGCCACTCGGTCACGCCCTCACATCGCAGGATGGATCTGATGCCCGCTCCCTTTTCTCCGCACGACCGCCTCTACGAACAGGCCTGCGATCAGGCGATCGCCATGTGCGACGGCAATCTGCGCTCGACCATCAAGGCGCTGATCATGGCAAACGAGTATCTTGAGCTGGAATTGCAGGAGCTGCGCGCCGCAATTTCTTGCGGATGCATGCCGAACACGGCGTCGGACGACCCACAGAGCAACGCCGCGTGACACCGGCGATGTTCGAGGCGTCTCGCGCGATCGCGCTGCACTGACTATGAGCCTCGTCACGAGAAGGAGCGGGCGATGCCTGACGTCACCTATTACGTCGCCATGCCTTTCAGGCGAGACGAGCTCGGCACGCTGGTCGCGGGAGCCGCCGAAGAGTGTCAGAGCTCGAGCGCAGCGCTCCGTCGTGCGGAGGCGATGTCGCGCCTGCCGGACAACATCGGCGCCATCGCCTTCAGCCGCAGTGGCGATCCGATGATCGGCGAGTTCAGCGACGCGCAACTCCTGCACAAATTCGGAGAGCTCCCCGATAATCTCGGCGAGTTATGACTCGCCGACCGCGGCGCGACGTGGGCAGCAAGGCGACCGCACAGCGTCAGCTGCCCTTGAACAATGGTTACGATTACCGCTGCCTCGATCAACCACGGCTCTCGCGCCTGCGCTGCGCCTTGCGGATGTACATCGCGCGATCGGCCTCCTCGAGCGCGCGCACCGGATTGACGCGCTTGTCCAGCAAGGCCACGCCCGCCGATGCGCCTGCCCTGACCGTCTGGTCGCCGAAAGTGAAGCTCAACATGTCGATGGCCTCCTCCAGCGCCGCCGCCTTGATGCGCGCGTCGGTCTCGCTGAGATGCCATAGCAGCACGCCGAACTCGTCGCCGCCGAGCCGCCCGATGACGTCGGAGGAACGAACCTCCTCACTGAGGACGCGCGCCACGGCCTTGAGGACCTCGTCGCCGGCGGCATGGCCGAACGTATCGTTGATCGGCTTCAGCCGATCGACATCGAGCACGACCAGCGCGCCGGTGGCATCGTAGCGTTTGATGAACGCGATCGAGCGGTGCAGCTCGCGGGCAAAGCCACGCCGGTTGAAGATGTCGAGCAGGAAATCGCGCTCAGCCGTGGCGGTCAACTCCTCGATCCGGAGCCGGGCTGCTGCCAGCTCGGCCTTGAGACGCCGGATCGTCTGTCGCGCGCCTGGGGGGACCGCCTCCGATTTCGGCGCCCGCCCGGGCCTCGATGCTCTTGGACGGTAGCGGGTTCCGCGCTTTCCGGCTGGTCCCGCCGTCGTCATGCGCCTCTTCTTCATCCGATTCCCTACCGCCCCGAGTTTGGACTTGCCGGGTTTAACCAAGACAGGATAGTCCATTCAGACCTCCATGCCATGGCTTGCCGCTGTCGGGACCGATCCTATACTCCGGCCCATGCTGATGGATTCCCGAGAAGAATTGAGGTCATGACCGCCCCGATCGCCATCATCATGGGAAGCCAGTCGGACTGGGATACCATGCGCCATGCCGCCGAAACACTCGGCGCGCTGGGCGTGAGCTATGACGCCCGCATCGTCTCGGCCCACCGCACGCCGGACCGGCTGTATGCTTTCGCGAAAGGAGCCAAGGCGGCCGGATTCCAGGTCGTGATTGCCGGCGCCGGCGGCGCAGCCCACCTTCCCGGCATGACGGCGTCCCTGACCGAGCTGCCCGTGTTCGGCGTTCCCGTCGAGTCCAAGGCGCTGTCCGGGGTCGATTCGCTGTATTCGATTGTTCAGATGCCCGCCGGCATTCCGGTCGGCACGCTCGCCATCGGGAAGTCCGGCGCGATCAATGCGGCCCTGCTGGCGGCAAGCGTCCTGGCGCTGTCGGACCCGGCGCTGGCCGAGCGTCTCTCCGCCTGGCGGCAGTCGCAGACCAACGCCATCGCCGAACGTCCGGAGGGCGCGGCGTGACCGGCTCCAATCGGGTGAAGCTCAAGCCCGGGGACACCATCGGCATTCTCGGCGGCGGCCAGCTCGGCCGCATGCTGGCGTTGGCGGCCGCGCGGCTCGGACTGCGTTGCCAGGTGTTCTCGCCCGACCCTGACTCGCCGGCCTTTGACGTGGTCCTGAACGCCACCTGCGCCGAATATGCGGACGTCGAGGCGCTGGAATTGTTCGCGAACGACGTCGACGTCGTCACCTACGAGTTCGAAAACGTCCCGTCGGCGGCGGCGCTGGTCCTGGCCGCACGACGTCCCGTGCTGCCCAGCCGCTCCGCGCTGGAGACCACCCAGGACCGACTGACGGAAAAGGATTTCGTCACCTCGCTGGGCATCCACACCGCCAATTACGCCGACGTCTCGTCGGTCGGCACATTGCGAGAGGCCATCCTGCGCATCGGCCTGCCGGCCGTGCTGAAAACCCGCCGCTTCGGCTACGACGGCAAGGGTCAGGTCAAGATCCGCCAGGGCGACGACCTCGAACGGATCTGGGCCGAGCTCGGCACCAAATCCGCCATCCTCGAGGCCTTCGTGCCCTTCGAGCGCGAGATCTCCGTAGTGGCTGCGCGTGCCGCCGATGGCCAGGTCGAATGCTTCGACGTCACCGAGAACGAGCATCGCGATCACATTCTCAAGGTGTCGCGGGCACCCGCTTCCATTCCGGACGCGCTCGCTGACGAGGCCCGGGACATCGCCAGCCGGATCGCGACGGCACTGGACTATGTGGGGGTCCTCGCGGTGGAGATGTTCGTCGTGACCGCTGGGCCTAAACCCGGCGTGGTTGTCAACGAGATTGCGCCACGGGTGCACAATTCCGGCCATTGGACGCTCGACGGCGCGTCCATCTCGCAGTTCGAACAGCACATCCGGGCGATCGCTGGCTGGCCTCTCGGCAAACCAGTGCGCCATGGCCATGTCACGATGACCAATCTGATCGGCGATGAGATCGACAGCTATGAGCAGTGGCTGACCGTTCCCGGAGCGACCGTTCACCTCTATGGCAAGGGCGCCCCCCGCCCGGGCCGCAAGATGGGCCATGTGACGCAGGTCTCGCCGCTCCCGCCCCGGATGGGCTGAAATATACCAGATCTGAAGTGCTAACTTTGGCGTTAAGAGCCTATCAGCGGGTGGACAGCGTTGCGCATGTCTGATACACGGGCGCCCTCAAGGTTAAGGGCGAGGCCTTCTGCCGGCCCTGACTTTCAGCAGATTTCAAACCGATAGACTGAGAAAGAGGATGCCGCGTGCAGGTTCTCGTTCGCGATAACAATGTCGATCAAGCCCTCAAGGCGCTCAAGAAGAAGATGCAGCGCGAGGGCATTTTCCGCGAGATGAAGCTCCGCGGCCATTACGAGAAGCCCTCTGAGAAGAAAGCCCGCGAGAAGGCCGAAGCCGTGCGCCGTGCGCGCAAGCTGGCCCGCAAGAAGCTGCAGCGTGAAGGCCTGCTGCCGATGAAGCCGAAGCCGGTGTTCGGCGCTGGCCCCGGCGGTGATCGTGGCGCTGGCCGCGGTCCGGGCGCAGGCGCCCGCCCCGGCGCACCGCGCTGATCTGAACGCAGTCATCTGGAGACGTTTGAAGGCGCGGGCCATCAGCCCGCGCTTTTTGGCGTTTGGCTGACCGCATCCCCCGCGGTGCTCGTCCCCGCCCCGAGATCACCGGCTCGCCCGCGAGCCGAACGCTCCAGCTCTTGCATGAGCGAGAAAAAAAGCGGCGCCCTTGAGGGCCGCCGCTTTTGCTGCTGTGATCGATCGGATGAGCTACTTCGGCAGCACCGAGTGGAACACCGACTTGGCTGCCGACACCATGTCCTGCGCCACGCTCGACATCTGGTCCTTGATCGACGGATCTGACTTGTCGGCGCGCAGATCGAGTGGCCGCAATTGCTGGACCGGAATCTCGGCCGGCGGCGTCGGCCGGCCGTCGGGTTGCAGCGATCCCGTGTAGGACGGCGCCGCGCCGGGCGCACCGGCCGCGGCAACGGTCGGATCGGCCGGCGGCGTCGACACGGTGATCGGAGGCGGCAGCGGACGCACGGGTGACACTTGAGGCGCGGCCGTCACGATGCGCGAGGGCTCACGCGCCACGTCGGCTGGCTTTTCGGCCGTCGGTCTCTCTCCGGCGGTCTTGCTCTCGCTGGCGCGCAAGCGCTCGATCGCGGCGCGAGCAAGATCGGCCGCGTCACGACGCTCCTCCGGCTGGGCCGCCGGCGCCTCGGCCGGCGTGCCGCGGGCAATCAGCTTCTCGCGTGGCGAAACCGGATGGCGCGCCGTTTCGGCCGGCAGGCTGGCCGTCTCGGTCGGCTTCACCTCGACCGCCTTCTCAGCGGCCTTTTCCGAGAGCGACTTCTCGGAAACGCCCTTCGCCTTGATGCCGGGCACGGGTAAATTCGAGATCTCGGCCGATGTCTCAGCCGGCTTCTCAGACTTGGCCTCGATCTTGCCGCCGTCGGTCTTCTCGAGCGCCCTGGGAGTCTCAGCCTTGGACCCGGATTTGGATCCAGTCAGCTTGGCATAGGCGGCCGATGCGACGGACGCCACAGTCGAAGGTGGCGAATCAGGCTTGGTATTGATGTAGTGGTTGACAATGTAAGCCCCGATGATGGTGGCGAGCACCGACGGGATGATCTCCAGGGCAAACTTGGTGAGATATTTCAGCATGCTGACCACTCCCGCGCGGTATTTGCGGGAACTTTGAGGCACAATTAAGGGACCATTCCCCACTCTCCGCGGCTCCATCGGCGCCAAGCGCAAATCGGTGAACCGCGAAAAGTCGTTTTCCTGAAAGCCTTTGAGACCGGAGCTGGGCTGTAATCCGAGACCGCTCGGACGCGCCGCAGGTTTCCGGATCACCGGCTTACGATACCACAATCAGCGGCATGCCGGTAAACAAATGGTTAGGGCTTCAGCTCGACTTCGAGGAAAACGATCTCGGAACCGGTCTCGTTCAGCACATCGTGTTCGACGCCGGCTTTGCGGAAATAGGATTTCCCGACCGCGAGCTGCGCCTTCGAGCGCTCGCCCGATGGCGCCACGATCGTCATCTCCCCGGCGGTCACGGGTACGATCACATAGTCCATTCCGTGGACGTGCCGGCCGGTCGCGCTGCCCGGTGCCAACCTCCATTCAGTGACACGAACCTCGGGCGTATCGACCTGGACGTCGGACTGGGCGCTGAGCATGGGAATGTCTCTCAAATCAGGGCACGAAGAGCAGGAAGAGGAATATCGCGAACACGACCATGTGCACCAGCCCGAACAGGATATTGGTTCTGCCGGTGCCGAAGGTCAGCATGCTCAAAACGAAGGTCAGGACCAGAAGCACCATACCCTGGGCGTCGAGCCCGAGCACCAATTGCTTGTCGAGCGCATAGGCTGTCACCGCCACTGCGGGAATGGTCAGACCGATGGTGGCCAGCGAGGAGCCGAGCGCCAGGTTGATGCTCTTCTGCAGGTCGTTGGCGCGCGCCGCGGAGATCGCGGCGACGCTTTCGGGAAGCAGGATCAGCAGCGCTACCAGCACGCCGGCGACTGCGGGCGGTGAGCCGGTCGCCGCGACGCCGGCGTCCACGACCAGCGAGAACTTCTTCGCCAGCAGCACGACGGCGAGCAGCGCGACCAGCAGCAGCCCGATGCTGAGCAGGAGCTTTCCCCGCGGAAGCCTGACATCGTCGTCGGCAAAACCGGCGGATTCGCCGACGAAGTAATCCCGGTGCCGTGTCGTCTGCGTGTACAGGAACACGGCATAGAGCAGGATCGTCACCACGCTGACGAAAGCGAGCTGCGCCGCCGAATACACCGGCCCCGGCGAGGTCAGCGTATAGTTCGGCAGCACCAGCGTGATGGTCGCCATCGTGAACAATACGCTGAGATACAGATTTGCGCCGGACACCAGCACGTCCTGCTCGCGGTAGCGCAGGCCGCCGATGAAGACGCAGAGGCCGACCAGGCCGTTGCAGACGATCATGACGACGGCAAACACCGTATCGCGTGCCAGTGCCGGCGCGGCCTTGTCGCCGAGCATGATCGTGGCGATCAGCGCCACCTCGATGACCGTCACCGCCAGGGTCAGGAGCAGCGTGCCGAACGGCTCGCCGATTTCGTGCGCGATCACCTCGGCGTGATGCACCGCCGCGAACACCGTCCCGAACAGGACGATCAGCAGCACCGCGGCGAAGACCAGCCCGGCGGCCGAGGGCGTAAAATCGTAGTGTAATGCCGTGACGCCGACGACCAGCGCGACGGCAAGGCCGGGGAAGATGACCGAGGTTGCTGGCGTGGGACCCTTCACGCTCATGATTCCGCGCTCCTGAAATTCATTCATTCGACTATGCGCGATGGCAAAGCACGCGTCACGCGGGTCCCGACATGACGGGTCTCCACCGACGCAACCTCGGATGGCGGCCGAAACAACTTCAATGCGGGCTGAGCAGCGGATGGATCGGCAGGAGCGTCAGCAGCAGGAACAACGGAAGCAGGACCACGGCCGCCCGACCCATGTAGCCGAAGAAGCTGGGCATCTGGATGCCGCGCTCATTGGCAATGGCCGCTACCATGAAGTTCGGCGCATTGCCGATATAGGTCAGCGCCCCCATGTAGACCGCGCCCATCGAGATCGCCGCCAGCGTGCCCGAGAGATCGCTCATCAGCACCTTGGGGTCGCCCCCCGCGAGTTCAAAGAACAAAAGATAGGTCGGTGCATTGTCGAGGAAGGCGGACATCAGCCCCGTGAACCAGAAATAGGCGACCTCGCGCGGCGCGCCTGCTGGTGTGGTCACCGCGTTCAGCAGCCAGCCGAACGAGCCGTCGTGACCGGCATTCAACATGGCGATGACCGGGACGATCGCCGTGAAGATTGCCGCGAACAGTTTTGCGACCTCGCGGATCGGCTCCCAGCTGAACCCGTTCGCCTCGCGGTGTTCGTCCGGCGTGAGCCAGAGCGACAGGCCGGCAATGACGAGCAGGACGGCGTCGCGAACCAGGTTCTGCAGCTCGAGATGCGTGCCGACGATGTCGAAGGCAATGCCCGGCTTCCAGTTGGCGGACACCAGCGTGTTGGTGACAATGGCCGCGATCAGCACGACGTTGACCAGGCCGCGAACGCGCACCGGCTCAGTCGTGCGGGATGCCCGCAGCGCCGGCTTTTCCTGACGAAAGCGCCACCCGTCGATCGCGGCAAAGATCACGAGCAGCAATCCAGCGACGATGGCGGTCTGCAGCCAGATGTTGCGCGTGGTCCAGAAGAAATCGACGCCGCGCAGGAAGCCGACGAACAGCGGCGGATCGCCGAGCGGGCTGAGCGCGCCGCCGACATTGGCGGCGAGGATGATGAAGAACACCAGCACGTGCACATTGTGCGGCCGGCCCAGATTGGCGCGGATCAGCGGGCGCACCAGGATCATGGCCGCACCGGTCGTGCCGACGACGCTCGCGATGAAGGTGCCCAGCGCGAGGATGGAGGTGTTGGTCGTGGGCGTGCCCCTGATGTCGCCCGTCACCAGGATGCCGCCGGCCACCGTGTAGAGCGCGAACAGCAGCACGATGAAGCTGAGATATTCGGCGAGCAGCGCATGGACGAAGGACGCCAGCGCAGCCCCGAGCCCAGCCTGCCAGCTCAGCGCCGCCAGCGTCACCAGGGCCCATGCCGCAGCGATCTTGCCGTAATGATGATGCCAGAAGCCGGCGAACAACAGCGGCCCGAGCGCGATCGACAGCAGCAGCCCGGCAAATGGCAGAGCGAACGGCCAGGTCATTGCGGCGCCGTTCAGCTCGGCGGCGTGCGCCTGAATCGGCAGAGCTGCAGAGAGAAGCACGGCGAGAAGCGGCGCAGGCCAGCTCACGCGGAAAAAGCTAGGGGGCGTTGATGAAACCTTTGGCAGTGTCTGTCGCACCAAAAAGATCCAGATCGTTGTGACCGCCGTCGGGAAACCGTACGAAGCGCTTGGGGTCATGCGCAAGCGCGAACAATCGTTCCCCGAAGCGGATCGAAATCCCCGGATCCTTGGCGCCGTGCATGATCAACAACGGCACGTGGACCTTGGCGATGCGCTGATCGGAGTGGAAGCGGTCGCGCATCAGCAGACTGACCGGAACCACCTTCAGCATGTCGGACGCGACATCGACGGTGGACGTGTAGGGCGCCTCGAGGATGAGCCTGTCGATCGGATGCTCCGCGGCGATTGCCGTGGCCACACCGCTGCCCAGAGAGAAGCCCCAGACGACGATGCGTTGTGGCTCATAGCGGTCGCGCGTGAAAGCGTAGGCGGCTGCGGCATCCTGAAGCAGCCCCGTCTCGCTCGGACTGCCGGTGGAGCCCGCATAGCCGCGATAGGACAGTGCGACGAGGCCGGTGCCGTCGGATGTGAGCGCCTTGAAGCGCGACACGACGCCTGCGAGGAAGTCGCCATTACCCGGGAAATACAGCACCACCTTGCGGCCGGGCTGCGGCGGCACGTGCCAGGCGATGACCTTCTCGCCATCGGCGGAGGTCAGCACATGCTCTTCAGCTTGCTGAAAACCGGCGGCCGCGGGCGCGGTGCGGCCGACCGGCGGGATCGGAAACAGCATCGCGCGCTGACGCACGAACAGCACCGCGATCACGGTGGCGTAGATCGCCACCAGGACAATCAGGAGCCATTTCAACGCGGTGATGGCTCCTGACAAGACGGGTTACATGCCCTTCACGATATTCTCGGTCATCTTCTTGGCGTCGCCGAGCAGCATCATCGTGTTGTCGCGGTAGAACAGCGGATTGTCGATGCCGGCGTAGCCCGACGCGAGCGAGCGCTTGATGAACATCACGGTGCCGGCCTTCCAGACCTGCAGCACGGGCATGCCGTAGATCGGCGAGGACTTGTCCTCTTCCGCCGCCGGGTTGGTGACGTCGTTGGCGCCGATCACGAACGCGACGTCGGCCTGGGCGAACTCGGAGTTGATGTCCTCGAGCTCGAACACCTCGTCATAGGGCACGTTGGCTTCGGCGAGCAGCACGTTCATGTGGCCGGGCATGCGTCCGGCGACCGGGTGAATCGCGTACTTCACCTCGACGCCTTCCTTCTTCAAGGTGTCGGCCATCTCGCGCAGCGCGTGCTGGGCCTGGGCCACCGCCATGCCGTAGCCGGGGACGATGATGACCTTGGAGGCGTTCTTCATGATGAAGGCGGCGTCGTCAGCCGAGCCGAGCTTGGCCGGCTTCTGCTCGCCGGTTGCGCCGCCGGCTGCGGCCGTCTCGCCGCCGAAGCCGCCGAGGATGACCGAGATGAAGGACCGGTTCATCGCGTGGCACATGATGTAGGACAGGATCGCGCCGGAGGAGCCGACCAGCGCGCCGGTGATGATCAGGGCCGAATTGCCCAGCGTGAAGCCGATGCCGGCGGCCGCCCAGCCCGAATAGGAGTTCAGCATCGAGATCACGACCGGCATGTCGGCGCCGCCGATCGGAATGATCATCAGCACGCCGAGCGCCAGCGCCAGCACCGTGACCATCAGGAAGTCGAAGCCGCCGCCGGTCAGCACCAAGCGCACGACGAAGAACACCAGCGCGACGGCGAGGCCGATGTTGATGAGGTGGCGCGCCGGCAGGATGATCGGGGCGCCGCTCATGCGCGCGGACAGCTTGAGGAAGGCAATGACTGAGCCGGTGAAGGTCAGCGCGCCGATCGCGACGCCGAGCGACATTTCGACCAGGCTCTGCGGATGGATGTTGCCGGGCGTGCCGATGTCGAACGCTTCCGGCGCGAAGAAGGCGCCGGCGGCGACCAGCACCGCGGCCATGCCGACCAGCGAGTGGAAGGCGGCGACCAGTTCGGGCATTGCCGTCATCGGCACCCGGCGGGCGATGACCGCGCCGATGCCGCCGCCGATCGCGACGCCGAGGATCACCAGGATCCAGGCCCACACATCGGCCGGCGGATGACTGGCGAGCGTGGTCACGACGGCGATCGCCATGCCGATCATGCCGAACAGATTGCCCTGACGGCTGGTGGCCGGGCTCGACAGCCCGCGCAGCGACAGGATGAACAGCACACCCGCCACGAGATAAAGGAGTGCCGACAGATTGGCGTTCATTGCAGATGCCCCGTTGTGCCTGTCATCCCGCGTCGCGCGGCGTTATTGTGCGGCGTTGTTATTTGGACTTCTTCTTGTACATCGCCAGCATGCGCTGGGTGACGAGGAAGCCTCCGAAGATGTTCACGCAGGCGAAGATCAGCGCGATGAAGCCGAACGCCCGCGCCAGACCACTGCCGCTCGACACCATGGATACGCCGACCGCGAGCAGCGCGCCGACAACGAT
Organism: Bradyrhizobium sp. ORS 278; assembly: GCF_000026145.1. Lineage (NCBI taxonomy): Bacteria > Pseudomonadati > Pseudomonadota > Alphaproteobacteria > Hyphomicrobiales > Nitrobacteraceae > Bradyrhizobium > Bradyrhizobium sp. ORS 278. Next base: position 1,273,618 of record NC_009445.1, on the reverse strand, counting down.
GACGGAGGAGATCGCGTTGGTCACCGACATCAGCGGCGTGTGCAGCGCCGGGGTCACCGACCAAACCACGAAGTAGCCGACGAAGACGGCGAGGACGAAGATCGACAGCCGGAAAACGAAGGGATCGACGGCTTGGACAACATGTTCCATGGCTTTGCTCCTAGATCCTCAACTAAGCCTTAGGCTGGAAATTCGGGTGGACGATGGCGCCGTCCTTTGTCAAAGCCGTGGCCTTGACCAGCTCGTCGTCCCAGTTCACGGCCAGCGTCTTCTCCTTCTTATCGATCATCGTCTCGATGAAGGAGAACAGGTTGCGGGCGTAGAGGCCAGAAGCCGACGCCGCGACGCGGCCGGCGAGGTTCGGGAAACCGATGATCTTGACGCCGTCGATCTCGACGGTCTCGCCCAGCTTGACGCCTTCGACATTGCCGCCGCGTTCGACCGCGAGGTCGACCAGCACCGAGCCGGGACGCATCGACTTCACCATCTCCAGGGTGACGAGGCGCGGCGCCGGCCGGCCGGGGATCAGCGCGGTCGTGATAATGACGTCCTGCTTCTTGATGTGTTCCGCCGTCAGAGCAGCCTGCTTGGCCTGGTACTCCTTGGACATCTCCTTGGCGTAGCCGCCGGCGGTCTGCGCGTTCTTGAACTCCTCGTCCTCGACGGCCAGGAACTTCGCGCCGAGACTCTCGACCTGCTCCTTGGTGGCGGGGCGCACGTCAGTGGCGGAGACGATGGCGCCAAGGCGACGCGCGGTCGCGATCGCCTGCAGGCCGGCGACGCCGACGCCCATCACGAAGACCTTGGTTGCCGGCACGGTGCCGGCCGCGGTCATCATCATCGGGAAGGCGCGGCCGAATGCCTCGGCGCCTTCGATGACAGCGCGATAACCGGCGAGGTTCGCCTGGCTCGACAATACGTCCATGACCTGCGCGCGGGTGATGCGTGGCATCAGTTCCATCGCGAAGGACGCGATGCCGGCGTCGGCCATCGCTTTCAGCGCGGCGTCGTTGCCGTAGGGATCCATGATCGCGAACACGAGCGCGCCGCGGCGGTAGTTGGCGAGTTCGGAGGCCTCCGGCCGCTTCACCTTGATGATGATATCGGCGTCCTTGAGCGCATCAGCACTTACGGTTGCACCCGCCGCCGTGAATTCCGAATCCGGCAGGCCCGACTTGATGCCGGCGCCGGGCTCGACCGCGATCTCGGCACCCAGCGCCTTGAACTTCTTCACCGTGTCGGGAGAGGCGGCGACCCGCGGCTCCAACGGGTCGATTTCCTTGGCGACGGCAATCTTCATGAGGCCTCCGGCGCGGATGCGCGCGCGAGCTTAAAAACGGGCGGGACGTCCATGGGCTCCAGCGTGACGCCAGGGTCAGCCATCGGCTGCGGCAGTCAGCTGAAGGCCCGCCGGCGGGGATGCCGGCGGGCCCAGTGCGACACTAAACGAGGAAAATAGCCATCAAGATGACGATCAGAGCGACGCCGATCGTGCCGTACTTCACTAACGCGATGAAGCCTTCATAGGTAGCCTCGTGCGCCGGATAGTCGTTGCCATCAGCCGTCGAGTAGGCGATCTCGCCATGGTTTGCCATCGGGGTCCCCCAGAGTAAGTATGCTTTGTTAAGGTCGCATACCTCAAAGCCAATGCAAGGGCAACGGCTGGCATGCAAGGCGGTTTATCGGCTTTTCCGATCGCTCTATTGGCGAGGCCAATTATCGCGGATCCAGCGCGTCAGGCTGGCCTCGCTGACCTCGCCGGCGGCAAGGGCGAGGATCATTGCCGCAGCTTCAGCTTCCGGAACATCGAAGTCGAAACCGTTGACGCCAAGAAACGTGTAGAGCGCCAGCAGCGAGGTGCGCTTGTTGCCATCGACGAACGGATGATTACGCGCGATTCCATAAGCGTAGGCGGCTGCAAGCTCCGGAAGCTCCGCACCTTCGTAAGCCCATTTGTTTCTCGGCCTGTCCAGCGCGGACTCGAGCATTCCTTCGTCGCGCAGGCCACTTGCTCCGCCATGAATTGCAAGCTGCTCATCATGGATTGCGACGATCATCTGACGGGTGAGCCAAAACGGCTCGCTCATTTCGCCAGCTCGGCGAGCGCGTTGTGGTACCGTTTCATGCCGCGCCGGGCGACCGTCATCGCCTTCTCGAAATCCGGATCGTGAGGCGTGAGCACGAGCGTCCCGCCCGGCTGCTCGACGGGAAACAGCTTGTCGCCTTCCTTAAGATTGAGCCGAGCCACCATCTCCTTCGGCAAGATGAGGCCGATGGAATTGCCGATCTTGCGGACCTGCAGGACCACGCTGGAATCTGGCTTCAGATCCTTGGGAGTCTCATTCATGGGAATCTCCTCTGTTCTACAGACTGTATAACAGAGGAGCCTTGCTCGTTCAACAAATGTTTTACACCCCTACCCCATCGCCTCCAGCTCGTCGATCATGCCGGCGATGACCGACAGGCCGCCATCCCAGAACCTGGGATCCTTGGCATCCAGACCGAACGGCTTGAGCAGCTCGGAATAATGCTTGGTGCCGCCGGCCGCGAGCATTGCGAGATAGCGCTCGGCAAAGCCATCGGCGGCGTGCTCGTAGACGGCGTAGAGCGAGTTCACGAGGCAATCGCCGAACGCATAGGCGTAGACGTAGAACGGCGAATGGATGAAGTGCGGGATGTACGTCCAGAAGTTCTCGTAGCCCGGCTTGATCTCGATCGCCTCGCCGAGGCTCTCGGTCTGCACCGACAGCCACAGCTGGCCGAGGCGCTCGGCGGTGAGCTCGCCGTGCTTGCGCTCGGTATGAACCGCGCGCTCGAATGAATAGAACGCGATTTGCCGGACCACGGTGTTGATCATGTCCTCGACCTTGCCCGCGAGCAGCGCCTGACGCTGCTTGGCATCCTTGGTCTGCGACAACAGCCGCTTGAAGGTCAGCATCTCGCCGAACACGCTCGCGGTCTCGGCGAGCGTCAAAGGCGTCGGCGCCATCAGCGCGCCATTCTTCGCCGCGAGCACCTGGTGCACGCCATGGCCGAGCTCATGCGCGAGCGTCATCACGTCGCGCGGCTTGCCCTGGTAGTTCATCAGCACGTAGGGATGCGCCGACGGCGTGGTCGGGTGCGAGAATGCGCCCGGCGCTTTGCCGGGACGCACCGGCGCATCGATCCAGCTCTGGTCGAAGAAGCGCTGCGCGATATCGGCCATCTCGGGCGAGAAGCCGCGATAGGCCGTCAGCACCATGTTCTTGGCCTCCGGCCAGGCGATGGTGGCATTGGCGGCGAAGGGCAGCGGAGCGTTGCGGTCCCAATGCGCGAGCTTCTTCTTCTTGAACCAGCGCGCCTTGAGCCGATAGTAGCGATGCGACAGTTTCGGATAGGCCGCGCGCACCGAGGCCACCAGCGCGTCCACGACCTCACGCTCGACGCGGTTGTTGAGATGGCGCGAGTCCGCGACATCCTGGAAGCCGCGCCAGCGGTCGGAGATGTCCTTGTCCTTGGCGAGCGTGTTGGTGATCAGCGCGAACGTGCGCTCATTGGCTTTGAAGGTCTTGGCCAGCGCCTCGGCCGCCGCCTTGCGCTTGCCGCCGTCGCGGTCCTGCAGGAAGTTCAGGGTCGGCTCGATCGCGAGCTCCTTGCCATCGACCTGGAAGCGCAGCCCCGCGATGGTCTGGTCGAACAGCCGGTTCCACGCCGAATACCCGGTCTGAGACTTCTCATGGAACAGCTGCTCGACGCGGTCCTCGAGCTGATACGGCTTGTCCTTGCGCAGATCCTCGATCCAGGGCCGGTAATGGCCCAGTGCCGGCGTCTCCATCGCGCGCGCAATGACGGAATCGTCGATGCGGTTGAGCTCGAGCGGGAAGAACAACAGATGCGTCGAGGCGGTCGTCAGCCGCTCAGAGATGTCGCCGTAGAATTTGGAGATCGCCGGATCGACACTGTCGCCGGCATGCGCGAGACCCGCGAAGGAGCCGAGCCGACCGGCGAGATCGTCGATCGCCTCATAACGGCGCACCGCCGCCGCGAGCCATTCGCCGCCGTCTTCGCGCGCGACATGCTCGGCGATCTTGCCCTTGTAATCGGTCTCAAACGCGACGCATTCGGCATCCATCTTCGCGAGATCGTGAGCGATCTCCGGCGCGTCGATGCCGCTATAAAGATCGCCGAGATTCCATTCGGGCAGCGTCCCGATTCCGGTCTTCGCGGCGACCACCGTCTTCGCGGGCTTGGCGGACGATTTGGCCGCGGCACCGCGACCTGCTTTGACCGCGGCCGGTTTCGGCTTCGATGTCGGTTTCACGGCGGCCTTCTTGGCCTTGACGGCTTTGGAGGGAGGAGCAGCTTTGGTCGGCTTGCGGAGAGCGGAAGAGGCGCGCGAGGTCATCGGATGGGTAACCTGTTGTTCGAACGTTTATCCCGATCAGCGAGGTTTAAGGTTGCGTTAATCGGCGTCGGCGAGAGTGCCCCGATTCGAGACAGATAGTCGTAGCGTGCAAGGAAAGCCATGGCTGCCAGCATTTTGATCGCCGATGATGATCCGGTCCAGCGCCGGCTGGTGGAGAACATGGTGCAGAAATGCGGCTACGAGGCGGTCGTCGTCGAGACCGGCGATGCCGTGATCGAGAAGCTGACCAATCCCGACGCGGGTCCCATCGACGCCATCGTGCTCGACCTCGTGATGCCCGGCCTCGACGGCATGGGCGTGCTGTCGAAGATGCGCGAAGCCGGGATCTCGATCCCCGTGATCGTGCAGACCGCGCATGGCGGCATCGACAACGTCGTCTCGGCGATGCGCGCCGGCGCGCAGGATTTCGTCGTCAAGCCGGTCGGCATCGAGCGGCTGCAGGTATCGCTGCGCAACGCACTGAATACCTCCGCACTCAAGGGCGAACTGCAGCGCATCCGTCACAGCCGCGAGGGCCGGCTGACCTTCTCGGACATCGTCACCCGCGCCGAAGCGATGGCGCCGATCCTGCGCATCGCCGAGAAGGCCGCGGCCTCATCGATTCCCGTGCTGATCGAGGGCGAATCCGGCGTCGGCAAGGAGCTGTTCGCCCGCGCCATCCATGGCACCAGCGAGCGCAAGACCAAGCCGTTCGTCGCGGTGAATTGCGGCGCAATCCCGGACAATCTCGTCGAATCGATCCTGTTCGGCCACGAGAAGGGCGCGTTCACCGGCGCGACCGACCGCCACACCGGCAAGTTCGTCGAAGCCCATGGCGGCACCTTGTTCCTCGACGAGGTCTCTGAGCTGCCGCTCACTGCGCAGGTCAAGCTGCTGCGCGCCTTGCAGGAGGGCGCTGTCGAGGCGGTCGGTGGCCGCAAGCCGGTCAAGGTCGATGTGCGCATCATCTCGGCAACCAACCGCCGCCTGCTCGACCGGGTCAAGGAAGGACATTTCCGCGAGGACCTGTTCTACCGGCTGCACGTGCTGCCGCTGACGATCCCTCCCTTGCGCGCGCGCCGCGAGGACATTCCGCATCTGCTGCGGCATTTCCTGGCGCGCTTTTCAGCCGAGGAAAATCGCCCTGTGTCGGGCATCAGCGGCGACGCGGTGGCGTATCTGACCAAGCTCGACTGGCCGGGCAACATCCGCCAGCTCGAGAACGCCGTCTATCGCGCCGTCGTCATGAGCGAGACCGACCAACTCGGCGTCAACGACTTCCCGCTGATACCGACCCATGCGCCGCCCGTCGAGCCGGCGCCACCCCTGGTCGTGGAGCGCCCCGCTCAGGCCACGCTGCCGGCGATGGTGCCGGGTAGTGAAGTACCCATTGCACCCCTGCCCTCGCATGGCAGCCTGCCCATGCTCAACGCCGGTGGCGACGTCCGGCCGCTGGAGGAGATGGAGCACGAGATCATCCGCTTCGCCATCGCTCATTACCGCGGTCAGATGTCGGAGGTGGCGCGGCGTCTCAAAATCGGACGCTCGACGCTCTACCGCAAGCTCGACGAGGCCAATGGCGAGACGCCATCGACGGAATCGCCGCCGCTCGGATGATCCGCTCGCGTCCGAAATTCGCCGCAACCCTGCGCAACAACGGAACATCTGAACCGTTGCCTTGCGGTGACAGACAGAGGAAAAAACGCGTGGCACAAGCGCAAGATCGATTTGCCCGGGTTTCCCAAGAGTCAGTTTGTCGTGAGTTGTCCCGTGTGGCGCTGGCCGCAGAATTGGGGCTTCGGTATCGTTCGGGCGTGATTCATTGCGTCAAGGCGTGACCCATTCTCACGAACCGTGCTCGGGCCCAAGCTGGCGGGCAGAGATCGACCTTGTGACCGACCCTGTTCCGAACCGCGGGACAGATCATTCGAGGGATTGACGATGCGAGATTGTGTGACCACCCGTGGCGGATATGACCGCGTGCTGATGGCTGTCGCGGCAACTTTCCTCGCGGTGTCCACGACCTCCGCTCTCGCCCAGAACGATCCGCCCCGCAGCAGCCCGGCAGAGCTTGCGATCGACGCAGCGATCCCGTTCCCCGAGCCGGCCAACGTGCCGCCGCCGACCGCCAGCGACTTCAAGCTCGACACCACCGCTACCGTTTCGCCCAGCCAGGCCAAGGCGCCCGAGCCGGTGAAGCCGGCCGATACGGCCGCAGCGCCCGCAGCCGATCCCGCCAAGACCGTGACGGCGCCGCCGCCGGCAGCGGCTCCCGCCACAGCGACGACTCCGGCGCCGGCCGGCGAGCCGGTCAAAGCCGCGAGCAGCGTTCCCGCCGCCGACCAGCCGGTCGCCGATCGCCTGCGCGACCTGATCGCCACCAAGGGGACCAAGTATTTCGACCGCAAGGCCGAGCGCGCCGCCGTCGAGAAGTTCTACACCGGCCGCGACTACGCGCCGATCTGGACGCAGAGCGGCAATCTCACCGCCGCCGCCAAGGGCGTGATCGCGCGCCTCAAGGATGCGGCCGCGGACGGCCTCAACCCCGCCGACTATCCGGTGCCGGATTTCGCCGCGGCCGGCTCCGCGCCGGACGCGCTGGCGGAGGCCGATCTCAAGCTCACCGAGAGCATGATGGACTACGCCCGTCAGGCCCAGAGCGGCCGCATGCACTGGTCGCAGGTCTCGGCCGATATCCAATATCCCGAGCATCCGATCGATCCGAACGAGGTGCTGGCCAACGTCACCGGCGCCAAGGATGCCTCCGCCGCGCTGGAGAGCTACAACCCGCCGCACAAGCTCTACAAGCTGCTGAAGGCCAAGCTCGCCGAACTTCGCGGCGACCGCGACGGTACGCCCATCATCATCGAGGACGGCGAACCGCTGAAATACACCCCTGCCCGCGGCAAGAACGCCCCGGAGGCCGAGGCGCAGATGTCCGACCCGCGCGTGCCGAAGCTGCGCGCCAAGCTCGGCCTCACCGAGAACCTCGACGACATCCGCTACGACGCGAAGGTCGCCGCCGCCGTTCGCAAATTCCAGGACAGCGTCGATCTCAAGCCGACCGGCGTGCTCGACGACCGCACCGTCAAGGCGCTCAACACGCCCAAACGCGACAAGCAGATCGACACCGTCATCGTCAATATGGAGCGCTGGCGCTGGCTGCCCCGCGAGCTCGGCGCACCGGCGATCGGCAATGCCTATGTCATCCTCAACATCCCCGACTACACGCTGAAGGTGATGCAGCACGGCGCGCAGGTGTGGACCACCCGCGTCGTCACCGGCAAGCCCGGCCAGCACGCGACGCCGCTGCTGAGCGAGACGATGAAGTTCATCACGGTCAACCCGACCTGGAACGTGCCGCCGTCGATCATCTACAACGAGTATCTGCCGGCGCTGCAGCAGGACCCGACCGTGCTCGACCGCATGGGCCTGCGGTTGGAGCGCGCCCGCGACGGCTCGATCCACATCTCGCAGCCGCCGGGCGAGGCCAACGCGCTCGGCCGCATTCGCTTCAATTTCCCGAACAAGTTCCTGGTCTATCAGCACGACACGCCGGATAAGAACCTGTTCGCGAAGGAGGACCGCGCCTTCAGCCATGGCTGCATGCGGGTGCAATATCCGGATCAGTATGCGTCGGTGCTGCTCAACCTCACCATGCCGGGCGAGCGCTATACGCCTGAGCGCATCCGCGGCATGTATGGCTCGAGCGAGATCGACCTGAAATTCCCGACCCCGATTCCGGTCAACATCACCTACCAGACCGCCTTCGTGGACGATGCCGGCAAGCTGCAATTCCGCAAGGACGTCTATGGCCGCGACGCGACCATGATCGCGATCCTCAAGAACAGCCGCGGCAAGGATCTCGAGAACGTCGTCGCCCACGCCCAACCGAGCTATTCGCGTCCGAAAGGACCGCTGCCGAACTCGGTGAATGTCAGCGACAACAGCTTCTCGTCCGGCTCCTCGGGTCCGAACTTCTTCGAACGTCTGTTCGGCGGCGGCCAGCCGACACCGCCGGCGCCGGTCGGCCGCCCGCCTCGCCGGGTGTTCACGCGCTGACCGGGTTCCCTCAGCCGCCGCAAATCCCGATGTGAGATCAAAGGCCTCGCCATCCGGCGGGGCCTTTGCTTTAGGTTAACCACAATGGTCAACCAAGATTCGATGGCTCTTTTTCGCCACACTCAAGAGTATATGTTAAGGGTAATTGGGGGGCGGGTCGGTGAGTATCCCTTAACCATCCCGCCTTAGGTAAGCGTTTCCTCTCTCTTCCGCCGGACGGGCCGCAAGAGGGTATTCGAGTAAACGCTCGTCGACGGGGTGGGCTGCATCTTGCTGTCTGTTTTCGCGCGCCAATCGCGTTCGTTGCCCAGAAAGGCCTCGTTGCCCAAAAAGGCCTCGTTGCCCAAAAAGGCTTGGAACGCCGTCTGCCGCACCGGCCTTGCATCACTGCTCCTCGTGATGGGAGCCGGGACGGTCCGTGACGCCGAAGCCCTGAATGACACGCGCACGCTGACCTTCCACCATACCCATTCCGGCGAAGACCTCACCGTCACCTTCAAGCGCGAGGGCCGTTACGATGAAGACGCGCTGAAGAAGCTGAACCACTTCCTGCGCGACTGGCGCACCCAGGACGAGACGGTCATGGACCGTCGCCTGTTCGACATCCTCTGGGAAGTCTATCGCGACGTCGACGGCAAGCAGCCGATCCAGATCATCTCGTCGTACCGCTCCCCCGCCACCAATTCGATGCTGCGTCGGCGCTCGGCGCATTCCGGGGTGGCCCGCCACAGCCAGCACATGCTCGGCCATGCGATGGATTTCTACATCCCCGGCGTGCCGCTGGAGCAGATCCGCTACGCCGGCCTGCGCCTGCAGCGCGGCGGCGTCGGCTTCTATCCCACTTCCGGGTCGCCCTTCGTGCATCTCGACACCGGCAATATCCGGCATTGGCCGCGCATGACCGCCGACCAGCTCGCCCGCGTGTTCCCGGACGGCAAGACGGTCCACGTCCCGAGCAATGGCGTGCCACTGAAGGGCTATGAGCTGGCCAGGGCCGAAATCGAGAAGCGCGGCTCCGGCGAGGATGCATCATCCGGCGGCTCGAACCTGTTTGCGCGGCTGTTCCGCGGCCGTCCCAGCGAGGACGACGACGAGGCGGGCGAGAGCGAGGTCAAGGCCGACGCGAAACCGATCCAGACTGCGGCGCTCGTCGCCAAGACGACCGACAAGCCCGCGGACAAGCCTTTCGAGAAAGAGCGCTCCGCGGACAATAAGCCGGCGACGGCTCGCGGCAAGATCGCCAACGCGCTGCAGCTGGCCTCGGCGGACTCGCAGGCGGTGCAGCAGCCCTCGGCGAAAACCGACAGCAAGCCGGACGCGAAGCCCGAGACCACCAGCGCGATCGATGCGGCCGCAAGCGGTGGCGCGCCGCAGAGCGTCGCGGACATCATCAATTCGCGCGGCTTCTGGGGTGACAATCCCGCGACGCCGAAGCAGGCCACGCCCGAGCAGGTTGCGGCGATCACTGCGCGCCGGGCGCTATCGGCCATTGACCAGCCGCAGAATGCCAGCCTGATGCAGGCGATGGCCTTTGCTCCTGCACCCGTGGCCGATCGCGGCAATACCGCCACCTCGGCGATCCCCGTGCGCAACTCGCGTCAGTCGGCATCCCGCCCGGCATCGGCGCCAGCGGAGGCCACCAAGGGCAATCAGAGCCAGGACGGCCTGATCACGATGGCGACACGGATGTCGGCCGCCAAGGGGCCTGATTCGACCTGGATGCGGGCGATCATGCTGACACCGAGCGCATCATCGTCGATGTCGGTCACCAAACTGGGCGACCCGGATCTGACGGTCATGCGCAGCTACTTCGTGAAGCCGCAGACCACCCTGACGATGACCTTCGCGGCCGATCCGACGCCGGGGCTGAGCTACGACCAGTTCAGCGGCCCCGCGATCATCAAGCTCGAGACCAGATCCTTCACGATGCGCGCCGCGGCCCTGCGCTGACGACGCCGAAACCGCCCCCTGAAATGTCAATGCCCCGCGATCGGCTCGCGGGGACATTGGGTGACGCGCCGCAGGCGCGCCTCGTTCAGATCATGCCGAGCGCCTGCATGTAGGTCTCGAGGATGCTCTCCTCCTCCTGGCGCTCATTGGGGTCCTGCTTGCGCAGCCGAATGATGGTGCGCAGCGCCTTGACGTCGAAGCCGTTGCCCTTGCTCTCGGCATAGACATCCTTGATGTCCTCGGAGATCGCTTTCTTCTCCTCCTCCAGCCGCTCAATGCGCTCGATGATCGACTTGAGCTGATCTACGGCGAAGCGGGTCGCGGGCGAGTCGTCGTCCTTCGCGGCGGCGGAGGTGGCCATCTGTTACTCCTGAGTGGAACTCGTGTGTCCAAGGAAGGCGCCGCCAGGGCGCCGCGTGTTCGCCGCGACCCTCAAATCTGGCGTGCCCTGCGTCAAGGCGACATCGCCCTCATCCACAGAGCGCCCACATCTTGTTGGGCTCGGTGGGCCGCCGAACAACAACATCGACCACGCGGCTTGCGTTTTCCGCGTCCCGCGGACAGCCGCTCGATTCGCGGATCAGGCGAGCGCGCGGCCGGCCGTCCTCAATGACCCGGATGCACCTTCTTCATGGCCTCGATCTGCTCGGCGCTGGCCTCGCGCTGGTGCTTCGCCTTCCATTCCTCATAGGGCATGCCGTAAACCGCCTCGCGGCTCTCGTCCTTGCTCAGCGCCACCCCCTGTGCGTCGGCCGCGTCCTTGAGCCAGTTGGACAGGCAATTGCGACAGAAGCCGGCCAGATTCATCAGATCGATGTTCTGAACGTCGGTGCGGCTGCGCAGATGCTCGACGAGCCGGCGGAAAGCGGCGGCTTCGAGCTCGGTTCGGGTGGTGCTGTCCATGATGATCCCTCTCGTTCCCTGTTCCGCGCCGCGACGGACATCTGCTATATAATGCGGCTTCGTCGCAGGTTTGGCCATATCGCAGCACCGTCACGGGAGGCGATGAGAGCGATCGCATCCGCCTCGCCACGAAATCGCCTTGCCGTTGACAGCCGCGGCCAAGCGCGCGACATCGATCAACGTTTGATATAGCGTCGCGCAATGATCCCCAAAACCTCCCGCATCATGCATCGCCTTCCCCACCGCCAGGGTTTCGGACTGCTTTCGCTGCTCGGGCTGGCCGTGCTCTGTCTCTCCTCCAGCCCGGCGGCCGCCGATTTTCGCCTCTGCAACAACACCTCGAGCCGGGTCGGGATCGCTCTCGGCTACAAGGACGCAGAGGGCTGGACCACCGAAGGGTGGTGGAACGTCTCCTCTCGCAGCTGCGAAACGCTGCTCAAGGGCACGCTGGTCGCCCGCTATTATTACATCTACGCGCTCGACTATGATCGCGGCGGCGAATGGTCCGGGCAGGCCTTCATGTGCTCCCGCGACAAGGAGTTCACCATCAAGGGCACCGACAATTGCCTGGCGCGCGGCTTCGACCGCACCGGCTTCTTCGAGGTCGACACCGGCGACCAGCGCGCCTGGACGGTGCAGTTGACCGAGGCCAACGAGCAGCCGGCGCAGCAGCGCGTGCCGGGCATCCCAGGTCCGCTCGGCCCCGGCAATGTCCCTGGCCTGCCCAATGGTCCTCAGGCGGCGCCGCCTGCCGGATCCGGCCTGCCGTCCGGGCCGGCAGCGCCCAAACCATGAGACGCCTGCGCCGCATCAAGATTCTCGCCACGCTCGGTCCCGCCTCCTCGGACAGCGCGATGATTCGCAAGCTGTTCGAGGCCGGGGCCGACATCTTCCGCATCAACATGAGCCACACCCCGCATGACAAGCTGCGGGAGCTGGTGGCCACGATCCGCAGCGTCGAAGCCAGCTATGGCCGGCCGATCGGCATCCTGGTCGATCTGCAGGGCCCCAAACTGCGGCTTGGCACGTTTGCCGAAGGTCCGGTCCAGCTCAACAACGGACAGAGCTTCGTGCTCGATTCCGACAAGACGCCCGGCGATGCGACACGGGTGTACCTGCCGCATCCGGAGATCCTGGCAGCCCTGCAGCCCGGCCACGCGCTGCTGCTCGACGACGGCAAGGTGCGGCTGATCGCCGAGGAGACGACCCCGACGCGCGCCGTCACCCGCGTCGTCATCGGCGGCAAGATGTCCGACCGCAAGGGCGTGAGCCTGCCCGACACCGATCTGCCGGTCTCGGCGATGACGCCGAAGGACCGCGCCGATCTCGAAGCGGCGCTGAACATCGGCATCGACTGGATCGCGCTGTCCTTCGTGCAGCGCGCCGATGACGTGCTCGAGGCGAAGAAGATCATCCGCGGCCGCGCCGCCGTGATGTCCAAGATCGAGAAACCGCAGGCGATCGAGCGTCTCAACGACATCGTCGATGTCTCCGACGCGCTGATGGTGGCGCGCGGCGATCTCGGCGTCGAGCTGCCGCTGGAGCGCGTGCCGGGCCTGCAGAAGCAGATGACACGGTTGGCGCGCCGCGCCGGCAAGCCGGTGGTGGTGGCGACGCAGATGCTGGAATCGATGATCCAGTCGCCGGTCCCGACCCGCGCGGAGGTCTCCGACGTGGCGACCGCGGTCTATGAGGGCGCTGACGCGATCATGCTGTCGGCGGAATCGGCGGCCGGCAAGTTTCCGGTCGAGGCGGTCTCGACGATGAACCGGATCGGCGAGGAGGTCGAACGCGACATCGTCTATCGCTCGGTGATCGCGGCGCAGCGGCCCGAGCCGGAGTCGACCGCGGGCGACGCCATCGCCGAGGCGGCGCGCAGGATTGCCGAAAATCTCGATCTGCCGGCGATCATCTGCTGGACGTCGTCCGGCTCGACCGCGGTCCGCGTCGCGCGCGAGCGGCCCAAGCCGCCGGTGGTCGCGATCACCCCGAACCTGGCGACCGGGCGCCGCCTCGCGGTGGTGTGGGGCGTCCATTGCGTGGTGGCCGAGGATGCCCGCGACCAGGACGACATGGTCGAACGTGCCGGCTCGATCGCGTTTCGCGACGGCTTCGTCCGCGCCGGCCAGCGCGTCATCGTCGTTGCCGGCGTCCCGCTCGGCACCCCCGGCACCACCAACATGGTGCGCATCGCCTATGTCGGGCCGTCGAACGAGGCCCATCTCTGAGCTGATCAGTCGGCGCTGCCGACCGGCTTGAGACCCGCGGTCGAAGCCGCGGGCAGCGCGGCCGAGATCACCGGACAGACCATGATGTCGGTGCCATCGGCGCCCGGAATGCGCTCGCAGCGTCGCGCACTGTCGATCTTGAGATCGTAGTCGGCGAGCACGTCGAGCCGCGGCGGGTTGTCCGCGGGGCTGTCCGCATAGTACAGCGCCCAGACCCCGCCCTGCAGCGGAGATGCGAGGCCGCGCCGCACCCGGCGATCGAGCACGCCGCCTGACACCAGCGGGACCACCAGTTCGGACAACTGATAGACGCGCGAGCCCTCATGCACGAACGACGTGACATAGCCGAGCGGCTTCTGCAGCAGCAGGAACGTCGCGGGCTGTCGCAAGGCTTCGGCAAGCTGCGGCCGGTACGGGTCCGACCACGGCCGCCGCATCCAGTCTGTCGGCTGCGACGCCAGTGCAACAGCGAGCGCGGCAACGACGATGATGGCCTGCCTGCTTCGCAACGAGGTCTGCTTCGCGACGGGTTCGCGCCAGGCGTCGCTCAGACGGATGAGCAGCAGCACGATCAGCGGTGCCGCAAGCAATTCGAGCGGCATCAGATAACGCTGGATCGAGAACGCCAGCATCCACAGGACGTAGCTGATCCAGAAGAACATGATCAGGCGCCGGTCGCGCAGCCCCAGCACCTCGCGCCGTTGCCACAGGCCGGTGAGGATCACGGCGATCAGCAGCACGATGATCACGGCAAAGCGCGGATCGCGGAACGGCCATTCCGACGACGGATGCTTGCCGATCACCCAGTAGAATGGATAGGCGAGCGCGTCGGCGAGGCTCTGCGGCATGAAGCGGGTGTCGACGATCGACACCAATGGCGCCTCGGGCGAGCGGAAGATCGTGTTGTAGAACGGATAAAGCGGACTGCCGAAGTCGCGCAGCATCTTCAGCGCCCACGGCCCGGCCGTGACGATGCCGCCGAGCGCGCTCGCGGCGCCGAATGTAGCGACGGCCCGCAACGGTCTTGCCATCAGCAGCAGCGACACGCCGGCGGCGATTAGGAACGTCGCATTGGTCAGCTTCAATCCGGTCGCTGCCCCGAACATCAGGCCGGCCGCGAGCAGATGCCGCGGCCGCGCGTCGTTGTCCTCGTGACTGAACAGCAGCGCGAGACCGACGAGGATCGGCAGTGTCGTGAGAATGTCCGCAAAGCTGGTGCCGACCTCGGACAACGCCATCGGGCTGAGGGCCGCGATGATCAGCGCCGAAGCGAGCTTGAAGACGTCGGCCGTCCGCTGAAGCAGCACACGCGTCAGCCAGAACACCACAGCGAGGTTCAATCCATGCAACGCACCGAGCGCCATGCCCCACCACGGCGCGGGAAGGCCGTGCCGGACCACGTAGGGCAGCAGATAGATCAGCGGATTGAGAAAGCTCTGGAAGCCGCCCGGCGCGACATCGACATCGAAGCGGCCATGCACCAGCGCGAAGCCGGCATAATCGTGATAGTTCTGCCAGTCCCAGTTGATGTCCTCGCCCGCGACATAGGCGTAGACGGCGCCGGCGATCGCCGATCCGGCGATCACGAGCGGCGTGGCCGGATGTATGCGCGTACTGGGCATCGGTTGCGGAAGCGCCTGGACCTGCGAGACGCGGCGGCCGTCCCGGCGCCGCACCCGACCATGGCGGCGAGGCATGAATCCTTGCTTAAGCGCGAGACCGCGCCGGCCGGCTCAGGCGCCGACCAGGCTTTTCACCGGCAACACCGCCTGCACGACAAGGCCGCGGGCGCGGGCATCCATCACGCCGACGGCGCGCAGCGCCAGCAAGGTGACGGCCTGGACGGTGTCGCGCAGCTTGGCGGGATCCTCGAGCGTGTCCGTTGCCAGCGGCCCGACCAGCGCCTCGTGCAGCGCGCCTAGCAGCGCGGTCGCGGCGAGCTGGGTGTCCTGCGCCGGGAGATGGCCGGCGCGCACGGCGGCATCGATCCGCGAGGCGATCTCGCCGACGATCTCGCGGCGGCTGGCAATGCGCGAGGCGGTCACGTCGACGTCCACCGGTTCCGCGAGAATGCCCCAGGCCAGCTTGCGTTGAGACAGGACGTGGACGGCGACGGTCGAGACGGCCGCGGCGAGCGCCGAGGACGGACCTGGCGCCGCATCGGCCGCGCGGCGGACCGCCGCCAGCTCGTCGCGCGATACCTCGGCGATGAGCTCGGAAATCAGATCCGCCTTGGATGGAAAGTAGCGGTAGACGGTTCCGGCGGCGACGTTCGCCCGCACCGCGACCGGCGCGATCTGAACCGCCGACATGCCGCCTTCCGCCGCGGCTTCGCGCGCGGCAGCCAGAATCGCGCTGCGGCGGGCCGCCAGCCGCTTCACGACTTGATGGGTTCGCCGATAGACCATGGCGTTTCTCGTCCCGGACGCGCCCGTCCAGGAAACGCCCGGCGAACGCTGGTTCAGTGTTTTTGGAGGATCACCCTCGCAAACCGCTGAAAGAACTGAACACCTGTTCAGGAAAAAACACAAGCGCAATCACGGCTTGGTCCGCCTGCGCACGGCGTCACGCGGGGGCGAACGCCGTCTCGGAGCTCACCGGCTGGCGCCGCCACCAGGATCCGGCCCGGGCCAAAACCAGAGCGCCGACCGTTAGATTGGCGACAAGGCCGAGCGGTATGCCGGTCAGCATGAAGCTGATCTGCAGCGCCGCGACGCAGCCGAAGGCCGGCAATTCGTAGCGGCGGAACCCGTCACGAAGGCCCATCCGCACCAGCCACGCCACGGCGATTGCCTGAACCATCATGTCGTACATGAACAGATAGGGCGTGGTCAGCAGCAGCCCGACTGCAAGCGCCGCGGCCTTCAACGCATAGCGCACCGGACTCCGCCATAGCGTCACCAGCACGACCGCAACGGCCGCAGTCAACACCCATTGGAAGGTCCAGGCCAGCGTCTCCGAGCCGCCGAAATAGCGCACCAGCGAAAACAGGCTCTGCAGCTTCCACCATGTCGCCTTGCCCTCGGTCAGAAAGGCCTGCGAGAACATCGGCAGCCAATGCACGAAAGCCTGCCAGCTCTCGAGGCCGAAGGCCATCCAGGACGCGAGCGCCAGCACGATCGCCGTGGCGCTTGCGGCGGCGAAGGCGGTCCAGCGCTGCGTGGCGATCAGCAGGATCGGAAACAGCAAACCATATTGCGGCTTGTAGGTCAGAAGCCCGAGGCAGATGCCGGCCAGCACTGGCCGCGCCGGCAGCCAATACAGCGTGCCGCCGACGAGTGCGGCGGTGAGGCAGCCGTTCTGCCCGACCAGCGTGTTCGAGAACAACGCCGGGAAGCCGGCGGCGAGCACCAGACCGAAGCCGCGGCCGACGATGGCGCGCATGGCAATCGCGAACGGAACGAAGCTCGCATAGGCCCAGCCGGCGAACGCGATGATGTAGGGAAACTGCGCGACAAAGGCGGCGACGAACAGGAACGGCGGCGGATAGTGCCAGGCGAAATAGCCTGGAAAATCCTGCTTCAAAAGATCGAGCTCGACCTGACGCTGCACGTCCCAGTCCCAGGCCAGCGCCGGATGGCCCTGCAGCGCGAGCTTGCCCGCAGCCCAGACGTTGACGAAGTCGGTGGGAAGCCCGAGCCCGTCGGCGCCCCAGATCCAGATGCCCGACAGCAGCCCTGCGGGAAAGAACGCGGCGTTGATGCAGGCGAGCGCGAAGCACACCGCGAACAGGCTCGCGGGAACGCCGGGACGTTGCGAAAGGCGCTGCGATGGGATCGCGGCGGCAACAGGATTGTCGGCCATCTGAACCTCGCCCGCGCCGGCACGGGCGCAACTCCAATCAAGCCATAGGCCGGGAGGCTTGAAGAAGGCTTAAGCGCAAACCGGCCCCGGCGCCGCGCTCAGAAGGCGCGGCTGTAGCCGACCTGGAGGCCGTAGGTCAGCGTGTTCTGGCTGGCGGCATTGGCGCTGATCATCGCCGCCGAGCCCTGCGCGAGCTCGTAGCGCAAGCCGGCACTGCCCTCGACCCAGCTCCGGCTCAGGCGCGGACCGAGCCCGGACATTCCGCAGAACGCCGTGAGCGGCGAGGTGCTATTGCAATCCGCCGCCAGCAGCGAGCCTTGCACGGCAGGCGCGTCATTGCGGAGATTGCCGGCCCAGGCGAGACCGCCGAACGCCGAGAGCCGCTCCGTCAGCGAGCCGCGCAATTGCGCGCCGACGCGCAAGGTCGTTGCCGCCGCATTGAACGCGGAGATGGACGCCGGGAACAGGCCGCCATTCTCGACGAAGCCGCCGACGCGCGCATTGACGTGAGACAGCTGCGCGTAGGGCGTGACTGTCGCCTTGAGGCCAGCGACTGCAAAGGCCCAGCCGATTCGCGCCATCGCGCCCGCCGAACTCGCATGGGTCGCGCCTTGCGAATTCGTCAGCATCGTGCCGTTGAGATAGCCGCGGGTGAGCGTCAGGTCGGGATAGAGCGAGGCCACCGCCATCGCCAGAAACTGAAAGCCGGTGTCCGGGCGGTGCGCGAAGTACGTCCCGAATGTCGCCCCCGGCGCGTCGAAGCGGCCGCCAGAGGCGAGGCCGTTGCGCAGGCCCGAGACGCCGACGCTGAAGCCGATCGACGTCGAGGGCCCAATCGCGCGGGCGAGACCGAAGCTGCCCGACAGTTCGGTGCCGCTGGTGCCGTAACTGGAGTTGCCGGCGACCAGGCCATAAGCGAAGCCGCACCATTGTGAGGCCTCGCCGGCCGCTGTCCTCACACAACGATAGTAGTCCGCGGCGGTCGCGAGCGCGCCCATCGCGGCGTCGGTCGCGGTGACGCCCTGGTTGGCGACGACGCCGAGGCTCCCGAGCGAGCTCCGCTGCTCCAGAACGCTGGTGATGCCGCCAGAGGTCGCCGGAGTGCTCGACGATACGCGGTCCAGCTTGATCAGGAACAGGTCCTGCGTGCTCCCTGGATCGTTGCGAGTGCCGTTGCCAAGGATGAGGATTTGTGAGGACGAGCTGGTCGTGGACACCGCAATGGCAGTCGCGTCGGTCAGCGTGACATTGCTGGTACTGATGCCGACGCTCGCCAGGATCGAGGCCAGCGTGGCGCCCGACGAGGACTGGCCGTCGGCGGACACCGACCAATAGACCGCCTGCGAGCAGGAGCCGCTGCTGCTCGCCGTGCAGGCATATTCGACACGCCCGACCACGTTGTTGCCGGAGGCGTCGACGGCATTGGCGACCGCACCGATGCGGCCGAGATTGTCCGCATCGGTCGGCGCGACCGCGGCGAGCTGCAGGGTGGAATGCGTCGCCCAATTGTCGGTGGAGCTCCAGCGCACCGCCTCGAAACTGCTGGCCGAATTGCCGAGCCAGCCGACCGCGACGCTCGCGGTGGCAACGCTGCCGGTCCCGGCGTTCAGCGCCCGCGCTTCGCCATAGGCGTAGGTCGTTGCGCTGTCGTTCAGCGGCGTCATGCCGAGCCGGGTCATGATGCCCGAGGCGAGCGTCCAGACGAACGGCTTCGGCTGCCAGATCGTGGCGTAGTCGCCGTAACCGCTGATGTCCGACAGCAAGAGGCCCGAGCCGCGCGCCAGGTTGACGTCATTGGTGAAAGCGTCGCGCGGGAACAGTCCGTACCAGCCGACCACCGTGCCGTTGTCGGCTACCGCCTTGCCCGAGCTTGCAGGCGAGTTGACGGGGTCCGGCGTGGCGCCGAGCAGTTGCACCGAATTGGACGCGAGAGTCCAGACGGCCGCCTGCATCGTGCTGGTGCTCGTCGTGATCCGATGCGGCCAGGCCGCGTCGAACTGCAGAGTACCGCTCCAGCCGGTCGCATAGCTGCCGTTCGGACTGATGCCATACGCCGCGCCATCGCTGTCGGCCCCGTGCAGCGGAAGCTGCGTCGGCACGACGCCGGTGAAGGCGCCGGCGGTCGTCGCCTGCCAGACATAAGGGTAGATATCGTAATAGGTCTGGGTGCTGTCGGCGCCGAGCACGACACCAACGACGGTCTTGCCCGCCGCATCGACGCCCGTCGCCGCACCGCTGGCGAAATTGTCGAGCCGCGCAGTCGGCAGCGCCAGCTCGGTCACGCCGCCGGAGTCGAGACCGGCGCCGCCGAAAGTCCAGATGATCGGCACCTCGACCGCATTCACCGAGATGTAGGGCGTTTCGCAAACCTTGCCGGCACTGCCCACCGCCAGGCCGGAGGCGCTCATCCCGCCGGAGCGGACATAGCTCCCGAAGCAGCTGCTGCCGGTGGCATAGGTCGCCTCACCGAAAAAGCTCGAGGTGAACGGCCCGGCGGCGGCCGCATCGAAAACGCCCTGCGCCGCTGCCTCGCGACCGCCAAACGCGGCCAGGCCGACGAAGGACACACTGAAAAACAGGCCCGCAGGAGAGCGCGCCGCACCCAAAATCGTCATCATCCGAATACCCAGCCTTTGAGCATTCGTTAACAACGACAATGGGTTGCAGACAACGAAAAGCCCGGCTGCGAACCGGGCCTGTCGTCTCAATCTCTTGATGTTCCGTATCGGCCCCCGCGGGTCGGCCGCGCCCCCGCCCCGATCAGGCCTGGGGCTGCGGCTCGAGGCCGGGATCCGGATCGGGACGCGGCCGCGGCTTGCCGGCCGGCGGCACGGCCGAGGCGCGCGGCGTCGACGGCTCGATCGCCGATTCGCGGTTCGGCTTCTTGCCCTTGAGCAGGTCGAGGATCTCCTCGCCGGTCAGCGTCTCATATTCGAGCAGCGCCTGGGCGATAGTCTCCCAGTCCTCGCGCTTCTCGGTGATGATGCGGCGGGCCTCCTGCTCGCCGGCCTCGATCAGGCCGCGGATTTCCGAGTCGATCAGGCGGGCGGTGTCGTCGGAGATGTTGGTCGATCGCGCCACCGAATGACCCAGGAACACCTCCTGCTCATTGCTCTGGTAGCGGACGCGGCCGAGCTTGTCGGACATGCCCCATTCCATCACCATCGCACGGGCAAGGTTGGTGGCCTGCTGGATGTCACCGGTGGCGCCGTTGGTGACCTTCTCGGGCCCGAACTTCTGCACCTCGGCCTCGCGGCCGCCGAACATCATCGCGAGCTTAGAGACGCACCATTCGCGGGTGTGCGAGTGACGGTCGGCCTCGGGCAGCGACTGCACCATGCCGAGCGCGCGGCCGCGCGGGATGATGGTGGCCTTGTGGATCGGGTCGTGGCTCGGGACGTTGAGGCCGACGATCGCATGGCCCGCCTCGTGATAGGCGGTCAGCATCTTCTCTTCCTCGGTCATCACCATCGACCGGCGCTCGGCGCCCATCAGCACCTTGTCCTTGGCCTCCTCGAACTCGGCCTGCGTCACCATCCGCTTGTTGCGGCGGGCGGCGGTCAGGGCGGCCTCGTTGACGAGGTTCATCAGGTCGGCGCCGGAGAAGCCGGGCGTGCCGCGGGCGATGGTCTTGAGGTTGACGTCGGGCGCCAGCGGCACCTTGCGGACGTGAACCTTGAGGATCTGCTCGCGGCCGATGATGTCGGGATTGGACACGACGACCTGACGGTCGAAGCGGCCCGGACGCATCAGGGCGGGATCGAGCACGTCGGGACGGTTGGTGGCGGCGATCAGGATCACGCCCTCATTGGCCTCGAAGCCGTCCATCTCGACCAGCAGCTGGTTGAGGGTCTGCTCGCGCTCGTCATTGCCACCGCCGAGACCGGCGCCACGGTGACGGCCGACGGCATCGATTTCGTCGATGAAGATGATGCAGGGCGCGTTCTTCTTGGCCTGCTCGAACATGTCGCGGACGCGGCTGGCGCCGACGCCGACGAACATCTCGACGAAGTCAGAACCGGAGATGGTGAAGAACGGCACGTTGGCTTCACCGGCGACCGCGCGTGCGATCAGCGTCTTGCCGGTGCCGGGAGGGCCGACCAGGAGCACGCCACGCGGAATCCGGCCGCCGAGCCGCTGGAATTTGCCGGGGTCGCGCAGGAATTCGACGATCTCCTGCAGGTCCTGCTTGGCCTCGTCGACGCCGGCGACGTCCTCGAAGGTGACGCGGCCATGCGCTTCGGTCAGCATCTTCGCCCGCGACTTGCCGAAGCCCATCGCCTTGCCGGCGCCGCCCTGCATCTGCCGCGACAGGAAGATCCAGACGCCGATCAGCGCGATGAATGGCAGCCAGGAGACGAGCAGCGAGACGAACCACGGCACGTTGTCGCCCGGCGGCTTCGCGGTGATCGAAACCTTGGCGTCGTACAGGCGCTTCACGAGATTCGGATCGCTCGGCGCGTAGGTCTGGAACGAGGAGCCGTTCTTGAAGGTGCCGTGAATTTCGGGGCCCTGGATCACAACGTCGCGGACATTGCCCTGATCGACCTCGGTCAAGAGCTGCGAGAAGGTGATGTCTTGCGAGGACGCGCGTTGGCCCGGATTTTGGAAGAGCGTGAACAGAGCCAATAGCAACAGAACAATAATGACCCAAAGGGCGAAATTGCGCAGATTGGCGTTCATCGATTTTCCTTCGTGGTCGCGCGGATCGCGGCCGTCTGTCCTCGGACTCATCCCTGGGTAGCCACGAGGGAATCCCCCGGTCGACCGTCTCGTAATCTAGGTACCACTCGCCGCAATGCCAAGGGAACCAGACAGGACTATTTAACGCATCCTAGCCCGATTCCCGCTCAAAAAAAGGCGCGGGAAAAGCGCCGCCGACGCAGGTGGTTAAGGGTCAGCGAAGGCTGCCTCCGTCTCAACTCCGGCGCGGACGACGAGGCGGCGCCGGAGTGATGCGAATGGCCTCGCGCGTCATGCTTACCAGCGCACCAGCCAAGGTTTGTTTTAGCCTGCCCGCCGCAGAGGTACCACCATTTGCGACCCCCGCAAGAGTCCGGTCCATCGTCCGGTCCATGCGATCGAGCAGCGCTTCCGCCTTCCCGAGTTCCACCGGCCCCTCGGTTCCAATCTGGTTGATGGCCCGCATCAGCAATCTCAGCCTGATCTCCGCCGGAAGTGCGACAAAGGCGCGCGCCTCGAACGTCTGCCCCTGGGCAGGCCGGATCGAGCCGCCGCGCGAAGCGCGGAGCGCGAGGTGCTTCTCGGCACCATCGACCATCAGCTCGATGGCCGCGTTGGCGCGGGCGAGGCGGCCGGCGAGCGTCGCCAGCGTCCGCGAATCACCACCCTCGGCTGCCAGCGCCGGCATCAGCGCGCGCAAGCGCGGCCGCGTATAGGCCGGATCGTGGTTGGTGGGGTCATCGGCAAACTCGATCCCGGCCGAGCGAAGGGTGGCGACGAGCCGGGCCTTCGAAATCTCCAGCAGCGGGCGCGCCAGCAGCAGCCCGTCGCGGGCGCTGACCGGTGCCATGGCCGCGAGCCCGACGATGCCGCTGCCACGCAGCAACCGCATCAGCACCGTCTCGGCCTGATCGTCGCGGGTGTGAGCGGTGAGGACGTGGCTTGCACCGGCCTGCCGCGCAGCCCGTGCCAGCAGGCGATATCTGGCCAGACGCGCCGCTTCGGGAATTCCCGTGGTCGGCTTCGGCTCGGTCCAGCGCAGCATCCGGTGCGAAACCTCGAGCTGCCGCGCGAACCGCTTGACCATCGCAGCTTCGCGCCGGGCTTCCGGCCGCAAGCCATGATCGACGGTGATTGCAACCAGTCGCGGCCCGTCTGCCAGCGCCTGCCGCCAGCGAGCCGCCAGCCATAGCAGCGCCATCGAATCGGGGCCGCCGGACACGGCAAGCACCAGCGCAGGCGCATCGGCGAGCGAAGCGAACAGCACCTCCGCTTCGGCCACGCCGATGGGACGGCCGTCGTCGGAAGGATTCGCCTGCGCGGTCTCGTGGGCTGCCATGACGACCCAGATTAGTCGTCGGACGCCGGAACAACAAACTCAAGGCCTTCGCGCGCGACAAGCGCCGCGCGCGGTCAGCACTTCACGCGCTTCTGCTCCTGATCGACGGCCGCCTTCACGCCGGCCGAGGCGCGCGGGTATTTGCGCGTCACCTCGCCGAACGCGGCGCAGGCCGCTTCCTTCTCCTTGAGGGCCGCCAGCGACTGGCCGAGGCGCAGCAGCGCATCGGCCGCCTTCGACGATTTGTCGTGCTTGGTCGTCACCGTCAGGAAGATCTCGGCGGCATCGCGATATTGCTGGCGCCGGTACAGGCTTTCACCGAGCCAGTATTGCGCGTCGCCGATCATCGGATCGTTCGGATATTTCTGGGTGAAGTTGCGCATCGTCTGCTCGGCCAGCGCGTAGTCGCGGCGCTGCATGTAGCCGATGCCGAGATCGTATTCGTCGCGCGGCGTCTGCCGCGGTGGCGCGGTGTCGAGCCCGGCAGCGCCGGGCGCGGCGGCAACCGGCGCACCTTGCGGGTAGCGCCCTGCCCCGGCGTTGGCGACACCAGCCGGATCGCCCGCCGGACGGCCGGCAGGCTGCCCACCGCCGGGCTGGATCGGCAGCGCGCCGCCGCCGAGCGCCTGCGGGGCGCCAGGCGCAGTCGGGTTCTGGCTCGGATCGAACGCATCGCCTCGGCGGCGGACGCCGCCGGCGGCCGGCGGGTCCTGCGTGATCGGCGCGGGTGCCGCGGCCTGTGCCGGCGGATAGCTCGGCGGCGGCTGCTGCGGATAGGCCGGCTGCTGCTGACCATATTGCGGCTGGCCATAGGCGGGCTGGGCGGGCTGGCTGTAGGACGGCGCGATCTGAGTCGGAGGCGGCGGAGCCGCCGCAGTCGGCTGCGCCGCGGGAGCGGCAGGCTGCGCCCCGTTCTGCAGCTGGCGAAGCTGCTCCTGGAGCTGACGATTGCGGTATTGCAGCTCTTCGTTCTGGCCGGTCAGCTGCCGGAGCTGGTTCTCGAGCCGCTGGATCCGGATCTCCGGATCGTCATCGACCTGGGCGATCGCCCGGGTCGGGACCGCCTGCGCGAAAACAACAACGAGCGCTGCGAGAACCGCGATCGCGCTCCTGGAAAGAGACATGAACGACATGCTGCCCTGACGACCGGATCGGCGAGAGGTTGGAAAACATAGCCCAATGGATGGGGCTGTACGGCAGAACGGCAATAGAGACAAATGACGTTCAAGCGAAGACAAAAAGATGAAGCCGGCGTCGGTCTCCGACGCCGGCTTCATCAGCAATCAGTTTGTTCAGCTTTATGAACTTGCGTTCAGCACGGTGACGGCACGACGGTTCTGCGACCAGCAGGAGATGTCGTTACACACGGCGACCGGCCGCTCCTTGCCATAGGAGATGGTGCGCATGCGGCTCTGATCGATGCCGCGCGAGACCAGGAAGTTGCGCACCGACTGCGCCCGGCGCGCGCCGAGGGCGATGTTGTACTCGCGGGTGCCGCGCTCATCGGCATGGCCTTCGATCGTGAAGGAGTAGCGCGGATAGCTCTGCAGCCACTGCGCCTGCTTCTCGAGCGTGGCGATCGCCTGCGGCGTGAGATCGGTCTGATCGCTCTCGAAGAAGACTCGATCGCCGACGTTCACCACGAAGTCCTGCTGGCTGCCCGGGGCCGCCGCGCCGCCCGCCATGGCGTTGGCGTCGGTCAAGCTCTTGTTCGCGCAAGCACCCATCGACAGTGCAACCGCGAGCACGGCAGCCAACTTCAATCCCTGGAGGATACGCATTTGATATTTCATTCCCGGAGCCTCCACGCTCACGTTCTCAACTGCCATCCGGTCTACAGGGCGATGGTTAAGCGAACGTTCCGTCAACCTTGATGGGGCCTTGCAGAACCCCGTCAAATGCTAACGAAACCCGAAAAAGCAGCCCCGATGGTTAATGGGTTGTAAATGTGGCGCCAGGGTGAAGGCAAGCGGTCGTGCGCCTTGAGCAAGGCGCTTTTTCGCTGATTCCTGCGGGAAAGTCGCGGATTGAACTTGGCTGACAGCCTGGTTCGCGCGATCAGGACCGGCGATCAGCCGGCTTTTGCGACCGGCTGAATCCTGAACGAATCACTGAACGCGTCGGGAGCCGGACGATCGAACAGCATGCGCCGCTCGAACGCGCTCGAACGCATGAACGGGAAGCGCTGGAACACACGCTCACGAATCCTGGGATAATGGGCCGCCACGAGCCCGACCGGCTTGGTCAGGCCGGAGTAGAGCCGCGGCTCGCCCCATGGTTCCTGCAGGAACACCTTCTTGTAGAAGGCCCTGTGCTCCGGCCGCACATTGGCGAGACCGATGTCGGCGTTGAAATGGGCGCAGGCGACGTAGCCGAGCCGGACCGTCACATAAGGCAGCGCCGGAAACGACCGGGCTTTCTCATAGTCGGCGACGAACCGCGTCGGATCGATGATGACCTTGCCGCGGTCGAGCTCCGGATGCAGCAGATCGGCGAACATGTCCGACGACAGCGACCGGCGCCATTGCGCGTTCAGCACGCTGATGCGGATCGAGCTATACAGCTCACCATCGACGTAGACGCCGAAGATGAAGCTGTTGGGAAGATCGTCATACTGGTCGGTGACGCGCTCGCTGGCCGAGGGGAGAATGGCGCCTTCACGGAGATAGGCGCGGTAGCGCAGCCGATAGATCTCGTCCTTGTCGTCGGCGGTCAGCGCCAGCCGGTAATCCACATTGTCGAGCGCATCCAATTTATGATCAGCAACGGCAGTCACTTTAGCCGCCGATTTCATTCGCAACCCCTTTTCACACAACCCTTACGAGCACTAATGAGATTAACAGTGCGTTAATTGGGATGCAAAGCTTTCGCCGGTACAGGGTTAACGGCACGTAGAATCCCGGTGCCGCAACCGAGACTTACAGAGAGGCCGGCAGAGCGATGAGGGTTCGCTTCGGATCAACTGCGTGCCGATTCGAAACGAACTCGCGCGCGATGCGCGCGTCCTGCCCCCGGCTGGTACGACGTCCGGTTGTCTTGCATGGCTGGTCGCGGAGCCATGACTCTGAGGCAGAGCCGGTAATCAGGCGATCGAGCGGCTGCCGCCGATGGCAGCCAACGGTTCATCGATCGTCCGCCGCCCATGCGACGCATTGAGCAGCTGGCGGATCCGCACCGCCGGCACGGGCCGGCTGAACAGATAGCCCTGCGCCTCGGTGACGGTGCCGTCGACGCTAACCAGCTCGAGCTGCTCGTTGGTCTCGATGCCCTCGACGACGACCGACATGCCGAGATCGGCCGACAGGCGGGCGACGCCGCGCAGCAGCGTCAGAGGACGGTCGCTGTCGATGCCCTCGAGGAAGGAGCGATCGATCTTGACCTTCTCGAGCGGGAAGTTGTGCAGATAGCTGAGGCTCGAATAGCCGGTGCCGAAATCGTCGAGCGAGATCCGCACGCCGAGCATGTGCAATTGCGACAGCACGTCATGGGTCAGCTGCGTGTTGCGCAGGAGCGACGATTCTGTGA
Source organism: Bradyrhizobium sp. ORS 278 (assembly GCF_000026145.1). Lineage (NCBI taxonomy): Bacteria > Pseudomonadati > Pseudomonadota > Alphaproteobacteria > Hyphomicrobiales > Nitrobacteraceae > Bradyrhizobium > Bradyrhizobium sp. ORS 278. Next base: position 1,246,740 of record NC_009445.1, on the reverse strand, counting down.
TCTCGATCTCCAGGCGATGCGGCGGCAGGCCCGACACTTCAAGCGCATAGCGCACCTCGCTCAGCACGTCGCGCTGGTGGAACTGCTGCGGCGAGAAGTTGACGGCGACGCTCACCGCCTCCGGCCACTTCATGCACTCCAGGCAGGCCTTGCGCAGGATCCAGCGGCCGAGATCGACGATCAGGCCCATGTCCTCGGCGACGGGGATGATGTCGACCGGCGAGACGGTGCCGCGCACCGGATGGTTCCAGCGCAGCAGCGCCTCGCAGGTGGAGATCTTGCCGGATTTCAGATTGACGAGCGGCTGGTAGAACAGCTCGAACTCCTCGCTCGCCAGCGCCTTGCGCAGATCGAGCTCGAGGATGCGGCGCGCCTCGACGGTCTGGGCGAGTTCGTCGCGGAAGAAGCAGAACGTGCCCCTGCCCTCGGCCTTGGCGCGATACAGCGCCATGTCGGCGTTCTTGAGTAGCGTATCGGCGCTGATCCCCGGCGCCGTCATGGCGATGCCGACGCTGGCGCCGATCTCGACCAGGTGATTGTCGATCTTGTAGCGCTCGCTGAGCTGGTCGACGATGCGGCGCGCCAGCACCGCGGCGTCGTCATTGGAGCGGATGTTGCGCTGGAACACGACGAATTCGTCGCCGCCGAAGCGGGCGACGAAATCCTCCGGGCGCAGCATGTCGCGCAGCCGCTCGGACACCGCGCACAGCAATTGATCGCCGCAGGGATGGCCGAGCGTGTCGTTGACCTGCTTGAAGCGGTCGAGATCGACGAACAGCAGCGCCGACAGCTCGCCGTGGCGCTGCGGGATCTTGAGCAGGCGCTCGATCTCGTCGCGGAAGCTGACGCGGTTCGGCAGGGTGGTGAGCTCGTCGTAGCGGGCGAGGTGCGAGATCCGCGCCTCGGCATGCTGGCGCTCGGTGATGTCCTCGAGCAGGACGACAGCGCCGCCATCGGCCATCGGCTGGAAGGTCCATGACAGCGAGCGGTCGCGCACGATGTCGGGATCGCTGGTGATGATGTTATGCGTCTTGGTATGCTCGATCTCCGACAGGATCATGCGGCCGCTGGGGGCCGAGATTGCACCGGAGATGACGCAGGCATTGATGATGTCGGCCGCCTTGCCGCCGCGCTGCAGGATGTCCTCCGGCAGGCTCATCATCTCGCCGAAGCGGTGATTCATGACGGCGAGACGCCCGTCGGGCCCGAACATGCACAGCCCGTGCGGCATGTTGTTGAGCGCGGTGTCGAACTGCTTGGCCAGCGCCGCCTCGCCCTCGCGCGCCACGAAGGCCTGGACGAAGATGCGCTGCAGATTGGTCGAGATGTGCTTGAGCGACATGAAGAACAGCACGCAGAACGCCGCCATCCCCATGTAGTAGGGACTGCCATGCAGCGCGAGCGCCATGGCCAGGGGTCCGCAGGCGAGCAGGATCTGGACGTGGAAGATCCAGGGACGGCCATAGGTCCGCCCCGCCCCCGCCGACATGTAGCAGAGCGTGACCGAGATCGCGATCAGGTGGACGACCGGGTCGCTGTTGTCGACCACGGCGACGACGCACCAGACGCCGAGCACCAGCGCGTACAGCATCGCGCCGATCTGATAGCGGATCTCCCAGCGCGCGACCGCCTCCTGTGTCAGCCGCCCGCGGTCACAGAGGTGCCGGTAGTAGCGCATGTCGAGCGAGCGAAGCCCGCCCGCGACGATGAGCATGACCGCGCATGGCCACAGATTGGAATCGCCGCTCTTCATGGCGGTCATGACGGCCGCGACGGCGGCGCAGAGTGCGCCGGCGAACATCGGACCTGGATCCTGGAAGAGAGAGTCGACGAGAGCCGCCTGGATGGACGGCGACAACTTCTGTTCGTCTTCTCTGGTCTGACTGGCAAGCTGCATTCGGACGCACGCGTTCGGTTCGGTGCGCAAACATTACCGTTCGCAGATGAAGTCTTTCTGAGGGAACATCGTTAGCGGACCGTTTCCATCGCCGCAAAGCGCAGGAATTCCCTCGAAAATTCAGCAGACTAGGCAAACACTACCCAGTTGCTGCAACGAATGGTTCCAATATTTTGGAGAACACGTATCGCGCGACTCAAAAACTGGCGTCCACCGTGGCGTTAGCGGGCCGTCGCCGGCCCGCTCATGCTCACGACAACAGCGGCGACCAGGCCGGATCCGACGCGTAGCCGGGCGTCGGCACCTTCTGCTCGAAGCGGCCGGAGACGTCGATCGTGTAGAGCGACGGGCCGGCCGTGCCGCCGGGATCGCGGAAGAACATCAGCACGCGGCCGTTGGGCGAGAAGGTCGGACCCTCGTTGTGGAAGCCAGCGGTCAAAATGCGCTCGCCCGAGCCGTCGGTCTTCATGATGCCGATCGCGAACTGGCCGCCGCCCTGCTTGGTGAAGGCGATGTAGTCGCCGCGCGGCGACCACACCGGGGTCGAGTAGCTGCCCTCGCCGAACGAGATGCGCTGCGCATTGCCGCCACTGGCGGACATCACGTAGATCTGCGGCTTGCCGCCGCGGTCGCTCTCGAAGCAGATCTGGCTGCCGTCGGGCGAGTAGCACGGCGAGGTGTCGATCGCCGGCGTGTCGGTGAGCCGCGTGGTCGAGCGCGAGCGCAGATCCATCACGAACAAATTCGAATTGCCGCCCTGCTGCAGGCTCAGGATGATGCGCTGGCCGTCCGGGGAGAAGCGCGGCGAGAACGACATGCCGGGAAAATTACCGACGATCTCGCGCTGGCCGGTCTCGATGTTGAACAGATAGACCTTCGGGTCGCCCTGCCCGAACTCCATATAGGTGATCTCCTGGCTCGACGGCGAGAACCGCGGCGTCAGCACGAGATCCGAGCCACGCGTGAGATAGCGGACATTGGCGCCGTCCTGGTCCATCAGCGCCAGCCGCTTGACGCGGCGCTCCGACGGCCCGCTCTCGTCGACGAACACGACGCGGCTGTCGAAATAGCCCTTCTCGCCGAGGAGTGCCGTATAGACTTGGTCGGAGATGATGTGAGCGATACGCCGCCAGTACTCCGGCGCAGTGACATACTGCTGGGCTGCCGATTGCTGTCCCGAATTGACGTCCCACAGCCGGAATTGAACGTTCAGCCTCCCGTCGCTCTGACGCGTGGCACGGCCGGTCAGCAGCCCCTGGACGCTGAGCGGCTTCCAACTGTTGAACTGCGGCAATTGATCGAAATTGGTGATCCGCTCGGGGAACGCGGCCGGATCAACCGGTGCAAAGTACCCGCTACGTTTCAGATTGTTGGTGATCACTTGCGAAATGCCGTTAGCGACGTCGGCGTCACCAGGCCCGCCGGGGACGAACGGAGGAATCGCAATCGTAATGGGCTTCGATTCAGGGCTGATCGACACGCGCTGCGCAAAGGCTCCGCCCGCACGGATCGCAGCGATCGATGCGCCGCCAGCGATCACGAATTGGCGCCGAGTTATCAATTTGGTCATGCTCATCGCTTGACGACTACCTTCAATTTGGCGGTCCACATTGCTCACGATCGCCGATGCAGAATCTCATCGGGATCATTTTCCACAAAGCATACTGCTGCTTGGGCAGAAAGCTGTAAGCCTGGCACTGTAGCGTTGCCCGCTTCCCATTCTCCGCGATCGCGTTGGCAACCGAACGCGAGGGCCCGCCCACCTTTACGATGGACATTGAAGCGACACTTCCGTCAGGCTGGAGATTGATATCGACGTCTGCCCAGAATTGATCGGCGTCCGGACCATTGTACGGAAAATTATAGCAGCGTTTCACCGCCGCACTGAAGGCGCCCTGTAGGCTCGCGAGGTTGGCCTCGGACATTCCCCGGCTCGAGCCGAGAGCCGCATTTGCATTCAGCTCGGCTCCCGTCACCGCCTGCCGCGTCGGGTCCTTCTGGTTGATCAGGCTCGCCATCTTCTCGGCGTCGAACTTGCGTTCGCTCTTGTGCTTCGGCTCTGGGGGCGTGGCATCGGCCTGCTGCTGCGGCTTCGGCGGCTTCGGCTTGTCCTTGTTCAGCACGCTGGCGATCTGGTCCGGATTGAACGGATCGGGCTTCTTCTCCTCCGGCTTCGGCTTCTCGGCCGGCGCGGGCTTCGGCGGATCCGGCTTCTTTTCGGCCACCGGCTTCGGCGGATCGGGCTTCTTCTCGACCGGCTTCTCCGGCTTCGGCTTGGGCTCCGGCGCCGCGTCGGTCTCGGTGACCTGCTTGGTGTCGACCTTGCCGACGATGTCCTCGGTCGGCTTCTTCTCGCCGATCTTGTCGGCCAGCAGCTTCGGCGCGTCCTTCTTGCCCTGCAGCGCGCCGGCCTTGGCCCTCGAGGTGTTGTCCTCGGAGATGACGTCGACCGGCACCAGATCCTCGGGCGGCATCACCATCGGCCGGGCCGAGAAGCTGAACAGACCCACGCACAGCACGATGACGTGCGCGGCCACGGACAGCGCCGTGCCCTTGCGCGTCCGTAGGAAGTGCATGAGGTCGTCTGACGTCATGAGCCCTGTTCCGGCACCACCACGATGCTGGCGCGGTAGCCGGCGTCGCGCGCGAGTCCCAGCACCTTCATCATGTCCGAGTAGCAGGCGTCGCGGTCGCCGCGGATCTTGACGACGTTGTCGGGGCCGCCTGCACCGGCATCCTTCATCGCCTTGATCTTCGGACCAAGCTCGTTGATCGCGATCGGCGAGTCGCCGAGATAGACGTCGACCTTCGAGGCGCAGCCGCCGCCGGTCTTCTTCACGGTGACCTCGAGCGGCGGCTTGGCATCGGCCGTCGAGGCCGAGCCGCCCTGCGCCTGCGGCAAATCGACCTGGATGTTCACGGTCAGGAGCGGCGCCGCGACCATGAAGATGATCAGCAGCACCAGCATGACGTCGACCATCGGCGTGACGTTGATCTCCGCCATCACCTGCGCTCTGCGCCGACCGCGGCGACCACCGCCGCCGGACGCGCTGCCCATGCTCATGCCCATGTTCTGGTGCTCACGATCCGGAGGCCACTATACCCGCCCTCATCCCCGCTCGTCGATCTGACGGGACAGGATGGCCGAAAATTCATCCGCGAAGCCTTCCAGCCGCTGCGCCTGCCGGTTCACCTCGGAGGAGAACTTGTTGTAGAAAATCGTCGCCGGAATGGCCGCGATCAGGCCGATGGCGGTGGCGAACAGCGCCTCCGCGATGCCCGGCGCGACCACCGCCAGCGAGGTATTCTTCGACGCAGCGATCGACTGGAAGCTGGTCATGATGCCCCAGACGGTGCCGAACAGCCCGACGAAGGGACCGGCCGAGCCGACGGTGGCGAGCACCAGCAGGCGGCGTTCCAGCCGTTCCACCTCGCGGGCGATCGACACGTTCATCACCTTTTCGATGCGCATCTGCAGGCCCGCAAAGGAGCGGGCGTGGCCCTCGAACGAGCGCTTCCATTCGCGCATCGCCGCCACGAAACAGGCCGCCATGGACTGCGTCGGCTTGGCCGACAGCACCCGGTAAAGCTCCTCGATCGACTCGCCGGACCAGAACGCCTGCTCGAACCGGTCCATCGAGCGGCGGGTGCGCGAAAACAGGAACATCTTGTCGATCGCGATCGCCCACACCCAGATCGAGCAGGAGATCAGGCCGAGCATGATGATCCGGACCACCCAGCCCGCGTTGGCGAACAATTCGATCAGGGACAGGCCGGTACCGTCGCCAGTCATCCGCAGTATCCTCTCAACCAACCATCCCGGTGTTTTCCGGGGCCATGCATCCGCCGTTCCACGACAGATGCCGTCGCGGCGAAAGCGCCTACGCGAGAAAACCCTGAACTGATCGCTTTAAGAGGCCCGCCGAAGCCATAAGCGGCCTGCTTCCTCTGCCAACGTGTCAAAACAAGGGCTCGTGGCGCGCGTAAGCGCCCCTTAACCAAACCCCCTCCGGGGTTAAGGCGGGGTTACCGCGGACATCCACGGAGGTCAAAGGCCGAGCCGGGACAGCCAGATAGAGCCTTTGTGATCAGGCGCTTGCAAGTTCCGCAGGCATTCGCCTGCCGAACGGCAGCGGCGAGTTGCCACGGCTACGGCGGTATCCCGAAACGCAAGACGCCCGCCGGCGGGGATTCGCAGGCGGGCGTCTCGTGCCGTCAGGGCTGGGGCTGAAAGCCCTGCGGCGTGAGGATCGGTCGATCAGCGCCGATCAGTTCTGAGGCTGGTCGTTCGGCGGCGTCGCCGGACGCGGCTTGTGTTGGGCCATGAAGGCGTCGAACTCTTCCTTGTCCTTGGCGTGGCGCAGCCGGGTCAGGAAGTCGCGGAACTCCTGCTGCTCCTCCTCGAGCCGGCGCAAGGTCTCCATGCGATATTCATCGAAGGCGCGGTTGCCGCTGGAGGCCGGCTGCGAGAAGCCGAACCCGAAACCGCGGCGCTCCATCTTGTCGCGCATGCGGTCCATCTTCCACTGCATCCGCTCCATCTTGTTCGCCCAGCGATCACCGCCGTTCCAGCACGCCATCTTTCTGCTCCCGAGTGTGAAAAAGAGAAGGGCAAGTCCGATCGGCCACCAGATGATGAAGCCGAGCACGGTCACGGCGATCCAGCCGGGATGCCAGGGCGACTCCAGCATGTGGGGCCGGTACCTCTGCTCCTCCTCCGAACCGCGCCATCGATTGACATCTGCGGTGTAGGCCATCTCCCTCTCCATTCGCGGCGCCATGCCGTGTGAATGTAAATAACATTTACATAGCTAGACCAACCCGGGATTTTGTCAAGGCGGCCGCCTGACGCGCCGCCCGGAATATTTCTCACGCTCCGTTGAACCTTTATTTCGGCCGGCCCCAGGGCCCCGCCGGCTTCTCGTCCTCCGGCAATGGCGGCGGCTCGCCGCCAGGCTTGGCGGCCGGCTGACGATCCGTGCTGAAGCCGAGCCCACGCAGATAGATCAGCACCTCGGCTTCGAGGAGTTCCTCCGGCGACATCGGCAGCTTGCGCCGGGCGGCGTCGCCGCGCGCAAACAGCGAGGCGATGCCGTGGGCCATCGACCAGATGTGCAGCGCCATCATCATCGCCGGCGGCCGCGGCACGCCGGGCGGCGCCAAAGCGGCGAGCCGCTCCGCGGCCGCGCGGATCACGCCGAACGCGCGCTCGCCGGCCGCCTGCAGACCTGCCGTCGAGTCGGCCGGCACGCCGGATTCGAACATCGCCGAATAGAACGCCGGCTCCTCGCGGGCGAAGGCGAGATACGCCTTGCCGACGCGCTCGAACGCGGTGACCGTGTCGGGGCGGCCGTCGTCCCAGGCAGCCGAGAGCCGCGCCTCGAACTGCTCGAAGCCGCGCTGCGCGATGCTCGACAGCAGTTCGTCGCGATCGCGGAAATGCCGGTACGGCGCCGCCGGGCTGACGCCCGCCATGCGGGCCGCATCGGCAAAGGTGAAGCCGGCGGCCCCCTTCTGCGCAATAAGGTCGAGCGCCGCCTGCAGCAGCGCCTCCTTGAGGTTGCCGTGATGATAGCCGCGCTCGGCGCGGCGCTGCTCCTTGCGCCAGCTCATGTGAAGGGCTTTTACATGAGCCGGGCGCGAACAAGCCAGAAGCTTTTGGGCGTTCACATTGGCCGGTCTTCGCCCTGCCGCAGGTGTTCTCCTACTCTTTCAGGTGAGAGTGGCAACGAGCACGCCACGCGGTGTGGGACCTAGCCGCCCGGGACCGGCAGCACCGGCATGATCTCGACCCGCTCGCCCGGGAAGATCGTGAAATGCGGATGGTTCACGAACATCTTCGCCGCATCCTCGTGCGAGGCGGCGCGGACCACGGTGAACGCGCCCATCTCGTTGGCGATGTCGTTGACGCCGCCCTTGTCGATCCGCTTGGTCTTGCCGAGCGGTCCGCCCATCGCGACGATGGCGTCCTTGTGGGTGTCGACCCAGGCGTGCCAGGCTGCCATGCCCTGGCGTCCCCGGGTGTTGCGCTCCGTCTCCGAAAGCGCCTCCCAGGCCTGCCATGCCGCACTGGTCCGGCTGCCGAGAAACACGGCGAGATAGGTGTTGCTGTTGTCGCTCATTGCACGTCCCTCCTCTTGTGAACTGGCATGATCAGGCGCGGCCGGCGTGCGGCAGTTCGGAAAAGCCTGCGGCGGCCTGCTGAACCTCTTCGGAAAAATCCGACATCTCCTGCACCTGGCGGATCTCGATGATCTCGTTCTCGGAGGCCGGGCATCGTTTCGCCCAGGCGACCGCCTCTTCGCGCGAGCCGACCTCGATCATCCAGTAGCCGCCGAGCACCTCCTTGGCCTCGGCAAAGGGGCCGTCGGTGACGACAGGCCGGCCACCGGGAAATGACACCCGCGCACCCATCGACGGCGGGTGCAGGCCCTCCAGCGTGATCAGCACGCCGGCATCCTTCAGCGCCTCGTTGTAGCGCATCATCGCCGCGACCCGCTCGGGATCGAGCCGCACATCCGGCGGTGCGCTCTCATAGCCGAGCGGGATCATCAGCATCATGAATCGCATCGTGTCCGCTCCTGTCCTGATCGGGCGTCGCGTCAGCTGTTCGACGCCAGCGCGCGCAGCCGATCCTCCTGCGCGCGCAACTCGGGCGTCAGCGCCGCGCCAAAATCCTCCGCCGCATAGATCTGCCGGATCTCCACCTGGCCGCTCGGGAACGGCGCGCGCATCATGGCTTCGATGACCTGATCGAGCGACTCCGCCTTGATGATCCAATAGCCTCCGACGAGATCATTCGTGGAGCCGAACGGACCGCGCAGGATGCGCGACTCACCATCGGAGTATTCGATCCGCGCGCCCTTTGACGTGGGATGCAGGCCCTCGCCCGTCTCCATCATGCCGGCTCTGATCAGCGTCTCGTTGAACCGGCCCATCTCGGCGAATTCCTCGGTGGTCGGCAGCACGCCGGCTTCCGACTGCTGCGTCGCCTTCACGATCACCATGAACCGCATGGTCGCTCTCCCTGTGCTGCGATCGGCAGGATGTCCCCGCCTTCGTCAGAAAGACGATCCGTGCCGGTCCCCGCCGACAGCGGGGACGGAAATTATTTCGCGCGGTTCCGCGCTCAGCCGGGCTCTTGCGGGAACATGTTGAAATAGGGCTCGGCCTCGGCGAGAACGCGCGCGACCGAGGGCCTTGCCTTGAGCCGGTCGAGATAGAAGGCGACGATCCGCAGATCGCCGCCGAGCGGCTCCACCTTGTTGCCGTAGAACAGCGCCGGCAGCGCCGCGCAATCCGCTAGCGTGAACCGATCTCCCATCGCCCAGCCGCCCGGCGGCAGTTCGGCCTCGAGCATCGCATAGGACGTCCGCAGCCGCATCCTCGCTTCAGCAACGCCAGATGGATTGCGCGCGTCGCTCGGCCGCAGGCGGTCGAATACGATCGTCTGCGTCGGCATGTGCAGATACAGATCGAGGAAGCGATCGCGCAGCCGCGTCCGCAGGCCGAGATCAGGATCCTCCGGAATCAATCGCGCTGCTCCGGGGACGTGCTGATCGAGATACTCGATGATGATGCTCGACTCCGGAACGGTGCGCTGCGCGTTCTCGTCGCGCAGCACCGGAAACTTGCCCACCGGCCACAGCTTCAGGAATGCCGCCCGCTCATCCGCATCGCCGAGATTGACCAGCTTCGGCGTGAACGGAATATCGTTCTCATACAGCGCGATCAGCACCTTCCAGCAGAACGACGAGAGCGGATGATAGTAAAGCGTGAGAGACATGGTTCGCTCTTGATGCATCGATGAGAGAACAGCTTCAATGAAGCCTCAGGACACTTTCCCCTCCCGCGCCGGCACGTAGCGCACGATCACGACGCCGCTCGCCAACGCGCGGCTGTCGATCAGCCGCAGCTTCATCGCCTGCCCCGGCTTGAACAGCGGCGCGCCGCCGCCGAGCACGCGCGGATTGATCGCGATCCGATACTCGTCGATCAGATCGTGCGCCATCAGCGTGGCGGCGAAATCCGCGCTGCCGAACAGGAACAGCTGTTTCGCAGACTCCGTCTTGAGCCTGTCGACCTCGGCCTCAGGCTGCCGGCCCAGCAGATGCGCGTTCGACCACGCGAGTTCGGACAGCTTGCGCGAGGCGACGTATTTCGGGATCGCGTTCATGAACTCGGCGATCACGCCCTGCTGGGCCGGCCAATAGCCGGCCATCAGGTCATAGGTCACGCGCCCGAACAGCAGCCCGCCCGCCTCCTGCAGTTGGGTCTGCGAGAACTGCTCCAGCTCGGGACCCCAGACATCCTCGTGCCAGGACAGGTCGCCGCCGGCGCCCGCGACCATGCCGTCGAGCGTCATCATGTCCCACAACACCAGCCTAGCCATCGGCACGCCTCCCTGACCGCTTTTATTTTGCAAGCAGTTGGAGGATGCCGAGACCGATGCAATATTGCAAGCAGTTTGTTCGCGACGATGCTCACGAGATCCCGATGTCCGACCCTCAGCGCTCCGGCTGCCCGATCAACCTCACCCTCGAGGTGGTCGGCGACAAATGGAGCCTGCTCATCATCCGCGACCTGATGTTCGGTAATCGCCGGCACTATCGCGAGCTGCTCGGTGGCTCCATTGAAGGGATCTCCTCGAACATCCTCGCGGACCGTCTGAAGACGCTGCTCGCCGCCGGCATCATCAGCCGCCAGGACGATCCGAGCCACAAACAGAAGGGCATCTACTCGCTAACCGAGCAGGGCATCGAGCTGCTGCCGATTCTCGCGCAGATGGCCGGCTGGGGTTACAAATACCTGCCGGTCTCGGAGGAGCTCGGCATCCGCGCCAGGCTGCTGATGGAAGGCGGACCGAAGATGTGGGCCGAGTTCATGGACGAGCTGCGCGAGATCCATCTCGGCGTGAAGCGGCGCCGGAAGGCCGGACCAAGCGTCGGCGAGCGGCTGCAGGCAGCCTATCAGAAGGTGGTTGCCGAAAAAAAAGCCGGCGCCACGACGGCGTGATCGCTCTCAGCGACTCTGTCCGCACCGCTACGACCACCGTCATTCCGGGGCAAGGCCGCAGGCCTTAAACCCGGAATCCCGATTTGGTCTCGCGTTTATTTCAACAAGTTCGAGATTCCGGGTTCAATCGCCAACGCTCGGCGCTCGGCGCCTGCGCATCGACGATTGCCCCGGAATGACGGCGCGGAGCCGCAGCTCAGCTCCTTCACGTCGAAGCTGCGCAAGTCGTGACATTAGCGTCGCTCGGACCCGCGGTCCTCGCTGCTCAGTACGGCGTATTGTCCGCCCTGTAGCGCGACGATCTGCGCGGCGCGCGTTCCGGGACCTGGTCGAGCTGCGCGATCGGCCGGCGATAGGTCTCGGCGCGGCGCAGCCAGCCGGCTTCCCACACCCGATTGGACGGCAGATTGCGCACGCGCTGCTGGAGCACACCCTGCACCGCGTCGGAATATTCGGCGAGCACCGCCTTCGGCTCGGTGGTGCTGCCGTTCATCTTGAGCAGCACCTGCTTGAGTCCCCAGCCCTGGCGCTGACCCGTTTCCTTGTCCACCGCCGTCTCGGACGGGTTCGTGCCCTCGCCCTTGAAGTTGATGTAGTCGATCAGCGGGTAAAGATCCTCCGACGCGCGAACGACGCGCGCATATTGCGCCACGATGTGCTCGCGCTCGGCGCCGTCGGGCGTGTTGGCGAGGATCTTGTCCATCGCGCCTTGTGCACGCGCCACGAGGAACTGCGTCTGCTCGGCCATGGTGTCGAGCAGGAATTGCCGCAACTGACGCATCTGCGGCGAGTTGAAATTCTTCTTGAACTCGGCCCGGCTGTTCCATGGGCATGGCGGAACGGGATTCTTGTCGAGCCACGCCGGAAGCGGCGTCTTGCCCTTGCGCAGGAACGCGATCAACCCCGGAAAGCCCTCCTCGTAAGGCGGCTTCGCGGTGACGGGGTACCAGATGAAATGCCCGATGCCGAGCGAAGCGAACTCCTCGCCGGCATTCCACGAGGTGATCGCATCGCGCCGGCCGCCGGCCTCGTTAAGCCAGATCTTGCGTCCGATCATCTGCGCCACGCCGGCAGGGAGCACCCGCTGCGGCACCGTCAGATTCTTGACGTCCTTGGCCTCACGGGCTGCCGTTCGCAGATCGCCCTTGCGCTCGGCGGTCGCGGGCTTGGCGGGCTCCGCAGAAGGCACGGCCAGTTTCTGCGCCGGCGCTTGCGGATCGGCCGGTCGCCCCACGGTCTCCGCCGGGTCGGACTTCAGCGCCTCCTGCTTCGGCGACTCCTGCTTTTGAGCCTCCGGCTTTTGACCGTCTGGCTTTGCTGTCTCCGCCTTTGCCACCTCTGGCTTTGCCGTCTCTGGCTTTGGCGTCTCCGGCTTTGGAGCTTCGGCCTTCAAAGGCTGCGGCGATTGCGGCGGCATCGCGGCCTGCTCGGCCGCTGCCGGCTTCGCAGCAATTGCGGCGCCCTCCGCGGCGGCCGCAACGCTCGTCGACAGACCGAGGACGACACAGGACAGCAGGAACGTGCGCCGCGCGCGCAGCACGCTTTCCGGCCGGCGCGGCGCCTGCCTCTCGGTCGTTCCTAAGAACAATGTGATTCGCTGGCTGATGGATGGACCGCCCATGTCGATTCTACCGAGACTTTGACTTTACGCTACCAGTATGGGGGTCGTCCAAGACGGCACCCGGCACCGCGGCCCGACGGGCAAATCAAGCGCCGGACGAGGATCGCATCCGGCGCGGAATGCCCGCTTATAGGCGCCAGCGCAACCCGCAGGCCGGCTGCGCGGACAGCTTTTTTTCGTGAAGACTTTCAAGCCGATCACCCTTGTCCAGTTCTTCCCGTCAAAATTTTCTTGTTTCTTTTTTCCAGAATTCAGGCTTTCTTGACCACATCCTGCCGCCGATCGAGAGGGACGTTTCGCGGTCGTCACGAACGTTGGGAGCGGGATGCGGTGGACGCGTCGATGTTGCAGCGTGGAGCATGATTCGGAACCGGGGAGCCTCGGCGCACATTGCGCCACAGCTTTCCGACAACATCATGCTCAGAAGTAGACACGCAGACGAACAACGCGGTGCGTACGGCGAAATCGTGTGGTCCTGGCATCCCGATGCTGATGCCGCGTCCGATGCGTGAGCGCATTGTGGCGGAAACGGGGGCAAGACAGCCGGTCCCCGGGGAGAGCACGTATAAGTCGTCAGACCATCGCGCAGGGAAGGCCGGGATGTCTCAGCCGAACCTGTGGTTCCTTCCCCGTGCACTCTTCCCGCACGGGGGCCATGGGGGCGGCGGGCTCCCGGCCTTCCCTGCTCCCTCCGATCGCCGAAGGGAGTCTCGTCGGGCAAAGCTCGGGCACATTGCGCCGCGAGAACGCGAGCTGATGCGCCTGGTACTACCCTTGGCTGTTTGACAACGGCCGCGAACTTCGCTGCGCTATTCGGCCGCGGGGGATCGATCGAACGCATACTCATGAATGTGACGACCTTCACAGCTGGTCCGCGCAGCCCGTGTTAGGACGGAACCAGAGCAAGAGCCGGAACGCCGGCCGAGGAGCCGATGGCCGTGACGGAATCACCTGAGCTCACCGACAAGGTCGCCTTGATCACCGGCGCCGCACGCGGCATCGGGCTCGCGACCGCCAAGCGGTTTTTGCACGAAGGCTGGCGGGTGGCGCTGCTCGACATAGAGGCCAAGCTGCTCGCGGATTCGGCCGCTGCGCTCAAATGTCCCGATCGCACGCTGGCGCTGCATTGCGACGTTGCAGATGCAGCCATGGTCGCCGACGCGCTGGAGCGTATCGCCACGCGATTCGGCCGGCTCGATGCGCTCGTCAACAATGCCGGGGTCGCGCGGTTCGCGTCGGTGATGGAAACCAGCGAGACCGATTGGCAGCGCATCCTGGACGTCAACTTGACCGGACCATTCCTGTGCACCCGGGCGGCGGTGCCGCTGATGCGCGAGCATGGCGGAGCCATCGTCAACATCACCTCGATCTCGGCCGTGCGCGCCTCGACGCTGCGCTCCGCCTACGGCACCAGCAAGGCGGCGCTCGCGCATCTGACCAAGCAACTCGCAGTGGAGCTGGCCTCGGCCGGCATCCGCGTCAACGCGGTGGCGCCCGGTCCGGTCGAGACCGCGATGGCGCGGGCCGTGCACACGCCGGAAATCCGCGCCGACTATCACGACGCCATTCCGCTCAATCGCTACGGGCTTGAAGAGGAGCTGGCCGAGGCCATCTTCTTCCTCAGTTCGGAGCGGTCGAGCTACATCACCGGCCAGGTGCTGGCCGTGGATGGCGGCTTCGATGCCGCGGGAATCGGTCTGCCGACCTTGCGCGGCCAACGCCGGAACGCCTGAGACGGGAACGAATGAAACGATGCCGAGCCGGATGCGCATCATTCTGACCGTGCTGCTCGCGGTGGTGCTGTGGGGCATCGCCACGATGCTGGCGCGCGCCGATGTCCGCATCATCTCCTCGCCCGGCGGCGAGGTCGGACCGTTCCTCGATCTGTTCGAGAAGGTGCGCGCCTCCGGCGAGCGCGTCATCATCGATGGCCCATGCCTGTCGGCCTGCACGCTGGTGCTCAGTCTGGTGCCCGGAGAGCGCATCTGCGTGACGCGACGCGCGGTGCTCGGCTTCCACGCCGCGCGCTCGGTCGACCGCCGCGGCCGCACCTATGCCGAACCCGAGGCGTCGAAGCTCGTGCTGCAGACCTATCCGGCACCGGTCCGCGGCTGGATCGAGCGCCGCGGCGGATTGACGTCGCGGCTCTTGGTGCTGCGCGGGCGCGAGCTGAAGGCGATGTACGCGCCGTGCCGCTAGCGGCGTTACGCCGCGTAGCTGTCGGCCGGCGCGTTGATCATCCAGGGAATGCCGAAGCGATCGACGCCCATGCCGAAGCCCTTGGACCAGAACGTCTTGCCGAACGGCATGGTGACGGTGCCGCCCTCGATCAGCGCCTTGAACTTGCGCTCGGCTTCGGCGGGATCGTTGATCTGCAGCGAGACCGAGATGCCGTTCGGCTTGCCTTGATAGTATTCGGGCGGCGAGTCCGAAGCCATGATGACATCGCCCGCGATCGAGAAGCGGACGTGCATGATCCTGTCCCTGTGCTCCGGCGCACAGGGCATCTCCGGCGGAGCCTCGCCATAGCGCATCATCATGTCGACCTTGGCGCCGAGCACCTCGCCATAATGCTGGAGCGCCTGCGCGCAATCGCCGTTGAAGGTCAGATAGGGGCAGATCATGTCATCCTCCTTGGTTGGAAATGTCAGGCGTCAGCGCAACGGCAGCAACGCGCGCAGACGACGGTCGCGCAGCCACAATCCGCCCCATACCATCAGCCCGAGATAGAGCCCGAACAGCACGTGGCTGAACAGCGGACTGCCGATGCGGACATGCGAGGCGATGGCGCCGCCGAGATAGCCGGTGAGCAGGATGGCGCCGAGCAGCGAGGTCGCCGGCAGCGCATAGAGCAAGGTGCAGAGCAGCGTGATCAGACCGAGCGCGCGAGCAAGGGCGTCGCTGCTTCCATAGCCGATTTGATCCATCGTCTGCGTGACGACCGGAAGCGGGATCAGCTTGATCGCGCCGTCGAACAGCAGGAACAGGATCACCAGCGCGCTCAGGATTCGTCCGCCCCACAATGCGGCGCGCGAGAGCGGCTGGTCCAAGCTGATCGTCGACATCCCGAACTCCTCCCCATGATGCTGCTCCAAGGACGCCGGACGTCTGGCGCCGCCGACAGAGATGCAGAAGCTTTTAGCGCCGGTAGCGGCCTGACCTCACCGGCCCGCCTGCGCCGGCGCGGCTGCGCTGTCGCGCATCAGCCGGTCGAGCTGCATGCGGATATGCGCCGCCTCGGCCGAACTGTGGGCCAGCGCGATGGCGCGGTCGAACGCCGCCCGCGCCTCATCATGGCGGCCGAGTTGCATCAGCAGCGCGCCGCGCACGCCGAAGAAGTAGAAGTAGTTGGCAAGGCGTCCCTCCAGCGGCGCGATCAGATCGAGCGCGGCCTGGGCGCCGCGCACCTTGGACACCGCAACGGCGCGGTTGAGCGTCACGACAGGCGAAGGCTGCACCACTTCGAGCGCGCCATAGAGCAGGTCGATCTGCGTCCAGTCGGTCTCCTCGGGCCTGGCGGCGCGCGCATGCAGCGCCGCGATCGCCGCCTGGATCTGATAAGGGCCGCTGCGCCGGTGCCGCATGGCCTTGTCGATCAGCGCCAGGCCCTCGGCGATCATCGGCTGATTCCACAGCGTGCGGTCCTGATCCTCCAGCAGGATCGGCAGGCCCTCGGCGTCGAAGCGGGCCGCACTGCGCGCGTGCTGCAACAGCAGCAGCGCCGTCAGGCCCATGATCTCCGGCTCGCCTGGAAACAGCCGCAGCAGCAGCCGCGCCAGCCGGATCGCCTCCTCCGACAGCTTCCGGCGCAGCGCGGCGGTCTCGCCACTCGACGAATAGCCCTCGTTGAAGATCAGATAGATCATCGCGGCGACGGCCGTCAGGCGCTCGGCCCGCTCCACCGCACCCGGCGTCTCGAACGGCACGTTCGCCTGCGCGACGCGCGCCTTGGCGCGGGTGATGCGCTGCTCCATCGCCGCGTCGCTGACGAGAAAGGCGCGGGCGATCTGCTTGACTGTCAGGCCGGACACCACGCGCAGCGCCAGCGCGATCTGTTGCGTCGCCGGCAGCTCCTTGTGGCAGCAGATGAACAGCAGCCGCAGGATATCGTCGCGATAATGCGAGCCGTCGAGCCGGTCGACGACGGCGCTCTCGGCATCGCCGAGATCGGAGATCGCTTCATCCTCCGGCAGCGGCTGCTCGCGCCGGCTGCGCCTGACATCGTCGATCGCGGCATTGCGGCCGACCATGATCAGCCACGCCGCGGGATCGCGCGGCGGCCCGTTCTGCGGCCAGCTCTTCAGCGCGCGCAGGCAGGCGTTCTGGAACGCCTCCTCCGCCGTATCGAGGTCGCGGAAATAGCGCAGCAGCGCGCCGACGGCCTGGGGACGGGCTGATGTCAGGGCCGCATCGATCCAGGCAACGTCGGTCATGCCAGCGCCCCGCCCGGCCTGAAGGTGCCGACCGGACGGATCTCATAGGAGCCGCCGGGATTGGCCTCGCCAAGCTCGCGCGCCACCGCGAGCGCCTCGTCGAGATTGGCGCAATCGACGATGTAGAAGCCGAGCAGTTGCTCCTTGGTCTCCGCATAGGGACCGTCGAGCACCAGCGGCGGATCCTCCTTGCGCAAGGTCGTCGCCGCCGTCGTGGGCAGCAGCCGCGCCACCGGGCCGAGCCGTCCCTGCTTGGCGAGCCGCTCCTGGATCACCGCGAGCTTGGCCATGACCGCTGCGTCCTGGTCCTTGCTCCAGGCGCAGACGACATCCTCATCGTGATAGCAAAGCAGCGCATACAGCATCGGCCGGCCTCTCCGTTCGTCTCCAAGACGGCGGAGTATGCCCGGGGCCGACAGGCCCGCGAAGAATTTTCGCGGGTTCCATCGGCACGAACGACCGACCTACCAGGAGATGCCGTACTTGGCGGCGATGTTGCGCGCCCGCGTCTCCTGCGCGCTCTCGCGTGGCTGCTTCGACCGGCCCGCCTGCCGCTGCGACTGGCCCTGCCCGGAACCTTGCGCTTGACCTTGCCCTTGGCCTTGCCCCTGACCGGCGGCGCTCTGGCCCCCCTGCTGGCCGGCGCCCTGCGCCATGCCGGCCCCGCCACCCTGCTGACCGGCCTGCGGCTGTCCGCCGCCCTTGCCGATTGAAATGCCGTTGGCCGACAGGATCGAGCCGACGTCGATGGTCTGGGCCTGCGCCGAGGCGGAGGCGATGACGAGGGCGGCGGCGAGCAGAATTTTGCGCATGACGATGTCTCCGTGGTGATGGCCGGAGATTGGCCCATCCGCGCGATCTGGTATGTGGAACAGATCACGCAAGCTCAAGAGGACCCTGCAATGACCAAAGGCGCGCTGGCGCTCCTGATCCATGGCGGCACCGATAATTGGTCGCCGCAGCGCTGGAAGGCGCGCTTCAACGACGTCTGCGCCGACCGCCCGGTGGTGCTGCTGCCGGATGCGAACCTCGACCCGGCCGACGTCCACTACGCGGCCGTGTGGAAGCCGGTGCCCGGCGAGCTCGCCGGCTTTCCGAACCTGCGCGTGATCTTCAACCTCGGCGCCGGCGTCGACGCGCTGATGGCCGACAAGACCCTGCCGGGCGTACCGCTGGTGCGCGTGGCCGTCGACGACCTGACGCAGCGGATGACCGAATGGGTCGTGCTGCACGTGCTGATGCACCATCGCCAGGAGCTGTACCTGCGCGAGTCGCAGCGGGTGAAGCGCTGGGCGCCGAAGTACCAGTGGCCTGCCGCTGCCATCAACGTCGGCATCCTGGGGCTCGGCACGCTGGGGCTCGATGCCGCCGAGGTGCTCAAGCGTATCGGCTTCCAGGTCGCGGGCTGGAGCCGCAGCGAAAAGCAAATCGACGGCATCGAGACCTTCCACGGCGCAGCGCAGCTCGACGCCTTCCTGGCGCGGACCGACATCCTGGTATCGCTGCTGCCGCTGACTCCGGACACGCGCGGCATTCTCGACCGCAAGATGTTCACGGGGCTGCGGCGCTCGTCGCCGCTCGGCGCGCCCATCATGATCAATGCCGGCCGCGGCGGCCTGCAGGACGAGGCGGATATCCTCGCCTGCCTCGATGACGGCACGCTCGGCGCGGTGTCGCTCGACGTGTTCGGCCAGGAGCCGCTGCCGGCCGACAGCCCGTTCTGGACCCATCCGAAGGTCGTGCTGACGCCGCACAACGCCGCCGACACCGACGCCGACGCGATCTCGCGCTACGTCGCCGAGCAGATCGCGACCTTCGAGGCCGGCGGCACGCTGCGCAACACGGTCGATCGCACGAGAGGATACTGAGACGTCACCTGCCGCCCAGCATCACATCGATCGCGCCGGCGACGATCGCCTCCAGCGCCTTGCGCGGCACCCGCGCGCGGGCGCGCACCGCGATCGAGTGGATCGTGGCCGACGCCATTTGCGCCAGCACGGCCGGGTCGGCCTGCTCCGGCAGATCGCCCTTCTCCTTGGCGCGCCGGAAGCAATGCGCAAACGCCTTGTCGAGCTCGGTCAGCGCATTCTGCACCATGGCGCGGATGTCGGGATCGGCGACGGCTTCCGAGCCGGCCGTCATTACCGTGAAGCAGCCGCGCGGCCCTTCATCGCCGGAGAGATAGATATCGAGCGCCGAGGCGAAGATCTGCTCCAGCTGCCGCCGCACCGGCCAATCGTTGCGGAAGATCTCGCCCATCAAGGCGCGGGCGTTGTCGCGATAGCGCTGATAGCTCTTGATGTAGAGCTCGCGCTTGTCGCCGAACGCGCCATAGAGGCTCGGCCGGTTCATCCCGGTGGCCGCGCTGAGATCGTCGAGCGAGGTGGCAGAAAATCCCGTCGTCCGGAACAGATCGAGCGCCTTGCCGAGCGCGAGGTCCGGCTCATAGGCCCGCGGCCGCCCGCGCCGCTTCGGCTCGGTCGGCACCGCGGGCTTTTCGGAGGGCAGGTCGCCATGCGGCGGCCCCTTCTTTTTTTGTACCATTTCGCACTAAATTCCTTGACCGGTTTTATATTATGCGAGACAGTATAAAAATCAATCAAAGCTCCTGTCGGGAGCCTCAGGGAGATGTCCATGGACCTGTATTTTTCGCCGCTCGCCTGCTCGCTCGCCACCCGCATCGCGCTCTATGAGGCGGGCGCGACAGCGAACTATCTGGAGGTCGATCCCAAGACGAAGATCGTGATGAACGACGGCTCGGATTTCCGCGCCGTGAACCCGCTGGGCCTCGTCCCGACGCTCCGCACCGATGACGGGGAACTGCTGACCGAGAACGCCGCCATTCTTCAATATGTCGCGGACCGCTTCCCCGACGCGAAGCTCGGCACCAGATCCGGCATGGACCGCAGCCGGCTGCATCAATGGCTGTGCTTCATCGGCACCGAGTTGCACAAGGGGCTGTTCATTCCGGTCCTCGACAGGACGGCGCCCGATGAGATGAAGGCCCATGTCCTGAAGAAGAACCTGTCGCGCCTTGATCATCTCGACAACCACCTGCGCGGTCGCGAGTTTCTGCTCGATCATTTCACCGTCGCCGACGCCTATCTCGTCACCGTGATCAACTGGACCATGGCCACGCCGCCGATCGAGCTCGCCAAATGGCCCGCCGTGAAAGCCTACTACGAGCGTCTGCGTGCACGGCCGTCGATCGCACGCGCGATCGCCGAGGAGTTCGAACTCTACAAGGCGGAACTCGCGCGTCACAAGGCAGCCGCCTAGCCACGATGCTTGACCGCGGTCACGCCGGGTTGCAATCCTCGAATCACAGGAGGATTGCACGTGGCAAGCACATCCGTACGAGACCGATTGCTGGCGGACCGGCGCGCGCTGCTCGATCTGGGCACGCGCAACCGGCTCGTGCACATCCCGTTCAAGACCAAGACCACTCGCACGATCGACATCGTCGGCGCACGCTCGGCGACGCTGTTCGAGCTGCTGGGAGAAGGCAAGCGTCTCACGTTTCTGCCGATCAAGGCGGAGACGCCTACAGAGAAGCCGGAAAATCTTGCGGCGACGGAGGACATCGCTCCGCCCCTTCCGCTGCCACCTCCGAGCACGCCGTCCGCGAGCACAAGACAGACCGACAACGACTCTGAGACGCAGCCTCGGCCAGCCGATACGCGCCTCCAGACCCGCCTGTCGTCCGAGGCGCTGCAGAAGCGCCTGCTCGACATCTGGTACGACGCCCGCACGCTGGAGGAGGAACAGGGCGTCAACATCCTCTATCTCGCCTTTGGCCTGCTCAAATGGTTCGAGGACGACGAGTCGGACACCGAGCGCTTCGCACCACTCGTCCTGCTGCCTGTACGTCTCGAACGCAGCAGCGCGGCCGAGCGCTTCCATCTCCTGTCCCGCGCGGAGCCGCCCTCGCCCAACCTGTCGCTCCAGGCCAAGCTGAACGAGGAATTCGGACTCAAGATCGAGGATTTTGGTGACGAGGACGATGTCGACATCGCCGCCTATCTGGCGGGCATGGCCGAGACCGTCGCGGCCAAGAAGAGATGGGAGGTGAAGGCGGACGCCATCGTCCTCGGCTTCTTCTCCTTCTCGAAATTCCTGATGTATCGCGACCTCGATCCGGAGACCTGGCCGGCCGACGGCGCTCTGGACCGGCATCCGCTGATCACGGCGCTGCTGCAGAACGGCTTCGAAGCCTCCGAGCCGATCGTGGCCGACAATGGCAAGATCGATCCCGTGATCCAGCCGATCGCGATGAACCACGTGGTCGATGCGGATTCGTCGCAGGCCGTGGTGATCGAGGAAGTGGTCCGCGGTCGCGATCTCGTCGTCAAGGGACCGCCCGGCACGGGCAAGTCGCAAACCATCACCAACATCATCGCAGCGGCTGCGGCCGAGGGAAAGACGGTGCTGTTCGTGGCCGAGAAGATGGCGGCGCTCGACGTCGTCCACCGGCGGCTCAAAGCCGTCGGTCTCGGCTCGCTCGCGCTTGAGCTGCACTCCAACAAGGCCAACAAGCGGGTGCTGCTCGAAGAGCTGAAGCGCAGCAAATCCGCGAGCGTTCCAACGCAGCGTGGCGAGGCAACCTTGGTACAGCGGCTGACCGACAGCCGCGACGGCCTGAACCAGCATGCCGACATGATGCACCAGCCGCATCAGCCCAGTGAGCTCACGCCGTTCCGGCTGCTCGGCCATCTCGTGCGTTGCGGCGAAACCTCCACGCAGCCGGCGCTGCCCTTGCAAGGCGCGGCATCCTGGACACCGCTGGACCTGGAGCGGCGGCGCGAGCTGATCGCAGAGCTGGCCGAACGAATCGCGGCCGATGGAGCTCCGCATTTGCACCCCTGGCGCGGCGTCGGCCGCGATGCGCTGGACCCCGCCGAGATGGCTGAGTTGCGGAAGTCGCTCGCGGATGTCGCAAGCTTGCTCGACCGTGTCGGCGCCGGGGGTACACGCATCGGCACGATGTTCGGGCTGCCGTCGCCGGCCACCTTGGCCGACGCCACGGGCGTGCTGGCGTTCGCCGAAGCCGCGGCGGCCATGCCCAATTGCGACAGAGCTGCCTTTCGAGATCCCATCTGGAGCCGGCCGCACGAGATAGCCGACGTCATCGACAAGGGCCTGCGCTTTGCCAAATTGAAGACTGCCTTCGAGCAGGCTTTCGTCGATTCCGCCTGGGATGCATCGATGGCCGATTGCCGCAGGGTGATCGCAGAAAAAGGCGGTTCGTGGTTTCGACTGCTCAGCGCACGCTATCGCGGGCATATGGCGGTGCTGACCTCGTACCTGAAGGTGCCGATGCCGAAAGCGCTCGAGCAGCGGCTCCTGCTGATCGACGGCCTCATCGCCGCGCAGGCCGCGCGCAAATCCTTCGACGATGTGGCGAGCGCCGGCAGCGCAGCCTTCGGGACGGCTTGGCAGAAGGAGCAATCCGACTGGGATGCGCTCGCGAAGCTGGCGGCCTGGTGGACGGCGTTCGCGAAACCATTCGCCAATGATGAGACGCGCCAACATCTGGCCCAGCTCACGCTGTCCAGCGAGGACCGGCAAGCGATCGATGATTTCAAGGCCAATCTCGTTCGCATGGGGTCAGGCCTTCAGCGGCTGATCGATTTTCTGCAGCTGGATCCCAGCCGCATCCCGCTGAATCAAAGCGATCAGCTGCGCCTCGAGTCGTTGGCGCAGACCCTGTCGGAGTGGAAGAGCTCCACCGAGCGGCTCACGCGCTGGATCGCCTTCATGGCGCGCGTCCGCCTCGCACGCGCCGACGGCCTCGCGGCGCTGGTCGACCGCGCACTGGATGGCTCGTTGCCGGGCGACTTGCTCGAACAGACCTTCGACACCTCCTACTACGACGCGATGCGCGGCGCGATCTTCGCCCAGCAGCCGCAGCTCAAGCGGTTCGACGGCGCATCGCATGACCGGCTGGTCGAGGGCTTCCGCAAGCTGGACGTCGCGCGCATGCAGCTTGCCCGCGACCAGATCGCCTATGAGCATGCTGCAGCACTGCCGCGCAATGCCGGCGGCATCGGCCCGCTCGGGGTTTTGAACGGCGAGCTCGCCAAGAAGCGCAATCATCTGCCGATACGCCAGCTGTTGGAGCGCGCCGGCCCGGTCATTCAGCAGATCAAGCCGATCTTCCTGATGAGCCCGCTGTCGGTCGCCCAATTCCTCAAGCCCGGTGCGATCGCGTTCGACCTGCTCGTCGTCGACGAGGCTTCGCAGATCGAACCGGTGGATGCGCTCGGCGCGGTCGCGCGCTGCCGGCAGATGGTCGTGGTCGGCGACGAGCGGCAGCTGCCGCCGACGCGCTTCTTCGCCAAGCTCACCGGGAACGACGAGGAGGACAACGAGGATGAGGATCAGCCGACCTTCCAGGTGAAGGATGCCGAGAGCATTCTCGACCTCTGTCTCGCCAAGGGCCTGTCGCATCGGATGCTGAACTGGCACTACCGCAGCAAGCACCAGTCGCTGATCGCCGTGTCGAACAAGCAGTTCTACGACAACCGGCTGTTCATCGTGCCGAGCCCCTATGACGCCGTAGCGGGTATGGGGCTGAAGTTCAACTACAACCCCGATGCGCATTATGAGCGCGGCAGCAGCCGGACGAATCCCAGGGAGGCTCGGATCGTCGCCGAGGCGGTGATGCGCCATGCCCGAGAGATGCCGGAGCGAAGCTTGGGGGTCGCGACCTTCTCGGTGGCGCAGCGCCAGGCCATTCAGGATCAGCTTGAAATCCTGCGGAAGGAAAGCCCCGGCACCGAGGAGTTCTTCTCGCGCGGCACCAGCGAGCCGTTCTTCGTCAAGAACCTCGAGAACATCCAGGGCGACGAGCGCGACGTCATCTTCATCTCGATGGGCTATGGCCGGACGAAGGAAGGCTTCGTCTCGATGAGCTTCGGTCCGCTGAACTCCGATGGCGGCGAGCGCCGCCTCAACGTGCTGATCTCCCGCGCCAAGCTGCGCTGCGAGGTGTTCTCCTCGATCACCGGCGACGACATCGACCTGACGCGTGCCAAAGGCCGCGGCATCGCCGCGCTGAAGACGTTCCTGACCTTCGCGCAGACCGGCCAGCTCGGCCTCGCCCAAGAGACCGGCCGCGATCCCGACTCCGTGTTCGAGGAGCAGGTCGCCGCCAGGCTGCGTCGGCTGGGTTACGACGTAAAGATGCAGATCGGCACCGCCGGTTTCTTCGTCGATCTCGCGATCGTCGATCCCGACAAGCCCGGCCGCTTTCTGCTCGGCATCGAATGCGACGGCGCGCAGTATCACGCCTCCCGCTCGGCGCGGGATCGCGATCGCCTGCGGCAGAACGTGCTCGAAGCCCATGGCTGGGTGCTGCATCGGATCTGGTCGACCGACTGGTTTCTCCGCCCCAAGGAGGAGACCGACAAAGTTGTGAGCGCCATCGAGGCCGCCAAGGCGCATTGGCGGGAGATCGACGACGGGGCGGCCGAATCGCAGTCCGCACCGCCAGCAGAACCGGAAGCCGCATCGCCGGAGCCGATGGACAATCGCCCGGCAGAGGTCGTCGGCCAGGCACCGACACTGGTGCCTTACGAAGAGGCCAAGCTGCGGGTGCGACGCGAGGTCGAGCCGCACGAAACGTCACTGGCCAACATGACGCGGCACGTGGTCGAGATCGTCGCTGTCGAAGGGCCGGTGCATGAATCGGAAATCATCGTCCGGATCCGATCCGCCTGGGGCCTGGCGCGCGCCGGCAATCGCATCCGCGACGCGGTGAAGGCTGCGTTGAACGCGGCGGTCGCGAAGGGACAGATCGCTGGAGGTCCTTTCTATTCCGTGCCCGGTCAGGCGATCGTCGTGCGCAACCGTGAGGATGTGCAGTCGACGACGCTACGCAAGCCCGAGATGCTGCCGCCGGAGGAGATCAAGGCGGCCATCATGCAGGTGATCGAGCAGAACTTCGGTGCGGAGGAGGATCAACTAATTCAAGCCGTCGCACGCCTGTTCGGCTTCGGTTCAACCAGCGCACAGTTGCGCGAGGCGGTGCAGGGAAGCCTCGCGCATCTTCTGCAGTCGGGACGACTGCGTCGGGAGGGAGAGCTTCTGACCAAGCCGGAAGCCTCATCAGCGTAATCTGTCAGGCGAGATCCGCCTTCATCAGGTCGCGCAGGGCCTTCGGGATCGGCTGCGCCCTGCCGCCGCTGATGAAGGCGACGCGGACGTCGGCCTTGACCAGCAGGTCCTCGCCGCGCCGTACCTCCTGCGCCAGCGTGATCGAGGCGCCCTTCACCACGACCGGCCAGGTGACGACGTCGAGCACGTCGTCCATCCGTGCGGGCCGCAGGAAATCCAGGGTCATCGAGCGCACCACGAAGGCGAAGCCCGGGGCCTCGCTGGCGGCCTCCGCGAACAGCGCGTGCTGCTCGGCGCCCATCAGCCGCAGGTGGTTGGTGCGGCCGCGCTCCATGAAACGAAGATAGTTGGCGTGGTAGACGATGCCTGAAAAATCCGTGTCCTCGTAATAGACGCGCACCTGCATGTGGTGGCGGCCGTCGCGGATCTCGCCGTCGAGATGTCTTTGGGTCACCGGAAATCCTCGATCGTCGGAATGCGATCGTTTGGCGCAAGTGAACCGTGAGCGCAAGCTTAAGACGTCACCTCCATGGGTTCCCCGCCGACCGTGACATGCACGATCTCCGGCGGCATGCCGATCCTGACCGGCATGATACTGCAGCCGAGGCCGCCGGAAACGATCACGTCGCATTGCGTGCGGATGTGGCCGTAGGCGAGGTTGACGCCGTTGCGCGCAGGCACTGCAGGCGACCAGCCGAGCACGCGGATCTGGCCACCATGCGTATGGCCGGAGAGCTGCAGCGACACGCGCGCGGGCACGCGAAGCGCGATGTCAGGCTCATGCGCAAGCAGGATCACCGGAGCACCGTCCGTGACCTTCTGCAGCGTGGCTTTGAGATCGTCGACACCGATCCGCGGCACCGGCCTGAAGCGTCGCGCCGGCATGTAGGCCAGCTGATCGCCGAGACCGGCGAGCCAGAACCCATGGCCGTTCTTGCTGAGACGCACGACATCGTTCTCATAAACCGGAATGCCGGCAGCCTCGAGCGCCTTCTGAGCATAGGGCGAGCCGCGCCCATCGCGCTGCACGATCCGATCATCCCAGTAGTCGTGGTTGCCAAGAATGGCGTGAACGCCGAGCGGCGCCTTCAGTCCTCCCAGCACCGGCGCCCATTCCGCGGCATCGATGCGACCCATGTGATGGCGGTGACCGGCGACGTAGTCGCCGAGCAGGACGATCACATCCGGCTGTAATGCATTGGTCCGCTGCACGATGCCGTCGATATGAGCGAGCGACATCCAGGGATCGCAGGCATGAATGTCGGCGATCGCCGCGATCTTCAGCGTCAGGCCGGCCGGCCAGTTGCGCGGGCGAACATGGTAATCAGTAACGCCGAGGCGGAGCGGCTCGACGCCGACGCCGTAGGTGGCGGTGGAAAAGCCGGTGGCGGCAAAAGCGCCGGAGAATTTCAGGAAGCGACGGCGTGACAGCATGGACGAACTCCTCGCACGCAATCCTTTTCCTCGTTCATTGCAACCGATTTCGGGTGCGTCTGTGCAGATTGTCAGCAGATTTCGTTAATCATCGTCGTTGCCAAACAGGCCGATCTGGCTGGGATCGCGGTTCGCGGGCTCGGCCATGCCGAGATGCTTGAACGCATGCGAGGTCAACAGCCGGCCGCGCGGGGTGCGCTGCAGATAGCCGCATTGAATGAGATAAGGCTCGATGATGTCCTCGATCGCATCGCGCGGCTCCGACAGCGCCGCCGCCATCGTCTCGACGCCGACCGGGCCGCCGCCGTAGTTCAGCGCGATGGTCGAGAGATAGCGCCGATCCATCGCATCGAGCCCGGCCGCGTCGACCTCCAGCGCGCTCAGCGCGTGATCGGCGATGGCGCGATCGATCGCGCTGGCGTCGGCCGCGGAGGCGAAGTCGCGCACCCGGCGCAGCAGGCGGCCGGCGATGCGCGGCGTGCCGCGGGCGCGGCGCGCGATCTCGTTGGCGCCATCGGGGGTCATGCCGATCCCGAGCACACGGGCGCCGCGAGTGACGATGCCTTCGAGCTCCTCGACGGTGTAGAAGTTCAAGCGGATTGGAATGCCGAAACGGTCGCGTAGCGGATTTGTCAGCAGGCCCGCCCGCGTCGTCGCGCCGACCAGCGTGAACTTCGACAGATCGATCTTGACCGAGCGCGCCGCTGGTCCCTCGCCGATGATGAGATCGAGCTGGAAGTCCTCCATTGCCGGATAGAGCACCTCCTCCACCGCCGGGCTGAGCCGATGGATCTCGTCGATGAACAGCACGTCGCGCTCCTCGAGATTGGTCAGCAGCGCCGCGAGATCGCCCGCCTTCGCTATCACCGGGCCGGACGTGGCACGGAAGCCGACGCCGAGCTCGCGCGCGACGATCTGCGCCAGCGTGGTCTTGCCAAGACCCGGAGGACCGACGAACAGCACGTGATCGAGCGCCTCGCCGCGCTTGCGCGCCGCCTCGATGAAGATCGACAGATTGGCGCGCGCCTGCTGCTGGCCGACGAACTCCGACAGCTGCTGCGGCCGCAGCGCGGTGTCACCGACATCGTCGGAGCGCCGCTCCGGGCTGACCATGCGCGCCGGCGGCTTCATTTGTTGCCGCGCCGGTATTTGTTCGGCAGCAGTTCGCCGATCGTCACGACGTCGGGGCCCTTGCCGTTCGACGGCACGATGACCCGCGCTTTCGCATCATAGTCATGGATCAGCTCTCGGCAGGTGCCGCAGGGCGACACCACCGCGACCTCGCCGGGCTCGCCGGGCTTGGGATGTCGCACCGCGACGATGGTCTCGATGCCGTGGTCGCCGTGCTCAGTAATGGCGCGGCCGATCGCGATGGCTTCGGCGCAGACGGCGTTGCGGCCGAGATAGGCGTCGATGTTGACGCCGGTGATGATGCGGCCGTCGCGCGTTCGCATGGCCGCGCCGACCTCCTGCCAATCGTTGCGGTAGCGGCTCTTCACCGCCGACGCGGCCGCCTCGATCAGCTCCTTGTCCTTCTTGCTCACCATGGGGAAGATCGTTGTCCTTCTGCTCGCCCGGCGCGGCGACCTACTTTGCAACCTACTTGGCCAGTTCCTTGAGGCCGAGGCGGATGAGTTGGGCAGTCTCGGCCTTGTCGCCGGCGGCACGCGAGGCGGCCGCGATGGCGGCGGCGGCCTGCGGCTGGCCGTAGCCGAGATTGATGAGCGCGGAGATCGCATCCGCGACCGGCTGCGGCGCGCGGGATTCCTCGATGGCGCCGGACAGCCTGACGACGCCGGGATCGACATTGGCGAACGCCGGCGCCTTGTCCTTCAGCTCCGTCACGATGCGCTCGGCCACCTTGGGCCCCACGCCCGGCGTGCGCGCCACCGCAGCCTTGTCGCGCAGCGCGATCGCGTTGCCGAGATCGGCCGGAGGAAGCGTGCCGAGCACGGCAAGAGCGACCTTGGCGCCGACGCCCTGCACGGTCTGCAAAAGACGAAACCATTCCCGTTCGACATCCGAGCGAAAACCGAACAGCTTGATCTGGTCCTCGCGCACATAGGTCTCGATCGACAATGTGGCGGCTTCACCCGGCGACGGCAAGGCCTGCAGGGTGCGCGCCGAGCAGTGCACCTGATAGCCGACGCCGCCGACGTCGATGATCACGAAGTCCTCGGCATAGGAATCGATCAGGCCCCTGAGCTTGCCGATCATAGCCCGGCCACCTTCATGCGCAGCGCCTGGCCCTGGCGGTGATGGGCGTGGGTGATCGCGATCGCCAGCGCATCGGCCGCGTCGGCCGAGGGCGGCTCAGCCTTGGGCAGCAGGATCTTCAGCATCACCGCGATCTGGCCCTTGTCGGCGTGACCCGCCCCGACGACCGTCTTCTTGACCTGGTTGGGGGCGTATTCGGCGACCGTAATTCCGAACATCGCCGGTGCCAGCATCGCGATGCCGCGGGCTTGGCCGAGCTTCAGGGTGGCGACGCCGTCCTTGTTGACGAAGGTCTGCTCAACCGCGGCCTCCAGCGGCTGAAAATCGGCGAGCACCTTCGCCAGCCCCTCGTGGATCGCCAGCAGGCGGCTGGCCAGCGGCAGGTCGTCGGGCGGCTCGACCGAGCCGCAGCCGACATAGATCAGCCGGTTGCCCTCGCTCTCGATCACGCCCCAGCCGGTGCGGCGGAGGCCGGGATCGATCCCGATGATGCGGATAGCTGCGCGAATCGGCTGGGCTTTCATGGGTTAGAGATAGCCTCGCGCCGCCCAGGAGGAAACATAAACGGAACAGCCCGCTGCTCATGCGGCCAGATGGTTAACCGTCCGTCAACCGCCCATCTTCGCCATCAGCGCGTCCGAGATCTCGAAATTGGCATAGACGTTCTGGACGTCGTCATGCTCGTTGAGCAGGTCCATCAGCTTCACCAGCTTCTCGCCCGTCTCGTCATCGACCGCGACCGTGTTCTGCGGTTTCCAGGTCAGTGCCGCCTTGCGCGGCTCGCCGAACTTGGCCTCGAGGTTCTTGGCGACCTCATGAAAACTGTCCGGCGAGGCATAGACCTCGTGGCCGCCCTCGCCCGAGATCACGTCGTCGGCGCCGGCCTCGATCGCGGCATCGAGCACCGAATCGTCGGAGGCGACACTGCGGTCGAACTCGATGATGCCGACGCGGTCGAACATGAACGACACCGAGCCGGTTTCGCCGAGATTGCCGCCGGACTTGGTGAAGAAGGAGCGGATGTCGGACGCGGCGCGGTTGCGGTTGTCGGTCAGCGCTTCGACGATCACCGCGACGCCGCCGGGGCCATAGCCCTCGTAGCGGATCTCGGCGTAGTTCTCACCCTCGCCGCCGAGCGCCTTTTTGATCGCGCGCTCGATATTGTCCTTCGGCATGTTCTCGGCGCGGGCAGCGACGACGGCGGCGCGCAGGCGCGGGTTCATCGCGGGGTCCGGCGTGCCGAGCTTGGCGGCGACGGTGATTTCGCGCGCCAGCTTGCCGAACAGCTTGGACTTCATCGCATCCTGCCGGCCCTTGCGATGCATGATGTTCTTGAATTGGGAATGGCCGGCCATGCGAGATCTCTTGCAATCGTCTGGAGGTCAGGTGGGGACGCGCGGCCTTATAGGCCGGGAATCGTCAAAATCAAAGATTTGGGGTGGTTTCAAGGGGGACGGCCGGCCCTGGGGACCGCTGCGCCGCCCTTGTCCCATAAGCCAAATGTTAACCATGGCTTCACTGTCAAGTGCAAGGATACCGGCCCTCTGCACCTTTTCACGCGCGACCAGGGGTCCACCCCAATGGCGTTTGCTTTCCTTGCAAGACGGACCCCCGCTCCGGAGCCGGTGGCCGAGCCGAAGCCGGTCGCGGCCCCTGAGCCGGCGGCGGCGCCGGACGATTCGGCGAAGGCCATTCTCGACCTTCTCGAGCTCGAGCTTGGCGGCATGATCCGCCAGCTGGAGCGGGCCGCCAATGCCGTGGCGAGCGGCGCTGAGGCGACCGCGGGCACGCTGACCGACATCCGCCAGCGCGCCGATGCCCTGTCCGGCCGCAGCAGCGCCGCGCAGGGCACGGCCGCGACCTTCGCCCAGGCCGCCGAAAAGGTCACCCAGTCCGCCCACGGCATCCGCGCCCAGGTCCAGGACGCGGGCCAGCTCGCCGACCTGGCCAGCGCCGCCGCCCGCGAGGCGCGCGAGAATGTCGATCGTCTGCGCGAGTCCTCCGCGGCGATCGGCAACGTCGTCAACCTGATCTCGCAGATCGCCCGCCAGACCACCCTCCTTGCCTTGAACTCCACGATCGAGGCCGCCCGCGCCGGCGAGGCCGGCCGCGGCTTTGCAGTCGTCGCGACCGAGGTGAAGGCACTGGCGGTGCAGACCCAGAACGCGACCGAGGAGATCACCCGCAAGATCGAGGCGCTGCAGAAGGACGCCTCCGGCTCGGCCGACGCCGTCCACCGCATTGCCCAGGCAATCGAGGCGATCCGCCCCGTCTTCACCAATGTCAACGGCGCGGTCGCCGAGCAGAATCAGACCACCGGAGAAATGTCTGATAACGCCGCGCAGGCGTCGCAATTCATCTCCTCGGTGGTCGACAGCGCCGCCGACATCGGCAGCGCCACGCAGCAGGCGGAAAGCTATGGCGAGCGGGTCACCAGCGCCGGCCGCGCGGTGACGATGTATGCGCAGAAGCTGAAGGCGCGCTGCGCCGTGCTGCTGCGTCAGGGCGACCGCACCGCGCGCAGCGGCAGCGAGCGCCTCCCCTGCCATCTCAAGCTCCAGATCAAATTGGGTGCGCGTGCGATCACCGCGCCGGTCTACGAAATCTCCAATGACGGGGTGCTGATCACCGGGCCAGACGCCAGCCGGCTGCCCGTGAACGAACGTTTCGACGCCGTGCTCGAGGATGTCGGTCGCTGCCGTCTCCGCGTCACCGAGCAGATCAAAGCAGGCGCCCAGGCGAGGTTCGATGCACCCGGCGCGGAGCTGCGCGAAAAAATCGAGGACAAGCTCTGGGCGCTGCACGAGGAGAACAACGAGTTCGTCGCGCGCGCGATGGAGGCCGGCACCGAGCTGAACCGGATCTTCGAGAACGCGATCGCCCGTGGCGAAATCACGATCGAGGACATGTTCGATACCAACTATGTCGAGATCCCCGGCACCGATCCGCTTCAGCATCGCAGCCGCATCCTCGACTGGGCCGAGCGCGCGCTGCCGCCGTTCCAGGAGGCCTTCCTGGCCCGGGATCAGCGCATGGCGTTCTGCGTCGCGATCGACCGCAACGGCTATCTGCCGGTGCACAACAAGATCTATTCGCATCCGCAGCGGCCGGGCGATGTCGCCTTCAACACCGCCAACAGCCGCAACCGCCGCATCTTCAACGATCCGGCGGGGCTCGCCGCGGGCCGCAACCAGCGGCCCTATCTGATCCAGAGCTACGCGCGCGACATGGGCAACGGCAACACCGTCATGATGCGCGAAATCGACGTACCGATCCGCGTCCGCGGCCGGCACTGGGGCGGCTTCCGCACCGCCTACAAATTGTGAGCCGAGCGGTGACCTGCTGAATCCGTCAAGCCCGGGAGCCTGGACATGTCCGTCGCGCAACGCGCCATTCTGGAAAGTCACGACGCGCGATCCGGCGCCGAGCGGCTGATCGACGAGATCGCCGACCGCATCGGCGGGCTCGGCGTCGAGCTCGCCGACGTCGCCGGCAACGTCCAGGAAGTGGCCAACCGGGTAAGCTACCAGTCGCAGCGCTTCGGCCATCTGCAGGCCACCGCCAAGACCATGGTCGCGGCCAATCACGACATCGCCACCGCCTCGCAGGCGGTGCAATCGGCGACCACAGCTGCGGTCGGCGACATCGCGCAGTCGCGCAACGTGGTTGAGACAGCGGTGCGGCACATCTCCGAGCTGGTCGATTCGGTGGAGCGCATCGAGCAGCGGCTCGGTTCGGTCGGCGATGCCCTGTCGCAGGTCGCCAAGGTCTCGGTCGCGATCGAGGCGATCGCCAAGCAGACCAATCTGCTGGCGCTCAACGCCACGATCGAGGCCGCCCGCGCCGGCTCTGCCGGTCGCGGCTTCGCGGTCGTCGCCAGCGAGGTGAAGTCGCTCGCCGAGGCGACGCGGCAGGCGACGCAGCAGATCGGCGACACCCTGCGCGGGCTGGACTCGCAGGTGAAGAGCCTGCTCGGCGAGAGCGGCCAGGCCTCCTCGCGCGCCAAGACCGCGGGCGAAGGCGCCCAGCAGATCGGCGGCATCATCGTCCGCGTCCAGGACGGCTTCACCAGTGTCGGCCAGGAGATCGATGGTGTG
Organism: Bradyrhizobium sp. ORS 278; assembly: GCF_000026145.1. Taxonomy (NCBI): domain Bacteria; kingdom Pseudomonadati; phylum Pseudomonadota; class Alphaproteobacteria; order Hyphomicrobiales; family Nitrobacteraceae; genus Bradyrhizobium; species Bradyrhizobium sp. ORS 278. The sequence continues at coordinate 1,213,908 of NC_009445.1, read as the reverse complement.
GCCAAGGCCGCGACCTCCAACCTCGCGCATTGCGACACGGTCATCACCGAGCTGGCCGAGCTCGCCAAGGGCGTCGACCAGTCCTCGCTCGAGCTGAAACAGGCCGACAGCCGCATCGCCAAGCTGCTCGATCATTCCGAGGCGCTGATCGGGCTGATCGCCGAAAGCGGCGTGGAGACCGCTGATGCGCCCTTGATCCGGACCGTGGTCGCGACCGCACGGCAGATCTCTTCTGTGTTCGAGGCGGCGATCGATCGCGGCGAGATCGCGCTCGCCGATTTGCTGGACGAGAGCTATCGCGAAATTCCCGGCACCAACCCGAAGCAATATCTCACCCGCTATGTCGAGTTCACCGACCGCGTGCTGCCCGCCATCCAGGACCCGATCCAGGGCAGCGACCCGCGCATCGTGTTCTGCGTCGCCTGGGCGCGCGGCGGCTATCTGCCGACGCACAATCCGAACTACCGCAAGCCGCAGGGTCCCGACCCCGTCTGGAACAACGCCAATTGCCGCAACCGCCGGCTGTTCGAGGACCGCGCGGTGAAGAAGGTCGCCGCCGCCAGCAGCAAGCCGTTCCTGCTGCAGACCTACCGCCGCGACATGGGCGGCGGGCAGTTCGTGCTGATGAAGGACCTCTCGGCGCCGATCTTCATCAAGGGGCGCCATTGGGGCGCCTTCCGGATGGGCTTCCGGCCGAGCGCGTAGCGCAACTGTCGTCGCGGAGTCATTGACGCTTCCTATAACTCCGCCGCGATCAGTGGCGGGAGTTGGGACATGAGCGACCATCCGGAGCTTGATGCACTGCAGAAGGCCTACAAGGACGCGGTCGAGGAGTGGATCGTCGCGATCCGGCATGAGGAGGAGCTCGCCTCGGTCAACCACGACGTCGCCGACATCGACCGCTGGGAGCAGGCCCATTTCGACGAGGACGCGGTGCGCGGCAAGGTGAAGGACGCCAAGGCGGCCTATGAGGACGCGCTGCGCGAGAAATTCTTCGGCTTCTGACCGCCCGGCTGCGATCCTATGCTCCCCAGAATGTCGGCTTCGCCTGCGACAGCCGGCCTCCGAGGCGCACCGGCGCGATCCGCTCCGCCAGGCCCGTCGCGTCGTCGGTCTCGACCGCGACGCCGCTCAAGGTCGCCTCGCCCATCGCCGGCTCGAAGCGGGCCGAGGGAATCCCCGACTGGAAGCGGCGCAGCGGCTCGTCCTTCTGCATGCCGATGATGGAGTCGTAGTCACCGGTCATGCCGGCATCGGTCATGTAGGCGGTGCCGCCGGGTAGGATCTGGTGATCGGCCGTGGGCACGTGGGTGTGGGTGCCGACGACGAGGCTGACGCGGCCGTCGCAGAAATGACCAAAACCCTGCTTCTCGCTGGTGGCCTCGCAATGCACATCGACCACGATCGCATCCGCGGCCTCGCGCAGCGGGCAAGCGCCGATCTCACGCGCGATGGCCGCGAACGGATCGTCGAACGGCGTCATGAACACGCGGCCCAGCACGTTCACCACCAGCGCGCGAGCGCCGGTCTTGGTCTCGATCAACGCCGCGCCCCGGCCGGGCGTCCCCGGCGGATAGTTCGCGGGCCGCACCAGGCGCGGCGCCCGTTCGATGAACACCAGCGCCTCGCGCTGGTCCCAGGAATGATTGCCGAGCGTGACGGCGTCGGCGCCGGCATCGAGCAGCTCCTGATAGATCGCCTCGGTGATGCCGAATCCGCCGGCCGCGTTCTCGCCATTGACGATGACGAGATCGAGCCGCCAGTCGCGGATCAGGCCTGGAAGGTGGTCTGTGACGGCGGTGCGGCCCGCGCGGCCGACGACGTCGCCGACGAAGAGAATTCGCAACTCAATGGCTCCGGAAATCCAAGGTCTCTCGCTCGGTTAGCACATAATCGAGTGCCGCGTCGTGGGCCAAGGCCGGGATGGCCTCGGTTTCCTGCACGGCGAAGCCGAGACCTATGCCGATGACATGATGCGATTTGCGCAGGTGCGAGAAGGTGTAGTCGTAGTAGCCTCCGCCATAGCCAATGCGGTGCCCGGTGCGGTCGAAGGCCGCGAGCGGCACCAGCATGATGTCGGGCACCAGTTCGGCCGCCACCGGCGACGGCTCGGGGATCCCCAGTGCGCCGAGCGTCAGCCGGTCCCCCGGCGCGTAGGCGCGGAACGACAGCGAATGCCCGCGCGCCAGCACCACCGGCAGCGCCAGCCGCGCGCCCTGCCCGGCTAATTCGCGCATCAGCGGCATCGGATCGAGTTCGTTGCGGATTGGCGCGTAGCCCGAGACCACCATGCCCGGCTTCGGCGTAAAGGGCAGCCCGCGCGCAGCGATGGCCTGCGCGGCGGCGGCTCTGTCGTCCTCGCTGAGAGCGTCGCGCGCCGCGAGGGCCGTCGCGCGGAGCTGCTGCTTGGTGTGCTGAGCGGCCTTCATCGGCATGCGACGGGACCTCCGTTCAGAGCGCGCGAGCGCGAGCATTTCAACGTTGCAGAAACGCGGCAGGCCAGCAACCGAAGGGGGAGAGGCGATGGAGACCAGACAAGCAGGGACATAAGAGCGAAGCCGCAATCGCCGTTGAAACGCTCGATCCCGGAGTTCCCTACGAAAGTAGGTGGGCACCATATGTCCAGGTCCACGGACCTGGCCAGGGACAGTTCCCTTAAGGATCGATAAGGCCCCGGGGATATGTTGGTTCCGGACGCGCGTCGCAGCCTCGCAGGGCCAATGTAACCATGGCCAGGTGATTTTGCCAGCGGCGGACGTGGATAAGGCACCATCGGGCCGCCAACTCGCTGTCGTCGCCCGGCTCGACCGGGCGACCCAGTACGCCGTGACGGCAGCGATTGAGCCGAAGGGCCGCGGCGTACTGGATCGCCCGCTTTCGCGGGCGATGACAGTTGCGGGGTGGTGGGATCCGGGGCCGACCGCGGCAGAGCAGATCAGAACAGGCATGGCTTCACACTCTCGCGGCGCTCAGCGTCCGAGTTGTTGATTTCGATCGCCCTCTTCAAACAGAGGGCGCAGGGGAGGCCGGGCGTCGGCTGACGCCCATGGCCCGCCTGCGAGAAAAAATGCAGGCGGCAGGTACCACAGGTGCAGCCGGGCTCGCCCGGCCTCCCCTGCGCGACGGTTTGAACGGCTGCTTCGCGTTCTCCCTGGTGCGCCGGGCTGTCTAGCCACCATCATCCACGCGAAGCAGAACGCTCCGCCGTGAACTTGACACCAGCGTCGGGGTGTCAGGACCGCGCGACTTGACCGGTCGTGCATCGCCGTTCGTCCGCGCAAATCGCTTCACGCTGCGTCGACACACGCCCATCGCATCCCACTGCCAACGTCTCGTGACGGTCGCGACACGCCCCTCATGCGGCAGCAGGACGAGCGGAAGCATCCGCCTGATTTGCCCGACACGACAAGCGAGACAGCCTGCGACATCGTAACGCGACGGGCACTTTGCGCATGAGCGACATGCACGGATTGCCCGTCGTGCTGTTGCTGACATGAGCTGCGTGCATCGATTGCCCGTGACGCATCTCAGCACTTCCGCTGTCATCCCGGCGAACGCCGGGATCCAGACCGCGGAATCCATCAATGAGGCACGACGGCAGCCATCGCGTGCAGCCAACTAACAGCAGTGGTTATGGGTCCCGGCGTTCGCCGGGACGACGTCGGTGGGTTGGGCGCCGGCATCGTCCGCGCAGTCATTGCGAGGCGCCCTTGCGTTGAAGCAATCCAGACTGGCTCTGCGTCGACAGTCTGAGTTGCTTCGCTGCGCTCGCCATGACGCTGCGGATATTGCGGCGGATCACACTATTCGCTCCAGATGGACGCAACATCGCTCTTGCCTCCATGCCCGGCGATCAAACAAGCACCATCGCGGCGCTCGCGCGGCAGGGCCGCGTCTTCAAGCGCATAGTCTCGCCACGATTGGGGCTCATCGGTGGGAGCTGAGGTTGTGCAGATTCACGACCACATCCAATGCCTTGTATCGTGCATTCCTGTTGCGTCCATTGGAGTCCTGGCATGCGCTTCGATCTCAGAACTGCGGCGGCGAGCTGTGCGCTGCTGATCGCATCAATGGCGGCGAGCCCCGCGGCCGACGTCAAGACTCACCGCGTCGCGATCCAGGTCGATCAGAACGATCCGGCGGTCATGAATCTGGCGCTGAACAATGCCGCCAACATCATGGAAACGTTCAAGGAGAAGGGCGAGGAGGTCGAGATCGAGATCGTCACCTACGGGCCGGGCCTGAACATGCTGCGCGAGGATACCTCGCCGGTGAAGGATCGGCTGAAGCAGATTGTCGAGCTCAGCTTTCCGGCCAAGATCAAGTTCTCCGCCTGCAACATCACCAAGCGCGGGATGGAGAAGCGCGAGGGACACCCGATCGAGATCGTCGCCCAGGCCAGCCTGGTGCCATCGGGCGCGGTCAGGCTGATGGAACTGCAGGAGAGTGGCTGGAGCTATCTAAAACCATAGGTAGTCATCGCCACAAATCCGCCCGGTTTAGGTCGCACATCATATCTACTTCTGATTGAAACGGTCAGGTCCAGCAGTCGGCTCAGGGGGACTGGGGCAGACGCGATCGGGGGACAATCGTCATGCGTCGAACGCGCGCGGGCGCAGCGCTGATGCTGCTGGCCACGATCTCTGCTGTCTCTCTCACGGCCGGATGCCCGGCCCTGGCTCAAGACGTCCTGAGGGCAGAATCGCTCGACCCGGAGCGGCCCGCCGAGCAGCCGTCGACACCGCTGTCCCTGAAGCCCGTACCACCGGCACGCGCGCCGGTGCGGCGGCCCGCCGAATCTCGGGCCCTCGAACCGCGTGCGCCGGAGACACGCAGCGTGTCCGACGAGACCGCGATCAAGGCCCGGATGAATCAGTGGACCGTCGGTCTCGCCGCCGGCCTGCCGGACGGCGGCTTCGTGCGCTTTGCCAGCGAGATGGCGCGGACGATGGATGACGGCGACAATATGCGCCTCATCCCGATGGTGACGCGCGGCACGACGTCGAACATCGCCGATCTGCTGTACCTGCGCGGCGTCGACGTCGCCATCACCTATGCGGACGCCTTCGACTTCTACGCCAAGCAGGCCGGCCTCGCCAACATCAACGACCGCATTCGCTACGTGCTGCGCTTCTTCATCTCCGACGTGCACATCTATGCGCGCGAGGAGTTCAAGACGCTCCAGGACCTGAAGGGCCAGAAGATCGCGGTTGGCACGGCGGGGGTCGCGGCCGCGCACACCGGGCCTCTGATCTTCCGGCGGCTGGGCATCGACATCCAGCCGGTCGCGGTCGGCGGGCCAGTGGCGCTGGAGAAGCTGCACAAGGGCGAGATCGCGGCCATGGTGTATGTCGCATCGAAGCCCGGCGAAGTGTTCAGCGGCATGAAGACCGCCGACCCTGGCTTCCACTTCGTGCCGATCCCCTACACCAAGCAGTTTGCGGACTTCTATTACCCGACGGCGATCAAGGCCGAGACCTACCCGGCGCTGCTGGCGCCGGACACATCGATCGAGACGATCGCGGTGCCTTCGGTGCTGGCGGTCTACAACTGGAAGCCCGGCAGCGACCGCGCCGACCGCGTCAACCGCTTCGTCGACACGCTGTTCAGCAACCTCGGCCGGCTGCAGCAGCCGCCGTTCCATCCTGGCTGGAAGGATCTCAACCTCGAGGCCCAGGTGCCCGGCTGGCAGCGCTATCCCTATGTCGAGACCGTGCTGGAGCGCATGAAGAAGGACGCCGATATCGGCTTGCCGCCGGCGGCCACAGGCGGCCTGAGCCAGCAGCAGCGCTCTGACGCGTTTCTCGAATCGCAGGCCAAGGCGTCGTCGAAGGCCGAAAGGGACGAGCTGTATCGCTCGTTCCTGGAGTGGAGCAGGAAGCAGCGGAAGTGAGGCTTTGTGCCGTCGTCGGGACAGAGCGCGGGGATCAGCTCAACAACAACGCCATCCCGGGATCGCCCTGGGCCATCGCGCGCTGATAGGCTGGCCGGGCGGCGATGCGGGCGAGATAGGCGCGGATGTTGGGGTATGGCGCGAGATCGCAGGGCAGGAAGTAGCGCATGGTGGTCAGCGAGAACACCGTCATGATGTCGGCCGCCGTCAGTCTGTCGCCGGCGAGATAGTCCGCCTCGCCGCAGCGCGCCTCGACGCTCGCAAAGGCGCGGTCGAGACGCGCACGCATCGCACCGAGCACGGCATTGTCGTCCGGCAGATTGAGCCGGTTCAGGATCATCATCCGGCCCATCGCCGGCTGCAAGGTGCCGTTGGCGAAGTGAAACCAGTACAGGAACGGCGCGAAGTCGGGATCATCGGGCGAGGGCCGCAAGCGGCCCTGGCCATATCTAGCGATGATGTAGTCGACCACCGCACCGGATTCGGCAAGCACGAGTTCGCCGTCGGTGATGACCGGCGCCGCCCCGATCGGGTGCAGCGCCTTGTACTCCGCGGGCGCCAGGACCGTCCTGGCGTCACGCGCGTAGCATTTCAGATCATAAGGAATCTCCAGCTCCTCGCAGAGCCAGACGATGCGTTCGGATTGGGATTTGCCGAGATGATGGACGGTGAGCATGGCGTCACTTTACCATCGCGCCATAGACGATGTCCTGCACCTGCTCGCGATAATATTTGCGCAGCTCGCCCGGCGCGGCCGTGCCGACCACCACCACCAGGCGCTCCTTCGGATCACAGAAGAACTGCGTGCCGAAGGCGCCATTCCAGCTCAACTCGCCGGGATTGCCGGGCACCGCCGACAGGCCCTCGCTGGTGCGCACCGCGACACCAAGCCCGAAGCCGAAGCCGGCGCGATGCGGCTCGACATTGGCCACCATGTTCTTGATCTCCGGACCGAGATGGTTGGCGGTCATGTGATGCACGGTCTTCGGGCTCAGGACGCGCGCGCCGTCGAGTTCGCCGCCATTGAGCAGCATCTGGCCGAAGCGGATGTAGTCGCCGATGGTGGCGAAGGAGCAGGCACCGCCGCAGTCCGACTTCGTCACTGTATCCAGGAGCCTGATCGCCTGCGGCTTGCCGGTGAGCGGATCGTTCGGAAACGGCCGCGCCAGCCGCGGCCGTTGCGCGTCTGACGGCGCGAAGGTCGCATCGTTCATGCCGAGCGGCTTCCATACATTGGCCGCGAGATATTCTCCGAGCCGCTGCTCGCTGACCTTCTCGATGACGGCGCCGAGCACGTCGATCGAGAAGCCATATTCAAACTGCGTGCCCGGCTGATGCGCCAGCGGCAGCTTGGTGATGCGCTCGATGAAGGCCTGGGTGTCGCCCTCGATCGCCGGTGCGATGCCGTCGGGATAGAGCCGCGCCACCGGGCTCGCGCTGTCCGGCCGGCCGCCATACATCAGACCGGAGGTGTGGCGATAGAGATCGTGGATCAGGATCGGCCGGGCCTGCGGCTCGAGCTTGAGCGCGCCATCGGCCTGGACCACGCCGACCTTCATGTCGGCGAAGGCCGGATAGTAGTCCGCGAGCTTCGCCTGCAGCGGCAGCCGTCCCTGCTCCATCAAGGTGAGCCCCGCCACCGCGGCCATCGGCTTGGTCATCGAGGCCAGCGCGAAGATCGCATCGAGCGGCATCGGCGTGCCCTTGACCGGATCGAGCTGGCCGTAGGCCTTGTAGTGCACCAGCTTGCCGTCGCGCGCGATCGCCACCACCGCACCAGGCACGCGCTTCGCGGCGATCTCGCGGGCGAAGAAATCGTCCATGCGAGCCAGGCCGGATGTCGAGAAGCCGACCTCCTCGGGCCTGGCCTCCGCCAGCGGCGCGGCGGCGAGCGGTGTGGCGAGCGCGGTGAAGGCTGCGGCTGCGGCCGCGAAGATCAGCTTGTTCAAGAGCACCTCCCTGAGGCGAACACGATCCCGTTTGTCGTCATGGGATTCGGTGACGTCCGCTTGCTCAAGCAGTAGGGCAGCAGGCGGCGAACGACAAGCGCTCGCAAAATGATCGCGCCGCGGCGATAACGGTTTTCGCGGTTGCACAACGTGACGTCATCGCGAGGGGCGCTCATGCAGACCAGCCAAACAGCAAGACCGCGGGCAGACACGTCCCTCGACGGATCACGCGGTATGGGTCCCGGCGTTCGCCGGGACGACTCGGAGGGTATGGCGAGCAGCGCGCCACACCCTCCGCTGTCGTCCCGGCCTCGAGCCGGGACCCATAAACACCGATGCTGGGATTGGACAGGCACTGGAGCTACAGCGCCGCATCGACGGTGGGAACAGCGCGCGCCGGGGAGGATTGATCACGATCAGTCCCTCAGTTGAGATCATCACCATGACCGCAGCCGAGCTCGCCGATCATTATCGCGCCTATATCGTCTGCCTCAATGCGCAGGCTTGGCCGGCGCTTGGGGATTTCGTGCACGAGCACGTGGTCCACAATGGGCGCGAGCTCGGACTCGCCGGCTATCGCGACATGCTGACCGGCGACTTCGCCGCCATTCCCGATCTTCGCTTCAATATCGGCCTGCTGCTGTCAGACCCGCCACGGATCGCGTGCCGGCTGGACTTCGACTGCACGCCGACGGACGATTTCCTCGGCCTGCCCGTCGCCGGCCGGCGCGTCACCTTTGCCGAGAACGTGTTCTACGAATTTCGCTACGGCAGGATCGCGCAAGTGTGGTCGGTCATCGACAAGGCGGCGATCGAAGAACAGCTTGCGCAGATGTGAGCGAGACGGCGTAGGGTGGGCAAAGGCGCGCCCGTCCTCTGCGTTGTCTTGATCTGTCGGCTGAACGCGCCGTGCCCACCGCCGGCATCACGGATGGGAATCGGTGGGCACGGCGCACGAGACATTGATGTCTGTCGAGACAGCGTCGTTTGCGCCTTTGCCCACCCTACACTCCCGTCATTGCCAGAGGAGCAAGCGGCAAGCCACCGCGATGATGAGTTGTTAGTTCGCCCTCACCTACCCTATCGCCACCCCGCCACCGATGGTCCGGTTCAGCACCTGCGTTGTCCGCTCGATGCGCTCGGCCGCGGCGTTGAGTGCCTTGGCCACCGCGACCTGCGTGGCGCGGGCGCGGTCGCTGGCCTGGTTGCGGACGTTGCGCAGGCCTTCGAGCTCCTGCTCGAGCAACTGTACGCGCTGGTTGGCATCGATCAGCTCATCGCACACGGTGAGCGCGGCCATCACGGTGAGGCGGGCGTCGCCAATCTCGCCGAACTTGCCGCGCAGATTGGTGATGCGTGTTTCGAGGCTCTCCGCGAGTTTCAGAAGCCGCAGTTCCTGGCCCTCCTCGCAGGCCATGCGGTATTGGCGGCCGTTGATGGTGACGTTGATGTGGCTCATTCCTCGTCCTCATCGTCTTGCCCGCCGCCGTTGAGCACCGCGCGAATGGTGCCGATCGCGGTGTCGAGACGTTCGGCGATCTCACGGTTGGTGCGTTCCAGCCGGCGCGTCTTCATCAGCGAGCCGTCGAGTTCGTCAGCGAGGCGGGAGCGGTCGGCGCCGAGCGCCTGGATGCGGGTCGCCAGCTCGTCCTCGTCGCGATCGGCCTCGCGCCGCCGCTCGACCGCGCTCTCCAGCGCGTCCAGCGCGGTCATGAGGCGCCGCGTCGCCGCCTCGAGATCGGCGGCGCCGGGTTCCACCTGGCCGGCAAGATTGGCAGGGTGATCGTTCATGACGCGGATGCGAGGCCCTTATCCCACCTGGGGATAGCGACAAAAGCCGCTGTCCGGCAAGCGTTTACGGGCAAAATCTTACGTGCTGGGCGAGCCAAGTGCAACGCTCGGCCGAAACTATGCACTACTAAGCAACTTTTGGGACGCCCGGGACGTTGCATTGCCTTTGATTCCCGGAACTGAGGTGCTAATCAGCCCGCAAAATCCCGGCCCGCCAGCGATACCGGCGGCTCTCCTGTCATCAGCATTTCACGTTTGGACGGATTCCAGCATGACGCAGGTCGATCATTCCCGCATGGCCAACGCCATCCGCGCGCTCGCAATGGACGCCGTCGAAAAGGCGAAATCCGGCCATCCGGGCCTGCCGATGGGCGCCGCCGACGTCGCCACCGTGCTGTTCACCCGCGTGCTGAAATATGATGCGGCCGTGCCCGCCTGGCCCGACCGCGACCGCTTCGTGCTGTCCGCCGGCCACGGCTCGATGCTGCTCTACGCGCTGCTGTATCTGACCGGCAACGAGGAGATGACGCTCGACCAGATCAAGCGCTTCCGCCAGGTCGATTCGCTGACCCCCGGCCATCCGGAGAATTTCCGCACCAAGGGCATCGAGACCACCACCGGCCCGCTCGGCCAGGGCATTTCCACCGCGGTCGGCATGGCGCTGGCCGAAAAGATGCTGCAGGCGGAGTACGGCAAGAAGATCGTCGACCATCACACCTATGTGCTGGCCTCCGACGGCGACCTGATGGAGGGCATCTCCCAGGAAGCGATCGCGATGGCCGGGCACTGGAAGCTCAACAAGCTGATCGTGCTGTGGGATGACAACGGCATCTCGATCGACGGCCCGCTGTCGATCGCCGATTCGGTCGACCAGGTGAAGCGCTTCAAGGCGTGCGGCTGGGCCGCCGAGCTGATCGACGGCCATGATCCCGAGGCGATCGCCGCGGCGATCGCGCGGGCGCAGAAGTCGAGCCGGCCGTCGCTGATCGCCTGCAAGACCACGATCGGCTACGGCGCGCCGACCAAGGCTGGCACCTCCAAGGTGCATGGCGAGGCGCTCGGCGCGGAGGAGCTGAAGGGCGCGAAGGAGAAGCTCGGCATTTCCCAGGAGCCGTTCTCGGTGCCCGATGACGTGCTCGCGGCCTGGCGCGAGGCCGGCCGCCGCGGCGCGCCGGCGCGCGCCGAATGGGAGACCCGGCTCGGCGAGATGGGCCCGCGCAAGCGCGCGGAGTTCGAGCGCCGGCTGCGCCACGAGCGGCCCGCGGCGCTGGCAAAGGCGCTGAAGGACCACAAGAAGGCGCTGCTGGAGAACCCGCTGAACATCGCCACGCGCAAATCGTCGGAAGCCGCGATCGAGGTGATTGCAGCTGCGATGCCTTTCGAGTTCGTCGCTGGCTCGGCCGATCTCACCGGCTCCAACAACAACAAGGCGAAGTCGGCCACCTCGTTCTCGGCCAAGACGCCGAAGGGCCGCTTCATCCATTACGGCATCCGCGAGCACGGCATGGCCGCTGCCATGAACGGCATCTTCCTGCATGGCGGCTTCGCGCCGAACGGCGCCACATTCCTGGTGTTCTCGGACTACGCGCGCGGCGCAATGCGGCTGTCGGCGCTGATGGGCGCCGGCGTGGTCTATGTGATGACCCACGATTCGATCGGCCTCGGCGAGGACGGCCCGACGCACCAGCCGGTCGAGCATCTCGCCGCACTTCGCGCGATCCCGAACATGCGCGTGTTCCGCCCGGCCGACGCGGTCGAGACCGCCGAATGCTGGGAGCTGGCGCTCAACCGCACCAACGGCCCGACCGTGCTGGCGCTGACGCGGCAGAACCTCCCGCAGCTGCGCACCTCAGCACCGGCGGACAATCCCTGCAGCCATGGCGGCTACGAGCTGGTAGCGGCGCAGGGCGACGCCAAGGTCTCGCTGTTCGCCACCGGCTCGGAGGTCGAGATCGCGGTCGCCGCGCAGAAGCAGCTTGCCGAGCGCGGCATCCCCGCGCGCGTCGTCTCGGTCCCCTCGCTGGAGCTGCTGCTGGAGCAGCCAGCCGAGGCCAAGGCCAAGATCATCGGCCACGCGCCGGTCAAGATCGCCATCGAGGCCGCGGTGCGCTGGGGCTGGGACGCGGTGATCGGCACCGACGGCATCTTCATCGGCATGCATTCGTTCGGCGAGAGCGGCCCCTACAAGGAGCTGTACAAGCATTTCGGCATCACCGCGGAAGCGGCGGTGGAAGCGGCGGTGAAGCGGCTGGGGTGAGCGCGCAACCGCCAAGGCTGCATCGTCGATCTCGCATCTCAACCCTCTCCATGAACTCGCCGGTTGGCGTGTTCATGGTCCTCCGTGTGCAGCGGCCGGTCCGCCGCCCGACCCTCATGGTGAGGAGGCGCGAAGCGCCGTCTCAAACCATGAGGGTCGAGATTGAGATCACGGGCCTCGCCCTTCGAGACGACCGCCTCCGGCGGTCTCCTCAGGGTGAGGGGCAGCATTGACTATGATGCCTCCAGACGTGGACAATACGAGAACAGGCGCGGCTTGATGCGCCGGTTTGCCTGACCTTCCGGAAGCTCCCTTCGCACCATGGCCCCATCCTCCACCGCCCCGACCGACACGGCCGATCGCGCGCTGGCGGTGCTGCATTCGGTATTCGGGCTGCCGGGCTTTCGCGGCGCGCAAGAGAAGGTGGTCCGGCATGTCGCCGAGGGCGGCAACTGCCTGGTGCTGATGCCGACCGGCGGCGGCAAGTCGCTGTGCTATCAGCTGCCGGCTTTGCTGCGCAAAGGCTGCGGCATCGTGGTGTCGCCGCTGATCGCGCTGATGCGCGACCAGGTCGCCGGCCTGATCGAGGCCGGCGTCAATGCGGCGGTGCTGAACTCCACACTGTCGCGCGAGGAGGCCGACGAGGTCGAGCGGCGGCTCATCGTCGGCGATCTCGACCTGCTCTATGTCGCCCCCGAGCGGCTGGTGACGCCGCGCTGCCTGTCGCTGCTGGAGCGCGCCGAGATCGCGCTGTTCGCGATCGACGAGGCGCATTGCGTATCGCAATGGGGGCACGACTTCCGCCCGGAATATATCGGCCTCTCGATCATCGCCGAGCGCTTCCCGGACGTGCCGCGGATCGCGCTGACGGCGACCGCCGACGAGCTGACGCGCAAGGAAATCGCCGAGCGGCTCAGCCTGAGCGACGCGCCGCAATTCGTCGCCAGCTTCGACCGTCCCAACATCCGCTACGAGATTGTCGACAAGAACAACGGCCCCGCGCAGCTGAAGGCCTTCATCAAGGAGCGCCATCCCGGGGACGCCGGTGTCGTCTACTGCCTGTCGCGCGCCAAGGTCGAGGACACCGCGGCGGCGCTGAACGAGGCCGGCATCACCGCGATCCCCTATCACGCCGGGCTCGATCCGGCGGTGCGCTCGCGCAACCAGGACCGCTTCATCAACGAGGACGGCGTCGTCGTCGTGGCCACCGTCGCCTTCGGCATGGGTATCGACAAGCCGGACGTGCGCTTCGTCGCGCATCTCGACCTACCGAAGAGCATCGAGGCCTACTACCAGGAGACGGGCCGCGCCGGGCGCGACGGCAAGGCCTCGACCGCCTGGATGGCCTATGGCCTCTCGGACATCGTGCAGCAGCGCCGCATGATCGACGAGTCCACCGGCGCCGAGGCGTACAAGCGGATGTCGATCCGCAAGCTCGACGCGCTGGTCGCGCTCGCGGAGACCGCCGGCTGCCGGCGCAAGCTGCTGCTGAGCTATTTCGGCGAGAGCCCGGCGGGCGAGAACTGCGGCAATTGTGACAACTGCGTGTCGCCGCCGAAGATGCGCGACGGCAAGGTGATCGCGCAGAAGCTGCTGTCCTGTGCCTATCGCACCGGCCAGCGTTTCGGCGCCATGCACCTGATCGACGTGCTGGTCGGGCGCGCCACCGAGCGTGTCAAGCAGTTCGGACATGATCAATTGTCAGTGTTCGGCATCGGCCGCGAGATGAATGAGAAGCAGTGGCGCGCCGCGCTGCGCCAGCTTGTGGCCATGGGCTACCTGGCGCCCGACAGCGAGGCCTATGGCGCGCTGAAGCTGACGGAGACGTCGCGCGGCGTGCTCAAGGGCGAAACGCCGGTGATGCTGCGCGAGGAGACCGCCAGCACCCGCGCCATCCGCAGCAAATCGCGGCGCGGCGAGCTGGTGGCGCGGCCGGCCGCGGCTGCCGATGCGCCCTTGCTCGCGAGCCTCAGGGCATGGCGTTCGGAGATCGCGCGCAAGCGTGGTGTACCAGCCTATGTCGTGCTGCACGACGCCACCATTGACGGCATCGCCAGTGCCCGCCCGACGACGCTCGGCCAGCTGCGCGATATACCAGGGATCGGCGACAAGAAGCTCGAGCATTATGGCGAGGAGCTGCTTGCGCTGATCAACGCCGCGCGGTCGGCAGGAGCAGGATCGCCGCCAGACAGTTGAGGTTTGCGCGAAAAAGGTCTACCAAAAGGCCCTTATCGTCCGCTCCCGCCCGGCAGAACCGGTCGGCATTAGTTCCAAAACCCTCGTGGCGCCCCTGTTAGGAGGACGCAGACGGGGACGAGAAACGTCATTGAAGGAGACGAAAATGGCAGTCCGGGTCGGGATCAACGGGTTTGGCCGCATCGGCCGCAACGTGCTGCGCGCCATCGCGGAATCGGGCCGCAAGGACATCGTGGTGGTCGGCATCAACGATCTCGGCCCGGTCGAGACCAATGCCCATCTGCTGCGCTTCGACAGCGTGCACGGCCGCTTTCCGCACACCGTGACGGTCGACGGCGACACCATCGATATCGGCCAGGGCAAGATCAAGGTGACCGCCGAGCGCGATCCGTCGAAGCTGCCGTGGAAGGATCTCGGCGTCGACATCGCGCTGGAATGCACCGGCATCTTCACCTCCAAGGACAAGGCCTCCGCGCATCTCACCGCCGGCGCCAAGCGCGTGCTGGTCTCGGCCCCGGCCGACGGCGCCGACGCCACCATCGTGTACGGCGTCAATCATGCGACTCTGACCAAGGATCACCTGGTGGTCTCGAACGGCTCGTGCACCACGAACTGCCTGGCGCCTGTCGCCAAGGTGCTGAACGACACGGTCGGCATCGAGACCGGCTTCATGACCACGATCCATGCCTACACCGGCGACCAGCCGACGCTCGACACCATGCACAAGGATCTCTATCGCGGCCGCGCAGCGGCGATGTCGATGATCCCGACCTCGACGGGTGCGGCCAAGGCGATCGGCCTGGTGCTGCCGGAGCTCAAGGGCAAGCTCGACGGCGTCGCGATCCGCGTGCCGACGCCGAACGTCTCGGTGGTCGATCTCAAGATCGTCGCCAAGCGCAACACCGAGCCGAAGGAGATCAACGAGGCGATCAAGCGCGCCGCCGAGCAGGAGCTCAAGGGCGTGCTCGGCTACACCAACGCGCCGAACGTCTCGATCGACTTCAACCACGATCCGCATTCGTCGACGTTCCACATGGACCAGACCAAGGTCATGAACGGCAACCTCGTGCGCGTGATGTCCTGGTACGACAACGAGTGGGGCTTCTCCAACCGCATGGCCGACACGGCCGTTGCGATGGGCAAGCTGCTTTGAGCCTGTCCCAGTCATTCCGGGGCGATGCGAAGCATCGAACCCGGAATGACGACTGAGGAAGCGCCATGACCCTTCCCAATTGGCTCGGCATCCCCGGCGTACTGCTGCTGATCGGCTTGATCGCTTATGGCTTCCGCCAGGGCATGCGGGTGACGACCAAACAGGAAGGTAATCCGCCGGAGAACACCGACGGATTCAATCACCGCTGATGAGTCCCTCGTATTACGGTGGCTTCAATG
Source organism: Bradyrhizobium sp. ORS 278 (assembly GCF_000026145.1). Taxonomy (NCBI): domain Bacteria; kingdom Pseudomonadati; phylum Pseudomonadota; class Alphaproteobacteria; order Hyphomicrobiales; family Nitrobacteraceae; genus Bradyrhizobium; species Bradyrhizobium sp. ORS 278. Next base: position 1,198,430 of record NC_009445.1, on the reverse strand, counting down.
ACCAAATTCCGCACCCTCGATGACGTCGATCCAAAGGGCAAACGCGTGCTGCTGCGCGTCGATCTCAACGTGCCCATGGAGAACGGCCACGTGACCGATGCGACGCGCCTGGAGCGCGTTGCGCCGACCATTAATGAGCTTGCGACCAAGGGCGGCAAGGTCATCCTGCTCGCCCATTTCGGCCGGCCGAAAGGCCGCGACGCCAAGGACTCGCTGAAGCCCGTTGCTGACGCGCTGTCGAAGGTGATCAAGCGCCCGGTCGCCTTCGCCGATGATTGCATCGGTGAGCCCGCGGCGAAGGCCATTGCCGCGATGAAGGACGGCGACGTGCTGTGCCTGGAGAACACCCGCTTCCACAAGGAAGAGGAGAAGAACGATCCGGCCTTCGTCGCAGAACTCGCCAAGCTCGGCGACATCTGGGTCAACGACGCCTTCTCGGCCGCGCACCGCGCCCATGCCTCGACCGAGGGCCTCGGCCATAAGCTGCCGGCCTATGCCGGCCGCACCATGCAGGCCGAACTCGACGCGCTCGACAAGGCGCTGGGGCGCCCCGCCAAGCCTGTCATCGCGATCGTCGGCGGCGCCAAGGTGTCGACCAAGATCGACCTGTTGGAAAACCTCGTCACCAAGGTGGATGCGCTGGTGATCGGTGGCGGCATGGCCAACACCTTCCTGCATGCGCAGGGCGTGCAGATCGGCAAGTCGCTGGCCGAGAAGGATCTCGCCGCGACCGCGCTGCGGATCATGGAAAAGGCGGAAGCCGCGAACTGCGCGATCATCCTGCCGGTGGATGCGACCGTGTCCTATCACTTCGCGGCCAACTCGCCGTCGTTCGCCTACGGCCTCGACGCGATCCCGCCTGACAGCATGATCCTCGACGTCGGCCCGCAATCGACCGCGCGCATCCATGCCGCGATCGACGACGCCGCGACGCTGGTGTGGAACGGCCCGCTCGGCGCCTTCGAGCTGAACCCGTTCGACCGCGGCACCATGGTCGCCGCCAAGCACGCGGCGGAACGCACCAAGGCCAAGAAGCTGATCTCCGTGGCCGGCGGCGGCGATACCGTCGCTGCGCTCAACCAGGCCGGCGTGGCCGGCGATTTCAGCTACGTCTCGACCGCTGGCGGCGCGTTCCTGGAATGGATGGAAGGCAAGCCGCTGCCGGGCGTCGAGGTGCTGAAAGCCTGACGCTCTGACACTTGTCGGCCATGGATGTTTCTGTTATGTTCTATCCATGGCCGAGACCCCGACAGACGCCGTCCATTCGATCCTGATCAAGATCCAGGAGAGCATTTCCGCGCTTCGATCGGACGTCAGTCAGTTCAGGCAGGACAACCGGGCCGAACACGAGCGCATGGAAGCCGTGATCCGCAAACAGCGCCGGGATTCCGCTGGCATGCTGGTGGTGATGCGCGCCGCTGCCAGCGACTTCGACGAGCGGGTCAGCGCGGTCGAGGAGCGCATGGCAGCTCTCGAAGCCAGAAAGACCTGAAGGCAGGACCTGAAGGCAAGACCTGACAGGAAGACCTGAGCCGGCCCAAAGCCCTCGGTGCTCGTTACGGCTGCTAACCCAAACGGCGCCCTGTTGCCCAGGCCCCTCGCCTGCATCGCCGCCACCCTTGGATTCCGCCGGTCACCGCGTTATGCACGGTGCAGCAGTTTCGACGCGTGCGTCAGCCGCCGCACGGTCCAAATCATCATCAGGGAGTTCCAGCCATGGCCCGCATTACCTTGCGTCAATTGCTCGATCACGCGGCGGAGCACGATTACGGCGTCCCGGCCTTCAACATCAACAACATGGAGCAGGCGCTGTCGATCATGGAGGCGGCGAGCTCCGCTGACGCCCCGGTGATCATCCAGGCCTCGCGCGGCGCCCGCGCCTACGCCAACGACATCATGCTCAAGCACATGATGGACGCGCTGACCGAGATCTATCCGCAGATCCCGATCTGCGTGCATCTCGACCACGGCAACGGCGCCGACACCTGCATGACCGCGATCCAGTCCGGCTTCACCTCGGTGATGATGGACGGCTCGCTCAAGGCCGACGGCAAGACCCCGGCCGACTGGGACTACAATGTCGGCGTCACCAAGACGGTCGCCACCATGGCACATCTCGGCGGCATCTCGGTCGAGGGCGAGCTCGGCGTGCTCGGCTCGCTCGAGACCGGCATGGGCGACAAGGAGGACGGCCACGGCGCCGAGGGCAAGCTGTCGCACGACCAGCTGCTGACCAATCCCGACGAGGCCGTGAAGTTCGTCCAGGAGACCAAGGTCGACGCGCTGGCGATCGCGATGGGCACCTCGCACGGCGCCTACAAATTCACCCGCAAGCCGGATGGCGACATCCTTGCAATGAACGTGATCGAGGAGATCCACCGCAAGCTGCCGAACACGCATCTGGTGATGCACGGCTCCTCGTCGGTGCCGCAGGACCTGCAGGAGATCATCAATTCGTTCGGCGGCAAGATGAAGCCGACCTGGGGCGTGCCGGTCGCCGAGATCCAGCGCGGCATCAAGCACGGCGTGCGCAAGATCAATATCGACACCGACAACCGCATGGCGATGACCGGCCAGATCCGCAAGGTGCTGTCGCAGCACCCGGAGGAGTTCGATCCGCGCAAATATTTGAAGCCGGCGATGGAAGCCATGACCAAGCTCTGCAAGCAGCGCTTCGAGGAGTTCAACACTGCGGGCCAGGCCGGCAAGATCAAGCGCGTGCTGACAACCGCCGAGATGGCCAAGCGCTACGCCAAGGGCGAGCTCGACCCGAAGGTGGCGTGAGCTGGCCTGCAATCAGCTCTCTGGACCTCAGTGACCGCCAAGACCCCGGTCAGCTCCGCTCGCCCTTGCGGCAGGGCTATCGCATATGAAGATCGCGGTTATGTGCTCGTCTCTCTCCACGTCGTCATGGCGGGCTTGTCCCGGCCATGACGACGTCCGGTGCCCTGAGAACGACGTGGTTGCCCGGGCCTTCGCCGCGCCGAAGCGGCTTCGGCCGCGCAGGCGGGGCAAGCCCGGGCATGACTGAGCAACAAGTGAGCAGGATCGTTCGCCGGTACAGCTCCGCATCGCCATATGCGATAGCCCTGCCCCTTACGGGGCGGGTCGGGGTGGCGGTCTCCGGGCGCGATCGAGGTGATGAGAGCCGAGCCACGGCCTGCGGGCACACCGGTCGTTGGAGGCAGGGACCTCACCGCGTCATTGCGAGCAAAGCGAAGCAATCCAGGGGCTGCGGGCGGGACTTTGGATGCTTCGCTCGCAATGACGATCCGTAACTACGACGGAGAGCGTCGGCGAGAGCTGCGACCGCCGCGTGCCGGTCACGGGCCGGTGAACCTCACGGCAGCCGGCGCCCGTGGACCCCACCCTCGCTCCCTCGCCGCAAGGGGGGGCCGACTGCCGCCGACGCGAAAGATCGCTCGACCAACGACGATGAACTTCCCGTTCACCTCTGTGAGAGCCTGCCCCGGCAACGGCCAATGTTCGCTCGGCATCCGCCCGAGAACCGACTAGTTTGACTCGCAGGGCAGGTGTCGTCTGGAGCAGATGATGGACATCTTCGCACTGAGCTGGCACGACCCTGCGTGCCGCCCGCGCCGCGGGGCTCGGCGGCCTTGCGGATCACCGCACCACGGTTTACCCGCAGAGCCATGCTCCGCCCCAGACGTCCCGGGGCCCACCGCATCGACAATGACAGGATTCCCCGGTACGTGATGACGCGGCGCGACGAGAAGGCGGCATAATTTGTCCGGCAAGAGCACTCCCGCGCGGCCTGAGCCGCGCATCTATCTGGCGACGCCTGTGGTGACCGACGCGGCGGCGCTCGCCGCCAGCCTGCCCGTGATCCTCGCCAGCGCCGACGTCGCTGCGGTGCTGGTGCGGCTCAAGGAGAGCGATCCGCGCAGCATGATCACGACGGTCAAGACGCTGGCGCCTGTGATCCAGGGCACCGGCGCGGCGCTGCTGATCGACGGCCATCCCGATATCGTCGCGCGGGCCGGGGCGGATGGCGCACATCTGACCGGTATCGCCGCGCTGGAAGAGGCGCTGCCGGGGCTGAAGCCGGACCGCATTGCCGGTGGCGGCGGGCTGTCGACGCGCCACGACTCGATGCGGGCGGGCGAGCTCGGGGCTGATTACGTGCTGTTCGGCGAGCGTGACGCACAGGGCCGGCGGCCCTCGCCCGATGCCGTCAACGAGCGTCTCGCCTGGTGGGCCGAGCTGTTCGAACCACCCTGCGTCGGCTATGCGATCTCGCTGAAGGAGGCGGCGGACTTCGTCGCCGCGGGAGCGGATTTCGTGCTGGTGGACGACCTCGTCTGGAACGATGAACGCGGCCCCGCAGCCGCGCTGGCCGACATTGGCGCAACCATCCGGCAGGCCCATGCAGCGGCACCCATCGCGATTGCTGGAAGCTGAACGGCCCCGCCCATGACGATGCTGCGCCTGACATGCCTCGTTGCTGCGTTCGTCGTCATGAGCGCCGGTGCACGCGCGCAGATCTCGTTGACGCCGCCGGCCCTGCAGCCGCCGCCGGCGGAGAAACCGAGACCCGCCGAGAAACCGGCCGAAAAGGCGGCGGAGAAACCGAAGGCACCAGCTGCCGCGGCGAAGAAGCCCGCGCCAGCCCCCTCGGCCAAGCCGGCGGCCCCGGCTCCCGCGCCGACGCAGCAGCCGGCGGCCAACGATCCCAATGTCGATTTGGTGTACGGCGCCTATCAGCGCGGCCAGTACAAGACCGCCTTCGACCTCGCCACGCCGCGCGCGCAGGCCGGCGATCCCAAGGCGATGGCGATGCTCGGCCAGCTCTATGAGAACGCGATGGGCATCCGCCGCGACTACGAGAAGGCGGCGATCTGGTACAAGCGCGCCGCCGAGGCCGGTGACCGCGAGGCGATGTTCGCGCTGGCGATGATGCGTCTGGCGGGACGCGGCGGCCCGGTCGACAAGCCGGAAGCGGTCAAGCTGCTGGCCTCCGCCGCCAAGCTCGGCGAGCCCAAGGCGGCCTATAATCTCGCGCTGCTCTATCTCGATGGCCAGACCCTGCCGCAGGACCTGAAGCGCTCGGCTGAGCTGCTGCGGATCGCGGCGGATGCCGGCAATGCGGAGGCGCAATACGCGCTTGCCACCTTCTACAAGGAAGGGACCGGCGTGCCGAAGGATCTGGAGAAGGCCGCCCGGCTGCTCCAGGCCGCGGCTCTGGCCGACAATCTCGATGCCGAGGTTGAATACGCCATCGCCCTCTTCAACGGCTCCGGCGTTCCGAAGGATCAGCCCGCCGCGATTGCGCTGCTGCGCCGGGCAGCCCGACAGAACAGCCCGGTTGCCCAGAACCGGCTGGCTTGGGTGCTTTGGTATGGGATCTCCACGCCGCTCGACAAGATCGAGGCCTACAAGTGGCACCTGGTGGCCAAGACCGCCGGCAAGGGCGATCCCAAGCTGGAGGAGAAATTCGCCGACATGTCGCCCGAGGACCGCGCCAAGGGCGAGGAGGCCGCCAAGCGCTGGCTCGGTACGATCAAGTGACCTGCGGGCGACCAAAGGGCGGCCGGCCGATCCGCCCTTGACGCGGCGGCCCCTTCAGGGCACCCACAGCCAGCCATTTCCAACCGCCTCCCCGTTTTCCGGCGAGGCGCGCACCGCAAGGTGCGGTCAGCCCAGCGCATCGAGCACATGATTCATTCCGCCCTCATCAATGTCATGGTCAAGGCCGCGCGCCGCGCCGGCCGCAACCTCAAGCGCGATCTCGGCGAGATCGAGCACCTGCAGGTGTCGCTCAAAGGGCCGGCCAATTTCGTTTCCCGTGCCGACAAGAAGGCCGAGGAGATGCTCTATGAGGATCTCTCCAAGGCCCGGCCGGGCTACGGCTTCCTGGGCGAGGAAGGCGGCAAGCGCGAGGGCAGCGACAAGTCGCATACCTGGATCGTCGATCCGCTCGACGGCACCACCAACTTCCTGCACGGCATCCCGCAATTCGCGATCTCGATCGCGCTCCAGCGCGAGGACACCGTGATCGCGGGCGTGATCTACAACCCGGCCAATGACGAGCTGTACATCGCCGAGCGCGGCAAGGGCGCGTTCCTCAACGACCAGCGGCTGCGCGTCGCCGCGCGCAAACAGCTGCATGAATGCGTCATCGCCTGCGGCCTGCCGCATATCGGCCGCGGCGACCACCAGCTGTTCCTGCGCGAGATGACCTCGCTGCAGGTCAAGGTCGCCGGCCTGCGCCGCTTCGGCGCCGCCTCGCTCGACCTCGCCTTCGTCGCCGCCGGCCGCTTCGACGCCTATTGGGAACGCGACCTGCAGCCCTGGGACATCGCGGCCGGCATGATCATGGTGCGCGAGGCCGGCGGCACGGTGTCGGGCATCGACGGCAAGGAGGATGCGCTGGCGACCGGGCACGTCGTGTGCGGCAATGAGGTGATCCACCGCGAGCTGGTGAAGGTGCTGAAGGCGGCGGCGTAGTTCGGTTGAACGACAACGGACATCGTTCCAGAAGACATTGGCGTGCTCGCGCCTCACTCTCGGTGTCGTCCCGGCCTCGAGCCGGGACCCATCACCACCGGCCGTCGTGATAGGGCGAGATCGGTCGACCAGCGTGCCTCAAACAGCTCCCTGGGGGTATGGGTCCCGGCTCGAGGCCGGGACGACATCGGGAGTGTGGCCGGCAGCTCGCCCTATCGCTCGAAGGCTATCTGCGCCCGCTCGTGAAGGCCTGCGGCGTGGCGCCGGGCAGTGCCGGGGAGTTGATATCGCTGTCCACACGGTCGGACGACTGGCCGGCATAGCTGAAGCCGAGCGACAGGCTGACATTGGACGCAGGCTTGAACTCGACGCCGCCATTGATCGCGTAGGCCGGCGTCGAGGTCGAGCGACCGTCGAAGGTCGCGAACGGACCGCCGAGGCCCGGCGTGACCTTCAGCGCCTCGAAGCCGCCATAGAAGCTGACGCCGCTCTTGAACGTGTAGCCGTATTGCGCGCCTTCGGTGGTGTACGAGCCGAGCGAGCCGTAGCGATTGACGATGCCCGGGCTGAGGCCGACGCCGGACAGCGCGGCCCAGTTGTTCGCCACGCTGTAGCGTCGCGCGAAGAAGCCGGTGTTGCTGCCGCTCGCCGTGAAGCCCGGGACGTTGCTGTAGGAATCGAGAGTCTGCACGACGCCGGGGTCGGTACTGAAGCCGATCGGCCAGCTCGGAAGCCAGTATTTGACAGGGCCGGATTGGGCCAGAGCTGCTTGGCTTCCCAAGCATACGCCAGCGAGCGCGAAGGCGAGAGCGGATTTGCGAGAGACCATCGACATGCCGTACCCGTTACATGTCGGCGAAGCATACACGGAGCAGACGGGGAACTCCAGCTTGCGAGGATCGGGCACCATGGCGCGCCACCGACGGTGCACTCCCCTCCCCGCAAGGGGGAGGGGAGCGCACCGCCCCGTCGCGACGTTTCGGCGCAATCATCCCCTAAGTCGTTTTTATCCTCTACGGCTGCACCGGGGCCGGCGGCCCATACGCCTCGTCGTCCGCTGCCCCCGCCTTCTCCCGATCCCCCGCGAGCACGCGCTGCACGGACACGAAGAACACCGGCACCATCAGCAGCGCCAGGATGACCACGGCGATCATGCCGCCCATCACGTTGGTGCCGAGCGCCTGCTGGCTGGCGCCGCCGGCCCCCGTGGCCATCGACATCGGCAGCACGCCGCAGACGAAGGCGAGGCCGGTCATGATGATCGGACGGAAGCGCAGCGAGCAGGCCTCGATGGTCGCCGCCACAAGTGGCTTGCCGTGCGCGCGCAGGTCCTTCGCAAACTCGATGATCAGGATCGCATCCTTCGCCGCGAGGCCGATGATGGTGATCAGCGCCACCGTGAAGTAGACGTCGTTGGAAAGGCCGCGCAGATTGGCCGCGACAACGGCGCCGAGAATGCCGAGCGGCACCGTCAGCAGCACCGCGAGCGGGATCGTCCAGCTCTCGTACAGCGCGGCGAGGCACAGGAACACGACCAGCGCGGACAATCCGAGGAGCAGCGGCGCCTGCGAGCCCGACAGCTTCTCCTGCAGCGACTGTCCCGTCCACTCATAGCCGAAGCCGCGCGGCAGCTTGGCCGCCAGGCGCTCCATCTCGTTGAGCGCGTCTCCGGAGGTGAAGCCCGGCTTGGCCTCGCCGGAGATGCGGATCGCCGGATAGTAGTTGAAACCCGCGATCTGGGTCGGTCCCTTGGCCCACTGGACGGTCGCGAACGACGAGAATGGCACCAGCTGACCCTTGGCGTTCTTGACGCTGTAGTTGAGGATGTCGTCCGCATTCATGCGGCTGATGCGGTCGGCCTGCACCACGACGCGCTGCATGCGGCCGCGATTCGGGAAGTCGTTGACGTAATTCGAGCCGAGATTGGTCGAGATCGTGTTGTTGATGTCCTCGAAGGTCACGCCGAAGGCGCCGGCCTTCTCGCGGTCGATCATCAGATTGACCTGCGGCCCCTGCGGCAGCCCCTCGACATAGACCTTCTGCAAAACCGGGCTGGCATTGGCCTCGGCGATGAGCTGATCGGCGGCCGCCACGAGCGCGGTGTAGCCCTTCTGCCCGCGGTCCTGGAGGCGGAAGCTGAAACCGGAGGAGTTGCCGAGATTGTCGATCGGCGGCGGCTGCAGTGCGGTGATTTTGGCGTCGCGGAGCGAGGCGAGGTCGCGATTGATGTCGGCGACCAGCGCCGCGGCGCTGTCGTGCTTGCCGCGCTCCGACCAGTCCTTCAGCGAGATGAAGGCCTGCGCGGTGTTCACGCCCTGGCCGGCATAGCTGAAGCCGGTGAGGAAGGTGACGTCCTCGATGCCCTCGCGCTTGGCCAGGTACTTCTCGACCGCCTCGACGGCGGCTTGCGTCCGCGCATAGGAGGAGTCGGCCGGCGTCTGCACGTCGGTCGTGATGAAGCCCTGGTCGTCGACCGGCAGGAAGCCGCCCGGCAACTGGATGAAGGCGAAGGACAGGCCGACGATGAAGATCGCGTAGATCATCATCAGCCGCCCGGTGCGCTTCAGCGCGCCGCCGACCACGCCGGTGTATTTGGTGCGACTGAAATCCATGAAGCGGTTGAACCAGCCGAACACGCCGGTCTTGGCGTGACCATGGCCGGCCTGCACCGGCTTCAACAGGGTCGCGCACAGCGCCGGCGTCAGCGACAGCGCGAGCAGCGCCGAGAAGCCGATCGCGGCGACCATGGTGACGGAGAACTGCCGGTAGATGATGCCGACCGAACCGGGGAAGAACGCCATCGGCACGAACACGGCCATCAGCACCAGGGTGATGCCGATGATGGCGCCGGTGATCTGGCCCATCGCCTTGCGCGTCGCCTCCTTCGGCGACAGCCCCTCCTCGCCCATGATGCGCTCGACGTTCTCGACCACGACGATGGCGTCGTCGACGAGGATGCCGACCGCGAGCACCATGCCGAACATCGTCAGCATGTTGATGGAGTAGCCGACCAGCATCAGCGTCGCGCAGGTACCGAGCAGCGCCACGGGCACCACGATCGTTGGGATGATGGTGTAGCGGATGTTCTGCAGGAACAGGAACATCACCACGAACACCAGCACGACGGCTTCGACCAGGGTCATCAGCACGCGCTTGATCGAGGCCTTCACCACGGGGGTGATGTCGTAGGGAATTTCATAGGCGATGTTGGACGGGAAGAAGCGCGACAGCTCCTTCATCTTCGCGTCGACCGCGCTGGCGGTCGCCAGGGCGTTACCGCTCGGCGACAGCAGTACCGAGAGGCCGGCGGTGGGCTTGCCGTTGAGGCGGGTGTTGAACTGATAGCTGAGACCGCCGATCTCGATGCGCGCAACGTCGCGCAGCCGCACCGTCGAGCCGTCAGAATTGGCGCGCAGGATGATCGCGCCGAACTCGTCGGGCGAGTCCAGCTGGCCCTTCACCAGCACCAGCGCCGAGGTGCGCTGCACGGTCGTAGCCGGCTCCGCGCCGATGCTGCCCGAGGAGACCTGCGCGTTCTGCGCGCCGATCGACTTGGTGACGTCGTCGGCGGTCAGGCCGTAGCCGATCAGCTTGGCCGGATCGAGCCAGACGCGCAGCGACCGCTCGGTAGAATATAGCGTGGCGCGGCCGACGCCTGGGATGCGGCGGATTTCGCCGAGCACATTGCGGATCATGAAATCGCCGAGGCCGACCTCGTCGAGGCTGCCGTCGGTCGACTGCAGGGTGATGATCTGCAGCACCGCGGCCGAGGCTTCCTCGACCAGGATGCCTTGCTGAATGACCGCACGCGGCAGCCGCGCCTCGACGCGCTTGAGGCGGTTCTGCACCTCGACCGAGGCGTCGTTGGTCGACGTACCCGGCACGAAGTTCGCGGTGATCTCGACCTGCCCCAGCGAGTCGCTGGTGGACTCGAAATTGAGGATGCCGGAGGCGCCGTTGAGCTCCTCCTCGATCAGCCGCGTGACGCTGTTGTAGAGGTTCTCGGGCGAGGCGCCGGGATAGCTGGTCGAGATCGAGATCGAGGGCGGCGCGATGATCGGATATTGCGCCACCGCCAGCAGCGGGATCGCGATGGCGCCGATCAGGCAGATGAACAGCGCGACGACCCAGGCGAAGATCGGCCTGTCGATGAAGAAGCTCGGCATCAGGACTTACCGCGACGCCGACTTGGTTTCGAGCTGCGTCGCCGTGCTGACCTCGGTCCAGGCCTGCGGCGCGACCTTGTCGCCGGCGGCAAATTTCTGGAAGCCGTCGACGACGACCTTGTCGCCGGCGCGCAGGCCGTCGGTGATCAGGACGAGACCATCCTGCACCGGTCCGGTGCGGATCGGACGCGCGATGGCGCGGCTGTCCTCGCGGATGACATAGACCTCGGAGCCGCCGGCGGCGTTGCGCTGCACCGCCTGCTGCGGCACCGCGACCGAGTCGCTGTCGATGCCCTGCTCGATGCGGACGCGAACATACATGCCAGGGAGCAGCTCGCGCTTGGGATTGGCGAACTCGCCGCGCAAGGTCACCTGCCCGGTCGCGGCATCGACCTTGGCGTCGGAGAACAGCAGCTTGCCGGGGATCGCATACGGCGTGCCGTCGTCGAGCACGAGCCGGACCTTGATCGCATCGGGTGCGATCTGGTCGAGATCACCGGACTCGAAGGCGCGGCGCAGCCGGTTCAGCTCACTGACCGACTGAGTGAAGTCGGCGTAGATCGGATCAAGCTGCTGGATGGTCACCAGCGAGGTCTCGTTCTGGACGGCGATGGCGCCTTCGCTGACCTGCGCGGCGCCGACGATGCCGTCGATCGGCGCGCGCACGGTGGCGTAGTCGAGATTGAGCTGCGCGCGTGCGAGATCCGCCTTGCGGGCCTCGATATCGGCCGTGGCCTCGCGTTCTGACGAGATCGCTTTCTCATTCTCGACTTCGGGCGCGGCGCGCTCCTTGAACAGCAACGCGATGCGGCGCGCCTGCTGCACGGCGCGCTCGTGCACCGCCTCGGCCTTGGCCAGCGCCGCGCGGCTCGACAGGATTTCCACCTCGAACGGTTTGGGATCGATCCGATAGAGCGGATCGCCGGCCTTGACCTCGCTGCCCTGGCGGAACAGCCGCTCGACGATAATGCCGGAGACGCGCGGCCGCACATCAGAGACGCGGGTCGGCGCGATACGGCCGGGCAGCTCGCGGACGATCGCGCGCGACTTCTGCTCGACGGTGATGATGCCGACGTCGGGCACGGCGATCTGATCGTTGGCCGAGGCCTGCGCGGGCGTGGTGTCGTTGCAGCCTGCCAAAGGAAGAGCCGCTGCGAGCATCAAGGCGCTGCCGATGAGCGGCGCGCGAAAACGAGACATGGACAATGGAGCCCCTCGATCATGTTTGAAAGCGGTCGACCCAGTGACCGGGTCATGGCGCCATTCTGGTGCCGAGCATGGCCGCACCATAAAAGCGCGCTGCTGCGGCGCAATGCAGCGGCTGGGCGGCCGTATGTCACAGCCCTTAGGCGGTTGATCGAAAATGGCTTTTGGCGACTCACCCAATTGTGAGCGCAATGTGACCGCGCGGTTCCCAAAGGTTCCGTAGAGCGAAACCCGAATCCCGCGCGGTATCCTCGGAGCTAATCAGTTCGTGCGCACTCAGTCGGCGGGCCGCAGGCGGTAGTGGCTGACCCCCCATTCGCGCCCTTCGTCATGGCCGAACAGGCCCGCAGTGGCGAGGAAGAACCAGCGCCAGCGGCGCATCCAAAGCGCGGCGTCGTCGCCATAGACCGGCTGCAGCACCTCGAATATCCGCTCGCGATCGGCGTCGAAATTGGCGAGCCAGTCCCTGGCCGTACGCTGATAGTGCGTGCCGCTCCAGCGCCATTCCTTCTCGACCGCGAACAGATCGTCGAACTGCCGGATCAAGGTGTGGCTCGGCATGATGCCGCCGGTGAAGAAGTGCTGCGCGATCCAGTCCTCGCGATCGTTCCGATCAAACAGATAGGATCCTTTGCGATGGGTGAAGATGTGCATGAACAGCCGGCCGTCCGGCTTAATCCATGACCTGACGCGCGACAGCAGCTCGCGCCAGTTCATCATGTGCTCGAACATCTCGACCGAGACGACGCGGTCGAAACGCCCGTCCGGCGCGAACGCGTTCATGTCGGCGGTGATGACGCGCAGATTGAGCAGGCCGCGCGCGGCCGCCATCTCCTCGATGGCGCGGCGCTGCGAGTGCGAGTTCGAGACGGCGGTGATCTTCGCGTGCGGGAACTGCCGGGCCATGAACAGCGACAGCGAGCCCCAGCCGCAGCCGAGCTCGAGAATGCTCTGCCCATCCTGCAGATCAGCATTGGCGACCGTCTGCCGCAGCGCCTCCTCCTCCGCCTCCTGCAAGGTCGAGACCGGCTCCTTGTAGAAGCAGCAGGAATATTTGCGGTTCGGCCCGAGCACGCGGGCGAAGAACGCGGCCGGCACCTCGTAGTGCTGGGCGTTCGCGGCGTCGGTATGCTCGGCGATCGGGCGCGTGGTCAGCAGGCGGGCGAACTCGGCGTCGCCCATCGCGTTCGCGCCGCTCAAGCGCGTCGCGGTGCGCGCGCACAACTCGGAGATCGCGGCCCGGATGACGGCGTCGGGCAGCGGCACACGCTCGGCGGCCCCGATGATGGTCGAGATGAAGCTCATGCGGTGGCTCCGTTACTTGCCGGCTGAATTCGGCGGGAGGGGAAAGAAGGCGCTGGTACGCGCCTGATAGGCCCGGTAGCGGTCGCCGCGCGAGCGCAGCATCTGTTCCTCCAGCGGCGGAATGCCGGTGACATGGACCAGGATGTAGTACATCAGCAGCGGCGCCAGCAGGCTGGCGAGGCCCCAGGGGTTGTCGAGTGACAACGCGATGACAGGGTAAGCGAGCCAGCACATCCACTCGAAAAAATAGTTGGGATGGCGCGACCAGCGCCACAGGCCGATGTCGCAGACCTTGCCCTTGTTGGCCGGATCGGTGCGAAACGCCTTCAATTGGGCATCTGCCAGCCCCTCTCCGGCGATACCGATGAACAGCACGAGGATGCCGAGATAGTCCTGCAGGCGCAGCTCGGGGGCCGGGGCATGGGCGGCGACGAACATCGCGAACACCAGGGGAATCCCGCCCCAGGCCTGCTGCTGCAGGAACACGAACATCCGCCGCGGCGCGGCCTCACCCCATTGCCGGGCGAACTCGGCATAGCGCGGGTCATCGTCGATGCCGCGGCTGCGCATTGCGACATGGCTGCCCAGCCGCAGCGCCCAGATCGCCACCAGCACCGCAACCAGCCATTGCCGCGTGTTAGGTGATGCGCCGTCCACGGGCCAGATCGCGCCAACGGCGCCGACGAGGCCGACCGAAAATGTCCAGATCGTGTCGACCCAGCCGGAATTCCCGGTGCGCTGCTGCACCACCCAGGCGCCCGCCATCAGGAGGGAGAGTGCCAGCGAAAGCGCCAGCAGCGCCTGCAGAACTTCAACGACGGTCATGACAAAGCCCGGGCATTCCAGCTAGAAATGAACCACGGGACTAAGTACGCCGCGGATGCCCCCCGGTTTCAGCCTCAGTTCCGCGCAGGGGACGGAGATTGCGCCGATCGCGGCTGTTCTCCGGACCCTGGTATGCCATAGTGGATTTTCGGGACCGGTCCCCCGCAACGGATGTCATCGACAATGCCTCAAGGCTCCCCTCCCCGCCCCGCGATGTCAGTCGAACCGACCAAATTGTCGACGCCCCGGATCTTCCTGGTGCGGATGCTGGTCTTCCTGGTGCTGTGCGCCCTGGTCGGGGTCATCCTCTACAAGCAGATCATCATGGCGTTCTTCGCCAATCCGGGCCTCAACGCCCTGATCGGCGCGGTGCTGCTGATCGGCGTGATCCTGGCCTTCCGGCAGATCATCCGGCTGTATCCGGAGGTGTCCTGGGTTAACAATTTCCGCATCGCCGATCCCGGCCTGGCGGTGGCACGCCACCCGACGCTCCTGGCCCCGATGGCCGCCATTCTCGGCCGCGAGCGCACCGGGCGGATGTCGATCTCGCAGCAGACGATGCGCCATCTGCTCGACTCGATCGCCACCCGTCTGGACGAGGCCCGCGACATCTCGCGCTACATGACCGGCCTGCTGGTCTTCCTCGGCCTGCTCGGCACCTTCTGGGGCCTGATCGAGACGGTCGGCTCGGTCGGCAAGGTCATCGACGGACTGAAGGTCGGCGGCGACGCCGGCGCACTGTTCGACACGCTGAAGGGCGGTCTCGCCGCCCCGCTCAGCGGCATGGGCATTTCGTTCTCGTCCTCGCTGTTCGGCCTCGCCGGCTCGCTGATCCTCGGCTTCCTCGATTTGCAATCAAGCCAGGCACAGAACCGCTTCTATACCGACCTGGAGGACTGGCTCGCGGGCACGGTGCGTGAGTATGGCGGCAGCGGCGACACCAGCGCCGACCTCTCGGTCGCGATCGAGCGGCTGCGCACCGCCATGGAGGAAGGCTCCAACCGCGGCGCCACCGCGGCCATGGCGAACCTCGCCGAGGCGATCCAGGGCCTGGTCGCGCACATGCGCACCGAGCAGCAGATGATCCGCGAATGGGCGGACGGCCAGGGCGAGCAGAACCGCGAGATCAAGCGGCTGCTGGAGCGGCTGGCCCGGCAGCCGGAGAAAAGCTAGCGCGCTCTTCGCGCTTGCGTTTGAAGTTCTGAGGAGACGCTGAATGGCGCTTGCCCGTTCCCGCCGGGGTGACTCTGGCCTGAACTACTGGCCGGGCTTCGTCGACGCGCTGTCGACGCTGGTCTTGTCGATCGTTTTCCTGCTCACCGTCTTCCTCGTCGTGCAGTTCTTCCTGTCGCAGGAGGTCACCGGCAAGGACAAGGCGCTGGAGCAGCTCAACGCCAAGATCGCCCAGCTCAACGAGATGCTGTCGTTGGAAAAGCTCGGCAAGCTATCGCTGGACGACCAGGTCGCGCAGTTGCGCGCCGGCCTCTCGAATGCCGAGGCGGAGCGCGACCGCATCAAGGGCCTGTATGACGGCCTCGCCAACGCCGGCAGCAATGCGACCGGCCGAGCCAATGAGCTGAACCGGGCGCTCGAATCCGAGAAGCAGGTCACGGCGCGGGCGCTGGCGCAGATCGAGGTCCTCAACCAGCAGATCAGTGCGCTGCGCCGCCAGCTCGCGGCGCTCGAGGACGCGCTCGACGCGTCGGAGAAGCGCGACAAAGAATCGCAGAACCGCATCGCCGATCTCGGCTCGCGCCTGAACGTCGCGCTGGCGCAGCGGGTGCAGGAGCTGACGCGTTACCGCTCGGAATTTTTCGGCCGGCTACGCGCCATCCTCGGCAACCGCCCCGACATCCGCGTCGTCGGCGACCGCTTCGTGTTCCAGTCCGAGGTGTTCTTCGACACCGGACAGGCGACGCTGCTCCCGGAAGGACAGCAGGAGCTGAACTCGGTGGCGACGGCGCTGATCGATCTCGACAAGCAGATCCCGGCGGAAATCTCCTGGGTACTGCGGGTCGACGGCCACACCGACGTCCGGCCGATCAACAGCCCGGTGTTCAAGTCGAACTGGGAATTGTCGTCGGCGCGCGCCATCTCGGTGGTACAGTACCTGATCTCGCTCGGCGTCCCCGCGCAGCGGCTCGTCGCCGCCGGCTTCGCCGAATTCCAGCCCCTCGACACCGCGAACACCGACGAAGCCTTCCGCCGCAACCGCCGCATCGAATTGAAGCTGACGGAGCGGTAGTGAGCTTGGTCCGGCTCTCCCAGACGTCATGCCCGGCCTTGTGCCGGGCATCCACGTCGGCCGGCACACAAGGTGCGACGTGGATGGCCGGGACAAGCCCGGCCATGACGAGCGCATCATGAGCACCCTTTTTGTCCTCCGTACCTATCACCCTGATGATGAGGATACGGCGATCGCGCTGTGGCAGGAGACTTGGCAGCTGGCCTACCCTGCGATCGACTTCGCGGCGCGCGTGCCGTGGTGGCGCGAGCGCTGGCGCAGCGAACTGGTGCCAAAGGCCGAGGTGATCGTCGCCGAGGCGAACGACACGCTCGCCGGCTTTGTGACGATCGATGCATCGGGCTATCTCGATCAGCTGGTGGTGTCGCCGCAGCACTGGGGCTCGCCGCTCGCGACGCAATTGGTCGATGCCGCCAAGCAGAAGTCGCCAAGCGGCATCACGCTGCTGGTCAACCAAGACAATGCGCGCGCCATCCGCTTCTACAAACGCAACGGCTTCATCGTCGCCGGCGAGGACGTCAACCCGACCTCCGGCCGGCCCGTGCTGCGGATGGCGTGGACAGCTTAAGCGCTGATAGCCCGTATCGCAGCTACACCCACCGCTGTCGTCCCGGACAACCGAGCGCAGCGAGGGCAGATCCGGGACCCAGACGCCGCAGCAGATGTTTGGCGAAGAACGATGTGGCGAGCGTCGCCCGCAAAACATTCGACCGGGGTTGTGGGTCCCGGCGTTCGCCGGGACGACACCGAAGGTGCGGCGAGCCGCAACTACACCCCGCGAAACAGCACGCCGATGGTCAGCACCACGAAGGCAATCGCCAGTGCGTCGAAGGCATGCGCTGTCGACAGCAGCGGGATCGAGGCGTGCATATAGTGCGCGAGCATCGCGACGAGCGCGAGCACCAGCGCGATGGCGAAGATCACGAAGGACGGCGGCGTGAGGGCAAAGCTGCCACGACGATAGGGCATGGTCGTTCATCCCTGTGCAATGGCGCCACAGCATGGATGGCGCGGTGAAGTTTCGCGCAGGGAACGTACAAAGCTGGAGAAAGGTTGCAGGCTCAGGGCTGAGAATTCGCAGTGTTGCCGGGCGCCCACATTGTTGCCGAAACTACACGGTCTCGAACTGCAGCCGCGCAAGCCGCGCATAGAGGCCATTCGCCGCAACCAGCGACGTATGCGTGCCCTGCTCGACGATGCGGCCGCGGTCCATGACCAGGATGCGGTCGCACGAGAGCACGGTCGCGAGGCGATGCGCGATCACCAGCGTGGTGCGGTCCTTCATCAGGCCTTCGAGCGCCGTCTGCACCAGCGTCTCGCTCTCGGCGTCGAGCGCCGAGGTCGCCTCGTCGAGCAGCAATAGCGGCGCGTCGCGGAGGATGGCGCGCGCGATCGCGATGCGCTGACGCTGGCCGCCGGACAGCGTCACGCCGCGCTCGCCGAGCGGGGTCTCGAAACCTTCCGGCAGGCGACGGATGAACTCACTGGCATGGGCGAGATCGGCGGCGCGCTCGACCTCGGCATCGGTCGCTTCGGGGCGGCCGAAGCGGATGTTCTCGCGCGCGCTCGCGGCGAACACCACGGATTCCTGCGGCACCAGCGCCATGCGTTCGCGCACCTTGCGCGGATCGGCGGACCGGACCGGCACGCCATCGACCGAGATGACGCCGGACGCCGGATCATAGAAGCGCAACAGGAGATGAAACAGCGTGCTCTTGCCGGCGCCGGAGGGGCCGACGATCGCGACCTTCTCGCCGGCGCGGATGGCGAACGAGACGTCCTCGAGCACGCGGACATCGGGACGGCTCGGATAGGCGAAGCTGACGCGGTCGAAGCCGATGTCGCCGCGCGCCGGTTCGGGCAGTGCGGTCGGATGCGCCGGTGCGATGATCTCCGGCTTCACGTGCAGCAGCTCGAACAGCCGCTCGGCGGCGCCCGAGGCGGCCGACACTTCCCCCCAGACCTCCGAAAGCTGGCCAAGGCCGGCGGCGGCGAAGGCCGCGTAGAGCACGAACTGGCCGAGCCGGCCGGCGCTGATGTTGCCGGTGAGCACATCGTGCGAGCCGACCCAGAGGATCGCGACCACGCTGGAGAACACGATGAAGATGATGATTGCGGTGAGCACACCGCGCGCCTTGGTCGAGACCCGTGCGGCCTCATAGGCCTGCTCGACCTCGCCGCCGAAGCGTCCGGCCGCGAGCTTCTCGCTGGTATAGGCCTGCACCGTGCGGATGGCGCCGACCAGCTCGGAGGCATAGGCCGAGGCGTCGGCCAGCGTGTCCTGGGCATTGCGCGACAGGCGGCGCACCCAGCGCCCGAACGCGACCAGCGGCAGCACGATCAGCGGAATGGCCAGCAGCACGAAGCCGGACAATTTCGGGCTGGTGAACACCATCATCGCGGTGGCGCCTAGAAACAGCAGCAGGTTGCGCAGCGCGATCGAGACCGAGGCGCCGGCGGCCGACTTGATCTGCGTGGTGTCGGCGGTGAGCCGCGACACCAATTCGCCGGAGCGCGCGGAATCGAAGAACGAAGGCGACAGCGACATCAGATGCGCGAACACGTCGCGGCGGAGATCGGCGACGATGCGCTCGCCGATGGTCATGACCAGGTAATAGCGAGCGGCGCTGGCCAGCGCGAGCACGGCGACCACCGCGATCATGACGCTGAAATAGCTGTTGATCAGCGCGATGCCCTTCGGCGTGAAGCCGAAATCGATCATGCGGCGGACCGCGACCGGGACCAGCAGCGTGGTGAGAGCGGCGATCGTCAGTGCGACCAGAGCGAGAAAGGCGCGAACGCGGTAACGGGCGATATAGGGCGCCAGTGCCAGCAGTGGACGCAGCTTGGAGCGGCGGACCGGCGTCGCCGGCTCGGTCAGGGCCTCGACCGCGGCGACGGCGTCCTGGACCGCCTCCTGCGCCGAAGGGGCCGCGCCCTGCCGCCCGTCAAGCCGTTCCACTGCACTCATGGGATCACCTGAGAATTCATCCAATCTGCCGTCGTGATAGGCCCGCCGCACGTCGCTTGGCAAATCCGGAAACATACCAAGGTGCCGACCGGCACCCCTGGCTTGTTTGGCGACCTTGGCTTGTTTTGGGCGGGACCTTGGGCTATAGAACGCGCCAATTGTCCCCCTTCAGTGACGACAGGATCAGGCGCGGCCGCGCCCCGTCATGTCGTCGCATCACGCCGCAGGATCTGCCATGAAAGCCGACATTCACCCGAATTATCATACGATTACGGTCGTGATGACCGACGGCACCGAGTACCAGACCCGTTCGACCTGGGGCAAAGAGGGCGACAAGCTCAACCTCGACATCGACCCGAAGTCGCACCCGGCCTGGACCGGCGGCACCCAGCAGATCATGGATCGCGGCGGCCGCGTCTCGCGCTTCCAGAAGAAGTTCCAGGGCTTCCTCAAGAAGGATTGATGCGGTGTGAGCCGCCTCGGCGCGGCTCCAGGCCAGCCCCCGAAATGCCCACAGCAAAACGCCCCCGGAAACGGGGGCGTTTTTGTTTGTCCGGCTCGTCAGCTGACACAGCCGGCTCGGCCGAGGCCGAGTGCCACGCCGGCTTATTGCTCGAAGGCAGCCTTCAGCCGGTTCAGGTGCGGAACCAGGGGATTGCCGATCGCGCTCTGGTCCGGCGGCGGCGAATGGATGGTGGAGTCGAGGCGGCGGACGCGGCCCTGCAGGCTCATCGAGCGGGCGATCAGATCCTGCAGCTGCTGCGGCAGCTTTTCCAGCAGGTCGGCCGGGCCGGGATCGGCGGCGGTCAGCTTCACCTTGGTCTTCTCGCGGTTGGCCTGGCCGAGGGTCATCTCGCCCTCCTTCACCGCGCGGTGCAGCAGCAGCCAGGAGGCGAGCTGCATCAGGCGCGTGGTCAGCCGCATGCTCTCGGTCGCGTAGGTCAGGCTGACGGCGCGGTCGAGCGCCTTGGCCTCATTGCGGCCCTCGCCGTCGAGATAGGCGGCGGTCTCCTCGACCAGATCCATGCCTTCCCGGAACAGCGCGCCGAATGCAGCAGAGTTGGTGAGCCGCTCATTGAACTGAACAAGAGCGCCATCGCCCAGCAAACGGTCCGACATGGTTAACGCCTCTTATACGCGACTGATGACATCGTCCGGCAACCGCGCCGGTATGATGAACAAATCATTGCGCGGCCGGTTTCGAGAGTCCAGCAGCAACGCCTAATATGGTTTCCACGGCGTGGGATGTGCCGTGCTCGCCTACCATCTGCGGCTGCAACCCGGCTGTTCAGGCCCGCGTCACGCCGCTTGATCAGTTAGCAGACACAATCACGGCAATAGTGTGCGGTTGGAGGAGGATGTTGTTACTCCTCGCAGCTGCCCACCGCTGCAGGTATTAGCCGATGGAAGATCAGGTGGGGTCTCAAGGCCGACCCGCGACCATCGTTCCTCGCCCGGGCAAGGCCGTCTCCTGCTTGGCGGGGGATCGGTTAACAACTCGGCGCCGACGGCGCGGACTCCGCGAAAGCGGTGCTGCCAAAAAAAGAGCCGCCGTTGCCGGCGGCTTTGAAGTTGATAACAGGGAGGCGTCAAACAGAGTGGACAGGAGCCACTCAGTGTCCAAACGAGGACGGTACCGGTTGTAAACGCGAAAGCTTAATCAACCGTAAATGGCAGGAATTTTTCAAACTTCATTAGCCATCTCGGCCACTGGCCGACCGTATTTTCACGTGCCGCGGAACCAGTTCAGGATTTGAAGATGCTGGCTGCTGCGTCGCGCGAGGCGCGCTTCCTGGCCACCGCCTGCTCGATCCGCTCGATCTCGCCACGCAGGAGCGCGATGCGGCCGGTCAGTTCCTCGACGGAGAGCATCGACAGGTCCTGGCCGATCTCGTGCGAAGCCGCCTTACGCGGCCGGTCGTCGTCCTCGTTTGCCATCTTCGCCCTCTCCCGGTTGCCAGCAGGGGCTGGGCTGGCTTAAGCACGCCGCAGCACCCGCCCGTTGTTCACGCCTGAAGGATTTCTCATGGAACAGCTGCCCGCGCAAATGACCGTGGTCGCCATCAGCCAGCCGGGCGGGCCCGAGGTGCTCAAGCCCGAGACGCGGCCCGTGCCGAAGCCCGGTCCCGGCGAGATCCTGATCAAGGTGAAAGCCGCCGGCGTGAACCGTCCCGACGTCGCGCAGCGCTCCGGCAGCTACCCGCCGCCGCCCGGCGCAAGCGACCTGCCCGGCCTGGAAGTCGCCGGTGAAGTCGTGGCCCTCGGTGAGGGCGCGGTCCGGCACAAGCTGGGCGACACCGTGATGTCGCTGGTCGCCGGTGGCGGCTACGCGCAATATTGCATCGCACAGGACGCCCAGGCGATGACAGTAGCGCCGGCGCTCTCGATTCTGGAAGCAGGCGCCTTGCCCGAGACGCTGATGACCGTCTGGCACAATGTGTTCGAGCGCGGGGGCCTCAAGGAAGGCGAGACACTACTCGTGCATGGCGGATCCTCCGGCATCGGCACCATGGCGATTCAGCTGGCCAAGGCGTTCGGCGCCAAGGTGCTCGTGACGGTCGGCTCCCAGGACAAGGCCGATGCCTGCGTCAAGCTCGGCGCCGATCGGGCCATCAACTACAAGACTGAGGATTTCGTTGCCGTGGTCAAGGAAGCCACCGGCGGCAAGGGTGCCAATGTGATCCTCGACATGGTCGGCGGCGACTACATCGAGCGCAATTACGACGCGGCGGCGACCGACGGCCGCATCGTCCAGATTGCCTTCCTCGGCAGCCCCAAGGCCACGGTCAACTTCGTCAAACTGATGGTGAAGCGCCTCACCCACACCGGATCGACCCTGCGTCCCCGTAGCAATGCGGACAAGGCGGCGATGGTGGCGGCCATTGAGGCCAAGGTGATGCCGTTCCTGCGCGAAGGTCGCATCAAGCCGTTGATGGACTCGACCTTTCAACTCAGCGATGCAGCGAAAGCGCATGCGCGCATGGAGACGAGCCAGCATATTGGCAAAATTGTGTTGGAAATCTAGGCGCCCTCTAAACAGAGTGTGTTTGGAATCTCTTTGATTTTCCTCGCTTTCGTGCCAATGATCGCGCACCTCTGAACCGTGCCTGGAACGGCTCCAAATTCTTTGCGAACGTGCCTTTAAGTTTGAACTGTTTCGCTGTGGTTGGGTGTCGAACGCGGAGATTTGACATTGCGTCTGGTCAGGTGCCTGGCGTCCTTGGTGGCGCTAGGCCTCGTGATGTGTGGTGCCGTTGCCCCCGCTCAGGCCGTTGACGCCGTCAGCGTTCGCAGCGACGCGCCCGCGATCGACCTGACCGGCATCCTCGATCACCAGCGCAGCGAGAACGATCGCATCCAGGTCTCCACCGCGCCCGGCACCGACGGCATCGTCCGTCGCATCGAGGTGCGCGCGCGCGAGGGCGGCCAGAACTGGATCGTATTCGCGCTGGCCAACAACACGGACGACCAGCTCGACCGCCTGATCGTGGCGCCGCACTACCGCGTCGTCGGCTCCGGCGTGCTGTGGCCCGATCTCGGCCTTTCGCGCATCGCCACCATCACGCCCTCGATTGGCGACCTGCCGGAGCGGCAGGAGAGCCCGACCGCCGACGTCTTTCGCGTCACGCTCGATCCCGGCTCGGTCGTGACGTTCGTTGCCGAATTGCGCACCGACAAGCTGCCGCAGCTCTACCTGTGGGAGCCGGAAGCCTACAAGGACAAGGTCAACTCGTTCACATTGTACCAGGGCATCGTGATCGGCATCTCAGGCCTCCTGGCGCTGGTGCTGACGATCCTGTTCGTGGTGAAGGGCAGCATCATGTTTCCGGCCGCCGCGGCGCTGGCCTGGGCGGTGCTGGTCTATATCGGCGTCGACTTCGGCTTCTGGGGCAAGGTCCTGGACATGTCGAACAACGCCGAGCGCGTCTGGCGCGCCTCCGGCGAGGCGATCCTCGCGGCCACGCTGCTGGTGTTCCTGTTCGCCTATCTCAATCTGTCGCGCTGGCATGTGCGCTACTCGCACATCACGCTGGGCTGGCTGTTCTTCCTGGGCTCGCTGGTCGCGGTGGCGCTGTTCGATCCCGCGGTCGCCTCCGGCATCGCGCGCATCTCGCTGCTCCTGATCGCCGTCGTCGGCTTTGCGCTGATCGTCTATCTCTCCAGCCACGGTTTTGATCGCGCGGTGCTGCTGATCCCGACCTGGTTCCTGCTGACCGTGTGGGTCGGCGCCGCCAGCATGACGGTCGCCGGCCAGGTCACCAACGACATCGTCGGTCCGGCGTTGCTCGGCGGCCTCGTGCTGATCGTGATGCTGATCGGCTTCACGGTCATGCAGCACGCTTTCGCCGGCGGCGGCGCCACCACCGGCATCGTCTCTGACGTCGAGCGCCGCGCGCTGGCGCTGGCCGGCTCCGGCGACCTGATCTGGGACTGGGACGTCTCGGCCGACAAGGTGTTCACCAGCCCGGAGACCGAAAGCCTGCTCGGCCTGAAGCGAGGCACGCTGGAAGGCCCCGCCGCGAAATGGCTCGAGGTGCTGCATCCGCTCGACCAGGACCGCTTCCGCGCCGCGCTCGACAGCGTGCTCGACCAGCGCCGCGGCCGCCTGGTGCAGGATTTCCGGCTGCGCACGCCCGACGGCCATTTCATGTGGTTCGCGCTGAAGGCGCGGCCCGTGGTCGGCTCCGACGGCGAGGTCTCGCGCGTCGTCGGCACGCTCACCGACGTGACCGAGTTCAAGAATGCCGAGGAGCGGCTGCTCCACGACAGCGTGCACGACAATCTGACCGGCCTGCCCAACCGCAAGCTGTTCATCGACCGGCTGGCGGCGGTGGCCAATTTCGCCAAGACGATGCCGGCGCTGCGGCCGACCCTGATGGTGATCGATCTCGACCGCTTCAAGCAGGTCAACGATTCCGTCGGCATCGCGGTCGGCGATTCCATTTTGCTGACGCTGGCGCGGCGGCTGTCGCGGATCCTCAAGCCGCACGACACGCTGGCGCGGCTGGCCGGCGATCAGTTCGGCCTGATCCTGCTGTCCGAACAGGATCCCGCGCGCATCACCGCGTTCGCCGAGACCATCCGCAAGACCATCCGCGCGCCGATCGCCTTCAACGAGCGCGAGATCTTCCTGACCGCCTCGATCGGGCTCGCTTTGTCAGATCCGCAGACGCAGCTGTCGGAGGACATCATCAAGGATGCCGAGCTTGCGATGTATCACTCCAAGCGCATCGGCGGCGACCGCATCGACGTCTACAAGCCGGCGATGCGCGCACGCAAGAACGACCGGCTGACCTTGGAAAGCGAGCTGCGCCGCTCGATCGAGCGCCAGGAGATCACCATCCTCTACCAGCCGATCGTGCGGCTGGAGGATCGCTCGATCGCCGGCTTCGAGGCCTTGGCGCGCTGGGATCATCCGAAGCTCGGCCGGATGTCGCCGAGCGAGTTCATCACCATCGCCGAGGAGATCGGCCTGATCGTCGATCTCGGCACCTTCGTGCTCGACCAGACCGCGCGGCAGCTCTCGGTGTGGCAGCGCGCGACGCGGCTGCGCGAGCCGATCTTCGCCAGCGTCAACGTCTCCTCGCGGCAGCTCTTGCGCCACGACCTGATCCACGACATCCGCTCGGTGCTGGCGCGCTCGTCGGTGGCACGCGGCTCGCTCAAGATCGAGCTGACGGAATCGCTCGTCATGGAGAACCCCGAGCACGCCGCGCAGATGCTGGCCCGCATCCGCGAGCTCGGCGTCGGGCTCTCGATCGACGATTTCGGTACCGGGCATTCGTCGCTGGCCTATCTGCAGCGCTTCCCGTTCGACACCTTGAAGATCGACCAGTCCTTCGTCCGCACCACCGCGCGCGGCACGCGGCCGGTGATCCTCAAATCGATCATCGCGCTGGCCCACGACCTCGGCATGGACGTGGTGGCGGAAGGCGCGGAGACGGACTCCGATGCGGTCGAGCTCTATCAGCTCGGCTGCGAATACGCGCAAGGCTACGCCTTCGGCGAGCCGATGGACGCCGACGCCGCGATGCGGCTCTTGACGGAAGAGCGGCTGGAAGCGGCGAGCTGAGGCGGCTCATCGGTCTGGGCGCGGGAGCAAAGCCACGCCGGCAATGCGAGAAGCCCTCCACACCTTCCGGATGCATCTTTTCTTTTCTATATCTTAAGATAGATTTGCGTCAGTACCGCGTTCGCGTGCCGGCTGCGTGTGGCCGCTGCGCACTGCTGCGGCGGGAGGCTCGCGACAGTGCCTTCAGAAATACGTCTAGTCCGCCTCGAACTGCGCCAGTGCCGCGAGCGCGCGGCGATAATTTTCGGCGCCGAGGCGGCGCGCCACCCGCTTCTCGTGCGCAGCAACCGCGACGTTCGCCTTCTTCAGGATCATGCGGCCGCGCTGGGTCAGGTCGAGCGCATGCGCGCGGCGGTCCAGCGCGGAGCGCTCGCGCACGATCAGCCCGGCCTGCTGCAGTTCGTCGAGCAGCGCGACCATGCGTGCGCGCTCGATGCCGAGCGCGCACGCAATCGCGATCTGCGTCGCGCCTGGATTGGCCGTGATCGTTTCCAGGATCGAATAGAGAATGACGTCGAGCTCCAGCGGCGCAAGCGCCGCATTGACGTCGCGGAAGATCCAGTGCTGCAGGCGGCGGACGAAATAGCCGAGATGATTGTCGAGCTCACCGAGACGAATCCTCGGGTCCTGGGCGGCTCCGGCTCGTTGCGCCCGTGCGCTCGCGGTCTTGGACATAGGGCTCTCGCTGATGTCGGACGCCCCTGCCTAGACCGACGCCGCCGCGCGCA
Source organism: Bradyrhizobium sp. ORS 278 (assembly GCF_000026145.1). Lineage (NCBI taxonomy): Bacteria > Pseudomonadati > Pseudomonadota > Alphaproteobacteria > Hyphomicrobiales > Nitrobacteraceae > Bradyrhizobium > Bradyrhizobium sp. ORS 278. The sequence goes on along the minus strand of NC_009445.1, from coordinate 1,172,443 downwards.
CAAGCCGCCGCAATTGGTCACACCCACAATAATTGCAAACCACAACTATTCTGTTAGTCTGGCGGACAACAATATAGGTGGGAGGGGGAGCCATGCCGTCAATGACGACGACGGCTGCCTGCATTGCGACGGCAATGCGGCGGCGCGAGAGAGCGGTGCACGGCACGGTCCGCATCGGCGCGCGGGACGTCGCATCGGCCAACGGCCCTCTTTTTTGCGCAGCCTCCGACGGGACGGAGGCTTCTCATGGGTAGCCCCGAGCGCCGTCAAGATCCCGCGCCTGAGATGTTCGCCGCGCCATCCATCGACGCGCTGAAGCGTGACGACGGCGCCATCATTCTGCGCTCGCGCATGCCGCTGGAGCCTTCTGCGCGCTGTACGGGCGAATGGCTGGAGACGTGGGCGCGCAAGGCGCCGGACCGCACCTTCCTGGCGGAGCGCCGCGGCGACACCTGGACGTGGCTGACCTACGGCGAGACGCTGACGCAGGTGCGCGCCGCGGCGGCCTGGATGCTGGCGCAGGGCCTTGGGCCGGAGCGGCCGCTCGCGATCCTCTCCGACAACAGCATCGCGCATGCGGTGCTGGCGCTCGCCGCGCAGCATGTCGGCATCCCCGTCTGCGCGATCTCGTCGGCCTACTCGCTGATGTCGACCGACCATGAGAAGCTCAGGACGATGATCCGGCTGCTCGATCCCGGCGCCATCTTCGTCGCTGCGCACGGCCCCTTCGTCCGCGCGCTGGCCGCAATCGAAGGCTTGCATCGCGCTGTGATCATCAGCGGCGATGGCGAGGGCTCCGGCGCGATGCCACTGCAGGCCTTGCTGACGACGAAGTCCGGTCACGAGGTCGATCGAGCCTTCGCGGCGGTGACGCCCGATACGATCGCAAAGCTGCTGTTCACCTCCGGCTCGACCGGGCAGCCGAAGGCCGTGATCAACACGCACGGAATGCTGACGATGAGTCAGCAGGCCAAGGGCCAGCTCTGGACCTTTCTGCGCGAGGTCGAAGGCGGCCCCGTCATCGTCGACTGGCTGCCCTGGAGCCACACCTTCGGGGCCAACCACAATTTCAATCTGGTGCTCGCCCATGGCGGCTCGATCTATATCGACGGCGGCAAGCCGGCGCCCGGCCTGTTCGAGACCTCGCTCGCCAACCTCCGCAGCATGGTGCCGACGATCTATTTCAACGTCCCGCGCGGCTTCGACATGCTGGTCGCGGCGCTCAAGGCAGACGACGAGTTGCGGACAAAGTTCTTCTCCGGCGTGCAGTGCATCCTCTATGCGGCCGCCGCGCTGCCGCAGAATCTCTGGGATGCGCTCAACGAGATGAGCCTGGCCACGGTCGGCCGGAAGGCGCCGCTGGTGTCGGCCTGGGGCGCCACGGAAACGTCGCCGCTTGCCACCGACTGCCACTTCTTCGCTGAGCGCGCCGGCAATATCGGCGTACCGATCCCCGGCACCGAGCTGAAGCTGGTGCCCGCCGGCGAGAAGCTCGAAGTGCGCGTGCGCGGCCCCAACGTGATGCCGGGCTACTGGAAGGCGCCGGAGATCACCGCCGCCGCCTTCGACGAGGAAGGTTTCTACAAGATCGGCGACGCCGTGAAGCTCGCCGACCCCGATCATCCGGAAGCCGGCCTGTTCTTCGACGGCCGCATCACCGAAGATTTCAAACTCTCCTCCGGCACCTGGGTGAATGTCGGCGCGCTGCGCGTCGCCGGCATTGCTGCGCTGGCGCCGCTGGCACAGGACATCGTCATCGCCGGCCACGGCACCGACGAGGTGCATTTCCTGATCGTGCCGAACATCATCGCATGCCGGAGCAAGGCAGCGCTGGCCGACACATGTTCAATCGGCGAGGTGCTCGCGCATCCTGCCGTGCGCGAGGCGATCGCGCGGGGGCTGGCCAAGCTGCGCGCCGAGGCGGTCGGCTCGTCGCGCTATGCGACACGCGCGCTGCTGCTGGCCGAGCCGCCGTCGCTCGATGCCGGCGAGATCACCGACAAGGGCTACATCAATCAGCGCGCCGTTCTCACCCGCCGCGCCAATCTGGTGGCAAGGCTGCAGGACGAGGCTGCGGCGGATCTGATCAGGCCAACTCCGAACACCTGATGACAATGCGGCCGGCAGGGCAAAGCGACTGATGAGGTCACGGGGGCATCGTGGACCATTGCCGCGATCCCTGTTCCGCGCTGAAATCCCGTAGAACTACGTGGCGGACAACGTCTGTTCGGCATGATGCTACCATGCGCACTTAACCGGGCATCAACTGCGATTCTTTAAAACTATTCGCAATTGGCTCCTCACCTGTCCGGATACATCATGGCTCAGCCGCGTTTCTCGCTTGCGCTCCGCATCTACGCGATCATCGGTCTGTCCTTCTGCGGGCTGGCAGGCCTCGCGGCGACACAGACGCAGAATCTGGAAACCGCATTGCGAGACCAGCGACAGAGCGAGCTGGTGCATCTGACGCAGACCGCCGTCAGCATTGCCCGCGAGGAATATGACGCGATCGCGCGCGACAAGGTGGCGCCCGAGGCCGCGCAGAAGAAGGCCGCCGAGCGCATCGGCAAGCTGCGTTACGGCAGCGGCGACTACTTCTGGATCAACGACATGGGTCCGAAGATGGTCATGCATCCGATCAAGCCGGAGCTGAACGGCCAGAGCCTCGCCGAGAATAAGGATCCCAACGGCAAGCGGCTGTTCGTGGAGATGGTCGACGTGGTGAAGCGCCAGGGCGCCGGCGTCGTCGACTACATGTGGCCGAAGCCCGGCAAGGAGGCGCCGCAGCCGAAGATGTCCTATGTCGCGGGCTTCGAGCCGTGGGGCTGGATCATCGGCACCGGCGTGTATGTCGATGATCTCGAAGCCCAGGTCTGGGCGAGCAAGCGCGGCGTGTTCATCGCCGCAGTCCTGGTGATGCTGATCATCGGATCCATCACGCTGATCATCGCGCGGCGGATGTCGTCGGCCCTGGCTTCGATGAGCGGCGCGCTAACCGAGCTCGGCCACGGCAATTTCGACATCAAGCTGCCGGGCCAGACCCGCAGCGACGAGCTCGGCGACATGGCGCGCTCGATCGAGCAGTTCCGGCTGAAGACCGAGGAGAAGGCGCGGCAGACCGCGATGCTCGAGGACGAGCAGCGCCAGGTGGCCGAGCGCATCAAGAGCAAGGCGCTGAAGGAGATGGCCGAGGCGGTCGAGCAGGCGGCCAGCAGGGCCGTCGGCGAGGTCGCCGAGGGCACCGGCCAGATGGCCAGCAATGCAAAATCGATGACCGACAGCGCGCTCACCCTGGAGCGCAATTCGAGCAGCGTCGCGGCCGCCGCCGAACAGGCGCTCGCCACGACACAGACCGTCGCCAAGGCCTCCTCGCAGCTGGCCGCCTCGATCTCTCAGATCTCGGCCCAGGTGAACTCCTCGCGCGAGCTGACACGCAAGGCGGTCTCCGCGTCGTCCGATGCCCAGGCGACGATCGCGAAGCTGTCGGAGGCCGCCGACAAGGTCGGCGCCGTGACCAGCCTGATCAGTGAGATTGCCGGCCAGACCAACCTGCTGGCGCTGAACGCCACCATCGAGGCCGCCCGCGCCGGCGAAGCCGGTCGCGGCTTCGCCGTGGTCGCCTCGGAGGTGAAGTCACTGGCCGAGCAGACCGCGAAGGCGACCAGCGAGATTGCACAGCAGATCGCCGAAATCCAGGACTCGACGCGCGCCTCGGTGACGTCGATCGGCGCGATCGGCGAGGTCATCCGCAACGTCGAGGCGGTGTCCTCGGGCATCGCCGATGCGATCCAGGCACAGAACAGCGTCACCATCGAGATCTCGCGCACCGTCGAGGAAACCTCGGCCGCGGCGCGCGAGGTGGCGAGCCAGATCGCCGAGGTCTCGCGCGAGGCCAGCGAGGCCGGCCGGCGCTCGACCGACATTCGCGACGGCTCGGGCTCGGTCGCCGAAAAGGTCCAGCGCCTGCGCACAGAGCTGGTGCGCGTCATCCGAACCTCGACAGCCGATGTCGACCGCCGCCTGTCGACCCGGCTGAACATCAATCGTCCGGGCACGCTGCAGGTGAATGGCGCGCCAATCGCCATGACCGTGCGCAACCTGTCGCTCGGCGGCGCGCTGCTCGAGCAGATTCCGACGAGGCTATCGGTCAACACGCCCGTCACGCTGGCGATCGCCGGCATGGTGTCCGATCTGCCGGGCACGGTGACCCGCGTCGGCGATCGCACGGCGCTGGTGCAGTTCACGCTCAACGACGAGCAGACCGCGCGCCTGACGGCCCTGATCTCGGATCGCCAGGCGGCGTGATCCCCCAGGTCTGCTTCAGCGGAAGTGGCAGGCGACGAGGTGGCCCTCGTCGCTCGCCTTGAGGGGCGGCACTTCCCTGCTGCAGATGTCTTTGGCGATCGGGCAGCGGGTGTGGAAGTGGCAGCCTGACGGCGGGTTGATCGGGCTCGGCACCTCGCCCTTCAGCCGGACGCGCTTGCGCTTGATGCTGGGATCCGGGATCGGCACCGCCGACAGCAGCGCCTCGGTGTAGGGATGCTTCGGCGTCGAATAGAGCTGGCGTGACGGCGCGGTCTCGACGATGCGCCCGAGATACATCACCGCGACGCGGCGGCTGATGTGCTCGACCACCGAGAGGTCGTGCGCGACAAACAGATAGGCGATGCCGAACTTCTGCTGCAGATCCTCGAGCAGGTTGATGACCTGGGCCTGGATCGAGACGTCGAGCGCCGACACCGGCTCGTCGCAGATGATCAGCTTCGGCTCGACCGCGATCGCCCTGGCAATGCCGATGCGCTGGCGCTGGCCGCCGGAGAATTCGTGCGGATAGCGCGTCATGTGATCGGCCTGCAGGCCGACGGTCTCCAGCAGATGGACGATGCGCTCCTCGTATTTCTGACGCGAGGACGCCAACCCATGGATCGTCAGCGCCTCGCCGATGATCGCGCCGATCGTCATCCGCGGATTGAGCGAGGCGTAAGGGTCCTGGAAGATGATCTGGATGTCGCGGCGAAGCGCGCGCAGGTTTTCGCCAGACAGCGAGATCACGTCCTTGCCTTCGAAGGAGAGCTCGCCCGAGCTCGGCTCGATCAGCCGGAGCACGCAGCGTCCGGTGGTCGACTTGCCGCAGCCGGACTCGCCGACCAGGCCGAACGTCTCGCTCGGCTCGATGTGGAAGTTGACGCCGTCGACGGCGCGGACGCTGCCGATCTGGCGCTTCAACAGGCCGCCCTTGATCGGAAACGCCTTGGTCAGGTTGCGCACCGTGAGCAGCGGCGCCGAAGCGGCGGCGGGAGCAATGGCAGTGTCGGTCATCACAGCAGCGTCTCTTCGGCGCGAATGCACGCCACCTTGTGGCCGGGCTCGATCTCGCGCAGCGGAGGCTGCGCACGCTTGCAGTCGGGGATGACGAAGCGGCAGCGCGAGGCGAAGCGGCAGCCTTCGGGCGGATTGACCAGCTTCGGCACGCTGCCCGGGATGCTCTCGAGCCGGCTCTTCTTGACCGCAGCGAGATCGATGCGCGGGATCGAACGGATAAGGCCTTGCGTGTACGGATGGCGCGGATTGGCGAACAGGCGCTCGACCGGCGCCTCCTCGGCCACCCGGCCCGCATACATGACCACGACGCGCTGGGCGACCTCGGCAACGACGCCCATCGCGTGGGTGATCAGCATGATCGACATGCCGAGCCGCTCCTTCATGTCCAGCAGCAGGTCGAGGATCTGCGCCTGGATCGTGACGTCGAGCGCGGTGGTCGGCTCGTCAGCGATCAGGAGCTTGGGATTGCACGACAGCGCCATCGCGATCATCACGCGCTGGCGCATGCCGCCGGAGAAATGGTGCGGATAGTCGTGCACGCGGCGCTGCGGATTGGGGATCTGCACCAGTGCCAGCATCTCCGCGGCACGGTCCATCGCCGCCTTCTTCGACAGGCCCTGATGCAACCGGATCACCTCGGCGATCTGATCGCCGACGGTGTAGACCGGGTTCAGCGAGGTCATCGGCTCCTGGAACACGATCGCGATCTCGCTGGCGCGGATGCGATTGAGCTCGGAGGTCGGCAGCGGCACGAGATCGCGGCCTTTCCACAGGATCTGGCCGCCGGCGATGCGGCCGGGCGGCATCGCGATCAGCTTCAGCACCGACATCGCGGTGACCGTCTTGCCCGAGCCGGACTCGCCGACCACGCACAAGGTCTCGCCGTGGCCGATCGAGATGTCGACACCGTCGACGGCCTGAACCTGGCCCTCGTCGCTGTTGAAATAGGTCTTCAGCCCCTTGATCTCGAGGAGCGGAGCGACGCGCGCGTCCATCACATCACCTTCCGCGGATCGAGTGCATCGCGCAGGCCATCACCGATGAAGTTGATCGCGATGACGGTCAGGAAGATCGCGCCGCCGGCGAACAGCGCCCAATGCGGCGCGATGTCGAGATAGTCCTTGGCGTCGAACAACAGCCGTCCCCAGGTCGGAATGTCCGGCGGGAAACCGAGGCCGAGGAACGACAGCGTCGATTCCGCGATGATCGCCGCAGCGACGTCGATCGTGCCGGCGACGATCACCGGTCCCAGCGCGTTCGGCAGGATGTGGCGGACGACGAGGCGGAGGTTGGAGGCGCCGAGCGCGCGGGCGGCCTCGACGAACTCCTTCTCGCGCAGTGACAGGAACTGCGCGCGCACCAGGCGCGCCACCGGCATCCAGCGAAAGCCGCCGATGACGAGCACGATCAGCACGAAGGTGCCGCCTTCCGGGCCGACGATCCCCTTCAAGAGATCGCGGAACAGATAGATCACGAGCAGCAGCAAGGGCAGCTGCGGCAGCGACAGGAACAGGTCGGTCAGCCACATCAGCGCGGCATCGACCGGGCCTTTCGAGTTGCCGGCGACAGCGCCGATGACGACGCCGACGAACAGGCCGACCGCCATCGCGGCGAAACCGACCGCGAGCGAGATGCGCCCGCCATAGATCATGCGCGACAGAAGATCCTGGCCGAGATCGTCGGTGCCGAACGGATGCTCCCAGGACGGCGGCGCGAGACGCGCGGTGAAGTCGATCTCGTTGATCGGCACCCGCCAGATCCACGGGCCGACGATGATGGCGAGCGCCAGCAGCGCCAGCACGACGATGCTGACGGCCGCGAGGCGGTGGCGCAGGAAGCGTCGGACCGCATCGCGCCCGGGCGAGAAGCGGCGCTTTTTCGAAGCCGGCGCGACCGCCGCTTCAACGGAAGGAGATGCGTGGGTCAAGCCAGCCATACAGAATATCGGCGATGAGGTTGAACAGGACGACGAGGCAGGCGAACACGAAGGTCACCGCCATGATGACGGGCGTATCGTTGGCGAGGATCGCGCTGATCAGGAGCGAGCCGATGCCGGGAATGCGGAAGATCTGCTCGGTGACGATGGCGCCGCCGAACACCGTGGGCATCTGCAGCGCGACCAGGGTCACCACCGGGATCAGCGCATTGCGCACCACGTGCTTGACGATCACCTTGCTCTCGTCGAGCCCCTTGGAACGCGCCGTCGTGACGTAGTCGAGCTTGATGACGTCGAGCACGGCCGACCGGACATACCGCGTGTAGGATGCGGCCTGGTAGAGGCCGAGCACGGTGACCGGCATCACCGCCTGCTTGAAATTTTCCCACCACCATATCCACCCCGTCGCCGGGATGTCGGCGCGGTAGACGAACGGCAGCCAGCCGAGATTGACCGAGAACACCAGGATCAGGAGCAGGCCGGTGAAGAAGGTCGGCAGCGAGAAACCGATGAAGGCGAAGGTGTTGGCGATCTGGTCGAAGATCGAATAGGGCCGGCGCGCCGCCAGCACGCCGACCGGGATCGCGACGATCAGCGCCAAGAGCTGCGCGGTGCCGACCACGTAGAGCGTGGCCGGAATCCGCTGCAGGATCAGCGTATCGACGTTGACGCGGCTCGCGAAGGAGAAGCCCCAGTCGCCATGCAGCATGGCGAGCAGCCAGCGGAAATAGCGCACCATGATCGGATCATCCATGCCGAACTTGATGCGCAGGGCCTCGCGGACCTCCGGGGGAATGTTCGGATTGCTCGCGAGCTCGCCGAACGGATCACCCGGCGCGAGCGCAAGCAGCACGAACAGAATCAGGCTGATGCCGAGCAGGCTCGGCACGGCCACGATGAGGCGCCTGAGAAGGTAGTTTCCCATCGCTCCACCTCTACGATGTCTGGCTGGTCATGCTGATGGCGCGATCAGGTCTCGCGATACCAGTTGGCGATCTGCCAGAGGTCGTTGTCCCAGCCGCTCTTGTTCACGACCATGCCGTTCTTCAGACCGATGCAGTTGCGCCGGTTGATCTCGGGCAGGATGTAGTTGTCCTGCACCACGAGGTCGTTGAGCTTGACGAACAATGCCGCGCGCTTGACCGGGTCGAGCTCGCTCGATGCCTGCTTGTAGGTCTCGTCATACTCCTTATTTTGCCAGCGCGAGATGTTGCGGCCCTGCCACTTGTTCTCCTTGCTGGCGACCTCCCACGAGGTGAACTGGTTCATGAAGAACTGCGGGTCGGCCTGCGGCATGGTGGTCTGATACATCTCCATGTCGCAATAGAAGTGCGGGTAGGTGTCGGGGTTCGCCGGATCCGACGAGAAGAACACCGAGGCGACCACCGATTTCAGCTCGACCTCGATACCGGCTTTCTGGAACGCCTGCTTGATGATCGCCTGGTTCTTCTGGCGCGGCGCGTTGATCGAGGTCTGGAACACCAGCTTGATCGGCTTGCCGTCCTTCTCGCGGATGCCTGATGCGTTCTTCTTCCAGCCGGCCTCCTCCAGGATCTGGTTGGCCTTGTCGATCGAGAATTCGAACTTGTTGTTCGGCGAGCGGAAGCGCTCGGGGTTGTTGAGGAAGTTCGCGGTCGCGACGCCGGCGCGGCCATAGATGAACTTCTGCACCGAGGCACGGTCGATCAGGAGGTTGATCGCCTTGCGCACCGCCGGATCAGTGAAGAACGGATGCTTGGTCTTGACGCTCGCGCGCTCGCCATCGACCTCGGTCCAGGGATCGGTGACGTTGAGCGCGATGTACTCGATGTGGCCGGTGACCGTGAGCTGGGCCTTGCCCTGGCCGCCGGCTTCCAGCTTGGTGAGGATCTCGTCCTCGACCTGGAGATTGTAGGCGTAGTCGTATTCGCCGGTCTGCAGCACCGCGCGGGCCGCCGACACGGCATCGCCGCCGCCCTTGACCTCGACCGAGTCGAAATACGGCCGGTTCGCCTGATGGTAGTCGGGGTTGCGCTTGGCGGAGATCGAATCGCCCGGCTTGAAGTCGACATAGATGTACGGGCCGGTGCCCACCGGCTTCAGATTGGCCGGCGCCTCGCGCGACTTGCCGCCGATATAATCAGCGAACAGGTGCTTCGGAATGACGAGACCGTAGGCTGCAACGAAGGCATCGGCCCAGAACGGCGTCGGCGCCTTGAAGTTCAGCTTCACGGTGAAATCGTCGATCTTGTCGATCGACTTGATACCGCGATAGCTGCCGACCGAGACCGCGGCGGTGTCGGGATTGACCGAGTATTCCCAGTTGAAGATGACGTCGTCGGCGGTGAACGGCTTGCCGTCGTGCCACTTCACGCCCTGCTTCAGCTTCCAGGTGACGGAGAGACCGTCGGCGCCGAGCAGGCCGTTCTCCTTGCTCGGAATCTCCGCGGCGAGGATCGGCACGAGATTGCCGTCGGCGTCCCAGCCGGCGAGCGGCTCGTAGAACAGCCGGCAGGCTTCCTGATCCTTGGTGCCGTTGGCGAAGTGTGGATTGAGCAGCGTCGGCGCCTGCCAGAACAAGAGCTTGAGCGGACCACCGCCGCCGGCCTTGGTCGGCTTGTACTCCATCGAGTCCGCCGCGAAGGCGACGCCGGAATGCGCGAGCATCGTGCCGGCCATCGGCGCCGTCAGCCCCACAGCCATCATCCGCTGCACAAAATCGCGCCGCGACAGGCGCCCCGCTTTGACATCAGCGATCTGGTTACGGAGGTCACGCTCGTTCATTCATCGACTCCAGTGTGGTGCTGAATGCCAAAAAAAGCGCCCCGCCAAGCATCTTCGCGGAGCTGCACAAAATTGGATCAGCCTTCTGAGCGACTGTCAAAGCAGAATCCGGGCCAATTTCATAATAAGGAATGGAACGATTGTCGCACCTCGCAGCTGCAGCAAGAGCAGCCCTCCGGAATTCCGGAAACTGGAACTCACCCCGGTATGGTGGCAGCCACAGCCGGGGTGTTCGGATACAGCCCAGCGAATGTGCTCAGCTCTCGCGATACCAGTTCGGCAATTGCCAGAGGTCGTTGTCCCAGCCCGAGGAGTGCGTCTGCAGCCCCTTGCGGATGCCGGAGATGCGCGGCCGGTTCAGCTCCGGAAGCACGTGGCGTTCCGAGCAGACGATATCGTTGAGCTTGATGTAGAGCGCTGCGCGCTTGACCGGATCAAGCTCGACCGTCAGCGCGTTGTAGAGATCGTCATACGCCTTGTTCTGCCAGCGCGCGATGTTGCGGCCCTGCCATTTGTTGGCCTTGCTCGCCGCTTCCCACGATACGTACTGGCTCATGAAGGCCTGCGGCTCGGGCGAGGCCATCGTCATCTGATACATTTCCATGTCGCAGTAAAAATGCGCATAGGTGTCGGGATTGGCGACGTCGCTGGAGAAGAACACGGAGCCGACCACCGATTTCAACTCCATCTCGATGCCGGCTTTCTGGCAGGCCTGCTTGATGATCGCCTGGTTCTTCTGGCGTGGCCCATTGGTCGAGGTCTGGAATACGATCTTCAGCGGCTTGCCGTCCTTCTCGCGGATGCCGTTCGCGCCCTTCTTCCAGCCGGCGTTCTCCAGGATCTGGTTGGCCTTCTCGACCGAGAACTCGAAACGCATGTTGGGCGAGCGATAGCGCTCGGGATTGTTGACGGCGTTCGCCGTGGCGATGCCGCCGCGACCATAGATGAACTTCTGAATCGAAGCGCGGTCGATCAGCAGGTTGATCGCCTCGCGCACCGCGGGATCCGAGAACAAGGGATGCCCGGTCTTGACGCTCGCGCGCTCGCCGTCGACCTCGGTCCAGGGATCCGTGGCGTTGAGCAGGATGAATTCCAGATTGCCGGTTGGCACGATCTCGACCGCGCCTGGCCCGCCGCTCTCCAGCTTGACGAGGATCTCGTCCTCGACCTGCAGATTCCAGGCGTAGTCGAATTCGCCGGTCTGCAGCACCGCGCGCGCCGCCGACACCGCATCGCCGCCGCCCTTGATCTCCAGCGTGTCGAAATACGGACGGTTGGGCACGTGGTAGTCGGGATTGAGCTTGCCCGTGAGCATGTCGCCGGGCTTGAAGTCGACGAACAGATAGGCGCCGGTACCGACCGGTTTGAGGTTGTTCGGCGCCTCGCGGGACTTGGCGCCGATATAGTCGGCGAACAAATGTTTCGGGATGATCGCGCCACGGCCGCTGACGAACGGCGTGAACCATTGCGGCGTCGGCTTTGCGAATACGAGGCGAACCGTAAGGTCGTCGATCCTCTCGATCGTCTTGATGTCCTTGTAGTCGGCGATGGTGACCGCCGAGGTCTCGGGATGTGTCGCGTACTGCCAGTTGAAGATCACGTCGTCGGCCGTGAAAGGCTGGCCGTCATGCCATTTCACCCCCGGCTTCAGCTTCCAGACGACAGAGGTGCCGTCCGCCGCAAGCGTGCCGTTCGCGAGAGTTGGGATTTCCGCGGCGAGCACCGGCACGAGATTGCCGTCGGCATCCCATCCCGCCAGCGGCTCGTAGAAGGCGCGCGAGGCTTCCTGGTCCTTGGAGCCGATCGCGAAATGCGGATTGAGCAGGGTCGGCGCCTGCCAGAACAGGATGCGCAGCGGACCGCCGCCGCCGGCCTTGGTCGGCTTGTACGGAAACGCCTGCGCGGCCATCGCCACCCCTGAATGCGCCAGCATCATGCCGGCCAGCGGTGCCGTCAGCCCGGCCGCGAGCACCCGCTGAACGAAATCGCGGCGTGACAGCCGCCCTTCTTTGACCGCAGCGATCTCGCGGCGCAGGTCCTGTTCGTCCATGACTGTCTCTCCTCCAAATTGTCGGCACCATCGATCGCGCTGCCCTCGTGCCTTCATGCCGGGCGCCCCCTGGGCCATCTGCATCCGGCGGAAGGCACGATCCGGGCCAATGACGACGACATTGTTTCAGCGCGGTGGCTTCAGCTTGCGGAAACGGACGCCGGTGCCGTCGGGCAGCCGGGTCGCGACATAGCCCGCGGCCAGGCAGGCCTCGCGCTGCGGCATCTTTTCCTGAGGGCTGCGCAGGCTGTCCCACCACGACGCCCGCTGAGCGGCCCGCGGCAGGCTGTCGCCGATCAGTTCCTCGATCTCGTCGATGCTGAGTACCAGTTCGGGACGCGTCTGCCGCTTGAGGTAGTCGCTCAGGGCATCATAGTCGGGCAAGGTTCGACTCCATTCGGCAAGCGGCTGTCGACCTGTCTTGACGACAAGCCAGGCCAACGCAACCGCTCGTTAACCTAACATGCGTTACTCGGAGGTTATCCGTCGGTCTACGGACGGAAACCCACGGGGGATGGGACGAGCCGATGCGCTGGATACGCCGAACAGGCAAGGCAAAACCGCCTTGGCGTCTCTCGGCCCGCACGCTCGTCACCTGCTCCATCTCCACCATCATCGGCTTCTCGGCCATCTGCGCCAGCATGATGATCGACCTGCGCCGTGGCGAGGAGATCCGCGCCCGACAGTCGCTGGAAAATCTCGCAGCCGGCATCGGCGCCGACATCAGCCGCAACATCGAGTTGTACGATCTGTCGCTGCGCGCGGTCGGCGCCAACATGTTGCTGCCCGAAATCAACGAGGTCAGCAAGCCGATCCGCCAACTGATCCTGTTCGACCGCGCATCCACCGCGCGATATTTCGGCGCCATCCAGGTGTTCGACGCCAACGGTCGCCTCACCATCGACTCGGCCACGCTCGACCCGTCCCCGGAGGACCGCGGCGACGCCGACTTCTTCCACGTCCAGCGCGACCGCGCCGATGTCGGCCTTCTTGTCAGCAGGCCGGCGCAGCAGCGCGGGCACTATTCCATTGCTCTGAGCCGCCGCATTTCCGCGGCTGACGGTCGCTTCGTCGGCGTCGTCGCCGGCTCGATCCGCCTCAGCTATTTCCGCGACCTGTTCAGCCGGCTGACGCTCCCCGCGGGTGTCGGCCTGACGGTGCTCGGGCGCGACGGCACCGTCGTCGTGACCGCGCCGTTCGACCCCGCCGCGATCGGCCGCAACCTGGCGCGGGCGCCGGCCGTCAATCGCATCTTGACGGAGCCGAGCGGATGGCTGTCCAGCGCTGGCGTGCTGGACGACCCATCGCGGCTCCTGGTCTGGCGCAGCGGCAATGATCCGCTGGTGGTGGTGGCGAGCCGGACCTGGGACGGCGTCTACGCCGTCTGGCGCAACGAGGCGGCGCAGATCGGCGCGATGATGCTGGCGCTCATCGTCTTCGTGCTGGCGGCGACACAGGTCGCCGCGCGCGAGATTCAATTGCGCACCCGGGTCGAGTCCAGGCTCGAGCGGCTCGCGACCACCGATCCGCTGACCGGCCTGAAGAACCGGCGCAAGTTCGACGAGACCATCGAAATCGAGTGGCGGCGCGCGCAGCGGGCCCAGGTGCCGCTGGGGCTCCTGATGATCGATGCCGATCATTTCAAGAGCTACAACGACACGCATGGGCATCAGGCCGGCGACCAGGTGCTGGTCGGCATCGCCGTTTGCATCTCGGATTCGGTGCGGCGGGCCGGCGACTGCGCCGCGCGCTATGGCGGCGAGGAGTTCGCGGTGCTGCTGCCGGGCACGGCGGAGAAGGATGCGCTGCATGTCGCCGAGACGATCCGTATCAAGGTCGCGCTGTGGGCCGGCGAGGCCGGCAACGCCTCGATCAGCATTGGCGTCGCCAGCGTGACGCCGACGCGCGATGCCGACTGGAGCAGCCTGCTGAACGCGGCCGACCGCGCGCTCTACATGGCGAAGGCCGCGGGCCGCAATCGCTGCATCAGCGTGGCCGCACCGAAGCCGCAGCCGCCGGGCTCGCTGGCGGCGTGACGCGGCGCGCGCGGCGTCACATCTAGCTGTTGGCTTCTAGCTCTTGGCTTCTAGCTCTTGGCTTCTAGCTCTTGGCTTCGAGGTACTTCTGCATGTCGGCGCGCAGGCCGTCCCGCAGATCCGCGCGGGCCATGCCGAAGGCGATGTTGGCCTTCAGGAAGCCGGACTTCGAGCCGCAATCATGCCGCTCGCCGTCGAAATCGACGCCGTAGAATTTCTGCGTTTTCGACAGGCCGATCATGGCATCGGTGAGCTGGATCTCGCCGCCGGCGCCGCGCTCCTGCGTCGCCAGGATCTTGAAGATCTCAGGCTGCAGGATGTAGCGGCCGGTGATCGAGAAGTTCGACGGCGCGGTGCCCTTGGCCGGCTTCTCGACCATGCCGTCGACCTCGAAGATCTTGCCGTCGCGCGGGCCTACGCCACAGATGCCGTATTGATGCGTCTGGTCGGCTGGCACTTCCTGCACGGCGAGCACATTGCTCTTCTCGGGCAGCTTGTTGGCGGCGGCGATCATCTGCGCCAGGCACCCCGGAGAATTCAGCACCAGTTCGTCCGGCAGCACCACCGCGAACGGCTCGTCGCCGACGATGTCGCGCGCGCACCACACGGCGTGGCCAAGACCGAGCGGCGCCTGCTGGCGGGTGAAGCTGACGGCGCCGGCCTCCGGCTGGTCGCGCGCCAGGATTTCCATCTCGGTCTTCTTGCCGCGCGCCGCGAGCGTCGCGTCGAGTTCGTACATGCGGTCGAAATGATCCTCAATCGCCGTCTTGTTGCGCCCGGTGACGAACACGAAATGCTCGATGCCGGCTTCCTTCGCCTCGTCGAAGACGTATTGGATGAGCGGCTTGTCGACGATCGTCAGCATCTCCTTCGGCATCGCCTTCGTGGCGGGAAGGACGCGGGTGCCGAGACCGGCGACCGGAAAAACGGCTTTGCGGATCTTCATGGGGCCTGATTAAACCTTGTGACGAATGAATGCGAAATCGATCGCATCTTGGTAGCTCGTTTGCAGCCGAGAACAAAGGCGGATGTTGGTCGACTGGTTCCGTTCGAGGCGCGATGGCACGGCCATATTTCGCTGCTGAGAAACGATTAACCTTGTTAATCTCCCGTTAAGCAGGTCCGGGCCTCCTGTGGCCCACCCTGAGATGGACCTATTGAAGATGCGACGCAACGTCATGCTGGCAGCCTTGAGGACCGGAATGCGGATGGCGGTGGTGGCCGCGGCCCTGGCGACGGTGTCCGGTTCCGCCAACGCGCAATCCGGCAATCCGCTGAACTTCCTCGACAGCCTGTTCACGGGTACCCTTTCGAAGGACAATCCCGGCGCCGCCGCGCCCGCGCAGGCGCCCTCCGTCTCGGGGCCGCAGCCCTGGAGCGGCGAGGACGGTGCCTCCGGCCATCCGCTGATGACGGCGGCGGCGATCCGCGAGGCCGCCGGCAATTTCGACGCCTGCGTCGCAGGCATGTGGCCAGATGCCGCACGGCGCAACATCACGCAGGACAATTTCCAGCGCTTCACGGCGGGCCTCACGCCCGACCTGCGCATCATGGATCTGCTCGACGCCCAGCCGGAGTTCACCAAGTCGATCTGGGACTATCTCGACATCCTGGTGAACGACAATCGCCTGGCCAAGGGCCGCGAGGTGCTGGCCAAATACAAGCCGCAGTTCGACGCCACCGAGCGCGCCTATGGCGTCGACCGCTTCATTATCGCGGCGATCTGGGGCATCGAATCCAACTATTCGACCCAGATCGGCGACCGCAGCGTGCTGCAGTCGACCGCGACGCTCGCCTGCATCGGCCGCCGCCAAGCCTATTTCAAGGATGAGTTCCTGTCGGCCCTGGAGATCCTCAACCGCGGCGATCTCAGGCCCGAACAGTTGCGCGGCTCCTGGGCCGGCGCCTTCGGCCCGACCCAGTTCATGCCGACTGCCTTCAAGCGCTTCGCCGTGGACGCCGACGGCGACGGCCGCCGCGACGTCGTCGACAATCCCGCCGACCTGATCGCCTCGACCGCCAACAATCTGAAGAAGGACGGCTGGCAGAGCGGCCAGAGCTGGGGCTACGAGGTCGTGCTGCCGCAGGGCTTCAACTTCATGCTGGCCGACCGCGCCAAGACCATGAGCTTCGCCCAATGGGAACAGCTCGGCCTGCGCCGCGCCAACGGCCAGCCGTTCCCGGCGACCACCGAGAAGGCCTATCTGCTGGCGCCGGCGGGCGCCCAGGGCCCGGGTTTCCTGATGCTGCAGAATTTCCGCGTCATCATGAAATACAATCCGGCCGAGGCCTATGCGCTGGCGATCGGCCACTTCGCCGACCGGCTGCGCGGCGCCCCGCCCTTCGTGCAGGCCTGGCCGCGCGAGGAGCGCACCCTGTCCCGGGCGGAGCGGCTGGAGCTGCAACAATTGCTGGCGAACCGCGGATTCTACCGCGGAACGCCGGACGGCCAGTTCGGCGGCCAGACCCGCGAGGCGCTGCGGAACTTCCAGGCCTCGATCGGGGCGCCGGCGGACGGTTTTGCCACCACGGACGTGCTGGAACGGCTGCGTGGCCGCTGATCGCCCGCGATGCGCCGGCGCGCGGTAACCTTCCACGGCAAATACCGCGACCCGTCAACACCAACAGGTGAATGCCCGTTTGCGGCCTGATTCCGGTCCTATTATATGGGTTGTCACGATTTGCCGCGCGACGGCTGCGGACGGGTGCGCATGTCAAAGCTGAAATCCATCCTGAAGCTGCTGAACGAGCCCGGCCCGGCGGTCGTGCTGGCCGTTGTCGTCGCCATGCTGGTCGGCATCACTGGCCCGGCCTCGGCCCAATTCTTCAACTTCAACCCGTTTGCCTCGCCACGACCGGCGCCGCGCGGCGGCGGCGGTGGCGGAGGCTGGTTCGGCGGCGACTTCTTCTCACCCTACCAGCCGCAGCAACCCAAGAAGGTCATCCAGGATTATTCCAAGGCGCCGGCGCCGGAGAAGCGCGACAATGCCGCCGCGCCCGAGCGCTACGTTCTGGTGCTCGGCGACGGCATGGCCGACTGGCTCGCCTATGGTCTCGAGGACGCCTATTCCGAGCAGCCGGACATGGGCGTGACCCGCAAGATCAAGACCAATTCCGGCTTGATCAAGTACCAGCCCAAGGGCGAGCCGGCCGACTGGACCGCAGCCGCAAAGAGCATTCTGGCAACCGAGCGCGCCGACGCCATCGTGATCATGCTCGGCCTCAACGACCGCCTCTCGATTCGCGAGCCGGCGGTCGAGAAGACCGACAAGCCGGACGACAAGAAGGCCGCGGCCGACAAGGCCAAGAAGGAGGCCAAGGCCAAGCCTGGGGATACGAAGCCGGGTGATGCCAAGGGAGCCGACGGCAAGCCGGGTGATGCGAAATCCGGTGATGCCAAGTCCGACGCCAAGTCCGACGCCAAGTCCGACGCCAAGGCCGATCCGAAGAGCGACACGGCCGCCAAGCCGGCCGACAGCGAGCTGCCGCAGGACGAGGCCGACAACGATACGCCTGTCATCGCCGCCCCGGAGAAGACGCCGCGCGCGCCGGGCGCGCTGTACGAGTTTCGCGACGAGCGCTGGGTCGAGCTCTACACCAAGAAGATCGAGGAACTGATCGCGGTCGCCAAGAGCAAGGGCGTTCCGGTGCTGTGGGTGGGCCTCCCGGCCGTGCGCGGTCCGAAGGGCACGGCCGACATGCTGTTCCTGGATTCGCTGTATCGCGACGCCGCCGGCAAGGCCGGCATCACCTATGTCGACGTCTGGGACGGCTTCGTCGACGAAGCCGGGCGCTTCCTGCAGAAGGGCCCGGACTTCGAGGGCCAGATCCGCCAGCTGCGCTCCTATGACGGCGTCTATTTCACCAAGCCCGGCGCCCGCAAGCTTGCCCACTATGCCGAGCGCGAGATCAACCGGCTGCTGGCCGCCCGCTCCACGCCGCTGGAACTGCCGACCGAGCCGGCGACCCCGGACGCCAATGCCGTTCCGGGTCAGCCGGCGCCGCGCCCGGTCGCCGGCCCGATTCTGCCGCTGGTCGCTTCGTCCGTCGGCACCGATCAGTTGCTGGGGGGACCCGGCTCACGCCCAGCGGCGGTGGATGCGCTGGCCTCGCGAACCCTGGTCAAGGGCGAGGCGCTGAGCCCGCCCGCAGGGCGTGCGGACGATTTCATCTGGCCGCGCCGTGAGGTCGGCCGCGAGCAGGCCAAGGAGCCGCCAAAGGAGCTCAACAAGCCGGATACGCCCGTCGCGGCGACATCGCCCACGGAGACGCAGCAAACGGCTCCCGGCCAGCTTCCGCCGCAGCAGCGGCCAAAGCGGCTGACGACCCCCGGGGCCCCGGGCCAAACTCAACAGCCGAATCAGAACGGCCAGGCCGGCCAGGGGCTCCGCGACTTCTTCGGCTTCGGCGCGCCGCAACAGCAGCAGCCGGCCCCGGCCAGGCCGCCGACGGCGCGTAATCCGAACGCCCCGCCGCGTCCACCGGCTGCGGTCGGCCGTTCGGCCGCGGTGCTCGACGGAGCTCCGCGCTGACATGACGCAGCCGCTCGCAACGCGCGAGCGAGACAACGAAACGGCCCGCATTCGCTCTCGAATGCGGGCCATTTGTTTGGTCCAAATCGCTGGCTGTGATCAGCTCAGTAGCGCCAGCGCTGCGGCTGCGGCCGGCTCGGACGCATCAGCATCGCCAGCAGGAAGCCGATGCCGCCAGCGACCAGCAGGGCGCCCATCGGGTTGTCCTGCACGCGCTTGGTGAGCGCCTGGGTGCCGTCGCGCAGGCTGTCGGTGCTGCTGCCGAACGTGTCCTTCGCATAGTCCATCGCGGCATCGCCGGCCTCGCGGGCGGCGTCCTTGGCCTGGCCGTAGAGGTTCTGTACGACGCCCGACGCCTCGCGCGCGCGGCCAGACGCCTGCGTGCTCTTGTCGCCGGTCATCTCGCCGATGCCGCCCTCGACCTTGCCTGCGACATCCTTCGCCGTTCCGGTCAACCGATCCGTATCCATCGCCGCCTCTCCTTGTCTCGCGTTTGCGGGGCTTTCCGCTCTGCTAACTGGCTCGGGCGGCGACGGTTCCGACGAACTACAAAATCAGCCCGCCATCGACAACGATGGTCTGGCCGATGATGTAGGACGACAGCGGTGAGGCGAGAAACAAGGCCGCACCGGCCATGTCCTGCGGCGTACCGAGCCGCTTCAGCGGAATCCGCTG
Organism: Bradyrhizobium sp. ORS 278; assembly: GCF_000026145.1. Taxonomy (NCBI): domain Bacteria; kingdom Pseudomonadati; phylum Pseudomonadota; class Alphaproteobacteria; order Hyphomicrobiales; family Nitrobacteraceae; genus Bradyrhizobium; species Bradyrhizobium sp. ORS 278. Next base: position 1,153,129 of record NC_009445.1, on the reverse strand, counting down.
CAGGGCGCCTTCGAGGCGCTGCGGATTGGCGGTCGTCACCTTGGTCATCTTGGTATCGACCAGACCCGGCGCGATACCGTTGACGCGAATGCCGTCACCGGCCCACGCCTCCGCCAGCGTCCGCGTCAGCCCGACGGCTCCGGTCTTGGAGGCATTGTAAGCGGGATTGCCCATCGTCGAATGATACGCCGCCGTCGACGACACGATGATCAGCGCACCCTTGGTATCACACAGCAGGCCGTGAAACTTCGTCGCGCAGGCCATCAGGCTGATGAGATTGACCTCCATCACCTTGCGGAAGCCGTCCATCGCGAACTCGCCGCGGCGATACAGCACCGCGCCCTGGGCCAGCACCAGCACGTCGAGCCGGTCGAGGCCCGGCGCGAACGCTTCGATGGCTGCGGCGTTGCTGACGTCGAGTTGATGATAGTCGAGGCCCTCGAGATCGGAACCATCCTCGGCGCGGTAGTCGGCCGCACGGGTCCGCGTGCCGCAAATCGCGACGCGGGCGCCTTGCGCGCGGAACGCCTGCGCGATGCCGTTACCGATGCCGCTGGAGCCGCCGATCACCAGCACCCGTCGCCCTGAGAAATCCAGCGCGTTCATCTCCCCTGCCCTCGTCTTGTTGTTTGTTTCGACGTGCGTGGAGAGCAGACCCCACGCTGTCAACGCGGCCGCGGCTTGCGCCGACGCGCTGCAGACCCCGTCTATTTCGCCGGCGTCAAGCGTCGCAGGCGGCCGGGCGAGTCGTCCTCGATGATCCAGACGGCACCATCCGGCGCGATCGCGACGTCGCGGATGCGCTGGCCCATGTCCCAGCGCTCGGCTTCGTCCGGCTGGCCGTCGGCGCGGAACGCCACGCGCACCAGCGCCTGCGACCGCAAGCCTCCGATCAGCGCGGATCCCTTCCATTGCGGAAACATCGCGCCATCGTAGAAGGCGAGGCCGGCCGGCGCGATCACCGGGTCCCAATAGAGCGGCGGCGCCGTCAGATCCGGCCGCGTTGCATGGCGCGGAATCGGCGTGCCGTCGTAATTGTCGCCATTCGAGACCAGCGGCCAGCCGTAGTTCTTGCCCGGCTCGATCAGGTTGAGTTCGTCGCCGCCGCGCGGTCCCATTTCGTGCAGCCAGAGCTTGCCATCCGGCGCGAATGCGAGGCCATAGGGATTGCGATGGCCCGTCGTCCAGGTCTGGGCCGGCACGCCCTTGTCCTCGGCGAGCGGATTGTCCGATGGCGTGGAGCCGTCGAGATTGAGCCGGAGCACCTTGCCGCGCGCCTGCCGCGGATCCTGTGCGCTGGTCGGCTGCATGCGGTCGCCGACCGTAAGGAACAGATGCGTCCCCTGCGGATCGAAGGCGATGATGCCGCCGGGCTGGCCACCGCCGCCGGCCGGCGTCTGGCGCCAGATCACGGTCGGATCCGTCAGCGCGGTGCGATCAGTGACCAGCGACAGAACGGCCCGGGTCAGAACGAGGCGGCTGCCCTCCGTGCTCGGCTCCGTGTAAGTGATGTAGATCTGCGATGTCGTCGCGAAGCTCGGCGAGACGGCGACGTCCAGCAGACCGTTCTGTCCGCGTACCGCCACCGCGGGGACGTTGCCGATCTCGGTTTTCTCGCCGCTTGGGGTGACGACGAAGATGCGGCCCGGCTTCTCCGTCACCAGCATCCGCCCGTCCGGCAGGAACGCGATCGCCCATGGCGTATCGAATTTGGCGATGTTTTCCGCCTTGAAGGGTTGGCTCGTGCTGGGCCGGCGATTGCCCGCATTGATGCTGTCGGCATGCGCATGAGAGATCGCCATGAGCCAGCGGCCACGAACGCCATGAATGTCTTTCGCGAGGCCATGATGACTCCGTTTGAGCTTGCGGGGGCAACGCACACGCAGTGCGTCAGAGAACGTGGGGACTTCCGCGCCGGATGATAGGTGGCACTGCGGCAAAGTTGAGTGAGCGGCATCTGCACGGTGCTTCGCGTCGGCCAGATCGATACCAGGCCGTAGCGTAGATGCGCATGTCCGACGCGCGCCTACCGCACCGATGTGTTTGATGCTAATTCGATCATGAGATCGTGATGCAGGAATTTCCGCGGGCCGCAAATATGTCCGACCACAAGCAGCTCAGCCGATCGGTGAAGGGATTGACCGTCCTGGTGACGGGTGCGGCGTCCGGCATGGGCCGCGCGACCGCGCGGGTATTCGCGGATGAAGGCGCGCAGGTCGCAGTGACCGACATCGACGAGAATGGCGCGCGCGCCGTTGCGGCTGCTATCGTCGCCGCGGGCGGAACTGCGCGAGCCTGGCCGCTCGACTTGACGGATCGCGATGCGATCTCGGCCGTCGTCAGCAGCGCGGCTGCGCAGTTCGGCGGCCTCGACATCGTCGTGAACAATGCCGGCATCTCGGTGCGGGTGGCGATCGACGATGAGACCTATGACGAAGCCTGGGCGCAAGGGCTCGCGGTGATGCTGACTGCGCAGCAGCGCGTCATCCGCGCGGCGCTGCCGCATCTGCGCCGGTCCAAGCACCCACGCATCGTCAATATCGCGTCCACCGAGGCGCTCGGCGCCACCGCGTTGCACAGCGCCTATTCCGCAGCCAAGGCCGGCGTGACCGGGCTGACGCGCTCGCTCGCGGTCGAGCTCGGCCGCGACGGCATCACCGTGAACTGCATCTGCCCTGGACCGATCACGACCGCGATGACCGCGCGCATCCCCGACGAGCAGAAGGCGATCTATGCGCGGCGCCGCACCGCGCTCGGCCGCTACGGCGATCCCGAGGAGGTCGCGCACATCACCCTGAGCCTGTGCCTGCCGGCAGCCTCGTTCATCACCGGCGCGGTGATCCCGGTCGATGGCGGGCTGATGGCCCGCAACGCCTGACATCTGCCGCGCTGGCATGACAGCCGTGCGCGCGTCTCCCCGGTGCCTGCGTTGACTTCGCAGAGCGCCGGCGTAGCCTTTCGGGTGAGAAGCGGACCGACAGATCCGCCGCGACGAGGACACGCAAGGAGAACGCCATGGCCATCGCCATCCGGCAGCTACACCCCCATTTCGTCGGTGAAGTCTCGGGCGTGGATCTGCGCCATCCGCTCACGCGCGATGAGGTCGCGGAGCTGCAGGCCGCGATCGATCACTACGCGGTGCTCGTCTTCCACGATCAGGACATCGGTGACGAGCAGCAGCTCGCCTTTGCGCTGAATTTCGGCGACCGGGAGAAGGCGCGCGGCGGCACCGTGACGAAGAAGGAGGACTACCGTCTCACCACCGGCCTCAACGACGTCTCCAATCTCGGCAAGGACGGCAAGCCGCTGCCGCCGGATCATCGCACGCATCTGTTCAACCTCGGCAACTGCCTGTGGCACTCCGACAGCTCGTTCCGGCCGATCCCGGCGAAGTACTCGATCCTGTCGGCGCGCATCGTCAACCCGAAGGGTGGCAACACCGAATTCGCCGACATGCGTGCGGCCTACGACGCGCTGGACGAGCAGACCAAGGCCGAGATCGATGATCTCGTCAGCGAACATTCGCTGATGTATTCGCGCGGCTCGCTCGGCTTCCTCGACTACACCGACGAGGAGAAGAAGATGTTCAAGCCCGTCAGGCAGCGGCTGGTCCGCACGCATCCCGCCCACGGCCGCAAATCGCTGTATCTGTCATCGCATGCCGGCGCCGTGGTCGGCATGAGCATGCCGGAGGGACGGCTGCTGCTGCGCGATCTCACCGAGCACGCCACGCAGCCGGAATTCGTCTACGTGCACAAATGGCGACTGCATGACCTGGTCATGTGGGACAACCGCCAGACCGTGCATCGCGTGCGTCGCTACGATCAATCGCAGCCGCGCGACATGCGCCGGGCCACCGTGGCCGGGACGGAGCCGACGGTCGCGCAGCAGGCTGCGGAGTAGCGCTGGTTCAGCGACTTCGTTCCGGAGAGGCCGTCATTGCGAGGAGAGAAGCGACGAAGCCATCCAGAGGGGTCGCAGGGCTCTGGATTGCTTCGCGGAGCCCTCTTACCTCGGCGCGGAGCCTGGCCGTCTCCACCGCTGTCATGCTCCGCGAAGGCGGAGCCTCCAGGACGCCGTGGCAGACGATCTCGAGCCGAGATGTCATGGCGTACCGGATCGTCCGCCTGCGCGGACGATGACAGCTCGGGTCTGCACCTCCGGTCAGACCGGACCAAAGTATTGGAAAAGCCGCCTTACGCGTGGCCCGCGGCGTTGGACAGCATGCCCGGATCGATGCCGATCTTGCGCAGCGCCAGATCGTATTTGCTTTCGACATTGTCACCGAAAATCAGCTCAGGATCGGCGTCGCAATGCAGCCAGCCATTGTCCTGGATCTCCTCCTCGAGCTGGCCCGCGCGCCAGCCTGCGTAACCGAGCGCGAGGATGGCGTGCTTCGGCCCCTGGCCCTTGGCAATCGCCTTGAGGATGTCGATGGTCGTCGTCAGGCAGACGCCGTCATTGATCTTCAACGTGGCGTTGGCGATGAAGTAGTCGCTCGAATGCAGCACGAAACCGCGGCCGGTATCGACCGGACCACCGCTCAGCACCTTCATCGTCTCGGCGCTGTCAGGCAGCGTGATCTGGTCGCTCTTCCCGATGATATTGAGTTGCATCAGGAGCTGCGGGAAATCGATGCTGCCGGCCGGCCGGTTCACCATGATACCCATGGCGCCCTCCGCCGAATGCGCGCACAGATAGATCACGGAGCGCTCGAAACGCGAATCGCCCATCACCGGCATCGCGACCAGCAGCTGGCCATCGAGATAACCGCCGTGAGAGGCTTGATCGCCGATCCCGGTGACTTTGCGGCGAATGTCGCCGAGCCGTTTTGCTTCAGGATTCATCCGCAAGGACTCTCATGATCGCTGATATCCTGATATTGGGATGCGCATCTGTCAATCAAGGTTCAGGTCCCCGCAGCGAAAACTGCCTCACAAGCAATTCAATGGTTTGCGGCTGAACAGCACACTAAAGACGTTTCATGTCCGCCTTGGTTCCTCACCACTCCGCCACACTGTTGATCGCCGCAATGCTGTCGAGCTCGCTCGCGGTCGACGCGCGCGCGCAGGACTCCTCCCCCTGGCAGCGCGACAGCCACTCGGCCGTGCGCCTGCTCGCAGGCTCGCGCAGCGGCCCGGTGCTGCTCGGAGGCATCGCGATCCAGCTGCAGCCGGGTTGGAAGACCTATTGGCGGACGCCCGGCGATTCCGGCGTGCCGCCGCGGTTCGACTTCTCCAAGTCGGAGAACGTCGAAGCCGTGACGGTTCTGTGGCCGGCTCCGACCAAGTTCGACGACGGCGCGGGCGGCCATTCGCTCGGCTATCATGACCAGATCGTGCTGCCGCTGCGCATCGTCAGCAAGAGCGCGGACAAACCGATGATCCTGCGCGCCGACATCAGCTACGCGGTGTGCGAGAAGATCTGCATTCCGGTGGACGCCAAGGCCGAGCTCGCCTTCACCAGCGTCGCCAGCACCGAGGACACCGCCCTGTCGGCGGCCCTCGATGCCGTGCCCAAGCCCGCCAATATCGGCGACCCCAATCCGGTCACGATTCATGACGTCAAGCGCGACGGCAAGAAGGATGTCATCGTCGACGTGGCGGCGCCCGAGGGGCGCGGCGTTCATTTGTATGTCGAAGGACCGACGCCGGACTGGTCGCTGCCGATCCCGACCGCGCGCGACAGCGGCACGCCGGGAATCACACGCTTCGCCTTCGAGCTCGACGGTGTGCCGCCGGGCGTGAAGCCCGATGGTGCAGCGCTGAAGTTCACGCTGGTCGGGCCGGACAAGGCCTACGAGTTCAACGTCAACCTGCCGTAATCGCGCCTTCGGCGAGCCGGGGCTGGCGATCCAACCGATTCTTAACGATGCGTTGATAGGAAGCCCCATCGCCGCCAGCGCGCGGCCGTGGAGCCCGTGCCGTGGCCGTGATGGACACCCGCAACGACCCCGTTTCCCCAGGCCTTCTCGCCCGGCTGAAGACACGGCTTGCCGCGCTTGGCGGCAGCGGCGAGGCCTCGCTGACGCGGCGGCTGGCCGGCACCATCTTCCTCATCCGCGTGCTGAGCGCCGGCCTGGCCTATCTCAGCCAGATCCTGCTGGCGCGCTGGATGGGTGGCTCGGACTACGGCACCTACGTCTATGTCTGGACCTGGGTGCTGCTGCTCGGCAGCATGCTCGATTTTGGCATCGCCTCGTCGGCGCAGAAGATCATCCCGGATTACCGCGCGGCGAACCAGCACGCGCTGCTGCGCGGCTTCCTGTCCGGCGGCCGCTGGCTCACGCTCGCCACGTCCGGCTGTGCGGCGCTGCTGCTGGCCGGTCTCCTCGCCCTGCTGTCGCCGTGGATCGACGACAGCGAGCGCCTGCCACTGTACATCGGCTGTCTCACCCTGCCGGCCTTCGTGGTCGCCAACACCCAGGACGGCATCGCGCGCTCGCATGACTGGATGGCGCTCGGCCTGATGCCGCAATTCATCATCCGGCAGACGCTGATCATCGGCTTCACCGCAGGCGCCTTCGTGCTCGGCTTCGATCTCGGCGCGACCGCGGCGATGGCCGCGAGCGCCGCCGCCGTCTGGATCGCGATGCTCGGCCAGATGCTGGTGCTGAACAATCGGCTCGATCGCCATGTCGAGAGTGGACCGAAGCAGTATGACCTCAGAGGCTGGCTCGCGATCTCGCTGCCGATCCTGCTGGTCGAGAGCTTCTATCTCCTGCTGTCCTACACCGACGTGCTGGTGCTGCAGCAGTTCCGCTCATCGGAGGAGGTCGGCATCTATTTCGCGGTCGTGAAGACGCTCGCGCTGGTGTCGTTCATCCATTACGCGATGTCGGCGACCACGGCGCATCGCTTCGCCGAGTATCACGCGCTCGGCGACAAGGCGCGGCTGTCGGCCTATGTCGCGCATGCGATCAAATGGACGTTCTGGCCGTCGCTGGCCGCGACCCTGGTGCTGCTCGCGCTGGGCAAGCCGCTGCTATGGCTGTTCGGCGCGCAGTTCACGGCCGGATATGACATCATGTTCATCGCCGCGGTCGGGCTCGTGGTCCGCGCGGCCATCGGTCCGGTGGAGCGGCTTCTCAACATGCTGGGCCAGCAGCGCGCCTGTGCTTCCGCTTACGCGGCGGCGTTCGTCTTGAACCTCGTGCTCTGCATCCTGCTGGTGCCGCGCCTCGGCGGACACGGCGCCGCGGCCGCAACCTCGCTATCGCTGGCGTTCGAGACCGTGCTTCTGTTCCGCATCGTCAAGCAGCGGCTGGGCTTGCACGTTCTCGCCTTCGGCAAGGCGTCCTGAGGGAACCACGGTGACGTAACAGTTGCGTCATCTTGTCCTCCGCTTGACGGAACTAAGAGCGTCGCCCCGGCAAGGATTGCCGTGCGCGACGATCACGCAAGTGTTGAGTGCAACGCCTTGATATTGGCGCGATCCTTCGAGCACATGGTTTATACCGCGCGTTGGGGGAGATCGAGATGCCGAGACTGGGGCTCGCAGTGGTGCTGGCTGCACCGTTGTTGTTGGCGGGCTGCATGGAGGCGACGCTGTCGCCAACCACGGATGCCGCGCTGACTCCGCGCGACCGCCAGCTCCTGGCGCGCGCGCCTTACACCGAAGCGCGGATCCCCGAGCAATTCCAGCGTCACATCGTTGAATATACTCGGCAGGAACAGCCGGGCACGATCGTCGTCGATACCGATGCCCGCTTCCTCTACTACGTGCTTCCCGATCGCAAGGCGGTCCGCTACGGCGTCGCCGTGGGCGAGGAGGCAATGGCCTTCTCCGGCGTCGCGACCGTCGGCAAGCTCGCGGAATGGCCGGACTGGGTACCGACCGCCGACATCCAGGCGCGTCTCGGCCCCTATCCGAAGCGCGTCGCCGGTGGTCCCGCCAATCCGCTCGGCGCCCGCGCGATCTATCTCTACGAGGGCAACAAGGACACGCTCTACCGCATCCACGGCACAAACCAGCCGGAATATATCGGCCAGGCGATCTCGTCGGGCTGCATCCGCATGACCAATATCGACGTCGCCGACCTCTACAACCGCGTGCAGATGGGTTCGACCGTGGTCGTGCTGCCGCCGGGCCAGAGCGTCGCGTCGTCGTCCGCAAACGCCTTCGCGCGCCGCATCTGACGGCGGCGGCCGGTCAGGGCGCGGCGGGGCCTAGCCGTAGCGCAGCTTGAGGCCGAGGATCGCCGCGACGAGTGCCAAGGTGATGGCATTCGCGAGGACCAGCGGCAGGTCGCCGATCAGCGCGCCGTACAGCAGCCACATCGAGTTGCCGGTGGTCAACAGCACGAACATGCCAGTGGAGATGTCGTGGGTCGAGCGCGATCGCCAGGCCTTGATCACCTGCGGCAAAAACGAGCTCGTGGTGCAGACGGCGGCGCCAAGGCCGATGAGGGTGGTGAGCAAGGTGACGAGTCCGTGCGCTGGTCGTGAAAACGCAGCGCTTGTAGAACGGCCCGCGCCGAAGCGAAACCCGCTCCGGCGCGAAATTGCGTTTGGGGTGCACGGCCAACGTCCCCCATGGTCATTCCCCGCGAAGGCGGGGAATCCAGTACGCTGCGGCCGTTCGGTGGCTCACGACTGCCGGTGAGTACTGGATCGCCCGGTCAAGCCGGGCGATGACAACGGAGAGAGTTGTTACTCCGCGGTCCAGCCGCCGTCGATCGACAGGTTGGTGCCGGTGATCTGCGCCGCCTCGTCGCTGCACAGGAACAGCGCAAGCGCGGCGACCTGGTCGACCGTCACGAATTCCTTGGTCGGCTGCGCAGCCAGCAGCACGTCGTGGATGACCTGCTCCTTGGTGAGGTTACGGGCCTTCATCGTGTCCGGGATCTGCTTTTCGACCAGCGGCGTCCAGACATAGCCCGGCGAGATGCAGTTGCAGGTGATCTTGAAGGTGGCGAGCTCGAGCGCGACCGTCTTGGTCAGGCCGGCGATGCCGTGCTTGGCCGAGACATAGGCCGACTTGAACGGCGAGGCGACCAGGGAGTGCGCCGAGGCGGTGTTGATGATGCGGCCCCAGCCGCGCTTCTTCATGCCGGGGACGGCGGCGTGGATGCCGTAGAACGCGGAAGAGAGATTGATCGCGATGATCTGCTCCCACTTCTCCGGCGGAAAATCCTCGACCGGCGAGACGAACTGGATGCCGGCATTGTTGACGAGGACGTCGACCGAACCGAACGTGGACTCGCCGAGCGCGATCATGCCGGCGATCTCGGCCGGCTTGCTCATGTCGGCCGGCGAGTGCACCGCCTTCACCTTGAACTCGCTCTCGATGCTGGCGCGCTCCTTCTCGATGTCATCGGGCGCGCCGAAGCCGTTGAGCACGATGTTGGCGCCGGCCGAGGCGAAGCCGCGGGCGATCGCAAGCCCGATGCCGCTGGTCGAGCCGGTAACCACCGCGGTCTTGCCCTTCAAATTCGTCGTCATTGCTTCACTCCTTTTTGGCGGCAGCCAGGTTGCCGTCCTGCGTGAGATCGTAGGTCACCATGGTTTCGCCGGACTGGGGGCGCTCCAGCTGGTCCTTGTGGCGCATCGACGAATGCACGTCGCGTACGCCCGCCTCCCAATGCTCGACCATCGCGACATGGGAGAAATCGTAGTCCTTCGACGACGTCTCGTAGTTCTTGCTGCGATAGATCAGGTGCACCACCGTCACGGTGTTCTCCTGCGCGGCCTTGCACAGGACCTCCAGCGACGGATCGTTGCGCAGCTCCTCCGGCAGCTTGGCATAGAGCTCGCGAAACGCCTTGCGCGTATTGTGGATCATCCGGTTCTTGTCGGTGTTCATCCGCGTGCGGCTGGAATAGCGGATGTCCTTCTCGCGCTCGGCCGCCTCCAGCAAGGTGCGCGGCAGGTCGCCCCGCGCGGAGAACAGATCGACCTGGAAGATCAGCAGGTCGCGGCCGGTCTCGGTGTCGAGCACGTAGTCGAGCGGCGTGTTGGAAGCGATGCCGCCGTCCCAGTAATGCTCGCCGTCGATCTCGACCGGCGGGAAGCCGGGCGGCAGCGCGCCGGAGGCCATGATGTGCTCGGGCCCGATCCGCTTGCCCTGCTTCTTGAATTCGACATTGTCGAAATAGGTGAAGTTGCCGGTGGTGACGCCGACGGCGCCGACCGACAATCGCGTCTTCAGATCGTTGATGCGGTCGAAATCGACCAGCCGCTCCAGCGTCCGTTTCAGCGGCGCGGTGTCGTAATAGCTGACCGATTGCGGCGTGCCGGCCGGCCACAGCGGCGCCGGCGGAAAGCGCGGCGTGAAGAAGCCGGGCACGCCGAAGGCAGCGATCAGTCCGGCGCTGATCTCGTTGAACGCCGAACGGTGATGATCGCCATTGACCAGCGGCTTCCACGGCACCGGCGAGGAGACCATGTGCCAGAACTCCTTGAGCCGCTCGATGCGCTTCTCGCGCTCGTTGCCCGCGATGATCGCGGAGTTGATGGCGCCGATCGAGATGCCGGCAACCCATTCGGGCTCGAAATCGAAATGACACAGCGCCTGATAGGCGCCGGCCTGATAGGAGCCGAGCGCGCCGCCGCCCTGCAGGACGAGCACGCGCTTGGCATCGGAGGGAGTCGTCGGCGGAGCCGGCAGCGGATGATGATTCATGTCAATCGATCGGTTATCAGCAGTTGCGCCAAGGTGGCGTGAGTTCCTGATAACGTCAAATCAACCTCCGGAATAGGTCGCTTCCGGCCAGCGGGGGGGCCTCACCGGACAGGGCGTGCCGCCCACGCAGGGAGCAGCAGTGCCCGTCAGGAAGGCTTCCTGCTGTCAGGCGCGGCCAGGATCATGGTCCAGAAGACCTTGTATTTCGTATTCGGAGCATAGCTCGCGGCAATGCCTATTTTTGTGACACCGCTCTTGAGCATGTTGGCGCGATGGGGCGGCGAGTCGCGCCAGCCCGAAAAAGCTTCCGCCAGCGTGTGATAGCCCGCCGAGACGTTCTCCACCGCGACGGCGGCGTCGTAGCCCGCGCCGTTCAGCCGCTTGGCCAGCGGCGCGCGGACGTCGTGATCGAGCTTGTTCTTGTCCGCCATCGCCTGCGACTGCGACTCCGCAAGCCGCATCAGCTCGGGATCGACCTCCACCGTGCCGAGCCCGTTGTTCTGACGGTATTGTGAAATCATCGTCGCCGCGGCCAGCGCATCGAGCTTCGCCCCCGCGACCGCCATGTCGGCATACATCGTCGGCGCCTGCACCACCGGAGTCTCGGCCGCGCAGCCGGCGAGCAGGAGTGCGATGGAGAGAGCGAGTGCGCGATGCTTCAATGAACCGATCCCTGTACCGATGAGAGAGGCGGGTTGTTGCACATCAACCGTGGCTGAAAGGTGAATCGACGGTAAGTTCCATCGGTTCAATTGCAGCCGTTCCGGCCGATTAAGGGTTGGTCAACCATAAGCCCGGATCGGTCAAGCCACGGTCGGCGCCACATTCCCGCTGTCGTCCCGGCCGACGAGCCGACAGCCAATGTTGTGACGAGAACGGCGCCCCACCCTCGGTGTCGTCCCGGCCAACGAGCCGGGACCCATACTCCGCGGCGGATGTGGTGGAACGCGATGCCGCTCCAGCCTGCCTCAAACAAACGTCACGGAGTATGGGTCCCGGATCGGCGCCCGGCAACGCTGGCGCGTTGCCGGGCTTGTCCGGGACGACACCATGTTGGGTCGAGGTCTGTGATCAACTAACGGTGGGCGAGCCCGAGCGCGACCGCCGCTACCCGCCGGCGAAAATCCGATAATGCCGCGGCTTCAGGCCGATGCGGTCGCCAATGCGGAGCTCGCGGTCGCGGGGGGCGTCGATCTCGATCGTGGAGCCTTCGGTCAGCGCGATCTCGGCGCGTTGCACCGGGCCGAAGCTACGGACGTGGGTGACGGCACCATGCAAGGTGCCGCTCTCGGCCGGACCGATCAGCATGTCATGCCGGCGCACGAACAGGGTCGAGGCGCCGGCGGTTGCGCCGGCTGCAGCAATGTCCAGCGGTCGGCCGTTGAGATGCACGGCCCCGCCGGTGACCTCCACCGGCAGCATGATGGACTCGCCGATGAATCCGTGCACGAAGGCGGTCGCCGGGCTGTCATAGACGTCGCTCGGCGACCCCACCTGCTCGATGCGGCCCTTGTCCATCACGACGACCCGGTGCGCGACCTCGAGCGCCTCCTCCTGGTCATGCGTGACGAAGATCGAGGTGACGTTGATCGAGTGGTGCAGGGTGCGCAGCCATTGCCTGAGCTCCTTGCGCACCTTGGCATCGAGCGCCCCGAACGGCTCGTCGAGCAAGAGAATGCGCGGCTCGATGGCGAGCGCACGCGCCAGGGCGATACGCTGGCGCTGGCCGCCGGAGAGCTGACTCGGATAGCGGTCGGCGAGCCAGTCGAGCTGCACGAGGTCGAGCAGCTCCTTCACCCGCGCGCGGATCTGCGCCTCGCTCTTGCGGATCTTGCGCGGCTGCACGCGCAGGCCGAAGGCGACGTTCTCGAACACGCTCATGTGCCGGAACAGCGCGTAGTGCTGAAACACGAAGCCGACATGGCGCTCGCGCGCGCCGCGGTCGAGCGCGTTCTCGCCGTCGAACAGGATCTCGCCGGCATCAGGCCATTCCAGCCCGGCGATGATGCGCAGCAAGGTCGTCTTGCCCGAGCCGGACGGCCCGAGCAGCGCCAGCAGCTCGCCATTGGCGACCTTGAGGTCGACGCCGTCGAGCGCCTTGAAGGTCCCGAAGGTCTTGACGACGCCTCTCGCTTCAATGGTCATGAGGCATGTCCTCGTCGATGTTACGTTCGAGAATGGTCTTGGCAATCAGCGTGATCAGCGCCAGCATCGCGAGCAGCGAGGCAATCGCGAACGAGGCCACCATCTGGTACTCGTTGTAGAGAATCTCGACCAGCAGCGGCATCGTGTTGGTCTCGCCGCGGACATGACCCGACACCACCGACACCGCGCCGAACTCACCCATCGCCCGCGCATTGCACAGCAGGACGCCGTACAGCACGCCCCATTTGATGTTGGGCAGCGTGACGCGGAAGAAGGTCTGCAGCCCCGAGGCGCCAAGCGAGATCGCCGCCTCCTCTTCCTGCGTGCCCTGCTCCTGCATCAGCGGAATCAGCGCGCGCGCGACGAAGGGAAACGTAACGAAGATGGTGGCGAGCGCGATGCCCGGGAAGGCGAACAGGATCTGTAGACCGTGCGCCTGCAGCCAGGGTCCGAAGAAGCCCTGCGCACCGAACAGCAGCACGAACACCAGACCCGAGATCACCGGGCTGACCGAGAACGGCAGGTCGATCAGCGTGATCAGGAAGGTCTTGCCGGGGAAGTCGAACTTCGCGATCGCCCAGGCGGCGGCCAAGCCGAACAGCAGGTTGGTGCCCACGGACACCGCCGCGACACCCAGCGTGAGACGAATGGCGGACCAGGCCTCGGGGTCGGCCAGAGCTGAAAAATAGGCCACGACACCCTTGCCGAACGCCTCGACGAAGACGACGACCAGCGGCAGCACGACAAAGATGGACAGGAAGGCGATCGCGAGCGTGATGATCGCCAGCCGAACGACGGTCGGCTCGGCGCGCGGATCGCGTCGGGCGGCGCTTTCGGCCAGGCTGCGCGCCGAGGCATCCGGCGTCCGTTGCAGGGTCATCTCGATGCTCATGTCGCGGCCTCAGGTGGACGCCTGGGTCTGAGCCCAGCGCTGCAGGCGATTCACCGCGAAGATGATCACGAATGCCACCACAAGCATCACCACTGCAATGGCCGTGGCGTCGGCATAGCGGAACTCGGACAGGCGGATCACGATCAGGAGGGGGGCGATCTCGGAGACATTCGGGAGATTGCCGGCGATGAAGATCACCGAGCCGTACTCGCCGACGGCCCGGGCAAAGGCGAGCGCGAAGCCGGTCAGCAGCGCCGGTGTCAGGCTCGGCAGGATGACCTTGGTGACGATGTGCCAACGGCTGGCGCCGAGGCTCGCCGCCGCTTCCTCGATCTCGGGATCGAGATCGATCAGCACCGGCTGCACGGTGCGGACCACGAAGGGGATGCCGATGAAGATCATCGCGATGAAGATGCCGAGCGGCGTGAACGCCACCCTGATGCCGGCCGCCGCCAGCGGCGCGCCGAGCCAGCCCTTCTGCGCGAACAGCGCGGTCAGCGCCACGCCGGCAACCGCGGTCGGCAGCGCGAACGGCACGTCGACGATGGCATCGAACAGCCGCCGGCCGGGGAAGCGGTAGCGCACCAGCGCCCAGACGACGATGGTGCCCATCACCAGATTGACGAGCGCCGCCGCGAACGACAGCCCGAACGAGATCTTGAGCGCGCTCAGGGTGCGCCGGCTGGTGACGATGTCCCAGAACTGCGCCAGGCTGAGATCCGTCGAGCGGACGAACAGCCCGGCCAGGGGAATGAGGACGATCAGGGACAGCCAGGTCAGCGTCAGTCCCATGGTGAGACCGAAGCCCGGCAAGGTGCTGCGTCGCGGTGCAAGGACGCTCAAGACGCCACCTGGCTCATTCCGATGTCCCTACTTCCTGCTCGTCATCAGTTCTTGTAGATCTGATCGAACACGCCACCTTCGCCGAAGTGTTCCTTCTGCGCCTTGGTCCAGCCGCCGAACACGTCGTCGATGGTGAACAAATCGACCTTGGCGAACGACTCGGCATACTTCTTGGCGACGTCGGCATCACGCGGACGATAGAAGTTGCGTGCGGCGATTTCCTGACCGTCCTTCGTATACCAGTACTTCAGATAGGCCTCGGCGGCCGCCTGGGTCCCCTTCTTGGCCACGACCGTGTCGACGACGGCGACTGGCGGTTCTGCCAGGATCGACAGCGACGGCGAGATGATCTCGAACTTTTCCTTACCGAATTCCTTCAAGGCCAGATAGGCCTCGTTTTCCCAGGCGAGCAGGACGTCGCCCACGCCGCGTTCCACGAAGGTGACGGTCGCGCCGCGGGCGCCGGTGTCGAGCACCGGAACGTGCTTGTAGAGATCGGCCACGAACTGCTTGGCCTTATCGGCCGAGCCGGCCTTCTTCAGCGCATAGCCCCAGGCGGCGAGATAGTTCCAGCGGGCGCCGCCGGAGGTCTTCGGATTGGGCGTGATCACGTCGACGCCCGACTTGAGCAGGTCGTCCCAATCCTTGATGCCCTTCGGGTTGCCCTTGCGGACCAGGAACACGATGGTCGAGGTGTAAGGCGAGGCGTTCTGCGGCAGCCGCTTCTGCCACTCCTTGTCGAGCAGCCCCTTGTTGGCGATGGCGTCGATGTCATAGGCGAGCGCCAGGGTGACGACGTCGGCCTGCAGGCCGTCGATCACGCTGCGCGCCTGCGCGCCGGAGCCGCCATGCGACTGCTTGATCTCGACGCTCTTGCCGGTCTCCTTCTGGTAGCTCGCGGCGAACGCCTTGTTGAACTCGACATAGAGCTCACGGGTCGGATCGTAGGACACGTTGAGCAGATTGACGTCCGCCGCATAGGCCGATCCCGCCCATGCCAGGCCCGCCACGACAGCCAGAACACGTCGCATCATCGAAGCTCTCCATTTCCAGGCCCGCGATGGTGCAGGCGTCTCCTGCAGATCGCCGGATGTGCACGTCAGAGTCAACGAAACCGGATTTTCTTGTTTCCGATCCGACATTGGCATTTTGCTACGTCATGCACGGCGATGGGATGACTGTTCTTTGCCGCGAGACAATGTCGTCACGACGGCCTGAGCAGCCCGCGCGCCGGGCCCAACTACACCGCCGGTGTCGCAATCGTGTGGATGCCGCACTCTGTCTTGCCGCGACCGCGCCAGCGGCCGGCGCGCTCGTCCTCACCCGCGTCCGAGCGGCTGGTGCAGGGCATGCAGCCGATCGAACGGAAGCCGGAGGCCACCAGCGGATGCTGCGGCAGATTGGCCGAGCGATAGATCTCCGCGATAACCTCGCGACTGACATTGGCGAACGGGTTGAACTTCATCCGCGCGCCGTCCTGCTCGACCACGGCAATCGCCGCGCGCAGGCCACCCTGGAAGCGCTTGCGGCCGTTGATCCATCCGGTGAATGGCGCCAGCGCGCGGGCCAGCGGCTCCACCTTGCGGATGCGGCAGCAGGTGTCGGGATCGGAGAACCATAGATCGTTATCGGCATCCTCGCGCGCCAGCGCCGCGGCATCCGGCTCGATCGAGCGCACGTCGCGCAGACCGAGGATGTCGATGAGCTGGTCGCGATAGCCGAGCGTCTCCGCAAACATGTGCCCGGTGTCGAGAAAGACCACGGGAATCGCCGGATCGACATCGGCGGTGACTTTCAGCAGCGCCGCCGACTCCGAGCCGAACGACGACACCACCGCGAGCCGATCGCGGCCGATCACCTGAAGCGCCGCTTCGATGACCTCGGGCGGCGTTGCGTTGCGCAGCGCCGCATCAAGCGCCGCCACGGACGTGTCATCGGCCTGATGTGATGCGGCCAGCGTGCTCATAGCCCGGCGCGCTCTGCGTGACGCTGTTGCAGCCGCTGATGCAGCGCCGAGATGCGGCCGTCGCCGGCCGGCTGGTAGAACACCGAATAGCGCTTCACGGTCTCTGTGAAAGCCTCGGCGTCGGCCTGCTTCTTGACGTCGAACGCATCGAAGCCGGCGCGCAACATGAACACGAACTGGTCGCGCAGCACCTGCCCGGTGGCCCGCAGCTCGCCCCGGTAACCGTAGCGCTCGCGCAAGAGACGCGCCTGAGTATAGGCGCGGCCGTCGCGGAAACTCGGGAACACCAGCGCGACCAGCGCGAGCCGGTCGAGATAGGGCACGAGATCGTCGATGTCGCGATTGTTCGGCCAGATCACGCCGAGCTTGCCGCCGGTGCGGCCGACCAGCGCGTCGGGACCGGCAAGAAACCGCGTCTCGGAGACGAGGATCGCGCCTTGCGCCGGCAGCTCGGCATCGTCGGTGACGCGGACGAACTCGTCCGCGATGATGTGTCCGCCCTTAACGAGTGGCATAGACCCGCTCCCTGAATGGTTCGACCCCGAGCCGCTTCACCGTGTCGACGAACAGCTCCTCAGGGCTCACGCGCAGCGCAAGATAGGCTTCGACGATGTCCTCGACGACATCGGCAACTTCGGCGTAGGGCACCGCAGGGCCGATCAAGGTGCCGAGCTCGGCGCCCTCGTCGGCGCGGCCGCCGATGGTGATCTGATAGAATTCCTCGTTGTTCTTCTCGACGCCGAGGATGCCGATGTGCCCGACATGATGGTGGCCGCAGGCATTGATGCAGCCGGAGATATTGATGTGCAGCCGGCCGATCAGGTTCGCGGTGTCGTGGTTGGCGAAGCGGCGCGTGATCTCCTGCGCGATCGGAATCGAGCGCGCATTGGCGAGCGAGCAGTAGTCCAGGCCCGGGCAGGCGATGATGTCCGAGACGAGGTTGACGTTCGGGATGGCGAGCCCGATCGCCTCGAGCGCCTTCCACACCGCCGGCAGGTCGCGCTTGCGCACATGCGGCAGCGCCAGATTTTGCTCGTGGCCGACGCGGATCTCGCCGAACGAGTATCTGTCGGCAATGTCGGCCAGCGCATCCATCTGGTCGGCGGTCGCGTCGCCCGGCGGCTTGCCGACCGGCTTCAGCGACACCACGGCGATCGCGTAGCCCTGCTGCTTGTGCGGAAAGACAGAGTTCTTGCGCCAGGCCTCGAACTTGGCATCATGGGCGGCCTGCTTCAGCTCGTCCGGCATGTGCGGCAGCGTCTCGTAGGCCGGATAGAAGAAGCGCGAGCGGATGTCCTCGACGATGCCCTGATCGAGCTTGAGCACGCCGTCGCGGATCTGCTGCCATTCCTCCTCGACCTCGGCCGCGAACTTCTCGATGCCAAGCTCGTGGACCAGGATCTTGATGCGCGCCTTGTAGATGTTGTCACGGCGGCCGTACTGATTGTAGACGCGCAGGATCGCCTCGACATAGCTCAGAATGTCGTGGCCGTGCACGAACGGCTTGATGGTCTTGGCGATGAAGGGCGAACGGCCGAGGCCGCCGCCGACCAGCACCTCGAAGCCGGTCTCGCCCTGCTCGTTCTTCTTCAGACGCAGGCCGATGTCGTGGATCTTGATCGCGGCGCGATCGTGCTCGGACGCCGTGATCGCGATCTTGAACTTGCGCGGCAGGAACGAGAATTCCGGATGCAGGGTCGTGAACTGGCGCAGCAGCTCGGCCCAGATGCGGGGATCCTCGACCTCGCCCGGCGCGACGCCGGCCCACTGGTCGGAGGTGACGTTGCGCATGTTGTTGCCGGAGGTCTGCATCGACTGGATGCCGACCTCGGCCAGATCGGCCATCGCATCCGGCAGCTCGGCGAGCTTGATCCAGTTGAACTGGATGTTTTGCCGGGTCGTGAAGTGGCCGTAGCCGCGATCGTAGCGGCGCGCGACATGCGCCAGCCGGCGCAGCTGATCCGACGACAGCGTGCCGTAGGGAATGGCGATGCGGTACATGTAGGCGTGCAGCTGCAGATACACGCCGTTCTGCAGCCGCAGCATCTTGAACTCGTCCTCGGTGAGCTCGCCCGAGAGACGGCGCTTCACCTGATCGCGGAATTCGGCGACGCGCTCGTTGACCAAAGTGCGGTCGATGTCGTCATAAGCATACATGAGAAGGCCTTCAGGCTTGAGCCGGGAGCGCGATGGTGGCGCCCGTCAGCCGGATGTGTTCGCGCATGTTGCCGGGCTTCACCGCGCCGTCGGCGGCGACCTCGACCGGCGCGATATAGGGACCGATCGCGTTGAGATCATCGGCCACCGCCTCGGTCAGCAGCGCGCGCGCCTCGTCGGCGGTGCGCACGATCGCAGCGTCGGTGAGCTCATCGGACCAGCTCTTCGAACCGGTGCGATAGATCACCGCGCCGTCCCATGTCCGGTTCGCCGTGACGATCGAGGGACCGGTGATCTTGATCTTTTGTTGCAGCGGGGAGGTCATTCAGACGGGTTCCAGGAGTTTTGCAATCACGCCACTGAGAGTCTGCTGACGCCACGGCGCCGAATGCGCCACGACATCACCGATGATGAGGATGGCCGGACCGCCCTCGATCTTGGCGACGAGATCCGGCAATCGATCGAGCGTACCGACCGCGGCCTGCGCATCGGGGCGCGTCACGCGCGCGAACACGCCGACCGGCGTCTGCGGCGAGCGGCCCGCCGCGAGCAGGCCGGAGCGCACCGCCGGCGCCGCTGTCATGCCCATGTAGACGACGACGGTCATCTTGGTATCGGTCAGCGCCGACCAGTCGACCGCCTCGGCATCGCGCTCCTTGTGCGCGGTGAGGAAGGTGATGCGCAGCGCCTTGCTGCGGAAGGTCAAGGGCACCTCGAACTGCGCGGCGGCGCCGATGCCCGCCGTGATGCCGGGCACGATCGTGTAGGACACGCTCGCCTGGCGCAGCGCGTCGACCTCCTCGCCGCCGCGGCCGAACACGAAAGCGTCGCCGCCCTTCAGGCGCACCGCGCGCTTGCCCTCGCGCGCGGCGTCGATCAGCAGCTTGTTCACCGCGTCCTGGCCGATGCCGGGCTTGCCGACGCGGCGGCCCACCGGAACGCGCGAGGCGTCGCGGCGGATGCGGTCGAGAATCTCCGGCGTCACCAGCTCGTCGTAGAACACGACGTCGGCGTCCTGCAGCGCGCGCAGCGCCTTGATCGTCAAGAGATCGGGATCGCCAGGCCCGGCGCCGACCAGGGTCACATGCCCCTCGCCGCGGCCGGCATGATCGGCCCCCGCGAATGCGGTAGGATCGGCGATGCTGTTCAGCGCCGCCTCGGCGTCGTGCTTGCGGCCGGCCAGCACCAGCGCGCCGATCGGGCCATCGACAACACGCTCCCAGAAGCGACGGCGCAGCGGCATCTCCGCGATCCGCGGGTTGATGATCTTGCGGAAGTCGCCGATGAAACCCGCGAGCTCGCCGATCCGCGCCGGCAGCAGCGCCTCGATGCGCTCGCGCACGCGGCGCGCGACCACGGGCGACGAGCCGCCGGTGCCGATCGCCACCACGACGTCGCCGCGATCGACGATCGCCGGGAAGATGAAGCTGGAATGCGCGAGGTCGTCCATCACGTTGACCGGCAGGCCGACGCTGCGCGCCCGCGCCGACATCGCCACGCCGATATCGCCGGCGCCCGCGCACAGCACGGCGATGACGCCCGACAGGTCGGTGGTCAGCGGATCGCCGTCAGCGCGCGTGATCTGGCCATGATCGTCGTGCAATCCTCCGAGATCGAAATCGCCATCGGTCGCGAACCAGCGGATGCGCGCACCCGCGGACAGCAAGACTCTAAGCTTCGCGCGCACGAGCTCGCCCGCGCCGATCAGCAGCACGGGGCCGGTCTTCAGATCGAGAAACACCGGCAGATATTGCATTGCGCTCTTCGGCTTCGACTCTTCGGGGTTGACTGGAATTATTTTCTATATAAGTGTCACGCTACGGACGTAAAGAGAAAATTATTTCTTGGCTTCGCCATAGAATTTTCTCCCAAGCAGGCGATGGCTGATAGCATGCACATTCTCACAAACGACGTTTCCAGAGATCGGTTGCCCTCCTCCGAGCTCGAGCAAGCATCTTCCATGCCGCGCGTGCTGAGCGCCGCGCCGACGATGGATCATCTCGACCAGCTTGAGGCGCAGAGCATTTATATTCTCCGCGAGGCCTTTGCACGGCTGAAGAAGCTCGCGCTGCTGTGGTCGCTGGGAAAAGATTCCAACGTCATGATCTGGCTGGCGCGCAAGGCGTTCTTCGGCCGCGTGCCGTTCCCGGCGATGCATGTCGATACCGGCAAGAAGTTTCCGGAGATGTATGCCTTCCGCGACACTTACGCGCAGGAATGGGGCCTCGATCTCCGCGTCGAGCCCTGCCCGCCGATCGATGCCGTCGATCCGACCCTGCCTCCGGCCGCCCGCTCGGCCGCGCGCAAGACCGAGGGTCTGAAGATGGCGCTCGCGAAATACGGCTTCGACGGCCTGATCGCCGGCATCCGCCGTGACGAGGAGGCGACGCGCGCCAAGGAGCGCGTGTTCTCGCCGCGCGGCGCCGAAGGCCATTGGGACGTCCGCGACCAGCCGCCGGAGTTCTGGGACCATTTCAACGCCTCGCCGCCGCAGGGCGCGCATTTGCGTATCCATCCGATCCTGCATTGGACCGAGGCCGACATCTGGGCCTACACCGCGCGCGAGAACATTCCGATCATCCCGCTGTATCTGTCGAAGAACGGCAAGCGCTATCGCTCGCTGGGCGATCAGGACATCACCTTCCCCGTCGCCTCCAACGCCTCGAGCATCGCGGAGATTCTGGCCGAGCTCGAAAGCACCAAGGTGCCGGAGCGCGCCGGCCGCGCGCTCGACCACGAGACCGAGGACGCCTTCGAGCGTCTGCGCGTCGCCGGCTATCTCTGAAGCGGAGCGCGAGGGTCATGAACATGAGAGTCCCGGCCGCCGCTCCCGCCACGCCGAACGGCACCAGCCGCCCGCAGGTCTCAATCGTCATCGTCGGCCATGTCGATCACGGCAAGTCGACGCTGGTCGGCCGCCTGCTGCATGAGACCGGCAGCCTGCCCGACGGCAAGCTCGAAATGCTGCAGGCCGTCTCGGCCCGCCGCGGCATGCCGTTCGAATGGTCGTTCCTGCTCGACGCGCTGCAGACCGAGCGCGACCAGGGCATCACCATCGACACCACCCAGATCCGCTTCCGCACCAATGCGCGCGAGGTCGTGCTGATCGACGCGCCCGGCCACGCCGAGTTCCTGCGCAACATGATCACCGGCGCATCGCAGGCCGACGGCGCGGTGCTGATCATCGACGCGCTCGAAGGCGTCCGCGACCAGACCCGCCGCCACGGCTATCTCCTGCATCTGCTCGGCGTGAAGCAGGTCGCGGTGGTCGTCAACAAGATGGACCGCGTCGATTTCGGCGAAGCCCGTTTCAATGAGATCAAGGCCGAGATCTCGGCGCATCTCCAGGGCCTCGGCGTCAAGCCGGTCGCTGTGATCCCGATCTCCGCCCGCGACGGCGACGGCGTCGCCGAGCTGACCTCGCGCATCGGCTGGTACAAGGGGCCCACCGTGGTCGAGGCGCTGGACGGGCTGGAGCCGGCCAAGCCGCTGTCGAGCCTGCCGCTGCGCCTGCCGGTACAGGCGATCTACAAGTTCGACGACCGCCGCATCGTCGCCGGCCGCGTCGAGGCCGGTGAATTGCGCACCGGCGACGAGATCGTGATCATGCCGGCTGGCAAGATCGCGAAGATCAAGACCGTCGAGGGCTGGCCGCAGACGCCTGTCACATCAGCGCAAGGCGCCGGACGCTCGGTCGGCATCACGCTCGACCGCGAGCTGTTCATCGAGCGCGGCGACGTCATCGCCCATGTCGGCCGCGAGCCGCAGGCGGCGCGGCGGCTGCATGCCCGCATCTTCTGGCTGCACGATCAGCCGCTCGCTAGGGGGGACAACATTCTGGTGCGGCTCGGCACCCGCGAGGCGCGCGGCAGCGTGGTCGCGATCGAGAAGGCGGTCGATCCCGGCTCGCTGTCGAACGAGGAAAACAATGCGATCGCGCGCAACCATGTCGGCGAGATCGAGATCGCGCTGACCCAGCCGGTCGCCGTCGATCCCTACACCGAGAACGCGCGCACCGGCCGTCTCGTCATCGAGGTGCAGGGCCGCATCGCCGGCGGCGGTCTGGTGCTGTCGATCGCTGCGGGCAAGCGCGCTGCACCCGTCGACATCATTCCGGTGGAGTCCGCGCTGCAGCCGCAGGAGCGCGCCGACCGCTATCGCCACAAGGGCGCGGTGGTCTGGATGACCGGCCTGCCCGGCGCCGGCAAGTCGACCTTGGCGCGGGCGCTGGAGCGGCGGCTGTTCAGCCGCGGCGGCGCCCCCGTGCTGCTCGACGGCGACACCGTGCGCGCCGGCCTCAACAAGGATCTCGGCTTCACGCCGGAGGACCGCGCCGAGAACATCCGCCGCCTCGCCGAGGTCGCGACCCATCTCGCCCGCAACGGCCACATCGCCATCGTCGCCGCGGTGTCGCCGGCGCGCGAGGACCGCGCCGCCGCGCGCCGCATCGCCGGCGACCTGTTCCGCGAGGTCTACGTCGCCACCGCCGCCGAGATCTGCGAGAGCCGCGATCCCAAGGGCCACTACGCCAAGGCCCGCGCCGGCGCGCTGTCGAACTTCACCGGCATCGGCAACGACTACGAGCCGCCACTCGACGCCGAGCTGGTGCTCGACACGGCCACGCGCGGCATCGCCGACGCCACCGATGAGCTGGAAGCGCTGCTGTCGAAAACCGGCGTGCTGTTCGACGACATCGCCGATCTCGGGGCAAATATCTGAGACAGACCGGCGTTCGCCAGCATCGGCGATTGCTCCTGGGGTGAAAGTCTTGCCGTCCCGATGATTGTCATGCTCCGCGAAGGCGGAGCATCCAGTACGCCGTGGCAGACGATATTCGACCGAGGTGTCACGGCGTACTGGATCGTCCGCCTTCGCGGACGATGACAGCCGGGTCTATACGGTCCAATGTGCCAGGACTTTCGAGGCAGTCATCGACCTAACCCGGCACGTTCAGAGCGCCCCGACATACGCCGTGAGATCGTCGAGTTCGGCCTCCGTCGGCAGCCGCGATTCCATCTTCTTGGCGTAGACCTCCCACATCAGCTTGACCGCGTCGCGCAGCGAGGCCGTGCGGCCGTCGTGGAAATAGGGCGCGGTCGACGCCACCGCGCGCAGCGCCGGCACCTTGAACTTGCCGCCGGTGCCGATGTCGTCGCGGCTCTTCTTGTCGAAGGTCGACAGCTGGTGGCAGGTGCCGCAGCCGCCGTCGCCGACATAGAGCTCGAAGCCGCGCTTGACCGCCGGGCTCGCATCGTCGCGCGGGGTGCCGTCCTCTCTGACCTGCCAGTTCGCCGGATAGTTCAGCGTCTTCACATATGCGACCAGCGCCGCGAGGGTCTCCTTCGACGGATCCGGCCCCTTCATGCGGTTGACGATGATGCCGCGGATGCTGTCCTCCAGCGTCGCGGCCTGGCCCTGCCAGCCGAACACCGATCGCTCGCCGACGCCCCACAGGGTCGGCGTATTGCGGCCGTTGGGATCGCCATCGGCGACCGCGTCGAGGCCGACATAGGTCTTGTTGTTGGTATGCCCGGTCGAGAAGTGACAGGTCGCGCAGGAGGCCTTGCTGCCGCCCGACAGGCTGGCATCGTTGAACAGCGCCAGCCCCTTGGCGGCAAGCTCGGCCTCGGAGAGCTGTCCGGGCGGCGTGGCGGCGGCCCCCACCGTTATCGGCTCCGCGGCAGGTGTCTCCGGCGCCGTCGCAGCAGCAACCGGCGGAGTCTTGTGGTTCGGCGTGCGCGGCGCCGCGGCCGCGTGCCTGATCCTGGCTTGATGCGCGGGGGCCGGCGTGGCCACCGCCGTGTGCACCGTCTTCGGCCTCCATGCGGATGCGAGCATCTGCAGCAGGCTGGGCTTGGTCTCGGCCGCATGCATGTAGGGCGCCGTCGACATGTCCGCGGCCAGGGCAGGCAGCGCCAGCAGGCTCAGACAAACAACGGCTGATTTGAGCCCCGCGAACGACATCACCCCGTCTCCCCGCACCCTGTAGATGCGATTAGTTATCGGTAGCCTTTACGTCCGAAGTGGGACTGTGACGCGGCAATGAGTCGGCGCGGGCAAAGCCCGAGTGCTGCAGAGATGTGTCGCGATTGCGGACGACCGGCCTGCGCGACGGCGATCATGGTCGATGCCCGCATGATCTCCCACGCATCAACCTATCAACTGAACAACGTACGAATTAAACATGTGCGCGTGCATGCCACTCCTTGCACAACCTCACTTGCGCGATGACAATCGCTGCGGGGATGGTGGGGACAATGTCTATGGCTAAGAGACTGTTGCGAACGTTGTTGATGGTCGCGATGACGACGATCGTCGGGCGTGAGGCCGCGGCCCAGCCGCCGGCCACGCCGGCGGCCCCGATCGCCGAGTTCGGCACGTTGCCCGATGCGATGATCTTCTATGTCGCGCACGGTCCGCCCGATTCCTGCGGTCCCGGCTGTGCTGATTGGATCGCCGCCGAAGGCACCATCCGGTTCGATACCTTCAAGCGGCTGATCGCGATTCTCGACCGCCAGTCCGGCCGCAAGCTTCCGGTGATCATCAACAGCCGCGGCGACGCCGACCTCGACGTCGCCCTCAGCATGGGCCGCATCCTGCGCGGTCGCGGCCTCGATGCCGGCGTCGGCCGCACCCAGGTGGACGCCTGCCGCGACAAGTCGCAAACCGACTGCCTGACGCTGAAGCGCGCGGGCGGCCCTTTCAACGCGGCGCTCGAGACCTCGCGCGTGCTGTGCGAGACGTCCTGCTTTCTGATCCTGGCCGGCGGCGTCCACCGCAGCCTGCCGCCGGACGCGCGAGTCGAACTCGTCGGCACGGAAATCCGCAACCGGCTGGCCCCCAACGTCTCCGCCGAGCACCGCGCTGGCCTGACCACCTACTACAGTGGACAGGCCCGACTCTATCTGCGCGAGATGGGCATCGACCCCAGCATCCTGGACATCGTCGACCGCAACTGGGCCGATCGCAAACGCCCGACCGACGTGCCGCCTTCGGCGTGGCTCAAGTTCGGCGTGGTGACATCCGGGGCGCTGTAGCGCGCGACCCTCGCGCAAAACGCAGATCTGTAGGGTTGGGCAAAGCGACGCCGAAGGCGGCGCGTGCCCACCGTCCTGCACCGTGCAAGCCCCGGTTTGCACGCCGCTCCCGCGCGGCGCGCGGGCGCGGCTTTGCCCGCCCTACAAACTAATTACGCGGCACAGGCGTTCGTTCGTAGAGGTCGGCCACCCCGCACACCAGGCCGAAGCTAGGAAGCGACAGCTCGTCCCCTGCTTCGAGTGAGATCGATGTCCAACCGCCGCTGCCTCTGAGCTCAAGCATGACCTCCATCCGAGCCACCGCATATCAGCATGGCCGCCGCGATGTATGGGTCCCGGCGCGGAGGCCGGGACGACACCGAGATTGAGGCGTAGGCGTCGTCCCACAGAAGGTGTCGTCCCGGACAAGCCCGGCAACGTGACGCGGTGGCGGGCGCCGATCCGGGATCCATATCCCGTGACGCGGGTTTGAGGCACGTTTCAGCTCATGGCGTCGCCGAGTTGCGCAAGCACCCGCACATCTGCTGCGCGCAAAAGCCGAACTGGCCTGCTCCTCGACCCGATTTCTCCGACGCGTCCGGCAACAGAAATTTCTTTCTTTTTTTCGGAAATCATGTATATCTGTTTGCATCCCGTCCCACACGAGGGACGTTTCGCGACCGTCACGGACGTCGGGTGCGGGATGCGGTGGGCGTCTTGGGCTGCGGTGTGAGCGATCATGCTGGCGGACAGTCCCGAGGCGCACGGCCAAGCCGTGGAGTCCTGGCATCCCGATGCTGATGCCACGCCTGCGACGCGCCAACGCGCTGCGCGGGCAACGGTGACCAGAAAGCCCGGCGCACCGGGGAGACCACGGAGCAACCGTAGAGCCATCGCGCAGGGGAGGCCGGATGTCCGGCTCGTACCTGTGGTGACTGCCGCCTGCATTTTTTTCTGCAGGCGGGCCATGGGTGCAGCCAGCACCCGGCCTTCCCTGCGCCTCTCGTGATCGAGGGGCGGCTGATAGTAAAGCTCGGACGCGAATGCGCGCCGCGAGGACGGGTTCGCATGAGTTATGATTTCGATGAGCGACCATCCCCGTGAGTGCGCCGCCGCATCCCCACCCACAGCCGTCATCGCCCGGCTCGACCGGGCGATCCAGTATTCCAGAGTCGACAGTGAGGCCCACGAGAGGTCGCGGCGTACTGGATCACCCGCTTTCGCGGGTGATGACAGCGGAGGTGATGGCGACAGTTCCGGCGCGGCGGAGGACCCGGGATGACAGCCGTGGATGCGGCGGCAGGATCGCATGCGGCAGGCGCGGGTTGTCCGGAAGCGCCCAGGCCGACCCCGCCGTGCCCCTCCCCCGACCATCTACGATACCCCCTCCCCCCTTCCTTGGCCCCGGCTTTCACGTTAAATGCACTGCACAAGCCGCCGGGAGGCGGCCGTTTCAGCATGCCCAAGACACGCGCAACGCCCTTATTCGAGAGAAACGTCCCATCATGACCCGTATCGACGCCCATGGACTGAAGATCGCCCCCGTCCTGTTCGACTTCATCACCAAGGAGGCGGCGCCGAAGACCGGGATCGATCCGGACGCGTTCTGGGCCGGCGTGGCCGCGATCCTGCGCGATCTCGGGTCCAAAAACCGCGAATTGCTCAAATTCCGCGATACGCTGCAGGACAAGATCGACGCCTGGCACCTCGCCAACAAGGGCAAGGCGTTCGACCTCGGCGCCTACACGGCGTTCTTGAAGGAGATCGGCTACCTCCTGCCGGAGCCCGCGACCCAGAAGGTCGAGACGGCCAACGTTGACGACGAGATCGGCAAGATCTGCGGTCCCCAACTCGTGGTGCCGCTGACCAACGCCCGCTACGCGCTGAATGCGGCCAATGCGCGCTGGGGTTCGCTGTACGACGCCTTCTACGGCACCGACGCCATCCCGCATGATCCGAGCGAGGGCGGAAAGGGCTATAACAAGGCCAGGGGCGACAAGGTGATCGCCAAGGCCAAGGCGTTCCTCGACGCCGCCGCGCCGCTCGCCACCGGCAGCCACACCGACGTCACCGCCTACAGCGTCATTGCTGGGCAACTGTCCGCCAAGCTGAAGAGCGGCAACGCCACTGCACTGAAGAACGCCGGTCAGTTCGCCGGCTACCAGGGCTCGGCCGAGGCGCCGTCCGTGATCCTGCTCGCCAACAATGGCCTGCATGTCGAGGTCGTGATCGACCGCAGCCACGTCATCGGCAAGGACGACCCGGCCGGCGTCTCCGACATGATCCTGGAAGCCGCGGTCTCGACCATCCTCGACATGGAGGACTCGGTCGCCGCCGTCGACGCCGAGGACAAGGTGCTGGTCTATCGCAACACGCTCGGCCTGATGAACGGCACGCTGTCGGCCGATTTCGAGAAGGGCGGCAAGACGCTCACGCGCGCCTTGAACAGCGACCGCAGCTACACGACGCCGTCCGGCGGCACGCTCGCTTTACACGGCCGCAGCCTGCTGCTGATCCGCAACTGCGGACATCACATGTTCACCGACGCCGTGCTCGGCGCCGACGGCGAGGAAATTCCGGAGGGCATTCTCGACGCCGCCGTCACCGGCCTGCTGGCGATCCACGACCTCAAGGGCCACTCCAAGGTCAAGAACAGCCGCACCGGCTCGATTTACATCGTCAAGCCGAAGATGCACGGCCCCGACGAGGTCGCGCTGACGGTCGAGCTGTTCGCGCGCGTCGAAAAGATGCTCGGCCTGCCGGAGAACACCATGAAGGTCGGCATCATGGACGAGGAGCGCCGCACCACGGTCAACCTCAAGGCCTGCATCCAGCAGGCCTCCAAGCGCATCGTGTTCATCAACACCGGCTTCCTCGACCGCACCGGCGACGAGATCCACACCTCGATGGAAGCGGGTCCGATGATCCGCAAGAACGAGATGAAGGCGCAGCCCTGGATCAAGGCCTATGAGGACTGGAACGTCGACATGGGCCTGATCGACGGCCTGCCCGGCCACGCCCAGATCGGCAAGGGCATGTGGGCGGCGCCGGACAAGATGGCGGACATGCTGGCGCAGAAGATCGGCCACCCCTCCGCCGGCGCCACCACTGCCTGGGTGCCGTCGCCGACGGCGGCGACCTTGCATGCCCTGCACTATCACCAGGTCAATGTGAAGGCTCGGCAGGACGAACTGACAAAGGGCGGGCCGCGCGCCAAGCTCGGCGACATCCTCACCATCCCCGTGTCGAACTCGAACTGGGCGCCGGACGACGTCCGCCAGGAGATCGACAACAACTGCCAGGGTATTCTCGGCTACGTCGTGCGCTGGATCGACCAGGGCGTCGGCTGCTCCAAGGTGCCTGATATCCACGATGTCGGCCTGATGGAAGACCGCGCAACGTTGCGCATCTCCAGCCAGCATCTCGCCAACTGGCTGCATCATGGCGTGGTCAGCAAGGACCAGGTGATGGATTCGCTGAAGCGCATGGCGGTGGTGGTGGACAAGCAGAACGCCGGCGATCCGCTGTATCAGCCGATGGCACCATCGTTCGACGGAGTGGCGTTCAAGGCGGCCTGCGACCTGGTGTTCGAAGGCCGGACGCAGCCGAATGGCTATACCGAGTACATCCTCACCGCGCGGCGGCGCGAAGCCAAAGCCAGCGAGACGGCGAAGGCCTGACGACGAAAAGCCCCGGCCGACCGCCGGGGCTTTTTTAGAGCGAATAAAGGTATCATGAAACCTTTTCAGATGACGGCGATGTATTTCAGCAGCGAGATCACGCCGAGCACGATGACGATGACGCGGCAGATCTGCTTGGCCCGGCCGTCGAGCGGCAGGAGGTTGATGAGATAGAGAATGAGAATGACGACGAGGAAGGTGACGAGAGCACTGACGATCATGGAGGACCCCTCTTGCGACGCGTGGACTGCGCTGGCGTTGGCGACCTAACCCGCTCGACGAGGGTTGGTTCCGCAATCGGAACCTCCGAAAGGACTGCGGGACCGTCCGTAGTTCTACCGAGAAATGGAACGCACGAATCTTTACCCATAGGCCGGAAAATTCCTGCGCTTTCAAAGATTCAAGAGACGACCAATGCTGAACCGCCTAACCATCTCCTCGCTGCTGAAGACCGTGATCGTCACGGCTGCCCTGGCCGTGATCGCCCTCTTTTCGCTGAACGCCTGGAGCTCCTGGAGCAGACTGCAATCCGCCCAGCGCATCGCGCGGGTCGCGGAGGTGTCGGGCGTGGTGTTCAAGGCGATGAACAGCATGCGCAGCGACCGCTCGACCACGATCCGGGTGCTGAATGCGGACCAGCTGATGGATGCGGATACCGAGAAATTCGTGCGCGGAGCGCGCGACATCTACGTGCCGGCGCTCAATCGCGCGCTCGAGATGCTGAGGGACATCGAGTTCGCCCAGGCTCCGACGCTGATCGCCGATCTCGACCGGCTCAACAAGATCATCACCGCCGAGCACAGCGAGTTCTGGACCGAGATCGTCAAGCCGAAGGCGGCTCGCCGGACCGGCCTGCCGAAGGAATATAGCGAGACTTTCGACGCGCTGCTGGCGCTGCTCGACAAGATCTCCGGCAATATAGCGGCCAGCGTCAATCACCAGAGCGCGACGGTCGATCAGTTGCTGATGGTCAAGCAGATGGCTTGGCTGATGCGCAACACCGCGGGCGAAGCGTCACTCGTCATCAGCAACGGACTGACGGCAGGCAAGGTGTCCCCGGAATCGGTGCTCGCCTACAACAAGTTTGTCGGTGGCATTGAAACCGCCTGGAAGGCCGTGCAGCTCGCCACCTCCGGCATGGAGATGCCGCCCGCGCTGTCCGCGGCGATGGCGGGCACGGACAAGGCTTATTTCACGCCGGAATATGCCGGCCTGCGCGAACGGTTGATCGCAGCGCTGCAGAAGGGCGAGAAGCCCGAGATGACCGCTTATCAGTGGAGCCCGTTCTCGGTGAACAAGATGACGAGCGCGGTTGCGCTCGCCGAGGCGGCGCTCGATGCTGCCAAGGATCATTCGAGCGCACAGCAGCGTAAGGCGACGGAGTCGCTCATCCTCCAGCTCGTGCTGCTGCTCGCCGCCGTCGTCCTGGGCGGCGCCGCGATGGCGGCGGTGAGCGGCCGGGTGATCCGGCCGCTGCATCGGATGCGCGACGCGATGCTTGCCGTCGCCGGCGGAGACCTGGCCGTCGATACCGGCTATACACAGCGCCAGGACGAGATCGGCGCGCTCGCCAACGCCCTCGAAACGTTCAAGCAACAGGCCCAGGACAAGCTCGCAATCGAGGCCCAGGAGCGCGAGCGCAACGCGGCGACGGCGGCGCGGCAGCGCGCGATCGAGGCCTATGTCGCCGAGTTCGAAGGACTGGTGCGCGACTCGCTGGAGCAACTCGGCCGCGCCTCGACCGACATGCAAGCCACGTCGGCGGGGCTGACCAACGTCTCCCGGCAGACCAATGCGCGCGCCGAGGAGGCTTCGAAAGCGTCCAACGATGCCTCGATGAGCGTGCAGACGGTGGCCTCCGCCGCGGAGGAGCTGAACGCCTCGATCGCCGACATCTCCAAGCAGGCCTCGCATGCCGCGGGGATCGCGAGCCGCGCCGTGGAGCAGGCGCGCATGACCGACGGCACCGTGCAAGGCCTGTCGCAATCGGCCAACCGGATCGGCGAGGTTGTGGGGCTGATCAACAGCATCGCCTCGCAAACCAATCTGCTGGCGCTCAACGCGACCATCGAGGCGGCCCGCGCCGGCGAGGCTGGCAAGGGCTTCGCGGTGGTCGCGTCGGAGGTGAAGACGCTGGCGAGCCAGACCGCGAAGGCGACCGAGGAGATCTCCGAGCAGATCGCCGACATCCAGCGCGTCGCCAATGACGCGATCGACGCGATCCAACGCATCGGAGGCATCATCGGCGAGGTCAACGAGGTCGCCACGGCCATCGCAGCCGCCGTGCAGGAGCAAGGCGCGGCCACGCAGGAGATTTCACGCAGCACCCAGTTCGCCGCCGACGGCACCAAGAACGTGTCCGACAACATCACCGGCGTGAAGTCCGATGCGGATGCGGCAGCGGCGGCGGCCGAGAACGTACGCAATGCCTCAGAGACGCTGGAGAACCAGAGCAGGAGCCTCGGTCATCAGGTCACGGATTTCCTCGGCAAGATCCGCGCGGCCTGAGCGCTGCGCAGGATCATTCCGACGCCACCACCGGCGCGCGCTCATACTTCGCGCGCAGCGCGGCGGGGGCCGGCGAGAAGTTGAGCTCGGCGCTCTTGCGCCCGGCACTGCGGTTGGCGACCTTCAGGCCGTCATCGCTGGCGACGACGTCGCCCTTGCGCAAGGTCGGGTCGTTGTCGATCGATACCTTGGCAAGGCCGAAATGGTCCTTGCCGTTGCAGCTGCAGTTGTCGACGATTTCAGTGCGATACTTGAACGCATTGGGCAACGCGGAATACGACTTGCCGCCCTCGGTCTCGGCATTGTCGATCGAGCTGCCGTAGACGACCTCGGTCTTGGACGCCGGACAGAAGCTATTGCACGTCGCTTCCTTGCTCTGGTCGCCGGTGGCACCGAGCGGGAAGTAGCGTCCGTCACAGGTGCGCACGCACCAGGCGACGCTGCTGCTGCCGCCGCGGTAAGTGACATCGCCGCGCGGGGCAGGCCGCGGGGCCGGCGCCGCCTCGTCGGCGAACGGCATGCGGATGTAAGGCTGCGGCGCTGGCCGCTGCGGCGCATTGAAGCCGCCGAACAGCGCCGAGAAGAAGTCCTGCGCACGGGCGCCGCTTGGCCCGCCCAGGGCGCCGGCGGCAGTGATGGTCGCCACGGCGATGGCTGTGAGGGCCCGTCGGCTGGTCATGATATCACTCCAAGCTTAGTAGACGGCCGCGACCGGCAGCGACATCGCCTGCCGGCCCGACGGCAGCGATGTCACGCGCGAGGCGGCGGCGCGCGCCTGCACGGACGCGGATTTCGGCAGCACCACGACCTTCGTCCCGACCTGCACGCGGCTGAACAAGTCGGACACGTCCTCGTTGGTCAGGCGAATGCAACCGGACGAGACGAACTTGCCGATCGTGGTCGGATCATTGGTGCCGTGAATGCGGTATTCGCTGGAGCCGAGATACATCGCGCGGGCACCGAGCGGATTGCCCGGGCCGCCGGCCATGAAGCGCGGAAGATAGGGCTGGCGCGCGATCATCTGCGCCGGCGGATGCCAGTCGGGCCATTCCGCCTTGCGCGTTACGCTTTGCACGCCCGACCAGGTGAAACCCTCGCGCCCGACGCCCACGCCGTAGCGCAGCGCGCGGCCGCCGCCGAGCACGTAGTACAGATAGGTGTTTCCGGTATCGATGATGATGGTGCCCGGCGCCTCGCGCGTATCGAGGTTGACGATCGTGCGGCGCAGCCGATCCGGCAGCTGACTGTCCTCGTCCTGTCCGGTGAGGGGCGCCGTCGTCTCATCCGGAGGAAACGCCTGCTGCTCCACCGGCGCGTAGCCCAGGCTCTGCGCGCGAGCCGAAGTGAGGCCCAGCACGAGCGCGGCAGCAATCGCGATCATCGATGCCGTGCGCTGCAGGCAGCGCTGGCGGGAAACAAGCCTTGTCATGAGGTGCCCCTGTCGAATGAGCATCGCCGTGCGATGCATGATTGCCACCTCAAACGCGAGATAGGTCGACGTAGTTCCGGCTCGAGAGAGGTCTCGCTGCACAAGTCAAGCGCGACCAACCTCACGTTCGCGCGACGGAACCCGAAGCAGCTTGCCTGGTTGTCGATCGTCAGCCGCGCGGAAAGAACTCCGTCGGGGGAAATCGATGGTGCGTGTACTTCCCACCGAGCGACTGCTCGGGAGCGGCAACGACGGCTCGGCCCTGAATGAGAGCCACCAGGAGCTCCCCCCGGTCATCAAGCGGGCCGAGGTCGTCGCGATCGCGCTCGTCATTCTCACCGTGATCTGCGTGACGAGCGTGCTCTACGTCGCCAGAGGCTTCTTTCTTCCGATCGTCATGGCTTTCGTCGTCGGCACCATGCTGTCCCCAGCCGCCAATCTGCTGGAGCGTTATCGCGTGCCTCGCGGCATCGGGGCAGTGTTGATCGTGATCGCCGTTGCGGCCGGGCTCGCCTTCATCATCGGATTGATCTCGGCCCCGGTGCTCGACTGGACCAACCGGCTCCCGGAGCTCGCGGCGCAGCTCAAGGCCAAGCTGCACGTGTTCGACAAGCCGCTCGCGCTCTGGCACGAGATGCAGACGGCGATCGGCGGCGGCAGCGCTCAGGCTTCCAACACCCTCGAGCTTCCGAAGCTCGACTGGGTGCAACCGACGATCGAGTTTCTCACCCCGACCTTCACCGAATTCATGCTGTTCTTCGCCACGCTGGTCCTGTTCATCGCCAGCTGGCGCGATCTGCGGCGGACGCTGATCATGACGTTCGGCGATCACGAGGCGCGGCTGCGGACGCTGCGTATTCTCAACGAGCTCGAGCTGCATCTCGGCAACTACCTGATGACCGTCACACTGATCAACACCGGCGTAGGTGTCGCGACGGGACTGGCCTGCGCGGTCACCGGCATGCCAAATCCCGCCGGCCTCGGCGCGTTGGCGGCGACGCTGAACTTTGTTCCGATCATCGGCCCCATCGCGATGTTCATGGTGCTGGTGCTCGTCGGCCTGATTGCATTCCCGACCCTGAGCGGCGGCATGGCTGCGCCGCTCATATTCGCCGTGATTACCTTCATGGAGGGTCACTTCGTGACGCCGACCATCATCGGCAGGAGACTCGCGCTCAATGCGCTGGCCGTGTTCATCGCGCTCGCCTTCTGGACATGGCTGTGGGGACCGATGGGCGCCTTCCTTGCCTCGCCGCTGCTGATCGTCGGCCTGATCGTGAAGGAGCACCTGCTACCGGACACTTCGCCGCAACTGCCGGCGGACTAATTCGGTTTCACCCAAGGAACTTCGGCCTCCACGACGCGTTTTGCAGGAGACGCACATCACCTTGCTCCGGGAGCCCTCGATGCCACCCACCGATGGTGAGACCGCCCTGAAGGATCTCACCGACAGCGCCAACTATGAACGCCTGCAGAAGGATGTCCACGCCGTGAAGAACGATATCGCAGCTCTCACCGACCAGATCACCGACGTCCTCAATGCCTTTGCCGGTCAGGCCGGCAAGCAGGCGCGCAGCGGTTACCGCCAGGCCCGCGAGAATGTCGACCAGACTTTTGACGACATGTCCGAGCGCGGCAGTGCCATGCTCGGCGCGGCCCAGGACGCTGCAAGCTCGCTGGAGGAACGGCTCGAAGACGTGATTTCGCAGCGCCCGTTGGCGACGGTCGGTCTCGCGCTCGGCCTGGGATTCCTGCTCGGCGTGTCCTGGAAGCGCTGAGCGCGGTCTCGATCGCTTCAAGCATGATGACGTGTCGGCGCCGCTTTCGGCGCCGATTTGAATTTCGGGTAAGTCGACGAGCCGGAGAAGAGAGATGTTTCAGCGGATCATCGCGGACGTCAAGGAATCGACGGGTCACACGGTCCGGCTGACGTCGCTTGCGCTGGCGGCGGCGATCGGGTTGTTCGTGACGACCTGCTTCCTGTGCGCCGCCGCGTTTGTCGCGGTGTTGCAGCACTACGGCCCGGTTGCAGCGTGCCTGACCGGGGCGGCGATCTTCTTCCTGGTGACGCTGATTGCGGCGATCAGCTACATGATCCGCAAGCGCTCGGTCGCAAAGCATGCGCCGCGGGCCACGGAGACGGCACGATCTGCGGCGCAGTCGCTGCTTGCCGATCCGATGCTATTGGCCAGCGGATTGCAAGTGGTGCGGATGGTCGGGGTGAAACGTCTCATCCCCATTCTCGCGGTCGGCGGGCTGGCTCTGGGGCTGCTCGCCCGTCAGCAGATGTCAGAGGAAGCAGAGCCGGCGGAATAGCGCGGGCAACGCGTCCGCTGTCAGGTCACGCATCGCCCCGGTTGCAGCCGCTTCGCGATCTCGGTCAGAACCGAGACGGACGGCTCGCAGGCCACCGGATGCTTGGCCATCGAGCGCTCGTTTTGCGTGCTGATGATCTGGGAGCCCTGCGGCACCCCGCGTCCCGACGCGGCTGCCGGGCTCGTCAGCGGCAGCCGCAGCAGGAACGTGGTATCGGCAAAGGCGGCGAGTTTGATCGAGACGGTCTGGGTCGGGACACCATCCACCACGACGCTCCCGCGATCGGACTTCGCCGCCCGGTTCA
This sequence comes from Bradyrhizobium sp. ORS 278, assembly GCF_000026145.1. NCBI lineage: Bacteria > Pseudomonadati > Pseudomonadota > Alphaproteobacteria > Hyphomicrobiales > Nitrobacteraceae > Bradyrhizobium > Bradyrhizobium sp. ORS 278. Next base: position 1,117,250 of record NC_009445.1, on the reverse strand, counting down.
CGTGATCCGATGTGACTACCGCCTGATCGGTCGAGGCACCGCCGGACTGGCCGCTGGCGGAGAGTGCCGCTGGAAAATTCGACGCAAGGTCGTGGCCGGAGGCGAATTGCATAGCACCCACCAGCATGGCGGATGCCGCGAGCGTGCCCAAAACTACGACCTTTCCAGTCTGCGACATATCACTGCTCCCTCGCCAGCGGGCGACCGCATGTCAACGTAAGTCGCCGGAAAGGGGTTCTCGGACGGGCAAATCACTTAACCGTGTGTCAACACATGTGGCGTCGGTGAAAAAAGTCGAGGTGGACGGGAACGACTTTTCGCGTCGAGCGTCATCAAGGCAGCCGGTTATTCCCCCTGCCCCATTGACCGGCGACGCGGGGCACCGCCGTGGTGATGCCGGCGGTGCCCCGCATCTTTTGTGCTCCCTGCCACCCGACAGTTCGGCTCCAAACGGTTCCCCTGCCGTGATATCCTTGTTCCGCACGCCTGGGGCGGAGTGGGGAGCGGCGAAGTGAACGTCCTACGATCAGCGGGAATTCTGGCAGGCTGCATCCTAGCCGGGTCCGCTCTCGCCGAGAGTCCCAAGGACAGTTGGATCAAGAGCCTGGCTGTCCAGCTCAAGGCGCATCGACATTATCCGCTGGAGTCGAGCGGCACCGGCGGGACCGCAAGGGTCATCTTCCACATCGACCGCTCAGGTCAGCTGATCTCCGCGGCTCTGCTGGAAAGCACCGGTGACCGGGCGCTAGACAAGGAGGCGCTGACGATGATCGAGCGGGCTCAGCCGTTCCCGGCTCCCCCACCAGATATGAGCGACGATCATCTGACTTTGAGCGTCCCGCTGGTGTTCGCGCCGAGACCGGCATCGGCCATCAACATGGATATCGCACCCGATCCAAGTGCACTACGCGCAAAACTGAACGGCATCTGCCGCGGCTGTTGAACCCGCTCTCCTCGCAGGAGGCCGGGAAAACAAAACGGCGCACTCCGAGGAGCGCGCCGAAGACAAATCTCACAACCAAAAATCCGATTCCGCTCAGGCAGCCGGCTTGGGCATCCGGTTGCGCGAGTTGCGCTGGAAGAACAGCGCCTGACTCGCCACGGCGGAAACCATCGCCGGCTGGAACGGCTTGGAGATCAGGAACGCCGGCTCCGGCCGCTCGCCGGTGAGGAAACGCTCCGGATAGGCCGTGATGAACACGACGGGCACCTCGAACGTCCGCAGCAGCTCGTTTACCGCGTCGAGACCCGAGGAGCCGTCAGCAAGCTGAATGTCTGCCAGGATCAGGCCGGGCTTCTTGTTCTTGGCGAGCGCAACCGCGTCGGCGTGGGTACGCGCAACGCCGATCACGTTGTGTCCGAGATTCTTCACGAGGCTCTCGAGGTCCATTGCGATGAACGTCTCGTCCTCGATGATCAGCACATCCGTCGCGATTTCGGCGGCGAGTTCGCGGCCGGCCGCATCCGCGAGCCGGCGCGTCTCTGCAACGTCGATGTCGAGGATGAAGGAAACTTCCTCCTCCGGAAAACCTTCGAGGGACAGCAGCAAGAACGCCTGGCGCGGGAGCGGCGTGATATTCGACAGGCGGCGCTCGGGCGGCATCGGCAGCGTGGCCACCTCCGCGTCGTCGTTCAGCGCGACCGAGTTCCAGATCTGGGTAAACAGCCGGAACAGCCCGGCGCGCGGGCCGTAGCGCTCGTCCAACAGCGCCGGATCCTGGATCAGCGCTTCCAGCATCGCGCCGACATAGGCATCTCCGGAACCCTGGCTGCCGGTGAGCGCACGCGCATACCGGCGCAACAGCGGCAAATGTTCAGCAACTAGCTGTGATCGGCTCATCCCCACTCCATTCGGTATTCTGGGCTTCCCGCCCGGGTTCCATGATGAGCTGATTACGCCTGAAACGAAGAAAAGTTCCCCAACGCGTGGAACTTTTGTGGCGCGGTTGCATTAGTTCCCGATCAGACCCCCTCGATGGCGAGGATAATTCTTGAAGCTTCAGGGACTTAACTCTCGGGGAAACGTGGAAAAGGTCATGAAAGATGTAAAGTCTCAAGCCAGCAAGAATGCGGCACCGCGCAAGCCCGGCGGACTCAACGCGGAGATCCAGTCGAGGATCGGTCATCAACTTCGCGCGATGTACGACGATGTCGTGCGTCAGGGAGTGCCTGACCGGTTTGCAGAATTGGTGCGCAAACTTGACGCACCGGCAGCACAGTCCCACGTGGAGAACGGCGGGGGATCCAACGACCAAAACGACGGGAGGGAGTGAATGCCTCTCACTGATTCCTTGCGGGACGATATCCTTGCGGCCGTCCCAAGCCTCCGCGCATTCGCGATTTCCTTGAGTGGTAACAGCGATCGCGCCGACGACCTCGTGCAGGAAACTCTGCTGCGGGCGCTTGCCAACATCGATTCGTTTCAGCCGGGCTCGAATCTGCCCGCGTGGTTGTTTACGATTTTGAGAAATCTGTTCCGCTCCGATTACCGCAAACGACGGCGCGAAGTCGAGGACGCCGAGGGCAACTACGCCAAGACGCTCAAGACGCATCCCTCCCAGGGGGCGCATCTGGAGTTCGAAGAGTTCCGTGCGGCTCTCGAGAAGCTTCCTCAGGACCAGCGCGAAGCGCTGATTCTGGTCGGCGCGTCTGGCTTCTCCTATGAAGATGCGGCGGCGATCTGCGGCTGCGCCGTGGGCACGATCAAGAGCCGTGTTAACCGCGCGCGCTCCAAACTCGCGGCGCTGCTTTATGTCGAAGGTGCCGAGGATTTCGGCCCTGACGAGACGGTGCGGGCTGTGATCGGCGGCAGCGGCGGCTGACGCCACTACCGCATTCTGTAAAAAGAGAAGGAGGCGGCCTCCTCGCGGCGGCCGCCTCTTTTGCGTTGGAAGAACGAGTACAAAGAAGGAGTCACGCCGTCACTTGGGCGGACGGACCGGTGCGGAAAACTGCTCCGTCCGATCGCGCTCGGTCATGTCGACGACCGTCTCCATCGGCGCGGTGAGCTCATAGACATAGCTGCCTTCGGTAAAGAAGCGCTTCGAGGCGCCGCCGAGCGCCTCGGGCGCCACCCGGTCGAGCAGGATCAGGCCGAAATCACTGTCGGGACGCCGCGTCGCCTCGCTCGTGTTGCGCTCCTCCCAGCGGAAGTTGAACACCGCGTTGGGCTCGTCGCCGGTCACCTCCCATTTCGCGGTGATGTGCGGATGCTTGCCAACCAGCGAGAGGCCTTCGTCGGAGTGCGACGCGAGCTCGAAAAATAGCAGCGAGAGGCTCTGCGCGGCCCGCGCGCTGACGGTGATATCCGGCCCGCTGACGGCAATCCGCTCGGCATGAGGAATGGCACGCGCCTCGAACAGGCCGCGCAGCTGGACACCTTGCCACTGGCTCTCGCTCAGGAGCGTGACCACGTTCGACATCGCATGGATGCGCCCGATCAATAGCTCGCGAGCCACATCGATGTCGCTGCCATGCCGGAGCGTACGCGTCACGATCGACTGGATCACAGCGAGGATGTTCTTGACCCGATGGTTCAGCTCGTCGATCACGGCCGTGAGGCGCCGCTCGAAGCCGATGCGCACCTGGATCTCGCGGCTGAGCCGGAGATTGTTGTATGCGACATAGCCGAACAGGCCGCCGATGATGCCGGTCAGCGCGAGACCAATGACACCGACGATCGCCGCGGTCTGCTGGGCTCGCCGGGCCGCATTGCTCTTGGCGTAGTACACCAGCGACCAATCGTGATTGCCAAAGGCGACAGTGCGGGTCGACGAAGGCGCTGGATCGTCCGGCCCCCGCGTCCGTGTTGTCACCGCGCCCTGATCATTGGCGACCAGCTCGTCGGACGCGTTCCGCGGGTCCTTCAATGCGACCGAGAAGAGCGAGAGATCGTCATTGGTCAGCAGCAGCGGGCCGATCTCATAGGAAAACGTGACGAACCCGGCGGGCGCGGTTGCGCCCTGCGGCACCACCGGCGCGGCAAGCACGATCCCGGCCGGGCCATCGGGCCGCAACAGCGGCGTCGGATCGGAGGCGACCGGCTTGCCCTCCGCCATCGCGCGCGCCAGCATCGGACCGACGATGGGCTGGCGGTCCAGCGCCCTACCGGGAAGGCGCGAGGTTTCAGCATTGCGCGGCTCGAGGTCCATCAGGACGTCGATCGGGTGGTCGACGTTCGGACCGAGCGGGGTGTCGTCGTAACTGCGTATCGTCGGGTTGGAAAAGCCCGCCTGATGCAACTCGGCCTGCGCGACCGGAAGTTCGTCAGGACGCAACCGGGCGATCCAGGACGCCACCACGAAGTCCGTCTTGAAAGCGTAGATCGACGAGCGCAACGGCTCGAGCATGTTGGCCTTGATGACGGAGGGTGCCCGGAACAGGCCGGAGGCGACCCGGGCCAGCAGCTCGCGCTCGGTCAGCCGGTCCTGCACGAGGCTCGCATGGACGTCGATCGCGCGGGCCAGCGCGATGCGGTCGAGCGCCAGCTCCTGGTCATGGACGCGGTAAGCAGCCAAGCCCGAAAGGGCCGTCCCGAGTAGCGCAATCACACCGATGATGACACCCAGCCGGAGCACTCGTTTACTCTAAGGTCAAGGGTTGGCGAAGGAGGGGACGAGTCATCCAATAACCGGCCTGCTACTCAAGTAACGCGCACCTCGGGCGAGCGGAAGTGATCGGAGAAATCATCGGAAACATTTCCCGAAATACCGGCGGTCGATCAGCCGCCCGAACGCCTTTGGCAGGACGCACTCCGGGTGCGAGTAACACCCGAGGGCCGAAGTTGTTCCGGCCCGGTGAGGCTTTTTTGCGTCTGCAACCAGGACCCGCTCAGCAACGCCGCGGAGTCATGGTCAGATCAGCCGCTCAGGCTTTGGGCTTGAGGCCACCCTTGGCCTCGATGAAGCCGATGATCCGGTCGAGACCTTGGCTCTTCTTCATGTTGGTCATGACGAAGGGGCGCTCGCCGCGCATCCGCTTCGCATCGGTCTCCATCTTCTCCAGAGAGGCGCCGACATGCGGGGCGAGGTCGATCTTGTTGATCACCAGCAGGTCGGAGCGGGTGATGCCCGGTCCGCCTTTGGACGGGATCTTGTCGCCGGCGGCCACATCGATCACGTAGATCGTGATATCGGCTAGCTCCGGGGAGAAGGTCGCTGCCAGATTGTCGCCGCCGGATTCGATCAGCACGAGATCCAGCCCGGGAAACTTGGCGCGCATGTCTGAGACCGCGGCCAGGTTCATAGAGGCGTCCTCGCGGATCGCCGTGTGCGGACAGCCGCCGGTTTCGACGCCCGCGATGCGGTCGGGCGTCAACGAGCCGGAGCGGACGAGAAATTCCGCATCCCATTTCGTGTAGATGTCGTTGGTGATCGCAGCGATGTCGTAGCGCTCTCGCATCGACTTGCAGAGCAGATCCATCAGCGCGGTTTTTCCCGAGCCGACGGGTCCGCCGACCCCGACGCGGAGGGGACCGTGAGACGATGCCATATCATTTACCCTTCTGTCGTCCACGCGACTGCATGGAGCCATCATTTCTGTCGCAGCACGCGCGATGCTGTCCTAACGGATTATCGGGATGCAAGAAACGGCCCGGCGCCGACCGTTGCGCCGAGCGGGATTTGCTTCGTCAAGACCGAAACAGTCTCGTGTATTGGGTCTCGTGACGAAGGCTGGCGAGGTCGGCCCGGAACGTCGCACTGCCAATGTCGTCGAGCGAGGCGTGGAGAGATCTGTCCGCGGTCGCAACGACGACCGGCTCGAGCGCGGCGAGCACGCGCTGGCTGTCGGTCTGCCCCAATGGAACGAGCCGGCTGCCCGCGGAAATCCAGTTCGACACCAGGGCGTGCAGAAAGCCATGCAGCAGCGGTTCCAGAGGCACGCCGTGAAGCGCGCCGACCATCCCCACGGCCACCGGGTAGACGACGACGTCGCATTGCGCCACCGCCTCGTCGAGGCCGGCGCAACTCCAGGCGGACCGCGCGATCTCGATGAAGGCGCGTCCCTGGGCGGCGGTTTCGAGCTGCCGCTCGCGCGACGGCACGAAGGCCGCGGCGAGCTCGGCGACCTCGCTCAGGCGCTTGATGTCGTCCAGTTCGGTCGCCCGGTGCGCGTGCACGAGAAAGGCGGCGTCACAGAAGCCCGAGCCATCGGTGAGCATCGTCGCGAGCCAGCCGCGCAGAGCCGCCGCGTCGCAGATATCGCCGGCTTCGACGGCCCATTCCAGTCCGCTGGAATAGGAGAAGCCGCCGATCGGGAACGCCGGCGACAGCCAGGTCAGCAGCCGGTACAGCGCGGCCAGCTCCGCACCGCCGGCAGCGGACGGGATACGTCCCGCATCATTTGTGGTCATGAGCATGGGAATGACCGTGATGGTGGTCGTGGCCGCAATGCTCGTCATGCACGTGATCGTCGTGCGCATGGCCGTGGTCATGATCATGATGCGCGTGGCTGTGATGCGCGTGATCATGACTGGTGTGATCGTGGCCGTGGTGATCATGGCCATGATGATCGTGATCGTGATCGCCATGCGCATGGCTGGGCTCGGCGTAGGCGCCGCCTTCCGGATCGAACGGCGCCTCGATCTCGATGACGCGCGCGCCAAGACCCTTCACCATCGCCTCGATGACGTGGTCGCGGCGGATGCGCAGGCTCTTGGCCATGATCTGGGTCGGCAGATGCCGGTTGCCGAGATGCCAGGCGAGCCGCACCAAATGATGCGGATCGCCGGCGCGGATCTCGAGCAGCGGCTCAGCAGCGGCGACCACCTCGATCAGCCGGCCATCCTCCAGCACGAGCGCATCGCCGCCCCGAAGCGCGGTCGCGTGCTCGAGATCGAGCAGGAATTCCAGCCCGCGCGTGCCGGTCATCGCCAACCTTCGCCGGTGCCGATCATCGAAATCGAGCAGGACGGAATCGGCAGCGGCCTCTTTCCAACGATGCTGCCCGAGCACGCGCGTGGCGCGGATCATGCTGAAATCCTCATCTCGTAATTCCGCTCAGCGGACATCGACCTTCTCGGGCGTAATGATCTCGATCCTGGGCGGCGCCGCCATGCACTTCACCGCCACGCGTCCGAACGTCTTCATGTGCTCGGTCGCGCGATGCGGGATCAGCGCCTCGGCGTTCTCCCACTGCTCGACGAACACCATCCTGCTCGGGTCGGTGACGCTCTCATGCAGGTCATAGGCAATATTGCCGGGTTCCCTGCGGGTCCCCTCGATGCAGGCGGTGGCGGCGGCGATGAATTCGGCACGCGTTTCGGGCTTGATGGTCAAGGTGGCGACGACATAGATCACGAGGCAGTCCTCCCGGTACGTTTCTGGTTTTGTGTACCGGGAGAAGCTTAGAACATGAAATAGCGCTGCGCCATGGGCAGCACCTCGGCGGGCTCGCAGGTGAGCAATTCGCCGTCTGCGCGCACCTCATAGGTCTCGGGATCGACCTCGATGTTCGGCGTGGCATCGTTGTGGATCATGCTCTTCTTCGAGATCCTGCCGCGGGTGTTCTGCACCGCATAGAGCTTCTTGGACAGGCCGAGCTTGCGCGCCAGGCCGCCGGCAACCGCCGCCTTGGAGGTGAAGATCACCGAGGACGCCGTCAGCGACTTGCCAAAGGCGCCGAACATCGGCTGGTAATGCACCGGCTGCGGCGTCGGAATCGAGGCGTTCGGATCTCCCATCGGGGCGGCGACGATGGTGCCGCCCTTGATGACGCAGTCCGGCTTGACGCCGAAGAACGCCGGCGACCACAGCACGAGGTCGGCGAGCTTGCCCTTCTCGACCGAGCCGATCAGCTTCGACACGCCATGCGCGATGGCCGGATTGATCGTGTATTTGGCGATGTAGCGCTTGACGCGGAAATTGTCGTTGTCCTTGCCCTTGTCCTGCGGCAAGGCGCCGCGCTGCTTCTTCATCTTGTCGGCGGTCTGCCAGGTCCGGATGATGACCTCGCCGAGCCGGCCCATCGCCTGCGAGTCTGACGACATCATCGACAGCGCGCCGAGATCGTGCAGGATGTCCTCGGCCGCGATCGTCTCCTTGCGGATGCGGCTCTCGGCAAAGGCGAGGTCCTCGGCGATGGACGGGTCCAGATGATGGCACACCATCAGCATGTCGAGATGCTCGTCGATGGTGTTGCGCGTGAACGGCCGCGTTGGGTTGGTCGACGACGGCAGCACGTTCTTCAGGCCCGCCACTTTGATGATGTCAGGGGCGTGGCCGCCGCCAGCGCCTTCGGTATGGAACGCATGGATGGTGCGGCCCTTGAAGGCCTTGATCGTGTCCTCGACGAAGCCGGACTCGTTCAGCGTATCCGAGTGCAGCATGACCTGGATGTCGTGATCGTCGGCGACCGACAGACAATTGTCGATCGCGGCTGGTGTCGTGCCCCAATCCTCATGCAGCTTCAGCGCGCAGGCGCCGGCCTTCACCATCTCGACCAGTGCCGCGGGACGCGATGCGTTACCCTTACCAGAGATGCCGAGATTGACCGGGAAGGCATCGAACGATTGCATCATCCGGCCGATGTGCCACGGACCCGGCGTGCAGGTGGTGGCGAAGGTGCCGTGCGACGGGCCGGTGCCGCCGCCCAGCAGCGAAGTGACGCCACTCATCAGCGCGTGCTCGATCTGCTGCGGACAGATGAAGTGAATGTGGCTGTCGAAGCCGCCGGCGGTGAGGATCTTGCCCTCGCCCGCAATCACGTCGGTGCCCGGGCCGATCACGATGGTCACGCCCGGCTGGATGTCGGGATTGCCGGCCTTGCCGATTGCACTGATCATGCCGTCCTTGATCGCGACGTCGGCCTTCACGACACCCCAGTGATCGACAATCAGGGCGTTGGTGATGACCGTGTCGGCCGCGCCCTGCTTGTTGGTCGCCTGCGACTGGCCCATGCCGTCGCGGATCACCTTGCCACCGCCGAACTTCACCTCCTCGCCATAGACGGTGAAGTCCTTCTCGACCTCGATGATGAGATCAGTGTCGGCGAGCCGCACCTTGTCGCCGGTGGTCGGGCCGAACATGTCGGCGTAGACGGAACGCTTGATCTTGACGGACATTTCGTGCTCCAGCCTCTAGCTCTCAATTTTTATAGCGCACCGCTCATTTCGGGCGTGCGCAAATCGATTGAAACTTGGCGACGTTCTCGAGACCAGGCTTGAGCTCTTCGCGGATGGTGGTCTTGCCGACCTTGAATGTCAGGCGTCCGGTGCGCTTGAAAGCCTCGAAAGAAGGCGCATCCGCCTCCAACTCGAAGCTGTACTCCCAGACCGATCCGGCCTCGCTATAGGAAACGTTCAGGAGGGTTTGCCCGTAACGACTCGCCGGCGCCATCTCGACGTGCGGATATCCGTTCGAGCGCAGAAGATCCGCAACCGCGTTACGTAGCTCCTGGCTGGCCTCGCCTGTGGCAGTCATGGTCCCGGACTTAGCCTTGCAGCGGAATGATGGCGAGCCGACATCGTCCGTCGCCTCGTCGCTCCGACTGGGCGACAGCAGCGCCCCCTCGTCATGCTCAAATACGCGCCAGCGCCGGTCGTCCGCTGCCGAGGCAGCAGTAAGCCCTGCAATTGCCAATGCCGCGCACAGGCTGTAGACGGCCGCCGAGGACATACGCGCCAAGCCGCTCACAGCGTCCCTCTCGCATTCGAAACGGTCTCGTCGAACAGCGCATCCAGCCGCGCGTTGACGCCGCGGCAGCCGGCGACGACCTGCTCGGCCCAGCCGACATACTCCATCAGTTCGAGCTGCTGCTCGAGATCCGGCTCGAAAAAGACACGCGCACGGATGTTGCTGATCTTGTCGGCGATCTTGATCTGCTTGGCGCCGTCGGATTTGGCCGGCGCGGCAATGACCTGGACGGCGCGCCGTTCGCTCTTCGGCAACGTCATGTCGTCGGTCACCTCCTCCACGAGGCCGGCCACGCGCGCCCCGAAGCGCTGCGCGAGCTCATCCCGCGTGGTGTCGGTATCCTCGATCGTGTCGTGAAGCCAGCCGGCCGCGACCAGCTCGGCGTCGGCACCGTCAGTCGTGGCGGCAAGGATGTTTGCCACCTCGGCGAGATGATTGACATAGGGCTCCTCGTCGCGGCCCTTGCGCTGCTGGCCGGCGTGGCGGCGTGCCGCCAGCTCGGCCGCTTCGGAGACGAGGCGCAACCCGGTCAACATCGGTCTACAGCTTGCCCATGACGTCGCCGCGGAAGCCATAGACCATGCGCTTGCCGGCGAGCGCCACCAGCTGCACGTCGCGGGTCTGGCCCGGCTCGAAGCGCACCGCGGTGCCGGCGGCGATGTCGAGCCGCATGCCCCTGGCCTTCTTGCGATCGAACTTCAGCGCCGGGTTCGTCTCGAAGAAATGGTAGTGCGAGCCGACCTGGATCGGCCGGTCGCCGGTGTTGGCGACCGAAATGGTCACCGTCTTGCGGCCGGCATTGAGCTCGATCTCGCCGTCCTGGATGAAGAGTTCGCCGGGGATCATCTGTTACCTCGCAGGTTTCCACTGCGTCATGGCCGGGCTTGACCCGGCCACCCACGTCTTTCCATTGAGATCGAAGAGCGTGGATGCCCGGGTCAAGCCCGGGCATGACGATCGAAAGAGTTGGGCTCGCCTCACCGGATCGGCTCGTGCACCGTGACGAGCTTGGTGCCGTCCGGGAACGTCGCCTCGACCTGGATGTCGTGGATCATCTCGGGGATGCCGGGCATCACCTGATCGCGGGTCAGAACCTGGGCGCCTGACTGCATCAGTTCGGCCACGGTGCGGCCATCCCGCGCGCCTTCCAGGATGAAGTCGGAGATGATGGCGACCGCCTCGGGATGGTTAAGCTTCACGCCGCGCTCGAGCCTGCGGCGGGCCACGATGGCGGCCATCGAGATCAGGAGCTTGTCCTTTTCGCGGGGAGACAGGTTCATGCGGCTTCTCTGGTGATCGCTTCTGGATAATCGTCAGTTGGTAAACGTCTAATTGAGCCACAGCCGCGGCAGCGGCACGGCGGAGGCGCAGCCGAGCACGGCCATCATGTCGGCGCGCAGGCTCGCGGCATCTTGGGCACAGAAACGCGCCATTGCAAATCCATTCCAGGCGGACAGCCCGGCCTCCCCACGGGAGGCCGGCAGGCTCTCTCGGATGCGCTCGACCAGCGCGCCGTCGCCGGGCACGATCAGCGCGGTGCCGATCGCGGTCGCGCCATTGGCGATCGCCGGCTGTGCCAGCTTGTCACCGATGTCGCCGTCGAGCCGCACGGTCTCGGCGAATACGAGCTTGCCGCCACGCCGCAGCCGCCAGCGGTCGACGAACTCGCCCTCACGCATGCGCTCGCCCATCGCGGTGCGGCCGAACACGACGATCTCGCACAGCAGCAGCGAGGCAGTTTCAGCAAGATCGATGTCCATGCGGCGGTGAATGCGGGCGCGATCGAACAGAATGGTCTCCTGGGGCAGCCAGGAGATGTGCGCGCTGTCGGCGGCCCTCAGCGCAATGGCCAGCTCGGCCGGCGTGCCCGGCGCGCGGTAGACCTTCTCGGCGGCAGCGCTGGATAACGTCACGCGGCTGCCTTCGCCGGCTGCAACCTCAATGGCGAAACGGTCACCGCCCGCAATGCCGCCGGCCGTGTTGACGAACATCGCCGAGAGACCGTCATCCTCCGGCGAGGGAAAGCGCACGCGCAGCGAGCCCGACTCGTGCAGATGATGGCGCCGAGTCACGCCGTCCTGCAGCCGCAGGTCGAAGCGCACCGCGCCGCGGGCGCGATTGGCCTCGAAAATATCGGCGGCGGCGCTGGCGGGATCGGCCCGCATCGATCCCCTCCCCTGGGACCGGACGCGGCGAGACCGCGCCCTTAGAACTCAATGACGATCACAGCGCCATCTGGCGGCTGATCTCGGCCTGGTCGAGATTGGCGCGCGTGCAGGTGAACTTCACCGCGCCGCGATCCATCACCGCGAAGTTGTCGCCGAGTTCGCAGGCAAAGTCGAGATACTGCTCGACCAGGACGATGGCGATGCTGCCGAGATTGCGCAGATACGAAATGGCCCGGCCGATGTCCTTGATGATCGACGGCTGGATGCCCTCCGTCGGCTCGTCCAGCAGCAGCAACTTCGGCCGCATCACCATGGCCCGGCCGATCGCGAGCTGCTGCTGCTGGCCGCCGGAGAGGTCGCCGCCGCGGCGGCCGAGCATCGACTGCAGCACCGGGAACAGCGAGAACACGTCGTCGGGGATGCTGCGATCGGCGCGCTTGAGAGGGCCGAAGCCGGTCTTGAGATTCTCCTCGACCGTCAACAGCGGGAAGATCTCGCGCCCCTGCGGCACGAAGCCGATGCCCTTGCGCGCCCGCTCGTAAGGCTTGAGATGCGTGATATCGGCGCCGTCGAAGGTGATGCTGCCCGACGCCAGCGGATACTGCCCGACCAGGGCCCGCAGCAGCGAGGTCTTGCCGACGCCATTGCGGCCGAGCACGCAGGTGACCTTGCCAGGCTCCGCCGCGATCGAGACGCCGCGCAGCGCCTGGGCGGCGCCGTAATAGAGGTTGATGTCCTTGACGTCCAACATCGAATTAGCGCCCCAGATACACTTCGATCACACGATCGTTCGACGACACCTGGTCGATGGTGCCCTCGGCCAGCACCGTGCCTTCGTGCAGGCAGGTGACCTTGACGCCGAGCTCGCGCACGAACGTCATGTCGTGCTCGACGACCATGACGGTATGATCCCGATTGATCTCCTTGAGCAGTTCGGCGGTCTGGTGCGTCTCGACATCGGTCATGCCCGCGACCGGCTCGTCGACCAGCAAGAGCTTCGGATCCTGGGCCAGCAGCATGCCGATCTCCAGCCACTGCTTCTGGCCATGCGACAGGCTGCCGGCGAGCTTGCGCCGGACATCCTTCAGCCGCACGGTCTCGAGCACCTTGTCGATCTGCTCCGCCTCGCCCTTCGAGCCGCGCCAGAACAGCGTGCCCTTGACGCTGTGATCGACGTTGAGCGCGAGCAGCAGATTGTCCTCGACCGACTGGCTCTCGAACACCGTCGGCTTCTGGAACTTGCGGCCGATGCCGAGCTCGGCGATGCGGGTCTCGTCCAGCCGGGTGAGATCCGTCTTGCCGTCGAACAGGACCGTGCCCTCGTCGGGCTTGGTCTTGCCGGTGATGATGTCCATCATCGTGGTCTTGCCGGCGCCGTTCGGGCCGATAATGGCGCGCATCTCGCCGGGCTCGAGCGTCAGCGAGAGATTGTTGATGGCATGGAAACCGTCGAAGGAGACGTGCACGCCATCGAGATAGAGCAGCGACGAGGTCGCGCGGGTGTCCATCACGTTCACGGGCTCACTCCGCCATCTTGGGTTCGGTGACGCCGTCCTCGCGGGCGGCGCTGTCGGCGTTCGGCGTCTTGGTGCCGAGCTGGTCCCACCACGCATTGAACGTGCCGAGAATGCCCTTCGGCAGCAGCAAGGTGACCATGACGAACAGCGCGCCGAGCATGAACAGCCAGTAAGGCGCCAGCACGCCCGAGGTGAAGAACGTCTTGGCGTAGTTGACCACGACGGCACCGAGCGCCGCCCCGACCAGCGTGCCGCGGCCTCCGACCGCAACCCAGATCACCGCCTCGATCGAATTGCCCGGCGCAAACTCGGATGGGTTGATGATGCCGACCTGCGGCACATAGAGCGCGCCGGCGACGCCGGCCATGCAGGCCGACAGCGTGAAGACGAACAGCTTGTAGGACTCCACCCGGTAGCCGAGGAAGCGCGTGCGCGATTCGGCGTCGCGGATCGCGATCAGCACCTTGCCGAGCTTCGACGACACCACTGCACGGCAGATCAGGAAGGCGAGGATCAACGCGAGGCAGCTGAGCGCGAACAGGGCCGCGCGGGTGCCGTCCGCCTGGACGTTGAAGCCGAGGATGTCCTTGAAGTCGGTCAGGCCGTTGTTGCCGCCGAAGCCGAAATCGTTGCGGAAGAACGCGAGCAGCAGCGCGTAGGTCATCGCCTGGGTGATGATCGAGAGATAGACGCCGGTGACGCGGGAGCGGAAGGCGAGCCAGCCGAAGCAGAAGGCGAGCAGGCCGGGCACCAACAGCACCATCAGCGCGGCGAACCAGAACATGTCGAAGCCGTGCCAGTACCAGGGCAGCTTGGAGTAGTTCAGGAACACCATGAAGTCCGGCAGGATCGGGTTGCCGTAGACGCCGCGGGTGCCGATCTGGCGCATCAGATACATGCCCATGGCGTAGCCGCCGAGCGCGAAAAAGGCGCCATGACCGAGCGAGAGAATGCCGCAATAGCCCCAGATCAGATCGATCGAGAGCGCCAGGATGGCGTAGCAGACATATTTGCCCCACAGCGCGACCAGATAGGTCGGCACCTGCAGCGCCGAACCCGCCGGCAGCAGCAGGTTGGACAGCGGGATCAGGATGCCGCAGGCGGCGACGATCAGGAGAAAGATCGACGCGCCGCGGTCGAGCGAGCGGGTCAGCAGATGCGGCATCATGCTTCCACCGCCCGGCCCTTGAGCGCGAACAGCCCGCGCGGGCGCTTCTGAATGAAAAGGATGATCAGCACCAGGATCGCGATCTTGCCGAGCACCGCGCCGGCGACCGGCTCCAGGAACTTGTTGGCGATGCCGAGCGTGAAGGCGCCGACCAGCGTACCCCAGAGATTGCCGACGCCGCCGAACACCACGACCATGAAGGAGTCGATGATGTAGCTCTGACCGAGGTTCGGGCTGACATTGTCGATCTGCGACAGCGCCACCCCGGCAATCCCGGCGATGCCGGAGCCGAGGCCGAAGGTCAGCGCATCGACCCGCGACGTCGCGATGCCCATCGAGGCCGCCATGCGCCGGTTCTGCGTCACTGCGCGCATCTCAAGGCCGAGCGCCGTGTAGCGCAGCATCGCCAGCAGGATCGCGAACACGGCCATGGTAAAGCAGAGGATCCAGAGCCGATTGTAGGTGATGGTAATCTGCCCCAGCTCGAACGCGCCGCTCATCCAGGAGGGATTGCCGACCTCACGGTTGGTCGGACCGAACGCGGAGCGGACCGCCTGCTGCAGGATCAGCGACAGGCCCCAGGTGGCGAGCAGCGTCTCCAACGGACGGCCATAGAGGAAGCGGATGATGGTGCGCTCGATCAGCACGCCGATCGCGCCGGCCACCAGGAAGGCGAGCGGTGCGGCGATCAGAAGCGAGTAGTCGAACAGCGCGGGATAGCGCGTGCGGATGACCTCCTGCACGACGAAGGTGGTGTAGGCGCCGAGCATCACCATCTCGCCATGGGCCATGTTGATGACGCCCATCACACCGAAGGTGATGGCGAGGCCGATGGCGGCCAGCAGCAGCACCGAGCCGAGCGACAGGCCGTACCAGGCGTTCTGCACGCCGGACCAGATAGCAAGCGAGCCCTGGATCGATGAGATCGCGCTCGCCGCCGCCCTGGCGACGTTGGCGGGCTGGTCGCCGCCGCTGATCTCGGTCAGCAGCGCCAGCGCCTCCTGGTCGCCGCGCGACCTGATGGTGGCGACGGCGTCGAGCTTGTCGACCTCGCTGGCGTCGGACTTGAACAGCAGGATCGCGGCACGCGCCTCGGCCAGCGCCTGCTTGACCGTGCGGTTGGTCTCCTTGGCGAGCGCCGACTCTACGGTCGACAGCGTCGCCTCGTCATGCGACTTGAACACCGATTTCGCAGCGGTCAGGCGCGTATTGGTGTCCGGCGACAGCAGCGTCAGGCCGCCGAGCGCGGCGTCCACGGTGCGGCGCAGGCGGTTGTTGAGGCTCACCGCCGCGGCATTGTCGGGCAGCTTGTCGACGGCCGCGCCGGTCGCGGCATCGATGATCTTGCCGTCGGTCTGCTTGACATAGACCTTCTTGGTCTCGGCATCGAACATCAGCCGCTCGTCCTGCAGCGCGCTGATGATCGGATAGGCCAGCGGATTGCCGGACACGGCGATCTCGCCCACCGCATCGTCGGTGTCGGAGAAATCGTCATTTGCGAATTTGGCGACCGACTCTTCGAAGCTGGCGGCAAACGCCGGAGCGGTCGCGACGATCAAGGCAATGGACAGAAGAAGACCGCGCACAAGCGCGAGAACAATGGCAGGCACTGGACCACCCCGGCAGGAGGAAGAGAGAAGGCGGCGGAGGTCGCCGCCTTCTCCGGTCGTCACGACGTCGTCAAGCTCAGATCAGGTGCCCGAGCCCAGGCACTTGTTGGTCTTGACGTTGTAGTTGCCGCACTTCTTGCCGACCCAGTCGCCGATCAGGTCCTTGGAGCCCTCGAGCTCCTTCGACCAGGCGTCGCCCGGCACGAGATCCTTGGTCTTGTAGACGACGCTGAACTGGCCATCGCCCTTGATCTCGCCGATGAACACCGGCTTGGTGATGTGGTGGTTCGGCAGCATCTTCGACACGCCGCCGGTCAGGTTCGGCGCCTCGGTGCCCGGGAGAGCGTCGATGACCTTATCCGGATCGGTCGACTTCACCTTCTCGACCGCCTTCACCCACATGTTGAAGCCGATCACGTGGGCTTCCATCGGGTCGTTGGTCACGCGCTTCGGATTCTTGGTGTAGGCCTGCCACTCCTTGATGAACTTCTCGTTGGCCGGGGTCTTGATCGACTCGAAGTAGTTCCAGGCGGCGAGATGGCCGACCAGCGGCTTGGTGTCGATGCCGGCGAGCTCTTCCTCACCCACCGAGAACGCGACCACCGGGATGTCCTTGGCCTTGATGCCCTGGTTGCCGAGCTCCTTGTAGAACGGAACGTTGGCGTCGCCGTTGATGGTCGAGACCACGGCAGTCTTCTTGCCGGCCGAGCCGAACTTCTTGATGTCGGCGACGATCGTCTGCCAGTCGGAGTGACCGAACGGCGTGTAGTTGATCATGATGTCTTCCTGAGCCACGCCCTTCGACTTCAGGTAGGCTTCCAGGATCTTGTTGGTGGTCCGCGGATAGACGTAGTCGGTGCCGGCCAGCACCCAGCGCTTCACCTTCTCTTCCTTCATCAGGTAGTCGACCGCCGGGATCGCCTGCTGGTTCGGCGCCGCGCCGGTGTAGAACACGTTGCGCTCGCTCTCTTCGCCCTCGTACTGGACCGGGTAGAACAGGATGCTGTTGAGCTCCTTGAACACCGGCAGCACCGACTTGCGCGACACCGAGGTCCAGCAGCCGAACACGACCGAGACCTTGTCCTTGGTGATCAGCTCACGCGCCTTTTCGGCGAACAGCGGCCAGTTCGAGGCGGGGTCGACGACGACGGCCTCGAGCTTCTTGCCGAGCACGCCGCCCTTCTTGTTCTGTTCGTCGATCAGGAACAGGATCGTGTCCTTCAGCGTGGTTTCGCTGATGGCCATGGTGCCGGACAGAGAATGCAGGACGCCGACCTTGATGGTGTCGTCAGCGGCCATCGCCGGGCCAAAGCCGGCTGCGCCAAGTGCCAGGCCGGCAGCTGCAGCCAGCCAGCGACGGCGGCTGAACGGCGCCGTTAATTCCTGAGTGAGTCGAGTAAGCATGCGATAATATCTCCCTGACGCAGACGTGCTTCGCAGCCAAGGCGGCCGGCGGTCTGCGGCGGAAGATTCGCAAGAAGCGTGCCATACCGTTCACATCTGGTAAGCCTTTGACCCGAATGTGGAACTTGACAAAATCGCGACGGAAGGTCGCATCCGACTGCCGTCAATTTGGGCAAGCCATCTGATTATTCATCCGGCATGTAGGTGATAATTTATGCATCATGTTTCGAATGGCTAAATTTAAAGCAGCAGGTTACCGCCTGCAGCGCCAACCCGTTGCGCAACGGCCTTGAAAGTGCCGTCCACCTGTTCCATATAGCTGATAGATCGAGGCGAATCGGCCGGATCTCTGCAAGCCGCGTGTTCTTTAGCTCGACCTGAGCTTCTGGCTTTGCATCCTCCCCTATCCAATCTCGACGCTCCAAACACGCGGGTGTCTCTTCAACCACCCACCCGCGTCCGGCTGCCTGCCGACACGGGCCTTATCCTCTTATGGAAAGCCCAATCTTTTGACCTCTTTTCAGGACTTCAACCTCGCGGACGCGCTGACGCGCGCGCTGAAGGAAGAAAATTACACCACGCCGACCCCGATTCAGGCCCAGACCATTCCGCTCGCGCTCCAGGGCCGTGACGTGATCGGCATCGCGCAGACCGGAACCGGCAAGACCGCCTCGTTCGCGCTGCCGATCCTGCATCGCCTGCTCGAGAACCGCATCAAGCCGCAGCCGAAGACCGCACGCGTGCTTGTGCTGAGCCCGACCCGCGAGCTCTCCGGCCAGATCCTGGACAGCTTCAACACCTATGGCCGCCACATCCGCCTGAGCTCGACGCTCGCGATAGGCGGCGTCCCCATGGGCCGGCAGGTCCGCGCGGTGATGCCGGGCGTCGATGTGCTGGTCGCGACCCCGGGCCGCCTGCTCGACCTGGTTCAGGGCAACGCTCTGAAACTGTCGCACGTCGAATTCCTGGTGCTCGATGAAGCCGACCGCATGCTCGATATGGGCTTCATCAACGACATCCGGAAGATCGTCGCCAAGCTGCCGATCAAGCGGCAGACGCTGTTCTTCTCGGCCACCATGCCGAAGGACATCGCCGAGCTCGCCGACTCGATGCTGCGCGATCCGGCCCGCGTCGCTGTGACCCCCGTCTCCTCCACCGTCGAGCGCATCGCTCAGCGCGTGATCCAGGTCGATCACTCCGCCAAGCCGAGCCTGCTGGCCCAGCTCCTCAAGAACGAGCCGGTCAACCGCGCCCTGGTGTTCACCCGCACCAAGCACGGCGCCGACAAGGTCGTGAAGGGCCTGGAGAAGGCCGGCATCCCGGCCCAGGCCATTCATGGCAACAAGTCGCAGAACCATCGCGAGCGCACCCTGGCGGCATTCCGCACCGGCGAGATCCGCACCCTGGTGGCGACCGACATCGCCGCGCGCGGCATCGACGTCGACGGCGTCAGCCATGTGGTCAACTTCGACCTGCCGAACGTGCCCGAAACCTACGTCCACCGCATCGGCCGCACCGCGCGCGCCGGGGCCGATGGCGTGGCCATCTCGCTGGTCGCGGGCGCCGACGAGATGTCGTATCTGCGCGACATCGAGCGGCTGACCAAGACCACGCTGCCGCGCGAAGATCGTCGCACCCCCGGCCAGCGCGACGCCGCTCCGGCCGGCCAGCACCAGCGCCAAAACGGCCACGGCGGCGGCCGTCCTGGCATGCAGAATGCGCGGAGCAACGAGGGCGGGAACGCAGCAAAAGGGCCTCGCCGCCGTCGTCGTTCCAATGCTAAGATGCCGCCTCTGCCAGGCAATCGTCAGGAGCCCCAGCGTCCGCCGCAAGGCGGCGGCAAGGCCGGGTCGATTCAAGGCGTTGCATTCCTGCATCGCGAGGGCAGACCCAAAAACCACGCTCATAACCGCAACCAACGGCCAAACTAGACGTCTATCGATCTGGAGAAAGACATGGCTAAGGAAGAGCTGATCCAGTTCGAAGGGCTGGTCACCGAGATCCTTCCCGACGCGCGATACCGGGTTCAACTTGACGCGGGGCACGAGATCGTCGCCTACACCGCCGGCAAGATGAAAAAGAATCGCATCAAAACGCTCGCGGGTGACCGCGTGACCGTCGAAATGTCGCCCTACGATCTGGAAAAGGGCCGGCTGATCTTCCGCCACAAGGACGAGCGGCCGAGCACGCCGGGCGGCCCTCCGCGCGGCGCGGCGCAGCGTGGCGGCCAGTTCCGCCGGCGCTGAGGCCTGGGGCGGAAGACCGTTCCGCCCTGCATCCCGCTGGATAAATCTTCGCGCAATCAGAGACACATCCAACGCGCCGGCTGCCCGCCGGCGCGTCAAAAAATCGTGCGCCCTCCCGCACCTCAGGATTGTTTTGCGCGGCCATTTCCAATAATATATCCCGCAATCGATTTTCGGCCGGACGAGATTAGCTATTACCGGTACAGCCGGTTCAGACGCTGACGACCCTTCCAAAAATTCGATCTAACCAGCCCAGACCCCTGGGTTACGACATTTGATATCTGAGAAGGGAACTACCCCCGTGAGCATGGGAACCGTGAAGTGGTTTAACGCAACCAAGGGCTATGGCTTCATTCAGCCGGATGACGGCGGCAACGACGTGTTCGTGCACATCAGCGCCGTCGAGCGCGCCGGTCTCGGCACGCTGCGCGAAGGCCAGAAGATCTCCTACGAGATCGTGGCTGACCGCCGTTCGGGCAAGTCGTCGGCCGACAATCTCCGCGCAGCCAACTAAGCCGCGCGCGCTGAAGGCGACCACCGGTTGCCTTCAGCTCTGCTCGGACTTCGTTACGCGACGCGGATCCAGAGAACGTCGAAACAAAAAAGGCCGCTTGCAGCGGCCTTTTTCGTTTTCTGAGGGACGATCCAGACGACGGACGTACCGCGCCTCGCTCCCAGTCTGGCGTCCAGATCACGTGCAGCTTGTCTTTGGGCTATAGAAGACGCAGGTCGACTGCCGCGGTCGGGTATAGGCGACGTCGCTGAGGTTGATACCGGTCTTCGCCATGACATATCCGATGGTCGGAACGTACTGGTAGCTCACCTCGCTGAAGATCAGATAGGTGTTGGCGACCAGAAGATCGGCCGGAATGCCGACGGTGGTCCCCGTGGTCCGCGGCACTGACCCCTTGCTCCACACGACCGTCGCTTGCTTCCCGGTCGAATCCACCACGATCTCCGAGATCGTCGCATTCACGGGCGAGGTCGAATACGGATACATGATGCCGGTCGAGGCAGCGAAGAAGTTCGACATGTCGCTGTCGCCGACCGATGTGGACTGCGACGTCAGATCCGACAGCGTTCGTGCCATCAAGGTCACCTTGCGGTCGACCGCGATCGCCGAGCAGAACTCCACCGTGCCGAAGAACATCACGAGCATCAGCGGCACGATGAAGGCGAACTCGGTGGCGGCGACGCCGCTATGATCGGCGCGGAAGCGACGCAGCAGACGGAATTGCATCTTGGGCCTCGGTCTTTCTACGAAACACATGAGCTGGCTCCCGGCGCTCTTATGAGTACGGCTCGTTCTTGAATGCAGCCGTTCCCACCAGCAGCCGCTTGCTGCCCGACAGGTTTGCGATGTTGTAGCCGAGTCCGGTCACGAAGATCGGCCACTGATAGAACACTCTGACGACGACAATGTCTCCCGCCGCCCCCGGGCTGTAGCTCATGTTGTTGATGAAGTTGCCGCTGGCGTCGATCTGGCTGGCGATCGTCACGTTGGAGAACGACGAATAGCTCTTCACGTCGATGTAGATCTTGTTGCAGTCGAACAACGCCGCCGGAATCTGATTGCAGACATAGCTCGCGAACTGCGACTGCGAGTACGAGCCCTGTTGCGCCTGCCCTGTCAGGATCATGCGTGCCGAGTCCTGGGTGATCGTCTCGAGCACCTGACCGGCAAAGAACATCAGCGCGGTTTCGAGGATCGCGAACAAGAGCGCAAAGAAGATCGGCGCAACCAGCGCGAACTCCAGCGCGGCCGACGCGCGTCGATTGCGTCGGAAGCGTCGCAGCAGCCTGCGGATCGAAGCGGTCGCGGGGACAGAGGCTTGCATTGTTGGACCCGGAATTGGAAAGCGACATCAACTTGGGTGAAAGAAATAGCGGAAACTCCTTGGAAAAGGGTTTCCTACAATCCGAACAAGATGGCAGGCCGCTTCAACCCGCCGTCAACCATGGTCGCGAGGACAGGCACGCAAATCGCGCCGCCACATGAGTGGCGGGTTCACGTCTGCTGACATTGGTGGATCGATAGGCACATCAGCAGCAGACCGGGGGATCGGAGCGCTGGCACCGTCGTCAGGGGAGATCCCCCCTGACAGCTGGTCTGGGAGAGACTGTCCCGAGCGTCAGTTGGTCTTCGGGGCAGACGCCGCATTTCCGGCGGCCTGGCTCGACATCGTCCCGGCCTGGTCGAGCACCGACTTGAAGTAGCTGTCTCCGTCACCGAGGGTGACGCGGCGCTGGCAAATCGGCATGCAGCTGTAGGTCTCTCGATCGACGCCGCGATACACGGTGACTAGCCGGTCGGTCGGTCCGGCGACCTGGATCTGGCGATCGATCAGCACCTGACCGCCGCGGTCCATCGCGATGAAATTGGTGGCGCCGTAGCTCTTGCCGGTCACGACGATGATGCCGCCGCTCTGCAAAGTCACATCGGCAATCATCGGATTGCCGACCACGAGGGTGGCGACACGATCGGGCAGCTTGACCAGCTTGGCCTGGTCGACGTTGACCGCAATGGCCGGATCGGGATCCGCAGATGCCGCGGCCGGACACAGCAGCATGGCAGCGACCGCGGCCCGCAGCGCGAAGGTTACATAAGAACGGCACGACACACTGAACGACATACTCAACCCCGGGACATCTTCGAGCCGTCTCAAGCGATACGCAGCGGTGACGGCGCCCGACCCGGCCAATCTGCGCTCAATTGGTGAACGATCTCCCAACGTGCGCGCCGATTCCTCGAAACCGACGGCGCACTCAGCGGCGGAACGGAAAGACCAGCTGCCCTGCGAACTCGCCCGGCATCGTCGCCTCATCCTTGCCGTAGCTCGTCGGGAGCTGCCCTGCCGGCATGCGGAACGTGCCGAACAGGATGTCCCAGAGCGGGAAGGTGCCGGCGAAATTGGTGTTGCCGCCCTCTTCCATCGCGGTGTGGTGCCAGCGGTGGAATACCGGCGTGGCCAGAACGTATTTGAACGGTCCAAGCGTCCAGTTGAGATTGGCGTGCACGAAGGCGGAATGGAACGTCGTGAACGGTCCGACCCAGATCATGACGTTCGGCGAGATGCCGGCCATCAGCAGGATCACGTCGACGGCGATCGTTCCGAGGATCAGGTTGATCGGGTGAAAGCGCGCCGCCGAGATCCAGTCGAGCTCCTCCGAGGAGTGGTGAACGGCGTGGTATTTCCAGAAGTCGCCGCCGTGGAACAACCGGTGGGTCCAGTACAGCATGAAATCAGCCAGCACGATGAACAGCAGCCCCTGCACCCACTCCGGCAGCTGCGCCAGCGGCCCATGACCGTTCTCGTAGAAAGCGATCAGGTCATCGGCCTCGTGGATCTTGAAGATGACGCTGGCCCCGAGCACCAGCAGCCCGATGCGCAGCACGCGGGCGAACACCGGCACGAAAAACCAATACACCATATCGGTGACGAGCTCGCGCTTCTGCCACCACGGCTTGCCGGGATTGCAGGCCCAGAAATGGCTGAGCACCGAGAAGACGACCGCGAGAACCAGGGTGATCGGCAGAATCTTCTCGATGGTCTGGCCGAGCATCAGCGCGACTTCCCATGGCAGACCGGACATAACATGCCTCGCTTCTTGAACCTCAACGAGGGGTACTCCCTGGTGCTTAAGGAGCCGTGAACCCCGGCGCCGGGCCGGCAAGCGCGCGTCTTTCCCATATGACTGCCGCTGACGAGCTCGCACGAGGCTGATTTCGCACACCCGTCCCCGATCTCATCGAGCGCTGCGGCCTCGTATCAGATGACGTTATTAAGAGACGTAGGGACACCACGAGCGCCAGACTTCAAGGTATGGCGGCAGCCGCCGGGCAATTGTTTCCAGTTTTTATGGAGCGGTTCATTCCAAATTTACTCTGCGCAAGAACCGCCGCGAGAAGCGATGTTTCATCGGTTGAATTAACTACGCCGAAATTCCTGCCCCCTAGGGTGCCCATATGGTCACGGTGCTGAGAACGCCGCAACGACCAGATTATGTTCGACCAGCCACGTGTACATGGAGTTACCCTATGAAGAATCTGCTTGCTCGCTTCGTGAAGGATGAATCCGGCGCGACCGCCATCGAGTACGGCCTGATCGCCGCCGGCATCTCGCTCGCGATCATCGCGGCCGTCAACGGTCTCGGCTCCAGCCTGAGCTCCAAGTTCGGCTCGATCAACTCGTCGCTGAAGTAAGCGGTCGTCACGACCGAGCAAAAAAGGCCCCGGAACTTCCGGGGCCTTTATTGTTTCAACGTCAGCTCCGCGGTGTTCCGTCATGCGTAACCACCTTGTCTCCGCCGTCTCGGCCCGGCGCCCGCAGCGACAGCTCGATGCAGCATTGCGCCTGGTCTGCGGCGCGCTCGCGCTGTCCATCGTCGCGCTCGCAGCCCGCATCGCCAGCGTCTGGTGAAAGCCGGACCCGATCGGCGAACCCCTTATCTGTTTCCCGATCCTTAAAACTCTTACCATTAGATTTCTGCCCGCCGGTGCATGCAGCGCCGTCTCGATGCCGTTGAGAGCCCATGACCCTCGATCTCGCACGCCTGCTGATCTTTCCGGCCCTGATGGCCTTCGCTGCGGCGAGCGACCTGCTCACGATGACGATTTCAAATCGTGTCTCGCTGGCGCTGGTCGCGGGATTCCTGGTGATGGCACCGCTGAGCGGAATGAGCATGGCGGACATGCTGATGCATTGCGGAGCAGGTGCGAGTCTCCTGGTCATCGCTTTCACGTGCTTCGCATTCGGCTGGATCGGCGGCGGCGATGCCAAGGTGGCGTCGGCCGCCGCGCTTTGGTTCGGCTTCGCCCACCTGATGAACTACCTGCTCTACGCCTCGATCTTCGGCGGCGTGCTCACCCTCGCTCTCATGCAGTTCCGCCAATGGCCGCTGCCGTACGGGTTGGCGGGACAACCCTGGCTGGCGCGCCTTCACGCCAAGGACAGCGGCGTCCCTTATGGCATCGCGCTCGCTCTGGGCGCGTTGATGGTCTATCCGGAGACCGAATGGGTGAAGGCGATCGACGCGGTGCGCCTCGCACTCATCTGACAGCACCGTATCAACGCGGTGTTAGGGTGATTTAGATACGCCTCATTAACCATGCTTTGACGAATAACTGCTCAACTCCCATCACGGCGGCGCAAGCGTCGCGGCGTAATGTGGAAAGTGAAGCG
The DNA here is from genome assembly GCF_000026145.1 of Bradyrhizobium sp. ORS 278. Classification (NCBI taxonomy): domain Bacteria; kingdom Pseudomonadati; phylum Pseudomonadota; class Alphaproteobacteria; order Hyphomicrobiales; family Nitrobacteraceae; genus Bradyrhizobium; species Bradyrhizobium sp. ORS 278. Next base: position 1,092,322 of record NC_009445.1, on the reverse strand, counting down.
TATGAATACCGCACGCATTGTGGTTCTGACCATCGCTGTAGGCGCTGGCGGCGTGGCCGCATATCTGGCGAGCGGGTCCGACGATCGTCAGGCCCAGGTCGCCGCACCCGCGCCGCAGGTCCCGACCGTCGATGTCCTCGTCGCCAAAGCTGACATCGGTCTCGGCCAGTCGATCAAGCCCGAACTCCTGCAGTGGCAGAGCTGGCCGGCCTCGACCGCGAGCTCGAGCTTCATCCGCCGCAACGAGCGGCCGGAAGGCCAGAACGAGGTGACCGGCACGATTGCCCGGGCGCCCTTCATTGCCGGCGAGCCGATCCGCGAGCAGAAGCTGGTGAAATCCGACGGTTCCGGCTTCATGGCTGCGATCCTGCCGGCCGGCATGCGCGCCGTCTCGACCGAGATCTCGCCGGAGACCGGCGCCGGCGGCTTCATTCTGCCGAACGACCGCGTCGACGTGATCCTGTCCAAGCGCGAGCGCAACCCCGATCAGCCCAACGCCGGCGACGTCGTCAGCTCGGAGATCATCCTCGCCAATATCCGTGTGCTCGCGATCGACCAGGCGCCGAAGGAAAAGGACGGCCAGACCACGGTGGTCGGCAAGACCGTGACGCTGGAGCTCAAGCCTGAGCAGGCCGAGACGCTGGCGCGCGCGCGGCAGACCGGGACGCTGTCGCTGGCGTTGCGCAGCATCGCCGACGTCAACATGGCCGAGCAGCGCTCGGACGATAATCGCAGGCGCGGAGACAGCGTTGCCGTCGTTCGCTTCGGCATTCCCAGCACGATGACGACGCAGAAGTGATCGAGAGGACGACCAAGATGACTTGCAGCGAAAATCAGCGGAAACTGCGGACCCTGATGGTCCGCGCGCTGTCGCTTTCGGCCGCCGCTGCGCTGACACTCAACCCGGCGCTCGCGCCGGTGATCGCCGCGGACTACCGCCCGGCAGCCGCAGCGCCGCCCGCAGCTGACGGTCAGATCAATGCGCGCTTTCTCGCGCTCGGTGTCGGCAAGTCCGTGGTCATAGACCTGCCGCGCGACATCAAGGACGTTCTCGTCGCCGATCCGAAGATCGCCAATGCCGTGGTCCGCTCCTCTCAGCGCGCCTACATCATTGGCGCGGCGGTCGGCCAGACCAACATCGTCTTCTTCGACGCCCAGGGCCAGCAGATCGCCGCCTATGACATCGCGGTCAAGCGCGACCTCAACGGCGCACGCGCCGCGCTGAAGCAGCTCTTGCCGAATGCCGACATCCAGATCGAAGGGCTCGGCGACGGCATCGTGCTGACCGGCTCGGCCTCCAGCCAGATCGAGGCCCAGCAGGCCGGCGAACTCGCCGCACGGCTCGCTGGCGGCGCCGAGAAGGTCGTCAACTCGATCACGGTGCGCGGCCGCGACCAGGTGATGCTGAAGGTGACCGTTGCCGAGGTACAGCGCTCGGTCGTCAAGCAGCTCGGCATCGACCTCTCCGGCCAGCTCAACTACGGCACGGCCGTCGTCAAATTCGCCAACTCCAACCCGTTCACGGCGTATGGCAGCAACCTGGTCTCGAACAATGCCGTCAGCGCCGCGTTCGGATCGACCCCGTCCGTGCAGGCGACGTTGCGCGCCATGGAGAACGCGGGCGTGATCCGTACCTTGGCCGAGCCCAACCTGACCGCGATCTCCGGCGAGTCCGCGACCTTCATCGCCGGCGGCGAGTTTCCGGTTCCTGCCGGCTACTCCTGCGATCCCACGACCCATGTCTGTACCACGCAGATCAGCTTCAAGAAGTTCGGCATCTCGCTGAACTTCACGCCCATCGTCCTCTCCGAGGGCCGCATCTCGATGCGGGTGATGACCGAGGTATCGGAGCTCTCCAACGAGAACTCCATCACGCTGTCGCAGGCGGTGAGCTCGACGACCGTCAACTCGCTGACGGTGCCGTCGATCAAGACCCGCCGGGCGGAGACGACGCTCGAAATTCCCTCGGGCGGCGCCATGGCGATGGCCGGCCTGATCCAGCAGCAGACCAAGCAGGCGATCAGCGGCATGCCCGGCCTGATGCAGCTGCCCGTCCTCGGCGCACTGTTCCGCAGCCGCGACTACGTCAACAATCAGACCGAGCTGATGGTGCTGGTGACGCCGTTCGTGGTTCGCGCCGTCTCGCAGAAGGATCTGTCCCGCCCGGATGACGGCTTCGCGGCAGCTTCGGATCCGCAGGCCGATCTCCTCGGCAGCATCAACCGCATCTATGGCGTGCCTGGCCGGACCGAGCCGGGGCGTAACTATCGCGGCACATACGGCTTCATCACGGACTGAGCAGGGACCAAGGACTTGCACCCATGACCATGACATCCCGCCCCGCTCGACACCGCCGGCTGTATCTTGCGGTCGCTCTCGCCGGAACCGCCGTTCTGCTTGGCGCCTGCAATTTCCGCCGCGATCCTGACATCACGGCCAGCATTCCCGATGACTACCGGCTGCGCCATCCGATTGCCGTCCAGGAAGCGCCCGACTCCCTCGTGGTCTTCGTCGGCCAGGGCCGCGGCGGCCTGACTGCCGAGCAGCGTGCCGAGGTTATGGGGCTGGCACAAAGCTGGATGCGTCAGGGCACCGGCGCGATCGTCGCCGATGTACCAAGCGGCACGCCGAACGCCCGTGCGGCCGCCGATTCGATGCGGGAGATCCAATCTCTGTTCTCCGCCGCGGGCGTTCCGCCGCACGGCGTTACCGTCCGCAACTATCAGCCGAAGGACCCCCGCCAGATGGCCGCGATCCGGCTGAGCTATCCGAAGCTCTCGGCGACAGCGGGTCCCTGCGGCCTTTGGCCGGACGATCTCGGGCCCTCGGTCAAGAACAAGAACTGGTTCGACAACAAGCCTGATTGGAACTTCGGCTGCGCCTATCAGCGCAACATGGCCGCGATGGTCGACAACCCCGCCGATCTCGTGCAGCCGCGCCCCGAAACGCCGTCCTACACGACCCGACGCACCGCGTTATTCGAGAAATACCGCAAGGGAGCGTCAACCGCGATCACGTATCCAGAGGCCGACAAGGCCAAACTCAGCGACACAGGCAAATGATCAGCTACGCCCGACAGACCCCAGAGGAGCAGCCTGACGTCGTGCCGCCGCCGGCCGACGATCATATCGCGCCGGCGCCGCGTGTCTCGGTGCAGGCGTTCTGCGAGACGGTGGAAACCGCCGCCACGGTGCAGGCTGCCGGCGAGGACCGGCGGCTCGGCAAGGCGCATCTGAAGATCCAGATGGGCGGCATGGCGGCTGCCATCGAAGCGTATCGCTCGGCGCCGACGCCGAACGTGATCATTCTGGAGACCGACGCGCGCTCCGATATCCTGGCAGGCCTCGACCACCTCGCGACCGTCTGCGACCCCGGCACGCGGGTGGTCGTGATCGGCCGCGTCAACGACGTCACGCTGTATCGCGAGCTCGTGCGCCGCGGCGTCAGCGACTATGTGCTGTCGCCGGTCACGCCGATCGATGTCGTGCGGTCGATCTGCAACCTGTTCTCCGCGCCGGAGGCCAAGGCTGTCGGGCGCATCATCGCCGTCGTCGGCGCCAAGGGCGGCGTAGGAGCCTCGACGATCGCCCACAACATCGCCTGGGCGATCGCGCGCGATCTCGCGATGGACTCGGTCGTCGCCGATCTCGACCTCGCTTTCGGCACGGCCGGGCTCGACTACAATCAGGATCCGGCGCAAGGGATTGCCGACGCGGTGTTCTCGCCGGATCGCATCGACATCGCCTTCATGGACCGGTTGCTGTCGAAGTGCACCGATCATCTCAGCCTGCTCGCCGCGCCGGCGACGCTGGATCGCGTCTATGATTTCGGCGCCGAGGCGTTCGACGCGGTCTTCGACACGCTGCGGGCCTCGATGCCGTGCATTGTCCTGGACGTTCCGCATCAATGGTCCGGCTGGACCAAACGGGCCCTGATCAGCGCCGACGACATCCTGATCGTCGCGGCGCCGGACCTTGCCTCGCTGCGCAACACCAAGAACATTTACGATCTCCTCAAGGCGGCCCGGCCCAACGACCGCATGCCGCTGTACTGCCTGAACCAGGTCGGCGTTCCCAAGCGCCCGGAGATCAACGCCAGCGAGTTCGCCAAGGCCATCGAAAGCCCGCCGATCGTCACCATTCCGTTCGAGCCGCAGATCTTCGGCGCGGCGGCGAACAATGGTCAGATGATCGCGGAGATGTCGCCCAATCATCGGACGACCGAAATGTTTCTCCAGATCGCGCAGCGGCTCACCGGCCGCAGCGAGACCAAGAAGCCGAAAGGCTCCTTCCTGTCGCCTCTGCTCGACAAGCTGAAGGCGAAGTAAGCCTGCGTGGAGTTCTAAGCCGTGTTTGGTAAGCGTAGCGGAACGGACAGCGATACCAGGACCCTCAGGCCGGCAGCGCCAGCGCCCGAGCTCGCGCCGGCGGCCCCCCGTGCGGCATCTCCGGCCGTGCCGTCGCCTCCATTAGCTCCGACTCGGCAGGCTCCCCCGCCACCTGCCCCCGTGGTGGAAGCCCGGCGCTCGGATAATTACTACCAGGTCAAGGCGACGATCTTCGGCGCGCTGATCGAGGCGATCGACCTCGCGCAGCTCGCCAAGCTCGATGGCGAGTCGGCGCGCGAGGAAATCCGCGACATCGTCAACGAGATCATCGCGATCAAGAACATCGTGATGTCGATCGCCGAGCAGGAGGAGCTGCTCGACGACATCTGCAACGACGTCCTCGGCTACGGCCCGCTCGAACCGCTGCTGTCGCGCGACGACATCGCCGACATCATGGTCAACGGCGCCGGCACGGTCTTCATCGAAGTCAACGGCAAGATCCAGCGCACCGGCATCCGCTTCCGCGACAATCAGCAGCTCCTGAACATCTGCCAGCGCATCGTCAGCCAGGTCGGCCGCCGCGTCGACGAATCCTCGCCGATCTGCGACGCCCGTCTCGCCGACGGCTCCCGCGTCAACGCCATCGTTCCGCCGCTGGCGATCGATGGCCCGGCGCTCACCATTCGTAAGTTCAAGAAGGACAAGCTGACGCTCGATCAGCTGGTCAAATTCGGCGCGATCTCGCCGGAAGGCGCCGAGATCCTGCAGATCATCGGCCGAGTCCGCTGCAACGTGCTGATATCCGGCGGTACCGGCTCCGGCAAGACCACGCTGCTGAACTGCCTGACCAATTACATCGATCATGACGAGCGCGTCATCACCTGCGAGGACGCCGCCGAGCTCCAGCTGCAGCAGCCGCACGTGGTGCGCCTCGAAACCCGGCCGCCGAACATCGAAGGCGAAGGCCAGGTGACGATGCGCGAGCTGGTGAGAAACTGCCTGCGTATGCGTCCCGAACGCATCATCGTCGGCGAGGTCCGCGGCCCGGAGGCGTTCGATCTCCTCCAGGCCATGAACACCGGCCACGACGGCTCGATGGGCACCTTGCACGCCAACAACCCGCGCGAAGCGCTGTCACGCTGCGAATCCATGATCACGATGGGCGGCTTCTCGCTGCCGTCACGCACCATCCGCGAGATGATCTGCGCCTCGATCGACGTCATCGTGCAGGCCGCGCGCCTGCGCGACGGCTCCCGCCGCATCACGCACATCACCGAGGTGATGGGCATGGAAGGCGACACCATCATCACCCAGGACATCTTCCTCTACGACATGATCGGGGAGGATGCGAACGGCAAGATCATCGGCCGCCACCGCTCGACCGGCATCGGCCGCCCGCGGTTCTGGGAGCGCGCCCGCTATTATGGCGAAGAAAAGCGGCTGGCGGCGGCGCTCGATGCGGCCGAAGCCGCGGCCAAGGAATAAGGGAGAGCGCGATGAAGTTTCAGGCTCTCGCCCTCGCGTTCCTCGCCGCGACCGCCATCGGCGGCATCGCCTGGGTCTTCATCTATCCGATGCTGTCCGGCGAGCGGAAGGCCGAGCAGCGGCGCAGCTCCGTCGCCAAGGCCGAGCCGGTGGTCCGTCAGGTCGAACGCAATCAGCGCTCGCGCCGCGAGCAGGTCGAGTCGTCGCTGAAGGATCTCGAAGCCAAGGCCCAGAAGCAGAGCAAGGTCCCGCTGAACATCAGGATCTCGCAGGCCGGCCTGGACTGGACCGTGCAGAAATTCTGGATCATCTCCGGCGTCCTCGGCTTCGTCGTATGCGCGGTCGCGTTTTTCGCGGGCGGCGGCCCGCTCGGCGCGCTCGGCCTCGGCTTCGCGGCGGGTCTTGGTCTGCCGCGGTGGATTCTGGGCTACCTCAAGAAGCGTCGCGAGAAGAAGTTTCTCGCTGCGCTGCCGGACGCGGTCGACGTCATCGTGCGCGGCATCAAGGCCGGCCTGCCGCTGTTCGAATCGATCAAGGTCGTCGCCGCCGACGCACCCGAGCCGCTGCGCAGCGAGTTCCTCGCGATCATCGAGACCCAGGCGATCGGCATGCCGCTCGGCGAGGCTTGCGCCAGGCTCTATGAGCGGATGCCGCTGCCGGAGGCCAACTTTTTCGGCATCGTCATCGCGATCCAGCAGAAGTCCGGCGGCAACCTCTCCGAGGCGCTGGGCAACCTCTCCAAGGTGCTGCGTGATCGCAAGAAGATGGCCGAGAAGATCCAGGCGATGTCGATGGAGGCCAAGGCCTCCGCAGGCATCATCGGATCGCTGCCGCCGATCGTGATGCTGCTGGTCTATCTCAGCACGCCAGACTACATCTCACTGCTCTGGACGCATCCCACGGGCCAGTTGATGCTGGTCGGCTGCGTGGTCTGGATGTCCATGGGCATCCTGGTCATGAAGAAGATGATCAACTTCGATTTCTGAAGGGGTGAACCATGGTCGACTTTCTGGTCACCAAGCTGCACGATCCGCACTTCATGACGATGTTCTTCGCCGCGATCGCGGCGAGCGCCACCGTCTATACGTTGATCATGCCGCTGTTCGCTGGCGAGAACCTTAACAAGCGCATGAAGGCGGTCGCCAGCGAGCGCGAACGCATCAAGCAGCGTGAGCGCGAGCGTCTCAATGCCGGCGAGAAAGTGTCGCTGCGGCAGACTCCGAAGCAGCTGGTGGCCAAGGTGGTGGACGATTTCAACCTCACCAAATGGCTGGCGCAGGAGGCCGCGCGCGACAAGCTGATCATGGCCGGCTACCGCGGCCAGGCGCCCTACATCACCTTCCTGTTCGGTCGCCTGGTCACACCGGTGGTGCTGTTCGCCGGCTCCGTGCTCTATGTCTTCGTGATCGCGCATCTCGAGAAATCGATGCCGGTCAAGATCGGCATCTGCGTCGGCATGGCCTATCTCGGCCTGCAGGCCCCGATGTTGTTCCTCAGCAACGCGATCTCCAAGCGACAATTGTCGATCAGGCGCGCTTTTCCAGACGCGCTCGACCTGCTGCTGATCTGCATCGAATCCGGCATGTCGATCGAGGCCGCCTTCCGCCGCGTCGCGATCGAGATCTCCAGCCAGTCGATCGCGCTGTCGGAGGAGTTCACGCTGACCACGGCGGAGCTGTCCTATCTGCAGGACCGCAAGGTCGCCTACGAAAACCTCGCCCGCCGCACCGGCCTCGAAGGCGTCAAGTCGGTCTGCCTCGCGCTCCAGCAGTCGGAGCGCTACGGCACGCCGCTCGGCCAGTCGCTGCGCGTAATGGCGCAGGAAAATCGCGACATGCGCATGAACGAGGCCGAGAAGAAGGCCGCCGCGCTGCCGCCCAAGCTGACGGTGCCGATGATCCTGTTCTTCCTGCCGGTGCTGTTCGTCGTCATTCTGGGACCGACCGGCATCAAGGTCGCCGCCATGCAGTAGAGGCGGTCCCGTCGGCGAATTTTTCGCTTGCGGCGGCGGCGCTGCCCTGGAAGCTAGGCGGAGCTTGACCAGAGGTCTCCGCCTGATGTCCGACACTCTCCGCCGCGCCGACGGCGCCCGCGTCCTCGCCGATCTGAACGCGCTGCGGGCCTTCGGCACCTACAAGACCGGCGTGCATCGCCCGACATTTTCCGACGCGCATCGCCAATCCTTGCATTGGCTCGCCGCACGCCTGCCCGACGCGCAGCTCACGCCGGAGATCGACGGCATCGGCAATGTGCTGGGCACCAGCGCCAAGCCCGGGCCCAAGCTGCTGGCCGGCTCGCATCTCGAGAGTCAGAACTACGCCGGCTGGCTCGACGGCCCGCTCGGCGTCGTGTACGCGCTCGAAGCCGCCCGCGTGCTCAATGCTGATCCCTCCATCGCGGGCGCCGTCGAGGTGGCGTCCTGGTGCGACGAGGAGGGCCATTTCGGCGCTTTCCTCGGCAGCCGCTCCTACGTCGGTGACGTCAGCGAGGCCGACATCGATGCCGCGCGCGACCGCAGCAGCCCGCGCACGATGCGCGAGGCGCTCGCCGAGATGAGCCTTGCCGGCCGCCCGCGCCTGCATGCCGCGCGCGGCCGGCATATCGGCTATCTGGAAGCCCATATCGAGCAGGGCGACACGCTCGAACAAGGCGCGCTCAAGGTCGGAATCGTCACCTCGATCGTCGGCATCTGGCAATATCGCATTGTCTTCACCGGCGCGCAGAACCATGCCGGCACGACGCGGATGGCGGTGCGCAAGGATGCGGGACTCGCGCTCGCCAAATTCTGCGTCGCGATCGACGCGCATTTCCCGTCCGCCTGCGGCCCGCGCACGGTGTGGACCACCGGTCGCATCACGCTCGATCCGGGCGCGCCGAGCATCATCCCGGGCCAGGCCGAGATGCTGTTCCAGATCCGCGACGACAATCCCGCAGTCATCGATCGCCTCGAAGCGCTGCTGCGCGAGCTGGCCGCGCAGGCCACCGCGGCAGGTCCCTGTCCGGTCGTCGTCGAGCGCATCCGCACTGGCGCGCCGGCGATGATGGACGACCGTTTTCAGGATGCGATCGAGGCCGCGAGCGGCGCGCTTGCCGATGGCAAATCGCTGCGGATGCCGAGCGGCGCAGGCCATGATGCGCAGGTGCTGGCCACGATCATGCCCGCCGCCATGCTGTTCGTGCCGTCGATCGGCGGCATCAGCCATCACTGGACGGAGAATACGTCCGATGCTGATATCGTCACGGGTGCCGACGTGTTCGTCGACACCTGCCGCAGGCTGCTCGCGGGCGCCGCGTAGTTCGCCTCACTCGTCCGGCTGGCTGAGTGCGGCCATCGGCACCGCGCTCCGCGGCTTGCCCTTGCCTTGACCCTGGCCTTGACCCTGCCCCTGCAGCATCTGCTTCAGATAGGCGACGTTGGCGGCGGCTTCATCCGGCGGCAGGTCGGCGCGGGCGATCTGCTCGGCCTCGGCGAAGCGGCCCTGCAGGCCGACCACGAGCGCGAGGTTCTGGCGCACCCGCGCATCCGCCCGCTGCGAGCCGTAGGCCTGGCGGAGGGTTTCCTCGGCCTTCGGCAACTCCCGCGTCAACATGTAGGACAGGCCGAGATTGGACAGCACCGACGGCTCGCCTGGCACGATCTTGAGCGCGCTCTCGTAGTAGCGCCGCGCTTCCTCGTGCCGTGCCATCTGGTCGAGCACCGTGCCCTGCACCGACAGCAGCTTCCAATCGGGGTTGTCGGGCGAGTGGGCGCGCGACAGCACGTCGAAGGCCAGCTTGAAATTTCCGTTATCCGCAAGCGCCCGGCCGTAAGCCGCGAGTACGGTCTTGTTGCCGGGATTGGCGAGCGTCGCCTGCTCCAGCACCGCGACGGCCTGCTCGCGCTGGCCGTTGTTGCGCAGCGCCTGTCCATAGGCGACGGCGGTCGCCGCATCCTTCGGGTTGGCGCGGTAGCGCTCGCCATAGACCTCGGCCGCCCGCTGCGGTGTCGCCGGCGGCGGCGGCTCGGCGCGGCTGCCCAGCGAGCCCGTCACGTCGGACACGGTCTGGCAGCCGCCGAGGCCGGCGGCGATGAGAGCGGCGAGCGCCACGGAGGCGAGGAGCCGGGCGATGGAAGGCTGCTGACGCATGGTCACGGGACTCGGGACGAGACGGGCGGATTGAACGCGCCAGCAATAAACTGTTAACGCTAACAGCCGGTTAATGGCGCAATGCGGGCGCGCTGATCACACCTGCGTCGGCCGAAAGGCGATGCGCCCCGCATGATTGCAGTGGCCGGCAAACTCTGCGAAGTCTGGCTCTCGCGCGCGACTTGAGGAACCATCAGGCATGCCGTCGATTTTTGAGACGTCCCCCGCATCGTCAGCCATTCCGATTGCCTTCGTGACGAAGGCGAGCTGGCCTGGGATCAAGGACGGCCTGTCGACGGAAGCGCGCAACTTCGCCGAGGCGAATGGCTATGCCGCCAAGCCCGGCAGCTGCCTGATCCTGCCCGGCGCCGATGGCCGCATCGCGCAGGTGCTGTTCGGCATCGAGGATCCCGAGGCCAGGCACCGCGACCTGTTCCGGCCCGGCACCTTGCCCGGCCTGCTGCCCGCCGGCACCTACCGCTTCGCCAGCGCGCCGCATGATGCCAGGCTTGCGGCGCTCGCCTTCGCGCTCGGCAGCTACCGCTTCGGCCGCTACCGCAAGGCCGAGACGCCGGACGTCCGCCTCGTGCCGCCCGAGGGCGTCGACGCCGCGGAGCTCGATCGGCTGGCCGAGGCGGCGACTTTGGCGCGCGATCTCGTCAACACGCCGTCCAACGACATGGGCCCGGAGGAGCTCGAGGCGGCTGCGAAGCAGGTCGCCGACCGCTTCGGCGCCCGCTTCACCAGCATCGTCGGCGACGATCTGCTGACGCAGAACTTTCCTTTGATCCACGTCGTTGGCCGCGCCTCGACGCGCGCGCCGCGGCTGATCGAGCTCACATGGGGCAGCGCTGATCATCCCAAGGTGACGCTGGTCGGCAAGGGCGTGTGCTTCGACACCGGCGGGCTCGATCTCAAGCCGTCCAGCAGCATGCTCTTGATGAAAAAGGACATGGGCGGCGCCGCCAACGTGCTGGCGCTGGCCCAGATGGTGATGGACGCGAAGCTGAAGCTACAGCTGCGCGTGCTGATCCCGGCCGTCGAGAATTCAGTGGCCGGCAACGCCTTCCGCCCGATGGACGTGTTTCCCTCGCGCAAGGGCCCCACGGTCGAGATCGGCAACACCGATGCCGAGGGCCGGCTGATCCTCGCCGATGCGCTGGCGCTGGCCGACGAGGACAAGCCGGATCTCCTGATCGACATGGGCACGCTCACCGGCGCTGCGCGCGTCGCGCTCGGTCCCGAGCTGCCGCCGTTCTACACCAACGACGAGACGCTCGCCGCCGATGTCGCGCGTTGCGCGGCATCCGAGAACGACCCGCTGTGGCGGATGCCGTTATGGGCGCCGTATGACAGCTGGCTCGACTCGAAGGTCGCCACGATCAACAACGCGCCGTCGGGCGGCTTCGCCGGCTCGATCACCTGCGCGCTGTTCCTGCAGCGCTTCGTCGAGCCGACGACGCGCTGGCTGCATCTCGACATCTTCGCCTGGACGCCGTCGGCGAAACCCGGCCGCCCCGAAGGCGGCGAGTGCCAGGCGGCACGCGCGCTCTACAAGCTCCTGAGCGAGCGCTATGGCTGATCCACGCCTCACGCCGGCGCGCGGCGACATCGCGGCGAGGTATCTCGAAGGTCAGGTCACCGCCGATCGCTTCGTCGACGGCGAGACGCTGGTCGTGATCGATCCGATCGCGCCGCTGCGTCAGCAGCCGCACTCCGGCGCCGAGCTGGCGACGCAGGCGCTGAAGGGCGAGCGCGTCATGATCTACGACCGCAATGGCGAGGGCTGGGCATGGGGCCAGCTCGCGGCCGACGGCTATGTCGGCTGGCTGCCGGAGGCCGCGCTCGCGCCGCCCGCCGCGGCTCCGACACACCGGATCATCGCGCTGCGCAGCTTCGCCTTCCCCGGACCCTCGATCAAGCTGCCGCCGGCGGAGACGCTGGTGATGGGCTCGACGATCGCAGTCATCCGCGAGGATGCGAGCTTCGTCGTGACCGCTGACGGCCAGTACGTGCCGAAGCCGCACGTCGCGCCGCTCGATGCCGCCGTGCCCGACTTCGTCGCCACAGCCGAGCAATTCATCGGCACGCCCTATCTGTGGGGCGGCAAGAGCAGCCTGGGCATCGACTGCTCGGGCCTGGTGCAGGTGTCGCTGCAGGCCGCCGCCATCGCCTGCCCGCGCGACAGCGACATGCAGCTGGCGGCGCTCGGACGCACGCTTGCTGATCATGAGTCCGCGCAGCTCCGCCGCGGCGACCTGATGTTCTGGAAGGGCCACGTCGCCATCGTCAGGGATGCCGATACGATCGTGCACGCCAACGCGTTCCACATGGCCACGCAGATCGAGCGGATCAGCGAAGCCATCGCGCGGATCAAGGCGAGTGGCAGTGAAATCCTCGACATCAAGCGACTTGGCTGAGTTCGTCGGGTGGGCACGGTGCGCAACAAGCGTGGCCGGCGCAGCCCGTCGAGCGAGCGCCTTTGACCACCCTACTGCTCTATCACGTCAACAAATCCCGAACGTGCAACGAATCGCGCTGCTCGTGACTGCGCCCTCTCCCCTTGCGGGAGAGGGTATGTAGGACAGAGCTGCGAGCTCGGTGCGGTGAGAGGTATGCATCTACGAGTACGGTTCGCGGAGAGATACCCCTCACCCGACCGAACACGCCGCGCTTTCCTACATGCCCTCTCCCGCAAGGGGGAGAGGGCACAGTCACGACCAACGTGCTGATGACGCCATTGGGACAGCGTTCGCTGACGATCGACGTAGCCACCGGGACGTATGGCATTCCGATTCACATCTCAAACAGCAGGGCGAGCGTTCGTAGTCTCGCGGCATCTATTGCCCGAGCTATACGGCATCATCCGCCCTCGACAGATGAGAGGGCGCAGGGAAGGCCGGGTGCCGAGCGCACCCGTGGTTGCGTGCACGAAAGCACGCGGCAGTCACCACAGGTACGGGCCGAACATCCGGCCTACCCTGCGCGATGGGCTACGATTTATACGTGCTCTCCCCAGGGACCGGCTGTCTTGCCCCTGTCGGCCGCGGAGTTCATCCACTCCCGCGACCTTGACGCCAGCATCGGGGCGCCAGGACCACACGATTTCGCCGTCCGCGAAGGACGCGCTCGTCTGGCGCTTCCTCACGGCCACCGCATCCCGCACCCGACGCCCGTGACGACGCGTTCGCCCCTCTCGTGGGACAGGACGCGGCCATCATTGTCGATGATGAGCCGGGAGCGCAAGTGATTTATTTTTATCTGAATCTATTGACTGATTTTCAGAAAACCGATCCAACGGGCAAAGCAGGGCGCGGGGCCTTGTCCGGATCCCCAGCCCGACGCCGAAGGGCGACGCCGCCGGCTACGCCGAGACCGATCACATAGATCCAGCCTTCATTGACGCCGACGACATTGGAGCCCAGCATCGAGCCGACGCAGGTCTGCACGATGATCGTCAATCCGACCCACCCGATCCCGTCGCGTCCGCGGACCAGATGGATGTGACTGATCCACATTGCAGCGAGCAGGACGACACCGGCCAGTCCCCATTGCCAGGCGACGGACAGGCTCTGCGCATCGCGGCCGGTGCCGCGCACCTCCAGGGGTCCGCGAGCATCAGCGGCAAAAGGCGGACGGATCGCGCCGGTGCCGTGACCTAACAGCGGCGCTTCGGCAAGCGACGCCAGGGCGCGTCGCCAATCGGGCCGACGCTCCGCGGCTCCGTCGCCGGTGAGAATCGACAGATGCATCTGCACCACGGTTTGCACGATCGGCCGGCTCAACAACGGAGACGCCGCCCACGCAACACTGCCGGTCAAGGCCGCTGCCGCCAACAGCAGCACCGCCAAGCGCCGGCTGACATGGCGTATGGCCAGCACGAGCACGAGAGTGGTGGTGGTGACGCAGGCGGTCTGCGCGGGCGTGACGAGCAGTTCGTGGCTCAGGAACAGCGCGCTCAGTCCTGCGAAGGCGAACGCCGCGGCAGTCTGCCCCCTCGCATGGCCGGCGAGAGCCGGCCCCACCAGCGCGAGCGCGCACAGCGTGAAGGGCTGATGCGAGCCGAGCGCCTGCTCGACCGGCAGGGCTGCTGCCAGCGTCGACGGATCTGCCAGTGCGACCCATGACAGCATCATCATGACGGCCGATGACATCGCAAAGCTCATCAGCACCCAGGGGGCGCGATCCGAGCGCCTGAAGTGATAAAGCAGCAGGGGAAGCAGCAGCAGCTTCGACACGGGATTGACGGCTTGCACGCCCAATTCCCACGGCCCGTCGGACCACAGCACGCCGATATCGGCCAGGACGAACAGCGCCAGCGGCAGCGCGCAGGCCGGAAGCGCCAGGCTTCTGATGAACTCGTCCCAATCGATCGTCGGAATCACCGCGATCGACCAGCCCACCATCAGCACCGTGGTGGCGGTCGTGGACCACGGCAGCGTCACCGCGGCGAATATTGCGAGGAGATCGAGGATGAGGAGATAGGCGGGGGCTTCCGCCCAGGGACGGCCGGCTCCTCCGGCGGCCTCCAGGTTCGGCGTGTCCGGAGCACGGCCCTCGACGTTCATCAGATACGCCTCCTGGAGCATAGCGAACTCCCCATCAGACAAGTCCGACGCGTGCAGCCACGACACCAGGACGGCGGCGAAGCAGGTGCAGCGCGCCCTGGCACCCCGGCCGCGGCACGGGCCGTGGGTTGAACGTGATCCTCAATACGTGGGAATTTTTCACACGTCAACGAATGTGTGGGATTGTGTCCCACAAGCTGGCCGGATAAAATTCAGTCATGGATCCGACATCCCGGACGCCGGCGCCGCTCACCGCGACGCAGCTGCACGCGCCGCTGGCGCGGCTGCTGCGGCCGCTGGTGCGGCTGTGCATCCGTAGCGGCATGACGTTTCCGGCGCTGGCGCAGCTGTTGCGTGAGCTGTTCGTCAACGTCGCCGAGCACGATTTCGCGCTCGACGGCAAGCCGCAGACCGACAGTCGCGTCAGTCTGCTGACCGGCATTCATCGCAAGGAGGTGGCCCGGCTGCGCGGCGCCGGCGCGCCGGTCAACGTGGTGCCGGCGACCCTGTCGCGCACCAGCGCGATCATCGCGCACTGGCTCGCGGCGCCGGAGTTCACCGATGCCAAGGGCGACCCGCTGCCGCTGCCGCGGACGGCCGAGGGCGACGCCCCCTCCTTCGAGGCGCTGGTTTCCACCATCACCAAGGACGTCCGCCCGCGCGCGGTGCTCGACGAATGGCTGGACCGCCAGCTGGTGACGATCGACGCCGACGACAACATCGTGCTCACCGACACCGGCTTCGTGCCGCGCGGCGACGACGACCGAAAATGGTACTATCTCGGCCGCAATTTGCATGACCACATCGCGGCCGCCGCGGCCAACGTCGCCGAGCCGGCGCCGCGCTTCATGGAGCGCGCGGTGCATTATGACGGGCTGTCGCCTAAGCTCGCGCGGCGGCTCGAGGCGCGCTCGCGCGAGCTCGCCATGGAGGCGCTGAAGACCGCCAATCGCGAGGCCAACCGCGCGGTGGCCAAGGACAAGGGCGGCGACGCCCGCTGGAATTTCGGCGTCTACATCTATCTGGAAGAGCCGAAAGACGCGCCCGACGAAGGCGGCTCGACATGATCATGCGCAGGCACGTCTCGCGCAGGGCGCTGCTCGCCGGGCTGTGGCTCGCCGGCACATCAGCACTTGCCTGGGGACAGACCCGCAAGGGCGACGACCAGGGCATCGGCGGCACCGGCATCCGCGGCGGCCAGGATCAGGGCATGGGCGGCACCGGCATCGTCGGCGTGATCCAGCGCTTCGGCAGCATCTTCGTCAATGGCGAGCGAGTCAGCTACGCGCCGGACGTCCCGGTCACGATCGACGGCGAGACATCATCGGTGAAGGCGCTGAAGATCGGCCAGCTCGCCCGCGTGCTGGCGCGGCGCGACGCCGGCGGCACGCTCAGCACCGGCCGCATCGATATCGTCAGCGAGGTCACCGGCGCGATCGAGGCGGTCAGGCCAGGCGAGCTCACTGTGCTCGGCCAGACCGTGATCTCGCCGGGCCAGGAGAGCTGGCGCAAGGTCGGCAGCCACGTCGCGGTCTTCGGCCTCAGGCGCAGCGATGGCGTGATTGTCGCGAGCCTCGTTGACCCGCGCACGGTCCCCACGAGCCGGATCACGGGCGTCGTCGTCCGTGACAGGACCGGCCTATCCATCGGCGGCCTGCGGATCACCGGCGTCGACCAGGCGCTGGTCGGTCAGCGCGTCCAGGCCGAGGGCCGCGTCGCGCAGGGCGTGATGCAGGTGGCGCGGATCAGGCCGGATGACCTCAAGGAGTTCGCCCGCGCCAGCCGGTTGCTGGTCGAGGGCTATGTCCAGCGCGTCGGCAACGACCTGCGGTTCGGCTCCGGCTATGTCGCGCGCGACAATTCGCGCTTTCAGCCGGCGGGCGAGGCGCGCGTCGTCGTCAACGCCGTGCCCGATGGCGCCGGCGGGTTACGCGCCGAAACCGTGCAGGCGGTGACCCGCTTCCCCGGCGAATCCGTGCAGCGACCGCAGGCGCCGCGCGGCCAGGGACCAACGCAAGAACCGGGCAGTCCGCGAGGCCGGAGCGGCGTCAATGGCGGCACCACTGCGCCGGGGACACCGGGCGGCCCGGCTGCCCCCAACAATCCGGTTGCGCCGGGTCATCGAGACATGCCCGGCTTCGGCCGCGACAGCGGCATGTCTCCGGGCGGCATGGGCTCCCCCGGCGGCTTCGGCTCCGGCGGCGTCTCGAACCCGCCGGGCTTCGGCGGCGCGCCCGGTGGTCCTCCCTCCGGCGGCGGTGGCTTTGGCGGGCAAGGCGGTTTTGGAGGAGGCGGCGGAGGCGGAGGCGGTGGAGGCGGTGGAGGCGGCCGGCGCTGATCGCGGCGCGATCACCGACGCAGCCGCCCGTAACCCGAGGCGAGATGGGCGTACCAGGCTTGCGGCGAGTCCTGATTTCGAACTGATCATTTCTCGGACGACATCCATCCGGTCATCATTGCAAGGAGCGCAGCGACGAAACAATCCAGGGTCCCGCCCTGCGACTCTGGATTGCTTCGCTGCGCTCGCAATGACGAGGGGAGAGACCGTGCTTGTTGCGACGAGAGACTTGCTGTTTGCGGAGAGAGATCGGATCGCGCAGCAATCCTGCGGATCAGCAGCACCGCCCTTCACCGTTACCCTGTCCCGTAGCGGGGAGAGGAGCGCAGCGCACCGGTCTTGAGGCTGGAGTTCGTGTCCAACTCACAATGTGACCTGCGTGCGAACCGGGAACTGGCGGGTCCCGATCAGCTCGCCGCAGCGCCGTTCCCCGCGGTCTCGTTCCTGAACGCCGCGGCGAACAGCGCGCGCGTGTAGTCCGTCTTCGGCGCCTTGAACAATTGCGCGGCGGGGCCCTCCTCGACCACCTTGCCGTGGCGCATCACGATGAGATGGCTCGCCAGCGCGGCGACGACGCGCAGATCGTGGGAGATGAACATGTAGGTCAGCTCGCGCTTGCGCTGCAGCTCGCGCAGGAGCTCGACCATCTGCGCCTGGAACAGCATGTCGAGCGCCGAGGTCGGCTCGTCGAGCACGACGAAGGACGGCTCCAGCACGACGGCGCGGGCGACCGAGATGCGCTGGCGCTGGCCGCCGGAGAATTCGTGCGGATAGCGGAAGCGGGTTGCCGGATCGAGGCCGACATCGGTGAGCGCCTTGACGACCTTGGCCTCGCGCGCCTCCTCCGACAAGTCAGGCTGATGCACGCTCAGGCCTTCCGCGATGATGTCGCCGACCGACATGCGCGGACTGAGCGAACCGAACGGGTCCTGGAAGACGATCTGCATGTCGCGGCGGAACGGGCGGACTTCCTTGAAGCTCAGGCCCTGGATCTCCTTGCCCAGAAACACGATCGGTCCGTCGGAGGAGATGAGCCGCAGCAGCGCCAGCCCGAGCGTGGTCTTGCCGGAGCCGGACTCGCCGACAACGCCGAGCGTCTCGCCCTTGCGCACGGCGACGCTGACGCCGTCGACGGCCTTGATATGGCCAACGGTGGAGCGGAACAGGCCGCGCTTGATCGGAAACCAGACCTTCAGGTCCTTCGCCTGCATCACGACCGGCTGATCGGGCCGCGGCGGGGCGGGATCTGGCTTCGGCTCGGCGGCGAGCAGCGCCTTGGTGTAGGGATGCTGTGGCGCGGTGAACACCTGCTCGACCGGGCCCTGCTCGACGATCTTGCCGCCATTCATGACGCAGACGCGGTCGGCGATGCGCCGGACGATGCCGAGATCATGTGTGATGAAGAGGAGGCTCATCCCGAGCCGCGCGCGGATGTCGGCGAGTAGCGCCAGGATCTGCGCCTGCACGGTGACGTCGAGCGCGGTGGTCGGCTCGTCGGCGATCAGGAGATCCGGCTCGTTGGCGAGCGCCATCGCGATCATCACGCGCTGACGCTGGCCGCCGGAGAGCTGGTGCGGATAGCTGCCGAGCCGCGTCTCGGGCTCGGGAATGCCGACCTGGGTGAGCAGCTCGAGCACGCGCGTACGCGCGGCGCTGCCCGAGATCGGCTTGTGCAGATGCAGGATCTCGCTGATCTGCCGCTCGATCGTGTGCAGCGGATTGAGCGAGGTCATCGGCTCCTGGAAGATGATCGAGATGTCGCTGCCGCGGATGCCGCGCATCTCGCCCTCGGACAGCGGCAGCAGATCGCGCCCCTTGAAGCGGATGCTGCCGGAGGGATGCGAGGCAACCGGATACGGCAGCAGCTTCAGCACGGAGAGCGCACTGACGGACTTCCCCGAGCCTGACTCGCCGACCAGCGCGACGCATTCGCCGCGCTTGATGTCGAACGAGACGTGGTCGACCGCGGTCGAGGCGCGGCCGCCCTGGTGAAAGGCGACCGAGAGATCGCTGACCGACAACAGCGGCTGGGTCATCGCATCCATGTCATCGTACCCTGGCGCTCACCTGAACGTCTTGCGCGGGTCGAACGCGTCGCGCACGGCCTCGCCGATGAAGATGAGGAGCGACAGCATGATCGCGACCGAGAAGAAGCCGGTGAGGCCGAGCCACGGCGCTTGCACGTTCGCCTTCGCCTGCGACAGCATCTCGCCCAGCGACGGCGAGCCGGGCGGCAGGCCGAAGCCGAGGAAATCGAGCGCCGTCAACGTCATCACCGAGCTCGACACGATGAACGGCAGGAAGGTCATGGTCGCGACCATCGCGTTCGGCAACAGATGCCGCCACATGATGACGACGTTGGAGACGCCGAGCGCACGCGCCGCCTGGATGTACTCGAAATTGCGGCCGCGCAAAAATTCGGCGCGCACGAGCCCAACAAGCGACACCCAGGAGAACAGCAGCATGATGCCGAGCAGGGTGAAGAAGCCGGGCACCAGCACCGCGGAGAGGATCAGCAGCAGATAGAGATAGGGGATCGCGTTCCAGATCTCGATGAAGCGCTGGAACAACAGATCGACCCAGCCGCCGAAATAGCCCTGCACACCGCCGGCGGCGATGCCGATGATCGAGGAGAAGAACGTCAGGGACAGGCCGAACAGCACGGAGATGCGGAAGCCGTAGATCAGCCGCGCGACAACGTCGCGGCCCTGATCGTCGGTGCCGAGCCAGTTGTATTCGAGGTCGCGACAGCTCTTCAGCCCCTTCTTCTCGACCACGGCCTTGCACTGCGCCTCGGTCAGCATCCAGGTCGGCGGCGACGGCGCCGGCGTCGGCAGATCGAGATTGTGGGTGGCGTAGGAGTAGCGGATCAGCGGCCAGATCACCGTGCCGCCCTTGTCGGCGATCAGCTTCTGCAAGTACGGGTCGCGATAGTCGGCCGCGGTCTCGAAGTCGCCGCCGAATGCGGTCTCCGGATAGGAGACGAAGGCCGGCCAATACAGATGACCGTCGAACTTGATCAGGAACGGCCGGTCATTGGCGATCAGCTCGGCGAACAACGAGACGATGAACAGAAACAGGAAGATCCACAGCGACCAGTAGCCGCGGCGGTTGGCCTTGAAGTTCTGCCAGCGGCGCTGGTTGAGCGGCGACGGCCGGAAGCGATGCCGCGTCGGCGGCACGGCCTCGCCGAGCGGCGCCTGCGTAGTGGTCTCGACGGGGGCTACGGTTTTGAGCATCGTCAGACCTCCCGTGCCTCGAAATCGATCCGCGGATCGATCCACATATAGGTGAGGTCGGAGATCAGGTTCACCACCAGGCCGAGCAGCGAGAAGATGTAGAGGTTGCCGAACACGACCGGATAGTCGCGGTTGAGGATGCTCTCGAACGACAACAGGCCGAGGCCGTCGAGCGAGAAGATGGTCTCGATCAGCAGCGATCCGGAGAAGAAGGCGTGGATGAAGGTACCCGGGAAGCCCGCGATCACGATCAGCATCGCGTTGCGGAAGATGTGACCATATAGCACCTGGGTCTCGCTGCAGCCCTTGGCGCGCGCGGTCATGACATATTGCTTGCGGATCTCGTCGAGGAACGAGTTCTTGGTGAGCAAGGTCATGGTCGCGAAGGCGCCGAGCGCCATCGACAGCAGCGGCAGGGTGATGTGCCAGAAATAGTCGAGGATCTTCCAGTACCAGGGAAAGCCGGCCCAGCCGTCCGAGGTCAGGCCGCGCAGCGGGAAGATGTTGAGGAAGGAGCCGCCGGCGAACAGGATGATGAGCAGGATCGCGAACAGGAAGCCGGGGATCGCGTAGCCGACGATGATCACCGCCGAGGTCCAGACGTCGAAGCGTGAGCCGTCATGCACGGCCTTGCGAATGCCCAAGGGAATCGAGATCAGATAGGTCAGCAAGGTCATCCACAGGCCGAGCGAGATCGAGACCGGCAGCTTCTCCTTGATCAGCTGCAGCACCGACGTGTCGCGGAAATAGCTCTTGCCGAAATCGAAGCGGGCGAAGTTCCAGACCATCAGCGCGAAGCGCTCCGGCGCCGGCTTGTCGAAGCCGAACTGCTGCTCCAGCTTCTTGATGAAGGCGGGATCGAGTCCCTGCGCGCCGCGATATTTGGAGTTGATCTCGCCGCCTGAGCCGACCTGTCCCGGCGGCCGCGCGCCGAAATCCGAGCCGCTGCCGCCGGAGATGCGCGAGGTGCCGCCGGTGTCGGCGCCGGTCAGCTGCGCGATGACGCGCTCGACCGGGCCGCCCGGCGCGAACTGCACCACGACGAAGGAGATGAAAAGGATCCCGAGCAGGGTCGGGAGCATCAGAAAGATGCGGCGAGCGATATAGGCAGCCATGAACTACTTCGCCTGCTCCAGCTTTGCGGCCTTGGCGGCATCGTACCACCAGATGTCTGGGGCGCCGACGCCCGAGGCGTATTTCGGCGGCTTCGGCGGGTGGCTGAACTGATCCCAATAGGCGATCGGATGGGTCGTCCGGTACCATTGCGAGATCCAGTAGTGACCGGCGCGGAACACCCGATCGAGCGCCCGGCAGGCGGAGGTCAGCTCGCTGCGGGTCTCGGCGGCGATCGCCTTCGCAACCAGCGCGTCGATCGCGGGATTGCTGATGCCGGCGAGATTGTAGGACCCTTTGGTCTTGGCAGCGTCCGACGTGAAATACGGCCGCAAGGAGTCGCCGGGGGTCGGCGACATCGACAGCCGCTGCACCGTGATGTCGAAGTCGAAATCCTCGACGCGGGCGCGGTACTGCACGGCGTCGACGATGCGCAGATCGGCATCGATGCCGAGCGTCTGCAGGTTCTTGATCAAGGTGCCGTGGTGCGGCTTGAACGAGACCTCGTCGATCAGGAACTCGATCGCGAACGGCTCGCCGTTCGGCAGCAGCCGCTTGCCGTCCTTCACCGGCAGGCCGGCCTGCTGCAGCAATTGCGTGGCCTTGCGCAGCAGCGCGCGATCCTGGCCCGAGCCATCGGAGGCCGGCGGCACAAACGGCTCGCCAAACACGTCGTCGGGCACCTGGCCGCGGAACGGCTCGAGCAGCTTCAGCTCCTCCGGCGACGGCGGGCCGACCGCGACCATGTCGGAGTTCTGGAACGGCGACACGGTGCGCGCATAGGCGCCGTACATGATGGTCTTGTTGGTCCACTCGAAGTCGAAGGCGTAGGCCAGCGCCTGACGGACGCGCGGATCCCCGAACTTGTCGCGGCGGGTGTTGATGAACCAGCCCTGCCCGCCCGACGGCGTCTCGTCCGGCAGCATCTCGCGCTTGACTCGGCCGTCCTTGATCGCCGGGAAATCGTAGCGGGTCGCCCAGATGCGCGAGGTGAACTCCTCGCGGAACAGATAGCTCTTGGCGGTGAAGCCTTCGAAAGCGACGTCGCGGTCGCGATAGAACTCGTAGCGCACCGTGTCGAAATTGTAGAAGCCGCGGCTCACCGGCAGGTCGGCCGCCCACCAGTCCTTGACGCGATCGAACTCGACATAGCGGTTGACCTCGTATCTGCCGACCTTGTAAGGGCCCGAGCCGAGCGGCACGTCGAGCGTCGATTCGTCGAACGCACGGCTGGCGTAGTAGGCCTTGGAGAAGATCGGCAGGGTGACGACATAGAGCGGCACGTCGCGCGCCCGCTTCTCGACGAAGCTGATCACGACCGTGGCGTCATCGAGGGCCTCGGCCTTCACGAAGTCGCGCAGCTGCACGACGATCAGCGGATGACCCTTGTCCTTCAGCGTGTTCAGCGACCAGGCGACGTCCTGCGCCGTGATCCTCGAGCCATCGTGGAAGCGCGCCTCGGGCCGCAACGTGAAGCGGTAGTTCAGCTTGTCAGGCGAGATCGCGACCGATTTCGCGACCAGCCCATACACCGCATCGGGCTCGTCGCCCGATGGCACCATCAAGGACGCGAAGGTCATCGCCATGCCCTGCGCGCCCTCGCCCTTGAGGATGTAGGCGTTGAACGAGTTGAACGTCTGGTAGGACTGGTTGTAGGCGCGCACTGAGGGGATCAGCGAGAACAGCCCGCCCTTCGGCGCCTCCGGATTGACGTAGTCGAAGCGCGGAAAGTCCGCCGGATACTTCAGGTCGCCGAACGCCGACATGCCGTGCGAGTCCGGGCCGAATTCCGCGGCGTTCGCCGGCTTCAGCAAGGAGACGCCGAGCGCGCCCAGGCCCAGCCCGAGCACGCGGCGGCGGGACAGATGCGAGATCGTGCTCAAGACCGCTTCACCTTGGCAGCCTTGTCGGCGTCGAACCACCACAGTGACGGCCAGCCGCTGCTGGCGAATTTCGGGAACGGCTCGAAATGGCTGAAGCGGTCCCAGCGCGCGCTGCGCGCGAACGGATAGGTGAACTGCGGCACGACGTAGAAATTCCACAGCAGCACGCGGTCGAGCGCATGCGTCGCGGCCTCCAGGGATGCGCGGTCCTTGGCGAAGATGATCTTCTCGATCAGTTCGTCGATGGCGGGGTTCTTGATGCCCACCGCATTCTTCGAGCCCGGCTCATCGGCCGCCTTCGAGCCCCAGAAATCGCGCTGCTCGTTGCCGGGCGACAGCGACTGGCCCCAGGTATCGATGATCATGTCGTAGTCGAAGGTGCGGGCGCGCTGCTCATACTGGACATTGTCGACCTGGCGCACCGTGACGGTGACGCCGAGCCGCTCCAGCGACGGCTTGTAGAACAGCACGATGCGCTCCGATGATGGATCCTGCACCAGGAGTTCGATCGCGACCTGCTTGCCGGCGGGATCGACCAGCTTGCGGTCCTTGATCTCGTAGCCCGCGTCCTTCAGGAGCCTGGTCGCCTCGCGCAGATTGGCGCGGACGTTCTCGGGGTTGCCGCCGACCGGGTTCTGGTAGACGGTGGTGAACACCTCCGGCGGCACCTGGCCGCGCAGGCCCTCGAGGATCTGCAGCTCCTGACCCTGCGGCAGGCCGGAGCAGGCCAAATCCGTGCCCTCGAAATAGCTGTTGATGCGCTTGTATTGGCCGAAGAACAGCTGCTTGTTCATCTCCTCGAAATCGAACGCATAGTTGAAGGCGCGGCGCAGCCGGGCGTCCTGGAATTGCGGACGGCGCAGGTTGAAGACGAAGCCCTGCATGCGGCCGGAGTCGCGGACCGGAAACTCCTCCTTGACCGCGCGCTTCTCAGTGATCGCCGGGAAGTCATAGGCCGTGGCCCATTGCTTGGCCGAATTCTCGCTGATCCAGTCCGCCTGGTCGGCCTTGAAGGCTTCGAGCGCAACGAGGTTGTCGCGGAAATACTCGAACTGCAGCTCGTCGAAATTGTACTGGCCGATGCGGACCGGCAGGTTGGCACCCCAGTAATCCTTCACGCGCTCCAGCTTGATCGAGCGGCCGGGCACGAAGTCCTTGATGCGGTAGGGGCTCGACCCGAGCGGCGGCTCCAGGGTGGTCGCGGTGACGTCGCGCTTGCGGCCCTGCGCGTCGGTGCCTTCCCAATAATGCTTGGGCAGCACGAGCAGTTCGCCGACGATGTGCGGCAGCTCGCGGTTGCCCGGGCCGTCGAAGGTGAACTTCACCTCGAGGTCGCCGGTCTTCTCGGTCTTGACGACATGGCGGTAGTAGGACGAGTAGAACGGGCTGTTCTTCTTGAGCACGTCGAGCGAGAAGATGACGTCCTCGGGCGTCACCGGTTTGCCGTCATGCCAGCGCGCGTCCTTGCGCAGGCGGTAGATCACCCAGGAATAGTCGTCCGGGTAGGAGGCGGCTTCGGCCAGCAGGCCGTACTCGGTCGAGATCTCGTCCTGCGACCGCGTCATCAGGGTCTCGTAGATCTGCGCCGCCGCGACCGCGATGTTGCCCTTCACATACATCACGACGATGTTGAAGTTGTCGAAGGTCCCGAGCGAGATCATCCGGGCCGTGCCGCCCTTCGGCGCGTCGGGATTGACGTAGTCGAATCGCTTGAAGTCGGCCGGGTACTTCACCTCGCCGAACAGCGACAGGCCGTGGCGCCAGACCAACTGCTCGCCGGCCTGCGCCTGCGCCGCGTCGGCGGAAACGAAGCTGGCGGCGGCGCCGAGCGCCGGGGTCATGGCAGCGAAGGCGCTGCTCTGCAGCAGCTGTCGTCGGGTAATCGTCAAATGAGACTTCCTCTGAATAAGATCGCTCGGGAGCCTTCGGCCGGCCTGGGCCGCGACCGCTCCCTGATCCAACGTCTGATCGTAACCCAATTCGCACCGGGCAGGTTGCGCCGGCCGAAGCAGGAGCGCTCCCGGCCACCGAACCCGTTCCATTCAGGCGGACAATATAAGGCAAGGTTTCGACCGATAACCTTGCTTTTTCCTCATGATACCGGGTTGTGAACGGCCTGGATGCGACCAAAGGTCCCAAATGCGGCGAAATTCGCCTCGGATAGCAAAACGGCCGGGCTTGGGGCCCGGCCGTCCAAAATCAGAGCTGAGCCGGGGCTCACTTGGCTGCGGTCGGCAGCGGGGCCGGGTTGTCCGAGAGCGAGTTCAGATAGGCCAGCACGTCGGCGCGCTCCGAGTCCTTCTGGATGCCGGCGAAGCCCATGGCGGTGCCCGGGATGTACCCCTTGGGGTTGGTGATGAACTTGTTCAGCTCTTCGATCGTCCAGGTGCCGCCCTTGGCCTTGATCGCCTGCGACCAGTTGAAGCCGCGGCCCTCGCCGATCTTGTCGCCGACCACGCCCCAGAGGTTCGGGCCGACGCCGTTCTTCTCGCCCTTCGCAAAGGTGTGGCAGGCTGCGCACTTCTTGGCGGCGGCGGCGCCCTTCTCGACGGAGGCGGTCTGCAGCAGCTTCTCGATCGGCTCGGCGGAGGCCGGCGCAGCGGCTTCCTTGCTTGCGCCTTCGGCCTCCTTCACGGCGATCTCGAAACCCGGCTTTTCCGGCATCTTCGGCGCGAAGATCGCGTTGGCGGAAAAGCTCGTGACCAGCACGACCAGACAGGCGGCCAGCACGGCGCCGAGGATTTTGTTCAGTTCGAAGGAGTCCATTTTGGAATCAGGCTCCGAGGGCGGATTTCATTGCTTTGAGGCCGCGGGGCCGCGGCCGTGAATCGCCTCAAGGACTTCATGAAGGCATCGAGCGGAATCGAGCCGTCGCGCCTCCCCCTGCGGCAGAAGTGAGATATCGGTTTGCCCGTGCTCTGGCAACCCGTATAAGCGGGCGGTTTTTGCTGTCCCCATCCCCGTCCGGACGCGCTGTTGCGACCGGCTCCGACCTGCCGTTTTCGGATGACCCGATCCAAGATCCTCGTGCTGATCCCGGCCCGCATGGCCTCCACCCGCCTGCCCGGCAAGCCACTGCTCGACATCGCGGGCGTGCCGATGATCGTGCAGGTGTTGCGCCGTGCGGAAGAAGCGGCGATCGGTCGCGTGGCGGTGGCGACCGACACGCCGGAGATCGCCGCGGCGGTGACCGCGGCGGGCGGCGAGGTGGTGATGACGAGGCCGGATCATCCCTCCGGGTCCGATCGCATCTACGAGGCGCTGTGCAAGCTCGATCCCGCTGGTGAGGCCGATTTCGTGGTCAACCTGCAGGGCGACTTCCCGACCATCGACCCCAGGAGCATCAGCGACGTGCTGCCGCCGCTGGACGATCCCGCCGTCGACATCGCCACGCTCGCCGCACAGATCCACACCGAAGAAGAGAGCCTCAATCCGAACGTGGTCAAGGCCGTCGGCTCGCCCCTGGGTGGACGGCGCATGCGGGCGCTGTATTTCACCCGGGCCACGGCGCCGCATGGCGACGGGCCGCGCTACCACCACATCGGTCTCTATGCCTACCGTCGCGCGGCGCTGGAGCGCTTCGTGCGCCTGCCGCCGTCGCCACTCGAACAGCAGGAGAAGCTGGAACAGCTGCGGGCGCTGGAGGCCGGCATGCGCATCGACGTCATGGTCGTCGATGCCGTCCCGCGCGGCGTGGATACGCCGGCCGACCTCGAAACCGCCCGCCGGCTGCTGTCCAAAGCTTGAGCTGCTAGAAGGCCCATCATGAGCAAGATCTTGAAAATCGCATTCCAGGGCGAGCCGGGAGCCAACTCCCACATCGCCATTTCCGAGGCCTATCCGACTGCCGAAGCCATGCCCTGCCCGACCTTCGAGGATGCGCTCAGCGCGATCTCGTCCGGAGAGGCCGATCTCGGCATGATCCCGATCGAGAACTCGGTTGCGGGGCGCGTCGCCGACATCCACCATCTGCTGCCGGGCTCGGGCCTGTACATCATCGGCGAGTGGTTCCTGCCGATCCGGCATCAGCTGATGGCGCTGAAGGGCACCAGGCTCGCGGACATCAAGACGGTCGAGAGCCATGTCCAGGCGCTCGGCCAGTGCCGCCGCTATATCCGCAACCTCGGCATCCGCCCGATCGTGGCCGGCGACACCGCGGGCAGCGCGCGCGACGTGTCCGAGCGCGGCGACAGAAGTGTCGCGGCCATCGCCTCGCGCCTGGCGGCGAAGATCTACGGCCTCGACATCCTCGCCGAGGACATCGAGGACGAGGCGCACAACACCACCCGCTTCGTGGTGCTGGCGCGCGAGGAGCAGTGGGCCGAGCAGAACTCCGGCCCGCTGGTGACGAGCTTCGTGTTCCGCGTCCGCAACCTCCCGGCCGCGCTGTACAAGGCGCTCGGCGGCTTCGCGACCAATGGCGTCAACATGACCAAGCTCGAGAGCTACATGGTCGACGGCAATTTCTTCGCCACGCAGTTCTACGCCGATGTCGACGGCCATCCCGAGGACAAGGGCCTGGCGTTCGCGCTGGAGGAGCTGAAGTTCTTCTCGCGCGAGCTGCGCATCGTCGGCGTCTACCCGGCGCATCCGTTCCGGGCGACGTTCAGCGAAACACGAGAGTAGCTCTCTCGGGTCGCCACTCATAGCCGCAGCGCCGAGTGGTTATGCGACGGTCTCTCCCACCGTCGTCTCGCCGCGACATCACGCGGTATGGGTCCCATGACGCGGGCACCTACCCTTCGACATAGGCGGCGAGCTCGGCTGACGTTCCCGTCGGGAAGGCATCCTTGAGATGATCGAGGAAGGCGGAGACGCGCGGGCTCAGCAGCCGGCGCGATGGATACAGCGTCCACAGCGCCACCGGCGGGGCGTCGACATCGGCCCAGTGCACGAGGCGGCCGGCGGCGAGGTCGTGGCTGGCGAGCGAGAGCGGCAGGCAGGCCGCGCCGACGCCGGCGCGGACGGCATCGCGCACCATGATCAGCGAGGTCAGGCGCAGGATCGGCTCGACGGAGATTCGCGCCGGCCCTGCCGGTCCCGTCACGGCCCAGCTCGTGATCTGGTCACTGCTGCGAACGATGGCGCGGACGGACGTTGCGTCGTCCGGGCGGGCGAGCGCGGGGTGAGCGACAACCACCATCCGGTCGCGCAGGAAGATGCGTCCGATCAGGCTGTCGTCGGGAGCGGGATTGACCCGGATCACCAGGTCATAGCCCTCCTCGACCATGTCGACGGTGCGGTCATCCGTGGTCACATCGAGCCGCACCTCGGGGTAGCGAAGCGCGAATGACGCGGCGAGCTTGCCCATCGCGGTCTGCGAGAACAGCAGCGGCGCGCTGATGCGCAAACGGCCGCGCGGCGTCTGGCCGCCTGATGCGATCGCGCCGACGGTCTCGTCGAGCTCGGTCAGCAGCGCGCCCGTGCGCTCGAACAGCGCCCGCCCCTCCTCGGTCAGCTTCAGCGCGCGTCCGCCGCGCTCGATCAGCCGGATGTCCAGGCTCGCCTCAAGCTCCGCGACCCGGCGGGACAGCGTCGCCTTCGGACGACCGCTGGCCCGCGCGGCGCGGCCGAAGCCGCCGTAACGGGCGACGAGGGTGAAATCGGCGAGCGCCAGCAAATCCATCTGTTCCACCAATGAGACAAGCTGTCCAATCCTAGCGCCTGTCGGCTCGCATGTGGATCGCTATTTCCCAGGTCTGATCACTTGCACCTGCGCTCGGACCGCCAACACGGGCGCCCCCCTCAGAGGAGACAACCATGACGCTATCAGCCGAAGACAACAGCACGCCCAAGCCGAATATCCTCGTGCTCGGCGCCACCGGCGGTACCGGCCGGCTGATTGTGCGCGACGCGTTGGTCCGCGGCCATCAGGTCACAGCTTTGGTGCGATCGCCCGAAAAGGCCGGGGATCTGCAAGGCGCGCAACTGATCGTCGGCGATGCCCGCGACGAAGCTTCGCTGCGCAAGGCGCTCAAGGGCCAGGATGCCGTGATCAGTTCGCTCGGCACGTCGCTCAGCCCGTTCCGTGAGGTCACGACGCTCTCAACATCGACGCGTGCGCTCGTCAAGGCAATGAAGGCCGAGAATGTTGCGCGCCTCGTCGCGATCACCGGGATCGGCGCCGGCGACAGCCGGGGGCATGGCGGCTTCGTCTATGACCGGCTGATCCTGCCGCTGCTCTTGCGCAACGTCTATGCCGACAAGGACCGGCAGGAGGCGATCATCCGCGACAGCGCGCTCGATTGGGTCATCGTTCGCCCCGCGATGCTCAATGACAAGCCGGGCGGGCAGACGGTGCGCGCGCTGACGGACCTCTCGAACTTTCACGGTGGCACAATCGCGCGGGCCGATGTCGCGCGCTTCGTGGTCAATCAGGTGAGCGACGACAGCTTTTTGCGCCGCGCGCCGCTGGTCACATGGTGAGCAGGGAGATGCGGAGCTGTCGCGACAAATAATCCTGCCAACGAGGTACTCCGTCATGCCCGGGCTTGTCCCGGGCATTCACGTTGTCCTCAGCATGCCGAACGACGTAGATGGCCGGGACAAGCCCGGCCATGACGATGTGGAGAACGACGAGCGCAAACTCGGATCCTCAATCGAGATCGCGGGGAGATGATCCTGCTCTGCCGCTCCCAAGTCCGATCGAGGTCTGTCGAGGACTCCCGTTACGCCGCCGCCTGCCGCTCCAGGCCGAAGGCGTCGGCGAGCAGGGTGTAGGAGCGCTTGCGGGCCTCGTGGTCGAAGATCGCGGTGATCACCATCAGCTCGTCGGCCTGGCTCGCCGCGATCATCGGGTCGAGCTTGGCGCGAACCGTCGCGGGCGAGCCGACGAACAGTCTTGAGCGGTTGCGGGCGATCGAGGCGCGGTCGGAGTCCGTATACGGATAGGCCGCCGCCTCCTCCGGGCTCGGCAGCGGCAGGAACTGGCCGCGGTCGCGCCGGAGACGATTGAGGTCCATCGACGACGCCAGCCGCTCGGCTTCCGCATCGGTCTCGGCCGTCACCACGGCGACCGCCAGGATCGCATGCGGCTGCGAGCGCCAGCGCGAGGCGGTGAAATGTGCGCGATAATTGGTCATCGCGTCGATCGCGTCGTGATTGGCGAAATGATGCGCGAAGCCAAACCCCATGCCCATCTGCGCCGAGAGCTCGCTGGAATAGTCGCTGGAGCCGAGCAGAAAGATCGGCGGCAGCGGCGCATCGTCGGGCATCGCGATGACGTTGTTGTAGGGATGGCCCGCGGGGAACTCCCGCGTCTGCCAAAGGGTCAGCTCATGCAGCCGCTCCAGGAAATCGTCGCCGTCACGGCGGTCGAGCCGGCTCCTCAGCGCATAGGCCGTGGTGCCGTCGGTGCCGGGCGCGCGGCCCAGGCCGAGGTCGATCCGGCCCGGAAAAAGCGCCTCCAGCATCTTGAAGCGTTCGGCGACCACCAGTGGCGCATGGTTGGGCAGCATCACGCCGCCGGAGCCGACGCGGATGCGTTTTGTGACGGCCGCGATCTGCCCGATCATGATGTCAGGCGACGGGCTCGCCACCGAAACAAGGCTGTGATGCTCGGCGAGCCAGTAGCGGACATAACCGAGCTGATCGACGTGGCGCGCCAAATCTATGCTGTTGCGCAACGCCGCCGAGGCCGGCGTGGCCGTGGTTGTGACGGAGAGGTCGAGGACTGAAATCGGGATCATAGTCTCAACGTAATGGCTGCACGGGCCGCGACAATGGGCCAGCTGCGCCGGTGATCTGCTGGAAATGCAGGGATCACGTCCGAATGGAGTTGGGACAAGTTGGCTGTATACAAGAGAACCCTCGCCCTATCCCACATTCAATTTTCGGAAAAACATGCTCATGAGGCCACTTTGGCGCGGTGAAACCTCACTTTTACTTGCCCACATCGGCACCCACACAATCCGGAAAATCTCTATCTAAATCCAAATTTGTGGGCCATATCCCATTTCCGGTGGGCTGTTTATTGCGACCCACTTCCCCTATCTTGGCGCATCTGAGCAGCGATCCGCTCTCAAGTTGAAATTTACGCGCCATCGGGAACCTGCGCCGCCATGACCGACCTCGCCACCGCCGTCACTGACGGACATTCCGCGATCATCCGGCCGAAGATCTCCTTCGAGTTCTTTCCGCCGAAGACCGAGGAAATGGACCGGACGCTGTGGAGTTCGATCGAGCGGCTGGCGCCGCTGGAGCCGAGCTTCGTCTCCGTCACCTACGGCGCCGGCGGCTCGACCCGCGAGCGCACCCACGCCACTATCGCGCGCATCCTGAAAGAAACCGCGCTGCTGCCGGCGGCGCATCTGACCTGCGTCGGCGCCTCCCGCCAGGAGATCGACGAGGTTGTCGATCGCTATCACGAGGTCGGCGTCCGCCACATCGTGGCTCTGCGCGGCGATCCGCCAGGCGGCATCGGCACGCCCTATCACACCCACGCCGAGGGCTATCAGACCTCGCCCGAACTGATCGCCGGCATCAAGAAGCGCCATCCGGATGTTGAGATCTCGGTCTCGGCCTATCCGGAGAAGCACCCGGAGAGCCGCGACTTCGACGCCGACATCGACATGCTCAAGGCCAAGGTCGACGCCGGCGCGACGCGGGCCATCACGCAGGTCTTCTTCGACAACGACCTCTACTTCCGCTACCTCGACCGGGTCCGCGCCCGCGGCATCGACATTCCGATCGTGCCCGGGATCATGCCGATGCACAATTTCAAGCAGGCGCGCGGCTTCGTCACCCGCGCCGGCACCACCGTGCCGGACTGGCTGGCCGAGAAGTTCGACGGCCTCGACAACGATCCTGAGACCCGCAAGCTGGTGGCGGCGACCGTCGCCGCCGGCCAGGTGCACAAGCTCGCCAAGCATGGCGTCGACACCTTCCATTTCTACACCATGAACCGCGCCGACCTCGTGTTCGCGATCAGCCATCTGCTTGGCATCCGTCCGAAGTCCGTCAACAAGGTCGCCGCCTGATGTCCTCCCCTGTGTCCACCGCGCGGTCCGCTTTCCTCGCTGCAGCAGCCAAGCGCATCCTGATCCTCGACGGTGCCATGGGCACGATGATCCAGGCGTTGCAGTTCGACGAGGCGGCGTTCCGCAGCGAGCGTTTCAAGGACTTTCATCGTGACCTGCGCGGCAACAATGACCTCCTGATCCTTACGCAGCCGGACGCGATCGAGGACATTCACGCGCAGTATCTGCGCGCTGGCGCCGACATCGTCGCCACCAATACGTTCTCGGCGACATCGATCGCGCAGGCCGATTACGACCTCTCCGACATCATCTACGAGCTCAACCGCGAGGGCGCGCGGCTGGCCCGCAATGCCGCCACGCGCGTCGCGGCCGAGGACGGCAAGCCGCGTTTCGTCGCCGGTGCGATGGGCCCGACCAACCGCACCGCGTCGATCTCGCCCGACGTCTCCAACCCCGGCTATCGCGCCGTCACCTTCGACGATCTGCGCCTCGCCTATGGCGAGCAGGCGCGTGGGCTGCTCGACGGCGGGGCCGACATCCTGCTGGTCGAAACCATCTTCGACACGCTCAACGCCAAGGCCGCGCTGTATGCGATCGCCGAGCTCTGCGAGGCGCGCGGCATCGACGTGCCCGTGATGATCTCCGGCACCATCACCGACAAGTCCGGCCGCCTGCTCTCGGGCCAGATGCCGGAGGCGTTCTGGAATTCGGTGCGTCACGCCAAGCCGCTGACGATCGGCTTCAATTGCGCGCTCGGCGCCGAGGACCTGCGCGCCCATGTCGCCGACATCGGCCGCGTCGCCGACACGCTGGTCTGCGCCTATCCCAATGCCGGCCTGCCCAACGAGTTCGGCCAGTATGACGAGACGCCGGCCTACATGGCGCGGCTGATCGGCGAGTTCGCGCGTGACGGCCTCGTCAACATCGTCGGCGGCTGCTGCGGCACCACGCCGGATCATATCGCGGCGATCGCCGCCGCCGTCGCTCCGCACAAGCCGCGCATCGTGCTTGACATCGCGCCGCGGCTGCGGCTGTCGGGCCTGGAGCCGTTCGAGCTGACGCCGGAAATTCCGTTCGTCAATGTCGGCGAGCGCACCAACGTCACCGGCTCGGCCAAATTCCGCAAGCTGATCACCGCGGGCGACTACACGGCCGCGCTGCAGGTCGCGCGCGACCAGGTCGAGAACGGCGCGCAGGTCATCGACGTCAACATGGACGAGGGCCTCCTGGATTCGGAAGCCGCGATGCGGACCTTCCTCAACCTCGTCGCCGCCGAGCCTGACATCGCCCGCGTCCCTGTCATGGTCGACTCCTCGAAATTCCACGTTATCGAGGCCGGCCTGAAATGCGTGCAGGGTAAGCCTGTCGTGAACTCGATTTCGCTGAAGGAAGGCGAGGAGAAGTTCATCCACGAGGCGCAGATCGCGCGCCGCCATGGCGCCGCGGTCGTCGTGATGGCGTTCGACGAGACCGGCCAGGCCGACACCTACCAGCGCAAGACCGAGATCTGCGCCCGCGCCTACAAGATCCTGGTCGAGACGGTCGGCTTCCCGCCGGAAGACATCATTTTCGATCCCAACATCTTTGCGATCGCGACAGGGATCGAGGAGCACGACAATTACGGCGTCGACTTCATCGAAGCGACGCGCTGGATCCGCCAGAACCTGCCGCATGCGCATGTTTCGGGCGGCGTCTCCAATCTGTCGTTCTCGTTCCGCGGTAATGAGCCGGTGCGCGAGGCGATGCATTCGGTGTTCCTGTATCACGCCATCAAGGCGGGCATGGACATGGGCATCGTCAATGCCGGGCAGATGATCGTCTATGACGACATCGATCCGGAGCTGCGCCAGGTCTGCGAGGACGTCGTGCTCAACCGCGACCCCGGCGCGTCCGAGCGGCTGCTGGCGCTGGCCGAGAAGTTC
Source organism: Bradyrhizobium sp. ORS 278 (assembly GCF_000026145.1). NCBI lineage: Bacteria > Pseudomonadati > Pseudomonadota > Alphaproteobacteria > Hyphomicrobiales > Nitrobacteraceae > Bradyrhizobium > Bradyrhizobium sp. ORS 278. Next base: position 1,058,342 of record NC_009445.1, on the reverse strand, counting down.
CGCGGCCAGGGCAAGCAGACCAAGGAGGCCGACCTGGCCTGGCGCGAATGGCCGGTGGAAAAGCGGCTGTCGCACGCGCTGGTGCACGGGATCACCGAGTTCATCGATGTTGACACCGAGGAGGCGCGCGCCAAGTCGACGCGGCCGCTCGACGTCATCGAAGGCCCGCTGATGGCCGGCATGAACGTCGTCGGCGACCTGTTCGGCGACGGCAAGATGTTCCTGCCGCAGGTCGTGAAGTCGGCGCGCGTGATGAAGCAGGCGGTCGCCTATCTGATGCCATTCATGGAGGCCGAGAAGGCCGCCAACAAGGGCCGCGCCAACGAGCGCTCCAATGCCGGCAAGATCGTGCTCGCCACCGTCAAGGGCGACGTCCACGACATCGGCAAGAACATTGTCGGCATCGTGCTCCAGTGCAACAATTTCGAGGTCATCGACCTCGGCGTCATGGTGCCCGCCGCCAAGATCATCGACACCGCAAAGGCGGAGAATGCCGACATCATCGGCCTCTCCGGCCTGATCACGCCGTCGCTCGACGAGATGGCCTATCTGGCGTCCGAGATGGAACGTCAGGGCCTGAATGTACCCTTGCTGATCGGCGGCGCCACGACGAGCCGCGTCCACACCGCCGTCAAGATCGACCCGAACTACCAGGGCGGTCCGGTGGTGCATGTCAACGACGCCAGCCGCGCCGTCGGCGTCGCCTCCTCGCTGCTGTCGCCCGAGCGCAAGGACGCCTATGCGGCTGACATCCGCACCGAGTATCAGAAGATCGCCGCCGCGCATCTGCGCGGCCAGGCCGACAAGAAGCGGCTGTCGCTGGCTGACGCGCGCGCCAACGCGCCGAAGATCGACTTCGCCAACGCCAGGCCGGTAAAGCCGACCTTTCTGGGCACCAAGACCTTCGTCGACTACGACCTCGCCGAGCTCGTGCCCTATATCGACTGGACGCCGTTCTTCCAGACCTGGGAGCTCGCGGGCCGCTTCCCTGCGATTCTCGACGACGCCAAGGTCGGCGAGGCCGCGCGGGCGCTGTATGACGATGCCCAGAAGATGCTGAAGCAGATCGTCGACGAGAAGTGGTTCACGGCGCGCGCCGCGATCGGCTTCTGGCCGGCCAACGCCGTCGGCGACGACATCGTGCTCTATGCCGATGACAGCCGCACCAAGACCGTGGCGACGATGCACACACTGCGCCAGCAGCTCGAGAAGCGCGAAGGCCGCTTCAACACCGCGCTGTCCGATTTCGTCGCGCCGATGGATTCCGGCGTGCCGGACTATGTCGGCGGCTTCGTCGTCACCACGGGGCTTGGCGAGGATGCGGTGGCCGACCGCTTCAAGAACGCCAATGACGACTACTCCTCGATCCTGGTGAAAGCGCTGGCCGACCGCCTCGCCGAGGCGTTTGCCGAGCGCCTGCACGCCCGCGTGCGCCGCGAGTTCTGGGCTTATGCGCCGGATGAGGCGCTCTCGGCCGATGATTTGATCCTGGAGAAGTACCAGGGCATCCGCCCCGCCCCCGGCTATCCGGCGCAGCCGGATCACACCGAGAAGGCGACGTTGTTCAAACTGCTCGATGCGGAGACAAGTGCCGGCGTGCGGCTGACGGAGAGCTTTGCGATGTGGCCGGGCTCGTCGGTCTCGGGTCTCTACTTCGCCTCGCCTGAGAGCTTCTATTTCGGCGTCGGCAAGATCGAGCGCGACCAGGTCGAGGACTACGCCGCGCGCAAGGGCATGACGGTGGCCGAGGTCGAGCGCTGGCTGGCGCCGATCCTGAACTACATCCCGGCGCGGGGCGGCCAGGCGGCGCAGACGCCGCGCGCGGCCGCGACGCTCGCCCCGGCCAACGACGCCGAACTCGCCAGCCACCCGCCGGGCTGCGCCTGCGCGGTGCACCTCGCCTGGCGCAAGAAGGCCGTCGGCGCGAAGTAGGTGGCACTGCCTCCAAACCCCCACGGCTGTCGTCCCTGCGAACGCAGGGACCCATACCGCGTGATCTCTCCCTCGTCCGCGGTGGCTGAAACCGAGCAAAAACAACATCTCCCTGTGGTTATGGGTCCCTGCGTTCGCAGGGACGACACCGGTTTTGAGGAACGGCTGGTGGCTCCCAGAAGCACTCTCCTGGACGACACCGGTTGCGTCCTCAGTGTCCCCCGCGCCACGACCGTCCCGAATGACAAGGCGCTACGGCTAGCGTGGCCCGATCCAGCGTGGACATCGCCCCCGTAACCGGCTGAAATGCCCCGGGGGCGACGGGTGGTTTTGGTTCATGTCGTTGCAGTTCAGGCTTGCGTCGCGAAACCTGTTCCATGACAGGCTGCGCTTCGTCGCGACCGTGATCGGCATCATCTTCTCGATCGTGCTGGTGACCGTGCAGATGGGCCTCTATGTCGGCTTCCGCCGCATGGTGACGACCATGATCGACCATGCGCCGGCGCAGCTGTGGATCATGCCGGTCGGCACCAAGTGCTTCGAGGATCCATCGCTGCTCGACGAGCGGCAGCGGTTCCGGGCGCTGGCCGTCCCCGGGGTCACCGAGGCGACGCCGCTGGTGATCGGCTATGCGCAATGGCGGCTGCCGCAGGGCACCACGACGCCCGTCTTTGTGGTCGGCTCGGAGCTGCGCGGACTAGGCCTGCATCCCTGGAACGTGGTCGAAGGTCGGCTCGACGACCTCTCGGTGCCCGGTGCTGTCGCCATCGACCAGACCTATTTCGAACGGCTCGGCATCTCGGGCGTGGAGCAGGCCGCCGAGCTGCGTGACCGCAAGGTGCAGGTGATGGCGGTCAGCAAGGGCATCCGCTCGTTCACGACAACGCCATACGTGTTCACCGATGTCGAGCGGGCCCGCAGCTTCACCGGAACGCCGGCGAGCAAGGCATCGTATCTGCTGGTGCGGCTGGCATCCGATGCCGATCTCTGGAAGACGCAGCAGGCGCTGCGCGACAGTCTGGGGAATGTGGAGGTGCTGACCGCGGCCGAGTTCCGCAACCGCAGCCGCTCGTTCTGGCTGTTCGGCACCGGCGCGGGCGCGGCGCTGTTCGCCGGCGCGCTGCTGGGGGTCATCGTCGGCACCGTGATCGTCGCGCAGACGCTCTATTCCAGTACCAAGGACCATCTCAACGAATTCGCCACCTTGCGCGCGATCGGCTCGTCGAGCCGCTACATCTACACAGTCATCATCTGGCAGGCGCTGCTCAGCGCCATCGTCGGCTTCGCCGGCGCCGCCGGCATCGGCAAGATCGTGGCGACCGCGACGGCGGAGTCCGCGCTGCCCGTCATCATGACGCCGCTGCTGACCGTCGCGCTGCTCGCCCTGACGGTGACGATGTGCGTCGGCTCGGCGATCGCCGCGATCGTCAAGGTGATGCGTATCGATCCAGCCATGGTGTTCTCGCGATGAGCGACGTCGTGCTCGCGGCCACCGATCTCGTCCACCACCTCGGCCAGGGCGCCGGCCGGGTGCAGGCGCTGAAGGGCGTAAGCCTGGCGTTGAAAGGCGGCGAGCTGGTGCTGCTGATGGGCCCGTCGGGTAGCGGTAAGACCACGCTGCTGTCGATCCTCGGCTGCCTGATGACGCCGGACGCCGGGACGGTGCATGTCGGCGGCCAGGCGGTCGCCGGGCTCGATGCGGAGGCGCTGGCCAAGCTCCGGCGCGAGCGCATCGGCTTCATCTTCCAGTCCTATCATCTGTTTCCTACGTTGAATGCCGAGGACAATGTCCGCCTCGCGCTCGATGTGCGCGGCGAGCGGGCGCGGACAGCAAAGGCCGCAGCGCGCGAGGTGCTGGCCACCGTCGGTCTCGGCCAGAAGCGCAGATCGCTGCCGCGCGAGCTGTCCGGCGGCGAGCAGCAGCGCGTCGCGATCGCGCGTGCCATCGTCGGCAAGACCCAGGTCATTCTCGCCGACGAGCCGACCGGCGCGCTCGACACTTCCAATGGCCAGGCGATCATGACCTTGCTGGCCGACATCGCCAAAGACCCGTCGCGCGCTGTTCTTGTCGTGACACACGATCCGCGCATCCTGCCGTTCGCCAGCCGCGTCGTTCATATCGAGGACGGCCGGATCGTCCGCGAGGAGGCAGTGACAGACTCGATGAAGAAGGTCTCGAACGCATGAACAAGCCCGGTCGAGCTCCCTACGTTGTCGCGCTGCTGCTGGCGGCGTCGACGGTGCTCGCGGCCGCGCCGCGCTTGATCACCCAGGAGGCGCGCGCCGCCAACGCCCAGGAGGAGCGATGGCTCGCGGTCGCGCCCGGGCGTGTCGAGCCGGCGTCCGGCCTGATCAAGCTGGGCGTGCCCGTGGTCGGCGCGATCCAGGAGGTGCTGGTAAAGCCCGGCGACAGCGTGTTCGCCGGCCAGGCCCTGGTGCGGCTCTCTGACGCCGAGGCGCGCGCGCAGCTCGCCAGCGCCGAGGCGCAGGCGGCGATGCGCAAGCGCGTGCGCAACAAGGAAACGACGCCGTCGGGCGCAGGGCCCCGGCGACGCGCCGAGGATGGCGTCGCCGATGCGCAAGCCGCGGTGTTCGACGCGCGCGTTGCGCTCGACAAGGCGGTGGCCGAGCGGCGCGCCGGGCGCGGCGCCGATGCCGACGTGGAGAGTGCGCGCACGCAAGCGACGAATGCACAGGCGAAGCTGGAGCAGCAGACCGAAGAGTTGCGCAAGGTCACGGCCGACGCGCCGCTGCCGATCGGCGCCGAAGGCCAGCTCAACGTCGCCCGCGCCGATCTGCAGGCCGCGCGCGCCACGCTGGAGAAGCTCACACTCCGTGCGCCGCTCGACGGCACCATCCTGCAGGTCAACGCGCGTGCCGGCGAGATCGCCTCGCCGCAAGGATCGCAGCCGCTGGTGCTGCTCGGCGACATGTCGTCCTTGCGCGTCCGCGCCGAACTCGATCAGCGCGACCTCGACAAGATCAAGGTGGGCCAGCAGGCCGTGGTCCGCTCCGACGCCTTCCGCGGCCGCGACGTCGCCGGCAAGGTCGCGTCCGTTGCCCCGCTGGTCGAGAGCAGCCGCACGGCTGCGCTCAGCCAGCGCAACATGACCGATGTCGACGTCGTCGAGGTGCTGGTCGATCTCGCCGAGCCCGGCCCGTTCGCGGTGGGCATGAAGGTGGATGTGTATTTCAGGCCGTGAGTAGTGACTTCGCTGCTTCCACGGCGGCAGTCCGCTCCCTCTCCCCGTTCTTCACGGGGAGAGGGTTGGGGTGAGGGGCAGACGCACGGGAAGTGCGAATGGTTAGACCTGTACCCCCTCACCCGGATCGCATCTGACGATGCGATCCGACCTCTCCCCGCAAGCGGGGCGAGGTGCACCGAGCCAGCTGCGCGGTGGTCGCGCCAAAACGATAGTGAACGCCCTCCGACAGCATCAATTCCCGCTCGGCGGAGCCAGTGGCTGCACGATCTCCTGGAACGGCGGCAGCGCCTCGCAGCGCGCGGCGTGGGCGGCAAGTGCCGGATAGCGCGTCGCGTCGAACAGCTGCGGATGCGCCTCGCGCGTGAAGCGCAGCACGCAGGCGACGGCGATGTCGGCGTGGCCGATCTGCCCGCCGTACCAATACTCCGTCGAGACCGGCGCACGCTGCGCCTCCAGCATCGCCAGCACGCCGGCGATCTGCGCCTCGCAGCGCTCCACCCACAGCGCGAGCTGGTCCTTGCGCAGCACCCGCTCGTAGATCAGGCTGACCGCCTTGTCGCCGAGCCCGGTGGCGAGCGCGATCGTGTGCAGCTGCTGGCGGCGCAACGCGCCGCGCGGCGCCAGCATCGCACGCTCCGGCCCGACCGCCTCGTCGAGATGATCGAGAATCGCCGTCGAATCGATCAACGCCTCGCCGCCGTCGAGCACCAGCACCGGCACGCGCAGCAGCGGATTGTAAGGTGCGATCTTGTCGGCGTCGCCGAACGTCGACCACGGCTTGTGCTCGAACGGAATGCCGTACAGCCGGAGCGCGATGGCGGTACGGCGGACGAAGGGCGAGTCGTATTGGCCGATCAGGAACATGAGGCATCCTCCTGCTCCCGACATTGAAGCGTCATTCGACCAGGTTGTCAGCTGCCAAGTTCAGGCCAGCAGCGGCACGTGACGTGCGACATCCCGCGGCAGCGTGCCGTCGAGGCGCGGATCCGGGGCGATCTCGATCTGGCGGCGGAACGGGCGGAAGCCGGAGCGCTGATAGAAGGCGAGCGCGCGCGGGTGATCGAAGCTGCAGGTGTGGACCCAGAGCCGCGTCAAGGGCTGCGCCCAGGCGCGGCGCAGGGCGTGATTCATCAGCAGGCGACCGGCGCCGGTGCCGATCAGTTTCGACGTGACGCCGAACAGCACCAGCTCGCATTCGTTTGTCTTGCGAAAATCGAGCTCGAGCAGGGCTTCATCGCCGCCGTCGTGTTCGAGCGTGGTGATTTCGACGCCGTCGGCACCGATCGTCCTGGCAAGCTCGGCTTTACTCATGCGCAATCGCTGCGTCCACAACCACTCATGTCCGACGCGCGCGTAGAGGTCACGGTACCAGCCCGGATCGGGCCGCGCGACGCGGCGCAGCTTCCAATCGCCAACCGGATCGGGCGGGATCACCGGCGGCGCCAGCATCTCGAGCGAGGTCACCACGGCGGCGATCTTGCCGGGCGGGATATCGACGGTGCCGTCGGGAAGGGACATTCGCAGCGCGATCTCTGTCAGAGCCGATCGACAGGCGCGCTTACTCCCGACGTAATTGGATCGCCGCAGCCCAGCGCGCATGCTCGGCGCACATTCAACATCAGGAGCGATGCCCATGCAACGACGAGATGTGCTGCTGACTGCAGCGACTGCGGCCCTGGCCACGACCGGCGCGCGAGCCGCGGCAACGGCCGTGCCGCGCCCCCGGATTCGCTGCAGCGACGGCGTGACGCTCCATCATGAGGAGTGGGGCAGCGGCAGGCCGGTGCTGTTCGTGCATGCCTGGTCGTTGACGAGCGCGATGTGGACCTATCAGATCTCGGATCTCAGCCGGCGCGGGCTGCGCTGCATCGCCTTCGACCGCCGCGGCCATGGGCGCAGCGAGGTCCCGGGCGACGGCTATGGTCTCGATCGGCTCGCGGACGACATCGCCGAGGTGATCGCGCAACTGGATCTGAACGATGTCGCGCTGGTCGGCATGTCCATGGGTTGCAACGAGATCCTCAACTACATCGCCCGCCACGGCACCGCGCGCATTGCGCGGATCGCGATGCTCGGGCCGACCACTCCATTTCCGTTGCAGACCGCGGACAATGCGCTCGGCGCGCCCCGGGCCTATTTCGAGCAGTGCTGGGCGGCATGGCAGAGCGACTTTCCGAAATGGATCGAGGACAACAAGCTACCGTTCTTCACCAAGGACACCTCGCCGCAGATGATGGACTGGGTCGCGGGGATGATGCGGCAGATGCCGATCCAGGTGGCGGTCGCCACCAACCGTGCGCTGATCGCGACCGATCTGCGGCCGGTTCTGCCGAAGATCGATCGTCCCGTGCTGATCCTGCATGGCGACAGCGACGTCTCGGCACCGCTCGACACCACGGGCCGGCCGACGGCGAAAGGCATCAAGGGCGCCGAGCTGAAGGTCTATCCTGGCGGACCGCACGGATTGTTCGTGACCCATATGGCGCAGATCAATGCCGACCTGGCCGCCTTCGCGAGCTGACCGACGCTGCGGGCGCCGTGCCCTACTCGCCTTCGTCGCTTGCCAGCACGCCCTTCACCGCGCGCGCCCAGCCCGCGAGCTTGCGCTGCCGCGTGGCCGCGCTCATCGCCGGCCTGAAGCGGTGCTCGAGGCGCCAATTGTCGGCGAATTTCTCCGGCTCCGGATAGACGCCCGCATTCAGGCCGGCGAGATAGGCGGCGCCGAGCGCCGTCGTCTCCTGGATCATCGGGCGGTCGACCGGCGCGTCGAGCAGATCGGCGAGGCGCTGCATGGTCCAGTCCGACGCCGTCATGCCGCCGTCGACGCGCAGCACGATGGTCGCGGCCGACGCATCCGGCCAGTCGGCGCGCATCGCCGCCCAGAGGTCGTAGGTCTGGTAGCAGACGCTTTCGAGCGTCGCATGGGCGAGCTCGGCAGGGCCGGTGTTGCGGGTGAGGCCGAACAGCGCGCCGCGCACGCGCGGATTCCAATAGGGTGCGCCCAGGCCGACGAAGGCCGGCACCAGATAGACCGACTGCATCGAATCGGATTTATCGGCAAGCGGGCCGGTCTCGGCGGCGTGCTTGATGATTCCGAGCCCGTCGCGCAGCCACTGCACCGCGGAGCCGGCGACGAAGATCGAGCCTTCGAGCGCGTAGGTTCTGATACCGTTGAGCTGATAGGCGATGGTCGTCAGCAGCTTGTTGTTCGACTTCACCGGCGTCGCGCCGGTGTTGAGCAGCGCGAAGCAGCCGGTGCCGTAGGTCGACTTCATCATGCCCGGCGTGAAGCAGGCCTGGCCGATCGTCGCCGCCTGCTGGTCGCCGGCGATGCCCGCCACCTTGATCGGGCCGCCGAACAAATCGGGCGTGGTGGTGCCGAAATCGGCGGAGGAATCCTTCACCTCGGGCAGCATCGAACGCGGCACGCGCAGCAGCTTCAGCAGCGTGTCGTCCCACTGGCCGGTGTGGATGTTGAACAGCAGGGTGCGCGAGGCGTTGGTGGCGTCGGTCGCGTGCACGCGGCCGCCGGTCAGCCGCCACAGCAGATAGCAGTCGACGGTGCCGAACAGGAGCTCGCCGCGCTCGGCGCGCTCGCGCGCGCCGGGCACATGGTCGAGGATCCAGGCGACCTTGGTGCCGGAGAAATAGGGATCGATGATCAGGCCGGTCCGGGCGCTGACGTCGGGCTCGTGGCCCTCGGCCTTGAGCTTCGCGCAGATATCGGCGGTGCGGCGGTCCTGCCAGACGATGGCGCGATGCACCGCCTGTCCGGTGGCGCGGTCCCACACCACGGTGGTCTCGCGCTGATTGGTGATGCCGATCGCGGCGATGTCCTTGGCCGCGAGCCCCGCCTTCTCCAGCGCGTCGCGGCAGGTCATCACGGTCGAGGTCCAGATGTCCTCCGGCTCGTGCTCGACCCAGCCCGAGGCCGGGAAATGCTGCGGGAATTCCTGCTGCGCCACCGCGGCGATCGAGATGTCGGAGCGGAACACCATCGCGCGCGAGGACGTGGTGCCCTGATCGATGGCCAGCACGAAGGACATGGGGCTTCTTCCCGGAAGGTTGACGTTGGGCCGACAAGCAAGCGGATTGGCGGGGGAAGGTCAAGGTGGTTGGAGGGTGCGCAAGGTGCGCCGCTTCACCTAAGCTGCCCGCCAGACTCGGCACCGCTGCGCATGACTGCGCCCTCTCCCCTTGTGGGAGAGGGCTACGCTGACGGCAGCCACGCGGTCGCTCGGGTGAGGGGTTCGTGCCACGATCACGCTGTGAGTATGAGGAAAGAGACCCCTCACCCGGCTTCGATGCTTTGCATCGAAGCCACCCTCTCCCACAAGGGGAGAGGGTGCAGCCGTCGTGCGGAGAGAGACTACACCGCCGCCGTCGTCACACCGCCATCGACCACGATCGTCTGGCCCGTCATGAAGGTGGACGCATCCGACGCCAGATACGCCACCGCGCCGGCGATCTCGTGCGGTTCGCCGATGCGGCGGAGCGGTGTCGTTGCGCAGCGCTGCTTCAGGCGGGCTTCGTCCTCCCACAGCGCGCGGGCGAAGTCGGTCTTGACCAGGCCGGGCGCGACGCAGTTGACGCGCACGCCTTGCGGGCCCCATTCGCCGGCGAGGCTGCGGCACAGCGAAAAGTCGGCTGCTTTGGAAATGCCATAGGCGCCGATCACGGTGGAGCCGCGCAGGCCGCCGATCGAGGAGACGATGACGACCGAGCCTTTGCCGCGCGCGGCCATCGGCGGGATCGCCTTGGCGCAGAGCCACAGGTTGCTCTTCACGTTGGAGGCCATGATCTTGTCGAAGGCCTCGTCGGTGATGTCGAGCAGCGGACCATAGTAAGGGTTCACCGCGGCGTTGCAGACGAGGATGTCGACCTGGCCGTAGTGCTTCACCGCGCCGTCGATCAGCGCGTCGACCTCGGACCGGCGCGAGATGTTGCAGGGGATGACATGGGCGTCGCCGCCATTGGCGCGTATGCCGGCGGCGACCTCCTCGCAGACGTCGACCTTGCGGCTGGAGATCACGACCTTGGCGCCGAGTTGCGCGAGCAACTCCGCCGACGCCCGGCCGATGCCGCGGCTGGAGCCGGTGATCACGGCGACCTGGCCGGCGAGATTGAAGGGGTTGGGGGTCATGATGATTGCTCCGCACCGACAACGTAGCCCGGATGAGCGTAGCGACATCCGGGGTCTCACGAGCTCTGGCGATGAACCCGGATATCGCTGCGCTCATCCGGGCTACGAAACCTGCACTGCCGTCATTGCGAGCGAAGCGCTTCGCTCCTCGCAATGACGGGGTCACTTGTGAGCTAGATCAACCCGCCCGCTTCGCTGACGCGGCGGGTGTGGTAGTCGGTGTCGCCGAAGCTGCTCTCGATCATGGTCAGGCGCTTGAAGTAGTGGCCGATCCTGGCCTCCATGGTCATGCCGATGCCGCCGTGGAGCTGGATCGACTGCTGGCCGACGAACTTGGCCGATTTGCCGATCTGCACTTTGGCCGCGGCGATCGAGGTGGCGCGCTCCTTGGCGTCGTCGAACTCGGCGGCCATGGTGGCGAACATCGACATCGAGCGGGCCTGCTCCAGCGCCACGAACATGTCGGACGCCCGGTGCTGCAACGACTGGAACGAGCCGATCGCGACGCCGAACTGCTTGCGCGTCTTGATGTACTCGACCGTGGTCTTGAGAGACTCGTCCATCAGCCCGACGGCCTCGGCGCACAGCGCGATGCGGGCCTCGTCGACGACGCGCTCGATCAGCGGCAGGCCGTTGGCGGGGTCGCCGATCGCAGCGTCAGCGCCGACCTCGACGCCGGTGAAGGTGACGTCGGCGGCGTGCAGGCCGTCCTGGGTCGGATAGCCCTTGCGGGTGACGCCCTTCGCGTCCGCCGGCACGATGAACACGCCGATGCCCGACTTGTCGCGCTGGCCGCCTGACGTGCGCGCGGTCACGATCAGGGTGTCGGCGTTCTCGCCGTTGAGCACGACGAACTTCTCGCCGTCGATGACATAGCCGTCGCCCTTCTTCTTGGCTGACGTCGCGACATCGAACAGGTCATAGCGCGACTGCTTCTCGAGCTGTGCAAACGCAAAAGTCTTGCTGCCGTCGATGATGCCGGGCAGATGCGCTTCCTTCTGCGCCGCCGAGCCGCCGTGACGGAGGAAGCCGCCCGACAGCACCACGGTCGCGAGATACGGCTCGAGCACCAGCGCGCGGCCCATCGCCTCCATCACGATCATGGTCTCGACGCCGCCGGCGCCGAAGCCGCCGTCCTCCTCGGAGAACGGCAGGCCGAGCAGGCCCTGCTCTGCGAGCTTGGACCAGATCGCGCGGCTCCAGCCGCCCTTCTCCTTCATGTACAGCTTGCGCTTGTCGAAGTCGTAAGCATCCGCCAGCAGGCCGTCGATGCTGTCCTTGAGGAGGCGCTGCTCCTCGGTGAGATCAAAATCCATGTGAGTTGCTCTCTCGAACGCGTGCGTTTGTTGTCGGCGCCGTTGTCGCCATTCATTCACTCGTCATCCCCGCGAAAGCGGGGATCCAGTAATCACCGGCGCCAGTGCTTCATCACGACCGCCGCGGCGTACTGGGTCCCCCGCCTGCGCGGGGGACGACACCTGTGTATGTTGCTACAGCCCCAGCACCGCCTTGGCGATGATGTTGCGCTGAATCTCGTTGGAGCCGCCGTAGATCGAGACCTTGCGGTTGTTGAAGTAGCTCGGCGCGATCTGGGCGGTCCAATCCATGGTCTCGTTGCTGTCGTCGTCGCCATGGATGTCGTAGGGCGCGGCGAACGGGCCGATCACTTCCATCAGCAGCTCGGTCGTGGTCTGCTGGATCTCGGAGCCCTTGATCTTCAGCACCGAGGACGCGGGATTGGGCTTACCCTTGCCGTGCTTGCCCTCGTCGGCGACGACGCGCAGCTGCGTCAGCTCCAGCGCCTTCAGCTCGACCTCGCAGGCCGTCAGCTTCTCGCGGAACGACGGATCCTCCAGCACGGGACGGCCGCCGGATTCGACCTTGGCGGCGAGCTCCTTGATGCGGCGGATGCGCTCCTTGGAGACGCCGACCCGGGCGATGCCGGTGCGCTCATTGCCGAGCAGGAATTTTGCGTAGTCCCAGCCCTTGTTCTCCTCGCCGATCAGGTTCTCGATCGGCACCTCGACGTCGTCGAAGAACACCTCGTTGACCTCGTGGCCGCCGTCGATGGTCTGGATAGGACGCACCGTGACGCCCTTCGACTTCATGCTGAAGACGATGAAGGAGATGCCCATCTGCTTCTTGGCGGAGGGATCGGTGCGGCACAGGCAGAAGATCATGTCGGCGTGCTGGGCGAGCGTCGTCCAGGTCTTCTGGCCGTTGATGATCCACTTGTCGCCGCGGCGCTCGGCCTTGGTCTTCAGCGAGGCGAGGTCGGAGCCCGAGCCCGGCTCGGAGAAGCCCTGGCACCACCAATCGTCGACATTGGCGATGCGCGGCAGGTACTTCTTCTTCTGCTCCTCATTGCCGAAGGTGTAGATGACCGGGCCGACCATGCTGACGCCGAAGGCGAGCGGCTGCGGCGCCGGATAGGCCTGCAGCTCCTCATTGAAGATGTAGTGCTGCACCGAGGTCCAGCCGGTGCCGCCATATTCCTTCGGCCAATGCGAGACGCCCCAGCCCTTCTTGTTGAGGATGCGCCACCAGGTCACCATCTCGTCCTTCGACAGATGCCGGCCCTCGACCATTTTCCGGCGCGTTTCCGGCGGCACGTTGTCCCTGAAGAACTGCCGAACTTCCTCGCGGAACGCCTGCTCTTCCCTCGTGAATGCAAGATCCATTGGATCGCTCCCGTGTGTCGTATGGTCCTGTTAGTTCGTCTCGCTCCGACGTCGTCCCGGCGAAAGCCGGGACCCATAACCACCGGCGGACGTTGGGACGGAAGGCGTCGGCCATCGTGCCACAAGCGACATCACGCGGTATGGGTCCCGGATCTGCGCCTGCAAGCGCTGTAGCGCTTGCAGGCTTGTCCGGGACGACACCTGTTTTGAATCCCGCGCGACCTTGGCCCGGGGACGACAATTGTTTGAAATCCCGCGCGAGCTTCGCCCGGGACGACAGCTGTCTTTGTTATTGCAGCACCTCGAATAGGCCGGCGGCGCCCATGCCGCCGCCGACGCACATGGTGACGACGGCGTATTTGGCCTTGCGGCGGCGGCCCTCGATCAGGGCGTGGCCGGTGAGGCGCGCGCCCGACATGCCGTAGGGATGGCCGACCGAGATGGCGCCGCCATTGACGTTGATCTTGTCGGGGTCGATGCCGAGCTTGTCGCGGCAATACAACACTTGCACTGCGAAGGCCTCGTTGAGCTCCCACAGGCCGATGTCGTCGACGGTGAGGCCGTGGCGCTTCAGCAGGCGCGGCACCGCGAACACCGGGCCGATGCCCATCTCGTCCGGCTCGCAGCCATGCGCGACGAAGCCGCGGAAGATGCCGAGCGGCTGCAGGCCGCGCTTGGCGGCTTCCTTGTCGCTCATGATCACCGAGGCCGAGGCGCCGTCCGACAGCTGGCTGGCATTGCCGGCGGTGATGGTGAAGCCGTCGCCGCGCACGGCCTTGAGGCCGGCGAGACCTTCGGCGGTGGTCTCCGGGCGCGGGCCCTCATCTTGCGACAGCGTGATGTCCTTGAACGAGATGTTGCCGGTCGCCTTGTCTGTCACCGCCATCTTGGTCGAGATCGGCGCCAGTTCCTCGTTGAACTTGCCGCCCTGCTGCGCGGCCGCGGTGCGGCGCTGGCTCTCCAGCGCATATTCGTCCTGCTTCTCGCGCGAGATGCCGTAGCGCTTGGCGACCACCTCGGCGGTGTCGATCATCGGCATGTAGACGTCGCCCTTGATCTCAAGCAGCGCCGCATCGGTGGCCTGAAAGCTGTTCATCTTGTCGTTCTGGACCAGCGAGATCGACTCGCCGCCGCCGCCGACCGCGATCTCGACGCCGTCGAAGATCACCGAGCGCGCCGCGAGCGCGATCGCCTGCAGACCCGAAGCGCATTGCCGGTCGATGGTGGTGCCGCCGACCGACACCGGCAGGCCGGCGCGCAACAGCGCCTTGCGTGCGATGTTGCCGCCGGTCGAGCCCTGCTGCAGGGCCGCGCCCATCACGACGTCCTCGACCTCGGCCGGATCGATCTTGGCGCGCTTGACGGCTTCGCCGATGGCGTGGCCGAGCAGCGTCGCGCCGCCGGTGGCGTTGAGCGCGCCGCGATAGGCCTTGCCGATCGGCGTGCGGGCGGTGGAAACGATGACGGCATCGGTCATGGGCGACCTCCTGTTGGTGTTACGATTGTTTGCTGTGAGATGTTGATGATTGCTGCTGGCGTAATTCGTGACGCGACAATTTGCCGACCGGCGTGCGCGGCAGCTCGTCGACGAACTCGACCGCCGCCGGCAGCTCATGCTTGCCGAGCTTGCCGGTGAGGAAGTCACGCAGCTCCTCGACCGGGAACGGCGCAAAGCCATCGCGCAGCTTGATGAAGGCCTTGGCGGCCTCGCCGCGATAGGCGTCGGGGATGCCGATCACGATCACCTCCTGCACCGCAGGATGAGTGTAGATCGCCTGCTCGATCATCTGCGGATAGACGTTGAAGCCGCCGGAGATGATCATGTCCTTCTTGCGATCGACCAGGAAGTAGAAGCCGTCGGCATCGACATAGCCGATGTCGCCGGTCAGGAAATGATCGCCGACGAACGACTGCGCCGATTCCTCGGGCCTGTTCCAATAGCCCCTGGTGACGTTCGGTCCCTTGACGCGGATCTCGCCGACCTCGTTGATGCTGAGCACCTTCGATGGATCTTCGAGCGACACGACGTCCATCTCGATGCCGGGCAGCGCGATGCCGATCGAGCCCGGCTTGTCCGGCCCCTCCTTCGGATGGCTGGTGCCGGGCGAGCAGGTCTCGGTCATGCCCCAGCCGCTCTTCAGCTTCATGCCGACGCGGCGTTCCAGGATGCGCGCGACCTCGACGGGCAGCGGCGCGCCGCCAGAACCGACGCTGGTCAGCGACGACAGATCGCGCTTGTCGAGATCCGGCAGATTGGCGATCGCGATCCACATCGTCGGCACGCCCGGAAAGTAAGTCGCGCGCTTCACCTCGATGTCGCGCATGACCGCCTCGACGTCGAAGCGCTGATGCAGCGACACCAGGCTGCCAATGCGCAGCGCCGTCAGCAGCACGACCGTGAGCGCATAAATATGGAAAAGCGGCAGCACGCAGATGACGCGGTCGCCGCCGTCATGCTGGGTCCGGGTGGCGCGGCTCCAGATCTCGATGATCGAGACGGCGGAGGTGAGGTTGCCATGCGTCAGCATCGCGCCCTTGGGCAGTCCGGTGGTGCCGCCGGTGTATTGCAGCAGCGCGATGTCATCGGGCGAGATCGTGGGCCACGCCGCGGGCGGCACGGCGCCATCGACGAAGGCACGGTGGGTGATCACCGCCGGACTGTCCGGCAGCGGCGTCTGCGGCGTGCCGACCTTGCCCCAATCATCGTCCTCGCAGACGATCAGGCGGTCGAGCAGACCCTTCGCCAGGAACTTCAGTGCCATCGGCAGCAGCGCCGACAGATTCGACGTCACCAGGATGCGCGCGCCGGAATCGCTGAGCTTGTGCGACAGCGCGATCTCGCCATCGAGCGGCGACAGATGCACGACGCGGGCGCCGGCCTTGAGCGCGCCGAAAAAGTTGATCGGATGATCCGGCGAGTTGCCGAGAAACAGCGCGATCGAGGCGCCCTTGCCGTAGCCCGCGCGCAGGAACGCTGCGGCGGCCTGATCGACAAGCTCAGAGAGCCGATTGAAGGTGATCGGCCGGTCGCGGAATTCCAGCGCGGCGCGATCGCCGAAATCGCTGACGGACTTCGCCAGCAGATCCGGCAATGTACCTTGCGCGAGCGGCGCGTCCCAGCGGACGCCTTCGGGATAGAACTGTTCGCCGGGATGGGTCATGCAAGTTCGACTTCCGTTCGCGTAAGACAGCCCCGCTGCTTCCGTTCCCTCCCCCCTTGTGGGGGAGGGTCAGGGAGGGGGGGTGCTCCGGGCGAGACCGCCTGTGGGGACCCCCACCCCCGACCTCTCCCCGCAAGGGGGAGGGGAGTAGACCGATGCGCGGAGCGGCCGTCGAGCCGCCTCAAGCGGCCTTCCCCTGGGCCAGCGAGGCGAACGTCTTGCCTTCGTCGGCGAGCCGCTTCAGCAGCGGCGCCGGCTCCAGCGAGGGATCATTGGTCTCCTTCGCGTAGTAGGACAGCCGCTCAGCGATCTGCTTCAGGCCGACGCTGTCGGCCCAGTACATCGGTCCGCCGCGATAGATCGGCCAGCCGTAGCCGTACAACCAGACCACATCGATATCAGACGGACGCGCGGCGATGCCTTCAGCGAGGATCTTCGCGCCCTCGTTGATCATCGGATACATCATGCGCTCGAGGATCTCCTCGTCGCTCACGTTGCGGCGCTTGAGGCCGAGCTTGGCGAGCGTCTCGTCGATCAGCTTCTCGACGTCCGGATCGGGCAGCGGCGCGCGCGAGCCGGCCTCGTATTTGTAGTAGCCCTTGCCGGTCTTCTGGCCGAAGCGGCCGGCCTCGCACAGCGCGTCCGCGATCTCGCTCTTGATGCCCCGGTCCTTGCGCGAGCGCCAGCCAATGTCGAGGCCGGCGAGATCACCCATCGCGAACGGACCCATCGGCATGCCGAACTTGGTGACGACGGCATCGACCTGCTGCGGCAGCGCGCCTTCGAACAGCAGCTTCTCGGCCTGCTTGCCGCGCTGCGCCAGCATGCGGTTGCCGACGAAGCCGTCGCAGACGCCGACCACCGCCGGCACCTTGGCGATCTTGCGGGCGATCGACACCGCAGTGACCAGCGCATCCGGCGCAGTCTTCTCGGCGCGCACGATCTCGCACAGCTTCATGACGTTGGCGGGCGAGAAGAAGTGCATGCCGAGCACGTCCTGCGGACGGCTGGTCTCGGCGGCGATGGCGTCGATGTTGAGATACGACGTGTTGGAGGCGAGCACCGCGCCCGGCTTGGCGTATTGGTCGAGCTTGCCGAACACTTCCTTCTTCACGGCCATGGTCTCGAACACCGCCTCGATGACGAGGTCGGCGTCCTTGACGTTCTCCAGGCCGACCTTGCCGTCGATCAGCGCCATGCGCTTCGCCGGGGCATCCGCCGGGATGCCGCCGCGCGCCGCGGTCGCTTCCCAGTTCTTCTGCATGATCCCCATGCCGCGCTTGAGCTGCTCTTCCGCAGTCTCGATCAGCGTGACTGGAATACCGGCATTGGCAAACGACATCGCGATGCCGCCGCCCATGGTGCCGGCGCCGATGATGGCGACGCGCTCGATCTTGCGGCCCTTCGTTCCCTCCGGCACGCCGGCGATCTTGGCAGCCTCGCGCTCGGCGAAGAACGCATAGCGCTGCGCCTTCGACTGATCGCTGGTCAGCAGCTTGAGGAAGCCCTCGCGCTCGCGCTTGAGCCCCTCGTCGAACGGCAGATCGATCGCATAGCCGACCGCGTCAGCCGCCGCGAACGGTGCTTCGAGGCCACGCGACTTCTTGGTGATCGCAGCCACCGCATTGGTGAAGATCGAGCGATCGGCCTTGGCGGCGGCAATCTTCGAATCGTCATCGCGCAGCTTGCGCAGCGGACGGTTCTCCGCCACCACCTTGCGCGCGAATTCCACGCCGCCCGACGCCGGTCCCTCGACGATCTCCTCGATCAGGCCGGACTTGTGCGCTTCCGCCGCGCCGATCGGATCACCGCCGACGATCATCTTGACCGCGAGCTCCGGACCGACCGCGCGCGGCAGGCGCTGCGTTCCGCCCGCACCCGGCAGCAGACCGAGCTTCACCTCGGGCAGTCCGAGCTTCGAGTCCTTGGTGGCAACACGGTAGTGGCAGGCGAGCGCGACTTCGAGGCCACCACCGAGCGCGGTCCCATGGATCGCAGCGATGACCGGCTTCGGACTGTTCTCGATCGTGCTCAGCACATCGTTGAGCGCGGGCGGATTCGGCGGCTTGCCGAACTCGGTGATATCGGCGCCGGCGATGAAGGTCCGCCCGCCGCAGGTCAGAACGATGGCCTTGATCGCGGGATCGTCGATCGCCGCCTTGACGTTGTCGAGGATGCCGCCGCGAACTGCGGCACTCAGCGCATTGACGGGCGGGCTGTCGATGGTGACGATGCCGATGATGTCTTGGCGATCAAGCTTTGCCACTTCGCTCACGCGTAAGCTCCTTGGGATGTCGTTTCTTTGCGGCCGGTTAACGCACCAGCCCATTCTTGGGTCTTCATTTGCGCAGAGTATCAGCCTTGCTTGCGTCTACCCGCTGCCGAACATCAATTCCGCAGTGCGAAACGTAATTCCACATCTTGACAGCCAGGGTTATTTTGAAGCACGAGCGTTGTCAACGAGGCTCATCAATCAACAGCCGATGACATGAAACGCCCAGGGAAGAAACCCGCGACCGATCGCAACTTCGTGGTTGCGCTGTCACGCGGCCTCGAGGTGCTCAGGGCTTTCCGGCCCAATGACGGCCTGCTGGGCAACCAGGAGATCGCGGCACGCACCAATCTGCCCAAGGCCACGGTGTCGCGACTGACCTATACGCTGACCAAGCTTGGTTATCTCACCCCAGTTCCTCGTTTCGAGAAATATCAATTGGCGCCATCAGCCCTGCTGCTCGGCTACGCCGCGCTCGCCAATCTCGGCGTGCGCCAACTCTCCGAACCGTTCCGCGAGCAGTTGATGCGCGAGACCGGCGGCGCGGTGGCGATCGGCGGCCGCGACCGGCTCAGCATGATCTATATCGGGCAGAGCCGTCACGGTGTCGTCAACGTCGAACTCGACGTCGGCTCACGCATTCCGATCGCCACCACCGCCATGGGCCGGGCCTATCTTTGGGCGTTGCCCGAGGAGGAACGCACCGCGCTGATGCGCGAGATGCGCGAGCATTACGGCAACCGCTGGCCGAAAATCCGCGACGGCATCGAGCGCGCCGGCGAGACCGTCGCCAGGCACGGCTTCACCATCTCGGCCGGCGAATGGCAGGACGACGTCCACGCCGTCGGCGCGGCGCTGAGGCTCAACGATGGAACGGGTCCCTATGCGATCAATTGCGGCGCGCCCGCATTCCGCTTCACGGAAGAGCGTCTGCTGACCGACATTGGACCTCGCCTCGTCGCGATGGTAAGAAAAATCGAAGCAGCCTTGGCGGACTCGCGCCGCAAACTAATCAGACCAATAATCAGACGAGCCAATCGTCTCACAAAGACCTCAATAAAAAGCCGAAGCCAGGAGGAAAAGTTGCCCGTGTTGCCGAGGGTATCAGATAGCCTGCATCATCGCGGTCGGCTGGCGCCGCGCCTTCACCTGAACGATTTCGGGAGGGGCGAGACGAGATGACGCAGGCACAACTCGCCCAGACCAACGACCCGCTGCTCGCGGTCCGCGATGTCAGCGTCGTGTTCGGCGGCATCGTGGCGCTGAACGGCGTGTCGTTCGACATGCAGAAGGGCCAGATCCTCGGCCTCATCGGTCCGAACGGCGCCGGCAAGACCACACTGTTCAATTGCCTCAGCCGCCTCTATCAGCCGAGCTCCGGCGACATCCTGATGGAAGGCCGCAGCATCCTGAGCCGGCCGCCGCACCGCATTGCCGAGATCGGCATCGGCCGCACGTTCCAGAACGTCGCGTTGTTCCCGAACCTGTCCGTGCTCGACAACGTCCGCGTCGGCACGCATGCGCGGACCTCGAGCGACATCATCTCGGATTCGCTGCGGCTGGCCTGGATCCGCCGCAGCGAGACTGCCGTGAACACCAAGGTTCACGAGATCCTGGCCTATCTCAATCTCGAGGAGGTGGCGCACAAGACCGTGTCCGGCCTGCCGTTCGGCACCCAGAAGCGCGTCGAACTGGCGCGCGCGCTGGCCGCCGATCCGAAGATCCTGTTGCTCGACGAGCCTGCCGGCGGCCTCAATCACGAGGAAGTCTATGTACTCGGGGACCTGATCCGCCGCATCCGCGACGACCGCCACATCACCGTGCTGCTGGTCGAGCATCACATGGGTCTCGTGATGTCGATCGCCAACCACGTCGTGGCGCTGAATTTCGGCCGCAAGCTCGCCGAGGGCACGCCGGCCCAGGTGCAGGCCAATCCCGACGTCATCAAGGCCTATCTCGGGAGCAAGGATCAATGACGGCGCTTCTTAACGTCAAGGATCTCAGGGCCTTTTACGGCCAGGTCCAGGCCCTGCACGGCCTCTCCTTCTCGCTCAACGAGGGCTCGCTGACGACCTTGCTTGGCGCCAACGGCGCCGGCAAGACCACGACCTTGCGCGCGATCTGCAACATGGTGCGCTCGACCGGTGCGATCGAGTTCGAGGGCAAGCCGCTCAACAACAAGTCGACCGAGAGCATCGTCCGCTTCGGCATCGCCCACGTCCCGCAGGGCCGCGGCACCTTCACCAACATGACGGTGGAGGAAAACCTGCAACTCGGCGCCATCACCCGCAGCGACAAGGCGGCTATCGTCGCCGACATCGAGCGGATGTACTCCTACTTCCCGAAGCTGAAGGAACGTCATACCCAGCAGGCCGGCACGCTGTCGGGCGGCGAGCAGCAGATGCTCGCTGTGGCGCGGGCGCTGATGCTGCGTCCCCGGCTGATGCTGCTCGACGAACCGTCGTTCGGCCTTGCACCGCTGGTGGTGCGCGATCTCTTCGGCATTCTCGGCAAGATCAATCGGGATGAGAAGGTCTCGATCCTTGTCGTCGAGCAGAACGCGCAGCTCGCACTCGAGCTCGCCGACCAGGCCTATGTGATCGAGACCGGTCGCATCGTCATGTCGGGCGCGGCATCCGACATCGCGAACGACGAGAACGTCCGCAAATCCTATCTGGGCTACTGACGGAGTCAGGACAATGGAGCTTTTCACCAACCAGGTCCTGGCCGGTATCGCGACCGGCGCGATCTATGCCTGCATGGCGCTCGCCGTCGTGATGATCTACCAGGCCATCGACCATCTCAATTTCGCGCAGGGCGAGATGGCGATGTTCTCGACATTCATCTCGTGGCAGCTGATGCAATGGGGCCTGCCCTATTGGGCGGCCTTCGTCGTCACGCTCGCGTTCTCCTTTATCGGCGGCATCGCGATCGAGCGCGTGCTGTTCAAGCCGCTCGCCAAGGCACCGATCCTGACCCAGGTCGCCGGCTTCATCGCGCTGTTCTCGATCATCAACTCCTGCGCCGGACTGATCTGGGACTTCACGATCAAGCAATATCCGACCCCGTTCGGCTCCTCGCCGTTTCTGGGCAGCCAGCTGATCTCGACCCACCAGGCGGGCATGATCGGCATTACGCTTCTTCTCCTGGTCGGGCTGTACTTCTTCTTCCAGTACACCCGCGTCGGCCTCGCCATGCGGGCGGCAGCAGCGCTCCCTGAATCCGCGCGGCTGGTCGGCATCAACACGTCCTGGATGATTGCGCTCGGCTGGGGCATGGCGGCGGCGATCGGCTCGATCGCCGGCATGCTGATCGCGCCCGTGGTGTTCCTCGAGCCCAACATGATGGGCGGCGTGCTGATCTACGGATTTGCCGCGGCGGTGCTCGGCGGCCTCACCAGCCCGTTCGGCGCCGTGCTCGGCGGCTTCCTGGTGGGCATCTTCGAGAACCTCGCCGGCACCTACATCCCACACGTGGGCAATGAGATGAAGCTGCCGATCGCGCTGGCGCTGATCATCTCGGTCCTGGTCATCAAACCCGCCGGCCTGTTCGGTCGCAACATCGTGAAGCGAGTCTGATCATGAGCGCAGTCGAGGAAATCGCATCCCAGGCGCCCGCGGTCGAGGCCGTTCCGAAGCGGGCCATGACACTGAGCTCGGGCACAACCTTCGTCGTCGTGCTTCTGCTTCTAATCGTTCCGCTGTTCGTCAAGAACTTCATCATCTTCCAGATGACGATGCTCCTGATCTATGGCCTGGCCGTGCTGGCGCTGAACATCCTGACCGGCGGCTCCGGACAGTTCTCGCTTGGGCAGAGCGCGTTCTACGCCGTCGGCGCTTACACGTCTGCGATCCTGATGGAGCAATACAACGTCAACTATGCGCTGACCCTGCCGATCGCGGGCGTCATCTGCTTCGGCTTCGGCTTCCTGTTCGGACAGCCGGCGCTGCGGCTGTCCGGCGTCTATCTCGCGCTCGCCACCTTCGCACTCGCCACAGCGATGCCCCAGATCCTCAAGCTCGGCTTCTTCGAGCACTGGACCGGCGGCGTGCAGGGCCTCGTCGTCACCAAGCCCGATGCGCCGTTCGGCCTGCCGATGTCGCAAGATATGTGGCTTTACTACTTTACGCTCGCGATCACGATCGCGATCTACATCTTCTCGGTGAACCTGCTGCGCTCGCGCTCCGGCCGCGCCTTCATGGCGATCCGTGACAATGAGATCGCCGCCTCAGCCATGGGCATCGACGTGGCGACCTACAAGACGCTGGCGTTCGGCGTCAGTGCCGGCATCACCGGCGTGGCCGGTGGGCTCGGTGCCATCGCGGTGCAGTTCGTCGCGCCCGACAGCTACACGATCGTGCTCGCGATCTCGCTGTTCCTCGGCATGGTCGTCGGCGGCGTTGGCTGGCTGCCCGGCTCTTTCGTGGGCGCCGCCTTCATCATTTTCGTCCCCAATATCGCCGAAGGCATCTCCAAGGGCCTGTCGGGCGCGGTGTTCGGCGTGCTGCTGTTCCTCGTCATCTTCCTCGTGCCGCACGGTTCGCGGCAGGTGGCGATGGTGGCCCAGCAGCTGCTCGGCAAACTCAGGAAGAACTAAGGAGGAATTCTTGCAGGTCGTTCAACAACTACGTATCGCCGCCCTCGCGACGGCGGTCATCGCCCTCACGTCGGGCGCGGCACTCGCCCAGAAGAAGTATGACACCGGCGCATCCGATACCGAGATCAAGATCGGCAACATCATGCCCTACAGCGGACCCGCGTCTGCCTACGGCGTGATCGGAAAGACCGAGGAGGCCTATTTCAAGAAGATCAACGCCGAGGGCGGCATCAACGGCCGCAAGATCAACTTCGTCACCTACGATGACGCCTACTCGCCGCCGAAGGCCGTGGAGCAGGTTCGCAAGCTGGTCGAGAGCGATGAGGTCCTGGTCGTCTTCAACCCGCTGGGCACGCCGTCGAACTCGGCGATCCAGAAATATCTCAACGGCAAGAAGATCCCGCAGCTGTTCGTCGCGACCGGCGCCACCAAGTGGAACGATCCCAAGAACTTCCCCTGGACCATGGGCTGGCAGCCGAGCTACCAGAGCGAGGGCCGTATCTATGCGAAGTACCTGCTCAAGGAGAAGCCCGGCGCCAAGATCGGCGTGCTGTTCCAGAACGACGATTTCGGCAAGGACTATCTGAAGGGCCTCAAGGACGGTCTCGGCGACAAGGCTGCGTCGATGATCGTGATGGAGGAGAGCTACGAGACCTCCGAACCGTCGATCGACGGCCATATCGTCAAGCTGAAGGCTTCCGGCGCAGATACCTTCTTCAGCGTCACCACGCCGAAATTCGCGGCGCAGGCGATCAAGAAGCTCGCCGAGATCGACTGGCATCCGCTGCATCTGGTGGTGAACGTCTCGGCTTCGGTCGGCAGCGTGATCAAGCCGGCGGGCTTCGAGAACGCGCAGGGCATTCTCTCGGCCGCCTACGCCAAGGACGCCGCCGATGCGCAGTGGGACAATGATCCCGGCATGAAGAAGTTCTTCGACTTCCTCGCGCAGTACGCGCCCGATGCCAACAAGCTCGACAGCTCGACCGTCTATGGCTACGGCGCCGCGCAGACGCTGGTGAAGGTGCTGCAGATGTGCGGCGACGACCTCACCCGCGCCAACGTCATGAAGCAGGCCGCGAGCCTGAAGGATTTCGCGCCGGACACGCTGCTGCCCGGCGTCAAGATCAACACCTCGGCCACCGACTTCGCCCCGATCGAGCAGCTGCAGATGATGCGGTTCAAGGGCGAGAAGTGGGAGCTGTTCGGCGAGGCCATCAGCGGCGCCGTCGAGTAACCGAAGAAGCGAGCCATCGTGCATCGCCGCAGAAAGCGATGCCGATCTACACTGGCCCTCCGTGCTACCGGCACGGAGGGCTTTTTCATGCGCGCAGCTTCCCTTCGCAACGGTGAATGAACACCGGCCCGTCATTTCAGGCTGTTGTTGCAAGGCAAGATCCCGCAGAGATTGCGTTACCCCTCGCAGTTGCACAACAGACCAACGGTTGGGCAGACCGCGAAACCATGGCCCGTGCCGCGATGTCGCAGCCGCGCCGCACCGGCTCTGCTATAGTTTCCCGGTCACAAAGAGAGCCTCCACCAAGGAGGCCATGACACATCATCCAGAGCAACACGGGAGACACGCACAATGATGATCACGCGCAGAGCCGCCCTCGCCTCGGTCGCCGCCATCGTCCTCGCCTCGTCAGGCGCATTCGCCGCCGACAAGAAATACGACACCGGCACCTCCGATACCGAGATCAAGATCGGCAACATCATGCCGTATAGCGGGCCGGCCTCGGCCTACGGTATCATCGGCAAGACGGAGGCTGCCTACTTCAAGAAGATCAACGCCGAGGGCGGCATCAACGGCCGCAAGATCAACTTCATCTCCTATGACGACGCTTATTCGCCGCCGAAGGCCGTCGAGCAGGCGCGCAAGCTGGTCGAGAGTGACGAGGTCCTGCTGATCTTCAACTCGCTCGGCACGCCGTCGAACAGCGCGATTCAGAAGTACATGAATGCCAAGAAGGTGCCGCAGCTGTTCGTCGCGACCGGCGCCACCAAGTGGAACGACCCGTCGAACTTCCCGTGGACCATGGGCTGGCAGCCGAGCTATCAGGCGGAGTCGCGGATCTACGCCAAATATCTCCTGAAGGAGAAGCCCGACGCCAAGATCGCCGTACTGTATCAGAACGACGATTACGGCAAGGACTATCTCAAGGGCCTCAAGGACGGGCTCGGCGCCAAGGCGGCGAGCATGATCGTCATGGAGGAGAGCTATGAGACCACGGAGCCGACGATCGACAGCCATATCGTCAAGCTGAAGTCGACCGGCGCCGACGTCTTCATGAACATCACGACGCCGAAATTCGCCGCGCAGGCGATCAAGAAGGTCAAGGAGATCGACTGGAAGGCGCTGCACCTCCTCAACAACGTCTCGGCCTCGGTCGGCAGCGTGCTGAAGCCGGCCGGCTACGAGAACTCGCAGGACATCATCTCGGCAGCCTATCTGAAGGACGTCTCCGACCCGCAGTGGAAGGACGATGCCGGGATGAAGCAGTTCCTGGACTTCATGGCCAAGGACTTCCCGGAAGGTGACAAGCTCGATGGCGGTGCCGTCGTCGGCTACGGCGTGGCGCAGACCCTGGTGCAGGTGTTGAAGCAGTGCGGCGACGATCTCACCCGCGAGAACGTCATGAAGCAGGCAGCGAGCTTGCGCAACTTCCGCACCGAGATGCTGCTGCCGGGCATCAGCATCAATACGTCGGCGACAGACTTCGCGCCCGTCAGCCAGCTGCAGCTCATGCGCTTCAAGGGGACAAGTGGGAGCTGTTCGGCGACGTGATCTCGGCCGACGTCGGCGGCTGAGGCGCCGGCGGCCGGCGCGAACATGGCCCCGCAGGCTCGACCTGCGGGGTTTGCCTTCTTCATCTTGGCCGGGCTAAGGAGACGAGACGCCTCCAGCCTTGCAGGAATTCGATGATCGACCGCCGTCCACTGTTGCGTGCCATCTTCGACGCCGCCGTCGCCGCGGCCCATCCCGACGTGGTGCTGCCTGCGTTCCTGCCGGCGTCGCCCAAGGGACGGATCATCTGCCTCGCCGCTGGCAAGGGCGCGGCGGCGATGGCGGTGGCGGCGGAGCGACATTACTTGGACACGCTGGGGGTCGATCCGGCGAAGCTCGTCGGCATTGCGACCACCCGCCATGGCCATGGCGTGCCGACCCGCCGCGTCAAGGTGATCGAGGCCGGCCACCCGATGCCGGACGAGGCCGGACTGAAGGCCGCCGACGACACCCTGCAATTGGCGGCGACCGCCCAAGCCGACGATCTGATGCTGGTGTTGATCTCCGGCGGCGGCTCCGCCAACTGGGTCGCGCCGGCGCATGGCGTCAGCTTCGCGCAGAAGCAGCAGCTGACGCGGGCGCTGCTGCGCTCGGGCGCGCCGATCGGCGAGATGAACATCGTCCGCAAGCATCTGTCGCGGATCAAGGGCGGTCGGCTGGCGCGGGCGGGTCAGAAGGCCGAGATCGTCACGCTGGCGATCTCCGACGTACCGCATGACGATCCCTCCGCCATCGCCTCCGGGCCGACGGTGCCGGATCCGACGACGCTGGCGGATGCCCGCGCGATCGTCGCCAAATACAGGCTTGAGGTCGACCCGGCGATCGCGCGGGCGCTCGACGATGCCGCCAATGAGAGCTGCAAGCCCGGCGACCCCGCCTTCGCCCGCGCCTCGTTCGAGCTGATCGCGCGCCCGGCGAGCTCGCTCGCGGCTGCCGTGGCCGCCGTGAAGGCCGCCGGCTACGACGTGCTCGACCTCGGCGCCGATCTCGAAGGCGAGGCCCGAGAGGTCGCCGCCGATCACGCCAAGCTGGCACGCGAGGCCCGTTCGCTCGGCCGCCGCATGGCGATCATTTCCGGCGGCGAGCTCACGGTGACCGTCCGCGGCCAGGGCCGCGGCGGGCCGAACCAGGAATATGCGCTCGCGCTCGCCGACCTGCTCCAGGACATGGACGGCGTCGCGGCGCTGGCCGGCGACACCGACGGCGCCGATGGCGGCGGCGGCAGCGCCTCCGATCCGGCCGGCGCGCTGGTCGATGCCGAGGTCATCGCGGCGATGCGGGTCCAGAAGCTCGATCCGCCGGCCTATCTCGCCAACAACGACGCCACCGCCTTCTTCGCGGCCACCGGCGGTCTGCTGCAGACCGGCCCGACGCTGACCAACGTCAACGACGTCAGGGTGATCCTGGTCGAGTGAGGGCGCCACCCCTTCAGAACTCCTCCGCGATCTTGGTCAGCATCGCCAGCAGCGTCTCGCGCCCATCCGGGCCGAGCAGCTCGTTCAGCCGCGCCTCGTGCTTCGACATCACCAGCTTCTTGGCGCGGGCGAGCACGCCCTTGCCCTTCTCGGTGAGGAGCAGGATGTGGGAGCGCCGGTCATTGGCCGAGCGGACGCGGATGCAGAGGTCGCGGCCTTCCAGGCTGTCCAAAAGCGATACGAAGTTGGGCCGGAGGATGCCGAGCGTGTTGGCGATCTCGGTCTGGTTGCGGCCGGGATTGGCGTCGAGCAGCAGCAGCACCGAGAACTGCGCGGGCGTCAGCTGCAAGGGTGCAACGCAGCGCAGGAAGTCCTCGAACACCTTCAACTGCGCCCGTTTCAGCACATAGCCGAGCAGATCCGAGAGCTCGCCGAGCTGGACCGCTTGCGTCTCCTCGACGGCTACGGCAGCTTCCCGGCGGCTGTCGCGCTTGCTGACGGGCTTGGCGCTATCGGACATCGCGGTCCGCCAAATTCATCTCTGCTTCCATCCCTCGGTCTCGAATGCCGCAGCCGGAACAGCGGCCTTGAGATTATATTCGATAATTGTTATCCACTATATCAAACACGGGCAGCCATTCAACTGCTCCGACCAGCCGCGGGCGCAAGGCACCCCGCGGCGTGCGGTCACCATTGAGGGGGAGCGTCCTGTCTTGAACACAACGATCTTGCTGTTCCTGTTGCAGGACGGCATTACCAACGGCGCGATCTACGCCCTGCTCGGGCTGGCGCTGGTGCTGGTATTCGCCGTCACGCGCGTCATCCTCATCCCGCAGGGCGAATTCGTCACCTACGGCGCGCTCACCTACGCCTCGCTTGCCGCCGGCCGCATGCCCGGGACCGCCAAGCTTGCGGTCGTGATCGGCCTCGTCGCCTTTGCCTTTGACCTCTATGCGATGCGCAAGACGCTGCACGCGCCAAAGATCGCGCGCGCCTTCGCCCTTCACGTCGCCTTTCCGGTCGTCGTACTGCTCGCCAGCATGTGGGCTGCCGACCAACGCATGCCAGCGGGCGTCAGCCTGGTGCTGTCGCTGATGATCGTGGCGAGCATCGGCCTGTCGCTGTACCGCATCGTATTCCAGCCGCTCGCCCACACCTCGGTGCTGGTGCTGCTGATCGCCTCGGTCGGCGTCCACCTCGCGCTGCAGGGCCTTGGCCTGTTGTTCTTCGGCGCCGAAGGGCAGCGCGGCCCGACGCTCCTGACCGCCAGCGCAACGCTCGGCTCGCTCCGCTTCACCGGCCAGGGCATGGCGGTCTACGGCATCACCGTTGCGTTCATCATCGGCCTCTGGCTGTTCTTCGGCTTGACCTTGTACGGCAAGGCGCTGCGCGCCACCGCCGTCAACCGGCTCGGCGCCCGCCTGGTCGGCATCCGCACCACGCTGTCCGGCCAGATCGCGTTCCTGCTGGCCTCCACCATCGGCGCGCTCTCCGGCATCCTGATCGTCCCGATCACGACGCTCTATTACGACACCGGCTTCCTGATCGGCCTGAAGGGCTTCATCGCCGCGATCATCGGCGGTCTCATCAGCTATCCGCTGACCGCCGTGGCCGCGATCGTCGTTGGCATCGTCGAGGCGTTCTCCTCGTTCTACGCCTCGAACTTCAAGGAAGTGATCGTCTTCACACTGCTGATCCCGGTCCTGCTGCTGCGTTCGCTCGCCGCGCCCGCGGTCGAAGAAGAGAAGGATTGAGCCGTGCGCGAGCGTTGGCCTCTCATCATCTTTGCCGTCCTCGTCGCGGCGATCCCGTTCATCCCGGGCATGCCGCCGTTCTGGATCGTGCTGCTCGACAATATCGGCCTGTCCGCGCTGGTGGCGATGGGTCTGGTGCTGCTGACCGGTGTCGGCGGCCTCACCTCGTTCGGCCAGGCTGCCTTCGTCGGCTTCGGCGCCTACACGACCGCGGTGCTGTCGGCGCAGTATGGCGTCTCGCCGTGGCTGACACTGCCGCTGTCGCTGCTGGTGTCGGGTGTCGCTGCCGTGCTGCTCGGCCTCGTCACGGTCAGGCTGTCCGGTCACTACCTGCCGCTCGGCACGCTCGCCTGGGGTCTCGGCCTCTATTATCTCTTCAGCAAGCTCGCCTTTCTCGGCCGCAACGACGGTGTCTCCGGCATCCCGCCGCTGTCGATCGGCAGCCTCAAGATGCTCGATCCCGGCACGATCTATTTCGCGATCTGGGCCGCCGTGCTAATCGCGGCCCTGCTGACGATGAATCTGCTGGACTCCCGCACCGGCCGCGCCATCCGCGCGCTGCGCCGCGGCCACATCGCTGCCGAAGCGTTCGGCGTGTATTCGCCGCGCGCCAAGCTCCTGGTGTTCATCTACGCGGCCGTGCTCGCCGGCCTGTCCGGCTGGCTCTATGCGCACTTCACCCGCGCCGTGAACCCGACGCCGTTCGGTGCCCAGGCCGGCATCGAATATCTGTTCGTCGCCGTGGTCGGCGGCGCCGGTTATGTCTGGGGCGGCGTGCTCGGTGCGGCGATCGTCGTGATCCTGAAGGAGGTGCTGCAAAGCTATCTCCCGCTTCTGCTGCATGGCGAGGGCCAGCTCGAGACCATCGTGTTCGGCATCCTGCTCGTCACCCTGCTGCAGCTCGCACCGACCGGCCTGTGGCCGTGGCTGACGGCGCGGCTGCCGTTCAAGCCTGCCGCCAAGAAGCCGGACACCACGATCAAGCTGCCGTCCCGCGAGCGCTCCGCGGGCACGCCGAGCGTGCTCTTGCAGGTCGACAACGCCCGCAAACAGTTCGGCGGCGTGGTCGCGGTCAACAATGTCTCGTTCGACGTCCAGGCGCGCGAGATCGTCGCGCTGATCGGGCCGAACGGCGCCGGCAAGAGCACGACCTTCAATCTGATCACCGGCGTGCTGCCGCCGACCTCCGGCAACATCTCGGTGCTCGGCAAGGCCGTCGGCAACGCGCCGCCGCAGGACGTCGTCAAGCTCGGCATTTCCCGCACCTTCCAGCACGTCAAGCTGGTGCCCGACATGACCGTGCTCGAGAACGTCGCGATCGGCGCGCATCTGCGCGGCCATTCCGGCGCGCTGTCCAGCATGTTCAGGCTCGACCGCGCCGACGAGGCCAGGCTGCTCGCGGAAGCCGCGCGGCAGATCGAGCGCGTCGGCCTCGGCGACCAGATGCACCAGCTCGCCGGCTCCCTGTCCCTGGGCCAGCAACGCATCGTCGAGATCGCCCGCGCGCTGTGCGTCGATCCGATGCTGCTGCTGCTCGATGAGCCCGCCGCCGGCCTGCGCCACATGGAGAAGCAGCGCCTCGGCGCGCTGCTGCGCGATCTGCGCGCCGGCGGCATGTCGGTGCTGCTTGTCGAGCACGACATGGGCTTCGTCATGGATCTCGCCGACCGCATCGTGGTGCTCGATTTCGGCACCAAGATCGCCGAGGGCACACCAGCCGCGATCAAGACCAATCCCGAGGTGATCAAGGCGTATCTCGGAGCCGCCGCATGAGCACCCTGCTGGAAGTCACCGACGCTCACGTCTCCTACGGCAAGGTCGAGGCGGTCCGCTCGGTCTCGCTCACCGTGGTGGAGAACGAGATCGTCACCATCATCGGCGCCAACGGCGCCGGCAAGACAACTCTGCTCAGCGCCATCATGGGCGTGTTCCCGCTCAAGGGCCGCGTCTCCTTCCTGGGCGAGGACCTGGCCCGCTACGAGATCGAGGACCGCGTCGCGCGCGGCCTCTGCCTGGTGCCGGAGCATCGCGAGCTGTTCGCGACCATGAACGTCGAGGACAATCTGCAGCTTGGGGCCTTCAGAATGTCGAAAGCGCATGCGGCGCGCGGCTTCGAGCACGTCTACACGCTGTTCCCTAAGCTGAAGGAGCGGCGCAAGCAGCTCGCCGGCACGCTGTCCGGCGGCGAGCAGCAGATGCTGGCGATGGGCCGCGCGCTGATGGGCTCGCCGAAGATGCTGATGCTCGACGAGCCCAGCCTCGGCCTCGCTCCGATCATCGTCGCCGGCATCTTCGAGATCGTCGCCAAGCTGCGCGAGGAAGGCGTCTCGGTGCTGCTGGTCGAACAGAACGCCAAGGCCGCGCTCAAGGTCGCCGACCGCGCCTATGTCATGGAGCTCGGCGAGTTCGTGCTGAGCGGCAAAGCCTCGGAAATCGCGACCGACCAGCGCGTCGCGGCGAGCTATCTCGGCTTTGCCGAGACGGCGGCGAGCTGAGCCGGACAGCTGGATGGGACGGCGCCGTCTCAGGATGGTGCCTCCTTCGACAGCAGGAAGTCGACCATCACACGCTCCAGCGCCCGGTACATGTCGATGCCGGTCGCCGTCAGGCAGCCAAGCTCTCGTGCAGCGGCGATGAACGGCGACACCTCCGGCTTGGTGATGACGCAGCCGCAATAGGCTGACGGGCTGACGGTCGCCATGTCGATGGGCAGGGGATCACTGGACTGCATGCCCGCCGGGCTCGCATTCGCGACCATGTCAAATCCATCCGCGTCAGTGCTGCCGACGACCGCGCGGCCTTTGCCGCGCTCGTTGAGGCGCGCGATCAGGGCATCGCGACGGCCTGCATCGCTGTCGTGAATGGCGAGCTCGCGCACGCCGGCGTCGATCAGGGCCAGCGCGATAGCCGAACCGGCGCCGCCGGCCCCGATCTGCAAGGCGCGAACACCGGCCGGATCAAAGCCTGCCGCCTTCGCCGCGCCGACGAAGCCGAGGCCGTCGACCATGTCGCCATGCCAACGGCCGTTCGCACCACGCCGCATCAGGTTCACGGCGCCGATGAAGTGCGCGCGCTCGGTCGCCGTGACGCAAGCGCGGTAGCAGGCGAATTTGTGCGGGATCGTGGCGACGATGCCATCGAGATTCTTCACCCGCGTCATTGTCGCCAGGAAGTCGGCGAGATCGGCCGACGCGACTTGCACAGCCACCAGGATCGCGTCGCTCTCGCGATCCGCGAAGGCTTCGCTGACACCGGCCGGCGCGCGCACCTGCGCGATCGGATCGCCGATGATGATGTGGAGCCGGGTGGCGCCGGTGGGGGCGAAGATCATCGCAGGCCTCCGAGAAAAAGAAACGCTCCGTCCAGATGGCCGAAAGGCCGGCTCACCGAGCCGGCCTTTCTCAAACGAAGCTATGGTCCGTTCGCTCACTTCGCGGGAACGTATTTGCCGTCCTTCACGGTCAGGATGATGCGGGCGCGGTCGTCGAGGCCCGAGCGATCCTTTTCGGTGAAGTTGTAGACGCCCTGCGAGGCCGCGAGATCCTTCTCGCTCAGGAGCGCCTGGCGGATCGCCTCGCGGAACTCCGGCGTGCCGGGCTTCGCGGTCTTGAGCGCCACCGGGATGACGCGCTTGAGGATCTCGAACGCGTCGAAGGAGTGACCGGCGAACTGGCTGCGGCTGTTCGGGCCGTACTTGGCCTCATAGGCCTTGTTGAGCTCGAGGCCGGGCTTCTTGGTCAGCGCGCTGTCATCTTGCGTTTCCGGCGACATCACCGGGCCCGAGGCCATGATCACGCCCTCCGCCGCCTTGCCGGCGATGCGGATGAAGTCCATGCTCGCCGCACCATGGGTCTGATAGATCAGACCGGTGTAGCCGCGCTCGCGCAGTTCGGTCTGCGGCAGCGCCGCCGCGGTGCCGGAAGCGCCGACCAGGATCGCGTCGGGATTGGCGGCGACCAGCTTCAGCACCTGGCCGGTCACCGACGTGTCGGGACGCGCGAAGCGCTCCTCGTCGGCGATGGTGATGCCCATCGGCACGGCCTGGTTCTTGAGATCGTTGAACCAGAGATCGCCGTAGGAATCGGAATAGCCGATATAGCCGACGGTCTTGATGTTGTGCGCCTTCATGTGCTCGTAGAGCACCTTGCCCATGATCGGCACCGGCTGCGGCATCACTACCGACCATTTGGTGCGCTCAGGGGTGACCGGGAACGGCGCCAGGCCGAAATGCGGAATGCCGGCTTCGTTGGCGACGTTGGACACCGCGATGGTCGGCGGGGTCAGCGCCGAGCCCATGATGATGTCGGCCTTCGACTCCGTCACGAAGCGGCGGGCGTTGGTGGTCGCCGTGGTCGGATCGCCGCCGTCATCGAGCACGATCACCTTCAGCGGTACGCCGCCGATCTCCTTCGGCACGAATTCCAGCGCGTTGCGCTCGGGGATACCGAGGGCTGCGCCCGGACCCG
The DNA here is from genome assembly GCF_000026145.1 of Bradyrhizobium sp. ORS 278. Classification (NCBI taxonomy): domain Bacteria; kingdom Pseudomonadati; phylum Pseudomonadota; class Alphaproteobacteria; order Hyphomicrobiales; family Nitrobacteraceae; genus Bradyrhizobium; species Bradyrhizobium sp. ORS 278. The sequence continues at coordinate 1,024,930 of NC_009445.1, read as the reverse complement.
TCGTGGTCGTGGTGATGCCGATGGTGATCTCGCTGGTCTGCGCCAGCGCCGGCGCCGACGCCAGCATCGCAATGACGCCAGCCGCAGCCAGATAGGCCTTCCTCATCAAATCCTCCCTCAATCTTTTCGGTTCAGCTCGTGATCCGCCGATCCTGTTTGCAGTTCCGCCCTCAACCAGGGCGCCTTCCAGTTGGGCCGGCCGATCATGTGTTCAACCGTGATCATAGCATTGAACACGAGAAGATCACGCCTCTCCATCCGACCAAAGCACGACAGCTGAACATCCTTAAGACCGCCGCGTGTCGCACCCATTCCTTCGCCTCATTCGCCGAGGAATTTCGCCCGCATCTCCTCCGGAAATGGCGCCGATTTCAACTTGTCCGGATCGGCCGGATCGCGCCCGACCAGCACCCGCGTCTCGAAACCCTCGATCGCAAGCGCCTCGCCCTTGAACACCTTGTGGGTGACGTCGAAGGACGAGCGCTTGATGCTCTCGACCCGGCTTTCGATCGTGATCCAGTCGCCATAGGTCGAGGGGATGTAGAACTTGGCGCGGGTGTCAACCATGGGGATGCCGACCAGCCCGTAGCGGCGGACGATGTCCTGCTTGGAGAAGCCGGCCGCCTCGAACATGACCGAGGTTGCATCATCGAACATCGCGAAGTAGCGCGGGTAGTAAACGATATTGGCGGGATCGCAGTCACCCCACTGGATTTGCACGTCGCGACGGTTGACGAACATGTCTTGGAAGCCTCACTGCATCGCCGATGGCGGTCCGTAGGGTGGGCAAAGGCGCTCAGCGCCGTGCCCACCATTTCCAGCGGCGGTGGGCACGCTGCGCTTTGCCCACCCTACGTTTCTCTCCGTCATTGCGAGCGAAGCGAAGCAATCCAGGGTCCCATCGGGACTCTGGATTGCTTCGTCGCTTCGCTCCTCGCAATGATGAATTCTCACTTCGGCGCCATGCGGAGCGAGCCGTCGAGGCGGACGACTTCGCCATTGAGATAGGGGTTCTCGACCATGTGCAGCGCCAGCGCGGCGAACTCGGAGGCATCGCCGAGGCGGCGGGGGAACGGGATCGCGGCGGCCAGCGAGTCCTGGGCTTCCTGCGGCAAATTGGCGAGCAGCGGGGTCAGGAACAGGCCGGGCGCGATGGTCAACACGCGGATGCCGAACTGCGCGAGCTCGCGGGCGATCGGCAGGGTCATACCGACGATGCCGCCCTTCGACGCCGAATAGGCCGACTGCCCGATCTGGCCGTCATAGGCTGCGACGGACGCGGTGTTGATGACGACGCCGCGCTCGCCGGTCGCCTGCGGCTCCAGCTTGGTCATGCCGTTGGTGGCCAGGCGCAGCATGTTGAACGAGCCGATCAGGTTGACCTTGATGACCTTCTCGAAATCCGACAGCGCCATCGGGCCGTCACGGCCGACGACGCGCTTGGCGACGCCGATGCCGGCGCAGTTGACCAGCACGCGCGGCTGCTGACCGAGCGCCTCGACCGCCTTGGCGACGGCGGCTTCCGCGCCCGCGGCATCGGAGACGTCGCAGATCACCGGAACGCCCTTGATCTCGGCCGCGACCTCCTCCGCCAGCTTGGCATTGAGATCGAACACGGCGACCTTGGCGCCCTGCGAGGCGAGCTTGCGGGCGGTGGCGGCGCCGAGGCCCGAGGCGCCGCCGGTGACGATGGCGGCCTGATCCTTCAACAACATGTCGTCTCTCCCTTATTTCGTTGATCAGCCGGCGATGATGATGTCGTCGTCCGGTGTCGACGCGTAGATGCGCTCGATCAGGTCCTTGCGGTTCTCCAGCACGGCGCGCTGGTTGATCGAGCCCTTGTCGGTGACCTCGCCCTTGTCGATCGACAAGGGCAGGCCGAGCAGCACCGCGCGCGTGATCCGCGTCGAGGAGCCGGTCGCGGTCTTCAGGAATTTCGTGAAGCGCTCGCGGAACGCGGCCACGATCAGCGGATCCGACGCGGTTTCGGCGAGATCATCGAACGGCAATGTCGCGTTGATCAGGCGGCAGCCGTCGAGGTCGAGCACGACGATGGCCGCGATCTCGTCGCGGTTGATGCCGGCGATGATGACGTCGCGCGCCAGCGGTGCGCAGGCCGCGACGAAGCGCGCGCGCAAGGGGCCGACCGACACCCAGGTGCCCGACGCCAGCTTGAAGTCCTCGGCGACGCGGCCGTCGAAATCGAACCCGGCATTGAAGTCGTTGGGATCGGCGGGCTTCAGCGCGTCGCCCATCTGGTAGTAGCCCTCGGAGTCGAAGGCGGCGGCCGAGACTTCGGGAAGACGCCAATATCCGGGCGTCACGTTCGGGCCCTTGGCGCGCACTTCCATCTTGCCGTTGTTCGGCACGAGCTTGGCCTCGTTGCCTGGCACGGGAAGGCCGACATGGCCGGAGCGGCTGGTGCGCGGATTGACCGACATGAAGAACGGCGCGGTCTCGGTCGAGCCGAGTCCCGTCAGCATCGGCACGCGATACCCCGTTTCGGCCACGGAGAGCTCGTCGAGCTCGTTCCAGACGTGCGGCGCGAGCGCGGCGCCGGAGAAGAACATCGCATGCAGCCGGCGGAAGAACGTCTTCCGCAGATTGGGGTCCTCGCGGAAATAGGGCAGCAGCGACTCGTAGCCCTTGGGGACGTTGAAATAGACCGTCGGCGAGATCTCCCGCAGGTTGCGCACGGTCTCCTCGATGCCGCCGGGCACCGGCTTGCCCTGGTCGAGATACATCGAGCCGCCGTTGAACAGCGTGAGACCGATGTTGTGGTTGCCACCGAAGGTGTGGTTCCACGGTAGCCAGTCGACGATGACGGGCGGCTCGTCCTTCAGGAAGGCGAGCGTCTCGCGGATCATCACCTGGTTGGCGCAGATCATGCGCTGGGTGTTGATGACGGCCTTGGGATTGCCGGTCGAGCCCGAGGTCAGCAGGAATTTCGCGATCGTGTCCGGGCCGATCTTGTCATGGACAGCATCGAGACCGGCGAACAGCGGCGAGGCGATCAGCTCCGACAGCATCGTGATCTTGCGGCCCGGGACTTCGCCGAAGGATGCGACGATCTCGGTGCCTTCCGGCGCGTTGGCGATCAGCGCGTCGGCAAACTTGTCGGCGTCGTCGACGAAGACGAGACCCGGCGTCAGCAGCTTCATCAGGTAGGCGAGCTTGCCGTAATCGCGCGACACCAGCGAATAGGCCGGCGACACCGGGCAGAACGGCACGCCGGCATAGAGCGAGCCGAACGCGACTAGCGCGTGGTCGATCGAATTGCCGGACAGGATCATCACCGGGCGGTCCGGCGACAGGCCGCGGGCGAGCAGGCCGGAGGCGATATGCCGGCTTGCCGCCAGCAAGGTGCCATAGCTCAGCTCGCGCCAGCCTTCGGGGCCGACGCGCTCGGCCATGAACACGCGCTCCGGCGTTTCCTTGGCGAAGTGATGCAGCCGATCGGTGATCCGCTGCGGAAAGTCGCCGAGCGGACGCGTCGGCCGGAGATAGATGGTGCCGTCGTCGCGGCGCTCGACGTCGACGACGGGATCATTGAAGGAGATGGCGCGCAACGGATGAACACTGGCGCTCCGCGCCGTGCTGTCCGTTCCTCCCTGTGTGATTTTTGTTGTTTGCGCGGTCATGTCACGTCGGCTTCACTTTGGCTGTCTTGTGATCGAGAAAGGCGCGGATGCGGCCCTTGGCCTCCTTGTCGCTCTGCGCGACGGTGGCCATCAGCGATTCCATCAAGAGACCGGTCTGCGGATTGGCTTCCGCAATCATCGGCAGCGCCTGCAGCACTGCGAAATTCGTCAGCGGCGCGTTATTGGCGATCTTGGCCGCGAGTTCCAGCGCCTTGGTCGTCGCCGCGCCGGCTTCGACGAGGTATTGCGCGAAGCCATAGGACGAGCCTTCGGTCGCGGAATAGACGCGGCCGGTCAGCATCATGTCCATCATGCGGGCGACGCCGATCAGGCGCGGCAGCCGCACCGAGCCGCCACCGCCGACGAAGATGCCGCGCTGGCCCTCGGGCAGCGCGAAATAGGCCGAGGGCTCGGCGACGCGGATATGCGCGGCGCAGGCGAGCTCGAGGCCGCCGCCGATGACGGCGCCCTTCAGCGCGGCGATCACCGGCACACGGCAATATTGGATGCGGTCGAACACGCGGTGCCACATCTGCGAATGCACCAGGCCTTCGGTGGCGTCGCGCTCGCGCAGTTCGGAGAGATCGAGGCCGGAGGAGAAATTGTCGCCGAGGCCGTGGATCACGACGCAGCGGATATCATCGGGCAGGCTGGTGAAGCACTCGCCGATCGCGAGGATGATGCCGTCATTCAGCGCGTTGCGCTTGGCGGGCCGGTTGAGCCCGATGGTCAGGACGGCGCCCTGCTGTTCGATCTGCAGCAGCGACGGATCGCCCGCTGGCGTGGTGTCGGCGTTTCCCATCGTTCGATTGTGTCCTGTTCAGAATAGTTATGTTTTATAACGATCTTGCCAGGAGTCAATAAGCGGCGCCGGACAACGTGTTGTGCAATGCAAAATGAGCGGTGCCTCGCATGAACTACATGAGGCGCGCAGGCCGCATCGTAAGGCGCATCGACGCAAAGGCAAATGACATGATGCGGCATTCCCGCGGCGAATTCGCGCCCGGGGCTTGCTGATCGTTCATCCGCTCGCGTTCACGCTCTCGTGCAGAGGGCGCAGGGAAGGCCAGGCGCCGACTGACGCCTGCGGCCCGCCTGCTAACACAAATGCAGGCAGCAGGTACCACAGGTGCAGCCGGAGAACGCCCGGCCTTCCCTGCGCGATGGTTTTCACGCTTATACGCAGTCTGCCTGGTGCGCCGGGCTTGTTGGCCACCATTGCCCGCGCGGCGCGCAAGCGCCGTCGCGAACGTAGCACCAGCATCGGGGTGCCAGCACGCTGCGACTTCACGTCCGCGCCATGCCGTTCGTCCGCGCGAGATCTCACTCACGCTGCAACATGATCGCGGCCACCGCTCCCCGCCCCGCGTGTCGTGACGATCGCGCGCAACGCCCCTCGGCTTGGGACGGGATGGCGGAAGTGAACCATGAATTCCGACAAACCGCAACATATTTATTTTTTATCGAATACGCCGGATGTCGCCTACCGGCGCCTCGCAGTCCTCCGCTGTCGTCCCTGCGAACGCAGGGACCCATAACCCCAGGGAGATGTTGTGAGGCAAGCTGCCGGACCAGCTTCGTATCCCAATAGGTGACCGGGATTATGGGTCCCTGCGTTCGCAGGGACGACACCAATGTTTTGGGCCGACAGCGTCGCCCACAGCACCTTCGCGCTCGTCGAACCCCGGCTGGCCGCCAAGGCCTGCCCTGGACGAAGGCGAAATGTCTTGCTCACCTCCAGCCAGCTCGGTGGGGCACATGAACGGCCGACAACATCACATTCAGCACCGCTTCAAAGCCCACCGCGTAGAACGTCTCCCGTCACCAAACTTCCCAATGGAGGGGACCATGGTTTCGCTGAAGACATCTCTCGCCGGCGGCGTCGCCGCGCTTGCCGTAACCGCTACCCTGCTCGCCGGCGCGGCGCCGGCCCAGGCGCATGACGGCCGCAACGCGGCGCTCATCGGCGGTCTCCTGGTCGGCGCCCTCGTCGGCGGCGCCATCGCGTCGGAAGCGCAAGCCTATGAGCCGGCTCCGGTGTACCGCTCGCAATACCAATACCGGCCGCAATACCAATACCGCTCCCACTATCGCGACGCGGCGTATGACGGTTATGGCTATGAGGGTTACCGCTACACGCCGGCTCCCCGCTATCGCAATTGCGACCACGGCGGCTACGGCCGGGTGTCGGATTGGGACGACGAGGATTAAGCGTCGGTCTCGGGGGATTTCTGACGTCCGGATAGCCCGGCACTACGCCATGGCGTCCGGACGTCCTGCCGTTCGCAGCGCTGTCGGTCAGGCAAAACCGTCAGCCTCATATTTCGCTGTCGTCCCCGCGAACGCAGGGACCCATAACCACCGGCCCGAATGGGACGATGACTGACAGTGGCGCCTTACCGATGGATTCCGCGGTATGGGTCCCTGCGTTCGCAGGGACGACAGCGGTGGTCGGAGCGATATCTCGCGCTGACATCGTCATTGCGAGCAGCCAACGGGTCCGCGCAAAGCGCGGCCCGATGACATCCGCCAAGACGCAATCTTAAGTCCCGCCCCGGCCCTGGATTGCTTCGCTGCGCTCGCAATGAGGGAGTGTGAGGCAGACAGCCCGACCTACAGCACCACATGCACGTCGATGATGACGCGATCGGCATGCCTGGCGGCGGAGCCGACGAAGACGTGCTCCATCAGCCAACGATATTTGTCATGGCCGGTCTCAAAGCGCGGGTGGGTGCGGAAGTAGATCAGCGCAGGCTCCACCGGCTCGCCGCGCTTGAGCTTCTGCAAGAGGTCGATCGGCCCGAAGCGGATGCCGCGGTTCTCGACATAGATCGTCGCGCCGTCGTCGGTCTCGAAGCCGTATTTGGCTTCGAGGTCGATCAGCTCGCTCGGCCGGATGACCTGGAAGTCGGCGCCGAAATCGCAGATCCGGCCGCTGACGCCCTCGCCGTTCAGGCCGGGGCCCTTCACCTCGCCGCCATGGATCGGGATGATCCGGCGCACGCCGATGCCGGTCTCGCCGGCCGAGGTGACGGCGCCGATCATCACGGTGAGGGTGAAGACATAGCGGGTTTCGAGAACGGGCGCGGTCATCGGTTCATCATCTGTTGCGGCAGCCAGGTGGCGAGCAGCGGGAAGGCGATCAGGATCACCAGGCGGATCAGGTCGGTGGCGACAAAGGGCAGCACGCCCTTGAAGATCGTCGAGAATGACACGTCCTTCACCACGGATTTGATCACGAAGACGTTCATGCCGACCGGCGGATGGATCAGGCCGAGCTCGACAGTCATCACGATGATGACGCCGAACCAGATCGGATCGAAGCCGAGATGCGAGATCACCGGGAAGATGATCGGCACGGTGAGAATGATCATCGCCATGGCGTCCATCAGGCAGCCGAGCACGAGATACATCACCATGATCAGCGCCAGCACGCCGTAGGGGCCGAGGCCGAGGCCGGTGAGGAATTCCGTCACCTTCTGCGGCGTCTGCGTCACCGTGAGGAAGTAGCCGAAGATCAGCGCGCCGATCAGCACGGTGAAGACGGCCGCCGCGGTGCGCGTCGCCTGCAGCAGCGAGGCCAGGATCTTCTCCTTGTTCAGCCGGCCGGTGAACACGCCGATCAGGAACGCGCCGGTGGCGCCGACGCCGCCGGCCTCGGTCGGCGTGAAGCGCGGCAAGAATGGGAGACCATAGAGGCCGCCGATCACGAACAGGAACAGCAGCACCGGCGCCCAGATGCCCTTCAGCCCCGCGATGCGCTCGCGCCACGGCGGCGCCTCGCCCTTCGGCAGGAAGTCCGGCCTGACCTTGCCGATCACCGTGATGGTGATCATGTACATGGTCATCGCCAGCAGGCCCGGGATGATGCCGGCGATGAACAGCTTGCCGATGTCCTGCTCGGTGATGATACCGTAGACGGCGAGCACGGTGGACGGCGGCAACATGGCGCCGAGCGTGCCGCCGGCGGCGATGACGCCGGTGGCGAAGGATTGCGGATAGCCGAAGCGGCGCATCTCCGGATAGGCCACCGCGGAGAACGTCGCGGCGGTCGCGACCGACGAGCCGCAGATCGCGGCGAAGCCGCCGCAGGCCGCCACGGTAGCGATGCCCAGGCCGCCGCGCAGATGGCCGACGAAGCCGTTGGCGGCGCGGAACAGCTCGCGGCTCATGCCGGAGTTGGAGACGAACGTTCCCATCAGCAGGAACATCGGGATGACGCCGAAGGTGTAGTCCGTGACCGTGCGCATCGAGGTCTGGCCGACCAGCTTCAGCGCCGCCGTGCCGTTGACGAGATAAGCGAAGCCGGAGACGCCGACGAGCCCCATCGCCATGCCGACCGGCACGCGCAAGAGCATCAGGGCGAACAGGGCAACGAAGCCGATGACGGCGACCGCATCCGTGCTCATGCGGCCCTACTCCGTGGGCTTGACGTGAGGTTCATGAATCTCCTCGGGATGGAAGATCAGGCGATAGGTCCGGATGGCGATCAACAGCACCGCCGAGACGTCGCCGATCCAGGCAATGGCGAAGAACGGCCAGGTCGGCATGTGCAGATCGTAGGTGAGGACGTTGTCCTCATAGGTGCCGCGCACCTTGTCGAACAGGGTCCAGGTCTGCACCGTGACGACGAACAGCAGCACCAGGGTGGCGAAGATGTCGATCCAGCGCTGTTGGCGCGGGCCGACATTGCCCCAGACGAGATCGACCGTGATGTGGGTGCCGCGGTAAGATGTCGCAGCGATGCCCCAGAAGATCAGGATGCCGAGCAGCATGCGGCCGATGTCGAACGAATCCGGGATCGCGTAGTTCAGCGTGTTGCGCAGCAGCACCGACAGGAAGATGTCGAGCGCGACGATGCCGACGAAGAACGCGGCGATCCACTCGATCGCGTCGATGATCCGATCCATGAAGGCGCGCTGCATGGCGTCCCCGTTCCAGAAAGTTTGGTGCTTCTCGCAGAGTGTGGAGCGAGCTGCTGCGCAGCTGTCGGTGAACTCCCTCTCCCCGTGAAGAACGGGGAGAGGGGGCGCACCGTCCGCCGCGCAACAGTTGAATGCGATGAGAGCTACTGCGCCAGCGCGTTGTACTTGGCGAGCGAGGCCTTCAGCTCGGTCATGGCGGCGTCGGCGTCGATACCGGTCTTCTTGACGCCGTCGGCCCAGGTCTTGAAGAGCGGCTCGGAGGCCTTCTTCCAGGCCGCGGTCTGCTCCGGCGTCAGCTTGTAGACCTCCTGGCCTGACTCCGCCTTGATCTTGTCGACGCCGGCATCCTCGAACTTGCCCCAGGGCTCGCCGACCTTGCCGGCGGTCTCCGTGTTGCAGTTGTCGTCGATCGCCTTCTTCTGCATCGCCGACATCTGGTTGTACTTGTCCTTGTTCATGACGAACACGAAGGTCGTCACATACATCGGCGCGTCGATGTGGAATTTGGTGACCTTGTCGACGCCGAACAGCACCAGCGAGCCGGCCGGGAAGAACACGCCGTCGGCGACGCCACGCTCGATGATGTCGCGCACTTCCGGCGCCGACGACTGCACGTTGGTGCCGCCGAGCTGGGTGACGAAGTTCGCGATCGTCGCATCCGCGGGGCGGATCTTCATGCCCTTGAGATCCTCCGGCATCGTCACCTTCTTGGTGCGCGTATGCAGCGACGACGGCGTATGCACGAAGGCGAGGCAGTATTTGACGTCCTTCATCTCCTTCTCGGCATATTTGCGGTACCACGCGTCGAGGCCTTCCGAGCCGCCCTTGGCGTCGGAGACCAGGAACGGCAGCTCGCCGGCGCCGATGATCGGGAAGCGGCCGGGCTGATAGCCGGGATTCACATAAGTGACATCCGCGATGCCGTCGCGCGCCATGTCGTAATGATCGAACGCCTTGCCGAGCTGCTGCGCCGGGAACACCTTGCCCTTGATGGTGCCGCCGGAGGCCTTCTCGACCGACGCGGCCCAATCTTCCAGCGCCTTCTGCAGCGGATGGCTGGCAGGGACCCAGTGCGAAATCTTCAGATCGAACGTCTTGTCCTGCGCGAGCGCGGGGGTGGTCACACCGGCAGCCAGCGCCAACGCCAGAAGCGTCTTCCTCATCGGGGTCGTCTCCTTCCATCGCGGGCCTTCGAGGGCCCTTTGCTTCATTGTTATAGCATATAACCATCATTGCAAGCGGGACGGCAGGCCTGCCGCCGCTGCACGCGCCGAGCGGAGCCGATCGTCGCGGCAGAGGCAAGTCTGGCAGACGAAAGTTGCAGGCGCATGGCCGATTCATTAACACGTTAAGGATTTGGCCTGCACCCGAAATTGCAGGGCTGTATCGGCACACCACGGAATTGCCGCCGGACCTGCGACATCGTGCGCAGCCGGCCGCAGCCGCGCATGTTTCAAACATCGGCGCAAAACACGTTTGAAACTTTGTAGGCGGTGCAAAATACGCGCGGACGTCGTTGACTGCCGACATCGCCAGCAACGATCGAGACCTGCATGAGCAGCATTCCCGCCGGCTTCGAGCCGCATTTTCGCAAGAGCCCGTTCACCGATCCCTGGGAGCCGCTTTACGCCAGGAGGACCGACAAGGCCGTCATCCTCGGCCTGCGGCTGGCCATGCCGCACACCAATTCGCGCGGCCTGATCCATGGCGGGCTGATCGCCTCGCTCGCCGACAATGCGATGGGCTACAGCTGCGCCCAGGCGCTGGGCTGGGAGGTCTCGCTGGTCACGATCAACCTCGCCGTCGACTATATCGGCAGCGCCGGCATCGGACAGTGGCTCAGCGTCGAGAGCGACGTCATCAAGAGCGGACGCACGGTGTGCTTCGCGCAGAGCCTTGTGCTCGCCGACGACGCGGTCATCGCGCGGGCGAATGCGACGTTTCGCGTGGTGCCGAAGAAGGAGTGACCGGGCCAGTCCGCCTGCGCGTCAGGATTGGCGTCGTCGCGCCACACCTCCGTCATTCCGGGTTCAAGGCCTTCGGCCTTGCCCCGGAATGACGGACGTGTGGCCCGCAGCCGGTGTCAGCCGAAGCGCCAATTGCAGGTTTCGGTGACGAGGTCGACGAAGGCGCGCACCTTGGCGGAGAGCAGGCGTGAACTCGGAAACACGATGTGGATCGGGACCGGCGCCGGCTCGAATTTCGTCATCACCCGCCTCAATCGGCCGGCCCGCAGCATCTCCGCGGCCTGATAGGCCATCACCCGGGTGACGCCGCCGCCCGCCTCCGCATATTGGATCGCGGCATCGGCGTTGTTGGTGACGAGCCGAGGGCTGACCGCGATCCGCAGCTCCCTGCCCTCCTTGACGAACTGCCATTCGTCGGCAGGCCCGAACTGAATCGTCTGGTGCTTCGCCACCGCCTCCGGAGCCCGCGGCTCGCCATGCGCCTTGAAGTAGGCGGGCGCGCCGACCACGATCCGCCGCATGCTGCCGACCTGGCGGGCGACCAGCGAGGAATCCTGGAGATGGCCGATGCGCACGGCACAATCGACCCCATCGTCCACGAGATTGATCTGACGGTCTTCCAGCCGCAGTTCGCCGGCGACCTCCGGATATCGGCTGAGATAGGCCGCCATGACAGGACCGACGTGAAGGCGGCCAAAGCCGACCGGCGCGGAGACCACCAGTCGCCCGACCGGCTGCAGGCGCTCGCTTGCGGCAGCGAGCTCGGCCTCCTCGAGATCGGTCAGGATGCGCCTGACGCGTTCGAGATAGCGACGGCCGGCATCGGTCAGCGTCACCGAGCGCGTCGTGCGCTGCAGCAGGCGAACTCCCAGGTGCTCTTCGAGCCCGGCGACCAGGCGCGTGATCGCCGATGGCGACAGCTTCAACCGCCGCGCGGCCGGCGCGAAGCCGTTCAGCTCGGCAACGGTGACGAACGCTTGCATGGCATCGATGCGGTCCATTCCATCATTGCAGCATTTGCAATGATCCAGTGTCAACTGGCCTGATTATTTCTGTTGGGCGTTGAGGCCATATTGGCGTGACAGCGGCACTGCCGCAGGACAAGGAGTCATTGCGATGACCCAGGCAACCATCCGCACGCCCGGCGACGTCATGTTCTCACCCGCCGCGAGGACGATCCAGGCGCGCAAGGGCTCGCGGGAAAGCTATGCGCATGTGGAGGAGACCCGCGGCTTTCGCCACGAGGTCGATGCCGATCTCGCCGGCCGCCTCGCCGAGGCCACGAGCTTCTATCTCGCCACGGCATCGGCCGACGGACAGCCCTATATCCAGCACCGCGGCGGACCGAAGGGGTTTCTGAAGGTGCTCGACAGCCGCACGCTGGCCTTCGCGGACTTCAGCGGGAACAAGCAGTACATCACCCAAGGCAATCTGTCGGAGAACCCGCGCGCCTACATCTTCGTCATGGACTATGCGCATCGCCGCCGGGTGAAGATCTGGGGCACGGCGCGGGTGGTCGAGGACGATGCCGCGCTCACGGCCTCGCTGATGCCCAAAGGCTACAAGGCGCGGCCCGAGCAGGTGATCCTGTTCACGATCGAGGCCTGGGACACCAATTGTCCGCAGCACATTCCGCAGAAGTTCGATGCCGGTGATGTCGCGGAGGCGCTGGCGATGCGCGATACCAGGATCGCGGAGCTCGAGGCGGAGGTGGCGAAGTTGAAGGGCGAAGGAGCCGCCACCGTTTAGATGAGCGTTTCCTGAGAACCGCGGACACGGCGTACTGGATCGCCCGCTTTCGCGGGCGATGACAGCTGGATGTCCATTGATGATGTGCCAAGCATCTGGAAGCGGTCGTCAAGCTTACGCTGCCTCGGCCGCCCTGCCCCACTCGAACTCCGGAAAGTACGTCGCCATCACGCGATCGACGTAGGCCAAGAGGTTGCCGAAGCCCTCCGTCCGGCGCCGCAGCTCGGAGTCGAAGAACGGCGTGAGGATGCCGGCGATGACGGCGAACGCCGTGGCGTCGGTGCCGCAGGGGCGGTCGCCCATCAGATAGGGCCGCTCGCCGAGTTGCACCGACAACGCGCGCAGCGAGCGCGCCGCGAGGTCGATGTCCTCGTCGGGGGCGTGGCGGCCGAGCCCGGAGATCAAATAGTTCTCGGCGACGCGAAACTGCGCGTCCTCGCGCAGCTTCTCGCGGCGGTCGGCCGGCACGCCGTCGAAGAAATGCGCCGGCCCCTTGGCGAAGTTGACCGGATCGACCCAGCGAGAACCGACGAGGGCGAAATACAGATGATGCTCGATCATGCGCTCGAACGCCCAGGCTTGAGCCCGGGCGCGCATGTCGAGGCCAGTATCGAAATCGAAGTCATATTTGCGCTCGACATGCGCGCGGATGAAGGTGCTGTCGGCGATCAGCTCACCGCCGTCGTCGATGAAGGGCAGTTGTCCCTTCGGCGAGGCCGGCGGCATCGCGCGCTGCTTCCGATAGGCCAATCCGGCCATCTTCAGCTGCACCTCCGTCTTGGTGACGAAGGGGCTGATCTCCGGCAGGCCGAAACCCGCGCCCAGACCGAACAACGTGATCATGACAGCACTCCCGACTTCCTGAGCAGACGGCGAACGCTACGAACATGCTGCTGCCACCATGCTGTCAGCAGCGGCAATAGCGTGGTGGCCAGGTCCAGGCCATAAAGCATCATCATCGACATCACCCCTTCATTCTCGTTGTTGGCCCGGTATAAGGACGGGCTGCTGCCAGCATCGTGTCAGCAGCGGCGGGGTGATCGCTTCCGCGGGGACACACCATGAGACGCGCCGACCGGCTGTTCCAGATCATCCAGGTGCTGAGGCGCACGCGCCGGCCACTGACCGCCGACGCGATCGCGGCCGAGCTGGAAACGTCGAAGCGCACGATCTATCGCGACATCGCCACTTTGATCGGCCAGCGCGTGCCGATCCGCGGCGAGGCCGGCATGGGCTATATTCTGGAAAAGGGTTTCGACCTGCCGCCCTTGATGCTGACGCCGGACGAGATCGAGGCGGCGGTGCTGGGTGCGCAATGGGTCTCCGTCAATGCCGATCCGGTGCTGGCGCGGGCGGCCGAGGATCTCATGGCCAAGATCGCCGACACCGTGCCGGAACGGCTGCGGCCGTTCGTGCTGGAGCCGGCCAGCCGGGCGCCGCGGCCGTGGACCCGCGAGCCCGACCGCATCGACATGTCGCGTACGCGCTCGCAGATTCACGAGGGCCGCAAGATCAAATTGCGCTATCGCGACGAGCAGGGCCGCGACAGCGAGCGCGTGATCTGGCCGATCGCGATCGGCTATCACGACGCGGTCCGCATCCTCGCCGCCTGGTGCGAGCTGCGCCGCGACTTCCGCAGCTTCAGGACCGATCGCGTCGTCGAGGCGACGTATCTGGACGACAAATATCCTGAAAGGCGCGAGGCGCTGCGCGCCAAATGGCGGCGCAGCCTGGTCTGGGAGGTGCCGAAGGATGTCTGAGCCGACCTCCGAGCCCCTGTCCGGCGAAACCGACAACAGCCCGTGTCAAAGCTGCGGCGCCTGCTGCGCCTATTCAGCGAACTGGCCACGCTTCACGATCGAGGAGGATGCCGCGCTGGATCTGATCCCGGCCGAGCTGGTGAATGAGCGGCTCTCGGGGATGCGCTGCGACGGCGACCGCTGCTGCGCGCTGGACGGCGAGATCGCCCGTGCCGTCGCCTGCCGGATCTACGCGATCCGCCCCGACGTGTGCCGGACCTGCATGCCGGGCGACGATGAATGCGCGATGGCGCGGCGCAAGTTCGGACTGCCTGTGCTCAGCTGAGAATGCGGCTCAGACGGTGACGGGGGCGAGATCGTCGTCGAGATCGTCATCCAGCGGCGCCACCGCCGACAACGGCTTTGTGGACAACGAGATGGGCTTCTTGCTGGACAGCGGGGCTGCGCGCCCGCTGCTGCTGTTGCGCGATTGCGCATAGAGCGCGGTGCCGACACGTCCGCCGAAGTGCAACAGATCCTGCTCTGTGCAGGTCGAGGCAATCGCCAGCGCTAGTGAATGCAGATGGGTGCGCCGGTAGCAGAACAGCGCCAGCATGGCCCTGACATCCGCCGACACGCTCTCCACCAGCGCCGGCAGGCCGTTCTCGTCGGCGCGATAGAGCGCCCCGAGCAGTTCCTCGCCGACCGGGCAGGCATCGCTGTCGAAGGCGCTACGGCTTGGAAGCATCTGTTGATCCTCTTGGATCTAGGATGCAGCGCGAATCGCTAACGCGGGGTTAACCATAGCGAAGAGGGGCATGATGTCGGCCCGCAGGCCTCGAGGCGCTGGCTCCAGCGCGCCTGCGCGGCGATCAGCCGTTCGCAGCCATGAAGATCGACAGCCCGAATCCGGTGAGGTGATGCAGCGCCTGGTCGACGCCGATCAGCGTCCAGAACCAGGGATGCTCGAGGGTCATGCCGAAGCGCGAAGAGCAGATGCCCTTGATGCGGTCGATGGTGATGTGGATTGCGAAATCGATCATCGCGACGAACCAGAATTTCGGCGCCACGATCAGGATCAGCACCGTCGCGACCGCGAAATGGATCAGGCAATGCACCAAAAGGGGCAGCGCCCAGCCTTTCCGCTGGTCCTTGCCGTGGGCCATCCAGGCGTTCTGCAGAACGAAGTCGGCGATGATATGCTTGAAGGTGAGCAGCAGCATCCAGCCGACCAGCGCACCAACCGGGACCTGCGACGACAAAGCGGGAAAAGACAAAGCTGACGCTCTCGCTACGACTAACCCTTGGACGCACCGGGAACTGGAGGCGTTCAGCGCAATCTGATGAGAATACCCGGCCAATTCGACGCGTAAGCGACGCTTATGACATCTCTGGTGGCGAATTGCACGCGAAAGGGAACCGCCAATCGCACTCCGCTACCCTTCGCACAGCTCCGGTGGGAGGTAAGGTTACCTATGTGACGCGGTTCCCACAGCCGCGGCAACGCCGGCCGCGGAGCTCACTCCGCGGCGTTGCTGTTCGGTGCGGCCATCGCCCGCGCGCGGATCTGGGCAATGCTCCGCTTCAAGGCGCCCTGGCCCGGCTCCGCCAAGGCGACGGCGCGGGCCTCGGCGATGGCAGCGGAAAGGTCGTGCAGCGGCAGCGTGCCGTCGAAGGTCGGCTTGGCCAGACCGTCGATGATGGCGTGCCAATCGGCGAGTCCTTGCCGGTAGGCATCGCCCTGCCCTTGAATCATCTCGGCGGTGGCGATCACGGCCGGAGCCGCGGCGGGCTGCTTGTCCAGCGCCCGCGCGATCATGTGCAGCCAACGTTCGACCCAGGCGCGCTCCTCGCCATAGCGCACCGATTGCAGCCGCCAGCGCCGCAGCCCCGCGATCAGCTTGAGACGCCGCACCGCGAACCGGGACCGGACAGAGTAGCGCACCTTGATGCGGCGCCGGCCAAGCCAGCCGACCTGCTCGAAGCCGGTCAGCATGTAATCGGCGAGGGCCTGTGGCAGCGCGCCGATCAGTTCGTCGAGCCGAAACCGCCTGACGTCATCGGTATCGCGGCCGCCCGGTCTGCGCCCGCCGTGCAGGCTCATCAGCCTCAGCTGCGCAATCCGGACCGGGTCCTCATAGGCCATGCGAGCGGCCAGATGCTTGGCAATCTCGCCGAGCATGGCGGCATCGACGTTCGACCGGCGAACAAACCGCCTGATCCGATCGACATAGAGCTGGGCGTAGCTGGCACCCTGATATTCCATCAGGAGATGGATGCCCTCGCTCACCGCCGCCGCAGCAGCCTCGGGCAGGCCATCGGGCAGAAAAGGCGGCTCGCCGTCATGGTCGCCGATCAGGTCGGCGAACAGGTAGCGCAGCGAAGACCGGACGCTTTCCACGGTGCTCCGAGCCCTTCAGGTCATGCCGACTTGGCCACGGGCGCAGCGGCCGCCGTCTGCTGCGCCAGCCGCCGCTCGAGCGTTTCGATGTTCTGGAACAGCCGGGCGCTGGCCAGGCGAAGGAAATAGAAGGCAAAGGCGGGGTTCTGGACGTAAAGCTGCTCGACCTGGTCATAGGAGACCGACAGGATCAGGCCGCCCTCGACGCATTCCAGCGTTTGCGTGCGCGTATTGGACGGCGAGATCATGCCGAATTCGCCGACGATGGCGCCGACCGGCAGCTCGATGCCGGATTCGACCAGACGGAAACGGCCGCTGACGATGTAGTACATGCTGTCGGCCTTCTCGTCCTTGTAGAACAGGACCTCGCCTGGACCGCATTTGCGTTCGGTCATGAACGGCTTCAGCCATTCCATCGAGAGGTCGCTGTTGACCGACTGCTTCACGTCGCGGACCAGCTGCAGCATCTGGTGCAGGCGGTAGCTGTTGAGGGGGAGCAGCACGCCGTGCAGGATCAGGACCGGGTAGTTGTGCATCGGGATCGCGGTCGCGATCAGCACGACATTGGTGAGAATCGCGAAAACGCGCAGCGGAATCATCGTCCGCATCGACAGCGTGGCGACCACGAAGATCGATGCGAAGAGGCTGCCGGCGGCGCCTGCATGTTCGACCAGGTGAGACGTATCCATCGGGGATCAACCAGACCCTTTGCTGCTCGGACGGGCGAACGCGCGTTCGGCCGTTTCTTGCCCAATTTAGCGTGTCCGCGCCCGGTTTTGATATACGGCGAACAGACGACGATTGAACCGGTATTTGAGCGGGGCGCGCAAAATTCCCGTCGGAGCAGAGCGGCCGACCAGATCCGACAGGCGAACGGCCCGACGAAGCCCGTGGCGCGAGCTCTCCGGCATCGTTGACGGAGGTTCCCCGATCGGGGCACTTTGCCGGCACCGCCCCTCCCCGGACTCCTCAGCCAAAGGCGCCAGCTCTCCCATGGCCAAATCGTCGTTACCTCCTGCCCTGGCGAGGTTCGTTGCAGCCACGGCCGGACGCGACATGACCGGCGCGGCCTACGCGGCGATGCTCCTCGGCACGACCGCCATGGTGCTGCTGACGCTCGACGCGACCTATGCAGCGGCGCAGCGGTGGATCTATGCCCTGTTATGGGGGTGCCTTGCCTTCTTCGTCGCCGAATGGGCGGTGCGGGTTCAGGCGGCGGCCCGCATGCACCGGGTCATCGCCTATCTCACCTCGGGGCGCGGCCTGGTCGACACCGCCTGCACGGTCGCCGTTCCCACGGCCCTGATCGCCGGCGTCGAGCCGCGCTCGGCCTGGCTGCTGGCGTTCACCTGGGCGCTCAAGGTCGTTCCCGGCGTTCCCGGCCTGCGTCGGCTGCGGCGGGTGATGGTGGTGCAGGCACGTCCGCTGCTGGCGGTGCTGGTGCTGTTCCTGCTGGTGCTGTTTCTCGGCTCCGTCGCCGAATATGCGCTGGAGCATGACGACCAGCCCGCCACATTCGGCAACATCCCCTCCGCGATGTGGTGGGCCGTCGTGACCCTCACCACGACCGGCTATGGCGACGTGGTACCGGTCACGCCGCTGGGGCGGCTCGTGGCGTCGATGGTGATGATCTCGGGCCTCGGCGTGTTCGGCCTGTGGACCGGTATCCTGGCCACCAGCTTCGCCGACGAGACCCGGCGCGACAATTTCCTCAAGACGTGGGAGCTGGTCGGCCGGGTGCCGTTCTTCGCCAGCCTCGGCCCAGCGACCATCGCCGACGTGACCCAGATGCTGCGCACCATCGACCTGCCGCCGCGCGCCACCGTGATCCGCAAGGGCGAGCCCGGCGACTGCATGTATTTCATTGCCGCCGGGGAGGTCGAGGTCGACCTGCCCACCAAGAAGATCCGCCTCGGCGAGGGCGCGTTCTTCGGCGAGATGGCGCTGCTCGGGAATAATCTGCGCTCAGCCAACATCGTCACCACCAGCCTGTCGAAGCTGCTGGTGCTCGATCTCGTCGATTTTCGCGTGCTGATGGCACGCCACCCCGATCTGGCGCAGAGCATCGATGCCGAGGCCGTGCGCCGAACCTTGGAGAACAGGACATGACCGACGGACCGAGCAGCCAAGGTGGCGATGCGCCAAGCACGCCGGTTCTGACGATCGAAGGGCCGCGCGCCACCATCCGGCTCAACCGGCCGCGCCATCTCAACCGCCTGCAGCCCGAGGACCTCGGCGCGTTGATGGCGCTGTTCGACCGCGTCGAAGCCGACGCCGGATTGCGCGTGCTCGTCCTGACCGGGACCGGGCGCGCGTTCAGCGCCGGTTTCGATCTCGGCGCGATCGGGGGCGGGCCGGAGACCAGCCCGGCAGGTGGCGCGGGCCCATCGTTCGAAGCGGTCGTGGACCGGCTGGAGGACCTGGCGCTGCCGACGATCTGCCGGCTCAATGGCGGTGTCTATGGCGGGTCGACCGACCTCGCGCTGGCATGCGATTTCCGGATCGGAGTCGACACCGCAGAAATGTTCATGCCGGCCGCGCGGCTCGGGCTGCACTACTACCCGAACGGCATCAAGCGTTACGTCTCCCGCCTTGGCGTCGATAATGCCAAGCACCTCTTTCTCACCGCCGAGAAGATCGGCGCCGCCGAAATGCTGCGGATCGGCTACCTCACCGGCATGGTGGCGGCCGACGCGCTCGATGCCGAGGTCGAACGATTAGCTGCGCTGCTGGCCGGCAACGCGCCGGCCGCGATGCGCGGCATGAAGCGCGCGATCAACGAGTTTGCCCGCGGCATGCTGGACGATGCGGCGGCTCGCCGCAGACATCAGGACAGCCTGAGCGGATCGGAGATCCAGGAGGGCATGAAATCGTTTGCAGAAAAAAGGGCACCGCGGTTTTGACGGCAATGCAGCGATCTGTCCGATCAGGATTGCATGCATCCCGCGGTATGCAGCCGGTGTTCCGCCACACGTTCAACGAACTATCGACCTAAAGCTCCAATTTGCGGTTGACAGCCTTTTGTCCGTGGCTAGCTTGGCTTTGGGCGGAGACTCTCACATGCAAGTGATAGACGCGTATTGGGGCCGGCGGGCTCTGGACTACGTCGATGCGATCGAAGCGTCGAAGACCAGCGCGAGCGTGATTACCCAATTCGAGAAGATGATCTGCGATCTGGGCTTCCATGCCTACATCATGGCGGGCGTGCCGGCGCCGGGCCAATCGCTGCAGCAGACGATCCTGGCCAATGGCTGGCCGCGGGAGTGGTTCGAGATGTATGCCCGGGAGCAGTTTCACCGCTGCGATCCGATTCCGCGGCACTGCGTGTCGACGCTGAATCCGTTCGCCTGGTCCGAAGTGCCCTATGACCGCGAGGACGATCCGGGTGCGCATGAGGTCATGATGCGGGCGCGCGATTTCCGATTGAACGAAGGTTTCTGCGTGCCGATCCATTATGACGATGCGGTCGGCGCCGTCAGCATCGCCGGCGAGCACCCCAATCTCGCGCCCGACGCCCGCGGCGCGCTGCACCTGATCAGCATCTTCACGCATTCGCGGCTGCGCGCGCTGGCCCGCGCGACCGCGGGCAACCCGGGTCGCCGCCTGTCGCGGATCGAGGCCGAGGTGCTGAGCTGGGCGGCGCGCGGCAAGACGGCATGGGAGACGGCGCGCATTCTGGGCGTCTCTGAGCGCAACGTTCGCTGGCACCTCGAAGAGGCGCAGCGCAAGCTCGCGACCAAGAACAAGACGGCGACCGTTGCGACCGCTCTTGTCAACGGCGAGATCTCGATCTGATCTGGCTTTTCTCCCACTGGATCATTTCGAGTACATCGGCAAATTCCAAACCCCAAGTTGATTCAGACGACCGGGGGTTTCGATGCCTGAGATTCATGTCGTTCGAAAAGATAATCGCGCGCTCTACGAAAAATATTTCGATCCCTATTACAGGCTGCGTCACGAGATCTACGTCAAGCAGCGCAAGTGGATGGATCTCGATCGTCCGGACGGACGTGAGATCGACCAGTTCGATACCGAGGATGCCGTCTATCTGTTCTGCATCGACAACGGTCAGTTGATCGGCTCGATGCGCGCCGTGCCGACGGTGCTGCCGACGCTGATGAGCGACATCTTTCCATATCTCAATCTGCGCGGCCCGGTTCAGCGGCCGGACGTGTATGAGCTGTCACGCATCTTCGTAATCCCGGAGCGACGCGGCGAGCATGCCGGGCCGCGCATCGACATGCTGCTGCTGACCGCCATCATGGAGTACGGCATCTCCATCGGCCTCACCGGCTTCTCGATCGTGCTGGAGAGCTGGTGGCTGCCACGGTTCGAAAAGTGTGGCTGGAAAGCGAGGCCTTTGGGTGTCCCCCACATCATGGACGGGATGTCGGTGCTGGCGGTCCTGGTCGATTGCGACGAGACGACGTGGAAGTCGTTATGCACTCAGATCGGTCTGACGCGGCCGACGCTGACATGGCAGGGACTCGAAGAGGTCAGCCGCCAGGCCCTGCCGGATATCTTTCTTCATCTTCCGCCAGCCGTTCAGCCAGCGCAATGATCTGCTCCCGGTGCCGCGTCAGCCTGAGCCTATGGAACGCCTTCAAGAGGCGGTGACCGAGGAGCGTCGCCTCGTCGACCTCGAGGGCATAGAGGTTGGACGGCGTGTTCATGGAATCCATCGCTGACACACTTCAGGTTTTGAGCCGTGACGGAACCTTCACTCGAGAAGATCATCGAGCGTCTGCAATTCTGCATCGTAGACGCTCGCGCCATGCAACTCAAAATGTTGGAAAGGATTTTGTCAATATCATTGCTCGAAGCCCACGAACTCAAGGAAAAATGCGCGCCAAAGCCATCGAACAGCAGTCATTAGTCATGAATGCTGAAAGTCGGATCGATGGTCGAATGGCAAAGCAGTGATTTCAGAGCCGCTTCACACCGCACAATCCAATGAAGCGCGCGCGGCCACATCGAGCGGCCTCAATTGAAGGGCCCCGTCCTCGACGATCCCGACCACTCGACAGAAACAGTTATTCATCATTCAGCTCGATGCGCGCCTTGATGCCGCAGACTGCGGCCGCAACGAAGATGACGCGTTCGGTTCTCTCCATCGGAACTCGTTTCCACAAGACGCGCCTATTCATCGACGAAACGGACCGTGTCGGCGATGGCGGCGCGGCTGGTCCGATAGGAGTTCGCTTGATGGGCGAGGTCCGGATAGCCGAACGAGATGCCACAGACCACCTTGCGATCGTCACCGAGGCCGAAATGCTGACGGACCAGATCGGAGTGAAACGCGAGTGCCGCCTGCGGCACGGTGGCGATGCCGAGCGCCTGCGCCGCCAGCATGAAACTCGTGACATAGCCGCCGCAGTCGATCGCACCGTAGGTGCCGAGCGCCTCGTCGCTATGGATGATCGCGACATGCGGAGCGCCGAACAGATTATAGTTCTCCAGCGCCTGCCGCGCATAGCCGGCCTTGTCGCCGCGCTCGATCCCGAGCGCGTTGTAGAGCTGGAAACCGCTCTCCCGGCGCCGGTCGAGATAGACGCCGTTGTATTCGCGCGGAAACGGGAAATCGCCCGACGGCGGCTTGCCGCTTGACGCGGCCGCATACATGATCTTGCGAAACGCCTCGGTCGCGGCTCCCGAGGTGATCTCCACGCGCCAGGGCTGGCTGTTGCACCAGGACGCGGTTGTCTGCGCGGCCGTCAGGATGCGCTCGATCGTCGGCCGCGGCACCGGCTCGGCGCGAAAGCTGCGGCAGGAGAACCGCGCGGCCATGAGGTGTTCGAGGGTGGAGATCAGGTCTGGGTAGGCGGCCACGGCTTTCGCTTCCATCTGACTGGCTCTCGTCGATCCTACCCCTCATGGTGAGGAGGCGCGCAGCGCCGTCTCGAACCATGAGGCCACATCGCGGGCCTCATCCTTCGAGACGCTGCTGCGCAGTTCCTCAGGATGAGGGTCTAACTACGTCCCTTGGTCGGGACCTTGTTGAACGGCACATCCTTGTCGACGCGGATATCGCCGGGCAGGCCGAGCACGCGCTCGGCGATGATGTTGCGCAGGATCTCGTCGGTGCCGCCGGCGATGCGCATCGAGGGCGACGTCAGCAGCATCTGCTGGAACTGTCCCTGCGTCTCCGCCTCGTCCGCACCGGTGAGCACGCCGGCCGCGCCTTCGAGGTCCATCGCGTAGGTCGCGATGTCCTGCAGCATGACGCCGGCGACCAGCTTGCCGATCGAATTTTCTGGCCCCGGCCGATCGCCTTTGGACAGCGCCGAGATCGCGCGGTAGCTCGTATATTTCAGTCCGCTCGCCTTCACCGCCCACGACGCGAGCCTGGAGCGCGTGGCGCGATCGTCGATGGCGAGACCGTTGTCGGTCATCAGGTTGGCGCAGAACTCGAACATCTCGGGGAAGCCGGTGGCGAGCCGCGCGCCGATCGACATGCGCTCGTTCATCAAGGTGGTCAGCGATACGTTCCAGCCGTCGCCGACCGCTCCGAGGCGCTGCGAGTCCGGAATCACGACGTCGGTGAAATAGACCTCGTTGAACTCCTGCATGCCGTTGGCCTGCTTGATCGGGCGGACCTCGACGCCGGGGCTCTTCATGTCCAGGAAGAACATCGTGAGCCCCTTGTGCTTCGGCACGTTGGGATCGGTGCGCGTGATCAAGAGGCCGTAGTCGGAGTAATGCGCGCCGGACGTCCAGATCTTCTGGCCGTTGATGACCCAGTCGTCGCCGCGCTTCTCGGCGCGGGTGCGCAGGCCCGCAACGTCCGAACCGCCGGCCGGCTCGGAGAACAGCTGGCACCAGATCTCCTCGCCCGAGGCGAGCTTCGGCAGATAGCGGCGCTTGTGCTCTTCGCTGCCATAGGCCATCACGGTCGGGCCGCACATGCCCTCGCCGATCTGAAACGGCTGCGTCAGCTTGCCGTAGACGCCCTCCTCCTGCTGCCAGATCACCCGCTCGATCGGCGTCGCGCCGCGGCCGCCATACTCCTTCGGCCAGTGCAGGCAGGCCCAGCCGGCGTCGGACTTCTTCTTCTGCCAGGCCTTGCCGACCTCGACGATGTCGGCGTGCTTCAGCCGAATGCGTCCGAGCGAGGAGCTCGCAAGCTCCACCTCCAGCTCCTTCGGCGCATTCGCCGCGACCCAGGCGCGCGCGGTCTCGCGAAAGGCGGCTTCCTGCGGGGTGTCGTCGAAGTTCATGCCTCAGCCCTCACTTGTATTCGTAGAGCGGATTAGCCGAAGGCGTAACCCGCCAAATCCCTGGCTTCGTTAAGCCATCGGCGGGTTACGCGGCGCTAACCCGCCCTACGGCTCTGATTACTACGCGCGTCCCTTGGTCGGGACCTGGTTGAACGGCAGGTCCTTGTCGACGCGGATGTCGCCTGGCAGGCCGAGCACGCGCTCGGCGATGATGTTGCGCATGATCTCGTCGGTGCCGCCCTCGACGCGGGTACCCGGCGCGCGCAGCAGCATCGCCTGGAATTTGCCGGCGACATCAGCCTCGGGACCGCTGAGCACGCCGGCGGCGCCTTGCAAATCCAGCGCGTAGGTCGCGACGTCCTGCACCATCGAGCCCGCGACCAGCTTGCCGATCGAGTTCTCCGGCCCCGGACGCTCGCCCCTGGACAGCGCCGAGATCGCGCGCATGCTGGTGTATTTCAGCCCGCTCGCCTTCACCGCCCAGTTCGCCAGCTTCGAGCGCACGTTGCGGTCCTCGATCGCGGGGCGATCGTCCAGCATGATGTTGGAGCAGAAGTCGAACAGCTCGGGAAAGCCGGTGGCAACACCGGCGCCGATCGACATGCGCTCGTTCATCAGGGTGGTGAGCGCGACGTTCCAGCCGTCATTCACGGCGCCGAGCCGCTGCGAATCCGGGATCACGACATCGGTGAAATAGACCTCGTTGAAGTCCGAATGCCCGCTCGCCTGCTTGATCGGGCGGACCTCGACACCAGGGCTCTTCATGTCCAGGAAGAACATGGTGAGGCCCTTGTGCTTCGGCACGGTCGGATCGGTGCGCGTCAGCAGGATGCCGTAGTCGGAATAGTGCGCGCCGGACGTCCAGATCTTCTGGCCGTTGATCACCCACTCGTCACCGCGCTTTTCGGCGCGGGTGCGAAGGCCGGCGACGTCGGAGCCGCCCGCCGGCTCGGAGAACAGCTGGCACCACACCTTCTCGCCCGAGGCGAGCGGCGGCAGGTATTGCCGCTTATGCTCCTCGGAGGCATAGGCCATCACGGTCGGGCCGCACATGCCGTGGCCGATGATGAACATCGCGGAGAGCTTGCCGAACGGCCCCTCCTCCTGCTGCCAGATCACGCGCTCGATCGGCGAGGCGCCGCGGCCGCCATACTCCTTCGGCCAGTGCAGGCAGGCCCAGCCGGCATCGGCCTTCTTCTTCTGCCAGGCTTTTGCGACCTCGAGAATGTTGGCGTTCTTCAGCGCGGTGCGTCCGAGCGAGGACGCTCGCAGTTCGTCCTCGTATTGCTTGGGCGCGTTCGCGGCGATCCAGGCACGCGCCTCGGCGCGAAACGCGGCCTCGTGCGGGGTGTCATCGAAGTTCATGGCTCAACCTCTCATCTCGTAGGGTGGGCAAAGGCGCAACGCGCCGTGCCCACCAATCCCAATCCGCGGCTTCGATGGTGGGCACGCTTCGCTTTGCCCACCCTACGATCTTGTTCCGTCATTCCGGGGCGATGCGCAGCATCGAACCCGGAATCTCGACGAGATAACCTCTGGATTCCGGGTTCGCTCGCTCCGCGCAAAATGGCGTAGCCATTTCGGCGCGCGCGAGCGCCCCGGAATGACGGGCTTGCCTCACGCCGCGTTGCGCTTGCGCATGCGGTCGATCAGCTGGTCTTCCCAGTAGGACAGGCTGCCCAGCCCGAGCGCGAGCGCGTTGGCGCGGCGGTAGTACATGTGACAGTCGAACTCCCAGGTGAAGCCCATGCCGCCATGGACCTGGATGTTGTTCTTGCCGCAATGCTGATAGGCCTGCGTCGCGCTGATGCGCGCCGAGGCCGCGGCCTCCGGCAATTCCGGCGCATTGGTCGAGAGCGCCCAGGCGCCGTAATAGGCGTTGGAGCGCGCCAAGGTCGCCGAGACATACATGTCGGCCAGCATGTGCTTGACCGCCTGGAACGAGCCGATCGGCCGGCCGAAGGCGATGCGGTCGAGCGCGTAGTCGCGGCCCATTTCCAGCGCGCGATCGGAGCCGCCGACCTGCTCGAACGCGGTCAGCACGGCGGCGCGGTCGAGCACCTGGGTGAGGATGCTCCAGCCCTCGCCGGCCGCGCCGAGCGGCTCGGCCTTGCAATTCGCAAAGGTAAGCTCGGCCTGGCCGCGGGTCGGATCGAGATTGGTCAGCGCCTTCGCCTCCACGCCGCCGGCCTTGGTGTCGACCAGGAACAGCGAGATGTCGCTGTCGCGGCCGGTTGAGGCCGTGCGCGCCGCCACGATGATGAGATCGGCGATGGCGCCATCGGCGACCGGCTTCTTGGTGCCGTTGAGCAAGCCGTTGCCAGCTTCGAGCTTGATCGCCTTCGGCGAAGGATTGCCGGTGCCCTCGAACAGCGCAAGGGTGCCGATCGTCTCGCCGTTTGCGATCTTCGGCAGCCAGGCCTGCTTCTGCGCGTCGCTGCCGGCCAGCATCAAAGCCTCGGCCGCGAGATAGACGGTCGACGAGAACGGCACCGGCGCCAGCGCGCGGCCCACCTCCTCGGCGAGCACGCACAGCTCGAGATGGCCAGCGCCCGCGCCGCCATATTCTTCCGGAATGGCCACGCCGAGGAACCCCATCTCGGCAAAGCCCTTCCACAGCGCGCGGTCATACGGCTCCTTGCCGTCGAGCACGACGCGCACGGCTTTCGGCGGGCACTTCTCGGCGAGGAATTTCCGCGCCTGGTCCCGCAGCTGCTTCTGGTCGTCGGAAAAATCGAAGTTCATGGGATCAACTCTATTGTTGGAAAGTCTCTTGGTGGTCGTCCCGGCGAAAGCCGGGACCCATAGCCACCGGCGATTCGATGGGCCCGGAACGGGCTTCGGCGGCATACGGATGAGCCTGGGAGTATGGGTCCCCGCGTTCGCGGGGACGACACCGAGCGACTGGCAATGACAGCATCACAGCACGATCACCTCGCTGTCGGGCGTTTCAGCATAGAGACGCTCGACCAGGGCGGCGCGGCGTTCCAGGCCGGCGCGCTGGTTGATGTAGCCCTTGTCGGTCAGCTCGTGGCCGTCGATCGACGGCGGCTCGACCATCAGCATCGCGCGGCCGATGCGCCGGCTGCTGGCGCCCTCGCACTCCTTGTTGTGCGCCTGAAGTCCGCGACGGACGCAATCGATGACAGCCGGATGCTTCACCACGTCCTCGAAGGTCGCTTGGGGATTGCCGACTAGTTGCCGGCAGGCGTGCAGGTTCGGCCACGCCAGCAGGCCGATATATTCGCGGTCCTGCCCCGCCACGAGCGCGTCATGGATCGCCGGCGTGGCCGCGGCAATGGCATCGGTGCGCAGCGAGCCGACATGGACGAAGGTGCCGGTGGTCAACTTGAAGTCCTCGACGACACGGCCGGCGAAGATGATGCCCTGCGCGGGATCATTGGGATCGACGAACACGCCGGCGTCGCCGATGCAGTAGAAGCCTTCGTCGTCGAACGCCTTCCTGGTCAGCTCGGGTTGGCCGAAATAGCCGGGCATCACGTTGATGCCGCGCAGCCGCAGCTCGTATTTATCGCCGGTCGGAACCATCTTCAGCTCGACACCGGGGAAGGGCAGGCCGATCAGGCCGACGCGCTCGGTGTTCCAATAGGTGCCGGTCGAGGTCGGCGCGGTCTCGGTCGAGCCCCAGCCGGTGTAGAACACGATGCGCTCGCCGGTGGTCTTGACCGCCAGCGCCTGCATGCGCTCATAGAGATCGTCCGGCAGCCGCGCGCCGCCATACGCCATGATGCCGAGGTCCTTGAAGAACGAGCGGCACAGCGCGTCGTCCTTCTCCATCGCCGCAGCGAGCGCGGCGTAGCCTGCGGGAACGTTGGCGTAGTAGGTCGGCGACACCTCGCGCAGATTCTTGATCGTCTCGTCGAACATGCCGGGCATCGGCCGGCCGTCGTCGATGTAGAGCGTGCCGCCATCGATCAGCAGCGGATTGAACGCCGCATTGCCGCCCATGGTGTGATTCCACGGCATCCAGTCCAGCACCGTGGAGACCGGCGCATCCGGCGCGCGCGGACGCGTCTGCATCATCATCGCCGCATTGGCGCACATCATGCGCTGCGTGTTGATGACCGCCTTGGGCATGCCGGTCGAACCGGAGGTGAACAGCAGCTTGCCCACAGTCTCGGGCGTGATCTGCGCGATCGAGGCATCAACGTCGCCGGTGACGGGCGTCGCGGCGAGATCGGCGAAGCTGACGCTCGGAATGCCCTCGCAGGGACGCGCGACATGCACGACGGTGACGCCGTCGAGATCGAGCGCTTTCAGCGCCTTCTCGAAGGTCGGGCCGTCCTGCACCATGACCACGCCCGGCTTCACCAGCCCGAAGAGATATTTGAGCTTGAGGTGGTCGTGGCTCATGAGCGAATAGGCCGGCGACACCGGCGCCGCCGGCGATCGCGCCTGCATCGCGGCGAAGGTCATCAGCGCGTGCTCGATGGAATTGCCGGAGAGGATCGCCACCGGGCGGCCGTCAAGCTTCAGATTGAGCAGCCCTTGCGTCAGCCCATCGATGGTGCGCTTCGCCTCGGCATAAGGCAGCTTGCGCCACTGGCGCTCGGGGCCGCTGCGCTGCGCGAGCCAGGTCCGCGTCGGCGCTTCCTTGGCCCAGCGCGCCAGCGGCGCGGCGAGATGCGGCTCATAGGCTTGAAGGGGAATGCGCGACTTGATGACGATCACGCCGTCCGCGCGCCGCTCGACGTCGATGTCGCGCGCCAGCCAGTTGACCTTGCGGAATGCCGGCTTCTCCAACACCTTCGCTGCCGTCCCGTCCATTTTGCGTCTCCCGAAATATCGTCCTTTGCGGATCTTGATATCTAGCGGTTGGTATAGACCGGCTTGCGCTTCTGGAGGAAGGCTTCAATGCCTTCCTTGAAGTCTTCCGAGCGGCTGCACAGCACCTGGTTGCGATCTTCCATCGCGATGACGGCCTCGATCGACGACGCATCGACGCTCATGTTGAGGCATTCCTTCGACAGGCGAAGCCCGACTGGGGAGGCCGTCATCATCGCATCGATGATCGGCGCGGCGGCATCATCGAGCTGATCCTCTTCGACGATCTCCGACACCAGCCCGACCATCAGCGCGCGTTCGGCGCCGATGAAGCGTCCGGTGAGAATCAGCTCGGAGGCGACGGAGACGCCGACGAGGCGCGGCAAAAAGTAGCTGGTGCCGATGTCGCAGCCCCCGAGGCCGAGCTTGATGAAAGCGCAGTTC
The DNA here is from genome assembly GCF_000026145.1 of Bradyrhizobium sp. ORS 278. NCBI lineage: Bacteria > Pseudomonadati > Pseudomonadota > Alphaproteobacteria > Hyphomicrobiales > Nitrobacteraceae > Bradyrhizobium > Bradyrhizobium sp. ORS 278. The sequence goes on along the minus strand of NC_009445.1, from coordinate 996,062 downwards.
ATGCGCGCCGAGCGTGCGGCGATGCGGATGTCGGCGGCGAGCGCCAGCGCGAAGCCGCCGCCCGCGGCCGCGCCCTGCACAAGCGCGATGATCGGCTGCGGACAGCGCCGCATCAGCATGACGATGTCGGCGATGCGGCGCTGCGAGTCGAGCGATTCGGTCACAGTGGGCGGCTCGTTGACGCCGCCGCGGCGCTGCATGGCGGCCTTGAGATCGAGGCCGGCGCAGAAGTTCTTGCCCGCGCCCTTGAGCACGACGACGCGCGTCGCGCGGTTTCGCTGCAGGCTTTCAAAATAAGCATTGAGCGCGTCGATCAGCGCCGGATCGAGCGCGTTCAGGCTCTCCGGACGATTGAGCGTCACCCGGTCGACGCCGTTCTCATGCTCGATCAGCAGCGGTTGGGACATGGCGCGCTCTCTCCTCACCTTCATCCCGGCGAACGCCGGGATCCATAGCCACCGGCTTCATTGGTTAGAGCGCGGCGTCTGCCAGTTTGCCACTCACAGGCGCCGCGGAGTCTGGGTCCCGGCTCAAGGCCGGGACGACAGTAAAGTGCGCCGTCAGCGCGGGGCCATGCGGATGGCGCCGTCGAGGCGGATGGTTTCGCCATTGAGCATCGGGTTCTCGACGATGTGGACGGCGAGGTTGCCGTACTCCGAGGCGTCGCCGAGGCGGGCGGGATGCGGCACCTGGGCGCCGAGGCTCTTGCGGGCCTCCTCGTTCAGGCCCATCAGCAGCGGCGTCAGGAACAGGCCAGGCGCGATGGTGTTGACGCGGATCTTCTGGCTGGCGAGATCGCGCGCCGCTGGCAGGGTGAGGCCGACGACACCGCCCTTCGAGGCCGAATAGGCGATCTGGCCGATCTGACCTTCATAGGCCGCGACGCTGGCGGTGTTGATGATGACGCCGCGCTCCTCGCCGACCGCTTCCGCGGTGACCAGGCGCTCGGCGAACAGGCGCAGCACGTTGAAGGTGCCGATCAGGTTGACGTTGATGATGCGCGCGAACTTCGCCAGCGGATAGACGCCGTCCTTGCCGACGATGCGCTGCGAGCCGCCGATGCCGGCGCAGTTGACCAGCACGCGGGCGATGCCGTGCGCTGCCTCCGCCTTGGCGATGCCGGCCTTGACCTGATCCTCGTTGGTGACGTCGGCATGCAGGGCGACGCCCTTGATCTCGGCGGCGACTTTCTCGGCATTCTCCAGGCTCTGGTCGAGCACGGCGACCTTGGCGCCCTTGGCCGCCATGGCGCGCGCCGTCGCGGCGCCGAGACCCGAGCCACCGCCGGTGATCAGAACGGCGACGTTGTTGAGTTGCATGGTGCGTTTCCTCCTTTGTTTATTTTTAGCGAATAGCGAAAAGGGAGTAGCGAATAGATACTCCCTATTCGCCATTCGCCCTCTTCAGTATCCCGCCGCAGATCAGCGCCTCCATATGGGCGATGTACTGGCGGCAGACATCATCGGTTACCGGACCGACGCCGATCGCGCGCGACATCGCGTGGCGGCCGAAGAACAGGTGATCGCAGGCGCCGATCAGGCTGGTGTAGAACAGCACGGGGTCGACGGCGCGGAACTCGCCCTTGGCGACGCCCTCTTCGATCAGGCGGCGATGAAATTCCAACAGCGGCGCGACGAAGAACTTCGATACCTCGTCGGCGGCCTCGGGACTGCTTTCGTGCAGCAGGTAATGGATCAGCCGGTTCATGTAGGGAAACCGGTGATAGGCGCGGATGATGCCGCTGATGTGCAGCTTCAGCTTGGCGGTCGGCGGCAGCGGCTGCGCCAGAAGGTATTCGAGATTGGCGACCTCCGTGGCGGCGTCGCGCGCAAGCAGCGCCAGCAGTAGGCCGTCCTTGTTGCCAAAATGGTATTTGACCAGCGCGGCGTTGGAGCCGGACTTCTGCGCGATGTCGCTGAGCGAAATCTCGATCGACGACCTCTGAATCATCAGCTCGCTGGCGGCATCCAGCAGCTTTTCCGCGGTGGCATTCCGCCCCACGGCAAGCTTCTCCGGCACGCTGTTTTGCAGCTGAGGTCCCAAGGCGTTTCCTATCGGTTGTTGCGGCCAGATAAGCCGAAGCCGGAGTTGATCTCAAGCGTTAATTGATCGATTGACTAAAGCTCAATCGCGCATTTAAATCGGCGCCAATCACGAACCAAGTCTAGGGAGGAAACCTCATGGCGGAAGCCTATATCGTCGCGGCTGCGCGCACGGCCGGCGGCCGAAAGGGCGGGCGTCTGGCCGGCTGGCATCCGGCGGATCTGGCGGCGAAGGTGCTGGACGCGCTGGTCGAGCGCTCCGGCGCCGCGCCGGACCAGGTCGAGGACGTGATCATGGGCTGCGTCATGCAGACCGGCGAGCAGTCGACCAACATCGCCCGCAACGCGGTACTGGCCTCGAAGCTGCCGGAGAGCGTCCCGGGCACCTCGATCGACCGCCAGTGCGGGTCGTCGCAGCAGGCGCTGCATTTCGCCGCCCAGGCGGTGATGTCGGGCGCGATGGACGTGGTGATCGCCGCCGGCGTGGAGTCGATGACCCGGGTGCCGATGGGCCTGTCCTCGACCTTGCCGGCGAAGAACGGGTTTGGGCACTACAAGAGCCCGAGCATGGAGAGCCGCTATCCGAACATCCAGTTCAGCCAGTTCACCGGCGCGGAGATGATGGCGGAGAAGTACGGGCTCTCCAAGGATGATCTCGACGAATACGCCTATAACAGCCATCAGCGCGCGATCGCGGCGACGCAGGCCGGGCACTTCAAGGACGAGATCGTCCCGCTGCAGATCACCCGCGCCGACGGTTCGACCGACACCCATCATATCGACGAGGGCATCCGCTTCGACGTCAGCCTCGACGGCATCAAGGGCGTCAAGCTGATCGCCGAGAACGGCAAGCTGACCGCTGCCTCCGCGAGCCAGATCTGCGACGGCGCCTCCGGCGTCATGGTCGTCAACGAGCGCGGCCTGAAGTCGCTCGGCGTCAAGCCGCTGGCCCGCGTGCACCACATGACCATGATGGGCGGCGATCCCGTCATCATGCTGGAAGCGCCGCTGCCGGCGACCCAGCGCGCGCTGCAGAAGGCCGGCATGTCGATCGACGACATCGACCTCTACGAGGTCAACGAGGCCTTCGCCTCGGTGCCGACCGCCTGGCTCAAGACCACCGGCGCAGATCCGAGCCGTCTCAACGTCAATGGCGGTGCGATTGCGCTCGGCCATCCGCTCGGCGGCTCCGGCACCAAGCTGATGACGACGCTGCTGCATGCGCTGAAACAGCGCAACAAGCGCTACGGCCTGCAGACCATGTGCGAAGGCGGCGGCATGGCGAATGTGACGATCGTCGAGCGGCTCTAGCTGTCGCTCCATCAATGGTGTCGTCCCGGCCTTGAGCCGGGACCCATAGCCACCGAATCCAACGTTACGCGAGCTGGAGCCACAGCTCGCTTTCACCACAGCCCCCTGTGGTTATGGGTCCCGGCTCGAGGCCGGGACGACGCCTTTTCCTGGTTTAGCAGCGGTGAGCCCTCATGACCCACCCGTCCATTCATGCCCAGAGCCATCCGGACAAGATCGCCTATCAGATGGCGGGGACCGGCAAGGCCATCACCTATCGCGAGCTCGACGAGCTATCCAACCAGGGCGCCCAGCTGTTTCGCGCGCTCGGCCTCAAGGCCGGCGACCATGTCGCGTTCCTGATGGAGAACCGGCTGGCCTTCATGGAGATCGCCTGGGCCGCGCAGCGCTCCGGCCTCTACTACACCGCGATCAGCCGCTATCTCACCAAGGACGAAATCGCCTATATCGTCAGGGATTGCGGCGCCAAGGTCTTCATCACCTCGCCGAAATGCGCCGAGCAGGTGCGCGATCTCGTCGCGGCGGACGGCCCGCTGTTCTTCATGGTCGACGAGCCCGAGCCCGGGTTTCGCTCATGGGACAAGGAGGCCGGCGCGCAGCCCAAGACGCCGATCGCCGACCAGGTCGCCGGCTACGACATGCTGTATTCGTCGGGCACCACCGGACGGCCGAAGGGAATCAAGAAGGATTTCGAAGGCAATCCGATCGATCAGCCCAACCAGTTCCTGCGCGTGCTCTGCGCCGACATGTGCGGCATGAATGCCGAGAGCATCTATCTGTCGCCGGCGCCGCTGTATCATGCAGCGCCGCTGCGCTTCAACATGATGGCGATCACGCTCGGCGGCACGTCGATCATCATGGAGCATTTCGACGCGGAGGAGTTCCTCAAGCTCGTCGAGAAGTACAAGATCACGCAGTCGCAGCTGGTGCCGACGATGTTCGTGCGCATGCTAAAGCTGCCGGAGGACGTCCGCCAGCGCTACGATGTTTCGACCCTGAAGGGCGCGATCCATGCGGCCGCGCCCTGCCCGGTCGACGTCAAGGCGAGGATGATCGAGTGGTGGGGGCCGATCTTGATCGAGTACTACGCGGGCTCGGAAGGCAATGGCGTCACGGTCTGCAACTCGAAGCAATGGCTGGAGCACCGCGGCAGCGTCGGCCGCGCTGTCGTCGGCAAGATCAAGATCCTCGGCGAGGATGATCAGGAAATGCCGACCGGCGAGATCGGCACGGTCTATTTCGCCGATGCGCCTGTATTCTCCTATCACAACGATCCGGAGAAGACGAAGCGCGCCTATAACGACAAGGGCTGGTCGACGCTCGGCGATGTCGGCTATCTCGACGCCGACGGCTTCCTCTATCTCACCGACCGCAAGTCCTACATGATCATCTCCGGCGGCGTAAACATCTATCCGCAGGAGACCGAGGACGTCCTCATCACGCATCCGGATGTCGCCGATGTCGCGGTGTTCGGCGTGCCGAACGAGGAGATGGGCGAGGAGGTCAAGGCCGTGGTGCAGCCGCACGACATGGCGCGCGCCGGCAAGGCGCTCGAGGAGCAGCTGATCCTGTACTGCCGCAAGCACCTGTCGCCGCTGAAATGCCCGCGCTCGATCGACTTCGAGCCCGAGCTGCCGCGCACCCCGACCGGCAAGCTGGTCAAGCGCCATCTGCGCGAGCGCTACTGGCCGAAGAAGGGCGCGGCGTAAGCGGGCCGCGCCCGCAGCTCAAAGCAACGGTGTCGTCCCGGCCTTGAGCCGGGACCCATAGCCACCGTCCCGAGTTTTGCGAAAGCTGGAGCTGCCAGCGCTGCCTACCACATTATCCTGTGGTTATGGGTCCCGGCGTTCGCCGGGACGACACTGATGAGGGCCGCGATGACCTCTTCTTTTCCACTTCCAGCTCTTCCCCCGTTGCCTCTCCCACCCTCCATCCGCTCGCGCTATGTCGATGGCATCAACGGCTTGCGGATGCATGTGCTCGAGGCCGGCTTCGAAACACCCGGGCGCCCCTGCGTGCTGCTGCTGCACGGCTTCCCCGAGCTCGCCTATAGCTGGCGCAAGGTGATGCCGGCGCTGGCGGCGGCGGGCTATCACGTGCTGGCGCCGGACCAGCGCGGCTATGGCCGCACCACCGGCTGGAACGCCGACTATGACGGCGACCTTGCGCCGTTCCGCTTCACCAACCTGGTGCGCGACGCGCTCGGCGTGGTCTATGCCTTCGGTCATCGCCATGTCGCGGCGGTCGTCGGCCACGACTTCGGCAGCCCGGTCGCGGCGTGGTGCGCGGTCATCCGGCCCGATGTGTTTCGATCGGTGGTGATGATGAGCGCACCGTTTCCGGGACCACCGGCCGCGCCGTTCGGCATCGCCGACCATCCGCTCGCGCCGCCCGATGATCCCGTGCATCGCGAGCTGGCCACGCTGCCGCGGCCGCGCAAGCACTATCAATGGCACTACTCGACACCCGAGGCGAACGCGGACATGCATCGCGCGCCGCAGGGCCTGCATGCGTTCCTGCGCGCCTACTACCACCACAAGAGCGCCGACTGGTCGGGCAACCAGCCGTATCCGCTGCAATCATGGACCGCGGGCGAACTCGCCAAGCTGCCGACCTACTACGTGATGGACCTCGACAAGACGATGGGCGAGACGGTCGCCGACGTCATGCCCGACGCGGCAACGATTGCCGCCAATCGCTGGCTGCCGGATCATGAACTCGCGGTCTACACGGCCGAATATGAACGAACCGGCTTCCAGGGCGGCCTGCAATGGTACCGCTGCGGCACGTCGGGCCTGTTCGACGCGGAATTGCAGACCTGGTCGGACCGCACCATCGACGTTCCGTCTGCATTCATCTCCGGCCTGCAAGACTGGGGCATCTACCAACGGCCCGGCGTGTTCGAAGCGATGCAGTCCCGAGTGTGCACCAACATGATCCTGTGCGAGCTGATCGATCGCGCCGGTCATTGGGTGCAGCAGGAGCAACATGACCATGTCAATGAGCTCCTGTTCACGTTCCTGAACAAATCGACAGCCTGATTTCGGACGCCGTTCCGACGTATTAGGCGAATCGAGGAACGAACATTCGGGGTTGACGTTTTTGCATCCGGGCGATGCGCATCAGGAGACGTTTTATGGATAAGAAGATCGCAGGCTTGCTCGGCGCGGTTGCCGCTGTCGGCGCGCTCGGCTCGGCGCAGGCGTCAGCCGCTCCGGCGCCGACCGATGTGCTGAAGGCCAACTCCTACGCCGATCTGCTCGAGCCGATCCCGAACGCCGCGGCGGTGCTGCAGGCGCTCGACGAGCAGGCTCCACCGGCCGCCGAGCCGAAGGTGCAGCTGGCGCAGTGGTACCATCACCACCATCATCATCACCACCATCACCACGGCTACTGGCGCGGCTATGGCTATGGCCCCGGCTATGGGTACGGCTACGGCCCGCGGGTCTACGTGGTACCGCGCCGGTACTACCATCACCACCACCATCATCATCACCACTGGTACTACGAGCGGTATTGATCGTCGTGAGGTGAAAGCCCGGAGGGCGCCGGCCGCGAGGTCGGCGCTCTTTCGTTGCGGGAGACGGGTTGTTGATCTGGATTTGCCGCGAAGAGTGAGTTTGCCCGTTTGTTCCTCCGCCATGCCTGGGCTTGTCCCGCCTGCGCGGCCGAAGCCGCCTCGGCGCGGCGAAGGCCAGGGCATCCATGTGGTTCTGAGCATGCGGACCGGCGTGGATGGCCGGGACGAGCCCGGCCATGACGACGCGGAGACAGTCGAGCGTAAGACCAATTATTGAAGCCGACGCCCGCCTTGAGCGGTGAGAGCCTTACGACTTGCGCGCCTTCTCCTTCGCCGCGCGATGCAGATGGCGATAGGTGCCATCGAACACCGTATCGGTGCTTGACAGCCATTCGGTCTCCTTGGCGAGCACCGGCCTGCTGGCGTGGATGCGGCGCGATTGCAACTCGCGCTCGGCAGCTTCGTCCGGACTCATCGGCTCGACCGTGAAGTTGGCCTCCTCGGGAATGACGATCACCTGCGCGAAGGGCTCGCCCGGACGGAAGATGTGGGTGCGGCCTTCCGCCGGCGCCTTGAACACGCAGAAGAACAGCATCGGCCAGAAATTCCGGATCAGCGCCGGCACCGCGATTGGACAGGTATCGGTGCGATCGGTGTAGAAGCGCGGATGCGGCTCGGTGCGGATCGCGAAGCCCGGGGGCACCTTGAGATCGAGCAGGATCTGATAGGTAAAGAACGCATCGCCGAAATTGCGGAACGGCGGCCATTGCAGGCTCGGACTGGGCGGCTCGCCCCAGTCGCCCGACATCTCGAGCTTGCCGTCCCGCGTCGTGACCTGCAGCTCGAAGTCGTAGGGATAGAACAGCTCGATGCCGTATTGCGCGCCTTCGGAGAACGGCACGCAGTGCCAGACCTGCTCATGCGAGCCATTGGCGCGCGGCTGCCGCTCGCCCGCCCAGCCCGGAATATCCATCTTGGTGCGCCGCGGAGCCAGTCTCGGATCGTTCAGCCTGTATTTGACGGTGGTCATTGGAACTCCTTAGGTAGCTCAGCGGAAACGCGAACGGTGAATTTGCCCAGGGGTTCCCTGACTGGGGCCTGAATGCGACCTCACGAAATGTTTCGCGGCCACCGCGCGGCGGCAGTTTGACCGCGCTGCGGCAATCCATATACAGATTAGAAACGTTCTAAACAGTGGAATGTTGAGAACGTCAAATCCGGGGACCTTGGAATGAAAAATTTCGCCGACCTCACCGAGCGCGAGATCCTGGCGATCGCGATCTCGGCCGAAGAGGAAGACGGCCGCATCTACATGAGCTTCGCGGAGGACCTGGCGGAGCGGTATCCGGATTCTGCGAAACTGTTCGAGCAGATGGCCGAGGAGGAGAAGGGCCATCGCCACATGCTGCTCGAGCTCTACGAGGAGCGCTTCGGCAAGAACCTGCCGCCGATCCGGCGCGAGAACGTCAAGGGCTTCATGCAGCGCCGACCGATCTGGCTGACCAAGAACCTGTCGCTCGACGCCATCCGCAAGGAGGTCGGCACGATGGAGTTCGAGGCCGAGCGCTTCTACGCCAAGGCCGCCGAGCAGGCCAAGGACGTCGGCGTGCGCCGGCTGCTCGGCGATCTCGCGCTGGCCGAGAAGGGCCACGAGCAGGTCGCAGCGAAGCTGACCGACGAGATCCTCAGCCCCGACGTGCGTCACAAGGAGGACGAGACGCGGCGGCGCGTGTTCGTCCTGCAGTACGTCCAGCCCGGTCTTGCCGGCCTGATGGACGGCTCGGTGTCGACGCTCGCGCCGCTGTTCGCCGCGGCCTTCGCCACGCACCAGAACTTCCAGACCTTCCTGGTCGGCCTCGCCGCCTCGATCGGCGCCGGTATCAGCATGGGCTTTGCCGAAGCGCTGTCCGATGACGGCTCGCTGACCGGCCGCGGCTCGCCGTGGCTGCGCGGCGCCGTCTGCGGCGCGATGACGACACTCGGCGGCCTCGGCCACACGATGCCTTATCTCGTCCCGGATTCCTGGACCAACGCGTTCTGGATCGCGACCGCGATTGCCGGCCTCGTCGTGTTCTTCGAACTGTGGGCCATCGCCTATATCCGCGCGCGCTACATGGACACGCCGTTCCTGCAGGCGGTGTTCCAGATCGTGCTGGGCGGAATCATCGTGCTCGGCGTGGGGATACTCATAGGGGCGGCCTAGCATCGATCGCGGCCGGCGGAACTTCCGGCCGCGATCCTGATTGCGCCAAACCTATCGCAACGGAAAGCTCGTCATGACACCACGCCTGCACTACGGCACGCCCGCAAAGATCCTGCACTGGCTGGTGGTGGCGCTGCTCGCCATCCAGTATCCGATCGGCTGGCTGATGCCGGATCTGCACGCCAACACCCCGCCGGGCGCGCCGATGATCCTGCACATCTCGTTCGGCCTCACCATCCTGGCGCTGATCGTCGTGCGCTTCGTGTGGCGCCTCACACATCCGGTTGCGCCCGAAAGCTCGCTGCCGGCCTGGCAGCGGCTGAGCTCCGAGGCCGTGCACTGGATGCTCTATGTCATGGTGCTGGCCACCACCATCACCGGCTGGCTGTTCGCATCCTATCGCGGCTGGAGCGTGTCCTACTTCTATCTGTTTCAGCTGCCGATGCTCGCGGCCCGTAACCCAGCCGGCAATCGCGCCATCGACGGGCTGCACCAGGCGGCCGAATGGCTGCTGCTGATCCTGATCGTCGCCCATATCGGCGCTGCGCTGGCGCATATTTTTGTCTACCGCGATCGCGTCATGCAGCGCATGCTGCCCAGCTAGTCTCAACCGCGCAATTTCGATCAAGCGCCTGCCATCGCCCTGAGGTAGAAACGGACCTGCACGCAAACAGGGAGCAGGACCTTGGCCGCATCGCAATGGACGTTCGCAACCGCAGTCGACACAGCGAAGGCATTGGCGCGTCGCGAGATCTCGTCGGTCGAGCTGACGCAGCTCGCGATCGATCGCATCATCCGACATGACGACAAGATCAACGCCATCTGCGTGTGCGATTTCGATCGCGCACTGGCTGCCGCACGCGCCGCCGATGCGGCGCTTGCACGCGGCGAGCACGGGCCGCTGCTCGGCCTGCCACTGACGGTGAAGGAGTCCTTCAACGTCGCCGGGCTGCCGACGACCTGGGGCTTTCCGCAGCAGAAAGACTTCATTGCCGCCGAGGATGCGCTGACCGTGGCGCGCGTGAAGGACGCCGGCGGCATCGTGGTCGGCAAGACCAACGTGCCGATCGCGCTGGGCGACTGGCAGAGCTACAACGACATCTACGGCACCACCAACAACCCCTACGACCTCGGCCGCACGCCCGGTGGCTCCTCCGGCGGCTCTTCGGCAGCGCTCGCGGCGGGCTATGGCTCGCTCTCGCTCGGCTCCGACATCGGCGGCTCCTTGCGCGTGCCGGCCTTCCATTGCGGCGTGACCGCGCACAAGCCCACTTATGGTCTTGTCCCTACGCGCGGCCACACGCCGCCGCCATTCCCGCCGCTGCCGAACGAGGCGGACCTTGCGGTGGTCGGCCCGATGGCGCGCTCGGCCGCCGATCTCGCGCTGCTGCTCGACGTGATGGCAGGCCCCGATCCGCTGGAAGCCGGCAAAGCGTATCGGCTGGAGCTGCCGCCGGCGCGGCACACGCGGCTGCAGGACTTTCGCGTGCTCGTCGTCGCCAGCCATCCGCTGCTTCCGACCGACACCGCCGTGCGCGGCGCGATCGAGCGGCTCGCAGCCAATCTGGCGAAAGCGGGCGTCAGCATCGTCATGGAAAGCCCGCTGCTGCCCGATTTCGCCAGCTCCAGCCGGCTTTATATGCGCCTGCTGCTCGGCTTCCTCGGCGCAACCATGCCGCCGGACGTTCATGCCGGCGCCATCCAGGCAGCCGCGCACCTGCCCAAGGAGGCCTTAAGCCTCGGCGCCGAGCGTCTGCGCGGCATCGCGCTCAGCCACCGCGACTGGGTGCAGGCCAGCAACGCCCGTTTCGGGCTGCGCGCGCAGTGGCGAGCTTTGTTCGAGAGCTTCGACGCGGTGATCTGCCCGATCATGCCGACACCCGCGTTTCGGCACGACCACTCGCCTGACCAGACGCAGCGCCGCATCAGCATCGACGGCGTCGAGCATGACTACAATGACCAGCTCGCCTGGCCTGGGGTCGCGACCCTGCCCGGCCTCCCCGCCACGCAGATTCCGCTCGGGCTCGTCGACGGCTTGCCGGTCGGCGCGCAGATCGTCGGCCCGTTCCTCGAGGACCGCACGCCGCTGAAGCTGGCCGAACTGATCGAGCGCGAGTTCGGCGGCTTCACGCCACCGCCGATGTTTGCGGATTAGTTCACGTCAGGAGCGCTGCCCACCACCGTCGTCCCGGCCTTGAGCCGGGACCCATAGCCACCGGCGCTTTGGGAACGATGACTCGTGATTGAGCTAACTCGATAGATTCCGCGGTATGGGTCCCGGCTCGAGGCCGGGACGACAGCTGTGTACGCAGCGCCAGATCGCCCCACATCGTCATGGCCGGGCTTGACCCGGCCATCCATCCTTTCGGGAGAGACGGGATGCCCGGGTCAAGCCCGGGCATGACGGGCAACCATCGTCGATACCGGGTTGCCCCGCGCGACTCACGCATCAAATACGATCACGCTACGCAAGGTCTTGCCCGCCTTCATGTTGGCAAAACCCTCGTTGATCTCCGACAGCTTCAGCTTGGCGGAGATCCAGTCCTCCAGGTGCAGCTTGCCGCGCAGGTAGAACTCGACGAGGCGGGGCATGTCGACGCGGAAATGGTTGGAGCCCATCGACGAGCCCTGGATGCGGCGCTCGCGCAGGAAGTCGAAGCCGTGCAGCTCGATCTTCTGGCCGAACGGGATCATGCCGACGATGGTCGCGGTGCCGCCCGGCGCGAGCATCGCGAACGCCTGCTCGGCCGTCTCCTTCCGCCCCAGCACCTCGAAGGCGTGGTGGACGCCGCCCTTGGTGAGCTCGCGCACCTGCGCCACGACATCACCATCGAGGGGATTAATGATGTCGGTGGCGCCGAGCTTGGTCGCGAGCTGCAGCTTGGCCGGATTGGTGTCGATGGCGATGATGCGGCCGGCGCCCGCGATCTCGGCGCCGTTGATCGCGGCCATGCCGACGCCGCCGCAGCCGATCACGGCGACCGTCTCCCCCGCCGTCACCCGCGCTGTGTTGACGACAGCGCCATAGCCGGTGATGACGCCGCAGCCGATCAGCGCGGCGAGCTCGAGCGGCATGTCGTTGCGGATCTTCACGATCGCGTTCTCGTGTACCAGCATCTGCTCGGCGAAGGACGACAGGTTGAGAAACTGATGCAGCTTCTCACTTCGTCCCCATGACAGCCGGTTGGAGGCGCCGGGCGGCATTTTCACCGTGGTGTCGGTGCACAGCACCGGGCGGCCCGTGGTGCAGTTGTCGCAGGTGCCGCAGAACACCGAAAGACAGGTGACGACATGATCGCCGGGCTTCACATAGGTGACGTCTGAGCCGACCTGCTCGACGATGCCGGCCGACTCATGGCCGAGCACCGCCGGCAGCGGATGCGGATAGAGTCCCTCGATGAAGTGCAGATCCGAATGACAGAGGCCGGCGACGGCCGTCCGGATCAGCACTTCGCGCGGCCCGGGCTTGGGCACGCTGATGTCCTCGATCACCAGCGGCTTGTTGACCTCCATCAGCACGGCGGCTTTCATTGACGTTCTCCCTGTTTGTTATGATTTGAGCGAGCGGCGTAGCCGATCGCCTTCCGGCGCTCATGACTGCGCCCTCTCCCCTTGTGGGAGAGGACTACACAGACGCCAGCAACGAACTCGCCAGGGTGAGGGGTTCGTGCGTCGCACTCAGCTCCTCGCCCGCGGCAACCCCTCACCCGGCTTTCATGCTGCGCATGAAAGCCACCCTCTCCCACAAGGGGAGAGGGTGCACCGAGCGCGTGGCGTCAGCTTCGTTCCGCATGTCACTTCATATCTCCTCGCCAGCCTAGGCCACAGATATCAGTTCGCCAACCTCCTGCATCGTCGCATCGCGCTCGCCGAGGAGCAGCGTTGCAATCGCATCATCCGTGTTGTTTTCCGCGAGCTGGAATGGATCGGACGGCATCAGCCGATGATCGACGACGAGCTTGGCCAACAACAGGCGCCGGGCGTCGCCGCGCGTGGCGTAAATGCGCGCGCTTTCCCAAGTGAGCGAGACCACGCTGGCCGTGTGATACAGCAGACTCGTCGCACGGCGCGACTCGGCCTCATTGTCGGCGCGGCCGGCGACCTCGCGTGCGAAGCCGACGGCGCGATCGACGAGGCGATGCAGCTGATCGCGCCACGCCTGCGGCACGGCGGCGCTGTCGTCGAGCCGCGCATGCAGATCGGCTGCCAGCGCCGACTCGGCGCCGTGACGGCCGACGGCCCGCTTCAGCGCATCCAGCGCGACGATGTTGCCGGTGCCCTCCCAGATCGAGCCGAGATGCGCGTCGCGCAACAGCCGCGCCGTGACGAACTCCTCGACATAGCCGATACCCCCACGCATCTCCAACGCATCGCCGCAGACCTTGCGGGCATCGCGCGTCGCGCGAAATTTTAAAGTCGGCGTCAGGATGCGCAGCAGCGCCGCGGCGTCCTGGCTGCCGGCCTCGGCGCGATCCAGCGCATCGGCGGTGAGGAAGCTCATGGACAGCGCCTGCTCGGTCGGCAGCAGGATCTTCATCAGCTGGCGACGGCCGAGCGGCAGGTCCACGATGCGCTGTCCGAACACCACGCGATTACGCGCCACCGTGATCGCATCGTGCCAGGCGCGCCGCATCAGCGCCGTCGACTTCACACCATTGGAGAGTCGCGAGGAGTTGACCATCTCGGCCATCTGCACGAAGCCGCGATCGAGCCGGCCGACCGCATAGGCGATGGCACCTTCCAGCCTGATCTCACCCGACGCCATCGAACGCGTGCCGAGCTTGTCCTTCAGGCGCACGATTCGATAGTGGTTCTGCGTGCCGTCATCGAGGAAGCGCGGCATCAGGAACAGGCCGACTCCGCGCGTGCCGGGCTCGGCGCCTTCGGGACGCGCCAGCAGCATCACCACCTTGGCATCGGCATTGGAGCAGAACCATTTCTCGCCATGCAGGCGCCAGTGGTCGCCCTCGGGCACGGCGACCGTCGTCAGCGTGCCGACGTCGGAGCCGCCTTCCTTCTCGGTCATGAACTGGCCGCCCTGGGTCAGCTTGCGCATGTCGGTCTGCGTCAAGCCGTCAAGGTACTTCGCCTTGAGCGCATGGCTCCCGAAGCTCGCCAGCAGCTTGGCGCAGCCATCGGTCACGTTGATCGGACAGCCCAATCCGAACTCCGCCTGATTGAACAGGAAGGTGAAGGCGTGCTTGGCGGCGACGGGATATTTCGCCGGCCAACCGAGAATGCCCTTGCGGATCGACATCGCATGGATCCCGAACTCGCCGAAGGCGGCGCGCTCGAGCTCGCGATAGGCGGGGTGATATTCGATCCACTGGGCGTCGCGGCCGAAGCGGTCGCGCTGGTGCAGCACCGGTCCATGGCGGTCGGCCAGCCGCGCGCATTCGTCGAGATAGCCGCCGGCGAGCTCGCCGAGCCGGTCGAGATGCGGCACGAGATGCCGAAACAGCGCGTCGGGCAGATGGATGCGCAGGAGGTCGGAGAGCGCGGGATCGGCGCGGTAGAAGTTGAGCCCGGTGGTATCCGGGGCCAGCAGCTCGGGCCTCTTCCCGCCGGTCATCACGTCATCGCGCTTCAGGAACTGATGCATGATCGGTAAGCCCTCGTTCGTTTGCGCCAGTCTTCTTACGGACTCTTCGACAGGTTGCGCCTGATCGGATACACAACAGGCACGGCTCGCGCCGAACCGGGAGCAGATCCATGACCCATCAGCCGACGGAGGTTTATCGCATCTTCGGGGCGGAGATGTCGCCCTATTCGGTCAAGGTGCGATCGTATCTGCGTTACAAGGGTATTCCGCATCACTGGATATTGCGCAGCGCGGAAACCGAGACGGAGTTTTCCCGCCACGCCAAGCTGCCGATCATTCCGCTGGTGGTCGCGCCCGACGAGGCGCCGATGCAGGACTCGACGCCGATCATCGATGCGCTCGAGCTCGCGTTCCCGGAGCCGTCGGTCCATCCCGGCGACGTGCTGACGAGCTTCATCTCCGCTCTGATCGAGGAGTTCGGCGACGAGTGGGGCAACAAATGGATGTTCCATTATCGCTGGGCCGGCGAGCTCGACCAGCGCGCCTCGGCCGGGCGCATCGCCCGCATGGTCGCGCCGAAGACCGCCGACGCCGATATCGCCCGGCTGTCGGAGAAGATCCGCGCGCGCATGGTCGAGCGCCTCGCTTATGTCGGCTCCAACGAGGCCAACGCGCCGCAGATCGAGCAGGGCTTCGTCGAGATGCTCGACCTGCTGGAGCGGCATCTTGCGCTGCGGCCCTATCTGTTCGGCGCAAGGCCGGCCTATGGCGATTTCGGGCTGTGGGGCCAGTTCTACGAGCTGTGGACCGATCCGACCGCCGGCGCCCTGATCGAAGGCCGCGCCCCGCATGTGCTGGCCTGGATCCATCGCATGCTGTGGCCGCGCGGCGAAGGGGCGTTCGAGCTGTGGCCGGAATTGTCGCTGACATTAATGCCGATCCTGACCCGACAGGTCGGCGCGCTGTTCATGCCGTGGTCGCTCGCCAACGAGCAGGCGATCGCGCAGAACCGCGATCAATTCAGCGTCCAGCTCGGCGATGTCGTGTGGACGCAGAAGCCGCAGAAATATCATGCGCGCTCGCTCGCCATGCTGCGCTCGAAATACGCCTTCCTGCACGACCGCAGCCGGCTCGACGTCGTGCTGGAGGAGATCGGCTGCCTCGCCGCCCTGCAGCCGCGCCCGGCCTGATCTCAGGCAAAATTGTGGGGATGGGTGGTGGGCAGTTGGCCTTGGCTGCACTAGCTTGAGGGCCGCGGACGCTTTGCCAAGCATCTTTCAAGGACATGCCTCATGGACATCCCAGCCTACAAGATCGCCTTGATCGTCGGCGCCGGCGAAGGGCTCTCCGCCTCGCTGGCGCGGCTGTTCGCGCGCGAGAAGATCCGCGTCGCGCTGGCCGCGCGCAAGACCGAGAAGCTCGGCGCGATCTGCAGCGAGACCGGCGCCCGTGCCTATCCGTGCGACGCCACCAATCCGGAGGAGGTCGAGCGGCTGTTCGGCCTGGTCTCGCGCGAGATCGGCGAGCCCGATCTCGTCGTCTACAATGCCAGCGCCCGGGCGCGCGGGCCGCTCACCGATCTCGTCCCGGCCGATGTGCAGAACGCGATCGCCGTCAGCGCGTTCGGCGGCTTCCTGGTGGCGCAGCAGGCGGCGCAGCGCATGCTGCCGAACAAGCACGGCGCCATCCTGTTCACCGGCGCCTCGGCCAGCGTGAAGGGATACGCCCAATCGGCGCCATTCGCGATGGGCAAGTTCGCGCTGCGCGGCCTGGCCCAGAGCATGGCCCGCGAGCTGTCGCCGCAAGGCATCCACGTCGCGCATTTCGTCATCGACGGCGGCATCAGGAGCGCGGCGCGGCAGGAGCCGGCCGAGCGGCCGGATTCGATGCTCGATCCGGATGCGATCGCCGCCAGCTATTGGAGCGTGCTGCAGCAGCCGCGCAGCGCCTGGAGCTGGGAGATGGAGCTGCGTCCCTGGGTGGAGACGTTCTGAGGGTTGATGTTCTGTAGCATGGGCAAAGACAAGCCGCGGGACGCGCAGCATCACGCGGGGCGACGTGCCCACCATTGGCGCCGCGCGCTGGCTGAGGGACGGTGGGCACGGCGCGCCGACAGCACGTCACGCGGAAGCCGTGAACGCGCTTTTCCCACCCCACGAACCGCTGCCGACGAGGCCGGTTCGAGCCCCACTCTCGCCTCGTCATTGCGAGCGCAGCGAAGCAATCCAGGACCGAGCAAGGACTCTGGATTGCTTCGCTGCGCTCGCAATGACGCGGACAGGTCTTTGCCTCATAGCAGCCGTCATCGCCCGGCCTTGGCCGGACGATCCCGCAAACGCGACTGATAGCTCAAGATGCGGTGAGGCCGCGGCGTACTGGATGGCCCGCCTTCGCGGGGCATGACAATCGTCATGTCAAACGCGTGCAACCGTCGGCATGGCGTGCCCCGGTGAGAGCGCACGGCTCAACCCCTTCTCGAATCTCACCAGCGTCCAATCATCCGCATGCGGCTGGATCGTGAAGCCCGCCTTGCGGACGAGCGCGATCATCACGTCGTTGGTGCGAAGCGCGTCGCCTGACAGCGTCAGGCCGCCAAGCGCGCGGGCGCGACGTTCCAGCTCTGCGATCAGCGCCGGGCCGATGCCGTGGCCGTGCCAGCGGTCTTGCACCGAGAGGCCGAACTCGACACGGCCCGTGGCGCGGTCGAGCGCATAGCGCGCTTCGGCCACGATCTGGGCGACACCGTCGTGCTCCATCATGCCGACCAGGCTATAGCGGTCGTTGCGGCCGAGCGCGACGAAATCATCGAGCACGGCTTTCGGCAGTTCGCTGAGCGCACCGAGGAAGCGCCTGCTGCGCGAGCGCGGGCTCAGCGCGCGGATGTAGGCCTGAAGCGCGTCGGCGTCGGCCGGTGTCACAAAGCACAGACGCACCTCGTCACCGCGCCGCGTGTGAATGACATCCGCTCCGACAGCGGAGGCGGCGACAGCGGGCGTCGGCATGGCGGGCTCCTGGGAAAAGAGGTGCCGGCGCGGCTCCCATCGCGGAGCGGCGCCGGCGGGGCGGGCCGAGTGAGGGGCTCAGGCCCGCCAGAACGGTTTGTCGATCTCGGCGGCGATATCGCTGCGGGAGAGGCCGAGGTCGTGCAGGTCCCGCTCCGACCACTGCGCCAGCTCGTGGCGGGTGCGATGCCGGAAGCGCCAGGCCGCCAGCAGCTCGGCAACGCCGGACCAGAACCCCGGGCCATGATGTTTCGTCATTGACGAGGAGACGTAAAGGGACATGAAAGCCTCCTGATAAAGCGTGAAGCTGCAATATCGAGGGCTTGCCTTTCATCTACAAACGACATTTATTACCGTTTCGGATGAAATAAGCTCATGAATGAAGGAGACGCGGATGGCGCGGCTACCGTCGCTGAATGGGTTGCGGGCGTTCGAGGCCGCGGCGCGGCATCTGAGCTTCACCCGCGCCGCCTCCGAGCTGAACGTCACGCAGACGGCCATCAGCCATCAGATCAAGCGCCTGGAGGACGAGCTCGGCATCCGCCTGTTCCTGCGCCAGAACCGCAGCCTCGCGCTGACGCCGCAGGCCCGCGACTATCTTCCGCTGGTGCGGGCCGCCTTCGACGATCTGCGCTTGGCGACCGAGCGGCTGGTGCGGAAGGATAACGCCAAGGTGCTGACCGTCTCCACCATCGCCTCGCTCGCCGCCAAATGGCTGCTGCCGCGGCTGACGGCTTTCCAGGAAGCTCATCCCACCATCGACGTCCGCATCACCACCTCGACCGGGCTGGTCGATTTCCGCAAGGACGATGTCGACGCCGCCATTCGCTACGGCCGCGGCCACTGGCCAGCGGTGCGTGCGGAATGGCTGATGGCTGATGAGCTGTTTCCGGTGTGCAGCCCGGCGCTGCTGCAGGGAACCAAGCCGCTGCGCAGCCCCGAGGACCTCGCGCATCACACGCTGCTGCAGGCGAGCGGTGGCTATGACGACGACTGGCGGCTCTGGCTGACGGCAGCGGGCCTGCCTGTCGAGATGTCCCGGCAGAGCCGGCTGAGCTTCGACCTGTCGCTGATGACCGTGCAGGCGGCGATCGACGGACTCGGCGTCGCGATCGGGCGCACGGCCTACGTCCAGGACGATATCGCCAAGGGGCGCCTCGTGGTTCCGTTCGAGATGATGCTCCCGAGCGACGCCGGCTTCTATCTGGTCACGCCGGAGGCGCGCACCGATCCGCCGAAGCTCAAGGCGTTTCGGCAATGGCTCAAGAGTGCGGCGCAGCAGAAGAACGTCTCGTTGAATCCCCTTCCGCCTTAAGGATTTGGCGTCAAATCTATTGGCCGGCACGATGTCGCGTGGCAGATTGCCACACCCTTTCTCATCGGCCGGCGCAGAAGTTCTTCCGCACGAGCCACTCGACGGTAGGAGTTTTCTCGCGTGTCATCGACCCCCATCCAGCAGCCGGCCACCATCAAGTCGCGCATCGGCGCGATCCTGCGCGCCACCAGCGGCAATTTCCTCGAGCAGTTCGACTTCTTCCTGTTCGGATTCTATGCGGCCGCGATCGGCAAGGCGTTCTTCCCGTCCACCGACGAGACGGCGTCGCTGCTCAACACGTTCGGCGTGTTCTGGCTCGGCGCGCTGATGCGCCCGGTCGGAGCGATC
Organism: Bradyrhizobium sp. ORS 278; assembly: GCF_000026145.1. Classification (NCBI taxonomy): domain Bacteria; kingdom Pseudomonadati; phylum Pseudomonadota; class Alphaproteobacteria; order Hyphomicrobiales; family Nitrobacteraceae; genus Bradyrhizobium; species Bradyrhizobium sp. ORS 278. The sequence goes on along the minus strand of NC_009445.1, from coordinate 976,779 downwards.
GTGCTCGGCGCCTATATCGACAAGATCGGCCGCCGCCAGGGCCTGATCGTGACGCTTGGCATCATGGCCGCCGGCACTGTCGTGATCGCGTTCTGCCCGACCTATGAGACCATTGGCGTCGCTGCGCCGATCATCGTCCTGCTCGGCCGCCTGCTGCAAGGCTTCTCGGCCGGCGTCGAGCTCGGCGGCGTGTCGGTCTATCTGTCGGAGATCGCCACGCCCGGCAATCGCGGCTTCTACACCTCGTTCCAATCGTCGAGCCAGCAGGTCGCGATCTTCGTGGCCTCCATTCTCGGCTATCTCCTGAGCGAATCCATGCCGGCGGCGACCGTGACCGCGTGGGGCTGGCGCATCCCGTTCTTCGTCGGCTGCCTGATCATTCCGCTGATCTTCTTCCTGCGCCGCACGCTGGAGGAGACGCCGGCGTTCCTGGCGATGAAGAAGCACCCGACCACCAGCGAGGTATTCGCCTCGGCACTCGCCAACTGGCGCATCGTGCTGCTCGGCATGATGATCGCGATCCTGACCACGACGACGTTCTACTTCGTCACCGTCTACACGCCGACCTTCGGCAAGACCGTGCTGAAGCTCTCGACCGCCGATGCACTGCTTGTGACGCTGCTGGTCGCCGTCACCAACTTCATCTGGAACCCGGTCGGCGGCGCGCTGTCCGACCGTATCGGCCGCAAGCCGGTACTGATCGGAATCGCCGTGCTGTCACTGCTGACGGCCTATCCGGCGCTGAGCTGGCTGGTGTCGGCACCGACCTTCGGCAAGATGCTGGCGGTCGAGATGATGTTCTCGTTCTATTTCGGCATGTACAGCGGCACCATGCTCGGCGCGCTGGTCGAGATCGTGCCGGCGCATGTCCGCACCACCTGCTTCTCGCTGGCCTTCGCGCTCGCAGCCGCACTGTTCGGTACCTTCACGCCGTTCGCAGCGACCTGGCTGATCGAGAAGACCGGCGACAAGGCCTCGCCCGGCTTCTGGCTGATGTTCGCCGCCGCGCTCGGCATCATCGCCGCGCTGACCGTCTATCGCGGCGGCCAGCAGGCGGTGGCGGCGCGCGAGCCTGCCGCGGCCTGATCGGCTTGTTTGTTGACGCCAAGGGCGGCATCATCCGATGCCGCCCTTTTTGTTTGCGGCCGGAGCGGGAGCAAGGTCTGTGATGGATGAACTGATTGTCGTTGCCGAGCAGGTCGCCGCCCGGCTGATCGCGCGCAAGCAGACCATTGCCGTCGCGGAGTCGTCCGCTGGCGGGCTCATCGCCGCCGCACTGCTTGCGGTGCCCGGCGCGTCGGCCTACTTCCTCGGGGGCGCCGTGGTCTATACGCGCGACGCGCGACGCCTGCTGATGGACATTCCGGACGAAGCGATGAAGGGCATCCGCTCCGCGTCGGAGCCCTATGCGCAGTTGCTGGCGCGGCAGATCAAGTCGCGCTTCGCCACCGACTGGGGCCTGTCGGAGACCGGCGCCGCCGGCCCCACCGGCAACCGTTATGGCGACGCGGCAGGCCACGCCTGCTTCGCCGTCGCCGGCACGGCATCAGCCGTGGTGACGCTGGAAAGCGGCCGCACCGACCGCTTCGCCAACATGCAGCTATTCGCGAAGAGCGCGCTGGAGCTGCTGCTCAAGCATCTCGACGCATGAACCGCTGTCGTCCCGAACAAGCCCGCTGACGCGCAGCGCCGGCGGGCGCCGATCCGGGACCCAGACCGCGTGATCTCGCTTGTGGCAGGCTGAGCGTCGACCTGCTGCGCAAACCAACGTCCGCCGGTGGTTATGGATCCCCGCGTGCGCGGGGATGACAGCGGAGGGTAAGGCACGCAGTTCGCTCCACCAACGGCGTCGTCCCGGACAAGCTCGCCGGCGCGAAGCGGCGGCGGGCGCCGATCCGGGATCCATACCGCGTGATCTCGCTTGTGGCAGGCTGAGCATTGACCTTCGCGCAAGCCAACAACTGCCTGTGGTTATGGACCCCGGCGTTCGCCGGGATGACACTGAATGTGAGGCGCCGGATGTGAGCCCAGCGAGCAGCCGCCGCCCTCACTTCTCCCGGAACGCGCGCATCAGCTGGTCGTGCAGCGGCTTCATCAGATAGGAGATGACGGTGCGGTCGCCGGTCTGGACGAAGGCCTCGACCGGCATGCCCGGGATCAGCTTGACGTCACCCAGACGCGCGATCTCCTCGGGCGGCATCGAGACGCGGATGGTGTAGTAGCTCTGGCCGGTGCGCTGGTCGGTGGTGACGTCGGGCGAGACGCGGCTGACGACGCCGTTCAGCTCTGGCGTGGTGCGCTGGTTGAAGGCGGACAGCCGCAGCAAGGTCTTCTGGCCGACCTGCAGCTTGTCGATGTCCTGCGGATTGACCTTGGCCTCGACCTGCAGATCGTCGCTCTGCGGCACGATCAGCATGATCGTATCGCCGGCGGTGATCACGCCGCCGACGGTGTGCACCGAGGACTGCAGCACCATGCCGTCCTGCGGCGCGCGGATATCGACGCGGCGGAGCTGGTCCTCGGCGGTGACCTTGCGCTCCACGAACTCGCCGATCTTGTCGGTGGTCTCGCGCAGATCCTTGGAGACCTCGCTCACCATGTCCTTGTCGACCTGGATGATCTGCAGCTCGGTCTCGCTGATCTTGCCCTTGGCCTGAGCGCGGGCGGCGATGTACTGCGCGCGCTCGCCATTGAGGCGGGCCGCGTCGCGCTCCAGCGTCGTCAAACGCGACAGCTGCACGAGGTGCTGCTCGTAGAGCTGGCGCACGCCGTCGAGCTCCTTCTGCACCAGCGCGATCTCCTGGTCCTTGGCGGCGACCTGCGCCGAGAGCCCTTCGATCTCCTCGCTGAGCTGGGCGACGCGCTCGCGCAGCTGCGCCTTCTGGCCGATGCGACCGTTGACACGGACCTCGAACAGCTTGGTCTCGCTCGCAGTCAGGCTCTTGACGTCGGGATCGCTCATCCGCTCCAACAGCTGCTGCGGGAACAGGATCTTGGCCCAGCCGCGCTGCTCCGCCTCTAACCGGGCCGCGCGCGCCTGCAGCGCATCGAGATTCTTGGTGACGATGGCGAGCGAGGCCTTGGTCACGGTGTCGTCGAGCCGGACGACGATGTCGCCAGACTTGACGACATCACCATCACGCGCGCGGAGCTCGCCGACGACGCCGCCGGTCGGATGCTGCACCTTCTTGACGTTGGACTCGACCACGATCTGGCCGGGCGCGATCAGCGCGCCGGAGATCTGCTGCGTGGCGGCCCAGCCGCCCATGCCGCCGGCCACCGCGAGCACCACGGCCATGCCGACGATGAGGTGGCGCCGGATCGACTGCTTGGCGCTCTCCGGCTTCAGACCCGGGATCGGACCGGTGATGACCTGACTGCTCATGCGGTCCTGCTCCTCACGACTTCGTCACGCCGGCTTCGGAGACGATCTTGATCGGCGCCGCGGGCCGCGGCTGCAGCACCTGCGCGAGCACGGTCTCCTTCGGCCCGAACGCCTGCGCGCGGCCATCCTTCATGACCAGCACCTGATCGACCGCCTCGATGCCGATCGGCCGGTGCGCCACCACGACGACGATCGCACCGCGCGCCCGCGCCGAGCGGACCGCGCGCGACAGCGCCTCGTCGCCCTCGGTATCGAGATTGGAGTTGGGCTCGTCGAGCACGATCAGGAACGGATTGTCATAGAGCGCGCGCGCCAGCGCCACGCGCTGGGCCTGGCCGGCCGACAAAGCCGCGCCCTGTTCGCCGATCTGCGTGTCGTAGCCGTCGCGCATTTTGATGATGATGTCGTGCACGCCGGCCTCCTTGGCGGCGGCGATGATGCCGTCAGCGGAAGCGTTGGGATCGAAACGGCTGATGTTCTGCGCCACGCTCCCCGCGAACAGCTCGACATCCTGCGGCAGATAGCCGATGTGGCGGCCGAGCTCGTCGGTCGACCATTGGTCGAGGGCGGCGCCATCGAGCCGGACATGGCCGCGCACCGGACGCCAGACGCCGACCAGCGCGCGCACCAGCGACGACTTGCCCGACGCGCTCGGGCCGATGATGCCCAGACCGTTGCCCGCCGACAATGCGAAGCTCACATCCTGGACGATCGCCTTGCTGTCGCCGGGCGCGACGATCGAGATGCCCTCGACCGAGAGCTTGCCGACCGGCGGCTGCAGCTGGGTCGGCGGTGCGCGGTCCGGCATGGTCTGCAGCAGCTGGTTGAGCCGACGCCAGCTCTGGCGGGCGGCGACGAAACTCTTCCAATGCGCGATGGCGAGGTCGACCGGCGCCAGCGCCCGGGCGCTCAGGATCGAGCCGGCGATGATGATGCCCGCGGTGGCCTCCTGGTGGATCACCAGATAGGCGCCGACCGCGAGCACCGCCGACTGCAGCATCATGCGCAGCACCTTGGCGATCGCCCCGAGGCCGCCAGCGACGTCGCTGGCGCGCTGGTTGCCGGCGAGATATTTCTCATTGGTCTCACCCCAGCGCTGCAGCATCCGCCCGGTCATGCCCATCGCGACCAGCACCTCGGCATTGCGCCGGCTGGCACTGACCAGATCGTTGCGGCGGGCGGCGAGGCCCATCGCCTCCTTGGCGGGCGTTCGGGTGAGGAACTCGGTGACCAGCGTCAGGGTCACCAGGATGATGGCGCCGACCAGCGCGGTGACGCCGAGCAGCACGTGGAAGGCGAAGCAGATCGCCAGATACAGCGGCAGCCAGGGCAGATCGAAGAACGCGCCCGGCCCCTGGCTGCCGAGAAAGCTCCTGATGTTGTCGAGATCGCGCAGCGGCTGCAGGCCCTCGTTGCGGCCGCCGGCCGACAGCGGCAGCCGCACCACGGTGTCGAACACCCGCGCATTCAGGCTCTCGTCCAGCGCGGTGCCGATTCGGCCGAGGATGCGGCTGCGGATCATGTCGAGCGCGCCCTGGGCGATGTAGAGGCCACCGGCAATGATCATGAGGCCGATCAGGGTCGGCACCGAACGGCTCGGCAGCACCCGGTCATAGACCTCGAGCATGAAGATCGAGCCGGTGAGATACAGCAGGTTGATGATGCAGCTCATCACCCCGACGCCGATGAAGGCGCTGCGGCAGCCGCGCAAGGCATCGCCGAGCTCGGATTGCCTCGCGTGAGGTGCGGCCGCCATCACCACCTTCTCTTCAATTGATCAAATGAGCTGCACGACCGCCGATCAAAAGCACAAACTGGCGGCAAACAAGGCAAAATATACTGATTCCCATGGCAAGCGTCCAACGACACCAGCTTTAGCGTGAATCAGCTGTTGTGTTTGGTCTGTCTCGCGCGGTGGTGGAAATGTTCAGCCGCCCGGACTCGCGGCCTTAAAGCCGTCCGCCGGTCCGTACCAGGCGAACGACGAGCAGCAGGATGATGGCGCCGAGCGCCGAATAGACGATTTCCGAGACGAGCCCCGTCCCCAGATGAATGCCGAGCCGCGGGAACAGGAAGCTGGCGACCAGGGCGCCGAGCACGCCGATGACGATGTCGCCGATCAGGCCGAAGCCGGTGCCGCGCACGATCTTGCCGGCGAGCCAGCCCGCGATCAGGCCGACGAACAGGATGACCAGAATACCTTCGTTCGATACGTGCATGGCGAGCCCTCATCCGGCGCGGACAAACGGTCCGGCGCGCCAGCGCACCTTAGCGAGACGGCTGCGGCGCTTCGACACGGGATGAGCCGTTCGGTGCCGACGGCAGCGCGTTTCGGGACAAGCGTTACGTGGCCGCCACACTCTCCGCCCCGGCGAGGACGCAACGCGCCAACCGCTGCGGCCCGAGCTGAACGGCCGGCGGCAGCGTCTCCGAACAGCGCGGCTGGGCGAGGCTGCAGCGCGGGGCAAAGGAGCAGCTCCGCGGCGCCTGGTCGAGCGAGGGCGGCGTGCCCGGGATGGTCTGCAGCCGCTCGCCGCGCTTGGGGCCGTGGATGGTCGAGGCGAGCAGGCCGCGCGCATAGGGATGCACGGGCTGGCGGACGATGTCGCGCAAGCTACCCTGCTCGACGATCTGGCCGGCATACATGACGGCGACACGGTCGCAGATCTCGATGGCGACGCCGATGTCGTGGGTGACGAAGATGACGGACATGCCGAACTCGCGCTGCAGCTCGCGCAGCAGCAGCAGGATCTGGATCTGCACGGTGGCGTCGAGCGCAGTCGTCGGCTCGTCCGCCAGCAGCACCTTCGGCCGGCAGGCGAGAGCGAGCGCGATCATCGCGCGCTGGCGCATGCCGCCGGACATCTCATGCGGATAGGAGTCGAGGCGCCGCTTGGCCGAGGGAATGCGGACGACGTCGAGCATCTCCAGCGCACGCGCCGTGCCCTCCGCATAGCTCTTGCCCTCGTGGCGCATCACCGTCTCGGCGATCTGCCGGCCGATCGTGTAGACCGGATCGAGCGCGAGTCCCGGCTCCTGGAAGATCATCGACACCGTGCGGCCGCGGAACTGCGACAGCTCCTCGTCGCTCATCGCGAGGATATCGCGGCCCATGACCTTCACGCCGCCCGAGATCTGCGTCCGCTTCTTCGGCAACAACCGCATCAGCGCCCGCATCGTCACGCTCTTGCCGGAGCCGGACTCGCCCAGCAGCCCCAGCACCTCGCCATCGCCGAGCGACAGGCTGACATCGTTCACCGCATGCACCGTGCGCTCGCCGGTGAATCGGATGGAGAGGTTGGAGATCTCGACGAGGTTGGTCACAGTGCGGCGCTCCTCAGATACTCGGTGTCGTCCCGGGCCAGCACGGCGGCGCATCGCGCCGTCGTGCGCCGACCCGGGACCCAGACTCCCGATGGCTGTTTGCGGCACCATCGCCACTGCGAGTCGTCGCCACACGGCCGCCGGTGGCTATGGGTCCCGGCTCTGCGCCTGCCGCCGCTGCGCGACGTCAGGCTTGTCCGGGACGACACCGAATGTGAGGCGACAGCTTCGATTCCGGCGCGCGCAGGCCGACCTCTTGCATCGCCTTGAGCGTCATGTGGCCGGAGTTCCTCGCCAACACAGCGCTTCATGACAGCGTCGGCACCCGCGCGTGGAAATCGGTCGCGCGTTGGAAGGCGGCGCCGATGGTCAGGATGGTGGCTTCGTCAAAGGAGCGGCCGATCAGCTGCATGCCAACCGGGAGCCCCGTCGCCGTGAAGCCGGTGGGGATCGCCAGCGACGGCAGGCCGAGATAGTTCACCGGCCGGGTAAAGCGGGTGATGCGCTGGATCACGGCCTCCGCGCCGGGCGCGCCGCCGACATCGCTCTCGGCGATCGACGGGGTCACCAGCGGCGACACCGGCGCGATGATCGCATCGACGCCTGCGGTTGCCGCGACATGCGCCGCCAGCGCGGCGCCGCGCCAGCGCAGCGCCTCGAGATAGGCGACGCCGGAGACGGCCAGCGCGTTCTGCAGCCGCATCAGGACCTGCGGGCCATAATCCTGCGGCCGCTCTATCATCCAGCGCTTGTGGAACGCCGCCGCCTCGACCGCCAGCACGAGCTGGCACGCCGCGGTGAGCTGGCGCTGGTCGGGCAGCTCGACTTGCACGACATCGGCGCCCTCGGTCTTCAGCACCGTGATCGCCGCGTCGAGGCAGCGCGCCACCTCGGGATCGAGATCGTCGACGTAGAACGATTTGGGCACGCCGATCTTGAGACCCTTGATCGACGACTGGGTGGCCGCGACATAGTCCTGCACCTGGGCAGCGCTGGCGGTCGGATCCTCGGGGTCCGGACCGGCCATCAGGCCGAGCAGCAGCGCGCAATCCTCCGCCGTCTGCGCCAGCGGGCCGACCGTGTCGAGCGACTGCGACAGCGGCATCGCGCCGGCGCGGCTGACGCGGCCCCAAGTCACCTTCAGCCCGGTGACGCCGCAGAAATTCGCGGGCATCCGGATCGAGCCGCCGGTGTCCGAGCCGAGCGCGGCAAAGGTCAGACGGGCGCCGACCGCAGAGCCCGAGCCGGATGACGAACCGCCGGTGACGTAGCCGAGCTTCCAGGGATTGTGCACCGGACCGTAATGCGCGTTGTGGCCGGTCGGACCATAGGCGAACTCGGCCATCTGCAAGGTGCCGAGCCGGATCGCTCCGGCATCCTTCAGCCGCTGCAGCGCGGTCGAGGTGGTCGTCGCGACGAAGTCGCGGCGGATCAGCGAGCCGCAGGTCGAGACATGGCCGGCCTCGTAATACATGTCCTTATGCGCCAGCGGCACGCCATGCAGGGGGCCCTTAGGGCCGTCCTTGGCGAGCGCCGCATCGGCCTCGGCGGCGGCCTTCAGCGCCGGCTCGGACTCGATCGCCATGAAGGCGTTCAGCTTCGGCTGCCACTGCGCGATGCGATGCAGGCAGGAGCGCGTCACGTCGACCGAGGAGAGCTTCTTCTCGGCGATCGCCTTGGCAACCTCCGTCAAGGTCATCAGAGCGGGTTCCGTGCTCATCGGCCTACCTTCAGCGTCTGCGCGAGGACGTAGCTCGCGGGCTCCAGATCGAACGGCAGCGTGCCGGCGATGGCTGCGAAATTGTCGAACGCCGGTCCGATCGAATCGGAAATGCGCGTCGCCACCTCCTTGTCGACCGGCAGGCCGGAGGCCTCCGCGATGGCTTGGACTTGCTGGGGCGTGGGTCTCGTCATTGACGTTTCTCGCTGCTGGTGTCTGCCCTCAGGCGGCCGGCGCTCGGCTGTGTCCCGAACCTGATATCGCCATATGGCAGGCGGCCTGATGGCCCATTGTATCCAGCTCCGTCAATCTTGGCGCAACATTCGCGCATGGCGCCTCGGCGAATGGGCAGCGGGTGTGGAAGCGACAGCCCGACGGCGGATCGATCGGGTTCGGCGGATCGCCGGACAGCGGCGGCTGCTCGGTGCGCCGGTCCGGATCGGAGGACGGCATCGCAGCAAGCAGCGCGCGCGTATAGGGATGCGCCGGCTTGGCCCAGACCTGCTCGACCGGTCCGAGCTCGACCACTTCGCCGAGATACATCACCAGCACGCGGTCGGAGATGTAGTTGATGACATTGAGGTCGTGGCTGATGAACAGATAGGTCAGGCCGAACTCGCGCTTGAGGTCCGTCAAGAGGTTCAGCACCTGCGCCTCGACCGATTTGTCCAGCGCGGAGACCGCCTCGTCGAGAATGACGAGCCGCGGCGACAAGGCCAGCGCGCGAGCGATGTTGACGCGCTGGCGCTGTCCGCCGGAGATCTCGTGCGGATAGCGGTTGGCGAAGATCTCGTGCCGCAGGCCGACCTTGCCGAGCAGCTCGCGCGCCAGCGCACGCGCCGCGCCATCCGCCATGCCGTGCACCTTCGGCCCGAACGCGATCGACTCCTCGATCGTCAGCCGCGGATTGAGTGAGGCATAGGAATCCTGGAACACCATCTGCATGCCGCGGCGCAGCTCGCGCAGACTGATCTCGTGGCCCACCTGCCGTCCGTCGAAGATGATCTCGCCGGCATCGCGCTCCATCAGATGCATCAACAGCCGCGCCGTCGTCGACTTGCCGCAGCCGGACTCGCCGACGATGCCGACCGTCTCGCCCTTGCCGATGTTGAACGACACGTCATCGACCGCCCGCACCGTTTTGCGCGCGCCGAACAGCCCGCCGCGGACGGGGAAATGCTTTGTCAGCCCATCGACGCGCAGCAGCGGCTGCGCCTTGCCGCCGAGGTCTTCGATGGGTGCGAGACCGGTGACAACTGCAGGCTCGTTCATGATAGTGATCTCGCTGCTGCTGCGCAGGCTCCTTCTCCCCTTGTGGGAGAAGGTGGCGCGGACGCAGTCCGCGACGGATGAGGGGTCTGTGTCCGCGGAGACAGACCCCTCACCCGGATTGCATCTGGCGATGCGATCCGACCTCTCCCACAAGGGGAGAGGTACAGCGCCGATGCCGAGCAATTGTTCGACAACATCACCATCGCAAGCATCAGCTCCGGATATCCATCGCGCTGCGCAGGCCGTCGCTCAGCAGGTTGAAGCAGATCGAGACCGCGAAGATCATCACGCCCGGCAGCGCCGCCACCCACGGATTGACGTAGATCGCGGTCCGCAAGGTGTTCAGCATCAGGCCCCACTCCGGCTCAGGTGGCTTGGTGCCGAGGCCGAGGAACGACAGGCCGGCAGCAAGGATCATCGACACCGAGATCAAACCAGTCGCGTAAACGAAAATCGGCCCGAGCACGTTGCCAAGCATGTGCGCGCGCATAATGGTGAATGCGTTCGCACCGGACGCCCGTGCTGCTTCGACGAAATCGCGATTGCGTACGCCAGTCGTGACACTCTCGGCGACGCGGGTTATCTGCGGCACGAACACGATTGTCAGCGACACGATGGAATTGGTGATTCCGGCGCCGAGCGCGCCGGAGATCGCGATCGCCAGCAGCACCGAAGGGAACGCGTAGAACACGTCGATGGTGCGCATGATCATGGTGTTGACCCAGCCGCCGACATAGCCCGCGACGAGGCCGAGCATGGTACCGATTCCGAAGGCGAGGATAACCGGCGAGATGCCGATCAGCAGCGACAGTCTTCCGCCATGGATCAGCCGCGCCAGCATGTCGCGGCCGAGTTCGTCGGTGCCGAGCGGATAGTTCGGCGTGCCGATGTGGCGCAGGCGGCGGATCATCGAGCCCTGATAGGGATCGGCGAGATGCAGATAAGGCGCGAGCAATGCCGAGAGAAAGATCAGCAGCAGGATCGCGACGCAGACCATGCTGACCTTGTCACGGACGATGCGACGGCCGACGGTCGCCCAATAGCCGCGCGCCTTCGCGGCCGGCGCGGACTGCAGCGAAGCCTCGTTGATCGCGCTCGGGGAACTCACGCTCATCGCTAGCCCCGCTTGATGCGCGGATCGATCGCGGCCTGCGCGATGTCGACCACGAGGTTGAGGATGACGAAGAACATCGCCAGCACCAGGATCGTCCCCTGCAGCAGCGGCAGGTCGCGCTGGAAGATGGCGGAGTTCAGCAGCAGGCCCGAGCCGGGCCAGGAGAACACCGTCTCGATCAGGATCGAGCCGCCGAGCATGTAGCCGAGCTGCAGGCCCATCACTGCGAGCGCCGTAGGCGCAGCGTTCTTCAGCACATGGCGGAACACTTGGCGCTCGCGCAGTCCTTTCGCACGCAACGCCTCGACGAAATCCTGGCTCAAGATGTCGCCGGTCAGCGCGCGGACCGTGCGGGTGACGATGCCCATCGGAATGACCGACGTGGTGATCGCCGGCAGGATGAGGAATCGCAAATGCGCCCAGTCCCACGCCCAGGCGCCCGAGCCGGACGGACCAGCGCCGACCGCAGGCAGCCAGTTCAGCTCGACCGAGAAGATGATGACCAGCACCATGCCGAGCCAGTAATGCGGCAGCGACACGCCGGCGATCGCGATCGAGGTCGCGACCTTGTCGACCCAGGTGTCGCGGAAGTAGCCGGCGACGAGGCCGAAGAACAGGCCGAGCGAGAAGCCGATGATGGCCGCCGCAATCGCCAGCGTCACGGTGTTGGCGACAGCGCGCAGGACTTCAGCGAGCACGGGACGGCCGGTCGCGATCGAGCTGCCGAGATCGCCATTGACCGCGCGCCACAGCCACAGCCCGAACTGCACCGGCAACGGCTTGTCGAAGCCATAGGCCACGCGCAGCTGCTGCGCCAGCTCCTGCGACGCGTCGGCCGGCAGCACCGCGACGAGCGGATCGCCGGGCGTGATGTGAACCAGCATGAAGCAGACCAGCGCGACGCCGATGATGATCGGAATCGCATAGACCATCCGCCTGGCAGCATAAGAGAGCACGAGTCACCTTTTGAGGGTCTATCGGTCGTCATGCCCGGGCTTGACCCGGGCATCCACGCGGTCTCCTCCACGGGTCAAAGATGGATGGCCGGGTCAAGCCCGGCCATGACGACGAGTGGAGGATGGAGCCTTACGGCTCCACCGAGATCGGCGAGAAGTCGATGAACCAGCTCTTCGGCTGCACCACGCCCTTCACCTTCGGGCTCATCGCGCGCGGGCCGACGTCGTGGGCGACGTAGAGGAACGCGGCGTCATCCACCGACGCGGCATGCAGCTCGGCCAGCGCCTTGTCGCGCTCGGCGGGGTCGAAGGTCTGGCGCGCCTTCTTCACCAGCTCATCGAACTTCGGATTGTTGATGAAGCCCCAATTGTTCGACACCGGCGGCGCCATCGACGACTGCAGGAAGCGCACCAGCGCGAAGAACGGGTCCATCGCCGCATAGGTGACGTTGGTGGCATTGGCGCCGTTCGCCGACGCATCCTTGGCGCCGCGGCGCCAGTTGGTGAACAGCGTGTTCCACTCGATGACATCGAGCTTGACGTCGAAATAGCACTCCGCCAGCGCCTGCTGCAGATATTCGTTCATCGGCAGCGGCTGCATCTGGCCCGAGCCGGAGGCCGAGGTCTGCGTCTTCACCTCGAGCTTCTTGTTCGGGCCGTAGCCGGCCTCCTGCATCAGCTTCTGCGCGGCGGCCTTGTCATACTTGATCTCGAAGGTGACGTTGCCGCGCCAGGGATGGCCCTTCTCGAAGGTGCCGGTCGCCGGCACCATCAGTCCGGCCAGCAGACCGTCGCGCAGCCCCTCGCGATCGATGCAGAGATTGGCGGCCTTGCGCACGCGGATGTCGTTCCAGGGCGAGCCCTCGACGCGCGAGAACTGCCAGGGCCAGACATGCGGCTGCTCATTGGCGTAGAGCTTGAAGCCGCGCTGCTTGATCTCCGGCAGCGCATCCGGCGCCGGCGCCTCGACCCAGTCGACCTGTCCCGACAGCAGGGCCGCGGTGCGCGCATTGGCTTCGGGCATCGGCAGCAGGATCATCTTGTCGGCCTTGGGCACGCGCGCCTTGTCCCAATAGGCCTCGTTCTTGACGAGCTCCAGCCGCTCGCGCGGCGTGAACTTGCTCATCTTCCACGGGCCGGTGCCCGAGGCGTCCTTGGCGAACGCCGCCCACGCGGCCTGCGACTTCGCCTTGTCATCGGCGCCGGTCGCGGATTCATAGAGCTTCTGCCACTTCGCCGGGCTCGCCATGAACAGGTTGGTGAGATTGATCGGCAGGAAACTGTCCGGCTCCTTGGTCACGAGCTCGACGGTGAGATCGTCGATCTTGCGCGCCGACGCCAGCGTCGGCATGCGCGAGGCCGTGACGCCGACCTGACTCGGATCGAATTGCGGCGCGTCCTGCTTGAGCACCTTCTCGACGTTCCACACCACGGCGTCGGCATTGAACGGCGCGCCATCATGGAAGGTGACGCCGGGACGCAGCTTGAAGGTCCATTTGGTCTTGTCGGACTCGTCAACCTTCCACTCGGTCGCGAGGCCGGGAATGACGACGCTCGGCTTGTCCGCCGACGACAGGTCCCACATCGTGAGCGCGTCGTACATCGTGAGACCGGTGAAGCGGTTGCCCTCGAAACCCTGGTCGGGCTGGCCGAGCGTGCGCGGAATGTCCGCCGCGGTCATGCCGATGCGCAGCACGCTCTCCGCGCCGGCCGTCGCCGGCAGCATGAGGATGGCGGCGCTCGTCATCATCGCGGCCCCAATGGCCGCGCGCTTCGTCACTGAGGGCGCAAGACGCAAAAGCACGATCAAGATCTCCGATATCGGCTGGCTAAATTCTGGGCAGCAGTATGCAACGCCTATGCCAGGGATGCTCCCGATCGCACGCCTGCGACGCGTGGTCACAACCGTTTGTGCTCAAACGATCCCGCGGGGCTTGGCACCCGGATTGCAGGTTTGGCTCATCGAATTTGATCCGGTTTCCACGGAGCTTCACCCTGATGCGTATGAAATTGTCCTTGCTCGCCGCCGCTCTTGCGCTCGGCCTTTCAGCCGTTGCGGCCCGCGCCGAAACTGTTCTGCGCTACGGCATCTCGATGGCCGACATCCCGCTCACGACAGGCCAGCCCGACCGCGGCGCCGGCGCCTATCAGTTTACCGGCTACACGATCTACGATCCGCTTGTCGCGTGGGACATGAGCGTCGCCGACAAGCCCGGCAAGCTGATCCCCGGCCTCGCCACCGAGTGGAAGGTCGACGACGCCGACAAGAAGAAGTGGCGCTTCACCTTGCGCAAGGGCGTCAAGTTCCACGACGGCAGCGACTTCAATGCCGACGCAGTGATCTGGAATCTGGACAAGGTGCTCAACGATAAGGCACCGCAGTTCGACAAGCGGCAGAGCGCACAGGTCAAGACGCGGCTGCCCTCGGTCGCGAGCTACGCCAAGATCGACGACTCCACCGTGGAGATCACGACCAAGACGGTCGACTCGTTCTTTCCTTATCAGATGCTGTGGTTCCTGATTTCGAGCCCGGCGCAGTATGAGAAGCTCGGCAAGGACTGGGACAAGTTCGCCAGCCAGCCCTCGGGCACCGGCCCGTTCAAGCTGACCAGACTGGTGCCGCGCGAGCTCGCGGAACTGTCAAGGAATTCCGAATATTGGAACAAGGACCGGATCCCGAAGACGGACAAGCTGGTGCTGGTGCCGATGCCGGAAGCGCTGACGCGTACCAACGCGCTGCTCGCCGGCCAGGTCGATCTGATCGAGACCCCCGCGCCGGACGCCGTGCCGCAGCTCAAGGCCGCCGGCATGAAGCTCGTCGACAACGTCACGCCGCATGTCTGGAACTACCATCTCAGCGTTCTTCCAGGCTCGCCCTGGACCGACATCCGCCTCCGCAAGGCCCTCAACCTCGCGATCAACCGCGACGAGGTCGTCGGCCTGATGAACGGTCTCGCCAAGCCGGCCAAGGGCCAGGTCGACCCGTCGAGCCCGTGGTTCGGCAAGCCGACCTTCGAGCTGAAATATGATCTCGCTGCGGCCAAGAAGCTGGTCGAGGAAGCCGGCTACTCGCCGGCCAAGCCGCTGAAGACCACCTTCATCATCGCGCAGGGCGGCACCGGGCAGATGCTGTCGCTGCCGATGAACGAGTTCCTGCAGCAGAGCTTCAAGGAGATCGGCATCGACATCGACTTCAAGGTCGTCGAGCTGGAGACGCTGTACACGCACTGGCGCAAGGGCGCGGCGGACGAGATGAACGCCGGCATCACCGCCAACAACATCGCCTATGTCACGTCCGATCCGCTCTACGCCATCGTGCGCTTCTTCGCCTCCGACCAGATCGCGCCGACAGGCGTCAACTGGGGTGGCTACAAGAACCCGAAGGTCGATGCGCTGATCGCCGAGGCGAAGCAGACGTTCGATCCCGCCAAGCAGGACGAGCTGATCGCGCAGGCGCATGCGGCTGTCGTCGATGATGCCGTGCTGGTCTGGGTCGTGCACGACACCAATCCGCACGCGCTGTCGCCGAAGGTGAAGACATTCGTCCAGGCCCAGCACTGGTTCCAGGACCTGACGACGATCGGGGCGGAGTAGTGAACCGTCGTTCCGGCCTCGAGCCGGGACCCATATTCCGCGGCGGCGGTTGGCGGGCTGGCTAATGCCACGACCAGCGCGGCCACCAATCAAAGCCGGTGGCTATGGATCCCGGCGTTCGCCGGGATGACACCATTGGTGTGTCGTCCAGCCTGCCACAACGACAAATCGTAGGGTGGGCAAAGGCGCGCAGCGCCGTGCCCACCGTCCATCCGCACCGTCAATACATCGCGGTGGGCACGCGTCGCCTGCGGCGCCGCTTTGCCCACCCTACCGGCAACTACTTCGACGTCAGCGCGTGGGCGCCGTTCCAGTCAGGCGGCGGAGGGTTCTGCTGATAGTCGCGGATCCGCGCCTCGTAGAGATCGAACAGTTTCGCCAGTTCCTTCGCCTCGTCCTTCTTGCGGCCGCGCGCGATCGCCGCCAGCGCCTCGTCCCAGTCGCGGCCGCGATAGGCGGCGAGCATCTCGATCGTGAGGTTGCGCAACAGCTGGAAGCGCTCGGAATACATCACGTCCTCGCGGCCGGCGATGGCATAGATCACCTCCGGCTCGGTCTTGCCTTTCACCATGATGAAGTCGAGCTCGAGGATTGCGAGCTTGTCCTTCACCGCGAGCGCGGTCTGCGAGCCAACGATGATTGAAAAACCGTACTCCTTGGATTGCCCCTCGAGCCGCGACGCGAGGTTGACGCTGTCACCCAGCACCGAATAGTCGAAGCGCTGATCCGAACCGAGGTTGCCGACCACGCAGATGCCCGTGTTGAGACCGATGCCGATATTGATCGGAATATAGACATGGCCGCCGTCCTTCGCTTCCTGCTCGCGCGCCCGATTCAGTTCATCGACCCGATCGAGCATGTCGAGGGCGGCCTCGCAGGCGTTGCGATGATGACCTATGTCGTCGAGTGGCGCATTCCAGAACGCCATGATGGCGTCGCCCATGTATTTGTCGATGGTGCCCTTGCGAGCCAGGATCGCGTTGGTCAGCGGGGTGAGGAAGCGGTTCATCAGCTTCGTGAGGCCCTGCGGATCGTGCTTGTAGCTCTCCGAGATCGTCGTGAAGCCGCGGACGTCGGAGAACATGATCGTCATCTCGCGCTCCTCGCCGCCGAGCACCAGCTTCTCCGGCGAATGCGCGAGCTGCTCGACCAGCGCCGGCGACAGATATTGTCCGAACGCCGAGCGGATCTGCCGGCGCTGGCTCTGCTCGCGCACGAAGCTCGCGAAGATCAGCGTCAGATAGATCGCTGTGGTCGACACCATCGGATAGGTGAAGTCGAGCAGCAATCGGTGCTGGGTGTAAGCGTACCAGGACACGCCGAACAGCGCGCTGGCGAACAGACCTCCGACGAGCACGAGAGTGACAGCGCCGAGCTGTGGCGCGAACACGATCACGAGCAGACCCAGAATCACCGCCGCGAAGAACTCGGCCGAAAGCCCCCAGAATGGCGGGGATAGGATCGAGTTCGTGAGGACCGTCTCGAGGACCTGGGCATGCACTTCCACACCCGGCATGGTCGGATTGACCGGCGTCGTCTTGATATCGTTCAGGCCGATCGCGGACGGTCCGATCAGGACCAGCTTCCTCGCGATCTTCTCCGGCGGCACGCGCCCCTCGAGCACGTCGATGGCCGACACGTAGATCGATGGATCATGGTCAGCATAGTGAACCCAGATTCTGCCTCGGCGGTCCGTGGGGATCTCGAATCCGCCGAGGCGAAGGCCGGTGATGCCACCCATATCAGTCCTGATGAGCACCGTGTCCGCACCGGTCACCACGCGGAGCATCTCGAAGCTGAGCGAGAGCATCGTGGTGTCCTGCGCCTGCAGGATCATCGGGACGCGGCGGATGATGCCGTCGCGCTCAGGTGGGATCGTGAACAGCCCGCGTCCGGACGCGGCGTGCTCGATCACCGCAACGTTGCGCAGCAGCCCCGAGTAGCTCTCCATGAAGTCATCGGCAGGCGGGCCGATCGTGGCGACGCCCGTGACCGGCAGGGTCTTGTCGAGTTCGGCACGCACCTCGTTGCTGCCCGTTTCGCCAAGGACGATGCGCGACCGACGCAAGGCATCGGCAAGCACCTGATCATTGGAAGGCAACAACCTCAGCTTTTCGCGCGTCGCTTCATCGAGGTTCGGAAAGGTCTCGGCCGCAATCGCCGGGTTCAGCCGATCAGGCTCCGCGAACACGACGTCGAAGGCAATGACAACGGCACCGAGCCGCGTCAGCCTGTCGATGATCTCCGCGATCCGCGTGCGCGGCCATGGCCATTGCCCGAGCTTGGGATCAGCGACGCTCTTCTCGTCGATATCGACGATCGTGACCGGGCGAACGCTCTTCACACGCGGACTGAAGGCCTGGAAATTGTCGAAGGTACGCAGGCGCAACTCCTGCAATGGAGCAGGATCGGACCCCCGTAGTGCGGCAAAGCCGACGAGCAACAACAGGCAGATCGCGCGCGCGTAGCCGAACCTGCGCGCGAACCACCGTGGCACTGCTCTGAGTCGTTTCATAGGGATCCCACTATCACGCCGGCGCCGGCGATCCGAGGCGTCCGGCTATGCCGGGGATGGCTACGCCTGACGTTCCCACCCCGAACCGCGCTGCTGCAACCCCGGCTCAAACCAGGTGGAAGCCGTCGTGATGCGCCTTGAACTGGTCGAGCGTCACGCCCTTGAGCGTCAGCGTATCATGTGCCGCATCGGTGATGACGGTATCGTGGCCGTTGTTGGCGGACTGCGCCGAGGCGACGAGCGCGTCCATGTTGGCGAACAGCGCGTGATCGATCTCGACACTGTCCTTGGCGAGATCGAGATCGCCGATCGTGGCGCTGCCGAAATGCGGGTTGAACACGAAGGTGTCGTTGCCGCCCTTGCCAAAGATGGTGACGCCACCGCCGACATTGACGAAATTGTCGTCCTGAGCGGTGCCGTTGATCGTCGATGCGCCGTTACCGACCAGGGTGATCGTGAGCGCCTTGGTGCTCGACAGGTCGTGGCCGTCGCCGACCTTCGCTTGATAGGTGACCGTCAGCGTGTCGCCCGGCTTGAGGAAATCCAGGTTCACGGCCTCGGGGTGGTAGCTCCAATGCAGCACGTCCGCGCCGCCGTCGGAGGTCACGCTGTCGAACGAGATCGCGCCGGCGCTGGCCAGGGCCCCGAGATGGACGTTCTCCGGCAGGCTCGCCGAGCCGTTGTACTTGACGACGCCGTCGCCGAGCACCGCGGCGCTCAACACGTCACCGATGTCCTTGTCGAGCACCGTCAAGGTGCCCGACAAGCCACTGGCGAGCTTCACCGGCTGATCCGGAACGTTGCCGGCCGAGACATTGTCGATCTCGAAGGCATTGGCGCCGCTGGCGAGCACCACCTTGTTGAATGGCGACAGGCCGAGGAACTCGACATAGCCGTTCGAGGCGAGCGACGTCTGGCCTCCACTGGCGACCAGGGGCGCCACATCGCTGCCGGTGTAGGACGCGACCAGCTTGGTGCCGTTGTAGAAGGAGATGCTGTTGTAGCTGTCGACGGAGCCCCAATACAGCCCGAAGCTGTTCTTGGCGGTGTCGAAGGTGATCGTCTCGTGCGCACCGCCGCCGATCGTGAGATAGGGCGTCTGGTCCCGGCCGCCATCCATGTAGGGCGCAGCAGACACCGACGAGGAACCCTGCACGATGCCGGCAGCACCGCTCGACGTAAAAGTTGCATGCAGCGCGTGACTGTAGAAGCTGCCATCGCTGCGCCCCTCGTCATCAGCATCCCTCGAGACGTGATCGAAGGTTTCGGTCGGCATCCCCACAACGTTGGTGCTGGAGGGGCTCGCGACCACGAGCGCATGCTCCGTCAGGACGACGGTCTGAACCGGGGGATTGGCCTCGCCGGTGATGACAGGCGCATCCTCCGCGCCGTTGATCGTGATGGTGACGGAGGTGCTGGCGACGCCGCCATGACCGTCGGATATCTCGACATCGTAAGTCAGTGTCACGTGCTGGCCGACACCGAGATAGTCGAACATCTTGTCCTGGGCCGCGAAGGTCCAGGACTGCGAGGCCGCGCCGCCGCCGGTGGAATCGGTGAGCGCTCCGAGCAACAGCCAGCCCTTGAGCACGGACGTATCCGTCGGAAGCCCAGCGACATCGCCGTCGGCAGCGACGCCGGTCACCTTCACGACATGGGTGTCGGTGACGTCGGCATCGGTGAAGCTGATCGTGCCGTGCGTGGTATCGAGACTGCTCGACCCGGACTTGCCGGTCTGCTCGGAAATCTCCGCACCTTGCGGCAAGGAGGTGACCACCGGCTTGTCGTTGGTGCCTGTGAGAGTGACGACGATCGTCGAGGTTGCGGTGCCGCCGTGGTGATCGTCGAGCGTCACCGTCGATGTCACCGTGACCGTCTGGCCGGCGCCGAGGAAGTCGAGCGCGCCGTCGGCGATGGCGTAGGTCCAGTCGACCGCGCCATTGTTGGTGTTGCCGCTCTGGTTGAGCTGGAGCGCCTGCTCCAGCGCCGCGACCCGGGCCGGCGTCAGCTGGGCGGACAGATCGGTTTGCTGGTCAGCCGCGGTCCAGGTCACGCTCTGAGCGTTCTCGAGGATGGCCGCGGTCGGGCGATCGGTCAGGTCGACATCGGTGAAGTGGATCGTGCCGCCGACGCTGTGCAGGTCGCTCGCTCCCGTCGCGCCTGCCGTTTCCACGATGCCGCCGGACAGATTGGCGTCGGCGATCAGCGGCGCCGCGTCATCGGCCACCAGCGTGATGAGCGTTCCGCCATGACCATCGTCGCGACCGACGAAATGCGCATTCGCATAGTCGGCGCCGCTCAGGGTCAGGCTGATGCTGTGGCCATCGCCACCGACGACCGTGAGCACGCCGCTCTTCGAATCATAGGACGCGGTTGTGGTCGCCGGATCCCATTTGATCGTCGTGAGGTCGATCTTGTCCGAGACGCCGAGGCCGGTGATCTTCGCGGCGAAGCCGGCGTCGTCCACAACCAGCGTGCTGCTGCCGTCGCCGCTGAAATCGATCGTCTGCGTATTGCCTCCGGCGACGTGGAGCACAGCACCGGGATCGACGGCGATCGTGCCGGAGCCGGAGATCGAGCCGTCGATCTCGAAGATGCCGGCGGTGATCTCGATGGTGCCGTCGTTGACGAGCGAGCCGTTGATCTGGAACGTCCCACCGACGATCTCGATCGTGCCGTCGTTGATGATCGGGCCGTCGATGCTGGTAAAGCCGCTGGCTGTAAGCGTGCCGTAGATGCGCAGCGTGCCGTCGCCGCTCACGGTGGTGCCGGCCAGGGTGAGCAGCGCATCGACGTCCACGGTGAACACGCCGGAATTGTAGACATGCATGTCCGACAGGGTCACACCGTCGCCGGAGATTTCCAGCGTGCCGACGATGCCGATGCTCAATGCGCCGCCGGTGAGCGAGGTATCGCCCTCCAGCACCAGGGTGGACGGCACGGGGGTGTCGCCCTCGTCATCGATGATGATCTGACCGCCGGCATTGTCGATCGTGACGCTGTCGAACGTGGTCGCGTCCGCGGTCTCGACATGCACAATGCCGCGGTTGACGAGGCCGCCGCCCGCGATCGTGCTGTCCTCGAGTTGCAGCAGCGCTTCCTGATCGACCTTGACGGTCCCTAAATTGTCGATCCAGACCCCGGTCATGGTCGCGCCATCCGCGGAGGCGACCTCGAGCGTGGAATCGGGCGCGATGCCGATGTCGGCATCGGTGACGGTTGCGGCGCCCGTCACGGTCAGCGTCACGGGCGTCCAGGACGTTTCGGGCGGCCCATCCTCCGTCGAAACCAGCCGGAGATTGCCAGGACCGTCAATGCCGCCGGCATCGCCGATCAGCAGTGTACCGCCATCGACGGCACTGCCGTCGATGCTGCTGTCGCCGGTGACCAAGATCGTGCCGTCATTGCCGATCGTGCCGCCGGCCACGCTGGTGCCGGACAGTGAGAGCACGCCACCGAGCGCGATCGCAATCGTCGCCGCGCTTGCATTGGTGATGGTCTCGTCTTCGAACGCATTGCCGAGGCCCGACACGTTGACGGTGCCGGAATTGTCGAGCGTGCCGCCGAGAAGCGCGGCGTCTCCCGTCAAGGCGATCGTTCCACCGGCGTCATTGGTCACGGTGCCGTCGGTGATCCTCGCCTCCGAGAGCGTCAGCTTGGCCGCCGCTTCCACCGTGACGACGCCGTCGGCGTTGTCAATGTTGGTCCCGAGATCGAGATCCAGCGCGCCCTGCGCCTTGACCAAGATCTGGCCGGAATTGGTGACTTTCTCGTCCGAGATCGCGTTGCCGCTGCCGGACACTTCGATGGTGCCGAAATTGACGAGCTCCCCACCGCCGATGTCGGCGCCGCCCTTCAGCACGAGCACGCCGTCAGGAAGTTGCGGCGCGTCCTCCCCGGTCTCCAGCGTGCCGAACGTCTGAACGACGAGCGCGCCCTGGACCACGACCGTGCCGCCATCGATGGTGCCGCCGTCGAGCGTCAGGATGGCGCCCTGATCCACCTCGATCAGGCCGGAAGACTCTTCGCCGCCGTTTTCGACGTCGCCATACACGATCAGCGTGCCGCCGGAGAGCTCGATCGTTCCGGTGTTGCTGATGCTGGCGTCGCTGCCGAACACGCCACCGCCGGAGAGCAGCACCGTGCCGGAATTATGCAGTTCGCTATGGTCGAGGAACTGCGCTGCGCCGCCGATGCCGATGGTCGCGTCCGCGAAGTTGTAGATCCGCGCATCGGCGTTCACAGTCAGCGCGCCGCTGACCGTCAGCGTGCTGGCGTTGTCGAGCTCCGGCACCTGTCCCGCTTCGCCGAAGTCGTTCATTGTCAGCGATCGGGCGAAGGCCGCCTGATCGATGGTGACGGGGAAGGAAGGGGTCAGGCCGTGCAATTGATCGGTGACGATCCACACGTCATCGCTGGCGGTCGGCGCCTGGCCGGTCTCCCAATTCGCACCGCCGCTCCAGTGATGCAGCGCACCGGTCCCGCCCTCGCCGGTCTGCGTCGCGATCCAGACCACGGCCGGATCATCCGTGCCCGTGATGTTGACCACGACGGTTTGCGTGTCGGTGCCGCCGTGCGAATCCGCAACCGTGATCGTGTAGGTCAGGCTGATCGTCTGACCCTTGGGAATGAAGTCGGCGACATAGGCGGGAAGATCGGACAGCTTCCAGGTGACCGAGCCGTTCCCCGTTCCCGTCGAGTCCGTCGCGAGCGACACGGTCAGGGCCTTGTCGAAGAGAGTCCAGAGCGTGTCGGGAATGCTCGCGCGATCAGACGACGTCAACGCTTTCGAAACGACATGGGTGTCGGTGAGATCGACGTCGGTGAAGTTGAGCGTTCCCGAGGTCGCGTCGACCGACTTCAGCGCTCCGCCCTCCCTGCCCGTGCCGCCCGCGAATGCGACCGTCTGGGCGCTCGACGAGATCTGCGGCTTGTCATTGGTGCCGGTCACGGTGATCGTGATCGGCACCAATGTGAATTCGTTGGCCAGCGCGTAGTTGGTGTCGACGCGCACCATGTAGGTCAGGGTCAACGTCTCGCCGGCGCCGAGGAAGTCGAATGCGCTATCGGGGACGCTATAGGTCAGCGTGGCCGAGCCGTAGTTCTTGTTGTTCGGATCCGGGGTGACCTTGATCGCCACCGCTGTGGCCATGACGTCCTGCAGTTGCAGGGCGTTCAAGGAGCCGGTCACGTTGGACTGCTGCGCGCTCTGATAGGCGAAGGACTTGAAGCTGACCGACACCGTCGGCAGGTCGCCGGGATTGATGTCGCCGAAATTCACTCGGCTGAGCACCGTATCGAGATCGGTGCTGATCCCGGTCTGGCCAGGGCGCTCGGTAACAGCGAAGCTCGAGCTGAGCCCGCCATTGGCGTCGAGCACCCGGACCTCCGGCGCGCCGGCATAGTGGTCCAGGCCCGTCGATGTATTTCCGCCCGTATTGGTCGGTGTGGGACCGTCGGTGAAGACAACCTTCGGCGTTGCCGTGGTGCCGTTTGGCAGACTTACCGGCTGGAGCGCCTGCGGGACGCCAAGATCGGCGAATTTGGTCGTCGTCTTCGGGTTGGTGTTGGAATTGTCGGTGAACTTCAGCGTGAAGACGTCGTTGATCAGCTTCTGAACGTCCGGCGTCAGCGGCACCGTCGTCTGGTTCACCACGCCGTTGCTGATCTGGATCTGCTGCCCGGCCTGGTTGACGAGAGCGATCGGCTGCAAGGTCGTCTTGTCGAACAGCACGTAGGAGCCGGTGCGGCCGTCAGGCTCGACCAGCACCTGGAACTTGGCGTCGGGCAGAGTGCCCTGCCCCGGCACCGTGAAGTCGATCTCGACCAGCACGGCGGTGCCGCGGATGCCCATTGTGGCAACCGGCGTGTCGACCTTCATGTCGCCATGCTTGGCGGTTTCGCCCGCCACGAAGGAGATCGTGCCGGCGACCAGGCTGATCAGCGATGAGTTGTTCGACCCGTTGGGGTCGTAGACCATCTCGTTCAGCACCATTCGCGCGTTCGAGGACAGGCCGAACACGGTGCCGTCGATGAAGGTGATGCCGAGCGTCGAGTTCGAGCCGGACTGGACGATGTCGCCCTTCTCGACGTTGTCGCCGTTGTGCAGCAGGATCGAGACGCCGTTGCGAATAACCGTCGCGGTGCCCTGCAGCTTGGTGACGTGGCCGATCACCTTGCCGGCGCTGGCGGCGCCGCCGGCCTGGCTGACCTGGACGGCGCCGGACAGCGCGCTCACGAGATCGCCGGTCAGGTGGGCGCCATCGGGCGAGGCCAGCGCGGCCCGCTTCTCGCCCTTGAAATAATCGTGCACGACCATTTCGCGGCCGTCGGACGACAGCACGAGGTCGACACCCGACCGCTTGAAATCGGCATGGAACAAGAAATGGGCGTCGGCAACGACGATCGCGTCCGCCGGCGCGTGCGCATGCGGCGCGTCCAGCTTCACGAGCTTCGACGCGGACGTGCCCAGGCCATCTGAGAAAAGCGCGGCGTCAGATTTGCCAGCGTAATTCACGGGGGCACCGATTATGGTTAATTATTACATAACAATTGGCGTTCGAAGTCTGCATATCACTGGCAAGTGTCAGGAGGAACCATCTTGAGCTTGTGCCCGAATGAGCCGGAAACGGCGCAACTCACGAGTTTGCTTTGATGCCGTCAAGATTACGCCTTCTTTAGTTCAATGAATTTCATGTATAATAAAGTATTCATGAGCCGTAGATGAATGAAAGTAAGTCTTTAGAAGAATAGATTTTATGCACATTACAGGATCCGACCACCGCATCCGTACCGGCATACTCCCGCGAGGGAGTTTCAAGCGATCGATGGTAAGCGGGGCAGCGGAAATCTACAAATTGCATCGATTTAGCCGAGTCCGCGGAAGCCGCGGAGCCACAACCTGACCGCGAATCGGCATGGCCTTTCGCGACCCCCGTCTCGCTTTCGCTAAGATTTGTCGCCGAGGGGCAACACAACGTTCAGCTTGATCATCACGATTTTATCGCGAGCGCCCCG
The DNA here is from genome assembly GCF_000026145.1 of Bradyrhizobium sp. ORS 278. Classification (NCBI taxonomy): domain Bacteria; kingdom Pseudomonadati; phylum Pseudomonadota; class Alphaproteobacteria; order Hyphomicrobiales; family Nitrobacteraceae; genus Bradyrhizobium; species Bradyrhizobium sp. ORS 278. Next base: position 951,882 of record NC_009445.1, on the reverse strand, counting down.
TTTTTAAGCCGCGCCAAAGCGCCAGCTCAGATGTTGAGTTCAACAAGTAATCGGAACCTCGCACGCGCCATGCGCGGCAGAGGTCCGGCCACGGGGCGTGACATGACTCTTCTCGCGCTGATGCGCGCTTCATTTGCGGCTGCGGCCGCCAGTGCGATCCTTTGGGCGAGCAGCCCGGTCAGCGCCGGTCCGATCGGACAGCCGCGCGGCCTTGGGTCGGCGATCGGCGATCCGGAGCCGTTCGGCCTGCTGCGGACGGAGATCGAGGCGGGCCCACTGCGCGACAAATGGCTCACGCTTGCGCGCAAGCTCGACGACGAGCGCGTGCAGCTCGCGCTGTGCGACGGCGATCGCGAGCGTTGTGCCTCGCCCGCCGCGTTGCGGCTGCTCGCCATCGTCGACCAGGGCCGCGCCCGGGAAGGCCGCGCCCGCCTTGGCGAGATCAACCGCGCGATCAATCTGGCGATCCGCCCCGCGAGCGATCTCGCTCAATATGGCGAAATGGACGTCTGGGCATCCCCGCTCGCCACCTTCGCCAGCCTGGCCGGCGATTGCGAGGACTACGCGATCGCGAAATTCGTTGCGTTGCGGCTGGCGGGGCTGCCGCAGCGGGATCTGCGCATCATCATCCTGCGTGACACCATCAGCGGCGAAGATCACGCCGTGGCATCGGCGCGCCTCGATGGACATTGGCTGCTGCTCGACAACCAGCGGATGGCCATGATCCAGGACAGCGACGCGCGCCGGATCCGGCCGCGCTTCGTGCTCGACGACATCGGCATTGCCGCGCTGCAGGACTCGCCGTGGATGGCCGAGGTGAGCAGCCGTTCGCGCGATTAACCGCCGGCCCGCGGTCGCCGTCACCCCTTGGTGACGTGGACCGCCGGCGTGGCACCGCCATTCCATCGACCGTCGATGGCGCGCTCGATCTGAGCAGCCAGCTGCAGCAACAGGCCGTCATCGGCCTGCTTGCCGATCGCCTGGATGCCGAGCGGCAGGCCGTGCTCGTTGGTGGCGAGCGGCAGCGAGACCGCCGGGATGCCGCAGAGATTGGCGAGCGGCGTGAAGGCGAAGTTGCGCCAGAGATTGCCGAACCAGTCGAGCACGTCCGGATTGTCGCTGATCGTCAGATATTCCGTGGTGCCGATCTTCGGGGTCGGCAGCGCCGTGATCGGCGTCAGGATGATGTCCCACTCCTCGAAGAAGGCGCCGAAGGCGCGCGACGTGGTGTTGAACACGGCCTGCATTGCCGCGCGCTCGGCGAAGCTGGTGCCGCGGCCGGCCTCCCAGATGCGAATGTTGATCGGTTCGATCAGTTCGGCCGGCGGCCGCTCGAGCTTCCGCTGCGCCAGCAGGTTGTTGATGACCATGGCGAAGTTCGAGATGTAGCAGGTGGTCTGCGCCGCGAACGCCGCGCGATAGTCGACGTCCGGCAGAGCATAGCCGACGTGATGACCGAGACCTTCGAGGAATTTTCCGACGCGCTGAAGCTCGGACGCGATGTGCGGCGTCGCGCGATAGTCGCCCCATTGATGCGACAGCGCGATCCTGAGCCTGCCGGGATCGCGCTTGATCAGCTCGACATAGGGCTCCGGAGCAGTCCAATACGGCATGAACTCGCCCGGCGCGCCGCCCCGGCAATGGTCGACGAAGGCGGCGGTGTCGCGCACGCTGCGCGACTGGCAGCCTTGGATCGAGACCAGGCCGGAGAGATCCGACAGATGCGGCGCGATCGAGAACACGCCGCGCGAAACTTTCAAACCGATGTTGCCGTTGACGCCTGCGGGAATCCGGATCGAACCCCCGCCGTCGGTCGCATGCGCGATCGGCACTACGCCGGCCGCGACCATCGCGGCGCTTCCCGCCGAGGAGCCGCAGGTCGTGTAGTCCGTGTCCCACGGGTTGCGCGTGACGTAGACCGCAGGATTTTCCGCCGAGCTGCAGACGCCAAACTCCGGCGTCGTCGTGCGGCCCATCAGATTGAGGCCGGCCCTGCGCATCTTTTTCGTGAGGTGCGTGTCTGCGGCCGGACGGTTGCCGCGCATGTAGAGCGAGCCCTGCTCCTGCAGGCGCCCGGCCATGGTCGGTCCGAGATCCTTCATCAGGAACGGCAGGCCGGCGAACGAGCCATCGGCATTCGCGCCGGCCTTGATCGGATCGTCCACCGCGTCGGCGAAGACTTCCACAACGCCTGATAGTTGCGGATCGACCTTGGCGATGCCCTCGGCAGCCTGCTGCGCCAGCTCCGCCGCGGTCAGTTCGCCGTTGCGAACGCGGGCTGCGAGTGCCATGCCGTCATGCCGGGCCCATTCGTCCCAGCTCATCGCCAAAGTCATTTGCCGTCCGATCCTTCGCGCTGACCGCCGATCGATACGACGATCCTGCGCTGTCTTGTTCTAGCGCGAACCTTAGTTTGCGAAGGCAGCGAGTCAATCAAGCAGGCTGCATGCCGCCAATACGGCGTGCTCATGCGGCACGGCTTACCGCCGGTCGATGACCTGTTCCGAAAATCGGGACACTCTCGGTCGATCTGCAGAAGGCGCTCGAGGCGCGGCTGCGGCAGATCCCCGAAGTCAAGGACGTTTTCACCCGCATCGGCACCGCCGAGGTCGCGACCGACCCGATGGCGCCGTCGCAAGGCGACGGCACCATCATGCTGAAGCCGCGCAGCGAGTGGCCTGATCCGGCGAAGCCGAAAGCCGACCTCGTTGCCGAGATCGAGCGAGCCGCCGACGAGATCCCGGGCAGCAACTACGAGATCTCGCAACCTATTCAGCTGCGCTTCAACGAGCTAATCTCCGGCGTGCGCAGCAATGTCGGCGTCAAGATCTTCGGCGACGATCTCGACATCCTGCAGGGCGCCGCGCGCCAGGTCGAAGCCGCGATCCGCGGCATCGATGGCGCCACCGACATCAAGACCGAGCAGGTCGCCGGCCTGCCGATCCTGACCGTGAAGATCGACCGCCAGGCGCTGTCGCGCTACGGCCTCAGCATCGCCGAGGTTCAGAACGTGGTCGAGATCGCGATCGGCGGCAAGGCTGTCGGCAAGCTGTTCGACGGCGACCGCCGCTTCGACATCGTCGTCCGCCTGCCCGAGCGTCTGCGCGGCAATCTCGATACGATCCGCGCTATCCCGATCCCGCTGCCTGCGGCTGAGGACGCAAGCGCGGCGCCACTGCGCACTGCATTCAACGCCGCCGCGCAGCCGCGCTACGTGCCGCTGTCGTCGGTGGCCGCGGTCGCCTCGGCGCCTGGGCCGAACCAGGTCAGCCGCGAGAACGGCAAGCGCCGCATCGTCGTGACGGCCAATGTGCGTGCCCGCGACCTCGGCTCGTTCGTCGCCGAAACGCGGGCAGCAGTGGCCGAAAAGGTGAAGCTGCCGCCGGGCTATTGGATCGGCTGGGGCGGCCAGTTCGAGCAGCTGCTCTCCGCCACCAAGCGGCTCACCATCGTGGTGCCGATCGCGCTGGCGCTGGTGTTCCTGCTGCTGTTCATGAGCATGGGCTCGCTCGCGGATGCCGCGCTGGTGTTCTCCGGCGTGCCGCTGGCGCTGACCGGCGGCATCGCCGCGCTGCTGCTGCGCGGCCTGCCGCTGTCGATCTCGGCGGGCGTCGGCTTCATCGCGCTGTCGGGCGTCGCCGTGCTCAACGGCCTCGTCATCATTGCCTTCATCGAACGGCTGCGCCAGGGGGGACGGAACATCATGGCCGCCGTTGAGGACGGCGCGCTGGCGCGACTACGGCCGGTGCTGATGACGGCATTGGTCGCCTCCCTCGGCTTCGTGCCGATGGCACTCGCCACCGGCGCCGGCGCCGAGGTGCAGCGCCCGCTCGCTACCGTCGTCATCGGCGGCATCATCTCCTCGACGATACTGACCCTGCTGGTGCTGCCAGCGCTCTACGTCTTATTCAGGCGGGAGACGCGACCCGCCTGAACGATCTCACGACTGATGACGCTTGGTGATCGCCACCCGCGTCGCCTGGCCATAGAGCCCCGCCATCTGGTCGAGCTGCGCGGTCGTCGCCGCGCAACTGTCGATCCAGCCGGGCACGGCATCGAACATCGGCGGCAGCGTCGCCGCGCGCAGCGCCGCATAGTCCTCGGTGACGGCACGGCCGCGCGCCGTGGCGCGATAGCGCGTCTCCTTGCGCGATGAGCGCCCCTCGGTCTCGATCAGTCCGGCGCGCACCAGCTTGCGCGTCGCATATTGCAGGTTGGGCACGTCGACGCGGTTGAGCAATTGGCCGACCTCGGCGAGCCGCTTCGGCTCGTCGCCCATGCGCACGACGTTGAGCACGGCGACGTCGTCGCCGGTCAGCGGCACCTCGCAGACGGCGGCGAGGCAGGACGCCTTCCAGCGATAATAGGACTGCGCCAGCCGCTCCAGCGCGAACTCGAACTCGGACAGCCGCCGCTCGGCGTCGCTGCGGGCCAGGTGCCAGGAGCCTCTGCTATCGCCCTTGCTGTCCTGGTTGTCGCTCCTCTCAGCAGCTTTGTCGGCCCGTGAGCGAGCCTTGCTGCCCGTCGAATTTGCCTTGACCGTCACGGTCTTGCGCTTGGCTGCGGCGTTCGTCGCCCTTTTCAAAATCCCGTCTCCCGATGCCGCTCCGCACAACGCTTGTGCAGCGCATGCTCAATCTCTACTGTTTACATCCGACATTTTTACATTAAAAATTCAATGAAGAAAACACATGAGGCCCGGCGTCACTGTGGACGCTGGCAGGACCGGGGAGCATGACGATGGCTGGCAAAAGCGCTGGACAGTGGATCGACATCGCCGCCGCCGATGGCGGCACGTTCAAGGGCTACCTCGCGGTGCCCGCGTCGGGCTCCGGTCCCGGCATCGTGCTCCTGCAGGAAATCTTCGGCGTCAACGCATCGATGCGGGACGTTGCCGACTACTACGCCGAGGAAGGCTATGTCGTGCTCGCGCCGGACCTGTTCTGGCGCTTCGAGCCGGGTATCGAGCTCGGCTATGGCGAGGCCGACTTCGGCAAGGCCTTCGGCTACTACCAGCGCTTCGACGTGAATCTCGCGATCAAGGACACGGCCGACGCGCTGAAGGTGCTGCGCGCCCGTCCCGAATGCAAGGGCAAGGTCGGTGCGCTCGGCTTCTGCCTCGGCGGCAAGCTCGCCTACCTCACCGCCGCCCGCACCGATGTCGATTGCGCCGTGTCCTATTATGGCGTCGGCATCGAGGCCGATATCGCGGAAGCCAAGAACATCAAGGGCCCGATCGTCTTCCACTTCGCCGAGCTCGACAAGTTCGCGCCTGCCGAGGCGCGCGAGGCGATCAAGGCCGGCTTTGCCGGCCGCGACGACGCCGAGTTCTATCTCTACCCCGGCTGTGATCACGCCTTCGCCGCGCCCGAGCGCGCCAGCTTCGACAAGCCCGCGACCCTGATGGCGCATTCGCGCTCGATCGCCCTGTTCCGGAAGGTTCTGGGCCCGCATTACGATCTGTCGTCGTTGTGGGACAAGCACACCGAGCTCGAATTCGCCACCCGCTCGGCCGAGGCGACGATGGGCACGATGGTCGCCGAGCCCTATGTCAACCACATCCCGACCATGACCGGCGGCGTCGGCTACAAGGACCTGCTGCGGTTCTACGCCAACCACTTCATCCCGAAGACGCCCGCGGATACCAAGCTGGTGCCGATCTCGCGCACCATCGGCGCCGACCGCGTCGTCGACGAAATGCTGTTCTGCTTCACCCACGACATCGAGATCGACTGGATGCTGCCGGGCATCCCGCCGACCGGCAAATATGTCGAGATCCCGCTGGTCGCGATCGTGCGCTTCCGCGGCGACAAGCTCTACAACGAGCACATCTACTGGGATCAGGCCTCGGTGCTGGTGCAGATCGGCCTGCTCGATCCGTCCAAGCTGCCGGTCGCAGGTGTCGAGACCGCCAAGAAGCTGGTCGATGAAAGCCTGCCCTCGAACACGCTGATGAAGCGCTGGGCCGAGAGCGCGCCGCACTGATCATCAGGCGGGGATGGGGCCGGCAGGGGCGCCATTCCCCAATCTGTCATTTGCTCACTCATCGTTCGCTCATTTGGAGTTGCATCACCATGCGTGACCATCAGATCTCTCGCCGTACGATGTTGCAGCTCGCCGGCGCGGCTGCTCTGCCGCTCGCCACCGGCCTGCCGCTGCGTCCCGCCAGCGCCGCCTCCGGCACCCTGACCATCGCCTACAACGTCAATTTGCCGTCGTTCGACCCGACCGTCGGCGTCTCCGCCGTCAATCCCACGATCCAGTCGATCTACCAGGCGATCTTCGATCCCTATATCGGCCAGGCCGCCGATCTCTCGTTCACGCCGGGGCTGCTGACGAAGTGGGGCTGGAACGAGGACCGCACCAAGGTCACGATGGAGCTGCGCTCCGACGCGACCTGGCATGACGGCTCCAAGGTGACGCCGGAGGACGTGGTGTGGTCGCTGACCCGTGCCGCCGATCCGAAGGGTGGCAACCCGATCCAGTTCGTGTGGTCCAAGATCAACAATTTCAAGATCGATGGCCAGACCATCACGGCCGATGTCGTCGAGTTCGAGCCGGTGCTGTTCAAATGGATGGCGTTCCTCACCGGCTACGTGCTGCCGAAAGCCTACTACGAAAAGGTCGGCCCCGAGGGGTTCGAGAAGGCGCCGATCGGCTCGGGCCCGTACAAGGTCGATGCGTTCGAGCGCAACGCGTTCCTGCGGCTGAAGGCGCATGCCGGCTATTGGGGGCCGAAGCCGGCGTTCGAAACCGTGGTCTTCAAGTTTGTCACCGATCCGACCAGCCGCGTCGCCGAGATCGAATCCGGCGGCTCCGACATCACCTTCGAGATTCCCTATGAGGAATTCGATCGTCTGAAGGCCAAGCCGAACCTCGCAGGCTTGACGCAGCCGATCTCCGACATCGGCATGATCTTCCTGACCGACATCGATCCGATGCTCGACCGCAATGTGCGCCTCGCCGCCAATCACGCCATCGACAAGAAGGCGATCGTCGAGAAGCTGCTGCGCGGCTATGGCGTGCCGATCGATACGTTGGAAGCGCCGGGCTACGCCGCCTTCGATCCATCGATCAAGGTCGCCTATGATCCGGAGCTCGCCAAGAGCCTGCTCGCCAAGAGCGGCTACTCGACGTCCAAGCCGGTCAAGTTCACGATCCAGACCACGCGCGGCTTCAAGCCGAAGGACTACGAGATGGTGCAGGCCATCGCCGGCATGTGGCGCAAGGTCGGCATCGAGGCCAATATCGAGGTCTACGAGATCGCCCAGCATTTCGAGCTGCGCGCGCGTCACGCGCTGGCGCCGGCCGCGTTCTACAATTGGGGCAATGCGATCGGCGATCCCACGACCTCGACGGGCTTTGCGATGTTCGGCCCGTCGCCGCATTCGGCCTGGAAGGGCAAGGACCTGATCGAGCGCATCGGGCCCTTGTGGGGCGAGAAGGACGAGGCCAAGCGGATCGCCGGCTGGAAGGCGGTCGACAAGTACATCGCCGAGGAAGGCGAGGTGATTCCGCTGCTGCAATACGTCCAGCCGATCGTACACAAGAAGGGGCTGAAGGTGGTGCCGCAGGCCAACGGCATGATCCTGCCGCAGCTCGTGACTCAGGGCTGAGACGGAGCAGAGCGATGCGCTGGAGCGCCCTACTCAAGCGCCTCGCTCTGATCCCGCCGACCCTGCTCGGCGTCGGCGCCATCGTGTTCGTGCTGTTGCGCGTCGTGCCCGGCGATCCCATCGCGATGATGATCCCGCCGGGCGCCTCGCCCGCCGATATCGCCCGGCTGCGTGCGCTCTACGGCCTCGACCAGCCGCTGCTGTCGCAGTTCGTCACCTGGCTCGGCCAGGTCGCATCAGGCGATTTCGGCCGCTCGATCAGCCTGCGCCAGCAGGTGTTCGAGCTGGTCGGCGCGCGGCTGCCCGCAACGCTCGAGCTCGCCGCGCTCTCCGTCATCATGGCTCTGCTGATGGGGACAGCCGTCGCGCTGGTGGGCAGCCTGCTGCGCGGCAGCCGCGCCGAATGGCTGCTCGACACCACCAACGGCGTCTTCCTCGCGATTCCGGATTTCCTGTGGGCGCTGATCCTGCTGCTCGGCTTCGGCGTGCTGCTGCCGCTGCTGCCGATCTCCGGCCGGCTCGATCCGCAGCTCGCAATCGCCTTCCGCACCCACTTCTATCTGATCGAAAGCCTGCTGACGCTCCGCCTCGACGTCGCTACGGACCTGCTGCGCCATATGCTGCTGCCGTCGCTGGCGCTGGCGCTGCCGTTCGCCGCGCTGGTCGCGCGTCTTCTGAAGGCGCAGCTCGCCGAGGCGGAGGATCAGGACTACGCGCAGATCGCCCACACCCGCGGCTTCTCCCGCACCACCATCCTGCAGCGCGAGGTGTTTCCCAACGCGCTGATCCCGACCGTGGCGCTGTCGGGCGTGCAGGTGACCCTGCTGCTTGGCGGCACCGTGCTGGTCGAGCGCATCTTCTCCTATGAGGGCATCGGCAACATGGCGATCGATGCCGTCATCAACCGCGACTTCCCGCTGATCCAGGGGCTGATCCTGACCTTTGCCGTGCTCTTCATCGCCCTCAACCTCGCCGTCGACCTGCTGGTGGCGCTGCTCGATCCGCGACTGCGCCATGGATGACCGCAATGGCTGATCTTGTTCTCTCCGGTCCGATCATCGCATCGCCATCACGATGGCGCAGCGCGCTCGCGCGCGGCGGCGCGCGGCTGTGGATCGGTGGTCTGATCGTCGCGCTGCTGCTGCTGATCGCGCTGTCCGCTCCCGTCATCGCCCCGCACGATCCCACTGAGCAGGATCTGATGTCGGCCCAGCTGCCGCCGGCCTTCATCCGCGGCGGCGAGAGCGCATTTCCTCTGGGCACCGACAGCCTCGGCCGCTGCGTGCTGTCGCGGCTGATATACTCGGCGCGCACCGCGGTCTCGGTGGCACTCATCGCCTCGCTGCTTGCAGCGCTCATCGGCGTCGTGCTCGGCCTGATCGCCGGCGCCTTCGGCGGCTTGCCCGATCAACTGGTGTCGCGGATGATCGACGTCTGGATGGCGTTCCCGCCGGTGCTGCTGTCGATCGTGCTCGCCGCCGTGATCGGCGCCGGCCTCACCTCCGTCATCGCCGCGATCGTCGTGGTCGACTGGACCCGCTTTGCCCGCATCGTCCGGGCCGAAACCCAGGCCCAGCTCGCGCGCGACTACGCGGCTGCGGCGCGCGTGCTTGGTCTCACCCGCGCGCAGGCGCTGCGGCTGGAGATCCTGCCCAATCTCATCCCGCTGATCGTCACGCTCCTCGCCGTCGAGATGGGCATCGCGATCCTGGTCGAGGTCATCCTGTCCTTCGTCGGCATCTCCGTCACCGGCGACACCGCGAGCTGGGGCGGCATGATCACCGAGGGCCGCCAGATCGTCTATCAGGCGCCCTGGATCATGGCGCTGCCGATCGCGGCCGTCATCGTCAGTGTCATCGGCTTCAACCTGTTCGGCGACGGCCTGCGCGCCGCGCTCGACCCGGTGCAACGCCGATGAGCGCCATCCTCGAGATCGACAACCTTCACGTCGCGATCGGCGCCGCCAATGTGCTGCGCGGCGTCTCCCTGCGCGTCGAGGCCGGCGAGGTGCGCGGCCTCGTCGGCGAATCCGGCGCCGGCAAGTCGATGGTCGGCCGCACCATCTTCGGGCTGTTGCCGTCGAGAGCGAAGATCACCGCGGGCCGCGTCAGCTTCGAGGGCCGCGATCTCCTGGCGATGCCCGGCAAACAGCGCCGCGAGCTGCTTGGACGCCGCATCGCGTTGATCCCGCAGGACCCGATGACCTCGCTGAACCCCGTCCGACGCATCAGCACGCAGATGGTGGCGGTGCTGCAGCTGCACCTGAAGCTGTCGAAGCGCGCCGCGCGCGGCCGCGCCGTCGAACTGCTCACCGAAGTCGCGATCCGCGATCCCGAGCGCGTGCTTGACTGCTATCCGCACGAACTCTCCGGCGGCATGCGCCAGCGCGTGCTGATCGCGATGGCCTTCGCCTGCGACCCCTCACTGGTCATCGCCGACGAGCCGACCACCGCGCTCGACGTCACCGTGCAGCGCCAGGTGCTGCAACTGGTCGAGCGGATGCGCCGGCGCCATGGCGCAGCGATCCTGTTCGTCACCCACGATCTCGGCGTCGTCGCCAAGATCTGCCGCAGCATGACCGTGCTGCATGCCGGCCGCGTGCTTGAGGACGGCCTCACCGCCGACGTGCTGGTGAAACCGCATCACGCCTACACGCGCGCGCTGCTCGCGGCCACGCCGCGCGCCGATCGGCCTGCGGACGCGCTCAAACCGGTGCCGCCGGCGCTGATCGAGAGCCTGTGGGCCGAGGCACACCGGCTCGATCAGCTCGCCGCAGCGAGGCCGACATGAGCGAGATCCTGCTGCGCACCGGCCAGCTCGGCTTCGCCTATCCGGCGCGGTCGCGCGCGCTGTTCGGCAAGCCCGAGATGCGCGACGTCATCAAGTCCGTTGATCTCGCCGTGCCGCGCGGCGCGGTGCTCGGCCTCGTCGGCGAGTCCGGCTCTGGCAAGACGACGCTCGGCCGGCTGCTGGTGCGATTGCTGGAGCCCACCGCGGGCGGCATCCAGTTCGACGGTGTCGAGATCAGCCATATCTCGGAAGCCGCGCTGCGGCCGTTGCGCGCGCGTATTCAGATGATCTTCCAGGATCCGCAATCCTCGCTCAATCCGCGGCTGCCGCTCGCGGTGACCTTGACGCGCCAGCTCGAGATCTATGGTCGCATCAACGGCCGGCGCGACCGCCGCGACAAGGCCGCAGCGCTGCTCGATCTCGTCGGCCTGCCGACATCGTTCGTCGATCGCTATCCGCATGAATTGTCCGGCGGCCAGCGCCAGCGCGCCGGCATTGCGCGTGCGCTCGCGCTGCAGCCCGACTTCATCGTCGCCGACGAGATCGTGTCGGGCCTCGACGTCTCGACCCAAGCGCACATCCTGATGCTGCTGAAGGAACTCAGGGCGAAGCTCGGCCTCACCGTCGTCTTCATCAGCCACGACCTTTCGGTGATCCGCGTGCTGTGCGACGATGTCGCCATTCTGAAGGGCGGCGAGGTGGTCGAGCACGGCCCGGTCGGCCGCATCTTCTCGCATCCGCAAGCCGCCTATACGCGCCAGCTTCTCGCCGCCATTCCGCTTCCCGATGTCGAGCCGGGCTGGCTCGACGACACCCCGTCCCGTCAGCAACCTCAGCAGCAGGGATCAGCCGCATGAGTACCTCGATCAAGGACTCCGTCGTCGTCATCACCGGCGCCACCGGTGCCATCGCCTCCGCCCTCGTCGCCGAGCTGCTCGCGCGCGGCGCCGCCAAGATCTACGCCGCTGCGCGCGATGTCTCGGGCCTCGCGCGCACCGACAAGATCGTGCCGCTGAAGCTCGACGTCACCAGCGACGCGGACGCGGCGGCCGCCGCGGCGCAGGCGTCCGACGCGACGCTGCTGATCAACAATGCCGGCGTCAACCACAACACCGCCTTCCTGCTGGCACCCGATCTCGCCATCGCCACCGAGGAGATCGCGATCAACTATCTCGCGCCGCTGCGGCTGACCCGCGCCTTCGCGCCAGTGCTGATCAAGAACCACGGCGCGGTGCTCAACATTCTCACCATCCTGGCGCGCGTGAACCTGCCGCTGATGGGCTCCTACTGCGCCTCCAAGGCCGCCGCGCTGAGCCTGACGCAAGGCCTCCGCGGCGAGCTGACGCCGAAGGGCGTGCGCGTCGCCGGCGCGCTGCCCGGCGCCGTCGATACCCGGATGACGGCCGGACTTCCCATCCCGAAGATGACTCCGGCCGACGCCGCCAAGGAGATCCTCGACGGCTACGAGGCGGGCGAGGAGGACATCTATGTCGGCGACATGGCCAAGGGCCTCGCCGCGGGCCTGGCGCAGGATCACAAGGCGGTGGAGAAACAATTGGCGTCGGGGTGACGCGCGAGAATAGTAGCACGATGGCAGCGCAAGCGCGTGCTCCGTCCTTCGAAAGGCTGGCTGCTGGGTTCGATCTCACCTCTCATGGTGAGGAGGTGCACCATGAGGCCGGAACAGCGGCCTCGCCCTTCGAGACGCCCGCCTGCGGCGGGCTCCTCAGGGTGAGGGGCGGAAGTCGCCGAGCGACGTGAAATGCGCGGGGTGGCAACAGCTCTCAGCTCACCTCGCGAGTTCGCTGCCGATGGCCGGTGCGCGCCGCACTCGGAACTCAACCTTCATGGTGAGGAGGGCCGTCTTGGCGGCGCGTCTCGAACCCCGAGACCTCAATCGTTCGATGTCAATCCTTGGTCGGAGTCCTTCAATGAAAATCGCCACACGCATCAGCACCACGCTCGCCGCCCTCGCCCTCTCCTCCAGCCTCGCCGCCGCCGACTCCATCCCGGGCCTGCGCGGCCACGACCACACCGGCATCACGGTGCCCGACGTGAAGGCCGCGATCGCCTTCTTTACCGATGTCATCGGCTGCAAGCAGGCAATGTCGTTCGGGCCGTTCTCAGACGACAAGGGCACGTTCATGCAGGACGTCGTCAACGTGCATCCACGCGCCGTGATTCACGAGATCAGCATGGTCCGCTGCGGCTACGGCTCGAACATCGAGCTGTTCCAGTACGAGGCGCCGGACCAGGCCAAGACGCAACCGAAGAACAGTGATTTCGGCGGCCACCACATCGCGCTGTATGTCGACGACATCGACCAGGCCGCCGCCTATCTGAAATCGAAGGGCGTGCGCACCATGCAGGGTCCGATCCCGATCACCGAAGGACCGGCCGGCGGCCAGTCGATTCTGTACTTCCTGACGCCCTGGGACCTGCAGATGGAGCTGATCAGCTACCCCAAGGGCATGGCCTATGAGAAGAACGCGACGACCGTGCTGTGGTCGACCACGGAGCCGCAGAAATAGCCCCGATCGTCGACGTTGTTCTCGTGTACCGCACCACGTGGATGGCCGGGCCTTCGCGCCGAAGCGGCTCTGGCCGCGCAGGCGGGACAAGCCCGGCCATGACAACGTGGAGACAGTCAAGCGGAAGAACGCCTGGCGTTGCAGCCCGGCTCACGCCGATATAGCTGGGTCTAGAACACCGGCGGTGTCGTCATCCAGCCATCCGAGCGCGTCGTGCGGGCCAGGCGCTGATAGCGCGATGCACGGGCTTCGCGCGTTCTGCCGGCAGCCGCACCGAACATCGAGCCGCCGCGCGGATTCACGATCGTGTAGCCGGCGATCGAGCGCGGGTGCTCGCGGGTGACATGGCCGCCGGAGTTGCCGTCATGCACCAGCCAGACATTGCCGGCCACCTGCTGCTGCAGGATCATGACGTGCCCGGAGCGGACCGCGGCCATGCCCGGAGCCGGCATGGCGCGCGGAAAGCGGCGCCAATTGGCGGCCAGATTGAGCTCGGGAATGACGCGGCCGAAGGTGTAGAGCGACGCCTCGCAGCCGCAGAACGCGTGCGGGCAGCCCGAGGGACGGCCACCGACGACACGACCTTCGACGACGCGGCCTTCCGGAATCGAAGCCATCGCGTTCATGTAGGAGTGGTGGCGATAGGAGTAGCGGTGATGGGAGACGTGATGGTGATAAGACGAATGATGGTGGTGACGAGGACGCGCCTCAGCCTGAACGGAGAGAGCAAGCAATGCGGCGACGACAAGAACAACGCGGTACATTCGGAGGACTCCTGTACGCTGTGAAATCCCCCTGCCGCGCGTCAATCACCCGGCAAACGTGTCCTCAACGTGACCGAATCGCCCGAGAGCCATGCAAAAGCGGGACGCCGCTGCCCGCTGACGCGGTTCCGAATTAACGTATCTGCTTGACTCATTGTCGAAACGTCCTTCGCCAATTCAGCGCTCGAGGGGCGGCCCGGGAGGAAAAAATGACCGCGTTTCGCGGAGCACGACGCGGAGAACGATCTGTGCGGGGCTGAACGAAGCTCCAAACTCCGCTGTCGTCCCTGCGAACGCATGCCTTCGCTGGGACGACTGCTGAGTGCAGCGGTGCACCCCCGGTTCGATTATCTGCTCGTCGAGGTGGATCTGCCCATTCGAGACAGATTGCCGGTCAAGGAGGGAAATCTCGCCCGTCGGGCGACTCACAGTGCATTCGACAGAATCCGGATCGCGCGTTCAGGCTGTTGCATCGGGCGAACCGCCATGCGCGCAAAACCCGATTACAGGAGCAGGCTCAAGCTGATTTGGCCTGTCCAGACCTGTCAGCAAAAATTTTCCGCTTCGTCTTTTCAGAATACTATGATCTTCTCAAGCTATCCCGCCTCATCGACGAGGGGCGCTGCGCGGTCGTCACGAAGCGTGGAGAGCGGGATGCGATGGACGGGCCGGTTTGCAGCGTGAACAATCGCGCCGACGAACAACACTGGCCCGTACGGTCAAGTCGCGTGGTCCTGGCCTCCCGAAGCTGAGGTCAAGTCTGCGGTGGTGCGCGAAGCGCCCCGCGGATGACGGTGGCCAACACGCCCGGCGCACCGGGGAGATCGCGAAGCAGCCGTTCAAACCATCGCGCAGGGAGGGCCGGGCTTGTCCGGCTGGACCTGTGGTACCTGCCGCCTGCATTCTTTTTCGCAGGCGGGCCACGGGCCTCAGTCGAGGCCCGGCTCTCCCTGCACCCTCGCTCTGGAGGGGGTGAGATCGATCCATCACTCGGACGCCAATGGGCGCCGCGAGAATCAATCAGTCATGTCTGGACAGTCTGCTCGGCAGTCTCGGTGTCATCACCCGCGCAGGCGGGTGATCCAGTACGCCGCGGCCGCTGTGATTATGTTGAGAGAGCGGTGGAATACTGGATCGCCCGCCTGCGCGGGCGATGACAGCGGTATCAATCGCAAAGGCGGCGATGAAGATGATCCGTCATATCGACAAACTCGGCGTCGTCCCGGACAAGCCGTGACGCGCCACGCGCGGCGCGGCGTCGATCCGGGACCCATACTCCGCGGCGGATGGATGAGGCACGCTGGAGCGACGAGCTTGTGCCGCGTTGTCCACCGGTGGTTATGGATCCCGGCGTTCGCCGGGATGACGGCGGAGAGCGTAGCCGCGCCTTCGCCATTGACCGCCCCATCCATTGGCCTATCTCTTCAGCATCCACAAGCAACGGAACTGGACACCGCCGATGACAGCACATTTCAGCAGCTTCGAGACCGCCATCGATCCCGTGAAGCTCGACCGTCTCGCCGAGGTGGCGGTGAGGGTCGGGCTGCAGTTGCAGCCGGGGCAGGATCTGCTGCTGACGGCGCCGTCGGTAGCGCTGCCGTTGGTGCGCAAGGTCGCCGAACACGCCTACAAGGCGGGCGCGGGGATCGTGACCTCGTTCTTCTCCGACGAGGAGCTCACGCTCGCGCGCTATCGCTACGGCCACGACGAGAGCTTCGACCGCGCCGCCGACTGGCTGTATCAGGGCATGGCCAAGGCGTTCTCCGAGAACACCGCGCGGCTCGCCATCGTCGGCGACAATCCGATGCTGCTGTCCGGCCAGGATCCGGCCAAGGTGGCGCGCGCCAGCAAGGCGAACTCCAAGGCCTATCAGCCGGCGCTCGAGAAGATCACCAATTTCGAAACCAACTGGAACATCATCGCCTATCCCAGCGCGGCCTGGGCGAAGCTGGTCTTCCCTGACGTCCCCGAGGAGGTCGCGGTGGCCAAGCTCGCCGATGCCATCTTCGCGGCGTCGCGCGTCGATCGCGAGGACGCGGTATCGGCCTGGGCGAAACACAATGCCGTGCTGCGCGAGCGCACCGAGTGGCTCAACGGCCAGCGCTTCAGCGCGCTGCATTATACCGGCCCCGGCATGGACCTGACGATCGGCCTCGCCGACGGCCACGAATGGGAAGGCGGCGCCTCGACCGCCAAGAACGGCATCGTCTGCAACGCCAACATCCCGACCGAGGAGGTGTTCACGACGCCGCATTGCCGTCGCGTGTCCGGGCACGTCAGAAGCTCGAAGCCGCTGTCCTATCAGGGCACGCTGATCGACAACATCCAGGTCAAGTTCGAAGAGGGCCGCATCGTCGAGGCCAAGGCCTCGAAGGGCGAGGAGGTGCTGAACAAGGTGCTCGACACCGACGAGGGCGCGCGCCGCCTCGGAGAGGTGGCGCTGGTGCCGCACTCCTCGCCGATCTCCAAGAGCGGGCTGTTGTTCTACAACACGCTGTTCGACGAGAACGCCGCCTCGCATATCGCGCTCGGCCAATGCTACTCGAAGTGCTTCGTCAACGGCACCTCGCTGTCGCCGCAGCAGATCGCCGCCCAAGGCGGCAACCAGAGCCTGATCCACATCGACTGGATGATCGGCGCGGCGGAGACCAACATCGACGGCCTGCACGAGGACGGCCGCCGCGTGCCGGTGTTCCGCAACGGCGAGTGGGCCTGAAACATGAAGGGCCGGAGCACGATCTGCTCCGGCCCTCTTGTCATTGCAATGTCCCGTGGCGGGGTTCGCCGCAGTGCTTCCGACTTATGGCGACTTCGCCTGGGTGGCCGGCTCGACCGTAATCGTGATCCGCTCGGACATCACCGGCTTGTTGTGCGGGATGTGGCTCCAATCGCCGAGCACGAGTTGCAGCGTGTGCTTGCCCGGCGTCAGCGTCACCGAGGCTTCGGTCTGGCCCTTGCCGAAATGCACGTGGCCGGCATCGACCGGGATGGCCTCGTTGAGCGCGTCGCCTTCGAGCGCGGGCGCGTCGATCAGCAGATGATGGTGGCCGGTGTTCGGCGCCTCGGTGCCGGACGGGGCGACGCCCATGCCGGACAGGCCGAAGCGGATCAGGACCGGCGAGGAGACGGTGTCGCCGTCCTTGAGGTTGATGAAGTAGGCCTTGGCATTGTCGGGCGCGGGCGTTTCGCCGGCCATGACCACCGAGGTGGTTGCAAAGGTGGCGGCGGACAGCGTGAGGGCGATGGCGAGGCTCAGTCGGCGCATCCTGGGAAATCCTTATCTCTGCGACGGCGGAAAATCTTTAATGGTGACGGCACGATGCAGGACTGGCCGGGCGTCCCACGGGACGCATGGCCGCATCTTGCAGTGCAAGCAAACAGTAGATCAGAAGGTTTGGCGAGGCCGCGAACAAATTGCGGCGCTTGCGTGATGTTTATAGCGCTGGCGTGGTTGTGATGCGACGGCGGGTCGCGGCGATCAGTTCAAATTTTAACGATCGGGGAAAGCGCCGGTCAGGCCCGTCCGGCTACGGTTGCAGGCTCATGCCGGCACCCGTCCGGTCATTTCAATCCGATGCATTTGAGGTCCATGATGTCGCCGTCCTTGATCGAAACCGCCAACCTCGCCGTCGACCTGGCGCCGGCCCCGATCGAGCCGTCGTGGATCATCGAGGGCAATCCGACTGCGACCTCCTGCACCATCGCCCGCAGCAGCGACGGCCTCGGCTCGACCATCGTCTGGCGCTGCACCGAGGGCAAGTTCAACTGGTACTACGATTTCGACGAGACGATCCTGATCCTCGAGGGCGCGATCGTTCTGGAGAGCGACGGGCTCCCGGCAAAGCGTTATGGGCCGGGCGACGTGATCTTCTTCCGCGACGGCGCGCATGCCAAATGGGCCGTCGAGGGCCACGTCAAGAAGCTCGCCTTCTGCCTGAAGACGCAGCCTTACGTGCTTGGCCTCGCGGTGCGCGTGATCAACAAGCTCAAGCGCATGTTCGTCACGCCCGACGGCCGCCGCGGAGCCAGCCTGGCCGGCGCATAGAGCTACACGCCGTCGAGAATGATCACGGTCGGACTCGACGGCAGCAGCTCGCGCGACATCTTCAAGGACCGCTCGGTGCGGCGGTCGATCTCGAACTGCTGGCCGATCTTGCGCATGAACTCGTCGAGCGGCGTCGCGAAGCGGTGCATCGGCAGCACCACCGAGGCACGCAGCCGCTTGGTGATCTCGGAGATGCCATCGAGCGACATCGTGTAGGTGCCGTCGATCGGCACCATCACCACGTCGAGCCGGCCGATCGCGGCGAAATGCGTCTCGTCGAGCTTGACGTGCAGATGGCCGAGATGGCCGATGCAGAGGCCCGCGACCTCGAAGATGAAGATCGAGTTGCCGTCCTTGATCATGTCTCCGCCGAGCGAGTCGCTGAAATAGCGGCGGATGTCGGTGGTGATGTTGCGGATCAGCACGTCGCCGACGCGCTCGAAGATCTGCGCCGGCTTGCCGTCTTCGCCCCAGCCGCGCAGCACGTGCGGAATGCGCGGGTCGGGCGCCAGCGTGTAGTGCGTCGAATGCGCCCGGTTCATCGTGATGACATCGGGCAGCCGCCCGACCTGATAGGCGCCGCTGTAGTCGGTGGCGATCCGGATGCCCATCGGCGTGTCGATGAAGTAGGTCGAATGGCCGGCATAGGTGATCGTCACCTCGTTGCCGGCCGCCGCCGTGCGGCGCAGGCTGACCGGCATCGCGCGCGGCGTCTCGCCGGCCATCGCCAGGCACTCGCTGGTGCGCGGCCCGGATTGCGCCAGCGCTGGCGAGCCAAACGAAACCAGGACGGCGAGCAGCGAGAGCAGCGGGCGAAGCATGGCGGTTCCCCTTCAACAGCGCGTGCGAGTGTAGCGAGGATTTCCGATCAGAACTATCCTCCTCGCAAAGGCCGCCGATCTCGGCAGGCTCGGCAACACGGGAGGAAGGCATGAGTGATCGGGGCGGATCGTCGCAGACGCACATGATGCAACCAATCAAGGCGGTCGATGCCGGCGTCTTGAGCATCGCTTATGTAGAGAGCGGACCTTCGGACGGTCCGGTCGTGATCCTGCTGCACGGCTATCCCTACGACATCCACTCCTATATCGACGTCGCGCCGCGCCTTGCGGCGCAGGGCTGCCGGGTCATCGTGCCCTATGTGCGCGGCTATGGGCCGACCCGCTTCCGCGATCCGTCGACGCCGCGCTCCGGCCAGCAGGCCGCCATCGGCGCCGATTTGATCGCCCTGATGGACGCGCTCGATATCGAGCGCGCGGTGTTCGCCGGCTATGACTGGGGCGGGCGCGGCGCGTGCATCGGCGCGGCTCTGTGGCCGGAGCGCTGCGCCGGGCTCGTCTCCGTCAACGGCTATCTGATCCAGGACATCGCCAAGGCGCTCAAGCCCGCGCCGGTGCCGCAGGAGTTCGCCTTCTGGTACCAATGGTACTTCCAGACCGAGCGCGGCCGTGCCGGGCTTGCGGCACACCGCGGCGAGATCGCCCGGCTGCTATGGCAGCAATGGTCGCCGCACTGGCGCTTCGACGATGCGACCTTCGCCCGCTCCGCCGCGGCGTTCGACAATCCCGATCACGTCGACGTCGTGATCAACAGCTATCGCCATCGATATGGCCTCGCCGAAGGCGACCCGCGCTATCAGGAGCTCGAGCGGCGGCTGGCGGCGCAGCCTGTCATCTCCGTGCCGACGATCACGCTCGACGGCGACAGTGACGGCGTGATCCCGGCGACCGACGGCCGCGCGCATGCGGCGAAATTCAGCAACCGGGTCGCGCATCGCGTGATCCCGCGCGCCGGCCACAATTTGCCGCAGGAGGAGCCGGAGGCGTTCGCCGCCGCCGTCATGGAGGTGCTGCGCTGACGCGATCAGGACCTCGCCGGACTGAGCTTCCAGGCCGCGAACAACAAACCCGCGGTGATCAGACCACAGATCACTGCGGCTTCCGGCAGCGCGATCGCGAGCGCCGCGGTCGCCGCCCAGCCGATCGAGGAGAAGGCTTCAGCGAACGTCGCGAGCCGCGACGAGGTCTGCCGGCGCCGGAACTGGCTGCGCCGCGCCTGGATGCGGAACCACAGCTGGATCGCCGTCGAGGAGATCGTCGCGATCAGCACCGCCGCTGCTGTCACCAGCGCCTGCCATGGCGCGACCCAGGCGAGCGCGACCACCAGGGGCGCGAAAATCACCGCGATGGTCATCAGCACGACCTCAATCTTTGCACGCACGATGCGCGCCGCCGGCAGCGGGGCCGTCGCCACGAGTTCAGGCGCATCCTCGCCGGAGATCGTGAGCCAGGCCAGACCGCCGGCGAGCTGGCCCGCCGCCATGACGAAGACCGGCGTGATCAGGATCACCGCTTGCGAGCTGTCGGAATAGCTGCGCCACAACAGCAGGGCCGGCGGCACGAGATACAGCAGCTGCATCAGCGTCTGCGAGATCAGCCAGGGATCGCGCCGCAGCAGCATGAGCTCCTTGCGCCGGAGCGCCTGCTGCCGGGAGCCGCCGCGGAAGCTGCGGATCTGCGCGCCGGCGCGGCTGGAGACGCCTTGCGCGGCGGCGCTGATCGCGGTGTCGGCGAAACGCGGCGAGAACACCATCATGACGACCCCGAGCAGCAGCAGCCCGGCCGCAAGCAGGATCAGCAAGGCCTGCGGGTCGCCGAGCGCCGCACGGGCCGGCAGCCAGACGAGGCTGTCAGGATCGGGGGCGATTGCGGCGGCGGCATCGGAGGTGAGGACGGCAAACCGCGACAGCGTGCCATAGGACACGATCGCGGCGATCTGCAGCATGATGACGAAGCCGGCACCGATCACGGCGGCCAGGATCTGCGCCACCAGCCGCGTGCGCGCCGGACCGATCAGGCGGAACAGCACGATGGTGATTGCGATCGCCAGCGCCGCAGCCGTCAGCCCCACGGCTGCCACGACCACGAAGGCAGCAAGCCAGCGGACGCCGCCTTCGATCAGCAGCACGTCGACGAACGGCGTCGCCAGCAGCAGCGCCATGCTGGTCACGGAGAGCGCGATCGCGGCAATGCGCACCGAGAAGATCTCGGCGAGCCGGACCGGCGAGGACATGATGAGATCGAGATCGGCGCGGGCGTAGAACACCCGCGTGACCGACTCGATGGCCTGCGACAGCATCAAGGCCCAGGACAGCATGATGGTCGCGGTGATCACGATCAGCTCGGTCTTGTCGAGCGGCGGCTGCAGGTCGGCATAGCGGCCGACCACGGCCCAGGCCGGCAAATGCATGATGGCGCCGAACAGCACGAGCCCGATGATCGCCGCGCGGGTGCGGCGCCGCCGGCCGGCCGTGATCATGCCGAGCCATTCCCGCCAGGCGAGCCTGATCTCGTGCCGGGCGAACCAGGCCAGCGTTGCCGCCCGCGTCATGCCGCGGACTCGACATCGACGAGGGCGATGAACAGCTCTTCGAGGCTGGTGTCGGTGCGGCCATTCTGCTGGCGCAGCTCGGCGAGCGTGCCCTCGGCGACGATCCGCCCGGCGGCGATGACGCCAATGCGGTCCGCCATGCGCTCGGCGACTTCGAGGATGTGCGTCGTCATGATCACCGTGCCGCCGCGGCGGACGCGCTCGGCGAGGAGACCCTTGACGTGACGCGCGGAGACCGCATCGAGGCCGGTGAGCGGCTCGTCGAGGATGATCAGTTGCGGGTCGTGAACCAGCGCGCCGGCGAGCGCTACCTTCTGCCGCATGCCCTTGGAAAAACCTTCGCAGCGCTCGTGCAGGTGCGGCTCGAGCCCGAGCGAGACCAGGAGCTCACGCGCCGTGTCGCCCGAGCTCGCGGGATCGACGCCCCAAAGGCCGGCGACGAATTCCAGATATTCGAGGGGCGTAAGCTTGTCGTAGATCATCGGCTCATCCGACACCCACGCCATCACCTGCTTGGCGGCAATGGGATCGCGCAGCGCGTCGATGCCGAAGATCGCGATCTCGCCGGCATCCGGCCGAAGCAGTCCGGCGACCATGCGCAAGGTCGTCGTCTTGCCGGCCCCGTTGGGGCCGACCAGCGCATAGAACTCGCCGGCGCGCACGACGAGGTCGAGCCCGTCGACGGCCGGCCGATCGAAACATTTGGTTAACCCTCGCACAGCGAGGGCGGAGCTCTCTGGTGTCATGACCGCTCATTCGGTTTGCATCGCCAACTTGGACGCAACTCGTTGCGGCGCGGTGAACGATCCCCCGATCGTGATCGCGACGAGTCATCCCCGGCAGGCCGGTTCCGGGCGCCAGAACCGGAGCGCCTCCGCCCAGCCTAGCGCAATGATCCGAGCACGGGGCAACGTCGTTAACACGACAAGCAGCCATCATATCGGCTGCGCGGCTCGGACGAGGATGGACGTGACGGAGCAGCTGATCGCCAACCAGACGCGTGACGCCGCTTCGGAGGCCACGGCGCCTCGGCCTCGTCATACCGTCCGGCTGGACTCCTTCCCGCGCGGCGGCGTCGCCGCGGTGTTCGGGGCCAGCGGCGGGATCGGCTCGGCGCTCAGCGCGGCGCTCACCGACAGCGGCCAGTTCGATACCGTCCTCGGCTTCAGCCGCAATACGTCCCCTGCTTTCGATCTCGCCGATGAAGACAGCCTTGCGCGCGCCGCCGAACAGGTTGCGGGAGCCGGTGAGATCCGCCTCGTGATCATCGCCACCGGCAGGTTGCATGAGGGCGAGATGCTGCCCGAGAAGAGCTGGCGCGAACTCGATGCAGGCCGTCTCGCCCGGGCCTTTGCCGTCAATGCAACGGGGCCCGCGCTGGTGATGAAGCACCTGCTGCCGCAACTGCCGCGCACGGGAAAGGCGATGCTCGCGGCGCTGTCGGCGCGGGTCGGTTCGATCGGCGACAACCGGCTTGGCGGCTGGTACGGCTATCGTGCCTCGAAGGCGGCATTGAACCAGCTGGTGCATTGCGCGGCCATCGAGCTTGCCCGCCGCGCGCCCGAGGCCATCTGCGTCGCGCTGCATCCGGGGACGGTGGCGACGCGGCTCTCTGCGCCGTTCGCCTCGGCCTCAGGCATCGCCCCGGCCGAGGCCGCGCGTCATCTGCTCGGCGTCATCGATCGGCTCGCGGCAAAGGACTCCGGCGGCTTCTTCGACTGGCGCGGCACGCCAGTGCCGTGGTGAACCGAACATGCCGAAGATGCGCCGCAAGTCCGACCTCCCGACCAAGATCTGCGCCGCCTGCGGCCGCCCCTTCGCGTGGCGGCGCAAATGGGCGCGCGACTGGGACGTTGTGAAATTCTGCTCGGACCGCTGCCGGTCCGAGCGGCGGACGGCGAGCGCGCCTTCGGCCCGACCCGAGACCTGACGGAGATGGCACGCATGCTCAGCGGCATTCCCACATCCATGCGGATCCTTGGACTGGGCGGGCTGATCCCGTTCGTCGGTCTTGCGCTGCTGGTGAGCACCGGCCAGGAGCCGGCGCGGCTGATCGCGCTGCAGGCCCAGATCGCCTATGGCGCAGTCATCCTCAGCTTCCTCGGCGCGGTCCATTGGGGACTCGCGGTGCAGACGCCGGCCCTGGCCGATTGGTGGCGCATGGCCTGGGGCGTCACGCCGGCGCTGCTCGGTTGGGCGGCGCTGCTGCTGCCGGCCAGGCCTGCGCTGGTGCTCCTGACAGCGGCGCTGCTGGCAGCCCTGATCGTCGACGAGTTTTGTTTCAGCGGCGACGACGGTCGGTCCTGGTTTCTGAAACTCCGGCGCATGTTGAGCGTCGGCGCGATGGCCGCGATGCTCGTGACCTTCGTCGCCATCATGCTCGGCGGAATGCCGGGCGCCGCGTGACCAGCTCCGATGTGGACAGACGCGCGCTGCCTCGGGCAAGCTCGAGCGTCCCCCCGCGAGGCGCCATGAACATCCTGCTGCTCAATCCGAACATCCGCTCCGACATCACCGACCTGATGCTGCAGGTCGGCCGCGACGCTGCCGCGCCCGGCACGACGCTGATCCCCTGCACCGCGCCGCGCGGGGTGCCCTATATCGCCACCCGCGCCGAGGCGCAGATCGGCGGCGCGGTGGCGCTGGAGATGCTGGCGGAGCGCAACGGCACATTCGATGCCGCGATCATCGCCGCGTTCGGCGATCCCGGCCTGTTCGCGGCGCGCGAATTGTTCGACGTGCCGGTGATCGGCCTTGCCGAAGCCGCGATGCTCACGGCCTGCATGGTCGGGCGTCGCTTTGCCATCATCACCTTCGCGCAGGCGCTCGGTCCCTGGTATGAAGAGTGCGTGCGCATGCATGGGCTGTTGGAGCGCTGCGCCGGCATCCGCATGCTCGACGGAAGCTTCAAGCAGATCTCCGACGTGCAGCACGAAAAGGAGGAACTGCTGGTCGAGCTGGCGCTGCGCGCGGTCGAGGAGAACGAGGCCGACGTGCTGATCTTCGCCGGCGCGCCGCTGTCGGGCCTCGCCGCGCGCGTCGCGCATCGCATTCCCGTGCCGGTCGTCGATCAGGTCATTGCCGCCGTGAAACAGGCCGAGGCGCTGCTGGCGCTGAAGCTGCGCAGGGCGACGGCCGGGACGTTCCGGCGGCCCGCGGCGAAGCCGACGACGGGATTGCCGGAGGCCCTGGCGGCGAGGCTCGAGCATCGCGACGTGTAGTTCAGATCTCAGGATCGAGAGGGCAACAGCAAAACTCGCCAAACGTAGTTAGAGCAACGTTCGACACACTGGCATACCGTCCACGCGCTCGCTTGTACACAAATGGCGGCTACTGCCTGAAAAGGCGGCACGGTTCTTGCTTTTTTTCAAACGAACAGAGCAGGAAGCCCATGGCCAGCGTATCGGAAGCCAAGTCGCTCGTTCTCGATCGGATCACGCACCGCTTCGCCAGCGGCACGATGGCCGTCTCCGACATCAATCTCGATGTGAAGGGCGGCGAGATCATCGCCCTGCTAGGCCCGTCCGGCTGCGGCAAGACCACGCTCTTGCGCGTCATCGCCGGCTTCATCGGCCAGAGCGAGGGGCGCGTCATCATCGGCAATGACGTCGTCGACGCGTTGCCGCCCAACAGGCGCGCGGTCGGCATCGTGTTCCAGAACTACGCGCTGTTTCCACATCTCTCGATCTCCGAGAATGTCGGCTACGGCCTCGCCGCGCGCGGCGTCGACAAGGCCACGCGCGCCAAGGAAGCGCAGCGGCTGCTCGACATGGTGCAGCTCGGGCCGTTCGGCGAACGGCTGCCGCGGCAATTGTCCGGCGGCCAGCAGCAGCGCGTGGCGCTGGCGCGCGCGCTCGCGATCAAGCCGTCGATCCTGCTGCTCGATGAGCCGTTCGCGGCGCTGGACAAGAACCTGCGGCTCGACATGCAAATCGAGGTCAAGCGGCTGCAGCGCATGGCCGGAACCACGACCCTGATCGTGACCCATGACCAGGAAGAAGCGTTATCGATGGCCGACCGCGTCGCGGTGCTCAGCCACGGTCATCTCGAGCAGTTCGGCACGCCGAGCGAGATCTACGACGAGCCGCAGACGCTGTTCGTGAACACCTTCGTCGGCACAGCCAACAAGCTGAAAGGTACCGTGGTTGCTACCGACGCGGGTGAGGTCAAGGTGGCCCTGGAGGCCGGCGGCGAGATCATCGCCCGCGCGCCGAAGCCGGTCGCTGCCTCCGCCAAGGTCATCGTCTGCCTGCGTCCCGAGCACCTCACCTTCGTCGATGACGCTTCGGGCTTTTCCGGCGAGATCGGCATGGCGCTGCCGCTCGGCGCCACCGTAGTCCACGAGATCAAGGCCAAGGATGGATCGAGCATCAAGATCTCGCAGGCCCGCACCGGCGGCACGCCGTTGCGCGAGGCTGGTAGCGCGGTGCGCATCGCGCCGCTCGCGCCCGGACTCGCCACTGTCTTCCCGCAATGAACAACCAACACATCGGAGTGAAACATGATGCTTGATCGCCGCCGGCTCCTGACCAGCGCCCTGACGCTGGGGGCCATGCACGCCTTCCCGGGCCTGAGCCTCGCACAGGCACGGCCGCTAGTGTTTGCGACCTTCACCGGCAGTTGGGAGGAAGCGCACAAGGCGGTGCTGGTGCCCGCCTTCCGCAAGGCCAATGGCGATGCGCCCATCGTGCTCGACCCGATGCTGTCGGTCGACCAGATCGCCAAGGTCAACGCCGCCAAGGCCAATCCGCCGATCGACGTGATGCTGCACGATCCGGGTCCGGCGCTGGTCGCGATCGGGCAGGATCTGGTCGATGCCTACCCGGCCGACAAGAGCACCTATTTCAAGGACCTGATTCCAGAGGCGCAGGACGCGATGGGCCCGGCGCCGTTCTTCCAGGTCGTCGGCCTGACCTACAATCCGGAGACCGTGAAGACGCCACCGACCTCGTGGGCGGATCTGTGGAAGCCCGAGTTCAAGGGCAAGGTCGGCATCACCAACCTCAACTCCACCTTGGGCACCGGCTGGCTGGTCGAGATTGCGCGCATGCGTGGCGGCTCCGAAGCCAATGTCGACGAAGGCTTCAAGGCGCTCGAGGAACTGAAGCCGAACCTGGCTGCCGTCGCCGCCAATCCCGGCGCGCTGGCGACCCTGTTCCAGCAGGGCCAGATCGACATCTCGCCCGGCAATTTCAACGCCATCCAGATCCTCAAAGCCCGCGGCGTGCCGGTGGAGTTCGTGGCGCCGAAGGAAGGCGCGATCGCGTTCAAGACCACGATCCACATCGTCAAGAACTCGCCGAACAAGGAGCTCGCCTTCAAGCTGATCGAGGCGGCGCTCTCGCCGGAGGTACAGACGACCCTGATGAACTCGCCCTATCTGATCGTGCCGACAAACACCAAGGTCGCGATGTCCGGCGAGATCGCCAAGGTGCTGGCAAAGGACACCGCGGAGCTGAAGAAGAAGTTCGTGTTCCAGGACTGGAAGAAGATCAACGAGCAGCGCGCGTCGTGGATCGAGAAGTTCAACCGCGACATCAAGATCTGACGCGATGAAGAGCGCCACGACAGCACGGATGACGGCGCCTGGAGACGTGACCAGCTTCAGCCTGGGGCTTGCACTGCCCTTGGGCCTGGTGTTCGCGATCTTCTTCGTGCTGCCGCTGGCGCAACTGCTCTATCTGTCGCTGCACAACGACACCGCGGCGACGGTGTGGGGGCTCGGCCAGTACATCAAGTTCCTGACCGACCCCTTCAGCCTCGCCGTGCTCGGCTCGACGCTGCTGCTCGGCGCCGAGGTGACGCTCGCCTGTCTCGTGCTCGGCTATCCCATTGCGTGGCTGTACCAGCGCTCCGGCAGCCGCGTGCAGACCCTGATCATCATGATCGTGCTGCTGCCGCTGCTCACCAGCGTTGTGGTCCGCACCTTCGCCTGGATCGTCATCCTGGGCCGGCAGGGCATCATCAACTCCGTCTTGCAGTCGCTCAGCCTGATCGGCACGCCGCTGCGCATGATCTACACCCAGGGCGGACTGATCGCGGCGCTGGCGCAGGTGCAGATGCCCCTGATGGTGCTGCCTTTGATCACCGCGATCGGGCGCATCGATCCGAATCTCTCCGACGCCTCGGCCTCGCTTGGCGCCGGCAGCTGGCGGACCTTCGTCAAGGTCATGCTGCCGCTGTCGATGCCCGGCATCATTGCCGGCTGCACCCTCACTTACGCCGCGGCGATCACCGCCTTTATCACCCAGTCGCTGGTCGGCGGCGGGCAGATGCTGTTCATGCCGATGTACCTCTACCAGCAAGCCTCGACCTTGCAGAACTGGCCGTTCGCGGCGGCGATCTCGATCATCTTCCTGTTCGCAGTGCTCGCGATCGTCGCGCTGTTCTCGACGCTCGGCCGGCGCGCCCGCGGCTATGGAGATGCGCGATGAGCAAGCGGCAGCGCAACTGGGAGGCGCTCAGCTTCCAGATCGTGATGACGGTGATTGCGGTGCTGGCGCTGATCCTGATCGTCTCGCCGTCGCTGGTCGTCCTGATCGTCTCGTTCACGTCGGGCTTCTCGCTGAAATTCCCGCCGCCCGGCTATTCGACACGCTGGTACGTCGAATTGTGGAATGCCTGGCAGCTGCAATTCGCCGCGCGTAACAGCGTCTTTGTCGCGCTGTGGTCGACCGGGTTGTCGATCGTGCTCGGCGTCGCCGCGGCGCTGGCGATCTCGCGCTCCAAGACGCTGACGGCGAAGCTTCTGGACTCGCTGTTCATGTCGCCGCTGGTGCTGCCCGCGCTCGCCTTCGGTCTGGCGGCACTGATGTTCTTCTCGCTGATCGGCCTGCCGGTGTCGCTGCTGACGCTGGTGATCGGCCACACCATCGTCTGCGTGCCCTACGTGGTCCGCAACACGGTGGCCGCACTGGCGCAGCTCGAGCCTACCCTGCTGGAAAGCTCGGCGATCCTCGGCGCGTCCAGGCTCTATACGTTCCGCCGCATCGTGCTGCCGCTGATCCGCCCCGGCATCATCTCCGGCGCCTTCATCGCTTTCATGTCGTCGTTCGACAACGTCCCGGTGTCGCTGTTCCTGCGCGACGCCGCCACCGACATGCTGCCGATCCGGATGTGGCAGGACCTCGAAGGCAAGCTCGACGTCACCATCGCCGCGCTGTCGAGCGTGCTGATCATCGCAACCGTCGCGCTGATGGCGATCATGGAGCGCACGACGGGACTGTCGAAGCGGCTGACGGGTTGAGGACCGCTCAGGCCTTACGGCGCTAGTTCGTCTCCCTCTGGCAGCGCGGTCATGGCCGGGCTTGTCCCGGCCATCCACGTCGACCGGCAATCGCGGATCAGCGTGGATGCCCGGGACAAGCCCGGCTACGACGAGAAACTGATTGCCACCTTTGCCTGAGACGAATCCTAAGCCCCGCGGAAGATCGAATAGCCCCAGGGCGTGAATTTCAGCGGCAGGTGAAAATGCTCCTCGACCTTGTCGATGGCGAAGCGAAACGGCACTGTGGTCAGGAATTTCGTTCGCGCCTCTGCTCCGAAGAACTCGCCGATATGAAACAGCACCTCATACTCGCCGGCGGTGACCCCATCGCCCTTGACGACCGGCGCCTGCAACGTCCCGTCGGCGCCGAGCAGGCCCTCGGCGAGCAAGGTGCGGTCGGGGGCGACACGCCAGATGGCCACGCGCAGTCCCAAGGCCGGACGTCCGTTCGCGACATCGACTGCATGAACCGAGATCCCACCGGCCATTCCGCTCTCCGCCTTCAGGTTGCCGCGGCATGATAGACGCGAAAGACGCATCGGCGCCAGCGCCGCCGCTGTGGCCTGCCGTCGCTGCGATGACGGCGCTGCAGGCGCTGGTGTCGCTGGCGCTATTCGCGCCGGGGATCGTGGCGCCACGCGCCGGCTTGAGCATCGAGCAATTGTCGCTGTTTTCGACCGCGGCCTTCGGCATCAGCCTGGCGTCCTCATTCTGGGGCGGCACTCTGGTGCAGAAGGTCGGCTCGCTGCGCGTGGCCGCGCTGTGCGCAGGAGCGGTCTGCGCCGGCATGTCGCTGGCGCTGGTCGAAACGGGCTGGGCGCTGCTTGCCGCCGGGCTGACGCTGGGGCTCGCGGTCGGACCGGAGACCCCCGCAAGCTCCGCACTGCTCGGCCGTCTGGTGCCTGCCGACAAGCGCGCGATGGTGTTCTCGATCCGGCAGACCGGCAGCCAGATCGGAGCTGTGGTCGGCTCGCTGCTGCTGCCGCCGATCGCCGTCATGCTGGCGCCGAGCTCGGCCTATGCGACAGTGATCGTATGCGCCGCCGTCGCCTTCGCGAGCTTCGAGCGGCTCCGCCCGACCTATGCCATCGCGCCTCCGGACATGCCGCGCCTCGGGCTTGCCGACCGGCTGCAGCTGATCAGCGCCGACCGCCGCATGGCGGCGCTTGCGCTTGCCTCGATCCCGTTCAGCGGCATGCAGGTGATCCTCAACACCTGCTTCGTGAGCTTCGGCACGTCGGAGCTCGCGCTCGGTCACGTCGAGGCGGGCTGGGTGCTGGCAACGGCGCAAGGCGCGGGCCTCGTTGGCCGGCTCGGCTGGGGCGCGGTAGCGACGCGGCTGCGCTCCGCGCGCGCCGTGTTGGTGATGGCCGGCGCGGGAATGGCGATCTGCGCGCTCCTGATAGGCCTATGGGGTCCGCTGATGACCCGTCCGATCCTCATTTTTCTCACCTTCGCGTTCGGGCTGACGGCGAGTGGCTGGAACGGCGTGTTCATCGCCGAGATCGCCAATCTGGCCAAGCCCGGACGTGTTGCGGAAGCCACCGGCGCGGTGCTCACGGCTTCGTTTCTCGGCCTCGTCGCCGCGCCACTGCTGGTCGCGCTGCTCACTCCCCGTGTCGGGCTGGGCGGCAGCTTCGTCGCCCTTGGACTGATGGCGGCCGCCGGAGCGGCCGTTCTCCTGATGGAGCGTTTTGATGCGCGCTGATGAGATCGCAGGGACCGTCCTGGCAAGGCAGAGATCGGCACGGGAAATGGCCGAGCGGGCGCTGACGCGCATCGATGCGGCGCGCGCGCTCAACGCCGTCGTGACGATCGATCCGGAGCGAACGCGCGCGGAGGCCGACGCCGTCGATGCCCGCGTGGCAGCGGGTGAGGCGCTGCCGCTCGCTGGTGTGCCGGTGGTGATCAAGGACAATATCTGGGTTGGCGGCTGGCGCATCACCCAAGGCTCCAAGCTGTTCGCGGGGTTCAAGGCGCCCGAGGATGCGATCGCGGTCGCGCGCCTGCGCCACGCCGGCGCGGTGATCGTGGGCATCGGCGCGACCTCGGAGTTCGCCTGCAAGGGCGTCACCACGTCGCTGCTGTATGGGCCGACGCGGCATCCGCATAACCCGGATCTCACGCCCGGCGGATCGTCCGGCGGACCTGCCGTGGCGGTGGCCGCAGGTCTCGTGCCGCTGGCGATCGGCACTGATGCGGGCGGCTCGAGCCGGCGGCCGCCCGCGCATGTTGGCGTGGTCGGCTTCAAGCCGTCCTATGGCGCCGTTCCCTATGGACCCGGCTTTGCCGAGGCCGGATGGGGCATCTCCGTCGTGGCGCCCATCGCAGCACATGTCGAGGATGCGAGGCTCGCTTTCGAAGCCATGGCCGGGATCGATCCGCGCGATCCGGCGACGTTCGATCTGCCAAAGGGGGATGCATCACAGCCGCTGCGCATGGCGTTCTCGCCGCGCCTCGGGCTCGACGTCGCGGTCGACGACGAAGTCGGCAGCGGTCTGCAGCGAGCGATTGATCGGCTGCGCGCGGGAGGAATGCCGATCGCAGATGCCGATCCCATCTGGCCGCCAGACCTCGCCGAGGACGCGGTGATGCCGCTGCAGCATGCCGGGCTGGCCGCGCTGTTTGGTGACGCCTTTCGCCATGATGCCACGCAATTCGATCCTGATATCGCCAAGCAGATCGAGCGTGGCCTCGGCCTCGGCGGCGCCGATGTCGCGCATGCGCTGCAGGCAAGCGCACGGATCGCGCGCGCCTTCGCCGCGTTTTTTCTGGACGTCGATGTGCTGCTGGCGCCGACCGTGCCATGTGTGGCCTGGCCGCTCACGCAGCTCGGTCCGACGATGATCGGCGGCAGGCCGGCGAGCCCGCGCGGCCATGCGGTGTTCACGCCGTTCGCCAATCACGCGGGAGTACCCGCGATCTCGATTCCGTGCGGGAGAGACGCAAAGGGTCTGCCGTTCGGACTGCAATTGATCGCAGCGCGTGGCCGCGATCGCCTGCTGCTCGATGTCGCTGCGCAAACCGAACGCGTGCTAGCCGATCGAGCTTGAACAGCCTCCAGCATTGCGGGTGCTCACCTCGCTGGGCTTGCGCGGAGAGTTGGGCGCACCGCCTCTCATGGCAGCCAGCGTCGACCCAGATCACCAGACCGTTCGCTCTCACTCCTGATCGAACTTCTTCGCCAACCGCGCCCGCGTGATGTGGCCGATCTGGTCGATCGCGTTGGCGATCTCGGTGTCGAGGTCGTTGCTGATGCGGCGGTCCATTTCGGCGATGACGGAGGCCCGGTCGGCGTGCAGCGCCAGGGCGACGATCAGCGGCATGTCGAACTTGTCGCGGTAGCGGCGGTTGATGTCGGCGACGCGCTCGAATTCGGAACGTGAGAGCGAGGTGAAGCCGAGCCGGCCCTGCTCGCCCACGGAGTCGCTGGTCATCTGGCCAGCCAGCGCCTCGCGGCCGGCGAGCTCGGGATGGGCGCGAATCAGCTTCAGCTTCTCTTCGCGGCTCATGGCGCGGACGACGTTCATTAAGGTCGTATGCAACGCGTCCGCTGCATCGTCGAACGCGCTGAGGCCGGCACAATAGGCACGGTCGGCGATCTCGGGCGTATGCTCGAAGATGTCGCCATAGCGCTCAACGAACAGCACGCGCGACATCTGTGACGGACGCCAGACACCGGCCGGCGGATGCGTCCGGATCCAATGCCGGGCGATGTCGAGACGTGTCGCAACCCAGACCTTCTCATGACCCACGACGTAGTCGAGGAAGCGCGCCAGCGCCGCGGCGCGGCCCGGGCGGCCGACGAGACGACAGTGCAGCCCGACCGACATCATCTTCGGGCTTTCGGCACCCTCGGCATAGAGCGTATCAAAACTGTCCTTCAGATAGGCAAAGAACTGGTCGCCCGCATTGAAGCCCTGCGGTGTCGCAAAGCGCATGTCATTGGCGTCGAGCGTATAGGGCACGATCAGCTGCGGACCGTGCGGACCCTGGATCCAGTACGGCAGCTCGTCGGCATAGGAGTCGGCGCTGTAGACGAAGCCCTGCTCGTTGAGGACGATGTCGAGCGTGTGCGCCGAGGTGCGACCCTGGTAGAAGCCGAGCGGCCGTTCGCCGGTCAGCTCGGTGTGGATACGGACTGCCTGCTCGATATGGGCACGCTCGTCGGCCTCGGAGAAGTCGCGATAGTCGATCCATTTCAGGCCGTGAGAGGCGATCTCCCAACCCGCCTCCTTCATGGCGGCCACAGCATCCGGGTTGCGAGCCATTGCGGTGGCGATGGCGAACACCGTCACCGGCAGCTTGCGTGCGGTGAACATCCGCCACAGCCGCCAGAAGCCGGCCCGCGAGCCGAACTCGTAGATCGATTCCATGTTCATGTGGCGCTGGCCCCACCAGGGCTGCGCGCCGACGATCTCGGACAGGAACGCTTCGGAGGCCGTGTCGCCGTGGAGGATGTTGTTCTCGCCACCTTCCTCGTAGTTGATCACGAACTGCACGGCGATGCGGGCGTCGCCTGGCCAGCGCGGATGCGGCGGCGTGCGGCCGTAACCGACCATGTCGCGCGGGTAAACGTCAGCGCTCATCTCACTCAACTCCCGCGATAGGTCTGATAGCTCCAGGGCGTCGCGAGCAGCGGCACGTGATAATGCGCGCCGGCATCGGCGACCGCAAAGCGGAGCGGGATCAGGTCGAGGAACAGCGGATCGCCGGAGGCGAGGCCGTGGGCCTTGAAGTATGCGCCCATATGGAACGTGAGCATGTAGGTGCCGGTGGTAAACTCGTCGCCTGCCAGCAGCGGCTGGTCGGTGCGTCCATCGGCGTTGGTCAGGACCTGCTTGATCCGGTGCCAGGAGCCGTCCGGCTGGAGCATGTCGAGATCAATCGCGACATCGACGGCCGGCTTGCCCCTGACCGTATCCAGAATATGCGTACTCAACCGCCCCATACGTCCGTCCTTTCTCCTGACCCGTCGACACTATCAGCGCGCGGTTAAAGGTTCGAGGCGATTTGCGCCTCACCCGGGGCCCACTGACTGGTCAACCCGACCCCTTGCCGAAGCGCTCGACCAGAAAGTCGATGAACAATCGTACCTTCACCGAGAGGTGCCGCGTCGGCGGATAGATGGCGTAGAGCGCCAATGGGGGCGCGGTGTAGTCGGAGAGGATTGCGGTGAGCGCGCCGCTGGCGAGCGCATCCGCGGCGATGAAGCGCGGGATCAGCGCAATCCCCTGCCCCTTGATGGCGACGTCGCGCAGCACCTCGGCGTTGTTGACGCACAGGCTCCAGGCCGGCTGGATCCAGTGATTGCCGTCCCGGCCGGTGAGCTTCCATTGGTTGCCGGTCAGCAGAAAGCCGTAGGTCAGGGAGGAATGGCGGCGCAGCTCTTCCGGACTCTCGGGCGTGCCATGCCGGGCCAGATAAGCGGGCGCGGCGCAGATAACCCGGTCCACCGGCGTGATCCGGCGCGCCACCAGGCTCGACGATTCCAGCTCGGCGATCCGCAATGTCACGTCGAAGCCGTCCTGCACCGGATCGAGCAGGTCGTCGCTCAACACGATCTGCAACTGCAGCTCGGGAAAGCGGACCATGAAGTCGGCCACGACCGGCCCGAGCCGCATCGTGCCGAACGACATCGGGGCATTGACGCGCAACAGCCCGCGCGGTGCGGCCTGCGACTGGCTGACGGCCTGGTCAGCGGCATCGAGCTCGGCAAGAATCGCGACGGCGCGCTCGAAATAGCGCTGGCCGGTCTCGGTCGGGCTGGCGTGGCGGGTGGTCCGGACGATCAGCTGCACGCCGAGGCTCTGCTCGAGCTCGCCGATATATTTCGAGATCGCCGAGCGCGACAGCCGCAGCTGACGACCCGCTTCGGCGAAGCTGCCGCTCTCGACCACCTTCACGAAAGCCCTGAGGCTGCTGAGCTTGTCCATGGTCTCCAGGCGCCATTGTCGCCAAATCGTAGACAGACACGTCACAAGAGCACGGATTGTCTCCAGATCAAAGCCGGCCAATATTGCGTTCAGACATTCGACGGGCCGCAGCGGCCCTACAGACAGGAGATCCACAATGCCCGGACTGCACCACGTCACCGCGATCGCCGGCGACCCGATCCACAATTTTGGCTTCTACACCCGCGATCTCGGCCTGCGCTTCGTCAAGAAGACGGTCAATTTCGACGATCCCGGCACCTACCACTTCTATTACGGCGACGAGACCGGCCGCCCCGGCACCATCCTGACCTTCTTCCCCTGGGCTGGGGTCCGACCCGGCCGCCGCGGCGTCGGCGAGACGCACCAGACGGCGTTCCGGGTACCGCAGCGCTCGCTCGGCTATTGGACGCAGCGCCTGACCGAGAAGGGCATCGCCTATGAGGCCCTGGAGAAGCGCTTCGGCGAATCCGTGCTGCCGTTCACCGATCCTGACGGAATGGCGCTGGCGCTGGTCGGCGTTCCCGGCGCGGAGAACGAGCCGGGCTATAGCAATGGCGACATCCCGGCCGAGCATGCGATCCGCGGCTTCCACGGCGTGACCCTGCTGCTCGACTCCGCCGAGAAGACCGCAGCCGTGCTCACCGACGTGTTCGGCTTCGCGGAGCAAGGTCGCGAAGGCTCGGTGATCCGCTTCAAGGCGCCGGGCGACGCGCAAGGCAGCGTGGTCGACATCTACGAAGCCAAGGGCTTCCTGCGCGGCGCGCAGGGCGCAGGCTCCGTGCATCACATCGCGTTCCGCGCGGCCGATGATGCCGAGCAGGGCGTGATGGCGCAAAAGCTCGTCGACCGGCACGGTCTGCATCCGACCGAGCAGAAGGATCGCAACTACTTCCGCTCGATCTACTTCCGCGAGCCGGGCGGCGTGCTGTTCGAGATCGCGACCGATATTCCCGGCTTTGCCGTCGACGAGCCGGTCGCCGAGCTCGGACGAAACTTGAAGCTGCCGGCCTTCCTCGAAGCGCACCGCAAGCAGATCGAGGGCGTGCTGCCGAACCTCGAGGAGAACGTCGCATGACCAAGGCCTTGTCCTTCCTTCATCGCTTCCAGGCTGGAAGCGTCCCGGGAGCGGCACCGCTGCTGCTCCTGCACGGCACCGGCGGCGACGAGAACGACCTCTTGCCGCTCGGCGCAACGCTGTCGCCCGGCGCAGCGCTGCTGTCACCGCGCGGACAGGTGCTCGAGCACGGCATGCCGCGGTTCTTCCGCCGTCTGGCGGAAGGCGTGTTCGACGAGGACGATGTGCGCCGACGCGCGCTTGAGCTCGGCGCCTTTATCGGCGAGGCGCGGCAGCGCTATCATCTCGGGGCACCGGTCGCGGTCGGCTACTCCAACGGCGCCAACATCGCCGCCGCGCTGCTCCTGCTGCAGCCGGAAGCGCTGGCCGGCGCGGCCCTGTTCCGCGCCATGGTGCCGCTCGCTCAGCCGCCGGTCGTCCAGCTCGCGCGCAAGCCGGTGCTGATCCTGTCGGGCAAGGTCGATCCCATCGTGCCCGCCAGCAATTCGGCGAAGCTGTGCAGCCAGCTGATCGAAGCCGGCGCCGACGTGACCCATACGACGCTGCCAACGGGTCACCAGCTGTCGCAGGCGGACATCACGCTGGCGCGTGATTGGATTGCCGGACTCCCGCAGGCGATCGCGGCGTGACCAGCATCTGAGCTTGCGGCTTGGATCGATCCTGATCGACAATGCATCGGGCCGCCGTTCGCGGTCCGATGCTGGCGTCAGGAGGATCAATGGCCGTCGACAAGCTGTTCATCAATGCGCGCCTCGACCGGGGCGCGCGCCATGCGATCACGGTCGACCATGGCCGTATCAGCGGCCTGCTAGCCGAAACCGCGCGGCCCGAGGCGCGCGAGGTGATCGATCTCGGCGGCGCGCTGGTCGTGCCCGGCTTCGTCGAAGGCCATATCCATCTCGACACCAGCTTCTATGGCGATGCCTGGAAGCCGCACAAGCCGTGCACCAACGGATTCGACGTGCACGAGCGCGTTGCCTTCCAGGCGGAGAACATGGCCGCGGCAGCGCCGATGGACGTGCGCGCCCGCAACCAGCTCGATCTCTGCATCGGTCACGGCACGGCGCGGATGCGAAGCCATGTGATGGTCGACGGCTCGGTCGGGCTGAAGTCGCTGGAGACGATCCTGCGCGTGCGGGAGGAGTATCGCGACCTGATCGAGATCCAGCTCGTCGCGTTTCCCCAGAGCGGCATTATTAAGAGCCCCGGCACGCCCGAACTGCTCGACGAGGCGATCAAGCAGGGAGCGAACGTGGTCGGCGGACTCGATCCGGCGAGCTTCGATCGCGACGTCGAGAAGCATCTCGATGTCGTGTTCGGCGTCGCGCAGAAGCATGGCGTCGACGTCGACATCCATCTTCATGATGGAGGCATGCTCGGCCTGTTCGAGCTGGAGCAGATCGCCTCACGCACGCGCGCACTCGGCATGCAGGGCCATGTCGCGGTCAGCCACGCCTACGGGCTCGGCGATCTCCCGGCAGAGCCGCTGAAGAAGATTGCCGACGTGCTGGCCGCGTCGGGCGTCGCCATCATGACCAACGCGCCGGGTGCGCGGCCCTTCCCGCCGGTGGCTCTGCTGCGCGCGGCCGGCGTTACCGTGTTCAGCGGCAACGACAACATCCGCGATTCCTGGTGGCCCTATGGCGACGGTGATCTGTTGAACCGGGCCATGATGGTTGGCTATCGCTCCGGCTTCTATGTCGACGACGAGCTGCGGGCTGCCTTCGATCTCGTCACCGCCGCTGGCGCCAAGGCGCTGCGGCTTGCCGACTATGGTCTCGAGGTCGGAGCGCACGCCGACTTCGTCACCCTCAATGCCGAGCACGTCCCGGAGGCGGTGGCGGCCGTGCCCAAAGGACGATCCGTCTACAAAGATGGCCGCCTGATCGCGCGCGACGGCCGCGTGATGCGAACGTGCTGAGCCGCGCTATCGCACCGGCTCGACAGACGGCTGCGACTGCGGCGGCTCGGCGCGCGATACCGTCGCGGCCGCAATCCATTGCGTCACCGCTGCCAATTGCCCCCCGGACTCGCGATAGGCTTGCAGCTGATAGTCCGCCGAGCTGCCGAACTGCATGATGGTCCGGCAGCGCTCGACCTCGGCGAGACAGCCGAGCGCCTCGGCATGTTCAGCGACATCGGCGATCGTCCGATTGAGGATCTCCTGTCCGGTCACGGGACCATCCTCGGTCACAAACAGGCAGTCGGTACCGTAGCGTTGCGCCCGCCATTTGTTCTCGACCGCGATCGCGCGTTCGACGTTGCCGACCGCATCGGCGAGCTCGGGATTGAGATAAAGATGCCGCGCCAAGGCGCGGTACAGCGAGGCGATCGCCACGGCGTCGTCGACCGCCGTGCAGACGTCGGGCGCGCGCAATTCCAAGGTGGGATGCCGCAGCGACGGTCGCATCGCCCACCACACATGACTCTCGTCGGGCATCACGCCGGACTTGGTCAACGCCGCGACATAACGGTCGTACTGCTTCTTCGACGTGAACAGTTCCGGCAGGCCGGTTCGCGGCAGCTCGTCATAGGCGGCGAGGCGATAGCCCTTCAACCCCGTCTCGCGTGAATTCCAGAATGGCGAGGATGCCGAGAGCGCAATGAACACCGGGATATAGGGGATCATCGCGCGCATGACCGCGAAGCGCCGGTCGGGATCCGGCAGCTGGACGTGCACGTGCATGCCGCACAGCATGTTGCGCTGGCCGACGATGCGCAGATCCTCCATCATCTCGGCATAGCGCGGCTTCGGCGTGGGCTGCGAGTTGCGCCACAGCGCGGTCGGATGCGTCGAGCAGGCGAGGATCGTCAGGCCATACTGGCCAGCAACGCTCGCCACCTCGCGGCGGAGGAATTTTAGCTCCTCGCGCGCATCCCCGACGTCGACATGAACGTTGGTCGCCACCTCCAGCTGAGCCTGCAGCATCTCGCGCATCGCCTGCCCGCCGGTCGACCAGTTCGCCGCGTCGAACAGATCATCG
Source organism: Bradyrhizobium sp. ORS 278 (assembly GCF_000026145.1). Taxonomy (NCBI): domain Bacteria; kingdom Pseudomonadati; phylum Pseudomonadota; class Alphaproteobacteria; order Hyphomicrobiales; family Nitrobacteraceae; genus Bradyrhizobium; species Bradyrhizobium sp. ORS 278. The sequence continues at coordinate 913,484 of NC_009445.1, read as the reverse complement.
GGAGTGCGGATCGCGACATCCAGCGTCTTCGCGTCGACGAGGAAGTACTCCTCTTCGATACCGAAGGAATATTCGGTCACCTCTTCCCCGCCCGTGGCGGAGCGGATCACGAGCCGACGCTCGTCGTCGCTCAGGCCGAGCCGCAGCCGTTCGAGGATCTTCGGGTCCAATCCCATATGATCAATCCTGTCAGATTCAAATGCCGTGCGTCTGCAGCCAGGCTTCCAGCAGAGCCGCCTGCCAGAGGCGCGAATGGCCCTTCGGGCTCATCTCGGCTTCCGGGTTCTGCAGCATGTGGTCGACGAAATCACGTTGGTAGAGACCGCGCGTGCGCGCCTTGTCGTCGCTCAGCACGTCACGCACATAGTCGAGGAATGGCCCGCGCAGATAGCGCAATGACGGCACCGGGAAATAGCCTTTCGGACGGTCGATCACCTCCGCCGGCACGCAGCGTCGCGCGGCCTCCTTCAGGATATGCTTACCGCCGTTCTTTACCTTCAGCTCGGCCGGGATGCGCGCGGCGAGCTCGACCACGTCGTGATCGAGGAATGGCACGCGCGCTTCCAGTCCGAACGCCATCGTCATGTTGTCGACCCGCTTCACGGGGTCGTCGACCAGCATGATCTCGGCGTCGATCTGCAGCACCTTGTCGACCGCGGCACCGCCGTGTTCGGCGAAGAAGCGCTCGACGAATGCGAGGCTGACATCGTCGCCGAGCATGTCCGGCAACAGCAGCCGCTGCAGGTCCGCATGCTGCCAATCGAAATAGGTGCTCTGATATGACTGCACCGGATCGTTCGCCGAGAGGAAGCCGGGGTACCAGCTGTAGCCGCCGAACACCTCGTCGGCGCCCTGCCCGCTCTGCACCACCTTGACCCGCTTGGCGACCTCCGAGGACAAGAGATGGAACGCAACCGCGTCATGGCTGACCATCGGCTCCGACATCGCGGCGATCGCATGCGGCAGCGCCTCGAGCGCGCGATGGCCGCCGATCCTGATCTGCTCGTGATTTGTACCAAACGTGCGCGCGATGATGTCCGAGTAGCGAAACTCATCGCCGCTGTGCCCGCCCACAGCATCGAAGCCGATCGAGAAGGTGCGGATGTCCTGGTGGCCGAGCTTGGACAGCAGTGCGACCAGCAGCGACGAATCGAGCCCGCCGGACAGCAGCACGCCCACGGGCACGTCGGCGACCCGGCGTCGGTCGACGGCCGCCGTCATTGCATCCAGCACCGCCTCCGACCATTCATCGGCAGTCATGGCCCGATCCGTCGGGCGCTGCTCGCCGACATTGAAGTGCCAATAGCGCTCGCGACGCCGCGTGCCGTCCGGCTCGATGGTCAGCAGCGTCGCCGGCTCGAGCTTCTTCACGCCGTTGAGGATCGTGCGCGGGGCGGGAACGGCCGCGTGAAAGCTGAAGAAGTGGTGCAGCGCCGTGAGATCCAGCGAGGTGTCGACTCCGCCACCGGCGAGCAGCGCCGGCAGGGACGACGCGAATCGAAAGAAGCCGTCACCTTCGGTGTAATAGAGCGGCTTGATGCCGAGCCGGTCGCGCGCGATCACGACACGCCCGCAGTCGCGCTCCCAGAGCGCAAAAGCAAACATGCCCTTGAAGCGTTGCACGCAGTTCTTGCCCCAGGCGTGATAGGCCTTGAGGATGACTTCCGTGTCGCCGTCGGAGAAGAAGCGATAGCCCTTCGCCTTCAGCTCGGTGCGCAGCTCGCGGAAGTTATAGATGCAGCCGTTGAATGCGATACCGAGCCCGAGCGCGGCATCGATCATCGGCTGCTGCGCGGCGGAGGAGAGATCGAGGATGCTCAGACGCCGATGTCCCAGTGCGATCCCGCCCTGGACATAGAGTCCGGCCGCATCGGGTCCCCGCGCCTGCATCGCATCGTTGACCAGGCTGAGCGCCGCGAGCGCGGGCTGGCCGGAATGCCTGATTTCACCACAAATGCCGCACATCGCGGAACATCCCACTCCGTTCTTCTACATGCCTCCGATAACCCTCTGTGATCTCTTGCGTTCCGCCTCGAGCTCGATCGCGCCTGCGACAAAGAGCGGAACGATCTCGGCGCGGCTGGACGCACGTGCGACCAGCACGTGATCCGGCGGGACCTCGATCCAATCCGGCTCCTTGTCGTAGGGCTCGGAGACGGCGATCACCTGGTCGCCGTCCTCGCGGTAGTAGAGCGAGTTGGCGCGGTCGTTAGCGGCGAAGCGAAACGCGTAGAGATCGTGGCCATTCGACAGCGCCGAGGTGAAGCGCAGATGCTCGCGTAGGCCATCCTCATTGACGAGCTGACAGAGAGCCCTGATCACCCTCGATGTCGCGCCGATCGGATCCTGATCGATGCCGGCGCCGACCATGGCGAGAAACACCGCCTCGGAGTCCGTCGTGCCGAGCCGGGACGGATACAGCGCATCCGGAATCATGGCCTCCACTTTTCGGCGCAGCCTGTTCCAGCTTCCGACGAAGCCATTATGCATGAACAGCCAGCGGCCGCAGGCGAACGGATGGCAGTTCTGCCGCGTCACCGCCGTGCCGGTCGCCGCACGGACATGCGCGAAGAACAGATGTGAGTGCAGATGGCGGCAGAGATAGCGCAGGTTCTCGTCCGACCAGGCCGGACGCGTCTCGCGATAGAGGCCTGGCTCGGGATGGTCGCCATACCAGCCGAGGCCAAAGCCATCGCCATTCGTGCCCGCTGTCGATTCCAGCGCGCGGATGCTCTGCGTCACCAGGGAATGCTCGGGCTCGGTCACGTAGTGCTCGAACGAGGTCCGCTCTCCGCGGTAGGCGATCCAACGACACATCCTGCCCCTCCGGATGAATGAGTGGACTCAAGATGCGCGTCATCGCGGCGCACTTGGCGAGGGAGGCGGAAACGCGTAAGGCGCTCGCGGGTTCCCGTTCCGCCGCCTTGATGCCGCCGAGCATGGCTTTATCCCGTTGGGCTGGGATTGGAGTCATCGGGCTCAGGCAGCATGCCGGTGCCCGGAGTCTTGTCCCGATCGGTCAGATCCGGCCGCGCGTGCGGACCAGCGGGCGGAATGGCTCCACCTTTTTGGCTTTGCTCAGACCTTGCAGTGCGCCCGGCTTCAGCTGCGCGTTGGTCGGCAGATGTGTCGCGATTGTCAGCGTCGCTCATCGATCATCCTGCCGGCACAACTGCCAGCACAACATCGACCGCGACAACCGTCCGACGGGTCCCACGTTCCCTCATGTGACGTGCGACATCGTCGCGCTTTGCTTACGCCTCCCCGCGCTCCCTCACCAATCTGAGCCACGCCGCGGCCGCAGGCGAAAGATAGGCGCCGCGGCGCCAAGCCATCGCCAGGGTCCATTCCGTATCCGGCTCGTCGAGCAACACGAGGCTGATCGGAACTTGCGTGCGTTGAGTGGCGATCATGCGCGGCAGGAAGGCGACCCCGAGTCCGGCGCCGGCCAGCTCGGCGATGAAGTCGATCTGCGTGCTGCGCGCCGCCACGATCGGCTCGAAGCCGTTGCGTCGGCACGCCTCGCGCAGGATGCGGTTGAGCGCGAACCCCGCTTCGAACAGGACGAACGGCGTGTCGCGCAGTTCGGCCAGCGTGATCGTCTCACGGCGCGCCAGCGGATGATCGACCGACACCAGCGCCATTAGCGGCTCGCGGCGCACGATCTGCGCGGCGAACTCGTCGGCGATCGGCGGCAGCAGGCCGGCAAAGTCGATATCGCCGGCGGCGAGCATCTCGCTCAACCGGTCGCTGCCATGCTCGACCAGCCGGATCTCGATCTCCGGATAAAGCTGGCGATAAAGCGCAAACAGCGGCGCGAACAGCGTGCTCGATCCGATCGGCGGCAGGCCGAGGCGCAGCACGCCGCGCTTCAGCCCGCGCAACTCCTCGAGTTCCGCCTGCAGGTCATCGCGCTCCGCCAGCAGCCGGATGGCGCGGCGGTAGACGATCTCGCCTGCCGCGGTCATGCGGCTCTTGTGGCCGAGCCGGTCGAGCAGCGGCAGGCCGAGCTCGTCCTCGAGCTGTTTGACCGCCTTGCTGACCGTCGACTGCGTCGCGAACACCACTTTGGCGGCGTGGGAGAAGCCGCCCTGGCGGACGACTTCGACGAAGGTTTTTAGGGTTCTGAGTTCCATAATTGAGTTTACTATTCTTATTCGGACTGAAGATCAGTCAATCAATTCATTTTATACATGCTGCGTTGCGGAATATTATTTGCGCACTTAGAGGTTCTTGGACACCGCTTATGACGCAACGCAGCATTTCCATTCACGCTCAACGTCTCCTCCGCCGCAACCGGCTGGTACAGATCGGCATGCTCGGCCTGTTCTGGCTCGCGGGCGAGGCGTTGGCCCGGACCACTGGCCTGCCCTTGCCCGGCGGAATTCTCGGCATGGCGCTGGCGCTCGCGCTGTTTCTGGCGGGAGGGCTCAAGGTCGCCAGCATGAAGCGTGGCGCCAACTGGATGCTGGCCGAGATGCTGCTGTTCTTTGTCCCGGCGGTGCTGGCGCTGCTCGATCATCGCGAGCTGTTCGGGCTGCTGGGCCTGAAGATCTTCGCCATCATCGTCGTGAGCACCACCGCCGTGATGTGCGTGACGGCGCTGACCGTCGACCTCTGCTACCGCTGGACCGACCGTCATGACTCTCGTGGCGCTGTGGCGTGAGCCGCTGGTCCAGGCTGCTGTCTGGTCGCTGGCGACGATTCTGCTCTATCTGCTTGCCAAGCGCGTCCACCGGCGCTGGCCGCGCTGGTGGCTGATGCCGCTCGCGGTGGCGCCGGCGCTGTTGATGATCGCGGCGCTCGCGCTCAACGTTTCCTATCGCGACTACATCCGCGGCACGCATTGGCTGGTTGCGCTGCTCGGACCGGCTACAGTCGCCTTCGCGGTGCCGATCTATGAGCAGCGCGCGCTGATCCGCCGCCGCTGGCCGCTGCTGCTCGCCGGCATGGTCGCCGGCAGCCTCACCGCGGTTGCGACCAGCTGGGCGCTGGCCTATGTGCTCGGCATCGACGGTGAGCTGCGGCTGAGCCTGCTGCCGCGCTCGATGAGCACGCCGTTCGCGATGGAGGTCTCCGGCGAGATCGGCGGCAGTCCCGACCTCACCGCCGTGTTCGTCGTGCTCACCGGCATCATCGGCGCGGCGGTCGGCGATGTCGTCCTTGCCCGGCTGCCGCTGCGCTCGACGCTGGCCAAGGGCGCGCTGTTCGGCGTCGGCGCGCATGGCGCCGGCACCGCGCGTGCCCACCAGATCGGCCGCGAGGAAGGCGCGATCGCCGGCCTCGTGATGGTGCTCGTCGGGCTGATGAACGTCGCGCTGGCGCCGCTGATCATTCAGCTGATGAAGTGATCGCTCAGCGGCGAATGAGCGACGCCAACCAGTTGCTGATCTCGGCCTGACGTTGGCGGTCGTTCGCGACGTCCTGATCGAGCCCGAGACGCCAGAGCAGATCGCGCCGCGCCCGATCCTGATGCAGCGAGGCGAGATCGGCGGCATAGCGCTCGAGTTCGATCGCATCGGCGAAAAATCCCTCATCGACCAGCGGCTGGCCGATGCGTCGGATGACCCAGGCCACGTCCTGCAGGCTGAACTCCGGGTGATATTGTACACCCCAGAAACGACCGTGGCCGCTCCTGATTTCCGCCGCCTGCACCTCGCTCATGGCGTTGCGCGCCGTCACCGTTGCATCCGGCGGCAGCTTGGTCACGATGTCGCTGTGGATCGCCGGCGCATCGAACACCTCGCCACGCATTTCATGCAGCGGATGACGGCGACCCGCCTCCGTCAGTACGACCTTGCGTGCGAAGCCGACTTCGCGGCCGGCCGGATTGAGCGACACCTCGCCGCCGGCAGCGACCGTCGCCAGCTGCAGTCCCCAACAGGAGCCGAACATCGGCACGCCCTGCGCGAAGATCATGCGCAGCAGCTCGATCTGACGCAGGGACTCGGGCTCGCGCTGATAGATGTTCAGCGCCGATCCGGTGATGACGATGCCTTCATAGGCGTCGATCGGCTGCGGCAGCCGCGCATCGGCGTCGGCGGGCGTCGCGATGTCGATCACTGCATCAGGCGCCAACGCACGCAGCACGTCGGCATAGCTCTCCGATGGAGTATGCCCGGCAATCTCCGCCCAGCGACTCCGGCCCGCGAGCGAATTGCCTTCGAGCACGAGCAGCTTCAACACGTCGTCGATCTCCGAGCGATCACAGGCATGGCGGTCTCACGGGTTCAGAACGCCGCGCAGGAACTGCGCGCTCCGCTCCCGCACCTCGGGCCGGTTAAGGATAGTGTGAACGTCGGCGTCGATCACCATCACCTCGGCCTTTGGATCATCCTTGAGAGCGGCGGCACAGGAACCCGTGACGGCGCGATCCTTGTTCCAGGGATTGGCGGCTGAGAAATATGGATCGCGGGCCGAGATCGCGTTGAGCACCGGCTCTTTCGCTCCAATGCCGAGCTTCGGCGCCATGACGAAGTAATTGTCCTCGCAGGACCAGGAATAGATCAGCCGTGCGGCGACATCCTTGCCCGTGTAGCGGCCGACCGCGACAGAGCCCTCGCTGGTGCCCGCAATGACGACACGCTGGCGGTCGACCCAGCTCCAGTCGCGCGAGGTCTTCAGCGCGTTCTCCAGCTCGGCCTGCCGCAGCGCATGGACACGCTCATAGAGCGCGACATCAACGGGCGACGTATAGGTCAGCCGGTCCGGAATCGCGAGGCTGTCGGGCGCGACCGAGGCGACGCCGAGCTCGTCGGCCAGCCAGACCTGAAACTCCTTGATCGCCGGCGCCACACCGCTCGAGCCGTGCATCACGACCACCAGCGGCGCGATCCCGATCACGTCCGGCGCATCCTCGGCATGCCCTTCCCAGCGCCGCCCGCCGGCCAATGTCCGCGGCAGCACGAGATTGGCCTTCGCCCAGGTCAGCGCAAGGTTCTCTGCTGACGGCTCCAGTGCCGAGCCCTTGGTCTCGCCGGGCTTGTCGGCGCCGAGGACGGCCGTGGCTAACAGCAGCGAGACCGCCGCGAGCAACGGGCGCAATAAGATCCTCATCGATCCTGACCCCAAGCGACCAACGAACATGGAAAGATCCCAAACTGCCGCACCTACGTCACTCTCACGACCGGCGCCGAGAGACAAGCGGCACTGCCGGACATCCGGCATGACGCAAATGCGGTCCTCGACAGCAACATTGCCGGGATTGGGCTTGCGACATCTCGCTTGGGATACCCATTCTGCCTTAACGCGGGACCATGATCGATTCTAAGATATGGCATTGGAGCGACTCTCAGATTGGAGTGAGGGGTTCGAGGTGGACAAGGTTCGAAGATCGATTTTGATGATTCCCGCTGCGTGCTTGCTGCTGGCGATGAGCACGGCGTCTGCGCAGCAACGTCCGTCCGACGGACGGGCTGCTTCCACGAACAATGAAAAGGCCATCGTCGTGCTGGCCGCAGATTTGCGTGAACTGACGTCCCTGAGAGACGTCGATCATGTGGGTGACGTGCTGTTTCGGAGGGTCGACCGGTCGCAGGGTCGCGCCAACGATGATTATGACCTGGCGCTTCGCGGCTCGGTTGCGGCCGACTGGAAGCGCGTGTTCGGCCGCGGCGACGACAATCGCGCGCCGCGCGTGTTTACGATCGAGCCGGGTACCTATTACATTGAGAGGATCAATATCGGTAGCGGTCCTACCACCCGGGGACCCGGCTTGGACTCGCCGACCCGGACGCCGCGCTTCGGCGGCTTCAGCGTGCGATCGGGCGAAGTCATCAATCTTGGCCGTCTTGTGGTTCACATGCATTGGGAAAAGGGATTTTTCTCTGCCGAGGTCGAAGACAATTCCGCCGAAGCCATGCAGGCCATCGGCGCGGCCAATCCGCAGGCCGCAGCTCGACTCCGGACCCGTCTCATGAACGTCGTGCCCCAATTTGCCTTCCAAAGCGGAGGCGGGCGGTTCTGAGGCAAGGGCACCGCTTTGACCATCAGCGCCGACCCCTTCGGCGTACGCAACCAATGCGATGGCGCGGAATGATCGCATCGTGACTCATGACGATGTGTGAGGCGGCTCTCACCACGGTCGCGTCGGGGGCCGCGCCGCAAGCGCGAACGAGATGCAGCTTTGGTCCGCCCGAGGGTGCTGCAGTTGCCGCCTGCACCTGCTCGTCTGCCAATGCTTGGGTCTCCGCCGGCAAGAGGGTCGAAGTCGTCGCCGTCAAGCCTCGGAGGAGCACAATTTCACGTGACGCAAGCGCCCAGCGAAATCGCTTGGGCAATCCGAGAACACGACCATCCGCTCGCATCCGGCGGCATCGTTGATCGGCTGCCGAGACGGCCTCGCTGGTCGGCAACATCACGCGGAGCGGCTGTTCCGACGGGCCGGTTACAATCAATATCTTGCGCATCAGTCTCACCTTCAGATCAGAGCGGTCGACGCAACGGCCGCATGCGATGCGACCATTGCGCCAGCCGCGGTGACGGCGAGCTGTTGCCGGATGTCAGCCAGATGTCAGCTCGCCGTCCCACTTGCTCCGCTCCTACTGCCGCGCGCCGCGTGGCGCTTCGCGCTTCAGCTGCTCCAGCGCCTCCGGCATCATGCGCCCGAACATCGAGCTCAGCATCGCCGTCGGGATGAGACCCGAATTGCCGCTCTCCTGCCCCTGGCCGCCTGACATCAGGAATTGCGGAACCAACGGCTGGTTGATCCGGGTCAGCGCCTCGGCGAATTTCGCGAAGTTCTGCTCGGCGAGCCTGAACTCCGGGCCACCATAGGCATCGACCGCGAGCTTGGTCGCCTGCGCATTCGCGGCACCGACCGCGAGTGCGCGATCGGCCTCGCCCTGGCCCTCGAGCCGCGACTGCTCGCCGACGGCGGCCGCCGTCACCTTGCGGGTCTCGGCATCCTTCTGCGCACGGGCGAGCGCGGCCGCGCCTTCGTTCTCATTGACGCGGATCTGGATCAGCGACTGCGTCAGCGCGGCCTGCGCCGCCGCCGTCGCCTTGGCCTCGTTCAGCGTGCGCTCCTGGATCGCGGCCTTCTCCTGCTCCTGGAAGGTCTCGACCTGCTCGCGCGCGACCTGGCGCATGCGCAGCTGGATCAGGATGTTCTCGATGGTCTGGTCGCCGGGCGCCGCGCGCGGCGTGCCGATCAAGACCTCCTGCAACTCGAGCGAATAGCCCTCGAACTTCACCTTCATCTCGGCCGCGGATTCTTCTTGAATGGCGGCGCGGTTCTGCAGCAGCTCGATCAGGGTCATCTTCTGCGCGACGTTCTTGAAGAACGCGGAGACCATCGGGTCGAGCGTCTGCTCGACCAGCTTCTTCACGTCGCCGAAGCGCTGGATGATCATCGGTGCCTTCTTGTAGTCGATGTGCATCACCACCGAGAGCGGCAAGGTCGGCTCGAACGCGTCCTTGGTGATCAGCGAGATCTCCGACAGGTTCTCGTCGAGCTTCATCGCGCCGACCTCGCCGCGCACCCATTTGAGGATGAAGTTGACGGTCGGGATGATCTCGATCTTGCCGGCATAGGTGTTGAACGCGTATTTGCCGGGCAGCAGCGGATCCTTCCAGACGCCGCGGCCGCCATTCCTGACAAGCTCGCCATGTCGATAGGTCTCGCCGGACACGTCGGCCATGTGCGGACCGGTGTAGAAGATGACGACGCCGACATTGCCCACAGGGATGATGGTTTTCGGTACCTCCTCCACCGTGGCGAACAGCCGGTTGATGTACCAGGTGCCCTCGACGATGACCTGCAGCTGACGGCCGCGATGGCCGCCGGCGGCGAGGAATTTCTCGGGCTCCTGGAAATTGTTGTGAAAGGTCGCGGTATCGTGCAGCTCGGTGCCGACCTCCGGCGCGATGATCTCGCCGGGAGGCAGCGACGGGCCGTCATGGACCGTGACGATGCCGACCAGATCATGATCGGCCGCCAGGATGACGGGGGTGAAGCCCCAGCGCTCGGCGATGGTCAGCTGCATCGCGTCGAGCACCACGCGTTCCTGATCGCTCAGCGCATGGCCATAGACGCGCTCGTCGGTGATGATGGCGAACTGCGTCGTATTGATCGCATAGGTGCCCTCGCGCAGGATCTTGCGCTGCGGGCCCTTCTGGCCGCCGGCCAAAAGAAAGCGCCGCGCATCCTGGAAGTCGCTGTTGTCCTCGCTGTCGTTGGCGCCCAGCACCTGAGAGGCGCCGAGCGGCGCGCCGTCGCGGGCGAAGACATAGGCGATCTTGCCCTGGCCGACCGTCACCAAATCGGAGGTGTGGATGCGGTACATGAAGGGAAAGAACAGGTGCAGGCCGCCGCGCAGCACCTCCGGCTCGAAGCCGGCCTCGCCGTGCAGCGCGATGAAACCGTCTGCGACGGAGCCGCGGATGCTCCACAACTTCTCGACGATGCCGACCTGGTTGTTGGGGATGTAGCGGATGACGTTGGAAAGCTTCAGCAGTGCAAGCAACGCAATGATCGCCCCGGCCGCCAGGGCCGGCTGGATCACAGTGGTGATGTCCATGAGGGGTCTCCAAGTCGCGCATGGCCGGGGCGGCTGTTGCCACCGCGCTGTCACCGCGCGCGATCATGCCGATCGATGTCGGCGCGCGAGAAACTAGACCTCCTGCGGATTTTTCAAAGACCACCCTCGCCGAAATATTTCGTCTCTCCGGTTTGAACCTGCGCCGCCATGCGGCGACTCAATCGCCTCCCAGACGCCTCCGCAGCAGCGCCAGCAGTTCGGGTTCGTCGAACGCCGCCGCGGACAGCGCGGCGCCCGCCGCGATGAGGTCGTCGTGCTCGAGATTGGTCCGCATGCCCACGGTCACGATGCCCGCCGCGGTCGCAGCCGCAATCCCCGCGCGAGAATCCTCGAAGGCAACCGCGGTCTCCGGCGCGGCCTCCGCGGCGCGCAGCCCTTCGAGATAGGGCAGCGGGTGCGGCTTGCCGTGCAGCAGCTCGTCACCGATGATCACCGCGCGAAACCGGTCGGCGATGCCGATTCCCTGCAGGATCAGCTCCGCATTGGCACGCGGCGCGTTGGTCACCGCGACGACCGGAATCGAGGCCGCCGCGGCCTGATCGAGCAGCGCGATGAGCCCCGGCAGGGGCTCCACCCGGCCGGCGGCGAGGCCGCGAAACACCTCCTCCTTCTGCGCCATGATTGCGGCGCGCCGCTCCGGCGGCTCATCCGGCAGGAATTGGGCGCCGATCGACGCATTGGAGCGCCCGAGCAGTTCGCGTGCCGCACGTGGGCGGTCGAAGACGTGGCCATAGCGACCGAACACCGCGTTGAAGGCCTCGATGTGCAGCGCATCGGTGTCCGCCAGCGTGCCGTCGATGTCGAACAGCAGCGCCCGCCGCTCTTTGATAACGCCTCGCATCAGCAATTGACCTCAAACTCATCCGGTTATTGACGCGATCTGATCCAACTCTCGACCATCACGGCTGTCGTTATCTCCGAAACGGCGTGAAACCGCGACGGGGGAAATTGCGATGATCGGCCATTTTCAAGCGACCTCCCAGTTCAGTTCGATGACGAAGCTGGGCGCCGCGGCGCTGCTCTCGACCGTGATCCTCGCGCTTCCCGGCGCCGCCCGGGCCGGTCAGGCCAATACGGACATGGTCAACGGCCAGTACTGCAACGCGATGTGCAAGGCCTATATGGCCTGGTCCAACCGCATGCTGGCGATCACCCAGCCGAACTACGCCCGGCCTCAGATCCGCGTCGCCGTGCCAGAGACGGCCCCGCCGCAGAAGGCTGATCGAGCTGAGCGGACCGAGCCGCGGATGACGCAGCATCCGCCGAAGCCGCACCGCCCGGCCAATCTCAACTCCTTCGCGCAGCTGCCCGGCGGCAGCCGGGCCGCGCAACCGGCGATGGACGCCCCGCAGCCCGACGACGGCTCCGCCGCCTATGCCGGCGCGCAGATGGGGCGGATGCTCTCGACCGATCCGCAGCCGGCCGTTGCAGGCCTGCGCGGCAGCACGACGGAGGGTGCCGACATGCGGCTGGTCTCGATCTCGGATACCGGCATGCCCCAGGATCCGAGGACGGTCGGAGACGCCTCCAGCAGCGCGCGGTCGAAGATGCCCTCGATCTGGATGATCCTCGCCGCGGCCGCGCTGGTGGCCTTCTTCGGCCATGGCTGGCTGAAGCGCCGCTCCGGCCCCTCCGAAGAGGCGCTCTGAGCGCTCCTCGCCTGAGGTCGCGGACGAACACCCTCCGGGAACAATTCCGGACAATTTGATCGGTCGCCTGCGGCTGCGACAGGCCGCTCGGTTGAATTGACAGCCCCGTTTCTCTATGCGTGGGCGATGAACATCGCCCTCACAACCCCGCCTTTGAGCGCCCCCTCGTTGAGTTCCTGGCCGCGCCACCGCGCCGACCTCAAGCCCGCGCCGTTCCTGCCGATGAGCCGGAAGGAAATGGACGCGCTCGGCTGGGACGTCTGCGACATCGTGCTGGTCACCGGCGACGCCTATGTCGACCACCCCTCGTTCGGCATGGCGATCATCGGCCGGCTGCTCGAGGCCCAGGGCTTTCGCGTCGGCATCATCTCGCAGCCCGACTGGCATTCGGCCGAGCCGTTCAAGGCGCTCGGCAAGCCGCGCGTGTTCTTCGGCGTCACCGGCGGCAACATGGATTCCATGGTCAACCGCTACACCGCCGACCGCCGCATCCGCAGCGACGACGCCTATACGCCGAACGGCGAAGGCGGCAAGCGGCCGGACCGCTGCACGCTGGTCTATGCGCAGCGCTGCCGCGAGGCGTTCAAGGACGTGCCGGTCGTGCTCGGCGGCATCGAGGCCTCGCTGCGCCGGATCGCGCATTACGACTACTGGTCCGACAAGGTGCGCCGCTCGGTGCTCGCCGACGCCAAGGCCGACATCCTGATCTACGGCAATGCCGAGCGCGCCGTGATCGAGGTCGCGCACCGCATCGCCGGCGGCGAACAGCCGAGGGACATCCAGTCGGTGCGCGGCACCGCGCTGTTCCGGAAAGTGCCGGAGGGCTACGTCGAGCTGCACGCCGACGATCTCAATTCCGCCGACGAAGGCGCCGCGCGCGAGAAGGGCGACGTCGTCATCCGGCTGCCGTCCTGCGAGCAGGTCGAGGCCGACAAGGAGGCCTATGCGCGGGCCTCGCGCGTGCTCCATCGCGAGAGCAATCCCGGCAATGCGCGCCCCCTGGTGCAGCGCCATGGCGACCGCGACCTCTGGCTCAACCCGCCGCCGATTCCGCTGACCATGGCGGAGATGGACAGCGTCTACGACCTGCCCTACGCCCGCGCGCCGCATCCGTCCTATGGCGACGCCAAGATCCCGGCCTGGGACATGATCAAGTTCTCGGTCACGATCATGCGCGGCTGCTTCGGCGGCTGCACCTTCTGCTCGATCACCGAGCATGAGGGCCGCATCATCCAGAGCCGCTCGGAAGGCTCGATCCTGCAGGAGATCGAACGTATCCGCGACAAGACGCCGGGCTTCACCGGCGTGATCTCCGACATCGGCGGCCCCACCGCCAACATGTATCGCATGGCGTGCAAGGACCCGAAGGTCGAGGCCGCGTGCCGTAGGCCAAGCTGCGTGTTCCCCGAGATCTGCCCGAATCTCAACACCTCGCATGACGACCTCATCCGGCTGTATCGCAAGGTGCGCGAGGTCCAGGGCGTCAAGCGCGTGATGGTCGCCTCCGGCGTGCGCTACGACCTCGCGGTCGAGAGCCCGGCCTACATCAAGGAGCTCGTGACGCATCACGTCGGCGGCTACCTCAAGATCGCGCCGGAACATACCGAGCGCGGCCCGCTCGACAAGATGATGAAGCCGGGCATCGGCACCTATCACCGCTTCAAGCAGATGTTCGATGCGGCGGCCGCGCAGGCGGGCAAGAAGTACTACCTGATCCCGTATTTCATCGCGGCGCATCCGGGCACGTCCGACGAGGACATGATGAACCTCGCGCTGTGGCTGAAGAAGAACCGCTACCGCGCGGATCAAGTGCAGACCTTCCTGCCCTCGCCGATGGCCACGGCGACCGCGATGTATCACACCGGCGTCAATCCCTTGCGCGGCGTGCGCCACGGCGCCAGCGACAAGGTCGAGGCCATCAAGGGCCTGAAGCAGCGCCGCCTGCACAAGGCCTTCCTGCGCTATCACGACCCCGACAATTGGCCGGTGCTGCGCGACGCGCTCCGCGCCATGGGCCGCGCCGACCTGATCGGCTCGCGCCCCGACCAGCTGGTCCCCGCGCATCAGCCGCCGGGCACGGGCAAGGCCGCCGGCACGCGTCGGCCGATGCGTCCCGAGCCGCGGCCGCAGCGCTTCACGACCAAGGGCGTGAAGATCAGGAAGTAGCGCACTGGCGCGGTGCGAGCCGAACATCACACCGCGCCCTTGCGCGTGAACTGGTATCGTGAGCGCGTGAGTTGGTATCTCGCGCTCCACATTCAGCGTCATCACCCGCGAAGGCGGGTGATCCAGTACGCCGCGGCCCTTCGGTTCTGTCTCCGCCGCCTCTGGAATACTGGATCGCCCGGTCAAGCCGGGCGATGACAGTGAGTTTGTAGGGCCATCGCTCAATGGTCCTCGTCATTGCAGGCACCATCTCACCCCTCCTCCGCTGTCGTCCCGCCCCACCCTCCGCCGTCATCCCGGACGAGCGCGCACGGCGCGCGAAGATCCGGGATCCATAGCCACAGGACGATGTGTTGAGCACATGCTGAGCCACCTGCGTGCCCCGCGCTTCCGCCAGTGGTTATGGGTCCCGGGTCAAGCCCGGGACGACACTGAGTTTGTCGGGACGCCGTTCCAACTCACAATTACGACGAGGACCGCGCGCGCGGGCTCGCCTCGATCCACTACACGATTTTCCAAACAGCACACCACAGCCCCGCGGCGCATCGGCGCCCGGGTCATGCTGCCGACATCACCCCCGACGATGAGAGGGTGCCGGGGAAGGCCGGACCTCGACTGAATCGGGATAGGGGGGAGTCTCACGACTCTACCCCTCCCACAACACCGTACGTACGGGTCCCGTATACGGCGGTTCGATAGATTGAGCAGCTCAGTGGGGTGCGAGGTAGGGCAATCCGCGTGAGGCGAAGAAGACGTTTGGCAGAGCCATGGTCAGCCCGGCACAGCCTGCGACATACTGGCTCGACGGGCAGTTTGCTCATGCCTGGATTGAGGAAGTTGCCCGTCGTGTTTCATCGCGCTTGAGGAGGCGCGTCGGACACTGCTCTTGCGCAGTTTCGTAAGCCGTTAGGCTCATCGTCACTCAGCATGGGGCGATCTCGTCCATGCTCTCGCAAGCTGGAGAAGGTGTACACGAAGCTAACAGCTTGAATCCCGGCCCGCCCAGCGATAGATCCGGCTGCTCAGCGGGCCGGCGCCCAAGGGGTTGCTGACCTTGATCGTCACGCGCGATCCGGAGCCGGACTTCTCGATGCGCGCCGCGACGAAGTAGTTCATCTTGATCCCATAGCTGCCCGCGACCAGACGAAATTCCGCGAAGCCGCGGTCGCGGTGTATCTCGCCTTCGTATTCGATCTGACCGTGGGTCGGATTGATCCGGTCCTGCCCGGGAGGATAGCACTGTCGGCCGGTCTCCATCAGGCGCCGGAAGATCTCCTCGTAGTTCTCGGAAAAGGTCCGGCTGTCAGCCACGTCACGCGATTTCAGGCCTTCCGGCGACGCCGCGCATCCACCGAGCACCAGGACGGCGATCGCCATCGCAGGCAGAGCTGCCTTGATCCCCATCGTCCATCCCCCAGCGCCAGCGGCCATATCGCCCCGAACCGTCATCCCGCCTCCCCACATACGTCGGATTGCGGAAGCCACACAAGTGCGGGCCTGCAACACGCGCTTAAGCTGCATCCCGGCATTGTCGACGTTTGGTCCCGGACCGGACGACCTCGCGACCCGCTCGACCGCATCCCCGGCCGGTCATGGGTCCGGTCAGCGACCTCGGATCTCCGTCCCGGCGACATCGCCGTGCCACGGCACGCCGCGGTTGAGATAATTTTAAGACACCCTTTGCTTTGATGGTCTCCTCGTCATGCGGAGGGCTCGCGGGTGGGATCTATGACCAAGGTGTTGACATCGGCAGGGCTGCCGCGGCTCGTCTCCGCGATCCTGGCAACCACCATCATCACGGCCGCAGCGATGCTGCCGCGCCCTGCCGAGGCCAGATCGTGCTCGCAGCAAGGCGAGGAATGCCGGGACTGGGCAAGGAGCAAGGTTTCGGCGCAGTATTTCGACAGATATGTCAACCGGTGCAGCGCCGAAACCAACGCCTGCATCGCGCGCTGCAAGACCGGAATCAAGGTCTTCGTCGACGTCTTCGACGGCTCGGGCCGCGCCCAGCAATATTCGATCGACGAGTGCCGCTAGCCCTCGCCGATCAGGACATTGATGCCTGAAGACTGACAGGGATCGATACGGCGCGGAGCGGCGCCCGCACCGGAATGGACAAGAGGTCCGATGCAACGGCCATGACCCCAGGGGAATTGAAAGTCGTGGCCCCGCGTCCGCTCACGGTGGCTGCCGCAGTCATTGCGATCGGCGTCGCCGGTCTTGGCTACGTCATGTGGTCCGTCATGGACGATTTCGGTGCATGCACGACCGTCGAGGAGCGGTCGATCCCCTCCCCTGACCGCAAGAGCCGCATCGTGGTGTTCGGTCGCGCATGCAATGCAACCGTCCCACTCACCACCCAGCTCAGCGTCGCTCCCCTGACGGGCAGCTTCTCGCCGGAAACATATCCACCATTCTTCGTGACGCGCGACGGCGGGCATGTCGACGCCGCCTGGCGGTCGGATGGAGTCATCGAGGTCAAGCCGCCGGCAGACACCGTGATTTATCGGCAGGAGCGAAACGCGGGAGACATCCGCATCATCTACAAGTGAGCCGAAGCAAAAGCGCGGCCTTACTTGATGATCGCGCTGGGAACGAGTGCTCTCCGATTGCTCGCCCGTTGGAATCGGCCGGTGCCGATGGCCTCGCGGCCGCTTGATCACGGATCCGCCGTTCGCGCCTGCCGCTCAGTTCGCGGAAATCGCGTGCAGATGCATCGCGAGCATCATCGGATCGTTGTGGGAATCGGTGGAATAGGACGCAAAGCTCGCCGCGTGGTCATGGCTCGCGCCGGCCTCGGCGCCGTTCGCCGCGGCCGCATCCGCCTGGGCATTCGCCAGCACCTGTGCCGCGCCGGCGGCATCGCCGAGCTTGGTGAGGCTCGCGGCGGTTTCTGCCGCCACCGCCGATGCGATTGCCGCAGCCTGGGCCGGCGTCTGCAGCGGGGCAGCGACGCCCGCGGCGTGCGGGATCTGCGCGAGCAGCGCCTGGGTGTCGGGCGTCGAGATGTTGTAGCCGAGCGTTTCCAGCACCACGAGGTCGATCGGCGACAGCGTCTGCGACGTCGTCGGATTGTAGAACTCGTTCAGCGGATCGTGGCCGCCCTGGATGCCGGTGTTGAGAAAGTCGGCCGGGTCCGACGTCTGGCCGTAATCGGCGATCTTGGTGTGCCCGCCGTCGAGCGAGAAATAGGCGGGAGGACCGGAGGCGATATTGTTGTTGATCAGATGCTGACCCGCCCTGGTGTAGTCGAACAGATCGAAGATATCGAGATTGCCCGGTGAGGGTACGCGCCCCAGCGCATGCGAGAGCTCGTGCAGCGCGACGCCGACCAGCGACTGGTTCGGAATGTCGGTGTTGAAGATGGCAAATCCATCCTCGGTGGTCGTGTTGTTCGGATCGATCAGGCCGAGCACCTTGGCCTGCGCGTTGGAGACGAACACCTGGGAATGGCCCTGCACCGCCCGCGTGGCCGCCAGATTGTCGAACACGGTGTCGCCGGCCGCCGCGTGATCCTGCAGGTCGGTTCGGACCTGGGTGTAGCTGGCGAGCACGCCGTTGCTGACATTGGCGCCCGCGCCGCCGCCGGTGCCGGCAAAGTCGATGGCGAGATTGACGGTGGCCTGGTCGGTGATCGCCGAGGACAGGATCGCCGCCGCCTGCTCGACGCCGGCGCGAAAGCTCTCGGGCGCAGCCGCCGCGGCCGCGTCGAAGGTGAGATTGAACGTGAGACCGCCGGTGTGAACGGCGACCGTTTCGGAGCCGTCGGCATGCAGCACCGGAGCCGAGACCGCGCCGGCGGGCAGCGCGAACGGCGTTGCGGCCGCAGCCATCGCGGTCGCCGTGTTCTTCGCCGCAGCCGCGTCCTGCATCAACAGGGCGTCGGAGCTCAGTCCGAGCTGGTCATAGGTCAGCGTGTTCATTGGCCGGACTCCTTCCCCGTGCCCCGCATCCTCATTTGCGAGACGTTCGCAATGGGCGGACCATCATCGGCAACTAAGTGCAAAGTCTGACGTCGTCGGAACCTCTTCAGGGCATCGGCGCCACGGTTTGGATGCGCGATGCGCGTCTCGCCATGCACCCGCCGCGCTGGTCAGGCGCAGCGAACGCAGGCAATCTGTCGCGGGCGCTCCGCCACACATCCAGCCAAAGATTTTATCAGCCCGTCCGAATCGAGAGATCGTCATGAAGCATCGTCAGCTCGGCCGTTCCGGCCTGAATGTTCCGCCCCTCTGCTTCGGCTGCAACGTGTTCGGCTGGACGGTGGACGAGACGGCCTCGTTCCGCCTACTCGACAAGGTGGAGGACGCCGGCCTCGTTTTCCTCGACACCGCCGACGTCTATTCGCGCTGGGTGCCCGGTCACACCGGCGGCGAGTCCGAGACCATCATCGGCAAATGGATGAAGCAGCGCGGTAACCGGGACAAGATCATCCTGGCCACCAAGGTCGGCATGGACATGGGCGACGGCAAGGTCGGGCTGAAAGCCGATTACATCGCGCGCGCGGTCGAGGACAGCTTGCGCCGGCTGCAGACCGACGTGATCGATCTCTACCAATCGCACAAGGACGACGAGGCGACGCCGCAGGAGGAGACGCTCGCCGCGTATGACAAGCTCATCAAGGCCGGCAAGGTGCGCGTGATCGGCGCCTCGAACTTCTCCGCCGAACGGCTGCAGGCCGCGCTCGACATCGCCAAGGCCAACAGCCTGCCGCGCTATGAGAGCCTGCAGCCGGACTACAGCCTGGCCGAGCGTTCGGTCTATGAAGGTGCGCTGCAGCGCGTCTGCGAGCAGAACCAAGTCGGCGTCATCACCTTCTTCTCACTCGCCGCCGGCTTCCTCACCGGCAAGTACCGCTCCGAGGCGGATTACGGCAAGAGCCCGCGCGGCCAGCGCGGCATTCCGAAATACATGAACGAACGCGGCATGCGCATTCTTGCGGCTCTGGACGAGGTGGCGGAGGCAACCGGCGCGCAACTGGCCTCGATCGCGCTGGCCTGGCTGCTCGCCAAGCCCTCGGTGACGGCGCCGATCGCGAGCGCGACCAAGCCGGAGCATGTCGATACCCTGGTGGCGGCGACGCAGCTGACGCTGACGCCCGATCAGGTTGCGCGGCTCGACGCCGCAAGCGCTTGAGTTGTTAGTTCGCCCGGCGTGTGCGCGGCGCGTTGACGCAGGGCGCGGATCGCACACGCGTCATCGCACGGATGAATTTCAGCGGAGACATGGAACTGTTAGGGCTAATTTGCAGCGGCTTGTGCATCATCACGTGAAGAACAAAATTCGGCCCGGATCGAAATGCTAAGTGCACTGCCAAATTAGAAAGACTCAAGGAAGCGTTCGGGGGTTCGTGTGTCGCGTGGTCGGATTTGCGCACTCGTTTCGACAATCATGCTGGCGGCCGTGTCACTGGCCGGCGGCAGTGCCCAAGCCCAGCAGCAGGCGCGTCCAGCCGCCGGCACCGCCAAGGTCGGCGATCTGCCGGACCGCGAATCGCTGAACTCCGGCACCGTGACCGTCATCACGGCGCCGATCGGCGGCCCGATGTCGGTGATGGGCTCCGACATGGCCGCGGTGCTCGACGACGGCGAGAACCTGCGCGTGCTGCCGATCCTTGGCAAGGGCTCGGCGCAGAACCTCGTCGACATCATCATGTTGAAGAACATCGACATGGGCTTCGTCGCGACCGACGCGCTGGAATTCGTCAAGACGGAATACAACATTCCGGACATTGCCCAGCGCGTGCGCTACATCGCGAAGCTGTTCCACAACGACGTTCACATCATCGCGCGGCGCGAGATCCGCTCGCTCGAGGATCTCAACGGCAAGCGCGTGTTCGCCGAGCGGTCGATCGGCCTGCCGGCCGCGAACACGATTTTCCGCAGGCTGGGCATTCGCGCCGATATCGATTCGGTGACCGATCCGACCGGGGGCCTGCAGAAGCTGATCGATGGCCAGGGCGATGCCTGGATCGCCTCGGTGTCGAAGGATGCGCCGATCATCAAGGGCATCAAGAACGAGGGCGGCCGGCTGCATCTCCTGCCGGTCCCGTATGACCGCGTGCTGCAGGACATCTATCTGCCGACGACATTCTCGTCGGAGGAATATCCCAACCTGGTGCCGGCGGGCACCAAGGTGGACGCGGTCGCGGCTTCCACGGTGCTGATGGTCTACAACTGGCCGGAGAACAGCGAGCGCTATCGCCGCACGGCGCGGTTCGTCGACGCGCTGTTCGGCAAGATCCAGGTGCTGCAGTCGCCGCCGCGGCATCCGAAATGGCGCGACACCGTGCTGTCGGCGCCGGTGCAGGGCATGATCCGCTTCAAGGCGGCGCAGGATTGGCTCGACGGCGCGCGGGCGGTGCAATCGCCGGCTTCCGACGGCAATCCGGCCGAATTCCGCAAATTCCTCGACGAGCGCAAGGCGCAGGCGCGAATGTCGCCGGACGAGGCGGCCCGGCTCTACAGCGACTTCCTGAAATGGCAGCGGAGCAAGGAAGCGCGCTGACGCTCGTCGCATCCCACGCTCGAGCCCGGTCGCGCGGCAAGCGCGTCCGCGGCCAGGGGCCTTGGCGAGGGATCGTCCTCGGCACCTGGTCCCGCTCGCCACCCTCCGGCGACATCTACGCGTGGCGTCTCTATCAATGCGGCGAGATGACAATAGGACGACATCGACGGCGTCCTATTACCTTCGAATAGCTGTGTCTCGTTGTGGTATTCTATTTGCATTTCGCTGAACTGCGGCTTTGATGGACCTCAATCGCTCGTTGCCGCGATCGACGGGCAATCCTCCCTCTCCTGATCGGGCATCATGCCTGCTGATACAGCCACCATTGATTGTCGGCACCGCGCGTGTTCAGCAGCGCGATTGCGATCGTATGACATCCCTTGCCGCCTGATCGGCGGGCACGATTTCAAAATGTGAGCGTGGCGTAATCCCCGTGGCGGAGAACCACGTTCTCAATGATTGCCGAAACCACACGGGTATGAGGGCTGCAGATGATGGATCGGACACAGCGCTGCGCGCCGGCACCGGCCCGCTTCTCTTGAAAAGCGCCGCCATGGTCCGCGAGTTCGGGTTTTCGGCTATCGCCGCCCGGTCGGACAACGATCCGGCGGCGTGGCGCCGGCCGTTCCTGCGCTGGCTGGACGGCATTCGGCCCGGCTGGGCGATCCCGCTGCTGCTGGCGGGATTCGTCACCGTCTGGACGATCTATCTCTGCATTGCCTATGCCGGCGCCGGGTTGCATCCCGACGTGCTGGAGACCTGGAGCTTCGGCCGGCAGTTCGGCTGGGGGTACGCCAAGCATCCGCCCCTGATGGGCTGGATCGCCGGCGCCTGGTCGACCGTGCTGCCGGCAACCGACTGGTCGTTTCACCTGATGGCCATGACCAACGCCGCGCTGGCGCTGTGGTGCGTCGACTTGGTGACGCGGCGCTTCACGACCGGCGACAAACGAGTCATCGTGCTGCTTCTGCTGATGCTGACGCCGGCCTATCAATTTCACGCACAGCGCTTCAATGCCAACTCGGTGCAGCTGGCAACCTGGCCGCTGGCGACCTACTGCTTCCTGCGCGCCTTCGAGAGCCGGACGATGCTCTGGTCGGTCGCGGCCGGCGTCACCGCCGCGATCACGGTGCTGGGCAAATATTATTCGATCTTCCTTCTGATGAGCTTCGCTCTGGCCGCCGCGGCCCATCCGCAGCGCCGCGCCTACTTCGCGTCCGCCTCACCGTGGATCTCGACCGCCGCTGGCTTCGCCTTGCTGTCGATGCATCTCGACTGGCTCATCGTCCATGACGCTGCGCCCATCCAGCACGCGCTGACGCATGCGCAGTCGGACCTGGCGACGTCGCTGCACGATTCGCTCTCCTTCGTGCTCGGCCTGCTGGCCGCGATGGCGGGAGCGGCGCTGACCTGGGTCATCGTCACCGGACCGCGGCTGAGGAGCTTCGGCTCCGACATGGCCGAACTGAATGACGGTCTGCGACTGCTGGCCTATATCGGCATCGGCAGCATCAGCCTGCCGGTGGCCAACGCGCTGATCATGGGGACCGACCTGCCCTCGCTATGGGCGCTCCAGGGCCTGTTCCTGTTCGTCGTGGTGATCGTGTGCGGCGCGAGCTATCCGATCGAGCGCTTCCACACCGTCAACATCACGGTGCTCACCGCCGGCATCGCCGTCGTGGCGACCGTCGTCGCGGCACCGGTGCATGCGCTCTACGGCAACGCGCATGGCTATGAAGAGGGGCGCACCTACTATCGGCAGGTCGCAAACGAGGCGACGCGGCAATGGCGGGACTGGACCGGGCGACCGCTCCGCCATGTCGGCGGCACGGAAAGCCTCGCACTCGCGACCGCTTTCTACAGCGCAGACCATCCCGCCTACGGACTGCCGCCATCAGCCGCATCCACCGGCGTCAGCACCGCATCTGAGGAACGCGGTTGGATTTCGCTTTGCTTCCGCGACCAGCCGGATTGCATCGCGGGCGCGGAGCAGGCCGCGGCTCGCGCGGGCCACGCCGTCCGGCGCGAATTCGTGGTGCAATCACGGCTGCTCGGACGCGCCGGCTGCACCCGCAGAGTCGTGGCGTGGATGGCGACGCCCTGACGGCGCGAACGGCCACTTCAGACACGTTGCAATGGCCTCCGGAGCGAGAGCGGACGACGCGCTGTGACGCCGGTTGTCGTCGCGTCTGAATTGTTGTGCGGCTCGGCTGCCATCTGCTAGGGAATGCGCATCGCGCGATCAGCCGTGGGAGTGTGGGTGTCTCTGACACGCGAACGGATCGAAGGGCTGGCGCCCGATCAGGCCTCGCTCGGCGCGGCGCTGAAGCTGGTCAAGCCCGCGAGCTGGCCGGTGCTGGCGGCGAGCACCGACGCCGAGGTGCTGTGGGGCGAATGCCAGGGCTCCGGCGCGACGCCGTATCGCGTCGTGACAGCTGCCGATGGCGGCGGCTACAAATGCACCTGTCCAAGCCGCAAATTTCCCTGCAAGCACGTGCTCGCGGTGTTGTGGCTGCGCGTCGACAAGCCGGAGCGGTTCGAGAGCGCGAGCCCGCCGCAATGGGTCGAGGACTGGAGCGCGCGCCGTCGCGGCAGCAGCGGACGCCCGCCCGGCAGGCCGAAGCCCGACGGCGAGGAGGCGAGCGCGGCGCCGTCGCTCGATGCGGCCCTGGCCGACGCCGCAGCGCCGGCACCGGTCGATCCGAAGGCGGCCGCACGCGCGGAGGCGCAGCGCGAGCGCATCAAGGCCGAGCGCGAGACAGCGATCCTCGCCGGCCTCGTCGAGCTCGACCGCTGGATCACGGACCAGTTGAACCAGGGGCTCGCCGATTTCGCGACGCGCGCCGCGGCCGCTGCACGCACGCTGTCGACGCGGCTCGTCGACGCCAAGGCCGGCGGGCTGGCCGCGCGGCTCGATCAACTCGGCACCGAGCTGTTTCGCGCAAGTGACGACAGGCGCGCCGATGTCGCGATCGAGCGGCTCGGCGCGATGACCTTGATCGCCTCGGCGTATCGGCATCAGGACCGCCTGCCCGCGCCGCTGCGCGAGGATGTCCGCCGCGCCGTCGGCTGGTCGGTGCGCCGCGAGGAGTTGCTGGCCGACGTCACCGCGCCGCGCGCCAGCAGCGTATGGATCGTCGCCGCCAATCTGTCGGAGGTGCAGCCGGACAAGCTGCGGCGCCTGGAGACCTGGCTCGTCAATGCGCGCGACGACATCAGCCAGCCGCGGGCGGCGGTGCTGATCGACTTCGTCCCTGTCTCGGGAGGCGGTGCCGGCTTTCCGTTCGCGCCCGGCGAGACGATCGAGGGCGAGGTCGTGTTCTATCCCTCGGCCGCGCCGCTGCGCGGGCTCCTGGCGAGCCGAAAGACCGCGGCGCCTGCGTCCTGGCCGCGGCCGCTGCCGGGCCTTACGCCGGGCCTGCAGGACTACGCGGCAAAGCTCGCGTCGCTGCCATGGCTCGAGCGCTGGCCGTTGCTGCTGTCCGACGTTGCGCTGCGCACCGCCGGCAAGGGCGCACTCGCGATCACCGATGTGAGCGGAGCAGCGATTGCCGTCGAGCGCGGCCAGTACGAACAGCTGATGCCGCTGCTCGGGCTCGACAATTTGTCGCTGCTCTGTCTGTGGGACGGCCGGACCGCACAGGTGCTCGCCGCCGACACGCCGCTCGGCCGCTGGCACCACGAGGACTGACGATGGCGAGCGCGATCGATCCGCAGAGCCATGCGAGGCTGCGCCAGAGCTTCCTGCTCGGCCTCACGCGCCAGCCACTCGGGCCGCCGCCGGCGCTCGCCGAGCAGCTGCCGCGGGATCGCGAGCCGGCGTTGCCGCTGCTCGCGCTGTCAGCGCAATGGCAGCGCTTTGCCGGGATGCCGGCGCCGGTCATCGATCCCATTCCGGACGCCGCGCTGCGGCTGCACCAGGATGCGCGACCGATCCTGCCCGACGCCGCGCGCCGCGCGCTGAAGGCTCTGGCGCGCAGCGTCGAGAAATCGCTGGCGTCGAACGTCCTGCCGCTGGCGCTGCGACGTATTCACGCCGCTGGCTACCGGTTGCATCCATTCGATCTGCCGGATTGTGCATCCCACATCAAGGCGGAGGCCGGCGATCTCGGGCTCGCCGAGCGCGCCTTCCTCGCACTGATCGCGCCGGACTCCGATGAGGAAGCAGCCAAAGGCCTTTTCTTCGAGCGGATCACCGCCGAGAACTGGACGACCTTCCCCAAGGCGCAGCGCCGCGGCTTCGTCGCGAAGCTGCGCCGCGACGATCCCGCCGGGGGCCGCGCGCTGATCGAATCCGTCTGGAAGGCCGAGCCCGCGCCGGTTCGCGCGGCGCTGCTCGATGCACTCGCGGTCGGCCTCGGCGAGGACGACAAGCCGTTCCTGGAGAGCCTCGGCACAGACCGCGCCGACAGCGTCAAGCAGCTCGCCGCGCAGCTGCTGGCGCGGATCGCCGAACGCGGCGAGCACGGGGCCCGTGTTGCGGAAGCCGCGCGATGCTTCACGCGCGCCGGCTCGTTCCTGGCCAAGATCGGGCTCGGCTCGGCCTCGACCCTGACCTTCAAGCTGCCGAGCGACGGGCTGAATTGGCAGCAGACGGACGCGCTGCGCGAGCGGCTGTTCGGCGGCCTGCAGCTGTCGGCGCTCGCTGACGCCGCCGGCGTGACGGCGGAGGCCCTGATCGCGGCGCTGCCGCCGGGCGAGCATCGCGTGCTCATGCTGCTGATGGACGCCGCCGCAGCCGAGGGCGACGACGACGCGGTGACCCGCATCATCGGCGCGCGTCTCGGCGCCGGCGAGTCGCTCAACGGCTACATCTTGATGTCGATCGCGGCGAAGGCCCGCCAGCCGCTCGCGCCATCCATCGCCGAACGCGTGCTCGCCTCCTCTGCCTGGCAGAAGACGGTGCAGGAGCTCGCCGATGCGACGACGCCGGCGGCGCAGAAGGATGACGGCCGGCTGGCGCTGATGGCCGCGCTGATGCCGCGGGCCGCGATGTCAGCGTTCACCGCCTCGCTCGCCGCGCTGCCGCTGTCGACCACGCGGGCGGCGAAGGATTTCACCGATCTCGTTCTCGCGCTGCCAGCGTGAGCGCGCCACATGATGCCGGGAGTATGCCCATGACCACCGCCGATGCGAGCCCGAACGAGGCCCAGCTGCGCCGCTCCGCCGAGGCGCTCCATGCCCATGAGCTCGAGGCGCTGGCCCAGGAGGACACGCGGACGCGGCCGGCGCAATGGCAGCTGTCGCCGCAGGCCGTCGTGACCTATCTGATGGGCGGCCGCACCAAGTCGGGCGTCGAGATCTCGCCGAAATATATCGGCAACCGCCGCTTGATCGAGACCGCGGTGGCGACGCTCGCGACCGATCGCGCGCTGCTCATTCTCGGCGTTCCCGGCACCGCGAAATCATGGGTGTCCGAGCATCTCGCTGCCGCGATCTCCGGCTCGTCCGAGATGATCGTGCAATGCACGGCCGGCACCGACGAGAACCAGATCCGCTACGGTTGGAACTACGCGCTGCTGCTGGCCAAGGGCCCGTCGCGCGAGGCGATGGTGGCGACGCCGCTGATGCGCGCGATGGAGGCCGGGCGGATCGTGCGCTTCGAGGAGCTGACGCGCATGCCCTCGGACGTGCAGGACACGCTGATCACCGTGCTGTCGGAGAAGCTGATGCCGATCCCGGAGATCAACGATTCCGTTCATGCGAAGCGAGGCTTCAACATGATCGCGACGGCGAACGCGCGCGACAAGGGCGTCAACGACTTGTCGTCGGCATTGAAGCGGCGCTTCAACGTCGTGGTGCTGCCGCTTCCGGCCGATCTCGACGAGGAGGTGAAGATCGTCACCAAGCGCGTCGGCGAGATCGGCGGCGGGCTGGAGCTGCCGACCATCGCGCCGGCCGATCAGGAGATCATGCGCATCGTCACGGTGTTCCGCGAGCTGCGCGACGGCCAGACGCTGGACGGCCGGCTCAAGCTGAAATCCCCGTCCGGCTCGCTGTCGACGGCCGAAGCCATCGCAGTGACGATCGGCGCCTGGGCGGAGGCCGGTCATTTCGGCTCGGGCGTGATCGATGCGCAGAGCATGGCCGCCAATCTCGTCGGCGCCATCGTCAAGGATCCGGTGCAGGACAGAGTGGTGCTGCAGGAATATCTCGAGACGGTCGTGCGCGAGCGCAAGCCGTGGGCCGATCTCTACGGCGCCATCCGCGACGTGATGTGACATGGCCGCGGCATCGCCCGATCGACTGCATCTCCTGGGGATCCGGCATCACGGGCCGGGCTCGGCGCGCGCCGTGCTCACGGCATTGGATGCGGCCGATCCCGCGATCGTGCTGATCGAGGGTCCGCCCGATGCCGACGAACTGATCAGCTTCGCAGCGAAGCCCGCGATGGTGCCGCCGATCGCGCTGCTGGTGCATGCGCAGGACGATGCCGCCAATGCAAGCTTCTTTCCGTTTGCGGTGTTCTCGCCGGAATGGCAGGCGATCCGCTGGGCGCTGGCGAAGCAGCGACCGGTGCGCTTCATCGATCTGCCGGCATCGCATCGCCTCGCCGAACGGGCCAAGGCGGCGAAGGAGGATGAGGAGACCGAGGCTTCTTCCGAGGACGCCGGCGCGGCGGCGCCTAATCAGCCCAAGACGATCGATCCGGAGCTCGCACGGATCCGGCGCGATCCCCTGGCCTATCTCTCCACACTGGCCGGCTATGAGGACAGCGAGGCTTGGTGGAATGCGCTCGTCGAGCAGGGCGCGCATGGTCCGGAGATCTTCGCCGCGCTGGAGGCCGCGATCGCTGCCCTGCGCGAGACCATCGATCCGCTGCCCTATCAACCCGCCGACGAAGCTCAGCGCGAGCTGCGCCGGGAAGCGCATATGCGCCTGGAGATCGCGGCCGCACTGAGCGCGCAGGACGACCCTGTCGCCGTCGTTTGCGGCGCCTGGCATGTGCCCGCGCTGCGCAGGAAGGTGGCGCTCAAGGATGATCGGGCGCTGCTGAAGGGATTGCCACAGATCAAGGTCACCGCCACCTGGGTGCCGTGGACCGAGACACGGCTCGCCGCGTCCTCCGGTTATGGCGCCGGCGTGATCTCGCCCGGCTGGTACGCGCATCTCTGGAAAGGACTGCAACACGAACACGACCGGGCTGCCGCTCTCGACTCTACCGCTTTTACGACGCGCTGGCAGGCGCGGGTGGCCGAGCTGTTGCGGCGGAACGGCCGGCCGGCCTCGACGGCGTCCGTCATCGAGGCGTCGCGGCTGGCAATCACGCTGGCGGCGCTGCGCGACGTGGCGCTGCCGGGCTTGGCCGAGATGCGCGAGGCGAGCCTCGCCACCCTGTGCGAGGGCGAGACGGCGCTGTTTCGCCTGATCGAGCAGCAGCTCATCATCGGCCAGCGTGTCGGCGAGATCGACGACAGCGTGCCGCAAATGCCGCTCGCCGCGGATCTCGCGCGCTGGCAGCGCAAGCTGAAGCTCAAGCCCGAGGCGCTCGACAGCGACATCGCGCTCGACCTGCGCAGCGACGCGGGCCTTGCGAAGTCGCAGCTGCTGCATCGCCTCGCGCTTATCCAGGTGCCGTGGGGACGGATGCAGGGATAGGGACAGAGCCGCGGCACGTTTCGCGAGAACTGGCGGCTGCGCTGGGAGCCGGAGTTTTCTGTCCGCCTCGTCGAGGCGCTGGTGCATGGCACGACGGTGGCGCAGGCGGCGAGCAATGCCGCGGTCGCGAAGGCGCAGGCGGCCACGTCGCTGAATATCGTCTCCGACATCGTGCGCGGCTGCCTGGAAGCCGGCCTGAGCGAGGCCGCGGAAACGACGATCGCGCTGCTGCAGCAGCGCTCGGCGGCGACCAGCGACGTCGCCGATCTGACCGAGGCGGTGCCGCCGCTCGCCGAGATCCTGCGCTACGGCACCGCGCGCGAGCTGCCGACCGAGGCGCTGCGCCTGCTGGTGATCAGTCTGGTCGAGGCGATCTGTGCGGGACTCGTCTATGCCTGTCGCAACCTGCAGGCCGACGTCGCGACCGAGCTGCGCGGCAGGCTGGCGCGGCTCGATGCGGCGATCGGGCTGATCGAGGACGCCGGCCTGCGCGAGGGATGGCGGCGCGCGCTGGCGCATGTCGCAAATGACAGCTCGGCGCATCCCTTGTTGAAGGGACTGGCGAGCCGCGCGCTGTACGATCACGGCACCGTCTCGCCCGAGCAGACCGCGCTGGCGCTGTCGCGCGCCTTGTCTCACAGCGTGCCGACGCTCGAGGCCGGCGACTGGCTCGACGGCTTTCTCGGCCAGAGCGGCCAGGTGCTGCTGCACGACCACGCGCTGCGCCGGATCATCGACATCTGGCTCGCCGCGATCGATGACGAGGCCTTCAACAATCTGCTGCCGGTGATGCGCCGTGCGTTTTCGAGCTTCGATCGCAGCGAGCGCCGGCGGCTGCTGGATGAACTCGCCAGGCAGCGTCCGCTCGCCGTATCGACCACAACCGACACCGCCCCACTTCAGCCGCTCGCGCAGTTGCCGACCGGCACCGCCGATTTCGAGGCGGCTCTGCCGCTGCTGCTGACCATCCTGGGTGCGGACCGGCCGATGAAGGATGCCAACCGATGAGCCGTGATGCGGATGCCGAGCGCAATCGCCGCTGGCGCCTCGTGCTCGGCGGCGACGATCAGGCCGGCCTATCGGATCGCGACCGCAGGCTCGATGCGGCGCTCGCAGGGCTCTATGACGCAGGCTCCGGCGGCAAACGCGGCGGCGGCCGCCGCGGCGGTCTCGGCGGCTCGGCGCCGCGGGTGGCGAGCTGGCTGGGCGACATCCGGGAGTTCTTTCCCGCGCCGGTCGTGCAGGTGATCCAGAAAGACGCGTTCGAGCGGCTCGGCCTCAAGGAGATGCTGCTGCAGCCGGAGTTTCTCGCCGCGCTGGAGGCCGACGTGCATCTCGTCGCCGACCTGATGGCGCTGCGCTCGGTGATGCCGGAGAAGACCAAGGTCACGGCGCGCGAGGTGGTGGCGAAGGTGGTGAAGGAGCTGATGGAGAAGCTCGACGCGCGCACCACCGAGACAATCCGCGGCGCGGTCGACCGCCGCCGCCGCACGCGACGACCGCGCGCTGGTGACATCGACTGGCCGCGCACCATCGGAAAGAATCTGCGGCACTGGCAGGCCGAGCATCGGACGATCGTGCCGGAGACGCTGGTCGGCCATGCCCGCGCCGCGCGGCAGACCAACCTGGAAGAGGTCATTCTCTGCGTCGACCAGTCGGGCTCGATGGGCACGTCCGTGGTCTATTCCTCGATCTTCGCCGCGGTGCTCGCGTCGATCCCGGCGATCGCGATGCGGCTCGTGGTGTTCGACACCAACATCATCGATCTCACCGAGGAGCTCGCCGATCCCGTCGAGGTGCTGTTCTCGGTGCAGCTCGGTGGAGGCACCGACATCAACCAGGCGCTGGCCTATTGCGAGCAGCTGGTGCGCGAGCCGACCCGGACCCACATGGTGCTGATCAGCGACCTCATCGAGGGCGGCATCGCCGAGCAGATGCTGGCCCGCGCCAAGGCGCTGGTGTCGTCAGGCGTCAACCTGATCGTGCTGCTGGCGCTCAACGACGACGGCCGTCCGGCCTATGACGCCAGGCACGCCGCGATCCTCGCCTCGCTCGGCTGCCCGGTATTCGCCTGCACGCCGCATCAGTTTCCCGAGCTGATGGCGACCGCGCTGAAGCGCCAGGACATCTGGTCCTGGGCCGCCGCGCAGGACATCAAGCTGGTGCGGCCTGAGGATGGCGGCGATCAGGGTCTATGAATGAAGCGCCTCGTTCTGACATCCATCCTGTTGCTCGGGCGCTACGCGGTGCTGCCCGTGGTGGCGCTGGCCGGCGGATTGCTGTTCATCTGGCTGATGCTGCTGGACGACGACACGCGGGTCGTGCTGGCCACCGCGCCGATCATGTTCTGCGTGATCGCGGCCGCGGTCGCGCTGGCGCTCTGAATCCTGTTCGTGCCGGCGCGGCGCGAGCGGAGCAACGTCCTGGACGAAGCGATGGCGCCCGCGCTGTGGCAGATCTGGCGGGAGCTCGATCCGGCCTTCGCCAAGCCGCGGCGGACCCTGCGGTTCGACGCCGAATTCAATGCGTCGATCAGCGAGGCGCGCGGCTTCGCCGGCATCCTCCGCCAGCATGTCAACGATGACCGTCGGGCTGCCGCTGTTGATGATCCTCGACGAGCGGGCCATCCGCGCCACCATCGCCCATGAGGTCGCCCACGCCGAGCTGCGTCACATCACCGGAGCCGGCAACCTGTTCGACTTTCTGCGCGCCTGCGAGAACGTTCTCCATTACGCGAACCCCGATCGCACGGTCACCGGCCGGATCGCCGCTTTTCTGCTGCGCGCCGTGCTTGGATGGGTCAACCGGGAGTATCTCGTGCTGTCGCGCCAGAACGAGCTGGCCGCCGACCGGCGCGCCGCGGCGCTGATGGGATCACCCGAGATGGCGCGATCGCTCGTGCTGATCGCCGGCGGCGTGGCGCAGCTGCGCGAGCTTGTCTTTGCGCCCTTGGAGACCGATCTGCTCGGCGCCATCAGCCTGCCGGCCACGCCGCTGCAGCGCATGTCGACCCATCTCGTCGCCATCCGCGACCATGA
The DNA here is from genome assembly GCF_000026145.1 of Bradyrhizobium sp. ORS 278. Lineage (NCBI taxonomy): Bacteria > Pseudomonadati > Pseudomonadota > Alphaproteobacteria > Hyphomicrobiales > Nitrobacteraceae > Bradyrhizobium > Bradyrhizobium sp. ORS 278. The sequence continues at coordinate 881,984 of NC_009445.1, read as the reverse complement.
TGCGCCGGCCGCCGCGGCGGCCAAGAGGATGGAGGAGGAGCCTATGGAGGACAAGGACTCGACCCATCCGCCGCTGCGCGCGAGCCTCGCCAATCTCGGCTATGCCACGCTCCCGGCGGTCGATCCGATCGAGGCGCCGGCCATCGAGCGACTGCTGTCACCCGGTGCCGCGCTTAACCTGTCGGCCCGCCTCGATGCCGAGTGGCGCAAATTGGCACAGGCCAGGGTGCGTCTCGGAGGCTGACATTCAGCATAACAGGTCGCCTTGCCGGATGGCCATTGGAACGCGATCCGCTTCCATGCTATCGTGTTCCCGTGCACGATCTCCGAGACCCGTCGGTACAGCGCGCGCAGCTCAAGGTCGATGTCCAGGCCGGCGAGCCGGACTGGACGCCTGCGCGACAGGATTTATGGCGCCGAATATCCGCGCATGATTTCGAGCCGGAAACGCCGTTCAACTTCACCCAGCGGCTGGCGCGCGATCATTGCTGGAGCCTCGACCAGGCCCGCGCCGCGATCGAGGCGTATCGCCGCTTCTGCTTCCTGGCGATGGTCTCGCCCACGCCGGTGACGCCGAGCGAGGTTATCGACGAGGTCTGGCACCAGCACCTGATCTACTCGCGCGACTATTGGACGATCTGGTGCGGCGAACGGCTGCAGGCCCCGCTGCATCACGATCCGACGCCCGGCGGCGCCGAGGCGCAGATGACCTACCGCCGGCAATATGCCGAGACCCTGGCGCTGCACGAACGCTTCTTCGGGCCGCCGAGCCCCGATCTGTGGCCGGCGACACATCTGCGTTTCGCCGGCCCGCGCTATCACGTCACCGACCTCACCCATTGGCTCATCCTGCCGCGGCCCAGCGCATGGCTGCGGCGGCTGTTCAGGAGATGACTATGGCGCTCAATCCGTTCAACTGGACGGCCGGCCCATTCCTTCTACTCTATGTCGCGAGCGCCGTGATCGTGTTCGCGCTCGTCATCGTCGCACGCCGCATGATCGGCCCGCCCGCAACCTCGATCCGTGCGCTGCGCGAGCTCGAGCTCGCCTATCTCGCCGGCGGCGAACAGCGGCTCGGAGATGCCGTCCTGCTCGGTCTCGCCGCCAAGAATGCCGCGACCTTCACGCCGCGCAATCACAGGATCACCATCGCCGACCAGGCGCCGCTCGCCGCCCTGATCGACCGTCCGCCGCCACTCAAGCTCCAGCCCGAGATGACGCGGCAGCAGTTTCAAACCGCGCTGGGGCCGCTCGCCGAACGCATCAGGCAGCGTCTGCAGTCGCTCGGCTACGCGCCGAGCGAGGCTCAGCTCGCCACCTTCCGCACGGCGGCGCTTGGCCTGATCGGCGCGCTCCTCATGCTGGGCGTCGTCAAGGTGGTGGTCGGCACCGAGCGGCATCACCCGGTCGGCTTTCTTCTCATCCTGCTGGTCGCGACCTGCGTCCTGACCTTCGTGCTGATGAAACGGCCGACACGGACGCGCGCCGGCCATGCTGCGCTCCAGGACTACAAAGCCGTGCACGCCCGCGCGGCCCGCGCCCCGCGCGAGCACGAGCTGCTGATGGCCGTGGCGCTGTCCGGCGCCGTCGTGCTCTCCGGCACCGCCTATGCCTCGGTGCTGGCGACATCGCAGACGCTTGGCGGCGGCTCGACCGGCGGCGGCTGTGGCGGCGGTGGTGATGGCGGAGGCGGTGGCGGCTGCGGCGGCTGCAGCTGAGCCGCTTCCAGCCTCGCCCGTGCCGCCAAGATGGATCGGAAGTCGGCTTGACCTGGCGTGACGTCGCCCTGACGCTCTTCCTGATGGCCATGATTGCGCTGGTGCTCGCGCCGGGTTTTCCGCCGCGGCGCCGTCGCACGGTGCGCCAGCCCGTGCCGCTCGATCCCCATCGTCCCTACCAGGCCTACACCAGGGAGTTCGACGTCGAGGTCGACGCCAACGGCCTGGAGAGCTTCTTCGCCGCGCTCGGTGATGATGAGCGGCGCTTGTCTGAGCGCTATCCCCCGCTCGATCCCGCTCCCTTGTTCGCGCTCGACGAGGAGCTGGCTGCGCGGCGCGCGAACGCATGCGCAGCGTCCGCGCCGATGCGCGCGGATGACGCCGCGGTCACGTTGCTCATCGACCATTCCGGATCGATGCGCGGAGATCCCATCCTCCACGCTGCGCGCGCCGCCCTCGTCGCCTCCGACTTGCTGGCGCGCGTCGGCGCCACCCAGGAGGTGCTCGGCTTCACCACCACGCGCTGGAGGGGCGGACGGAGCCGGGAGAAATGGCTGAAGAACGGACAGCCGTCTTATCCGGGACGGCTGAACGACCTGCTGCACATCGTCTATTGCCGCGCCGGCGAGACGCTGACCGCCGCGCAATGTGCACCGATGCTGTGGCCGGGCCTGCTCAAGGAGAACGTCGATGGCGAGGCGGTCGCCTGGGCCGTAGCGCGGCTGCGACAACGTCGCGAGCCGCGCAAATATCTCATCATCCTGTCAGACGGCGCGCCAGTCGACGATTCCACGATCTTGGAGAACGGCAACGGCTATCTGAGCCAGCATCTGCGGGCCGTGATCGCCGAGATAGAGCGCGAAGGCGACATCCTGGTCGCGGCGATCGGGATCGGCGACCACGTCGCTCAGCACTATCGGCGGTGCGTCACGATCGGCTCTCCCGCGGAATGGGAAGAGGCGCTCGTGCAGCTGATCGAACGCCTGCTGCAAGGCTCCTTCGGCGACAACCTCCCCTCGCCGTAGATTCACCGGCGTTGCGCAAGGGGCCACCGCCGGCACACCGTATTTTTTCGGGCCCGCCTGATTTCGTCTGCACGTCATCGTACTCATTAGTTCGTTGTCAGGATTTGAGTTAGTCGATTGTCCGAAAACTGCGGCGCGTTTTAGCGAATCTCTAATTCCCGTGCTGCACGATCCCGCCACGACGTTCCCGTTGGAGACGTGATGGTGTCCGAGTATCCGAAGTCGAAAGAGGCCGTAAAACTACCGGCTGATTGCAGCATTGCAGCCATCCGGGAAGTCCACGAGATGGTCCGCGATGCATTCGTCCAGCGTGCCGCGCTCGAGATCGACGGATCGTCCGTCGACAAGGCCGACGTTACCGCGATCCAGCTGCTGATTTCCACGGCGAAGACCGGACGCGAGCAGGGACGCGCGGTCGCGCTCACGGACCCGTCCGAGGTGTTGCGCAACGCCATTCGCCGCGCGGGTTTTGCCGGCGACGCCGCCGTCGACCGTCACTTCACGCACAAAACGGACGGTGTGTGATGTCCGCGATCCGCGCAGCCGGCTGGACCAGAGCACCGTTCATCTCGATCGTCGCCCGGATGATCCGCCCATGAGCACGCCCGACTGGACCGAATCGTTCCGACAGGAAGCCGCCGAGCTGTTCGAGACGCTCGAAGGCGCGCTGCTGGACCTCTGCGACACGCCCGACGATCGCGAGCTCGTCGACTGCGCGTTCCGCGCCCTGCATACCATCAAGGGATCGGGCGCGATGTTCGGCTTCGACAAGGTCGCGGCCTTCACGCATGAATTCGAGACCGCGTTCGATCGCGTCCGCAAGGGCGAGATCACGCCGACGCGCGAGCTCATCACCGTGGCGCTCTCGGCCAAGGACTACATCCGCGCCCTGATCGACTCGCCCGACAGCACCGACACCATCATTGGCGACGGCATCCTCGACGATCTCCGCCGCTTCGTGACGCCGAGCACCGTGACGGACGCGCCGCCGCTGCAGCCGTCGGCAACCGATCGAGTCGCCGGCGACGACAACGCCGTCGCGGGCTGGCGGCTGCATCTGGCGTTCGAGACGCACATTCTGAGAAACGGCTCCAATCCGCTCAATTTCCTCGACGATCTCAGCAAGCTCGGCCCCTGCTTCGCCGTCGCGCTGACCGACGACGTGCCCCTGCTCGACGCGCTCGAGCCGGAGGACTGCTACCTGACATGGGACGTGACGCTGCACTGCTCATGCAGCCGCGAGGTCATCGAGGACATCTTCATGTTCGTCCTCGAGGAGATGACGCTGTCGGCCACGCCGCTGACGCGGGGGGAGCTGTCGCCCGTGGCCGCCGAGCCCGTGGCGCCGCCTGCACCGAAAGCACCCGAGCCGTCTGTGGCCGTCACCGAGCAGGCTCCGCCACGGGCCAAGGACAAGGACGCCGATCGGGCGCCGGACCCGCGCCGCGAGGAGCCGAAGCGCGGCGACGATCGCGCCATCGCCACCGTTCGCGTGCAGGCCCGCCGCCTCGATGAGATGATGGACCGCGTCGGCGAGCTCGTGATCGCCCAGGCGCGGCTGAGCCAGCTCGCGGCCGCCAGCTCCGACCCGTCCATCAAGATCGTCGCCGAGGAGATCGAGCGGCTCGCCGGCAGCCTGCGCGACACCACGATGGGCGCGCGCATGGTGCCGATCGGCTCGCTGTTCGGCCGCTTCCGCCGCCTCGTCCATGACCTGTCGCTCGAATTGTCGAAGCCGGTGGACCTGATCACCTCGGGCGAGGACACCGAGCTCGACAAGACCATGATCGAATGCCTCGCCGATCCCTTGGTGCACCTCATCCGCAACGCCATCGACCACGGCATCGAGCAGACCGCGGTCCGTCAGGCCGCCGGCAAGACGGAGAAGGGCCGCATCGAGCTGCACGCGATTCATTCCGGCGCGCAGGTGCTCGTCACCGTGCGCGACAATGGCGCGGGCCTCAACACGGCGCGCATCCGCGCCAAGGCCGAGGAGCAGGGTCTGCTCGCGCCGGACGCTGACATGTCCGACACCGAGATTCACCAGTTCCTGTTTCACCCGGGCTTCTCGACCGCGCAGACGATCTCGGCGCTGTCCGGCCGCGGCGTCGGCATGGATGTGGTCAAGCGCACTATCGAGAACATGCGCGGCTCGATCGACATGGCGACGAAGCCGGGCGAAGGCACGACTGTCACGCTGCGGCTGCCGCTGACGCTCGCCATCATCGAGGGGCTGATGATCAGGGTCGGCGAAGGCCGCTACATCATTCCGCTGTCGGCGGTGGAGGAATGCGTCGAGCTCACCGCGGAGGACCAGCGCGCGCGCGGCCGCAACTTCCTCAACATACGCGGCGACCTCGTGCCCTACCTGATGCTGCGCGACATCCTGCACGCCAACGGCATGCCGGACGAGTATCAGAAGACGATCATCGTCTCGACCGGCGAGACCCGCGTCGGCCTGGTCGCCGACCAGATCATCGGCAGCCACCAGACCGTGATCAAGTCGCTGTCGAAGCTGCACTCGGATGTCACGATCTTTTCCGGCGCCACCATCCTCGGTGACGGCACGGCGGCGCTGATCCTCGACGTCGCCCAGCTGGTCGCGCTCGCGCAGGCGCATGCCGACAAGCAACATCTCCACGAGGCCGCCTGATGAGCCAGCACACAGAGCACGCAGCCATTGGCGGCCAGTCGGCCCAGGTCGTCATGATCGGTCTCGGCGACGAGAAATTCGCGCTCGATGCCGCGATCGTGCGCGAGATCATCGATCCCGTGCCGGCGACCAAGGTGGCCGGCGCCAAGCCGTTCGTCCACAGCATCATCAACGTCCGCGGCAACATCGTTCCGCTCGCGGACCTCAGGCTCCGCTTCGGCATGCCGCCGACGGAGGCCTCGACCGACACGCGGATCGTCGTGATCGAGATCCAGATCGACAGCGACCCGGTGCTGGTCGGGCTGATCGCGGACAAGGTCTACGAGGTCACCGAGATTTCACATGCCGACACGCAGCAGACGCCGCGCGTCGGCGTGAACTGGAAACCCGAATTCATCCGCTTCATCACCAAGTGGCGCGACGAGTTCGTCATCGTACCGAACATCGAACGGATTCTTCACTAGAGATCCGGCTGGGGCACAAGAGGGACACATGCGGTTCACCATCAAGGCGAAGCTGGCAAGCGCCTTCGGCATCACGATCCTGCTGTCGATGATCGCCGGCTCGCAAGGCTATCTGAAGCTCACCGATACCTTGAACACGACCGACACGATCATCGCGGCGGGATCGCGGGTCGAGAAGGCCGGCAATATCGAAAAGCTGCTGCTGCTGCAGGTCCGGGCCGAGAAGAACGCCATTCTTGCCCCCAGCGAGTCCGAAACCGCCCGCTTCGCGAACGAGATCGGAAACATCCGCGGCAACTTCGTCAAGGCGAAGGACGAGCTCTACGAATCCTCGACCGAGGCCGGCAAGAAGCTGCTCGACAAGGTGTCCGCTGCCTACACCCGGCTGAACGCCGAGCAGGATCAAGTCCTCAAGATCGCAGCCTCGGACAAGGCCAAGGCGACGGAGCTGTCGACCGGGCCCGTGCGGAAGGCGGTCGGAGAGGTCACGCAGACTCTCACGGACTACACGACCTTCGTGCAGAAGGTGATGACCGATCATCAGGCCCAGGCGCGGGAGGAAGGCGCCAGGGCGCAGCTGGTCGTGATCAGCCTGGTGACGGCATCGATCGTCATCGCGACGATCTCCGCGCTGTGGATCGCGCTCAGCATCGGCCGGGCGCTCGGTCGCGCGGTCGGCCTGGCCGGCGCGGTGGCCAGCGGCGACCTGAGCCAGACGCTCAAGGTCTCGAGCAATGACGAGGTCGGCGATCTCGTCACCTCGCTCAATACGATGTCGGAGAAGCTGCGCCAGATCGTCGGCGAGGCGCTGACCGCGGCGCAGAACGTCTCCGCCGGCAGCCAGGAGCTGTCGGCCAGCGCCGAGCAGCTGTCGCAGGGCGCGACCGAGCAGGCTTCGTCGGCCGAGGAAGCCTCGTCCTCGATGGAGGAGATGGCCGCGAACGTGAAGCAGAACGCCGAGAACGCCAACCAGACCGAGAAGATCGCGGCGCAGTCCGCCAAGGACGCCGAGGCCAGCGGCGCTGCCGTCGGCCGCGCGGTGGAGGCGATGCAGACCATCGCCAGCAAGATCACCATCGTTCAGGAGATCGCGCGCCAGACCGATCTCTTGGCGCTCAACGCCGCGGTCGAAGCCGCGCGCGCCGGCGAGCACGGCAAGGGCTTCGCGGTGGTCGCCTCCGAGGTGCGCAAGCTCGCCGAACGCAGCCAGGCCGCCGCGACCGAGATCGGGCAGTTGTCGGGCGAGACCCTGAAGGTCGCGCAGGACGCCGGGACGATGCTGGCCAAGCTGGTGCCCGACATCAAGCGGACGGCGGAGCTGGTCGTCGAGATCAGCGTGGCCTGCCGCGAACAGGATGTCGGCGCCGCGCAGATCAACCAGGCGATCCAGCAGCTCGATCAGGTCGGCCAGCAGAACGCCAGCGCCTCGGAGCAGGTGTCGGCCACATCGGAGGAGCTGGCGTCGCAGGCGGAGCAGCTGCAGAGCGCGATCTCCTTCTTCCGGATCGGCGGTGCGGCCGAGCCGGCGCTGCGGGACGAGCCGATCGAGCGTGCCGTCGTTCAGTTGCGCTCGAAGGCCTCGGCCATGGCTGCCGCCGAGCGCGGCGCGCAACCCCCCGCGCCAAAGGCAAGGCCGGCGCGCGCCGCACGCGTCGCCGCCGGCGGCTCGGGTTTCGCCTTCAACCTCGACAACGCCGCGGATGACCGCGACGACGACTTCAAGCGGTTCTGACCCGATCCGGCGCCGCCGCTCCGGACACGGTCACCACAGATCCAAAGGGACCTCAGATGAGATTCACGGTCAAAGCGAAGCTGGCGGCGTCGTTCGGCGTCGTGATCCTGCTGTCGATGATGGCGGGCGCCATCGGCTACATGAAACTGACGGAAACGATCTCCACCACGGAGAGCGTCGTCGCAGCATCAGGACGCATGGAAAAGGCGATGGAGCTGGAAGCGACGCTGCTGCTCCAGGTACGCGCCGAGAAGAATGCGTTGCTGACCACGACGGACACCGAATTTGATCGTTTCCCGGCGGAGATCGCGACGCTGCGCACGAAGCTGATGAAGGCCAAGAATGAGATCTACGCTGGCGCAACCGAGGCCGGACGCAAGCTGCTCGACCAGTTCGCCACGCACTATGCGGCCTTCAACGCCGCGCAGGACGAAGCGCTGAAGATCGGAAAAGCCGATCGCGTCAAAGGCTCCGCACAGTCGATGGACGAGGTGCGCAAGGCGGTCGGCCATGCCGGCGACGCACTGACCGAATACGTGCATTATGTGCAGGGACTGATGGCGTCCCGCGCCGAGCAGGCGCGCACCGATGGCTCTCGCGCCCAGATCCTGCTGATGAGTCTCGTCGGCGCGGCGTTGCTGGTCGGCGTGGCGTCCGCCTTCTGGATCGCGATCAATATCAGCCGTGGTCTCAACAGCGCGGTCGGCCTCGCCGAGGCAGTCGCGCTCGGTGACCTCAGCCAGACGATCGATCACAAGGGCAATGACGAGGTCGGCGACCTCATCAAATCGCTGAATGCGATGACCGCCAATCTGCAGAAGATGGCGACCGTGGCGGACGCGATCGCGGGCGGCGACCTCATGATCGAGGCGAAGCGGCTGTCCGACAAGGATACGCTCGGCATCGCGCTGGAGCGCATGGTCGAGAAGCTGCGCCAGATCGTCTCGGAAGCGCTCACCGCTGCGCAGAACGTCTCCGCCGGCAGCCAGGAGCTGTCGGCCAGCGCCGAGCAGCTGTCGCAGGGCGCGACCGAGCAGGCCTCGTCAGCCGAGGAAGCCTCCTCCTCGATGGAGGAGATGGCCGCGAATGTGAAGCAGAATGCCGAGAACGCCAGCCAGACCGAGAAGATCGCGGCGCAGTCGGCCAAGGATGCCGAAGCCAGCGGCACGGCCGTGGGCCGCGCCGTCGAGGCGATGCAGACCATTGCCGGCAAGATCACCATCGTGCAGGAGATCGCCCGCCAGACCGATCTCCTGGCGCTCAATGCCGCGGTCGAGGCCGCGCGCGCCGGCGAGCACGGCAAGGGCTTCGCGGTGGTCGCCTCCGAGGTGCGCAAACTCGCCGAGCGCAGCCAGGCCGCCGCAGCGGAGATCGGCCAGCTCTCCAGCGAGACCGTGAAGGTCGCGCAGGACGCCGGCGCGATGCTCGCGAAGCTGGTGCCGGACATCAAGCGGACCGCCGAACTCGTGCTCGAGATCACGGTCGCCTGTCGCGAGCAGGACGTCGGCGCCGCGCAGATCAACCAGGCCATCCAGCAGCTCGACCAGGTCGGCCAGCAGAACGCCAGCGCCTCCGAGCAGGTCTCCGCCACCTCGGAGGAACTGTCCGCTCAGGCCGAACAGCTGCAATCGACCATCGCCTATTTCCGGATCGACTCACGCGCGAACGACAACGATGCGGCGCCGATCGATGCCGCCGTGAGCCAGCTGCGGGCCAAGGCGGCCACCATGGCGGCTGCGGACCGCGGCGCGAAGAAGCCTGCCGCCGGCAAGGCCAAGCCCGCGCGCGCGGTGAAGGCCGCCGGCGCCGGCGGCTTCGCCTTCAGCCTGGACGATGACGAGGACGAGCGCGACGCGGATTTCCACCGCTGATCGCCGCGATCGCGGCGCTCCGCTCGCCCCTGGCGGAGCCCGCAACACCTGACGTTCCGCTGGCACAGAAGAGGACGACACATGAGCGAAACGGCTCAATATCTGACGCTCGGTCTCGACGGCGAAACCTTCGGCATCAGCATCCGCAACGTGCGCGAGATTCTCGACATGAAGCCGATCTCGCGGCTGCCGCACGCCCCGCACTTCCTGCTCGGCATGATCGATGTTCGCGGCAGCGGCTATCCGATCGTCGATCTCCGGCTGAAGCTCGATCTGCCGAGCGTGCCGGCGACGGAGGCGACGCGGATCATCATCCTCGACGTGCCGGTCGGCAACCGGCTGGTCGGCGTCGGCTTCGTCGCCGATTGCGTCTTCGAGGTCACCGACATCGACGAGTCCACCGTCGAGCCAGTGCCGGAAGTCGGCGGCCGCTGGACGTCCGACTACATCTCCGGGATCGGCCGGAAGGGCGACAGGTTCGTCGTGCTGTTCGATCTCGCCAAGCTTATGGCTCATACGCGCCTGCCGGTCGCCACGGACCACGGTGGTCATGCCCCAGCTGCAGCTTAAGCCGGCCTGGGCGGAACCGTTCGGTTCCGGCGGGACATTGTCCGATGCGCGTTTCCGCGCGCTGTCGCAGCTGATCGAGGCGCAGGTCGGCATCAAGATGCCGGCCGGCAAGCGCTTCATGCTGGAAGGACGGCTGCTCAAGCGCGTCCGCGCGCTCGGCCTGGCCAGCGTCTCCGCCTATGTCGATGCCCTGTTCGATGGCCATCAGTTCGAGGACGAGCTGATCCACCTGATCGACGTCGTCACGACCAACAAGACCGACTTCTTCCGCGAGCCGGCGCATTTCGATTTTCTGCGCCAGACCGCGGTGCCGGAGCTGATGAAGCTGCGCGGCAGCGAACGCGTGTGCAGCTTCAAGATCTGGAGCGCCGCGGCCTCGATGGGGATGGAAGCCTACACGATCGCGATCGTGCTCGACGAGATGGTCCGCAGCGGGCTGCGCATCGACTATCGCATTCTCGGCACCGACATCTCCAATCCCGTGCTGCGGATCGCAAGCAAGGGAATCTACGACATCGAGGTGCTGACGCAGGTGCCGGATCAGCTCGCCAAGCGCTACTTCCTGCGCTCGCGCGATCCGGCGCGCGCGGAATGCCGCGTCGTGCCTGAGCTGCGCCGCCACGTCAACTTTCAGCGCATGAACCTGATGGATTCGACATATCCGGTCGACCGCGACGTCGACATCATCTTCTGTCGCAACGTTCTGATCTATTTCGACAAGCCGACCCAGCGCAAGGTCGTGTCCCGGCTGTGCTCGCACCTGCGGCCGGGCGGCTTCCTGATGGTCGGGCATTCCGAATCGATGGTTCACAGCCTCGTCCCGGACCTCAAGCAGGTCCGGCCGACGATCTTCACTGTGTAGCGGGGGCGCTCACATGACCAAACCCAAGATTCGTGTGCTGATCGTGGACGATTCCGCGTCGGTCCGGCAGATCATGACCTCGATCCTCGGCGAGGACCCCGACATCGAGATCATGGGCACGGCCGCCGATCCGTTTGCCGCCGCCCGCCGCCTGCAGAACGAGCTGCCCGACGTCATCGTGCTCGACATCGAGATGCCGCGCATGGACGGCCTCACCTTCCTGCGCAAGATCATGGCGCAGCATCCGATCCCGGTCGTGATCTGCTCCGCCGCGACAGAACAGGGATCGCAGCAGGCATTCGAAGCGTTGGAGGCGGGTGCCGTGGACATCGTCCCGAAGCCGCGCGTCGACACGAGGCAGGCGCTGCTGGAAGCGTCCGGGCGGCTGCGCGATGCGGTGAAATCGGCCGCGCGTGCCCGCGTCCGGCCGCGTGCCGCGCGCCGTCCCATGATCGAGAAGAAGCTGACGGCCGATGCGATCATTCCGCCGCCGGTGGAGACGCGGACGCGCCCGACCACCGAGCGCATCGTCTGCATCGGCGCATCGACCGGCGGCACCGAAGCGCTCGCCGACGTGCTCGAGGCGCTGCCCGCCGACAGCCCCGGCATCCTCATCGTGCAGCACATGCCGCCCGGCTTCACCGCGGCCTTCGCTCGTCGCCTGGACGGCCTCTGTGCCATCCGCGTCAAGGAGGCCGAAGACGGCGAGGTGGTGCAGGCCGGCTGCGCCTATATCGCGCCGGGAGCCCGCCACATGCTGCTGCAGCGTATGGGCGTGCGCTATCACATCGCCATCAAGGAAGGACCTCCGGTCTCGCGCCACCGGCCCTCTGTCGACGTGCTGTTCCGATCTGCCGCGCAACATGCGGGACCCAACGCGCTCGGCGTGATCATGACCGGAATGGGCGACGATGGCGCGCGCGGCCTGTTGGAGATGCGCAAGCTCGGCGCCGCGACGCGTGCGCAGAACGAGGAGAGCTGCGTCGTGTTCGGCATGCCGAAGGAGGCCATCGCCCTCGGCGCGGCCGAGAAGGTGTTGCCGCTCGACCAGATCCCTCGCGAGATCCTCAAGTGGCATCACGCAGGCCACGCCGCCGCCGCGCATTGAACGCTCGATCGCGAGAAGTGGCGCGAGGCGCCGTCCTCGCGACCGGCTTTGCACGCGCGGATCAGGGAGACGCTTGCGAGTCCGCCAACGATTCCAGGGACCATTGCACCCTGCTCGGCAGCAGCTGAGCGGAAAGCCGATCAGGCCGCCCGAGGGCTCGCCAGGATCGCGCGCAACGCCTCGGTCAGCCGCGCCAGCTCCGCCGTCGAGCCGATGGTGATCCGGAGATAGTCGGCGATACGCGGCGCCGTGAAGTGGCGGACGATCACCGCGCGCTCGCGCAACGCCGAAGCCAGCGACTGGCCCGAGTGCTCCGGATGCCGAGCGAATAAGAAATTGGCGCTGGAGGGCAGAACATCGAAGCCTAGGCAGACCAGCGCCGCCGTGAGGTCGGCGCGATTCTGCATGATCTCCGTGCGCACGTGCTGAAAGTGCGGCTCGTCCTCGAGCGAGGCGATGGCGCCGGCCTGGGCCGGCCGTCCCAGCGGATAGGAGTTGAAGCTGTCCTTGACCCGCGCCAGCCCCTCGATCAGTCCGGCGTCGCCGATCGCATAGCCGACGCGCAGCCCGGCGAGCGCACGCGACTTCGACATGGTTTGTACCACCAGCAGATTTGGATAGTCGCGGATCAGCGGGATCGCCGTCTCGGCGCCGAAGTCGACATAGGCCTCGTCGATCACGACGGCGGCGTCGCTGCGCGAGGCCACCAGTCGCGCAATCTCTGCCCGCGACAGCGCAATGCCGGTCGGTGCGTTCGGATTGGCCACGATGACCGGGCCGCTGCCGCCGAGATAATCATCGATGCGCACGCGCATCGACGCATCGAGCGGAACGGTAGCGTAGTCGATCCCCAGCAGGCGGCAATAGACTGGATAGAAGCTGTAGGTCACGTCGGGAAACAGCAGCGGCGCGCGCTGCTTCAAGAGTGCGGCGAAGGTATGCGCGAGCACTTCGTCGGAGCCGTTGCCGACGAACACCTGCTCGGGTGCGACCTTGTGATAGGCGGCCAGCGCCTCGCGCAGGCGCGTCGCCTGCGGATCGGGATAGAGGCGCAGCGTCTCGGCCGCCGTGGCCTGGATGGCCGCGATCGCCCGGGGCGAAGGCCCGAACGGGCTCTCATTGGTGTTGAGCTTGACGAGACCTTGGATCTGCGGCTGCTCACCCGGCACATAAGGCGACAGCCCGTGCGCGAGCTCTGACCAGAAACGGCTCAAGACGAACCTCCTGCGGCGCCGACCCGGACCCGGCGGCGCATCGATCGGAGACGATGGGATCGGAGACGGATCATCAGCAAATGGCGCGCCCGGAACGATTCGAACGTCCGACCCTCAGATTCGTAGTATGAATTTGGCGCTTTCCGACTGCACGCGGCGGTGCCTCGCCACACTCTCGCCCACGCAATAAGATACTGATTGGTCATGCACTTTCGCGTCATGGCGTAGTCTGGCGTAATTTGACCTCGATGATTCTCATCCAGGACTTCCCCAGACTAAACCCAGACTAAAATCGGTGAAAGTACCCATGGCTGACCAACGCGAGATTCTCACCGATAAAAGCATTGCGCGTCTTTCCGCAGGAGAGAAGCAGTACAAGGTGCGCGACAGCGAGCTACCGGGATTTTTCGTCCTCGTCGGCAAGCGTCGGAAGACATTCATGGCCCAGGGTGAGTTCTGGCGCGATGGCGTTCGTGAATTCACAGCCCAGGTAAAGCTCGGTGAATTTGGCGACATAACCACGCGACAAGCGCGAGCCGGAGCCAAGGAAGCACTCGGGTCGATCGCCAAGGGCCAACGTCCTGGCGAAGCTCCGACGATTAAGGGAGGCTCAATAACACTTCGGCAGGCCTGGGAGCGCTATCGGAATGCGCATATGGAACGTACGGGTCGAAGCTCGGGGACCATTGGAAATTATCGGGATCACATGGAGCGGCTGTTCAAGGACTGGCTCGATATTCCGCTGGCTCGGCTTGGCCGGCAGCCAAACCTGGTCATTGAACGCCACGACAAGATCACGAAGGAAAACGGCCCATACATTGCCAATGGAGCTATGCGCAGTTTACGCGCCATCTACAACCACGCCCGGAAAGGCAATCCCGACCTGCCTACCGCTAATCCAGTCTCAGCCATCGATTGGAACAAGGAGCACCGACGCAATACCGGTATGGGACCAAACGACATCAGTAGCTGGCTTAGAGAGCTTTATGCACTGGACAACCCGTTAAGGCGGGAATTTCACCTTCTGACGCTTCTTAGCGGATCACGACCAACAGCTCTCAAAGCGGTTCGCTTGGAGTACATCGATCGACGAAGACGGCTTATCCATATCCCAAAGCCCAAGGGCGGTGAGGAGAAGGCATTCGATATTCCACTATCGCGACCTATGATCCGCTGCATCATCCGCGCAATCAGGTGGGGTCGGATCATGTATCCTGAGCAATGGAAATCTTGGTTGTTTCCGGCCGATAGCGAGCGAGGACATCTCGTAGAGCACAAGGAGGACAGAAATGTCCTTTCGAAATGGGGCAACGATCTGCGGCAGAGCTATCGCACGCTTGCGCAAGCCGCCGGAATTTCGGAGCTCGACATTCATCTGCTGATGAACCACTCGCTTCCCGGCGTGAACGCCGGATACATTACACGTGATCGTCTATTAAGAGATCATCTGCGCCAGCAGCAGCACAGAATATCAGAACTGGTTGTTAATGGCCACGAAGTGAAGCGTGATCCGTCGTTAGGACGCTGGCTCAGACGTGCAAAGGTCGAGGAGACAACCGATCAGGCTCAGCCCAAAAGTAAGATCTGAGCCAGGCATCGTGCGTCAGCATGGCGGAAACTCGCTCGAACAGTTGAACTGCCGAGTTCGACGAAGTTTCATGTTAGCGACTTCGGAAGGTCACGGTTCGCGCCTTGTAACCCCGCTTGATTAAGACTGTTGCCTCCTACAGCGCTGCCGGATGCGATGTTGGACTCAAATCTCGTCTCCTTCCCAATGAAAGCCGAGCACCCCTTCGCTTCTCAATTTGCGATCGAACGAAAGGGCAGCGCCATATGATGCCTATGACAACGATGGTACGCCGCGCGTGGGGCTCCCTCGGATCCACCGTAAGCCCCCGGTGACGGCCACCTTGCGTCGGCAGTGAGGCTTCGCGAAGCCGTAGGACTAGTCCTGGAGCTAGTCCTATGGCCAAAGCGGAAGTTGAAGTGATCACGTCGGAGCAGCGACGGCGGCATTGGTCGCGGGCTACTCCGCCTGTGGTCTTCACCGGATGCGTACGATCCACCCTTCAAGCTATCGATAGAGAGCCGCATCATCTCCCTGTGCAAGAGCAGACCGTGATGGCGTTAACCTGTCTTTAACCAGAATTGTCCGACAAGAGTGGGCCTCCAGCATGCGAGCCGAATCTTGCTGCTTCGATTCCCCAGCCGAGTTCGCATCCATTTCGAGCGAGCTTGTAGCCCTGGTTTCGGGGCACTGGCTCCGGTCGATTTCGAGGATTGCGTTGTCCAACGACAATCCCGTGATTTTCCCCGTTCCGACATGCTGCAGGCCTTGTCGTCAACGTGCCTGAGCGAAATTCAGCAGCTGCTGCCGTCGCGTGCGCGGCATCAGGCCTGTTTGTTGAGGCCGCTATCGTTTGCGGCGACGGCCCGGGCCAAGCCATCGATGGGAATGGGCTGCTGGAGCTTTACACGATCGCCTGCGCCAAGCAGTATGGTCATCCAGTCTGATCATCCTATCGAGATCGACACTGTCCTGTTCGAACGGGCTGACTGGGCGCGCCATGCGGCTACGATCACTGCAAACATGCCGCAGACGCTGGCTCCGCACGCATTCATCGGAGCTGAAAGCCGGTCCGACGATCCAATGCCAGCGTTCGATCTGCTGGCAAGGCCGGTGGCCCAAGTCAAGGAATGCTCGCGCCTGAGCTTCATCATGCTCGACACATTGGCCGCTGGTGAGCGGGCGATCTTCGGTCGCGAGAGTTTTCCCGACACGACCGAATTCTTCCGCGCCTGCGCCGATCTGCTGGCGATGCTACCGCCAGCGTTACGCAGTCACACGTCCTTTGCTGCTGGCTTTTCCCGCCCGATCGCGGGCGCGCTGATCCAATGGATCGACGACAGTGTCCCGCCCGCAAGGCCGGGCGCCCTCACGGCTCAATTGATCGGCCGCGACGCGGACCTGACCACGGATGATATCAGCCGCCGATTTCAGGCGCTGTCGACTGCGGACGATACCGTCGGGGCACATCGAGTTCTCTGCCCGGATCGGGCCGGACGGAGACGTTTCGCAAGCCTGTCGTCCGGCGGCGGACGGCGAGCGGAAGTGGCCTGCGCATGGCAAACCTTCGCCGGCGCGATCGAGGACAAGCAGCCAACGATCGCACCTGCATTGACGCAAAGCGCAGCTTCACTCATCGCCACCTTGTTCGAGGGCGCATCCGTGCCGGCCTCCCTGCCGGCGCTTTCCAGCGCCGGCCGTCACCTGCTGATGGTGCGGCTTGGCCGCCCTCTGCCCATGGCCGATTCGGCGGCACTCGAAGACAGCATCGATGCGATCGAGCAGACGCTTGCCGCGGCGAAGTGGCTGGCCGACCGGTCGGGTTGGACATCCAGCCTAGATGCCTTGTCGAAAGCGTCGATCTCCGCCTTGCGTAGGATCACGATCGACAGACCCGACGCCGACATTGGCATCAATAGCAGCCTGGTTCGTGCCATTGCACGGGCGCCGCATTGCCGGCGCATCGTGGCGCGGCTGATCGGGATCGGCGATCAGGCTGTCGCCGACGCCATCTCGGAGGCCTGCACCGTAGCCGGGACGGCCTCCTCGCAGCTTAGGTCTGCGCGCGACAGACTGGCCCACGAGCTGTTCCTGGTCGCCCCCGTCGTCAAATCTGCGCCCAGGTCGCCACGGCGCGAGATCGCTATTGCAACTGTGCGGCTGTCGCTGCCGCCAGCACCGAGCATGCCGGTCGCATCAGAGAGTGAGCACAAAACGCCTACGCGGACCCTGGCATCGACGACATGACTTCCGGCACCCAAAACATGTTGGGTGCAGGCCTGTTCCAGACCACGCTCGGGATCGGCTCGACAACGCCGATCGGCTTCCAGATGCGGAAGAATGTCCGCGCCTCGTGTTCAACCTGCCGTCCTATCTCCGCCCCGTCCGGAATGGACGTTACCGGGACGCCGAGCTTCAGGGTGGTCAACGCGCCCTTCTCGGTCGGCTTGAACCGCGGGAAGCGCGGACAGTAGGACGCGGCCTCAGCTTCAGCCGGGTGCCTGCAATTGGCCGGCTCGCGCGCCGCTGGACCGGTATTGCCGACAAGGAAACCCCAGGCGCTCGATACCTGGATCACCACCCGGCGCTGAAAAGGACCGGCACAGCGCTGCCGTTCGGCGTTGGCCAAATGCGTGAACTCATTGTCGCCGCGCCAGCTCTGACAGAAGGACCGGATCGCCAGCTCCTGCACTTCCCGTCTTTCCGCCAGCCATCGCGGCGTCGACGGTGCCGCAGCCCCGTCCGTCCTGATCTCGGGCAGCATCTCCGGAACGAGCTGGCAGAACAGGGTCTCGTAACATGTCAGGTCGATGAAGATCCAAGGCGCCTTGCGCTCGCGGACATCGATCCAATACCGCGTCCGCAACGGGCGGATTAAGGCGTTCAACCGGCGGACATCTTCTGCACTGCATCGGCTGTGGATCGACAGCGAGACGACGATACCGTCGAACTCATATTCCGCGCGTTCGAGTCCGCTGACCGCAGCGTCGAAGCTCTGCTCCCAGACCTCGATGTAGCCCCTGTGCGTGCCGGCTTCGATTCCAAGCCGGAACGGCGGACTGACGGCTGAAGACCGGGCACCCTCATGAAGTGCGATCATGTCGAGCAGCTCGAATTCGCTGATCCGTTCTTCCTGGTTGATCTGCCGGCCTTCGCGGTCGACCTCATAGGCCCTGAAGCCGACGTCGTGAGAGAGCGCGACACGGAGCGCGGTAAGACGCGTGGACACGCCGGCGCCCGGCAAGCCGGTAAACAGGATCAACGGATCTGCCACTGGATTCTTCTCTCTAGAGCGCCGTTACTGCCAAATTGCCGCTTCCCGCTTGAATTGTAACAGAATAGACTTCAACTGTCGTCCGCCGTTTCAATATCAGCGAACTTGTCGGCCATCACAATGCCGCTTCCCGTCAACGCGATCTGGTTTCCAGCCGCCAGGACGCTCCTGATATCCAGAAACGGCGCGGACAGTCCGGCCTTTTTTTGCGAATTTGAGCAGGTCGATCAGCTCGGACCGAGAGCGTCAGGCGCACGCCGGCGCTACTGGAAGCTTCCCGAAGAAAGCGTGACGAAGCTGGTCGCTGTCGATGAAAACGCAACATCTGAACTTCTTGGCGCACCGGATGGCGGGACGATACCGCTCGCGCTGGATGCGACGTTCGGCGCTCAGAACAATCTGCTTCTGGTGTCGTACAGGAAAGATAGCGGCGCAGCGCCGGTCCTGCAGCTCAAATTCCTTGCTAACGATACCAGCTTTGCCGATGCGAGCGAGCTGCACCGCCATGCACGCGACACTCTCGGACTTGGACAAAAGGACCATGTCGAGGGCATCTGGACATCCTCGATGACGCGCGACGAAAATGGCGTTCGCATCGGTCCCGCGCGACTTGCCTGGCCTTATGGCACGGCACGATTGATCGAGGTCCAGCCGCCCTCCACGATCGATCTGCTGTCGGAGCTCGAATTGACGGCGCGTACCGATCACTACGTCGGTCAATCCGGCGATTTGCGATCCATTGTCCAGCTGTCATTGGGCGCCCCCAATGCCGCTGTCTTGCTGGTGTGGCGAAGCATTTTCGCCGGTCGGCTGGCCACCAACACGCCGAACCCTTTTCTGCAGTCTCTCGAGACCAATGTTGCGCAATATCTTGGCTGGTCGATCCCGTTCAACAGAATTCCTCCCGCCGTGAGCGCGACCGAACAGCCGACCGCGCGGGGCTACTTCCTGCCGAAATCCGGCATTCAATCCGAACTGATGCCGCCGGGACAGAAGCTGACACTGACGTTCCACGGACCGCTCGACATCGACGATGTCGCCATGCTCTGCATCTGCTCGCAGCCCGGCGAGCAGATCACCATCACCCGGCGCCCGGAAGGGGCACCACCGCCGCACCGTCCTGATGATGAGAACCTGCGACCCCAGATCCTCTGCTGGCGCGCCACGATCCACGGCCTGGTGCCGCTGGCTTGGAATGACATCGAGCCGAAGGTCCGCGCAGCCTTGACGGAGCGGCTGGAGTCAGAGCTGCCCAGAACAGGGCCTGGTGCCGCCGCGGCGTCGCCGACAAGCTGGGCGAACGGCAGTGCGGAGACACAAGCGAGGTCGGCCGCGCCACGGGGCACGCTCGTCGACCCGTCATCGCTGTTCAGCGTCAGCGATGAGCTCCGCAGCATCCTCGACGAATGGTTTGCCACGCTCGATCCGAAGATCGTCGGACGACTCTGCGCGGTCAGCGCCGGCGAGCCAATCCCGTTCACCAATATCGCACGGCTTCTTCCCGTCGCCATCGAGGGCATGCTCAGCGTTCCCTCCAATTGGACGGTGTTCGAACGCGACGCCGAGGCGCTCCAGAAGCAGGCGGCGACCATTCAACATCTGCTGGATCCCACGACAGGGCCGCCGCCTGGTCACCTGCGCGGCAATACCCGCCTCTGGCGTTCGATCAGGCAAGCGATGCAGGAGCAGCCGATCTTCGATGAAACACAGATCCGGCTGATCGACGCGATGCTGCCGACTGCGGCCGGATCACTCCCAAGACTCGATCCCGGCGACTTTCACAAGATCGCCCACCTGCTCGGCCACCTCGCCCAAAGCCACCTGCGGAGATCCGCAGCTGGCAATCTCGCGGACACCGCTTCCGCCGCGCCCGAAGCCGGTGTCGAAAGCCCCGGCGCGCAGGCGTAGGTGCCGTTTCGAGAGCGACACTGCGGGATGCGTCGACGCTCCCCCATACGCGCGACCCCGTGGGCGATAGGGTCAACCTGCGGCGACCTCCCGACCTTTCCGCTGCGTAGCCCAATTGGGGTGTACGACAGAATTGTCGTTTTCCAGCTCGGCCGACACCACCTCGTCGCGAAACGCTTCATGCGCACGCTCGACGAAGCCGCGCTCGGTGAGCTCGGTCTCCGACTTTGCAGGCGGGCCGCTCTTCGCGGCGGCGGCGGCTCGTGCCCAATAGGATTGATTGCTCTCGGTGCCGGCTTGCTGCAGCGTTTCGACAGACACCGGCGCAGGTGCAGTCTCACCAGCCATGTCCGCACGTGCCTCAGCCGCGGCCTGGCGAATTCGCTGCACCCGCTCGAATCCAGCAGCGATTGAGGTGACGAAGTGAATGAGGCGCCACGTCACCCGCCAGATCTGGACCTGCGGCCGCTCTTCGACGGGCTCGGCAAAAGCACCGATCGCCAGGACCGAGTTGATCGCCGCACGCTCCTGCTCTCCGAGCCCCGCGCAGGAAATCGTGCCACCGAACTGCGGCTGCGCGGCATCGTGACGGTATTCGATCTGATTCAGGAAGAGACGCGCCTTGTAGACCTCCGGTGGCACCGGCCAGCCGGCCGGAGGCCGGAGCTTGTCCGGCCTGATCTCGATCGCCATCACGTTCCTGGCATGCTCCTCGACATCGGCGATCATGATTTCCTTGCCGCGCGAGAGCGGGCTTGCATTGGCGCGCGCGCCCCAGATGCCCGACAGCACGATCAACCCGTCAAGTGACAGCGCGATGGCCACGGCGATGTAGGCGAGCTTGTCGCCACGTTGAAACGCGGAAATCGTCCGCACGAACGTGTGGGCGTGTTCGTCCTGCTCTTCCGCGTCGCGGTCGATCTCGGCTCCCAGCGCCTTGGTGACATCGTCGTGTAGACCCGCGATCTGCAGACAGTCCCTACCTTTGTCGATCAACTGCTGAAACGAAAAGGTCGACGTGTCCGCCTTCATGCACTTCTGCTGAAATTCGTCCCGACGCCTGGCCAGATCGAAATAGGCGTCAACCGCCGTGCTGGTCTCTTCCGGAACGTCGCACGACAGCTTCTCAGCCCTGGCGCGGCTCTCGGGAATGCCTCGCAGCAGACTGATCACCCGATTGCACTGTGCGGCGATTGCTGTCCAACTATCCCACGTGCGCTTGTTGGAAAATTCCTTCGGTAGATCGCTCAGGCGCGTTGCCGCCGCAGACGCGCTCGACAGATTGCCGGTGATATCGTCCGGACCACGCTGCAAGGCTGTCGCCACCTCGTTCACGGATTTGACCGAGGTCAATCCGGCTTCGGCGTTCGAGAGGTCGAGCTTGGCCTTCTCGAACTTCTCGCTGGCCTGTTGGCTGGTCTGCTCGGCCTTCGTGACTGCACTTTCGAGCGCTGCCGTCTGAGCTTTGAGATTTTCCTTGGTCTTCACCAGCAACTGCTTGCTGTTGTTCAACGCCCTCCACCGGGGTCCCTGTCCAACCGCAGGATTGCCAAGCCTGTTCAGAGTCCCCCTGCCGGTGGTTTCCTCATCGTCCATCTGCTGCTGCATGCGCGCAATGTCGGCATCGGCCTGCCTGATATCCGCGAGGTTTTTGTCCCTGTCCTGCTTCGCGCGCTCGAATGCCTGCGCCGCGTCTTTGGCCCCTGCTTCCAGCCGCTGACTTTCATTGCTGAGTTCGCTGACCTTCGACGCTGCCGCGTTCTGTTCTCTTTGCCGATCCTCCTTCTCCCGGGCAGCCTTGTCGGCGCGCGCCTTCGCCTCCTCAGCCAGCTGCTTAACTCGGGCATCGGCCGCCTTGGTCAGTTCGGGGGCGGTCGCGGCACTGACCACCTGCGCGATGCGCACCTTGTAGGCGTTCCATGCCGGGCCGCCCGACAGATCCGCCGCAGCCTTGTCGCGCTGGTCACCGAGATCCTTGCCTACTTCCGCATTGATCTTGAGCAGCAGGGTCGACGCCACACCTCTCGCAACAATGGCGCGCTGCGTGGTGCTGCTGATGCCCTGAAGAAAGGCATCGAAAGAGAAGAAGACACAGACGAAGGCGCAGATCAGGAAGCTGAGGATCAGCACGAAATGACGGACGATGAAAATCCGCCTGATCCGCTGCCCGACCCGGCTCGTCCACCCCAGTGGCTCGGGCTCGACCGACCCCGCCACGAAGCCTGCCGCGTCGTTCGCATAGGCGTCACCGATCCGCCAGGACAGATGCACCAGCAGGATCTGGACGCCGACGGTGATGAGCAGGCTGACCACCGTCGCAAACTGCTGATCGTCGCTGGTCGCACCACCGGTAAAGTTCCGCATGCCCTGGAACGTGCGTTCGGCAGAAGCCAGCGCCAGTGCGATCGACGCCAGGCTCATGACGACGACGGAATGCCGCGTCAGCAGGAGCGCCTGCAATTGACGCATGGCGTGTGCAAATATCCCTCTCACGGTGCCGTTCCCTCATGAAATGACTAGCAAAGTATCCAGTCCAGTCCGCAATCAAAGGCTCGTATTTCTCGGCGGCGTGACATCCTGCATCGGCGACGCCTGCGGCTCCGCCTCGGGCGGCCGCGTGCCGCGCGACAGTTCGAGCAGGTGCCGTGGACCGCGAAGGATATGCTTGTTGATGTCGGCGAGCTGCGCCTTCACCTTACCCAGCTCATCCTCATGCTGTTCGAGACGGCGGAAATCATCGTCATCTTCGCGCGGATTAGCCTCAATCAAGCGCTGCAGCACGTCGAGCCTCGATCGCAAATACTTGCGGTCGTTCTCTTCGTCGGACGGGGCCTGCATCTCCTCCATCACACGATGTACTACAGAAATCTGCGCGATCTGCTCCTTCACCGGCAACGCATTGTAATCCCGCGTCGCGCTGGCGACCTCCGAATGGCCGACGCTGATCGATTTGATTCCAACAGTGACGCCGTGATGAAATCGCACGCGGCCATCGATGAAGTCCTCGATTTGCCGTTGCACGAGCAGGCTGGTCGGATCGCGCGACGACAGGGAGCTCAGCTCATCGCTCGGCCGCCCGTTGAGGATCTCGAATGTCCAGTCGTTCAGATCTTTGACCAATCGGTCGCGCGACAATGGGATTTCGCCGCGCTGGATCAGGTTGGCGATCTGATCGGGATCGACGCTTCCGATATAATAGTTCAAGGTGGCATCCACCGCGTGGTGCGGGCCCGCCGATTGGCCGGGCTCGACCTTGACGATCACCTGGACATCGCCGATCTGCTGAATGTGCCGGATGATCGTGGCAACGCGGCTGTCGACCCGTCGCGGGCTGACGTGACAGCTCTTGACCGAGAACTCGGCTTTCAATTCCTCGGTGATGGCCCAAACCAGCTGGTTGCGCACATAGTTTTTCTCGCCGTCATCGACAATGGCGACGTCGACCGGCACCTCCCAGCGTTCATATTTCGAGAAATAAGTGGCCGGCTCGATCTGCGACATCACGCGCGAGGCGGCGCGTACCGCCGCTTCGCCAATCGCGGCGCGGATCGCCAGATTGGCGCCATCACTGGGGTCGTTGGGGCGCGTCAGGCGCTGGGCCTGGATCAACTGCTCGAGCCGCGCCAGCGTGGTCAGTTCGACGACCAGGTCGATCTCGAATTCGGCCGGCACCAGGTCGTTTTTGGTCTTGTACTCCCGCCGCTCGACCTGAACCGTCGTCGGCTTCAACCAGATCTTTTCCGGAATGGCGGCGCTGGCGACGAAAGTCTCGACCTCGTGGCCGATCGAATGGGCACGATCCTTCAGCCGCCGATGCACAGCCTCATGCACCTCACGCTCGGCTTCGGCGGTCAGGTCGATGAAATCGCGGCCATGCATGGCCAGTTCCAGCGCCGGAGAGATCTCTTCCTTGATCCAGTCCTTCCGGTTCAGTTTTCGTGCATGATAGATGCCGGCGCCGTCAGTCGTCATCCGGACCTTGGCTTCGACGTGGAACGGGATCGGCCGCGCGAGCCTGCCGGTCCAGTTGACGTCGGCGACGATCAGTTCCTCGGCCGGGACCGGCGGGACGATCGGATCGATCACAAGCGATTTCACCGCATAGGCATAGCGGCCGAGCTCCTCCGCCAGGGCGCTGCTCAACTGCCGCTTCATCTCGTCCGGCTGATACCAGTAGGTGTACAGCGAAATGCGGTCACGAAACGCCTTGCTGACGACGGCGCGCACCAGCGCTTGGCGCTCCTGCTCCGATTGCGGCAGCGGCTCGTTCGAGCGCGACTGAGCCCGCGACAGCACCACCGTGACCGTGATCGGGAAGCTCGCATGGCGGGCGTCCGTCGAAACCACCGGGATCGCCTCGGCCCGAATGGTCACATCAAAATCGATGATCGATCGTTGCATCTGGAAGATCAACTCGGCGTCCAGGTGCAGCTTGCTCGCGATCACACGGGCGACTTCTGCCTGCCAGATCGCCCGGTTGATGGCGATGCGCTCGATCGCCGATTCCGGGCCTTGCCGCGTCGATTCTTCGAGCAGCGAGCCGAGATAGTTGCGAACGGTCTTGAACAACACTTGTGCCGGACCGAGTTCCCGGTCGTGGAACGCCTCGGCGATCCGGCTTGCATAGTCCTTCGACGCCTTCACCCGGATCCGGAAGGCGAGATCCGAGCGTTCGTTGGTCGGAAACACCGCGATCGCCGCGCTTGCGTTGTCGATCCACAACCATTCATCTGGGGTGATCTCGTACAGGACCACTTCATTAAGGATCCGGTTGATCGTGTAGTCCAGCAACCCGGACTCCGGCAACGCTTGGCCGGTTCTCTGGTTGACGGCTACGACTATCCTGCCCGGCTTCGCGAGCGCGCGCCGCTCGATCTTGCGGAGGATCGGCTCAAGTTCGTCGCTCATCTCTATCACTCCTCCGCCGTCTACACTGCAATCAGCGATCTGGTGGCATGATCGTCGAAGAACGCCTGCAATCCGTGCAGGCGGTCGGCTTTCAGGCGATACAATTCCGCGCTCTTGGGCGCCCGGAGGGACTCGGCGCGGGCCGCGCACTTGACCGCGGCGGCAGCAAGCGTGGCGCAGCCGTCGCGATAGATCGCCGATCTCCGGGGAGCCGCGTCAACGATCCGACCGAGCAGGACGCGGAAGCACCGGTCTGCTTCCGACCCCGGCTGAAACGGCTGCAGGCCGAAGGCCGTGAAGCGCCAATGCGCTAGCATGGCCGGCCAGAACAGGCCGTAGAGCGGCAGCCACCGTCGATTGAAGCGGTTGGCCGGCGACGCCTGTGCGCGGACCACCCGTTCGGCCGCGGCTTGGAAATCCGTCTCCGGACCCAGCTTCAGCGCGCTGGTCAGCACCGCTAGCAGTTCACCCATCAGCCGACCCGAACTGGACTGCAGGGTTGCGCATTCGGCTTCGGCGGCGCCCGCCATGATCACCCAGACGCAATCGGCTATCCGGTTGATGACATTCTGGTGCAGGAACGGCCCATCCTGGATGGCGTCGAACGCCGCCAGCGCGGCGAGCCAATCAGCCGGCTCCTGGTTGAAGAAGCCACTGGCAACGCGGCCGATCAGCGCCTCATCCGACTTTTCGGAACTACCCAGGACGTCGCTCTCGGCATTCGGATCGACGATACCGGCAGGCCGCGCAAACAGCCGGCAGACGAGGCGGAGATGCGTCATCCGCTCGTAGGGCATGATGCGCCAGCGCACGTCGCCATTGATGGCCGTATCCCAGACATACACCGCGACGGCACGGATACGGTCGTCCGCCGCCTTGCCGGCCCGCACGGGATCGAAGGCGATCAGCCAGTTCTTGTGCGGCGCGTTCGCCCACGCCAGCGCCGCGCCCAGCCGCTCACGGACCGACGCGATGACCTCGCCGAGCTCCGCATTGTTGGCTCGCGCGACCTCGCGCTGCAACAGCTTGCCGAGCTCGAGCACATCGATGTCCTGGCCGACGGCGAGCATATAGGACAGCATCGACACGTAGGTTTCGGTCGATAGCATGGTTTCCAGATTGCGCAGCATGCTCGCGACGATCGGCCGCCTACGTTCCGACGCGGCGCTGCTCGCGGCGCGCATGCACAGGATGTGGTGGGTCAAACGTCGAACCGATGCCTCGCGCAGCTGCGCGACCAGCTTCTCGTAACGGTGCTGGAGATTCCGGTCCGTAACCTCCGGATCGAGCTCTTCGAGCGCACGCAGGCTGCGCTCCAGTTCGGCATCGGGCTCCCCGATGGCCTCGAGCGACTGCGCCAACTGGCGGTGCCGCCGGATATCGGCGAGCAGCTTGAGAACATCCTCGGGATCGCGCCCCGGAAACAATTTGGCGACGATATCGATTGGCGTCCCCAGATCGCTGATGCCGTGCTGCGCGTCGATCAAGGCCGATGCCAGCACCTCATCGTTGAAGCCATCATCACAAGCATCGCGAATGGCGCAGGCGACACGGACCAGGAGCAGGGATTGCGCCTCCGACAGGATGAGCAGCAGACGCCGGTCGCGCATGCGCTGAAGCAGGCTGTGAACCAGTCCCGGATGCTCCCGGGTGATTTCACGCTTGAGATCGATGATCTTCCATTTGCCACCGATCTGGATCGACTGTCCGTCGACGACACGGATCTGCAATCTCGACAGCGCGCTGTCACGCTCGGCATCGAAGACGACAGCCCATCCCGGCAGCGGTGCCCGCTCGCGGTTCATGCGCTCGGCATCCGCGGAATCGCGAATGACTGCCTCCTGCACGGCAGGCGGAAGCCGCAACATCTCCGCGGGACCGCCCGGCAGCAGGGCGCGACAGAGGGCATAGTATTCATCGACCCGCGCGCCCCCGGCGAAGGCCGCGACGACCAGCATCACCTGCATGACCGGATCGATCGATCCGCCGGATTCCGAGTTGCCGAGAGACCGCGCGAGCTCCTTGCGGGCGCTTCGAAAGCTCGCGTCAGAGATCTCGCCTTCGGCCTGCTCCATCACCTTAGTAATGGCTGCGAGCGCGGCCGTCTGTTCGCTGCAATTGCTGTCGCGGACCAGCTGCTGCAGCTCGAAGCTCAGCACCATCTCGCGGTTGTCGTCGTCGCTGCCGTCCCATTTTCCAGCGCGGCGCAGTGGGTCGCTGATCCTGGCTGCGAGCGTATTGAATGAAAGTGACTGCTCGCGGCAGAATTCCGACAGCCACAAATCAGTCCACGGCAGCAGGCGGATGCGTGGATTGAGCTCGAGCAGGGTGGTGGTATCGATGCGCCGGTCGATCGCCAGCACGAGCAAGAAGTGAAACCGCTTCTCCTTCAGCCGCGCCTCGAATTCATCCATCTTGTCGTCGTAGGCCCGGTCTATCAGACGCGCCAAATCGCCGGCCTTCTCCGAATATGGCATCCAGTCGAGAAATACGGCTTCGCCCATCTGATCACGCGCGGCGTCGATGAAGGCGGACAGGATATGCGAAAAGCTGCTGCGCTTGAGCGCAGGCCATCCGCCCTGGTCGCTCCGGATGAAAAGGCGACCCGGCAACTGGGAAGGCAACAACTCGGCCGGCAGGCCGCGGTCGGACCGCACGCCCAGGATCGTGACCGGCTCGTCTTCGTCCCTGGCAATGATCTCCTCGAGCCTCGCTCTTAGAAAGTCGAAACGATCGAGCCGCTCGTTTGGTCGCGGGCGGCGCTGGCGATCGGCCGTCAATTGAGCGGCGCGATAGATCAACGGTTCACGGTTGACCGGCTGGTCCGCATCAAGCGAAGCCCTGCCGCCCTCGGCGACCTTGTCGGCCTTCAATTCGCCGGACGTCGGCTCCATGCCCGGAGGCGGGCCGTCACCCGCCCGTCCGCCGGAGGCCGGCGTCCCGGCCGGCGGCGCAGAACCGGTCGGCGATTTGACCTCTGGCTTGTCCGGCGCGGAGTGATCGGGGCTGGCGCCGCCGCGTGTGGGCGCAGACGTCGGCGCGGCAACGGCGTCGCCCGTCGTCGCGGGCGCACCCGACGGCACCTCGGGACCGCCGCTTTGCGGGATCTCGGTCATAGCCCCTCCGCGTCGAAGGCCGGCCGAAAGCAGGGCTCGATGGCATCGACCTCGGCGTCTGGAATGATCTGCATTCCCGCGATGTCGGCCGCAGCCTCGATCGCACAGCCATTGCCGTTGCGGTCGCGTGCCCACTCGTAGATCCCTGCTGGAGGCACCTGCATCCTGAGTTCATTGGGCTTGAAGTCGGCCAACGTCAGCGGCCGCCCTTGCGGCGCCTTGGCTGCCGGCATTGATGCTCCCCAAGCAAACGCCAACTCTTCCGGCGTCGGCAGCCGGAGCTTCACGCCCAACGCACCGCCTAACACTTGGATTGCAGTGTCCGCCTGCTCGATCCTGCCCGCCCATGCCGCAAGGCGGCGATGACCCGGTAGCATCCGTGCCGGCGTTTGCAGCCTCATCTCGCTGGCAGCAAGGGCACGCCGACACACGAAGGAGATCGACTCGCAGCTACGATCGACCTTCGGCGCGATCGCGGCGAATTCAAGCTTGAGCGGGTAATCCTTCGCCTCCAACTCGAGAGTTGGGACGATGCCTTCCGCCGTCAGCCGCGCTTCATACTCGCCGGCGGGCCACGCTGGATTCTTGAAATCGAGCTCGCTCTTCAGGAAGCCGAGCACCGCCTTCGACGGGATGATGCCGCCCATGCGCGACAGCTCACCTCCAAGGTGCGCAATTCCGACGAGCACCAGCCGGCCGGCCCGGATCGCGAAGACTCCCCCGCCGCTGGCCCCCTCCCGTGCTCCATAGTCATATTTGACCTCGGTGGGCGTATCGCCGCACCAGGCGCCGTCCGTCCGGAGCTCGATCGGTTGCTGCAGGGCTTCGAGCCGCTCTCCGCCACGCTGCACGCCGACGACACGCGCCACGCCGAGATAGCTCTCCTCGAACAAAGGCGGCGATACGATGCCGAACCGGGCCCGGTCGAGGCGCATCAGAGCGAGATCCAGCGAGCTGTGCTGCGCGACCACGATGCCGCCGGCTTCGAAGCTTCCAGACCGGACGACGGCGCGACGTTGAATGACGTTAGCCAGCGGCCCTCGCGATGCGTAGAAGTTCTCGCCTTCCTCGCCGAACACGTGGGCGCAGGTGATGACATGGAGCGCGTCGACCTGAACGCCCGAGCCGTTACTGGTCTCTCTTTGGATATGCACGAGAAACGCCGGAAGCCGCTGCTTCCAGATATTGAACAGATCAACATCGACGCCCATGCCGCGTCCTCATTATGAAATAGCTTTACAACTCTAAATACGTCTCGAAGAACGACATCTTGAACAGCAAGCGCCTCCGTCGAAACGCGCGATCGTTGCTGGCTCAGCCGGTAAAATCAATCGGACGATCGTCTCGCCATGGCAAGCGCGCGCCCCTCATACGTCCTGTCCATCGCCCGGCTTCTAAAGCTCGTCTTCTCCGCAAACTCGCCTTTCACTACCGCTCAATTCAGACGGTGTGGACAAAAGTCGGCGACCGCTCCGCGCGGTATGGAAGCCATGCGCCGTATCAATGCTCTATATCAGAGATACTGATGATCTCGCGATGTCGCCTGATGCATCGAACAACTCCGCAAACAATAAAGCTCCCCACGTGCCTTCCTTTGATGCGGCCGGACAACTGCACCGCATTCACGGCCTGCATGATCGGAGCAGGTGGCGTAACAATCATGACAGCCATCGGCTGAACAATCAACACTCTCAGCTTTAACGAGCGCCAGATTTGCGCTTGAACCAACCAGCATCGATGCATGACTACTCGCCGATCGAGCCTCGCTGGACAAATCCCGACCTCTGCCAAGCTATCAGCAATCCTCCGCTCTTGGCACGGCAGCGTGCATTGCTCGTGGGAAGGTGCCTAAGTCAGCACTCTCCAAGCCCGCGGCCTCATCACAGTGGTTGCACCTATGGGCCTGGCGGCGCCTGGATCAGCCCGGATCCCCGCTCGGCGTCTGCGACTGTCGGTGAGAACCCCGTCACTCGCGCGCTTGCGGTCAGCCTCGCCTTCAGCTCAGCCGGACCGGACCTCGGATTGCGCCTCGCTAGCCATTCGGACCACAACACCGCTGCGCCTGACACATGCGGCGCCGCCATGCTGGTACCTTGCGAAACGGCAAGCCCTCCTCCGACTCTTGCGGATACGATACCAACCCCCGGCGCCCACAGCTTCGCGTTAGCATTGGAGAATGATGCGACCTCAAATCCATTCGTGCTCTTTTCGACCGCCCCAACCGAGACCACACCCTCAGCCGCTGCCGGCAGGCTGACATCAACAATACACGGCGGCGTCTCGCGTCGTTGGCTCTCATTCCCGGCCGCGGCCACCACGACTGCACCAGTCCGCAACACGATACCGCTGGCGTTGAGCGTCTGGATTATACTATCGAACAACCGTACCGTATCCCGGTAATGCGACAGCGCCATCGAAAATGCTTGTGCGCGCGGATTGCCCTTGGCCTTGAGATCCTCAAAGAGAGCGTTGAAGTCGAAACCAAGCGACATCGAGATCACCCGCGCGCCATTGTCGAGCGCCCATTGCGTCGCCCGCGCAAAGATCGCGGTATCGCCTCGCCCCTCATCGTTCAGAACCTTTCCGATCAGCGCCTTGCGGACACCGCGAGCAATGCCAATCCGGACACCGTCAACATCACGACCGAAGATAGTCCCAGCGCAATGCGTGCCGTGACCATTCGCGTCGCCGTCGTTCGATGAATTCGAAAAGTTTTCCCTGCGCAAATCGACGCCCTTGAACGCCGCATGGCTTGCGTCGATGCCCGTATCCAAAATCGCCACGGTCGTCGCCGCACCATCATCCAACGCCGCAGTCGGCGCGACCTCGTGCACACCCCAGGATATTCCGGCAGCACGGGCCGCATCTAATGTCTTCTCATCAGAGTCTTCGCTGGCGATCAAAGGACGGATGAGTGAGAGCGGCACCGCCGGTGCCAACAAAACTTCGGGATCGCGCCGCAGGTCGCCGGCATCGCGCTCATCAAGTTCGGCGACCGTCAGGCGAGATGGTGGCCGAGCAGACTGCGCCTTATTGCTGATAGCATGCGCGTCAACCAACTCGTTCGATCGCGAGCTGATCTCTCCCAATGGAATACGGCGTAGAATGATATATTCCGACTTGGCCATCGTCGGCTACCTCGGTATTTCTATGTTGGGTATCGTTCTAGCTAGGCACCAGAATCATCAACAGCAAAATTAATGTCTCAATGAGAGAGCCGCGACAGTGGTACTGTCTGCTCTGCAGACGCTATTGCGACGATAATCTATTTCAGATTGCATACATATTGCAACCATCGTTGTTACAGACTGTAACAAAGCACTCTCGAGGACTGATGCGAAGCGGCAAACGACTGCGGCCGCCGTCGCCCAAACGACGCGACCGGACTCGGGTTGGTATAGGCGTTGCGTGTCCGCTTGGAAGGACTCGACTCCGCGTTCTTTAGATGTTCTCATTGCGACATGACCAACCGCCCAGCCAGCTGGCGTATGCCGACACGGAAACGAGCTGAGCAGGTGGTCCGCCACGTCGGCAGGAAGGTCCCCGGCTCCAACCGGCGAACGCGGTGGCCTTCCAGCTACTCCACGCTTGGGAACACGATCGGAGAGGATCGTAGCAGCCGCAGACATGCGATCATAGAAGAGCAAAAGCGGAGGAGAAACAATCCATGTTGAGATCGGAGCTGAGAAACGCGGGGCTCTGTGTGAAACGAAACTCCAAGGCGCGACCGGGCGCCTGGGCATCAGCAGCTCTCTGGGCCGCGCTCGTGATCGGTCTCGGACCAGCCGGCGCCTTCGAACTGCTTGGATATGACTGGAGCTTTCAAAGGCATTTCAGAGCTCGACATTCATTTGTTGATGAACCATTCGCTTCCCGGCGTGAACGCGGGGTACCTCACGCGCGATCGCTTGCTGCGGGATCACTTGCGTCAACAGCAACAAAGAATATCAGAGTTACTTGTCCAAAACCTCGAAATAGCGCGAGATATTAGGCTAGTGCAACGGCTCGGAAGCGCGAAGGCTGAGGAAAATAGACCAACTTAGTCATTCTAAAGACCGAGTCCGCTTGAGGGATCTTTCTTTTGCTCGTGCGACTTCGCTATTTTTCGTCATCGAGCTCTGCGGAGTCCTCCACCAAGGACCGGTAGTATTCTTCCGTCTCCTCATCGAGAAAATCAGCATCCACATCCACTTCAGGCTCAATCACTTCGACACCGCGCTCGTAATAGTCTTCCAGGGTCAGAATGGCTTTACCGATGTCACTGAGGACTACGTTGACCTTGTGCTCCTCGACCTCTTCAGCGCCCGAACGCTCCGGCTCGTCATCGACGTAATCGTAGCATAGCCACGGCCAAACCTCGGCCATGTACTCTGCCATGCTGTGGGTAGGAACCCATTGCGAGACAATGTAGTCAGGCTCACCGCCATAAATTTTTTCGGAATCGAAATAGATCTTGCAGTCCCTGAAGCCCAAGCTTTTGTTGACCCATTCCTCGACCACAAAATAGATCTCGGGTCTGCCAGCGAATTCACCGATCATCGGCAGGTCCAGCGTGAGCCTAAGCTTACGGAACGCCGACGCGTCTGATACACCCTTCTCCAGACGTTCCGCTGCTGCTGCGTTCAAGACGTGGTCGGGAGGAATCTCGATCGACCATCTTCCCGCTCTATGAAATCGGATGTGACCTTCATCCACACGTTGCCAAAGCGTCAGTCCCGTTTCGGGGTGATGGAGAATTATAACTACCGGCAACGAGTGGCCACGCCAATATCGAAGGTGCCGTTCCTCTCCGTAGTAGACATAGTTTTCACTACGCTTGCGGAAGAATGATTTTCCGCTCTTGATCTGCAGCGCCAAGAGACGGCCAGTCGGCTTATCCTCGGTGGCAGTCTCGACCTGGGCATCAATTCCCCAATCCACGATGGTCTGCTCGCGGAATATCCAGCCTAGCTCCTTCGTGAATATCTGGCTTACGGCATTGACGCCTTCTCGTTCGGTCAGCTTCATCGATCCCCCATTCGCTACCCCCTGTTTGGTGGAAACCCGAACAGTCCCTGCGGGCGTGGGGAACCAGTCTGGTCAAAAATCTTCTCAAACAGCTTGATGAGGAAGGCGTCTTGAGACTTCAGAGAAGCATCGGGCAGCGTAGCCTCGTGCTTCACTTCATTGTTCAGAACCTACCATGACTACCGACTGGTTGACCGCTGATCACCAACGTGCGGTCCTTCAGCCCGGTGACGCCGGCAATAACGCGCACAGGGAACTTCACTTTCACGACGCTCGTCATAAACTCAAGGACGTGGAAGATCGTTTCGGCGAAAGCTCTCTCGCAAGTCTCGGTTAGATACCACCGGATCTGCCCTCGCTCGCCTTGGCGCATGATATCGGCGTTGATACCCCAGACCTCCCCCGTGGGGAAGTATTGCAGGATCGCGTCCAAGTTCTGAGTGTTGCCGGCTGGCTCAAAAGTGGCAACGCCCAGCTCATTCGACATCACCATAGCACCACAGCGTGCCAGCCAGAATGTACCAAACTTGCCGATACTGTTGACGAGCGTCTTCTCGGATAAAAGCCTGGGCAGCGGCTCCGTTGGCATTAAACGCAGGAACAGGACTTCCCGGAACGGCATAAACATGTCGCTCTGCATCTGCCGCGAGTATCCTAACTTTCGACCGACGCTGAAGAAGAACTTGCCTGGCTCCTGTACCGGGATGGGCTCATACGGCTCAAAGGCAGGAGCAGTAATCGCTGGCGCTTTCAAGAAACCTTTCAATGCGGTTACGAACTGATCCTTCAGGATCTTCTTCTGGTCTAGGATCTCTGCTTTTGTCGCGCCCTCGACGAGCCGATACGTCACGGGCCAACGTTTGTGCTTGATGTCGAACGGCAAACATTCTGGGCCACCGAATGCCAGATTGAGTACGGCGATCACGTTCTTGTCGCTCAAGCTATGGAGAGCGAAACCGAGTTCGATCGCAACGTTGGGATTTATCAGAGGCAGCCCAGGCTACTCACCTTGCGGCGTCTGGATAGCTGGTCCCGCTCCCACGGGTGTCACGTCCCCAACGAAGACGGTTGCCGCCGCAATCTCATCCAAAATCGTATCCGCGACGCTGGGCATCCCCGTTACGTCTTTGGTGTCGTGGTCCAGGTGGAGGTCCGCCCGACGCGCCTCATCCGGTGGCTCATCGACATCAGGCGTCTCCTTCAGCTCCTGGATTGCTTCATCCAGTGCGTCACGGATCACAAACCTGGCGATGCGGCCAGGCAAGTCGGACTGCCACGCCCAGAAGACTTTCATCGCTTACCCTCGACCCCATGGGAAGGCAGGGAGCCACCCTTGGCTCTGAAGCCAAGTTATAGCACCAGCAGCCCCAGCCAAAGCGATTCCGGTCCACAAGAAGGATCGAGGACGCGCCGCTTTGATCGACGCCCAATACAGAATGGAGCCGATAATCAGGCCCCAGTTCTTTCTGAAGTCGCCATTCCGTTTGGCGATCTCGACCAGATCCGAATCGGACACCTCGGCCTCCTGTCATGTCCAGCGCCTGCCTGGACCTTGGTGGCCCAGCCGTTTCAAGCAACGCACCCTATGTTCAACCGGGCGCCGTCAACCGCAACGCACCGTCGAGGCTACGGCCTATCTCCGGCCGTCAACAGCAACAACGCACCACGACTTGCCTTCAGGATAAGGCCGGACAGTTGGTTTATCGCTTACAAACCCCTAATTTCTAAATTCTCCAGCGAAGTCCGTAGCTTGGGCCTGCAAAGCCCATTTCCGACAGAGGGAATCAATCACTGTTTTGCCCGACGGGAAGAGCAATTTTCGGCTTTCTGCATTGCAAATTTTCATCATTTCAAATTCGGAAAAGCAAAAGCCCCCCCCCCCTTTGGCATATTTGGGCGGGTTTGGCTGGATAAGACTAACTAGCGGCTGAACACGCTTTTTGCCCCACCTACCCTGTCCTTCTCCCCCGCCGCGCTACCTTGATTCGGATGAGGCCGCTCTATGCCGGACTACCTGTTTTCGAGCCACAGCCTGATGGACTACGTTTACAAAAAGGGTAGGGACGCCGCTAACTCCGTGGCCGGGATGGACCCAGAAGATATCCTTCAGAAGCCCGCCGACGACCTTGCCGATATCGTCGAGGCGCATCATCGGGTCGATATCCCTGTCCTCCGGAGAGATCAGGAGATTCTTAGCGAACCTCGCGAAGTTATGCAGCAGGTCAACGACTATGGGCGCAACATCAGCGTCCATGCGATGGAGATTTCCCTGACAGTGCCCTTCGACGGCGACGGCATGTTCTTTCAGTATCAGCCAAGTACCTCCACATCGATGCCGCCCATCGCGCAAGTGCTCCCTGGAAGAAGGTTGATACTAACCGTCAGCGGCCGAACCCTCGACGGCCCTCAGGTTCGCAGCAATTTTGAGCAGACGTTGTCTGAGATCGAGCGCTATCTCAGTTGGCAACGCGAGCAGGCCAAACCGCACAACGAAAGCCTTCGAGAGAACGCTCTCCGGGAAATCGAAGCTCGAAGGAAGAGGCTTCTCGATGCAAGGAGCATGGCAGCTTCGATCGGGCTGAATATGAAGCCCGTGCTCCCCGTTCCAACCAGCCACAAGGCACCGCAGATCCAGCGCAAGTCCGCGCCGGCCTCACTATCACCCAGCAACAGGAAGGCCTTCGTTTCCGAGCCCGAGCTGATCGAAGACGATTACCAGCACATCCTCACCATCATCAAGTCTATGGCAAAGGTAATGGAGCGCAGCCCCGATGCTTTCGTGAACCTGGACGAAGAGAGCCTGCGTCAGCACTTCCTAGTGCCGCTCAATGGCCATTACCGTGGCGAGGGGACAGCGGAGGCCTTCAACAGCGCGGGTAAAACCGACATACTGATCCGAGTAGAAGATCGCAACGTCTTCATCGCGGAATGCAAGTTCTGGGGCGGCACAAAGGTGTGCCACGACGCCATCGACCAGCTCCTCGGTTATCTAACATGGAGAGACACGAAAGCTTGCCTTATGATGTTCAGCAGGTTGAAGGACTTCACCTATATGCTGGGGGAGCTATGGAAGAGCGTTGAGAGCCACCCGAACTTCATGAAAGAAGACCGAAATGAAGGCGAAACGCGGCGCCGATATATCTTCCGGAGCAAGAATGATCCGGACAGGTCGCTAGTCCTCACCTCGCTCGCATTCAACATTCCTAAGGCTTGAAGACGGCCACACCACGTCCCTCACTTGGAAGAACGCCCAGGCACAGGTCAGATGGCCAGGGTCGTATCCCCAGTGATGGTGTAGCTCGGTAGAGCAAAGCCTGCCGAACGGGCATTGCGGTGGTTACCAGCAGTTCTCGGGTAAAATCGGGTTGCGACACGCGAGCGAGGCTGCGTCTTCCTGTCGGCAGAGGTCGATGATCGTCGGCTTCGTAACTTTTCCGGTACATATTTTGAAAGCCGACCAGCTTTCGCAACGGCTACATGAAGAAGCGGAATTGGTAGGGAGCGGAGCCTAGTCCGTCCATTCGTTTGACGACGCGCGCGAGCGTTTTGGCGTAAGCCATCGTCACCGGCAGCATGTCGTATAGCGCGTCGTTATTCCAATCCATCTTCGCGAGCGCAAGAGCCGAGCGGGCGGTTTCGTCCCACGGCCCTTGGCCTGCATGACGGACAAGTCGGATCGGACGAGGCGTGCTTCGGCTGCCTTGATAATACGAGCGATCCGCGACACCCTTCACGTCGCCGTGCATCCAGAGCAGACACTCGCGGTCGCCGAGTGGGATCAGGGTGCCGCGGTCGACCGGATAGCCGGTCGGCTTGCCTCTGCCGCTTTGCTGGTCGCGATCGATGCGGACTCCCCGCCAGCCGATGTCCTCCACCACCTGCACGAGGTCGACCGCTTCGCACAGATGCAGCGCTTCCATGCAGCCGTCGATCTCGTCCTTTTTGAACTCCGTCGTCTTGTGTACCGTCACTCTCCTAGGAGAGCGGCCTGAGTGCCGTCGTCTGTACAGATCCAGCGATCGTCCCATTACGCGGAACATCTCCGTCCGGGACATGAATGGATTGTCCCGTTGTACATCGATTTCGTGGGCGTCGTACGCAACGAACTCAAGACCGGCTCCTTCCGCGTCGAACACTTGGCTGCAGCAAGTGACAAAGCGCGGCCGGTCTGATTCGGTCGGACGCAGGGCGTAGGACAGGCCGATGTAGGCGGCCTCCGGGTCCGAATCTGCGAGTTTCCAGGGAACGCCGCCCGCCTTCGCGTAGATTGCAAGGCCGATCCGCCACATGACGCTCGCACGGTCCGGATAGGCAAGCGCGCGGTCTTCGCGCACGAGCTGGATCGGAATGCGTCGCGCCGCAGTGGCGGCCTTCAAGTGGTCATGAAGATCGAAGTCGTCGCCTTCCGCTCCCGAGAACCCGGCCGCCCAGCTTAGTGGAATATAGATGAAGACAATGTCGAACGCGTCGCGGCGGGCTTCCAGTGATTGGATCGCGCGAAGCAAGCGTTCCGCCAGCAGGACATGGGGCGCGGCCGAGTCCTTCATCTCGCCCTCTAGACGGTCGTCCAGCTCGATATGGCAATCCTTGACCGCCCCCCGCATCTCGACATTGAACACTTTGCGGAAACCGGGCCAGGGAGGCAGGTAGTCCTTGCGCTCGGTCGGCCTGTACTGGGACGCCAGTTCCTTCATGAAGCCGTAGAGCCGGTTTCCCTGCCGCGCGGGAGCGATCGTTGCGATCCGGATGGGATCGGGAACGAGACCGGACGAATAAGGCCCGAACCGCAGCAGCCCGCGCAGAGGGTGGAGATGCACGTCCGAAGCACGGTCGGGGTGAAAGGCGAGCCTGGCTTCGGGAAAGAACAGGTGAGGTGATATCTCGCTCGTCATGGGCGGGCTCTCCCCGAGAACGCGGTGACATTCCCCAGCTTGAAGACCGCATCCACGCCTGCGCTGATCCCGAGCGCCGGAAGGTCGCGCTGCGAGGACGCCAACAGCGTAGACCAGAACTCGAGCAGGACATTGAGCGCCGGATTGTAGCGTCTCACACTCCGTTCGCGCGCGAAATCGCTGGCGGCGGCCCGGTTCGCCTGCGTAAGGCCTTCGAACACGGTGCGCGGCTCAAACAAGAGCCAAAGTCGCTCGTCCGCCCAATCAAGCCTGATCCCCAGGCCTTCCTGCCATCTCAGTCCGGGTTGCTTCGGCACCATCCCGCCGAGACTTCCGGTCAGCTTCCTAAGCGGCAACCATCTTTCGTCGTCTACGGAGGCCGGAGCCAACAGGTCGGCACTTCTGCGACGGGCAGCGGTCATCGGGTGTTCGCGCGTGAGAGCTCGGGTCAACGCTTCGCGGAGGAGCCCGCGCTCGTGGCTGTCGTAGCGCAGCCGACGAGCTTCGATTGGATGCAGGTCGAAGCTCTCGATCTCGTATGCGGAGAGGACAGCTCTGACGTCGGCGTCGGCACCGAAGGCCAGCACGCCTGCTTTCGAACGGGTGCCGATGACGGGCAAGCCCGACGCTTCGATCGTCGACTTGACCTCCGCCACGCCGCCGGCGTCGCAGACGACGCGGCGGCATAGGGTCGGCGTCTCGATCAGTTCGAGCGCGTTGAGTCGAACGACTGGATAGCCCCGGTTCCCGGTCGGGCGCGGGGCGGGAGACCAAACCCTTCGCTCGGATGCGATCTCGTCCAATACCGTCGTGTCCAGGCCCGGCAGGAGCCGCATGAGATCGCGCAACGTCTCGTCGAAATTCTCGATCGGCACGAGACCGCTGTCGATCTCCTTGCGAGCGGCCGCAGCGAGAAGCCGCTGGACGCGCGGCAACGGCGGGTCCTCGCCGCGATGGAGCCAGAAGAGGCCGGCGGGAAAACAGGCGTCGCGTTCGAGCGCCGCTTCGAGGGTGTCCATAACGGACGCGTCTCGACCGCTGTAGCCGGTCGCGACCAGGCCCCACCGGCAGCAGCTATCGATCAGCAGCGCTCTAAGTTTCGCGTCCTGTTCGCGGAGTTCGTCCCCAGTGTTCTTGAGCCGGCGTGATCGGAAGTCGCCGTGAAGCTTGACCTCGACGGGCCAACGTCCCTCATCGATAGCGTCTCGCCCGAGACTGCCAGTCTCGATCGCCACCGTGGTCAACTGACCGGTCCCGCCGTACACCTTCGCGCAGCCGTCTGCGACCAGGGGGTCGAAATTGGTCGTCCAGACCAGTTGGCAACGCGCACCTTTCATCAGCGTAGCCAATGCAACGTGCCCGTAGGAAGGCTTTGCGCCGCTGATCTTCGAGGCAATGTATGTCCGGCGGTCCGCCTCACTTGGATAGACCGATTCGAAGAGCGCCGCATATTCATCGGGCGAACCGGGGGCGGGTAGACTGCCGATACCGTCAATAAACGATTGCAGTTCGCGTCGAACGGCCGGATTCGCAAGGTCGGCGACCTGTTTTGGGGAGACGCGGCGCTGGCTGACGTAGAGCTGCTGCTTGAACTCCCAGATCATGTCCCACGCCGTCGGAATGCCGGCAGCCGCCGAAGCGCCGGCTCCGAGCAGCCACATCAGATTTCCGCCGCGCTGGGAGAAGCGACGCGCGAAATCGTCCGTAGCCACGGTGGGATAGGTCGAATCGTTTATCACGCGAATATCCTAGCTTCGTGAGCTCGGGGATGCGACTCGATCTCACCCTTAGGTTGGGGTTGTCGTCATAATCCTCGGAGGCGGCTCTCAGGGGGGATTCCGCAGCAGTCGGGCAGCATTCGGAACGGTAACAACCGGTCAAGGCCGCGGCCGCGAAACGTGGGCAGCGGCGCGCGCGTCGGCAGGGCGGAAGCAGCCCCGCCTACTTTTCTGGGAGGGCACAGCTTGTCAGTGGCTTCACTACACGCTGAGCCCGGTCTTACAAATGCCCGCTCGATACCTCCAACGTTGCGCTTGAAGCTAAATTGTCATTGTGACGCATCACGATCTGTCAGTACGTGCGTCGCCAGATCTGCCTCGAACGCTTGCTTTCCCTTTGCAGTCCATAGCATTCGTGCCCTTTCGCCCTGATTGCTTTGGAGCTTGTCGGCCATCCAGAGCAGCGCGCC
This sequence comes from Bradyrhizobium sp. ORS 278, assembly GCF_000026145.1. Lineage (NCBI taxonomy): Bacteria > Pseudomonadati > Pseudomonadota > Alphaproteobacteria > Hyphomicrobiales > Nitrobacteraceae > Bradyrhizobium > Bradyrhizobium sp. ORS 278. The sequence continues at coordinate 841,907 of NC_009445.1, read as the reverse complement.
GAGGATCGTGGCACGGTCGTCGCCGGTTAAATCGACGATTCCGGCTTTGGCGACGAGGCCACCGAGTTCTATGAGGTGCCGGGTGCGCTTGCGGCGCTCGACTTGCCACGTGCGCATGTCATGTCGCGCCCTTGCGGCCTGATGCCGGTTGCGCGCCGCTTGGTTGCGTAGGAGCGCCCTCCGTGTTGCGACCAATTGCTGGCGCATTTCGCCGCACCCGGCTTTGAAAGAACGCGGCCCCGCGCTTGGCCCATGCCTCCCTCTTCCCGGCCTCCTTCGTCTCTGCCAGCACGATCAGCGCGCCGGTAAGTTCTTCAGCAGTGAGTGTGTCGGCTCCGGTCGCGATCACCAGCTCGCCAAGCTGGCGCACCTTGCGAGTTTTCAGCCCGCGCGCCTTGTCTTCGAGTGCCTTGAGATCTGCATCAAAGTCTCGTGGTTTGCGCATCATCTTCTCCATGGGTGTTGATGGGGAATGATAGCTTGGCACCCCTCACAGTGCTGTAAGATCGTCAGGACGAGCTGAGACGGGATAGTCCCTCCCGAGATTTTTTCGAGGGAGGGCGCGCTTATACGTCGTGCCGACGTGCGCTTCGCCGTGTAGATGATCCGGCCGCGATGGCGATCTATCATCTTCACGTCAAGGTCATTGGCCGCAAGTCTGGGTCCAGCTCGGTGGCGTCGGCCGCCTACCGTTCGGGCTCGCAGCTGCGCGACGAGCGCTTGGACCGCAGCCATGACTTTTCTGCCAAGCGCGGCGTCGTCCATTCCGAGGTGATGCTGCCTGAGAACACGCCGGAGGCATGGAGCGATCGCGAACGGCTCTGGAACGATGTCGAAGCGACCGAAATCCGCAAAGACGCCCAGCTGGCCCGGGAGGTCGAATTCGCCCTTCCGCGCGAGATGAGTGAGGCGCAAGGGATCGAGCTCGCCCAGGACTTTGTTCGCGCCGAGTTTGTCGGTCTGGGCATGATCGCTGACCTCAATGTGCATTGGGACAAGGCCGAGGACGGCATGCCCAAACCGCATGCCCATGTCATGCTTACCATGCGCGCGGTGGACGAGAACGGTTTTGGCCAGAAGGTGCGGGACTGGAACCGCACGGAGATGGTCGAGCGCTGGCGCCAACGCTGGGCGGAGATCGCCAATGAGCGCCTGGCTGAACTCGATATCGATGCGCGGATCGACCATCGCAGCCTGGAAGCGCAGGGCATCGCACTGGAGCCGCAAAGCCAGATCGGCGCACCCGCCAAACGCATTGAGGACCGCGGCGTCGACGGCGAAGGCAGCGAAGCCGATCGCGCCGAGCTGCACCGCGAGATCGCACGCCGCAATGGCGCGCAGATCATCGCCGATCCCACTATTGGACTGGACGCCATCACCCAGCAGCAATCGACCTTCACCCGTCGCGACCTGGCAAAGTTTGCGCACCGGCACAGCGACCGGATCGACCAGTTCAACCAGGTCCTAGGCGCGATGCGGGGAGCGCCGGATCTGGTCGAACTTGGCAAGGACGCCCGCGGCGAGCATCGGTTCACCACCCGCGGAATGATCGAGGCGGAGCAGCGCCTGCACCGCGCCGCTGAACTGATGGCGGACCGGGCGCGCCATGAGGTGCGCGACGCGGACGGCCAAGCCGCTTTGGCACGCGCGCAAGCGCGCGGCCTGGTGCTTTCTGGGGATCAAGCCGAGGCGCTGGCACATATCACGGACGGACGCGATCTCGGCGTCGTGGTCGGCCATGCAGGGACCGGAAAGAGCGCAATGTTGGGCGTGGCGCGGGAGGCCTGGGAAGCGGCAGGCTTCGAGGTTCGGGGCGTGGCGCTGTCCGGCATTGCCGCTGAAAACCTTGAGAGCGGATCGGGCATCGCGTCACGCACGATTGCCAGCCTGGAGCATGGCTGGGAACAAGGCCGTGATCTGCTCAAATCGAGCGATGTGCTGGTGATCGACGAGGCCGGCATGGTCGGCACGCGCCAACTCGAGCGCGTGCTGTCCCATGCTGCCGATGCAGGCGCGAAGGTGGTGCTGGTCGGCGATCCGCAGCAATTGCAAGCTATCGAAGCTGGTGCGGCGTTCCGGTCGATTCATGAGCGGCACGGCGGCGTCGAGATCGGTGAGGTGCGCCGTCAGCGGGAGGACTGGCAACGCGACGCCACGCGCGATCTGGCAACCGGTAGAGGGGGCCATGCGCTTGAGGCCTACCGCTCCCACGGCATGGTGCATGAGGCCGAGACTCGCGAGCAAGCGCGCGGCGATCTCATCGAGCGCTGGGACCGCGACCGGCAGGCGGCGCCCGACAAGAGCGGGATCATCCTTACCCACACCAACGACGAAGTCCGCGCTCTCAACGAAGCAGCGCGCGAGCGGATGCGGGCCGCAGGCGATCTAGGTGATGACGTCCGCGTAACGGTCGAGCGCGGCGCGAGACATTTTGCCAGCGGGGATCGCGTCATGTTCCTGCAAAACGAGCGCGGCCTTGGCGTCAAGAACGGCACGCTCGGGATCGTCGAGCAGGTCAGCGCGCAATCCATGACCGTGCAGACCGACGATGGCCGATCCGTGCAGTTCGACCTGAAAGACTACAACAAGATCGACCACGGCTATGCCGCGACCATCCACAAGGCGCAGGGCATGACGGTCGACCGCGCCCATGTGCTGGCGACGCAGGGAATGGACGCCCACAGCAGCTATGTCGCCCTGTCGAGGCACCGCGACGGCGTGGATCTGCATTATGGCCTCGATGACTTTGCGGGTCGGGACGTTCTGGTCCGCACCCTGTCGCGTGACCGGTCCAAGGACATGGCCTCGGACTACGATCGGGCCGATCCGATCCAGAGCTATGCCGAGCGGCGCGGGATCACCTTCCGCGAGCGCGTGGCCGAAATCGTGCGCAAGGTCGTGCCTGACAAGGTACGCAACATGTTCGACAGGCTGCGCTCTCCTTCAGATGTGAACGGCCCGGATGGCGGACCGAGGCCCGAGCGGGAAGCGCCGGAAAGGGAAAGGAGCGGTACGGAGGCCTGGCGGCACGACACGGAAGCGCCGGAAAGGAAGCTGGCGGAAGAGGCGGAAAAGGAATTGCGGCACGTGCGGACCCGCGCGCTCGTGCGCCACGCCCGGGCTGTGGATGCCATCTTCACGGCGCAGGAGATGGGCGGCGAGGCCAGTCCCGAGCAGGTGAAAGAACTGCAAAAGGCCCGCCGGGCCTTCGAGGAGGTGCGGCCCCATGGCTCGCTCGATGCCGAAGCCGCCTACAAGAAGAACCCGGAGCTTGCCCGCGAGGCGGCTGGCAGCCGGGTAAACCGCGCCATCCGCGCGCTCCAGCTCGAGACCGAACTGCGCATCGCCCTTAGCCGCCGCGCCGACCGCTTCGTGGAGGACTGGCAGAGGCTCGACCAGGGCAGCCTGCGCCAGTATCAGGCGGGCGATTTCTCCGGCTACAGGGCCACACGCTCGGCGATGGGCGATATGGCAAGAAGCCTCGAACGCGATCCGCAACTGGAATCGCTCCTCGACAATCGCAAGCGGGAGCTCGGCATCGCGTTCGAATCAGGCCGCCGGCTCGGCCTCGAACTCGCCTTCTCCCACGGCATCGACCTCGGTAGAGGCCGCGGCATCGGAATCTGATCCATCCTAATTTCCGCCGGCTCTACGCCTCAGTGCGCCCGACGCGAAAACTTCCTTGCGCGCTCGCAACCGCCCGTCCTGTCTGGTCTCAGCAGCCGTCAGAAACAGCCAGCAGGAGGCAGCGCGGCCATGCGCGAACCAGACCGTATCATCCGCTTGAAAACCGTCCTCGCCAGAACCGGGCTGTCCCGGTCCACCATCTACCGCAAAATCGCCGAGCGGACGTTCCCGGCTCAACTCAAGATCAGCGCAAATGGGACGGGTTGGCATGAATCAGACATCAACTGTTGGATCGCAGATCCCGTCAGGTGGCGGCCGAGACCTCAGCGCGATGAGGTCTAATACGGCTGCTCACGGCACCACGTGCACGTCGAGCACATCAAGGTTTCGCGTCTAAACAAGACCGTTACGATGGGCGGGAGCTGTGGCGACCGACTTACCAGATCCGCGCCCGAAATTTTGGCGACGGCGGGCCGTCGAATTGATCGCATTATCCTGGTCCGCCAAACCACGCCGCAAAGACAGCGGTCACACTGAGTGGCAAAATCGGACTCGGTTTTTCCCTCTCCGAGGAACCAGTGTCACGCTTCGACACCGAGCGGTCGCACCTGCGCTGCAAGCAGCCCGTAGAGGTCCGTCGCTGCATCGGTTTGTCCAAGTCGAAAGGCGCAGACGTCTAATGTCATCGCTCCCACGTCTACCATCAGGTAAAGACCCAGGGCTCTGTTGGGGCGCGGTTTCGCGCGCTGGTGACACCCTATGTGCAATCGGGCTACGTGCTCTATCGCGTCACGATTTCCTCCGTTGGAGGATCGGTCGGGGCCGCGATAAATATCGGCAACCAGGTGCGGATGCTCCGGGCGCAGGTACGCGCGCCGCTTCGCGATGGCCAAGGCTTGGCTCGTTGCGTCTTCCAGGAAGCTATGCAGGACAAGGTGGGTACGGCGGGCGATGGCGTTGCCGACCCGGATGGCTTTGCATACGCCTGCGCAAGCTCCTGCGCCTATATCTGGACGAGCGGTTTCAGCCGTGAAGGCGATGTCATCGGCCTTCACATGTTTCGCTTTGCGGAGGGAAAGGCCGAAAGGATGTCACCGCAAGAGTTGCGCCGGCAGACGGAGGCGGGGATCCGCCAATTGGACGGCTACCTTGCCGCCATGGGGATGCCCCCGGCGTTGCGTGCCCATTCATGGACAATGATCTGTACGATCTCACAAAAGAGGAAGCCGCTCTCATGCTGCGCAACACGGCATTCCGGCCGGTCTATGAGGCAAGCTGCCGCGGCGATGAGAATACGTCACGACAGGGCGGAGCCGGGACGGCGCGCTCGAACGATCCAACGCGATCAGCCTGCTACCAAGAAACGCTGACAACGATGATGCGCCTTGGCACAGCTCCCTATCTTGGTCGTCTGGACAGTTAGCGCGTAGGTGAACCCTGCGCTTCGGCCCCGACGCGGCAGCGCCCCTTCGATAACACCGCCCAGTCAACGCGGATGCGGCCAGAGATTCCTCGGACCCGTTTGGCATGCCAACCGCAGGACAACGGGCGAGGATCGTTACCCCAAGGGCGGAGACGCCTTCTGGCGGCTCCGTTCCGCCACGCTTGCGGCGGGATAGAGCCGTGCCGACGAGGTCCGCCGAGGAGGCCGCCCCCAATGTTTCTGGATTCCTGACGTTCGCATGCTGGAGACGCCGGCCAGCGTCAGCGAAGGAGGATGACCCTGGGAGAAGGTGCTGGCGGCGGACCGCCCAGAGCGCACTAGAGGTTGTCTGTGACAGGACTTTCGTGCGAGCATTTCGCTGGGCACCGCGCTGGGCCGAACGCATCAAGAGCCATGTCAGACGATTTGAAACGGATCGAAGAGTATACGGCGGCCTTCGAGAAGGCGGCTGTCGCCATCGGCTTTCTTTTGCTGCTGCTTGTCCTTTGGGTGCGGGCGCCACATTTTCAGATGAACCCGGCCGCCGGCGCCGGCTTCAGCGGCGTTGTTGGTTTCAATGTCGGGCATGCGGTCGTGTTCGGCCCGATTGCTGTATTCTTGTCGCTTTGCCTCTATCTGGGCATGCTTGGTCGGCGCGAGCAACTGCGAGAGCTGTTCCTTGCCGATGTCCAGGCCGGTGCTTACGAAGACGATAAGCTTTCAAGCGGGGACTTGCTCGTTCTGAACAAGTACCATCGCCCGACAGCGCTTTGGTCGATAGCAAGTCTAGCCGATCAGCTCATCCGGACGCTCTGGTTCTTCGTTCTGCCCTTGGCAGCCTCCGCGATCTTCATCCGCCGGTACCTCGACTTCGTGCCGGCCCCCGATGTTGTGCCGTCGGCCGAGACCTCGGCGTGGTCGCTTCTCACGCGGCTAAATCTCCATTTCTTTTCGGGCAGCCTTTGGGAAATTCGACCGGCCCTACACGATCATTATCTGGACGCAAACTCGGTTGTCAGTGGTCAAATGCCATACATCTACTCGCCGCTGCAGAGCTGGTTCTACGTCGTCCTCTTTGTCGCGAGCCTTGTCCTCGCAGGGCGATCCTGGGCACTGTACTTCCGTGCGGCCAAGCCGAGTGCGGGCGCAGTGCCGGGTGATGCAAAGCAAGACCCGCCAGCGACAGACAATGAAGAAAAGGCCCTGAACTCGCACGACATGCCTTAACCAAATGGATGGTGAACGGTCATGAATACGTGGTCCCGTCTGGCGATGTTGGCAGCACTCTTTCTTGCCGGTCCTGATGCCGTCGCTGAGACGAGCAGCCCCCTACTTACAGGTGGCATCGCCGTCCGCGAGAGGCTTGCTTCGTATTGGCAATCGCTCGATCTTACGGCGCAAACTCTCTCGGCAGGGTCCGTTCCGGACGCTTGGGACGCTGGTTTTTTCCTGGACATGGCCTCGCTCAACGCATTGCTGAGCCAGGCCGCGGGGTTGACTATTCGACACAACGATACGGGTGTTCTCGCGGGAGCGACCGTGCAAGTGACGGCCGTTCGCCTGATCCCCAAAGCAGGCGCACTCGATGCGGAACTCGAACTCGTGGCCGCAAAGTCCGGCCTCTCGATTCCGCTAAAGGCTGCGGCAAGCATTACGTTTCAGGGCATTGCGAAACCGGCTCCCGACCGCGACCCTGTTCTGACATTGCGGATCGAGCCGACGGAATTTTTCCCAAATGTTGGGCACGGTGTGTTCGGGGCGGTAGAGCGCAGCTTCTTCACGACACTCATTCCCGACCTCGCGGTTGCGCTCGCAAACCCGCACACACTCGAACTTCACCTGCAATTACCTGACCGAGTGGACATCCCGTTAGGCCTGCAGAAGCAGCAGACGGTTTCTGTAAACGGCGGCAGTGGGAGTGTGTCGTTCAAGGCAACCATGATGGAGGGCTCGATCGTCCAGCGCATCGCCTATGAAGGCCCCATCTTCAGCGAGAAGGGAATCTGGTTGCTCGGACGGCTCAGCGATCGTGGCACGCGGCCGGTAACGCCGAGAAAGCCCCCAACTGACCGGGCCGAGCTACAGAGAAAGGTTGCAGCCCTTGAAGCGGCCGTCTCCACGCAGTTGGCATCAAGCCTCAGCACCGCTTCGGAACTCTACATTGGGAAGTCCTTGCTTCTTTCCCTGGCGGAGAAGCTCCGGACGCTGGACGCTAGCAAACGCCGCGTATCATTTGTAACGACGGGTCAAAGTGGTTATCTCGCCGGTCACCGTCAAAGCATGGGCGTGCTCGGGAATGTCGGGGTCCAGGCGGTCCTGTTGGATAACGATAGTGGGACGGGTCAGGTTGACTTCGATTTCGGCCAAGCATCGTGGAGCAACGGCACGTTCAAGCTACCCATCGCCGCCGCGATGAAAGCCGCGGTCAAGGTCCAGCTCAACATCGATGTGATCGCCAGCGGTGTTGTCCGCACGTCTGTTGGCATGGTGGGTGCGGGAAACGCTTCGATGACGGCTACGGCAAAGCCACTCGTGGTCACATCCGGTCCGCAGCGGATCGCGGCGCTAGGCTTTCCCGGCACGTGCTCGCTCGTTCGTGCCGATATCAAGACCGACGGGGTTCTTAAAACCGACTTTGGATGGACGAAGGTACCATCGGTCGGCGGCCGGATATCCTCGCCGATCGGTCCGTTACCGACCGTGCTGGTGCTCGATCCCCGGCCACATTTTACGAAGCTCCCCACGCAAACCGTTGGCGCTTGGTCGGTCGTGCCGAAGTATCCGGCGGTGATCACGATGCTGACGCCGAAAGAGTTCAGCGCGACGAGTGAGGGCTTCAATTTGCAGGTTGAGCTCGCCGCAGCTCCCGTGGAAGTGCGCCAAGGGGCTGCGAACCAGGAGGAAGAACTGAAGGCCGCCGAAGCACGCACGAAAGCGCAAGCAGACGCGGTCGTGGCGGCATCGACGGAGGCTCTGAAGAAGGCCCCGGAGGCTGGCGCTTGTCCGGGAAACTCGGAATTCGCGTTGCTGTTGGGCGACTTGGAATTTGGTCCGAACAACGAGCTGGTCCGCGTGCTCGTGCTGCTCGGCAAATTGCCGAAAGAGGCGCTTGAGACCGTTAAGCGCCTTCCAGGCGAGGTGGCGCCGGAGAAAATCAAGGGTTGGATCGAGAATCCAGCCGATTCAGTCCGGCGCGGCGAAGTCGGCAGGCAAGTGGATCGGCTCCAAAAAGAGACATCGCCGGAGAAGGTTAAGGAGTGGACCGAGAAGCCCGTGGACTCATTCAAGCGCAGTACGCCGGGCCAGATCATCACAGATCCCATTGGAGCAGCCGGGCGACTGTTTCATTGACAAAGATGCGCACTCCAACGCGGCAGTATCTGCCAAGGGAGCCCCAGGGTCGTGCGCTTCCCAGGTCCCGATTCAGGAGCAGGTCATCGGCGCGCGGCCAGCTCGTGATCGACGACGTGGCGAAGCTGCGCGGCAGCCCGAGGATCGGGTGACCGCGACAGTGCGGAGATGACAGCTACCCCATCGGCCCCGGCCGCGATCACGGAAGCCGCATTTGCGGCATGGATACCGGCGTTGGCGCACACCGGCAGCTTGGGCGCGCGGCGACGCAAGACCGCGAGGATGCGCGCAAGGCCGTCGAGGCCGATCGGCGCTTGCTGCTGTTCCTTTGACGAACTGGCAAGACACCGCCGCACCCCGCGTAATCAATCAGGGCCACAGGGGCTGCCTCGGCTTCGGCCGTCGATTTGATCGACAGGCCGATGATTGCACGGGGACCGAGCACGCGGCGGTGTCCTCGGCTGTTATGTCATCCGGGCCGATATGCACGCCGTCGGCGCCGGAGTCCAGGACGACATCGATGCGGTCATTAATGATGAGTTGTGCGCCATGCGGCGCGAGCGCGCTTTTGATCGCACGCGCCTGTTCGACGAACGCGCCTTTACTACTACGTTTGTCGCGGAGCTGCACAAGGGTCGCGCCGCCTTCGACACAACGGCGCGCGAGATCCGCGAGGTCGCGGCCGCGCGCCTGCTCGGGATCGACGATGGCATAAAGGCGAAGATCGAAAGGCATGGACAGGTGGCGCGCGGGAGGGGCCGAGGAGGACTCCCAGACATAAGTGGCTTCCCATCTTCATGGATGCATCCTCGGCGCTCGTGCCATTGATGGAGCGTTCGATCTCGAACAGCTCATCGATCCGTTGCACCATCGCGATGGGCGAGAGCGGGATTTCCCTCTTACCGGAAGCCTTGCGTCGCGCGTTCTCCTCGATGTCGGCCATGATGAAGAACGGGCGCCGGGCATGCACCCAACACGCCGCTTCCCGGATCGATCCAGGTCGGCGTCCCGCCAGATAGATCTGACTGTATCCGTCATAGGCGTCGGCCTGCAGGATGCCGGCGTAGCCTGCCAGATGTGCCTGCGGATGCTCGCCCCTGCGGTCGCGGGAATAGTAGAACATCGCTGCCGGCAGGTCATTCCCGCGAGCTCGTGTGCGTGATTGGATTGCGGATGAGTAGCGCGCCTGTGGATGGAAGACCGCATCAGGAACGTATCATCTTGCGAGAACATCAGCGCCGGCTATTCGGGCAAGGTCAATTCCCGCGCATCCGAAACGACAATGGTGTCCGGGCGACCTCGCAGACCGCCTCTATCAGTAGCCGGATTGCCTGCGCCTCCCAGTCGATCTTGTCAGTTGGCCCGTCCCAATATTGGGACATCACATAGGCCGCATGGCGAGCTTTTACACCGAGCCCTACGATAGAGTAAGCGGGCGCGGCCATGATTGCTCGTTCGATGGGGTGAAGACGCGCTAGGATAGCCTCCACACATTTCTCTTGGGCCTCACTAACCAATGCGTTTTCTGTTCCACCACTCGCATCGTCCGGCACAGCTGGCGGCGGATCTGAGCTCGTAATTAGCGCGCCGTTTGCTTCCTGAGCAGCAAGTAATTGGGCAACGAGGTCGTCGAGCTGCGCTTCGAGCGCGAGGAGACCTCTATCGTCGCCTGCTGTCGCCGATTTCGAGCGGCCCAGAGCTTCTATGCGGTTGGCTGATTGATCATTGGACATCGCGCGTGACCTCGGTCGTAGTGTCGGGTTCGCGGCCATTTTTTCGGCTTTAAAGCCGTAGGTCAATAGGCCACAGACCGGTTGGCTGAGGCATGGACCTGCGCCAACGATTCGCGACCAATCTGCGCCGCATCCGGCACGACCGGGGTATCTCCCAGGAGGACTTGGCACACGAAGCTGGGGTCGATCGAGCCTACGTCAGCAGGATCGAGCGAGCCGTGACCTATGTCGGCCTGGAAATCATCGGGAAGTTTGCCGAGGTGCTGAAGGTCGACCCAGTCGAGTTTTTTGCAACTCCGAGCCGAACGCATCGGAAGACTTGAGACGCAGGGCAAACGCCGGCACGCGGTTGAACCCGCGACTGCACGTGTGCGGATCCGGACCGAGTCAGGGTGGCATCCCAAAACAGTCCGTCTCGGCAGCCTGACGCTGCAAACACCGAACGGCGCCCCCCGCATTGAGGAGGCCAGTTCCCGCAATACTGTAAAAAAGTTCCCCAGACTAAAACCCAGACTAAAGGGACACAATAGTCTGGGGTCATTTGGTGCCGATGCAGAAAGCGACGATACGTCAGAAGGATAAATGGCGCGCCCGGAACGATTCGAACGTCCGACCCTCAGATTCGTAGTCTGATGCTCTATCCAGCTGAGCTACGGGCGCGTTTTTCGCTTGTGGCGGGCTCCAGGCCTCGGCGGCCGGATCCCGGAAGGCCGGAGCGGCAAATGCCGGCTGGCCTCGCGAAGGGCCTCTGACTAACGGCTCGGAAGCCGCTTGGCAAGGCTGGAGCGGGACATTTTGCGAGCATTTTTTGGTGCCGAACGGCGGCGGCTCAGGCGCTGGCGCGCTCGGTCCAGAAGCTCTGCAGTTCGACCGGGCGGTCGGGGATCGTGATTCGGAAAGTGGCCCCGAGCGTGCCCTCGACCAGCTGGATGTCGCCGTCATGGGCGCGGACCAGCTCCGCGGCGATGGCGAGGCCCAGGCCCGAACCGCCGGGGCGGCCGGCCCCGCGGAAGGCTTCGAACAGGTGCTCGCGCACCTTCGCCGGAACGCCCGGTCCGGTATCGGAGACTTCCAGGATGGTCACCGCGCCCTCACGGCGTCCGGTGATGCGGATCTGGCGCACGCCCGCGTCGCCCGCGAGGCTGTCCAGGGCCTGCGCAGCATTCCGGACCAGGTTGAGCAGCACGCGGAACAGCTGATCCGGATCGGCATCGATCTTGAGGCCGCGCTCGACCGCGGCGATCCAGGTGATCGAGGCGTCCGGCGACAGCCCGGCTGTCTCCCGCACCTCCGCGATCACGGGCTCGACGGTGACCATGCGGCGGTCCGGCGCCGGCTCCTGCACCTTGCCGTAAGACAGCGTGGATTGGCAGAACGCGATGGCGCGCTCGAGCGAGCGCATCAGCTTCGGCGCGAAGCGCTGGACCCGCGGATCCGGCACGCTGGCGAGTTGGTCCGACAACAGCTGCGAAGAGGCCAGCAGGTTGCGCAGATCGTGGTTGATCTTGGAGACGGCAAGGCCGAGCGCGGCGAGCCGGCTCTTCTGATGCAGCATCGAGACGAGATCGCGCTGCATGTCGGCGAGCTCGCGCTCGGCGACGCCGATCTCGTCGGAGCGCTGGCTCGGCACGATGATGCGCGCCGCGCTCTCCGGATTCTCATGGAAGCCGACCAGGCTCGCTGTCAGGCGCCGCATCGGCCGCACGAACAGGAAATGCAGGGCAAAATACACCAGGGCCGCGGTCAGCATCGCCAGCAGGAGCGACACGCCGAGCAGGTTGCGCGAGAAGCGGTACATCGCCTTGCGCAGCGGCTTCTCGTCGGTGACAACCTCGATGAACTGGGCGCGGCCCGGCGCCGGGCCAATCACGCGCATCGTATGATCGCCGGTCTCGGTCAGCATCTTCAGGGAATTCGCGATCGACGACCACACGGTCATGTCGCGCATGTCGAAGTCGTGGTCGATCGAGGCGGGCAGATCGGCGCTCGCCAGCAGTCGCCGCTGCTGGCCCATCTTGATGGCGACGCCGCGCGCGTTGATCGAGGTCAGGATCTGCCGCGCCAGCGAGTCCGGAACCATGCCGGAGGGCGCTGCGTCGAGCACGAGAGCAGCGGTATTGGCGGCCGCCAGTCGATCGTTCAGTCGATTGCTCCAGAAGTTGGCGATCGCGGGTACGTAGATCAGGACTTCCGCGATCATCACCAGCGGAATGGTCAACAACAGCAGCTTTCCGGACAAGCCGAGCCGGCGCGACCGTTTCGGTCGCAGACGCTCCAGGATCGGCTGGTTGTCGCTCTCTGTCACGTATCGCCCTTGTAAGAGACACCCCCACCCTTACGCGTCCGCAAGATGGGACTGCACCGGAGTCCGGTCAAATTACGGATCGCTCATGTTGAGGTTTCCAAATCGTTCATAATGGAACCCGGATCGCGCGATTCTGACCCTTTCCGCCTCAACCGAGACACTCGTGTAGCGCGGCCCTCGTGTCCCAGTCTTGTAGGTTATTGATCAGGTCACATGACCGGACGCTGACCAGTATCCGTGACGAAGGCGTTTACACCGCCTCTTCACACGTCGTTCGAGCGGCTGGTCGGACGTCTTGCCGCGATTGACGAAGCCGGGACGCTCCCTTATAAGCCGCGCCAACCGTCCGCGATGACCCGGCTCGCCCGGGGCGGCTCGATTTCTGGGCCGGCAGCGGTCCATCTTGGGCCCGAAAGCATCTCCGGACATCAATCGACAATTCAAGCCGGCAAGTTGTCAACTGGCAAATTGCCCGTCAGCGGAGATCGACCCGTGAAGCGGACCTATCAACCCAGCAAACTGGTGCGCAAGCGCCGTCACGGCTTCCGCGCCCGTCTCGCCACCACCGGCGGCCGCAAGGTCCTTGCCGCGCGTCGCGCCCGGGGCCGCAAGCGTCTCAGCGCCTGAAGCCAGGGCGTTCGTCCCGGAGATTTCCATCATGGATCGGCTGCGGCAGCGGGCGGACTTCCTCGCCGTTGCCGATGGCGTGCGGGCGAACAGTCCTGCCTTCGTGGTCCAGCGCCGTGAGCGCGGGGATCAGGGCCCGGTCCGGATCGGCTTTACCGTCACCAAGAAGAATGGCACCGCCACGGAGCGTAATCGCATCCGTCGGCGGCTGCGCGAGCTTGTGAAGCGGCTCGATCCCCTGACGATGCGGCCGCACAGTGATTATGTGCTGGTCGGCCGCCGGGATGCGCTGTCGCGCGACTTCCAGACCATGCTCGACGACCTGACGACCGCGCTGCGCCGGCTCGACCGGCCCCAGGCCAGGCCGCAACCGCGCCGGCCCTCGAATGCCGCCAGGCCGCCCGCACCGACGCCGGGCGCATCCCGTCAACCGGATTGAACGACGAGACGATAAGAGAACGATGACCGACAATCGCAATACCATCCTCGCCGTCATCCTGTCCGGCCTCGTGCTGATCCTGTGGCAGGTGTTCTACAACGGGCCGCAGATGGAGAAGCAGCGCGCGCAGGCCCAGCTGCAGAGCGAGCTCGCCAAGAAGCAGGGGCCCGCCACGCAGCCCGATGGCACCGCGCCGTCGGCTACGCCGCAACCGAATGCCGCCGCCTCGGGCAGCCCGAGCGCGCCGGGCGGCGCGGCGACCACGGCCACCGGCGTCGTGCCGCGCGAGACCGCGATCGCAGCCAACCCGCGCGTGAAGATCGATACGCCGCGGTTGAGCGGCAGCATCTCGCTGAAGGGCGCGCGCATCGACGACCTCGCCTTCGTGCAGTATCGCGAGACGGTCGATCCCAACTCACCGGCGATCGTGCTGTTCTCGCCCTCGAACACCGCCGAGCCCTATTACGCCGAGTTCGGCTGGGTCAACGCCGCCGGCGCCAAGGTGCAGGTGCCCGACCAGAACACGGTCTGGCAGCAGGACGGCGCGAATGCGCTGACGCCCGCGACCCCGGTCAAGCTCACCTACACCAATGGCGACGGGTTGACGTTCCAGCGCACCATCAGCGTCGACGATCATTATCTCTTCACCATCAAGGACGACGTCACCAACGCCGGCAGCGCGCCCGTGACGCTGTATCCCTACGGCCTGATTTCGCGCCACGGCACGCCGCACGTCTCCGGCTATTACATCCTGCACGAAGGCCTGATCGGCTATCTCGGCGAGAAGGGCCTGCAGGAGTTCACCTACAAGAAGATGGACGACGAGAAGGCGGCGAAGTTCGACATTACCAACGGCTGGCTCGGAATCACCGACAAGTACTGGGCGGCGGCGCTGCTACCGATGACCGATGCCCGCCTGCAGGCGAACTATTCGTCGAAGCTGGTCGACAACCAGCACCGCTATCAGACCGACTATGTCGAGAACCCGCAGACGGTCCCCGCCGGCGGCTCGGCCACGGTCTCCACGCGGCTGTTCGCCGGCGCCAAGGAGGCCGGCGTGGTCGGCATCAACTTTCCGCTCGGCGGTCTCGGCGGCTACAATCAGCAGCTCGGGCTGAACCATTTCGATCTCTTGATCGACTGGGGCTGGTTCTACTTCCTGACCAAGCCGATGTTCCTGGCGCTCGACTTCTTCTTCCGCTTCTTCGGCAATTTCGGCGTTTCGATCCTGCTGGTCACGGTGCTGGTGAAGCTGGCGTTCCTCCCGCTCGCCAACAAGTCCTACGCCTCGATGGCCAAGATGAAGGCGATCCAGCCGCAGCTGCAGGCGCTGAAGGAGCGCTATCCGGACGACCGGATGAAGCAGCAGCAGGAGATGATGGAGATCTACAAGAAGGAGAAGATCAACCCGGTAGCCGGCTGTCTCCCGGTGGTGCTGCAGATCCCGGTGTTCTTCTCGCTCTACAAGGTTCTCTTCGTCACCATCGAGATGCGGCATGCGCCGTTCATCGGCTGGATCAAGGACCTCTCGGCGCCGGATCCAACCAATCTGTTCACACTGTTCGGCCTGATCCCGTTCGATCCGACCCAGCTGCCGCTGTTCGGGCACTATCTCGCGCTCGGCATCTGGCCGATCATCATGGGCATCACGATGTGGTTCCAGATGAAGCTGAACCCGGCCCCGCCGGATCCGACCCAGGCGATGATCTTCAACTGGATGCCGCTGATCTTCACCTTCATGCTCGCGGGCTTCCCGGCCGGCCTCGTGATCTACTGGGCCTGGAACAACACGCTCTCGGTGCTGCAGCAGAGCTTCATCATGCGACGCAACGGCGTGAAGGTGGAGCTGTTCGACAACATCCGCGGCACGTTCAGGAAAAAGCCGGCTTGAAAGTTCACCCGCCGAAACGATGAAAGTTTGCGTCATGGCCGGGCTCGTTCCGGCCATCCACGTCTTGAGAGCCACGCACAGCAGCGTGGATGCCCGGGTCAAGCGCGGGCATGACGGAGGCCTAAGCCTGTCATGACCACGAGCAGCGACATCGACGAGCGCCTGATCGAGAAGGGCCGCAAGCTGTTCGCGCAGGCGTGGCGGTTCACCCATGCCTCGCCGTCGATCGCCAGCCTGCCGCCGATGGGGCCAATCGAGATCGCCTTCGCCGGTCGCTCCAATGTCGGCAAATCCAGCCTGATCAACGCCCTGACCGGACAGAACGCGCTGGCGCGAACCTCGCATACGCCCGGCCGCACGCAGGAGCTGATCTTCTTCCAGGGCCCCGATTCGGCACCGCTGCGGCTGGTCGACATGCCCGGCTACGGCTATGCCGCCGCCGCCAAGACCAAGGTCGCGTCCTGGACCGAGCTGATCCACCAGTTCCTGCTTGGCCGCGCTTCGCTCGCCCGCGTCTATGTGCTGATCGACGCCCGTCACGGGCTCAAGGAGGTCGATCAGGAGATTCTCAAAACGCTCGACAGATCCGCCGTCAGCTATCAGCTCGTCCTGACCAAGGCCGACCAGATCAAGCCGGCCGAGCTCGCCAGCCGCATTGCCGAGACGGAGACGGCGCTCGCCAAACATCCGGCGGCGTTTCCGCAGGTGCTAGCGACGTCGTCGCGCTCCGGCACGGGAATGCCGGAGCTGCGCGCCGCGATGGTCCGCCTGCTGGAGGAGCGCGGCGCATGACGCCATGGCGCGTTTTGGTCGCCCTGGCCGGGCTGATGGGCGCCGCCGGTGTCGCGCTGGCGGCCAAGGCCGCGCATGACGCCGACGCGTCGCGGCTCGCGACCGCCTCCACGATGCTGCTGTTCCACGCCTGTGCCCTGCTCGGCACGGTCGCGCTGGCGGAGCGTGGCGTCGTTGCCAGGCGCATCGGCGTGATCGCGGCGACCGGCTTCGTGCTCGGCCCGGCGCTGTTCGCGGGCGACCTGCTGATGCGGCAGTTCGCCGGCGACCGGCTGTTTCCGTATGCGGCGCCGATTGGCGGCAGCTTGCAGATTGCGAGCTGGATTGCGCTGACGGTCTGCGCGCTATGGCCGCAGCGCCGCTGATCCGGTGCTTTGCGCGGCGGCGGCAATCGGATAGAACCGCGCCCGACCACGCCCCGACAGCCGAGATCCCCCAGACATGACCGACGCGACCACCATCAGCCCGCTCGATCAGGCCCGCATCCTGTCCGAAGCGCTCCCGCACATGCAGGAGTATGACGACGAAACCATCGTCATCAAATATGGCGGCCACGCCATGGGCGACGAGGACACCGCCAAGGCGTTCGCACGCGACATCGTGCTCTTGGAGCAGACCGCGATCAATCCGGTGGTCGTGCATGGCGGCGGACCGCAGATCGCGACCATGCTCAAGCGCCTCGGCATCGTCTCCGAATTCGCCGCCGGCCTGCGCATCACCGACGCCGCGACCATCGAGATCGTCGAGATGGTGCTGGCCGGCTCGATCAACAAGCAGCTGGTCGGCTACATCAACGAGGCCGGCGGCAAGGCCGTCGGCCTGTGCGGCAAGGACGGCAACATGGTGCGCGCCGTCAAGGCGACCCGCACCATGGTCGATCCCGACAGCCACATCGAGAAGGTGGTCGATCTCGGCTTCGTCGGCGAGCCCGACAAGGTCGACCTGACGCTGCTGAACCAGCTGATCGGCTATGAGCTGATTCCGGTGCTGGCGCCGCTCGCGACCTCGAAGGAAGGCCAGACCTTCAACGTCAATGCCGACACTTTTGCCGGCGCGGTGGCCGGAGCGCTCAAGGCCAAGCGGTTGCTGCTGCTGACCGACGTGCCCGGCGTGCTCGACAAGTCGAAGAAGCTGATTCCGGAAATCTCGATCAAGGACGCCCGCAAGCTGATCGCCGACGGCACCATTTCCGGCGGCATGATTCCGAAGGTCGAGACCTGCATCTACGCGCTCGAGCAGGGCGTGCAGGGCGTCGTGATCCTCGACGGCAAGGTGCCGCACGCGGTGCTGCTCGAGCTGTTCACCAACCAGGGCACGGGCACGCTGATCCACAAGTGATGGGCAGGGCCGCCATAAGCTCAAGTCTCGTCATGCCCGGGCTTGACCCGGGCATCCATGAAGCTGTTTGCGGTGGGTGCAAGGACGTGGATGGCCGGGTCAAGCCCGGCCATGACTGCGGAGAGAGAGCTGGGTACCCAATATCTCTCCGAGCTCGTTTCGCAGTCTCCCTGGCTGCACTCCTTCTTCCGCTTCTCGCCTCCGCCACCCCGGCCCGCGCCGATCTCAAGCTCTGCAACCGCATGAGCTACGTCGTCGAGGCCGCGATCGGCATCGACGAGAAGGCGGCGACCGCGACGCGTGGCTGGTTCCGGCTCGATCCGGCGACCTGCCGCGTGGTGCTGCAGGGCACGATGACGGCCGATCGCATCCTGCTTCACGCGCGCGCGCTGAGCCTGTATGGCGCCTCACCGATGGCTGAGAACGGCAACGACCAGCTTTGCGTGGCCGCATCCGACAATTTCGTCATCGCCGCCGCGCGACAGTGCCGTACCGGCCAGACGCCGGCGGCGTTCACGCAGGTGACGCCGACCAAGACCGACGACGGCACCTTGATCGCCTATCTCGCGGAGAGTGCCGAATACGACGATGAGCAGGCCCGCCTTGCCGGCATCCAGCGGCTGCTCGGCATCGCCGGCTATGACGCCTCGCCGATCGACGGCGTCGACGGACCGAAGACGCAGGCGGCGCTGGCCGCGTTCCTGAAGAGCCGCGGACTGGCGTCCGATGTCGTCTCGCAGCCGAGCTTCTTCGCCACGATGGTCGATGCGGTGCAGACGCCATCACCGGTCGGGCTGACCTGGTGCAACGACACCCCGCACAAGGTGATGGCGGCCGTCGGCACCGATGACGGCCGCACGGTCGTCAGCCGCGGCTGGTATCGCATCGATGCCGGCAAATGCCTGCATCCTGACATCACCGGACAGCCGAAAAAGGTCTACAGCTTCGCGGAAGCGGTCGACGACGACAACCGCACCATCAAGCTGAAGAACAAGCCGCTGAACTGGGGTGGCCTGGTGCAGCTCTGTACGCGCGAGAACAAGTTCGAGACCACCGAGCAGGGCGACTGCCCAAGCCGCGGCTTCACCGCCACCGGCTTCACCGCCGTCGACATCACCCGCGGCGGCAAGACGCTGCGCTTTGCGCTGCCGTGACCGCTATTCCAATGATGGCCACGATGCCGTGCCACCCTCTGCCGTCATCCCGGCGAACGCCGGGATCCATAACCACCGGCCGTGGTGTGGGCCACCGGCGTCAGCCATCCTGCCCCAAGCGAGATCACGCGGTATGGGTCCCGGCGTTCGCCGGGACGACAGCGGGATATGACGCGCCAGCCGGGCAGGTTGACCTGAGGCAGAATGGATCGAGGCAACAATGACAAAATCACCGCGCGCCTTCGATCACGTCGACACCTGGGTGTTCGATCTCGACAACACGCTGTATCCGCACCACGTCAATCTGTGGCAGCAGGTCGACGCGCGGATCGGCGAGTTCGTGTCCAACTGGCTGAAGGTCGACGCCGCCGAGGCGCGGCGCATTCAGAAGGACTACTACAAGCGCTACGGCACCACGATGCGCGGCATGATGACCGAGCATGGCGTGCATGCCGACGACTTCCTCGCCTACGTGCACAAGATCGACCACTCGCCGCTCGAGCCGAACCCGGCGATGGGCGCGGCGATCGAGCAGCTGCCGGGGCGCAAGCTGATCCTGACCAACGGCTCGGTCGACCATGTCGACGCGGTGCTGGCGCGGCTCGGCATCGCCGGGCATTTCCACGGCGTGTTCGACATCATCGCCGCCGAGTTGACGCCGAAGCCCGCGCGCGAGACCTACGACAAATTCCTGGCGCTGCACGCCGTCGATCCGACCCGGGCCGCGATGTTCGAGGACCTCGCCCGCAATCTCGTGGTGCCGCACGATCTCGGCATGACCACCGTGCTGGTGGTGCCCGACGGCACCAAGGAGGTGGTGCGCGAGGATTGGGAACTGTCGGGTCGCGACGATCCGCATGTCGATCATGTCACGGATGATCTGACGGGGTTCTTGCAGCGGCTGGTCTCCGCATAGCCTTCGTTGCGTCGTCTCGCACAAGCGACCGGCTGGCTGGTCATGAGTTGCGACGGCGGTCCGCCAAATTCGGTGTCGTCCCGGGCTTGACCCGGGACCCATAACCACAGGCCGATGTGTGAGGCACGCAAGCGGCTCAGGATGTGCCCAGCACATCTCCCTGTGGTTATGGGTCCCGGATCGGCGCTCGCGCGAGAGACCTTTTGCATAAACGAACACAGAGGGGCGCTCCGCTTGTCCGGGACGACGGCGGAGTGAACTTGACTCCCCTGCCCCAAACTCCGAAAAAGCCCGCCTGCCCCACCCTGCTCGTACATGACCGACCCCAGGCGACCCGCCCGGGACCAAGCGAGGATCGACCGATGTCACTGTCCGCCCTGGAATCCACCATCAACAGCGCCTTCGACGCCCGTGACGGCGTGTCGACCTCGACCAAGGGCGAGGTGCGCGACGCCGTGGAGAGCGCGCTGGAGCTGCTCGACAAGGGCGAGGCCCGCGTCGCCGAGCGCGCCGCGGATGGCAAGTGGAGCGTCAACCAGTGGCTGAAGAAGGCCGTGCTGCTGTCGTTCCGCCTCAACGACATGAGCGTGATTCCCGGCGGCCCGGGCCAGGCGTCGTGGTGGGACAAGGTGCCGTCGAAGTTCGAGGGCTGGGGCGAGAACCGCTTTCGCGAGGCCGGCTTCCGCGCCGTGCCCGGCGCGATCGTGCGCCGCTCGGCCTTCATCGCCAGGAACGTCGTGCTGATGCCGTCCTTCGTCAATCTCGGCGCCTATGTCGACGAGTCCACCATGGTCGACACCTGGTCGACGGTCGGCTCCTGCGCCCAGATCGGCAAGCGCGTGCACATCTCCGGCGGCGTCGGCATCGGCGGCGTGCTGGAGCCGCTGCAGGCCGGCCCGGTGATCATCGAGGATGACTGCTTCATCGGCGCGCGCTCGGAGGTCGCCGAGGGCGTCATCGTCCGCAAGGGCGCGGTGCTGGCGATGGGCGTGTTCCTGGGCGCCTCGACCAAGATCGTCGACCGCGAGACCGGCGAGACCTTCGTCGGCGAGGTGCCGGAATATGCCGTCGTGGTGCCGGGCGCGCTGCCGGGCAAGCCGATGAAGAACGGGCAGATCGGCCCGAGCACGGCCTGCGCCGTCATCGTCAAGCGCGTCGACGAGCGCACCCGCTCCAAGACCTCGATCAACGAGCTGCTGCGCGACTGATCATCCGGCGTCGGGCGGCCGCACTAGCGGCCGCCCGAACGCCCATGGTAAGCGGGGGGCATGACCGATGCCCTCACCATCACCCGCGACCTGATCCGCTGCCCCTCCGTCACCCCCGCCGACGCCGGCGCGCTCGGCGTGCTCGAAGCCCTGCTGAAACAGGCGGGCTTCACGACCCATCGCGTGACGTTCTCGGAACCCGGCACCGCGGACATCGACAACCTTTATGCACGCATCGGGACCGAGGGGCCGCACATCACCTTCGCGGGCCACACCGACGTGGTGCCGCCGGGCGACGAAGCCTCCTGGAGCCTGCCGGCATTCTCCGGCGAGGTGAAAGACGGCTACATCTATGGCCGCGGCGCGGTCGACATGAAGGGCGGCATCGCCTGCAGCGTCGCCGCGGCGCTGGACTATCTCCGCGACCATGGTAGCCAGCCGAAGGGCTCGATCTCGTTCCTCATCACCGGCGACGAGGAGGACGTCTCGATCAACGGCACCATCAAACTACTGCAATGGGCCGCCGATCGCGGGGAGACATTCGATCATTGCGTGCTGGGTGAGCCGTCCAATCAGGAGGTCATGGGCGACTGCATCAAGATCGGCCGTCGCGGCTCGCAGTCGGGCACATTGATCGTCGAGGGCAAGCAGGGCCACGTCGCCTACCCGCACCGCGCCTCCAACCCGGTGCCGGACATCTCGCGGCTGATCGTGGCCTTGTCGGACGAGCCGCTCGACAATGGCAGCGCGCAATTCCAGCCGTCCAATCTCGAATTCACCACCGTCGACGTCGGCAACACCGCGACCAACGTCATCGCCGGCATCGCGCGGGCGAAGTTCAACATCCGCTACAACGACTGCCATACCCAGGAGTCGCTGCGCGCGCTGGTCGAGCAGCGCCTGGCAAAAGCCTGCGGCAACCGCATCCGCGCCCATATCGACTGGCTGCCGTCGAACTCCGACGTGTTCCTGACCAAGCCCGGCCCGTTCACCGATCTCGCCGTCGCCGCCATCGAAGAGGTCACGGGCCGCAAGCCGGAGCTGTCGACCACCGGCGGCACCTCGGACGCGCGTTTCATCTCGTCCTATTGTCCGGTGATCGAGTTCGGCCTGGTCGGCCAGACCATGCATCAGATCGACGAGCGCGCCTCCGTGGCGGACATCGCGACCTTGACGAAGATCTACCGCGGCATCCTCGATCGCTACTTCGCGTGAGCGGCGCGCCTGATCGGGATCAGGCGGCTTTCACCTCCGCCAAGAACTGATCGACCTCGCGGCGCAGATCCGTCGCCTGCCCTGCGAGGCTCGCGGCGGAATCGAGCAGCGAGCGCGCCGAACCGCGGGTGTCGGCGGCGGCTGCGCTGACCAGCGCGATCGACGACGAAACATCGTTGGTGCCGCTCGCGGTCTGCTGTACGCTGCGGGCGATCTCCCGCGTCGTGGCGCTCTGCTCGGCCACCGCGCTCGCCACCGCTCCCGTCACGCCGCTGATGGTGTTGACGACGGCCGCGATCTTCTCGATCGCGGCGACCGTGCTGCCAGTCTCGTTCTGGATCGCCGCGATCTGGCTCTCGATCTCCTCGGTCGCCTTGCTGGTCTGCGAGGCCAGACTCTTCACCTCGGAGGCAACGACGGCGAAGCCCTTGCCGGCCTCCCCGGCGCGCGCCGATTCGATCGTGGCATTGAGCGCAAGCAGGTTGGTCTGCGAGGCGATGGCACGGATCAGCTGCACGACGTCGCCGATACGCGTGGCGCTGCCGGCGAGCGTGCGGACCTTGTCGGTGGTGTCGAGCGCCTGGCTGGTCGCATTCGACGACTCCGAAGCCGCCTCGGCGATCTGCCGGGTGATCTCCTTCATCGACGCGTCGAGCTCCTCGGATGCGGCCGCGACCGTGCTGACGCCGGCCGTCGCCTGCGCCGCCGCGTCGGCCACCGCCGTCGCCCGCGATGCCGTGGTGCTGGCCGAGCCGTCGAGCGTTTCGGCCGACTGCTTGAGCCCGCTGGCGGCGTCGCTCAGTCGGCCGCACAACGTATCGATCACTTCGCCGAAGCGGCGGGTGAGCGCCTCGATCTTCTGCCGGCGCGCATCGCGCCGCGCTTCCGCGTCGGCGCCCTGCAGCGCCAGCCGGTCGGCCTCGGCCGACTTGTCCTGCAGCACGCCGATGGCATTGGCGAGCGTGCCGACCTCGTCGGTACGGTCGCGATAGGCGACCTCGACATCGCGCGCGCCGCCGGCAATGCGTCCGATCAGCTCGGTCAGGATCGAGAGCGGCTTGATCACGCGGGCATTGAACCACAGCGTTCCCAGAATGGCTGCGGCGATATTGACGAGCAGCAGCGCCAGCGCGAGGGCGAAGCGGGTCTGCGAGTCGGAGATCGCGATCTCGCTCTGACGCAGCGCCTCGGCGATGGCTGCGTCACGCAGCGGCAGGATCGTATCGAGGATCGGAAACATCGCGCGCAGGAACTGATCAGGATCGAGCTCGAGCACCTTGCCGCGATTCGGCGCGACCTGCGCTGCATAGAGATCGCCGCCGCGCGCCCAGTAGCCGCTCTCCACATTGGCGAGCGCCGCCAGGATCGGCTTCTGATCGATCTCGGCGGCGGCAAGCTTGGCCGACGACCAGATGCGCTCGATCCGCCCCTTGAACATCGCCATCGCCTCGGCCGGCTCGCCGGCCATCGGCTGCTTGGTCGCGATCATGCGGATGAAAGTGGTGGTGGCGCGGCCGGCCCAGTCGCGCAGGTCCCAGCCGATCACGGCGAGGCGCGCGGCCTGTCCCACGGCGGGATTGGCGGCGTTGATGCGGCGGACGATCAATTCGACATGGCCGCCGGTGGTCTCCTGGATCGTGAACATCTGCGGCACGTAATCGCGCAGCACGGCGTCCGACCGCGCCGTCCTGGCCTGCGCAACCGCGTCGAGTGCCGAAGCGCGCACGGCGCGCAGCTTCTGCTGAATCGAATCCAGCGCGGCGGTGTCCTCACCGAGTTGCGCAAGGCTGCGCGCCTTGGCGAAGGCCTCGTCCGAGCCTTGCAGGATTTTCTGCAACGAGGCGGTCTCATCCGCCGTCGCCGGATACGGCGAGGCCAGCCGCGGATTGACCATCGCGCGCTCGAGGTTCAGCTTCTCCGGCAGCTTCAACATGGCGGCCAGCAGCTGCGCGTCACGGGCCGCCGTCCTTGCGGATTGCAGCGCGGTGAGCTGCTGCCAGGCGAACAGCACGGTGGCGAGCAGGCCGATGACGGCCCCGAGCAGCAGGGAGAGCAGAAAGACTTGACGAATGCGCACGACCGACCTCGCTGAAGAGCAGCACGAGCGCATCCGATAACAGCGGGGACTTCAATTTGAGGTTAAGGAAGTCTGGCCCGCAATGCAGAATAGCAACTCATCGGGATGCTCATTCGCATATGTTAATGTTGTCGGCGACCGGTTCCACTGAAGATCGGATCTCAATAGTCGACCTGCACCAAATAGAGTCCCTCCGGCGGAGCGACCACTCCGCAGGCCGCGCGGCGGCGCGCCGCCAGGGCGGCTGCCAGATCATCAGCGCTCCAGCGGCCCTGCCCGACCCAGACCAGCGAGCCGACCATCGAGCGCACCTGGCTGTGCAAATAAGAGCGTGCCGAGGTGATAATGGTGACAGCATCTCCATCCCTGACGACGTCGAGCTGATCGAGTGTCTTCTCGGGCGACTTCGCCTGACATTCTGTGTCGCGGAACGTCGTGAAATCATGCTTGCCGATCAGCCGCTGCGCGGCGACGTGCATCGCATCCGAATCGAGCCGCTGCGGCACCCGCCAGACGCGGCCGACCTCGAGCGCGAGATTGGAACGGCGGTTGACGATCCGATAGCGGTAGTGCCGCTTGCGCGCCGAGAAGCGGGCTTCGAACGTGTCGGGTACGATCTGCGCGTCGAGCACGGCAACCGGGTTCGGCCGCAGATGGGCGTTGAGCGCGTCGCGCAATTTGTCAGGACGGAACTCCTTGTCGATGTCGCAATGCGCGACTTGGCCGGTGGCGTGGACGCCGGCGTCGGTTCGACCCGAGCCGTGCACGCGGGTCGGCACACCGCAGGTCGCCTGCACGGCCGCCTCGAGCACGCCCTGCACCGACGGCAGCGTCTCTTGCAGCTGCCAGCCGCAGAACGGCGCGCCGTCATATTCGATGGTGAGCTTGTAGCGGGGCATCGCCTCGATTGCGTTTGGCCGTCATTGCCGGGCTCGACCCGGCAATCCATCCAAGCATGAAGCTTGTTCGCGAGATGGATGCGCGGGTCAAGCCCGCGGCTGACGAGCTGTGGTGGTCAACCGAAGCGCAGGCCCGGCGCAACGCGGGTGCCGCGCAGGAAGTCCGCGGCCTTCATCGGGCTCTTGCCGGCGCGCTGCAGCTCGGTGATGCGGATCGCGCTGTCGGCACAAGCGATGGTGAGCTCGTCGTCGACAACGGTACCCGGCTCGCCCGTGCCGCGAGCGAGGGCGCATCGCAGGATCTTCAGCCGCACCGCCTCGCCGTCGATCGTGATCTCGCTCCAGGCGCCGGGAAACGGCGACAGGCCGTGGATGTGGCGCAGCACAGCATGCGCGGGCTTCGTCCAGTCGATCCGCGCCTCCGCCTTCTCGATCTTGGCGGCGTAAGTCACGCCGTCCTCGGCCTGCTTGGTCAATGTCAGTCCGCCGCGCTCCAGCGCCGCCATCGCGCGAACCATCAGGTCCGCGCCGATGCGGGACAGCTTGTCGTGCAGATCGGATGCGGTCATCGCGTCGGTGATGGCGAGGAGTTCGGCCATCGCGACGTCGCCGGTGTCGAGCCCGACATCCATCTTCATGACCATGACGCCGCTCTCGGCGTCACCTGCCATGATCGCGCGGTTGATCGGCGCGGCACCGCGCCAGCGCGGCAGCAGCGAGGCATGCAGGTTGTAGCAGCCGAGCTTCGGCGCATCGAGAATCGCCTGCGGCAGGATCATGCCATAGGCGACGACCACCGCGGCATCGGCCTCATGCGCGCGGAATTCGGCCAAGGCCTCCTCGGTCTTCAGCGTCTTCGGCGTGAGCACGGGAATGCCGAGCCGGCGCGCCTCGGACTCGATCGGGGTCGGCACCAGCGCGAGACCGCGGCGGCCTCCGGGTTTCGGCGCGCGGGTGTAGACGGCCACGATCTCGTGGCCGTGGCCGGCGAGCTCGAGCAGGGTCGGCACGGCGAAGTCCGGCGTGCCCATGAAGATCAGGCGAAGCGGCATGTGGTCGGAGACCCTGCAAAGCCTCTACCCCGCCGTCATGGCCGGGCTTGTCCCGGCCATCCACGTCTCGCGGCAGTGCCGGATGGAGAGACGTGGATGCTCGGGACAAGCCCGGGCATGACGGAAGAGAGAGATTAGTCGTTACTCGCCGGCGCGCTTGGCGGCCTTGGTGAACTTCTTCATCACGCGGTCGCGCTTGAGCTTCGACAGATAGTCGATGAACAGCACGCCGTTGAGATGGTCGATCTCATGCTGGATGCAGGTGGCGTAGAGACCCTCGGCATCCTCCTCGCGAACCACGCCGTCGAGATCGGTGAAGCGCACGCGCACGCGCGCCGGCCGCTCGACCTCCTCGTAATATTCGGGGATCGACAGGCAGCCTTCCTCATACACCGACAGCTCGTCGGACTTGGCGATGATCTCCGGATTGATGAAGACCCGCGGCTCGCGCTTGGTCTCGCCGCCGGAATCCGGCTTGGCGAGGTCCATGGTGATGACGCGCAGGGGCTGCGCGACCTGGATCGCCGCGAGCCCGATGCCGGGTGCGTCGTACATGGTCTGGAACATGTCGTCGACCAGCTGCCGGATCTCCGGCGTGACCTTCTCGACAGGCTTGGACACCAGCCGGAGCTGCCGGTCGGGCAGGATGATGATTTCTCTTAAGGACATGGCGCGCGATTTAAGCCCCGGAACAGGCGCGGTCAATGTGACGGCGCGCGGTTAAGACATCGCTAACCATGAATTTCAACGGTCCGTTAACCACGCTTCTTAACCCGGCCTTAACCATAAATGTTCTCTCTTCGTTCGCGACGCCTTGCGAATCGGATAGACGGGGGCGATGACCGCCAGCCAGCCGCTCAATTCTGCGCTCAATCCTGTCGTCGTCATGATCGGCGACCTGCCGATCCGGGCCAGCGATGCGCTGATCGGATTCGGCGTGATGGTGCTGCTGCTGCTCGCGATGATCGGCTTGGCGGTGGCCCGCTCCGGACGACGCAGCGCTGTTCTCGCCGCCCAGCAGGCGATGCGAACCGAGGAGCTCGAACAACGGTTCGGCGAGATGATCCGGGTGCAGAGCGAGGCCTCCGGCCGGGTCGACGCCATGGCGCAATTGCTCGCCGGTCGCCAGGTGGATCTGGCGCGCAGCGTCAACGAGCGGCTCGACGCCGTGACCCATCGCGTCGGCCAGTCGATGGAGCAGACTACGCGCCACACCATGGACTCCTTGCGCGTGCTGCATGAGCGGCTCGGCATCATCGACAACGCCCATCGCGATCTCAGCGAGCTGACCACGCAGGTCTCGACCTTGCGCGACGTGCTCGCCAACAAGCAGTCACGCGGCGCGTTCGGCCAGGCGCGCATGGAGGCGATCGTGCAGGACGGGCTGCCGAGGGGCAGCTACGCGTTCCAGCACACGCTCGCCAGCGGCAAGCGGCCGGACTGCGTGGTGTTCCTGCCCGACACGAGGCCGCTGTGCATCGACGCCAAGTTTCCGCTGGAAGCCGTCACCGCTCTGCATGATGCAGAGACCGAGGATGAGAAGCGCGCTGCCGCGCAGCAGCTGCGCACCGACGTGCTGCGGCATGTCAACGACATCGCGGAGAAGTACCTGGTCGTCGGCGAGACGCAGGACACCGCGCTGATGTTCGTGCCGTCGGAGTCCGTCTATGCTGAAATCCACGATGGTTTCGACGACGTCATTCAGAAGGCCTATCGCGCCCGCGTCGTACTGGTGTCGCCGTCGCTGCTGATGCTCGCGATCCAGGTCATGCAGCAGATCATGAAGGACGCCCGCATCCGCGACGCCGCCGACCAGATCCGCAACGAGGTGATCCATCTCGGCGACGATCTCGGCCGCCTGCGCGAGCGCGTGCTCAAGCTGCAGAAGCACTTTGGCGATGTCGGCGAGGACATCCGCCAGATCCTCATTTCAGCCGACAAGATCGAGAAACGCGCTGCCCGCATCGAGGAGCTGGATTTCAGCAAGCCGGACGCAGCGGTGGAGTCGCCGCGGATCGCGCCGGGCACGGGTGCGACGCCGGACCTGTCTCCGCTGGCGGGACGCCTGCAGGCGGGGGAGTGACGGCCGGACGGCTGTCTTGCGTAAGCCAGCAACTCCGACAAGACTGTCATCGCCCGGCTTGACCGGGCGATCCAGTATCCCAGAGACGTCTGATGGGTACGCGCTCCTACTACGTCTACATCCTCGCCAGCCGCATCGGCGGCACGCTGTACACCGGCGTGACAAACGACCTGATGCGTCGTGTGGCCGAACATAGAGCGAAGATATCCGACAGCTTCACTAAACGTTATGGTGTGACCCGCCTCGTCTACTTCGAAGTCTTTGAACAAGTCGAACAAGCCATTCATCGCGAGAAGCGGTTGAAGAAGTAGCCGCGGGATTGGAAGATTTCACTGATCGAGAAGGACAACCCAAACTGGATCGACCTCTATCCGCAGATCGCCGGAGGCG
Organism: Bradyrhizobium sp. ORS 278; assembly: GCF_000026145.1. Classification (NCBI taxonomy): domain Bacteria; kingdom Pseudomonadati; phylum Pseudomonadota; class Alphaproteobacteria; order Hyphomicrobiales; family Nitrobacteraceae; genus Bradyrhizobium; species Bradyrhizobium sp. ORS 278. Next base: position 813,387 of record NC_009445.1, on the reverse strand, counting down.
ATGGATAGGCCTCTGGAATACTGGATCGCCCGGTCAAGCCGGGCGATGACAGCTGAGCTTGTGGCGCCGTCCAAATCTGCTACCACCCGTTCATGACCGCACCCGACGCGACAAACGACCTCTCAGCGACTGCTGCAAAGCCCGTGGCCCAGCCCGCCCCCACCTGGCGCGAGAGCATGGCCGTCTATCTCCAGCCGCGCGTCCTCGTGGTGCTGTTCCTCGGCTTTTCCTCAGGCCTGCCATTGGCGCTGTCCGGCTCGACCTTGCAGATCTGGATGCGCGAGCTCGGTGTCGATCTCGGCACGATCGGGCTGTTTGCCCTCGTCGGCACGCCCTACACGCTGAAGTTCCTGTGGGCGCCGCTGGTCGACGCGCTGCATGTGCCGCTGCTGACGCGCGCGTTCGGGCGGCGGCGCGGCTGGCTGCTGTTCGCGCAGCTGCTGCTGATCGCGGCCATCCTGCTGCTGGCGCTGACCGACCCGGCGCATGCGCCGTTCATGGTTGCGCTGGCCGCGCTGCTGGTGGCCGCGACGTCGTCAACGCAGGACATCGTGGTCGACGCCTTCCGCGTCGAGAGCCTGCCGGAGAGCGAGCAGGCCGCCGGCATGGCCGCCTATGTCGCGGCCTATCGCATCGGCATGCTGGTCTCGACCGCCGGGGCGCTCGTCGTGGTCAGCGGCTTCGAGAGCTCGGGGCTGACGCGACCGGCGTCGTGGATGTGGGGTTATGTCGTGATGGCAGGCCTGGTGCTGATTGGCACGATCACGGCGCTCGCCGCGACCGAGCCTGCACAGTCCAAGCAGGCCGAAGCTGCGATGGGCGCCGACACCGCGCTGACCCGCGTGGCGCAGGCTGCGGCCGGCGCGTTCGTCGAATTCCTCGGCCGGCGCGACGCGCTCGCCGCGCTCGCCTTCGTCGTGCTGTTCAAGTTCACCGACGCCTTCTCCGGCACCATGACCGCGCCGTTCGTCATCGACCTCGGCTTCAGCAAGGTCGACTACGCGGCGATCGTGAAAGGCGTCGGCCTCGGCGCCACGCTCGCAGGCGGCTTTGCCGGCGGCTTCGTCGCCCGGCGCTATTCGCTCGCCACCAGTCTCTGGATCGGCGGCGTGGTGCAGGCGCTGGCCAACCTGTCTTTCTCCTGGCTCGCGATCGTCGGCGTCAATCAATGGGCGCTGGCGCTGGCGATCTCCGCAGAGAACTTCACGAGCGCGATCGGCACCGTGATCTTCGTCGCCTATCTCTCGGCCCTCTGTAAGAACCCGCTGCACACAGCAACCCAATACGCCCTGCTCACCGCGCTCGCTGCTGTCGGCCGCACCTATCTGTCGTCAGGCGCCGGCTACGTCGCAAAGGCCACCGGCTGGCCGCTGTTCTTCGTCATCTGCGTGCTGGTGGCCATACCGAGTCTGGTGCTGCTGGCGTGGCTGCAGCGCCGCGGGCATTTTGATGCGCTCGGGCCAGTGAAAGTTTAGCTCTCACCTTCATAAAAGGTCGTCATCACCCGCGAAGGCGGGTGATCCAGTATTCCAGAGACGTCTGCGATCGACCGAGGGGGCGCGGCGTACTGGATCGCCCGGTCAAGCCGGGCGATGACGACGGTGATTGGGGCGCTGCATGCGCGTGAAAGCGCCGAGCTTATCACCGCTTCACCAGGCTCCACTTGGTCACGACTGCTTCGCTGATCTGCCCGGCATGCTGGGCGCAGGCGATCTCGTCGACTTTCACCGCGATCTGCTTGCCCAGCAGGCCCTTCAGTTGCGACGCCTGTGCCGGCGTCGCGGTGACCAGCTGGAACGTCTCCGGCCCGGTCTCCAGATTGCACAGCCCGCTCGGCGGCGGCAGGCGGCGTGGCTCGCTGGTGATCTGATAGGCCGATGACGGCTGGCCCGGCTTGGCGCCTTTGACCTTCAGCGCGGTCAGCTCGCCCGACAGCACGTCGCCGGTGTTCAGCGGCTTGCCGGCCTTCTGCGGCGCTTCACCCTGCTGGGCGAGCACTGACGCTGCCGAGAGCACCATCCAAATCGCGCCCAAAGCCAGCCGTTTGCCGAATCCGCGTTTCGTCATCATTCCACTTTCGTCTGTGCTTAGAACAAGGTGCGCTGCCGCATCGCGGCCGAGAGCGTGCCTTCGTCGAGATAGTCGAGCTCGCCGCCGACCGGCACGCCATGCGCCAGCCGCGTGACCTTGACGTTCGCCTCCTGCAGGAGGTCGGTGATGTAATGCGCCGTGGTCTGGCCATCCACCGTCGCATTCAATGCGAGGATGATCTCGGACACCTCCGGCGCATGCGCGCGCTGCACCAGCGCGTCGATGGTGAGGTCCTGCGGACCGACGCCGTCGAGCGGCGACAAGGTGCCGCCGAGCACGTGATAGCGGCCGTTGCTCGCCTTCGCGCGCTCCAGCGCCCAGAGATCGGCGACGTCGGCGACGACTACGATCATCGCGGGATCACGCCGTGGGTCGGTGCACACCGTGCAGGGACTCTGCGTGTCGATGTTGCCGCAGGTCTTGCAGACCTGGATGCGGTCGATCGCGACCTGCAGCGCCGACGCGAGCGGCACCATCAGCGCCTCGCGCTTCTTGATCAGATGCAGCGCGGCACGCCGCGCCGAGCGCGGCCCGAGGCCGGGCAGGCGCGCAAGCAGCTGGATCAGGCGCTCGATTTCAGGACCGGCGACGGCCATCAGGTCACGACGTTCATGAACTAACCGAAGCCGAAGCCCGGCGGCAGGCCGAGCTTACCGGTGATGGCCTGCATCTTCTCCTGCATCGCAGCTTCCGCCTTGCGGCGCGCGTCGCCATGCGCGGTCACCAGGAGATCCTCGAGGATTTCCGCCTCTTCCGGCTTGAGCAGCGACGGATCGATCTTGATGGACTTCACGTCCATCTTGGCGGTCATGCGCACGGCGACGAGGCCGCCCCCGGAGATGCCCTCGACCTCGACATTGCCGAGCTCGGCCTGCATCTCTTGCATCTTCGATTGCAGCTGCGCCGCCTGTTTCATCATGCCGAGAAAGTCAGCCATCGGAGCACCTCGTCATCAGCTTAAAGGTCATCATCATTGTCGGAGTCGAACTCGTCCGGCGGCTCGACAGCACTGGCGTCCGATTCGGGCGGCTCGGGGGCGAGCCGGCGCACTTCGATCACCTTCGTGCCGGGAAACCGCGCCAGGATCTCCTGCACCCGCGGATCCGCTTCCGCCGCCGCCTCGCGCTCGCTCTTGGCGCGCAGGTTTTGCTCGCGGAGGGTCGCCTGCCCCTGCTCGTTGGAAACGATCACGGTCCAGCGCCGGCCGGTCCAGTCCTCCAGCTTGCGGCCGAGGTCTGACACAAGCGCGCGCTGCGCCGTCCGTTCCAGCGCGATCTCCAGCCGGCCGTCCTCGAAACGGACGAGCCTGACGTCCATCTCGAGCGCGCTCTTGGTGATGAGGTCGCGATTCTTAGCTGCGAGGGCGACAAGCTCCTGGAAGCTGCCGAGCCGCAAGGCCGGCTGCTCGTGCGACGCCGACGCCGGCTGCGAGGACATCGCCTGCGGCCTCATGCCGCCACCGACCGCGGCCAGCGTCGGACCCTGCATGCGCGGCGCCTGCATCGGCGCCGCACTCATCACCGGCTGCGCCGCAGTGCTCATGCTGGGCGCCGGCGCAGAGCGTCCGCCGCCGCCATTCGTGACCACAGGCGATCCACCGCCGTTCTGGTCGATCATGCGGATGGCTTCGTCGGGCGTCGGCAGATCGGCCGCATAGGCAATGCGCACCAGCACCATCTCCGCGGCGGCCGCGGGACGCGTCGCGCCTTGCGTCTCGGCGATGCCCTTGAGCAGCATCTGCCACATCCGCGACAGCACGCGCATCGACAGCTTGGTCGCGAAATCGCGCGCGCGCAGCCGCTCGGTCTCGCTGAACGCGACGTTGTCGGCGGTGGCCGGCACGACCTTCACGCGGGTCACGAAGTTCACGAACTCGGCGAGATCCGACAGCACGACGACCGGATCGGCGCCGACGTCGTATTGCTCGCGGAATTCCTTGAAGGCGGCCGCGATGTCGCCGCTCGCGAGATAATGAAACAGATCGATCACGCGGGTCCGGTCGGCCAAGCCCAGCATCTGCCGGACGTCGTCGGCACGCACCTCGCCTGCGCTATGCGCGATGGCCTGGTCGAGCAGCGACAGCGAGTCGCGCACGGAGCCCTCGGCGGCGCGCGCGATGATGCCGAGCGCCTCCGGCTCGATCGTCACGCCCTCCTTGGTCGCGATGCCGGCGAGATGCTTCATCAGCACGTCGGCCTCGACACGGCGCAGATCGAAGCGCTGGCAGCGCGACAACACCGTCACCGGCACCTTGCGGATTTCTGTCGTCGCGAACACGAATTTGGCGTGCTCCGGCGGCTCCTCGAGCGTCTTCAGGAAGGCGTTGAACGCCGCCGTCGACAGCATGTGGACTTCGTCGATGATGTAGACTTTGTAGCGCGCGCTGGCCGGGGCGTAGCGCACGCTGTCATTGATCTGGCGAACGTCGTCGACGCCGGTATGCGACGCCGCATCCATCTCCAGGATGTCCATGTGCCGGCTTTCCATGATCGCCTGGCAATGGGTGCCGAGCACCGGCATGTGGATGGTCGGCCCCTTCACCGAGCCGTCGGGCAGCTCGTAATTCAGGGCGCGGGCAAGGATGCGGGCGGTGGTCGTCTTGCCGACCCCGCGGACGCCGGTGAGGATCCAGGCCTGCGGAATCCGGCCGGTCTCGAACGCGTTCGAGACGGTGCGCACCACGGCCTCCTGGCCGATCAGATCCGCGAAGCTGGAGGGGCGGTATTTGCGCGCCAGAACCCGGTAGGGCTTGGGGGGAGCGTCGGCGCTGTCGGGCGGAACAGGTGGGGCGCCAACGTCAGTCATCGAGCGATCCGCAAGTGAAACATTCCAGGCCGGCCTTCGATCGCGGTCGTCGACGCCATCAGCCTCGACGCAATCAGCCGGAGTGCGGTCGAGCGCCCGCCCTGCGCGGGGTCCCCGCCAACTTTGCGCGATTCGCTCGAGAAAACGAGTAGGAGACTGACGAGCGACCCGATCCGGACCTCGTTAGGGCTGCTTCCTTCCGGACCTGACCCGGTTGGCGAGTGGCTCGTCCACCGCCAATCTCCCGCTGTCTATTTGGGGCCAAACGGTCCGGAAAGCAAGCGCGAGCTTCGCCGGTCCGGCCCAGCGCCCCGCGGGCTTGTGCCGCAGCTCGGAAAGGATTTAGGTGCCGCAGCGCTGCCCGCATGACCGCCCTGCCAGGAACCCGCCCTCATGTCCGAATCAGCCTGGTCGCTCCACCCGCAATTGGCGAAGGACACGATCAATATCGGCGACCTGCCGCTGTCGCGCGTGCTGGTGATCAAGGACGCCAACTATCCGTGGCTGCTGCTGGTGCCGCGCCGCGAGGACGCGGTCGAGATCATCGATCTCGACGAGGTCGCCCAGGCGCAGCTGATGACCGAGATCACGCGGGTGTCGCGCGCCGTCAAGGAGATCACCAAGTGCGACAAGCTGAACGTCGCCGCGCTCGGCAACATGGTGCCGCAGCTGCACATCCATATCATCGCCCGCCGCACCAGTGACGTGGCCTGGCCGCGCCCGGTCTGGGGCGTCGCAACCCCTGTGCCACACGACGCGCAGGAGGTTGAGAGTTTCATCAGCGCTGTCAGGCGCAAGATCTGGCTAGGGTGAGAGATGTCGCCATTCGACTTGTTTCCATTGGGCAAGCCGGCCTTCGTCGGCCATCCGATCGAGCGCGCCGCCCATCTGCGCTTTCATGACGACAAGCTGCTCGCCTTCGAGGGCAAGCCTTCGACCCGCGCCTATGTCGTGCATCGCGATTCGCTGGTGCTGAAGCGCGACGGCGACCAGTTGCGTCCGCTGCTGTCGATCGATGAGGCGCTCGGCTTTGGCGCCAATCCCGGCACGATCTTCCTCGGCCTGCAGGACGGCGCGGCCGTGTTCGGCATGGGCATCTCGCCAGCGGCCGTCGAGAAGCTCGCCGGCCGCGAGGATGTATCGGTCACCGAGCTGCGCGGCTTGGCGATGCAGGGCGCGATTCCTGTCGAGCAACTGGCGACGATCGCCATGGCCAAGTCGATGGTGTCCTGGCATCAGCGCCACGGCTTCTGTGCCAATTGCGGCACCAAGACCGCGATGCGCGAGGGCGGCTGGAAGCGCGAATGCCCGAATTGCAAGACCGAGCATTTCCCGCGCACCGACCCGGTGGTGATCTCGCTGGTCGCCTCCGGCGACAAGTGCCTGCTCGGCCGGCAGAAGCAGTTTCCGGCGGGCATGTATTCCTGTCTCGCGGGTTTCGTCGAGGCCGCCGAGACGATCGAGGACGCCGTCCGCCGCGAGGTGTTCGAGGAGTCCGGCATCCGCTGCACCGACGTGACCTACTACATGACCCAGCCCTGGCCCTATCCGTCCTCGCTGATGATCGGCTGCAGCGCGCGGGCGCTCAACGAGGACATCGTCATCGACCGCACCGAACTCGAGGACGTCCGCTGGTTCAGCCGCGACGAGGCCCAGCTGATGCTGCAGCGGCAGCATCCCGACGGCCTGGCGGGCCCGCATCCGTTCGCAATTGCGCATCATCTGGTCGGCCGCTGGCTGCTGATGCAGACTAGCGGTAGCTGAAGACCGCATTCGAGGCGCCTGACGTGGCCTGAACGGCCGATCCTTGCCTTGGAACGATTTTCTCTATATGAGGGTTTCTCGACCTTCATATGGAACAAATTTCTCCATGACCGACGTCACCGCCCAGGGCCCTGAAGCCAACCGCCGGCTCGACGCTATCGACCGCAAGATCCTAATGGTCCTGCAGGAAGATGCCTCTCTCTCGGTCGCTGAGATCGGCGACCGCGTTGGGCTGTCGTCGACGCCGTGCTGGAAGCGCATCCAGCGGCTGGAGGCCGACGGCGTCATCCTGCGCCGGGTTGCCCTGGTCGATCAGAACAAGATCGGGCTCGGCATCTCCGTGTTCGTCTCGGTCGAGAGTGCCGATCATTCCGAAGCCTGGCTGAAGAAGTTCGCCGAGGCGGTCAGCTCGATGCCGGAGGTGATGGAGTTCTACCGGATGGCGGGCGACGTCGACTACATGCTGCGCGTGGTGGTTGCGGACATGCAGAGCTACGACGTTTTCTACAAGAAGCTGATCAGCGCCGTGCCGCTGAAGAACGTCACCTCGCGCTTTGCCATGGAGAAGATCAAGTCGGTCACGGCCTTGCCGGTGCCGCCGGTCTAGTCCGGCCCGCATAGTCTCGCCGCTCGTTCGAGCCCACACGGTGGGGCCGTGGCAATGCTCAGCCACACGTAGTCGGCCTTTTGTCCTGTTTCCCCATCATCGTTTACCGGAAGTTATCTTCATCCATCTATCTTCAGATGTGATGATGTCCGGTGCAACCATACCTTCATCGTCGCGCGCTTGGCTGAACGCAATGGCGCTTTTGATCGCGAGCTTCGTCGGTGTGGCAGCGCTGTCGCTGCAGGTGCACCCCGGGCGCGAGATCGTCGCCGTCGCTTTTCCACCCTGGTGGAGCGCGCAACAGACGATGCTGGCTGCAGCATCGGCTGACGCCGCTCTCGTGCGTACGACGGCATTTTCGTCGCTGCTCGTGGTTCGTCCTGGCGAACACGACGGCTTGGCGCGGCTGCGCAAGGCGGGGGCCTGGCTCGTCATCGACCCGCAGGCGATCTCCGCCTGCTTTACACAATGATGATGATCGGGGGGATGGGAATGACCGGCGAGACCGACGATCTGGCAATTCTCCGTGACGCAACCAGCAAGCTTCTGCTGGCGGTGCTCTGGATTCACGTTCCACTCGCGCTCATCATCGGGCTGTCGCGCGGCGATTGGATGTTGCCGACGATGATGATGGTCGCCTTGGCGGCCGCGGCGACGCTCTCCTGGCGCAGCGCCGGCGACGGCTTGGCGACCCAGCTCACGGTCGCAGTTGCTCTGATGGGCGGCGTGTCCGTGCTCGTCTACCAGATGTCCGGCCACGCCTGGCAGGTCGACATGCACATGTACTTCTTCGCGGCGCTGGCCTGTCTCGTCGCCTATTGCGACTACCGGCCCATCGTGGCGGGAACGGTCGCCGTCGCGCTTCACCATCTGGTGCTGAACTTCGTTTTTCCGGCCGCGGTCTATCCCGGCGGGAGCGATTTCGGCCGCGTGGTGCTGCACGCTGTCATCCTCCTGATCGAGGCGGGCGTTCTGGGCGCGCTGGCGCTCAAGCTCACGCAGCTGTTCGAAACCAGCATGCGCAAGACCGCCGAAGCCAATGCGGCGATCGCGGCCGAAGCGCGTGCCAACGCCGAGCGGACCGAGGCCGAGCAGCGGGTCAAGCAACAGGGCGATCTCGCCCGGCGCGAGCTTGCGGAAGGCTTCGAGCGCAAGATCGGCGGCATCGTGGAGGCGGTGGCCGTCGCTGCGAACGAGGTCCAGAACCTGTCATCCTTGATGAGCCGTAACAGCGCCGAAGCCTCGCGCCAGACGTCGGCAGCGGCCCACGCCTCGCAGCGCGCTTCCACCAACGTCGAGACCGTCGCTGCCGCAACCGAAGAGCTGACCGCCTCCATCGGCAGCATTTCCCAGCAGGTGACGCGCTCCGCGGAGATCGCCGCGAAAGCCGCCGAAGAGGCGCGACGCACCAACAGCGTGGTCGAAAGCCTCGCCGCGGGCACGCAGAAGATCGGCGAGGTGGTGACGCTGATCCAGACGATCGCCAGCCAGACCAACCTGCTGGCGCTGAACGCCACCATCGAGGCCGCCCGCGCCGGCGAGCACGGGAAGGGCTTTGCCGTCGTCGCCAGCGAGGTGAAAGCGCTGGCCAATCAGACTGCGAAGGCGACCGAGGAAATCTCCAGCCAGGTGCAGAGCATCCAGAGCGCGACGGGTGATGCCGTAAGCGCCATCCAGATGATCGGCGGCACGATCGCCGAGATCGACGGGATCTCCAAGGAGATCGCAACCGCCGTCGAACAGCAGGGGCTCGCGACGGGGGAAATTTCCGGAAACGTGCAGCAGGCCTCCGAAGGCACGCGACTGGTGAGCCAAAGCATGGGCAGCGTGACGCAGGCCTCCAACGAGACCGGCGGCGCCGCGTCCCGGCTGTTGGAGTCCGCGAACGGCCTGTCCTCGCAATCGGCTCGGCTCAAGTCCGAGGTCGATCAGTTCCTGAAATCGCTGCGGGTCGCTTAGTTCGCCGAATTGCCTGGACAAAGGCGAGCGCGCCTCGTGCGAGGCATGCTCGCCCTGGCGTATCAGATCGTCTGATTATAGGCGCCCACTTCGGGGTGCGTCCGCAGCACGACGTTGACCGCCTCGAACATGTCGTGCATGCGCTGCTCCGACACGGGGCTTTCGACGACGACGACGAGCTCCGGCTTGTTGGATGACGCGCGCACCAGGCCCCAGCTGCCGTCCTCCACCGTGACACGCACGCCGTTGACGGTGACGAGATCGCGGATCGATTGACCGGCGACCTTGCCGCCCTGCTGCTGCAGCGTCTGGAAATGCTTCACCACCGCGTCGACGACGCCGTATTTGACCTCGTCGCCGCAATGCGGCGACATCGTCGGCGACGACCACGTCTTGGGCAGGGCCTCCTTGAGGTCGGCCATCGACTTGCCCGGCGCGCGGTCGAGCATCTCGCAGATCGCGATCGCCGAGACGAGGCCGTCATCATAGCCGCGACCGAACGGCTTGTTGAAGAAGAAATGGCCGGACTTCTCGAAGCCCGCGAGCGCACCGAGCTCGTTGGTCCGGCGCTTCATGTAGGAATGGCCGGTCTTCCAATATTCGGTCTTGGCGCCCTGCGCCTGCAGCACCGGATCGGTCATGAACAGGCCGGTTGATTTCACGTCGACGACGAACTGCGCGTCCTTGTGGATCGCGGACATGTCGCGCGCCAGCATGACGCCGACCTTGTCGGCGAAGATCTCCTCGCCGGTGTTGTCGACCACGCCACAGCGGTCGCCGTCGCCGTCGAAGCCGAGGCCGACATCGGCCTTGTGGGCGAGTACGGCGTCGCGAATGGCGTGCAGCATCTCCATGTCTTCGGGATTGGGATTGTATTTCGGGAAGGTGTGATCGAGCTCGGTGTCGAGCGGGATCACCTCGCAGCCAATCGCCTCCAGCACCTGTGGCGCGAACGCGCCCGCGGTGCCGTTGCCGCAGGCGGCGACGACCTTGAGCTTGCGCTTCAGTTTCGGACGGTTAGTCAGATCGGCGATGTAGCGCGCCGGGAAATTCTCGTGGAACTGATACGAGCCGCCGCCCGTGTTCTTGAACTCGGCGTTGAGCACGATCTCTTTCAACCGTGTCATTTCCTCCGGCCCAAAGGTCAGCGGACGATTGGCGCCCATCTTAACGCCGGTCCAGCCGTTGTCATTATGCGAGGCGGTCACCATCGCGACGCAGGGCACATCGAGCTCGAACTGCGCGAAATAGGCCATGGGTGTCACCGCAAGACCGATGTCGTGCACCTTGCAGCCGGCGGCCATCAGGCCCGAGATCAGCGCGTATTTGATCGAGGCGGAGTAGCCACGGAAATCGTGACCGGTCACGATTTCTCGGCTCACGCCGCGCTCCGCGATCAGCGCGCCCAGCCCCATGCCGAGCGCCTGCACCCCCATCAGGTTGATTTCCTTGTTGAACAGCCAGCGCGCGTCATATTCGCGGAAGCCCGTCGGCTTCACCATCGGCTCGGATTCAAAGGCGTAGGTATTGGGGACCAAGATGGGTTTCGGCTTGGGGAACATAAGGAGGGGCCTCGGGAAATCACATCAATGGAACAGTGCAGTCGCGCGGCGCGCGGCTTCATACAAAGACGTCATACAACAAAGGCAGAGGAAAGCAGGCAACAATCAGGCAGGGAGCCTCCCCCATCTGATCTTACGGTATATGGGGCCGCCGTCGCATCGTCCGATCTTCAGCGATCGTGATTACTGCTCCAGCACCATCTGGCCGTTGGCATAGGCGAAGCGCTTCAGCTTGGACAGGAACGACAATCCGAGCAGGTTCTCGGACAGCGCCGCGTCCGGCAACACGAGGGCGTCGACATCGCGCACGGTGAGCTCGCCGAGTTCGACCATCGCAAGCTTCGCCCGGGCGGCCTTCACGGTCCCGTTGGCCGTCGTCACATTGGCGGTGTACTCGCCGCGCGCCGGGCGCAGGCCGAAGCGGGCGGCCGAGCTTTCGTTGAGCGCGACCATCGAGGCGCCGGTGTCGATCATGAAGCTGATGCGCTGGCCGTCGATGCGGCCGTCGGCGCGGAAATGGCCGCGGCGGTCCGTCGGGATGCTGAGGCTGCGCTGGCTTGCGGCTGCGGTGTCTACCGTCGCGCTCCGCACCGAGGGGGTGGCGGACGCAGGCGCCGGCGTGAGGCGATCGGCCAGCTGCGCCATGAAGGTGCCGAGGCCGACGAGAACGGCCGCGAAGATCATTATGTTACGCATCACGCAACGCCCGACTCTACCCCGCAACCGACTTGATCATGAAAGCCGCTGACGGGCGACTGAAGCGTAACGGCTGCCGCCGCCATTTTGGCGAAAACGATGAGCGAAGCGTTAACGAGGGCCATTCGGGCGGTATAATTTGCATCAGCTATGTTCCCCGAGGCTTGGCCCGCCGGGTCGGCATGGCGCTGGCGGGATCCTCCGGCCAGGGATGCCGGGGATAGCGGCCGCGCAGATCGGTGCGCACGGCGGCATAGGAGCCGCGCCAGAAGCCGGGCAGATCGCGCGTCACCTGCACCGGCCGCTGCGCCGGCGACAGCAGCTCCAGCACCAGCGGAACCGCTCCACGGGCGATCGTCGGATGAACGTTCAACCCGAACAGCTCCTGCAGCCGCACCGCGATGGTCGGCCCCTGCTCGGCCTCGTAGTCGATCGCCAGCATGGTCCCGGTCGGCGCCTCGAAATGGGTCGGCGCCTCCTTGTCGAGCCGGGCGCGGAGGTCCCAGGGCAGCAGACCCATGACGGCGTCCGAGACGTCGCCCGGAGAGACATCGCGCAGCGAGGTCCTGTCGGCGAGCAGCGGCACCAGCCAATCCTCGCGCCGCTCGATCAGCCCGGCATCCGACAGATCCGGCCAGGCATCGCCCTCCGCCTTGCGCAGGAAGGTGACGCGATCGCGCCACTGGCTGGCGGCCTTCGACCACGGCAGCCGGTCGAGGCCGGCGGCACAGATCCCTTCGGCGAAGATGCGCGCGGTGTCCTCCGACGGCGTCAGCGCCACCGGCGCATCGGCCATGGTGATCGCGTGCAGCTTGCGCCGGCGGCGCGCACGCAGCGCCATCGCGCTCGGGTCGAAACTGACCTCGTCCTTTGCCTCGATCTGCGCGGCGAAGTGACGCTCAATGTCCTCGAGCGCGAGCGGCGCCGCCAGCAGGATGCGACCGCTGGCCGCCGTGCCGGTCAGCTCGCCCACGGCGATGTAGGGCACCCGTGCCAGCGACGATGTCTGGTCGACCGCGGCGCCGCGGCCATTGGCCAGCACGAAGCTGCCATTGCCGCGGTTGCGCGCCACACGGTCGGGGAAGGCGAAGGCCAGCATCAGCCCGGTCGCCAGATCCCCGGCCTCTCGCGGCGACGCCGCCGAGCTGACCTGCTGCGCCCAGCGCCGCGCCATGTCACGCGCGCTCTGCGCCCGTTGCGAGCGATCTCTGCGGAACTGATCGAGCCGGACCTCGAGGTCGACGCTGTCGCCGCCGAGCCCGCGCTCGGTCAGGATCGCGGCGATATCGGCCGCCTGCCCTGCCGCGCCGTAGTCGGCTGCATCGACGATCATCCGCGCCAGCCGCGGCGGCAACGCGAGCGCCCGCAGCCGCCGGCCCTCCTCGGTGAGGCGGCCGCCGACATCGAGCGCGCCGAGTTCGTTGAGGAGATCGCGCGCCTCCTTCCAGGCCGGTAGCGGCGGCGGATCGAGGAAGCTCAAGCCTGCGGGATCGCTGACGCCCCATTGCGCGAGGTCGAGCACCAGCGAGGACAGATCGGCGCTGAGAATTTCCGGCTGCGTGTAGGCGGCGAGCGAGGCCGTCTGCGGCTCGTCCCACAGCCGGTAGCAGACGCCGGGCTCGGTGCGGCCGGCGCGGCCGCGGCGCTGGTCGACGGCGGCGCGCGAGGCGCGCACCGTCTCCAGCCGGGTCAGGCCGATATCAGGTTCGTAGCGCGGCACGCGGGCGAGGCCGGAATCGACCACGATGCGCACGCCCTCGATGGTCAGCGAGGTCTCGGCGATCGAGGTCGCCAGCACCACCTTGCGGTGGCCCTTCGGCGCCGGCGAGATCGCGCGGTCCTGGACCGCGGCATCGAGCGCGCCGAACAGCGGCACGATCTCGATTGCAGCATCCTGGACGCGCTCGGCGAGCATGGTCTGGGTGCGCCGGATCTCGGCCGCGCCGGGCAGGAACGCCAGCACCGAGCCGGCATCGGCGCGCAGCGCGGAGGCAATCGTCTCGGCCATCTGGCGCTCGACCGGCACATCCGGCTTGCGGCCGACATAGCGGGTCTCGACCGGAAAGGCCCGGCCCTCGCTCTCGACCACGGGCGCATTGCCGAGCAGGCTGGCGACGCGGGCGCCGTCGAGCGTCGCCGACATCACGAGTATGCGGAGATCCTCGCGCAGGCCCTGCTGCGCGTCGCGGGCCAAGGCCAAGCCGAGATCGGCATCGAGCGAGCGCTCGTGGAATTCGTCGAACAGCACGGCCGCGACGCCGGTGAGCTCGGGATCATCGAGAATCTGGCGGGTGAAGATGCCCTCGGTGACGACCTCGATGCGGGTCGCGCGCGAGATCTTCGAGCCGAACCGCACCCGATAGCCGACGGTCTCGCCGGCGCACTCGCCGAGCGACTTAGCCATCCGCTCGGCGCTGGCGCGAGCGGCGATGCGGCGCGGCTCCAGCACGATGATCTTCTTGTCCCCGATCCACGGCGCATCGCGCAGGGCGAGCGGCACCCGCGTCGTCTTGCCGGCGCCGGGCGGCGCCACCAGGACGGCGGTGTTACTGCGTGCGAGCGTGCCGGACAAATCGTCCAGCACGGCATCGATGGGCAGCGGGGTGTCGAAGCGAAGGGGCAAGGGTCGGAACCTGTCATCGTCCGCGAAGGCGGACGATCCAGTACACACAGCCGTCATTGATCACGACGACCGGGCGTACTGGATACCCCGCCTTCGCGGGGTATGACAATCAGTCAGCGTCACGCGCCCTTCGCCGAGGGCCTGCCGACGCTCTCATAGACGAAGCCGTGCGCTGCCATCTCGTCAGGACGGTAGACGTTGCGCAGGTCGACGACGACCGGCCGGGCCATGACCTGCTTCAGGCGGTCGAGATCCATGGCGCGGTACTGCACCCATTCGGTGACCAGCACGATCGCGTCGGCGCCGGTGGCGCAGGCATAGGGATCCTCGAAATAGGCGATCTCGGGCAGCTCCTTCTTGGCCTGCTCGATGCCGACCGGATCATGCGCGCGCACCTTTGCGCCCATGTCGAGCAGACCCGTCACCAGCGGAATCGACGGCGCCTCGCGCATGTCGTCGGTCTCCGGCTTGAAGGTGAGGCCGAGCACCGCGACCGTCTTGCCGCGCAGATTGCCGCCGACCGCATGCGCTACCTTGCGCGCCATCGCGCGCTTGCGGTTGTCGTTCACCGCCAGCACGGATTCGACGATGCGCAGCTGCGTGTCGTAGTCCTGCGCGATCTTGATCAGCGCGCGGGTATCCTTCGGGAAGCACGAGCCGCCGAAGCCCGGACCGGCGTGGAGGAACTTGGAGCCGATGCGGTTGTCGAGACCGATGCCGCGCGCCACTTCCTGCACGTCGGCGCCGACCTTCTCGGCGAGATCGGCGACCTCGTTGATGAAGGTGATCTTGGTGGCGAGGAACGCGTTGGCGGCGTATTTGATCAGCTCCGCGGTGCGCCGCGCCGTGTACATGATCGGCGCCTGGTTCAGCGACAGCGGGCGATAGATGTCGCCGAGCGCCTTGCGGCCGCGCTCGTCATCGGTGCCGACCACGATGCGGTCGGGCCATTTGAAGTCGCGGATCGCCGCACCCTCGCGCAGGAACTCAGGATTCGAGGCGACGACGACATCGGCCGCCGGATTGGTCTCGCGGATGATGCGCTCGACCTCGTCGCCGGTGCCGACCGGCACGGTCGATTTGGTCACGACGACTGTAAAGCCGGTCAGCGACGCCGCGATCTCGCGCGCCGCTGCATAGACGTAGGTGAGGTCGGCATGGCCGTCGCCGCGCCGCGACGGGGTGCCGACGGCGATGAAGACGGCGTCGGCATCGGCGACGGGCTGCTTCAGGTCGGTCGTGAAGTCGAGGCGCTTGGCCTTGACGTTGGCCGCGACCAGCGCATCCAGCCCCGGCTCGAAGATCGGAATTTCCCCACGATGAAGCGCGGCGATCTTGCTCTCGTCCTTGTCGACGCAAGTGACCTCGTGGCCGAAATCGGCGAAGCAGGCCCCGGACACCAGCCCCACATACCCCGTGCCGATCATCGCAATTCGCATCGAAACCCATCCTTCAAGGTTAATACTTTGGCGTCTTAGACCATTTGCGGCCCAGGGGGAATTTAGAAAACGGCATGACGTTTGGATGACAGCAAGGAGTATTAACGGCTCTGCCCGAGAATGCGGCAGCTCCGCGCCAGAGAGGGACAGCATGACCGCGAATGGTACGCCGAGGCCGGCCGGAACCGAGGCGCGCATCGACTGGGTGGACTACGCCAAGGGCATCTGCATCATCATGGTGGTGATGATGCACTCGGTGCTCGGCGTCGAGCTCGCGGCCGGCGAGACCGGATTCATGCATGCCGTGGTCGCTTTCGCAAAACCGTTCCGGATGCCGGACTTCTTCCTGATCTCCGGCCTGTTCCTGCCGCTGGTGATCGACCGCGACTGGCGTACCTATCTCGACCGCAAGGTCTTGCACTTCGCCTATTTCTACGTGCTGTGGGTGACGATCCAGTTCGGCTTCAAGGCGCCCGGCTTCGCCGCAGCGAACGGCTGGCCGCATGCCGGGTATCTGTACCTGGAATCCTTCATCGAGCCGTTCGGCACGCTGTGGTTCATCTATCTGCTGCCGATCCTCTTCGTCGTCATCAAGGTGACACGGACGGTCCCCGTGCCGGTGATCTGGGGCATCGCCGCCGGCCTGGAAATGTCGCATATCTCGACCGGCTGGACCGTGATCGACGAATTCTGCGCCCGCTTCGTCTACATCTATTCCGGCTATCTGTTCGCGACGATCATCTTCGCCATGTCGTATCGCGCCCGGGCACAGCCGATGCTCGCCGTCACCGGCCTGCTCGCCTGGGCGGTGACCAACCAGTCGCTGGTGAGCCTCGGCGTCAGCGAGTGGCCCATCGTCTCGCTGCTGCTCGGCTATGCCGGCGCCGTGGCGATCATCATCGCCGGCACCCTGCTGGCGCGGGCCCAGCTTCTCAACGCGCTCAGGTTCTGCGGCGAGCATTCGATCGTGATCTATCTCGCCTTCTTCCTGCCGATGGCCGCGACGCGCACATTGCTGCTGAAGACGGGGATCATTACCGATATCGGAACGGTCTCGCTGCTGGTGACCATCGCCGGCGTGCTCGGCGCGCTCGCGATCTGGCGCCTCGCGCTTGTTGTCGGCGCCCGCTTCCTGTTCGAACGCCCCGTCGCGTTCTGGATTGCGCCGCCGAAGGCACGGCCTGCGATGCAGCCGGCAGAGTAGCGCCACCCACGGTGTCGTCCCGGGCGTAGACCCGGGACCCATAGCCACCGTCCTCAGCGTTGGGCACGCTGTGGCCCCGGCCTGCCGCCTCATTCCCGCCGCGGAGTATGGGTCCCGGGTCGGCGCCCCGCCGCCGCTTCGCGGCGACGCGGCTTGCCCGGGACGACGGCGAAATTTGTGGCGCCGACCAAGGCCTGCGAGGCCATCGAATTGGGTGGGGAACGCGCCGGAATCTGCCGTTCCGAGGGTGTCAATCCCGGCCAAATTCCCTACATTGCGGCCATGCCCAAAGCTCCCCAGAAAGCCGCCGTCACGCCCGCCGCTCCTGCGCCTGCCGCCGCCAAGAATTTGGCAAAGGCCGCGGCCAAAGGCGACCATGTGTTCCTGGTCGACGGCTCGTCCTACATCTTCCGCGCCTATCACGCGCTGCCGCCGCTGAACCGCAAGTCCGACGGACTGAACGTCAATGCCGTGCTCGGCTTCTGCAACATGCTTTGGAAGCTCTTGCGCGACATGCCCGAGACCGACCGGCCAACGCATCTGGCGATCGTGTTCGACAAGTCCGAGGTCACGTTCCGCAACCAGATCTACGCCGACTATAAGGCACACCGGCCGCCGGCACCCGATGATCTGATCCCGCAATTCGCGCTGATCCGCGAGGCCGTGCGCGCCTTCGACCTGCCCTGCCTGGAACAGTCCGGCTTCGAGGCCGACGACCTGATCGCGACCTATGCGCGGCTCGCTTGCGAGCGCGGCGCCACCACCACCATCGTGTCCTCCGACAAGGACCTGATGCAGCTCGTCAACGACTGCGTCACGATGTACGACACCATGAAGGACCGCCGCATCGGCACGGCCGAGGTGATCGAGAAGTTCGGCGTGCCGCCGGAGAAGGTCGTCGAGGTGCAGGCGCTGGCCGGCGACTCCACCGACAACGTGCCGGGCGTGCCCGGCATCGGCATCAAGACCGCAGCGCAGCTGATCAACGACTATGGCGATCTCGAGAGCCTGCTGACGCGCGCGGCCGAGATCAAGCAGCCGAAGCGGCGCGAGGCGCTGATCGAGAATGCCGAGAAGGCGCGGATCTCGCGCCAGCTGGTGCTGCTCGACGACAAGGTCGCCCTCGAGGTGCCGCTGGACGACCTCGCCGTGCACGAGCCCGATCCGCGCAAGCTGATCGCGTTTCTCAAGGCGATGGAGTTCTCCACGCTGACGAGGCGTGTGGCGGAGTATTCGCAGATCGATCCGGCTGATGTGACCGCGGACGCGCAATTGAAGGTGGGATCGAGCCCGGCGGCGGCCCCCACCCCGTCCTCCCCCGCGAGCGGAGGAGGGAGCGCACCGAGCAAGCCGGCGACGGCTCCGCGCACGGGTGATCCACGCATCGACAAATCCGCGATGGGCAAGGGCACGCCTGCTGGTCTTGCCGAGTCCAGAGCCGAGGCAGCGAAGAGCGCGCGCATCGATCGCGACAAATATCAGACGTTGCGCTCGCTGCCGGAGCTGAAGGCTTTTCTCGCCCGCGCGCACGAGTTCGGCCGCGTCACCGTCGACGTCAAGGCGAGCTCGATCGATCCGATGCAGGCAAACCTGTGCGGCTTGTCTCTGGCGTTGGCGCCGGGCGAGGCCTGCTACATCCCGCTGGCGCATCGCCAGGCCGGCGATGGCGGCGGCCTGTTCGATGCCGGGCTCGCGCCGGACCAGATCAAGGAGAGCGAGGCGCTGGCGGCGCTGAAGCCGGTGCTGGAATCCACCGGGCTCTTGAAGATCGGATACAACATCAAGTTCCTGGCCGTGCTGCTGGCGCAGCATGGCATCACGCTGCAAAACGTCGACGACATCCTGCTGATGAGCTACGCGCTCGACGCCGGGCGCGGCTCGCACAAGCTCGACTCGCTCGCCGAGCATGTGCTGGCGCATGCCATCATCAGCGAAGGCGAGTTGATCGGCAGCGGCAAGAACAAGCTGACGTTCGAGCAGGTCGCGATCGACCGCGCCACGGCGCATGCGGCTGAAGCGGCCGATGTCATCCATCGGGTCTGGCGCGTACTGAAGCCGCGCCTCACAGCCGAGCGCATGACCGCGGTTTACGAGACGCTGGAACGGCCGCTCGTGTCGGTGCTGGCGCGCATGGAGCGGCGCGGCATTTCGATCGACCGCCAAGTGCTGTCGCGCCTGTCCGGCGACTTCGCCCAGACCGCGGCGCGTGTCGAAGCCGAGTTGCAGGAGCTCGCCGGCGAGCCGATCAATGTCGGCAGCCCCAAGCAGATCGGCGACATCCTGTTCGGCAAGATGGGCCTGTCCGGCGGCACCAGGACCAAGACCGGCGCCTGGTCGACCTCCGCCTCGATTCTCGACGACCTCGCCGAGCAGGGCAATGATTTCGCGCGCAAGATCCTGGAATGGCGCCAGGTCTCGAAGCTGAAATCGACCTACACCGATGCGCTGCCGACCTACGTCAACCCGCAGACACATCGCGTGCACACGACCTACGCACTGGCGGCGACCACCACGGGCCGGCTGTCGTCGAACGAGCCGAATCTGCAGAACATCCCGGTGCGCACCGAGGACGGCCGCAAGATCCGCCGCGCCTTCATCGCGACGCCCGGCTACAAGCTGGTGTCGGCGGACTATTCGCAGATCGAGCTGCGGCTGCTGGCCGAGATCGCCGACATCCCGGTGCTGAAGCAGGCGTTCAAGGACGGGCTCGACATTCACGCGATGACGGCGTCGGAGATGTTCGGCGTGCCGATCAAGGACATGCCGAGCGAGGTGCGTCGTCGCGCCAAGGCGATCAATTTCGGCATCATCTACGGCATCTCCGCCTTCGGCCTCGCCAACCAGCTCGGCATCGCCCGCGAGGAGGCCTCGGCCTATATCAAGCGCTATTTCGAGCGCTTCCCGGGCATCCGCGCCTACATGGACGAGACCCGCGAGTTCTGTCGCAAGAACGGCTATGTCGTCACCCTGTTCGGCCGCAAGTGCCATTACCCCGAAATCAAGGCCTCGAACGCCTCGGTCCGCGCCTTCAACGAGCGCGCCGCGATCAACGCGCGGCTGCAGGGGACGGCGGCCGACATCATCCGGCGCGCGATGACGCGCGTCGAGGAGGCGCTGGCGCAAAAGAAGCTCTCGGCTCAGATGCTGCTGCAGGTGCATGACGAACTGATCTTCGAGGTCCCTGAGGACGAGGTCGCCGCGACCTTGCCGGTCGTGCAGCACGTCATGCAGGACGCCCCCTTCCCGGCCGTGCTGCTGTCCGTCCCGCTGCACGTCGACGCGCGCGCAGCGGATAATTGGGACGAGGCGCATTGAGCTGATCACACGGCTCTTCCTACTTGATCGATTGCTAGTAGATGCCCGGCCGCATCGCCAACCGTTCCCGTCGTCCCGGCGAACGCCGGGACCCATACCCCCAGGGAGCGGTTCGAGGCACGCTGGTCGTTGGCCTTTTGCCGAACACGACCGCCGCGGAGTATGGATCCCGGATCGGCGCCGTGTCGCGCTGGCGCGCGTCACGGCTTGTCCGGGACGACAGTGGAGGGCGAGGACGCATTCGCGGTTCACACGGCTGAAGACGTAAGATGAGAGGCACAGCTTCGCTGTCTCGCGGCACGTCGTGCCCGAGGTTTGCCAACAGTCCGCCCTCGCGAACGGTGCAAAGGGCGCAGGGAAGGCCGGGCCTCGGCACACGGCCCGTGGCCCGCCGGCGGAAAAATGCAGGCGGCAGGTACCACAGGTTCAGCCGGAACGACCCGGCCCTCCCTGCGCGATGGGTTGAACGTCTGCTCCGCGCTCTCCTCGGGGACCGGGCTGTCTTGCCCCCGTCACCAGCGCGACACGTCATGTCACGCCGGCTTGGCGCCAGCATCGGGCGCCAGGACCACACGGCTCGAACGTCCGCGAGCTCGCCAATCGTCCAGCGCATCAGCACCCGACAGGCCCGCGGCCACCGCTCCCCGCCTCTACGTATCGTGACGCCGCGCACGCCCCTCTGCATGAGGACGGGATACGTGAATCAGAACATAAATTCGGAAGAATAGCAAAATGAAAATGCGGTCGCGGACCGCACGCACTGAGCCACGACGCCGCCGGCACGGTCACCAGGAACGCGGCCAAGGGGCAATCGCATGTGGAGGTACGGAGTCCCTTAACGAGCGATCCTGCCGATCAGACACTCCGTCATGCCCGGGCTTGTCCCGCCTGCGCGGCCGAAGCCGCTTCGGCGCGGCGAAGGCCCGGGCATCCATGTCGTTCTCAGCATGCCGGCCGACGTGGATGGCCGGGACAAGCCCGGCCATGACGACGTGGAAAGAGAAAAGCACAAATCTGCGACCGTCACATGCGATTGCCCTGGGACCGCGGCGGTTTACCCATCATTAGGCACGATGAGAGCGCGATTGGCCGGTTGGACGCGCGGTAACACGACGTGCAGCGCGCTTTGGCAAGGTCGGTGGGGACCGCGCGCGAGCGATCGCGACGGCATCGATCAAGCCTCCTGCCACGAAGTCCCCGATGGCGCCGACGAACCTGGCCTCGACGAACTCCATGACCGCGATCGCATCCGCAGCTCATCCCACGACGCGCGACCGGCGCGCGGTGCTGATGCTGCTGATCGCGCTGGCGCTCTACAACGGCGTCTATCTCGTCAGCTGGTGGCTGTCGGGGCCGCAGCCGGCGTTCGGCGACTTCTCCGGCCTGTGGTCGTTCGGCAGGTTCGCGGCGCAGTCCGGCGCCGCGATCTACGATCCGTTCGCGCTCGCCGCCTTTCAGCAGCAGCTGGATCCCGCGCTCGGCGGCGGCGGCTTTCCCTATCCCTACCCGCCGACCTTCCTGCTGGCGCTGATTCCGCTCGGCATGATGGCGCTGCCTGCAGCCTATGTCTGCTGGATGGCCGCGACGTTTACCGCCTATGGGCTCGCAACGCTCGGCCGCGATTGGCGCTCGCCGTTCGGCCTCGCGCTGCTGGCCGCGCCGACGACGCTGATCAACGCGATCACCGGCCAGAACGGCTTCCTCTCGGCGGCGCTGCTGATCGGCGGCCTGCGGCTGCTCGGGAGCCATCCGCTCATTGCAGGCGGCCTGCTCGGCCTGCTCGCCTACAAGCCGCAATTCGTGCTGCTGCTGCCAATCGTGCTGCTGGCCTCGCGCAACTGGCGCGCCATTCTGGCC
This sequence comes from Bradyrhizobium sp. ORS 278, assembly GCF_000026145.1. Lineage (NCBI taxonomy): Bacteria > Pseudomonadati > Pseudomonadota > Alphaproteobacteria > Hyphomicrobiales > Nitrobacteraceae > Bradyrhizobium > Bradyrhizobium sp. ORS 278. The sequence goes on along the minus strand of NC_009445.1, from coordinate 791,465 downwards.
GCGGTCGCAACGACCGCGCTCGTCGCCCTCATCACCAGCGCCGGGATCGACGGGTCGATCTGGCTGCAATGGGTCGCGCGCTTCCCGAGCTATCAGGCGCTGCTGGCAGCCAACCAGGCCAGCCTCGATCACATGATGCCGACGGTCATGGCGGGCATGCACGCGATCGGCGCGCCGCCCGCGCTGGGCTACGTACTCCAGCTCATGCTGTCATGCGCCGTCGCGATCGTGCTCTGGCGGACCAGCCGGCGCGGCATCGACGAGCGGACCATCGCGCTGGTCGCGATCGGCAGCATCGTGGCCACCCCCTACGCGATGATCTACGACGTGCCGATGGTGGCGGCCGGTCTTGCGATCCACTGGAAGGCACGAACGGACGCGGGCAAAACGATCGCGCTTTGGGAGATCGGCCTCGTGATCGCGCTCGGCACCTGCCTGCTGGCCATGATCGGTCATTCGCTACCGTTCGTGGCGGCCATGCTGCTGGGCGTGCTGTTCGCCAGCATCGCCGTGCGCGACGGGACGGAGATGCCGGCGCTGTCTTCCATCCGGCGCTGAACATTCGCTGCCCTGCGGCGACCAAATGACACGACGCGGGCCCGGGCCTGCATCGCAGTCATGGTTCGATGGGGGAAGTTTTTGCAGATCTCGAAAGTGTTTGGCATCGCGCTGGTCACCGGCGTGGCGATGTGGTCGATGACGCCGCCGGCGCTGGCCGATCTCGGCTTTCCCGACACGGTGAAGTTTCCGGGGCAGATCGTGATCGATGCCCAGCAACAGCTGATCAAGGAGAACCTCGCCGAGGACGAGTTCGCGAGCGACGCCACGGGCACGATGACGGTGCGCCGCGGCCGGCATTTCCAGCGTTGGATGACCTACAAGCCCGCCGCCGGCGAGCCCGCGCCCGGCTACTACAACGGCACGGAGGAACGCATCTTCAAGGCGATGCAGGCTCCGCTGCTCGCGGCAGGCTGGCAGCTGGTCCAGGTCAATGACAACAAGGATCAGTTCACGATGCATCTCGTCCGCGGCGGCACAGACGCCTGGCTCGCAGTCAAGATGGATGGGCCGCAGGCCGCCGTGAACGTCAACGTGATCGAAAGCGGCGAGGCTGCGCCTGCGCTCACCCTGGCACCGCCGGCCGCGAAGCCGGAGAAGGTCGCCGACAAGGACGACCTGCCCTACCTCAAGCCGTATCCGGGCTCGTCGCGCAAGGGCGAGGGGCGCGGCAATGGTCCGCTCGACGTGACCCGGCCGGGCTCCGGCGACGAGCCGGCGCTGGTCGGCCAGGGCGTCGTCGTCCGCAGCTATCAGGGTCCGACGACGCTCTCGAAGCTGCAATTCGTCGCCGAGTACCGCGCCGCGCTGAGCAAGGCGGGCTGGCAGGTGACCTATCCCGCGACCGACAAGGAAGCGGCCGACGCGGCGGTGGTGATCGCGCACTACACGCGCGACGGCCGCGACATCTGGGCCAGGCTGACCTATGAGTTCGGCGCCAATCTCAGTGTGTCGGTTGTCGATCTCGGCGCCGAGGATCTGGCCGGCAAGCTCGACAAGGACTGCCATCTGCCGCTCTATGGCGTGCTGTTCGACTTCAACAAGGCGTCGTTGAAGCCGGAGTCCGAGCCGCTGCTCACCAAGGTGGCCGCGCTCGTCACCGCGCGTCCCGACCTCAATGCCGAGATCGAGGGTCATACCGACAATGTCGGCGGCGACGACTACAATATGAGATTGTCGGATGCGCGCGCCGCCAGCGTCAGGACATGGCTGACGCAGCACGGCGTCGCCGCGGCGCGGCTGACCTCGCACGGCTATGGCAAGACCCGCCCTGTCGCCGACAACGGCACCGACCAGGGCCGCGCCCTCAACCGCCGCGTCGAGATCGTCAAGCTCGGCTGCAGGCGGTGATAGAGACAGGGGCGCGGCGCGCCGGATTGGATCGCACGCTCAACCAGCGACTCTCAACCCTCACCCTGAGGAGCCCGCCGCAGGCGGGCGTCTCGAAGGGCGAGGCCGGTGCGGAGGCCTCATGGTTCGAGACGGCGCTGCGCGCCTCCTCACCACGAGGATCGGACGGCGGAGCGGCCGCTGCACACGGGACCATGAACAGGCCAAGAGGCGTGTTCATGGAGAGGGTTGAGGGCTCGAAACCGGCGCGCTGGACATTCGCAACTTGCGGTGGGCTTATGGTCAGCAGTTTAGTGTGGCGCCATCACCGGCTGCGATCCGCGTCGGGCTTCCCTCAGTCCAGCTTCGCCTCCATGCCACGCTTCACGGCGGGGCGGGCCATCAGCGCGTCGTACCAGCGCTTGACGTGGGGGAAATCGGCGAGGTCGACCTTGTGGCGGGGGTGGCGCCAGGCCCAGCCGAGGATGGCGAAATCGGCGATCGAGAGCGCGCCGGCGACGAATTCGTACTGCGCCAGGCGGCGGTCGAGCACGCCATAGAGCCGGACGGTCTCGGCCATGTAGCGCTTCAGGCCGTAGGCGCGGTCCTGCTCGTTCTCCAGCGCGATGAAATGGTGCACCTGGCCGGGCATCGGGCCGAAGCCGCCCATCTGCCACATCAGCCATTCATAGACCGGGATCCGCGCAGCGAGCGATTTCGGCAGGAATTGGCCGGTCTTCTCGGCCAGGTACAGCAGGATCGCGCCGGATTCGAACACGCTGACCGGCTGGCCCTCGGGTCCGGCGGGATCGACGATCGCCGGGATCTTGTTGTTCGGGCTGATCGCCAGGAACGCCGGGGCCATCTGGGCGCCCTTGGTGATGTCGACCGGAATGACGCGATAAGCCAGCCCCATCTCCTCCAGCGCCACCGAGATCTTGCGGCCGTTGGGGGTGTTCCAGGTGTGCAGTTCGATCGTCATGGGGGGCCTTCCGAGGTTTTGCGGATTGTGCATGCCGGGCGCTGGCTTCATTAGCTCGAAACTGAGCGCCGCTCCAAACGTAGCGTTGTTGATGGGACGTCGTGGCCGCTGGCCTCCGGCGTCCGAGGCCGATAGATTGCGCCACCCAAGAAGTCGCCAAGAAGCCGCCAAGAATCGACCGAGACCTCACTCAAGATCTGACCCCTCAAGGGAAAACGCCGTGTCCAAATCCGCCTCCCGCGCCCGCCTCCTCGAGATCATCCGCAGGCGCTCTTTCGGCCGCGGCGAGGTCACCCTGGCCTCGGGCCGCAAGAGCGATTTCTATTTCAACCTGAAGCCGACCATGATGGACCCGGAGGGCGCCACCCTGCTCGCCGAGCTCACCTACGAGGCGCTGAAGGACGACGGCTACGACTATATCGGCGGGCTGGAGATGGGTGCCGTGCCGCTGGCCGGCGCGATCGCGCAGATTTCGTGGATCAAGGGCCATCCGATCGCGGCCTTCTTCGTGCGCAAGAAGCCGAAGGAGCACGGCGCCAGGCTCGCGATCGAGGGACTGACCCGGGACGAGACCCTGGCGGGAAAACGCATCGTCGTGGTCGAGGACGTCACCACGACGGGCGGCTCGGCGATGAAGGCGGTCGAGACGTTGCGCGAGGCCGGCGCCGAGGTGTCGCTGGTGTTCACCATGGTCGACCGCGAGGAAGGCGCCGCCGAGGCCTTCGCGGCCGCCGGCCTCTCGTTCCGCGCGCTCTACAAGGCGCGCGAATTTCTCTGATCCGGTCCTCCGCGGCGCAATTCGCAACCGCGCACACCGCTCATTTACCAAAGGCTCGTTAAGGTTACTGCAAAGCTGACGGCGCCATGCCCTGGGGCATGGCCCATTCGGTCGTACATGATCGAGGCCATCCGGACGCTTGTTCGGAGGGGCTTTGCGGTGATCCTTGGCGCGTGGGAGCAGGCGTTGCGTAGCGTGTTGTCGTTTCGGCTGATGTCCCGCCGCGTGGCGGTCGCCGGTGCCGCCGGCCTTGTGGCTGTCGGCACGTTGGCGCCGCAGAGGGCCTCGGCCCAGGGATTGTTCGATCTGCTGTTCGGCGGCTTCACCAAGCCGCAATCGCAACGGCCGGCGGCGCCGGGCAGCTTCTTCACCGACCCGTTCGGCACCAATCCTCAGGCTCCGGCGCAGCCCCGGGCGGCCTCGGGCGGATCGGGCGCGGCGTTCTGCGTGCGCACCTGCGACGGGCGCTATTTCCCGCTGACCCGCGGCCTCGCCTCGCCGGTGCAGATGTGCCAGGCGTTCTGCCCGGCGAGCCCGACCAAGGTGTATTTCGGCTCCAACATCGACTACGCCACCGCGGCGAATGGCGAGCGCTATGCCGACAGCGAGACCGCGTTCGCCTATCGCCAGGCGCTGCGCGCCGACTGCACCTGCAACGGCCGCGATCCGGCCGGGCTCGCGCCGGTCGACCTCTCGCTCGACACCTCGCTGCGCCCCGGCGACGTGGTCGCGACCAGCGACGGCCTCGTCGCCTATTCGGGCACCCGCGGCAGCGGCGGCCAGCCCGCCGATTTCAAGCCGGTCGCCTCCTATCCCGGGCTGAATTCGGACATGCGCGCCAAGCTCAGCGAGATGAAGGTGGCACCGGTGCGCGCCGAGATGCTGGCGGCCGATGCGCTCGCCGCGATGCCGCCGGAGACCAGCGCCGGCAATGTCAGCGTCGCCCCGCCGATGACGATCACGCCGAAGCCGGGCACGGGCCGCGCCAAGCGCGCGGATGTGGATTGAGTCCGGAAGGCTGCGTCAGCGCCCGACGATCACGCCGATGACATTCGGCGCTTCCAGGTACTTCTCCTCGATCGCCGCCCGCGCAGCCGCGCGGTTGTCCGGCGTCAGCAGGCCGCGCTTCTCGGCCAGGATCATCCAGCAGAAGCCCCACCAGTCGGTCAGCATGCCCTCGTCGTCGACCAGATCGTAGCCCTGCTCGGCCGCGAAGATGCGCGCCCGCGCCTCGTCCAGGCCGTCCAGGAAGGTGTGGTCGGTGGCGGAGAACAGGTCGTCGGAAATGTCGTCGGTGGTGTAGCCCCAGACCGACATGCAGACGGCGTTGAACGCGCGGTCGATCTGATCGTCGTCGACGGCCCGGCGGCGTGCCGTCTTGTGCAGCCGCGTCAGAGTGCGCGCAAAATCGGCAATGCGGGTCAGGGCCAGGGGATCGAAGGCGATGTTGGACATGGTGTCCTCACGTGATGCACTGATGCCGGGGGGCGGATCGAATCGCAAGAAGGATAACGATCGCTTGCTAAATCGTTCTTAATTTGTTCTGATCGAAAAAGGAAGTCAATTGTCGTCGTCCCGGCCCCCGAGCCGGGACCCATAGCCACCGCAGCCCTTTGGTTTGCACGGACCGATGAGCGCCGAAGCTGCATGGACGGTCTACATTCTCGCCAGCGGGCATCATGGCACGCTGTACATCGGCATCACCAATGATGTCAGGAAGCGCCTCGAAGACCACCGTGCCGGGCGGGGCTCAAAACAAGGTTTTTCGCCTGGTTCACGTCGAGAGGTTCGCGAGCCCGCTGGAGGCCATCGCCCGCGAGAAGCAGCTCAAGAACTGGCATCGCGATTGGAAGGTCGAGCTGATCGAAAAGGAAAACCCCGATTGGAGCGACTTGTCGGGCCTCATCTTTGGCCGGTGAGTCTGGATCCCGGCTTTCGCCGGGATGACGAGGAGGAGACTTGTTTCGATCCTCTCGTGCGCCTGCAGGAGGTTAGCGCGTTCCTCTTTGGGAACTTCGGCCCGAACTTTGCATATTTTTCCATCACCTTGCTGTGCGGACCAGCCTTTCCCCGGGTTTCGGACCGCGCGCAACCATCGTATGCTTTTACCGGTTCCTCGTAGCATCACAGGTTTCAAGGTGACAGATCAGCCGTCCCAGCGCAGCTTCGTAAGCACCGGCCAGCCCGTCGACGAATTGGCCGTCGCCGAGATCAAGAGCGACATCCTGGCGAAGCTCCGGCTCGCGATTGGCAAGGAGGCGAGCCAGGCGACGCAGCAGGACTGGTATCATGCCGCGGCGCTGACCCTGCGCGACCGCATCGTGCATCGCTGGCTGACGGCGGACAAGGAGAGCTACGACGCCGGACGCAAGCGGGTCTATTATCTCAGCCTCGAATTCCTGATCGGCCGCCTGTTCACCGACGCGCTCAACAATATGGGCCTGATGAAGGTGTTCGAGACCGCGCTCGGCGATCTCGGCGTCGGCCTGATGGACCTGCGCAAATGCGAGCCGGATGCCGCGCTCGGCAATGGCGGCCTCGGCCGGCTCGCGGCGTGCTTCATGGAGAGCATGTCGACCCTGCAGATCCCGGCGATCGGCTACGGCATCCGCTATGATTTCGGCCTGTTCCGCCAGGTCATCGTCGACGGCTGGCAGCACGAATATCCCGACGTTTGGCTGTCGTTCGGCAACCCCTGGGAATTCCAGCGCCCGGAGGTGGTCTATCACGTCCATTTCGGCGGCGGTGTCGAGCATGTCGACGACAAGGGCCGCGACCGCGCGATCTGGCATCCCGGCGAGACCGTGCAGGCGGTCGCCTATGACACGCCGATCGTCGGCTGGCGCGGCCAGCACGTGAATGCGCTGCGGCTATGGTCGGCGCGCTCGCCCGATCCGCTGAAGCTCGACGTGTTCAACTCCGGCGACTATCTCGGGGCGTCCGCCGAGGAAGCCCGCGCGGAGGCGATCTGCAAGTTCCTGTATCCGAACGACGAGAGCCCGGCGGGCCGCGAGCTGCGGCTGCGGCAGGAATATTTCTTCGTCTCGGCCTCGCTGCAGGATCTCGTCAAGCGCCATCTCGGCTCCGACGGCCAGTTGCGGAGTCTCGCGCAGAAGGCCGCGGTGCAGCTCAACGACACGCATCCCTCGCTCGCGGTCGCCGAGCTGATGCGGATCCTGGTCGACCTGCACAATTTCCGCTGGGACGAGGCTTGGAAGATCACCGTCGCGACCTTGTCCTACACCAACCACACCTTGCTGCCCGAGGCGCTGGAGACCTGGCCGGTCGAATTGTTCGAGCGGCTGCTGCCGCGGCATCTCGAGATCATCTACCGCATCAATGCGCAGCATCTCGCGCTCGCCGAGCAGCGCGCGCCCGGTGATATCGACTATCGCGCGTCGGTGTCGCTGATCGACGAGAAGAGCGGGCGCCGCGTTCGCATGGGCCAGCTCGCCTTCGTCGGCTCGCACCGCATCAACGGCGTCTCGGCGATGCATTCGGACCTGATGAAGGAGACCGTGTTCCACGATCTCAACCATCTTTATTCCGGCCGCATCACCAACAAGACCAACGGCATCACCTTCCGCCGCTGGCTGACGCTCGCGAATCCGAAGCTGACGAGCCTGTTGCGCGAGGCCTGCGGCGACGCCATTGTCGACGATCCGACCCTGCTGACGAGCCTGGAGAGCTACGTCGCGGATTCCGGCTTCCACCAGAAGTTCCGCGCGGTGAAGCACCACAACAAGGTGCAGCTCGCGCGTCTCATCTCCGAGCGCATGAACGTTCGGCTCGACCCAAGCGCGCTGTTCGATGTGCAGATCAAGCGCATCCACGAATACAAGCGGCAGCTGCTCAACATCCTCGAGGCGGTCGCGCTCTATCTCGACATGAAGGACGACCCGCAGCGCGACTGGGTGCCGCGGGTCAAGATCTTCGCCGGCAAGGCGGCGGCGAGCTACCGCTATGCCAAGCTGATCATCAAGCTGATCAACGACGTTGCCGAATTGGTCAACAACGATCCTGCGATCGGCGGCAAGCTCAAGGTCGTGTTCATGGCCGACTACAATGTCAGCCTGGCGGAAACGATCATTCCCGCCGCCGACCTGTCCGAGCAGATCTCGACCGCGGGCATGGAGGCGTCCGGCACCGGCAACATGAAGCTGGCGCTGAACGGCGCCATCACCATCGGCACGCTGGATGGCGCCAATATCGAGATCCGCGACAATGTCGGCGCCGACAACATCGCGATCTTCGGCATGGAGGCCGGCGACGTCATGCTGCGCCGCCAGCAGGGCCTGGATGCCACCGACGTCATCCGCCGCTCGCCGCGGCTGGGCCGCGCCATCGACGCGATCGCGAACGGCCTGTTCTCGCCGGGCGAGCCGGGCCGGTTCGAGCCGATCGCGCATGCGCTGCGCCACCTCGACCACTACATGGTCTCGGCCGATTTCGATTCCTACTACGAGGCCCAGCGCGGCGTCGATGCGCGCTGGCAGTCCGAGCCGGCCTGGACCCGCGCCTCGATCCTCAACGTCGCGCGCATGGCGTGGTTCTCCTCCGATCGCACCATCCGCGAATATGCCGACGACATCTGGAACGTGCCGGTGGGACCGGTCGCGGCTCCGGCGCATGCGCAGCGGGCCTGAGGACCAAGCGCTTCGTACGCATCAATGACCTGTGACGTCATTGCGGGTCTGGCCGAATTGCATCTGACCTGACGACCATCATACGATGATCGTCAGGAGGAGCGCATGACCGACACGCCGACCACGTATTTGTTCGACGAGGCCACCCGCGTCACGGCCGGCGACAGCCGCTGGCAGGGGCGGACCAGCCCGGACTACTGGGCCTTCGTCGGTCCGTTCGGCGGCGTCACCGCGGCGACCGTGCTGCGCGCGCTGATCGAGCATCCGCAAATCATGGGCGATCCGCTGGCGGTGACGGTCAATTACTGCGCGCCGATTGCGGAGGGGTCGTTCGATCTCGACGTGCGGCTGGTGAAGGCCAACCGCTCGTCGCAGCACTGGTGCGTCGAGCTGAGCCAGGGTGATGCCGACTCAGCGACGCTGGCGACGGCGGTCTTCGCTGAGCGCCGGCCGTCTTGGTCGCACCAGCCGGCGATCAAGCCGGACGCGCCGCCGTTCGATCAGGTCAAGCGCTATCCCGATGCCGGAATGTCGTGGACCAGGCAATATGATTTCCGCTTCGTGGAAGGACGGCCAGACTTCGGCAGCCGTTCGGATCAACCACGCAGCGCCTATTCGCGGCTCTGGATCTCCGACCGCAAGCCGCGCAAGCTCGACTGCCTGTCGCTGCTGTCGATGTCGGACGCCTTCTTCGGCCGCGCCTTCCACGTCCGCGGCGAATTGATTCCGTTCGGCACGGTGTCGCTAACCACCTACTTCCACGTCAGCCGCGAGGAGCTCGCGGCCGAGGACATCACCCATCTGCTGGCCACCGCGGATGCCAAGGTGTTCAACCGCAGCTACCAGGATCAGCACGGCGAGCTGTGGTCACCCTCGGGTCGGCTGCTCGCGACGACGACGCAGATCGCGTATTTCAAGGCGTGAGGGCCCAAGACCCTTCAACAATCTCGGTGTCGTCCCGGCCTCCGAGCCGGGACCCATAACCACCGTCCGGAGTTTTGCGAACGCTGGAGCCGCCTTCCCGTTTCAACCACGCCGTCCTGTGGTTATGGGTCCCGGCTCAAGGCCGGGACGACGGCGGTGGGTTTGGCGCGACCTTCGGCTGCTCCGCGCTTTGGCGCGAAAACGAAGGGGCAGCCGCAGCGCGGCTGACCCTTGAGCTTGCAGCCCTACTCCGCCGCGAGCTTCACGTCGGGCGCGGCGGCGCGGACATCGGCGTCGACCTGGGCCTCGAACTTGGCGAAGTTCTTCTGGAACATGCCGACGAGCGCGCGGGCGGTCTTGTCGAACTCGACCTTGTCCTTCCAGGTGTTGACCGGATCGAGGATCTCGCTCGGCACGCCCGGCAGCGCCGTCGGCACCGCGAAGCCGAAATATTTGTCGGTGCGGAACTCGACGTTGCGAAGCGAGCCGTCGAGTGCCGCGGTCAACAGCGCGCGCGTCACCTTGATCGGCATGCGCGAGCCGGTGCCGTATTTGCCGCCGGTCCAGCCGGTGTTGACCAGCCAGCAGTCGACATTGTGGTCGGCGATCAGCTGCCGCAGCATGTTGCCGTAGACGGAGGGATCCAGCGGCAGGAACGGCGAGCCGAAGCAGGTCGAGAACTCCGGCTGCGGCTCGGAGCCGAGGCCGCGCTCGGTGCCGGCGACCTTGGCGGTGTAGCCGGACAGGAAGTGATACATCGCCTGCGCCGGCGACAGTTTTGCGATCGGCGGCAGCACGCCGAAGGCGTCGGCGGCGAGCATCACGACGTTCTTCGGATGCGGCGCGCGTCCGGTGCGCGAGGCGTTCGGGATGTAGTCGAGCGGATAGGCCGAGCGGGTGTTCTCGGTTTTGGAGCCGTCGTCGAAATCGGGAACGCGGCTGTCCTCGTCGAGCACCACATTCTCCAGCACCGCACCAAAACGGTTCGAGGCGGCGAAGATCTGCGGCTCGGCCTCCTGCGAGAGCTTGATGCATTTGGCGTAGCAGCCGCCCTCGAAGTTGAACACGCCGGACGGACCCCAGCCGTGCTCGTCGTCACCGATCAGCGTGCGGTTGGGATCGGCCGACAGCGTCGTCTTGCCGGTGCCGGACAGGCCGAAGAAAATCGCGGTGTCGCCCTTGGGGCCGACATTGGCCGAGCAGTGCATCGGCATTACACCGCGCGCGGGCAGGTAGTAGTTGAGCGTGGTGAACACGCTCTTCTTCATCTCGCCGGCGTAATACGATCCGCCGATCAGCACGATCTTGCGGGCGAAATCGATCGCGACCACGTTCTGCGAGCGCACGCCGTGCCGCATCGGATCGGCGCGGAAGCTCGGCATGTCGATGATCGTCAGCTCCGGCACGAAGGTGTCGAGCTCGATTGTCTCCGGGCGGATGAGAAGCGTGCGAATGAACAGCGAATGCCAGGCGAGCTCGGTGAAGACGCGGGTCTTGATGCGGAAAGTCGGATCGGCGCCGCCATACAGGTCCTGCGCGAACAGCGTCTTGCCTTCGGCGTGCTTGATGAAGTCCTGATACAGCGCCTCGAACTGCTCCGGCGTAATCGACTGATTGCCCGCCCACCACATCTTCTCGGTGGACGCATCGCGCACGGTGAACTTGTCCTTCGGGCTGCGACCGGTGAATTCGCCCGTATCCGCGCACAGCGCTCCGTCGGCAGACAGCGTGGCCTCGCCCGCCGCCAGCGAATACTGATAGAGCTGGGGCGCGCCGAGATTCCAATGCAACTGCTTGAGATTTTTTAAGCCGAACTTGTCGGCACCGAAGGCACCGTTGCGAATACCCGTCTCTTGCACCGAAATCCCTCCTGAGAGCCCGCAGCGATCGCGCGAAATTCGTGGCGCAGCGCGCGGTGACCGTTACCGTTTACATCGCCTTACCCAAGCGCGGTCGCGACCTATTACTGATCAACGCTGGTCTTGCCAAGACGATCCGGTCGAATTGGTTATTGCCGACAGCTGATGCACGTAGCTCAATTTCCGCGCGGCGATGCTCATCCGCGGAGCAAAATTCATTCTGACCACGTCATGCTGCAACGCAGCAGATAGATGCGCATTTCGATTTCGCCGAGCAGCGAAACGATACTGAAACCGAACCAAACGCATGGACGGGCGAAGACGGCTCATCTCGCAGGTTCGTCTTCCGGCGCTGGAACCTCCGCGTTGCCGCTGCCCGGTTAGCGACTCAATGCGTGAGCAACGTGACGACGCACCGGCGTCGACAAACGCCCGTGCAAGGCCTGGCGCCTCGGCGGCGCTTGTCGCCGGTCATGTTGCCGAGGGCCGACGGCGTCGGCGTTAAGCTTCAGCTGCGCAACCTTTCGACGTCAGCCCCATCGTCGCATGACGACAACCGTCGCAGCTGTCGGCGCCGCCGTTCCAAGCTGATTGAGTTCGTAGTACGGCGGCTGCACGTCTCGTGCGACCGCTCCCATCGCCGATCCTCGCCACGCAGGAACGAGGAAAGGAATCGCACCGCTGCTTTGGCGCGGAGACTGCCGTCAGAGATTGCTCGACTGATGAGCAGTCAGCTCGGCTACCCAATCTTCGCCCGCGCCTCGTCGGCGAGCCGCACCAGCATCTTGCGCAACGCCCCCGGCGTGGCGACGCGCTCGGGAAAATCCAGCCGCAGCGTCTTGCCCTCGGCCATCAGGTCCAATCCGTCGGGATCGCATCCGGAGCAGCGCCACTCGGCCGCGTCCGCGCCGAGCAGCTTGGTGGCGTAGAGGCCGAGCGCATCCCGGTGATCCTCGTTCATGTGATCCACAGCGCCCTGCTCCGCCGCCAGCAGTTCGGCGGCGTCGGATACATCCGTCAGAAACTGCTCCGGCTTGAGATCGACGATGCGGCCGAATCCGGCGACGAGATGCGTGCCGGCCGGACGAATGAGGAAGAAGGAGAAGTCGGCAAAATCGGCGTAGTCGGCCGCTGACGGATGCACATTGAGATACCGGCGACGAAGCGCATCCTTGTTCTCATCAGTTGCCTGTTCGGCCTTGCCCGACAGCATGATGCGAGCGCCTTCGAGCGGATCACCCGGCGCGCGTTCATCGAGCATCAGCGACACGCGCGAATCGGCGAGAACGTTCTTCGTGTGCACTGCTAATCGCGAGATCAGGATGATCGGCGCGCCGTCGGCGGCGGTGGCGACGTTGACGAGGGAACAATAGGGATCGCCCGAGCCCGTCATCAGGGTCGCGAGCGCGCCCTGTCGGCTTCGGCGCAGCAGGGACCGGGTCACGTGGTTAGGGTTAAAGCTCGGGGTCATCGTCTTTCCCTCGTCCATCCAGTTGCAATGAAGGCCTTTTTTCGGCTAAACGGGCCACAAACCTGGGCACGGCACAAGACTTTGCCATCGTATTTGTGGAACTCGGTCACACTTCAGCCCAGCTTGCATTGCTCGTTGACCATGTTCGAAGCCCAAATACGCGGCCCTTACTTGATTCTCGAAGTCTCGGCGTAACCAGACTCTGAAAGCAGGCTCATGCCCACAATCGCCTTGGTCGATGACGACCGTAACATTCTGACATCCGTCTCGATCGCGCTCGAGGCTGAAGGCTATCGCATCATGACCTACACCGATGGTGCGTCGGCCCTTGACGGTTTCCGGACCAGCCAGCCTGATCTGGCCATTCTCGACATCAAGATGCCGCGCATGGACGGCATGGAGACGCTGCGGCGGCTGCGCCAGAAGTCCGACCTGCCGGTGATCTTCCTCACCTCCAAGGACGAGGAGATCGACGAGCTGTTCGGCCTGAAGATGGGCGCGGACGACTTCATCCGCAAACCGTTCTCGCAGCGCCTGCTGGTCGAGCGCGTCAAGGCCGTGCTGCGCCGCTCGCAGCCGAAGGATCCGACGGCGCTGCCGAAGGAGAACGACGCCAAGGCGCTGGACCGCGGCCTGCTGCGCATGGATCCCGAACGTCACACCTGCACCTGGAAGAACGAGCCGGTCACCCTGACCGTCACCGAGTTCCTGATCCTGCAGGCGCTGGCGCAGCGTCCGGGCGTGGTCAAGAGCCGCAACGCGTTGATGGACGCGGCCTATGACGACCAGGTCTATGTCGACGACCGCACCATCGACAGCCACATCAAGCGGCTGCGCAAGAAGTTCAAGATGGTCGACGAGGAGTTCGAGATGATCGAGACCCTCTACGGCGTCGGCTATCGTTTCAAGGAAACCTGACACATCGTTCTCGCGCGGCGTCATGCGAAATTGCGCGCTGACGTCGCGGCCTGGATTGGGTAGAGTACCACTCTGCGCGTTGATCCGAGCGCAGGTGCCGGAACAGGGCGATTGTTGCGGCGAATTCGAGTGCGGCGGAGCGGTTCTCACGGGGAGCTCGCCGCACACCTCTTGCGACATTCGGAGTCGGAGCACTTACATTGCTCGATCGCACGCTTCCTGATCCGGCCCTGAACACCGAGGCTTCCATCACCTCGGAGGTGGTGGACGAGACCCCGAAGGTCTCCGGCTGGCAGCGTCCGGTCAGCTGGCTGCGCCGCGCCGGGCAGTTTCTGTTCGCGCTGTCGTTCTCGAGCCTGACCCGGCGCATCGTCTCGCTGAATATCGCCGGCCTGCTCGCCCTGGTTGCAAGCGTTCTCTATCTTTCACAATTTCGCGCGGGCCTGATCGATGCGCGCGCACAGAGCCTCCTCGTCCAGGCAGAAATCATCGCCGGCGCGATCGCGGCGTCGGCGACAGTCCAGACCAACACCATCACCATCGATCCCGAGCGCCTGCTCGATCTCAAGCCCGGCGAGAGCTATGGCGCGCCGGACGAATATTCGCCGCTCGACTTCCCGATCAATCCGGAGCGCGTCGCGCCGGTGCTGCGCACGCTGATCTCGCCGACCAAGACGCGGGCGCGGATCTACGATCCGAATGGCGGGCTGCTGCTGGACAGCCGCAATCTCGAAAATGTGCTGCGCTTCGACCTGCCGCCGCCCTCGAGCGAGAAGCCGGGCTTTGTGGAGCGCGCGCTGATCTCCGTGCGCACCTGGCTCAATCGCGGCGACCTGCCGCTGTACCGCGAATTCGGCCCCGAGAACGGCAACGGCTACGAAGAGGTCACGGACGCGCTGAAGGGCCAGAAGCGCAGCATGGTCCGCGTCAATTCGCGCGGCGAGGTCATCGTCTCGGTCGCGGTGTCGGTGCAGCGCTCGCGCACCATCCACGGCGCCTTGATGCTGTCGACGCAGGGTGACGACATCGACCAGATGGTCACCGCCGAGCGCCTCGCCATTCTCAAGGTCGGCGGCGTCGCCTCCGCGGTCATGATCGTGCTGTCGCTCTTGCTCGCCAGCACTATTGCGGGCCCGGTCCGCCGGCTCGCCGACAGCGCCGAGCGCGTCCGCCGCCGCATCAAGACCCGCGTCGAGATCCCCGACTTCACCCGCCGCCGCGACGAGATCGGCCATCTCTCCGGCGCGCTGCGCGACATGACGGATGCGCTCTACAACCGCATCGAGGCGATCGAGATGTTCGCCGCCGACGTCGCACATGAATTGAAGAACCCGCTGACCTCTCTGCGCTCGGCGGTCGAGACCCTGCCGCTGGCGCGCAACGACAACAGCCGCGCCCGCCTGCTCGCGGTCATCGAACACGACGTCAAGCGGCTCGACCGCCTGATCTCCGACATTTCCGACGCCAGCCGGCTCGACGCCGAACTGCAGCGCCAGGACATGACGTTGGTCGACCTGCGCCGGCTCCTGAACACGCTGACCTCGGTCGCCAACGAGACCAAGAAGAACGGCACCGATGTCGCCGTCGAGGTCCGCTTCGAAGGCCGTGGGGTGAACGACACGTTCTCGGTGCCCGGCCATGATTCGCGGCTCGGCCAGGTGATCTCGAACCTGCTGTCGAACGCCCAGTCGTTCTCGGCGGCCGGCGGCAAGGTCCGCATCACCTGCCGGCGCGTGCGCTCCGAGATCGAGATCATGGTGGACGATGACGGCCCCGGCATCCGCGAGGACGCCCTGCAGCGCATCTTCGAGCGCTTCTACACTGATCGCCCGCACCAGGGCTTCGGCCAGAACTCCGGCCTGGGTCTGTCGATCTCCAAGCAGATCATCGACGCCCATGGCGGGCGGATCTGGGCCGAGAACCGGCCCGGCCCGGTCGATGCCGAGGGCAATCCGACCGTCGCCGGCGCGCGCTTCATCGTCCGGCTCCCGGCGTCGTGACCACGGCCGGCCCGACGGTCCATGCCTCCGCCGTCAAGGTCGGGGATCGTGCGGTGCTGATCCGCGGCCCCTCGGGCTCGGGCAAGTCGCGCCTGGCCTTCGATCTGATTCTCGCCGGCCGTGCCGGACAGATCCCGCCGGCCGTTCTGGTCGGCGACGACCGTGTTCATCTCGCCACACGCGGCGGAGAAATGTGGGTCAGCCCAGCCCCGCAGCTGGCCGGCCTGATCGAGATTCGCGGGCTTGGCATCCGCGCCTGCGACCACGTGTCCGACGCGCCGATCGGTCTCATTGTCGATTTGATGGCCGAGGATGCCGCGCGGCTGCCGCCCCGCCATGCGCTGCGCTGGCAGCAAAACGGTATCGAGTTGCCGCGAATCCCGGTCGGCAGGGGTTATGAGCCCCTGTTGCTGGTTGTGGCTGCGCTAACCACGACCGAGAGTTCATGACCCGGTAATCTTTCGGCCAATTGTGTGAATCGAATTGGTAACCATATCACCCCCACTATCGGCGCCCGATCGACCGTCGCCAGCTCCCCGTCGCTCTGCCTGCATCCGGGAGAATCGCGAATGTGCCCTCTTGCGCGGGGGCTCCGGATGGTCAAAGTGGCGCGTTCGTGCGGTGCACCCAAGGCGCCCGCGAGGAGTATCCGATGATTGGCCTGGTACTGGTGACCCATGGGCGCCTCGCCGACGAGTTCCGAGCGGCGCTCGAACACGTCATGGGTCCTCAAAAGCAAATTGAAGCGGTCACGATTGGCGCCGACGATGATTCCGATCTCTGTCGCAGCGACATCATCGAGGCCGTGAACCGTGTGGACACCGGCGACGGCGTCGCCATCCTCACCGACATGTTCGGCGGCACGCCGTCGAACCTCGCGATCTCCTGCATGAGCCGGCCGAAGGTCGAGGTGCTCGCGGGCATCAACCTGCCCATGCTCGTGAAGCTCGCCAAGGTGCGCGAGGAGCGCTCGCTGCCCGATGCCATCGCGATGGCGCAGGAGGCGGGCCGGAAATACGTCACCATCGCCAGCCGGGTGCTCGCCGGCAAATGAGCGACGAGGACGCGCCGCAGGACAATGTCGCCGGGCCGTCGGTGCCCGCCGATGCCATTTCGCGGGAGCTCCTGATCACCAACAAGCGTGGCCTGCATGCGCGGGCCTCCGCGAAGTTCGTGCAGATGGTCGAGAAGTTCCAAGCCGAGGTCTGGGTGACGCGCGGCGGCGAGACTGTCGGCGGCCGCTCGATTATGGGCCTGATGATGCTGGCGGCGGCGCCGGGGACAAAGATCCTGGTGTCGGCGAAGGGCCCCGAAGCGGAAGCCGCGCTCCAGGGGATCACCGACCTGGTGAACGACAAGTTCCACGAAGAAGGCGTGTGACCACGAACTCGTCATTCCGGGGCGCGCGCAGCGCGAGCCCGGAATCTCGAGCTGAGGCACGACGTCGCAAAACAATCTCGGGATTCCGGGTTCGCCGCTGACGCGGCGCCCCGGAATGACGTCGCGGTTGGTTACCTCTCAGGCCCCTGAACATATACCTTCCAAACGATTGCAGGGCCCGCCAGGCCGTGGAAGAAGCGCTGGGTGGTCATCACCAGCGGCTCGGCGCGGGGCGCCTCCTTGGCCATCCAGGCCTCGCAGGCGGCGATGCGGTTGTCGGTGGTGTCGCAGACGCCGATGAAGCCGTCGTGCTTGAGGTCCTCGAGCGTGCTCAGGCCCGAGCCCCAGGTCTCCTCCGCCGTATAGGGGACGGTGAACGGCCGCGGGTGGTCCGGGCTGTAGAACGTCATCGGCGTGTTCATCTCGGAATAGCCGGCGACATGTTTCCAGGGCGAGCCGAATCGAGCGTGCCAGGCCTCGGTCAGCTGCTGCGCCAGCTGCGACCGGGCGCCATAGCCGGTGACGCCGTTCGGATTGGCTTCCATCTCGCGCCGAGCGATCCAGGGCGAGGCGGCCAGCGTCAGCAACGACAGCACCAGCCAGACCGCGGTGAGACGATGCAGCATGATCCGCCGCAGCCGGAGCGCGGGGATCGCCACCAGCGCCAGCGGCACCTGGAAGAAGAGCGAGATGCCCCAATCGGTCTTCATGTAGATCGTGAAGGCGAGGCCGCCGAGCGGCGGCCCGATTGCGACGATCGCCTGCACCAGCCAGACATTGATGGCCTGTCCAACATTGACGCCGGGATTCGGCCCGCGCCGCCAGTTGTCGAACACGAAGCGCGGCGGCCAGGCGAGCACCAGCGCGGCCAGCGCCACCGGCAGCGCGAGCAGCGCCAGATTGTGGCCGATATAGCCGCCGGCCAGCGCGGCCGCGCGGCCGCGATCCGACAGCGTGTAGACGTCGCCGGCATAGGTGATGGCGACGAAATCCGCCCGCCACAGCCAGACCAGATGCGGAATCATCGCGACGATCATCGTGACGATTGCGACCCAGGGCGCCGGCGAGGCCAGGAAGCGCAGCCGCTCGGGATGCAGCAGCGCCGCGAGGCCGATGGCGCCGATCATGGTCAGCACCCAATATTTGGTCATCAGCGCCGCGGCGCCGGCCAGCCCCAGCCAGATGCCGGACGCGACGCTGCGCTTTTCGAAGGCATGAAGATAGGCCAGCATCAGCAGCGGCAGAGTGAGAAGCTGCAGCAGGTCGGGGTTGTACTTGAATCCCTTGAAATTGAAGATCGGGTACAGCGCGACCATCACCACAACGAAGAACGCCCGGCGGCGGTCGACCACCTTCAGGCTGGCGAGCCAGATCACGACCAGGCCGCTGCCGTTGACGGCCATCGCCAGCGCATAGGTCGCCCAATCCTTGACCGGAAACACCGAGAACCACAGCCCGGCGAGCCAGCCGGACAGCGGCGGATGCTTGCCATAGCCGAGCAGGAAGCGGCTGCCCCAGGCATAGGCCTCGGCGACATCCATATGGATGTCCTGGGCCGCCTTCAGACGGGTCAGGATCGCGGTCCACAGCACGGCGTGGACGAGCGCGAAGGCAATCACGGCCCAGATCGACGTCGCCGGCGCGGTGGCGTGCGCGACCAGCCAGGCGGCCAGACGCTGCGGTCCGAGGCGGTGGCGCGGGCGGGCCGCGGGGTGCGGCAGGGAGGTACTCGACATCAGCCCTCGGTAGCCTGTTTTCGCGCCTCGGGGAATCAGCTTGGCGTGAAGAAAGGCCCTGGAAATTCAGCAATATGGTTGCTGGTCAGGGTGCTGTGATGCTATTTGCGCGACCCATGACGACCGTCCCCATTCCCAACATCCGCAACTTCTCCATCGTCGCCCATATCGACCATGGAAAGTCCACGCTCGCCGACCGCCTGATCCAGATGACCGGCGGCCTGTCGGACCGCGAGATGGCGGGCAAGGAGCAGGTGCTCGATTCGATGGACATCGAGCGCGAGCGCGGCATCACCATCAAGGCGCAGACCGTGCGCCTGCAATACCGCGCCAAGGACGGCAAGGATTACATCTTCAACCTGATGGACACGCCCGGCCACGTCGACTTCGCCTACGAGGTGTCGCGGTCGCTGGCGGCCTGCGAAGGCTCGCTGCTGGTGGTCGATGCCAGCCAGGGCGTCGAGGCCCAGACGCTCGCCAACGTCTACCAGGCGCTCGACAACAACCACGAGATCGTCCCGGTCCTCAACAAGATCGACCTGCCGGCCGCCGAGCCGGACAAGATCAAGCAGCAGATCGAGGACGTCATCGGCATCGACGCTTCCGACGCTGTCATGATCTCGGCCAAGACGGGCCTCGGCATTCCCGATGTGCTGGAAGCCATCGTCACCCGCCTGCCGCCGCCGAAGGGCGACCGCGAGGCGACGCTGAAGGCGCTGCTGGTCGACAGCTGGTACGACGTCTATCTCGGCGTCGTCGTGCTCGTGCGCATCGTCGACGGTGTGATGAAGAAGGGCCAGCGCATCCGCATGATGGGCACCGGCGCGGCCTATGACGTCGAGCGCGTCGGCTTCTTCACGCCGAAGATGCAGCAGGTCGACGAGCTCGGCCCCGGCGAGGTCGGCTTCATCACCGCGGCGATCAAGGAAGTCGCCGATACCCGCGTCGGCGACACCATCACCGACGACCGCAAGCCGGTGTCCGAGATGCTGCCGGGCTTCAAACCGGCGATTCCGGTCGTGTTCTGCGGCCTGTTCCCGGTCGACGCCGACGATTTCGAAACGCTGCGCGCGGCGATGGGCAAGCTCCGGCTCAACGACGCCAGCTTCTCGTTCGAGATGGAGACCTCCGCCGCGCTCGGCTTCGGCTTCCGCTGCGGCTTCCTCGGCCTGCTGCATCTGGAGATCATCCAGGAGAGGCTGTCCCGCGAATTCGATCTCAACCTGATCGCGACCGCGCCATCCGTCATCTACAAGATGAAGCTGACCGACGGCGAGGAGATCGAGATCCACAATCCGGTCGACATGCCGGACGTGGTCAAGATCGCCGAGATCCAGGAGCCGTGGATCGAGGCCACCATCCTGACGCCGGACGAATATCTCGGCAGCGTGCTCAAGCTCTGCCAGGACCGCCGCGGCAATCAGAAGGAGCTCACCTATGTGGGCAGCCGCGCGATGGTCAAATACGATTTGCCGCTCAACGAGGTGGTGTTCGACTTCTACGACCGGCTGAAGTCGGTCTCCAAGGGTTACGCCTCGTTCGACTATCATCTGACCGACTACAAGCCGGCCGACCTCGTGAAGATGCAGATCCTCGTCAACAACGAGCCGGTCGACGCGCTGTCGATGCTGGTTCACCGGACCCGCGCCGAGGGCCGCGGCCGCGCCATGGTCGAGAAGATGAAGGACCTGATCCCGCCGCACATGTTCCAGATCCCGATCCAGGCGGCGATCGGCGGCAAGGTGATCGCGCGCGAGACCGTGCGCGCGCTGCGCAAGGATGTCACCGCGAAGTGCTACGGCGGCGACATCACGCGCAAGCGCAAGCTTCTGGAGAAGCAGAAGGAAGGCAAGAAGAAGATGCGGCAGTTCGGCAAGGTCGACATCCCGCAGGAAGCCTTCATCGCCGCGCTCAAGGTGGACAGCTGAGGCCGTCGGGCGGGGCGCGCTCGTTCAGATCTGCAAGGTCGACGCAGCCGGCGCTATCAGGAGGTCTTGCCCAGCGCCTGACGTTTCTGCGCGCGCACCTGCTCGAGTTCGGGGAACGGCGCATAGGCCGCCTTGTAGCAGGCGAGAGGACCGCGATCGGTCCCGAAGTTCCCGCGGAAGACGCCGCCGTGCAGCCGTTCAGTTCCCTGATCTCCCGGCTCGACTTCAACGTAGGCGGAGCCCAGCGCGTACAGCTCCAATGGAGAATCCAGCAGGGCCTTGACGCAATACACGGTGCGGACAGTGATGGTCGACGATATCAGGCTGGTCCAGGTCCGCACGCGCATCACCTTGGGACCGGCGATGAGCGGGCCCGTGAGCGGGACGCGAAGCGCCGCGCCGAACCCCGGGTTGTTCTCGAGCATCTCCGCGATGGCCTGGCGTCGGCGCTGCAGATAAGCGGGGCTCAGCGCCTTCTCGCGGGCTTCGACGCGCGCGATTTCGTCGTCAATCGGGTCGGAGACGGGAGCGGCGTTCGAGCCCGCCCCCTGCTGGAACGAACTGCCGCCTTGTCCGGCGCAGCCTGATAATGTCGCGCCCACCAGCATGGCGGCGAACATGATTGGCCGACGCTTCCGCATCGGCAGACAGTATGACAGCATGGCCCGCCCCCAGACCCGTAAAAACCCGGAACCCCGCCGCTGCACTAACTTCGACCTGTGCGGGAGTCAACGGATCGAAACAGTCTCAGGCGGTTTCGAGGTCATTCTCGACGGGACATGCATCACGCATTCATCGATCAATCCAGATTCCCGTAAAACCACGGTATCTTTTCCTTAACGGTATTCTGGGACCTTGCTGCACAGCAAGGAATGCCCGGAATGTCCCGCCTTCAATCGATCTCCGCCCGCCTCATCATTGCGCTGTCGCTCACGGTCGCCATCGCCTGCGCCGTGCTCGGTACCTTTTCCGTCATCCAGCAGCGCGCGCTGACCCGCCTCGCTCTGGAGCAGCAGCTCAAGCTGCAGTTCGACAGCGTCTCGGCCGGCATCGACTATGAGGGCCGCGCGGCGCTGGCGGTGAGTTCGACTTTGGCGGCGCTGCCGCCGGTCGCCGACGCCTATCTCAAGGGCGACCGCGATGCGCTGGGCGCCCTGCTCGGCGGCGCCATGACCTCGCTGAAGGCGCAGGGCATTCCGCTGGTCAACGTGTGGGCGCCGCCGGCGACCAACTTCTACCGCGTGCATGAGCCGAAGGTGTTCGGCGACGACACCTCGAAGCGCCGCCTCACCGTCGTGCAGGCCAACCAGACCGGGAAACAGATCGCCGGCGTCGAGCAGAGCCGGCTGTCGCTCGGCATCTTCGGCATGACGCCGATCGTGCGCGACGGCAAGGTGATCGCCACCGTCGATGTCGGCGCTGCCTTCGGCAAGGAGTTCGTCGACCGCGCCAAGCAGCGCTTCGGCATCGATCTCGCGGTCTATTGGATCAATGACGGCCAGCCTAAGCGGCTGTCCTCGACGTTCGGCGACGATGTCGTCGCCACGCCGGAGGAAGTGCTCGCGGTGTTCAAGGGCAACCAACTGCAGCGCGACGCAACCCTGAACGGGCGGCCCGCAGCATTGTTCGTTGGCCAGATCAAGAACTATGCCGGCGATCCCGTTGCCGTGCTCGAGCTGATCAAGGACACCACCGCCTACGAGGCCGCGGCCGCCAGCGCGCAGCAGCAGCTGATCGCAGGCACGCTGGTGATCCTGCTGCTTGCCGTCATCGTCGCGCTGCTCGTCGCCCGCGGCATCTCGCGCCCGCTGGCCGCGATCACCGCCGTGATGCACCGGCTGTCGAGCGGCGACACCGGGGTCGCGATCCCCGGCGGCGAACGCAAGGACGAGCTCGGCACCATGGCGCAGGCGGTCGACGTGTTTCGCCGCAACATGATCGAGACTGCGAGCCTGCGCGACGCGCAGGAGGCCAACCAGAAGCAGGCCGAGCGCGACAAGCAGGCGCTGCAGCGGCAGATGGCCGACCGCTTCGAGGCCGACGTCAAGGGCGTGGTGTCAGCGGTGGCCAAGGCGACCGCCGACATGGAGCGCGTCGTTGAAGAGATCACGATCAGCGTCAACGGCACCTCGCAGCGCACGGCTGCCGCGGCGGCTGCGTCGGAGGAGGCCTCGAGCGGCGTCTCGACGGTGGCCGCGGCGTCAGAGGAACTCGCTTCTTCGGTGACCGAGATCGGCCGACAGGTCGCGCATTCGAGCAAGGTGGCCGATGGCGCCGTGGTCAAGGCGCGGCAGACCACCGAAATGGTCGGCAGCCTCGCCGCCGCCGCCGAGAAGATCGGCGACGTGCTGCGCCTGATCGACGCGATCGCCAGCCAGACCAACCTGCTGGCGCTGAACGCCACGATCGAGGCGGCGCGCGCCGGCGAGGCCGGCCGCGGCTTCGCGGTGGTCGCCGCCGAGGTCAAGGAACTCGCCGGGCAGACCGCGAAGGCCACCGAGGAGATCGCGGGACAGGTCACCTCGATCCAGGCCGCGACCTCCGACTGCGTCACCGCGATCGGCGGCATCAGTACCACGATCCAGGAGATCAGCGGCATCGCCGCGACCATCGCCGCCGCCGTCGAGCAGCAGGGCTCGGCGACCCGCGAGATCGCGCGCAGCGTCCAGCAGGCCGCCTCGGGCACGTCGGAGGTGTCGCAGAACGTGGTCGGCGCCAGCGACGCCGCCGAACAGTCGCGCCAGCTCGCCGATCACGTGATGGTGGCGACACGCGACCTCGGCAAGCAGGCCAGCGAGCTGTTCAAGAGCGTCGACACGTTTCTGGCCGGCCTGCGCCAGGCGGCGTAGCGATCGGTGCCAACGCTGCTCGCCAAACACTCCGCCGTCGTCCCGGCCTTGAGCCGGGACCCATACACCGCGCCGCCTGAGGTGAAGCACGGCTGTAGCTCCAGGTCGCTCTAAATTCGGCCGTCGGTGTTTATGGGTCCCGGCTCAAGGCCGGGACGACACTTTTAATGATGCAAGAGCCGGGCTCTCACGTTCAGTCACCCGTCGTCAGCGCAAAGCCCTCGTCGAGCCAGCCGGCGATGCCGCCGATCATCATTTTGACGGGGCGCCCGAGCCGCGCGAGGCGGATGGCGGCGCGGTTGGCGCCGTTGCAGTGCGGGCCAGCGCAATACACCACGAAGGTCGTGTCGCGCGGATATGCAGCCATCCGCTCCGCGGTCATGGTCCGGTGCGGAATGTTGATCGCGCCGGCGATGTGGCCCTTGGCGAAGGAGGGCTCGCCGCGGACGTCCACCAGAATGAAATCCGGCGCGGTGGCGCGCAGGCTTTGGTGCACGTCCCAGCAATCGGTCTCGTACGCCAGCATCGCCTCGAAATGGGCAAGCGCCTGCGCTGATGGCGCTGCGGGCACCTCGGTGACATGGGTGGTCATGGTCTCTCCAGCGACGTTGCATGAGCGGCTCCAACCTCGCGCGCAACCGCCCGCGACCCAAGTGACGGATCCGACAAAGTCCGGTAAGTTTCCGCCAATGCCACGTCCTGCACGTAAACCCGATCCGGATCCCGGCCTCGTCGCCGTCATCACCTATGACGGGCTGTGCACCTTCGAGTTCGGCATCGCCGTGGAAGTGTTCGGGCTGCCGCGGCCGGAGTTCGATTTCCCCTGGTATCGGTTCAAGGTCGTCTCCGCAGAGGGGCGGCGGTCGCGGGCGATCGGCGGCATCGTCGTCGAGGCCGGCGCGCCGCTGACCCGGCTGAAGGAGGCACGCACGATCATCGTGCCCGGATGGCGCGACCGCAACGAGCGGCCGCCGGAACGGCTGCTGCGCGCCATCGCGCAAGCCTCCGCGCGCGGCGCCCGCTGCCTGTCGATCTGCTCGGGCGTGTTCGTGCTGGCGGCGGCCGGGCTGCTCGACGGCAGGCGCGCGACCACGCACTGGCGGCACATGCCCGACCTGAAGCGGCTTTATCCGGGTATTCAGATCGAAGAGGACACGCTCTATGTCGACGAGGGCGACGTCATCACCTCGGCCGGCAGCGCCGCCGGCATCGACGCCTGCCTGCACCTCGTACGGCGCGACTTCGGAGCCAAGATCGCCAACAGCGTGGCGCGGCGCCTGGTGATGCCGCCGCATCGCGACGGCGGACAGGCGCAATACGTCGCCGCGCCGATCCAGGCGCGCCCCGGACGCACGATCGGCGATGTGATGGACTGGGCGCGCACAAGGCTGTCGCAACCGATCGCGATCAGCGCCATGGCCAAGCGGGCAGGCATGAGCGAGCGCACCTTCCTGCGGCGCTTCAACGAGAGCACGGGTGCCGGCCCCGCCGCCTGGCTGCAGCAGGAGCGCATGTCGCGCGCGCGGGAGCTGCTCGAGAGCGGGGTGCTCTCGCTTGCCGACGTCTCGGCGCAATGCGGCTATCAGTCGCTCGAAACCTTCCGCGTCGCTTTCCGCCGCAGCGTCGGCACATCGCCGGCCGCGTATCGCGCGCGGTTCAGAAGCAGCATGCCCTGATGTCGGCGATCGACCAAAACACGACAAGTGAGCGCAACAAGCGAACTGCCAATTAGTTACTCGTCATGCCCGGGCTCGTCCAGCGCATCCACGTCGTCCTCCAGGCGCGGCTCGACGTGGATGGCCGGGACAAGCCCGGCCATGACGACGCGGAGAGAGCCAACCACAAGCTGAAGTTTTCGGGCGGGATCGCGGCTAAAGCTGTGACTAAGCCACCATCGCCTTGCCCGATGACGGTCCACCCGACGCATCCCGCTGCGCCAGCAAAAGGCCGACGATCTCGGCGTTCGGCCGCGGGCGGCTGAACAGATAGCCCTGCGCCTCGTGGCAACCTTCGGCGCGCAGGCAGCGCAGCTCGGCCTCGGTCTCGACGCCCTCCGCGGTGATGGTGACGCCGAGGCCCTTGCCGAGGCTGACGATCGAGCGGACGATCGCCTGCGCCTCGCGGTTGGCGGCGAGGTCGCGGATGAAGGACTGGTCGACCTTGATCTTGTCGAACGGGAAGCTGCGCAGATAGCTCAGGCTGGAATAGCCGGTGCCGAAATCGTCCATCGAGATGCGCACGCCGAGCGCCCGCAGCGCATGCAGTGTCGCCAGCACCTGGCCGCTCTTCTCTAGCACCAAGGTCTCGGTGATCTCGAGCTCGAGCCGGCTCGCCGGCAGGCCGGACTGCTTGAGCGCATCCATCACCAGCGACAGCACGTTGCCGACGCGGAATTGCAGCGGCGACATGTTCACGGCCACGCGCACCTCGTCGGGCCATTTCGCCGCATCGCTGCAGGCCTGGCGCAGCATCGAGCGGCCGAGCCCGGAGATCAGCCCGGTCTCCTCGGCGATCGGAATGAACTCCGACGGCGGGATCATGCCGCGCTCCGGATGCGGCCAGCGCACCAGCGCCTCGAAGCCGGTGATGCGGCCGGTCGAAAGATCGATCAGCGGCTGATAGTGCGGCTGCAGCAGGTCGCGCTGGATCGCATCGCGCAGCTCGATCTCGATCTTGCGCCGGCTCTGCGCCCGCGCATCCATGCCGGTCTCGAAATAGCTGAAGGTGCCGCGCGTCTCCGTCTTGGCGCGCGACAGCGCCATGTCGGCGTTCTTCAGGAGCTTCTCGGCATCGTCCCCATCATTTGGCGCCATCGCGATGCCGATCGTCGCGCCGATCGTCACCGAGCTGCCGTCGATCAGATAGGGATCGGCGAGTGCCTGCAGCAGGCGGCGGCAGAGCTGCGCGGCATCTTCCGGCCGCGCCAGTCCGCCCTGCACGACCGCGAACTCGTCCGAGTTCAGCCGCGCCACGATGTCCTCCTGGCGCAGGATCGAGCGCAGCCGCTTGCCGACACCGCGCAGCAGCCGGTCGCCGATAGCATGACCCAAGGTGTCGTTGATCGACTTGAAATTGTCGAGGCCGAGCACCAGCACGGCCATCTTCTCCGAGCCGCGCCGCATCTGGATCAGCTTGTCGTCGATCTGCTGACGCAGCAGGTTGCGGCTCGGCAGCCCGGTCAGTGCATCGTGCTGGGCGAGGAAGGCCAGTCGCGCCTCGGCGCGCTTGCGCTCGGTAATGTCCATCAGCGCCAGCAGCACCGCCGGCTGATCGTTGTGGACGAGGTGGCGGGAATAGATTGCGAGATCGATCAGCGCGCCGTCGGCGCGGACATGCTTCCAGGTGCGCGCCGCCTGCTCCTCGCCGGACTGCTCGCTGGCCCAGGGCGTCTCGCTCTCGTAGGCCTGCAGATTGCGGATGCTGAGCTGCTCGAACGCCGCGCGGCTGTAGCCGTAGTGCTGGGCCGCGGCCTCGTTGACGCCAAGCACGCGGCCGTCGTCACGCGCGCAGACGATCATCGGGACAGGGTTGCCGTCAAACAGAAGCCGGAACGATTCCTCGCGCTGCTTGAGCTCAGTGATGTCGACGCGCAGACCGATGATGCCGCCGTCGCCGGTGAGGCGCTCCTCGATCAGGATGGTGCGGCCGTCGGAGAGCTTCTGTTCGTGCCGGCCGCTCGGATGGAACAGCTTCTCCAGCCGCTCGGTGATCCACGCGTCCTCGCGGCCCGCGGCTTCCGGATAGTCGCCGCGCGCGACGCCGACGCGGATCGTGTCCTGCAGCCGCGCGCCGGACTCGAACAGATCGGAGCTGCGATTGTAGATCTCGGCGTATTTCTTGTTCCAGAGAATGTAACGGCCGTCGGAATCGAGAAAGACGATCCCCTCGGGGAGGATGTCGATCGCCTCCATCAGGCGGTCATGCGCCTTCCTCGCCTCCGCGATGGCAGCCTCCGCCTCGGCCCGGGTGCCAGCGATCTGGTCGGCCGCGGCCGTATCCTCCAGGTTGCGCCGCCCCAGCTTCGGGCTCGGCCTCACCGGACGGGATGCACTGGCGCGGGGCGCGCGCTTCAGCGTTTTGGGCTTTATTGGCCGCACAGGCCGCATCACACGCCTCACTCTCCTCACGCGTCGCGTTTTCGGCCAAGTTTCTGAAAAAATGGTATCTCGATGTAGAGTGATACCATCTCTCATTGAGCGAGATTCGGCGTCGATTCTCGTTTTAGGCGAGGAATCATCGTCGAACATGCTTAATCAAACATGTCGGCACAACCTTCGGTAAGCTCGGTCCGCTGGCTGCTACAAACATGACACGCATTCCGTGTATTTACGGAGCGATGACGTTCATCTGTCGCACGACATCGTGCATTTGATCGGTGTTGGGCGGGTTCCACCAATCCGCACGCAGGGTTACTCGCTGCTTAAGATCGTCCTCCTTTGCACGCGTACAACGGCTAGACTGGTGTCATGCACGTCCGCCTGATTCTGATCGCCGTCATGAGTTCGGCCCTCGTCGCCGCCATGGCACCGGCGCATGCGCAGGACAAAGGGAGCGTCGAGCCGCAGGCCCTGCCGCCGTTGGCCCATCCGGATGCTCCCGACACCCCGGCCAAGGAGTTGTTCGCTCGCCGGGTCCTGCCCTCGGCGCAGCCGACCAAGGTCATCGGCACCTATAACCGCGGTTGCATCGCCGGCGCCGAGCGGATGCCGATCAATGGCGACGACTGGCAGGTGATGCGGCTGTCCAGGAACCGCAATTTCGGCCATCCGCTGCTGATCGCGCTGCTCAAGCGACTCGCCGCCCGGGCGCACAAGGACGCCGGCTGGCCCGGCATCCTGGTCGGCGACATCGGCCAGCCGCGCGGCGGACCGGCGCTGAGCGGTCATGCCAGCCACCAGATCGGGCTCGACGCAGACATCTGGCTGACGCCGATGCCCGAGCACCGGCTGTCACGCAACGAGCGCGAGGACATGTCGGCCGTGATGATGGTCCGGCCCGACCGCCTCGACGTCGACCCGCGCGTGTTTACGCCGGGACATCTCGCCGTGATCCGCGCCGCGGCCAGGGAGCCGTCGGTGCAACGCATCTTCGTCAACGCCGCGATCAAGAAGGCGCTGTGCCGCGACGCCAAGGGCGATCGCGGCTGGCTGACGAAGGTGCGGCCGTGGTGGGGTCATGACTACCACTTCCACATCCGCATGATGTGTCCGCCCGGCAATCCCGATTGTCACGGCCAGACCGACCAGGAGGGCGGCGACGGCTGCGGCGACCTCGACTACTGGTTCTCCGACGCGGTGCTGCATCCGCCGCCGCCGAAGGAGCCGCCGAAGCCGCCGCAGCCGATCACCATGGCGCAGCTGCCACCGGCCTGCCGCGCGGTACTGCACGCGCCGGATGCCAAGAATTGAGGCGCAAGCTCTGACGCGATCGCGTTTCGCGGCGGCGCCGACATGCGCTAGGATGTCCGGGCTCGCGCCGTAAGCGCGGCACTCGAACGGGATGACGGTCCCACTCTTTCAGACAACGATCCTGGGCGCGGCGCATTGCGCTGGGCTGTCCACTCCTCTGAGTCCGTCATGACCCTGATCCGCCGCGCTGCCACCGCCCTGCTCCTGAGCCTTGCCGCCAGCGCCACCTGCCGCGCCGCCGAGCCGAGCGGCTGCGACAAGTTCAAATGGGACATCGCGCGCGAGCGCGCGGCGTTGACCGCAGCCGATCGCCAGAATCTGGAGTCGGGCGCCGAGATCGCGGCGCTGCCGGCGACGGGCGTGTTGCTCACGCTGCGCCCGCTCGCCGATGCCAGGCTGCCGGCCACCCCGGAGCGCGCGCCGAAGGACGGCAGCTTCGCCGGCTTCACGCGGACGACCACCGCTCCCAAGCCGGGCATCTACACTGTGAGCCTGTCGGCCGCCGCCTGGATCGACGTCATGCAGGATGGCAAGACCCTCAAGCCGGTCGCCTTCAGCGGCGCCACCGATTGCGACGGCATCCGCAAGACCGTGAAGTACGAGCTCGGCGCGCAGCCGTTCGTGCTGCAGATCAGCGGCGCACCGGAGGCGGCGATCTCGGTCGCGATCCTGCCGGCGGAATGAGCCTTGCGAGTAACCCTCAGGTCGCAATTGACGGGTGCGCGTTTGCCGGAGATTTGCTATGATCTCGCCCATGATCAAGGCACTCGAATACGCAATCTCCGCACTCGAGCAGCTACCGGCGGCGGATCAGGAGCAAATCAGCCGCGAGCTGATTGCGCATGTTCAGAAGCTTCAGTCGCTTCGTAACATGCTTGACCAAGGCGTGGAGTCTCTCGATGCCGGCCAGGGTCAGACGCTGGATATCGAAGAGTTGATCAAGCGGAAAAACGCTGGACATGTCCGCGGGTGAACGTGCAGCGCTGTGGTCACCGGAAGCCATCAGCGATCTCGATCGTCTTTGGGAGTATCTAGCGGACACCGCCGGACCAGCAATCGCCGACCGAATTCTTCGTGATGTGTAGCGCGCCGTCACGGTGCTGATCGAGTTCCCACATGCGGGTCGGTCTCGCAGCGAGTTGCGACCAGGTCTTCGTTCGATACCCGTCGGCGCCCAGGTCGTGTTCTACCGCGTCGCAAA
Source organism: Bradyrhizobium sp. ORS 278 (assembly GCF_000026145.1). NCBI lineage: Bacteria > Pseudomonadati > Pseudomonadota > Alphaproteobacteria > Hyphomicrobiales > Nitrobacteraceae > Bradyrhizobium > Bradyrhizobium sp. ORS 278. The sequence continues at coordinate 761,498 of NC_009445.1, read as the reverse complement.
GGAAGGGCCGCAGATCGTCCGTGTCATCGACGCGCGGCAGGACATCGTCGCAATCTTTGCAGACGTAGATCCAAAAGCGAATTAGCTCGAGACTGCAGTCTTCACACCCCTACCACCGTCGCCCACACATCCGCGAGCTTGCGTCTCACCTGCTCCTTGCGTGTCAGCACCGGCTGCGGCTCCTCGTCCTCGGGCAGGCGCAGGCCGACGACGTTGACGCGGCCGCCGGAGATCGAGCGGGCGACCAGCACGATGGTGTCGAGCGCGACGGTGGAGCCTTCCTTCGGCGCGTTGTCGAGATGGATGTCGAAGTAATCCGCCAAGGTCAGCTTGTCCTCGCCCTCGCCGAGCTTGACGCCGTAGATGCCGGCGACTTCGTCGAGCGTGTGCTCGGCCGACACCATGAAGTCGCCGAGCAGATGCGGATCGGGCGACGACGACGGCGGCATGTCGACGAAGAAGCGGTCGAGCGACTCGGCCTTTTCAGGCGGCGCCAGCAGATAGAGGTAATCCCCCGGCGCGATCGGCTCGGCCTCGTTAGGCGACAGGATCTGCTGGTTGCGGATCACCAGCGTCGGCTTGGACCATGACGGGATCAGGCCCCGGCGATAGTACAGACTCTTGGAGCGGACCGAGTAGCCGACCAGCTGCTGCTCGAGCTGGCCGGGCAGATCGAGCTCGACGCGGCGGGGCCCGCGGTCGGTGCGCGGCAGCGCCACGTGCAGCTTGCGGGCGGCGACGCCGAGCGTCCAGCCCTGCGCCAGCAGTGAGATGATGACGACGACGAAGGCGACGTCGAAATAGAGATAGGCCTTGGACAATCCGACCAGCATCGGGATCGACGCCAGGAAGATCGCCACCGCGCCGCGCAGGCCGGTCCAGGCGATGAACGCCTTCTCCCGCCAGTTGAACCGGAACGGATGCAGGCAGAGAAACACCGCGGCGGGGCGCGCGACCAGCATCAGCACCAGCGCCACCGCAATCGCCGGCAGGAGGCTGTCGAGCAGCCGCTGCGGCGACACGAGCAGCCCGAGCAGCACGAACATCACGATCTGCGCAAGCCAGGTGGCGGCGTCGAGAAAGGCGACCACCGAATTATGTGCGCGCGTCGGCCGGTTGCCGATGATGATGCCGGCGAGATAGACGGCGAGGAAGCCGGAGCCATGCGCGATCTGCGCCGCGCCGAAGATGACGAGCGCCGCCGTCGTGACGAAGGGCGCGTGCAGGCCCTGCGGCAGCGCGACCTTGTTGAGACCGATCACCACGAGACGGCCGCCGACGATGCCGAACAGGGCGCCGAGCACGGCCTCCCGCACCAGCTCGAACAGGAAATGGCCGATGCTGCCGTGGCCGACCGAGATCAGCTCGACCAGCATCAGGGTCAGGAACACCGCGAACGGATCATTGCTGCCGGATTCCGCTTCCAGCGTCGCGCCGACGCGCGGCCGCAGGCGCAGGCCCTGCGCATGCACCAGCAGAAACACGGCGGCCGCGTCTGTCGAGGCGATGACGGCGCCGACCAGCATCGCCTCGGTCCAGTCGAGGTCGAGCGCGTATTTCGCCACCGGCGCGGTGATGAACGCCGTCAACAGCACGCCGATGGTGGCGAGCACCATCGACGGCGCCAGCACGGTGCGGATGCTCTGAAAGCGCGTGCGCAGGCCGCCGTCGAACAGAATCAGCGCCAGAGCGACCGAGCCGACCAGATAGGTGGTGCGGACGTCCTGAAATTCGATATGACCAGGGCCGGAATCACCCGCCAGCATGCCGATCACCAGGAACACCAGCAGCAGCGGCGCGCCGAAGCGCAGCGCCAGCAGGCTGGACAGGATCCCAGCCATGACCAGGACCGCGCCAAGGAGAATGGCAATGCTGACGGCGTCGAGGGATGTCATGAAAAAACGTTGATGGATCCGAGTTTTACATCCTTATCGTCGCCACACTTGCACGCCAACCGGATTTGCTCATATCGCGGCGATATGCCCATTTTTCCACCCTTGCCCGTGTTCGGGGTATATTTCGCGGCAAAACCACATCACGAAAACGCGCTAAATCCGACGCGTCGGTCAGCCCCGCGCCCCTGTTCCTCGCCGAGACCCCTCTGATGGACCTCGATCTACTCGATTTGAAAGACGTTCTCGAATTCCTCCAGACTGTTGCCCGATCGATCGGCGCCGAGGTCACCTCACCCTGGTTCTATCTTCAGCTCGGATTGGTGCTGAGCGGCGCCGGGATCGCGTTCGCGGCGAGCGCCGCGGTGCGCGCGCGTATCGACGTGACCTCGCTGGCGATGGGCTGGCCGGGTCCGCTGCGGCAGCTGCTGCGCGTGCTGCTGGAGAGCGTCACCACCGTCGTGTTCGTCATCCTGATGCGGATCGCGCGCACCGGCATGGTGCTGTGGACCTGGCCGAGCCGCTCCTATCTGCTCGCGGTTGCGCTCAAGCTGGCGCTGGCCTGGCTTGTCATCCGGCTGATCACCTCTGTGATCCGCAGCACCTTCATCGTGCAGATCGTGTCGATCTCGGCCTGGCTGGTGGCGGCGCTCAGCATCATCGGCCAGCTCGACAACGTCGTCGACGCGCTCGACTCTGTCTCGGTCGTGCTCGGCGGGCTCAGGTTGACGCCGCTGCTGGTCATCAAGCTTGGCGTGCTGCTGTTGGCCGTGCTCTGGCTGACCAACATCGCCAGCAATTTCGTCGAGAGCCGGATCACGCGCTCGACCGACCTGACGCCGTCGATCCAGGTGCTGCTGATCAAGATGGTCCGGATGGGCCTGATGATCCTCGGCGTGGCGATCGCAATCAGCGCGGTCGGCATCAACCTCTCGGCGCTCGCCATCTTCTCCGGCGCCGCCGGTGTCGGTATCGGTCTGGGCTTGCAACGCATTGTCGCCAACTTCGTCGCCGGCATCATCCTGCTCGCCGACAAGTCGGTGAAGCCCGGCGACCTCGTCACCATCGGCGACAGCTCGGGACGAATCAGCGCGATGAACACGCGCTACATCTCGGTCGCCGCCGGCGACGGCCGCGAGTTCCTGATCCCGAACGAGGACCTCGTCACGCAGAAGGTCACCAACTGGACCTACACCGACAAGAACACGCTGGTGAAGGTCAATTTCGGCACCAACTACGACGCCGATCCCCGGATCGTCGTCAAGCTCGCCACCGACATCGCGGCCGAGATGCCCCGCACGCTGAAGTCCAAGGCGCCGAACTGCCTGCTGACCGAGTTCACCGAGGCCGGCATGAAGTTCTCGCTGACCTGCTGGATCGCCGACCCCAGCTACATGGACAGCGTCAAGAGCGAGGTGATGCTGGCGCTGTGGGATGCTTTCAAGCGCGAAGGCATTCGCGTCCCTTATCCGGTGCGCGAACTGCGCGTGCGCGGCGGCGCATTGCCGGTCGAAACCACCGTCGAGGTTCCGACGGCCTGAGGACGCCGACTTTTCCCTATCCCCCGTGGCATCGGCTCACTCCTCAAGCGTTTGAGTTCATCAAGCCGCTCCGCATTCCGCGACGCCCTATCCCCCCGCTTGCGGGGGAGAGTTGGAGAGGGGGCGCCACATGCACTGCCGCCGGAGTGGCCCCCTCCCTAGCCCTCCCCCGCAAGCGGGGGCGAGAATCGACCGTGCATGCGGCGCCAGCCACGGCCCGACCCGCCGTGCAGACCCGGCTTGCACCGGGGGGCAGGATCATTAAATTAGGCGATCACCTCACGACATGTCCGAGAACGAACCAGGTCCATGAGCTATATCGAAGCCACCGACACCGCTGCGCGCAAGAACGGCCAGATCAAGCTGCACGGTCCGAGCGGGTTCGCCGGCATGCGCAAGGCCGGCGCGCTGGTGTCGAAGTGCCTCGATGCGCTCACCGACATCGTCAAGCCGGGCGTGCCGACCTCGCGGATTGACGACGTCGTGCGCGACTTCGCCTTCAGCCATGGCGCCTATCCGGCAACCTTGATGTATCGCGGCTACCGCTACTCGACCTGCACCTCGATCAATCACGTGGTCTGTCACGGCATGCCGAACGACCGGCCGCTGAAGGAAGGCGACATCATCAATGTCGACGTCACCTTCATCGTCGACGGCTGGTATGGCGATTCGAGCCGGATGTATGCGATCGGGCCGATCTCGCGCAAGGCCGAGCGGCTGATCGAGGTGACCTATGAATCGATGATGCGCGGCATCGCCGCGGTGAAGCCCGGCGCAACCACGGGCGATATCGGCCACGCCATCCAGAGCTTCGTCGAGCCGCAGGGCATGAGCGTGGTGCGCGACTTCTGCGGCCATGGCCTCGGCCGGCTGTTCCACGACGAGCCGAACATCATCCATGTCGGCCGTCCCGGCGAGGGCGTGCTGCTGAAGCCCGGCATGTTCTTTACCATCGAGCCGATGATCAATCTCGGCAAGCCGCACGTGAAGATCCTGTCCGATGGCTGGACCGCGGTCACCCGCGACCGCTCGCTGTCGGCGCAGTTCGAGCATTCGGTCGGCGTCACCAATGACGGGGTCGAGATCTTCACCCTGTCCGAGCGCCATGGCGAGAAGCCGCTGACGCAGGTGTGAGCGCGTGCAGCGCCGCGCGGCCGCACGGCGTCCGATTGTTGCCATTCGCGGCTGCTCGACTGCCTCCATCGCGCATGATCGCTGGAGGCTTCCGTGACGATTGCAACACGCCGTGGCGTTCTCGGCCTGCTCTCCGCGAGCGCGGCGCTGCTGTCACCATCGGCACGCGCGGCGTCGGAAACGCCCGCTCCGGCCGCTGGCGCAGAAGATGCCTGCATCCTCACGCCGCAGTCCGAATCCGGTCCCTATTATCTCGACCCCAAGCTCGTGCGCGCTGATATCACCGAGGGCCGCCCCGGCGTGCCGCTCGGCTTGCGCCTGCGCGTGATCGAGGCCGGCGCCTGTACGCCGATCTCTGGCGCGCGGGTCGACATCTGGCATTGTGACGCGCGTGGCGTCTATTCCGGCTATCCGGGCCAGGGCGATAATCACAAGCTCGACCAGAGCGGCAAGACCTATCTGCGCGGCACGCAGATGGCGGATGCCGCGGGATGGGCGGGCTTCAACACCATCTATCCAGGCTGGTATGCCGGCCGCGCCACCCACATTCATTTCAGAGTGTTCGTCGACGACGCCACCGTGCTGACGGGACAGACCTTCTTCCCTGAGGCGCTCAACGAGTTCATCTACACCAGCGTCCCGGACTACACGGGACGGCCGAAGCAGCGGCTGGTGATCAACGCCAATGACCGCGTCGCCACCGATGCCGATCCCGATCATCGCGCCTACTGCGCTATCAAGGAGGAGCGTGACCGTTATCTCGCGACGCTCACCCTGGCGGTGCGCCGCGAGGCGGCGAAGCCGGTCGAGATGCCCACCGGCAGGCTGCCGCCGGCGCCCTGGATCAAGGACCGCTTGGCGGCGCTGGTGCCCGGGCTGAAGCGCAGCCCGTTCTGATCAGTCGCGCTCGGTGAACTGATAGGCCAGGGCGGCGAGCGGCAGCGCGGTGCCGAGCGCGGCGGCGAGCGTCCAGCCGCCATGCGCGTAGACATAGGCGCCGAGGCCGGAGCCTGCGGCGCCGGCGACGAAGAACGTCGTCATGTAGAGGCCGTTGAGCCGGCTGCGCTGATGGGCGCCGAGCACGAACAGCACGCGATAGCCGAGGATCAGGCTGAGCTGCGCGCCGCAATCGATGGCGATCGCCGCGATGACCAGCAGGCTCAGCGACCAGCTGGTTCCGAGCGGCGCCAGCAGTGTCACGGCAAAGCCGGTCGCGCAGAGCAGCATCGACGCGATCGTCGCCGGCCGCGTCCAGCCGCGATCGGCGATGCGGCCGGCCACCGGCGCCATGATCGCACCGGCAACACCGGCGAGCGCAAACAGCGCGATGCCGGTCTGCGACAAGCGGAAGTCGGGCCCCGCGAGCAGCAGCGGCGAGGTGGTCCAGAACACGCTGAAGCAGCTGAACAGGGCCGCCTGGTACAGCGCGCGGCGGCGCAGCGCCGGGGTGTCGCGATAGAGCTGCACCATCGAGCCGAGCAGTTGGCCATAGCTCAGCCGCGCCTGCGGCTCGCGCGGTGGCAGCGCCACGCGCAGCACGACGGCGAGCGTCAGCATGGCCACCGCCGAGGCCGCGTAGATCAGGTGCCAGGAGGCATGCGCCGCGACGAAGCTCGCCAGCGGCCGCGCCAGCATGATGCCGAGCATCAGCCCTGTCGTGACGTTGCCGACGGTGCGGCCGCGGATCGCCTCCGGCGCCATGTGCCCGGCATAGGGGATCAAAATCTGCACCGCGACCGAGCCGAAGCCGATCAGCAGCGCCGACAGCAGAAAGGTCGAAGGCACAGTCGAAAGCGCCGCGCAGGCCAGCGCCGCGGCACCGACGATGATGGTCGCGATGACCAGCTTGCGGTTCTCGATGAGGTCGCCGAGCGGGACGACCAGCAAGAGACCGGCGCCGTAGCCGATCTGGCTCATCGTCACCAGCAATCCGGCGAGTTGCGGATTGAGGCCGAGATCGGCGCTGATCGGGCCGATCAGCGGCTGCGCATAATAGATGTTGGCGACGATCAGCCCGCAGGAGAAGGCGAGCAGCAAGGTGATCCAGGACGACAGCGAGTCGCCGGAATCGGACGTGATGGTGGTCAAGGCAGGCGTCTCCAGGCGGGACGGTCAATCAGTGCAACACGGCGTAGGCGCCGTGAAGCCCAGATTTTGCATCGCAGCATTCAAGCTGCACATGGGTCCTGAAGCTCCGTTTCGCCCGTTCACATCTGCGTGGGGACAAGGGCGGGCAGACCCCGGCGGAGATGGGCCCGGAGCCTGCCCGCGCCTCGACAGCTTAGATGCGGTCAGCGGATCCGCTCCGCTTCGGCCCCGGCGTCCGCGCTTCGCCGCCCACCGACGAGGCGCGGCAGCAGCATGGGAACCTGCTGGCGATAGTGCTCATAGATCTCGCCGAACTCGGCGACGAGATCGCGTTCCTCGAGGCGCGAGCCGATCAGGATGTAGCCGGTGCTGAGCGCCGCGAACAGGAGATGGCCAACGCTCATCTCCGGCGTGGCCCAGAAGGCGAGCAGGAAGCCGAGCATCAGCGGATGCCGGACCAGGCGGTACAGCAGCGGCGTCCTGAACGTCTGCCCCGGCACCGGCGTGCCACGCAGCGCGAAGAAGCCCTGGCGCAACCCGAACAGACCGAAATGATCGATCATGTAGGTCGAGCTCAGCGCGACCAGCCAGCCGAGCCATTGGATGCCGGTGAGGACCTGGCCTGCCAGACCATCGACGCGCCAGATCGGCGTCGCAATCGGCCGCCACTGCCACAGCAGGAGCAACAGGACCAGGCTCGACAGCAGCACATAGGTGCTGCGCTCGGTTGCGGCGGGGATGAGGGTCGTCCACCAGCGCTTGAACGCCGGCCGCGCCATCACGCTGTGCTGAAGCGCGAACAATGCGAGCAGCAGCACGTCGACGACGATGGACTCGGCGAGCGGCCCGGCGGCGCCGCCGCTGTCGATCGTTTTGGCGGCAAGCTGGCCATAATTGCCGATGAAACCGAGCGCCCAGGCAAACGACACAAGAAAAAGTGCGTAGCTGGCAATGGCATAGATCATGATGAGGAGACGTGCGAACATGGAAGCTCTCCGGTTGCGCGGCTGGCCGCGCCATGAGTGCGGCGGGAGCGATCCCGAGCGCGTGCCGCGATCGAGCCTCAGTGCTATCAGGCGACCGTCCCCTGAGCGTCCCCCGACGCCATGAAAGCAGGTCTCGTCACGATGCCGCGGTACAGCATCCGCACCTTGGGCTTTCCGGAGATCCTCCGGGACCGCGAGCCGTGCCCGCTGTCGCTCCGCAAGGGATTGGCGCTGCTGGTGTACCTCGGCGAGGCGAGGGCCGCCGTCGCGCGCGACATCGTCGCCACGATGTTCTGGCCCGAGTGTTCCGAGGACGTGGCGCGTGCGAGGTTGCGACGGTTGCTGCATCGGATCCAGCTCGTGCTCGGCGATGGTTGCTTGATCGTGGACCGTGCGACGATCCGCTGGTCTTCGGCGATCGGGCTGGAGGTCGATTCCCAGCAGTTCGAAGCCGCCTGCGATCGCGGCGAATTCGCCCGCGCATGCGGCCTCTACACCGGTGATTTCCTCGATGGCTTCACGCCCGGCGACTGCCCGTCCTTCGACGAATGGGCGTTCTTCCGCCGCGAGGCGCTGCGCGGCCGCGTGGTGCAGGCGCTGGAGCGGGTGGTGCAGGACGCGAGCGCGACCGGCGACCATGCCGCGGCCGTCAGCCACGCCCGGCGTCTCGTCGCGCTCGATCCGCTCAGCGAGGTCTATGGCCGCGCGCTGATCCGCAGCTTGCTGCTCGCGGGCGACCGCGCCGGCGCGGAGCGTCATCTGGCGGTCCTGACCAAGTGCCTTCACGACGAACTCGGCGTAACGCCGGAAGCAGACACATTGGCGCTGATCAAGCAAGGCACCGCGATGCGGGACGGTGCCGCGCCGCCGACGCGTTATGTCGGCAAGGACGGTATCCATCTCGCCTATCAGACCTATGGCCACGGTCCGGTCGACATTCTGCTGCTGCCCGGCTTCGTCTCCCATGTCGAGCGTGTCTGGGAGGAGCCGCGCTGCCGGGCGCTGCTGTCCTCGCTCGCTGGCATGGGCCGCCTGATCCTGTTCGATCGCCGCGGTGTCGGACTGTCCGACCGGGTCGGCTTCAGCCCCGACCTGCACGCCACCGCGCAGGACATCGCCACCGTGCTCGATGCCGTCGGCAGCCGGCGCACCGTGCTGCTCGGCGCCTCCGAGGGCGGGCCCGCCTGCATCGCGTTTGCCGCCGCCCACCCCGCGCGGGTCGCCGGGCTGATCCTGTTCGCCTCGCTGGCCAAGGGCAGCGCGACACCGGACTATCCGCACGCGCTGCAGGCCAGCCAGTACGGGATGTGGCTGCAGCAGCTCGTCGCCGGATGGGGCGGCCCCGCCGGGATCGAGACCTTCGCACCTAGCCTGGCCGGCGATCCCCAGGCTCGTGCCTGGTGGGCGGGGCTGCTGCGCGCCGCCTCAAGCCCCGGCGCGATCAGGGGCCTGATCGAGGCCTTGAGGGACACGGACGTGCGGCATCTGCTCGGACAGGTGACGGCGCCGACGCTGGTGCTGCACCGTCGCAAGGACCGCGCCGTGCTGATCGGGGCTGGACGGCATCTCGCCGGCAACATCCCGGGCGCCAAATTCGTCGAGCTCGACGGTGCCGATCACTGGATCTTCGCCGGCGACCAGCAGCCGGTGCTCGCGGCTATCGCTGCTTTCCTCGATCGCCTCCCGGCGCGACGCCCCGAGCGAGCGAGATCAATGGAGACGCTCTCGTCAGGAGATCGCGATCACGATGGCCGATGACACCGCGTTTCGTCACGAGCAGCGCCAGGTCGCGACCGGCATGGCCGCGGCCGCGCTGACGGGCCTCGTCGCCATCGGCGTCGCCTTAGGGCAAAGCGGGGGCTCGGCGCAGCCGATCGCCGAGCGGCTTGCCGTGGCGTTGCGTCTCGATCTGTTCGTGATCGTCTGGCTGCTCGCCTCGATCGGCAACGTCGCCCGCCTCCGCTTCTTCTCGCGCCAGGACATCGCCGGCGCAGCGACGACCGTCGCCAGCGAGGCCGTCCGCCGCGGCAACGCCATCCTGCAGAATACGCTGGAGCAGGCGGCGCTCGCGATCGCGGTGCATCTCGGCCTCGCGGCGTCGCTGCACGATCCCGTACCGCTGCTCACCACGCTGGTGGTGCTGTTCGGCCTCGGACGCCTGCTGTTCTGGCTCAGCTATGCCAAGGGGGCGGCGGGCCGCGCCTTCGGCTTCGCGCTGACCTTCTCTCCCACGGCGTTCGCGCTGGTGATCGGTCTGCTGCTGGTGCTGACGGGACGCGCGACCTGACCGACAATGCGCGGATGCCGGCACTTCGAGGTTGCAAAAACAATACGCCGCGGCATGCTGGCGCCGATGCCGGACAAAGCCCTCCCCCCCGATGACAGGCCGACCGAGACGCCGCATTACCACGGCCATCGGCAGCGCCTGCGCGAGCGCTTTCACAGCGCCGGCCCGGATGCGCTCAACGACTACGAGCTCCTGGAGATGGCGCTGTTTCCGGCCTTGCCGCGACGCGACGTCAAGCCGCTGGCCAAGGCGCTGATCAAGACGTTCGGGTCGTTCGCCGACGTCATTCACGCGCCGGAGCAGCGCCTGCGCGAGTTCGACGGCATCGGCGACGCGTCGATCACGCAGCTGAAGCTGATCGCAGCGGCCGCGCACCGGATCGCCAAGGGCGAGGTCCGGCAGAAGCATGCGCTGGCGTCGTGGCAGGAGGTGATCTCCTATTGCCGGACCAGCATGGCATTCGCCGACAAGGAGCAGTTCAGGCTGCTGTTTCTCGACAAACGCAACCAGCTGATCGCCGACGAGGTGCAGCAGACCGGCACCGTGGATCACACCCCGGTGTATCCGCGCGAGGTGATCAAGCGCGCGCTGGAATTATCTGCCACCGCGATCATCCTGGTGCACAATCACCCGTCCGGCGATCCGACGCCGTCGCAGGCCGACATCCGCATGACCAAGACAATCGTGGAGATCGCAAAGCCGCTCGGCATCACCGTGCACGACCACATCATCGTCGGCCGGAACGGGCACACGAGCCTGAAGAGCAACGGCCTGATGTGATCAAACGGAGCAGCCGCGTGATTCCACTCGGCAGAAAGCCGTGCGTCAACCGCGCGCGGCGGTGCGGTCGCAGCCCGGCAGATCCTGAAACGTGACCGCGCCATCGGCGACGTTCATCAAGCCGGTCTCGCGCAGCTGTGCCAGCACGCGGCTGACGTGAACCGTGGTGAGCCCGACCGCATCGGCAATATGCTGCTGGCGGAGCGGGAAGGAATAGCGACGGCCTTCGGCCAGCCCTTCCGGACTGAGCCTCTTCAGGGTGTCGATCACCAGGAAGGCGATCCGGCCCTGGGCTGAACGCCGCGCCAGCGTGGCCGCCAGATCGTACGCATCACGCATCTCCTCGATCAGCCGGTCGAGCACCAGCGACATCATTGGTGGCGTCGCCAGACATCTGTCACGCAGGTCACGCGCCGAGTAGCTGCAGAGCCGGACGTCCGTCAGCGCCTTCACCGGCGTCTCGAGCCGCGGCGCGGACTGTCCCGAGAAGGCCGCCTCCGCGGACACGACCTGGCTCGGCAGAACGATCCTGACGATGGAGCGGCGCCCGTCCGGAAGCATGCGATAGCGGAACGCCCAGCCGCTGCACAGGATCAGCGCTCGCGCGGTCGAACGCTCATTGTTCGGAATCGGCTGACCGGCTGCAATCGTGAAGAACCGTTGATCCAGCCCGGCTCGATCGGCTGCAGCGCCGGGCGACGCGACGATGGCCTCGCAGAGCCCTGCTGCAGGGCATGAGGGGCACCTGCGCGCCTGCTCCGGGAGCGTCATTCGACCGACCTTTCGTCCCCGGCGCACGACCTCGCCGCCGGGATTTATTAGTCGAAGACTCTCATGCAGCCCCACGTCGATCAATAACATGGATCAAGCCTATCTGCTCAACCTCACGACGGCGCGATCTCTTTCGTGAGTTGGCGTTCCGAGCGCGTCATCGCGCAGGCTTGAACCGACAGGCCCGCTTGCATCACCAAGCCTGGTGAACAGCAGCGGGATTGGACATGCGCGCCGCCCTTATCGGACTTGTCTTCGGCATTGTGGCGACAATGGACGCGTCCGCCTACGACGCCTATGACCCGGCCAATTGCAACGGCATCGGCTGGGACGATGCGCGGCCGCTGGCGGTTGCCGAAATCAGCGCGTCGCCGCGGGTTAACTTCGTCAAGAGCCCCTATGACGACGACTTCAAGGCTGCTGCCTGCCCCGCGATAGGCGATACATGCCGGAAGAAGAGCTACCTGGTCAGCGGCGACCTCGTGCTGGTCGGCAAGACCCGTGGCGAGTTCACCTGCGTCAGCTACCAGTCGCCCCACGCTCGGACACAGACCTGGACCTCCGGCTGGCTGCCGCGGACGGCTTTGGCGCCGGTCACGCCGATGGCCCGGCCTGCGCTCGCGGACTGGACCGGCAGCTGGGTGCATCCGGGCGGCGGGCTCGCGATCACCAGCGCCGGTGGCGGCCGGCTCAGGATCGAAGGCGACCAGGTGGTGCCGGCGGGACGCGATCTGAACAACGGCTCGCTCGCTGCGACGGCCCAGCCGGAGGGCGGGCTGATCGCCTTCGTCGACGATGGCACGACGCCGTTCGAGCGGCCGAGCGCCGGAGACGAATGCCGCGTGCGTCTGCAGCGGGTCGGCGCGCTTCTGCTGGTCGAGGACAACGCCGGATGCGGCGGTGCGGGCGTCAGCTTCACCGGCCTCTATCGTCGCAAATAGCCGGCGCGGCTTACGCCCACCGGCGCGCCATCGCCACGCAGAGCACGACGAGTCCGGCCGCGCCGAGCATCGGGGCGGACACCGGCTCGTGCAGCAGCAGGCTTGCGAAGGCGAGGCCGAGAAACGGCTGCAGCAGCTGCAGCTGTCCGACGCTCGCCGTGCCGCCGCGCGACAGGCCGCGGTACCAGAAGGCGAACCCGATGAACATGCTGAAGACGGAGACATAGGCGAGACCAAGCCAGGCCGCGGCGCTGATCGGCTGCGCGGAGATCGGCCATGTCATTAGCGCCAGCGGCAGCATGATGGGCGCCGACAGCAGCAGCGCCCATGAGATCACCTGCCAGCCGCCGAGCCTGCGCGTCAGCACGGCGCCTTCGGCATAGCCGAGTCCGCAGACGATGATCGCGGCGATCATCGCGAGGTCTCCGGTGAGCGACGCGGCGCCGCCCTGGGACAGCGCGAAGCCGGAGACCGAAGCCGCGCCAAGACATGCGAACAGCCAGAACAGCGGCCGCGGCCGCTCGCCGCCGCGCGGCACGCCGAACGACGCCGTCGAGAGCGGCAGCAGGCCGATGAAGACGATTGCATGCGCCGAGGTCACGTGCTGCAGCGCCAGGGCCGTGAGCAGCGGAAAGCCGATGACGACGCCGAGCGCGACGGTCGCGAGCGACAACAGTTCGCGCCGTCCCGGGATGCGCTGGCGGAACCAGGCGAGACAGAGCGCGGCAATCCCCGCGGCCAGCGTCGCACGCGCGCCGGTCAGGAACAGCGGCGCGAAGCCCTCGAGCGCGGCCCGCGTCGCCGGCAGCGAGCCGCTGAAGATCGTCATGCCGATGGCGCCGCTGCCCCAGCCGTCGATCGATGCCTTCATGCTCAGCCCTCCTTGGACAGCCCTGCTTAGCCGAAGGCGCCTTGCTGCGGCAGCCACGGATCGATACAATTCTGCCAAACTGTATTGATCTGTGGGGCAGTACACTTGGGACTCGCGGTCTCAGATCCGCGCCCGGCGGGCGCCAGGACGACGGCGGTGGTCGAGGCCATCAGGCAGCGGCTGAAGACGCGCGCGCTCGCGCCCGGCCAGCGCCTGCCGTCGATCCGGGCGTTCGCTGCAACGATGGGTGTCGCACCGGCCACTGTCGTCGAGGCCTACGACCGGCTTGCGGCCGAAGGCCTCATTCGCGCCCGGCGCGGCTCGGGGTTCTATGTCGCCGAGACTGCCCTGCCGCCGCTCGCGCTCGCCGGGGCCGAGCCGCGCCGGCCGCGCGCGGTCGACCCGTTCTGGGTGTCGCGGCAGTCGCTCGACGCCACGGCGACGACGCTGACGCCCGGTTGCGGCTGGCTGCCGCCGGACTGGATGCCGCAGGACGCACTCCGCCGCGCGGTCCGCGCACTGGCGCGCAGTGGCGGTCCTGAGCTCACCCATTACGGCGCCGCGCGCGGATCAATGACGCTGCGCCGCGTGCTGCAGGGCCGCCTCGGCGGCATCGGGGTCGAAGCCTCGAGCGAGCAGCTCATGCTGACGTCGTCGGGCACCCAGGCGATCGACCTGATCTGCCGCATGCTGCTGCGGCCCGGCGAGACGGTCGTGGTCGACGATCCCTGCTATTTCAATTTCCTGGCGCTGCTGCGCGCGCATCAGGCGCGGATCGTCAGCGTGCCGATGACACCGAGCGGCCCGGATGTCGCGCAGTTCGAGGCGGTGCTCGCGACCGAGCGGCCGCGGCTCTACATCACCAATTCGGGCCTGCACAATCCGACCGGCGCGACCCTGTCGCTGCAGACGGCGCACCGGCTGCTCAACGCCGCGACCACGCATGATACGATCATCATCGAGGACGACATCTACGGCGACTTCGAGCCGGAGCCGTCGCCGCGGCTCGCCGCGCTCGACGGGTTGCAGCGCGTGATCCTGATCGGCAGCTTCTCCAAGACGCTGTCGGCGTCGATCCGCTGCGGCTATATCGCAGGCCGCGCCGACTGGATCGAGCCGCTGATCGACCTGCAGATCGCCACCGGCTTCGGCGGACCCGGACAGTTCGCGGCAGAGGCGCTGGCGCAGGTTTTGACCGGCGGCAGCTACCGCAAGCATGTCGAGGAGTTGCGCGCGCGGCTCGCGCGGGTGCGGCCACGCGTTGCCGCACGGCTGCATCGCCTCGGCATGACGCCATGGCTGATGCCACGCGGCGGCTTTCATCTGTGGTGCAAGCTGCCGGAGGGATGCACGGCCATCGCGGTCGCGGAGGCGGCCCTGGATGAGGATGTGGTGCTGGCGCCCGGCGACGTGTTCAGCGCGGCGCAATCAGCGGCCGGGATGATGCGCTTCAACGTCGCGCATTGCGACGATCAACGGGTGATGGCTGCTCTGGAGCGCGCGATCCAGCATGAGGCCGCAACTGTCGCGCGGCCGGTTCAACGCCAGCGATGATCGGCAAATCTCAGTAGCAGTAGCGCGGATGGACGCGGACATAGGCGCCGTCGCCACGCTGCAGATAGCAGCCGTTGCGATAGGCGTAGTAGCCGCCGCGACGGCGCTCGCCGTCCGCCGCGATCGCGGCTGCCGTGCCGGCCCCGATCACCGCGCCGATGGCCGCACCACGGCCTCCGCCGATGGCGCCACCGAGGATCGCACCGCCCGCTCCGCCCAGGATCGCACCACCAAGGACGTCCTGCGCGGCCGCCTGATGCAGCGGCGCGACGGTCGCGAGAGTCAGCACCGCAGCCGCACTCACGCGGGTGGCAAGGGAAATCCCCAGACGTCGGGTCATGGACAGGCCTCCGTTCCGGGCACGCTAGTCCGCCCGGATGAGCCCTTCTTGATGCAGATCAAGGCGCGGTCAAGGCGCCGGAATCGCGTAGTCCATGCCGCGATCACGCCGCAGCGCGCTGATCCCTGGTGCGGTCCTCGACGATGCTCAGCAGATATTTCGGCTCGCCCTCGCCGACCGACACCGGCAGGCGGCGGACCACGATATCGCGCCTGCCATTGCCGGGCGTCTCGATGCTGTGCGCCTTCGGTGTCTGGTCGGCCGCCTCGTCGAGATGGTCGCGATCGAAGCTTTCGAGCAGCGCGCCCGTCGGCGCCGGAAACAGCTCGCGCGCGGCGCGGCCGATGATCTCCGACCGCGGCAGGCCGAACAGCGCCTCGGTCGCGCGGTTGACGAACACGTAGCGGAGCGACTGCGCGTCCTTTGCAACGACGGCCTGCGGGATGTTCTCCAGCAGCGCCGCGAGGAAATGTTCCGCCCGCGCCAGCACCCGCTCGTTGCGCCGCTGGGCCGTGAAGTCCTCGTGGGTCGCGACCCAGCCACCGCCGTCCATCGGGCGCTCGGAGATGCGCATGATGCGGCCGTCGGTGAGCTCGACCTCGAAGATCTCCGCCCTGCGCTCCTTCATGCGCTCGCGAAGCGCGGCGAGGAACTCGGACGGCTTTTCGCGCATCAGGCCGAGCTTGGCGCGATGCGCCAGGATCTCACGCATATGCGCGCCGGGCTTTGCGATCGAGGCAGGAACGCCGTAGAGCTTGCGGTACTGGTCGTTGACCATCAGCACATAGCCGAAGCTGTCGAGCATGATCAGGCCCTGCGGCATGTTGGCGACGGCCGCATCCAGCCGCTGCTGGCTGCTGATCGCGCCCTGCTCCAGCCGCTCATGGTCACGCAGGATGTCGGTGTACTGCCGCTCGATCTCGACCTCGTGCTGCTCGAGCTCCTGCAGGCGGAATGCGTTGTTCTGATAGGTCTCGACGGCATGGGCAACGTGCCCGATCTCGTCCTGGCGATGCGCATGCGGGATCTTCAGCTTGATGCGGCCGGCGGCGATGCGATCCGTGACCCGGGCGATGTCGAGCAGCGGCATCAGAACGCCGCGGCGCAGTGCCAGCGCGGCGGCCGCGATCAGCGTGACGATGAGCAGGCCGAGCCCGCCGATAAAGAACGAGGCGAGGCCTCGCTCGTCGACGACATCGCCGAGCTCGCGGGTGCGGTCGGCATAGAGCCGCGACAGACCCTCGAGATCTTCGTTGAGCGCGGTCCGCACCGCGCGGTTCTCGTCATTGTCGCCGAGCTCGCGCGCCGCCGACGAGCCGATCGCGATCGTGCGACGCGCCATCTCGGTGCGGAATGCGACGAACTGATCGATCCGCTTCCTGAACGGGGCGAACAGGGCCGCATCCTCGTCGCCAGTGCGGGCTTCCCATTCCTCGACGACCTTGCTCAGCTGCGCGAGCTTGACGAGCTGCGAATCGGCGTAGCGCCGGGCGACGTTGCGATCCGGCGACATGTAGATGCCCCGAGACTCCATCACCACGGCATAGATCAGCGCATTGATGCGCTCGATATTGCGGGAGGCCTCGGAAAGAGTTTCGAGCCGGTCGTAGAACAGGCGCTGCTCCCGGAGCGCCGACACCGCGCCGAAGGTCGAGAGCATCACGAGGACGGCGAAGGCGGCAGCGGCCGCGCTGATCTTGTCGTTGAGACTGAACGACGGCAGCAAAGGGGTGAACCTGCGCAACAGCATCTGCATGGCTGGCTCCCGGCGTTGGGACAACCATCAGACGCAAAATCCGTAAACAACACGTTCAGATAACATCACCAAGCCGCAACGAAGAATTAACCCAGGTTTCGCAATCGTTAACGCGGCGGGTGCTCAGGCTTCACTGCCGGAGCATGATCAGCGGCGCTGCGCTGTCCGGCACCAGCCGCCACTGCGCATTGTCGTCGGCCTCGAACTTCCAGGTCTCGCCGCGCGCCGACATCAGCATCATCTGGCCGTGCTCGAGCCGCCACTGCGTCGGCGCGAACGCCGCGACCTTCGGATCGCATTTCGGCTTTACGAACACCTGGAAATTGTCATTGCCGGCATCGGTGTTGGTCAGCACCAGGCTGCAGACGGCCGCACCATTGCCGTCGACCATGGCCCAATCGCCGATCATCTGGTCCATCGATTTCGCCAGCGAGCGCGCCGCCGCCAGATTCTGCAGGATGTAGACGCCCTCGCCCTGGCGCAGGCCTTCGAAGATGCCGGCCTCGACCTCGGTGAAATCGATCACCGCCTCGCCATTGGCCGCCTGCAGGCTGACGATGTCGCCGAGCCCCTTCACGTTCCAGCCGGCGATGTCCTTGGTGAACGGCAGCGCGGTGGCGCAGGCAGGCTCCATCTCGAGCTTCATGCCGCGTTGCGCGGCGTCGGGCTTCAGGGTCAGCACGCAGGTCTTGCTGCGCTCGGTGGTCGCGAGCTCCCACTGCCCGATCATCGCCTTCTTCAGGCTTGCCGCGTCCTGCGCAATCGCGGGAATGGCAGCCACTGACGACAGCGCGATCAGCAATGGGAGCAGGCGTGACATCAGCGGCCTTTCGCCGGCGTTTCCGGAACGGGTGTCAGCGGCGGCTTGCCGGCAAACCAGACCTTGAGGTTGTCGACGACCAGCTGATCCATCGCGTTGCGGGTTACGATGGCAGCGGAGCCGATGTGTGGCAGCAGCACGACATTGTCCATCGCCTTGAGCGCGTCCGGCACCGCCGGCTCCTTCTCGAACACGTCGAGGCCGGCGGCAAGGATCGTGCCCGACTGCAGCGCCTCGACCAAGGCCTGCTCGTCGATCACCGAGCCGCGGGCCACGTTGACGACGACGCCGCGCGGTCCCAGCGCCTTGAGCACCTCGGCGTTGACGATTCGGTTGGTGCTGGCGCCGCCGGGCACGATCACCACCAGCGTGTCGACATCCTTCGCCATCTGCAGCAGGTCCGGATAGTGCTTGTTGGCGACGCCGGCGGCGGGATTGCGCGAGTGATAGACCACCGGCACCAGCGAGGCCTCGAGCCGGCGCGCGATCGCCTGGCCGATGCGGCCCATGCCGACCATGCCGACGGTGCGGTCGCGCAGCGAGCCGACGCTGAGCGGATAGGCCTTCGCGCTCCACTCGCCCGCGCGCACGAAGCGGTCGGCCTTGATGAACTCGCGGCAGGTGGCGATCAAGAGACCGAGCGCGACGTCGGCGACCTCTTCCGTCAGCACGTCAGGTGTGTTGGTGACGATGATACCGTGCTGTCCCGCATGGGCGGCGGCGATGTGGTCATAGCCGACGCCGAAGCTGGCGATGATCTCGAGCTTCGGCAGCGAGGCCATGACCGCCGCATCGGTCTTGACGGTGTGGAAGGTGACGGCAACGCCGCGGATGCGGCCCTTCACATCCGCCGGCAGCGCTTCGAGATCGGCCTGCGTCGTCGCATGGTGCACGTTGAAGCTGTCCGGGAACCCCTTCTCCAGGATCGGCCGCAGCGGCCCATAGATCAGAACATCGACCTTGTCAGACGAAGTGGCCGCCATCAGCTATCCTTTCCAAGCGCGCTCTCGTGCCAGCGCCGCAAAACGAGGTGCGAAACTAGCGCCAGCAAGCCATAGATGACAATCCCGGCGACCGACAGCAGCACCAAGGCTGCGAACATGCGGGGGATGTTGAGACGATAGCCGGATTCCGCGATGCGATATGCGAGACCCGAGCCAGCGCCGGCGCTGCCGGCCGCGATCTCGGCGACGACGGCACCGATCAGCGACAGGCCTCCGGCGATGCGCAGGCCGCCGAGAATGTAGGGCAAGGCGGCGGGCAGCTTCAGATAGCGCAAGGTCTGCCAGCGCGAAGCGCCATAGAGCTGGAACAGGCCGGCGAGATTGCGGTCGACCGAGTTGAGGCCAAGCGCGGTGTTGGACAGCACCGGGAAGAAGCCGACGATCCAGGCGCAGGTGACCACCGCGGTCTGCTGCGGCAGATAGATCAGCAGCAGCGGCGCGATCGCGATGACGGGCGTCACCTGCAGCACCACGGCATAGGGAAACAGCGCCCATTCCAGCCAGCGCGACTGGTTGAACAGGAGCGCCAGCGCGATGCCGCCGAGCGCGGCCGCGGTGAAGCCTTCCAGCGTCGTGATCAAGGTCGTCAGCAGCGACTGCGCCAGGATATCCCAGTCGTTGACCAGCGTCTTGAGCACCAGGAGCGGCCCCGGCAGCACATAGGGCTGGATGCCGTTGACGCGCACCACGAGCTCCCACGCGGTCATCGCGGCGATGAAGACCACGGCCGGGAACGCCAGGCTCGCCAGCCGTGCCCCGGAGACGACCGCGCGTCGCTCCCCCACGTTCCTCACAGCGCATGCACTCCGGTATAGGCCGGCGCCAGCGCGTCGGAGACACGGCGGCAATACTCCGCGTAGGCCGGCGAGGCACGGAAGGCATCGTCGCGCGTCGCGGACGCGATGTGAATCTCGGCGCTGAGCCGGCCGGGCCGCGCCGTCATCACCAGCACGCGCTGCGACAGATAGACCGACTCGAACACCGAATGGGTGACGAACAGGACAGTCATGTTCAGGCTGCGCCACAGCGCCAGCAGGTCGTTGTTGAGGCGGAAGCGCGTGATCTCGTCGAGGGCTGCGAACGGCTCGTCCATCAGCAGGATGTCCGGCCGCGTGACCAGCGCCCGCGCCAGCGAGGCCCGCATCTTCATGCCGCCGGATAATTCGCGCGGGAACGCGTCGGCGAAATCGGCGAGCCCGACCTGCGCGAGCGCCGCCTCGATCCGCGGCCGCGCCTCCGATGCCGGCACATGCGCGAGCTTGAGCGGCAGGCCGACATTGTCGCGCACGCTGGTCCAGGGCATCAGCGTGGGCTCCTGAAAAACGAAGCCGATGCGGTGGCCGGGATGCGCCGTGGATGCGGACACCGCGACGTCGAGCGTGCCGCTGCTCGGGTCGGCGAGCCCCGCGATCAGCCGCAGCGCCGTCGACTTGCCGCAGCCGGACGGGCCGAGCAGCGAGACGAACTCGCCCTTGGCGATCGACAGATCGATCGGCCCGAGCGCGGCCACCCCGGAATCGTAGACCTTGGTGACGCCGCGCAGGCGCACCGCGCCGCCGTCGGCGCGCGCGGACGGAGGGACCGAGCTCATCTGCGGGAGGGTGCGCTCACGCGGCCTACTGCTTCGGCCGGAGATCGACGCCGACGCCCTTGTTGACGAAGCGCAGCGTGTAGGACTTGCGATAGTCGATGGTCGGCTTGACGACGCCGGCGCGCACCATCTTGTCGAAGAAGCTGGTGATGCGCTCATCCGTCATCGCGCCGATGCCCTTGGTGACGCTGTCGCCGGAATCGACGATGCCGAATTCCTTCATCTTGGCGACGGAATAGGCCAGCAGATCGTCGGTCATTTCCGGGTTCATCTTCTTGATCAGCGCATTGCCGGCGGAATTGTCGCCATAGATGTAGGTGTACCAGCCGATGATCGAGGCATCGACGAAGCGCTGCACCAGGTCCGGCTTGCTCTCGACCAGGTCACGCCGCGTCTCGATCAGGGTCGAGTAGGTGTTGAAGCCGTTGTCGGCGAGCAGGATCACGCCGGGCTTGAAGCCGGCGGCGCGCTCGACCGCGAACGGCTCGGACGTGACATAGCCTTGCATCGCGCTCTGCGGCGTGGCGATGAAGGGCTGCGGATTGAAGGTGTAGGGACGGACGTTCTTCTCGGAGAAGCCGTATTCCGACTTCAGCCATTGATAGTAGCTGGAGACGCCTTCCTTCGAGACGAACAGGGTCAGCGGCTTCAGCTCCTCGAGCTTGGTGACCTTGGACTCCGGGTGCGTCAGGAACACCTGCGGATCCTTCTGGAACATCGCCGCGATCGACACCACCGGCACGTTGTTGGCGACCGCGTCGAACGCCATCAGCGTGTTGGCGGCCATGAAGAACTCGATCTTGCCGGAAATCAGCAGCATCCGGTTGTTCTCGTTCGGGCCGCCCGGCACGATCGTCACGTCCAGCCCGTAGCGCTTGTAGGTGCCGTCGGCGACCGCCTGGAAGAAGCCGCCATGCTCGGCCTCGGCCACCCAATTGGTGCCGAACGAGACCTTGTCGAGGGTCTGGGCCTGCGCAGCCGCAACCGTCCCGCCCAGGGCCCCGCCGATGACCAGCCATGCCGCCATTAACGTTCGCGACAGAAGCGATTGCCTCATCTCTAGTCTCCCCGATTCTTTCTGGCTGAACATGTTAAGATCGTCTGGTGATAACTACCCTGCCCGACGGACGAAGGAAATGGCCCGCGCGATGACCGTGCCGCCCCGCGATTGGACCGAGATCAGCTGGCCCGACCTGGAAACGCCCGACGCGTCCAGCTGGATTGCGGTGCTGCCGCTCGCCGCCACCGAGCAGCACGGGCCGCATCTGCCTCTTGGCACCGACGTCTACATCGCCGAGGCCTATCTGGCCCGGGTCCGCGCGCTGCTGCCGCCGGCGTTGCCGGTGACGGTCCTGCCGGTGCAGCCGGTCGGCATCTCGACCGAGCACATCGATTTCCCGGGCACGCTGACGGTGCCGACCGAGACCGCGCTGCAGAGCTGGCGCGCGCTCGGCGACAGCGTGGCGCGCGCCGGTCTCCGCAAGCTCGTGATCGTCACCAGCCACGGCGGCAACAGCGCCGCGATGACCCTGGTCGCGCAGGATCTGCGCGCCGCTCACCGCATGCTGGTGGTGACGACATCGTGGTCGCGCTTCGGCGCGCCGGAGGGCCTGTTCAGCGCCGACGAGCTGCGGCACGGCATCCATGGCGGCGCGGTCGAGACATCGATCATGCTGGCCCGCCACCCGCAGCTCGTGCGCGGCAACGCCATCGCCGACTTCGTGTCATCGGCCGTCGCGACGGAGCGGGCGAATCGCGTGCTGTCGACGCAACGGCCGGCGCCGTTCGCGTGGCAGACGCAGGATCTCAATGCGAGCGGCGCGGTCGGCGATGCGACGCAGGCCTCGGCAGAGAAGGGCGAGCGCGTGCTCGACCACGGCGCGGCTGCGTTCTGCGCGCTGCTCGAGGATATCGATAAATTCGACGTGAACACGCTGGCCACAGGGCCGCTGGCAAGCCGCTAAATCCACGGCAAGCCACTGCCCTTCCTTGCGAATTCCGCCATCGCGCACGCCCTGGTCAGGTGATTCGAACCGCTTTCGAAAACGCTCCGTCCAATTGGCAAGCGACCAGCAACCGGCCGCCCCAACGCACAACAGGAGCTTTCCCATGTCGATCAAGAGCAAGATAGCCGCCCTTGCGCTGGCCGCGCTCGCCGTCACCGGCAGCATCGCGGCGACCTCCAAACCTGCCGAAGCCCATGGCTTCCATCATGGCTGGGGTTGGGGCGTCGGTGCCGGCCTCCTCGGAGCGGCGGTCGTCGGCAGCGCCATCGCCGCCAGCAATGACGGCTACTACTACGGCGGCTATCGCTATTGCCGCTGGGTGCCGCAATACGACGTGTACGGCCAATATGTCGGCCGGGTCAGGGCCTGCGGCTACTGAGGCCGCAGCGCCTGTCTCGCCGACCGGCCCGGGCGCTCTGTCCCCCCGCCGCTACCGATCTCGGTTCGCCCAGCTTGCCCGCCTTGACGCGGGTGCCCCCAGCAAACAGCCCCCCATCCGCGTCTCGACAGCCCGCCCGGCCGCCCGGGCGGGCTGTTTGTTGCACAGCTGTCATGGAGAGCGGGCAAGCAGGCGCCGAGGACCTGCGGCCAATCTCCTGTTGCAACTTACTTGCAATAAAGATAAGTCCACAATTGGTCGCGCCTCGCACACAGTTGCGCCCGAACACGGGCTGTTCCGCATTCTTTGCGTGACTGTGCGCGGCCAATCAGGTTCTGACTGACATCTGTGTCGTGGACTTCGCCTGGGACCTTGCTTTCATGATCCGCACGAACCGCACCCGAGAGATGCTCGTGGCCGGCACCATGCTCGCCGGTCTCGGACCTCTGGCGACCTCCGTCGCCGCGGCCGACCTGCCGGTGAAGGCACGGATGGCGCAGACGGTGTTCGATTGGACCGGCCTCTATGTCGGCGCCCATGCGGGCTATACCCGTGACCATGCGAGCGCGACGCTGAGCGATCCGACCGGTGTCGCAAGCGCCGGCAGCCGCTTCAACGGGCTCACAGGCGGCGTGCAGGCCGGCTACAATTGGGTGACGCGCTCCGGCCTGCTGCTCGGCCTCGAAGGCGATTTCAGCTTCCCGAATTATCTGACATCGAACCACACCGTCGCCATGCTCGGCACGCCCGGCGCCAGCGTGTCGGAGCTGTGGGACTATGTCGCCACCGCGCGCGGCCGCGTCGGCTACGCGAATGGGGACTGGCTTGCCTATGCCACCGGCGGCGTCGCCTGGACCGGCGGCCGCTTCATCAACACCGATCCGGCCGGCAACACCGAGAAGCGGCTGACGACCCGGCTCGGCTGGGTGGCCGGCGCCGGCATCGAACGCGCCTTCGCGCCGGATTGGAGCTGGCGGCTCGAATATCTCTACTACGGCTTCGAGAATGGCGGCGTCCGCTTCGGCAATGGCGCCAGCTACAATTCGGCGCTCGACTTCCAGACCCTGCGCGTCGGCCTCAACCGCAAGCTCGACTTTGCCGGCGGCCAGGAGCTCAAGCTCAAGAAAGATCCCTCGGATACGGAATCCGACCGCTGGGAGATCCACGGCCAGGCCACCGCGATCGCCCAGGGCTACCCGGCGTTTCACGCCCGCTACACCGGAGCCAACAGCCTGACGCCGGCAAGCCAGCTGCAGGAGACCTGGAGCAACAGCCTCTACATCAATGCGCGGCTGTGGGACGGCGGCGAGGTCTACTACAATCCCGAGCTGTTGCAGGGCTTCGGCTTGAACAACACGGTCGGCCTCGGCGGCTTCTCCAATGGCGAGGCGCAGAAGTCGGACTTCCCCTACCCGCACTACAATACGTCGCGGCTGTTCCTGCGCCAGACCTTCGGCTTCGGCGGACAGCAGGAGCAGCTCGGCAGTGGCCAGCTGCAGCTCGCCGGCAAGCAGGACATCTCGCGTCTGACCGTGCAGGTCGGCAAGTTTGCGGTGCTCGACGTGTTCGACGGCAACGCCTATGCGAAGGACGCGCGCAAGGACTTCATGAACTGGTCGATCTGGGCGCCCGGCGCGTTCGACTACGCCGCCGACAAGCTCGGCCTGACCTATGGCGCGACCGCCGAGCTGAACCAGAAGAACTGGGCGCTGCGTGCCGGCTATTTCCTGGTCGACTCCACCTCGAACTCGAACAGTTTCGACATGAACGTGTTCCGGCGCGGCGGCTACGTCCTCGAGCTGGAGACGCGCTATCAGCTGTTCTCGCAGCCAGGGCATCTACGCACCATCGGCTTCTTCAACAACACATTCTCCGGCAGCTATCGCGAAACGCTCGACAATCCCGCGCTCAACGCCGACATCACCCAGACGCGTCGCGGCCGCCCCAAATACGGTTACGTCATCAGCTTCGACCAGGCGCTGTCGGATGAGCTCGGCCTGTTCGGCCGCTGGAGCTGGAACGACGGCAAGACCGAGATCATGGCGTTCACCGACATCGATAACAGCCTGTCGTTCGGCACCTCGATCAAGGGCAACCGCTGGGGCCGCCCCGACGACACGATCGGCATCGCCGGCGTGACCAACGGCCTGTCCCGCGACCACCGCGACTTCCTCGCCGCCGGCGGCCTCGGCCCGCTGATCGGCGACGGCGCGCTGAACTATCGCCGCGAGACCATCATCGAGGCCTACTACGCCTACTCGATCAACAAATACCTGACCTTCACGGCCGACTATCAGTTCGTCAACAACCCCGCCTACAACGCCGACCGCGGCCCGGTGTCGATCTTCTCGGGACGGCTGCACGGGGATTTCTGAGGGTGACGCCGCTGCTGCGGTGGCAACTGTCCACGCGAGCGCGGCTCGCTGCTGTATGGAGACTCTCCCCACGTCATTGCGAGGAGCGAAGCGACGAAGCAATCCAGAGTCCCGCCCACGGCCCTTGGATTGCTTCGCTGCGCTCGCAATGACGCCGCGGAGTCAGTGGCGCCTCATCAAAATCAGTGTCGTCCCCGGCGCACGCCGGGATCCATGCCGCGGACGCTCTCGTGAGACATCACTGCGAGTTGCCTGCCTCAGCACGGCCGGTGGTTATGGCTCCCGGCTCAAGGCCGGGACGACGGTGGTGGGCTTGGCTGCCATCTCGGGCTCCGGAATGCCGACGCGTAAGAGCCACCACTCGCATGGCACAAAAGGTGTCGTCCCGGCGAAAGCCGGGACCCATACCGCGGACACTCACGTGGAACATCACTGCCAGTTGCCTGCCTCATCATGGCCGGTGGTTATGGGTCCCGGCTCAAGGCCGGGACGACGGCGGTGGGTGACGGGCGGCCGGTGCGCCAAGCTGCCCCGCTTCCTGGCCGCAGGTCCCCATGCGCCCACCGCAACGCAGCAATGGGCGGCTGCCATCCCCATATGCTAGGACCTGTCCCTTCCCGCCCGTCCGGGCGTCACATCAGGTCGCAATGCTGTCCGCCGAACTCGCCATCATCGTCGTCCTCATCGTCGTCAACGGACTGTTATCCATGTCCGAGCTGGCCATCGTGTCGTCGCGCCCCGCACGGCTGGCGCTATTGGCTGAAAAGGGCGTGTCCGGCGCGCGGCGGGCGCTGGCGCTGGCCTCGGATCCCGGCCGTTTCCTGTCGACGGTGCAGATCGGCATCACGCTCGTCGGCGTGCTCTCCGGCGCCTTCTCCGGCGCCACGCTCGGCCAGCGCCTGACCCAATCGCTGCTGGAGATGGGAATGTCGGCCTCGGTCGCCGACATTGTCGGCGTCGGCCTCGTCGTCACCATCATCACCTATGCGACGCTGATCGTCGGCGAGCTGGTGCCGAAGCAGCTCGCGCTGCGCGATCCCGAGGCGATCGCGGTGCGCGTCGCGCCGGCGATGCAGGTGCTGGCCAAGGTGTCGCTGCCGCTCGTGGTGCTGCTGGATCTCTCGGGCAAGCTGATCCTGGCGCTGCTCGGCCGCTCCGGCGAGGCCGAGGAGAAGGTCTCGGAGGCCGAGATTCACCATCTTGTCCGCGAGGCCGAAACCGCCGGCGTGCTCGAGCCGGGCGAGAAGGAGATGATCGCCGGCGTGATGCGGCTCGGCGACCGCCCGGTCGGCGCCATCATGACGCCACGCCCGGAGGTCGACGTCGTCGACCTCAACGACGACCCGAAGGCCATCCGCGAGCTGCTCGCCAAGAGCCCACATTCCCGCCTGCCCGTGTCCGACGGCGAGCGCGACCGTCCGATCGGCGTGCTGCAGGCGAAGGACCTGCTGGCGGCCTATTTGCGTGACGAGACGCCGGACCTGCGCAGCCTGGTGCGCGAAGTGCCGATCATTCCGTCCACGGTCGATGCGCGCGATGTGATCGCGATCCTGAAGGTGGCGCCGGTGCATATGGGCCTCGTCCACGATGAGTATGGCGCGTTCGAAGGCGTCGTGACCGCAGCGGACATTCTCGAATCGATCGTCGGCGCGTTCTCCTCGGAGGAAGGCCCGCCAGAACCGGCCTGCGTCCGCCGCGACGACGGCTCGCTGCTGGTCTCCGGCTGGATGCCGCTCGACGAGTTTGCCGACCTGCTGTCGATCGACGTGCCGCCGCATCGCGGCTACCACACAGTCGCCGGCCTCGTGCTGCAGCACTTCGGCAGCGTGCCGGAGGTCGGCCAGAGCTTCGAGCTCGACGGCTGGCGCTTCGAGATCGTCGACCTCGACGGCCGCCGCATCGACAAGATTCTGGCGACCAAGCTCGCGCCCGACGGCGGCGAGCCGAATGTAGGATAGCGGGACTATCGCATCTGGGGATCCAAGTTTGCGCTTGCCTGTCTCCACGTCGTCCTGGCCGGGCTTGTCCCGGCCATCCACGTCGTTCGGCATGCTGAGATCGACGTGGATGCCCGGGACAAGCCATGGACAAGCCCAGGCATGACGGAGTCAACGAACTGACAGGATCGTTGGTCGCGACCGCAGCAGATCTCCAGATGCGATCGCCCGCGCAGAGCGCCGGGGAGAGGTTGCACAGGAAGTGCCGCCCTCCGCGTACCACGAGCAGCTCGTGACGTCTGATTCGCCCGTCGGGCAGAGTGCGGATTGCCAACGCGCCAGCAGATGGCAGATGCACCATTCGGGCAGCCTGCGCCGAATTGCTGATTTTCCCTGTGCGCTCAACCCGAAGCTCCCTTTCAAGAGCCCCCGCCAAAAACAAATCACTTCCGAAAATCATAATCCCTGTTCTATTCTCCCTCCATTCCGGTCCTGATGAGGGGCGTACGCGTCGTCACGAACGTTGGGCCGGCAATGCGATGGACGTGGTGGCGGCGCTGGACGAGCGTCGTGATCACGGACGGCGAAATCGTGTGGTCCTGACCTCCCGACGCTGAGGTCCGCGACAGCGCGCCTGACGCGCGTTGGCGCCACGGTGGCCCAAAAGCCCGGTGCACCGAGGAGAGCACGTATAAGCCGTTAAAACCGATCGCGCAGGGAGGGCCGGGTCTGTCCGGCTGAACCTGTGGTACCTGCCGCCTGCATTTTTTCTCGCAGGCGGGCCACGGGCCTCAGTCGAGGTCCGGCTCTCCCTGCGCCCTCACATGTCACGAGGGCCGACCGACACGCACAGCCCGGACAGCCATGTCGCGGGAACGTGAAGACGCGGCCCGCGTATCCTTTGATAGGCCGGGATGACCCCGCCGTCGCGGCTTGAAATCAAACCATCACAGAGGGCACTTAGGGTGCGGATTCGGCCGGCGGCCCTGCCGGCACGACCAGCCCCAGGCCATGACGAGGACCCGTCCGCAGCCAGACGCTGCGGCCGACGAGACGAGACACGCGAATGCTGCTTCAGGACCTCCGGACGACCGTGCTGCGCGAGGCCGTGCGCCCCAATATCTGGGACGTGGTCGCACTGATCATCGTGGTCGGCGCGATGGTGCTGATTGTCTATGGCGGCGAGCAGACCACGCTGCCGCTGTCGGCGCTCGACACGGCGCCGGTGTCGCTCGATCCGTCCAACCTGCCGCTCTACGCGCTGCGCACCACGTTGCGCATGCTTCTCGCCATCATCTGCTCGCTCGTCTTCACCTTCGTTTACGCCGCGCTGGCGGCCAAGAGCCGGCGCGCCGAGATCGTGCTGATCCCGCTGCTCGACATCCTGCAATCGGTGCCGATCCTCGGCTTCCTCACCTTCACGGTGGTGTTCTTCATGAACCTGTTTCCGGGCAAGGTGCTCGGCGCCGAGCTCGCCTGCGTGTTCGCGATCTTCACCAGCCAGGCCTGGAACATGACCTTCAGCATGTACCAGTCGATGCGCAACGTACCGAAGGATCTCGAGGAGGCGACGCGCAGCTTCCATCTCTCCGGCTGGCAGCGCTTCTGGCGGCTCGACGTGCCCTATGCGATGCCCGGCCTGATCTGGAATGCGATGATGTCGATGTCCGGCGGCTGGTTCTTCGTCGTGGCGTCGGAGGCGATCACCGTCGGCAACACCACCGTCACCTTGCCCGGCATCGGCTCCTATGTCGCGCTGGCCATCCAGCAGAAGGATCTCGCCGCGATCGGCGCGGCACTGCTGACGATGCTGCTGGTGATCACCGCCTATGATCAGCTGCTATTCCGGCCGATCGTCGCCTGGGCCGACAAATTCCGCTTCGAGCAGACCGCGTCTGGCACTCCGCCAAGCTCGTGGATGCTCGACCTGTTCCGACGCACCCGCGCGCTGCGCTCGCTGTCGATCCCGTTCGCCGCGATCAACCGCACCTTCTCCAACTTGCGCCTCAACTGGCCGAAAGCCTGGAGCGGCCCGGTGCGCCATGCGCCGCCGTCGCAGCTGGTCGATGGTCTCTGGCTCGCCGCGGTCGTCGTCGGCTGTGCCTACGCTGGCTGGAAGACATACCTCTATCTCTCAACGACACTCGCGCCTTCGGATGTCTTCAGCGCGATCGGCTATGGCCTGATCACGCTGATCCGCGTCGCCGTGCTGATCGCGCTGGCCTCGCTGATCTGGGTGCCGGTCGGCGTCTGGATCGGGCTGCGGCCCAAGCTCGCCGAGCGCATGCAGCCGCTGGCGCAATTCCTCGCCGCCTTCCCGGCCAACCTCGCCTTCCCCGTGTTCGTCGTGCTGATCGTGCGCTACGGCCTCAATGCCGATGTCTGGCTGAGCCCGCTGATGATCCTGGGCACGCAGTGGTACATCCTGTTCAACGTCATCGCCGGCGCCAGCGCCTTCCCGAGCGATCTCCGCGAAGCGGCCGCAAGCCTGCACCTCACCGGCTGGCGCTGGTGGTTCAAGGTCGTGCTGCCCGGCGTCTTCCCCTATTACATCACCGGCGCCATCACCGCCTCCGGCGGCTCCTGGAATGCGGCGATCGTCGCGGAGGTGGCGAGCTGGGGCGACACGCATCTCACCGCATCAGGCCTCGGCGCCTACATCGCTGCCGCCACGGAGCGCGGCGACTTCCCGCGCGTCGTGCTGGGGATCGCCGTGATGTGCATTCTCGTCACTCTGTTCAACCGGCTGCTGTGGCGGCCGCTCTATGCCTTCGGCGAACGCCGGCTGCGGCTCGGCTGACCGGGAGAGATCATCATGCGCGACCAGGTCAAGGACACTTCGCTGATCGAGATCAAGGGCGTCAGCCGGATGTTTCCCAAGGGCAGCGGCGAGGATCTCGTCGTGCTCGAAAAAGTCGACCTCACCATCCGCGCGGGCGAGATCGTCGGGCTGCTGGGGCGTTCGGGCTCAGGCAAGTCGACCTTGCTGCGGATCATCGCAGGCCTGGTGTCGCCGTCGTCGGGCGAAGCCAAATGCCGCGGCGAGATCATCGCCGGGCCGCCGCGCGGCGTTGCCATGGTGTTCCAGTCGTTCGCGCTGTTTCCGTGGCTGACCGTGCTGCAGAACGTCGAGCTCGGCCTCGAGGCGCTCGGCATCGACAGCGCCGAGCGGCGCAAGCGCGCGCTCGCGGCGATCGACCTGATCGGCCTCGACGGCTTCGAATCCGCGTTTCCGAAGGAGCTGTCCGGCGGCATGCGCCAGCGCGTCGGCTTCGCCCGCGCGCTGGTGGTGCATCCCGACCTCCTGCTGATGGACGAGCCGTTCTCTGCGCTCGACGTGCTGACCGCGGAGACCTTGCGCACCGACCTCGTCGATCTCTGGACCGACGGGAGGCTGCCGATCAAGTCGGTGCTGATGGTGACGCACAATATCGAGGAGGCCGTGCTGATGTGCGACCGCGTCCTGGTGTTCTCCTCGAATCCCGGCCGGGTCGCGGCCGAGTTCAGAATCGACTTAGCCCATCCGCGCAACCGGCTCGACCCCGCGTTCCGCCAGCTCGTCGACAGCCTCTATGCGCGAATGACGCAGCGGCCGGAGCCGAAGCTGCCGAGCACCGCGAATGCCGGTGTCGGCATGGTGCTGAGCCACGTCTCGTCGAACTCGATCTCCGGCCTGATCGAGGCGCTCGCCGGCGAACCCTACAAGGGCCACGCCGACTTGCCGGTTCTGGCCGGCCATCTGCAGCTCGAAGTCGACGAGATCTTTCCTCTCGCCGAAGCGCTGCAGCTGCTGCGCTTCGCGCATCTCAGCGAGGGCGACCTGACCCTGACCGAGGCAGGCCGGCGCTTCGCCGACCTCGAGACCGACGAGCGCAAAAAACTGTTCGCCGCGCATCTGATCGAGAACGTGCCGCTGATGGGCCTGATCCGCCGCGTGCTCGACGACCGCCCCTCCCACGCCGCCCCCGCCGCGCGTTTCCGCATCGAGCTCGAGGACTACATGTCCGAGCAATATGCCGACGAAACCCTTGAGACCATCGTCTCCTGGGGCCGCTACGCCGAGCTGTTTTCCTACGACGAGCAGTCGGAGACCTTCAGCCTGGAGAACCCGCATTAGCTCGCTGACGGCTTCAAACTCCGCTGTCGTCCCGGGCAAGCCCGCTGACGCAACGCGTCAGTGGGCGCCGACCCGGGACCCATACCGCGTGATCTACCTTGGGGCAGGCGGCAAGTTGAACTTTCCGCGCAACACACACGCACCTGTGGTTATGGATCCCGGCGTTCGCCGGGATGACAGCGGGGGTGGGAACGCAGCGGATCAACTAACTGCCGTCGGCGTGGCAACCTCACGCCGCCGCGAACGTATCGGGCCGCGCCATCGCCCAGGCGTCGCGGAAGCGGACATCCTGCGTGCCGTCGAGGAGCTCGCCTGGCCGCAGCGAGGGATAGAGTTTTGCGAAGGAGGAGACCTCCGTGGTCGATGTCCGCTGTGAGAAGTGGATCGGCCGCAGATCCTGCGGATGCTCCAAGCCGGCAGCCGCTAGCAGCTCGGCCAGCGCATGCAGGGTCGCGTGATGATAGTTGTAGACCCGATCGATCTTGTGCGGAACGACCAGCGCGCGGGCGCGCGTCGGATCCTGGGTGGCGACGCCGGTCGGGCAGCGGTCGGTATGACAGCTCAGGGACTGGATGCAGCCGAGCGCGAACATGAAGCCGCGGGCGGAGTTGCACCAGTCGGCGCCGATCGACATGGCGCGAGCCATGTCGAAGGCGGTGGCGATCTTGCCGGAAGCGCCGATCTTGACTCGGTCACGGATGTTGATCCCGACCAGCGCATTATGCACGAAGTTGACGCCCTCGCGCATCGGCATGCCCAAATGGTCCATGAACTCCAGCGGAGCGGCGCCCGTGCCGCCCTCATTGCCGTCGACGACGATGAAGTCGGGGTAGATGCCGGTCTCCAGCATGGCCTTGCAGATCGCCAGGAATTCCCAGGGATGGCCGATGCACAGCTTGAAGCCGGCCGGCTTGCCGCCCGACAGCCGCCGCATCTCGCCGATGAACTGCATCATGCCAACAGGCGTCGAGAACGCGCGATGCGCCGGCGGCGAGATGCAGTCCTCGCCCATGGCCACGCCGCGGATCTTGGAGATCTCCTCGGAGACTTTCGCCGCCGGCAGCACGCCGCCATGGCCGGGCTTGGCGCCCTGGCTGACCTTGAGCTCGACCATCTTGATCTGCTCGGTCGCGGCCACGCGCGCAAACGCATCGGGATCGAACGTGCCATCCCGGTGACGACACCCAAAGTAACCGGAGCCGATCTCCCAGATGATGTCGCCGCCCATCTCGGCATGATACGGGCTGAAGCCGCCCTCACCCGTGTCGTGCGCGAAGCCGCCGCGCTTGGCGCCGCCGTTGAGCGCACGCACCGCGTTCGGACTCAACGCGCCGAAGCTCATGGCCGAGATGTTGAACACGGAGGCCGAGTAAGGCTTTGCACAGCCGGGACCACCGACGGTGATGCGGAATTTCTCCTCCGCGTGCGGTTTCGGCGACACCGAATGGTGCATCCACTCGTAGCCCTCGCGGTAGACGTCCTCCTGGGTGCCGAACGGCCGCTTGTCGAGCACCATCTTGGCGCGCTGATAGACCACCGCGCGGGTGTCGCGCGAGAACGGCATGCCGTCCTTCTCGCTCTCGAAGAAATACTGCCGCATCTCCGGCCGGATCTCCTCGAGGATGAAGCGCAGATGCGCCGATATCGGATAGTTGCGCAGCACCGCGTGACTCTTCTGCAGCAGATCCCGGACCCCGAGCGCGGTGAGCGCGGCGAAGACCAGCAGCGGAATGAGGACGAGATCGAAGATCTTGCGGTCGTAGATGCCGAGGATGAGCAGCAGCGCGGTTGCGGTAGCGCAGATCGTCAGCACGATGTAGCGCGGCGAGAACGGAAGCAGCAGCGTATCCATGAAAAGCCCCGGGACGGATCGTGGACGGTCGGCAGTGACGATACTACGCGCATCACGAAACAATCGTTACACGAGCGCGCGCGATTGACCATCGACGGTATCACATCGTCGATAGCCTGTGGCTATCGACGGGGGTGCCAAACTGGGCATGGGGCGAGCGCGCCGCCGCGCCAGCCAAGCGTAACGGACCGACCGAGCTTTCGAGCCTGCCCAGGCGGCCGATTGACGCCGCCGGCCCGCCCTGTCTCAGCCCTCGGCGAACAGGCCGGCATGCGCCTCGCGCAGCTGCCGCTTCAACAGCTTGCCGCTCGGGTTCTTCGGCAGCGCATCAACGAACACCACGCGCTTCGGCGTCTTGAACGAGGCCAGCCGGCCGGAGGCCTGCTTGAGCAGCGCCTCCTCGGTGAGCTCGCAGCCGGACTTCACGACCACCATCGCCACGACAGCCTCGACCCAGCGCGGATGTGGCAGGCCGACGACCGCAACCTCCGAGACTTCCGGAATCTGGTACAGCGCTTCCTCGACCTCACGGCTGGCGACGTTCTCGCCGCCGGTCTTGATCATGTCCTTCTTGCGGTCGACGATCGTGACGTAGCCCTCCTCGTCGATGGTCGCGAGATCGCCGGAGTGGAACCAGTCGCCCTGGAAGGCGGCAGTGGTGCGCTCATCGTCGTGGAAATAGCCGAGCATCAGATGCGGCGAGCGGTGCACGACTTCGCCGACCTCGCCCGGCGCCACGTCTTTCATGTCGTCGTCGACCACGCGGGTCTCGACGTTCAGCACCGCGCGGCCGCAACTGCCCGGCTTGCGCAGCTGATCCTCAGGTCCGAGCATCGTGGCGAGCGGCGCGATCTCGGTCTGACCGTAGAGATTCCACAGCCGGACCTTGGGCAGGCGCTGCGCCAGCTCGCGCAACACCTCGACCGGCATGATCGAGGCGCCGTAATAGCCCTTGCGCAGCGTCGACACGTCGGTGCTCTCGAACAGCGGCGAGCGCAGGATCGAGATCCACACCGTCGGCGGCGCGAAGAACGAGGTGATGCGGTGCGTTGCGATCAGCGGCAGCAGATTGTCGGGCGTCGGAAACGCCGTGATGATGTTGGTCGCGCCGACATAGATCGAAGGACCGAAGAACACGTCGAGCTGCGCGCAGTGATACAGCGGCAGTGCGTGCAGGGTCACGTCGTCAGCAG
The DNA here is from genome assembly GCF_000026145.1 of Bradyrhizobium sp. ORS 278. NCBI lineage: Bacteria > Pseudomonadati > Pseudomonadota > Alphaproteobacteria > Hyphomicrobiales > Nitrobacteraceae > Bradyrhizobium > Bradyrhizobium sp. ORS 278. The sequence continues at coordinate 727,283 of NC_009445.1, read as the reverse complement.
CAATACCCGCGTCGACCACGCAGCTGACATACTGCCAGATGACGGCGTCATGGGTGAGCATCGCGCCCTTCGGCAGAGACTCCGTCCCCGACGTGTAGACGATCTGCGCCACGTCGCTCCCCGCGATCTCGATGGATGGCACCGGCGCGGTCGAGGCCGCGAGCACGGCAAAGTCGATCATGTCGCCCTGCCGCTCGCTCGGGCCTTCCGACGGCAGCCAGATCAGCTGCTCGACGGCCGGCGCCAGCGCCTTGGCGGCGCGTGCCGTACCGGCAAAGCCGCTGTCGGTCGCCAAAAGGCGCGCGCCGGCATGCTTGAGGATGTAGGCGACCTCCTCCGGCTTGAGCATGAAGTTGATCGGCACCAGCACTGCGCCGAGCCGGGCCAGCGCGAAGCGCAGCGCGGCGAAGGCGTGCGAGTTGCGGGCGAGGATCGCCACCCGCTCGCCCTTCGCCACGCCGCGGCCGGCGAGGCCCGCCGCGAGGCGGTCGACGATTGCGTTGAATTCTGCGTAGGTCCAGCTGGTCTCGCCGCAGATCACGGCCGTCTTGGCCGGCGTGCGCGCCGCGCTCCGCCGCAGGAGGTCACCGAGCGTCTGTCTGCGAACGATGGAATCCATGGCCCTTCCCCTTGCTGTCGCGGGGATGGCCGCCCGTCGGGCGTTCCTAGTCCCCTCCCTGGTGCGCGCCGCACGTCTGCAGGTCCGGTCTTGCGGCTCAAAATCGCACGGCCGCTTCAGCGCGTGCAAGGAGGATATTGCCAACGAAAAGAGCGCCCCGATTGCGTCGAGGCGCTCTTTGACGAATTCCTATACGGCGAAATCGGCGGCTCAGCGCTCGACGAACGCTTTCTCGATCACGAAGTGGCCGGGCTCGTTGCCGCTGCCCTCGAGGAAGCCGCGCGACTCGAACATGGTCTTGAGCTCCTCCAGCATCGCCGGGCTGCCGCACATCATGATGCGGTCCTTGGCGATGTCGAGCTCGTGCTGGCCGAGATCGTTGAACAGCTGCTGCGACGAGATCAGATCGGTGATGCGGCCGCGGTTCTTGAACGGCTCACGGGTGACGGTCGGATAGTAGTGCAGCTTGCCTTCGAGCAGCTCGCCGAACAGCTCATCCTCTCGCAGCTTTGCGACCACATTCTCGCCATAGGCCAGCTCGGCGACCTGACGGCAGCCATGAACCAGTACGATGCTCTCGAAGCGCTCGTACACGTCCGGGTCCTTGATGAGGCTCGCGAACGGCGCGAGGCCGGTGCCGGTCGACAGCAGCAGGAGCCGGCTGCCGGGCAGCAGGTTGTCGGGGATCAGGGTGCCCGTGGCCTTGCGGCCGACCAGGATGGTGTCGCCTTCCTTGATCTTCTGCAGCCGGGAGGTCAGCGGACCGTCCTGCACCTTGATGCTGAAGAACTCGAGTTCCTCCTCATGATTGGCGCTCGCCATGCTGTAGGCGCGCAGCAGCGGGCGGCCCTCGACTTCGAGGCCGATCATCGCGAACTGGCCATTCTGGAAACGGAAGCCCGCATCACGGGTCGCACGGAAGGAGAACAACGTGTCCGTCCAGTGGTGAACGGAAAGAACTTTCTCTTTATAGAACGCGCTCATGTCGTTTGTTTTTTCACGTGGGCTGAAGTTGGAAGAAACAAGTCGTGACGGAGGCAGAACCGCAAAAACCTCGGAGATCTCAGCGATTTTCGGCGCCTGATGTACGTGAAAACAGCGAATAATCAACCCGCATGGATGCACCATTGATCACGATCAAACGCATGCCGGACGAGACCGGATCACGCGTCTGCGCCATTCATTCGTACACAAACGATCAGAGCAATTTACTTGCCGAAATTCCGATATTCCAGCACTTTAATTCCGCATCGCCGGCCCAATCCTTGAGCAATGATTAACCATCCCCGCCACCAGCTTGCTGCCGTCACCCGTTATTGCGCCGAGCGCGGCATCCGCCTCGACGTCCGGGACGACGGCTGGTTGCTGGTTCTCGAGGATGCCACCCGGCGCCACCTGATCTTCGGCTATGATTTCGGTTTGAACAGTGCGGTGGCGCACAGAATTGCCTGCGACAAGGCCGCGACGGCCGGCCTGCTGACCGCGGCCGGAGTTCCCGCTGTCCCGCACGCTTTCCTGCTCGCGCCGGCCTTGACCGGTTCGCGCGATCCTGACTGGACGCCGATCCTGAACATGCTCGAAGCGCACCCTGCCGGCCTCGTCGTCAAGCCCAACGAGGGGACGTCGGGCCGCGGCGTGACGCCGGTGACCAGTTCGGCAGACCTCAAGGACGCGATCAACCGCATCTTCGATGCGGGTGCGAGTGTTGCCATCGCACCGCTCATGGAGATCGCCGACGAGGTCCGCGTGATCCTGCTCGATGATATCCCGCTGATCGTCTATCGCAAGCAACGTCCTGCCGTGACGGGAGACGGCGTTCACTCGCTCCGCGAGCTCGCGATCGCGTCCGAGCCGAGCGAGCTGCATGATCAGCTGCTGCGGCGTCTGCGCGACGAATTTAGCGAGCCACTGCTGGATGCCATCGTTCCGCGAGGCGAGCAGCGCCTGCTGAGCTGGCGGCACAATCTCGAGCTCGGCGCCAGGCCGATGCTGCTGGCCGATGGCCGGGTGCGCGAGACGTGCTCGGCTCTCGCCCGCGAAGCCGCGGGGGCTATCAACATCCGATACGCCTCGGTTGACGTTGTCCTGACTGACGGACGCTGGCAGGTGCTCGAAATCAATTCGGGTGTGAAGATGGAGACGCTCGGCCGGCATGCGCCCGAGCTGGTCGAGGCCGCCTGTTTCGCGGCCCTGGACAAGATCTTCGGAGAACGCCGCCCGCGATCATGCCCCTGACGAAAGCACCACGCACCCGGCAACGAGCCCTTTCCGGTCAGTTGTTCGCGGCCGGGCTGTCATCGAGCACATGAAAGGCCTGCTCGAGCTGTGGCGAGATCGCTGCGTTGAGCCGCTCTCCCGTCGGCAACCGTCGGACGAACCACTTGTTGTAGAGCGGAATGAGGTCATGGTTGGAGCCGAGCCGCCGGAACGCCCTCTCGACCACGGCCGCGAGCTGCGGCTCATCCTTGCGGAACATGATTCCATAGGGGTCATAGGACAGATAGTCGCCGACGATCCGCATCTTGTCCTGCGCCTTGTGCCGCGCGATCAGGCCCGAGAGCAGGATGTCATCGGTGGCGAAGGCATCGACCTTGCCGTCCACGAGCATCTGATAGGACTGCTCGTGATCGGTCGCCGTCACCACCGTGAGGCCGAGCGCGGACTTCCGGTCGACCTCGCGCATCGCAGCTTCGTTCGTGGTGCCCTTGGTCACCACGACCGACTTGCCCCGGAGATCGGTTGCCGACGCGACCGGCGAGCCCTTGGACACCATCAGCTTGGTCCCGGCGACGAAAATCAGCGGAGAGAAAGACACCTGCCGCGATCGCTCGGCATTCGCCGTGGTCGAGCCGCATTCAAGATCGATCCTGCCAGCGACGACTGCATCGATGCGATCGTCGGACGTCACCTTGACATAGGCAATGCGCAGGCCGGGGTCGTCGATCTCGCCGCCGATTTCCTCGACGATGGCCTCGCACAGTTCGAGACTGTAGCCGATCGGCCGACCCGCCTGATCGAGGAACGAGAATGGCGGCGAGCTCTCGCGGTAACCCAGATTGACCACATGCCGCGCCTTGATCGCGGCCAGCGTCGGCGACAGGCCCTCGCCGGCGCCGCTTTGCGCGATACCCGGTTGCGCGCCGGCGCACGCGAGCAGTGCTGCGACCGTGAGACTTGCGACGACGACGCAACCGCGCATGCCGGGCCTCCGTCACTGCCCGGCCATGGCCGGAACCTCGCCGGGGATCATGTCGGGCGGCACGACATCCGACGGGCCGAGCGCATGCTCCGGCCCGAGCTCACCTTCCCACTTCGCCACCACCGAGGTTGCAAGCGTGTTGCCGATCACGTTGGTCGCGCTCCGTCCCATGTCGAGGAAGGTGTCGATGCCCATGATCATCAGCAGGCCCGCCTCAGGTATGCCGAACTGCGACAATGTCGAGGCAATGACGACCAGCGAAGCGCGCGGCACCCCGGCGACACCCTTCGAGGTGATCATCAGGGTGGCGAGCATGGCCAGTTGCGTGCCCAGCGGCATTTCGATCTTGTAGGTCTGGGCGATGAAGATGCTGGCGAACGTGCAATACATCATCGTGCCGTCGAGGTTGAACGAATAGCCGAGAGGCAGCACGAAGCTTGAAATGCGCTTCGAGGCGCCGAACCTGTTCAGGCCCTCGAGCGTTTTCGGATAGGCCGCCTCGGAGCTCGCCGTCGAGAAGGCGATCATCAACGGCTCACGGATCAGCTTCAACAGATGACTGTAGCGCGGACCGATGACGACGAAGCCTACCACCACGAGGATCGCCCACAACAGCAGCAGCGAGAGATAGAAGCCGCCCATGAAAACCACGAGCTTCCAGAGCACCCCGAGGCCGTTCTTGGCGACGGTCGCCGTGATCGCGGCCCACACCGCCAGCGGCGCGAACAGCATGAAGTAGCTCGTGACCTTCAGCATGATGTGGCCGACGTCATCGATCAGCTGCAACAGCGCCTTGGACCGTTCCGGCAGCGCTCCCATCGCGATCGAGAAGAATACGGCGAAGATCACGATCTGCAGAATCTCGTTCTGCGCCATCGCATCGGCGATGGATGTCGGGATCAAGTGAGTCAGAAACTTTTCGATCGAGAAGGCCGAGACCGGCAGGCTGGTCGACTGGCCCTTGTCCGGCAGCGTTCCCGGGAAGTTCGCACCTGGCTGCAGCAGGTTCACCATGACGAGGCCAAGCAGCAGCGAGACGAAGGACGCGCTGAGGAACCATCCCATGGTCTTGGCGAAGATGCGTCCGAGCTTTGCGCCGGACCCCATATGGGCGATGCCACCGACCAGGGTCGCGAACACCAGCGGCGCGATGATCATCTTGATGAGGCGCAGGAAAAGCATCGCAACGAGGTTGATGTCGGCGGCGAGTTCGATGCGGCTGTCAGGCAGCAGGTTGAAGATCAGCGTTCCCATCACGATGCCAAGCACCATCGCAATCAGAATGTATTGCGTGAACCTGTTCGACATTCACCACCCCCAAAGCAGAACTCCCGGTCGGGTTGAGTTTGGCAGATTTTGGCAAGGGCGCAATATGCCGCAGCGACTCCGGATGCTGGATTTCCGACGTGTCGCGCCATCGCGCGATCCTCGGCGCACAATCCTAGCAGGTGACCAGAATCCGCGCGCGGAACTGCGCGGGGATCGGGCACCGCGGATCGTGTGGGTTGCTTGGCCGAGCGAGCCGAAGGGCGTCCGCAACAGTCAAAGACCGCCCTAACGTTTCGACTACGGATCCATGCGCAGACGTTCGTACCGCTCAGAAGCTCGCCATTGAGCATGCCAAGCGCCCCAGGTTCATGCCAAAAATTCCGCTGGCGCAGAGGCGACAGGACGATTAGTCTCAGGTCAAGATAAACAGTATACTGTCAATTGGGAGAACGTCCTTGCGCATCGCCGTGCTCGGCGGCGGCCCCGGCGGGCTGTATTTCGCCTATCTCTGGAAGAAGCGGCACCCTGCCGCTGTGGTCGATCTGTTCGAGCAGAACCCGGCCGGCGCGACCTGGGGCTTCGGCGTCGTGTTCTCCGACCAGGCGCTGGAGTTCCTGCGCGCCGACGATCCGGACACGGTCGACGCCATCGCACCGCGCATGGAGAGCTGGCGCAACATCACGCTCAATCTGCACGGCGAGAGCGTCGAGATCGACGGCGTCGGCTTCTCCGCGATCGGCCGGCTCGAGCTGCTCAAACTGTTGCAGGCGCGCGCCGAAAGCGTTGGGGTCGTGGCCCGCTACGGCACGCCGATCCAGTCGCTGGATCAGCTTGCAGGTTACGATCTCATCGTCGCCGCCGACGGGCTGAATTCCCTGGTCCGGCGTAGCTTCGAGGGCGATTTCGGCTTCTCGGTGTCCTACTCCAGCAACAAGTTCGCCTGGTACGGAACGTCAAGAACCTTTCCGACGCTGTCGCAAACCTTCGTCGCGACCGAGCGCGGAATGTTCAATGCGCATCACTATCGCTACGCGCCCGACATGAGCACCTTCCTGGTCGAATGCGATCGCACGACCTGGCAGGCATATGGCTTCGCCGACATGTCCGTCGACGAATCCCGGCGCATCTGCGAGCAGGTGTTCGCCGAGACGCTCGATGGTCATTCGCTGATGTCCAACCGATCGGTGTGGCGCAATTTTCCCTGGGTGTGGAACGAGCATTGGTGGCACCGGAACATGGTGCTGATCGGCGACGCGCTGCACACGGCGCATTTCTCGATCGGCTCGGGCACGCGGCTTGCGATCGAGGATGCGATCGCGCTCGCCAAGGCGCTCGACGCCAAGGGCAATCTCTCCGACGGCCTCGCACATTATCAGGCGGAACGGCAGCCGATCGTCAAGAAGCTGGTCACCGCCGCTCGCACGAGCGCCGAGTGGTACGAGCATTTTCCGGCGCACATGAAGCTAGGCTTGATGGACTTTGCCTACGGCTACATCACGCGCTCGGGCCGGATCGACGACACCAGGCTACGCACCATGGCTCCGCAATTCATGGCCCGCTACGAGGCATCGCGCGCCGGAGGAGGCCGGGCATGACACGAGAGATTGCGGATCAGGTTCCTTCCGACAGCCCCGGCGCCCGCGAGATCGGCTTCGCCATCCCTGCACGCTACAACGCCAGCCGCGTGCTGTTCGACAATCTCGCCAAGGGCAATGCAAGCAAACCCGCGCTGATCGGCTCAGCCGGCGAGCGCAGCTATGCCGAGCTATGCGTCGATGCTTGCCGCTGGGGCAACGGCCTGGCATCGCTCGGCCTCACCCGCGGCGATCGCGTGCTGCTGTTCCTCGACGATACTCCGGCCTATCCGGCCGCGTTCTTCGGCGCAGTGCGCGCGGGCTACGTGCCGCTGCTGATCAACACGCTGACGCCGCCCGACCTCTTGCAGTTCTACCTCGCGGATTCCGGCGCCAAGGTCGCTGTCGCCGACGCGGAATTTGCCGGGCGGTTCGACTCCCAAGCCTGCGCGGAGACGGCGCTGCAGACCCTGATCGTCGTCAATGGCGTGGCGCCGGCAACGGCGGCGCCGTCGACAATCGCGGGCGATCGCTGGCTGGCCGACTTCGCAGCTGAGCTGGCCGAAGCCGACACGCATCGCAACGAGATGGCGTTCTGGATGTACTCGTCGGGCTCGACCGGGCGGCCGAAAGGCATCGTCCATCTGCAGCATGACATGGCCTATAGCGAGCAGGCCTTCGCGAGAAACGTGCTGCGGCTGAGAGCTGACGACATCTGCTTTTCGGTGCCGAAGATCTTCTTCGCTTATGGGTTCGGCAATTCCATCACCTTTCCATTCACCGCCGGCGCGACAACGTTGCTGCTGCCCGGTCAACCGAAGCCCGCGGCCATCTTCGATGCGATCGGGCGCTTTCGGCCGACCGTGTTCTTCGGCCTGCCGACGCTCTACACCGCCCTTACCAAGGCAGACCGCGCCGTCGAAGCCGACTTGTCCTCGTTGCGTCTGTCGGTCTCCGCGGCCGAGGTGCTCTCGGCGGAGGTCTTCAACGGCTGGAAAAGTCTTACGGGGCTGGAGATCGTCGAAGGGCTTGGCTCGACCGAGGTGCTGCACGTCTATCTCTCCAACCGCGAGGACCGGAAGAAGCTCGGCGCAGCCGGGCTGCGTGTCCCCGGTTACGAGATCGCACTGCGGAATGGGGAAGGGCGCGAGGTCGGGACTGGGGAGGAAGGCATTCTCTGGGTCCGTGGCGATTCAAATACGCCACTGTATTGGAACCGGCCGGACAAGACCGCGGAGACGATCCGAGAGGGCGGCTGGATCTATACCGGCGACCGGTTCGTCCGCGATGCCGATGGCTTCCACTTCTTTCGCGGCAGGGCCGACGACCTCGTCAAGATCTCCGGACAATGGGTCTATCCGCTCGAGGTCGAGCTCTGCCTTGCCGAGCACCCGGTCATCCGGGAATGCGCCGTGTTCGCGCATGAGCTGCCGGACCGGCGGATGACCCTCAAAGCCGTCGTGGTTACCAATGGCGGCTCGCACGATGAGCCGGCCATGACCAAGGCGTTGCAGGACTTCGTCAAGGCCAAGCTGCTGCCTTACAAATACCCACGGGAGATCGTCTTCATCGACGAACTGCCGAAGACCGGCACCGGCAAGATCGATCGCCAAGCGGTGATGCGGCTATGAGCGAACGCGGTCCACCGCGCAGGCCCCAGCAACGGGTCTCAGCCGCCTTTGCCGAGATGCTCCATCGCGTCCTCGGCGCGCAGCGGCACGCGCGACACCTCGTTGTTGAGATCGACCAGTTGCGACAGCAGCGCCATGAGCATCTTGCGATCGGCGGCTTTCAACGGCGCCAGCATGCGCGCCTGCGCGCGGTCGACGAACGGCATGATGTTGCGCAGCAGCGCCGCACCAGCCCTGGTCAGATACAGCAGCTTCACGCGCTTGTCCTCGGCCGAGGGCTTGCGCTCGACATGGCCCTTGGCCTCGAGCCGCTCGATCACGCTGCCGAGCGTGGAGCGATCGAACGCGATCACCGCGGACAGCCGCGTGGCATCGATGCCGGGATGATTCTGGATCGCGACCAACGCGGCATATTGCACGGGCGTGAGGTCGAACTCCCGGCATTCCTCCACGAAGATGGAGACCGCGATCTGCTGCATACGCCGGAACAGATAGCCGGGCTTGGTATAGACCGCGTCCATCGTGATCTCGGGCGGCTTACTCGGCATCGGGCTGGCGCTCCGGAGCGGCATCGGCAAACGCCGGCAGCGCCTTGGCTGCGGCTTCGGCCTGAAGCAGACGCGGGAACGCGGCGACATCGACGCCGAAGCGTCGCGCATTGCCGAGTTGGGGCACGAGACAGAGATCGGCGAGCGTCGGCGACGGGCCGAAGCAGAACGGGCCAGGCTCATGCTTGACCAGGGCTTCACAGGCCGCGAGTCCCTCGCGATTGGCCCAGCCGGCCCAGGCCGTGACTTTGTCCTCGGGGAGGCCGAGCTCGCGCAGCCGCGCCAGCACTTTCAAGTTCTGAACAGGATGGGTATCGCACGCGAGCACCTGCGCGAAGGCGCGAATATGTGCCCGGCGCAAAGGATCCTTAGGCAGCAGCGGCGGTTCCGGGTGAGTCTCGTCGAGCCATTCGATGATGGCGAGCGACTGGATGAGAACAGCGCCGCAGTCGTCCTCGAGCGTCGGAACGAAACCCTGCGGGTTGAGGGCGAGGTAGCCGGGCGCGCGCTGCTCGCCTTTCCTGAGGTGGTGCGGCAGATGCTCGGCAGTCAGCCCCTTGAGGTTCAACGCAATCCTGACCCGATAGGATGCGCTGCTGCGGAAATAGCCGTGCAGCTTCATCGTGGCACTCCTCCTGAGTTGATATCTCTGGTTGCAATTGACGGTAGGCTAATTGACAGTATACTGTCAATCAACAACGACATTTGATCGGGAGGCGCGCATGGCCGCAGTTTCGACCCCGGAACGCGAGGCATTTTACAAGAAGATCGACCGCGAGAACATGACCGCGCTCTGGACCGTGATGAGCGATCTCATCACGCCCGAGCCGAAGAGCGGCTGCCGCCCGCATCTGTGGCAGTTCGCTGCGATCCGGGACTACATGATCGAGGCCGGGCGGCTGATCACGGCAAAGGAAGCCGAGCGGCGCGTGCTGATCCTGGAAAATCCGGGCCTGCGCGGCCAGTCCAAGATCACCACCTCGCTCTATGCCGGCATCCAGATGGTCATCCCCGGCGACATCGCCCCCGCCCATCGCCACAGCCAGTCGGCGCTGCGCTTCGTCCTGGAGGGCCAGGGCGCGTTCACGACGGTCGACGGCGAGCGCACCTTGATGCAGCCCGGTGATTTCATCATCACGCCGTCGATGACATGGCACGATCATGGCAACGAAACCGCGGAGCCGATGTTCTGGCTCGACGGCCTCGACATTCCCCTGGTGCAGTTCCTCGACGCGTCGTTCGCGCAAGGGTCGCAGGAGGATCAGCAGAAGGTCGCGCGTCCCGCCGGCGACAGCTTTGCCCGCTACGGTCACAATCTGCTTCCGGTCGACGCCAAGCGCAAATCGCGGACGTCGCCGATCTTCAACTATCCCTACGCCTACACGCGCGAGGCGCTTGAGAACGCCAAGCGCAGCGGGGAATGGGATGCGTGCCATGGGCTGAAGCTGAAGTTCTCCAATCCCGAGACCGGCGACTTCGCGATGCCGACGATCGGCACCTTCATCCAGCTCTTGCCGAAGGGGTTTGAAACCGCGCGCTATCGCTCGACGGACGCTACGGTGTTCACGGCGATCGAGGGTCGGGGGCGAAGCCGCATCGGCGACGCGATCTTCGAATGGGGTCCACGCGACCTGTTCGTGGTGCCGAGCTGGCAATGGGTCACCCATGAGGCAGACCAGGATGCCGTGCTGTTCTCGTTCTCCGACCGCCCGGTGCAGGAGAAGCTCGACCTGTTCCGCGAGGACCGTGGCAACGCGTGATGCAGCCGATCAGCGCCAGTGCAGCCACCGCGCTTCGAGCAGGCTGATCAGTTTGCCGACGGCGAGGCCGAACAGCGACAGCATCAGAATGCCCGCCATCAGCTGATCGGTCTGCATGAGGTTGCCGGCCTGCAGGACGAAGGTGCCGATGCCGGTTTCGGCGCCGATCATCTCTGCGGACACCACAAGCATCAACGCCACCGACGCCGTGATGCGGAAGCCGGCCAGGATCGACGGCAGCGCGCCGGGCCAGATCACTTTGCGCACGATGGTCGGGAACGGCACGCCAAAACTCTGCGCCATCCGGATCAGATTGCGCGGCACGGCGTCGACGCCGCTGTAGACCGAGATCGTGGTCGAGAAGAACACGCCGAGTGCGATCGTCGCGATCTTCGGCTGCTCGCCGATGCCGAGCCACAGGATCAGCAAAGGCAGCACCGCAATCTTGGGGATCGGAAACAGCGCCGAGACGAAGGTGATGCCGACGCTGCGCGCGACCCGCCACAGCCCGATGGCAAAGCCGACGACGATTCCGGACGCGGTGCCGAGCGCCCAGCCGGAGAGGATCCGCAGCAGCGAAGCGGAAAGGTGCTGCCAGAGGGCACCACTTTCGGCGAGCCGGTACAGCGCCCGCAGGATGCCGAGCGGCGTGGGCAGGAACAGCGGGTTGATCAGCGCGAGGCTGCCGATCAGCTGCCACAGCCCGAGCACAGCGACGATCGCGAGCACCCCTGCCCAGCGGCTGGCCGATGGCGTGAACCCGCCACCGCGAAAGGGCACCGGCTTGGTCTCGGCGTCCGCGACGATGCGTTGTGCGTCATTCGGGATGCGGTCAAGCATGCTGAACCTCGCGCTCGGCATCGATCGCTTCGGTCCGGATCAGCGCCCACAACTCGTTCTGCAGCTCCAGCAGCTGCGCCCGCATTGCCGCGTCGCCGCGCGTGCGGCGGGTCGCGGGAACGGTGACGACCTTTCGGATACGGCCGGGACCACGAGACAGTACGACAATGCGGTCAGCGAGCCTGACCGCTTCCTCCAGATTGTGCGTGACGTAGACAGCTCCCATCGACCCATCGGCCAACAGGTCGACGAAATCCTCCATCAGCAACTCGCGCGTCTGCGAATCCAGCGCCGACAGCGGCTCATCCATCAACAGGATCGCAGGCCTCACCACGAGCGCGCGTGCGATGCCGACGCGCTGGCGCATGCCGCCGGACAATTGTTTCGGGAAAGCCGCGCGAAAGTCGAGCAGCCCGGTGCGCCGCAACGCATCGTCCACCGCAGCGGCCCGGTGCTGGGCGGACAGCGAGGTATGCAGCAGCGGGAATGCGACGTTGTCCGCGACACTGGCCCAGGGCAGCAGCGCGAAGTCCTGGAACACGAAGGTCAGCGGGTTGAGGCTGCCCGGCGGCGGCGCACCCTGCAACAGAGCCTGCCCCGCGCTCGGCTGCAGAAGTCCGCCGAGGATCGAGAGCAGCGTACTCTTACCGCAGCCGGAGGGACCGACGATGGCCACGACTTCGCCCGCGCCAACGGTGAATGACACGCTGTCGAGCACATCGAGCGTATCGAAACGGTGGCTGATGGTCTGCGCGATCAGGTCCATCTCACAACAATCCGCTACCTGCGGCGCTCGAGCTCAATCCGGTTTGACGAAGTCTTTTGCGATGATCGCGGCTGCATCGTAGCCCTGGTCTGCGAAACCCTGCGTCTGCAGCCATTTCACCTGGCTGTCGATGTTCTGCACGTCGAGCTTACCGTCAGGGTCGATATAGGCGCAATTCCCGACCACTTGCTCGACCGGCAGGCTGGTGTACTTGCCGATGATCTCGAGCAGCGGTTTCGTCTTATCGTCGATGGCGGCATTGCCGTCCTTCACGGACGTCAGCACGACGTCGTGATATTCGCGCTCGGCGCGCTGCAGCGATGCCAGGAGCTTCGTCAACGCAGCCATGTTCGCCAAGGTCTTCGGTCCGGCAAACACGCCGCTGACCTGCCAAGGCGTTTCGTCGCCGACCCAGCCGAGATGCTTGATGGCGCCCTCCTCCATCAGCTTGCGGGCGACCGACACCGGCATCAGCGCGGCGTCGACGGTCTCTCCCTTGATCGCCGCGGCCATGTTGGACATCGACTGCAGCGGCACGATCTTCACGTCCGCGAGCTTGAAGCCGTATTTGTCAGCAAGCAGACCAACCGAGTAGTGAAAGCTCGACCCGACCTGCGTCATCGCCACGCGTTTGCCGGCGATGTCCTTCGGAGACCTGAGGCCGGCCTCGTACGCCTTGTTGCTGGCGAAGTAGCCGATCAGCGGAAAGCCGGGGCGGTCGCGGCTCATGCCGGCGACGATCTTCAGGGCACCCTTGCCCGCGAGATTGTAAAGACCCGCGGTAAACGCGGTCACGCCGACATCGACGTCTCCGGTCGCGGTCGCGACAGCGATCGGTTGCGCCGCATCGAAGAACTTCAGCTCGATGTCCAGTCCCGCCTCACGGAAATAGCCCTTGTCCAGGGCAATGAAGACCGGCGCTGACGACGACAGCCTGAGAACGCCGATTCGCAGCTTCACGTCCTCCGCCTGAGCGGCGGCGATCGACGCGCCCAACAACAAGGCGCCCAGGATCGGGCTTGCGACCAGGTTCAAACACCGGAACATTCAACTCTCCAAGATCCGGCCACCGTCGCGCCCGCAGGCCGCTGGTGACGCAGACGTGTTGCAATATTTTCAACCTGATGTCGCGGCAAATTTTTCGAGGGTCTTCCCTGGCTCAAAAGTCCGACGGTCAGCCAGGCCGCCCGGCTCACCCCTTTGCAGTCACCTTGCGAACGTCATCCTCAACCTGCAGGATCGTCAAGGTCGGTCCCGATGCATCAATCGGCGCGCGCAGCGATCGTCTCGAGCCAGGACGCGAAGGCCTGCGTCAGCTCCTCCAGGACGGCCTGGTCATTGCGGCCGGAGCGCGCCGGCACGTGGAAGGCGTGATCGGCCTGATCGAGTCGATGCAGCGTCGCGCGCGCACCCAGGCGCTTCACGACCGGCACGAGCAGCTCCATCTCCGCAAGTTTGTCGCGCGTGCCCTGCAGGAACAGCATCGGTACGTCGATCGCATCAAGATGCTCGGCGCGCGCGATCGATGGCTTGCCGGCGGGGTGCAGCGGGAAGCCGAGGAAGCCGAGCCCTGACACACCCGGCAGCGGTGCCAGACTTTGCGCCTGGGACGTCATTCGACCACCGAACGACTTGCCGCCAGCGATCAGCGGCACGCCCGGACAGAGTCGCGAGGCCGCAGCAACAGCGGCCCGCACCGCGGCTTGCGCAACCGCGGGGGGATCGGGGCGCTTGCTGCCTTTCTCCATGTAAGGGAATTCGAAGCGCAGCGTGGCGACGCCATGCGCGGCGAAGCTATCGGCGGCACGGCTCATGAACGCATGCGTCATGCCGGCACCGGCTCCATGGGCGAGCACGAAGCAGGCGCGTGGCTTCGGCGGGGCTAGCAGCAACGCCGACACGTGGCCGGCGTCGCCGACTGCAATGCTGAGAGAGCGTGGCTGTAGAACGGTCATCGCGCCAGCTTGCGGCTGAAGTCGCCCGACCGTCAACGCCTCGCAGCCCCGATATCAGGCTGCGGTCCGGATCGTCTGCAGGAACTCGGCAACGTTGCTCCGCAACGACGCCGCCTGCTGCTGCAGCGCGGCTGCGGCAGCGAGCGCGGCCTCTGCTCCCGCATCGGTCTGGCCGGCCACCATGCGCACATCGCCGATCTCCTGCGTGACGGCCTGGGTGCCACTGGCGGCTTGCTCGACGTTGCGGGCAATCTCGCTGGTCGCGGCGCCCTGCTGCTCGACCGCGGCGGCGATCGCGTTGGAGATTTCGGCGATCTCGCGCACCGTGGTGCCGAACTGGGCGATTGCGCTGACCGTCTCCTCGGTCGCACTCTGGATCGTGGCGATCTGGCTGGAGATCTGCTCGGTCGCCTGCGCCGTCTGCGACGCCAGGTTCTTCACCTCGCTCGCGACGATCGCAAATCCCCGACCGGCCTCGCCAGCCCGCGCCGCCTCGATGGTGGCGTTGAGCGCGAGGAGATTCGTCTGGCTCGCGATCGCCTGAATGAGCTGCACGATCGTGCCGATCCGCTCGGCCGCGCTGGAGAGGCCGTCGATCAGCTCCGAGGTCCGCCGCGTCTCATGCGTCGCGCGGGTCGACACCGTGACCGACCGCTGCACCTGCCCGGAGATCTCGCGGATCGACGCAGCGAGTTCCTGGGTGGCGGATGCGACCGTCTGCACGTTCGCCGAAGCCTGCTCGGCCCGGTTGGCCACCGCCTCCGCCAGTCCGCGGCCGCGCTCGGCGATTTGCGCGAGCTCCCTTGCGCTTTGCCCCATGTCGGTGGCACGGCCCCCGACACCAGTGATCACGCCCTGCATGCCCTGCTCGAAACGGCCGGCGAGATCAGCCATCATGCGGGCGCGTTCAGCCTCGGTGACCTCGCGCTGCGAGGCGGCTTCCTGCTCCATGCGGCGAACGGCCAGCGCGTTTTCACGGAAGATCTCGACCGCGCGTGCCATGCGCCCGATCTCATCGCGATGCGTACCGCCCGGGATCGACTGCTCCAACTCGCCGGCGGCGAGCGACTGCATTCGATCGGTCATGCTGCGGATTGGTCCGGAGACGCTGGCACCGATCAGCCAGGCAAGCACGGCGCCGAGCGCGACCGCACCGGCGGCGGTGATGATGATGGTCTGCCTGGTGTCCGCGACAGCCACGGCGGTCTTGGCGCCCTGCTCGCCACGAGCCGTACCGAGCTGCTGATTGATCCGCCCGACTTGCCCGTCGATCGCCGCGCTCACCTTCGCGAGCTCGGCCTGCTTGGCGCGCAGATCGGCTGCGATTTTGATCACGTCCTCGAGCGCCGCCGCATCGGCGGTCAGCGCGTCCTTGAGCGCCGCGATCATGCTTTTCAGCTTGGCGTCCTCGACGCCTGCGAGCTCCGCTTCGGAATCGGCGAGCGCAAGCCCTGTGTAGACGAAGGTAAGCCTCGCGTCTTCGGCATCGTTGGGAGACAGCGTGTTCGTATATCGCATCACGGCGATGCGGGCGGCGTCGACGACGCTCGCGAGCCGCAGCGGGTTGAGCAGCGGCTCTCGTCCGGAGCGATTGGCGAGCGCGACCTGGATGCCGCCAAGATTGACGCCGGCGACAGCGCCGAGCGCCTCGGTCTTGTTGGTCGCCGCGCGCAGCCGGTCGACCGCCTCGGCGGCAGCTGCGAAGGCGCTGCGATACGCCGCGAGCGCGCTGCGCACCGAGCCGATGCCGTCAGCGATCACCTTCAGTTGGCCGGACTGTTTTTCGACCTCATCGGCAAGCCCGCCAACCGAGTCGATGGCCTTGCCGGCGGCATCCTTGTCGCCCACGCTCCAGGTGCGGATGAATTTTTCGACTGCGCCGTTGGCTGTCAGCAGCGCGGCACGCACTTGCGACATGCCGGCGTCGCCGGCACCGCTGGCGACGAGGTCGTCCACCGTGCCGCCAATGCGGCCGACCTGGCTCATCGCGAAGCCGCCGAGCAGCACCAGAAAGCTCAGGATCAGCGCGAAGCCGCCGAAGATCCGCGGCCGGACCCCGATCCAGGACATCAACGAAGAGAGTTTCATGGAATCGCCGGTCTGTTTCACGGAGTGGACCTGATGGTAGCGAGCAGCTCCTTGCCAAAGCGCTTCTCGAATTCGGGATCGAGCGGCTTGACCGCATCGACGAAGGTCTTGCGATCGAAGGTCTCGATGACGTCCATGCCGCCCTTGCGCAGATCGTCGAGCTTCTGGGCATCGAGCTGCGCCTGCCACGTGACTTCCGCCGCGGCCTTGGCAGCCGCGACCAGCGCTTCGCGCTCACCCGCATCGAGCTGCTCGAACGTCGCACGATTGGCGACGAAGGCGATCGGCGCGAAGAAATGGCCGGTCAGCGTGAGATACTTTTGTACCTCCTCGAACCGGTTGGCGGCGATCGTGGCGACGGGGTTCTCCTGACCATCGAGGCGCCCGTCCTTGAGCGCCGCGTACACGAGGGGAAAGTCCATCGGCAGGACATCGGCGCCCAGGGCCTTGAAAGTCATCTGATAGACGGGATTGGGGATGACGCGGATCTTCAGACCCTTGACATCATCAACCGTGCGTACCGGCCGCTTCGAATTGGTGAGATTGCGGAAGCCCTGCTTGCCCAGGGCGAGCAGCACCAGCCCCTTGTCCGTAAACTTGGCGCCGATCGCGGTGGCGACCGGTCCCGTGGCGACGGCCTTGGCGTGCGCGGTATCGCGGAACAGGAAGGGGATGTCGAAGACACCGAGTTCGGGAACGACGGCGCTGGCGATGCCGCCGGACACCACCGCGATGTCGACCGCGCCCGTGCGGGTCGCCGCCAGGACGGCCGCTTCGCTGCCGAACGAATTGCCGGCGCGTTCGTCGATGATCAGCGTCTTGCCGGCAAGCGCCTGCAGCTTGGTGCGAAACTCATCGGAGCCGATCTGCTGCGGGTTTTGCGGCTGCGAGTTGAACACCAGCGAGACCATTCGCGGGGATGCCGCCGCCGGATGGACGCCGACGAGCACCGCCGCCATCAGTCCTGCAAACAAACTCTCTCGAAGCGAGCTACGCATGAGATCCTCAAGCTTTTCTCATAACTTTCGTAGCAGCGAAATATGGTTAAGATGTTAAGATCGCTCCTCGTCCTAACAAGCTCGCCGGTTCTTGCCAATCGAATGAACTCATAAACATGCAGGGCGAGCTGAACCGCCTGCCGCTGCACATGTTTGACCTGCTTCAGGCCGCTCGGACCGTGGCGAGGAATCTGTCGACCTCGGTGCGAAGCCGCTTGCTGTCGTTCGCAAGCGACTGGGCCGCCGACAACAGGCTGGTCGACGCCTGGCCGGTATCGGCGGCGCCGCGGCGAACATCGGTGATGTTCGTCGACACCTCCTGAGTGCCGTGCGCCGCGTGCTGAATGTTGCGCGAGATCTCCTGCGTCGCCGCGCCCTGCTCCTCCACCGCCGAGGCGATGGCCGAGGACACTTCCGACAATCGCTCGATCGTCGAGCTGATCTGGCTGATGGCGCTGACGGACTCCTGAGTCGCCGCCTGAATACCTGCGACCTGCTGGCCGATCTCACCGGTCGCCTTCGCGGTCTGCTCCGCCAGCGCCTTGACTTCAGACGCCACGACCGCAAAACCACGACCCGCTTCGCCGGCGCGCGCCGCCTCGATGGTCGCATTGAGCGCCAGGAGGTTGGTCTGGCCGGCGATCGCATTGATCAGCTCGACAACGTCGCCGATGCGATTGGCAGCCTTTGACAGCTCGCCGACGCGTTCGGTGGTGGTCCGCGCCTGATCGACCGCCTCATTGGCCATGCGCGCGGATTCCAGCACCTGACGGCTGATCTCGTTGACAGAGGACGAAAGCTCCTCGGTCGCCGACGCGACCGACTGCACATTCGTCGAGGCTTCCTCGGATGCGCCTGCCACGACCTCGGCCAACTGCCGCCCGCGATCGGCGGTGCCGGTCAGCGCGGTCGCCGACGACTCCACCGTGTCGGATGTGGCTGAGACCGTTTTCACGATATCGCCGATCGCCTTCTCGAACGTATCGGCCAGGCGATGCATATCGGCCTTGCGCTGCTCGGCGACGCGCTGCTCCTGCTCGATCTTTGCCGCCGCCTCCTGATGCGCGCGCTCTGCGGCGAGCTGCTTGAAGCGCTCGACCGCTCGCGCCACGTGACCGATCTCGTCCTTGCGCCGGACGCCCGGCAGCACGACGTCGAAGTGTCCGTCAGCGAGCTGGATCATCGCCTTTTCGAGCGAGATGATCGGCCGGCTGAGCGAGTAGGCGAAGCCGAGCGCGAGCAGGATGCCCAGCACCAGCGTGGCCCCCGAGGCCGCCATCATCATCGTGCGCGAGTCTGCGACATGCGCTTCGGCCTCATTACGGTATTCATAGCCATAGGCCGCCACCAGCTCGACCAAGTCGTCCACGCTGGCCAGCGCCTCGGTGCCGAGCTTGCTCAGCAGAAAAGCCGTCGGAATCTCGGTGACGCCGTCCGGCGCCGGCTTGAGAACCTTGAGCGCGGCATCCGACCAGTCACGCAGCTTCTTGGCGGCCTGTTCGCGGGCGGCGTTGACGCTGCTCGACTTCACGCGCTCACGGACAACGTCGAGATCCTCCGAGATCGACTTGACGAGCTTCTCGAACTTGTCAGCGGACTGCTTCGAGGTACCGACCGTCTCGGTCCGGCTCAGAACCAGCATCGCAGCATTCAGCTGGGCGTGCACCGAGCGTGCGTGATTGATCGCCATGAGCGGCCCGTCGTAAAGACGAACCACGAGATCGCCGGCCGAGGTGATGCCCCGCAATCCGTACAGCGCTAGGCCGCCGGCGAGGGTGAGCATGATGCCCAGGACGGCGAGGATCCTCAACCGGATCGACATGTGTCAGTGCTCCAGAGCCTTAGTCGACGACCTTGACGGTCATTTTCATGCGCGGATGGATCGCGCAGATCACCGCCACCTCGCCGGCCTCCTTGAAGGTCACGTCGGTGGAGGCGCCCGGCTGCTGGGAGCCGAGATTGAACTCGTTGCCCTTGCTGGTCGACATGATGTTGTGCGGAATCGTGTCGTCATTCAGAAAGGTGAGCGCATCGCCCTTCTTCACGGTGACGCTCTCCTCCGAGAACGCCCGGCCCTGCTGATGGATGACCTGCGTGGCGGCCAGCGCACCGGTGGACAGGCCGGCGAGAATTGCGACGGCGAGAAGGCTTCGGGCTCGGGACATGGTGATTTCCATCATTAGCGCGGCAGCACCGGGGCGGCCGTCGGAGTGAGATTGCTGGTGAGAGTTTTCAGGAACGCAACGAGATCGGACTTTTCGGCAGCGCTCAGCCCGAGCGGGCGCATCAGGTCGGAACGGCTCGGCCGATCGACGCCGCCGCTGTCATAGTGGTCGACGACCTGCTCCAGCGTGGCCAGCGAGCCGTCATGCATGAACGGCGCGCGGCGCGTGATCTCGCGCAGGCCCGGTGTCTTGAAGGCATGCTGCATCTTGATGACGCCGGGCGCGTACTCGCCCCGGCCGATATCCTTGCTCGGCAGCCCGATGTCCTGGAAGCCGTCATTGGTGAAGTTCCAGCCTTCGTGGCACGTCACGCACTGCGCCTTGCCGTTGAACAGCGCAAAGCCGCGCTTGGCGTCCTCGGAGATCGCCCTCTCGTCGCCATCGATCCAGGCATCGAAGGGCGCGCGGTCCGAGACTACGGTGCGCTCGTAGGTCGCGATCGCCTTGGCGAGCGTCTTCGGCGTCATGCCGTCCTTGGGAAAAGCGGCTTCGAACAGCGGCTTGTATTCCGGGATCGAACCGAGACGCTGCATCAGATGATCGAGCGGCATGTTCATCTCGCCGGCAGCCTGGATCGGACCGAGCGCCTGCTCCTCCAGATTGGCCAGCCGGCCGTCCCACATGAAGATCTCGCCCCAGGCCGCGTTGACGACAGTCGGCGAGTGCCGGCCGAGCTTGTTCATGCCATTGCCGACGCCGACAGCGAGTCCATCGCCCCAGCCGAAGCTCGGGCTGTGGCAGCTGCCGCAGGACTGCGCCATCGACACCGACAGTCGCGTGTCGAAATACAGCTTCTTGCCGAGCGCCGCCTTTTCGGGCGTGTAGGGATTGTCCTTAGGGAACGGGATCGTCGCCGGACGCCGGTACAACGCCTTCAACGCATCCGTGCTCGACGGACCTTTCTGCTGCAGCGTGACCTGCTTGGTCTCGCCGACGAGAGCGGCGCCGAGGCCGGCGGTGGCGAAGCCGAAGACGAGGGCAACAGCGGTGCCGAGCGAAAGGGAACGAGCGGTGAAGCTGCGCGGCATCATGGATTTTCCTGGAATGCTTTCGGCGACTGCGAACGAGACGTGTTTCGTTTGATTGCTGCCGATGACACATGCTTCGGATTAAGGAAAACTTGATCTACTTAAGTAATCGACGCCGGATAAATACGGTCCCCGTACTAACACGGTGATCCGTCCCGTCGGCTTGTGCACGCGCGAATGCACGCTGCAACGCACAGGTCACGCAACTTCGATTATTCATAAATGGCGCGGTCGCCAGTCTCCGCAAGAGGTGAGCGGGGATCACCGGCGCATGGCACCCGACAGGAGAATGGCCCTGCCCGTCGCGGAGGGCACGGCGGACAACAGCGCAGACGCAACATCCGCCGCAGCGATCGGCTTGTAGTTTGGCGGAATCAGGAACCCGATCATCCTGCTTACGGCGCTGCCCCATTCCTCGCCCGGCCGGCTCGGCTGCCCGAGCTCGGCGCGGGCTCCAGCCAGCAGCGAAGGACGGGCAATCACCAGACCTGCGAACGGAAGTGCGGACAGTGCGTCCTCGAGCTCACCTTTCACGCGGCTGTAGAAGATGCGCGACCTCGCATCAGCGCCCATGGCGCTGACCAGGCCCACCCGCGTCGCGCCGCTCGCCAGCGCCGCCTTGGCCACGGCGAGGTTCGCGTCATGGTCGATCGCGCGAAAGGCCGCCTGGCTTCCGGCGACCTTGATGGTCGTCCCCAGTGCGAGATACAGCTCGTCCGCCGCCGGCAGCGACGGCAGCGCGGTGAAGTCGACAACGTGACTCGTCAGCTTCGGCGAGACCTGCGGCGGGGCGCGGCGGCCGACGCTGTGGACGTGATCAACCCCGGGGTCGGCGAGCAGGCCGCGCAGCAGCTCCCGGCCAACGAGGCCGGTTGATCCTGCAATGATCGCGATGCGGCCTGCCATGCCTCCTCCTATGGGCGCCTCAGGCGCCCTTGCGCCGCTCCTGGGCCTTCGCCAGCGCCGCCGCGAACGCGCCGCCGCCCGACGGCTTCTCCTCGCGCGTGGTCATGCGCGCCGCCGCTGGCGGCCGCGCGCTGGTGCGCTTCTCGCCCTTGGCGGGCAGTGGATCGGACAGCCGCAAGGTCAGCGAGATGCGCTGGCGCGGCACGTCGACGTCCAGCACCTTGACCTTTACGACCTGGCCCGGCTTCACCACCTCGCGCGGATCGTTGATGCGCTTCTCGGACATCGCCGAGATGTGGATCAGGCCGTCCTGGTGCACGCCGATGTCGGCGAAGGCGCCGAACGCCGCGACGTTGGTGACGGTCGCCTCGAGGATCATGCCGGGCTTGAGGTCGGTGATCTTCTCGACGCCTTCCTGGAAGGTCGCGGTCTTGAACTCGGGGCGCGGGTCGCGGCCCGGCTTCTCCAGTTCCTTGATGATGTCGGTAACGGTCGGGACGCCGAAGCGCTCGTCGGCGAACTTCGCCGGATTGAGCGCCTTCAGCGTCTTGGTCTCCCCGATCAGCACCTTGATGTCGCTCTTGGTCGCCTCGAGGATCTTCTTCACGACCGGATAGGCTTCCGGATGCACGCCGGAGGCATCGAGCGGATTGTCGCCGTCGCGGATGCGCAGGAAGCCGGCGCATTGCTCGAATGCCTTCGGCCCGAGCCGCGGCACATCCTTCAGCTTGTCGCGCGTCGGGAACGGCCCGTTGGCATCGCGATGCGCGACGATATTCTGCGCCAAGGTCTCGCCGATGCCGGACACACGCGCGAGCAGCGGCGCGGATGCGGTATTGAGATCGACGCCGACCGCGTTCACGCAGTCCTCGACGGTGGCATCGAGCGCGCGCGCCAGCTCGTACTGATTGAGGTCGTGCTGATACTGCCCGACGCCGATCGAGGCGGGCGGCACCTTCACGAGTTCGCCAAGCGGATCCTGCAGGCGGCGCGCGATCGAGACAGCACCGCGGATCGAGACGTCGAGATTGGGGAATTCCTTGGCCGCGAATTCCGAGGCCGAATAGACCGAGGCGCCCGCTTCCGACACGATCGCCTTGGTCAGCTTCAGGTCCGGCTTCAGCTTCATCAGGTCAGTGACCAGCTTCTCGGTCTCGCGCGACGCGGTGCCGTTGCCGATCGCGACCAGCTCGATGCGATGCTTGATGCAGAGCTGCGCAAGCGTGAGCATGCTCTCGTTCCACTGCCGCTGCGGCTCGTGCGGATAGATCGTCGCGTGATCGACGAACTTGCCGGTGCGATCAATGACGGCGACCTTGACTCCGGTGCGGAAGCCAGGGTCGAGCCCGAGCGTGGCGCGGCCGCCCGCGGGCGCGGCGAGCAGCAGATCGCGCAGGTTCGCGGCGAACACGCGCACGGCTTCCTTCTCGGCCTCCTGCCACAGGCGCATGCGGACATCGAGCGCGAGCGAGGTCTTGATGCGCGTGCGCCAGGCCCAGCGCACGGAGTCGGACAGGAACTGATCGGCGGGACGGCCCTGGCGCGAGATGCCGAAGGTCACCGCGATCCGGTTCTCATACAGCGAGGGATCCTTCGAATCCTCCGGCTCGCCATCGCCGAAATCGAGCTGCAGAATCTCTTCCTTCTCGCCGCGCAGCATCGCCAGGATGCGGTGCGATGGGAGCTTGGTGAACGGCTCGGAGAAATCGAAATAGTCGGCGAACTTCGCGCCTTCGGTCTTCTTGCCGTGGCGCACCGAGGACTTGACCGCGCCGCGGGTCCACATCTCCTCGCGCAGCGAGCCGACGAGGTCGGCATGCTCGGCGAAGCGCTCGACCAGGATCGCGCGCGCACCGTCGAGCGCGGCTTTGACGTCCTTGACCGGATTGTCGCCGTCCTTCTTGATGAACGCCTTGGCCTCGTCCTCGGGGTTCTTCATGGGATCGCCGATCAGCATGTCGGCCAGCGGCTCGAGCCCGGCCTCCTTGGCGATCTGCGCCTTGGTGCGGCGCTTCTCCTTGAACGGCAGGTAGATGTCTTCCAGTCGCGCCTTGGTGTCGGCGGTCGCCAGCGCCAGCTCGATCTCAGGCGTCATCTTGCCCTGCGACTTGATGCTCTCGATGATCGCAGTGCGGCGGGCGTCCATCTCGCGCAGATAGCGCAGCCGCTCTTCGAGCGTGCGCAGCTGCGTGTCGTCCAGCATGCCCGTCGCTTCCTTGCGGTAGCGCGCGATGAACGGAACGGTCGCGCCGCCGTCGAGCAGGTCGATCGCGGCCTGGACCTGGGCATCCCGAACGGAGAGCTCAGCAGCGATGATGGAGGCAAAATTCGACACGGTGTTCTTCCGAGATTCGTGACGGGGCTGATTGGATAGGAGTCCGCACGCGCCAGCGCAAGCGGCTGGCTGACGCTCTGTGGGCAACCGTGGCAAAAAAGACCGGTTGCGAATCATGTAAAACGCTGCCGCAAGCGGACCATGTCGTTGCACGCGAGGGGCAAATCACTGATTCTTGCGCGCTGGGAGACGATTCGTGCAGGCGATTGCGGCGACATATCTCGATGATCTCAATCCGGAGCAGCGCCGCGCCGTCGAGCATGGCGGCACGTCCGCCGCACCGGGCCCGCCGTTGCTGATCATCGCGGGTGCCGGCTCGGGCAAGACCAACACGCTGGCGCATCGCGTCGCACATCTCCTCGTCAACGGCGCCGATCCGCGCCGCATCCTGCTGATGACATTCTCGCGCCGCGCGGCGAGCGAAATGAGCCGGCGCGTCGAGCGCATCGCGCGCAAGGTGCTCGGCGGCCAGGCGGAGGCGATCACCGCGGGGCTCACCTGGGCCGGCACGTTTCACGGCCTCGGCGCGCGAATGCTGCGCGAATACGCCGAGCGCATCGGCCTCGATCCCGTGTTCACGATCCATGATCGCGAGGATTCCGCCGACCTGATGAACCTGGTGCGGCATGAGCGCGGCCTGTCCAACACGCAGCGCCGCTTCCCGACGAAGGGAACTTGCCTCGCGATCTACTCGCGCTGCGTCAATGCCGACATGCCGCTGGACGAGGCGCTGGTGCGGCATTTTCCATGGTGCGCTGAATGGGCCGGTGAGCTGAAGGGCTTGTTCGCGGCCTATGTCGAGGCCAAGCAGGCCAACGCCGTGCTCGACTACGACGACCTGCTGCTCTACTGGGCGCAGATGATGGCGGATGAAACCATCGCCCGCGAGATCGGCGAGCGCTTCGATCACGTGCTGGTCGACGAGTATCAGGACACGAACCGGCTGCAATCGCAGATCCTGCTCGGCCTGAAGCCGGATGGTGCAGGCCTTACGGTGGTCGGCGACGACGCGCAGTCGATCTACGCATTCCGCGCCGCGACCGTGCGCAACATCCTGGAATTTCCCGACCAGTTCAGCCCGCGCGCCGACATCGTCACGCTCGACCGCAACTACCGCTCGACGCAGCCGATCCTCTCGGCCGCCAACGCCGTGATCGGGCTGGCGCGCGAGCGCTTCACCAAGAATTTGTGGACCGACCGCACCGCCTCGCGCAAGCCGCAGCTGGTGACGGTGCGCGACGAGACCGACCAGGCGCGCTACATCGTCGAGCAGGTGCTGGCCAAGCGCGAGGAAGGCATCGTGCTGAAGCAGCAGGCGGTGCTGTTCCGGACGTCGTCGCACTCGGGGCCGCTGGAGATCGAGCTGACGCGGCGGAACATTCCCTTCGTGAAGTTCGGCGGCCTGAAATTTCTCGATGCCGCCCATGTCAAGGACATGCTGGCCTGCCTGCGCTTCGTCGAGAACCCGCGCGACCGCATCGCCGGCTTCCGCGTGCTGCATCTCATTCCCGGCATCGGTCCGGCCTCGGCGCAGCGGCTGCTCGATGCCATCAGTGAGAGCGCCGATCCGCTTCGGACGTTGTGCGCACAGCCGACGCCGGCCCGCGCCGGCGAGGATTGGACCGCGTTCGTGCGCACGCTGGAGCAGTTGCGGAGCTCGGACTGGCCGGCCGATATCGAGCGAATCAGGCACTGGTATCAGCCGCATCTCGAACGCGTGCACGAGGATGCCGAGATGCGCAGCGCCGATCTGCTGCAGCTCGAACAGATCGCCAGCGGCTATGCCTCGCGCGAGCGCTTCCTCACCGAGCTCACGCTCGATCCGCCCGATGCGACCTCCGACCAAGCCGGCGTGCCGCTGCTCGACGAGGACTACCTGATCCTCTCCACCATCCATTCCGCCAAGGGCATGGAGTGGAACGCGGTGCACGTCCTCAACGTGGTGGATGGCTGCATGCCGTCCGATCTCGGCGCCGGCTCCACCGCCGAGCTGGAGGAGGAGCGCCGGCTGCTCTACGTCGCGATGACCCGCGCCAAGGACGACCTGCACCTGCTGGTGCCGCAGCGCTTCTTCGTCCATGGCCAGCCGGTGCGTGGCGATCGTCATGTCTACGCCTCGCGCACACGCTTCATTCCGGAAGCGCTGGTGCCGCTGTTCGAGCGCGTGAGCTGGCCGAAGCTGCAGGCGGGGGTGACGGTTGCGAGCGCGGGGCCGCGGATTGACCTGGGTGCGCGCATGCGCGAGCGGTGGCGGTGAAGCGACGCAGCTGCTACGTAGCTACGGTGCCAGTGACTGTGCCCTCTCCCCTTGTGGGAGAGGGCTACACAGCTGGTAATCACAAACTCACTCGGGTGAGAGGTCGCCACAAATTCAGGTCTGAGTTCGTGGCAACCCCTCACCCGGCTTTCATGCTGCGCATCAAAGCCACCCTCTCCCACAAGGGGAGAGGGTACACCGTCTGTGTGGCGAGGGCTTTCTGACATCTCAGGCGACGTGGTCGGTCTGCGCCTCTCCCGCTTGCGGGGGAGGTCGCATGGCATCGCCAGATGCGATGCGGGTGGGGGATGCTCCGGAAAGACTGCCGCTGTGGCGCCCCCACCCCTACCCTCCCCCGCAAGCGGGAGAGGGGGCGCACCGATCGGGCGGCGATAGCTCGGATCCCAACTCATGACCTATGAGACTTCGCTATGTACGAGACTTCGTTCCGTCCCACTGCGTCCGAAACCACGTCCAGGTCTGGCGTGTCACCGCGACATACCCCTCGCCGCGATATTTGATCTCGCCATCGACGATGGCGTGCAGCTTCGGCAGGGCGTGGAACGGCACAGCCGGATACGCGTGGTGCTCGACGTGGTAGGGCATGTTCCAGGCGAGCCAGTGCACGAACGGCGTGGTGAAGGTGGTGCGGGTGTTGTGGAAGGCGCTTCTCGTGTGATCGCAGCCGGTGTGCTCGGCGTAGAGATAGGGGCGCAGGATCAGCTGTCCGAGCAGCAGCGGGACGACCCAGACGCACAGCAGGAGCGCGCTGTGCAGCGCGAGCGAGCCGATCAGAAGCAGCGCGTAGCCGGCGACGTAGAAACGCGCCTCGCGGACGATGATGGCGCGGCGGCCGGCGGGAACCCAGGGCACGGTCACTTCTCCGGTCAGCGCATGTTTCAGCATCAGCCTGAGACGGCCGGCCACCTGCACCAAACCGGAATAGGCGATCGCGAGCTGCGTCTCGGAGCGCGGCTTGGGGCCGACGATCAGTTCGGGGTCGCGCAGGGGATCCTGGGTGTGGCGGTGATGCTCCCAGTGGAATAGGCAATAATATTCGTAAGGCAGCCCGATCAGGAAGCCGGAGAGATTGCCGACCGCGACGTTCAGCCGGCGGCTGTCGAACGCGGTCTTGTGCGCCGTCTCGTGCACCGCCATGAACAGAAACGCGATCAGTACGCCCTGCACCGGCAGCAAGGGCAGCGCCCACAGCAAACCCTGACTCGATGCGACTGCTCCGATCAGCGCACCCACGGCGATGATCGCGCCGTAATGGCTGAGCGTGCGCAACGCGCCCTTCAGGTTGGACCGTGCGCAGAGCTGCTGCAACACCGGCGGGGTCAGCAGCTTCGAGCGGGGCGCGAATTCTTCGGTAAGCACATCGGTCATGACGGATAGCGGCTCAGCTCTGGAGAAGGGTCGAGACGTTGGCTTTGATGAAGTCGCGATCGGCCGGGATGCGCACGGGATTGCCGGCGCGATGGCCGTGGACGGATGGGATCGGCCGCAGCGCGGCAGAGCGCGCATTGATAAGCTTCGGCAGCTCGCGCTCATTGTCGCGCCAGTCGAAGTAGCGGTCGGTCTGGCCGGGCATCAGCAGCATATGCGCCTTGATGGCCGCCAGCGCGCGATCGAGATCGCCGCCAAAGGCCGCGCAATTGCCGATGTCGCCACCCTGCCAGATCGCGATCTGCGTGAGCAGATTATTGGCGTCGCGATGCGCGAAGGCGGTGTCCCAGGTCGCGGCGAGATAGTCCTCCTGCGAAGCAAAGCCCTGCTCGCGCCAGACCTCGTCGCGGTAGAACTCGTAGGACATCGCCCAGCCGGCATAGATGCGGCCCATGGCGCGCAGGCCGGCCACGGGCTTGTCCACGAAGCGGCCGTTGCGGAACGCAGGATCAGCGATCAGCGCCGCCTTCACCGCGTCGAGGAACAGGTGATTGTAGGGCGAGCAGCGCGCGCTGCCGCACACGACCGCTGCGCGCTCGACCATGTCCGGATGGAGCGCGGCCCAATGATAGGCCTGCATGCCGCCCATCGACCAGCCATAGACCAGCGCGAGCTTCTCGATGCTGAACTGCGCCTCCAGGAGCCGCCGCTGAACCGCAATGGCGTCGTGATAGCTGATGGCCGGGAACGGCGTCTCCCCGATCGGCGTGTTCGAGGGCGAGGACGACAGGCCGTTGCCGAACAAGTTCGGGATGATGATGAAATATCTGTCGGAGTCGAGAATCCCGTCCGGTCCAATCAGCCATTCGGTATCGACATGCTGGGCACCGAACGAGGTCGGATAGAGGATCACGTTGTCCTTGGCGGCATTCAGCGTGCCATAGGTCTTGTAGGCGAGCCGCAGCGACCGGAACGTCACGCCCGATTGCAGCAGGACGTCGCCCGCATCGAAGATCTGATAGTCGCCGGCTGAGGTCACGCGCGTGGTCCCATGTCATTCATGGACTGAGCCTAGGTGATGCGCGGCGGCCCGACACGCCCATTTTTTGACATGGCATGCTCGCATGAACGGCGCGGCGCCGAGCTGCCGTGCACGTCGCCCGCGCGTTCTCGTTCCCGCGGCCGCTTTCGCCCGAGTCTTGCCAAATGGAACCCCCTCGAAAAGATGAGGGCGCAGGGAATGCCGGGTGAAGGCCTCACCCATGGCCCGCCTGCGAAAAAAATGCAGGCGGCAGGTACCACAGGTTCAGCCGACAATCCGGCATTCCCTGCGCGATGGGCTCACGGCTGCTCCGAGCTCTCCCCGGGGACCGGCTGTCTTGCCCCCGTCGCCGATGGATCACCCCACCGGCTTGGCCTCAGCATCGGGAGGCCAGGACCACACGGCTTGACCGTCCGCAACGGATCGTTCGTCGGCGCGACTTGCGTCACGCTGCGCTCCGCCACGGCCACCGCATCCCCGCCTCGCGTCTCGTGACGACCGCGCGCACGCCCCTCATCGATGAGGCGGGATGAGCGCAGTAGAGCATGATTTTCGGAAAAACGAAAGAGAAATTTTGTTGGCGAAGACTGTCGTGTCC
The DNA here is from genome assembly GCF_000026145.1 of Bradyrhizobium sp. ORS 278. Classification (NCBI taxonomy): domain Bacteria; kingdom Pseudomonadati; phylum Pseudomonadota; class Alphaproteobacteria; order Hyphomicrobiales; family Nitrobacteraceae; genus Bradyrhizobium; species Bradyrhizobium sp. ORS 278. The sequence goes on along the minus strand of NC_009445.1, from coordinate 698,256 downwards.
CGCACCATCAGGGGCACAGTCATTCCGGGGCAAGGCCGCAGGCCTTGAACCCGGAATTCCGAGCTGGTTTCCCTCATCTTCAGATTCCGGGTTGACGACGGAGCCGAGGGGGTTGGCGAAACCCTGTGTTTCGTCATGTCCCCTTGCAATCCGGTTCGCCCCTTCCAGCTGGCAGCGAGACGCCGTATGACGGCCGGACGGAATGGAACGAGACATGACGACACAGATCGAATTCGGCCTGGACACCTTCGGCGACGTTACCCGCGGCGCTGATGGCGCGATGGCGGCGCATGCGCAGGTGATCCGCGACGTGGTCGAGGAGGCCGTGCTGGCCGACCAGCTCGGCATCGATTTCATCGGGCTCGGCGAGCACCATCGCGGCGATTTCGCGATCTCGGCGCCCGAGGTGGCGCTGGCGGCCGTCGCCGCGCGGACCTCGAAGATCAGGCTGGGCTCCGCGGTGACGGTGCTGAGCTCGGACGATCCGATCCGCGTCTTCCAGCGCTTTGCCACGCTCGACGCGGTGTCGAACGGCCGCGCCGAGGTCATCCTCGGCCGCGGCTCGTTCACCGAATCCTTCCCGCTGTTCGGCTTCGACCTCAAGGACTACGAGTCGCTGTTCGAGGAGAAGCTCGATCTGTTCGTCAGCCTGCTGCCGCAGCAGCCGCTGACCTGGCAGGGCAATCTGCGACCGCCGCTGCGCGAGCAGCTGGTGTATCCGCCGGTCGAGCATGGCCGGCTGAAGGCCTGGATCGGCGTCGGCGGCAGTCCGGAATCGGTGGTGCGCGCCGCGCATTACGAGCTGCCGCTGATGCTCGCGATCATCGGCGGCGACCCCAAACGCTTCGCGACCTATGTCGATCTCTATCACCGCGCCATCAAGCAGTTCGGCCGCGCGACGAACCCGATCGGCGTGCATTCGCCGGGCTATGTCGCAGATACCGATCAACAGGCACGCGAGGAGCTGTGGCCGGACTACAAGACCATGCGCGACCGCATCGGCCGCGAGCGCGGCTGGCCACCGATGGGCCGCGACGAGTTCGTGCAGGAGGCTGATCACGGCTCGCTCTATGTCGGCTCGCCCGAGACCGTGGCGCGGAAGATCGCCGCAACGATCAAGGCGCTCGGCCTTTCGCGGTTTCAGCTGAAATACTCGGCCGGTCCGCTGCCGCATGCCAAGCTGATGCGCAGCATCGAGCTGTATGGCCAGGTGGTGGTGCCGCGGGTGCGAGAGTTGCTGGCGGAGGAAGTAGCGCCGGCGTCCTGAGCAGCGTGGCCGAACGGCTCGTTGGTGAGCCGAAGGTCGCGCAACCCCCACCGCCGTCGTCCCGGCCTTGAGCCGGGACCCATACCGCGTGATCTCTCTGTGGGGCACACTTAGTGTCGTTCTTCGCCAAACAGCGGCCGGTGGTTATGGGTCCCGGCTCAAGGCCGGGACGACATCGAGGGCTTGGACAAAGGGTCGATTACGACTCGGAGACGCCCGGCGCCAATCGTCCGCGCTCCCCCGCCGCCACGCGCGCCAGTTCGTCCGACGCCCGCATCAGCACGCCGTTCCAGGCCATCGGCCGCTCCTGCCTGAACAAGCGCATGGTCGGGTACCACGGAGTGTCTTCGCGGTCGCGCAGCCAGCGCCAGTCCTGGGCGTGGGGCAGCAGCACCCACACGGGCCGCGCCAGCGCGCCGGCGAGATGGGCGACCGAGGTGTCGACGGAGATCACGAGGTCGAGCGCGGTGACGGCGGCGGCAGTTTCCGCAAAGTCGGTCAGCAGCGGTGCGAGGTCGATGACCTCAGTGGCGAGATCGAGCAGCGCCGGTGCATCATCGGGACGCGGCTCCTTCTGCAGCGAATAGAGCTGCACGCCCGACGTTAGGAGCCGCGGCAGCACATCCCTGGCCGCGAGCGAGCGCTGATGGTCGCCCTTGTGCCTGACATTGCCCGCCCAGACCACGCCGACCTTCAGCGCGGGCGCGCGTCCGAGCACGTTGCGCCAGGCGGCGACCTGGATGGGATCGGCGGCGAGATAGGGCACGTCGGCCGGGATCGTCTCCAGCGTGGTGCCGAAGATGTGCGGCAGATCCATCAGCGGCAGCTGCAGATCGAACGGCGGCAACGGCTCGCCGCGCGCCACCACGGTGACGCCGTCGAGGCCGCGCAGCAGCGGCGCGATCGCCGGCTGCACCTGCAGCACGACGCTGCTGCCCATGGCGCGCACGCGCGGGATGTAGCGCACGAACTGCAAGGCATCGCCGATACCGTATTCGGCGAACAGCAGCAGCGTGCGGCCGCCGAGCGGCTCGCCGTTCCAGTCCGGCGCATCGAAGCGCGGCATGCCCGCGGACAGCTCCGGACAGTGGCGGCCCCAGCGGTGCTCGGCGAAGCCCGCCACGAGGTCGCCGCACAGCAAGAGAACATGGGCGTGATTGTACCGCGTCTGCGCGTCGTCGGGCGCGAGCGCAACGGCCTGGTGCGAGGCCGCGAGCGCCGCATCGATGTCGCCGGCATGGCGCAGCGCCACCGCGAGATTGGCGTGGCCGCGGGCATAGGAAGGATCGGCAGCGATGGCGCGGCGATGCGCAGCCACGGCCTCATCCATGGCGCCGCGCCGTTCGTGAATGATGCCGAGATTGGTGTGCGCCGGCGCGTAGCCCGGCTGCAGCGCCAGCGCATTCCTGCACGCGGCGAGGGCGGCCTCGAGTTGCCCGAGACCGTATAGGCAGGCGGCGAGATTGCTGAGCAAGACGACATTGGTCGGGTCGAGCAGGGCCGCGCGACGATAGGCCTCGATCGCCTCTGACGCCCGTCCCGCCTGATGCAGCGCGTGGCCGAGCTGCCGCGCGGCCTCGGCATCATCTGGCATCAGCTGGCAGGCGCGGCGATAGTGAAGCGCGGCATCGTTGAAGACGCCTTGGGCGAGCAGCACATCACCGAGGCCGAGATGCAGCCCGGCATCGTCCGGATCGGCTGCCAGAGCGTGCCGATAGGCCGCCGCGGCCTCATCGCGCCGGGGGAATTCGGCGAGCACATGGGCCAGCGCGCGCCAGGCGCCGGGAAAGGCCGGATCGCGCGCGAGCAGCTCGCGATAGGCGGCCTCGGCCTCATCGAGGCGGCCTTGCCGGCTCAGCGCCAACGCGAGATTCCAGTGCGCGCCGAGCAGTGCGGGATCGAGCGCCAGGGCCTGACGATAGGCAGTCTCGGCCGCGGCCAGGCGAGACAAGGCCAGCCACGCGGTGCCGAGCTTGTCGTGGATGACGGCGTCGCGCGGCCGCAGCGCTGCAGCCCGCCCAAATGCATCGGCGGCACCCTCATGCTCACCCTTCACGGCGAGCGCGTCGCCGAGCGTCACATAGGCCGGCGCGTGGTTGGGATCGCACGCGAAGACGCGGCCGAGCAGCGCTGCGCCCTCCGCCATGCGGCCATCGGCAAAGGCGAGGATCGCAGACAAGTGCAGCGCCGGCAGGTGATCGGGCTCATTGTGGAGGATCTTCGCGCACAGCGACTGCGCGGGTAAGGGCCTTCCGGCATTATAGTGATCCGCCGCCTCGATCAGCAGCCGCTCGACAGCCACAGCGCCCATGATGTCTCCGTCTCTCGCACTCGGATGCAAGCTTCAACGGCGGGTACGCCAGTTTCAGGCGGGGCAGCGAGCCCTCATCAATGCTAACGGCTGTTCATCAGGCGAATATCTGCAGACACAACCAAGTTCGACAGATCGATCGGCCATACACTTTTCTGTTAGTAAAAGTCGCGTTGCAGGCGGCAACATCGATCGCAATTACTTTGGATTGTGTGTCTTTCCGACGACAGCAACGGACGAACTGATGTCACTAACAAACCGTTAAGAATCTGAAACAAACGATTAATAGTGACGACGGCGGGACGAAGGGCCGCAGATCCGTGGCCATTTCCCGCCGGACGCGGAGCGCACCCGGCGTCGATCTTGTTAGTCTGGGGGCACTTGGAATGTCGTCGTCTGCGTATCTGAAATTCTGGAAATACGCCGCGCTGGGCTCCGCCTTGCTGCCCCTCGCCGCCAAGGCCGGCGACATCCCGACCACCCCGCCGGTCAACTTCACCAATTCGAGCACCGCAACGACCGGCTCGACCATGGTCAACGTGGTCGATTCCTATGCCAATCTGATGCTGAGCGATCCGACGCTGACCAACGGCACCGGCGTCATGGAGCAGAACCTCGCGACCGTCATCCGCATGACGCAGGGGCGGACCGCGGCGCAGACGCTCGAGGCGATCCATGACGATCGCACCAACCAGCAATACAGCGTGCTGAATGGACTCGGCGTGCTCACCGGCTATTTCATGACCGGCACCGGCGCCTCCGCCAGCGGCACCACGCCGAACAGCCTGACGCCCACCACCTACGCGCCGTACACGCTGCAGAACTTCCAGTCCAACATCAACTATCTCAACAGCGCGAGCTGGGGGGCCACCACCTTCGGCAACGGCAGCGCGACGCCGCTCGCCGCGGCGGTGAACTTCGTCAACAACACCGTCCGTGCGAACTCCTCGACCGAGCCGACCAAGCGCACCTTTGAGCGCTACATGGGCTCGACCGCGCCGGTGACGAATCCGGGCGCGTATGGCGCAGCGGTGAACCAGACCACGACGGGACCGCTGGCTGCCGCCTACGCCAACTACAACGCTGCGACCAACAAGACCGGACTTTCGACCGCCGACACCGCCAACATCGTCGTCCCCACCTATTACGGCAATCTCACGATCCCCGCCGTGTATGGCAACGCCACCAACTGGGTCCGCGGCTTCACCGTGACCCAGGCGATGATCGATGCGCAGAACACCACGAACGGCACTAGCCTGAGCTATCTCACCGTGCCGAATGTCGGCACCATCGTGAACGGCGTGCTACAGCCGACGCAGTTCTCGGTCGGCGACTACGTGCCAGGCATCGGCGCGGCGGCGCGGCCCTACCGGCTGTCGACCGATGTCAGCGTGCCGACGCCGCTGCTGCAGATCATCAACAGCACCAACCCTTACGCCGACGGCGGCTTCATCTCCGGCCACACCAATTCCGGCTATACGCAGGCGCTCGGCCTCGCCTTCCTGGTGCCGCAGCAATATCAAAGCATCCTGGCGCGCGCCGCCGACCTCGGCAACAACCGCATCCTGGCCGGCATGCATTCGCCGCTCGACGTGATCGGCGGCCGCACCTTCGCCACAGCGATCGCGGCGACGAACATCTACAATGCGCTTTATGATTCGAACGGCGACCGGGTGGACTGGACCAACCCGGCCAATACCAATGCCTATGCCGTCTACCAGGCCTACACCCAGACGCAGTCGTATCTTTCGTCATCCTGCGGCACGGTGAGCGTGCAGGCCTGCATCCAGCAGGCGCAGGGCGGCGCGGCGACGATCGCGGCGGCGTCGAAGGACATCAATCTCAGTTCGACCGATCCGTCGAGCTACACCTATCGCATGACCTATGGCCTGCAGCTCGCCGGCGCCAGCACGATCCTGCCGGAGAACGTGCCGGTGCAGGCGCAGGTGCTGCTGCTGACGCGCTTTCCCTATCTCAGCGACGCCCAGCGCACCGAGATCCTGAAGACCACCGCGCTGCCGTCCGGCTACGCGCTGCTCGACGGCAACACCTGGGACGGCTGGGGCCGCATCAATCTCTACCAGGCAGCCTACGGCTATGGCGCGTTCAACAGCGCCGTCGCTGTGACGATGGACGCTTCGCAGGGTGGCTACAATGCGTTCGACATCTGGAGCAACGACATCTCCGGTACGGGCTCGCTGACCAAGAGCGGCAGCGGCACGCTGGTCCTCGCCGGCAACGACAGCTACAGCGGCGGCACCAATGTGAACGGCGGCGCGCTGGTGGTTGCCGCCGGTGCGACGGTCACGAGCCCGATCAGCGTCGGCGCCGGCGCTACTCTCAGTGGCCTCGGCACGGTCGGCGACGTCAATGTCGCCGGCACGCTGGCGCCGGGCTATCAGGCCGTGACCGGGCTGACCGGACAGGCCGGCAGGCTCACAGTGCTCGGCAGCCTCGCCTTCACCAGCGGAGCGACCTATGCGCTGCAGTTCACGCCCGGCAGCTTCAGCACGACCAGCGTGTCCGGCACCGCGGCGCTGAACGGGCAGGTCACCGCGACGTTCGCCAGCGGCATCTACGCAGCCGGCAGCAAGGTCGCGATCGTCTCGGCGGGCGGCGGCGTGAACGGCCAGTTCTCTTCGTTCAACTACACGACCGCGGGCACCATCAACGTCACGCCGACGCTGAGCTATGACGGCCAGAACGCCTATGTCACGCTCAAGCAAGCGGCGCTCCCGTCGCTGCCGACATCGGGGGTCAGTGGCAACGGACAGCAGATCTACAACACGCTCAGCAATGCCGTGAGCAAGGGCGGCACGCTGCCGGTGTCGCTGCAGGCGGTCTACTTCCAGAGCGCGGCGGGGGTCGGCGCGACATTCAACCAGCTCGCCAGCCAGAGCGCGCCGGCGGGCGCGCAGAGCGTCGGCCAGAGCATGACCGGCTTCATGACCACGGTGCTGGACTTTGGCGGCAGCGGCCGCTCCGGCGCGGGATCGAATCCCGGCGGCTCGCCGATGATGTCCTATGCCGAGGCCAGCGGCCCGGCCGCCAAGGCAGGCAGGATCTTCGCCAAGGCCATGCCGGTCGAGCCGAGCTGGGCGGTGTGGGGCTCGGCGTTCGGCGGCGGTGGCCATATCGGCGGCGACACCGCGGCCGGCAGCCAGGACGTCTCGACGCGGATTTACGGCCTCGCCACCGGCGCCGATTATCGGCTGGCGCCTGACATGACGCTGGGCTTCGCGCTGTCGGGCGGCCAGACCAGCTTCAGCGTCGCGCAAGGCGGCGGCTATGGCAGCTCGGACTTCGTCCAGGCCGCGGCCTATGCGACCAAGCGCTTCGGCGCGGCCTATGTCTCCGGCAGCCTCGCCGCCGGCGCGCATTGGATGTCGACGACGCGAAGCGTCAACGTCGGCGCGGCCGAAACGCTGCGGGCGAACTACACGGCCCCGACCTTGGCGGCGCGGGCGGAGACCGGCTACCGCTTCGATCTCGGCTTCGGTGGCTTGACGCCCTACGCCGCGCTGCAGCTGCAGCAGGTGTGGAGCCCGTCCTACACCGAGACCAGCTCGCTCGGCGCCAACGGCTCGGCGCTGACCTTCGCCGCGCGCGACACGACCCTGCCGCGCACCGAGCTCGGCGTCTGGGCCGACCGCCGCCTCTCCGACACCTTCCTGCTGCGAGGCCGCGCCGCCTGGGCCCACGACTACAATCGCGATGCCAAAGTGAGCGCCACCTTCCAGACCCTGCCCGGCGCCAGCTTCGTCACCACCGGCGCCCGGATCGCCGCCGACTCTGCGCTGCTGTCCGGTGTCGCCGAGGTGGCGCTGACCTCGCGCTTGACGCTGTCGGGCCAGATCGACGGCCAGCTCGCGCGGTCGACGTCGTCCTGGGCCGGAACGGGCCGGATCCGCTATCAGTGGTGAGCTGACGACATCTGTGACGCCGAACGAGCCGCGTCCGAAACGACGCGGCTTTTTTGTCTGCGACCGCAACGCACGTCGTCAATTCGCCGCAGTCTCGATCCGCGCTGGCGCCTTGCGGGCACGGTCGATGTCCGGCGTCCGATAGGCCGCTTCCGGAATGGTGCCGAGCCGCGAACCGAGGACGCGCGGGCCTAGGCCATAGAACTGCTGGAAGCTCATGATCAGCGGCCGCCATTTGTCGGGATCGATGCGGTCGCCCGCGCCGTCCATCAGGATCGAACGATCGACATGGACCCGCTGCACGCGCACCTCGAAGCACTGGATGTGTCCTTTCAGGATCGCATCCTCATCGGCGATGCCATGCACCGCCTCAACGCGTGCTTCGAGCTGCACTGGACATTCGGCGACACGCGGCGCCGCGACAGTTTCTGACGCGGCGGCGGTGAGCCCAGCCACGGCAAACTTGTCAGCCACGTGACAATAACCCTTGTGGCGTTTCATCGCCGGCACCGGGTCCGATCCGGTGGTCAACGCCAGCCGATCGACCGCGGCGACGAGATCGACCGAGGGCAGGTTCAGGACGCATTCGCCAGTGCGCCACATGTTCTGTGGTGTCTTCGATCCTGCGGCGAGCCCGAGCATGCAGCGCCAGCCGAGCCAGAAGGCAGAGGACATCGGCGCGAGGTTGGCGCTGCCATCCTCATTGACGGTGCTGATCAGGACGACCGGCGTCCCGAAATAAAGGATGCCCGGCTCGATGGTCGTATGCATGGGGAGATCTCCAGGGTGATGCAGCGGCGACAGCCGCTGTCGACTCCCGGACGGTTTCCACGATCACCCCTGAGCGCTCCACCCGATCCCCGATCGGGCGAGAATGACGCGCACGTCGCAGTTTGATCTGGAGAGGTCTGCGCACATGATGCTGCGGCAGAATGGCGATCCCGGCATGACTCGAACATGCGACCTACGGTTTAGGAAACCGCCGCTCTATCCAGCTGAGCTACGGGACCGGAGCCTGCACCGACGTGCATCTGCTTCGCCGTCTCCATAGCAGACCCGGCCCGCGACCGGAAGCCTCCAAGGCCCTCGCAGTAAGACCCTCGCAATAGGGCGGGCGCAAGCATGGCCGGCTTGAGCGATCAAGGCGGCGCGTCACATCCGGGAACATCGAACAGCGCCTTCAGCCCGCACGACGAGGTGAACATCTTGTCGCCGCTGTGGCCGACACCGGGGACGTCCCAGAGCCGATGGTTGGGGGTGCCGCCATCGCGCGCGGCCATGATCGTCGCGTAGGAATGGCCGCGCACGTAGCGGGTCGGCCCCTGCGTCTCGGCCATGCAGCTCTTGTCCAGAGCGGGGTGGTTCGGATCGGTATCGCGGGTGCCGAGCAGGTAGATCACGCGGCGGGCGACATAGGTCTGCTCGAGCTCGGCCGAGGTCGGCGTCGCCAGATAGGCCGGCCGGTCGGCCATGCCGTATTTCCAGCCGTTGTAGCCCGGACAGGCCGCGGCGATCGCGGTCTCGGGCCGGTCGGCGGTGAAATAGGCGTAGGACGAGGGATTGGCGACGACATAGCGCACGGCGATCTGGCGCTGCGTCAGCATCGCCTCGCCACGGCCGGCAATCGCATAGCGCTGCACCACCTGGCCGCCGCCGGAATGACCGGCGATGACGACCTCGCTCAGAGCGGGGAACAGCGCGCGATCTGCGAGGCGCGTGAGGATCGCGTCCAGGGCCTCAAACGAGCTGACCGGCTGAGGACCGGTCGCCGCATCGCCGCCCTGCCAACCCTCGAGAGTCCAGCGCAGGGTGTCCTGCGGCAGCCGATTCGCCTCGACATCGAGCTCGGCGAGAAATTGCGGGGCGATCAGCAACGTCGTTGTGCCCGCCGGACCGGCGGCATCGCGGGCCTTGATCGCGGTCTTGTAATAGACGTCGGCATTGCGCAGCCGGCCGTGCAGAACCAGCACGGCCCGCGTGATGTCGGGCTGCGGCTGGGTCCATGGCCGGGACACGTAAAGCGGCAGAACGCCGCGATCGCCGAGGGCGATCCGCTCGTCGGCCACGACGGCCACCGGCCGCCGGTTCGGCGCAGACTCGCCTTGAGCCCAGACCAGTCCGCCGATCACTGCAAACCAGGCGACCAGCGCCCCCTTCAACGCGGCCATGGCTCCCCCGGACCGATGCGGCGACCCCATTGTCGTCCGGGATCCAGCATAGAGCGACCGGCGCGGCAACAGAAGAACGCGGCGGTCCGCGATCACAGCTCCGTTGGCGGGGACTTTTGACGATCCGCCAGGCGGGCGATGAGTCTCGCGGAGCGAATAGGCCGCCGAGCCGGATGGGGTCGCGTGATTTGCGTCACATCTCCCGGGAACCGCCAGGATCATGGTTCGCGCCGTGATCTGAGAGGACAAAAGAGGCGCGCCATGCCCGTGATGCTTGCGGATATCGAGGTCAGCAGCAGCCAGGACCACCCGACAGCCGACACCGGGCCCAGCCCGGACGGCACCGCCGAGATCGGTCCGATCGTGATCGGCAGCGGTGGCGCCGAATCGGCCTCCGGCGGAAGCGCGGTGCAAATTGCCGAGATCGCCGTCAACCTGTCCGATCCCGGCACCGGGAGCCCATCGGAAGATACGGCCGGCGACCTGCATCCCAATCCCTATGGCAGCGATGGCAGCGACGAGCATCCTTATAGCGGCGGCGACGCTGGCGGCGTGTGCAGCGCCGGAGACCTGCACGACAATCCCTATGGCAATCCGGACCAGGGTGGCGAGGAGCTGCCGGCCAATCCTTACGGCGAAGGCGGCGGCACCGACAATGCGCCGGAGTTGCCGCCCAACCCCTATGGTGACGAAGGCGGCGACCTGCATCCGAGCCCCTATGAAGGCGATGGCGGCCAGGGCGGAGGAAATGGCGGCACTGGCGACGGCGGCAGCAATGGCGGTGGCGGCGGCGATTCCGGAGGCGAAGGCGGCGGCGGCGAAGGCGGCGGGGGCGAAGGTGGGGGCGGTGGTGAGGGCACGCCTGACCCGGACGGGACCGGCGAGAGCGGCGAAGGCGGTCATCTCGGAGCCGGCGGCCACGCCGGTGGTCATGACGGCGCAGGCCTTGCCGGAGGTGAAGCCGGGCTGTCCGGCGACGTCATCGGTCACTTCGGCGGCGAATCCCACGGCGAGGGCACCGGCCCGCTGCACGATCCTGGCGAGGAGCGGCCAAATCCGGACGACAGCGGCGCTGGCGGTCCGGCGGGCGCTTCGGGCCATCTGCAGGAGAACGGCTTCTGGGCGCAGGCGGCGTCGGCCGCGCAGGGCACAGCCGCGGGCGATCAGATCAGCGCTGCCGAGATCAGCCATCTCGATGTGACCGCTTTCCAGGTGGCGCATGCGGGCGCGATCGAGGACCCGGCCGGCGCCCATGACGGCAGCCATGATGGGCTGCTCGACGATGTCGCGCACGGCACGATGCATGCGGATGTGCTCGGTCACGACGCCGCGGCCGGCTTCGCCCACGCCGATCTCGGCTCCGCCGCCTTGCATTCCGCCGCCGAGCTGGCCGGCGGCCATTTCGCCAACCAGATGCACATCTGACCGGCTGTGATCGCCGCGGAACATCGCGATCACAGCCCCGTTGGCGGGGGCGGTTTGACTATCCGGCAGGCGGGCGATGGTCTAAGAGAACGGCGCCGATGCGGAACCGGCCTCGGGATTGCCGTATTGGTCGTGCCTGAGCGCGGCTCGTGATCGAGGGACCCCCGTCCCGCGCCACGGAGCCGCCGAGCCGGGCGCGCTCGCTCCATTTTTCAAGCCGAGGGAAACAGACGGTTCAATGCTTATCCGGTCGGTCATTTCAGGCGCACTCGCAGGTCTTCTCTCGCTCTCCGCCGCGCAGGCCCAGGACACCCGCAATCTGCTGGAGTCCAAGGAATCGCTCTACAACAACATCTATGTGTACGAGCAGGCGCCCTATCGCAGCATGACGTTCGGTCATAACCGGCGCATCTATACCGAAAGCGTCTACAACACCCGTGACGAGCTCGATTTGCCGGTCGACTATACCCGCTTCATGACCACGAGCGTGATGTACGCCAAAAACGTCAGTTCGATTTTGGAGATCGGCTTCGGCGGCGGCCGCACCGCATGGTACCTCCACCGCTTCCTGCCCAAGGTGCAGGTCACCTCGGTGGAGCTCGACCCGACCGTGCTGGAGCTCGCCAAGAAATATTTCGGCATCAAGGAGGAGCCGAACTTCCACGTCGCCAACCGCGACGGAAGGCTGTTCGTGCAGGAATCCAAGGATCGCTACGACATCATCCTGATCGATGCCTATCGCGGCCCGTTCGTGCCGTTCCATCTGCTGACCAAGGAGTTCTATCAGCTGGTCAAGGACCATCTCGCCGAGGGCGGCGTGGTGGCGCAGAATGTCGAGCCGTCGACGATGCTGTTCGACGCCGCGGTCAAGACGATCCACAGCGTGTTCCCGCAGGTCGACTTCTACGAGGCCGGCGGCAACATCGTGATGGTCGCCTATCCCGGCGACGAGCGGAAGCCCGAGGATCTCGCTGCGGTCGCGCAGGAGCGCGACAAGGAGTTCGGCTTCCGCTACAAGCTCGCCGACATGCTGGCGCAGCGCAAGCGCATCGACATTGACAACGGCCAGGTAATCGACGCCAAGGCCAAGGTGTTGACCGACGACTTCGCGCCGGTCGAGGCGCTGAAGAGCATCGAGCGCCACAACAAGAAGCTGCCATGAGCGAGCACGTGTCCCGCGCGGGCGTGCTGGCGATCTACGTCTGCTCGTTCCTGGTCGGCTGCGTGCTGATGGGCTTCGAGATGCTCGGCAGCCGCTACCTCAATCCGTATTTCGGCAGCGGCATCGGCGCCTGGGCGAGCCTGATCTCGACCGTGCTGTGCGCGCTCGCCATCGGCTATTTCGCCGGCAGCGCCATCGTCGACCGCAGGCCTTCCACGCGCACCATCGGCACCATGATCCTGGTCGCCGCCGCCTACATGGCGCTGGTGCCGGCGACCGCCGATGCAGTCATGGCCGACATTCTCGACACCATCGGTGATGGTCCAACGGCGACGCTGATGGCCTCGACGGCGCTGCTCCTGGTGCCGCTGACCCTGCTCGGCACGTTCTCGCCGATCGCCGTCAGCCTGCTGACACGCTCGGCCGACGAAGCAGGCCGCGTGGCGGGCCTCGTCTATGGTGTGTCGACCATCGGCAACGTTGTCGGCACGCTGGTCACCACCTTCTCCCTGATCCCGACCATCGGCTCGCGCGCGATAACTTATTACTTTGCTGTTGTGCTGGCAGCCTGCGCCGGCATCCTTTTCATCCCGTTCGGCAAGAAGACGCCCTGACACTCACTGTGAAGAGCTTTGCGGATGACTGAGTTCTGGCCCCGCGTCGCCGCCACCGCGGCGACGGCCGTGTTGCTGATGACATCGCTCCCCGCGCAGGCCGCCGAGCCACAGATCGAGCTCTGGGATGGCCAGCGCGCGATGGCCGTGATCGCGGATCTGCTGCAGTTCACGCCGCGGTCGATGGGCGAGCCGGGACACCAGAAGACCATCGACTACATCAAGGCGGCGATGGCCAAGAGCGCGGCCGAGGCGGTGCTGACGCAGAGCTTCACCGCCAAGGGCGACGACGGCAAGGCGATCCCGCTCACCAACATCATCGCCCGCTTCCAGGTGCAGAACCCGCGCCGCATCATCGTCGCCACGCATTACGACAGCATCATCAGGGCCTATCGCGATCCCAAATCGCCCGACGCGCCGATGCCCGGCGCGAACAACTCGGCCTCCGCCGTGGCGCTCCTGCTGGAGACCGCGCGCGTGCTATCGCTGTCGGCGAAGCCGGATGTCGGCATCGACTTCATCTTCTTCGACGGCGAGGAGGGACCGAAATCGCTCGGCGCCGGCGATCCGACCTGGCGCGCGCTGGGATCGCCCTATTTCGCGGCCAATCTCAAGACCTATTACCCGACGCGCAAGCCGGAGAAGGCGGTCGATTTCGACATGGTCTGCGACAAGGACCTCAAGCTGCAGCCGGAGCTGTCGTCGCTGCATTCGGCGCTGCCGGAGGTCAAGAAGTTCTGGAGCATCGGCAGCCAGATCGCCCCGCAGGCCTTCTCGCCAGAACCGACGTCCTACCCGATCAGCGATGACCACACCGCCCTTCAGCAGGCCGGCATTCCGAGCTTCCTGGTCATCGACTTTGACTACGAGCCCTATTTCAACACGACGCAGGACACGATCGAGCAGTGCTCGTCGCAGAGCCTGGAGGCGGTCGGCCGCACGTTGCTGCGCTACCTCTACGCGCCCTGAGCGGCACTGCGCCCGCTCAGGCCAACGCCAGCTCGGGCTGGGGTCGCGGAGCCGTCACCGCCTTGCGCGACAGCAGACCCGGCACCAGCGCCTCGGCCGCTTCGGCACCCGAGATCACCACGGCCTCGACGCCCGCCCCGGCATTGCCGCCACCGGCGATGACGAGATTGCGCAGCGGCGCCTTGGCGCCCTTCATCCGACCCGAGCGCGCGACGCCATAGATCGAGCCGGCGCTGGCGAGGTCGTAGCGCGAATAGGTGACGGGACTGGCGTCGGTCCGATAGACGATGTGCTGCGACAGGCCGGGAATGGCGGCCTCGGCCGCCGCGACCATGGCGTCGCCGAGCTGCTGCTTGCGCGCGTCATAGTCCGGCGAGCGCCGCCACGCCTTGTAGTCGTCGCCGCCCTCCTCGGGAAACCAGCTCTTGGCCTGCTCGTGCGGAACGAGGGTGATGATCGTCATCGTCGCATGCCCCTCCGGCGCCGCCGACGGATCGAGCTTCGACATCACAGCCAGCCCCACTCCCATCGGCGCATCGAGATGCGTGGCCGGGGCGATGTCGGGCACGAAGTCGAGACCGAGATGCACCGAGAAACAGGATGTGGCCGGCGCGATCGTCGCAGCGCGGTCGCGGAACGCCGCCGGCAGATCCGCGGGGCTCAAGAGCTCGGTGAATGTCCGGCCGAGATCGGCATTGGACACCACGGCGTGGGCGCGGATCTTGCGGCCATTGCCGAGCTCGACGCCGGCTGCGCGGTCCTGCTCGACCAGAATGCGCGCGACCTTCGACTTCAACACCACCTCGCCGCCACGTGCAGTGATGGCATCCGTCAGAACGTCGGCCAGGTGGCCCGAGCCACCGACGGGATAGAAGCCGCCCTTGAAATAGTAGCCGAAGATCGGAACCATCTGGGCGCAGCTGAGCGTCTCGCTGCGGTCGCCGAGATAGCCGGACAGCGCGTTCAGATACGCAATCAGCTCGGGATCGGAGACGTGCGCCGCGACGAGCTCGTCGAACGGCTTGTTCATCCAGCGGAACGCCTGCGGATGCTTGCGCGGAAAGGCCAGCAATTCCTCGATCGTATCCGGCATGCCGGGAATGCCGCTGCGGCCCTCGCCGGTCGCGTACATGCTCTCGAAGATCGCGTGGATGGTATCGAACAGCTTCACCAGCCCGTCCGCGCTGGCCGGAAACATCTCGCTGAGCAGCCGGACATAGGCGCGCCAATCCTCGGGCACGTCGATGCTACGGCCGGCGAGACGGTAGGAATGAGTGACGCGCTTCCATTCAATGCGATCGGCAACGCCGAGCCTGTGCAGCACGCTGTCGACCGGACCGCCCGGCCAGACGCCGGAGAAATCATGCGGCCCGGCATCGAAGCGGTAGAGCACCGGCTTGTTGTCGTGATGCGCCTTGCGCAGATAGCTGTGGCAGAAGCCGCCGGGCACGACGTGGTGATCAAACACCTTCACCTTGAGCCCGGACTCGGCGAGCAGCGCCGCCGCCGTGAGGCCGCCGATGCCCGCCCCGATCACCGCGACGTCGCAATCCGTGCTCTCGCGGGTCGAGAAGGCCGGCGCTGGCCAATGATAGTCCTCACGCGCCGCCCGCATCCGCTGGATGGCCTGGCTGATGGCGAAACGCGGACCGAAGATCGAGATCAGCGCGCCGCCGACGACGATGGCAGTCGTGATCCAGGACGACACGCCGGCCCAGCGGCACAGGCCAAGCACCAGGAACAGCACGCCCCATAGGCCGGTCATCATCATGTTGATCAGCTGGAACTGCGGCGTCGCGGCGCTGTCGGCGTAGCTGGCACGGGAATAGTCCGCGGTCCAGGGACGGCCGACCGTCAGCGAGGCGAAGCTGATCAGCGCGAGACCCACGAACGACAGCCACAGCGTATTCGCCGCGGTCCAGTTCGGAGCGACATCGTTGGCAATGGCGAGGAGCACGAACAGCGCCAGGCCCCCGAGTTCGAGAACCGCAAGCTCGGTGCGGTAGGCGCGCCACAGATTGCCCAGCAGCGACAGGGCCAAGGCCGACCAGATGGCCCAGGCGGGCTGCTGCCAGCCCAGCAAGACCCACAGGACGATGAACGGCAGCAGCGCCAGCTTGACGATGAGGAATACTTTCATACCAGCCTCCTCGCGCCCCGCGGCGCACATATCTTTCCAATGTCAAGATCAGCATAGGAGCACACCCGGGTCCCGTCAATCATAATCTTTCCAACGTCAAGATTAGATTCATCAACCCTTGCGGGATGAAGATGGTAAAATGATGCTAGATAGAAATCGTTGGCCACAGGCTATCGTCGGGACGCCACAGCAAGGTGCGATTCGCGTACCCGGCACTGCTTCGACTGGCTCAACTGTGGCAGCGAAATCACGGAACCGCGGCAGGCAAACAAGAAAGCCGCAAATTACGCAGCATTGGAGTCACACCCCGCCCCAAAATGGCGACAATCTGCGGTCATCTGAGGCAGTGAGACGCTGAGGATTGCCGTTCGTGTATCGACCCCAACTGCCAATAATGGTCTTTGCTGCAATCAGCTGCTTGTCCGCGACGCAACCTCAACGCGTGCATGCGGAGTGGTGGAGTCGGTCGCCTGCCGATTTCGAGGAGTGCGCCGACGCCGCAGAGAAATCCGCGACGAAGGAAGAGAAGACCGCGGCAATGGCGCAGTGTAACGCGAAATTTGCCGGGAGACGGAAGCCGGGCGGTGGCTACGTCTACTACGATTTCATGCAGGATCGCAGCTTCGATATCGCGGGCCCCAACCCGACGCCGGACGAGCAGAAGTTCATCGATCAGCAATATACGCAATACCTTGAACGCCAGCGTCACTCCAACATGAGCGCGGCGATGATGCCGCGGCCGCAGCCGCAGGGACTGCAGCCGACCTCGCTCAAGGACATGACCGCCCGCGCCGCGATCGAGCCGCCGAAGCCGGCGATGCCGGCTCCTCCTCCGCCACCGCGGCCGAGCAAGCCGCCGGCTGCGGCCCAGCAGCCCGCTCCCGCCCCGCCCGCGGCGACCGCCGAAGCGCGCGCCCGAATCAAGGCGGCGCAATGCGCCAAGGACGGCGGACGGCGCGACTCCTTCTCTTGCAATTTTCCGGTTCTGTCGGAAAAGCTCGACGACCTGAAGCGGATCTTCACGGGTCCGAGCCAGACCGCAACGGCACCTTCCGCCGTGAAGCCGCCGAAGCGGGCTGACGCCAAGAACTGATGCCAAGACTTGATACCGAGAACTGCCGTCGGAAACTGACGCGGTCGGCGTTCGCCGAACCCACCTGCCCCTCTGCATTTGCCCTCTGCATTCATTCGCGCGTCATCTGACCCGTGCCACAAGGCGCGGCGCTCGGGCGCGCCGCTTGTCACGCCGCGTTCGAGCCCATAGCTTCACTCGGCGTGGGGCGCAGGAGGCAGGTCATGGGTCTACTCGATATCCTCAACGGCATGCAGAACGGTCCGCACGGCCCGTCTCATCCGACCACCCAGCAAAATGGCGGCATGTCGCCGATGACGATGGCGATCCTCGCGCTTCTGGCGTGGAAAGCCGTGAAGCACTTTTCGCAGAACGGTCAGCAGCCAAATGCGGCGCCGACCCCGGTTCCGCCGCCGCAGCCGACCAATCAGGGCGGCGGACTCGGTGGAGCGCTCGGCGGAGGACTGGGCAACATTCTCGCCGGCGGCCTCGGCGGGCTGCTTGCCGGCGGCGCGGCCGGAAGCGTGCTGTCCGGCGGGCTGGGTGATCTCCTGCACCAGTTCCAGGAGAAGGGCCATGGCGACGCGGCCAATTCCTGGGTCAGCCCCGGTGAGAACAAGCAGATCTCGCCCGGCGATCTCGCCAACGCGCTCGGGGCCGACCAGATCGATCAGCTCACGGCCCAGAGCGGCCTGTCGCGCGACGAGCTGCTGAGCGGGCTCAGCCAGTATCTGCCGAAAGTGATCGATCAGCTGACGCCGGACGGGCGGCTGCCGACCGAGCACGAGCTGGCCGGCCGGATCTGAGCGCCTCCGACACGTTGACGGGAAGGACGTTACATGTTGCACATTCTCATCGTCGGGCTGGTCGCCGGCTTTCTCGCACGATTGATATCACCCGGACCGAACAATCCTTCGGGCTTCATCCTGACCATCGTGCTCGGGGTGGTCGGGGCGTTCCTCGCGACTGCAGTCGGACAGGCGATCGGTCACTACAGTCCTGACGAAGGCGCAGGCTACGTCACCGCGACGCTTGGCGCAGTGGTCGTTCTGTTCATTTGGAACAGGCTGGTCGCAAGCGGCACGATTCGCGACTTCAATAGGTAGCAGCCGGCACTTCGTCGGTGCAATTGAAGCGGTGCAATCCAGAGTCTGGCTAGGCCCTGGATTGTTTCGCTACGCTCGCATTGACGCGGATGGATGGAGACCGCCGAGCAAATCACACCGTCGCTGCGGACACGCTGGACCGCGGCGCCTGGCAATCCTGCTCACTCTGGCTGACCATCGGCTTTCACCAAACCCACCCCGTCATTGCGAGCGCAGCGAATAATCCAGGGCCACGCAAAACGTGTAGACCGCGTCAGCGCCTGATCGCAGCGACGCCGGTCTCAGCCCAATAGATGCATCCCCGCATCCATGCGCACGACCTCACCGGTCATCTGGCCCGATGCGGGGCTTGCCAGGAAGACGACGAGCTGCGCGATGTCCTCGGCCGTCGACGCCGTGCGCAGCGGCACGCGGGCCACGACGGCATCGCGGACCTGCTTGGCACCGGCTTCGCCGCGCCCCTTGGTGAACCAGGGCGTGTCGATATAGCCGGGGCAGACGGTGTTGACGCGGATCGACGGCGCCAGCGCGCGCGACAGCGACAGGGTCATCGTGTTGAGCGCGCCCTTGCTCGCCGCATAGGCGACCGACGAGCCGATGCCGCTGATGCCCGCGACTGAGGAGACGTTGACGACGGCCGAGGCGCGCGCGGCCGCCTGGGCGGCGGCTTCGAGCAGCGGCCGCGCGGCGCGGATCATCTGGAATGGTCCGATCGTGTTGACGCCGAAGATGCGCTGAAAATCCTCCGCCGAGAGGCCGTCGAGCTGATCATGCGGCACATGCTTGGTGGTGCCGGCATTGTTGATCAGCACGTCGAGCCGCCCCCAGGGAGCGGCCGCCGCGACGATCTTCCTGCAATCCTCGTCGCGGGACACGTCCCCCTGCACGACGATCACCTCGACGCCTTCCTTTCGGCAGAGATCGGCGGTCTGCTCGGCTTCGGCTTTGCTGTTCGAATAGTTGACGACGATGCGCATGCCGGCCTTGGCCAGCAGCTGCGCCGTCGCGGCGCCCAGGCCGGACGCCGAACCCGTCACGATCGCGCACAGACCTTCCACCGCCATTGACCCTTCTCCCTGTTTGCCGGCTTGTCGTTCTCCGATGATTGCTTCTTAGCGAAGATCAGCGCGACTGCAAAATCCAGGCAATCTCCGCGCTGCGGAAATCGAGCCGGTCCATGCGGGGCGCGGACGGCGCCCTGCGATGGGCAGCGCTTGTCTTGCGGAGCGCTTGCGCTCATCATGCGCGCCAAAGCATCGCCCGCGCCGAGCGCCGGCGCGATGCAGAACAATCAGCACGAGGAACGCCGTGGCGGACGCTGAGAACATCGTGGTTGCGACCGCGGAGAAGATTTTCGCCGATCTCGCCGACCCGCAGACCATCAATCACGACAAGGACGGACGCTGGGCGGCGCCGCTGTGGCAGGCGCTGAGCGAGGCCGGCCTGCCGCTCGCCTGGGTCACCGAGGAGCTCGGCGGCGCCGGTACCGATCTCGCCGACGGCTTTGCCGTGATCAACTCCGCCGGGCGCTTCGGATTGGCCGTGCCGCTCGCCGAGACCCTGCTGGCCGGGTGGCTGCTGCAGCAAGGCGGGATCGCTTCGCCCGAGGGCGCGATGACGATCGCCCCCGCCCGGCCGAGGGACAGGATCACGATGAATGCCGACGGCACCTTATCGGGCCGCGCGCGCGGCGTGCCGTTTGCGAAGCACGCAAGACATGTCGCGGTCGTGGCGCATGGGGCAGACGGCGTCTGGATCGCGCTGGTCGAAGCAGCCAGGCTGCACATCGATGCAGGCCTGTCGCTGGCCAATGATCCGAGCGACACCATCACGTTCGATCACGTCGCGCCCGTCGCGATCCAGCGCGCGCCGGCCGGCTTCGATCAGGACCGCGTGATGCTGATGGGCGGCGTCGTGCGCGGGTTGCAGATCGCCGGCGCGCTGGATCGGCTGCTCGAGATCAGCGTGCGCTATGCCGGCGAGCGCGTCGCCTTCGAGAAGCCGATCGGCAAATTCCAGGCGGTGCAGCACAATCTCGCCCGCCTCGCTGGCGAGAGCGCGGCGGCAAGCGCGGCCGCGACTTCCGCTGCGGACGCGATCGCACGTGCCGATGGCTTCGACGACGCGATCTTCCTTGAAGCTGCCGCCGCCAAGATCCGCTGCGCGGAAGCCGCCGAGAAGGGGGCAGCGATCGCTCATCAGGTCCACGGCGCGATCGCCTTCACCACCGAGCACATCCTGCATCGCTTCTCCTTGCGCGCGCTTGCCTGGCGCGACGATTTCGGCTCCGAGAGCCATTGGGCCGTCGCCCTCGGCCAACGCGTCGCCGCCCGCGGCGCCGACGAATTGTGGCCGCTGGTCGCGTCACGCTGAGCTGCACGGAAAGGATAGCCCATGTCTGCGCTTCATTTCGATCCGATCCGTCTGCCGCCCGAATGCGAGGAGCTGCGCAAGGAGGTCCGTGCATTCCTGGCCGAGGAGGTTGCCGCCGGCACGTTCAATCCCTATCAGCCGCTACGCGAGGACGCCGACGCACGCGAATTCTCCAGGCGCGTTGGCGAGCGCGGCTGGATCGGCATGACCTGGCCGAAGAAATATGGCGGCCATGAGCGAACGTTCCTCGAGCGCTATGTCGTGACCGAGGAGATGCGCGTCGCCAATGCGCCGGTGCGGCGCTTCTTCGTCGCCGACCGCCAGAGCGGGCCGATCCTGCTGCGCTATGCTCCCGAACATATCAAGGCGGACATCCTGCCGCGCATCTGCCGCGGCGAGCTCTGCTTCGCGATCGGCATGAGCGAGCCGAACTCCGGCTCCGACCTGTTCGCCGCCAAGACGCGCGCGACGAAGACCGATGGCGGCTGGCTGATCAACGGCACCAAGATCTGGACCACGTCGGCGCACATGGCCGACTACATGATCGCGATCTTCCGGACGTCGCCGGCGACCAAGGAGAACCGCAGGCACGGCCTGACGCAGTTCCTGGTCAACATGAAGTCGCCGGGCATCAAGGTGAATCCGATTGGCCAGATCACCGGCCAGAAAGAGTTCAACGAGGTCGTCTTCACCGACGCTTTCGTGCCGGACGATCACCAGCTCGGGGAAATCGACGGCGCGTGGAAACAGGCCACCTCCGAGCTCGCCTATGAGCGCTCCGGGCCGGAGCGCTTCCTGGAAACCTACTACGTTCTGACCGAGCTGGTGCGCGCCGTCGGCCCCGATCCCGACACGCGCAGCGCCGAAGGCATCGGCCGCCTGGTGGCGCAGCTGCATGCGATGCGGCGCATGTCGGTCTCGGTCGCCGGCATGCTGCACGCCGGCAAGGAGCCGGTGGTCGAGGCGTCGATCGTCAAGGACGTCGGCACGGTGTGGGAGCAGCAGCTGCCGCACCGCGTGCGCGACCTCGCCGCCTTCGTCGAGGAGGACGCCGGCAACCGTGAGACGCTGGAGAATCAGCTGACTTTCGCGATCCGCACCGCGCCCAAGCTGACCATCCAGGGCGGCACGACCGAGGTGCTGCGCGGCATCATCGCGCGCGGGCTGGGGTTGCGTTAACGGCTGGCGAAACGCCTCGGCGTGCACAACTACGTGGCTCCGTCATCGCGAGCGCAGCGAAGCGATCCAGGGCCATTCGCACCAATCTGGATTGCTTCGCTGGGCTCGCGATGAGGTCGGAGAAGCAGAATGGGAGACCACCCACATGACTCACGTCCCTGACATCGGCGTCGAGATCCACGGCCATGTCGGCCTGATCGAGATCCGCCGGCCGCCGCTCAACTTCTTCGACATTTCATTGATCAACCAGATCGCCGACGCGCTCGAAGGCTTCGATCGCGACATCGCGATCCGCGCCTCGGTGCTTGCCGCGCAGGGCAAGGCGTTCTGCGCTGGCGCCAATTTCGGCGACCCGGCGCGGCAGGCGCAGGAGGCGGCCGCAGCGAAAGGTGACCCGGCCGACAGCCTCGGGCCGATCAACCATCTCTATATGCAGGCGGTACGCATCTTCCGCTGCAAGAAGCCTGTCGTCGCTGCCGTGCATGGCGCTGCGATTGGCGGCGGGCTGGGCTTGGCGGTGTCGGCTGACTTTCGCGTGACCTGTCCGGAAGCGCGGTTCTCCGCCAACTTCACCAAGCTCGGCTTCCATCCGGGCTTCGGACTGACGGTGACGCTGCCGGAGCTGGTCGGCAAGAACAACGCCGAGCTGATGTTCTACACCAGCCGCCGCGTCACCGGCGAGGAGGCCTACAAAATGGGCCTCGCCAATGAATGCGTGCCGCAGGACCAGGTGCGCGACGCAGCGATGAAGCTCGCCGCCGAGATTGCCGAATGCTCGCCGCTCGGCCTGCTCTCCACCCGCGCCACGATGCGCGCCGGCCTCGCCGACCGCGTCATGGCCGCCACCGAGCATGAGCTCGCCGAGCAGACGCGGCTACGCGCGACGGAGGATTTCAAGGAGGGCGTGAAGGCCACGGAAGAGCGGCGCTTCGCGAACTTCAAGGGGCGGTGAGTTTCCCTCGGATCGGTCACGAAGCTGGTATCGCATGGCACCGGGCAGCGGCGCATTCGGTAGACGTATGGACGAGGCCTAGCGAGACTAGCTGTTTGGATGCCGTCCGGCGAGTTCTCGCTGCGAAATGACGACAGGGGAATAGCGCAGAAGTTTTGAGCCGGACTTGCGACCGGATACAGCCGCGCTGGCCGGTTCAAATCCGTCCTCGCGGCTGAAGAAAGCTGCGAAGAATGATTCTCCAAAGCTTTGCGCATCGCTTTCGCTGATCTTGCAACGATGCCCAACGACTTCCGGAATACAAGCATCGCGGACGAGACGATCCGCAAGCGTCAGATATGCCAAGGCCAATGGGGATGCCGGCTTGCCTCCCTCGCAGCCGTTCAGAACCAGGAGTCGAACATCGCTCTTCCGCAAGGCCGCTGCCAGAACACTTGCCGACAGGATTTCGTCCCGAATCTGCAGGCCCGCATCCCCCATGTGGCCCGCAATATGGACAACCTGCTCCTGACAGCCGCGGAGCCTGGACAGTACGTCGTCAACGCCCGCACCCTCGTAAGTCACAACGAGCTCTGGGGGCCAGCCCAACTGATCGTAGGACGAACGCAACGCGTCTCTCAATCGGCGCACCTGGCCGGACGGATTGATATCCGGGCTGGGCAGAGACAGAAGAAGAGTAGCCGGCGGATTCGAATTGGACGCAATACCCTGGAAAATGCAGGATCTGGTGACGACGTCGTGCAGGCGCCAGCGGACCGGCCGACGGACCGCGAGCGGCTCGTCGTGTTCCGTTTCGCACGTCCACTCGACCGGCAACAGCATGAGCTTGTTGACCGCGGTCACGCATAGCGGGCGAGCGCTCATCAGGAGGTCTGGTAACTGCTGCCCGATCAGCCGACCCATGAGAATCATTTGATCCAAGGTCGAGTCGGGGCTGACGTCGATCAGAAAGCTATCGATCTGGCGATGATCTTCGTTCGCCACAGCCACGAACGGTGGCCATTGCAACAAATGACGTTCGTACAACCAATCATTCACGCGCTTGCGTCGTTCCTCCCGACGACCGGCAACCGTGATCAGCAGCAGCGCCACGATCTGACGTGCGCGTCTATGCTTCTCCGGATCTTCGGGCAGACGCAAGATGGGATCCAGCCATGCCGCTGCCGAGTCGTCGCCGATGATCGACTTGATTTCGCCTTCCGGGATCCCGGCAAGACGCAGGAGCGATAAGGTTCGCTCGACATTGTCGCGCCCGTCCTGCTTCAGCCATTCCTCGAGCTGTTCGCGCTGTTCATGGCGCAACGCCCAGCCGATTGAATCAGCCGAACTCTCAACGTCCGAGACGATCTTTTCCTCGACCTCCCGCTGCAGCCAGTCCGGACGACGGAAATTGTGGATGCTCGTGCCCGCCAAGGCGGGGAGCCTTGCCTTCAGGCCATCGAGCGAATAAGCGCGGAGCTCGATCAGACCTTGATCGCGAAGCTTCGTGCCCTGCGCCAGTTCCTCCATGCAGAACGCGCTGGCAGCGAAGTTCTCTTCGATCAGATAGACGACGATGTCTGCATCGTCGATGCGCTTGCGCAGTCCGCGCTCGATGTCCTCACCGCTCTCGAGCCGGCCGCCGCTCGTGCTGTCCTCGTTACGATATTGAAAGCAGCGCAGGTTCTGAAAACGGAAGATCCTGGCCAGTCGATCGGCGAGCTTGGCCGCGCCGCCGGATCCGGCAAAGCTGATGAAGACAGTGCCGCGCTCGGCGCGCTTCCAGTACTGCTCGAAGTATCTCTGGGCACTCGGACCAGTGCCTATCGTTTCCGCGCCGTTGCCCGTCAGGCTATTGAGAAACGAGAGAATTCGTCCCGTGGTATCGAAAATCTGGTGAGCCGCCTCGGCAGGGGTCGTCCAGAAAACGACCGGCTGCATCTTGGCGTCCAGCTTGATGCCGTCGAGAAAGCGTGGAAGCGAAATGGCGCTCGGATCGTGTTGCGCTTCGTTCTGGTAGATCAGGCGAGGTCTCCGTCCGCGGCTCGGGTCGATGAACTGCAGGAGTTCCTCGATCTCTCCACCGTTCAGCACGCGGCAGAGCCTGATTTGCGGAATCCCCGTGGCATGAATGTAGCTGAGCGCTTCGGAGGGCGTCCCCCGCGATCCGACGTCAACGATCAAAAGGTCGAACTCAAGGTTCAACAGGGCCCTTTCATTGCCCAGGTTGGAGGGCTGCAGCAGGGTACATTCGATATCGCTGTTCGCCTGCAGCAGGCTTTGAAGCTGCTGCCACTCCCCATCCCCCGTTCGCGGCGGCAGCAGCGCAACCGTCTGTTTGGAGAGATTCTGTCTCGGTCGCCAGCGACCGGCGCTCTGGAGGACTTTTCCTGCCGCCCTGTGTTCTTTGACGAGTGCTGAAAATTCCTTGATCCGCTCCTCAAGCCTGCATTGTGTGTCCTCGTTCCAGAATTTGTCCCACGGCTTTGGAAATGAGATCCGCTCGGATATCGAAGCGTCGAACTGGCCGCCCTCGGGCTCCGCGACAAGCCGCGGCAGACCCATGCGGACCGCGGTACGATATTCAAGCCACTGATACGCTGATTTTCTCGGTGTACTCGGCGCGATGGCGACGAAGCCGTCGCACTGGGACATCATCCACTCATTGAAGGCGATATCCATCGGCCGGATCGCGCCCTCGCCGGCGCTCGATGACTCGCGACCGGAGTCGATCCAGGCATGGAAGCCCTCCTCCCTGAGGAGCTTCCACAGACTTTCGTTGAAACGAAGATCCTCGATGTCGTAGCTGTGGGAAAAATATAGCCGGTGCATCTTCACACCAAGATTTTCCAGATCGTCCGGTCGCAGCGTACCAGTGGGCGCGGGCCGCCCTTGGCGACGGTCTGTGTCAGCGCGTCCAACGCTTGCTCGATCGTGGCAATAGATTCGTCGGGCCCGAGGCGCGTCCAGATCTGGTCGGCGGATAATCCTTCTTCTACATCTCGCAGCAGCAACAGGATCTTGATCTGAAGCGGGTCACGAACCTGCACATGGTGGCGGTAGATGTCGATCAGGAAGCTGACCACCTCCTTGGTCGCGATACCCAGGTTCAACAGGCTGGCATGGCCGCTGAAGAGGGCGCTCATCAGTTCGCCGAGCAGCTTGAGCGCGAGCTTCGTCGCGGACGCGTCGTCCTCGCTCCAGGCATAGAGTTCATTTTCGCCAAGGGGGTTGCGGACGATCGGGAGAGTCCTCTGCGACGGCGGCACGAGCGCCAATGCAACGCCTTCGGTCACTTCGGCCGCGCTGAGTCCAACCGGGAGCCATGGTTCGATCTCGTTCTGCAACTCGCTCAGGCTCATCTTGCGCTGATCGGTCATGTCCTGTCTCCTTCTCCATCGACCGCGGTTTCAATTCAGGCCAGACTTTGGTAGCTTCCCGGCCACTACTCTAGCGCAAGTAGAAGCGATGATGGAACCGGATTACATCGCGTTCGACGGATCCATGGCGAAGCGATACCGAAAGGTCAGCAGGGTCCTCGCCTTCCGTTCGGACGATGCGTTCTCTTTCCAGAAGCCGTGGGGAGTTCAGCAACTTCCGGAAGGAAGCTGGATTATCATACCCCTGAGCAACGGGCAGCCAACCGGGGATATCTATGGTTGCAATCGCGAGGCCTTCGTAGAGACGTACGGAACGGTCGATGGCGATCAGCCGAACATGTACGAAAAGCACGCGATCATTAGTGCCTATCAGGTGGGCAGACCATTCTTGCTACGGACCATCGTGGCCGGCTATGCGGAGACTGACCCAGCCATTGGCGGCCCTACGGATTGGCTGGTGCAGAACCCCGGCGGCGAAATCTATGCGGTGGCCGACATCGTCTTTCGCGCGACCTATCGCGAGCTGGGGCCGGATTGATTGACCGGCCGTTTGATTGAACAGTCGTTTGATCGACCGGCCGTGGACGCTCTGTCTCGGCCAAGGCAGCGGCCTGCGCTCGGCCGTATAGGCGTCACATCATCAGCTGGAACGCGACACCTCCGACCGTGAAAACATCGTTGGCGACCGCATGGCCGCGGGCGCGGGCGGCTCCGATCACGCGCGCCGCGTCGGCGACGCGGAAGGTCAGGCCGCTCATCAGTTCACGCTCGCCGCGCTCGACGCGAATACGGGCGTTCGGCAGCACGAGCTCTTGGGCGCACTCCTCGGCTCCCTTTTGGCAGCCTTCGGCGCACTGCGTCGGAGCGTGATCAAGGATCCGCCCCCAATGCGCCGCGAGCGAGGCCGGCTCCGGGCTTTCCAGCACCACCTCGGTCAGCGCCGTCGTCACATCGCGGCGGATCGCGCGCGTCCAGTCCGGACCCGCCGGCGGATACGGCCCCAGCACGTCGTCGCTGCCCGTGGTGTGGTTGAGCTCGATGAACGCCGCGCGGCAGTCGCGGGGATGCAGCTGCACGCCGTGATAGGGCGGATGATTGATGATGTTGGCGGTGCGCACGCCCATCGCATTCGCAACGGCTGCGCGGCCGTCAGGATCATCGCAGGCGAAGATCGCCATGTAGCCGCCGCGGCCGCCGGTCTTGTCGAGAAAACGTCCTGCCGCCGTGCCTTCGCGCTTTGGCGCGACGACCTCGAGCAGGATCGGCCCGACCGGCAGCAGCGCGTTCTCCAGGCCGTCTTTGCCGACATGCGGATCGCGGTAGCAGATCTCCAGGCCCATGATCGCGGCGATGTCGGAGACGACCGGCTCGAGCGCCGGGGCGACCAGGCAGACCTGGCGCAAATGGAGGTAAGGCATGGGAATCCTGTTTGCTGTATCGCCAGTTCACGCCAACCAACGGCCTCTCTGGCGTCATTGCGAGCGCAGCGACTTGTCCGCCGGACCTCGCAGAGCGAAGACGGAAGCTATCCAGAGCTGACACAATCACCCTGGATTGCTTCGTCGCTTCGCTCCTCGCAATGACGGAAAGTGTGGTGCTAATGCCCCTTGAACACGGGCACGCGCTTCTCGACGAAGGCTCGCGCAGCCTCCTTGTGATCCTCGGTGTCGCTGCAGCGCGAGTGGTGCACGGCTTCGGCATCGAAGCAGGCTTCCAGGGTCATCGTCTCGGCATTGTTGATGTTGCGCTTGATGTAGCCGAGCGTGACGCTCGGGCCTTGAGCCAGCGACATCGCGAGCTCGCGCGCGGCGGCCTCGACCTCGGCGTCGGGCACCACCTTCGTCACCATGCCCAGCGCCAGGGCTTCGCGCGCGGAGAGGATCGGCGAGGTCAGGTACAGCTCGCGCGCCTTGGCGCTGCCGAGCAGCTGGGTGAGGAAGTAGGTGCCGCCGAAATCGCCTGACAGTCCCACCTTGGCGAAGGCCGTCGTGATCTTGGCGGATTCGCCGGCGACGCGGAGATCGCAGGCGAGTGCGATCGACAGTCCGGCGCCGGCCGCGGCGCCATCGATCTGCGCGACGACCGGCTTCCGCATCTGGTGCAAGAGCCGGGACACCTCCATGCGCTCGCGCAAGGTCGTCGCCTTGGTCTCGAACGACGGAGCCGTCTTGGCCTCGGCCATCGCCTTGACGTCGCCGCCGACGCAGAACGTGCCGCCGGCGCCCTTGAGCAGCACGGCGCGCACGTCCGGATCGTTGGCCGCGCGCTGCGCCGCCTCGACCAGGCCTTTGGTCATGTCGCTGTTCAGCGCATTGCGCCGCTCGGGGCGGTTCATCGTGATCGTGAGCAGGCCGGCATCGAGGTGCTGCAGGACGGCGGTGTTGGTCATGGCTGATGCTCCGATATCCGAGTTGTGGACCCGTCATTCCGGGGCGACGCGTCAGCGTCGAACCCGGAATCCCGAGATGATGGACTCATGTCGAGGCTCCGGGTTCAACGCTGGCGCGTTGCCCCGGAACGACGGAAGCCGTGGGCGGACCCGCTCCACGGCCGTCCAAAGGTCATTTCTTCACCAGCGGACAACGCGACAACTCCAGCGACTGGAACGCCTCGTTGCCTGGCACGGTCGCGAGCAGCTTGTAGTCGTCGGATTTGCCCTTGGACTCCGACGGCTTCTTCACCTCGAACAGATACATGTCGTGCACCATCCGGCCGTCCTCGCGGATCCGCCCGCCCTTCGCGAACATGTCGTTGATCGGGGTCGCGCGCATCAGCTTCATGACGGCGTCGGGATCGGTGGTGCCCGCGGCCTTCACGGCCTGGAGATAGTGCGTCACCGAGGAATACACGCCGGCCTGCGCAGAGGTCGGCACGCGCCTGGTGCGCTCCATGAAACGCTTGGTGAAGGCGCGGGTGTCGTCGTTGAGATCCCAATAAAACGCTTCCGCCACCAGGAGCCCCTGCGCCGTCTCCAGCCCGACGCTGTCGATGTCGGAGACGAAGGCGAGCAGCGGCGACAGCTTCTGGCCGCTCTTGCTGATGCCGAACTCCGCCGCCTGCTTGATCGCGTTGATGGTGTCGCCGCCGGCATTGGCGAGCCCGATCACCTTGGCCTTGGAGGCCTGGGCCTGCAGCAGGAATGAGGAGAAGTCCGAGGTGTTGAGCGGATGGCGCACGCTGCCGAGCACCTTGCCGCCCGACTTCACCACCACCGCGCTGGTGTCCTTCTCGAGGTCCTGGCCGAACGCGTAGTCGGCGGTGAGGAAGAACCAGCTGTCGAGGCCGGACTTCACGGCCGCGAGGCCGGTGACGTTGGCCTGCGCAAACGTGTCGAAGACGTAGTGCACGGTGTACGGGCCGCAGGCCTCGTTGGAGAGGCGCACAGAGCCCGGGCCGTTGAAGATGATGATCTTGTTACGCGCCTTGGCGATCTCGCCGGCGGCGAGCGCGGTGGCCGAGGCCGCGACGTCCCAGATCATCTCGACGCCCTGATTGTCGAGCATGTCGCGCGCGATGTTGGCGGCGAGATCGGCCTTGTTGAGATGGTCGGCCGCGATCACCTCGATCTTGCGTCCCAGCACCTCGCCGCCGAAATCCTCGACCGCCATCTTCGCCGCGGCCTCGCTGCCGGGGCCCGTGATGTCGGCGTAGAGGCTCGACATGTCGAGAATGCCGCCGATCTTCAGCGGCGGCTTGCTCTGCGCCAGCGCCGCGGTGGCCGACAGCGTCAGCGCCGCGGCCAGCACGATCAATGACGCTGCCGCGCCGCGAATGGATCTGCTCATCGATATCCTCCCAGCCGGGCACGCCGCTGCGTGGCGACGGCCTCGTTGATAGTTGACATCATGGCGCAGGCCCACGCATGCGGCAAGCGCCTAACAAAGCGCTCGGATGCCGCTGTTTTCCGCTCAGTGGAACGCAAATTTCGTGCGATGATGCGGCATGGCGCGTGCACGCATGATGATCTGCAGACCAAGGCTCGCCGGCGTGACGCCGGTTGCGACGGCCATCGCGGCATCGGCCGTCGTGGTCGTGACGGCATCGACGGGCCTTGGCGCTCCCTGCACGTTCGCCGAGCTTGGCGACGGTCATGTCAGCGAGATCGTCGATGCGCGCAGCGTGCGCCTGAGCGATGGCCGCGAGATCCGGCTCGCCGGCATCGAGGCGCCAGCGCCCGAGCATCGCGCGGCGGCGACGGACGCGCTCGTCGCGCTGCTGCGCGACCGCGACATCGTGCTGCGCGGCGACGATGACGCACCGGACCGCTACGGCCGGCAGCGCGCCTTCGCCTTCGTCGCCGGTGCCGACCAATCCGCCCAGAGCGAACTGCTGCGGCAGGGCGCCGTGCTCCGCGGCATCGACCTGCCTGACCGCGACTGCGCCCTCAGCCTGGCTGCGGCGGAGACCGAGGCGCGGGCTGCGCGACGGGGGCTCTGGAATATGGGGACCGTCATAAAAAACGCTGAAAGTCCAGACGATATTTTGGCTGGCGTAGGGCTATTTACGGTTGTCGAAGGGAAGGTGTTGTCCGTACGACAGGCAGGGACAACGACCTATCTGAACTTCGCTCGTAACTGGACACGGGGCTTCGCTGTGATTATTCCAAAGCGTATGATGGCGGTATTGGAAGGTGCCGGCATCGACGTCAAATCACTTGCGAATCGGCAGGTTCGGGTGCGCGGTTGGATTGAAGCGCATGCGGGTCCGAGGCTGGAACTGACGCAGAGCGCGCAGATTGAGATTTTGAGCGGCAATTGACCGCTGAGGGTACGTGAGTAGCGACGTGGACCTGTCTGTTCGAAGGCGCATGTTGGTAGTGAACTGCGGTTCGCGGATCGCACCGGCGTTGCTGTGCCTGGGGCTCGCGCTGGCCGGTTGCAGCGACATGGGCAAGTTGCAGCAGGCGACGGCGCCAATGCCGACGCCGCGGCCCAAGCCGGCGATCGTACAGACCACGCCAGCGAGCGACCGCGAGCATGAACGCATCCTTGCAACTTACGGCGGTGCCTATGAGGATCCCCAGCTCGAGGCGCTGATCGGCCGGATCGTCGATCGGCTGGTGGCCGTGTCGGACAGGCCGGACCAGGGCTACAAGGTCACCATCCTCAACTCCGGCGCAGTGAACGCCTTCGCGCTGCCGACCGGCCAGCTCTACGTCACGCGCGGCCTGATCGCGCTCGCTAACGACACCTCCGAGCTCTCCTCGGTGCTGAGCCACGAGATGGCGCATGTGCTGGCCCGCCACGCCGCGATCCGCGAGGATCAGGCGCGCCAGGCCGCGGTGGTCACCCGCGTCGTGTCCGATATGGGCAACGATCCGGATCTCACCGCACTGGCGCTGGCCAAGACCAAGCTGACGATGGCGAGCTTCTCGCGCACGCAGGAGTTCGAGGCCGACGGCATCGGCGTCGGGATCTCCGCCAAGGCGAAGTTCGATCCCTATGGCGCGGCGCGGTTCCTGACCTCGATGGAACGCAACGCCGAGCTGAAGGCCGGTAAGGTCGCAATCGACCCGCGGGCGCAGGACTTCCTGTCGTCGCACCCGGCCACGCCCGAGCGCGTCCAGAACGCCGCGGCGATCGCCAAGCAATACGTCTCGGCGGACGCCAAGGAGCACGACCGCGAAACCTATCTCGCCGCGGTCGACAACATCGTCTATGGCGAGGACCCGAGCGAGGGCTTCGTGCGCGGCCGCCGCTTCCTGCATCCGAAGCTCGGCTTCACGTTCCAGGCGCCGGAGAACTTCACGCTCGACAACACCGCCCAGGCGGTGATCGGCGTCCGCGAGGGCGGCGCCCAGGCGATGCGCTTCGACGTGGTGCGTGTGCCGGCTCAGCAGACGCTGGGCGACTATCTCAATTCCGGCTGGATGGAGAACGTCGACAGATCGTCGACCGAGGAGCTGACAATCAACGGCTTCCCGGCGGCCTCCACCAGCGCCAGCGGCGATCCCTGGCAGTTCAAGGTCTACGCGCTGCGGGTCGGCAGCGACGTCTACCGCTTCATCTTCGCCTCGCGCCAGAAGACCACCGAGAGCGAGCGCAATGCGCGGGAGACGGTGAACTCGTTCCGCCGGCTCAGCCTGGAGGAGATCCAGTCGGCCCGGCCGCTGCGCATCAAGGTCATCACCGTGCAGCCCGGCGACACCGTCGAGTCCCTCGCCCACCGCATGACCGGCGTCGACCGCCCGATCGAGCGCTTCCGCGTCCTCAACGGCCTCGACGCCCGCGCCCAGGTCAAGGTCCGCGATCGCGTGAAGATCGTGGTGGAGTGAGCGCCGTCGCTACGTCTCGCGATCATGCTCCGCGTCCAACTATCAGATGCATGGCACTGACCATGCGCAATCGACAGGTGTCGTCCCGGCCTTGAGCCGGGACCCATAACCACCGCTTTCCGTTGCTGAGCCTGCTGGAGCGTCCACCTCCCGCAACCACGACATTCTGTGGTTATGGGTCCCGGCGTTCGCCGGGACGACAATGGAGCGCTTGGCACCAGCGCGCGCCCCAGCCATCGCTGAGAGGCCAGAGCCGTCGTGGAGGCGAGCACGAGGGCAGCGAGCCCGGAGGCTGTACCGATCGTGCGGACGGCCGGCAGACAGACTGGCACCAAACAAAAAGCCCGACCTCGCGGCCGGGCTTTCGTAAGCAACTAATTGGAAAACGAGCTAGCGATCGATCAGGCAGCCTCATCCGCCACGGCGGTGTCGTCGCCGTCGATATCGTCGGCATCACTCTCGGCGTCGGCATCGCCCTCGGCGACAGCGTCGGCTTCGGTCTTGGCGCCGCGGCGCGGGCTCTTGGCGAGCTGCGTTTCGATCTCCTTGACGGCTTCGGTCTCGGTCGAGTGCTGCACGACCGCGATCTCGCGCGACAGGCGATCCAGCGCGGCTTCATACAGCTGACGTTCGCTGTAGGACTGCTCCGGCTGCGACTCCGAGCGATACAGGTCGCGCACGACCTCGGCGATCGCGACGATGTCGCCCGAATTGATCTTCGCTTCGTACTCCTGGGCGCGGCGCGACCACATCGTGCGCTTCACGCGGGCGCGGCCCTTCAGCGTCTCCAGTGCCTTCTTGACCAGCGCCGGGTCGGACAGCTTGCGCATGCCGACATTGGCGACCTTGGCGGTCGGCACGCGCAACGTCATCTTGTCCTTGATGAAGTTGATGACGAACAGCTCGAGCTTGGCGCCCGCGATCTCCTGCTCCTCGATGGCCAGGATCTGGCCGACGCCGTGAGCGGGGTAGACGACGAATTCGTTGGTCTTGAAGCCCTGGCGCTGAGTCGGCAATTTCTTCTCCTCGACGCGCGGCGCGGCCGCAGCGGGGGCAGCCGGCTTGGCGGCAACGGGGGGCTTGGCGGCAGCAGGGGCAGCAGCAGGAACGGCCGTCTTGGTGGCCTTGGGCGCAGCGGCAGCCTTGGCCGGGGCGGCCTTGGCAACCGAGTCCTTTGCAAGAGTGGTCTTCGCGGCGGATGCTTTCGCGGCAGTCTTGGCAGTCTTTTCAGGCATTGCGCTTCTTTTGTTCTTGGTGGACTTGGCAGCCGAGGCCTTTGCGGCAGCCCGAATCTCCTTTACAGGAGCCCGGGCACGGCCCTTGGAAACGCTGCGGCTGGCCGCGGCGGCTTTTTTTGTACTCTTGGAAGCACTCTTTTTACGCGTTTTCTGTGACACAGCCTGCGCGCGGAACTGCCACGCCCCTGTTTGATGTTGCGGGAACCTAAAAGGGCGGCCAAAAAAGTATACGCATGGCCGGGTTCGGCTCTGAGAATGTGCCATATATAGCACATTTCCCGCAAAAATCAATGATTTAGAGGCTCCAAGGGCGGTATTGTGACGGCTCCGCGAAGTTAGGGTTAAGTGACGCGTGCCAGAATCGTACACATCTGCCGGGCTTGTTCCTGCATCGCAAGATACACCCTAGGCCATTGTTTCCGCGTGGCATTCCCGATCAGCTGGCGTCCGCCGCCCGCCCGCGCGGCGCTTGTAGAGCGCCGGTAGCCGCATGATGGGCTAGTCCCCGGCTCCGGCCTTCGACGAAAAATATTTCTCGAATTTTCCGTCCTCGCCGTCGTGCTCCTTGGCATCGCCCGGCGGATCCTTCTTCTGGGTGATGTTCGGCCAGGACTTGGCATATTCGGCATTGACGCCCAGCCACTTCTCCAGACCCGGCTCGGTATCCGGCTTGATCGCATCGGCCGGGCATTCGGGTTCGCACACGCCGCAATCGATGCATTCGTCCGGATGAATGACGAGCATGTTTTCGCCTTCGTAGAAACAGTCTACCGGGCAGACCTCAACGCAATCGGTATATTTGCACTTGATGCAGTTTTCGGTGACGACGTAAGTCATCCAGCGCTCCGGAACGGATCAACAAATCGGCAAGCCTGCACTAGCGCAGGACGTGGTGTGCCGCAAGTGAAGCAGGGCGAAGAACTGAATTGAAGTTGCGCAGACCCAAACCGTCAGCTGCGTCCGGCACCGTCGAGATCATCATAGAGGCCGCGCACTGAGGCCGCGTCGCCGCGCCGCTCGGCGAAGCCCGTCACCTTCAGCACGCGCACGCTGCGATCGAGCGCGATCGTCAGCACATCGCCGGTTTTCACGCCGTGGCCCGGCGACGTCTCGCGCACGCCATTGACGCGGACATGGCCTGACGAGACCAGCGCTGCGGCGCTGGTGCGGGCCTTCACCACGCGCGCATGCCACAGCCATTTATCGAGGCGCTGGCGCTCTGACGGGGTGTCGGACGTGGGCGTTGTCCTTCTCGTCAGTCCTTGCGGTTGTTCGCGGCCAGCTGCTCCTTGAGGGCAGCCAATTTGGCGAACGGCGAGTTCGGATCGACGGGTCGGTCGCGGTCGCGACCGCCACCACCGCTCGACGCGTAGGGCCGCAAGGCCGGGCCGCCGTCGCGCTTGTCGCGGCCGCCCTTGCCGAAATCGCGGCCGCCGCGTCCCTCGCGGTCACCACCGAATTTTCCGCCTTTGTTGCGGTCGCGATTCTGGTCGCGTCCCTGATCGCGCCCCTTGGCGTCGTGATCGCGGCGCGGGCCGCGATCGTCGCGCGCGGGCGCGCCCTCGGCAGCAGGGGCCTCGGACCCTTCGCGCGGCGGTCCCTTGCGAAAATCCTTGCCGAACTCCTTGACCCGGTCCCGGCGGCCATGGCCGCGATGATGGCGCTCGCGACCCTCGCCCTCGGCGGGCGCAGCACCCGCGGCGGGCTGCTCACCAGGAGCCGCCTGGCCACGGTCGTGCTGCGGACGATGCCGGTTGCGCTGATGGTGCTCATGGCGCGGACGGCGCTCTTCCGACCGTCCGCCGGGACGCCAGACCTCAACCAGCACAGGCTCGGCGGCGGGCGCGGCCTCGGCCGCATCTGCAGCCGGCTCGGCCGCGGAAGCTTCGGCGGTCGCGCCGTCGGCCGGAACGACCTGCTGCGCGGCCTCTGCCTGAGGCGCATCAGCGGCGGCCACCTCGACGGAAGCCGGTTGCGCGGCCTCGGTCGCAGCGGCGTCCTCAGACGTCTCGACGACAGGCAACTCTTCGGCCGGCGCCGGAGCGACGAAATCGACGGTCGGCAAGGACGACAGCGCAGAGGCCGCCGTGGTCTCGACCTGCGGCTCAGCAGGCGCATCCATGACTTGCTCGGTAACGGGCGCGACGGCAGCCTCCGCCACGGTCGGCACCTGCGCGTCCGGCTGGGCAGCGGCTGTCTCCGCCGCTGCCGTTTCGGCCGGCGCCTCATCAGGCGCAGCCGCCTCGACCGGCTTTTCAACCGGCTTCGGCGGCAAGGGCGGCCGCTTTTCCATGCGGTAGCCGAGCGCGCGCAGGATCGAGGCGAAGTCCTCGCCGGCCGAGCCGGTCAGTGAGGTCATCGCCTGCGTCACCACGAAGCCACGGCCATCGAAGGCACCGGCCGGCTTCTCGCCCTGCGTAGTCTCGCGCCAGGCCAGCGCGGGACGAATCAGGTCGGCGAGCCGCTCCAGGATGTCGACGCGTACGGCGCGCTCACCTGCCTGCTTGTAGCCAAGCACGCGATAGGCATCGCGCGGCAGGGCCTTGTCGACGGGGAAGGAGGTGCGGCCCGAGCTCGCCAGATGCTGCGCGCCGGTCAGGGCGGACATGTCGACATTGCCCTGCTTCTCGGCCCATAGCAGCGCCGCGAGCGCGCGTGCGGCAGGCTTGAGCAGCGCCGGGACGTAGATGTGATAGGCGCCGAAACGCACGCCATATTTGCGCAAGGTGGCGCGCGAGGGCTGGTCGAGATCCTTCATCTCGGCCGCGATCTTATTGCGCTCGATGACGCCGAGCGCCTCGACGAGCTGGAAGGCGATGCCCCGCGCGATGCCGGTGATGTCCTCGGCCTTAGACAATTCGAACAGCGGCCCGAGCAGCTTCTCGACATGCGTCTTCAGCCACAGGTCGAGCCGTGCCTGCACCTTGTCGCGCGCCGCACCAGTGAGCCGCTCGTCGGCAATGATACGCAGGCGCGGATGCAGCGCGTCGTCGGCGGCGACCAGCTTGGCGACGGCGTCGCCCGTCCAGCGAAGCGTGCCGTCGGCGGTCAGCACGATGTGCTCGTCGGGCGCATTGGACAGCTTCTCGGCGCGTGCCTCGATCTCGCCAGCCAGCGCCTTCTGCGCAGCAGCCTGCAAGGCCTTGGCCTCGGAGCCGGCTTCGGCGGTGTCGGGCGCGAAGGTG
This sequence comes from Bradyrhizobium sp. ORS 278, assembly GCF_000026145.1. NCBI lineage: Bacteria > Pseudomonadati > Pseudomonadota > Alphaproteobacteria > Hyphomicrobiales > Nitrobacteraceae > Bradyrhizobium > Bradyrhizobium sp. ORS 278. The sequence goes on along the minus strand of NC_009445.1, from coordinate 661,539 downwards.
AATCCATCCAGGCGACCGATCGCGTGCCCTTCAACGATCACTTCGCCGGTCTTGCCGATTTCCGTATTCAAAACACTGTTCTCCCGCAGGCGCCGCATCAATACACTGGTACGACGATCAACGAAACGCTCCGTGAGCCGTTCATGAAGGGCGTCTGACAATTTATTTTCGAGGTCGCGGGTAATCCCCTGCCAATATTCCGGATCACGCAGCCAATCTGGCCGGTTGGCGACGAAGGTCCAGGTGCGAATTTGTGCAATTCGGCCTGACAGCGTGTCGATGTCGCCATCGGTTCGGTCGGCTTGGTCGACTTGCGCGGCATACCAGGCGTCCGGGATCCGACCCTTCTGCATCAGGAAGCCGAACACCGTGGTGACGAGCTCGGCATGGGCGGCCGGTGACAGCCGGCGATAATCGGGAATCTGGCAGGTTTCCCAGAGGCGCTCGACCGCAGCGGCGCCATGCGCCATGTCGCGCACCTCGGCGTCGCGCGCGGCGTGGTCGAGCACGCGCAGATCCTCGGCGATCGGCGCCCGCGTCAGCACCTCGTGCCCCGGCGCCAGCGCCAGCGACACCTGCAGCGCGCTGAGGGAGGCGAAATCCAGCTTCGAATTGCGCCATTGCAGCATCTTCACGCTGTCGAAGGTGTGGTTCTGAAGCGCGTTGACCAGCTCGGGCTCGAACGGCGCACAACGCCCGGTGGTGCCGAAGGTCCCGTTGCGCGTCGCGCGCCCGGCGCGGCCCGCGATCTGGGCAAACTCCGACGGCGTCAGGCGGCGGAACTGATAGCCGTCATATTTGCGATCCGAGGCAAAAGCGACGTGATCGACATCGAGGTTGAGGCCCATGCCGATCGCGTCGGTCGCGACGAGATAATCGACGTCGCCATTCTGGAACATCGCGACCTGCGCGTTGCGTGTCCGCGGCGACAATGAGCCGAGCACGACGGCCGCCCCGCCATGCTGGCGGCGGATCAGCTCCGCGATCGCATAGACCTCGTCGGCCGAGAAGGCGACGATCGCGGTCCGCCGCGGCTGTCGCGTGATCTTGCGGTCGCCGGCGAATTCGAGCTGCGACAATCTCGGCCGCGTCACCATCGAGGCGCCAGGCAACAGCCGCTCGATGATCGGGCGCATCGTCGCAGCGCCGAGCAGCAGCGTCTCGTCGCGGCCGCGACGGTTGAGGATGCGGTCGGTGAAGACGTGGCCGCGCTCGAGATCGGACGCGATCTGGATCTCGTCGACGGCGAGGAACGACACGTCGAGGTCGCGTGGCATCGCCTCCACGGTCGAGACCCAATAGCGCGGGCTCTTCGGCTTGATCTTTTCCTCGCCGGTGATCAGCGCGACCGTCTCGCTGCCGACGCGATCGGCAATCTTGTTGTAGACCTCGCGGGCCAGCAGCCGCAGCGGCAGGCCGATGATGCCCGACGAATGCGCCAGCATGCGCTCGATCGCGAGATGGGTCTTGCCGGTGTTGGTGGGACCGAGCACGGCGGTGACGCCGCTTCCAGGAGCACGGTCGGATGCACGGTCGGACGCGCGCTCGAAAGGCGAGGCAGCCGAAGAAGACGAAAAAGCCATTCGTTAAATTTGGGTCTCGAAGCCGGCGTTGCAGGCGCGCTGGTCGGGCGCGATGGATGCTGGATTTATCGTGATTTTCAGGAGGCTGCGGTCCTCACCTCTGTCTCATCCTGTGACGCATATAGGCACGCAGCGTAAGCTTCGGAACGCCTTGAGAACGAATCACGAAGGAATCGGTGACTCCATCGTCTTTCCGGCTTCGTTCACCGCAACATCTCGCGCTCTGCGACTTAGTCGACACTAGATCAAGTTTTTGCAGGCTCCACAAGCAACGGTTTTGCGATGGAACTGACGGAAGTCGGCGCGGGCGCCGAGTCGAATCAGAATCAGGGAAGAGTCAAACGGATTCCCGACACGACGGAGAAACATCGCATGGCTCGCTCTTCCGCACGCAATCGTCACCCCGATCTTCGCGGCCAGCGCTGCCCGGTCGACGGAACGCTTACGGGCTAGGCTCGGCGCTACTGGGTCTTGGCGACGTGCGGCGTGGCCTGCGTGATGAACGACGTCGCCTCGAGCATCGCGGTGCCGAAGGAGGTCGGGATCACCACGCGGAACGGCACCAGGATCCGCGTGCCTGCGAGCGGCACGAAGAAGACTTCCATGTTGCGGGCTTGAGCGAGGTATTTGATGACCGGGCGGTCCGGGATGTAGCCCGCGACGGGCGTGAAGTAGATCGCGCAGACCAGCGCAGGACCGCGATAGCCCTTGTCGGCCTTGACGTTTTCCATGCGCTTGTAGTCGAGCTTGAGCTCGTAGCGCATCCGGCCGTCGAACACCGGCGCGGCGCCGCGGCAGGACTCCGGCGACAACAGCTCGCCATTGCCGGGCACGCGCAGCAGGGAGGCGGTCATCGGATCGAAGACGCCGCGCTTGTGCGCATCGGTCACCGGAACGCGGTCAGGATCGACCGGCGGGGTCGGCTCAATGGTGAAATCCTTCACCGTACCGTTCTGCAGGTTGATGCGGATCTGCTCGGATTTCTTCCCCGTTGTCGACGAGGCCTGGTAGCTCTGGGCCACCAGCGCGCCGTTGACGACGCGGCCCTGCACCGAGCCATTGCCGGACCCTTGCGAGAAGCTCTTGAGCAGCCCGGCGGTGCCGCCCTGCGCCGAGGCGCCGTACTGATCGTCGCCGATCTCGATGGCCCAGGTCCCTTTGCCGACCGGGATGCCGGCCAGCGACGCCTCATATTGCGCATCGAGCCTGGCCTGCGCCTGAGCGCTCGGGGCGAGCAACAGCAGCAGTCCCAGCGCGGAACTGGCCGGAAGCAGGTAACGGGAGACGAATGGGAGAGCCGAGATGATGGTCACGTGAGGATTGATCCTGCCGATCCGCCTGCCTGAACGCCGGACAAATCCGGCACGTCGTCCTCGTTACTTAAGCCAAAAACGCCCTCGAACAACGCGAACCGCCCGACAATGGCGGTTTGTCCAGCGCTTTGCGCCGGAATGAGCCGCGGATCCCGCGCGAGTTTGGCCGGAACCGCGCACCGACATCCCGACCGTGCCAGCGTGCCGCCGTTCTGGCGCTTCAAGACGAGACGCAGAGTACCATCCATCCCGCCGGAATGCGCCGTTTATATGGTCTAGTCTGCAGGCTATATCTTTGATTATACGCCGGCTTTTCTGCTGTCAGACGAACTGGTCAGGCGCCGCGCTGACATCTGGACTCGCCTGGCGAATGGCGCTGGCCCGGCTCCCTCGTTTTCGCGCGGCCTTCAAAACCTTGACGAAAAGCCGCGTCCCCCCTATACGACCGCATCTCCCAGAGACGAGCTGGACGAGTTTTGGACCCCCGCGGCCCGCCGACACGAGCGGACTGAGGGTGCGGGGATGAGAGAGGATTTATTGCCATGTCGCGGCGCTGTGAACTGACGGCCAAGGGCCCCCAGGTTGGCCACAAGGTCAGCCACTCGAATATCAAGACTAAGCGGCGCTTCCTGCCGAACCTGTGCAACGTGACCTTCATCTCGGATGCACTCGGCCGCAACGTGCGCCTGCGCGTCTCGACCAATGCCATCAAGAGCGTCGACCACAATGGCGGCCTCGATGCGTATCTGATGAAGGCGAATGCCGCGGCGCTGTCGCCGCGCGCGCTCGAGCTGAAGCGCGCCATCGAGAAGAAGGCCGCCGAGGCCGCTCCGGTCGCGAAGGCGAGCTGAGACATTCATCGCTTCGGCCCGTTGGGGCGGGCGCAAGGTGAGTTGAGAGAACGGTCGGATCGCAGGATCCGGCCGTTTTCATTTGCGGAAACGATCTTGCGAAGCGCAGCGCGTTGCATTGAGCCAAGCGACGCGGGCACCTGGTGACCATGCGATCGGAAAACAGAGATTAACGCAGGACACTTTCAGAGACGGCGTATCGGATGTCATCGCGGCGCCCCAGACGAAGTGTCATGGCAACCAAGCTCCCCAATACCGGCCAGATCATCTACACTCGCCGCGGTAGCATTATTGCGGACATTCCTTTGCCATGAAAAATATTGTCATCTGCTGTGACGGCACCGGCAACGAGATCAGCGAGAACATTTCGAACGTCCTCAAGCTCTATCGCTGCCTGCGCAAGACCGACAAGACGACGCCGCATCAAGCCGTGTTCTACGACCCCGGCGTCGGCACCCTGACGCAGCCCGACAGCTGGCACCGTTTCAAGACCAATTTCAACATGGTGCTCGGACTCGCGACGGGCTACGGGCTCGATGACAACGTCATCAAGGCCTACTGCTTCCTCGCGACGCACTATGAGGACGGGGATCGCATCTTCCTGTTCGGCTTCTCGCGCGGCGCCTACACGGTGCGCGTGCTCGCCGGCCTCGTCCACAAGATCGGCCTGATCTCACCCGACCAGATCAATCTCGCCGGCTCGGGCGTGATCGCCTACAAGACGTACTCCTCCGACAATCCGAAGGCCGGACGCGGCATCACCGCCGAGCTCGAGAGCACCGAGGAGGACGGGCCGATCCCGGAGAGCCGCGACGATCAAGCCGCGCAGTTCGCGCGCATCACCTCGACGCGCTGGCCGACGATTCATTTCGTCGGCGTGTGGGACACGGTGGCCAGTGTCATCGTGCCACGCACCGATCGGCTGTTCGCGCTGCCGAGTCTCGAGGAGCTGGCGTTCACGATCAGCAATCCGAGCGTGAGGATCTTCCGCCAGGCCGCGGCGATGGATGAACGGCGCTGCATGTTCCGACTGAAGCCCTGGGAGATGCCGCAAACATTCACGCCGAACCGCTTCAACAAGGCCAAGGCAGGACCGCAGGACGCCAAGCAGGTCTGGTTCGCCGGCGTGCATTGCGATGTCGGCGGCGGCTATCCGGAGGCGCAGTCTGCGGCCTCGAAATATCCGCTGCTGTGGATGATCGACGAGGCCGTCGAGGCGGGACTCGCCGTCAATCCGCGCACGGTCAATCAGCTCGCCTGGGGCGTGCAGCGCAAGAACAGCCCGTTCTCCTATGTCGAACCCAGCATCCGAAGTCCGCTGCACAACTCGATGACGCCGGCCTGGCGGCTGCTCGAATATCTGCCGAAGCGCGCGAAGTACAAGGAATGGCCCGAACGCAAGGTCCATCTCGGGTTCTACATTCCGAATTGCGAGCCGCGCTTCATTCCCGAGGGCGCCTTCATCCACGAGAGCGTGCTGATGCGCATCGCCGAGTCGACGGACTACCGGCCCATCAATCTGCCGACGGCCTATGAGCGCGTGCCGCTGCCGGTGAAGCAGAGGACCGACTAACAATGGCGACGGATCTCGCGCCTTCGCCGCGCCACCATGTGGCGCGGACGCCGGCCGCGGAACGTTCCGCCTTTGCCCTCACATCATTGTCAGGTGGATCACGCCGTCCCTGACCTCGCCGCGCGCAAAAAGCTCGCGGGCGCGCTGCTCGAACGCGGTGCGATTGCGCTGCAGGTAGGCCAAGGCCTGATTGCGGGTGCAGAAGCTGGTCTCGAGGTGACAGACCTGGCGCGTCGAGCCGATGGCAAGCGCGAAGGCGATCATCTGTCCTCCGCGACCCGAATCTTCTCTTGCGATGCGAACGTCCGTTGCGACGGATTTGGCCACGTCAGCCTCCTCAGCAGGGAGATGGAACCTGTACGCGGAACGCTGGTGTCGTTGGGACCAGAACGAATTTCGCCGCCTGGGGTTCGATCTAACGCGCGATCTTGTTGCGTCGCTTGGCCGGCCGCGCTGCGGGGGCACTACCACCGATCCTGGCGTCCTCGGCCTCCTTCGCAAGCCTGAGCGCGCGCAGCCGCTCCATATTCTTGCGGATGTCGATCGCACGCTGCTCGGCCGCCACCAAGGCCTTGGCACCCTCCTCGGCGGCGAGTTGCCGGCGCTGCGTGCGTGCAAGGCTTTCAGCCGAAGGCTGCAGGGCTCGTTTCGTTGCCATTGACCAGTCCTTCCCAAGAGCTGCAGGGCCTCGTGGAAACGCAAACAGCCCGCTCAATCATGAGACCGAGCGGGCAGTCCAGCCATTTCAGTACATCCGTGAAATGGCTTGAGATCGAAAGATCAAGGCGATCAGATCAGCGAGAGATTTTCCGCGCTGGTCTTGCCGCGCATCTTGTCGGTCTTGACGTCGTAATTCAGCTTCTGACCTTCGGCCAGACCTGCGAGACCAGCACGCTCAACGGCGCTGATGTGAACGAACACGTCGTTCCCGCCGTCCTGCGGCTGAATGAAACCGAAGCCCTTCTGGCCGTTGAACCACTTCACGGTACCCTGCATGTCTATCTCCAAGCGCAATCGTCGCGCGAACGCCGCACGACCTCATCATTCAACTGAGCGATGACTTTGGAAATAGCCCGCGGGCACATTCAGAAAGGCACAGCGGCTAATCGAACAATCTCAAGGTAGACCCTTTCCGGGGGATTACAAGGGCGCGCAGCAAATATAGTTTTCGGCCGATACGGCTTTTAGACCGGCGCGCTGGCAATATCCGCCCTCTGCGCCTATCTTGATACGACCATCGATAACGGCCCGGCCATCGATGGCTGAGAGACATTTCGTGCTCCCGCCTTCCTACGAAGGGGATCACACATGGCTTGGGCGGCGATCACAGCTGATCATTTCATCCAAGCCGCCGGCTCAAGGTGATGCCATCACGCGCGTCGCGCGATCGACTTCACACACCAGCTCTCATCGCGAGATTCTGATCGCGGGATGAAGACAAGGAGGATGCTTTTGCAGGTACTCGTTCGTGACAATGATGTCGACAAGGCGTTGCGCATTCTCAAACGCAAGATGCAGCGCGAGGGTGTTTTCCGTGAGATGAAGCGCCGCCGCTCCTACGAGAAGCCATCGGAGCGCAAGACGCGCGAGAAATCCGATGCGATCCGGCGCCAGCGCAAGGTCGCGCGTAAGGCGGCGATCCGCGAAGGGTTGCTGCCAGCCCCGGTGAAGAAGGTGCCAGCGGCACGTCCTGGTGCACTTCCATCGACGAACTCAGCGCGGACCGAGCGCGAACGGCCGCAGGGTCAGATCGCTTCAGCGACATCGCGGACCTGAGCAGGGGCTGCCAAGTCCTATCCGCAAACGACGTGAACGAAGCCGGCGCTCAAGCCGGCTTTTGTTTGCGATCGATTTGGTCGCTCTTGGCGGCCGCCGCCTCGCGCGCGAGGCGCTCGGCTCTCAGGCGCTCTCTGTTCTCGTTAAACGCGCTCTGCGCCTTCTCGTAATCGCTCTTTGGGGCCGGAGCCTGCTTGAACGCCTTGTGGGCTTCGAGCACCGCGGCCGTGGGCCTGCGCTCTAACATCGGGGGCTTCCTCAGTGGAGTAGTGAACTCGTCGCCACGTGCGGGCAAGATTGGCACAGGATGGCCACGGTTCGGTGACGGCATCGGACGATCGTCTCGCAACCCTCGCTCGGGAGCGGATGCCGGTCGGCAGTGCCTGACGTCGTCAAGGCACTCCGAGCCATGTTGCTATAACCGAAATGTGCCGATTATGTTGCAACTGATTTACGAATCCAACGCGGCCAGCTTCGGCTTGCGCCCCGGGACGGCCGCGAGGAGCTCGCGCGTATAGGCGTGTTCCGGATTTGCAAACAGCGCGGCCGTTGCTTTCAGCTCGACGATCTCCCCTTTCTGCATCACCGCAATGCGATCGCAGATCTGCGCGGCGACGCGCAGATCGTGGGTGATGAACAGCATCGAGAGGCCAAGCCGCGCCTTTAGATCCTCCAACAGCCGAAGCACCTGCGCCTGCACGGACACGTCGAGCGCGGACACCGCCTCATCAGCCACGATGATCTCCGGATCCAGCGCAAGGGCCCGCGCGATGCCGATGCGCTGGCGCTGGCCGCCGGAGAATTCGTGCGGGTAGCGCTCGGTCGCGCCGGCGTCGAGGCCGACCAGTCCGAGCAGATCCTGCGCGCGCTTCAGCGCCGCATCCAGCGCCGTACCGCGCGCGACCATGCCGTCGGCGATGATGCGGCCGACCTTGCGGCGCGGGTTGAGCGAGGCGAACGGATCCTGAAAGATCATCTGGATGCGATGACGCTGCGCGCGCAGCGCTCGGCCTTGCAGCCCGGTGAGATCGGCATCGCCGATCCGAACCGTGCCACGATCGGCCTCGATCAGCCGCATCACGAGCCGCGCGACTGACGATTTTCCTGACCCGGATTCGCCGACGAGGCCAAGCGTCTCACCTTGATGGATGGCGAAATTGACGGCATGCGCCGCGCGCGTCTCGCGCTTTGACCGGAACCAGCCGGTCGGCGTCACATAGGTCTTGTCGAGACCGATCACCTCGAGCGCCTTTGGCGCGTCTTCTCGGGAGTACCGCGGCGGCGGATCGAAGGACGGTACGGCGGCGAGCAGCGCCTTGGTGTAGTCGTGCTGCGGGCTGCCGAGCACACTCGCGGCGGAGCCCTCCTCCACCACCTTGCCGTGGCGCAGCACCACGACCTGATCGGCGATATCGGCGACGACGCCGAAATCATGGGTGATGAACATCACCGCCATGTTGTGACTGGCCTGCAGGTTGCGGATCAGCTTGAGGATCTGCGCCTGCGTCGTCACGTCGAGCGCGGTGGTCGGCTCGTCGGCGACGAGCACCGCCGGCTCGAGCGCGAGCGCCATCGCGATCATCGCGCGCTGGCGCTGGCCGCCGGAGAGCTGATGCGGATAGGCGCGGATGATTCGCTCGGGGTCGGGCAGCCCGACCTCACGCACCAGCGCCAGCGCCTTGGCACGGCGCTCCGCGGGCGAGAGCAATCCATGCGCCTCGAAGACCTCCATCAATTGGTCGCCGATTCGCATCAGCGGATTGAGCGCTGTCATCGGCTCCTGGAACACCATCGCGATGCGGCGACCACGCAGATCGCGCCAGCCGTCCTCATCCACCTCGAGCAGATCGCGGCCGTCAAAGCGGATCTCGCCGCTCTCGACGGTCACCGTCTCCGGCAACAGGCCGAGCAGCGCATGCGCGCACATCGACTTGCCCGAGCCGGACTCGCCGACAACGCAGACGATCTTGCCCGCGGTGAGATCGAGCGAGACGCCATCAACGGCGTGCGCGCGCTCGGCGCCCTTCGGCAAGGCGATCCGGAGATTCTTGATGGCAACGACGGGATCAGACATGGCTCACCCTCACCGGTCCCGTAGGGTGGGCAAAGGCGCGCCGATGCCGTGCTTTGTTTGCTGCGCTCCAGCCCGCGCCGTGCCCACCATCGGCAGACGAGATCGGCAATCGGTGGGCACGCTTCGCTTTGCCCACCCTACGGCAGTTGTTATCAGCCATCACTCACCTGCCTTCCCGCGACAGGCGCGGGTTCAACGCATCGTTCAGGCCCTCGCCGATCAGGTTGAGACCGAGCACGGCGAGCAGGATCGCCACGCCCGGAAATACCGTGATCCACCAGGCCTGGCGGATGACGGTACGGCCGGCGCCGACCATGTAGCCCCAGGAGATCAGATTGGGATCGCCGAGGCCGAGGAACGACAGCGAGGATTCGAGGAGGATCGCCGTCGCGACCATCAGCGATGCCAGCACGATCACGGGCGACAGCGCGTTGGGCAGGATCTCGCGCCAGATGATCCAGGCATTGCTCTGGCCGGTGACGATCGCCGCCTGGACGTATTCACGGGTGCGCAGGGAGAGCACCTCGCCGCGTACGAGGCGCGCCACCGGCGGCCAGCTGACGAGGCCGATGGCGGCGACGATCGAATAAATCGAGGGCTGAAGAATCGCGACCAGCACGATGGCCAGCGCGAAGCTCGGGATGGTCTGAAAGAATTCCGTGAAGCGCATCAGCGCATCGTCGACGCGGCCGCCGAAGTACCCCGCGATCGCTCCAAGGGGCACGCCGACGACGAGAGCGACCAGCGTCGACACCAGGCCGACCAGCAGTGAGACGCGGGCACCGAAGATCAGGCCGGCCAGCACGTCGCGCCCGAGCGCATCGGTCCCCAGCGGCACCTTCGCCAAGGTGAAGGGCGGCACGAAGGGCCGCTGCACCATGCGCCACGGGGAATTGGGGAAATAGAACGGTCCGGCCACCGCGATCACGATCGCAAGGATCAGGATGATCAGCCCGATGATGCCGCTCGGGCTGCGCAGCATGGTGCGCCAGAACTGCCTCATGACGCATACTCGATGCGCGGGTCGACCAGGCGATAGACGAGGTCGGTGACCAGGTTGAAGATCAGCACCATGGCCGAGGAGACCACGAACACGCCAAGCAGGAGATTGTAGTCGCGCTGAATCAGCGCGTCGTACATCAGCCTGCCGATGCCGGGCCAGGCGAACACGGTCTCCGTCAGCACGGCGCCGCCGACCAGGGTGCCGGCGTGGACGCCGGCCAATGTCACCACCGGCAGCAGCGCGTTGCGCAGCACGTGACGCCGCAGGATGACGCCGTCGCGCAGGCCCTTGGCGCGCGCGGTCTTGACGAAGTCGAGCCGTTTCACCTCGAGCATCGAGGCGCGGGTCATGCGGGTGTAGGTCGCCATGAAGAACAGGCCGAGCGTCGCTGCGGGCATCACCAGATGCGCGCCGACGTCGAGCGCGTGGCGCAGGCCGGTGTAGCCGGCGCCAACGGTCTCGTAGCCGAAGCTCGGCAGCCAATCGACCCAGACGGAGAACAGCAGGATCGCGATCAGCGCGATCCAGAACAGCGGCGTCGCGTAAAAGATCAGCGCGAGCACGGTGATTGCCGTATCGAGGAAGGTGCCGGCGAACCTTGCCGCCAGCGCACCGAACAGGACGCCGAGCACGAGCGAGATCGCGAATGCAGAGAGCGTCAGCAGCAGCGTCGCCGGAAGCCGCTCGACGATCAGCTTGGCGACCGGCGCCTGCTGGCGGAACGAGAAGCCGAGATCGAGGCTGGCGATGCCCTTGATGTAAATGAGCAGCTGCTCCGGCAGCGGACGGTCGAGGCCGAATTTTTCCCGCAGCTGCGCGACGAACATCTGGTCGGACGCGCCGGCTTCGCCGGCCATCACGACGGCGGGATCCCCCGGCGCCAGCCGGATCAGGAAGAAGTTCAGCACGACGATGGCGAGAAGGACGATGACGCCCTTCGCGACGCGCTGGACGATGAAGGAGAGCATGGAGGGCCCGTGATGGTCAGCTCGAGATGCAGGTGGAGCACCTGGGGCGCAGCGCACACCGCAGCGCCCCAGGACTATTGTTTGTCATCGGAGTTTTGCGCTCGTCTGCCTCAACGTCGTCATGGCCGGGCGTGTCCCGGCCATCCACGTCGTTCGGTACGCTGAGAACCACGTGGATGCCCGGGACAAGCCCGGGCATGACGGAGTAACAAACTGGCCGGATGGCATGCCGCGACAGCCCAATACGTCAATACACAAGCGTCCCGGATGCGCTCCGAATCCTGCCATCATTTGTCGAGCCAGGCGTCGCGGAAGCCGTCGTTGACGCCGACGCCGGTCGTGATCAGGTTCTTGACCTTGCATTTGGTGATGGTCGGGAACTGCAGCTCCAACAGCCAGGCCACCGGCACGTCCTCGACGAGGATCTTCTGCACCTTGTCGTAGGCCTCCTTGCGCTTGGCATCGGTCGGTGCCGTCGCGCCTTCGGCGAACAGCTTGTCGACCTCGGGGTTCGAATAGCCCTCGACATTGTTGAACAGCTGGCCCTTGGCGATGGCCGAGGTGATGTAGTTGCGCGAGACACCGAGCGCGGGATCACCATACTGATAGAGATAGGTGAAGGCGAGGTCGTAGTCCCACTCCATGATCTTCTGATTGCCGCCGGGCACGTCGGTGGCGATCGTCTCGATCGTCATGCCGACGTCCTGGAGGTTCTGCTTCACGGCCTCGCCCCAGCGCTGCCAAGTCTCGCCATAGGCCAGCGGCAGCATGCGGATCTTCTCGCCCTTGTAGCCGGCCTCCTTCAGCAGCGCCTTGGCCTTGGCGGGATCATAGGAGTACTTCGGTACGTCATCGGTGTAGAACTTGATGGTCGAGGCCGACGGGCCTGTCGCCACCTTGCCGAGCCCGTTCCAGATCACGTCCTTGGCGAAGTCGCGATCGATGGCGTACATGATCGCCTGCCGGACTTTCTTGTTGGCGAGAATCGGGTTGCGCAGGTTCAACCACATCCAGGAGAGCGGCGAGAAAAATTCCCAGCCAGCGCCGGTGACGCATGCGCCCGGCAGCTTGGAGACGCGCGGCACGTCGAAATTCTCGATCGAGCCGCCGGGCAGCACGTCGACCTTGCCGGTCTCGAAGGCCACGGCGCGCGCTGCCGCATCTGGAATGATCTGCCAGTAGACCTCGTCGAGATAGGGCTTTCCCTTCTCATGGTAGTTCGGGTTTTTCACCATGCGGATGAACGAGCCCTTCTGCCATTCCTTGAACATGAAGGGGCCGGTACCGATGGGCGCGTTGTTGTTCGGATTGGTCTTGTAGTCGGTGCCCTCGTAGAGATGCTTCGGCACCATCGGCAGCGAGCCGACCTCGAAGATGCCGATGAACGGACCGAACGGCTCCTTCAAGGTGAACACCACGGTGAGATCATCGGGCGCCTCGACCTTCTCGACCATGACCAGGTTGTTGCGGGCGCGCGCATGCGTCTGCTTCAGCATCTCGATCGAGAACAGCACGTCGGCCGAGGTGAACGGCTTGCCGTCGTGCCAGGTCACGCCGGGCTTCAGCTTGAACGTATAGGCCTTGGCGTCGGGGCTGATCGTCCAGCTCTCGGCGAGGCCGGGCAGCGGCTCGAGCTTCGGGCTGTAGCGCAGCAGACCTTCGAAAATGTTGCCGGACACCATCTGGGTCGGACCGTTCTGGACCATTGCCAGCATCAACCCCGGCGGCTCCGGCTGGATGACGGCGTTCACGACGCCGCCGATCTTCGGCTCCTCCGCATGAGCTGCGGACAATCCGCAGCCGATGACCATCCCCAACAACACCCGCTTCAACATGATGAGCTTCCCACATGATTCTGCGCGCTGCGATGCATCAAGCGCGCCAACGCGCCGACTACCGTCATGCGACGTTTCGATGCGGCGCTTGCTCTGGATGCATGGGACGGGCGGTAAACCGTTAGAATCCAGCCGGTCTGCGCAACGCATGCGTCGCGGAGAGCGTAATCCTGAAGCGGACGCAGCCCGCATCGTCTTCTTAGTTCCGCGCAGCAGAACTCATGTGCGACAACACCCCGCAACCGTCGCGAGGCGCTCGATCAAAGTCGCGACAATCAGCACAAAAATTGACCATCCCTCAGCGTCGCATGCGCGCGATCGCACCCGCGACGATCTGCATCGCAACGCCGATCACCCAGCCGGCCATGATGAGTGAGGTCCAGACAATGTGTGGATCTTCGCGGAGGATGATGATCCCCACGGCGAAGAAGGCTGTCAGCGTGGCGAAAAACGTCCCGACGGCGCTGAGGAATTCAGCCGCATCGATCTTGTTCTCGGCCGGCGTGCCCTCCTCGTGGGGATGGAACGGTATCTGGGGCGTGTCGATCCCGAGATAGAAGCCGAACGCGCCGGACAGCATCATCACCAGCAGGAAGCCTTGGGTGGTGAGCCACGGTACGCTGGAGCCGACATGCGCCCCCACGAACACACCGCATGCCGCGCCCGCCAAGGCAAGCCCCGACCGCTCGAGCACATGGGCTGACTGTCGGACGCGAATGCGCATGGCAATGACCTCGTCGATCGGACCGGCGCACCTGCGCCGGCCCGATCGCTGATATTACGCCGCCCTGGTCATATCGGCATTGAGATGGCGCAACCTCGGCATCACCTCGTGCTTCAGGAGGCGCAGCGAGTTGTGCCAGGCTTCCGGCTTGTGCTTGTAGTCGAAGCCGAACACGCACAGCGTCCCGAAGCCGCCGACCTCGTGCCAGATCTTCTCGATCTTCTCGGTCACCGTCGCCGGCGAGCCGATGATCCAGTTGCGCTTGGCGCAATAGTCCACCGTCACGTCGGTATCCGGCACGTCGGGCGAATGCTTGAGGTAGTCCTTGAAGCCGAAATGGCTCAGCAGCGGCAGGAAGTACTCGCCCATCATCCGGCCCATCATGTCGCCGGTCGAGAGCCGCCACGCCTCCTCATCGGTCTCGGCGACGAACACCTCGCGGACCAGCCGCCAATCGTTGCGGCTCGGCTTGCGCCCGGACTTGGCGGCGCCGGCCTCGACCGAATCCCAGTGCGACGACACATAGGCGGGGTTGAGATTGAGACTCATCGGAATGAAGCCGCGCTCGCCGGCGAGCTTGAGCGTATCGGAGTTCTTCGACAGACCTGCGACGCCGATCGGCGGATGCGGCGCCTGCACCGGCTTGATATGCGGCTTCAGGAAGTCAAACATCACGTCAGGCTTGGTCACCGTCCAGTACTTGCCCTTGTGCGTGAACGGCGCCGGCTCGGTCCATAGCCGCAGGATGATCTCCAGCGCCTCGCGCGTCATCTCGCGGTTCTGGCCGCTAATGCCGTCGACATTGAACATCGCCCAGTCGCTCGGCAGGCCGGATGCGGCAATGCCGAAATTGAGCCGGCCGTCGGAGAGATGATCCAGCATCGCGACGCGGTTGGCGAGCTCGGCCGGATGATGATAGGGCAGCAGGAAGCCGCCGGGGCCGAGGCGGATGTTCTTGGTCTCGCGGAACGCCTGCGCCAAAATCAGATCGGGCGCGGGATGCGGCTCCCATGGCGCGGTGTGATGCTCGCCGATCCAGGCTTCCTGATAGCCGAGCTCATCGAGCCAGCGCAGGACCTGAAGGTCCCACTCCTGCCCTTCCTTCAATCCGCACTCCGGCGGATGCGAGGGCATCGTGAAGTATCCGATTTCCATGGCGCTTTCCTCTCGCGTTTATACTGCGGCGCACCTTTGTGATGCGCTCATCGTCACGCGAGACGAAACACGACCAACGGAGTCGGCAACGCCGCACGTGGTCTGCGAAGTCTATCACTTCGTCGAACAGCGGCAATCGTTCGCTGTGTCGCTGGCGGAATGATGACCCGCGGATTTCTGCAATGCTGATCCGCGGGTCACGCTCGTTCAATTGCACGTCAGCGTGCGCCGAACGTCGTCCGGCCGAACAGCTCCTTGTGCGTCGAGGGCTGCGAGCGCCAATATTGCGGGGGCGCGGCAACCTGGCCGCCCAACTCGGCCGCCGCATGCCAGCCCCAGCGCGGGTCGTAGAGCATGCCGCGGGCGAGCGCGATCATGTCGGCCTTGCCGGAGGCCACGATCTCCTCCGCTTGCTGCGCCTGCGTGATGAGGCCGACCGCCATGGTCGGCAATCCCGTGGCCTTTTTCACCGCGTCTGCGAACGGCACCTGATAGCCGGGACCGAGCGTGATCTTCTGCAGCGGCGACGCACCACCCGAGGACACATCGATCCAGTCGACGCCGCGGCGCTTCAACTCGTTCGCAAAGGCAATCGTCTGGTCGAGATCCCAGCCGCCCTCGACCCAGTCGGTCGCCGAGACGCGCATGCCGACCGGCTTGTCCGCCGGGAAGACGGCGCGCACGGCATCGAAGACTTGGAGCGGGAAGCGCATGCGATTTTCGAGCGAGCCGCCGTAAGCGTCGCTGCGCCGATTGGCGATCGGCGACAGGAACTGATGCAGCAGATAGCCGTGCGCGCCATGCACCTCGATCGCATCGATCCCGAGGCGGGCAGCGCGCTGCGCCGCGGAGACGAACGCCTCTCGGATGCGCTGAAGGCCAGCGGTGTCGAGCGCCTCCGGGGCAAGCTCGCCCTCCTTATGCGGCAGCGCCGACGGCGCGACCGTCTGCCAGCCGCCCTCGCTCAGCGCGATCTGCTGGCCGCCATCCCACGGCTTGTGGCTGGAGCCCTTGCGGCCGGCATGGGCGAGCTGCATCGCGATCGCCGTTTTCGCATGCTTGCGTACCGAGGCGAGGATCGGCTTCAGCGCAGCTTCCGTCGCATCGTCCCACAGCCCGAGGCAGCCAGGCGTGATGCGTCCGATCGGCTCGACATGCGTCGCCTCGATGCAGAACATCGCCGCACCCGACAGCGCCAGCGTGTTGATGTGGGTGAAGTGCCAGTCATTGGCGGCGCCGTTCTCGGCCGAGTACTGGCACATCGGCGACACGACGATGCGGTTGGCAAGCTCCAGGCCGCGCAGCTTGATGGGAGTGAACAGGGCGCTCATGCTGAGTTCCAGGCTGACATGATGATGGGATGATCTCAGCCGCGAGTGTCGGCGATGGCTGCGACAGGGTCAACGCGGTCGCTGCGCCGCCTTGCGGCTCATTCCAGCAATGTGAACTGCAGGAGCAGCGTGCGCTGGATCATCGAGAAATTGTCGTCCGACACCAAGGTCAGCACGGTGTCGCCTTCCGGCGTGACATGCGCATCGATGCCTTCGAGGTTGTCGATCTCCTGGCCCAGATCGGCGGTGAAGATCGAGGGACCGTCGACCAGCGCCCCCGGCGCGATATCGGCAAGCTTGATGCGGCGGATCCGGATGCCGACGCCGCTGAGCAGGGAGAATTTGCGCTCCAGCACCAGCAGGTCGCCGGACGGCAACAGCACGGCGTCGCTGACGTCGAAATCATTGCTGCGGACGACGC
The DNA here is from genome assembly GCF_000026145.1 of Bradyrhizobium sp. ORS 278. Taxonomy (NCBI): domain Bacteria; kingdom Pseudomonadati; phylum Pseudomonadota; class Alphaproteobacteria; order Hyphomicrobiales; family Nitrobacteraceae; genus Bradyrhizobium; species Bradyrhizobium sp. ORS 278. The sequence goes on along the minus strand of NC_009445.1, from coordinate 644,932 downwards.
TGAACTGAGCCATGGCGGGCCCACCGACCAGGAACGCCAGCAGATTGCCGTTCGCATCGAGGCCCCGTTCGGAGATCGCGATCACCGTCCCGGCCAGCGGCAGCCCCTTCGGCACGACCACCAGCGCCTCGAGTCCCTTGTTGTTCGGCAGCCGCCTGGCCGCGGGCGGCAGCGGCATGATCTCGCTGCGCGCGCCAGTGCCGCCTTTGGCGAAGTCATAGCGCAAGAGCAGATTGACGCGTTCGAGGCCGACATAGACGACGTCACCGTCGCGCGCGAGCGACTCGGAATCGTACCAGCCGCGATCGGTGATCGGCCGGCCGTCGGGACCGAGCAGCGGCGACGCCTCGACATCCGCGAGCCCCGCGATCTCGCGACCCGAATAGACGATCCGGCCGGTGAACCAGCCGCCCTTGTCGCTGACCGCGAGGAAACGCTCGCCTTTTGCATCGAGCCGCATGCCGGAGAGACCACCGAAGCCCGGACAGGACGAGGTCAGCGCGACGCCGCTGCGATATTGCAGCATCCCGAAGCGCTGTTGCGCCCGATCGCGCAGGTCGAACGCCGGCAATGGCCGCGCCTTGACCTCGATCTTCACGGTCGATGTGACGGAGTGCTCATCAAGGGCCGCGCGGCGCCGCACCGGAGGCGCGATCGATTGCGCGCCAGCCCCGCGGCAGATTGCGAATGCCGATATGCCGCCCAGGGTCAGCGCAAGAAAACGCCTGCGGTCGGCGATCGCCTGCAGCGTCATCGTCGGCGGGGCCCCCTTCCCCACCTCCTCAAGGGCGGAGGAGGACGCGTCCGATCGACCGACCGGCTTACGAGTGCAGCTTGCGCTTCGGTGCGCGCGCCGGCTGCTGCGGCGCCGCGTGCGTCTCCGTGAACAATTCGGCAAGCTTCTCGGTGATCGCGCCGCCAAGCTCCTCGGCGTCGACGATCGTCACCGCGCGACGATAATAGCGCGTTACGTCATGACCGATGCCGATCGCGATCAGCTCGACCGGCGAGCGGGTCTCGATCTCCTCGATGATGTGACGCAGGTGACGTTCCAGATAATTGCCGGGGTTGACCGACAGCGTGGAGTCGTCCACCGGCGCGCCGTCCGAGATCATCATCAGGATCTTGCGCTGCTCGGGCCGGCCGAGCAGGCGCTTGTGCGCCCAGTCCAGCGCCTCGCCGTCGATGTTCTCCTTCAGCAGCCCCTCGCGCATCATCAGGCCGAGATTCTTCCGAGCCCGGCGCCACGGCGCGTCGGCCGCCTTGTAGATGATGTGGCGGAGATCGTTGAGGCGGCCGGGATTGGCCGGCTTGCCAGCGGCAAGCCACGCCTCGCGCGACTGCCCGCCCTTCCACGCGCGCGTCGTGAAGCCGAGGATCTCGACCTTGACGCCGCAGCGCTCGAGCGTGCGGGCGAGAATGTCGGCGCAGGTCGCGGCGACCGTGATAGGGCGGCCGCGCATCGAGCCGGAATTGTCGAGCAAGAGCGTGACGACGGTGTCGCGGAAGGTCGCTTCCTTTTCGCGCATGAAGGACAGGGGCTGGTAGGGATCGATGACCACGCGCGACAGCCGCGCCGGATCGAGAATGCCCTCTTCGAGATCGAACTCCCAAGCGCGGTTCTGCTGCGCCATCAGGCGCCGCTGCAGCCGGTTGGCGAGCCGCGCCACGATGCCCTGGAGATGCGCGAGCTGCTTGTCGAGATAGGAGCGCAGCCGCTCCAGCTCGTCATGATCGCAGAGGTCCTCAGCCGCGATGATCTCATCGAACTTCGGCGCGAAGGCGTGATATTCGGGCCCGCGCGGCTCGTTGGCGCCACTGCGGTTTGGCCGCGTCGCCTCGCCCGGCGTCTCGTCGTCGCCGAGCTCGCCATCATCGAGCGTGTCGGACGCGGACGCCTGCGCGGCTTCCATCGCGCTCTCCGACATCTCGTCCGAGGTCGTCTGCGCCTGGTCGGCACTCATCTCCTGCGCGGCATCGGACTCGGGCGAGCCCTCGGCGCCGGACTGGTCATTGTCACCGTCGCGGTTGTCGTCGTTGTCCTCGTCCTCCTCGGAGTCGGCATTGCGCTCGTCGCCGAGATCGAGCGCCGAGAGGAGATCATGGACGAGATCGCCGAACTTGGCCTGATCCTCGGTGAAGCGGCCGAGTTCATCGAGCCGCGAGCCGATCCGGTCCTCCAGGAACGGGCGCCAGAGATCGACCACCTTGCGCGCCGCGTTCGGCGGCGCCATGCCGGTCAGCCGCTCGCGCACCAGCATCGCCAGCGCATCCGACAGCGGCGCGTCGGCACGGTCGGTGATCTCGTCATACTTGCCGCGATGGAAGTGATCGTCGAGCATCGCGGTGAGATTCTTGGCGACGCCGGCCATGCGCTTGGCGCCGATCGCCTCGACACGGGCCTGCTCGACCGCCTCGAACACGCCGCGGGCCTGCGGATTGCCGGGGATCAGCTTGCGGTGAATCTTCGGATCGTGACAGGCGAGCTTCAGCGCGATCGAATCGGCATGGCCGCGCACGACAGCGGCGTCACGCTTCGTCATCTTGCGCGCCGGCTCCGGCAGCCGCGCCTTGCCCGGCGCAAGGCCCGGCCGTTCGGCGGCGAAGGAGACTTCGAGCTCGGGCGATCGCGCAATGGCGCGCAGGCACCCCGTCACCGAGCGCTTGAACGGCTCGGTCGGCGCTTCCTTGGTACCGGGACGGAGTTTGCTGTTGGATGTGGTCATCTTGTCCCTGCGGCCTGTCGTCCCGGCGAACGCCGGGACCCATAGCCACCGGCGGTCATCTCATCGTGTCGAAGCCAACTCCGGCGCATCGCCGAAACGTCACGGCGTATCGGGGTCACGGCATATGTGTCCCGGCTGGAGGCCGGGACGACGCCTCATATCAGCTCAACGCGACGTTGACGGCGGATTCCGGCAGCTCCGCATTGAAGCAGCGCTGATAGAATTCCGCGACCAGCGGACGCTCGAGCTCGTCGCACTTGTTCAGGAAAGTGACGCGGAAGGCGAAGCCGATGTCGCCGAAGATCTCGGAGTTTTCCGCCCAGGTGATCACCGTGCGCGGGCTCATCACCGTTGACAGGTCGCCATTGGCGAAGGCGTTTCGCGTGAGATCGGCAAGCCGCACCATCTTGTTGACGGTGTCACGGCCCTGCGCGTTCTGATAATGCTTGGCCTTGGCCAGCACGATCTCGACCTCCTCGTCATGCGCGAGATAGTTGAGCGTCGTGACGATCGACCAGCGGTCCATCTGGCCCTGGTTGATCTGCTGTGTGCCGTGATACAGGCCCGAGGTGTCGCCGAGACCAATGGTGTTGGCGGTCGCGAACAGGCGGAACGCCGGGTGCGGCTTGATGACCTTGTTCTGGTCGAGCAGGGTAAGGCGGCCCGAGACCTCGAGCACGCGCTGGATCACGAACATCACGTCCGGGCGGCCGGCGTCGTACTCGTCGAACACCAGCGCCACGTTGTGCTGCAGGGCCCAGGGTAGGATGCCGTCACGGAACTCGGTGACCTGCTTGCCGTCCTTGACCACGATCGCGTCCTTGCCGACCAGGTCGATGCGGCTGATGTGGCTGTCGAGGTTGACGCGCACGCACGGCCAGTTCAGGCGGGCGGCGACCTGCTCGATATGCGTCGACTTGCCGGTGCCGTGGTAGCCGGTCACCATGACGCGGCGGTTCTTGGCGAAGCCGGCCAGGATCGCGAGCGTGGTGGCACGGTCGAAACGGTAGTCGGCATCGACCTCCGGCACGTGCGGATCGGTCGCGGAAAAGGCCGGCACCTCAAGGTCGCTGTCGATCCCGAACACCTGCCGCACCGACACCTTCATGTCGGGCACACCGGTCATCTCCTGCGCATTGGTCGTAGCGGCGGTCGTCATTCATCCTCCGAGGTCCCGGGCAATCCCGAAACCAGATTTCATGGTTTGGCTGCGGTTGAAAGGCTTCAACCGCCAGCCTAGCAGAGAGCGCGCGCGGGCAGAAGCCTAAGCCTTGATCAAAGTTCCGTCGTTATATCATCGAGATAGGCATGGGACGACGTTTTTGGAAGGCTGCCCTGCGTATCACGCCACCTTTTGGCCTCACCAGCACGCCCAGCATTCTGACGTGGCACTCGGGGCCGGGGTTCCTACTTATCGAACAGCTCGTCATGTCTCCGTCATACCCAGCAGGATCCGCGTGGCCCATCTACTCGACCCCCTGATCGCCTTCGTGTCAGCCCATGCGGGGCTGGCCTATCTCACCCTGTTCATGGCGGCGCTGCTGGAGGCGGTTCCGATCGTGGGCTCGGTGGTCCCGGGCACGACAATTATCCTGGCGCTGAGCGCGCTGATCCCGGGCGGCGAGCTGACGCTGCAATGGGTGCTGGCGGCCGCCATCCTCGGCGCCGTGATCGGCGATGGCGGCGCGTTCTGGGTCGGTCATCGCCAGCAGCGCGAGATCCTGACGAGTTGGCCGTTCTCGAACTATCCGCGCCTGGTGGCGCAGAGCGAGGCGTTCTTCCACCGCTTCGGCACCTTGGCGATCTTCTTCGCCCGGTTCGTGGCGCCGATCCGCGCCGTGGTGCCGATCACCGCGGGCGCGCTCGACATTCCGCCGGCGCGCTTCTACGCGGTGAATATTCCCGCGATCGTGCTGTGGGCCTGCGCCCACGTGCTGCCTGGCGTGTTCGCCGTGCAGCTGCTGCATCGCTATGGCGGCATTTCGCATCACAGCCATATCGCGAAGTCGACCTGGATCATCGCCGCGGTCGCCGGCACGATCGTGGTCTGGCTGGTGCTGCGGATGGTGCGGAAGCGGCGCGAGACGCAGCTGGCGACTGGCTCTGCCGAATAGGCGGGGCCGCGCCGCTACAGCGTTTCAAGGCTGGCGGCGCGTCCCGGGATCGGTCCGGTGTAGCGTGCGCGTGGCCGGATTAGGCGGCCGAACTGCAATTGCTCGCAGGCATGCGCGATCCAGCCGACGCAGCGCGCCATCGCGAATAGCGCCAGCTCGCTGCCGGCCGGCAGCCGCAGGCTGTGCACCAGCACGGCTAGCGCATAGTCGATGTTGACGAACTCGCCGGTCGCCTCCGCGATCCGCTCGGGCACCTCGCGGGTGAACTTGCGTGGCGCGCCGGCGCGCGTCAGCGCCTCCAGCAACGAGATGGCGCGCGGATCGCCGCGCTTGTAGACGCCGTGTCCGAAGCCGGCGAAGCGCTCGCCCAGCGCAACGCGTTCACGGATCAGCGGCGCGACGTCGCGATCGATCAGCGTCTTCACCAGTTGCGATGCCAGCACGCCGGCGCCGCCATGCTGCGGCCCCTTCAGGGCGGCGAGGCCGGCGATCACGGCGTCATAGAGGCTGAGGCCCGTCGATGCGGCGCAGCGGACGGTGAAGGTCGAAGCGTTCAGCTCGTGGTCGGCGAGCAGCACGAGGGTCCGGCGAATCAGGTCGGGCGCATGCTTGTTGTCTGGCGCCCAGGTTTTGGCGATTTGGACATGGAGCGCCTCCGCAGAAGGCGGCGCATTCAGCATGGTCGCGACCACGAGCCGAACGATGCGCGCGCCGATCAGGGCGCGTCCGTCGGGAGCACGGTTGAACGCGGCGGGATCCGCGTTTGTCGCCAGCGCCAGCACTGCGATGGCGCGGTCAATCGGCGCGGCGCGCCGTGCCGCCTCGGCAATGAGGCGCATGTCGTCCGAGATGTGCGGCATATTCTCGGGCGCGAACGGATCGAGTGCCGTGACGTCCCACAGCAGGGTCGCCGCATGCTCCAGCGAGTCCCGCTCCGCCAGCTCGACGCAGTTCACGCCGCGGTAGATCGGACCGGCTTCGGTGATCGTCGACACCGCAGAGTCGAACACCGGCAGATCGGCATCAAAACTGCGGAAGGCTCGCGGCTCCGGCGCGGGCGCACGCCGCTCCTTCAACGCCCGGATGTCCTCGGCGCGATAGCGGTTGCTGCGCGAATCTGGCGACGGCTCGGACCGGACCAAGCCGCGGCTCACATAGGCATACAGCGTCGCGGGCGTGATCGCGAGTTCGGCGGAGGCCTCACGGGCCGATAGGTAAAGGCCGCTGTCTTTTTTCATATTGATCAGCTTAATCAAGATTGATCAATTTGTCGACAGGACGAATCTTACCGGCGTGTCCATTCACGCAGGAGATCGCGCCATGACCATTCAGCTTCCGAAGTCCCCGATCGGCCTCGACGGCATTCCCGCCGCCGAGACCGTGCTCAGCCATGTCGACGGCCAGCAGGGCGAGCTGATCATTGCAGGCCACCGCGTAACCGACCTCGCCGCCGGAACCGGCTTCGAGGGGGTGACCGCACGGCTCTGGAGCGCGGCGACCAGACGCAGCCTCAGCGAGGCCGACGTCCGCGTCACCCTCGGCGTGGCACGCCAGCGCGCCTTCGCGCGGCTGCCCGAGCTGCTCGCTGCGACGACGGGCCTGTCGATCATCGACGGCTTCCGCGCCGCCATCGCCGCGCTCCGGCCCGAGCCGGGCCTCGACGACGAAGCCACCATCGTCGGCGCCTGTCCCGTCATCGCCGGCGCCCTGGTCCAGCGCGCCCGCGGCGCGCAGCCGATCGCGCCGAATCCTGACGTGAGCCATGCCTCCGACACCCTGCGCATGGTCCGCGGCGATACCCCTGCCGCTGGCGAGGTGGCGGCGCTCGAAACCTATCTCGTGACCGTCAGCGACCACGGCATGAACGCCTCGACCTTTGCCGCCCGCGTCGTCGCCTCCACCCAAGCCGACCTGTTCGCCTCGATCACCGCCGGCTATTGCGCGCTGACGGGCCCGCTGCATGGCGGGGCGCCGGAGCCGGTGTTGGAGATGCTGGATGCGATCGGGACCCGGGAGAACATCAAGCCGTGGGTGGATGCGGCGTTATCGCGCGGGGAGCGGCTGATGGGGTTTGGGCATCGGATCTATCAGGTGCGGGATCCCCGGGCCGATGTGCTCAAGGGCGCGATCAAGCGGCTGGCGGGGAGCGGGGCGGATCTGCCGTTCGCGAGCGAGGTGGAGGCTTATATCCGGCAGGCGCTGCGGCAGAAGAATCCGGAGCGGGTGTTGGACACCAATGTCGAGTTCTTCACCGCCATCCTGCTCGATGCGCTGAAGATTCCGCGCCAGGCGTTCACGCCGATCTTCGCGGTGGCCCGCGCCGCGGGCTGGACCGCTCATGCCCGCGAGCAGCAGCGGACGGGTCGGCTGATCCGGCCAAGCTCGGCCTATATCGGGCCGAAGCCCTAAACACCCAGAATGCGACGCGCGGCAGCCTCGCTGCCGCGTGTCAGCCCTTCACCACCGTCTTCAGGTAGTTGTAGGCCTTGATGATCTCGATCAGGCGATCCTCGGTCGAGCGATCGCCGCCATTGGCGTCGGGATGGTGCTGCTTCACCAGCGCCTTGTACTTGGCCTTGACGTCCTCCAGCGTGACGTCGGGGCCGAGGCCCATGACCTGCAGAGCCTTGCGCTCGGCGTTGAACACCTTGCGCGTCTCGGCCTTCGGTGCGGACTGCGCACCCGGGCGCCAGCCGGCGCGACCGTTGATCTCGGCGAACACGCTGAACGGATCCGAGGCATCGCCGAGATCGTTCTCGGCATTGCCGGTGCCGCGCTTGCCCGCGGTGTTGGCTCCCATCTTCCAGGTCGGCCGATGTCCGGTCAGCGCATCCTTCTGATAGCGCGCGACGGCCTCGGCGTTCATGCCGGAAAAGAAATTATAGGACTGGTTGTACTCGCGCACGTGATCGAGACAGAAGTGCCAATATTCACGCTGGTTCTCGCGCCCCTTCGGCGCGCGGTGCGAGCCCCGGTTCGTGCAGTCCGGCCATTGGCAGGGCTGAGCCTCCTCGCGCACCGGCTGCCGCGCAGCCGCCTTCTTGGGCTTGATGCGGATGGAGTCGAAGAATTTGTTTGAATCGATCGGCATGGCGGACTTTGACTACGCAACGCGAAAAGCTTCAAGTCTTGACATTGCGAATACCTCAGGCGGGGACCGCCGATTGACGAAAAATAATTTGATGCGTATTTCCGGAGACCATGCGGACCCAGGATGCTATCATCAAAAAGTTGCGCGAAGCTTTCGCTCCGGAAAGCCTCGACGTGCAGGACGAATCACATCTGCATGCGGGACATATGGGACACCGTGAGAGCGGCGAGACCCATTTCCGCGTCTATATTGTGTCGCAGGCCTTCGCGGGCAAGAGCCGCGTCGATCGCCACCGCCTGATCAACGCCGCATTGGCCGAGGAACTTGCCGGCTCGGTGCATGCGCTCGCGCTGCATGCGAAGGCGCCGGGTGAAGGCTGATCCAAACAGGGTGATCCAAACAGGCTGATCCACACAGCCTGCTTCAAATCAGAACGCCGTGCCGGCCCGGCGCGGCCGTGTCTCCTCGGTTTCTCCACGCGGCACCGGCACGATGCGCAGCGCGGTGATGCGATTACGCTCCCGCCGCAGCACGCGAAAGCGGAAGCCGTGGAACGTGAAGCTCTGGCCGCGTTCGGGGATCGAGCGCGCCTCGTGAATGACGAGACCTGCGACGGTGGTTGCCTCCTCATCAGGCAACGTCCAGTCCATCGCGCGATTGAGATCGCGGATCGGCACCGAGCCGTCGACGACGACCGAGCCATCCGGCTGCACGCGCACGCCCGCGACCTGCACGTCCTGCTCGTCGGAAATGTCGCCGACGATCTCCTCGAGAATATCCTCGAGCGTCACGATGCCCTCGACCTCGCCATACTCGTCGACGACGAGCGCGAAATGCGTCTTGCGACGACGGAACGCCTTCAGCTGTTCCGACACCGAACGCATCTCCGGCACGAACCAGGGCGGCAGCGCCAGTGACGCGACGTCGATGTGCGACACATCGCCCTCGGCGGAACGGATCGCGCGCAACAGATCCTTCGCGTGCAGCACGCCGATGATGTTCTCCGGCGTGCCGCGCCATAGCGGAATGCGCGTATATTCCGAGGCCAGCACCTCGCGCACCAGTTCCTCCTGCGGCAGGTCGGCATTCACCATCACCATCTCGGTGCGATGAACCATGACGTCCGACACCTGCAGCTCGCGCAGGTCGAGCAGGCCGCCGAGCATGTCGCGGTCCTGCTTCTCGACCTTGCCCTCGTGATGCAGGAGATCGACCGCGCCGCGCAGGCGTTCGGTCGGTGACAGGATCGGCTGGTTGGCCCCCACCTTGAAGCCGATCAGCCGCATCAGCCCGCGCACGATCGCCTCGATCACCGCCAGCACCGGGCCGAGCACGAACACGGTCGCGCGCATCGGCCGCGCCACCGCCAGCGACACGCGATCCGGCGCGTTGATCGCGATCGTCTTCGGCAGCACCTCGGCGAAGATCACCACCAGAGCCGTCATCACGCCGGTGGCGTAGAGCACGCCGACCTCGCCGAACCACGCGGTGAAGATTCCGGTCGCCAGCGCCGAGGCGCCGATATTGGCGATGTTGTTGCCGAGCAGCAGCGCGCCGATCAGCCGCTCGCGCATGTCGAACAGGCTCGACACGACATCCGCGTCGCGATTGCCCTGCTTTGACAGCCGCAGCATCGAGGCGCGGGAGGCGCCGGTCAGCGCGGTCTCGCTCAACGCGAAGAAGGCGGATCCTGCCAGCAGCATGATGACGATGGTGAGTGTGAGCCAGTCCATGACGCCATATCACTCTCGAGGGAAGCCGCCGATCATGCGCCGCTACTGCTCAACGCGGCGTAAAGCACCTGGGATCAGCCGCTTCTGTCCAATTTGGCCTGCAGGAAGTCACGGACCCTTGCCGGGTCGACGTCATTCGCAATGACCGCGCGGCCGATCGCTTCCATCAGGATGAAGGTGAGCTTGCCGCGCTTGACCTTCTTGTCCTGCGCCATCAAGGCCAAAAGCCGTTCGGCGTCGCCGATCCCTTCCTGGGCGAAGCCGGCGATGTCCTGCAGATGGGTCGGCAGGCCCACTGCGGCAAGGTGACGCTCGATCCTGGTGACGTCGCCGGGCGGCAGCATGCCGAGCTCAGCCGAAAACTGCGCCGCCAGCACCATGCCGACCGAGACGCCCTCGCCATGGAACAGCCGGTCGGAGAAGCCGGTGATGGCCTCGAGCGCATGCCCGAAGGTGTGGCCGAGATTGAGCAGCGCGCGGTCGCCGGTCTCGCGCTCGTCGCGGGCGACGATCGCGGCCTTGGCGCGGCAGGAGGTCGCGACCGCATGCTCGCGCGCGGCGCCGCCCGTGACGATCTCGGCTTGGTTGGCCTCGAGCCAGGCGAAGAAGCCGGCGTCGCCGAGCAGGCCGTATTTGGCGACCTCGGCATAGCCGGCGCGGAACTGGCGCGGCGACAAGGTGTCGAGCACCGCGGTGTCGGCGATCACCAGCACCGGCTGGTGGAAGGCGCCGAGCAGGTTCTTGCCCTGCGGCGAGTTGATCCCCGTTTTGCCGCCGACGGAGGAATCGACCTGCGCCAGCAGCGAGGTCGGCACCTGCACGAAATCGACGCCGCGGCGCAGGATCGAAGCCGCAAAGCCGGCGAGATCGCCGACCACGCCGCCGCCGAGCGCGATGACGAGATCGTTGCGCTCGATCTTTGCCGAGATAAGCGCCTCGCTGACCTTTTCGAGGCCGGCATAGGTCTTGGAGCCCTCCCCCTCCTCAACCACGATGGTGGATGACGGGATCCCCGCCTCCGCCAGAATCGCCTCGGTCGGCTTGAGCCAATGCGCAGCGACGGTGCGGTCGGTGACGATGGCGGTGCGCACGCCCGGCCGCAGCGCTGCGATGCGCCGGCCCAGCGTGTCCAGCACGCCGCGGCCGATGACGATGTCATAGGCGCGCTCGCCGAGCGCGACGTCGACGATGATCGGATCGGAAGACTTCAATGGTGCCGTCATCGAAACGCCCTGTACGGAATCGGAGGAGAGGGAATGGGGCTGCGGCTCCGCCGCCGGAGCCGCGGCCATGGCCGGGGACAGGAACGTCTGCAGCTCCTGCAGGCAGTCCTCCACGACCCTGTCATGCGGCACGTCGCGCGAGCAGATCTTGAGATCGGCGAGCCCGTAGACCGGCTCGCGCTCGCTCAGGAGCCGCGTCACCGTGCCTTCGGGGTCGGCAGTCTGCAGCAGCGGCCGGTCGGCGCGGCGCCGGACGCGGCGCATGATCACCTCGGCATCGGCCTTCAGCCACACCGAGACCGCCTTCTCGTGGATGCGGCGGCGGGTCTCCTCGCGCATGAAGGCGCCGCCGCCGGTGGCCAGCACCGCCGGCCCGCTTTCGAGCAGGCGGGCGATCACCCGTGCCTCGCCGTTGCGGAAATAGTCTTCGCCGCGCGATTCGAAGATCTCCGGTATGCTCATGCCGGCCGCGGTCTCGATCTCGGTGTCCGCGTCGACGAAGGGCAGCCGCAGCCGCGCCGCGAGCCGCCGGCCGACCGTCGACTTGCCGACGCCCATCATGCCGACCAGCACGATCAGCCGCTTGCCGAGGCCCGCGAGGATCGCGGCCTCCGGAGCGCCTGGGCCGGATGCGGGTTGCGTCAGTTCGGTCATATCCGGGCTTCTAACCCAGGCCCTGCTGCTTTCAAAGGCATCCTGTTCCGCTTCGGCCGCCCCACCGCCGTCATTCCAGGGCGCGCGCCGCGCGAGCCCGGAATCCATACCCACAGGATGCCGTGTGGGACAGGCTGGTGGTGGGCATCTCACGCCACGACAACGTCCTGTGGTCATGGATTCCGGGCTCGTCGCGCTGCGCGCGCCGCCCCGGAATGACGGAGCAAGGCAAATGACCATAGGGCAACGGGCTGGTCGCGCCGGGCTTGCCAGCCGGGTGCGAACATGTTGGATGAAACCCGTTTCTCCCTGGTGGCCTGCGCGACCCCGATGCCCAGCCTGTTCCGCTTCCTGACCGTGATCGCCGTGATCGTCGGCGTGGTCTATGGCGCGATCTACGCGCTGGCCAATTTCGTCAATCCGAAGCCGCGCGAGATGACGGTCTCGATCCCGCCGGACAAGTTCCAGAAGAAGTAGCCGGCGCGGCTGTGGCGAACCGAAAAGCCACAGGGCATTGATTAAGACTTTTGCGGTTGTCTGAAACAGCCGGGCGCCGCGATGTCGGCCAGATTTGCCGTCACCGCTCGACACACCGGCGCAAGCTTCTCGTCCTGATTCGATCGCCCGGGTCTCAGCGGATTTCACCACATGAAGGTCAAGGCTTCCGACGACCGGCTGATGAGCCTGTTCCTGGACATGATGGCTGCCGAGCAGGGCGCCGGCCAGAACACGCTCGACGCCTATCGCCGCGATCTCATCGATCTCTCCGAATTTCTCACCCGCAAAGGCAACGGCTTCGCCGCGGCCGACACGCAGGCGCTGCGGGACTATCTGGCGAATCTCGATCTCAGGGGTTTCAAGTCCTCCAGCGTGGCGCGGCGGCTGTCGGCGATGCGGCACCTGTTCCGCTTCCTGTTGAGCGAGCGCATCCGCAGCGACGATCCCGCCGCCATCCTGTCCGGCCCGAAGCGCGGCCGCGCTCTGCCGAAAGTGCTCTCGATCGGCGACGTCGACCGCATGCTGACCAAGGCCAAGGAGCTCTCGGAAGTCGCCGACGCCTCGCTGTCGCAGCGGCTCCGCGCGCTCAGGCTGTATTGCCTGCTCGAGGTACTCTACGCCACCGGCCTGCGCGTCTCCGAGCTGGTGGCGCTGCCGCGCACGGCGGCGCGTAACGATGCCCGCATGATCGTGGTGCGAGGCAAGGGCAACAAGGAGCGGCTGGTGCCGCTCAATCAAGCCTCGCGCCAGGCCATGGCCGACTATCTGGCGATGCTGGACAGGCAGAAGCCGCACGCGAAGGCCAGCGCCACCTTCGGCAAATGGCTGTTTCCCTCGTTCGGCGAGAGCGGGCATTTGACCCGGCAGCACTTCGCCCGCGACCTCAAGGAGCTCGCGGCGGCGAGCGGCCTGCCGGCGCGGCTGGTGTCGCCGCACGTGCTGCGCCACGCCTTTGCCAGCCATTTGCTGCACAATGGCGCCGACCTGCGCATCGTGCAGACCCTGCTCGGCCACACCGATATCTCGACCACCCAGATCTACACTCACGTGGTCGAGGAGCGGCTGAAGAGCCTCGTGCGCGACCTGCACCCCCTGGCCGAGACCTGAGCGCGCCCCATACCTTCCCGCAACCAAATCCGCGGGTCTGACGCGCGGCCCGCTTGACTTCGCGCCCGTCTGCGCTGAAAGAGCGCCATCCTGCCCGCGATCCCGGCGCGATGCCTGGAGGCCGGGCACCGATCGTGCCTTAAGCTCCTGAAGTACCTCATCTTCAGGTGCAAAGGCCGAACCGATTTTCTTTTCCCGCGCTCTTCCTTCAGCTCCTCCATGCCGGATCCCATGCGCAGCTACCTCGATTTCGAAAAGCCAGTTGCCGAGCTCGATTCCAAGGTCGATGAACTCCGGGCGATGGCCGCCTCCGGCACCGATATCGGCGAGGAGGTCAGCCGGATCGAGGAGAAGGCCGGCCAGGCGCTGGCCGACCTCTACGCCAATCTGACGCCGTGGCAGAAGACGATGGTCGCGCGCCACCCGCAGCGGCCGCACTTCACTGACTTCGTCAATGCGCTGATCACCGAGTTCACGCCGCTGGCCGGCGACCGCAAGTTCGGCGAGGACGCCGCTTTGCTCGGCGGCTTCGGCCGTTTCCGCGGCGAGCCGATCTGCGTGATGGGACAGGAAAAGGGCGCCACCACCGAATCCCGCCTCAAGCATAATTTCGGCATGGCCCGCCCCGAAGGCTACCGCAAGGCCGTCCGGCTGATGGAGATGGCCGAGCGCTTCGGCCTCCCCGTGCTCTCGCTGGTCGATTCCGCCGGCGCCTATCCCGGCATCGGGGCCGAGGAGCGCGGCCAGGCCGAGGCGATTGCCCGCTCCACCGACGCCTGCCTGGCGCTCGGCGTGCCCAACGTCGCGATCATCACCGGCGAGGGCATGTCGGGCGGCGCCATCGCGCTGACCACCGCCAACAAGGTCCTGATGCTGGAGCACGCGATCTACAGCGTGATCTCGCCGGAAGCCGCCTCCTCGATCCTCTGGCGCGATGGCACCAAGGCGCAGGAAGCCGCCAACAGCATGAAGATCACCGCGCAGGACATGCTGCGCTTCGGCGTGGTCGACACCATCCTCAAGGAGCCGGTCGGCGGCGCCCACCGCGATCCCGCCGCGATGATCGCGGCGACCGGCGACGCCATCGCCCAGGCTTTCGACGAACTGAAGGGCCTCGATGCCGCCGCCATCCGCAAGCAGCGCCGGCAGAAGTTCATCGAGATCGGCCGCAAGCTGAGCTGAGCCGCCGAGATCTCCCGGCCGGCTCTGGTCACTCGCGGATTTGTGAGTCTTTCCAGCCGTTTGGCCGCATTTCGGCCGTGCCGGCAAGGTCTGGTGTTTAGGACTTGTTGACCAAGACGGCCACCGCGCCGCAGCTCCGCTTTGGCGCGGGTTGCGGCTCCCAGGGCCAAAGTATACAATTTTAATCATTGGTTTGACGTGAGCATGACGCGCGATCGACCTGGGATCTGTCCAGCTTCCCGGTCGATGGACTAAGACAAGAGTGGGGTGTCGCGGCATGCTGGGATTGCGGGGAGCTTCGCTTTGATCAACCGCGCTTTCGTCCGGGTCCTGATGACCTCGGCGGCGTTGGCCGCCGGCGCGCTGCTGACCGGTTGCAACAGCGACCAGGTCGCGCTCGCCACCAGTGCCAAGGCCAACCAGCCCGTCCCGCCCAAGCTCGTGGCGGCTATCGCCGAGAAGGACATGGACACGCAGTCGCCGATCCTGGTGCGCGTGTTCAAGCAGGAGGCCGAGCTCGAGGTCTGGAAGCAGGATCGCTCCGGCAAGTTCGCGCTGCTCAAGACCTATCCGATCTGCCGCTGGTCCGGCGATCTCGGCCCGAAGGTGCGTGAGGGCGACCGCCAGGCGCCGGAGGGCTTCTACTCGATCAATCCGAGCCAGATGAACCCGCAATCGGCGTATTATCTGTCGTTCAACACCGGCTATCCGAACGCGTTCGACAAGGCGCTGGGCCGCACCGGCTCGCAGCTGATGGTGCATGGCGACTGCTCGTCGCGCGGCTGCTTCGCGATGACCGACGAGCAGATCGCCGAGATCTATGCGCTGGGACGCGAGTCGTTCTTCGGCGGCCAGCGCGCCTTCCAGTTCCAGGCCTATCCGTTCCGGATGACGCCGGTGAACATGGCGCGCCACCGCAACAACCCGAACATGCCGTTCTGGCGCATGATCAAGGAAGGTTACGACGCCTTCGAGGTGACCCGGCAGGAGCCGAAGGTCGACTTCTGCGAGAAGAAATACGTCTTCAATGCTCAGAAGCCGCCTGGCGCGACCCGCGACCCGGTGTTCGACGCCGCCGCCAAGTGCCCGGCCTATGTGGTGCCGGACGAGATCGCCTCGGCAGTGCGCGAGAAGCAGCAGGCGGACGAGGCCGAATACGCCAAGCTGGTCGCCAAGGGCACGCCGGTGGCCAAGCTCAACACCGGCATCGACGGCGGCATGAACCCGATCTTCGCCAACCGCGTGCCGGGCGCCTCCACCGGCCTGTCCGACGCCGGCGAGGCGCCGGGCCTGTCGTTCGCCAACTTCCAGCCCGCGCCGGGCACCATCCCCGGTCACGTCAACCCGCCGCGCGCACCGGGCGCCGACGAGGTCGCGGCGATGCCGGCGAGTGCCCCGGAAGCTCCGGTGACGACCGCGCCGTCGACCCGCGTCGCCGCTGTCAGCGCGCCGGAGAAGCCGAGCTTCATGTCGAGCCTCGCCCGCAAGGTCGGCCTGGGCGGCAATGCCGAAACCACGGCGACCGCGAAGCCGGCCGAGAGCAAGACGGCGGAGGCGAAGCCCGCCGAGGCGAAGCCGGCGCCGAAGCCGGTTGCTGCCAAGCCGGCCGAGACCAAGCAGGCTGCCGCCCGGCCGCCGTTCAAGCCCGCGACCGGCGACGCGCCGGCGACGACGTCCTCGGCTCCGGCGCAGACCCAGGCCGCCCTGGTCTCCGGCGCCGCGCCGGTGCTGCAGTCGAACTCGTTCGACAGCCGGTTCGCCGGGTTCAAGTAGGCGGCGAGCGGGACACTGCGCGGCTTGCCGTCGCGGATTGCTTGATTTGCTAGCTCGCGTCCGACCGCACTTTGTCCAACCGCATTTTGTCGATGAGTCCACATCGGCCGCAAACCACTCGGTGTCATCCCGGCGAACGCCGGGATCCATAACCACCGGCGGAACCCGGCGCGCGAGCTGGATGCTCCGGCGTGCCTCATCCAACCGCCGCGACGTATGGGTCCCGGATCAGCGCCGCGACGCGCCTTGCGCGTCACGGCTTGTCCGGGACGACGCCGAAACTGACGGCCCGGCTCATTGTTCTTCCCCAGCGGTTGCGATCGCCCCCACTGTCATCGCCCGCGCAGGGCGATCCAGTATTCCTCCGCCAGCGCGGTCCATCATCACTGCCGAGGCGTACTGGATCACCCGCCTGCGCGGGTGATGACACCCAACTTGTTGCGGGAGACGCGCAGACATGATTGATCGCGTCTCGCGGCGCCGCTTGGCGTCCGAGTCATGCATTGTTCTCACCCTCTCCAAACCAAGGGTGCAGGGAGGGCCGGGCCTCGGCTGAGGCCCGTGGCCCGCCTGCCAAAAAAATGCAGGCGGGAGGTACCACAGGTCCAGCCGGATCGACCCGGCCCTCCCTGCGCGATGGTTTTCACGGCTGCTTCGCGATCTCCCCGGTGCGCCGGGCGTGTTGGCCACCGTCATCCGCGGGACGCGCCTTCGCGCATCACCGCAGACTTGACCTCAGCTTCGGGAGGCCAGGACCACGCGACTTGACCGTACGGGCCGGTGTTGTTCGTCGGCGCGATCGCTCACGCTGCAAACCGGCCCGCCCACCACATCCCGCACTCCACGCTTCGTGACGACCGCGCAGCGCCCCTCGTCGATGAGGCGGGACAGCATGATGAAATAACGAAATTCGTTAAAAGAGAAGGGGAATATCTTTGCTGATGGGACTGGACAGGCCAAATCAGCTTGAACCGACAAACGAAATGAGTTCGCCGGCACAGGCCGAGTGATGAGTTGCGCGGCGAAGATACAAGCGCGAACTTGAACGACACGCGCGGCCGAGTCGCCCGACGGGCAGGCCGCGGGACTCGTACGTGCTCAAGCTCGCCTAGATAGCATGCGTGACGCCGCGCACGGAGCACGTGGCTGAGATCTGCGACAACGGCGCCGTCACCCGAGGCGAGGTGACGCAACCGAGAGGAGCAGATCATGAGCTTTTGGGATGACATCGGAGATGCAGTCAGTTCCGCCGTCGATGACGTGAAGGACGCCGCGAAGGATGTGGCGGGTGCGGTCGGCGGCGCGGCTTCGGCCGTGGTCGACACGGTGGAGCATGTCGCGGGCGACGCGGCGCATGCGGTCGGCAGCGTGGTGCATGGCATCGGCGCGCTCGGCGGCGAGGCCTTTCACACCATAGGTGGCGTGCTCGGCGCGGTCGAGCACGGGGCCGAGGCGATCGGCAGCGGCGTGCTTCACGCCGTCGGGGACGTCGCCTCGACCGTGGTGCATGTCGGCAGCGACGTCATCCACACCGGCATCAACGTCGCCGGCGACGTCGCCTCGGGCTTCGGCCATCTCGTGCACGGCGACCTCAACGGCGTGGTCAACGACGTCCAGCATATCGGCGGCGATATCGTCGATGGCGGGCTGCACGTCGCCGGAGACGTGGCGCATGGTGCGATCAACGTCGCCGGGGATGCGGTGCATACGGCGGTCGGGCTCGGCGAGGCCGGGCTGGAAGCGGCCGGCGCGATCGGTCACGGCGCGCTCGACATGGCCGGCACCATCGTCGGCACCGCGGCCGATGTCGGCGCGGATGCACTCGACGCTGCCGGCGCTGTGGTGAAGGGCGGCTTCGAGGCCGGCGTGGCGGTTGCCGACGGCGCCATCGGTGTGGCGACCGACACCGCGTCCGCCGCGGGCCACCTGATCGGCGGTCCGATCGGTGAGGCCGTCTCCGGCATCGCGCATGGCGTCGATGCGGTCGGCACCGGCGTGGTCAACGGCGTCGGCCACCTCCTGGGCGAAGGCGTCAGCGGGCTGGCGCAGACGGCCGGCGACCTGACCGGCACGATCGGCCACCAGCTCGACGCGATCGGCCACGATCTCGGCTCGCTGGTCAACGATCTCAGCCACGGCAATCTCGGCGCTGCGATCGGCGACATCTTCAAGCTGGCGCAGGATGGCCTGCGCGGCGACGGCCTCGCCATCGCCCAGGGTCCGTCCGAGGGCGGCGGCCATGGCGGGTTCTGGGACTCGATCGCCTCGGCGGTCAGCCATGCCGGCGAAAACGCCCAGGGCGTCCAAGGCGCTGGATTCGGCTCCGGGTTCGGCTTCGGCCCGCTGCACGGCGAGGGCTCGTCGCACAACCCGATCATCGTCGACAGTTTCGGCGACCACGGCCACCCCGGCAACACGGGCATCGTGCCGCCGAATTTCGACATCGGCCATGCCGGCGGCGCGCACGACGCCCCGCATGTCGACTACAGCCACATCGTTCAGATGGACGAGGGGCATCACTTCGCGATGCACGGCTGAGGCCGCGCGCTCCAGCGACGACAGCAGCGATACCCTGCCGCGGACCGCGCGGCGGGGTATTCGTGTCGAGTCCGGCTGCGTGACACGGCTCACAGAGCGCAGCCGCCCGTTCTGCGACAACGCTCCCGTCACCCGCGGTGAGGTGACCCATCCGAGGGAGAACAACAATGAGCATTTTCGGCGATATCGGGCACGCGCTGGGGTCGGTCGCAAAGGGCGTCGCGCATGTGGCATCGGACGTCGGCCACGCGGTCGGCAGCGCCGCCTCGAGCGTGGTGCACACCGTGGAGCATGCGGCAAGCGGCGCCGCGCACGAGGTCAGCCATCTCGGAAATTCGGTCATCCACACCATCGGCAAGGTGACGCATACGGTGGGCGACGCCGCGGCGAGCGCGGCCCACACCGTCGGGCATGTGGTCAGCGATGTCGGACATGCCGTGAGCGATGTGGCGCATGGCGTCGGCCATCTCGGCGGTGAGGTCATTCACACCGTCGGCGGCGTCGTGAACGCTGTGGAGCATGCCGGCGCGGCGGTCGGCGGCAGCATCATTCACGGGGTCCAGGACGTCGTGTCGACCGCGGGTCATGTGGCCGGCGACATCGCCAGCACTGGCGCGCATGTGGTCGGCGACGTCGCCTCCGGCCTCAACCATCTCGTGCACGGCGATCTCGGCGGCGTGGCCGGCGACATCGGTCATATCGGCAGCGACATCGTCAATGGTGGCGTGCATGTCGGCGGCGACTTGGCGCATGGCTTGATCGCCACGGCGGGCGATGCGGTTCACGGCGCCCTCGGTCTCGGCCATGCCGGGCTCGAAGCGGCCGGCGCGATCGGCCACGGCGCGCTCGGCGTGGCCGGCACCATCGTCGACACCGCCGCGCATCTCGGCGCCGACGGCATCCACCTCGCGGGCGATGTGGCGAAGGGCGGGCTCGATGTCGGCACCTCGCTCGGCCACGGCGCCCTCGGCGTCATCACTGATGCGGTGTCGAACGCGGGTCACCTGGTCGGCGGGCCGCTCGGCCACGTCATCTCCGACGCCGCCCATGCCGCCGACACCCTCGGCTCGGGCGTCACCAGCGGCCTCAATCACGCGGTCAGCGCGGGCATCTCCGGCTTGACCGAGGTCGCCAGCGACCTGACGCACGCCGTCGGTCATCAGGCCAATGCGGTCGGCCACGATCTCGGCGCGCTGGCCAGCGATCTCAGCCACGGCAATGCCGGTGCGGCGCTCGGCGATCTGTTCAAGCTCGCCGGCGACCTGATCGGCGGCGGCCACGAGGGCAGCCACGGTCATCAGGGCGGGTTCTGGGACCAGATCGCGCAGGCGATCCACCAGGCCAGCGACGGCCATGACGGCCACGGATCCGGCCTCGGCCTGGGCGGTCCGTTGCATGGCGACGGCTCGTCGCACCACCCGATCATCGCCGACGGGTTTGGCGACCACGGGCTTGGCGACCACGGAGTTGGCGATCACGGCCACGCCGGCAACACCGGCATCGTGCCGCCGCACTTCGACATCGGTCACGCCGGCGGCGCGCACGACGCTCCGCACCACGATTTCAGCCACGTCGCCCACATCGACGATTCGCATCACTTCACGCTGCATGGCTGAGGCTTGGAAAAGGAAGAACCCGCGGTGCGCGCACCGCGGGTTCTTTTTCGTCTCCTCGATGTGAGCTCTCGCTCAGCGCGTTTGCACGATCGCAGGCGGTGTCACGGAGGCCTGGGTGCGGTTCTGCGGCACATGCGCGTTCATCGCCGACAATGCGCACAGCGCCAGCGAGCCCCAGACGGCGGCGCTGAAATACAGCGACATCCAGGCGATCTCCTCCTTCCAATGCTCGAACTCGTGGGTGACGGTCCACTGCGTGGCGGAATCGCGCAAGCCCACCAGCGGATGCAGCAGCGGCTTACCGGCGGCGCGCTCGATGCGCCAGCGCTTCACATACATCGGCACGTCGACGACGACGAGGAAGGCGAGATAGCAGGCGATGCCGACGAGGCCGGCGACCAGAAGCCCGCGTACCAGGCCGTCGAACTCCGGCAGCAGACGGCCGAGGCCGATGCCCACGAGCAGGAAGGCGACCGCCCACAGCGAGTTCTCGATCGCGTTGTAGAGAAAGTTCTTGGTGACGACCGCGTACCAGGAGCAGATCTCGGCGACGACGATGATCGGCACGATCAGGCGCGCCATGTTGACCGCGGTTTCGGCGTCGGAGATCGCGCCGAGCTGCGCCAGGATGATCGCCCATTGCGCGGCGAAGGCGATCTCGGCGATGGTCGCGACCGAGCGGCCGACGAACACGCTCGACAGCCAGCTGTCGACCAGGCAGATGCGCTGCACGTCGGCGCGCGGCAGCACCGAGCGGAAGGCGCAGCCGAACACATAGGCCGCCGACAGCGCCAGCATCTGGCCGGTCTCCGACGACCAGCTGACGGCGACGCTGCCGCCGTGCAGCTGGCGGTACAGGATGAACCAGAACGCGATATTGGCGAGGCTGACGAGGGTCAGCATCGCCCACCACAGGGCGACCGGGTTCGACAGGGCTCGCGACTGCGCACGCATCCGGCACTCCAATTTTCATGTGACTGACATTCGATCGTATTAATTCCGTCATGGAGCAGCAACCCGTTCTGGCCCGGAGGGTTCACAAAAGCGCGTGTGACGGGGCTGCGGCGGGAGGCGGCGCGGCAACGGAGCACCGCGACGACGCGTTCCGAGGCGGCCGAGGGCCTCATGGGTCGAGACGCGCCGCACGCTGGCAGCCTTCACGATCATGGGCGAGCGGGCGCGGCGCTCCTCACCATGAGGCAAGGAACTTCCGCCGCGGCCCGCCGTTCATGACGCGACTGCGGCGTCGCGCCGCGTTTCGTTCTCATCAGCCTGGAGCCGCGCAATGGCCGCAGCCCGCCATCTGCAGCGCGCGCCGCTGCTGACCTTCACGGCCGTCATCGTCGGACTGATGGGCGTCGCACTGCTCGCCGGCGGCTTCTGGCTCGCCGCGATCGGCGGCTCGCTGTACTACGTGATTGCCGGTGCGGCACTGCTCGGCACGGCGTGGCTGCTGTGGCAGCGGCGCGCTTCCGCGCTATGGCTCTACGCGGCACTGCTGCTGGGCACGATGATCTGGGCGGTCTGGGAGGTCGGGCTGGACTTCTGGTCGCTGGCGCCACGCGGCGACGTGCTGGCACCGCTCGGCGTCTGGCTGCTGCTGCCGTTCATCACCGCGCATCTGGCCGGTGACATGCGCTCGGCGCGCTGGGGCCTTCTCGCCGTGCTCGCCGTCGCGGTGGTCGTGCTCGGCGCCTCCCTGCGCGGCGACCGCTTCGGCGTCAACGGCGCGCTGCCGCAGGCCGCGGCTGCCACCGCCGGCACCGATCCCGGGCCCGCGGAAGCGCAGGCCGACTGGACCGCGTATGGCGCCAGCAATTTCGGCACGCGCTTCTCGAGCCTGAAGCAGATCACCGCCAATAATGTGAAGAACCTGCAACTCGCCTGGGAATTCCAGACCGGCGACCGCAAGGGGCCCGACGATCCCGACGAGTTCACCAATGAGGTGACGCCGCTGAAGATCGGCGATCTGCTCTACACCTGCTCGCCGCACCAGATCGTGTTCGCGCTCGATGCGGCCACGGGCAAGCAGCGCTGGACGTTCGATCCGAAGATCGAGCACCACAAGAATTTCCAGCACATGACCTGCCGCGGCGTCGCGTATCACGAGACCAAGCCCGGCGCAGTCGACGTGTCGGGCGCCGCGGCTCCGGGCGAATGCGCCAGGCGCATCTTCCTGCCGACCGACGACGGACGGCTGTTCGCGCTCGACGCCGACAGCGGCAAGCCGTGCGACGGCTTTGGCGATCACGGCCAGATCGATCTGAAGGCCGGCAACGAGATCACCACGGTCGGCTTCTACGAGGGGACCTCGCCGCCCGTTGTCACCGACAAGGTGCTGATCATGGCCGGCGCCGTGATCGACAACTACTCCAACAAGGTGCCGTCGGGCGCGATCCGCGGCTTCGACGTCTACTCGGGCAAGCTGTTATGGGCGTTCGATCCCGGCAATCCCGATCCGAACGAGATGCCGTCGGCGACGCATCATTTCACGCCGGGCTCGCCGAACGGCTGGAGCGTCGGCGCGGCCGACGAGGCGCTCGGCCTGGTCTACATCCCGCTTGGCTCGAGCTCGCCGGACATCTGGGCCGGCAACCGCTCGGCCGACAACGAGCGCTATGATTCCGCGCTGGTCGCGCTCGACATCGCCACCGGCAAATTGCGCTGGTCGTTCCAGAACGTGCATCACGATCTCTGGGACATGGACATGCCGTCGCAGCCGAGTCTGGTCGACATGCCAGGCCAAGACGGCGTGGTGCCGGCGATCTATGTGCCGGCCAAGACCGGCAACATCTTCGTGCTCGACCGCCGCGACGGGCACCTGCTGGTCCCCGCGCCCGAAAAGCCTGTGCCGCAAGGTGCGGCGCCCGGCGATCATCTGTCACCGACTCAGCCATTCTCCGAGCTGAGCTTCCGTCCGCGCAACCAGCTGACAGGCGCGCAGATGTGGGGCGCGACGATGTTCGATCAGCTCGCCTGCCGTATCAAGTTCAAGCGGCTGCGCTACGAGGGCCCGTTCACGCCGCCCTCCGAGCAGGGCACGCTGGTCTATCCCGGCGATTTCGGCATGTTCGAATGGGGCGGCATCGCGATCGATCCCGTCAGGAAGATCGCGATCGCCAATCCGCAATCGATCCCGTTCGTGTCGCGGCTGGTGCCGCGCGGCAAGGACAATCCGGCGGCGCCGAACTCCGCGCATCCGCCGGGCACCGAGCTCGGCGTGCAGCCGATGTACGGCACGCCCTATGGCGTCGATCTCGGCATCTTCCTGTCACCGCTCGGAATCCCCTGCATGGCCCCGCCCTGGGGCAGCCTCGCCGCCATCGATCTCAAGACCAACCAGATCGTCTGGCAGCACCGCGTCGGCACCATTCGCGACCAGGCCCCCGTGCCACTGCCGTTCAAGCTGGGCGTGCCGATGCTCGGCGGCCCGATGGTGACCGCGGGCGGCGTCGCCTTCCTCACCGGCACGATGGACGACTACATCCGCGCCTTCGACGTCAAGGATGGCCGGCTGCTCTGGCAGGACCGCCTGCCGGCCGGCGGCCAGTCGACGCCGATGACGTACGAAGCCGGCGGCAGGCAGTATGTCGTCACCGTCGATGGCGGCCACGGTTCGTTCGGCACCAAGCTCGGTGACTATGTCCGCGCCTACGCATTGCCCGGCAACGTCGCGAGCAGATAGCCGGCAGGTTCCAGCTCCGCACAGAGTGTCGCGGCGCGTTGGTGCTTTCGTCACGATGACTCTGGTTCCACATGAATTACGCCACCAGGAGGCCCGCGCCTTAATCTTCAGCTTCCAGACCTCGTGCATGACTCGGGACGGGCCGACTCTCTGCCCGTATTGACGCTTTGCTAACCGCGATCCCGGCGCGCCAAAACGCGGCGCAGCTCGGTTCGTAGCTGGCCTGCGTAGGGGTTCATTGCCGATGATGACGATCCTGTCCTGCCTGCCTGCCGATCATGACCTCCGCTATGTCGCCGCTGCGCTTCTGGTGTGCGTGCTCGGCTCGATTCTCTCGATGCGATTGCTCGCCCGTGTCCGCCGCAACACCGGGCTGCGCCGGCTTCACCTGCTGTTCCTGGCCGGACTGGTCGCCGGCGGCACGGTATGGACGACGCATTTCGCCGCGATCCTCGGCTATGACGCGCCCGGCAACCGCTCGTTCGAAGCGGGCCTGACATTCGCCTCGCTCGGCCTCGCCGTGCTGTTCTCCTGGCTCGGTTTCTTCGTCACGACGCGCACGCAGCGCGGCCCGCTGATCGAGATCGGCGGCGCTCTCTTCGGCTTCGGCATCGCCGCGATGCACTACACGGGCATGAGCGCGCTGAATCTCGACGGCGTCAGGACGTGGCACCCGCCGGCGATCTGGTTGTCGCTGTTTCTGGCGATCGGATTCGGCGCGGTCGCCGCGAACCGCATCGCGCGTCCGGTGACGCGCTTCTGCAAATATGGCGGCTCGCTCGCCATGGTCCTTGCAATCCTGAGCCTGCATTTCACCGGCATGGCGGCGCTGACCTTGGTGCCGATGGCCGGGGCAGAGGCGCCCGCGCAGGCGCTCTCCGACAGCGTGATGCTGATCAGCATCGTCACCGGCATCGGACTGATCATGGCCATGGCGGCGTCGGCCTACATGATCGACATGCAGGCGACGCAGGAGGCGGTCGAGGGCTATCGGCAGCTGGCCCTGCAGGACCCGCTGACCGGCCTGGCCAACCGCAACGGCCTCGCGCAGCGACTCGCGCCATTGCTGACGGAGGGCGACGAAACCGCGCATCTGGTCGTGCTCGCGATCGACCTCGACCGTTTCAAGGACATCAACGACGCGCATGGCCACGCCGCAGGAGATGCCGTGCTGACGGCGATCGCGCAGCGGATTGCGTCCACGCTGCAGCCGGGCGAGTTCCTGGCGCGGATCGGCGGCGACGAGTTCGTCGCCGTCAAGAGCGAGATCTTCGCGCGCGCCGAGGCCGCCAGGTTCGCCGAGCGCATGCGCGCGCTGGTGCTCGCGCCCGTCGAGTGGGAGGAACGGAGCCTGTCCGTCGGCTGCAGCATCGGCGTCGCGCTCCATCCCGAGCACGGCTTGACGGCGGACGAATTGCTCACCCGTGCCGACCTGGCCATGTATCGCGCCAAGAGCCTCGGCCAGGGCAAGATCTGCACCTACGAACCGTCGATGGACGAGGCCAGCCGGCGCCGCGCCGAGCTCGCCATCGACTTGAAGCGCGCGCTGGTGCGCAACGAGTTCGAGCTGCACTACCAGGTGCAGAACGACACGAGGAGCGGCGAGATCATCGGCTTCGAGGCGCTGCTGCGCTGGAATCATCCGGTGAAGGGCCGCGTGCCGCCGAACGATTTCATCCCGATGGCCGAGCAGACGGGGCTGATCGTCGACATCGGCGATTGGGTGCTGCGCACCGCCTGCGCGACCGCCGCGAGCTGGAGCCAGCCGTTCAAGGTCGCCGTCAACGTCGCCCCGATGCAGCTCAACCACGATCTGCCGAGGCGCGTCGCCGAGGTGCTGCGCGAGACGGGGCTGGCGCCGGATCGGCTGGAGATCGAGCTGACCGAAACGGGGATCATCGCCGACCGCCAGCACGCTCTGCAGGTGATGCAGGCGCTGAAGGGAATCGGCGTCACCGTGGCCATGGACGATTTCGGCACCGGCTATTCGTCGCTGTCGACCCTGCAGGTGTTTCCGTTCGACAAGATCAAGGTCGACAAGAGCTTCATCCAGTCGGTCGAGACCAGCGTGCATGCCGCGGCGATCGTCAAGGCGACGCTGCTGTTGGGCCGCAGCCTGAACATTCCCGTGCTCGCCGAAGGCGTCGAGACCGAGCAGCACCTCGCCTTTCTGCGCGAGGAAGGCTGCACCAGCGTGCAGGGATTTCTGTTCGGCAAGCCGATGCCGAACGAAGCGATCAGCCGGATGATCCGGGACGTCCGAGTTTCGCAGGCACCAAGCGAGACGATGAAGGACGCCGCAGCCGCCTGATCACAGACCTCGCCCTCGCTTGTTTCTCCGTCGTCATGGCCGGGCTTGTCCCAGCCATCCATGCCGCTCGGCATGCTCGGACGACGTGGATGCCCGGGACAAGCCCGGGCATGACGGAGAAACGAATTAGCCGAATCGCTTGCGTCGACAGTTCGTGCATTCAACGACGCGTCGACACGCAGCCGTCCTCCGCATCGCGCGTCAGAACGTGCGGATGATCCTGAAATCCAATCCGTCGGCTGCGGCGAGATGCATGGCCATGGCGGCGCGGCCGTGGCGGAGGGTGACGTCGCCGCGCGGGCCGGAATAGACGATGTTGCGGCTGGCGGCGGCGAGCGGGTGCAAGGACAATGAGCCGGCTCGCTCCGCGGCGGCCTTCAGGAAGCGCAGGCCTTCGTAGTTCGACTGGCCGACCGAGCCGACCGGCGGCGCATTGGCGCCGAACATCGCGGTATACAGGCTCATGAAGTCGTCATTGGCCTTGGAGCCGATGCAGTTGAAGTAGCCCGAAGCGGAATAGAGGTTCTCGGCGTTGTCGGCACCGATGCCGAGCAGCACGGTCTCATCGACCGCCCCGGCCAAGCGGAGGGTCGTCGCTGCGAGGCCGGACTCGCCGAAGGCGCGGTTGAAGGTGATGCTGTCGGTGCCGATCAGCGAGATCAGCACGACGTCGGGCTTGGCGGCGCGGATGCGCGCCAGATGCGCCTCGTGATCGTCCTCGCCGACCGGCACGAACTCTTCGCCGACGACCTGGCCGCCGGCCTCGGTGATGTAGGTCTTCGTCGAACGATGCGCCTGCCATGGCCAGACATAGTCACTGCCGATCAGGTACCAGCGCTTGGCGCCCTTGTTCTCCGCCAGCCAGTGAATGGCGGGTCGGGTCTGGCTGTGCGGCGTCTCGCCGATCGCCATCACGCCCGGGGTGCGCTCGCCACCTTCATAGACCGGCGTATAGATATAGGGGATGCGGCCGCGCGTGAGCCGGCGCAGCCCCAGCCGCACGGCGCTGATATGCGAGCCCATCACGACATCGATGTCGTCGAAATCGAGCGCGTCGCGGGCGCGCGCGACCACGTCATCCACCGGGCCGCCGGAATCGTAGAACGACAATTCGATCTCGCGGCCGAGGATGCCGCCGCGGCGGTTGATCTCCGAGACCGCGAGCAGCGCGCTGTTGGTCGCCGCCGGCCCCCAGATGCCGGGCGAGCCGGAGAAGGTGATGAAATTGCCGATGCGCAGCCTGTTGTGGCGGCCGCGCCGCTCGAAACGGTCGGGATCGAGCGGGGCCAGCGACGGCAGGCCATTTCGCCGGGGCGGGCTCCTGAACAGCAGGGAGGGCGGCAGGCTGCAGCGCCCGGCGGTGACAGATCCTGTCGAGAGCACACCCACTCCTTGGCCGCGGCCGCGAGAGACCCAGTGTGGGCCAGCGGTCATACGCCGTCAAAATCAGCACGCGTTCGGCAAATATCCTATTCGAAAATGTTGAATGTTCAAGAATTCGAATGCATATAGATCGGGCAGCGACTGCCGGACATTCATTCAAATCGGGACCCGCGAAGTTCACCGTGGCCAAATCGCCCAATCCCAACACCCCCCTCACCGAACATCTCGCCTATCTGCTCGCGCAGGCCAACCGGGAGATCAACCGGCAGCTGGAATCGCGCCTGAGCACTGAGGGCGTGCCCGTCGAGCAATGGCGCATCCTGAAGGTGCTGTCGGACGGCGAGGGGCACTCGATGGGCGATCTCGCCGAGGCCGTGCTGCTGAACCATCCGACCCTGACCAAGATGATCGACCGGATGGTGTCGGACTCCCTGGTCTACCGCCGCCAGGACGCCCATGACCGCCGCAAGGTGCTGATGTTCATCAGCGAGCGCGGCAAGGCGCTGTGCAAGCGCCTGAACTCGCTCGCCGCCAGCCAGGAGGCGCACATCCTGGAAAACTACGGCGACAAGGCCACCGGCGAGCTGAAGCGGCTGCTGGAGAATTTGATCGACGCGGCGAGCTGAGCCGCGGTTGCACTGCAGACCTCAGGGCCAAGCTCCATCCTCCCGTCATTGCGAGCGCAGCGAAGCAATCCAGGGTCCCGCCCACCACCCTGGATTGCTTCGCTGCGCTCGCAATGACGCGGAGTTCGAATGCCGTAGAGCTTGTGAGCCAATTTGAGTTCAGGGCTGAGTTTGCGACGAGGGGGCTGTCGCCGCGGGATAGCCGTTGTGGGCGGCTCTGTGCGGCGGATTGTCCCGGAGGATCCCTCGGATGCCGCTCCCGGCGACTATGATGCTGCTTTTTGACAGGCGATGAGGTGCAATCCTTGCAGAAGGTTGTTGGTGAACGCGTACCAGCTCACGACGGCGCGAACCTTGTCGATGCCGCGTACCGTCACTTGCCGGAGGTCCCAGTTGCGCCAGCGGGCGTGGATGCATTCGCACAGCGAGCGGAGCTGATACTGAGCCTTGCCGGCTTCGCTCGCCATGCGCGCTCGCCAGGCCGCCACACCAGGGCCATCGGTATCTCGGGGCAGATAAGGATCAACACCGCTTTTTTGCGAGCGCGGCGGACAGTAGATCTCGATGTTCTGGCCATGCGCCCATTCGATGTCGTCGCCACGGCAGTATCCGCCATCGACGAGGTAGCGCCTGGGCAGGCGTTGCAGCTTGTCGCGCAGCCGCTCCAGCATCGGTCGCATCAGGCCGCCGTCTGATCCGTTGTTGTCGATGTCGATTGCGACCACGATCATCGCAGCTGCAGCGCTGACGACCTGCACGTTGTAGGCGGGACGGAAGCCGGCATCGGCCATCTTCATCCGCCGCGCCTGCGGATCGGTGGTGGAGGCCCGAGGCTCCTTCGGCTTCTTGCCGTTACCGCCTTTTTCCTCGAGCTTCTGGCGCTTGCGCTTGATCTCCTCCAGCGCCGCCTGCGCCGCTTCGACCTTCTGTTTATGCTCGCGTGCGGCGCGCTCACGCGCCGCGCGGATGCGCCGGTTGCTGGCTTCTGGATCTGCATCGACTTCCCGCTTGAGCTCTTCCACCACCTCCGTTGCTTCCGCCAGCTTCTGCTGCAGCCTCGCTTCGCGCCGGAACGAGCTGGCCCCCGCATTGGCGCGGATCCGCACCCCGTCCTGTGCCAGCGTATCGAGATCGACCAGCCCGGCCTCGCTCAACGCCGCCAGATGTTCGCTCATCAGGCGGTCGAGCACATCGGCACAGCCGACGCGGAAGTCCGATAGCGTGTGATAGTTCAGCGATACCCCGCCACACAGCCAGCGATAGGCATCATGGCTCTCGCACAGGCGATCCAGCGCCCGAGCACTGCCGACGCCGTCGCTGGTGGCATAGAGCCAGAGCGCCAGCAAAAGGCGTGGCGACGGTGCCGGATGACCAGGCCTGTTCTCCCGCGCCTTCACTCGGTCTTCCAACTCGCTCAGGTCGAGCGTCTCGACATAGGTCCAGATCATCCGCGCCGGATGATCCTGCCCGATCAGGCTGTCGATATCGACCGCGCGCAGCTCGACCTGGTTGCGCTCCGGAACCCGCAGACGAGGCGCACCCTTCGGAAGCTCCCGCGCTTTGGGACCCGACTGCTCCGGCAATCCATCGAAAAGCTCGTCCTTAGCCATCATGACCTCCAGCAAACCGCTCCGCTCAGAGAATCATAGTCAGCGAGAATAGGCATCGAAAGATTCACAGCCTCGTAGGGTGGGCAAAGGCGCGACCGGCTTGAGCTGAAGCGAAGACTGGTGCGCGCGCCGTACCCACCATTGGCGGATGCGTGCGTAGACGGACGGTGGGCACGGCGCGGCGAATGTTTGCCGCGGAGCAGCACCGGTGGACGCGCCTTTGCCCACCCTACAGCAGCGCCGCTGCGGCAAATGGGTTCGCTTGCCCGGCAACGCCGGGATAGACGCAAGACGAATCCTCCCTCATCCTGTCACCTGACGATCGCGACGAACGGGTCATAGAGCCCGCGCGCGATCACCGGCCATGCGCGGCCGGACGAGGACCGACACAGGGAGGACAGGCCATGGGCAATTCCACGGGCATGCATCTGCTCGATCGCGCCATCGGCAGCGACTATCCGACATTCGCCAGCACGGCGGACATCCGGGCCTTCGAGCAGACGCCATATGGCGAACGCATCGCCGCTCAAAGCACCTACGAGGCGCTGAAATGCGGGGCATCGGCCAATCCCGATGCGCCGGCAATCCAGTTTCTGCCGAATGCCGATCCGGCCGATATGCCGGTCACGATCACCTATCGCGACTTCATCGCGAAGGTAACGCAGGCGGCCAACATGTTTCATGCCCTCGGCGTCGGCCCCGACGATGTCGTGAGCTTCATGCTGCCGCTGGTGCCCGAAGCGTTCATCACGCTGTTCGGCGCGGAGGCCGCAGGCATCGCCAATCCGGTCAATCCGCTGCTCGAGCCGCACCAGATCGCCGAGATCCTCGATGCCGCCAAGACCAAGGTGCTGGTGGCGCTGGGCCCCCTGCCCGGCACCGACATCTGGCAGAAGGTCGAGAAGGTCCGCGGCGGCCTCAAGCACCTCAAGGCGATCGTGCAGGTCCATGGCGGCGGCGGCGATCCGGCCAACGGTGTTCACGCCTGGGGCGACCTAATCAAGCCACAGCCGGGCGATCATCTCGTCAGCGGCCGGCAGATCAAGGCCAGCGACACCGCGGCCTATTTCCACACCGGCGGCACCACGGGCACGCCGAAGCTGGTGCGGCACAGCCACGGCAACCAGGTCTACCAGGCCTGGGGGGTCAACCTGCTGTTGAAGGCGAAGCCCGGCGGCACGCTGCTGTTCGGCATGCCGCTGTTTCACGTCGGCGGCTCGCTGACACAGGCGCTGCAGACGCTGTCCGCGGGCGGCAGCTTGGTGGTGCTCTCCGGCGCCGGCTGGCGCAATCCGAATGCGGTGCGCAACATCTGGGGCCTGGTCGAGAAGTACAAGCCGGAGACCTTGTCGAGCGTGCCCACAGTGCTCGCCGCGACGCTCGCGGTGCCGCGAGGCCGCGCCGACATCTCCAGCCTGCGCTATGCCGCGGGCGGCGGCTCGGCGATTCCGGTCGCGGTCGGCCAGGCGATCATGGACCGGCTGAAGCTGCCGGTCATCGAGGTCTACGGCATGACCGAGACGTCGAGCGTGCACACCATGGCCTATGCCGACCAGCCGATCCGGCTCGGCTCGGTCGGCCTGCCGCTGCCTTACGCGAAGGTGCGCATCGTCAAGCTCGACGCCGACGGGCGCTACGAGCGCGACTGCGCCGTGGACGAGATCGGCGTCGTCATCATGGCCGGGCCCGGCGTGTTCTCCGGCTATCTCGACGAGGCGCACAACAAGGGCGCCTTCATCGACGGCCATTGGGTCAATTCCGGCGATCTCGGCCGGCTCGACGCCGACGGCTTCCTGTGGATCACCGGCCGCGCCAAGGACCTCGTGATCCGCGGCGGCCACAACATCGACCCGGCTCCGATCGAGGAGATCCTGTTCCAGCATGCCGCCGTCGGCTTCGCCGCCGTGGTCGGCCAGCCCGACGCCTATGCCGGCGAGCTGCCGATCGGCTATGTGCAGCTGAAGCCGGGCGCCTCGGTGCAGCCGGGCGAATTGGAGGACTGGGTGCGCGCCCGCACCCCGGAGCGCGCGGCGGTGCCGGTGCAGATCATCCCGATCGATCCGATGCCGGTGACGGGCGTCGGCAAGGTGTTCAAGCCGCAGCTGCGCTGGGACGCCGCGACGCGCGTGTTCACCAAGGTCCTGTCGCAGCTCACCGACCGCGGCATCGATTGCAGCGTCAAGGTCGGCGCCCATGGCAGCCACGGCAGCCTCGCCACGGTGACCTTGCGGAATGTGCCGGCCGAGCAACGCGAGGCGATCGAGAACGAGGTGCATACGCTGCTGGCGCCGTTCGTGATCCGGCATGAGGTGGTGATGGGGTGAGCGGCGGACGCATCATCCTCCGTCTAGGCTCCTGGCGCGCGGCGCCTCATGGGAGATAGATCGCCGTCGCAACAAACGATCAAGTCAGTTCGTTGCTCCGTCATGCCCGGGCTCATGATGACGTGGAGATTGAGGGCGCCATTTATTTGATCGGAATGCCCGGCCCCAGCCGTTCGACATCCAATATGAGCGGCTTTGCCAATCCTTTGTCGACCGCAACACGACGCAGCAGGCTCGGCCAATCGGAGATGATGCCGTCGACCCCGATGTCGATCAGTTGAGCCATGTCCTAGCGCTTGTTGACGGTCCACACCACCACCTGAAGACCGAGCCCGTGCGCCTCGCTGACCAGCTCCGGCGTGACCTCGGTGTAGTACGGCGACCACACCCTGCCGCCGGCCGCGTGAATCGTGCGCGGCAGCGAGCCGCCGTGATCGGCGGGATTGAATCCGGCGGTCCAGCGCGTCGATTCGGTCAATGACACTGTCGGCGTCTTGCCGCCTACGCGCGACAAGTAGACCGTGGGGATTTGAGGCGCGCGCTGCTGCACCAGTTGCAGGGTGCGCCAGTCGAATGACTGGATCATGACCCGGTCGGCGACGTGTTCGGCCGCGATCAGATCGAGCAGCAGGCTGACGAAACGCTGGGGATCCGGCGCTTCGTCGGGAAAGGCGGGATCAAGCTTGGTCTCGATGTTGAGACGCACCTGGTCGTTGCGGGAGCGCCTGACGAGATCGATGACCTGCTTCAACGTCGCAATTCGGGGTGGTGGCACGTTTCCGGCCAGCACCTGCTGGAACGGAAACTGCTTGGCATATTCGCTGCCCGGCCTGATCTGCCCGACATCGTAGGACTGTACCTCTGCGAGCGGCAGATCGATCAGCAGCGGCCCGGGCGGGGCTACGTAATTGCCGAGGGCATCGCGGGCGAGATCGGGATTGAGCCGCCGTTCGTGCGAGACCACAGCACGCCGTCGCGGGTGACCCCAACGTCGAGTTCGAGCGTGTCTACGCGAAGCGCCAGCGCGATCGTGAACGCCTGCAGCGTGTTCTCCGGATGAAGCGCGCGCCCGCCGCGATGCGCCTCGATGTCGAACGCGAGGGCCGGGCAGTCGATGCCGCAGAGCAGGAGAGCCGCGCAGAGGGACAGAGACAAGGACTGCATGGCACCAGTCTACCACGCCGGCGCGTCATGCCCATTCCTCTTGTTTCCGCTGCCCTTCTGAACTAGGCCTTTACCATGAGACCAGCCGAAAAGGCGGGCCAGGAGGCATCGAGGGGAGGCGATCCGCACACGCAGCAAACGCCGTGCCTGCATCCCCTTTTCGGCCTCTCTCTGCGGTTTCTCTTGAGTTCACGCGTGACGGACCCATGCCCATGACCGAGCTTCCTGTCATCATCGCCGGCGGCGGCATTGGCGGCCTCGCCACCGCGCTGACCCTGCAGCAGATCGGCGTGCCCTGCGTGGTCTATGAGAGCGTGCGCGAGATGCGGCCGCTCGGGGTCGGCATCAACCTGCAGCCCAATGCAGTGCGAGAGCTCTACGACCTCGGCGTCGGCGCCGACGATCTCGATGAGGTCGGCGTACCCGCGCAGGAATGGGCGCTGGTCGGGCTGAACGGCAACGACGTCTATTCCGAGCCGCGCGGGCTGCTCGCCGGCTATAACTGGCCGCAATATGCCGTGCATCGCGGCAAGCTGCACATGCTGCTGTACAGCCGGCTGGTGCAACGGGCCGGCGCTGCGACGGTGCGGCTCGGTAGCCGCGTCGCGGGCTATGAGAAGAACGCCGACGGCACGGTGACGGCGCGCGTCGAACATGCCGACGGCTCGCGCTCCGAGCAGCAGGGACGGCTCCTGATCGGCGCCGACGGCATCCATTCGGCGGTGCGCGCGCAGATGCACCCGACGCAGCCGCCGATCCATTGGGGCGGCGCCGTGATGTGGCGTGGCGTCACCTGGGCGAAGCCGATGCGCACGGGATCGTCCTTCGTCGGCCTCGGCACCCACCGCCACCGCGTGGTGGTCTATCCGATCTCGCATCCCGACCCGAAGACGGGCCTCGCGCTGATCAACTGGATCGCCGAGGTGACGATGGACAACACCGAGGGCTGGAAGCAGACCGGCTGGTTCCGGCAGGTGCCGGTCAGCGAGTTCGCGCATCACTTCGCGGGGTGGACCTATGACTGGCTTGACGTGCCCGCGCTGATCGCCGGCGCCGACGGCGCCTATGAGAATCCGATGATCGACCGCGATCCCGTGCCGACCTGGGTCGACGGGCCGGTGGCGCTGATGGGCGACGCCGCGCATGCGATGTATCCGACCGGCTCCAACGGCGCGAGCCAGGCGATCGTCGACGCCCGCGTGCTCGGCACCATGCTGCTGGCGCACGGCGTGACGCCGGCAGCGCTCGCCGCCTATGACGACAAGCTGTGCGGCCCGATCTCCCAGGTCATCCTGCGCAATCGCGGCGCCGGCCCGTTCGGCCTGCTCAATCTGGTCGACGAGCGCTGCGGCGGCACCTTCACGGACATCGACGAGGTGATCCCGCCGGCCGAGCGCGAGGCGTTCATGGCTGGCTACAAGAAGGCGGCCGGCTTTGCGATCGAGCAGCTCAACACAGCGCCGCGGACGATCGCCGAGGGCGCGCGCATCGATCGCGTGGCGGCGATCTGAGCTCTCCCTGTCAACCGCGCGGTCCGAACCGGTGCGCACGAGCCCGCCATCGAGACAGCTGCCCAGCGCGATCGCCACGCTGCGGCGATGGGGCAGACTGTCCCTTGCCGTTCCGCTGCTCGTGCTGTCGCTCCGGGCCGGCCTTGCCGCCGAGTGCAGCAACAGGGCCGCGACCTCGCAACTCGTCGGCCCGATGATCATGGCCGGGTTCTTCGGCACCAAGCCATCCGATGCCGGATTTCAGCAGCTCCTGGCCGATCTCGAAGAGGGTCTGATCGGCGGCGTCGTCATCCTCGGCCGCAATGTCGGCACGCGGGATGATCTCGTGGGAATGATCGAGCGGATTCGAGCCTGCAAATGCGCGGTGCCTCCGTTCATCGCCATCGACGACGAGGGCGGCACGGTGGAGCGGCTCGGCCCCAGCATCGGTTTGGCCGCGACGCCGTCGGCCGCGGAGATCGCCCGCGGCTCCGTGGCGGCCGCGCGTGAGACCTACGCCGCGCTCGCCGCGAAGCTCGCGACGCTGCACATCAACGTCAACCTCGCGCCGGTGGTCGACCTCAACACCAATCCCGCGAACCCGATCATCGGCCAGCGGCAACGCAGCTATGGCAGCGAGCCCGACACCGTCGTCCGCTATGCCGCGGCCTTCGTGCAGGCGCACCGCAAGCAGGGCATCCTGACCGTGCTCAAGCATTTTCCGGGGCATGGCTCGTCGACCGCCGACAGCCACGCCGGCCTTGCCGACGTCACCACCACCTGGTCGCCCGCAGAGTTGAAGCCGTACAGGCAGCTGATGCGGAACGGGCTGGCTGGAGCGATCATGGTCGGGCACCTCGCCAATATCAGCCGCTGGGGCGGGGTCGCCACCCAAAGCGAGGGTCATGCGATCGACCGCCTGCTGCGCCGCGAGCTCGGCTATGACGGCGTGGTCATGACCGACGACCTCGCCATGAAGGCGATTCTCGACGCCAAGCCGCCGGCCTCCGCCGCGGGGGACGCCGTGAAAGCGGGCGCCGACATCATCATGTTCACGAAGCTCGGCGAGGAGGACCAGACCTCCGACGTCGGCCGCGAGATCAACGCTGCGCTGACGGCTGCCGTGTGCTCGAGCGAGATCAAGACCGGCGCGGTACAACGCTCGGTGGCGCGGATTCGCAAATGGATGTCGGGTTGGAAGCGGCCCAGCCACGGGCAGGCAAAGCGCCACGCGACCGTTGTTGAGCATTGACCTTCAACAGGGATGTGGCGCGACAGGCTGGAGCGGTCACCGCGCTCGACACTCAGGCGGATGGTTACGGATCCCGGCGTTCGCCGGGATGACAGCGCGGTGTGTGCCGGAATCGCGCTCCGCAAAGGGTGTCGTCCCCGCGAACGCGGGGATCCATAACCACCGGCGGACGAGAGGAGGCAGGCTGGAGCGACCAGCTCTGCTTCGTCACGTGATCCTGTGGTTATGGGTCCCTGCGTTCGCAGGGACGACAGCGGTGATTTTGGCGCGCAGCTCGTGCAACAGCGTCGTTGCGGCACGCTTCGGCGGACACGTCGCTGACGCTCGCATGACGATGTAGATACTGCCGGGTTCGCCGCTTACGCGTACCTTCCGTGGCAGTGCTTGTACTTCTTGCCGCTGCCGCAGGGGCAGTCCTCGTTGCGGCCGACCTTGCCCCACGTCGTGGGGTCCTTCGGATTGCGCGCCTCGGCCGGGACCGGCGCGGCGCCTGAGGACGGCACCAGGGAGACGTTGGCGAAGGCCATCTCGTCCTCGCCGGTGTTGGGGTCGGCGTGGTGGGCCTGCATCGGCGGCAGCGTCTGCTGCTGCTCTTCCGGCGGCACGATCTCGACGCGCATCAGCTGCGCGGTGACCGCCTCGCGCAGATGCGCGATCATCGCCTCGAACAGCGTGAAGGCCTCCGACTTGTACTCCTGCAACGGGTCGCGCTGGCCATAGCCGCGCAGGCCGATGACCTGGCGCAGATGGTCGAGCATGATGAGGTGCTCGCGCCAGAGATGGTCTAGCGTCTGCAGCAGAATGGTCTTCTCGACGTAGCGCATCACGTCGGGGCCCCATTGCGCGACCTTGGCGGCCATCCGCTCGTCGGCATGGGTCTCGATGCGCTTCAGCAGTTCCTCGTCGGCGATGCCCTCTTCCTTGGCCCAGGCGTCAACCGGCAGGTCGAGGTCGAGCACGCGCTTGAGCTCGTCCTTCAGGCCGGCCACGTCCCACTGCTCGGCATAGGCATGCTCGGGCACGTGCTTGCTGACGAGGTCGTCGATGAAGGCGTGGCGCATGTCCGTGATGGTCTCGACCACGCTCTCGTCCTGCATCAGCTCGACGCGCTGGTCGAAGATCACCTTGCGCTGGTCGTTCTGGACGTTGTCGAACTTGAGCAGGTTCTTGCGGATGTCGAAGTTGCGCGCCTCGACCTTCTGCTGCGCCTTCTCCAGCGCCTTGTTGATCCAGGGATGGATGATCGCCTCACCTTCCTTCAGGCCGAGGCGCGTCAGCATGCTGTCGAGCCGGTCGGAGCCGAAGATGCGCATCAGGTCGTCTTCGAGCGACAGGAAGAATTTCGAGCGGCCGGGGTCGCCCTGTCGGCCGGAGCGGCCGCGCAGTTGGTTGTCGATCCGGCGGGATTCGTGGCGCTCGGAGCCGATGATGTAGAGGCCGCCCGGCTTGGTCACGGTCTTGGCCGGCTTGGAGCCCTTGGCGGGCTCGATCTCGACCGTCTCCTCGGCCTTCAGCACGATCTCGCGGAAGCGGGCGATGTCGGCCTTGATCTGCTCGATCTTGGCGGCCTTCTCAGCCTCGTCGGTGATCCCGGCGGTCTCCTGCTGGATGCGCATCTCCAGCGAGCCGCCGAGCTTGATGTCGGT
The DNA here is from genome assembly GCF_000026145.1 of Bradyrhizobium sp. ORS 278. Lineage (NCBI taxonomy): Bacteria > Pseudomonadati > Pseudomonadota > Alphaproteobacteria > Hyphomicrobiales > Nitrobacteraceae > Bradyrhizobium > Bradyrhizobium sp. ORS 278. The sequence continues at coordinate 607,186 of NC_009445.1, read as the reverse complement.
GCCGCGGCCGGCCATGTTGGTGGCGATCGTGATCGCGCCGGGCACGCCGGCCTCGGCCACGATATAGGCTTCCTGCTCGTGGAAGCGCGCGTTCAGCACCGCGAACAGCTTTGCCGGCTTGCCGGCGCGGGCGGCGGCATACAGCTTGTCGAGCGCGCGCTCGCTGCCGAAATCGATCTGCTTATAGCCGTGCTGCTTGAGATAGGCGGCGAGCACCTCGGACTTCTCGATCGACGCCGTGCCGACCAGCACCGGCTGCAGCCGCGAATTGGCGCGCTCGATCTCCGCGAGGATCGCGGCATATTTCTCCTGCTGGGTGCGGTAGACCTCGTCATCCTCGTCGAGACGGGCGACCGGCAAATTGGTCGGGATCTCCACGACCTCGAGCTTGTAGATGTCGAACAGCTCGTCCGCCTCGGTGGCGGCCGTGCCGGTCATGCCGGCGAGCTTCTCGTACATGCGGAAGTAGTTCTGGAAGGTGATCGAGGCCAAGGTCTGGTTCTCGGGCTGCACCGGCTGGTGCTCCTTGGCCTCGAGCGCCTGGTGCAGGCCTTCCGAATAGCGCCGGCCCGGCATCATGCGGCCGGTGAACTCGTCGATGATCACGACCTCGCCGTCGCGGACGATGTAGTCCTTGTCGCGGGTGAACAGCGTGTGGGCGCGCAGCGCCTGGTTGATGTGGTGCACGACGGAGACGTTCTCGACGTCGTACAGCGACTCGCCCTTGAGCTGGCCGGCGTCGCGCAGCAGAGTCTCGATCTTCTCCATGCCGGCTTCGGTCAAGGTCACCGTGCGCTGCTTCTCGTCGACCTCGTAGTCGGTCTTGTCGAGCTTCGGCACGAAGGTGTCGATGGTGTTGTAGAAATCCGAGCGGTCGTCGAGCGGGCCGGAGATGATCAGCGGGGTGCGGGCCTCGTCGATCAGGATGGAGTCGACCTCGTCGACGATGGCGAAGAAGTGGCCGCGCTGGACCATCTCCTCCAGCCGGTACTTCATGTTGTCGCGCAGATAGTCGAAGCCGTATTCGTTGTTGGTGCCGTAGGTGATGTCGCAGGCATAGGCCGCCTTGCGCTCGGCATCGTCGAGGCCATGGACGATCACGCCGGTGGTGAGGCCCAGGAAACCGTAGATCTGGCTCATCCAGCCGGCGTCGCGGCGGGCAAGGTAATCATTCACCGTCACGACGTGGACGCCCTTGCCGGCGAGCGCGTTCAGATAGACCGCGAGCGTGGCCACCAAGGTCTTGCCTTCGCCGGTCTTCATCTCGGCGATGTCGCCCTCGTGCAGCACCATGCCGCCGATCAGCTGGACGTCGAAATGACGCTGGCCGAGGGTGCGCTTGGAAGCCTCGCGGACGGTGGCGAAGGCTGGGACCAGGAGGTCGTCGAGCGTCTTGCCGTCGGCGAGCTGCTGCTTGAATTCCGTGGTGCGCGCCTTGAGCTGCTCGTCGGTCAGCTTGGCGAGCTCCGGCTCCAGCGCGTTGATCGCGTTGACGCGGGACTGGTAGCCCTTGACGCGGCGGTCGTTGGATGAGCCGAAAAGCTTACGGGCGAGCGCGCCGATCATTGCTGAAATCCTGCCTTTGTGGGTCTGCGTTGCAGCCGTAACTCATGCTTTGGCTTTGCTGTTCCCGGCGTGATGCACCGCAGCACACGCGCCAAGCTCGACTTCGGCGCCAGGGCGGCGGCCGCCAGATGAGCGGGAGACGAGCAGACCAGGGGTCAACGGCCAAAAACGCAGCAAAATAAGCGCTATCGCCTTGGAGCGACAGGGCAGAGATATGGCTGGGGGGGAACGTTGTCAACGGCGCCCGGCGGCGGGAGATCGGCCCGCAACCTGTCGCCGATTTCACGAAATTGACAGACTTTTCGCGTTGCCAAGGCACCGCGATTGGGCGAGTGTCCCGGCCGCCCAGAGGTAATGCCCCTCGAGCCCCTCTTCAAACCAAGGATTTTCCATGACCACGTCGTTCCCGGTTACGAAAACCGGCCTGCACTTCGGCCTTGCCACCGCTCTTGCCGGCAGTCTCGCATTGTCCCTGCTGGTCGCCCCCGCGCGCGCCGCCGACGATGCCAACCCGGTGCTGGCCAAGGTGAACGGTGCCGAAATCCGCAAGAGCGACGTCGCGCTCGCGGAGGAGGAGCTTGGTCCGAGCCTCGCCCAGATGGACCCGGCGACCAAGGACGAGAACGTGCTGTCGTTCCTGATCGACATGAAGCTCGTGTCGAAGGCGGCCGAGGACAAGAAGGTCGCCGAAAGCGAGGACTTCAAGAAGCGCCTCGCTTTCACCCGCAACCGCCTGCTGATGGACAGCCTGCTCGCCAGCGAGGGCAAGGCCGCGACCACGCCGGACGCGATGAAGAAGGTCTATGAGGAGGCCTCCAAGCAGATCGGCGGCGAGCAGGAGGTGCATGCGCGCCACATCCTCGTCGAGACCGAGGACGAGGCCAAGGCCGTCAAGGCCGAACTGGCCAAGGGCGCCGATTTCGCCGAGCTCGCCAAGAAGAAATCCAAGGACCCCGGCGCGTCGGATGGCGGCGACCTGGGCTTCTTCACCAAGGAGCAGATGGTGCCGGAATTCGCCAACGTGGCGTTCAGCATGGAGCCGGGCAAGATCTCGGATCCGGTGAAGACCCAGTTCGGCTGGCACATCATCAAGGTCGAAGAGAAGCGCAACCGCAAGCCGCCGGAGTTCGAGCAGGTCAAGAGCCAGATCGAGACCTACGTCACCCGCAAGGCCCAGGCCGATTACGTCGGCAAGCTGCGCGAGGCGGCCAAGATCGAGCGCCTGGACAAGCCGGCCGCCGACGCCGCCAAGCCGGCGGACGCGAAGCCGGCCGAGCCGGCGAAGAAGTAAGCGGTTAGCTTCTGCGCGGCGACTCGTCACTGATTTGTTAGATTGCCTTAACCGCCGCGTCACAAAAGGTGTCGTCCCGGCCTTGAGCCGGGACCCATACCGCGTGATGTTGGAAATGGGCACGCGGCCGGTACCGCGGATCGTCACTTCACCCTGTGGTTATGGATCCCCGCTTTCGCGGGGATGACGACTGAGTGTGAGGGCACATCCCCTCCCACAAGCTTGATGAGGATGATACAGAGCGCTTCCCGCCATCCTGCCGGAAGCTACTCCGATGTCCTCTGCCGTCTCCCCGCTCGCCCCGACCGACGTCCCCGACATGCCGGCGCTCGCCGGCGTGAGGCTCGCGACCGCCGCGGCCGGCATCCGCTACAAGAACCGCACCGACGTGCTGCTGGCGCTGCTCGATCCCGGCACCACCGTCGCCGGCGTGTTCACCAAGTCGAAATGCCCCTCGGCCCCGGTCGAATGGTGCCGCGCCAAGCTGAAGGGCGGCAAGGCGCGCGCGCTGGTCGTCAATTCCGGCAACGCCAACGCCTTCACCGGCAAGACCGGCAAGCAGTCGACGGCGCTGACGGCGTCGATCGCCGCCAAGGCGGTCGGCTGCAAGCAGGACGAGATCTTCCTGGCCTCGACCGGCGTGATCGGCGAGCCGCTCGACGCCACCAAGTTCGACGGCGTGCTCGAAGGCCTCGCCGGCACCGCCGCGCCGGAGGACTGGATGGGCGCGGCGCGCGCCATCATGACCACCGACACCTTCCCCAAGGTCGCGACCGCCACCGTCAAGCTCGGCAAGGCCAAGGTGACGATCAACGGCATGGCCAAGGGCGCCGGCATGATCGCGCCCGACATGGCGACGATGCTGTCCTTCATCTTCACCGATGCGCCGATCACGGCGCCGGCGCTGCAGGCGCTGCTCAAGGCCGGCGTCGAGGACACCTTCAACGCCGTGACGATCGATGGCGACACCTCGACCTCGGACACGCTGCTCGCCTTCGCCACCGGCGCCGCCGCGGCCAAAGGCGCGACGAAGATCAGCCGGATCAGCGATCCCGCCGCCAAGGCCTTCGTGAAGGCGTTCAACGCCGTGCTCGCCAATCTCGCCGAGCAGGTGGCGCGCGACGGCGAGGGCGCGCGCAAGCTGGTCGAGATCATCGTCGAGGGCGCCAAGACCAAACAGTCGGCGCGCAGGATCGCGATGTCGATCGCCAACTCGCCGCTGGTGAAGACCGCGATCGCCGGCGAGGACGCCAATTGGGGCCGCGTCGTGATGGCGGTCGGCAAAGCCGGCGAGCCGGCCGATCGCGACAAGCTGTCGATCTCGTTCAACGGCATCCGCGTGGCGTCGAAGGGCGCGCGCGATCCGTCTTATGACGAGAAGGAGGTCTCGGAGGCCATGAGGGCGCAGACCATCCAGATCAAGGTTGCGCTTGGGCTGGGCAAGGGCCGCGACCGCGTGCTGACCTGCGACCTCACCAAAGAGTATGTCGCGATCAACGGCGACTACCGCTCCTGACGCCGTCGGCCAGCGACGGAGCGCGCAGGGCCTGCGCGCTCTCGAGCGGCCGCCTCGCGATCAACCGGCAATACGCGCGTCCGCCACGGCCTTCTTGAACAGCGCATTCATCGCGTCCGCGATGCCTTGCGTCGGCGAGACCTCGAAGTAGAAGCCGTCCGACGCGCAGGCCTGCATGTTCTGCGCGATCTCGCTGTTCGGCGATGGTCCGAACGGCCCCTTGTTGAAGGGGTCGATCCAGCTCATGTACCAGCTGTTGGTCGGCAGCTGCAGATAAGTCGTGTAGAGCACGGCGATCTTGATCCCGCGGTTCTTCAGCGCCGTGCACAACGCCGGATTGATCGGCGACTGGCAGCGGTTGCCGCTGGCCTTCGGCTTCAGGCAGGCGGCATTGCTCTCGTCGGCGACGCCGTCGGAGACGAAGAACAGATATTTCAGCGGCGAGCCCGAGGTGCCGTCTCCCGGGGTCGCAATCTCGTTGTTGATGGCCGGAAGAGCGGTCGTGTACGGCGTGTCCTTGTCGGCCGTGAACGAATCATTGTTGCCGTAGACGCCCATCAGGTCGATGTTTCCGGCGGCGCTCTTGGCGCTGGTCAGGCTCGACGACAGCGCGAACAGCGCGCGCAATCCGATCGTCTTCGACGACGCGCCGAAATCATAGATCGCCATGCGGAACTGGTTCGAGTAGGTCTGCGTCTGCTGCGCGGTGTCCATCAGTTGCTGCGTGGCGCTGCGCAGCACGTCAATACGGGTGGTGACCCCGAGCGTCTTGGCCAGATTGTAGTAGTTGTTGGCGTCGTTGTAGTCGTGGCAGGCGAAGGCGCATTTGTCCGACGTCGCACTGACCATCTTGGTGACGTCGGCGGGCGTGGCCGCCACGCCCATCGATGGCGAATTGTCCAGCAGCAAATAGAAATCGATGTATTTCGGCATCGAAGCCTTTGCCGTCGACGATCCCTGCAGCGACATCGTCTTGTATCCGACGATGCTCATGAAGAGCGTCGGCACCGTCGCCGAGAACGAGACCGTGGCGGTGAGCACCGAGCCGGTCTTCTTCACCTCCGGCGTCAGGCTGTCCAGCGTATAGCCCGTGGTGCCGGACATGTTGCCGTTGAAGATCTTCCGCGCATCGTCGTTTCCGGCGGCGATGACGCCATCCGTCGTCATCGCTCCGGCGGCGATGAACGCCGGCGAGGTCCGCGACACCGCCCCGACCGAGGCGGCGTCCACCGCCGCCTGCAGCTTGGCGCGCATCTGATTGGTGCGGCTGTAGTCCACGCCGCAGCCGACCGCCGTGATCACGGGGACGCAGACGATCGCAAAGGTCACGGCGACATTGCCGCCGGCATTGCGACGGAAACGGGAAAGGAGGAGAGACAAGCTGCGCATGGACGAAGCCTAACGGGCGGTTAAAGCACTGCCGCAAGTGGCCAAAAATGCAGCGCGAGCCATTAAGCTTCGCTTATCCGGTCCGTGGAAACACGGACCGACGTGGCGCTCGGTTAAGCGCGCGTAAATATCAGCAGACCCTCGACCGCGGCGGGCGCCGGGGACGAACCCGTCAATTGGTCAGCCGGACCGGCGAGGCCTTGTTGAACAGGGTCGTGAACGCGTTCTGAATGGTGGCGACATCGGAGGCGATGATGAAGTTGCTGCCGGCGCAAGATTTCAGCGCGATCGGGATATCATCGACGCGCGTGGCGCCACCAAGGCTGCCGGGCTGGCCGAGAGTCGCGTTGTACCCCCAATCCCACGTCATCGGATAATAAGGGGTGTTGATGATTGCGACCGTCACGCCGTTGCTCTTGAACGTGTTGCAGAAGGCCGTGTTGAACACCCGCACCTGCGACCGCAGCGAGGTCTGCGAGGTCCAGGCCCTGGTCGGATCGTTGACGCCGTCAGTGGCAATGATCACCAGCTTCTGCGGAGTGGCCGACGTGCTGCCATCGCCAGCCGTCCCGACGCTGGAGACAAAGCTCCCGATCAGGCTGTCGAACGGCGTGGCTGCCGCGGCGTCGTTGTAGGCGAGACCCGGCGCCGGAAAGTTGGCTGCAACCGAGGAGAAGCTGGACGTCAGCGAGGACAGCTGCGTGAGCTGATTGTCGAACGACCACAGGCCTACCTTGACGTAATTCTTGTAGACCGCGCTGCTGTTCAGATAGGTCAAGAGATTCTGCACGCCCTGATTGACCACCTGATAGCGAAGCAGCACGTTGTTCTTCAGCGCGTAGCTGTACGAGTCTGTTCCGTTCGTCGTCTCGTGGCAGGCCAGCGCGCAGCCCGTGCCGTTTCTCATCTGGGTGATGCCGGCTTGCGTTGCGGGCAGCAGCATCGACGACGAGATGTCGACCAGAAGATAGACGTTCAGATAAGGCTGCATCGTCGCCGACGAGGCGGAGCTGGCGTTCAGGGTCATGGTCGGAAAGCCGACCAGTCGCATGAAGGACGTGTTCATCACGCTGGTCGCAGATCCCGTCCCGGACAGGGTGCGGCCCATGGTCGTGAAGTTGATGGTCGGGGTGGCGTCGATTTTCGCCGTATTGCCGGTGAAGTAGGAGGAGGATGCCGCCTGGGCCATGGCAATGGCCGCGGCCTGCGTTGCCCCCGAATCGAGTGCGGCCTTGCCGGCGGCGACGCCCGCGAGCACGGCCTCATCGATCGCCATTTGCAGCTTGGTCCTGAGCTTGTTGGCCATCGAATAGTCGATCCCGGCTCCGACGAACGCCAGAACGGGCACGCAAGCGATTGCAAAGAGGACGGCAATGTTGCCGCGCTGGTCGTGTCCGAACTTGCGGAGGTAGCGTAGCAGCCGGTCCATGCGAGCGGGGTCCTCAAGAGAATTGAACCGCCAGAGACAAGGGTTCCCGTTAAAGACAGATTGATCGGGTTCCATAAGGTTCCATTGAGTTCCACCATGTTTGCGGCGCGGGCACGAATGGGTTAACGCTGAGTAAACCGCCCTTCCCGCCCGACTGCATCAGATGACCGATTTCAAACTCACGCTCGTCGTCGCCTGCGCTCTGGTCGACACCGACAATCGCGTGCTGCTGGCGCAGCGGCCGCCCGGCAAGACGCTCGCCGGCTTGTGGGAATTTCCTGGCGGCAAGCTCGAACCGGGCGAGCGTCCGGAGGCCAGCCTGATCCGCGAGCTCGACGAGGAGCTCGGCATCACCGTGCGCGAGACCTGCCTGGCGCCGCTGACCTTCGCCAGTCACGCCTATGAGACGTTCCACCTGCTGATGCCGCTTTACATCTGCCGGCGCTGGGAAGGCGTGGTGACCGCGCGCGAGGGCCAGAAATTGGCCTGGGTGCGACCGAACAAGCTGCGCGACTACCCGATGCCGCCGGCGGACATTCCGCTGCTGCCGCATTTGATCGATCTATTGATGTGAGGCCGGGGGCGTCACGCCCCGCCTCGTCATGCGCGGGCTTGACCCGCCTGCGGGGCCGTAGCCCCTTCGGCGCGGCGAAGGCCCGCGCATCCATCCTCTTCCAAGAGCGATGGATCGCCGGGTCAAGCCCGGCGATGACGAGTGGTGTTACTCATCGCGCCCTGCGCCTGGCGCGCGCCTCACCGCCGCCTCCAGGCTCGCCGTCGCCGAGCCTGGCTTCAGCGGCTTCTGCTGGCTTTCATGGGGCGCCCAGCCCGAGATCCAGATGATGTCGAAGGTGGCGCGGATGCGGCCGTCGGGGTCGGCGAAGCGTTCGGCATAGAGTTCGACCATGCGCAGCAGCGTGGCACGACGGAGCGGCGTGCGGCGGCGCTCGACAAGGTTATTGGCCGCGCCCATGCGGCGGAGATCCTGCATCAGCCCGAAGGCGCTGGCGTAGCGCACCACGACGCGGTCGACATCCGTCACCGGTAACGCGAAGCCGGCCCGCTGCAGCAGGCCGCCGATGTCGCGCAGATCGGCGAACGGCGCGACCCGCGGCGACACGCCGCCCTCGCATTCGGCTTCCGCCGCCGCGAAACTCTGCCGGAGCTCCGTCAGCGTGTCGCCGCCGATCATGGCGGCGAGCAACAGACCATCGGGCCGCAGGGCGCGGCGGATTTGCACCAGCAAGCCTGGGAGATCGTTGACGAACTGGAACGCCAGCGCCGAGACCGCGAGATCGAGCGATTGCGGCTGCAACGGCAGCATCTCGTTGGCCGTATCGGGTGAAGCGATATGCGCGAACTGCGCAACCTGTCCGCTCAGATCAGGCGTCAGGCCATTGCCCGGCGTCCAGATGTCGGCGGCCGATTGGAAAGACCGGTTCACCGCGGCGAGACGGTCGGCGAGGTCCTCGGCGACGCGCTCGAGCAGGAAGGTCTCCGGCGACCTCGACGCGCGCCGCTGCCTGAGCGCCAGCAGAGAACGGTCGAACAGAACGGGAGCGGTGGCGGGCTGTGTCATGGCGGCTGGTTACGCCGATCCTCGGAAACGGGCAATGCACCGCTTGAGCCGGACCGGCCGCGCGGCTAGCCTCAACCCATGAGCCTCAGCCTTGCTCCCATCCGCCTCGGACAACTCCGGGTCATGGCCAGCGCCGCGCGCAGCGCCTGCGGCCATCTGGCAAAGCTCACACTCGACATCGCGCTGCCAACCCTGTGCATCGCCTGCCGCGAGCCGGTCGATGGCGAGGGCGTCTGCGCCGCGTGCTGGGGCAAGCTGTCGTTCATCGAGCGGCCTTATTGCCCAAAGCTCGGCATTCCCTTCGTCTACGATCCCGGTCCCGAATTGCTCTCGATGGAGGCGATCGCCGCTCCGCCGGCCTATGCGCGGGCGCGCGCCGCCGTCCGCTATGACGACGTGGCGAGCACGCTGGTTCATGCACTGAAATATCAGGACCGCACCGATCTGGCGCCGATCATGGGGCGCTGGATGACCCGGGCCGGCCACGAGCTGCTGGCCGATGCCGATCTCCTGGTCCCCGTGCCGCTGCATTGGCGGCGCGGCTTTTCCCGCCGCTACAACCAGTCGGGCGCGCTGGCGCGGGTGATCGCACGGTCGAGCGGCGTCCGGATGAGCGGCGATACGCTGCGACGGGTCCGCGCCACTGAACAGCAGGTCGGCCTGTCGCGCACCCAGCGCGCCAGCAATGTGCAGGGCGCATTCCAGGTATCTTCAGACCGCCTGCACGACGTGCAGGGCCGCCGCGTCGTCATCGTCGACGACGTGCTGACCACCGGCGCGACAGTGGACGCGTGCGCCCGCGCGCTGCTGCGGGCCAAGGCGGCGGAGGTCAGCGTGCTGGTCTTCGCCCGGGTTGTCGATGCGCCCCGCGCTCCCATATAATCCGATACTTCCGCAACAGCTGAGCGCGACATGACCGCTGCGATCGAAATCTATACCCGTCCGGGGTGCGGCTACTGCACGGCCGCCAAATCGCTCCTGACCCGCAAGAACGTCCCTTTCACCGAATACGACGCGGGCAAGGATCCGAACGTCCGGCAGCAGATGTATGATCGCGTTGGCCCGGGCTCGACCTTCCCGCAGATCTTCATCGGCAAGACCCATATCGGCGGCTGCGACGATCTCTATGCGCTCGATCGCGAGGGCAGGCTCGACGCCATGCTGGCTGGAGACAAGGCGACATCATGAGCAACGACCGCAGCTTTACCGCCGCCATGGTGCAGATGCGCACCGCGCTGTTGCCCGAGCCGAGCCTCGAGCAGGGCACCAGGCTGATCCGGGAAGCGGTCGCGCAGGGCGCGCAATACGTCCAGACGCCGGAAGTGAGCAACATGATGCAGCTCAACCGGACGGCGCTGTTCGAGCAGCTCAAGAGCGAGGAGGAAGATCCCTCGCTGAAGGCCTATCGCGCGCTCGCCAAGGAGCTGAACATCCATCTGCACATCGGATCGCTGGCGCTGCGCTTCTCGGCCGAGAAGGCCGTGAACCGCTCGTTCCTGATCGGGCCCGACGGCCAGGTGCTGGCGAGCTACGACAAGATCCACATGTTCGACATCGACCTGCCGGGCGGTGAGAGCTATCGCGAGTCCGCGAACTATCAGCCGGGCGAAACGGCGGTGATCTCGGATCTGCCGTGGGGCCGGCTGGGCCTGACGATCTGCTACGACGTCCGCTTTCCGGCGCTGTATCGCGCGCTCGCCGAGAGCGGCGCGTCGTTCATCAGCGTGCCCTCGGCGTTCACCCGCAAGACCGGCGAGGCCCACTGGCACACCTTGCTGCGCGCCCGCGCCATCGAGACCGGCTGCTTCGTGTTCGCCGCCGCGCAATGCGGCCTGCACGAGAACAAGCGCGAGACCTTCGGCCATTCGCTGATCATCGATCCCTGGGGCGAGATCCTCGCCGAGGGCGGCGTCGAGCCCGGCGTCATCCTGGCGCGCATCGATCCCTCCAGGGTCGAGAGCGTGCGCCAGACCATTCCTTCCCTGCAGCACGGCCGCCGGTTCGGTATCGCCGATCCCAAGGGCGGACCGGACTATCTGCACCTCGTGCGGGGCTCGGCATGATCCGCTATGCGCTGCGCTGCGAGCGTGATCATTCGTTCGAAAGCTGGTTTCAGAGCTCCTCGGCCTACGACTCTCAGGTGAAGCGCAAGCTGGTGGAATGCCCGGCCTGCGGCTCGACCAAGGTCGAGAAGGCGATCATGGCGCCGCGCATCGTCAGCAAGAAGGGCCGCGAGACGCTGCCTGTGCCCGCCGCTCCCGCGCCGGTGCCGACGCAGGAGGTGATTCCGCCCGGACCGACGTCGCTGCTGATGGCGCAGGAGCGCGAGCTGCGCGCCAAGCTCAAGGAGCTGCGCGACCATATCGTCAAGAACGCCGACGATGTCGGCGAGCGCTTCCCGACCGAGGCGCGCAAGATGCACTACGGCGAGACCGAGCATCGGCCGATCTACGGCGAGGCTTCGCTCGACGAGGCGCGCGAGCTGATCGAGGAAGGCATCGAGGTCGCCCCGATCCCGGTGCTGCCGGACGACCGGAATTGACGAGCTGGGCTCGTCATCGGCGACAACCCGCCAGTGATGCGCACACGATCTCGGCAATCTCTTCGTCATTGCGAGCGCAGCGAAGCAATCCAGAGTCCCGTCCACAGCCCTGGATTGCTTCGCTGCGCTCGCAATGACGGTTGATATAGATCGACCTGAACTGCGACCTTCCTCCGGGAGATGACGATGTCCCCCCTCTCCTCCTCGTGGCAACTCTGGGCCCTGCTCTCCGCGTTGTTCGCGGCGCTCACCGCGATTTTCGCCAAGGTCGGCGTCGAGGGCCTCAACTCCGACCTCGCGACGCTCATCCGCACCGCCATCGTGCTGGTGACCTTGGCGCTGATCCTGTTCGCGACCGGCCAGCTCACCACTCCGGGGCCGATCTCGACGAAGAGCTGGATCTTCCTGACGCTCTCAGCCCTCGGCACCGGCGCATCTTGGCTGTGCTATTTCCGCGCTCTCAAACTTGGACCGGCGACGCTGGTCGCGCCGATCGACAAGCTCAGCGTCGTGCTCGTCGCGCTGTTCGGCGCGGTCTTTCTCGGTGAGCGTCCGAGCCTGCAGGGCTGGACTGGCATTGCCCTGATCGCAGCAGGCGCCGTGCTGATCGCCATCAAGGGCTGACTACACCGCGATCAACAGCGCCACGCCGGCGACGATCAGCGCGATGCCGCAGAGCTCGCGCAGCGAGACCGGCTGCTTGAACGAGTAGTACGACACGCCCTGCGCGAACAGCACCTCGATCAGCGCCAAGGTTCGGACATTCGCGGCCGCGGTCAGCGCAAACGCCAGGAACCAGAACTGCGAGGCAAAGGCGCCGACAAAGCCCGCCATCATCGACGGCCGCCACAACGACAGGATCCCGCGCAGGATGTCCGGCGCCCGCGCCAGCAGATAGACGGTCAGGATCGCCGTCTGCACGAACAGGCCCGCGACCAGCGTGGTGGAGGCCGCGGTCACGAAGCTGACGCCCTGGACCGCGATGATGGCGCCTCGGTAGCCGACCGCCGACAGCGCAAAGGCCGCGGCCGCGACCAGGCCTGTCACGGTCGGTTTCAGCTCCGCAAAGCTCTTCTCGCCGCCAGGCCTGAGCGCGGTGATGACCACGCCGATCGTCGCAATCAGGATGGCCACCAGTTTCGGCAACGACAGCGGATCGCCGAGGAAGATGAAGCCGAAGATCGCGGTCTGGATCGCCTCGGTCTTCAGATAGGCCGTGGTGACCACGAAGGAGCGATCGGTCATCGCCAGCAGCATCAGGCCGGTGGCAACGATCTGGCTGAGCGCGCCGAGCAGCAGCCACGGCCAGAACGACGCCGGCGGCCATGGCAGATGATCCCCGGTCGCCACCAGCACCATGCTCAGGAACACCAGCGAGAACGGAAACCCAAACAGAAAACGGATATTGGTCGCGCCCCAGGTGCCGAGCTTCGCCGTCAACGACCGCTGCATCGCATTGCGCGCGACCTGGCCGGCTGCGGCAACCAGCGTGAACGGGATCCAGAGCGAGGTGATGGAGAGCATGGGGTGACTACGCCGCGGTGAGGCCGGCACCGTGGCGAGGGCGGAGCGCCGGGTCAACAGCGCTTGTGGCGGTTCAGCCGCATGTCAGGATTGCAGCTCTCGTCGAAGGGCAGGCATTCTCGGCGCGTTGTGGTACGCTCGCGCCGCAAAAACGGTGTCGTCCCTGCGAACGCAGGGACCCATAACCACCGGCTTCAATTGGGTTAGGGGATCCATCCACGCGATGGTGCGGCGATGTACTACGTCTATATCCTCGCGAGTGGACGGCACGGCACGCTGTATATCGGCGTGACGAACTCGATCCGAACACGACTTGAGCAACATCGAAAAGGCCAAGGCTCGGACTTCGTCAAAAAATATGGCGTTTTCCGCCTCGTCTACGTCGAAACCTACGCCGCCGTCGAAGAAGCGATCACTCGCGAGAAACAGCTCAAGCGCTGGAAGCGCGACTGGAAGATCGAGCTGATCGAGCGCGACAATCTCGAATGGCGCGATCTCAGCGGCCTAGTCTCCTAGCGTGCCCCTAACCCCTCCCTGTGGTTATGGGTCCCTGCGTTCGCAGGGACGACACCGTATATGGAGCGGCAGACGATCCAAGTCAGAGCTGATCAGACCATCTGCTCGGCGACCACCATGTAGTTCACGTCCATGTCGCTGGACAGGCTCCAGCGGTCGGCGAACGGGCTGTAGACGACGCCGCTCTGCTCGGTGATGACGAGGCGGTTGTCGAGGAGATATTTGGTCAGCTCGTCGGGAGTGACGAACTTGCTCCATTCATGCGTCCCGCGCGGCAGCCAGCGCAGGACATATTCGGCGCCGACGATGGCGAGCGCGAAGCTCTTCCAGTTGCGGTTCAGGGTCGAGACCACCATCAGGCCGCCCGGCTTCAGCACGGCGGCGCAGCGGCCGAGGAAGGCGCCGACATCGGTGACGTGCTCGACGACCTCCATCGCCAGCACGATGTCGAAGCGCTCGCGCGGATCCATCTCTTCGATGGTCGTGCAGCGGTAGTCGATCGACATATGGCCCTTCTCGGCGTGCAGCTTGGCGGCGGCGATGTTGCTCGCGGAGGGATCGACGCCGACGACCTGCGCGCCGAGGCGCGTGAACGGCTCGCACAACAGGCCGGCGCCGCAGCCGATGTCGAGCATGCGCAGACCCGACAGGCAGTTGAGGCTCTTGGCGTTGCGCTCGAACTTCCGGCAGGCGGCGTCGCGGATATAGGTCAGGCGCAGCGGGTTGATCTTGTGCAAGGGCGCCATCTTGCCCTTGGGGTCCCACCAGGTCTCCGACAGTTTGGAGAATTTCGCAATCTCGGCCGGATCGACCGTCGAGCCGGGCGTACTGCGGGAATCCTGAGACATTGTCATCGCTGCATACTCATGATCGAAGCTGGACCGTCCGGGCGGGCTATCGCGCCGTGATGGCGTTGCGAAACGCCAGCGGCTCCGCGATGGTCGAAATGGTTTCCTTGCCTTCGCCGACGCCCAGGATGGTGACGTCGCCGTAGTTGAGAATACGTCCCATGATGGTCTGGTTGACGTCGACGCTCTCGACCTTGTCGAGCGCCATCTCGAAGGTCCGGCGGCGGATGAAACCGGTCTTGTGGACGACGCGGCGATTGGTGACGTCGGTCTCCGTCGTCAGGCGGTGGAACCAGGCCCGCACCGTCCAGTACAATGCCACCACAGCCATCACGGCGGCGGTCGCCAGGCACAGCATCACGAGATTATCGTTCACGGTCATCCGCGACAGGACGATCAATCCGAACACGACGATCCAGGCCCCGATCGCCGGCAGATAGAACATCCAGTGTGCGTTGGTCGAATACAGCACCTTCTCGCCGGGTTGCAGGATTTCGTCGATATAACGCGCCATACCAGTCCTCTACCCCACTCCATCACCACAAGGAACCGTCTTGCCCCCGGCCGCGGCGCTATGTATACGCGCGTTTCGGCTGATGCGCCTCCGCTTTCGCGCCCGGCCGGTCAACTTATCCTCCTGCTGGGAATGAGCGCGTCGTCATGGGTCGCCTCGTGCTGAAATTCGGCGGCACCTCCGTCGCCAACATCGACCGCATCCGCAACGTCGCGCGCCACGTCAAGCGCGAGGTCGACGCGGGGCATGAGGTTGCCGTCGTGGTCTCGGCGATGTCCGGCAAGACCAACGAATTGGTCGCCTGGTGCACCGAAGCGTCGCCGATGCATGACGCGCGCGAATACGACGCCGTGGTGGCCTCGGGCGAGCAGGTCACGTCGGGCCTGCTCGCGATCGTGCTGCAGAGCATGGGCATCCAGGCCCGCTCCTGGCAGGGCTGGCAGATCCCGATCAAGACCAGCGACGCCCATGCCTCGGCGCGAATCGTCGGCATCGACGGTTCCGAGCTGATCCAGCGGTTCCAGGAGCGCAAGGAGGTCGCGGTCATTGCCGGCTTCCAGGGCATCAATGCCGAGACCGGACGAATCACCACGCTTGGCCGTGGCGGCTCGGATACTTCTGCGGTCGCGATCGCCGCGGCCATCAAGGCCGACCGCTGTGACATCTATACCGACGTCGACGGCGTCTACACCACCGATCCCCGCGTGGTGCCCAAGGCCAAGCGGCTGGACAAGATCGCCTTCGAGGACATGCTGGAGCTGGCGTCCCAGGGCGCCAAGGTGCTGCAGGTCCGCTCGGTGGAACTGGGCATGGTCCACAACATGCCGATCTTCGTCCGCTCCTCATTCGACAAGCCCGAGGATATCGACCCGCACGCCAACCAGCCGCCGGGGACGCTGATCTGCAGCGAGGAACAAATCATGGAAAATCACGTCGTGACCGGCATCGCCTTCTCCAAGGACGAGGCCCAGATCTCGGTGCGCCAGATCGAGGACAAGCCGGGGATCGCCGCCTCGATCTTCGGGCCGCTGGCGGATGCCAACATCAACGTCGACATGATCGTCCAGAACGTCTCCGAGGACGGCAAGACCACCGACCTGACCTTCACCGTGCCGGCGACCGACTATAATCGGGCCCGCGAGACCATCACGGCGGCCAAGGACAAGATCGGATACCAGCGCATGGACGCCGCTACCGACGTCGCCAAGGTGTCGGTGATCGGCTCGGGCATGCGCAGCCATGCCGGGGTCGCCGCCAAGGGTTTTGCGGCGCTCGCCGCCCGCAACATCAACATTCGCGCGATCACGACCTCCGAGATCAAGTTCTCGGTGCTGATCGACGCCGCCTATACCGAGCTGGCCGTCCGCACGCTGCATACGCTCTACGGATTGGACCAGGCCTAGAAAATTCTCCCCCGTCACGCCCGGTGTCCCGTTTCGTAACAGCGGGACATCGCGCAGACGTGCGCGAAAGCCGTTGACGTCGCCGCCGCTGGCAGGCGTTTTGCTTGGCAAAACAAGCCCTAATTCGCTATACGCCTCGCAGGATGGCTGCCGCGAACTGTGCTCCAGTGATGGTTGTCCTGATTCGGGCCGGCACTTTCAGGGTGCGGCAGCATGGAATCAAGAAAGCTGTTCGATTTCGCGACTTTAGCGCCAGCTCGGCCGCGCGCCGGTCTGGCCCCAGGAAGGGGGATTGTGCCACATGCGAAGCACGTCGGGAGGCCCCCGCGTCCTGCTCAGACGGCTTCGCGAGACCATGGCGGAGCAGGTCTCGGCACAGGAGCGGCTCGACAAGATCGTGGTGCTCATCGCGGCCAACATGGTCGCGGAAGTCTGCTCGGTTTATGTGCTGCGCGTCGACAACACGCTCGAACTCTACGCCACCGAAGGTCTGAACCGCGACGCCGTCCACATGACGGTGCTGAGCGCCCATGAAGGTCTGGTCGGCCTCGTCGCCAGCGAGGCCACCCCGCTCAATTTGAGCGACGCGCAGAATCACCCGGCCTTCTCGTATCGCCCGGAGACTGGCGAGGAAATCTACCACTCCTTCCTGGGCGTGCCGATCCTGCGCGCCGGCAACACGCTCGGCGTGCTCGTGGTGCAGAACCGCGCCAAGCGCACCTATGTCGAGGAAGAGGTCGAAGCGCTGCAGACCACCGCGATGGTGCTCGCCGAGATGATCGCCTCGGGCGAGCTCGCGGCCCTCGCACAGCCAGGTGCCGAGCCGGCCGTGCGGCACTCGGTGCACAAGACCGGGGCGGTGCTGTCGGACGGCATCGCGCTCGGACATGTCGTCCTCCACGAGCCGCGCGTGGTCGTCAACAACTACATCGCCGAGGACCTGCCGAAGGAGATCAAGCGGCTCGACGCCGCGCTGGTCAAGTTGCGCGCCGATCTCGACCGCATGCTGGAGCGCGGCGACGTCGCCGACGGCGGCGAGCACCGCGAGGTGCTGGAAGCTTATCGGATGTTCGCCAACGACCAGGGCTGGTCGCACAAGCTGCATGAAGCGGTCGCGACCGGCCTGACCGCCGAGGCCGCGGTCGAGCGCGTGCAGTCCGACACCCGCGCCCGCATGCTGCGTTCGACCGATCCGTATTTGCGCGAACGTCTGCACGATCTCGAGGATCTCGGCTACCGGCTGCTGCGCCAACTGGTCGGGCAGGACCATGCGCCGAGTCGCGATCACCTGCCCGACAACGCCATCCTGATCGCCCGCGCGATGGGCCCGGCGGCGCTGCTGGACTACGATCGCAAGCGTCTGCGCGGCCTGGTGCTGGAGGAAGGCACCGCCAACTCGCATGTCGCGATCGTCGCCCGCGCGCTCGGCATCCCCGCGGTCGGCGAGGTGCCGAACGCGCCCGGCATCGCTGATCCCGGCGACGCCATCATCGTCGACGGCACCTCCGGCTCGATCTATGTGCGGCCGTCGGCGGAGATCGAGTCCGCCTATGCCGAGCGGGTGCGCTTCCGCGCCCGCAGGCAGGCGCAATACAGCGAGCTGCGCAACAAGCCGTGCAAGACAAAGGACGGCCAGCCGGTCGAGCTGATGATCAATGCCGGCCTCGTGATCGACCTGCCGCATATCGAGGACACCGGCAGCGCCGGCATCGGCCTGTTCCGCACCGAGCTGCAGTTCATGGTGTCGGCCAGCCTGCCGCGCTCCAGTGACCAGCTGGCGCTGTATCGCACGGTCCTCGACGCGGCCGGCTCGAAGCCTGTCACGTTCCGGACACTCGACATCGGCGGCGACAAGGCGCTGCCCTACATGGAGACGGTGATCGAGGAGAATCCGGCGCTCGGCTGGCGCGCGATCCGCCTCGGGCTCGATCGCCCGGGCCTGCTGCGCGGCCAGATCCGCGCGCTGCTGCGCGCCGGCGGCGGCCGCTCGTTGCGCATCATGTTCCCGATGATCTCGGAGGTCGCCGAGTTCGACACGGCAAAGGCGATCGTCGAGCGCGAGCTGACTTACCTGCGCCAGCATGGCCACACGCTGCCGGAGCGCGTCGACATCGGCACCATGCTCGAGGTCCCGGCGCTGCTGTACCAGATGGACGAGCTGCTGGCGAAGGTCGACTTCATTTCGGTCGGCTCCAACGACCTGTTCCAGTTCCTGTTCGCCGTCGACCGCGGCAATGCCAAGGTTTCCGAGCGCTTCGACACGCTATCGACGCCGATCCTGCGTGCGCTGCAGGAGATCGTGCGCAAGGCCAAGGCGGCCAAGCGGTCAGTGTCGCTCTGCGGCGAGATGGCCTCCAAGCCGATCGGCGCGCTGGCGCTGATCGCGCTCGGCTACCGCTCGCTGTCGCTGTCGGCGACCGCGCATGGGCCGGTGAAGGCGATGATCCTAGAGCTCGACGCCGCCAAGGCTGAAGCCAAGATGGCCGAGTGGCTGGCGACGCCGGCCGGCAGCATATCGATGCGGCAGAAGCTGACCGAGTTCGCCGAGAGCGAAGGCCTCGCGCTGTAGCGGGCCAGCCGCGGCCCGCGCGACTTCCGTTCGTATCGTTTGCTCCTACATCAGATTACATCATGTCGTCGCTTCCCGAAGCCAAACTGGACGTCCTGCTCGCGCATCACGCCTCGCTGGAGGCGGAGCTGCTCGGCCAGGTCAACTCCGACCGCTACGTGCAGATCACCCGCGAGCTCGCCGAGCTCAATCCGCTGATCGACGCCGTGAAGGCTTATCGTGCGGGCGTCAAAGAACTCGCCGACACTGAGGCGCTGATCGCCGATCCCGACACCGATGCCGAGATGCGCGCGATGGCGGAGAGCGAGCGCGACGAGCTGGTCGCGCGCCGCGGCGAGCTGGAGCAGAAGATCCGCATCGCGCTCCTGCCCAAGGACGCGATGGACGATCGCAACGTCGTGCTCGAAATCCGCGCCGGCACCGGCGGCGACGAGGCCTCTCTGTTCGCCGGCGATCTGTTCCGGATGTACGAGCGCTTCGCGAGCTTGCAGGGCTGGAAGGTCGAGGTGATCTCGGCGTCAGAGGGCACCGTCGGCGGCTACAAGGAAATCATCGCCGAGGTGCAGGGCCGCGGCGCGTTCGCCAAGCTGAAATTCGAATCCGGCGTCCACCGCGTGCAGCGCGTGCCCGACACCGAGACGCAGGGCCGCATCCACACCTCGGCGGCGACGGTGGCCGTGCTGCCGGAGATCGAGGACGTCGACGTCGACATCAAGCAGGACGATCTGCGCATCGAGACCATGCGGGCGCAAGGCGCGGGCGGCCAGCACGTCAACAAGACCGAATCGGCGATCCGCATCACCCACATTCCGACCGGCATCGTGGTGATGATGCAGGACAGCCGCTCGCAGCATAAGAACCGGGCGTCGGCGATGAACATTTTGCGCTCGCGCATCTACGACGCCGAGCGGCAGAAGGTCGACGCCGCGCGCTCCGCCGAGCGCAAGGAGAAGGTCGGCTCCGGCGACCGCTCCGAACGCATCCGCACCTACAATTTCCCGCAAGGGCGCGTCACCGACCACCGAATCAACCTGACGCTCTACAAGCTGCCGCAGGTGATTGCCGGCGAAGCGCTTGGCGAGCTGGTCGACGCGCTCACCACGGAGCACCAGGCGGCGCAGCTCGCCGCGCAAGGCGCGGCGGCGTGATGAAGGCGCGCGGATTGCGAGCGGCGGTGCGCCGCTGCCTCGACACAAGTGGTGTCGTCCCGGCGAACGCCGGGACCCATAACCACCGGCCTCAGTGGTTGTCACGAAAGGCAACTCCGACCACCCGTCCCGCGCTTGCACGGCGTATGGATCCCCGCTTTCGCGGGGATGACGCGTGGAGAAAGCGTGCGCGATGACCAAGATCGCCGCCGGCGCCAGCATCGATTCGGCGCGACGCGCGCTCGCGGCGCGCTTCGGCGACGCCGGTTTGGACTCGCCCGAGCTCGACGCGCGGCTTCTGGTGGGCCATGCGCTGCAGCTCGATCTGACCGGTCTGGTGATGCACGGCAAGCGCGCCCTCTCCCATGACGATGCGCAACGACTCGACGCACTGGTGCAGCGCCGCCTCGCTGGCGAACCGGTGGCCCGCATCCTCGGGCACAAGGAGTTCTGGGGACTCGAGCTCCGGCTGTCGGCTGACACGCTGGTGCCCCGGCCGGACACCGAGACCGTCGTCGAGCTGGCGCTGGACCACCTCTCCGCCGGCGGCGCGCTGACGCGGCCGCTGCGCATCGGCGATCTCGGCACCGGATCGGGCGCCATCCTCCTGGCCCTGCTGTCCGAGCTGCCGCGGGCCTCCGGCGTCGGGACCGACATCAGCATCGCCGCGCTGACGACGGCACGCGAGAATGCGCGTGCGCTCGGTCTGAACGACCGCGCCGCTTTCGTCGCCTGCTCCTATGCGACCGCGCTCGCGCCGCCGTTCGATCTGATCGTGTCGAATCCGCCCTACATTCCCTCGGCCGACATCGCCGGTCTCGCGACCGAGGTGCACGCTCATGACCCGCTCCGGGCACTTGATGGCGGCGGTGACGGTCTCGCCGCCTATCGCACACTGATCCCACAGGCCGCGCTGCTGCTTCAGACCGGCGGCGCCGTCATCGTCGAGGTCGGTCAGGGCCAGAGCGGCGACGTCGCGGGGCTGATGACCGAGGCCGGTCTGGCGAGCGATTCGTCGGCCATCAGGGCCGATCTCGCCGGTATTCCGAGGGCCGTCATGGCCCTAAAAAAGCGCCGGTAAAGGCTGGCAGACGCAGAAAAAGCTCTTGGAATATCCTCGAGGAGCGACTACGTTTCGTCCATAGCATCGGCGCAGGCCCCGCTGAGCGGTATTCACGGAACACCGCGGTGGACAGATGCCAGAGAGCCGCGCCGGGCGATTGGTTCCAGAACGCAGATCTGTTGAGCGCGAGAGCCTGATGGCTGCGCAGCCTACGACTGCAAAGCGAACGAAAGCCTGACTTTGCACTTGAAGTCTTACGCTAAGCAAACTGGGTCGGTCGTGGCGTAATCGCCCGGGCTGGCTGATTGACGTGGTTCGCCGGTCGAAATGACCGGTGGGTGGGGAACGCGTGTTGAACACGCTTTTGTCGAGCGAATCGGCTGTCGATCACATCGACATGGGTCAAGACCGGCATGTCGGAACGACATTGGTCGGCTCAGGCCATTTGGACCGCACGGATGGCGTCCAGGCCACGGGACGGTATTTCAATACGGTATCGGTATTCCGATGACAATCAGTGCTCCTAACGCAGGGTTGGAATAAAGGCAGGACATGAGAAACGGTCAGAACAACAAGCGGATGCGCAACCGGAATAACGGCAACAATAATAATAACCGGCGCGGCCAGAATCCGCTGACCAGGGTGTTCGAGTCCAACGGGCCTGACATCAAGATCCGCGGCACTGCCTCTCATGTGGCCGAGAAATACGTCCAGCTTGCCCGCGACGCGCGCTCCTCGGGCGATCCCGTCGCCGCCGAGAACTACTATCAGCATGCCGAGCATTATTTCCGCCTGATCGCCGCGGCTCAGGAGCAGTTCCGCCAGAACCAGCCGCAGCCGCGCAACACCGATGACCTGACCGTCGACGATCTCGATGATGATGGCGAGAGCTTCTCCAATTTCGGCCAGGAGCCGGGTTTCGTTCAGCCCCAGCCGCAGGCTCAGCCTTTCGTGCGCGACGGTGGGCAGCGCGAGCGCGGCGACAATCAGCAGCCCTATCAGCGTGATCAGCAGCAGCCGCGTGAGCACCGCGAAGCCCGCGAGCATCGCCAGCCGCGCGAGCATCGTGAGCCGAGAGAGCCGCGGGAGCATCGCGAACCGCGCGAGAACCGCGAGGCCCAGGAGCATCGCGACCGTGAGCCGCGAGAGCACCGCGAGCGTCCGCAGCCGGCTGCCTATCAGCCGCAACCGCAGCCTGTGATCGCCGACAGCGGCGTCGACCGGCTGCCGTCCTTCATCACCGGTCCGCAGCCGCAGATCGCCAATGCGCCGGCGGCTTTCGAGGGCGGTGCAGAGCGCTATCCCCGGCGTCGCCGCCGTCCGCACGGACCGCGTCCGGAGGCCGCTGCAGCCGCTCCGGCGCCGAGCGAGGATCTCAATCCCGGCGAGTAATCATCACGATCCATGATGATCGAGCGGGCAGGCCCCACGGCCTGCCCGCTTTTTTTGCGAGCTCGCGGATCTCTCTGCGCCTAGTCGTCGCGATCAGTCGTCCGACGAGGAACGAGAGGCCAGATCGGGATCGAGCTCGGCCGCGAAATTGGAGCCGAGATTGGACCCTTGCGCTGACGGCGCCGGGGCCAGCACCGGCTCGAGCCGCGGGATCAGCCGGATGCGCTCGCGCCGGGCCGGGATCACGCGATAGACCTGCTTGGTCGCCTCGACGATGTGAACCCCGGCAAAGGGGAGTGAAAGCGCCGCGCCGACCCGTTCCCAGGCCATTGCCGATTTCAGGAACCAGCCGCCGACCGGCGGCATGAACAACGCCTCGCCCCAGGCGCTCGGCGTGAACCAGGTCTGGCGCAGCAGCTGCGTGATCTGGGAGCGCGAATACGGCCGGCCGTGACCGAACGGCGTGTTGTCGCTGCGCGTCCAGATGCCGCGGCGGTTGGGGATCACGATGATCATCCGCCCCGCCGGCGCCAGCACCCGCCACATCTCGCGCAGCAGCCCGGCGGGATCATCGGACATTTCCAGCGCATGCACGATCAGGATCCGATCGACGGCGGCGTCCGGTAGCGGCAGCGAGAACTCGTCGACCAGCGAGGCCAGCGTGGGCCGCGCCGTCGGCCATTTCAGCACGCCCTGGGCGGCTGGCATGAAGGCGATGCAGCGCTCCGAATCCTCGCGGAACAGGCCGAGATAGGGTGTGGGATAGCCGACGCCGAGTACGCGCTGCCCGGCCGCACTCGGCCAGCGCGCGCGAATGCCGCGGTTGATCAGCAGCCGCGCGACGATTCCAAGGCGCCCCGAATAGAAATTCCGCAGATCGATCACGTCCATGAACATCAATGTAACATGCCGTTGTAGCCTGCCGCGCGCCCAATATAGCGTTGCGCCTGCAGCGTTAACGCCATATCTCTGCCGCTACGCCACGACGGAGGCCGCCCGCGACGCTGCGCCCCGGGCCCGGTCTCTCAGCCAGATCTGACATCACGCGCAGCGCGTTCGTGCCGCGCCGGTACCGCCGACGGAGACATCATGGCCGCCGACATCCGCGTCTTCACCTGCCTGTCCGACAATTTCGGCTATCTGATCCACGATCCCGCAACTGGCGCCACGGCCTCGGTCGACGCCCCCGAGGCGGGTCCGATCGTCCGGCAGCTGGAGGCCAACGGCTGGACGCTGACCGACATTCTGATCACCCATCATCACTACGATCATGTCGGCGGCGTTGCCGAGTTGAAGCAGCGCTACGGCTGCCGCGTGATCGGGCCTCATGACAGGAAGGCCGCCATCGCGGATGTCGACCTGCGCGTCGCCCATGGCGATGTCGTCAAGGTCGGCGAGCTCCTGGCGCGCGTGCTGGAGACGCCCGGCCACACGCTCGACCATGTGTCCTACGTGTTCGATGCCGACAAGGCGGTGTTCGCGGCCGATACGCTGTTCTCGATCGGCTGCGGCCGCGTCTTCGAGGGAACCTATCCGATGATGTGGGATTCGCTGCTGAAGCTGCGAACCCTGCCCGACGATTTCAGGCTGTATTGCGGCCACGAATACACGGCGTCGAACGTCAAGTTCGCGCTCACCGTCGATCCGGACAATGAGGCGCTGAAGGCGCGTGCCGCCGAGGTGACGCGGCTGCGCGCGGCGAATCAGCCCACCATCCCCGTGCTGCTCGGCGAGGAGAAGCAAGCCAACGTGTTTCTGCGCGCCGATGACCCGGCGATCGCCGTGCGGCTCCGCATGAAGGGAGCGAGCGCCGAGGAGGTGTTCGGCGAGCTGCGCGAGCGCAAGAACAAGTCGTAAGCCCGCGGATCACGATCATGACCACGCTCCTCGCCGCCGACATCATCGCCCGTCTCGGCCTGCAGCCGCATCCGGAGGGTGGTCACTTCCGCGAGACGTTTCGCGATACGGCGGTGGACGAGACCGGCCGCGCCGCGTCGACGCTGATCTATTTCCTGCTGGCGCGCGGTGAACGCTCGCATTGGCACAAGGTCGATGCGGTCGAGACCTGGCACTACTATGCCGGAGCGCCGCTGGTTCTGCGTATCGCTCGCGAGGGCGAGGGGCCGCACACGACGACGCTGGGAATCGATTTCGCCGCTGGCCAGCAGCCGCAGGCGGTGGTGCCGGCGTACGCCTGGCAGGCCGCCGAGAGCACGGGCGACTGGACCCTGGTCGGCTGCACCGTCGCCCCCGGCTTCGACTTCGCCGGATTCGAGCTGGCGCCCGCGGACTGGGAGCCCGTATAGCTCAGGCGCTGGCGCCGGCGACCTTGACGCTGGCCCGATCGGCGAAGTGCTGGCGCTCCCGCGCCAGAAAGCCTGAGATCGCATCGGCCGGCATCGGCTCGGCGAAATAATAGCCCTGGATGTAATCGGCTCCGAGACGCTTCAGGCTGTCGAGCTGCTCTTTGGTCTCGACGCCCTCCACGACGCAGGAGATGTCCATGTCCGCGCAAAGGCCGGTCAGCGACTTGATGATCTTGTGACTGACCGGATTGGCATTGACGTCGTGCACGAAGCTGCGGTCGACCTTGAGCTTGTCCAGCGGCAGCCGGTGCACGTGGCTGAGCGACGAGTAGCCGGTGCCGAAATCGTCCAGCGAGATGCCGCATCCGAGCGCCTTCAGGGCCGCGATGGATTCTTCGGCCCGCGCGAAATCGAACGCGACGGCAGTCTCGGTGATCTCAAACTCGATGCGGCGCGGCGGCACGCCGCTGGCCTGGATCACGGCGATCAGCGGCAGCACCCCTTCGGGCGCGCAGATATCGTGCGCCGAAAGATTGAACGAGATCCGGATGTCGTCGGGCCAAGTCCGGGCTGCCGCCAGGGCCTTCACCAGCAGGAAGCGAGTGAGGCTGCGGATCACGCCGATCCGCTCGGCCGCCGGAATGAAGCTCGCAGGCGAAACCAGTCCCAGCTTCGGACTGTTCCAGCGCGCCAGGACCTCGAAGCCGGTGGTGCGCGAATTGGTGGCGTCCATGATCGGCTGGAACGCCAGATCCATCTCGGTCTCGAAATCGGCCGTACGCAACAGATGCTCGATCACGCTGCGGCTGCGGATCTCCGCCTCCAGCTCGCTGGAGAAGATGATCGCCTGTCCGCGCGCGCGGCGCTTGGCGTGATACAGCGCGTAGTCGGCGCACTCATACAGCGCATCGGCCGCCGTAGCCGAGCGTGGATAGAGCGCAAACCCGGTCGAGCAGGACAGCCCGGAATGCGTCGCATCGAACTGATAGGGCAGCTTGATCCGCTCGGTGATGTCACGCCCGAGCGAGAGCAGATCGTCGTCGGTCGGATTGCCCGTCACGACCAGGCCGAACTCGTCGCCGCCGAGCCTCGCCAGATGCACCTGTGCGCCACGGCGCTCGCAGACGTCGCGAATGCGGCGCGCGGCTTCCATCAGGACGCGGTCGCCGACGGTGTGCCCGTAGGTGTCGTTCACCGGCTTGAAGCCGTCGAGATCGATGATGCCGACAGCGAGCCGCGTGCCGTCGCGCTCGGCCTCGGCGAAGGCATTCGTGAGCTCCGAAAAGAAGCGGCGGCGGTTGGGCAGGTCGGTCAAGGAATCGAGATTGGCGAGCCGGAAATTCTCGTCCGACAGAGCCTGGGTCGCGGCCTGCTCGGCGAGCAGCGACTTGCGGCTGTCGACGAGCGCGGCGAAGTCGCGATAGTAGATGAACAGCACCGTCACCATCGCGCAGGAGACGAGCAGCTGATTGACTGCGATCGCACGGAGGGCGTGGACGCCGGTCGCCATGAAGAAGATGACATAGGGGACGATCACCACCAGCGTGACGATCAGCGCCGCCGAGCGCAGGTGCATCAGGCAGAAGATGATCCCGATCACCGTCACCGCCATGTAGAACGCCACCTGCCCCTGGGCGAACGGATCGCCATAGGGAAACAGTGAGAACGACCAGACGACGAACAGCGCGCCGATCGGTCCGGCAATGCGGTTGGTCAGGCGTAGATACTGCAGCGCTTCCGCGTCGGTGCAGACGTTATGGCCTTGCCGCAACCACCAGACCATGCGGACGCTGGTGATGGCCGACAGCAGTGCCGGCACGGCCAATGTGAGCCCCATCGGGGCCAGCGGCAGGAACGTGTAAGCGAGCGCAAGGCTGTTGGTGATCAGGATGAAATACAGCAGCGGCATTTGCTTGGCGAACGCCTGAAACTGCGCGCGCGTCAGCTCGGGATTGTCCGCGGGCACGCGAAACAAGTTCCCCGCGCGAGCGATATAACGTCTCACGTCCGGCATCCGCCGCCCCGTTGTCGTTCTCATTCGGGCTCAGTCTGGCCTGGACGGGTAAAGGGCGCGTTAGGTGCAGAGAGGCTCGGCACAGCATCGGCGGTTGTAGTCTACCTGCCGACGCCCCCCGAACGCTCTCGGATTAAGTGCGCATCAAGGATAATCGGCAGATTCCTGCCGAGCATGATGCGGCCGCTCGATCAGGCGTGGCGCAGGCCCGCTGGTGATGCAGCACAGGCGCTTAGCGACGGCGCAGCAGGAAGAGGTCCTTCGCGGCGACCAGTCCGCCACCGGCAATCAGCAGCGCCGCCACAGCGATCGCGGCGGTCGGCTGGGCGTAGCCGGCGAGAATGAGAAAGGCGGTCGACAGCAGTGGGGTTGCATAGGACGCCGCACCGAGGACGCGAATGTCGCCGCGCTTCATGCCGACATCCCAGGCATAGAACGCCGCCCCCACCGGGCCGATGCCGAGGCCTGCGACCGCAAGCCACTGGACCGCACCATCGGGCCATACCTTAGGCTCGACCAGCCCATGCACCACCGCCGCAAGCAGCGAGGTCGCGAGACAGAAGCCCGCCACGGCATCGGTCGGCACCGCCTTGAGGCGGCGCGACAGCACCGAGTAGATCGCCCACACGAACGCCGCCACGAAGGCCGCCGCCAATCCCGGCAGCTGGTCGGCGGCGAAGCTCGCGCCGTTGCCCATGAACAGCAACACGGTGCCGATGAGCCCGAGCGCGGCGCCGATCACGTGGTGAAGGGCCAGCCGCTCGCCGGGCAGCAGCGCCGAGAACAGCACGATCAGGAGCGGCCAGAGATAGTTCAGCAGTCCCGCTTCTGCAGGCGGCGCGAAACGCAGCGCGAGGAAATACAGCGCGTGGTAGCCGAACAATCCGCCGACCCCGACCAGCCAGGCCCGCATCGGCTGCTTGAGGCTGCGCGGCGCCGCTGGGCGGCCGATCCAGGTCAGCATGCCGACCAGGCCGCCGACCGCGAATGTCATCGCGGCAAGCTGAAACGCGGGGATCTTGCCGGTCGCAACCGTCAACAGGGCCAGCAGCGACCACATCAGGATCGCTGTCAGACCGATCAGGGTCGCGGTGCGCTGGGACATCGGGCGGCAGGCTCCGTCTCGGCCAAGGACATTCGGCCGCTCACGCCTGTGCCCGTGCCGGGCAACGCCAAAGACGTGAATGCCCGCGGCAGGCGCGGGCATTCGTGGTCTTAACCGCAGATCGCGTCCGGAGGCAACGCCGCCTTCGGCATCGCGCCGGCATCAGGCCATGTACTGGCCGCCGTTGACGGAGAGGGTCGAGCCGGTGATGGCACCGGCCTCGTCGGCCGCGAGGAACACGACAGTGCGGGCGATCTCTTCGGGCTCGCCGAGACGGCCGACGGGGATCAGCGGCAGAATCGACTTTTCGAGCACGTCCTTCGGCACTGCCTGCACCATCTCGGTATTGATGTAGCCGGGGCAGATCACGTTGACAGTGATGCCAGCCTTCGCGGTCTCCAGCGCCAGCGCCTTGGTGAAGCCGATGTCGCCGGCCTTCGCGGCGGAGTAGTTGACCTGGCCGAACTGGCCCTTCTGACCGTTGATCGACGAGATGTTGATGATGCGGCCGAACTTGCGCGCGCGCATGCCCTCGATGATCGGACGGGTCATGTTGAAGAGCGAGCCGAGATTGGTGTTGATGACGACGCTCCACTGCTCGAGCGACATCTTGTGGAAGGCCGTATCGCGGGTGATGCCGGCGTTGTTGATCAGCACATCGATCGGCCCGAGCTCGGCCTCGACCTTCTTGATCCCCTCGGAACAGGCCTCGAACGAGCTGACGTCCCACTTGTAGACGGGGATATCGGTCTCGCTCTTGAACTTCTCCGCGGCGGCATCGTTGCCGCCATAATTCGCCGCGACCTTGTAGCCGGCTGCCTTCAGCGCCTTGCTGATCGCAGCGCCGATCCCGCGCGTCCCTCCCGTCACCAACGCCACACGTGCCATGTCGAATCCTTCCCTCGATGACTGACGGCCCGACGACAACCTCTGGATGTCGGCGTGCCTACCCGTTGTTATTGGATCACGTCCGCCCTCGCAGCAATCCATTCACCGCAGAGACATCCGTGTTCAACGCCATTTTTTTAAGAGGTCGATTATGCGACGTGTTTGACGGACATCAAGAACAAAACGCCCGGCGAGATCGCCGGGCGTTGATCTTTAGTTGAGCGGGACGCGACTGCGAAGGCCGAACGAGTCGCAATCAGTGCCGCGTTTTTAGTCGCGTGCAACGCACAGCGCGATGCCCATGCCACCGCCGATGCACAGCGTGGCAAGACCTTTCTTGGCGTCGCGCTTCTGCATCTCGTGCAGCAGTGTGACGAGCACGCGGGCGCCGGACGCGCCGATCGGATGACCGATCGCGATCGCGCCGCCGTTCACATTGACCTTGGCCGGATCCCAGCCGAGATCCTTGTTGACCGCGCAGGCCTGCGCCGCGAACGCCTCGTTCGCTTCGATCAGGTCGAGGTCGGCAATATTCCAGCCGGCCTTCTTGAGTGCGGAGCGCGAGGCCGGGATCGGCCCGGTGCCCATGATCTTCGGATCGACGCCGGCCTGGCCCCAGGACACGATCCGCGCCAGCGGCGTCTTGCCTTCCTTGGCGGCCTGCTTGGCGGTCATCAGCACCACAGCGGCGGCGCCGTCATTGATGCCCGACGCGTTGCCGGCCGTCACGGTGCCGTCCTTCTCGAACGCGGCGCGCAGCTTGGCCATCGCGTCGAGCGTGGCGCCATGACGCGGATATTCGTCGGTGTCGACCACGGTGTCGCCCTTGCGGCCCTTGATCGTGACCGCGACGATCTCGTCCTTGAACTTGCCGGCCCTCTGCGCGGCTTCGGCCTTGTTCTGCGACGCAACCGCGAACTCGTCCTGCTGCGCGCGCGTGATCTGATACTGCTTCGCAACGTTCTCGGCGGTGTTGCCCATGTGATAGCCGTTGAAGGCGTCCCACAGGCCGTCCTTGATCATGGTGTCGACGAACTCGAGCGAGCCCATCTTGACGCCGCCGCGCAGATATTGCGCGTGCGGCGCCATGCTCATCGACTCCTGGCCGCCGGCGACGACGATGTCGGAGTCGCCGTTCTTCAGCGCCTGGTAGCCCAGCGCAACCGAGCGCAGGCCCGAGCCGCACAGCTGGTTGATCCCCCAGGCCGGGCTGTCGACCGGAATGCCGGCGGCGATCGAGGCCTGACGCGCCGGGTTCTGGCCCTGCGCCGCGGTCAGGATCTGGCCCATGATGACCTCGGAGACCCGGCCCGGCTCGACGCCGGCCCGCTCCAGCGCGGCCTTGATGGCAACGGCGCCCAACTCATGGGCCGGGACATTGGCAAACGCACCGTTGAAGCTTCCAACCGGGGTGCGGGCGGCGCTGACGATGACGACATCGTCTGACATGGGCATCTCCTGAGGTTCTTGATCTTGAGGCGTGAGAGCGAGGCTTGAGAGCTTTGGGGTATTTGAAATGAAAACGAATTTTTCAGTTCACGGTCGTGCCGGCCGTCCGCAAGCCCCGGATGGGCAGTCGCGCAACCTTCGCCCGTCATCCTGTTAACGTCGTTGCGACATGTCAATTGGCGGTGGCAGCAATTCCTGTTGCGGCGCACTCAAATTGGTGCGCTTGGCCGTTTGATGGGCAAGTTTTCTGCTGTCGGATTAACCGTTCCGCACAAAACCGTAGCCGAACTCGCTCGAAAGTGATTACGTTATTGCATTGCGTAGCTCGTTTGCCCTGCGGCACCCGCAGGGTTCCCTGTATCTCGGTTTGCATGTGTGAGCTCCATGGCGAAATCTGACCAACCCACCACGATCAAGAAATACGCGAACCGGCGGCTCTACAATACCGGGACGAGTACCTACGTGACCCTCGAGGATCTGGCCGCGATGGTTAAGAACGGGGAGGATTTCCTCGT
Organism: Bradyrhizobium sp. ORS 278; assembly: GCF_000026145.1. Lineage (NCBI taxonomy): Bacteria > Pseudomonadati > Pseudomonadota > Alphaproteobacteria > Hyphomicrobiales > Nitrobacteraceae > Bradyrhizobium > Bradyrhizobium sp. ORS 278. The sequence goes on along the minus strand of NC_009445.1, from coordinate 576,620 downwards.
CTATGACGCCAAGACCGGCGACGACATCACCCGCTCGGTGCTGGCCCAGATCATCTTCGAGCAGGAGAACAAGGCCGGCCAGAACCTGCTGCCGACGACCTTCCTGCGCCAGCTGATCCGCTTCTACGGCGACAGCATGCAGATGGTGGTTCCGAAATATCTGGAGCAGTCGATCGACACGCTGACCAAGGAGCAGGAGAAGTTCCGCAAGCAGATCGCCGACACTTTCAGCGGCACGCCGTTCGCGCCGCTCGAGGAGCAGGTGCGCCGCAACATGGAGCTGTTCCAGCAGACCTTCTCGATGTTCAAGCCGTTCGCGCCGGCCGCGCGGACGGAGGAGAAGGCGGCAGAGCCTGCCGCCGCCGCTTCCGACGACAACATCGACGAGCTGCGCCGCCAGATGAAGGAAATGCAGGACCGGCTCGACCGCATGTCCGAGCCGAAGAAGGACGAGCAGCAGGGCTGACCTGCCAGCATGAATCTCGGATGCCGGCGGCAGCTCAGCTCGCCGCCGGCAACTCCATCCGGCCCTGCTCGATCCAGGGGCGCTCGACCGAGGCGAGGCCGATCACCCGGCCCTGGATGTAGTCGCAGCCCCAGTCACGCAGCAGCGCGACCGACGCATCATCCTGCACCCACTCCGCGACCGTCTTGATCTGCAGCCGTCGCGCCAGCTCCACCAGGGTCTGCACGAACGCCCGATCGTCGGCCGAGCGCACCAGATTCTGCACGAACGCGCCATCGATCTTGACGATGTCGACGCCGAGCTTGCGCAGGTTGCGGAACGAGGTGTGGCCGGCGCCGAAATCGTCGATCGCGATCCGGCTGCCCAGATCCTTCAAGCGGGTGACGAAGCCGCGCAGATCGTCGATGTCCTGGATCTCCACCGTCTCGGTGATCTCGACGATCAGCCGCTCGGCGACGCCCGGATGGGCGCGCATCATCGATTCGATCGAGGCCCACCAGTCCGGATCCATGGTGGTCTCCGGCGAGATGTTGAGACTGAGCGTCACGTTTGGCGAGGCTGCCAGCTCGGCAACGACCAGCTCGAGGATTCGATGATCGACGAGCCGGATCAGGCCGAGCCGCTCGGCGACCGGAACGACGTCAGGCGCCAGCAGGGCGCGGCCGTCGTCCTGCCGCATCCGGACCAGGCATTCGTAGAACGCCGTCGTGCGCGTCTGCGCGTTCACCACCGGCTCGAACGCGGTGACGATGCGGCGCTCGTTGAGCGCGGTGACGATCTCGTCGGTCACGCGGATGTTGACCTTGCGCTGCGCGTCGCGCTCGACATTCGGCCGCCAGGTCGAGAACGAACCGATCCGGCGTCGCTTGGCGGAATCGAGCGTCTCATGAGCGCGATTGACGGCCTCCTCGACCGACCGGGCGTGGCGCGGCACGCTGACAGCCCCGATCGTCGCGGTGACCGCGACCGGACCCGACTTGGTCGGAACCACGTCGTCGCGAACCGCGGCGAGGAAGCGCTCGGCTGCGATGGTCATGTCGTCCATCGTGCAGCTCTTCAGGATCAGCCCGAACTTGTTGCCCGAGAACCGCCCCAGCGCATCGCCGCCGCGCAGCCGCGCCCGGATCCGTTGCGCGACCTCCAGCACCACGCCGTCGGCGACATCGAAGCCGAACGCGTCGTTGATGCGGGCGAGATGATCGATGCCGACCAGCATGAAAGCGCAGGCGAAGCGGAAGCGCTGCGATTCCTCGATCACCTCGGCAAGAGTGGCGAGGAGGTTCGTGCGGTTCAGCTCTCCAGTGAGCGGGTCGTGGCGCGACAGCTTGACCAGCTGCTCCTCGCGCGCGTGACGCTCGTTGTTTATACGGACGATACCCTGGGCCCGGGAGGGCCGCCCGTCGGAGCCAGCGTACCAGCAACCGGTCTCCTCGACCCAGATCAGCGGCGCGCCGGCGCGGGTCCGCACGCCATACTCGATGCGGTAGGGGGTGCCGGCGGCGCCATGGAGCGGCACGGCCTGGCGCATCACCTCGGAGCGGATGCCGCGGTCTGGCTCGATCAGCTTGGCGAATTCACCGCCATTGCAGAGCTGCGGCAGCGGGACGTCGGCGAACACCGCGCCGACGTGATCGCTCCAGACGATCACATCGCTCGCCAGATCCCAAACGAAGGCGGCTTGGCCGAGGGAGGCCAGGATCATCGAGGTCTGTGGCAATTCGGATGTCAAGATCGCCTCGTTCTGGAACACGCCGGCGCAGCCCGGCGTCGATTTTCAGGACGGCCGCCACCTACCCGCGCGCGCAGCGGAAGCGGACCTCGCGAATCAGACTACGCATCTCTGGTTAACGGAGAGCATGCCGGCGCGACAGGCGTGCGTCGGAAACGCATCAACCATCTTCCAACCTGACAGGACCTCGGGCAGCGGCACGGCATTGCCCTTGCGAGGTGGGATGGTGAAAGGCTCCGGCGTCTCATAATGTGACAAGCGCGCCGGCTGTGGTGGGACGATGTTAACGATCGATCAGGATCAGGGCTCATGCGGAGCTGACGAGGCCCCCCGGGCTGTGGCGCTGCTGCCTGGCACATGGAGCCACGAGCGCCGCGTGAAGGTCCGTGCCGCGCGTCCGGATGCCGGCTTCGTCACCCAGCTGATCGCGACGGCTGAGCACTTGCCCCAGACTCGCACGCTCAGGCGCGCGGCGGCTGCCGACGTCCATAGCGCCTATGCGGCGAGGCTTCAGCCCGCCACGCGCGCGGGTGATCGAACCCGGGAAATCATCTGAGCGGCGCCCGCCTGCGCATCAGGACTTGGGCGCCTCAGGACTTAGGCGTCTCAGTTTTGGGCGTCTCGGTTTTGGGAGGATCGGTTTTGAGAAGCTCGGGCTCGGGGGCGCTGGTCGTGGCAGCCTCGGCCTCCTTGACGTCCGAGATCCATCCGGTCGTCTGCACGGGGGCAGGCAGAGGAGGGACCGAACGATCGAGCAGCACGGACTCGGCCACAGAAGCCGCAGCCGGCACGGCAACGGTCGACTCCTCGACGATGGGCGCGGCCGCCTCGACGGGTGGAAGCTCTGCCTTGGCAGGTTCTTTGACGGGTTCTCCGGCCGGCTCCTCGACCGGCGGCTGAGTCTGCGGCTCGGAGACGGTCGCCTTGGCCGGCGCCGGGACGGGATCGGGAGCCGCGACGACCGCGCGGGCGGCGCGCTTGGTACGCAGCGCGACGCCGCCGAAGAAGTCGACCATCGCCAGCAGGGTCAGCAGCAGGAACGTCGAGTTCCCGAACTTCGGCCACATCGCGAATTCGGCTGCGGCGCCGCCGAACACCAGGAGCGACAGCAGATGGTCGGTGAGATATTTGCCGTTCGGCTTGGCCGCCTTGATGACCTCGAGCAGCAACAGCAGCACGCCAAGCGCCAGCAACATGTCGCCGAGCGAGATCGTCCAGACCTCGCCGGAGGGAAGCTGCAGGCGCAGCAGAATCTCGCTGAACGCGACCCCCGGCATCAGGAAGACGATCATGTTGTAGATCGCCAGCGGGATCAGCAGCAGCGGGAAACCGACCATGGACATCGGCTGGAGCCTTATGGCGCCGGCAGAAGGGCGGCGCGGAATCGATGGGTGTCCGACGAATCAACGAGAGGCGCCAACGCATGACACATGCGCATCGGTCCCGGCGAATCAATCGCGCGGGACCGATTTCAACCTCATCGATGGCCGAATTCAGGCAGCCAAACGGCAGCCAGTGCGGACGATCAGGCGTCTTTCTTCTTCAGGACCTGGCGGCCCTTGTACATGCCGGTCTTGAGGTCGAGATGGTGCGGACGACGCAACTCGCCGGAGTCCTTGTCCTCGACATAGGTCGGCTTCTTGATCGCATCGGCCGAGCGGCGCATGCCGCGGCGCGACGGCGAAGTTTTTCTTCTGGGGACGGCCATATCGGTATCCTCTAGGGTATTTTTGCAAGGCATCGTCCGCAAAGGGACGGCTGCAGCCATGAAGCTGGCGAGCCCGGATGCCGATCAAGGCCGCGCTTATAGAGGAAGGGGTCCGGCATGGCTAGGGCTCTCCGGGGCATTTTTGGCCAAAATTCGTAACCTGTCGGACCTCAACGGCGCTCTCCCCAGCAGGTCTGCAGGCCCTGGGCCTGGGCCCGCACCAGATAGGTCGCCGACAACCGCCGCACGCCGGGACCCGGCGTCCGGGCGCTGCGCCGGACCGGATTCGGCAGGATCGAGGCCATCAGCGCCGCCTCACGCGGGCCGAGGCCCGCCGCCGAGCGGTTGAACGCGTAATTCGCGCCGGCCTCCACCCCGAACTGGCCGGCCGGGCCCAGCTCGGCGATGTTGAGGTAGATCTCGAGAACGCGCCGCTTGGGCAGGACGAGATCGATCCACAGCGCCAGCGGCAGCTCCAGCGCCTTGCGCACATAGCTGCGGCCCTGCCACAGGAACAGGTTCTTGGCGACCTGCTGGGTGATGGTCGAGCCGCCCCGCGAGACCTCGCCATCCTCGGCATCGTCCATGACCTCGCGCAGCGCCCCCCAGTCGATGCCATGATGGGTGCAGAATTTGGCGTCCTCGGCTGCCACGACCGAGCGCGGCAGATACGGCGACATCGCCGCGAGGTCGATCCAGCGCCGCTCGACCGGCCGGCCGGTCACCGTCCGCCACAGCATCAGGCTCGAGACCGGGTGACCCAGCGCATAGAACGGCGTCAGGATGTAGGGCACCAGCAGCACCAGCACGACGACCAGGAGGATGGCTCTGACGGTACGCAAGGACAGGCGTCGCTCGGGTTGGACCGCCGTCGGGGCAGCCGATGGGCCCGGATTATCCGATATCTCCACGTGGTTTCCTGGTTTTTTCCGCGCTTGCGGCCGAAAGCCGCCTCCGTCCTCGCAATTGACGAAGTCGCCGCCATCAACGATTGTCCGGCGAATTTCGCCCCTGGAGCTCTTCTTAAATGACCGCGACGGCCACCGATTTCACCCAACGCCTGGATAAGACCGCGGAGGAGACCGAAGCGCTGCTCGGCGAACTGCTGTCCGATGCGCCGCTGGCCGACGAGATCGCCCGGCCGAAGCGGCTGATCGAGTCGATGCGCTATTCCAGCCTGGGCGGCGGCAAGCGGCTGCGCCCGTTCCTGGTGGTCGAGAGCGCCGCCGTATTCGGCGTGCCGCGCCGCGGCGCGCTGATGGCGGGCGCGGCGCTCGAATGCATCCACTGCTACTCCCTGATCCATGACGACCTGCCGGCAATGGACAATTCCGACCTGCGCCGCGGCCGTCCGACCCTGCACAAGGTCTATGACGACGCCACCGCGATCCTTGCCGGCGACGCGCTGCTGACGATCGCCTTCGACATCATCACCCGCGACGAGATCCATCCCGACGCCGGCGTCCGCCTGGCGCTGACCCGGGCGCTCGCCCGTTGCGCCGGTGTCGGCGGCATGGCCGGCGGCCAGATCCTCGACCTGGCCGGCGAAGGCAGGTTCGGCGACCGCGATCCGGTCGACGTCGCCCGCGTGCAGCAGATGAAGACCGGCGCCCTGCTCCGCTTCGGCTGCATCGCCGGCGCCCTGCTCGGCCAGGCATCGGCGGCCGAGTACAAGGCTCTCGACGATTACGGCCGTGCGCTCGGCGAAGCCTTCCAGATCGCCGACGATCTGCTCGACGTCGAAGGCGATGCCGCCACGCTCGGCAAGCCGGCCGGCGCCGACGCCGAGCTCGGCAAGACCACCTTCGTCACGCAGCTCGGCATCGAGGGTGCCAAGCAGCGCGTCCGCGACCTGCTCGCGCGTGGCGACGCAGCGCTGTCGATCTTCGGCGCCAAGGGCGACGTGCTGCGCGCCGCCGCGCATTTCGTCGCCGAGCGCAAGAGCTGAGCCGGGACCGCGCGGTTGACGGGACTTCATCCGGACGATCCGGTGCTCGCGCGCTTCGCGCGCCTGCCGCGTGGCTTGCGCATCATCTATGCGCGTCCACGCACCTTCATGTCGCTCGGCATCGCCGCCATCGCGTTCTTTCTGCTTCCGCCGGCCCTGCGGCTGATCACTCGGCTCCTGATCAGCTGGGACATCTTCACCACGATCTACCTCGTGCTGGTCGCGGTGATGATGCTGCGCAGCGAGCATCATCACATCCGGCGCAAGGCGGTCATGCAGGATGACGGCCGCTTCGTGATCCTCATGGTCACCGCGCTCGGCGCCTTCGCCAGCATCGCCGCGATCGTGTTCGAGCTCGGCGCCTCCAAGCGCGACGCCCCAGCGCTGACATTGGCGCTGCTCACCGTCTCGCTGTCCTGGGCGGCGGTCCATGCGACCTTCGCGCTGCACTACGCCCATGACTACTATCGCGGCGCCAAGCCCGGCGGCCTGCAATTCCCGAGCGGCGACAAGGACGAGCACGCCGACTACTGGGACTTCGTCTACTTCTCCTTCATCATCGGCATGACCGCGCAGGTCTCCGACGTCGGCATCACCGACAAGATCATCCGCCGCACAGCGACCGTTCACGGCATCATCTCGTTCGTCTACAACACCGCCCTCGTCGCGCTGATGGTCAATATCGCCGCCAGCGCGATCTCGTCCTGATCAATTGCAAACCTCGACATGGGCGTTGCCGTAGCGGTTGCCGCCGCCGCGGAAGTCCAGCCGGCAGCCCGGCCTGACAGGACGGCAAATATAGGAGTCGCAATAGATCTGGCCCGACGACGGCTTGGGCCGCGCCTCCGCCTGCGGCTTGGGGGCGCCTATGGTCGGCGCCATCCCGACGCCCAGGCCGACGCCGCCGACACCGATGCCGACCCCGACGCCAACGTTGGGAGCCGGCATCGCCAGACCCGGCTCGGGAACCGCGCGGGTGCGGCGGCGCGGCGCCGCGTCCTCGTCGTCGCTGCTGTCGCGCTTGGCGACCGGCTTCTTGTCGCGGCGCTTTTCGCACTCGTTGTCATCGTTCAGGAACGAGCCCTCGGCGCAGACGATGCGGGTGCAGCGATCGCCATCGGATTTCGTGCCGTGCGGACAGACCAGCGGGCAGACGCGGGCCTGTTTCAGCTGGATCGCCTGCAGCGCGTCGGCCGACGCGGCCTGGGTGTCGAGCTTGGTGCCGGCGTAGCGGTTGAACTGCGACAGCGAGCGGCGCGACGCCGAGCCCCAATCGCCGTCGGCCTCGTCGGTCAGGCAGCCGACGCGCCGCAGCTCGAGTTGCACCGACTTGGTGAGATCCGCGGGCTGGGACGCCGGCGTCAGCGAGGCGACCTGCGGCCCCTGCTGCGGGACTGCGGCCGGTGAGGTCGCCGCGCGCGGATTGTCGGCTGCCGCGAGCTGCTGCTCCTGTCGCTTGCGTTCGGCCTCCGCCGCCTGCTGCTGAGCCAGCTGATTGGCCCGCTCGGCCGCGAGACGCGCCTGCTCGGCCGCCTTGGCCTCGGCTTCCGCCTTGGCCAGCGTATCCTTGCGCGCGCCTTCGGACGCCAGCCGCGCCCGCTCGGCTTCCGTGACCCGTGCCTTCTCGGCCGCCGCGGCGCGGTTCTCCTCGGCCGTCAGCTTCTCCAGCTGCAGCTTGGCGAGGCTGGCATAGAATCCGTCGGGATATTGCGCCAGGAAAGCGTTCAGCGCGCCCTTGTTGCCGACCTGCATGGCGAGCTCATAGTCGCGGCGGATATCGGCCTGCGGATTGGCGGGCGGCGGCGTCACCGGCATCTGGGTGACGACGCGCGGCACGCCAGGCACGAGCGGCACGTCCTCGCCGCCGAGCGAGCCGTACACGAACGGCTCCTGCCGATTGCTGGTCGACTTCAGCACCTCGTCGCGGACGAAGCCGAACGCCTTGCGGACATCGAGGCCGGGTGTCGCGATATGGCGCGACAGCGCCATGGTGAACGGCGAGTTATTGCCGTCGCCATCCTGGGCCGTTGAACCGGCCTTGGCTGAATAGGCGATCAGCGTGTTCGGGCTGGTCGGCTCGACCTTGGCAAGACCGCGGCCGAGGCTGCGGGTCGCCACCGTCCGCTGCATGTTGCGGGTGAAGGGATTGTCGCGGCAGGCGTCGAGAATGACGAGCCGCAGCTTCTTGGCCGGCTCGACGGCGACCAGGATGCGGTCGAGCGACAGCGTCTCGTCATAGACGTCGGTGTCGCGCTCCAGCCTGGCATCGATCGGAATGAGATAGTTCGAGCCTTCGACCTCCATGCCGTGGCCGGCATAATAGACCACGGCGATATCGGCATCGCGGGCCGCGTCGGCAAAATCGCGCAGCGCCCGCCGGGTCTCGCGCGCGGTGAGATCGCGCCGGTAGTCGACGACATCGAACCCGGCATTCTTGAACGTCTGAGTCATCACCGCGCCGTCATTGGCGGGGTTGGCCAGCTGCGGCACGTTCTGATAGGCGGAATTGCCGATGACGAGCGCCACCCGTTTGTCGGCGAGCGCGGGGTGGCCGACCAGCAGGAGCGCGGCCGCGAGCAGAAACCCGCCCCATCGGAAACCACGCAATCGGAGTGACCAACACATCGCATTTACCCCACAGCCTGGGAGATCTTCAAGGCTCTGCCTATCAGGCCCAGCCCTTCCGGCTTGTGATCGGAATCACGCAAGCCTTTATCCCCGGAACATCCGCATCCGGCCAGTCTATTTCTGTCGACCCAGCATCGGTTGCAGTTCATGGCTTGCCAAGCCCGGTTTTGCATCGAAAATGCGATCCTTGTTTGTCCCGGGGTGCCCAGGAGTTGACCATGAGCGCAGACCGTTCCACCGTTGAATCCGTCGTGCAGGGCTATTTCGATGCGCTCTACGAAGGAGATGCCGACAAGCTCGGCGCGGTGTTCCATCCCAGTGCCGATCTGCGCTGGGTCGAGAATGGCGAACTCAAGGTCCTGACCGTACCGGACTGGCTCGCCTGGGTGCGCAAACGCCCCTCCGCCAAGGGCGAAGGCAAGCCGCGCGAGGATTTCATCGTCACCATCGACCGCTCCGACGACAAGACCGCCTTCATCAAGGTGCGCTGCCAGCTGCCGCCGCGCTACTTCACGGATTATCTCGTCGCGATGAAGCTCAAGGACGGTTGGCAGATCGTGTCCAAGTCCTACCGCTACGATCTCCGGGACTGAGCCGGGCGCCGCGTCGCCAGGCCATCGTCGATGGAAGCTCATTTTCAAATTTTCCTGATCCTGCTGGCGGTGCTGGCGGGAACCGCCCTGATTGCCCGGCGCGCCAATCTGGCGCCGGCGATCCTCTTGATGCTCGCCGGCATTGCGCTGGCCTTCGTGCCGACGATGCCGGCGTTCGCGCTGCCGCCGGAGCTGGTGCTGCTCGTCGTTCTGCCGCCGCTGATCTACTCTTCCAGCGTCGCGATGAGCTGGCGCGAGTTCAAACGCAATCTGCGGCCGATCGTGCTGCTCGCGGTCGGCTGCGTGATCTTCACGGCCTCGATGGTGGCCGTCGCCACGCATGTCCTGCTCGGCTTGCCGTGGAGTCTCGGCTTCCTGCTCGGCGCGATCGTGGCGCCGCCGGATGTGGTCGCGCCGCTCGCCATCGCCCGCCGGCTGCATCTGCCGCGCCGGGTGATGGTGATCCTCGAAGGCGAGGGTCTCGCCAACGATGCGACGGCGCTGATCCTTTATCGCTTCGCGGTGGCTGCGATCACCACCGGAACGTTCTCGCTTCCGGTTGCCGCCGGCGAGTTCGCCGCGATCGTGATCGGGGAGATCGCCTTCGGCATCGGCGTCGGCTGGCTGATGCTTCGTGCCCGGCATTACTCCGACGACACCCGCGTCGAGATCACGCTGTCGCTGCTGACGCCCTATCTGGCCTATTGGATACCCGAGCATCTCGGCGGCTCCGGCGTGATCGCCACGGTCGCCTGCGGCCTCTACATGAGCTGGAACGGACCGTTGTGGATCTCGTCGGCGACGCGTTTGCAGGGCGTATTCTTCTGGGACCTCGTTGTCTACCTGATCGAGGGCATGCTGTTTCTGCTGACCGGCTTCCAGATGCGGCTGATCTACGAGAAGTCGAAAGTGTTCCCGCTCGACGAGATCATGATCGCCACCGCGCTGGTGGTCGCCATCGTGGTGATCGCGCGTTTCGCCTGGACGTTCCCGGCGACCATTCTGCCGCGCGTGCTGAGCCGGTCCCTGCGCGCCAGGGATCCCTTGCCGCCCTGGCAGCAGACCTTCATCATCGGCTTCACCGGCGTGCGCGGCACGGTCTCGCTGGCCACCGCGCTGGCGCTGCCGCTGACCTTGTCGACCGGCGATCCCTTTCCCTATCGCGACGAGATCCTGTTCATCGCCTTCGGCGTAATCTTCTTCACGCTGATCGGCCTTGGCCTCACGCTTCCGCTCGTGGTGCGCTGGCTCGGCGTCAGCCGCGCCGGACGTGCCGAGCACGTGCGCGAGCACGAGCAGGAGATCGCAGCGCGGCGCGAGGTGCTCGATCGCGCGCTGCAATCGCTGGAGACGATGACCAATGACCGCGAGCTGTCCGACGAGGTAGTCCGGCTGCTGCGCGCGCGCCACGAGGTACGTGCAAATCAGCTGCCGGAGAGGCTCAATCCCGACGAGTACGACGCCTCCGCGCTCGGCATCGAGCTGACGCGCGAGCTGATCGGCGTCGAACGCAAGACCATTCACGCCATGCTCCGCGACGGCCAGATCACCGACGAAACCCGCCGCCGCATCGAGCGCGATCTGGACCTGGAAGAGGCGAGCCTCGCCAACCGGGAATATGGGCAATTGCCGTTATAGTGGTGAGTTGAGTGGGCACAGCTCGCTCCACCGTCATTGCGAGCGCAGCGAAGCAATCCAGAATGGTGGGCGGGACTCTGGATTGCTTCGCTGCGCTCGCAATGACGTGGATGGAGCCGGGTACACTTACGTCGAGTGAGTTTGGAGACGCAGTTCATCATCCTCGCGCCCGCGTTTCGCGTCCGAGCATTGATCCTCATCTCGCCCTCCCCAATCAGAGGGCGCAGGGAAGGCCGGGCCCCGACTGGGGCCCGTGGCCCGCCTGCGGAAGAAAATGCAGGCGGCAGGTACCACAGGTTCAGCCGGACAAGACCCGGCCCTCCCTGCGCAATGGTTTTAACGGCTGCTTCGCATTCTCCCCGGGGACCGGGCTTTCTTGCCCCCGTCACTGGCAATCATCAGCCAGCTTGGCATCAGCGCCGGGATGTCAGGACCATGCGACTTGACCGTCCGCGCCATGACGTTCGTCCGCGCGCCCGAAGGCCCGCTGCGCCACGCCGCGTCCACCGCATCCCACCTCCACGTTCGTGACGACCGCGAAGCGCCCCTCTTCAGTGAGGCGGGACGGGCGGAAGGATCGATCTGATTTGCCCGACGACACAAGGCTGGCGAGGTGCGACATGGTAACGCACGGGCAACTTGTGTTTCGCAGGCGCCGGCCACACCCTCCGCCGTCATCCCGGCCTTGAGCCGGGATCCATACTCACCAGCGGGTGTGATGACAAAGAAAGCCGCTCCAGCCTGCCTGATAACTAATGACGGTGGCTATGGGTCCCGGCTCAAAGCCGGGACGACCCCGTTGGGGTGGCGAGATCTCGCCAAACATGCTGCTACTGTTCAGCCGCGCTCTCGGCCCTGTTGCAAAATAGTCCAATCGATCACTCACGGAACTGATGCGCGATCCTCCGTCATCTGCTATTATCAGCCTATGACCCGAGAAGCTCTCGAAGTGCTGCTGGAGCGTGTTGCGACTTGGCCGGAGCAGGCTCAGGCCGAGTTCGTGCGATCCTTGGAAGACATCGAGACGCGTCACATCGGTCCGTATCGCCTCAGCGATGAGGAGCGCAAGGCTGTGCAACGCGGATTGCAAGAGATGCGAGAACGAAAGCTCGCCGATGATGCCGCGGTAGCCGCCATCTTCGACCGCTATCGGGCATGAGAGTCCGCTGGTCTCAGTCGTCGCTGACAGAGATCGGGGACATCTTCTCTTACATTCACGAGCGCAGTCCAACGGCGGCAGCTTCGGTTGTCGCTCGTATTGATCGACTGACATCCAGTCTCGCGACCTTTCCCTGGGCTGGCCATGTCACCGACGATCCAAACGTTCGGGTCGTGTCGGTCGTGCGTTATCCCTTCCGGATCTTCTATGCTATCGATCAGGCGGCCGACGAGGTTGTTATCTTGCACGTCCGACATACCGCTCAGGACGAGCCACTTGAGTAACAGCCGCGCCTCTTTGCGCAGCCAACCACCCGTCTCAGCGCTCGATCATCCAGCGCGTCACGGCCTGGTGATAGTTCATCGGGCCGGGCACCGTCTTGTAGGTCTTCAGATAGCGGAAGCCGGCCTTTTGCAGCGCGCGGTTGGGCGCGGTGTTGTAGGCGTTCGGCTCGCAGAACAGCTGCTTGAGCTGCAGGCGGTCGAAATACAGATCGATGCTGCGACGGACGCATTCGGTGCCGAGGCCGCGGCCGCGCAGCTCCGGCTCGGTCACGTGCAGATGCATGTGCGCGCGGCTGCCGTAGACGATACGGTCGCAGCTGGAGAAGCCGATCGGGCGGCCGTCCAGGCGCCAGTTCACGAGCAGTGCGGCTCGCTCGGTGAACGGCGTGTCGTAGAGCGTCTTGAACAGCCCGGCCCACACCGGCTTGGCCGGCATGCGCGTGGGGTCGATACCCATCAGGTCGAGTTGCTCGATGCTGGACGAATAGAAGTAGTCTATGACCAGCGAGGTCTCGGCGAGAGTCATTTCACTGACATCGAGGTTCATCGCGGCATCCTGTTCAGCAGACCTCAAGGTGCTGATCATGCGGGCAGCAGTGGGGCGGCGGCGCGAAGACCGATCAAATGAATTTGGACAAGCAAGCCAGCATAGCGAATTGTCGAAGCACCACGCATCGGAAGCAGCCACTGCGTATATGGTCCACAAGTGCAGCGCACCAATCGTCCGAGCGGCGGAAGGACGATAGACAATTCATCCAAGCTAGGTGCTTAGATGGCAGGGATCGGGAATTAACAACGACCGCTCCCAGGCCTCAATAGGCATACCTCAAAAGTTTTAATTAACCGACCTTCATCTTGTGATAGAATTATTGGCCGAAGAACTTCATCGGCTCACTTTCAGGCATGAAATATATGGCTTTTGCTCCAATCGACAGGGTCGTTTCACGCATCAACACTAACAGCGATTCCGATTTCTCCCTATTCATGGAACTTCTGTATGCCGGCGAGCTCATCGTAAAGTTGACGACGGCTGCCTTCGTTGCCTGCATTGAGGATGATCGAGAAAAACACAGATATCAACTTTGCCACGCGCTTGTGCGGGCAGACGGAATTGGAGAATGGGCAAGTAAGCTAGAGGAGATTCTAGTCGGTCCGCCTGCTCAACACTTAGCACAAGAGCTGGTTACTGATAGACGCGTATTTATGGAGCGGCTCGGCGCCGGTACTTGGCAATACGAAGCTTTAGATCGATTAAACTCAGTTCTGGCAGGAGTACACGCCGCGCAACCAACCGGAGATAAGATAAGCCTCCGTACCTGGTTCTCACGGTTTGCTGAACTCCGGAACAAAACCCGCGGCCATGGAGCGATTACTCCGGCAACTTGCGCAAGGCTAGTTCCCGCGCTCAAGTCCTCGATCGAGCTACTTATCGACAACAATCCCATCTTTCGTCGCCCTTGGGCATATTTGCACAGGAATCTTTCGGGAAAATACAACGTAGTGCCGATCGGCGGAGATGCCACCGCCTTTCGATCCCTGACCACAAACGCAGCTCTAGGAACGAGTCTCCCAGACGGGGTCTACATTTCGGCGGGCAAGCTGCGCCCTGTCGAGCTACTTCACTCCGACCTGAGTTTGTCAGACTTCTATTTGCCGAACGGAGCTTTCAAAGGAAAGTCTTACGAGCTCCACTCCGTGATCACTGACAGCCGCCTCTCGGGTAACGCTCAACCTTACTTGGCTGTTGCAAATAATCGACCTCCCAGCGAGACCGAGGGACAGCGAGAGCTTGACGTAGTTGGAAACGTGTTCACCAATCTGCCGACTGTTCCGAGCGGCTATGTACGACGGCCACGCTTGGAGGCAGAAGCGAGCAAGATCATCAGCAACGATCGCCATCCGATTGTCACCTTGGTTGGACGAGGAGGCATCGGGAAAACATCACTTGTGCTCGCCGTCCTTCATGAGATCACCTCCACAACGCGATATCAAGCAATTGTATGGTTCAGCGCAAGAGACATTGACTTGACAACGGAAGGACCGAAGGTCGTTCAACCCAGAGTGATGGCGGAGAAAGATATTGCCGCTGAGTATCTTGCACTAGTAGGGGAGGATCAGAGCGAAACTTCAAAAAAGACCTCGGCAGTAAGCAGGATGTCTGAGCACATGCGTTCGTGCCCCATCGGACCAACACTGTTCGTTTTCGATAATTTTGAGACAGTTCGAAATCCCGTTGATCTATTCCAATGGATTGATACGAATATCCGATTGCCGAACAAAGTTCTCATCACTAGCCGATTCCGCGAATTTAAAGCAGACTTCCCGATTGAGGTCTTGGGCATGGAGCCTCAGGAAGCTGAGAATCTTATTGATCAATTAGCGATAAAACTTGGTATCAGTCACATCATCTCCTCGAAACAACGGGATCAGATAATCGAGGAGTCGGGCGGACACCCTTACATAATAAAGATTGTCTTAGGAGAGATCGCAAATACTCATTCGTTCAGCAAACCGAGCGCAATGATGGTGCGCAAAGATGAGATATTAGAGGCGCTGTTTGAACGTACTTACGCCAATCTATCGCCTCTCGCCGCCCACACGTTCTTGACCCTTAGCGCATGGCGATCACTGGTACCCCAGCTTGCGCTCGAAGCGGTATTGCTGAGGCACCATCATCGAGAAGGCGTTGACCCCGAACAGGCGATTGAAGAGCTTGTTCGAATGTCTTTAGTTGACCGCACACGAGCAGCGGATAATACGAGCTTTTTAGGGATCCCGCTGGCGGCGGCGCTGTTTGGAGTCAAGAAACTCAATGTTCATCCTCATCGACAGCTAATCGAGAGCGACACGCGCTTCCTACAGGATATTGGAGCCACAGTAACAACTGGGCTGAAGGAAGGAATTGCTCCGCGCATAGAGGCTCTCTTCAAAAAAGTTGCTAAGCGTATCAGTGATGGAAGCGTCTCCTTCGAAGAAATGCGTCCGATACTTGAATACGTGGCACGAAGCTATCACCCGGCTTGGTTGTTGCTTGCTCAAATCAATCGAGAGTCTGAGGGCGAAAAAGGTGTCGAGGCGACTGCAAACTATCTTCGCCGATTTCTCGAGAAAAACCCTTCGGCGGAGGACTCTCAACAAGCGTGGCAACAGCTTATTGCTATATACAGGGCCACTGGGAACGTCATTGGCGGTTGCAATGCATTTCTTCGCGCTGCTGAAATAAAGGATCCGCCGCTTCACCAAATTGCAAGCATGGCTCATTGGCTCAATAGCGAGCGCGAGATAATTGATCAGATGTCGGTGGTAGAGCGAGGCGACCTGTTTAAACCCATTGCGAAACTGCTAGAATCCTATTTGCCAGTCGCTTCAGCAACTGATCTCTCCCGGCTTGCTTGGCTACACTTGCACGCCGGAGACGACGGGCGTGCGCTAGAAGTCGCTCAACTCGGCCTAAAGCGAGAGCCTGAGAATCGATTTTGCCAAGGCTTGGTCGATAGACTTCAATAATCCCTCCGACCTTCGTGGAAGCGTATCGATGCGCGATGTGCCGTGCTAGCCAGCTAGATTTACTCGCGGACATTCTTCACAGACGCACTCCTTGCGTCTGCGAAAAAACTCCCTTCGACCGCCCTTACTCCGCGGCGGTCACGCTCTCCGGCGCCTTGGCGCCGCTGCCGTAGCGCTGGTCGATGTAGTCGATGACCAGGGCCTTGAAGTCGGCGGCGATGGTGGGGCCGCGCAAGGTGCGGAACTTCTTGCCGTCGACGAACACGGGGGCGGCCGGGGCTTCGCCGGTGCCGGGAAGCGAGATGCCGATATTGGCGTGTTTGGATTCGCCGGGGCCGTTGACGATGCAGCCCATGACCGCGACGTTGAGCGCCTCGACGCCGGGATATTTGATCTTCCAGGTCGGCATCTCGTCGCGGATGAAATCCTGGATCGAGCGCGCCAGCTCCTGGAACGTGGTCGAGGTGGTGCGGCCGCAGCCCGGGCAGGCCGCGACCAGCGGCACGAAGGTGCGGAAGCCCATGGTCTGCAGCAGTTCCTGCGCGACCTGCACCTCGAGGGTGCGGTCGCCGCCGGGCTCGGGGGTCAGCGAGATGCGGATGGTGTCGCCGATGCCCTGCTGCAGGAGGATGCCGAGCGCGGCCGAGGAGGCGACGATGCCCTTCGAGCCCATGCCGGCCTCGGTGAGGCCGAGATGGATGGCGTAGTCGGAGCGCGCGGCGAGATCCTGGTACACCGCGATCAGGTCCTGCACCGCCGAGACCTTGGCGGAGAGGATGATGCGGTCCTTTGGCATGCCGAGCTCTTGGGCGCGCTCGGCCGAGTGCAGCGCCGACTGCACCATCGCCTCGCGCATCACGGCCCGCGCATTACGCGGGTTCGCGGACGCCGCGTTCTCGTCCATCAGCTTCGACAGCAGCTCCTGGTCGAGCGAGCCCCAGTTGGCGCCGATGCGCACCGGCTTGCCGTATTTGTTGGCGAGCTCGATGATGGTCGAGAACTGAGTGTCGCGCTTGTCCTTGAAGCCGACATTGCCGGGATTGATGCGGTACTTCGCCAGCGCCTCGGCGCAGGCCGGGTATTCAGTCAGCAGCTTGTGGCCGATGTAGTGGAAGTCGCCGATCAGGGGCGTGGTGATGCCGCGCTTGTCGAGCTGCTCGCGGATGTGCGGGACGGCGGCCGCCGCCTCGTCGCGATCGACCGTGATGCGGACCATCTCCGACCCGGCGCGCGCCAGCGCTGCGACCTGGGCCACCGTCGAGTCGACATCGGCGGTGTCAGTGTTGGTCATGGACTGGACCACGATCGGCGCCCCGCCGCCCACGGCGACGTTGCCGACCATGACTTTGGTGGTCTGATGCCGGGGAGCGGGTCCGGCGACATCGGACGCTAGAGAGTTCTCGGTCACTGTCTCGGGCTTGTTCATGGGCGCTCGGATATCAGGTTTTGGTGACGGTCAGCAATGGATCAGTCGCGGCGGCGACCGCGCGGTTCGGGCGGTTTACGAGAAAAAGCCCAATGATCACAAGCACGGCGGCGAGGCCAAAGGCCAGCGTCAGGGCGTCATGCAGGATGAAATAGCTCGCCACCACGCCGAATAAAGGGGTGATGAAGGTAAATGCCGACAATTTGCTGGCAGAATAGGCCTTGATCAGCGCGAACCAGATCGTGAAGGTCGTGCCCACGACCCAGATCGCCTGATAGGCGAGCAGCCCAAGCACGAACGGACTGGGAACATGGGTCAGCCGCTCGCCGGCGATCAGCGCGGCCGCCGCCATGATCGGGACGGAGACCGCGACCTGGTATCCCAATGCCCGCTCGGGCGCGATGAGGCGCATCCGGGTGCCTTTGATGAAGACGGTGGTGACGCCCCACAGCAGTCCGCCGCCGACCACCAGGAGGTCGCCGAGCAGGACGCGGCTGTCGACATTGGCCTGGGGGATGCCGATCGCCAGCGCCACGCCGGTGAAGCTCATGGCGAGTCCGCCCCATTGCGCCGGGCCGAGCCGCTCGCCGAGGAAGCGGAACGAGCCGAGCGCCACGAAGAACGGCGCGGTGTAGAGGAAGACCACCGCGCGCGAGGCCGAGGTCAAGAGCAGGCCCTGATAGATCAGCACGAACTCGAAGCCGAACAGCGCGCCCGCGATCAGGCCGAGCCACAGCGTGCCGTCGCGCTCGAACATCCTCACGCCGCGCAGTTGCGCGAACACCAGCAGCACCGGCAGCGCGCCGGCCGAGCGGAACGTCGCCTGCAGCATCGGCGGCACTTCGGGCAGCGCCAGCTTGATCGCGATCTGGTTGAACGCCCAGGACAGGCAGAGCACGAGCGTGATGGCAATGGCGCCCGGGCCGAGCGGCCGGGTGGCGGCGGATGAATGAGAGATTGCGGACACGAGGATTTGGGCTCCCTGGCGAGTTCTTGTTTTTGACCGCGGGGACTGCATCCGCGCGATTTCGCCTGATGGAGATCAGGCGGACTAATGGCAACAGCGGCGGTCCCCGCCTCTCCCCGCGCGCGGGGAGAGGTTAAATTGCATCGAAGATGCAATCCGGGTGAGGGGGTTCTCCGGACGGTCGGTGCCCGTGGCTGCCCCTCACCCCAACCCTCTCCCCGTGAAGAACGGGGAGAGGGAGCGCACCGTCGTTGCGGCGATAGCTCGAATACGACGATCAGTTAGGCGTGTACACCTTCCGGCGCAGTGACGGATCTCACGCGGCTTTCTGGCAATGCGCACAGAGACCGGTGATCTCGACCACCGACATCTTCGGCGTGAAGCCCGAGGCGGCGGCGGCGCTCTTCAGGCTCTCTGCGATCGGCGCTGCCGGAACCTCGCCGACGGCGCCACAGCTTTCACAGATCAGAAACGCAACGAGCGCGGTCTGCTCGTGGTCATGGGCGCAGGCGAGGAAGGCGTTGCGGCTTTCGATGCGGTGCACCAGGCCGTTGGCCATCAGGAACTCGAGCGCGCGATACACCGTGATCGGCGCCGGCCGTGCGCCGGCCTTCGTGCTGGCCTTCGTGCTGGCCTTCGTGCTCGCCTTGGCGAGTTCCTCGATGATCTCATAGGCGCCGAGCGGCCTGTGGCTCGACAGCAGCGCCTCCAGCACCTGGCGGCGCTGCGGCGTGAACTTCTGGCCGCGCTGGGCGCAGACGCGCTCGGCATGGTCGAGGGCATCGGCCGCGCAGCGGCCGTGATCGTGGTCCGGCGCGGGAAAGGTGGGTCTGGCGAGGGTCATTGCCGGACAATCTAGCATTTCGAGACCGGCTCGCCAAAGGTCGCGGCGCAGCCATGCATTCCGGACGGACCGGGTACGCAATCAAGGGTCGTGAAAAATTCATAAGCTTGCTTATCATATACGCGACTTATTGCAGCCGAAGCTTAATTCCTCTCCTCCGTTCCCGAATCGAGACCGCCATGACCCGCACGTCCGCGGACGTGAACTTCCTGTTTACGCTGGCCGAGCTGCAGCGCCTGATGCGCGCCTATGCCGACAAGGAGGCCGCGCGCTTCGGCATGACCCGCGCGCAATGGGCCGTGCTGGCCAAGGTCGAGCGCAACGAGGGGATGAAGCAGTCCGAGTTGGCCGACCAGTTGGAGATGCAGCCGATCACCTTGACGCGGCTGATCGACAAGCTCGCCGATGCCGGACTGATCGAGCGCCGCGGCGACGACACCGACCGCCGCGTCAACCGGCTCTATCTGAAGAAAGCCGCGCGCCCGCTGCTCGCCAAGCTGGCGGTGCTGCGCGGCGAGCTGACCGACACCGCCCTTCAGGGCATCAGCCCGGCCGAGGCCGAGCGGCTGATGACCCATCTCGAAGCCATCAAAGAAAATGTGAGAAACGCCCTGCAGTCCCTGTGTGACGAGCAGCGAAAGGAGCAGCGCTATGGCTGAGCCCGCCCTGAAACTCGCCCCTGAACAGAAGGCCAGCCCGGATGCGGCGCCGCCGGCGGCTGCCGCCGCAAAGCCGGCGCGTCCCGGCTTCCTGCGTCGCTATCGCCGCACGCTGCTGCTCGTGGTGCTCCCGCTCGTCGCCGCGATCGGCGGCTTCGTGCTGTATCTCAATGGCGGCCGCTACGTGACCACCGACGACGCCTATGTCGGCGCGCAGAAGGTGCTCATCACGCCCGACATCTCCGGCAAGATCATCAAGGTCCTCGTCAAGGAGGGCCAGCAGGTCGAGAAGGGCGACGAGCTGTTCGAGATCGACGCGGTGCCCTATCGGCTCGCGGTCGACCAGGCCAAGGCGGCGCTGGCGCAGGCGCGCACCGCCTACGACAACCTCACTGCCAACATCAAGATCTACGGCCAGATGCTCGACCTCGCCAATCAGGGCATCGACCTGAAGCAGAAGGACGTCGAGCGCAAGCAGACGCTCGCCAAGAACAATTTCGGCTCGCAGCTCGATCTCGACAACGCCGCCAACGCGCTGGTGACGGCCGGCGCCCAGGCGCAGTTCATCAAGCAGCAGCTCTCCAACGCCAAGACCCAGCTGCTCGGCAATCCCGACCTGCCGCTGGAGGAGTTCCCGCCCTACGTCCAGGCCAAGGCCAAGCTCGAGGACGCGCAGCGCGATCTCGACCACACGACGCTGCGCGCGCCGATGCCGGGCATCGCCACGCAGGTCGACCAGATCCAGCTGGGACGCTTCGTCGCCGCGGGCACGCCGGTGTTCTCGGTGATCGACATCAGCAATCCCTGGGTCGACGCCAATCCGAAGGAGAGCGACTTCACCTATGTCGCGGTCGGCCAGCCGGTCGAGCTCGACGTCGACGCGTTCCCGAACCACCGCTTCAAGGGCACGGTCAGTTCGCTGTCGCCGGGCACCGGCGCGCAGTTCGCGATCCTGCCGCCGCAGAACGCCACCGGCAATTTCGTCAAGGTGGTGCAGCGCGTGCCGGTGCGGATCGCGTTCGACAAGACCGACAAGTTCGTCGCCAGGCTGAAGGCCGGCATGAGCGTCAACGTGTCGATCGACACCGGCCATGAGCGCACGCTCGCCGGCCTGTTCGGATCGGCGCACGCGGCCGGCAAGGACGAGTAGCGCCATGACCGCGCCGGCAGCCTCATCAGCGGTTCCGGGATTCCGCCGCAACATGGTGACGATCTGCGCCATGACGGCGACGATCATGCAGGCGCTCGACACCACCATCGCCAATGTCGCCCTGCCCTACATGCAGGGCACGCTGTCGGCCTCGACCGACCAGATCAACTGGGTGCTGACGTCCTACATCGTGGCCGCGGCGATCATGACCGCGCCGGTGGGCTGGATCGCCAACCGTTTCGGCCGCAAGCGCACCTTCATCATCTGCTCGGCGGGCTTCACCCTTGCGTCCGTGATGTGCGGCCTGGCGCAGGACATCACGCAGATGGTGCTGTTCCGCCTGCTGCAGGGCGTGTTCGGCGCATCGCTGGTGCCGCTGTCGCAGGCCGTGATGCTCGACTCCTACGCCCTGCACGAACGCGCCAAGGCGATGGCGATCTGGGGCATGGGCGTGATGCTCGGCCCGATCATGGGGCCGTCGCTGGGCGCGTGGCTGACCGAGACCTATTCCTGGCACTGGGTGTTCTTCGTCAACCTGCCGTTCGGCGCGGTCACCGTGCTCGGGCTCATGGCGTTCATGGAGGAGACCAAGCCGAACACCGCGCTGACCTTCGACTGGTTCGGCTTCATGGCGCTCGCCATCGGCATCGGCTCGCTGCAGATCGCGCTCGACCGCGGCGAGGACCAGGGCTGGCTCGAGAGCAACGAGATCATCATCGAGTTCATCGTCGCGGCGATCGGCTTCTACTACTTCCTGGCGCATTCGCTGACCACCAAGCGGCCGTTCATCCAGTTCGCGCTGTTCAAGGACCGCAATTTCGTCGGCGGCTGCGTGTTCATGACGGTGATGGGCCTGGTGCTGTTCTCGACCATGGCGCTGTCCTCGCCTTACCTGCAGAACGTCATCGGCTATCCGATCATCACCGCCGGCGTGCTGCTGGCCACCCGCGGCTGCGGCACCTTCGTGGCGATGATGCTGGTCGGGCGGCTCTTGCGCACCATCGAGGCACGCACGCTGATCATCGTCGGGCTGTCGCTGACGGCGCTGTCGCTGTTCCAGATGACCGGCTGGACCGACCAGACCGGCGTGCCCGAGATCGTCACCATCAGCATCATGCAGGGCTTCGGCTTCGGCCTGGTATTCGTGCCGCTCTCGACCGTGGCGTTCCTCACGCTGCCGGGCGCGCTGCGCACCGACGGAACCTCGATGCTGACCCTGGTGCGCAATGTCGCCAGCTCGATCGGTATTTCCATTGCCATCGCGCAGCTCACGGAAGGAACGCGGCGGAACCACGCCATCCTGGTCGAGCACATCAATCCGTTCAATCATGCTCTGCAGATGCCGAACGTGGCGGGCCTGCTGAACCTCTCCACCGATGCCGGCCGCGCGATGGCCGACGCCATGGTCATGGTGCAGGCGCAGATCCTCGCGTTCTCGCACGACTACCAGCTGGTGATGACGTTCATCCTGGTGTCGATCCCGCTCGCTGTGATGATCGGCTCGACGCGAAAGGCGCTGCGCCAGCAGTCCGCGCCGGCCGACCACGCGGTGATGGAGTAGTTAACCCAGGATGAATGTTCCCGGCGCGGAAAATACGTGTGCTATTCGGACGCAGTGCGGCGGGAGTAGCAAAAGAGTGACCGTGACGTGATGGATTTGTAACTTCAATCCGGCGCGTTTCCGGCTATCTTCTGAATACCTCACTCGGTGCTCTGCGTAAGAGTTGCGCGCAGGGACTGCACCTCATGAGCGCCCCACTCGTGATGTGCCGGGCGGGGGCGGTGGCTCCTCCAGCGCCGCCCCCAGCCCCCGGGGATTTTCCCGTCGGCGCGGTGGATCTATCCGCTTCATCCCCATCGCCCGGCTCCCCGCTTCTGCCCAATATGACGTTCGTCGTTCGTCGGGCGACCGCGGCAACATCCGCCTGCCTCAAGATGGATTACGCGGTATGGGTCCCGGCTCAAGGCGGGACGACGAAGGGGGTGGGGCTGGCATCAAGCGCAAAGTTGGCGGTGGCGCGGCTCACTCCCAGCCGTCTTCCCGGACAAGCCCGGCAACGCGATAGCGTTGGCGGGCGCAGATCCGGGACCCATACCGCGTGATCCGTCTTGAGGCAGGCTGGATGTCGAACCTGTCGAGCATCACACATCCGCTGGTGGTTATGGGTCCCGGCATTCGCCAGGACGACAGCGGAGAATGACGCGCCATCGCGGCTACCACACCGGATCTTCGCCCGGCTTGAAGCCGGACTGCACCAGGATCTCGTCGATCAGGGGCTTAAGCGCATACATGCGCAGGAGCTCGCCGGCGAGGCCCTCGCCGAAGCCGACATTGCCGCCGCCCGTACCGTTGCGAAGCGCTACTTGATCGGCGCCCTTGGCAACACGGTGTCACCGGACTCCATGCGGTAGACGTGGTCGAGCGAGTACCAGGCCGCGGTGACGTCGGGCTCGGTCGGATGCGGCTCGTCGTGGCGAATGAAGTTGCCGAGCAGCGCTTTCGTCACGCCGAACTGGACGTCGCTGTCGATGTGCGGGTCGTTGGGGTCGTAGACCTGCGAGATCAGGACCCTGTAGCCCGGCTTGACGATCAGCGCATGCAGATGCGCGGGACGATAGGGATGGCGGCCCTGCGCCTTCAGGAGACGGCCGACGACGCCGTCGGTCGGGATGGGATAGCCGACCATCATCACCGAGCGAAACCAGAATCGGCCGTCTTCGTCGGTGGTGAACTTGCCGCGCAGGTTCATGTCGGCCTGGTCGGGATCCTGGTTTTCGTAGTAGCCGACCGGAGACGCGTGCCAGACGTCGACCTCGGCGCCGGCCACCGGCGCTCCGTTCGGATCGACCACGTGCCCTTGCACGAACAGCGCAGGGCCCGGCGTGGCCGAGCGCAGGATCGAGCCGCCGTTTTCCGTGCGCGGGGAGTTCAGCCGCCAGAACGGGCCGAGCAGCGATTGCGCCGTCTCGGTGTTGCCGCCGTCGCCATTGTTGAGCAGGCAGACCAGCGGCGAGACGCCGAGCGAGCCGGCCATCAGCACGACTTCGTTGTGCGTGTCGTTGGTGCGCTGTCCGAGCTCGGCGATGAGCGCGGCCGCCTCGCGGAATTCGGCCTCGGTGAGACGGACATCGCGGACGAAGCCGTGCAGGTGCCTGATCAGCGACACCATGATCTCGCGCAGCCGCGGGTTGGAGGTCTGCTCCATCACGGCCAGCACGGCTGACGTGACGTCCTGTTCGCGGGAGATTGTCATGGCGCGGTCCTTCGGCATACTCCGTCATTGCGAGGAGCGAAGCGACGAAGCAATCCAGAGCTGCGCGCGCGACCCTGGATTGCTTCGCTTCGCTCGCAATGACGCCGGCGTGTTAGTTGACCATCTCGACCGCCAGGGCAACGCCCTGGCCGACGCCGACGCACATGGTGGCGAGTGCGCGTTTTCCCCCGCGCACTTCGAGGCCGTGCACCGCCGTCATCGCGATGCGGGCGCCGCTCATGCCGAGGGGATGGCCGAGCGCGATGGCGCCGCCATGCGGGTTGACGAAATCGGCATCCTCGGCGACGCCGAGCTGGCGCAGGCAGGCGATGCCCTGGCTAGCAAACGCCTCGTTGAGCTCGATGAGATCGAAGTCGGTGATCTTGAGGCCGAGCCGCTCCAGCAGCTTGCGCACCGCGGGCACCGGGCCGATGCCCATGATGCGTGGCGGCACGCCGGCCGACGCCAGCCCGAGCACGCGCGCGCGCGGCGTGAGGCCGTGCTTCTTCACGGCGGCTTCCGAGGCCAGGATCATCGCGGCGGCACCGTCATTGACGCCCGACGCATTGCCGGCAGTGACCGTGCCGGGATTGCGCACGATCGGCTTCAGCTTGGCGAGACCTTCGAGCGTGGTCTCGGGGCGCGGATGCTCATCCTTGTCGACGATGATGGGGCCAGCCTTGCCACCGGGCACGGCGACCTGTGCGATCTCGGCGGCGAAATAGCCGGACGCGATCGCCTGGCCGGCACGCTGCTGGGAGCGGATCGCGAAGGCGTCCTGGTCGGCGCGCGAGACCTGGAATTCCTCGGCGACGTTCTCGCCGGTCTCCGGCATCGAGTCGACGCCATACTGGCTCTTCATCAGCGGATTGATGAAGCGCCAGCCGATCGTGGTGTCGAAGATCTCGGCCGAGCGCGAGAACGCCTCCGTAGCCTTGCCCTGCACGAACGGCGCGCGCGTCATCGATTCGACGCCGCCGGCGATCGCGAGATCGACCTCGCCCGCGCGGATCGCGCGGCCGGCAGCGCCGACCGCATCGAGGCCGGAGGCGCAGAGCCGGTTGAGCGTCTGGCCGGGAATGGAGTCGGGCAGGCCTGCGAGCAGCAGCGCCATGCGCGCCACGTTGCGGTTGTCCTCGCCGGCCTGGTTGGCGCAGCCGAAGAACACCTCGTCGACCGCGGCCCAGTCGAGATTCGGATGCTTGGCCTTCAACGCCTTCAACGGCGTCGCCGCGAGATCGTCGGTGCGCACCTTCGCCAGCGCGCCGCCGAAGCGCCCGATCGGGGTCCGCACCGCATCACAAATGAACACGTCTCGCATCGCTCTCTCCCGGTGGGTGTTTCTGGTCAGAATTGACGGCGGTTTTAGGAGTGCGATGGGGGCAGGTCAAATGACGGGAACGCGGGGTGGCATGCGTGGAGAAGCCGTATGCGCACACTGCCTCCCCGCGATCGGTGCGCCCCCTCTCCCGCTTGCGGGGGGGGGGAGGGCTGGGGTTGGGGCGCGGCTCGGGTAGTGATCGAGAGGTGCGTCGTGTGGAGAGGCCCCCACCCGTATCGCATCTTCGATGCGATCCGACCTCCCCCGCAAGCGGGGGAGGTGCGAAGACTGACACCGTCCACAACGCGCTAATACTCCTGCCCAAACCTCGCCGTCATTCCGGGGCGGCGCGCGCATCACGGCGAACCCGGAACTCATCGGGCCGCTTAACCTGCCGCACGATGGATTCCGGGTTCGTGCTGCGCACGCCCCGGAATGACGCCGGTGGTTCTCTCTGGCACCGGCGCGAGGCAAGATCGCCATCGTGGAAAACCGGGACAGGCTCCGCAAAGCGGTAGGACCGTCCGGGCAAATTGGCTAGTTTCCGCGCCATGACGATCCAGCAGCCCATCTCCGTCCCGGTTCCGCAGGAGGCGACGCCTGCCGAGGCGCCGGCCAAGCTCACACCGATGATGGAGCAATATCTCGACATCAAGGCCGCGCATCCCGGGCTGATGCTGTTCTACCGGATGGGCGATTTCTACGAGCTGTTCTTCGAGGACGCCGAGGTCGCATCAAAAGCGCTCGGCATCGTCTTGACCAAGCGCGGCAAGCATCAGGGCCAGGACATCCCGATGTGCGGCGTGCCGGTGGAGCGCTCCGAGGACTATCTGCACCGGCTGATCGCGCAGGGCATCCGCGTCGCCGTCTGCGAGCAGATGGAGGATCCGGCCGCGGCGCGGGCGCGCGGCAACAAGAGCGTGGTGAAGCGCGGCGTCGTGCGCGTGGTGACGCCGGGTACGCTCACCGAAGACAATCTGCTCGACGCGCGCGCCAACAACTACCTGCTGTCGATCGCGCGCAGCCGCGGCTCGTCGGGCGGCGACCGGCTCGGGCTTGCCTGGATAGACATCTCGACCTCGGACTTCATCGTCACCGAATGCGCCTTCGCCGAGCTGACGGCGACGCTCGCGCGGATCAATCCGAACGAAGTCATCGTCTCCGACGCGCTGTACTCGGACGAGGCCTTCGAGCCAGTGCTGCGCGAGCTTGCCGCGGTGACGCCGCTGACCCGCGACGTATTCGACGGCGCCACCGCCGAGCGCCGGCTATGCGATTATTTCGCCGTCGCCACCATGGACGGTCTCGCGGTGCTATCGCGGCTGGAAGCCACCGCGGCGGCCGCCTGCGTCACTTATGTCGAGCGCACCCAGGTCGGCCAGCGCCCGCCGCTGGCGCCGCCGGCGCGCGAGGCGACCGGCAGCACCATGGCGATCGATCCGGCCACCCGCGCCAATCTCGAACTGACGCGGACGCTCGCCGGAGAGCGCCGCGGCTCGCTGCTCGACGCGATCGACTGCACGGTGACCTCGGCCGGCTCGCGTCTCCTGGCCCAGCGCCTCGCCGCGCCGCTGACCGAGCCGGCGCAGATCGGGCGCAGGCTTGATGCGGTCAACGCATTCGTTGCCGACAGTGCCGCGCGCGAGGATATCCGCGTGATCCTGCGCGGCGCGCCGGACATGACCCGCGCGATGGCGCGGCTGTCGGTCGGGCGCGGCGGGCCGCGCGATCTCGCGGCGTTGCGCGACGGCATCCTCGCCGCCGACCAGGCGCTGGCGCGGCTCTCCGTGCTCGACCAGCCGCCGCAGGAAATCGCGTCGGTGATGGCGGCGCTGGCGCGGCCGGCGCGCGCGCTGGCGGACGAATTCGCCCGCGCGCTCGACGAGCAGCTGCCGCTGATCAAGCGCGACGGCGGCTTCGTCCGGTCGGGCTATGATGCGACGCTCGACGAGACGCGCAATCTGCGCGACGCCTCGCGCCTCGTCGTCGCCTCCATGCAGGCGCGCTATGCCGACCAGACCGGCGTGAAGGCGCTCAAGATCCGGCACAACAACGTGCTCGGCTATTTCGTCGAGGTCACCGCGCAGCACGGCGACAAGCTGATGTCGGCGCCGCTCAACGCGACCTTCATCCATCGCCAGACATTGGCGGGACAGGTGCGCTTCACCACTTCGGAGCTCGGCGAGATCGAGGCGAAGATCGCGAACGCCGGCGAGCGCGCGCTCAATCTCGAGCTCGAGATCTTCGACCGCCTGTGCGCACAGGCGCTCGCGATCGGCGACGATCTGCGCGCCGCCGCGCATGGCTTTGCCATGCTCGATGTCGCCACCGCCTTGGCCAAGCTCGCGTTGGACGACAACTACGTCCGCCCGGAGGTCGACGGCTCGCTCGGCTTCGCCATCGAGGGCGGCCGTCATCCCGTGGTGGAGCAATCGCTGAAGCGCGAGGGCCAGCCGTTCATCGCCAATTCCTGCGACCTGTCGCCGACGCCGGGACACAAGAGCGGCCAGCTGTGGCTGCTCACCGGCCCGAACATGGCGGGCAAATCGACCTTCCTGCGCCAGAACGCGCTGATCGCTCTGCTAGCTCAGATCGGCAGCTTCGTACCGGCGAGCCGCGCCCGCATCGGCATCGTCGACCGGCTGTTCTCGCGCGTCGGCGCCGCCGACGATCTCGCGCGCGGACGCTCGACCTTCATGGTCGAGATGGTCGAGACTGCGGCGATCCTCAATCAGGCCGGCGAGCGCGCGCTGGTGATCCTGGATGAGATCGGGCGCGGCACGGCGACGTTCGACGGTCTCTCGATCGCCTGGGCGGCGATCGAGCACCTGCACGAGAGCAACCGCTGCCGCACGCTGTTCGCGACGCACTACCACGAGCTGACCGCGCTCGCCGCCAAGCTGCCGCGGCTGTTCAACGCCACGGTGCGTGTCAAGGAATGGCAGGGCGATGTCGTGTTCCTGCACGAGGTGCTGCCCGGCTCCGCCGACCGCTCCTACGGCATCCAGGTGGCGAAGCTCGCCGGCCTGCCGCCGGCCGTGATCAGCCGCGCCAAATCGGTGTTGGCGAAGCTGGAGGCCGCCGACCGCGGCCAGAACGCGCGGGCGCTGGTCGATGACCTCCCGCTGTTCGCGGTGCCGTCGCGCGCGGCGGTGGAGCCCGCGATGTCGAAGGAGACGGAGGAACTGATCGCCGCGGTGAAGGACCTGCATCCGGACGAGATGACGCCGCGCGAAGCGCTGGACGCGCTGTACCGGCTGAAGGCGAAGTTGCCGGCCAAATAACCCTGTCATTGCGAGGCGCTCTTGCGCCGAAGCAATCCAGAGTCCCACCCGAGCCCCTGGATTGCTTCGCTGCGCCGCTGCGCTCGCATGACGGAGGAGAGAGTCGTAGGGTGGGCAAAGGCGCGCAGCGCCGTGCCACCATCTGCAGCACGTGATGGAGTCGGTGGGCACGCTGCGCTTTGCCCACCCTACGCGATCTCGCTAGTCGTTGGAGCCGACGGGGTGGCCGTCCTCGGAAGCGACCTTGATGGAGCCGAGCTTCGGCAGGTCGACCGATTTCGGCCAGAAGTAGCCGACCAGGCGGGTCTTCGGCTCGAACTGCTCGCGGACGGCGTCGCTCTCGTTGCCGCCGAGCGTCAGCACCTGGGTGCGGGTCTCGCCCATGTAGAAGCCGACATGGCCGAGGCCGGAGTTCGGCTTGCCGCGGGTATAGACCGCGATCGCGCCGAGCGCGGGCCTGTCGAGCTTGACGAAATTCTTGTTGGTGCGGAAGGATTGCGACGAGGCGCTGCGCGTGCCGGGAACGCCGCTCTGCTCGAGCTTGGCGTTGGTCCAGATCGCGCACCACGGATCGCCCTCCGCGCCGCAATGCGCCTGGTCGATGAACTTCTGGATGCCGCGATTGTTGCCGGTCTCGTGGAAGCCGAGGTCCTTCAACCCGTTCGCGATCCATTTCGGCTGACCATTGGCAGTCCCATTTGCGGTCGGCATATTGCACCTCCTGCTGCGTTCGACCGATGACCCACCTATCAGTTGCGTTGTCGCGGGCGCCCTCGTGAAGGTTCAAGGCCGGGGACATACAACCATAGCTGATGCGGCCGGCGTCAGGCCGGCCGGCGGCGACCGAGCGCCCACAGGCCGAGATTCCAGCCGACGCAGGTGGCGAGTGCGCCGCTGAGGCCTGCGACGGCGCCGAGATGCAGGCTGCCGAGATGCAGCACGACGACGGCGAGCGAGAAGCCGATCAGGCCCCAGGCGCCGTTGGCCATCACGGCGGCGGTGGCGGGGCCGCCGATGCGCGGCTGCAGGATCAGCATCATCGAAGTGAAGACGATCGGAAACAGCGCGAGGATGCCGGACACGCCCGGGCCAGCCCACCCTGACACCGAGGTGACGGTGGCGACCAGCGTCGCGACCAAGGACGCGCGCAGCGGCACGTCGTACCAGCGCCTGACGATGAGCGGCATCTTGGCGTGGCGATAGCGCTGCAACAGCGGCAGGCAGATCACGAAGGTGACGATGTTGGCGACGATGCCCATCGCGAGCGTCCACTGTACGCTTTTGATGAGGGACGCGAGACCGAGCCACACCGCGACGGCGGTGGCGCTCGCGACCCATACGCTGTGGCGCTGCGCGAGCACGGCATAAGCGAGGCTGAGGAAGATCGTAGCGGCGTTGACCGGCAGGCTCGTGAGCGCGCCTTGCGCGATGAAGGCGGCGTCGTGATCGAGCGCCAGGAACACGTAGGTCGGCCCGGCCGAGATCGGCAAGGTCGCGACCAGCGCGCCGATCACGGGGCCGGTGCGCTCGGCGATCATCGACGCCGACACCACGAACGACGCCGCGATCGCCATCCGCAGGCCGAGCAGGAGCAGGAAGGAGGAGTCGAAGGGCATGTTCAGCCGTCGTCCCGGGCAAGCGGAACGCGGCGATGCGCAAGCATCGTCGCGTGGAAGCGCTGACCCGGGACCCATAACCACAGGCGGTCATGGGAAAGAGAAGGTCGGGGTCACCAGCCGGGGGTAGCCATGACTGACGGTGGCTATGGGTCCCGGCTTTCGCCGGGACGACAACGTGGTGGCAAGCTACGCTGCCACGCGCTTCAGGCTGACCGACACCTTCGGGCCGTTCTTGATGGTCTGATAGACCACGCAATAGCGCTCGGTGAGCTTGAGCAGCAGGTCGAGCTTGTCCTGCGGGGCGTCGGTGTCGACCTCGAAGCGCAGGCGGATTTCCTGGAAGCCGACCGGGGCCTCCTTGTCGACGCCGAGCGTGCCGCGGAAATCGAGATCGCCTTCGGCCAGCACCAGGCCGCTCTTGAGCGGCACCTCGACCGCGGTCGCGACCGATTTCAGGGTGACGCCGGCGCAGGCGACCAGCGCCTCCAGCAGCATGTCGCCGGAGCAGAGCTCGAGGCCGGAGCCGCCGGTGGCGGGATGCAGGCCGGCGACCGCCATGGCGCGGCCGGTCTCGAGCTTGCAGGTCAGGCCTTCGCCGCCGACCTCGCCCTTGGCCTTGAGCGTGATCACCGCAGCGGACGGGTCAGCCTTGTAGCGTTCCTTGATCGGCGCCTGCATGGCGCGCAGTTCGGCAGCATCCATTGTCGTTCTCTCCCGGATTCATTTCGGAACAGATGTACCGGGCGATCGCGACGATGTCACCACCACAGGCCGCCGCCGGGCTCACGCCTGCCCTGCGTATCCAGCAGCGTCCGGTCGAGCGAGCGGTCGAGCGCCGTCAGCACGTGGCGCTTGAACTGCTCGAACAGCGGCGCATTGCGGTCGCGCGGCCGCGACAAATTGATGGTGATCTCCTCGAACAGCCGGCCGGGATGCGGCCGCATCACCAGCACGCGGTCGGCCAGTACCACCGCCTCCTCGACATCGTGGGTGACCAGCACCAGCGTCGGGCGCGTATCGGCCCAGAGGTCGAGCAGATGGTCCTGCAGGTCCTTGCGCGTGAACGCGTCGAGCGCCGAGAACGGCTCGTCGAGCAGCAGCACCTCGGGCTGCGCCACCAGCGCACGCGCGATCGCCACGCGCTGCGCTTGGCCGCCGGAGAGTTCGCGCGGCCAGACCTTGGCCTTCTCAGTGAGGCCGACGCGGTCGAGCGCACGCGCCACGCGCTCGCGGCGCTCGGCCGCGGGCAGCTCGGACAGGCCGAAGCCGATATTGTCGGCGACGCTGAGCCAGGGCAGCAGCCGCGGCTCCTGAAAGATGATGCCGACCTTGGCATGCGGCGCCGTGATCGCCTCGCCGTCGAGCGTCACCGTGCCGGCGCTGGCGCGGTCGAGCCCGGCGACGGCGCGCAGCAGCGTCGACTTGCCGCAACCGGAGCCGCCGATGATGGCGACGATCTCGCCAAGCTGGATCTCGGACGAGAACCGCTCCAGCGCATGCACGCCGTTCGGATAGACCTTGGTGACGGAGGAAAGCTGCAGCATCAGGCCGCTCCGCTCTGGCGCGCAAAGCTGTCCTGCCAGCGCAGCAGCGGCGCGGTCGCGATCTCCAGCAGCCAGTCGGTCGCCTTGCCGATGACCGCGAAGATGACGATGGCGGCGACGATCTGGGCAGGCTTCCCGAGCTGCTGGCCGTCGATCAGGAGGTAGCCGAGACCCTCGGAGGCGCCCATGAACTCGGCGGCGACCACGAACATCCAGCCCAGCCCAAGGCCGACGCGCAGCGCTACGACATAGGCCGGCAGCACGGCGGGCAGCAGGATGCGGCGGATCATCGCCGGGCCGGACAGCCGGAAGACGCGGCCGACCTCGACGATCTTGCGGTCGACCGACAGGATCGCGCCGGTCAGGCCGAGATAGACCGGGAAGAACACGCCAACCGCGATCAGCGCCACCTTCGACGTCTCGAAGATGCCGAGCCAGAGGATGAACAGCGGCACCCAGGCGATCGACGGGATCGCGCGCAGCGCCTGGATGGTGGGGTCGACCAGCCGGCGAGCAAGGCTCCAATAGCCGCAGATGCCGCCCAGGAGCGTGCCGGCGGCGACGCCGAGGCCGAAGCCGATGCCGACCCGCGAGAGCGTCGCGGCGATGTGACGGGACAGCTCGCCGGAGCGGGCGAGCTCGGCAATGGTGGTGAAGACTTTTGAGGGCGGCGGCACCAGCCGGCCGTTCGACCAGCCGGCACGGACGGCGAGCTCCCAGGCCAGGGCCAGGGACAACGGCAGGAGCAGCCCGAGCAGCGGCCGCGCCAAGCGCTTGAGCCACGGCTGGCTGACGGTATGCGGCGGGGCCGCCGCGGCGGGAGCCTGGAGTTCGACGGTCATGGCCATAGTGAGAACAGCGTCTCGCGTGGGAATGCAAGGCGGGGTATGGGACGGTTGGTCATTGGAGCCGACAGCGACGCCACACATTCAGTGTCGTCCCGGCCCCCGCGCCGGGACCCATACTCCGCGGCCGTCGTGGCGAGGCGAGATGCCGCTCCAGCGTGCCTCAAACGCCTTCACGGAGTATGGGTCCCGGATCGGCGCCCGCCAACGCTGTCGCGTTGCCGGGCTTGTCCGGGACGAAACCGGTTTTTTGTCGCGCCACCGGTTTCTGTCGCGCTCAATTTGCTTTTTGTTACGCGCACTTTGCGTGGGCAGCGCGAGTTGTCGGCAAGCGGTCGCGCAAGCGCGGGCGGCGTCAGTTCGTCGGCAACGGCACCTGGTCGTCGATCAGCGCATCCAGCGTCGCCTTCACATCGACCTTGGCATCCACCACGCCGGCCTGCTGCAGCGCGAGGCCCGCCGCCAGGATCGAATCCCGCTGCGGCGCGCCGATGCGGCTGTGGGTCAGGTCGGTGCGCTCCTTGAGCTGCTTGTCGACCACGGTCTCGGGCAGCTTGGTGACGGCGATGAAGGTCTTCTTCAGGTCGTCGTAATTGGCCAGCGCATCCTTGCGCGCGACCTCATACGTCGCCAGCACGCGGCGGACGATCTCGGGATTGTCCTTCAGGAACTGCTCGCGGACGTTGAGGACGCCCCAGGTGTTGGCGTCGGCCTTGCGGTAGAACAGCTTGGCGCCCTCCTCGACCTCGGCCTGCGCCATCATCGGGTCGAGCCCGGCCCAGGCGTCGACGTCGCCGCGGATCAAGGCCGCCTTGCCGTCGGCATGCTGCAGCAACACCGGGGTGATGTCCTTGTCGGTCAGGCCGGCGCCGAGCAGCGCGCGGACCAGGAAGATGTGCGGATCGGTGCCGCGGGTGACGGCGACGCGCTTGCCCTTGAGGTCGGCAACCGAGACGATCTTGGAGTCCTTGCCCGTCACCAGCGCGGTCCATTCGGGGCGCGAATAGACGTAGATCGACTTGATCGGGTTGCCGTTGATCCGGGCGACCAGCGCAGCGGAGCCGGCTGTCGAGCCGAAATCGAGCGAGCCGGCATTGAGGAACTCGAGCGCCTTGTTTGAGCCGGCCGACTGCACCCAGGTGATGCTGATGCCGTCCTTGGCGAACTCCTTCTCCAGGAGGCCCTTCTGCTTCAGGACCAGCGACACCGGATTATAGGTCGCCCAGTCGATGCGGATCTCCTTCACAGGCTCCGCCGCTGTTGCAGCGCCGCATCCCAGTAGAACCACGGCCGCGAGCCCGGCCAAGGCGCGCCTCGACAATCCACCCATCGTCAACCCTCCTGCTGTAAAAACATCATTGTTGTTTCAAGGCGTTATGCCAGGGCTCAACGAGAATTGCTTTTCCTTTGCGAGGCGGATGGAAGCACGATCATCATCCGTCCCGCGCCGGTGACAGCATGGATCGATTGCTGCATTGGAAGTTTCGTGACAGCACGTGCCTTGTTCGATATCCGGTTGCATCCATGGACAGCGTCGCCACAGATTCCAAAGCCTTCACTTCAGCCGATTTCGACAGCGCCGGCATTGCCGCGGCTGTCGATGCGCTGGCCAAGCAGCACTCCGGCCGCGAGGACATGTTCCGCGCCGCCGTCGTCCAGTTCCTCAAGGCCGAGCTGGTGAAGGCGCGCGCCGCCGCCCAGGCGCAGCTGCTTCAGGACCGCCACGGCCGGCATTGCGCCGAGCGGCTCTGCGTCGTGCAGGACGAGATCATCCGCATTCTCTATGCGGCGGCCACCGAGCACCTCTATCGCTCGGACGTGCCGAGCGGCGCCGAGCGGATGGCTGTCGTCGCGACCGGCGGCTATGGCCGCGGGCTGATGGCGCCGGAGTCCGACATCGATCTGCTGTTCATCCTGCCCTACAAGCAGACCGCCTGGGGCGAGCAGGTTGCCGAGGCCATCCTGTATTCGCTGTGGGACATGGGGCTGAAGGTCGGCCACGCCACCCGTTCGGTCGATGAATCGATCCGCCAGGCGCGCGGCGACATGACCATCCGCACGGCGATCCTGGAGACGCGCTATCTCGCCGGCGACAAGCCGCTCTATGACGAGCTGGTGCAGCGCTTCGACACCGAGGTGGTGCAGGGCACGGCCGCCGAGTTCGTCGCCGCCAAGCTCGCCGAGCGCGAGGAGCGGCATCGACGCGGCGGCCAGTCGCGCTACCTGGTCGAGCCCAACGTCAAGGACGGCAAGGGCGGCCTGCGCGACCTGCACACGCTGTTCTGGATCGCCAAATACGTCTACCGCGTGCGCGAGACCGCCGAGCTGGTCGAGCGCGGCGTGTTCGACGCGCATGAATACCGCACCTTCCGGCGCTGTTCCGATTTCCTGTGGTCGGTTCGCTGCAATCTGCACTTCGTCAGCGGCCGCCCCGAGGAGCGGCTGTCATTCGACCTGCAGCGCGAGATCGCGGTCCGGCTGGGCTACACCAGCCACCCGGGCATGCAGGATGTCGAGCGGTTCATGAAGCACTACTTCCTGGTCGCCAAGCAGGTCGGCAACCTCACTGCCATCCTGTGCGCCAAGCTCGAGGACCAGCAGGCCAAGGCTGCGCCGGTGCTGAGCCGGATGATCTCGCGCCTGACCACCGGCTCGACCTGGCGGCGCGTGCCCGAGAGCGACGACTTCATCGTCGACAACAACCGCATCAACCTCGCCGCGCCCGACGTCTTCAAGCACGACCCGGTCAATCTGATCCGCATCTTCCGCCTCGCGCAGAAGAACAACCTCGCCTTCCATCCCGACGCGATGCGCGCGGTGACGCGCTCGCTCAACATGATCAACGCCGAGCTGCGCGAGAATCCCGAGGCCAACCGGCTGTTCATGGAGATCCTGACCTCCAACGACGCCGAGACCGTGCTGCGGCGGATGAACGAGACCGGCGTGCTCGGCCATTTCATCAGCGCCTTCGGCCGCATCGTCTCGATGATGCAGTTCAACATGTATCATCACTACACGGTCGACGAGCATCTGATCCGCTGTATCGGCTTCCTGCAGGAGATCGAGCGCGGCGGCCATGACGAGTTCGTGCTCGCCTCGGATTTGATGCGCAAGATCCGGCCCGAGCACCGCGCCGTCATCTACATCACCGTGCTGCTGCACGACGTCGCCAAGGGCCGGCCGGAGGATCATTCGGTCGCCGGCGCCAAGATCGCGCGGCGCCTGTGCCCGCGGCTCGGCTTCAACAATGCCGACACGGAGCTCGTCGCCTGGCTGATCGAGGAGCACCTGACGATGTCGACGGTGGCGCAGTCACGCGACCTGTCGGACCGCCGGACCATCGAGAAGTTCGCCGCCGTGGTGCAATCGGTCGAGCAGATGAAGCTGCTGACCATCCTGACCACCGCCGACATCCGCGGCGTCGGTCCCGGCGTCTGGAACGGCTGGAAGGCGCAGCTCCTGCGCACGCTGTACTACGAGACCGAGCCGGTGCTGACCGGCGGCTTCTCCGAGGTCAACCGCGCCAAGCGCATCACCGCGGCGCAGGCCGAATTCCGCAACGCCTTCACCGACTGGCCGGAGGACGAGCTCAACACCTATATCGGCCGGCACTACCCGGCCTATTGGCTCAAGGTCGAGCTGCCGCGCAAGATCCGCCACGCCCGCTTCGTGCGGTCGAGCGAGGACGCCGGCCACAAGCTCGCGATCAAT
The DNA here is from genome assembly GCF_000026145.1 of Bradyrhizobium sp. ORS 278. Taxonomy (NCBI): domain Bacteria; kingdom Pseudomonadati; phylum Pseudomonadota; class Alphaproteobacteria; order Hyphomicrobiales; family Nitrobacteraceae; genus Bradyrhizobium; species Bradyrhizobium sp. ORS 278. The sequence continues at coordinate 540,336 of NC_009445.1, read as the reverse complement.
GTCGGCTTCGATCCGGCGCGCGGCGTGACCGAACTCACGATCTTCGCGATGGACCATCCGTGGCTGCTGTCGATCATCGCCGGCGCCTGCGCCTCGGCCGGCGCCAACATCGTCGACGCCCAGATCTACACCACCACCGACGGCCGCGCGCTCGATACCATCGCGATTTCCCGGGAGTATGAGCGCGACGAGGACGAGGGGCGGCGCGCGACGCGGATCGGCGAGACGATCGAACAGGTGCTGGAGGGCAAGCTGCGGCTGCCGGACGCCGTGGCGCGACGGACGACGCGCGGCAAGCAGCACAAGGCGTTCTCGGTCGAGCCGGAAGTCTCGATCAACAATCAATGGTCGGAGCTCTACACCGTCATCGAGGTCTCCGGCCTGGACCGCCCCGGCCTGTTGTATGAGCTGACGACGGCGATCTCGAAGCTGAACCTGAACATCGCCTCGGCGCATGTGGCGACGTTCGGCGAGCGCGCCCGCGACGTGTTCTACGTCACCGACCTCCTGGGCGCGCAGATCAATGCGCCGACCCGGCAGGCCGCGATCAAGAGTGCGCTGCTGCATCTCTTGGCGAGCGAGGACGCCGCGGCGCAGCCGGCGGCGTAAAGATATAGCGTGTGAGGATATGGGAGTGTCGGGGTGAGCCGTTGCGGCTCCTCGGCAGAACTTGATTGAGGAGACCCGGCAACGTCGCCGGACTCGAACGGCTTGGGGGAGCCGAACCATGGCATTGATTGCAAACATCGTCGTCGGGCTGATCGGCCTGCTGCACGTCTACATTCTCGTGCTCGAGATGTTTCTCTGGACCAAGCCGGCCGGCTTGCGGGCGTTCAACAACACCTTGGAACGCGCCGAGGCGACAAAGGTGCTCGGCGCCAACCAGGGCCTCTACAACGGCTTCCTCGCCGCCGGCCTGTTCTGGGGCCTGGCCCACCCAGCACCGGCGTTCGCGTTCCAGATCAAGATCTTCTTCCTGCTCTGCGTACTCGTCGCCGGCCTCTACGGCGCGGCCACCGCGAGCCGCAAGATCCTGTTCATCCAGAGCGTGCCGGCCACGATCGGCCTGGTGCTGGTGTGGCTCGCAGGCTGAGCCGGACTGCACCTCCATCACCACTGTCGTCCCGGACAAGCCGTGACGCGCATCAGCGCGTCACGGCGCCGATCCGGGACCCATAATCCCGGTCAGCGTTCGAGGCAGGAACGCCACTCCGAGTCTCCGTCACACGACCGCCTGTGGCTATGGATCCCGGCTCGGCGCCCCGCCGTCGCTGCGCGACGCCAGGGCTTGGCCGGGATGACACTGAATGTGAGGCGGCGGCTCCGGCTACAAAGTCGGTGTCGTCCCGGGCAAGCATGACGGCGCAACGCGCCGGCTTGCGCCGACCCGGGACCCATAATCCCGGGCAGCATTCGAGGCAGGAACGCCACTCCGAGTCATCGCCACACACCCGCCTGTGGCTATGGATCCCGGCTCGGCGCCCCGTCGTCGCTGCGCGACGCCAGGGCTTGGCCGGGATGACACCGAGTGTGAGGCAGCGGCTCCGGCTACAAAGTCGGTGTCGTCCCGGGCAAGCATGACGGCGCAACGCGCCGGCTTGCGCCGACCCGGGACCCATAATCCCGGGCGAGGTTTGAGGCAGGAACGCCACTCCGAGCCGTCGCCACACACCTGTCTGTGGCTATGGATCCCGGCTCGGCGCCCTGACGTGCTGCGCGACGCCAGGGCTTGGCCGGGATGACACTGAATGTGAGGCGGCGGCGGCGATCCAAATTCGCTGTCGTCCCGGACAAGCCGTGACGCGCATCAGCGCGTCACGGCGCCGATCCGGGACCCATAATCCCGGGCGACGTTTGAGGCGGGAACGCCACTCCGAGTCATCGCCACACACCCGCCTGTGGGTATGGATCCCGGCTCGGCGCCCTGCCGTCGCTACGCGACGCCAGGGCTTGGCCGGGACGACACCGGTTGTGAGGACGCGGCTGGGCTCGCAACAGGGCGAGCTTGCCATCATCGAACTCACGCTGTGAGCCGCGCGGTCGGGAACCGCCGCACCCGCCTATTCCCTCGTCTTGCGTCCGCCCAGCCCTTCCTCCACACTCCCACCCAGCGATGGCGCCCTCGGGGCAGACCAGCCGCACAAAACATCAGGAGGAACGCTCACCCCATGCGACAGGGAATTTTCCGTCTTGCCGGCGCGGCCGCGTTGGCCGCCACCCTCTCCGTCACGTCAGCCCAGGCCCAGAAGAAATACGATCCCGGCGCGTCCGACACCGAGATCAAGATCGGCCAGACCGTGCCGTTCTCGGGTCCCGCCTCGGCCTATGCCTCGATCGGCAAGACCCAGGCCGCCTATTTCAACATGATCAACGAGCAGGGCGGCATCAACGGCCGCAAGATCAAGCTGATCCAGTATGACGACGCCTACTCGCCGCCCAAGGCCGTGGAACAGGTGCGCAAGCTGGTCGAGGACGACGAGGTGCTGCTGACGTTCCAGATCATCGGCACGCCGTCCAACGCCGCGGTCCAGAAATACCTCAACGCCAAGAAGGTGCCGCAGCTGTTCGCGGCGACCGGCGCCACCAAGTTCACCGATCCAAAGAACTTTCCCTGGACCATGGGGTACAATCCCAACTACTTCACCGAGGGGCGTATCTACGGCCAGTACATTCTGAAGGAGCACCCCAACGCCAAGATCGGCGTGCTCTATCAGAACGACGATCTCGGCAAGGACTATCTCAACGGCATCAAGGCCGATCTCGGCGACAAGGGCTCGATGATCGTCGCCGAAGCGTCCTACGAAGTCTCCGACCCGACGATCGACTCGCAGCTGCTCAAGATCAAGTCGGCCGGCGCCGACCTGCTATTCTCGGCCGCGACGCCGAAGCAGGCCGCGCAGGCGATCAAGAAGCTGCACGAGCTCGACTGGCACCCCGTGCACATCGTCGACATCAATGCGACGTCCGTCGGTGCAGTACTGCAGCCCGCCGGGCTGGACGCATCGAAGGGCGTGATCTCGGTCAACTACGGCAAGGACCCGCTCGATCCGCAGTGGAAGGACGATCCGGGCATGAAGCGCTATTTCGAGTTCATGGCCAAGTACTATCCGGACGGCGACAAGAACTCGAACTTCAACACCTACGGCTACGGCAATGCCGAGCTGCTCGTAACCATCTTGAAGATGTGCGGCGACAATCTCACCCGCGAGAACGTCATGAAGCAGGCGGCGTCGCTGAAGGACGTCGTCGGCGACCTGTCGCTGCCGGGCATGAAGATCAACACCTCGCCGACCGACTACCGCGTCAACAAGCAGCTGCAGATGATGAAGTTCAACGGCGAACGCTGGGAACTGTTCGGCCCGATCCTGGAGGACAAGGGCCCGGCGGGTTAGTTCGGCTGACGGTCTCGGCGCCTGCCCTCGACTTTCGACCCCCCATGGTGAGGAGCGCCGCGCCCATCAGCTCGCTATTGCGAAAACAACAAGCCCGCGGCGCGTCTCGAACCATGAGGCCCGAACTGGGCCTCGCCCTTCGAGACGCCCGCCTGAGGCGGGCGCCTCAGGGTGAGGAGTGGAAGCTGTCTACTGGTACGGGGCTGCGCGATCGCGCAGCCCTTTTGCATTGCGGCACCGATTGCGCCCGTTCGTCGCTCCAACAAGCGTTGCCTTGTCGACTTGCTTCCTCCACACTCGCGTGCAGCGATGGCGACAAAAGAACCAAGAAGAACCATCGACAGACATCACCGAAGGGAGGACTTGCATGAGAACGTCACTGTTCGGTCTCGTCGGCTTCAAGGCGTGGGCAATCGCGCTCGCTGCGTCGCTGACCGTCGCGCTGCCTGCAACATCCGCCTACGCCCAGAAGAAATACGACACCGGCGCCACCGATACCGAGATCAAGATCGGTCAGACCGTGCCGTTCTCGGGCCCGGCTTCCGCCTATGCCGGCATCGGCAAAACGCAAGCTGCGTATTTGCGCATGATCAACGAGAAGGGCGGCATCAATGGCCGCAAGCTCAATCTGATCCAGTATGACGATGCCTACTCGCCGCCCAAGGCGGTGGAGCAGGTGCGCAAGCTGGTCGAAGGCGACGAGGTGCTGTTCACCTTCCAGATCATCGGCACGCCCTCGAACGCCGCCGTGCAGAAATATCTCAACGCCAAGAAGGTGCCGCAGCTCTTGGCCTCGACCGGCGCCTCGCGCTTCACCGATCCGCAGAATTTCCCGTGGACCATCGCCTACAATCCGAACTACCAGTCGGAGGGGCGGATCTACGCCAAATACATCCTCGCCAACCACCCCAACGCCAAGATCGGCATCCTCTACCAGAACGATGATCTCGGTCGCGACTACATCGCCGGCCTGCGCAGCGGCCTCGGCGCAAAAGCCGATTCGATGATCGTCTCGGAGGCGTCCTACGAGCTGTCCGACCCGACCGTGGACTCGCAGATCGTCAAGCTGAAATCCTCCGGCGCCGACCTGCTCTACAACGCCTCGACGCCGAAATTCGCGGCGCAGGCGATCAAGAAGCTCGCCGATCTCGGCTGGAAACCGGTGCATATCCTCGACATCAATGCGAGCCCGGTGTCGGCGACCCTGAAACCGGCCGGCCTCGACATCTCCAAGGACATCATCAGCACCAATTACGGCAAGGACCCGGCCGATCCGCAGTGGAAGGACGATCCGGGCGTGAAGGCCTATTTCGAATTCATGGACAAGTATTACCCTGAAGGAGACAAGCTCAACACCGTCAACACCTACGGCTACTCGACCGCGGAACTGCTGGTGCAGATCCTGCGCCAATGCGGCGACGATTTGACGCGGGAAAACGTGATGCGGCAAGCGGCCAACATCAAGGGCTTCGTCCCGAGCCTCGCGCTGCCCGGTCTGTCGATCAACACCTCCCCGACCGACTTCCGCATCAACAAGCAGATGCAGATGATGCGCTTCAACGGCGAGCGCTGGGAACTGTTCGGCCCGATCATCGAGGACACGGGGGCGGCGGGGTAGGCCACTCTGCTTCCGCATCCACACTGTCATGCCCCGCGCAGGCGGGGCATCCAGTACGCCGCGGCCTCTCGGGTGATCACAATCGCCGCGGAGTACTGGGTCACTCGCCTTCGCGGGTGACGACACCTGTTGCCTTGGCAATCGCCATCGCCTCGCACGGGCGTATCAGTCGCTGCTGAGACTCTTCAGATCGCGCTGCTTCACGACCCGGTCGATCAGCCCCCAGTCCTGCGCCTCGTCCGCCGTCATGAAGTGATCACGGTCGAGCGTGCGCTCGACATCTTCGTAGCTGCGCCCGCAATGCTCGGCATACAGCCGGATCATGCGGCGCTTGGTCTGCTCCATTTCCCTCGCATGGATCATGATGTCGGACGCCTGCCCCTGGAAGCCGCCGAGCGGCTGATGGACATGAAGGCTGGCATTGGGCAGCGCCGTCCGCTCGCCGGGTTCGCCCGCCATCAGCAGGAACGATCCCATCGACCGCGCCGTTCCCATGCACAGTGTGTGCACTGGCGCCTTGACGAACTGCATCGTGTCGTACATCGCGAGCCCGCTGGTGACCACACCGCCGGGCGAGTTGATGTAGAGGTGTATCGGCCGCTTCGGGTTTTCCGCCTCGAGGAACAGCAGTTGCGCGCAGACCAAAGCGGACACGGTGTCGTTGACCTCGCCGTTGAGGAACACGATGCGCTCGCGCAGCAGCCGCGAATAGATGTCGAAGGACCGCTCGCCGCGGCTGGACTGCTCGATGACCATGGGGACGAGTTGCATCGTGTCGCGCATGCGCGAGCTCCCGTTCAGTGAGTTGGCGATGTGGTGAGTCGTCAGGCCACGCGCATCAGACGGCGCGCATTGCTGTTGGCCGCCTGCGGCGCCCGCCGGAGCAGCATCGTCGCGGGAAGCCCGTGGATGATCCGGAGCCGCGTGCCGCCGTCGTCCTTGGGCACGACCTGGAACGTCACGATGCTTTCGAGGTAAGGCGGCGCGTCGTCGCGCATGCGGTAGCGGACCTCTTCGCCCGGGGTCGAGGAGATCGGCGCGGCGTCGGCGAGGTCGCCTGGAGGCAGCCAGTTGTCGCGCAGCGCCGGGATGCTCAGGGCGCGCCAGACCTTGTCTGGCGACGCATCGAGGTCGTAGTCGAGCACCAGTTCGTCGCCCTGCTGATCCGCCATTTGATCGGTCATTGGTCCATGTCCTTCAGCAGGGTTTTCAACGCATCGACGCGCGACGGCCAGTAGGCTCGGTACTTCGCCAGCCAGCGCGCGATCCGCGCCAGGCCGTCGGGATCGACCTCATAGTTGACGAAGCGGCCCTGCCGCTCTTCGCGCACCAGCCCGGCATCGCGCAGCACCGCGAGGTGTTGCGACATCGCCGGCTGACTGATCGTCAGCCCCTCGCGCAGCGCGCTGGCATTCATGCGACCGGCCGCGAGCTTCTCGAAGATCGCATAGCGCGTCGGATCGGCCAGGGCTTTGAAGATGTCGCTCTCGATCATGACGACACATAAGCACAAACTTATGTGTTGGGCAAGCGCGCATTACGACGGCGGCGCGGGCCGGGAGCTGTCCCCTCGCTGCGTCGGTCTGCCCCGATGCCGCCCCACAATCGGTGTCGTCCCTGCGAACGCAGGGACCCATAACCCCGGGCATCGTTTGGGGCACGACGGTTCAACATGCCGCCTGCCCCAAGATGCATCACGCGGTATGGGTCCGGATCGGCGCCCGCTGACGCGTTGCGTCAGCGGTCTTGTCCGGGACGACACCTTTGATGTTCGCTGGCTTCACGGCCGAGCATTGAGGGCGCGACGCCGTCGCCGAAGGGCTCGTGACCGCGCCATAGGAGCTTCACTCCGGCACCTCGCCAAAGTTCTTCCCCACCGGCAGCACCGCGTGCCTGATCAACCGCGAATCCTCCACTGCCGCCTGTCGATGCTTCACCGCCTCGCGATAGACGGGATCGCGGATCATCTCGACGAAGGCTTGCACGGACGGATATTCCGCGATGAAGCAGTGGTCCCAGCGCTCCTCCTGTGGGCCGATCAGCATCAATTCGAAGCGGCCCTGCCAGACGATCCGGCCGCCGAGGCGTTCGAACACAGGGCCGCTCTCGCGGCCATAGGCGGCATAAGCTTCCGCGCCGCTGACCTTGCGGCCGTCGGGATAGGCGGCTTCCTTGCGCAGCCGCACCAGGTTCAGCATGTGGATCGGACCAGGCCGATCGTTCTCACGGAACTGCGCGAACACCTCCTTGGTGGGGTCGATATGGCCCATGACTCTCCTCGCCTGATCGTTGTTGACCTTGGCTTAACCATAACGCGGCGTTCACACCGCGAAACTCCTAATCGCGCGTTAAGCTTTTCCTAACTGCCCCTTAAACTCCACTCATTACCGTGGTTCGACGGCAGGGCTCGGGTTGCGTATGGCGCGGGGACGGAAACAGGGCGGCGGCGGACGCAAGGAGCCGCGATTCGGCCTTGCGGCGGCGATGGCCGATCTGCGCCTCGATCCCAAGGACCGCATTCCGGCCGGCGAGGACGCGCCGAAGAAATCAACCAACAAGAAGAAGCCGGTCGAGCCGGACGACGAGGACGATGTGCCGGCGCGCGAGCCCAAGGCCAACCAGCCGAAACCCGCGCCAGCGAAATCGAAGCCCGCCCGCGCCAAGCCGCGATGGGGGACGTCGATCGGCCGCATGGCCTATTGGGCTGTCGTCTGCGGCCTGTGGGGCGTGATCGCGCTGGTCGGCGTCGTGATCTGGGCCGGCGCGCATCTGCCGCCGATCCAGTCGCTCGAAATCCCCAAGCGCCCGCCGACGATCGAGATCGTGGGCGTCGATGGCACCATGCTGGCACAGCGCGGCGAGATGGCCGGCGCCAATGTCGCGCTGAAGGATTTGCCGCCCTACCTGCCCAAGGCGTTCATCGCCATCGAGGACCGCCGCTTCTACCAGCATTTCGGCATCGATCCGATCGGCATCGCGCGGGCATTGGTCGCCAACATCCTGCACCGTGGCGTGTCGCAGGGTGGCTCAACGCTGACCCAGCAGCTCGCCAAGAACCTGTTCCTGACGCAGGAGCGCACGCTCGCGCGCAAGCTGCAGGAGGCGGAACTGGCGCTGTGGCTGGAGCGCAAATATTCCAAGCGCGAGATCCTGGAGCTCTATCTGAACCGCGTCTATTTCGGTTCCGGCGCCTATGGCGTCGAGGCGGCGGCGCAGCGTTATTTCGGCAAGTCGGCGCGGCAGGTGACGGTGGCCGAGGCTGCGATGCTCGCCGGCCTCGTCAAGTCGCCGTCGCGGCTGGCGCCCAATCGGAATCCGGAAGGCGCGGCCAAGCGCGCGCAGACCGTGCTCGCGGCGATGGCCGACGCCAAGTTCATCACCGAGGCACAGGCACAGGCACAGATCGCGCATCCCTCCGTCGCGGTGAAGCCTGCCGGCGCCGGCACCGTCAACTACGTCGCCGACTGGATCGGCGAGGTGCTCGACGATCTCGTCGGCCAGGTCGAGGACTCGATTGTCGTGGAGACCACGATCGATCCGAAGCTGCAGAGCGTGGCCGAAGCCGCTGTCATCGACGAGCTCGCGGCCAAGAGCGTGAAATTCAATGTCAGCCAGGGCGCGCTGGTGGCGATGACGCCGGATGGTGCCGTGCGCGCCATGGTCGGCGGCCGCAACTATGCCGACAGCCAGTTCAATCGCGCGGTCACCGCCAGGCGTCAGCCCGGCTCGGCATTCAAGCCGTTCGTCTATCTCACCGCGATCGAGCAGGGCCTGACGCCCGATACGGTGCGCCAGGACGCGCCGCTGGATCTGAAGGGCTGGCGGCCGGAGAACTACACCAAGGAGTATTTCGGGCCGGTGACGCTGACCCAGGCGCTGGCGATGTCGCTGAACACGGTCGCGGTCCGCATCGGCCTCGAGGTCGGGCCGAAGAACGTCGTGCGCACCGCGCACCGTCTCGGCATCGCCTCCAAGCTCGATCCCAACCCGTCGATCGCGCTCGGCACCTCCGAGGTGTCGATGATCGAGCTGGTCGGCGCCTATGCACCATTTTCCAATGGCGGCCTCGCCATATCGCCGCATGTGGTGACGCGGATCAAGACGCTCGACGGCAAGCTGCTCTACATGCGTCAGACCGAGCAGCCGGCGCAGGTGATCGATCCGCGCAGCGTCGCGATGATGAACCAGATGATGCAGGAGACGCTGATCTCCGGCACCGCCAAGAAGGCGGAGATCCCCGGCTGGGTTGCCGCCGGCAAGACCGGCACCAGCCAGGATTTCCGCGACGCCTGGTTCATCGGCTACACCTCTCACCTGGTCACCGGCGTCTGGCTCGGCAATGACGACAATTCGCCGACCAAGAAGGCCACCGGCGGCGGCCTGCCGGTCGAGGTGTGGACCCGCTTCATGCGCGCGGCGCATCAGGGCGTGCCGGTCGCGGCGCTGCCGAATGCGCAAGGAGCAGGGCTCGTGCCGACGCTGGCGCAGATCGCCTCGCAGATCACGGCGCCGACGGCCCCTGCTCCCACTGCCGCCTACTCCGCGCGAACGGCGGCGCCGGGCCCGAGCCGCGGCAACGCGCGGCCCGATCCGGCGGCCGGACTCGACGGCTGGCTGGTGGATCGATTGTTCGGCGGCCAGCGCTGAGCCGGATCGGCGACGCGTTCGCATCCACCACCCCCGTCAGTCCGGGTTCAATCGCCAACGCGCTGACGCGCGTCGCGCGTCCTTGGGGAAAACGAGGCCCCGCCGGTCAGCCCGCCGCCGCAGCCGGCCGCGTCGTCGTCCCGGCGGCAGCCGGACCCGCCGCCTGCGCCAGCGCCCGCCCGACCTGACGCAGCATCAGGCTCGCCCGATGCGCGCTGTAGTCCAGCAGCCAGCGGCTGAACGCGCTCGCGGCCATCGGGCGCGCGAACAGGAAGCCCTGCATCGCGTCGCAGCCGAGCTCGGCGAGCAGCTTGCGCTGTCCCTCGGTCTCGACACCCTCGGCCACCACCTTCACATCGAGGCTCTGGCCGACCCGGACCACCGCGGTCACGATCGCCCGCGTGCCCTGGCCGTTTTCGAAATCGCGCATGAAGCTGCGATCGATCTTGAGCTCGTGGATCGGCAGCTGCGCCAGCCGGCTGAGGCTGGAATAGCCGGTGCCGAAATCGTCCAGCGACAGGCCGACGCCCATGTTGCGCAGCTCGCTCATGGTCGCGATCACGGTGGCGCGCTCGTTCAGGATCACGCCCTCGGTGATCTCCAGCATCAGCATATTCGCCGGCAGGTCGTTGGCGGCGAGGATCTGGGCCACGACGGCCGCGAGGTTGACGTTCTGGAAGTTGATCGGCGACAGGTTGACCGACATGCAGGGAATATCGAGACCCGCGCGGCGCCACGACGCCATCTGCTGGCACGCCGTCTTGATCGACCACACGCCGATCTGCTCGATGAGGCCGCATTCCTCCGCCAGCGGGATGAACTTGGCGGGCGAGACCTCGCCGAGCACGGGATCATGCCAGCGCGCCAGCGCCTCGACGCCGTGGATGGCGCCGTTCCGGGTGCAGATCTGCGGCTGGTAATGCAAGGTCAGCGCCTCGCTGGCGATCGCCTCGCGCAGCGCGGTCGAATGCATCAGCCGTTCCTCGGCGAGCTTGTCGATGTCGGCGCTGAAGAAGCGGTAGGTGGCGCGCCCGGCCCGCTTGGCCTTGTACATCGCCCCGTCGGCCTGCTTGATCAGCGTCTCGATATCCGTCGCGTTGTCAGGATAGAGGCTGAGCCCCATGCTGGCGGACATCGGCACCTGGCGCTTGCCGATCGTCAGCGGCATCGCCAGCGCGGCGGTGATCCGCGCGGCCGCCAGCGAGGCCTCGAGCGCACCGCGGTTCTGCAGCACGATCACGAACTCGTCGCCGCCGAGCCGGCCCAGCATGTCGCCGGGACGGATCTGCGCCCGCAGCCGGTTGGCGAAGGCGACCAGGAACTCGTCGCCGGCGGCATGGCCCAGCGTATCGTTGACATCCTTGAAATTGTCGGCGTCGAGGAAGGCGACCGCGAGATGGCTTCCTTCCGGGCAGGCCTTGATCGCCTCGGCGATCATCGACGGGATGCGGGCGCGGTTCGGAAGGCCCGTCAGCATGTCGTGATAGGCGACCTGGGAGATCGTCGAGCGGACCTCCTGGCGCTCGATCGCGAGCGAGCCGAGCTGAACGCAGGCCGCCACGATCTGCTCGTGCCAGGGGCTGGGGCCGCGGCATTCCCGGAAATAGAAGGCGAAGGTGCCGATGACGCGGCCGTCCTTGCCCTTGATCGGGGTCGACCAGCAGGCGCGCAGGCCAGCATCGAGCGGCCCGGCCTTGTAGGGCTGCCAGCGCGGATCATTGTCGATGTCGCGCGCCAGCACCGGCTCGCAGAGATAGGCCGCGGTACCGCAGGAGCCGACATCCGGCCCGATCGCAACGCCATCGAGGCTTTCGGAATAGGCCGTCGGCAGGCTGGGGCCGCCGAGCGGATGAACCTTGCCTTCGGAATCGACGTGCAGCAGCGAGCAGACCACGTCCGGCGCCAGCTGCTCGACCCGGCGGCACAGCTGATCGGCGATCGTGGTGATCGCCACATCCGATGCCAGGGACGACATGATCAGCTGCTGCAGCGAGCGCAGCTGCTTGGTCTCCCTGATGTCGCTGAGCAGGCCGACCAGGTATTTGACCTTGCCTTGGCGGTTCCGGTGCGCCTTGACGTGGGCGGTGGTCCAGATCTCGTGGCCGTCCTTGTCATAGATCAGCAGGTCCTCCTCGACCCCCTGATCATCGATGATGCATTGCTTCAGGCGTTCGACCATCGCAGGATCGGTACAAGGGCCGACCAGCAGCTTTTCCACCTGCTGGCCCTGCGCCTCTTCCGCAGTGAAGCCGAAGATGCTGGTGAAGGCGGCGTTGGTGTAGAGGATCTTCAGCTCGTGATCGGCGACCACGACGCCGCGATTGCTGCGGTCGGCCACCGACGTCATCAGCGCGTTGCGCTCGCGCAGCTGCACCTCGGTGGTGATGTCGCGCAGCAAGAGCAGCGCGCGCACCGGCGTGAGGCCGGCGGGAAGGTCGCAGCGCGTCAGATGAACGCGGCAGCGGGAGCCGTCCCCCTTGCGGATCGTCAGCTCGCAGGCGAGATCGGGCTGAGCGCGCGCGGGCCTGCCGTCGGCTGCGTCATCCTCCGCCGTCTCGTCGGTTGACCTCGCCGGCATGACGTCCGCTGGCAGGCCCAGATCGATGAGATCGGCACCGGCGAGGCTCGCGGGGTCACGCCCCAGCAGCTCGGCGGCGGCCTTGTTGGCGTGATGGACGCGGCCGTGTCCGTCGAGAAAGACAACCGCCTCCGAGGTACGATCGAGCGCGGCCGAGAGCAGGGGCGCAGGCGCGGCCGTTTGAAACTCGCTTGCAAGCATCGTTCGATTCAAAACGCGCGCCGGGCGTTTCGAGCGAAACGGTCAGCGCTGGGGTTGCAGCGAACGACCCGGCTGCTGCTGGGACGTCACCTTGATGGGTTGGGCAAGATCGAATCTGCGAGATCGTCGTTACAGCGGCGTTAAGGCGCGGATGAATCAAGCGATATCCTCCGGTTGCGGTGGAGGAGGCTTAAGATTTCGATAGCTCCGCGCGGCATTTTGGCCGCGCATGGAACCGTGAAACGGCAATGGCCTGCACCGGGTGGTGCAGGCCATCGTCAGTTCAATCGCCGATCGTAAACTTCGCCGCGCGGTCGCGTCAGTCCTCGACGCCGTAGCGGTGCAGGTCGTTGCCGCAAGTGTCGAGCCACTTCTTGGCGCGCTCGACCGAGCCGCAGATCTTGCCGCACACCTTCCAGAACCGCGGCGAGTGGTTCATCTCGATGAGATGCGCCACCTCATGCGCGGCGAGATAGTCGAGCACGAAGGGCGGCGCGAGGATCAGGCGCCACGAGAACGACAGCGAGCCGGCCGAGGTGCAGGAGCCCCAGCGGCTCGACTGATCGCGGATCGACAGCCGTTTCACCTTGACGCCGAGCTGGTCGGCATAGGCATCGGCCGCCTTCTGCAGGTCACGGCGCGCCTCGCGCTTGAGGAAGTCGAGCACGCGGCGCTCGGTGTGCTCGATGCCGCCGGCCACGCACAGGATCTTCTCGCCGCTGTCGCGCGTCTCGGTCCACACCGTGCCGCGCTCGCCGGCGCGGTGCACGATCTTGTGCGGCACGCCGCGCAACGGCACCAAGGTGCCGGGCAGGAACGGCGCGGCCTTCGGCAGACGGCCGAGACGGGCTGCAATCCACGCGCCATGACGCTGCGCGAAGTCTTTGGCCTCGATGATGGTGCCGCGCGGCGGCATCGTGAGGATCGCCTCGCGATCCGACGGATGAATTCTCAGGGTATAACGTCGCGCACGACGGTGACGTCGCAATCTGATCGAGTAGATTTGCGAGCCATGCTTGACGAGAAGACGCGAGGGTTCGGCGGGCCGCCGATAGAGTAGCGCGCGAGTGGCCATTTCTGTCAGTCCGGGGGGTAAGAACTCGCCCGGATTTTGCCATATCCGCCGCCAGGGAAAGCGCTCGGCGCAAAAACAAATCATTTGCCCAACATACAGGGGCTCGGCGGGTTCCGCACCCCAGAGTTTGGGCCTCCGCACCCTCTGAAGGACTGGATTCAGATTCAGAAGCGTCGCTCAAGAAGCGACGCCACATTCACTGCTTGAGCCGCCCCAAAATTCAGGTTTTCGAAGCCTCTTCAAAGAGTTAACGCGCAGTCGGATTCGACTGCGCGAAACCTCGCCCTCGACGCTATTCAGCAGCAATCGCGAGCAGCGACTTCGGATCGGCCGCCGACAGCATGAAGTCGTTGATGCGTGGCACGATCTCCGACTTGAATCGCGAGCCGTTGAACACGCCGTAATGTCCGACACCGGGCTGTACGTAGTGAACCCGGCGATGATCCGGGATCGACGAGCACAGACCATGCGTCGCTTCGGTCTGACCAAGACCGGAGATGTCGTCCTTCTCGCCTTCGACCGTCATCAGCGCCACACGCGTGACCTTCGACGGATCGACCAGCACCCCGCGATGGGTCATCTCGCCCTTCGGCAGCGCGTGGCGGATGAACACCGTCTCCACTGTCTGCAAATAATATTCCGCAGCCAGGTCCATCACGGCGAGATACTCGTCGTAGAAGTCGCGATGCTTGTCTACTTGGTCGCCGTCGCCCTTCACCAGGTTGGCGAACAGCGCCTTGTGGGCGTCGACGTGCCGGTCCAGGTTCATGCTGATGAACCCGTTCAGCTGCAGGAAGCCCGGATAGACGTCGCGCATCACGCCGGGATGCGGGAACGGCACCTTGGTGATGACGTGGTTGCGGAACCAGTCGATGCCGCGCTCCTGGGCGAGATTGTTCACGCCGGTCGGATTGCGACGCGTGTCGATCGGCCCACCCATCAGCGTCATCGAGATCGGTGCGAATGGATCGCGCTCGGCCTCCATGACGGACACCGCGGCCAGCACCGGCACCGCCGGCTGGCACACCGCCATGACGTGCATGTTGGTGCCGAGGAAGCGCAGCATCTCGATGACGTAATCGATGTAGTCGTCGAGATCGAAGCGACCTTCGGCCAGCGGCACCATGCGCGCGTCCGACCAGTCGGTGATGTAGACCTCATGCGTCGGCAGGAACGCCTCGACCGTGCCACGCAGCAGGGTGGCATAATGGCCGGACATCGGCGCCACGATCAGCAGCCGCGGCTGCGGTGCGCGGAGCGGACGGGTCAGCTTGCGGTCGAAATAGAGCAGGCGGCAGAACGGCTTTTCCCAGATCGAGCGGACCTCGACCGCGGTTCTGATGCCGTTCACCTCGGTCTCGTCGAGTCCCCATTCGGGCTTGCCGTAGCGGCGCGTGGTGCGCTCGAACAGCTCGCAGGCCGCTGCGATCGACTTGCCCATCTCGGTGTGCGCCCAGGGATTGAGCGGGTTCTGAAACAGGATCTTGGTGGCATCGGTGACAGCGCGCGCCGGATTGAGCGAGGCATGCGCCATTTCGTACATCCAGTACATCGGCGTCGTCAGGACCGGACTGCCTTCCGACGCCAGGGGCGGTGCACCGCCAAACTCACCTATCGGCATTCTCGTTCAACCCTCTCTGCAACGCAGCATACTGCCGAATGCGTAATTAAGCGTCAATGCGCTGGGTTGCGAGTTGGTGCCTGAAAGCAGTGAAATGAGCCCGAAAATCCACGGGAAAACGCAATTATTCTCCCGAGGAGAGCAGCGAGCCCGCACGGCGGGCGCTGCGTAACAGGGCAATGAATGCCGCAAACGACGCCAGCAGCAGGGCGGCATTGAGCCCCAGCGCCGTCAGCATCAGATCGGAGCGGAAGACGTGGTCGGTCAGAAGCGCGCGCATGCCCTCGAACACATAGGTCGGCGGCAACGACCAGGCGACCAGCTGCAGCCAGTGCGGCAGCACCTGCACCGGATAGTACACGCAGGCGAGCGGCATCAGCGCGAACATCAGGGTCCACACGATGCTCTCGGCACCGAGCCCGTTGCGCAGCACCAGGCCAGACACGAAGATGCCGACCGCCCATGAGGTGAAGATCAGGTTGCAGAAGAAGGCAATCAGCGGCAGGCCAAGGCTGTAGAAGTTGAAGTCGAAGAACCACACCGCGATCAGGGTCATCGGGATGATGCCGATGGCCAGGCGGACCAGGCTCATGGTCATCAGCGCCAGCAGGAATTCGACCGGCGTCAGCGGGCTCATCATCAGGTTGCCGATGTTGCGCGCCCACATCTCCTCCAGGAACGAGATCGAGAAGCCGAGCTGGCCGCGGAACAGGATGTCCCACAGGATCACGGCGCCGATCAGCGTGCCGCCGGCGCGGGCGAAGAACCCGGCATTGCTGGCGATGTAGGTCTGCAGGAAGCCCCAGGTAATGATCTGAAGGGTCGGCCAGTACATCAGCTCCAGCAGCCGCGGCCAGGACGACAGCAAGAGATACCAGTAGCGCAGGACCATTGCGCCGATGCGGTGCGGGGCGATGCGCAGCGAGAGATCGTTCATTGTGCCGCCTCCCGGTCGCGACCGCGGGCGACGTCGAGGAACACCTCCTCCAGCGTGGAGCGGTTGTAGCGCGCCATGATGGCGGCCGGGCTGTCGTCGTCCGCGATCCGACCGCGCTTCATGATGATCACGCGGTCGCACAGACGCTCGACCTCGAGCATGTTGTGCGAGGCGAGCAGGATGGTGGCGCCGCGGCGCTTGCGGTAGCGCTCAAGATGGCCGCGGACCCAGTCCGCGGTATCGGGATCGAGCGAGGCCGTCGGCTCGTCGAGCAGCAAGAGCTCCGGATCGTTGATCAGCGCTTTCGCCAGGGCCACGCGCGTCTTCTGTCCGGCCGACAGCTTGCCGCTGGCGCGATCGATGAAGTCGGTCAGGTCGAGCTGCGCGGCGAGCTCGGCAATGCGCTCCTTCAGATGAGCCACCGCGTAGAGCCGGCCGAAGATGGTGAGGTTCTGCCGCACCGTGAGCCGCATCGGCATGTCCACATAAGGGCTCTCGAAATTCATTCGCCCGAGCACGGCGGCAGCCTCCCCTGGCATCTTGTGGCCGAGCACCTCGACGGTGCCGGAGGTCGGCTGCACCAGCCCCATGATCATCGCGATCGTCGTGGTCTTGCCGGCGCCGTTGCCGCCGAGCAGCCCGGTGATGCTGCCGCGGCGGATCGAAAAGGAGATGCCGTCGACGGCCGTCGCCGTCTTGTAGATCTTGGTCAGGCGCGACACCGCGATCGCAGGCGAGCCCGGACTGAAAGCCGACGATGGTGTCGGCGCTGCGTCATCTTGCGTCATGTCCCGGGTTCATTGAGGCATTGTGCCGCAAACCGCAACAGGCCACCAACGGCCGGGCCGATTTGTCGCCGCGCCCGCGCGGGTTTAAAGTTCCCGACCATGACCGAAGCCATGACCGATGCCCTGATCATCGATACGCCCGACACGGATTATCGCCATCCGCGCCAGCGCGTCCGGCTCGACACCATCCTGCGGCTGCGCTGGCTGGCGGCGCTCGGTCAATTGAGCGCGATCTTCATCGTCGTGCAGGGATTGGAGTTCGATCTCCCGGTCGTGCCATGCCTGGCCGTCATCAGCGTGTCGGCGCTGCTTAATCTCGGCCTGCAGATCGCCTTCAACCCGATGCAGCTGTTGGAGCCGGCGCATGCCGGCGGGCTGCTCGCGCTCAACATCATCGAGCTGACGGTGCTGCTCTATCTCACCGGCGGCCTCGAGAACCCGTTCTCCTACATGTTCCTGGCGCCGGTGCTGATCGCCGCCACCGCCCTGCCCGTGCGGCTGACGATCATGCTGGGATTGCTGGCCGTGGCCTGTGCGACCGCGCTGTTCTTCATGCACCTGCCGCTGCCCTGGGAGGGCGAGGAGCCGCTGATCTTTCCGCCGATCTATCTGTTCGGCGTCTGGCTTTCGATCGCGCTGGCGATCGGCGTCACCAGCCTCTACGCCTTCCAGGTCACCGAGGAGGCGCGCAAGCTGTCGAACGCGCTGGCCGCCACCGAGCTGGTGCTGGCGCGCGAGCAGCATCTCACCCAGCTCGACGGCCTCGCGGCGGCGGCCGCGCACGAGCTCGGCACGCCGCTCGCCACCATCGTGCTGATCTCGCGTGAATTGGAGCGCGCGCTGCAGGACAACAGCCACGTGACGTCCGACATCAAGACACTGCGCGAGCAGGCGCAGCGCTGCCGCGACATTCTCGGCAAGATCACCCAGCTGTCATCGGTGGGGTCGATGTACGACCGGATGAAGCTGTCGACCTTGATCGAGGAGACGGTGGCGCCGCATCGCGACTTCGGCGTCGAGATCAAGGTGCGCGTCGCCGTGGCCGCCACCAAGGAGCCGGTCGGCTCGCGCAATCCGGCCATCCTTTATGGTGTCGGCAACATCCTGGAGAACGCGGTCGACTTCGCGCGCAATGCCGTCGAGGTGAATGCCTGGTGGAACAACGACACGGTCGAACTGGTGATCTCCGACGACGGCCCCGGCTTCGCGCCCGACATTCTCAAGCGCATCGGCGAGCCCTATCTGTCGCGCCGCCGGAGCGGCGAGGATGGCCAGGGCGGTAACCAGGGCGGCGGCCTCGGACTCGGCGTGTTCATTGCCCGCACCTTGCTGGAGCGAACCGGCGCCAAGGTCTCGTTTACCAACCGCACCTTCCCCGATCATGGCGCCGTGGTCCAGATCGTCTGGCCGCGCCGGCGTTTCGAGGCCGTCGAGGATGGCGAGGACGACCAGCCGGAATGATCATGCCGCGCGCCACTGGTATACAGAGACGGACGGCACCGGCGCGGCGTCACGCCGCAGACTGCGGCATCCCGTGATCTTGGCAGCGAGCCATGCAGGCGCCATATGACACCCATGACAGATCGTCTCGCAACATCGAGCCTTCTTGCTAAGGATATGACCGTGGGCGCCATCGCCGAACTGACGAACCACCCGGACCGCTCTCTGCTGATCGTCGAGGACGACAAGCCGTTCCTGGAGCGGCTGTCACGGGCGATGGAGACTCGCGGCTTCACCGTCACCTCCTGCGAGAGCGTCGCGGAAGGCATCTCGCAGATCGGAAAATCGGCGCCGGCCTTTGCCGTGGTCGACCTGCGTCTCGGCGACGGCAACGGCCTCGACGTCGTGTCCGCGCTGAAGCGCAAGCGGCCCGAGGCGCGCGCCATCGTGCTGACCGGCTACGGCAACATCGCCACGGCGGTCACCGCGGTGAAGATGGGCGCCGTCGACTACCTCGCGAAGCCGGCCGATGCCGACGACGTCGTCGCGGCGCTGCTGTCGACCACCAGCGAGAAGTCGGAGCTGCCAGCAAACCCGATGTCGGCCGACCGCGTCCGCTGGGAACACATCCAGCGCATCTACGAGATGTGCAACCGCAACGTCTCCGAGACCGCGCGCCGCCTCAACATGCACCGCCGCACCCTGCAGCGCATCCTGGCGAAGCGCGCGCCGAAGTAGCCGGTCCGAGCGCCCTCGCTCAATGTGTTTTCACGAACGCCTGCAGCGCATGAAACACCGTGCGCCGCGGGTTGCGGCTGCACCAGTTGCGCATCCAGCTGTCCATCTCGGTCAGGTCGAGCTTGATCTGCATGCCCTCGTCGCCACGCGCCGCGTTCACGGCCGAGACGTATCCCATCATCCATTGCTGATATTTGGAGATGGCGTTGACGTAGGGCCCGTCGGGATTGCCGATCGCCTTGTAGGTGCCGGGCGGCTGCTCCTCGGCGGCGACGATGAACTTCTCGCAGGAGTCGGCGCCGACGCCGATGACGTAGAACGCCATCTCCTCCGCGCGGGCTTGGCCCACCAAGACGTGGCTCCCCGACGAGTGGCTCCCCAAGAGTTGGCTCGCGCCGAGCAGTATCAATGCCAAGACCACTCGTCGCATCTCGCGTCCCTGCCTGCACCCCTGGGCTGAAATACCGTTCAAGCCTTAAAATGTTGCGACATGGTGCGCCTTATGCGGGGCAATTGTCGGGCGGAGACAGGGACATCGACCTGGATTCGCGAACGGAGTCGCTAGACGGTCACAGTTGGACCCGGTCACACGACGAAGTGATCAGCGGCTCTCGTCGAGCCGGTACCCGGAGGCCGCCCTGCCCTCGGCAGGGACGGTCATTCCAGGGCTACGTCAGACTTCGGCGTGGCCTTGGGGGTCGATCAGGCGGTTCATCCGCTGGGCGGCGGCGAGCGCGAAGCGCACCGTCATCAGCTTGCGGGTCGGTGCCGGCAATTTGTGCTCCGGCGCCTCGCAATGCAGGTGGGCGCCGTAGGCATCGGCCACGATGAGGCCGGTGCTCTTCGGAAACAGCTCGCACGGCAGGTCCTGGGTAAAGGCGAAGAACAGCCGGTCGCAATGAGCGCGATACGCCTCCCATTTGTGGTCGGCGCGCAGGTCCTCGACCGAAGACTTGATCTCCACGATCCAGATCGCGCCGCGCGCGTTGAGCGCCACGAGATCCGCCCGCCGTCCCGACGGCAACGGCAGCTCGCTCACCGTAGCGAAGCCGAGCGAGCGCAGCAGTCGCGAGGTGCCGCGCGCGATGGCCAGCGCCGTCTCCGACTGGCGGCGATCGGCGGGGACCAGGCTGATCCTGGCGGCGGATGATTCCATCCTTTGAGCATAGCCGATTTCGCGCCTCGCCCAAGCGCGCTGATCCCCGCGGAAACGGAACCCGACGGGAGACTTCGGCTTATCAACCGGCCGCCCACAGGGGCGTCGCAACGGGGCGCCGTCGATGATCGATGATCTCTGGTACAAGAACGCCGTGTTCTACTGCCTGTCGGTCGGCACCTACATGGATGCCGACGGCGACGGCATCGGCGATTTCAAGGGGCTGACGCGCCGGCTCGATTATCTGCACGGCCTCGGCATCACCGCGATCTGGCTGATGCCGTTCCAGCCTTCGCCGCAGCGTGACGACGGCTATGACGTCGCCGACTATTACGGCGTCGACCCGCGCTACGGCACGCTCGGCGATTTCGTGCAGTTCACCCATGGCTGCAAGCAGCGCGGCATCCGCGTGATCATCGACCTCGTCGTCAACCACACCTCCGACCAGCATCCGTGGTTCATCGATGCCCGCAGCGCGAAGCACTCGCGCTACCGCGACTGGTATGTCTGGTCCGACAGGAAGCCGGCCAATGCCGACAAGGGCATGGTGTTTCCCGGCGTGCAGAAGACGACCTGGACGCGCGACAAGCAGGCCGGCGCCTACTACTTCCACCGCTTCTATGATTTCCAGCCCGATCTCAACACCTCGAACCCGGAGGTGCAGGCCGAGATCCTCAAGATCATGGGCTTCTGGATCCAGCTCGGCGTCTCCGGCTTCCGCATGGATGCGGTGCCGTTCGTGATCGCGGCCAAGGGCGCCGATGTGAAGAAGCCGGTCGAGCAGTACGAGATGCTGCGGACGTTCCGGGAATTCCTGCAATGGCGGCAGGGCGAGGCGATCATCCTCGCCGAGGCGAACGTGCTGCCGGACACCGACATGGAGTATTTCGGCGACGACGGCGACCGCATGCACATGATGTTCAACTTCCACGTCAACCAGCATCTGTTCTATGCACTCGCCGCCTCCGACGTCAGGCCGCTCGCCAAGGCCTTGCAGGCGACCAAGCCGCGGCCGGCCGCGGCGCAATGGGGCCTGTTCCTGCGCAATCACGACGAGCTCGATCTCGGCCGCTTGAGCAAGCCCCAGCGCGACGCGGTGTTCGCCGCGTTCGGGCCGGACAAGAGCATGCAGCTGTACGATCGCGGCATCCGCCGGCGGCTCGCGCCGATGCTCGGCGGCGACCGCCGCCGGATCGAGCTGGCCTACAGCCTGATGTTCACGTTGCCCGGCACCCCGGTGATCCGCTACGGCGACGAGCTTGCGATGGGCGACGACCTCAAGCTGCCCGAGCGCAATTGCGCGCGCACCCCGATGCAATGGTCGACCGAGCCGCATGGCGGGTTCACCAAGAGCGAGACGGCCGTGTCGCCCGTCATCGACCACGGTCCCTACGGCTACGAGCACGTCAACGCCGCTAAGCAGCGGCGCGATCCCGATTCCATGCTGAACTGGACCGAGCGCATCATCCGAATGCGCAAGGAGGTGCCGGAGGTCGGCTGGGGCGATTTCCAGGTGATCGCGACGAAGGACCCGGCCGTCCTGATCATGCGCTACGACTGGCGCAACAATTCGGTGCTGTTCGTGCACAATCTCGATGAGAAGCCGCGCGAGATCTCGTTCGATGCGGGGCTGCCGGATGACACCGGCAAGCTGCTGATCAATCTCCTGTCCGAGGATCACAGCCACGCCGACGACCGCGGCCGCCACACGCTCGTTCTCGAGCCCTACGGCTACCGCTGGTACCGCGTCGGCGGCCTCGACTATCTGCTGCGGCGGAGCGACATCGAGACGGAGAGCCCGGGAAAGCGCGCGAGAAAGGGGCGAAAGCGGTGAGGCCCTGCATTGTCCATGGGACTATGAGTTGGCCACAGCGCCTCCTCAATTTCGGTGTCGTCCCGGGCTCGACCCGGGACCCATAACCACGGGCCGTCGTTTGGCGACGACTCGGAGTTGCCAGCCTGCCTCAAGCGGCTCCCTGTGGTTATGGGTCCCGGGTCAAGCCCGGGACGACACTGAATGTGGAGTGCCGCCGCCGCGCAACAATGACCGGCAACTACGCCCTCCGCCCGATCACGACACCCTCATTGCCGCGCAGGTCCAGCGTGCCGTCGATCCGCTCGCCGTCGCGGTCGAGCCAGGTGGACAGCAGGAGGTCGCCGTCGAGGCCGTTGCCTTCGGTCGCGATCGACACCGGCTCGTCGGCGAGATTGAGCGCAACCGTGAGCACCTCGCCGTCACCCTCGCGGCGGTACAGCAGCAGATCGCCCTGCGCCGCGACGGGACGGTAGTTGCCGGTGACGAGCACGCGGTGCTGCTTCCGCAAGCGGATGAGCGCGCGGTAGAGGTTGAGGATCGAGCGGCGGTCGGCGCTGAGATTGACAACGTTCTCGCGGGTGTAATCCTCGGCGACCGGCAGCCACGGCGTGGCGTGGCTGAAGCCTGCCCCCGGCAGCGCGCTCCATTGCATCGGGGTGCGGCAGCCGTCGCGGCCGACGCCGATGCCGGGCACGTTCCTCTCGAAGGGATCGCGCACCTGCTCCGGGCTGATCGTCACCTGATGCATGCCGATCTCGTCGCCGTAATACAGCGTCGGCGTGCCGCGCAGGGTGAGCAGCAGCATCGCCGCCACCCGCGCCTGGTCTTCGCCGACACGGCTCGCCACGCGCGGCCGGTCATGATTGCCGAGCACCCAGTTCGGCCAGGCGCCGGCCGGCAGCGCAGCCTCGTAATCGGCGATGATGGTCTCGATCTCGCGCGCGTGCCAGGGCGCCGACAGCAGCGCGAAATTGAACGGCAGGTGCGCGCCGCCGAGGTCCTTGCCGTAATAGGTCATCAGCCGCTCGAGCGGCAGGTAGATCTCGCCGATCAGCACGCGGTCCTCGAACTCGTCGATGACCGCGCGCATCTCGGCCACGACCTCGTGCACCTCCGGCTGGTCGGCGGAGTAGCGCGAGATGATCTGCTCGTGCGGCGGCCGTCCACCGTGATAATCGGGATTGGCCGGATTGTCGCGAAACGCGGCGTCCTTGATCAGGTGCCAGATCACATCGACGCGAAAACCGTCGACACCCTTGCGCAGCCAGAACCGCATCACGTTGTAGATCGCCGCGCGCACCGCCGGATTGCGCCAGTTCAGATCCGGCTGCTGCGCCAGGAAGGCGTGATAATAGTACTGGCCCGTCCTCGAATCGAACTGCCACGCGCTGCCGCCGAATTCCGACAGCCAGTTGTTCGGCGGTCCACCATCGGCCGCCGGATCGCGCCAGATGTACCAGTCGCGGTGCGGATCGTCGCGCGACTGCCGCGCCTGCAGAAACCACGGATGCTGATCGGAGGTGTGGTTCGGCACGAGATCGAGGATCAGCTTCAGCCCGCCGTCATGCGCGGCCTTCACCAGCGCGTCGAAATCCTCCATCGTGCCGAACACGGGATCGATGCCGGTATAGTCGGCGATGTCGTAGCCGAAATCGGCCATCGGCGAGGTGAAGATCGGCGACAGCCAGATCGCGTCGACCCCGAGCGTCATCAGATAAGGCAGGCGATGGATGATGCCGGTGAGATCGCCGACCCCGTCGCCATCGCTGTCCTGGAACGAGCGCGGATAGATCTGGTAGAAAATCCCCTCGCGCCACCAGGCGCCCTGCTCCGCCATCTCAAACCGCTTTCTGCTCGCAACCGTGCGGCCTAACGCCGGAACAGCCGGCAGGTTCACAAGCCCGGCCGTGCTCTTGGCATGAGGCCGCTACGAACGGACGTTTTTCGCTTGGCGCATTGCGAAAAATCGGCATGCTGGCGCCATGAGCGAACAGAACCAGATCAAGGCGAAGGCCGGCGCAATGATCGTGCCCGTCACGCCATTCGAGCAGAACTGCACCATCCTGTGGTGCGAGGCCACGAAGAAGGCGATCGTGATCGATCCTGGCGGCGACGTGCCGAACATCCAGGCGGCGATCGCGCAGGCCAACGTCACGGTGGAGAAGATCTGGCTGACCCATGGCCACATCGATCACGTCGGCGGCGCCGCGGATCTACGCGATGCACTGAAGGTGCCGATCGAGGGCCCTCACATCGCCGACAAGTACCTGCTCGACAACGTCGTCGAGAGTGGCAAGCGTTTCGGCATCACGGGCGTGCGCGACGTCACGCCGGACCGCTGGCTGGAGGAGGGCGACACCGTCCAGATCGGCGAGCTCGTCTTCGACATCCTGCATTGCCCCGGTCATTCGCCGGGCAGCGTCGTGTTCTTCAACAAGCAGATGCGCTTCGCCCATGTCGGCGACGTCCTGTTCAACGGCTCGGTCGGCCGCACCGATCTGCCCGGCGGCAGCCATGAGACATTGATCAGCTCGATCAAGGACAAGCTGCTGCCGCTCGGCGACGACATCGGCTTCATCTGCGGCCACGGCGCCGGCTCGAGCTTCGGCCAGGAGCGGATGACGAACCCGTTCTTGACAGGGATGGCTTAGTTGACGTCCGTCATTCCGGGGCAGCCCGCAGGGCTGAACCCGGAATCTCGAGATTCCCAGATGCGCAATCGCGCATCCGATGTCTGGTCCTTCGGACCATCCCGGAATGACGGCTTTGACGATCAACCGATGTCCCTCAGATGTTCCGCGTCTAAAGCCTATTTCAGCCCCGCTGCTTTCAGCGCGCGGTCGATCACGGCGGCGACGTCGATCACGCGTCGGGCCTTTGGAGTAGGCGGCAGCTCGGCGGGACTCGGCGGCGCCTTCACCGCGATGACCGGCGGCGGATCGGCCGGCGTCATGTCGACAGCTTTGGCCACCGGCGGTCTGGCAACGGGCGGCTTCACCTCGGCCGGCGCGTCGGCAGGTGTTGCGCTGAGCGCCTTGATCTCGCCGGGCTCTGCGGTGGAAGCATCTACCTTGCGCTTCGGCGGCCTCGCCGCGCGGTTCGACTTCGCGCGTGCCGGCTTGGCTGTTTTCACTGGCTCGGGCGAAGCCTTGGCCTCCACCGGCTCGGCGGCATCCTCGGGCCGCCGCAGCATCTTGGTCAGCGTCGGCAGCACCGAGATCGGCGACACCTCGGGAATCAGCCTGGTGCTCGGCGAGGTCACCGCCGGCTTGGGCTGCCGGATCCAGTCGGTAACGCCGAAGAATTTCGCGATCAGATAGGACGAGGAGATGCCGGCCTCGAGCAGGAACGGCCCGGCCTTGCCGTAGCGCTTGTCGTTGGCGGCGACGCCGATCGGCGTGCCATGCGCCATGTTGGTGATGGTAAAGGATTCCACCACCGTGACGCCGTCGGAGTTCCACCACTGCTCATGCGGATAGCCGTTGACCTCGTTCGCGGCCATCGGCGCCAGCGGCAGATGATGCAGATCGAGCCATTGCTTGACGATCTCGCCGGCATTGTCCGGATGCACGGTGTAGTCGGCGGTGCCGTGCCACACCGACAGTTTCGGCCATTTGCCGCGATGGTGGGAGGCGCGGCGCACGAGATCGCCGAGCTCGCCGGCGGGACGCGCCGGCGGCATCCGCATCTGCAGGATCGCATCGCGCATGTTGCGCGCCGTGCCGAACGGCAGCCCGGCGATGACCGCGCCAGCCGCGAACAGGTCCGGATGCGCCGACAGCATCGCCATCGTCATCGCGCCGCCCGCCGACAGGCCGGTGACGAAGATGCGGTTGGAATCGATGGCGCAGTCGGCCACCATGCGCGCGATCATCTCGCGGATCGAGGCGACCTCGCCCTGACCGCGCGTGATGTCCTCGGACTGAAACCAGTTGAAGCAGCGCTGCGGATTGTTGATGCGCTGCTGCTCCGGCATCAGCAGCGCGAAGCCGAAATGTTTTGCGAGCGTCGACCAGCCGGCGCCGAGATCATACTCCGCGGCGCCCTGCCCGCAGCCATGCAGCACGACGACGAGCGGCAGCAGCGGCTGGCGCTGCGCCGGCACATAGGCGAACATTTTCAGCCGGCCGGGATTGCTGCCGAACTCTTCGACCTCGACCAGCGGGCACTCAGGTGCGGGTCGCAGCTGACGATGGAAGTCGCCGAACCCGGTGATGCCGTTCAGCTCCCGCAGCCGCCGCAAATATTCAACATTTTCAGCGAGGGACAAATGCGGCTCCTTGGCGGTCTCGTCTTTCGGCAATCTCGTCTTTCGGCGGTCAGGTCTTCACGTCAGCGCGGATCAACTCCACCATCACCCAGATGGTTGCTGCAGCGCAAAAGAAAAAGCCCGCATGAACGCGGACGTCAGCAATTTGATTGCGAATTTCGGTCTCGCTGCGATCAAAATGCCACGCGAACGCGGCGCTTCACGCAGTCGTCACCGAAACGCGAACCCGACCTTGCGAGAATCGCGGCTAGGATGAGGGCGGTCAACCGCGCAACTGCTTCGAAGCGATGGCAGCGAGACGAAGGCCGTCAACACCCCGCCTGCGCGAATCGCGCGATCTCACGCGAGAGTGTGCGCAGCGGTGAGCGATCAGTAAACAACAAATGGCAGGCATGCACTGCTCGCGAATGACAGCAAGATGATTGCCTGCGCACGGCGCGCCAATTAGCCTCAACACCAAGCAACGATGATATTCCATTCGGGAGAAAACAGATGGCGCGGCTCAAGTTCGGCGCATTCCTCGCTCCGCATCATCCGATCGGCGAGCATCCGATGCTGCAATTCCGTCGCGACCTCGATCTGGTCTCGCAGCTCGACGAGCTCGGCTATGACGAGTTCTGGTGCGGCGAGCATCATTCGAGCGGCTGGGAGATGATCGCCTCGCCCGAGATGTTCCTCGCCGCCGCCGGCGAGCGCACCAAGCGCATCCGGCTCGGCACCGGCGTCATCTCGCTGCCGTACCATCATCCCTTCAACGTCGCGCAGCGCATGGTGCAGCTCGACCACATGACCGGCGGCCGCGCCATCTTCGGCTCCGGCCCCGGCGCGCTCGCCTCGGATGCGCACACACTCGGCATCGACCCGATGACGCAGCGCGACCGCCAGGACGAGGCGATCGCCATCATCCGCCGGCTGTTCAACGGCGAGCGCGTCACCGCCAAGAGCGACTGGTTCACGATGAACGACGCCGCGCTGCAGATCCTGCCGCTGCAGGAGGACATGCCGTTCGTCGTGGCGTCGCAGATCTCACCGTCGGGCATGACGCTCGCCGGCAAATACGGCATCGGCATCATCTCGCTCGGCTCGATGTCGACGCAGGGCTTGATGGCGCTGCCTCAGCAATGGGAGTTCGCCGAGGACGCCGCGAAGAAGCACGGCACCACGGTGAGCCGCGCCAATTGGCGCGTGCTATTGTCCTGGCACATCGCCGAGACGCGCGAGCAGGCGCGGCGCGAGGCCGGTGCCGGGCTGATGCGCTGGCACAACGAGTACAATGTCGGCACCTTGATGCGGCCGGGCCTCAAGACCTTCGCCTCGCCCGACGAAGCCGTCGACAAGACCGCCTTCGTCGAAGGCGCGGCTTCGACGATCGGCACGCCTGACGATCTCGTCAAGACGATCAAGAATCTGATGCAGGTGTCCGGCGGCGTCGGCGCCATCATCGGCTTCGTGCACGACTGGGCCAATCCGGAGAATACGCGGCGCAGCTGGGACATGGTCGCGCGCTACGTCGTGCCGGAGATCAACGGCTATATCGACGGCCTGCGCCGCTCGCAGAAATTCGTCATCGAGAACCGCGCCATCTTCGAGCGCGCGGGGCAGGCGGTGATGGCCAAGATCATGGACAACGACAAGGCGGCTGCGGCGCTGTCGCAGACGGGCCCGGGACGGATCGCGATCCCCGCGGTCAATGCGCCGGACCTGCAGGAGGCGGCGAAGCGCCGACGATGAACGAATAACGTAGGGCGGATCAGCGCAGCGTAATCCGCCGCGTCTCCGCAAACGAGATCCGGTTGTCTTGGCTACAGGGCCGGGACCGCATGAGCCAATCATGCGATGTCACTCTGCCACTCGAGCGACGGCGGATTACGCTGCGCTAATACTACTGAGTGAAATCCGCCCTACGCCCCCTATTATCTCACCGCGGCGACCAGCCTCTCGCAGTCGGCGAGCGTCGCGATCTGCTTCAGCGTCTCGCGCAGCGCCGGCAGGTCGACCGGCTTCTGGAACTGCGGATAGACGACGAGCCCGAGCACGGTGGCGAGCCGGACGTGTTCCTCGCGGGTGCCGTCCTCGGCGCCGCTGATGAAGATCACCGGCGTGCGTATCTTCAACTCGTTGAGCAGCAGCAGGATGTCGGCGCCGCAGCGGTCGCCGAGCGACAGGTCCAGCGTGATGCAGTCGTATTTGTTCTTGCGCAGCAGTTCGGCGGCGGCGTCGACCGAGGTCACGCAGGTCGCCTCATAGCCGCACTGGACGGCGATCTTGCGCAGGATCGACAGATGCACCTCGGCATCCTCGATCACCAGCAGCTGATTGCTCATGGTCGTGCCCCGTTGCCTGTTTGCCAGAGCTGAAATTCCGGCCGTTCGTATCCGGGGCGGATGGCCGTGAAGTTAAGAATTCGGTCCGTAGATCTACGGAGTCCCGCGACCGCCGCTTTCGACAGCGGCCTTCTCATCGGATGCGGCGATCGTCAGCGAGCCGCGCACGCTGACGATCGAGAGCACCTCACCTCGATCGTATCACGCGCAAGACTGCAACGAGGCTGGCTGGCGAAGGGAGGTCAGCGCCACCCCCGCCGTTCGCCGAGGCATCGTGCCTCGACGGTCCTTGTTGAGACAAACAGACGGCTCGCCCGACACGGCCACGCGCAGCCATGCGACGCCCGCGGCGAGGCGGCACCAGGATTTCTTAACCCGGCCCTGCGATGCTCACGGCGAATCGCGCGCGGCTTGCAAGCGCCGCGCACACGGATGATGCGTCAGCCAGCCCGCCGTCTCTCCCGGCGGGCTGTTCTGCGAGAAAGGCCATGGATGTCGCTCTCCTCAGCCAAGAACTACGCCCTGCGCGCCGAACGGTCGCAGGATCCCAAGGAGGCGGCCGACCTGCTGGCCAAGGCGATCCTCGAGCTGGCGGCCTCGATCGAGGCCACCGATGCCAAGGTGAAGAAGATCAACAAGTCGGCCGGCTGATTGTGCTGCCGGCAAGCGCGTGGCGGCCTCCGGCAACGGCCCGATCTGCTCGCCTTGTATTTGCAAGCGGATAGCGCAGGCCTCTGGCGCGTCACGACCGAGAGGCCGTCGATCGGCGCATTCATCGAGAGGACGCGCGCAGGCTTCCTCGCGCATCGTCGCTGGCGGAGCAGCCAATCGAGGTCAGCCGCGGGCGTTGCGGCATGTCCGACCGTTCGCTGCCACCTTGACGGTCTCTGGCATTGGCCCGCGGGCCGACTGAGCCAGATCGAGGCGTTCCGGGCGAAATGGTATATGGCGGGCAAAGTCGCTTTCTATAGCCTTTTCAAGCTGATTTGGCCTGTCCAGATGTTCGTTAAAAAATAAATATCTTTCGCATTTACGAAATTCATGTTTCTCTATGCTCATCCCGCGCTGCTTCGAGAGGGGCGCTTCGCGATCGTCACGAGACGTTGGGCTGCGGGATGCGGTGGCTGCGGGTTTGCTGCAGCGGGCTTGATGCCCGCCGACGAACGGCAGGCTTGCGGACGTGAAGACGCGTGGTCCTGGCGCCCCGAAGCTGGCGCCAAACGGTCCGGTGACGATGATCCGGATCGTGACGGTGGCTAAAAAGCCGGACACCGGGGAGATCGCGGCATAAGCGTGAAAACCATCGCGCGGGGAATGCCGGGTGTCCTCGGCTGAACCTGTGGTGACTGCCGCCTGCTTTTTTTGCTGCAGGCGGGCCATGGGTGCGGCCAGCGCCCGGCATTCCCCGCGCCCTCTCTTCGAGACGGGCGGAATGGTCCAGACCTCGGACGCCCGGCGCGCCGCGAGAACGAACCCTCCTGCGGCGCCACAGAAAGGCCGGTCACACGACCGCGAGCGTATTGCATCCGCGCTGCAACCGCCTATCAATGGGGGCCACGGGGTCTGCCACCGTGCCGCCGACGGAAGCGGAGGTCAGATCCAAGACGCCAATTCCAAGACGCCAATTCCAAGACGCCAACTTCAAGGCGCTCATTTTCCAAGGCGCTCATTCCACGACGCCAATGTTCAGACGAGAGGAAACCCCACGATGTCGATGCAGCATGTGGTCTCTGAACCGATCAGGCTGACGTCCCCCCGGCGCAACTCGCTGACCCACATTCCCGGCGACGAAGGCTGGCCGATCATCGGCAAGACCTTCGAGGTGCTCGCCGACCCCAAGGGGCATGTCGAGCGCAACGCCAGGAAGTACGGTCCGGTCTACCGCAGCCACATGTTCGGCGAGGTCAACGTCGTGCTGCTCGGGCCGGAGGCCAACGAACTGGTTCTGTTCGACCAGGCCAAGCTGTTCTCATCGGCGCACGGCTGGGGCCACATTCTCAATTTGCTGTTTCCGCGGGGTCTGATGCTGCTCGACTTCGAGGAGCACCGCATGCATCGCAAGGCACTGTCGGTGGCCTTCAAGGCCGGACCGATGAAATCCTATCTCAGCGGGCTCGATCACGGCATCGCCGCGCGCATCGCGCAGTGGCGCGAGAGACCCGGCGAGATGCTGTTCTATCCGGCGATCAAGCAGCTCACGCTCGACCTGGCCGCGACGTCCTTCCTGGGCACCGAGATCGGCCCGGAGGTCGACACCATCAACCGCGCCTTCATCGACATGGTCGCTGCCGCGGTCGCGCCGATCCGCAAGCCGCTGCCGGGCACGCAGATGGCCCGCGGCGTCAAGGGCCGGCAACGCATCGTTGCCTATTTCTCCGAGCAGATCCCGTTGCGCCGCGCGAGGAGCGACGGCGATGACCTGTTCTCGCATCTGTGCCGCGCCACCGACGACGAGGGGGCGCTGCTGTCGACGCAGGATATCGTCGACCACATGAGCTTTCTGATGATGGCGGCGCACGACACCCTGACCTCGTCGCTCACCTCGTTCGTTGCCCAGCTCGCGGCCAATCCGGCGTGGCAGCAGAAGCTGCGCGCCGAGGTCTACAGCCTCGGCCTCGCCAAGGATGAGCCGATGACCTCGGAGCACCTGGAGAAGATGAAGCTGACTGAAATGGCGTTCCAGGAGACGTTGCGGCTGATGCCGCCGGTGCCGTCGCTGCCGCGCCGTCCCGTGCGCGACTTCACCTTCAAGGGGTTCAAGATTCCCGCCGGCACCGGCGTCGGCGTCAATCCGATGTACACCCACCATATGCCGGAGATCTGGCCGGAGCCGCAGCGGTTCGACCCGTTGCGCTTCACCGACGAGGCGCAGCGCGGCCGCCACCGCTTCGCCTGGGTGCCGTTCGGCGGCGGCGCCCACATGTGCCTCGGCCTGCACTTCGCCTACATGCAGGCGAAGTGCTTCGCGCGGCATTTCCTGTCCAACGTCGAGGTCTCACTGGCGCCGGGCTATCAACCAAGCTGGCAGGTGTGGCCAATCCCCAAGCCGCGCGACGGGCTGAAGGTGCAGCTGAAGGCAGTGTGATCGCAATGTGCTGACCGCAGGAACACCAGCGCACGCCGATAGAACTGGATCGCTTCGCTTACGCTCGCGATGACGGAGGTTAGACCACGGCTTTCTCATCACGTCATTGCGAGCGAAGCGAAGCAATCCAGGGTGACGGAGTCCAGGTCCTACTCCACCGCGTCCCCGAGCAGCTTGCGCATGGCGGCATAGCCCTGCTGCTGCTGGCTCCAATTGCGGCCGCCAGTGATGGCGCCGTCGATCACGAGATCATGGCCGTTGATGAAGCTCGACTCGTCGCTGGCGAGGAACAACGCCGCGTGAGCGATGTCGTCCGGCAGGCCGGCGCGCGGAATTGGCTGTGCGGTGGCGTAGGCGTTGCGGATCGTCTCCGGGGTCTTCTCCGCCGCCTCGGTCGACAGGCCCAGCGCCTTTCCGAAGATGCCGGTCGCGATCAGTCCGGGCGAGATCGAGTTGACGCGCACGCCGGATTCGCCGAGCTCCATCGCGACGCATTTCGTCAGGTGGATCACCGCCGCCTTCGCCGTGCTGTACACCACCGACGTCGAATAGCCGGCGAGCCGTCCGGCGATCGAGCCGTTGTTGATGATGCTGCCGCCGCCCTGCTTCTTCATGTGAGGCGCGGCATACTTCATGCCGAGCATTACGCTGCGCACCAGCACCGCCATGGCCTGGTCGAAGCGATCGGCGTCGAGCCTCTCGATGCCGCCGGTCTGCGCCGGGCCGCCCGCATTGTTGAACAGACAGTCGATGCGGCCGAAGCGCTCGACGGCGACATCGATCAACGCGCGCATCTGTGCGTCGACGGTGACGTCCGTTTGACGGAATATGCACGCCGCACCGAGACGGCGAGCCAGCGCCTCGCCTTCGGCGCTGCGCCGGCCGGCTGCGATCACCGTGGCACCCTCGGCGACGAAGATCTCCGCCGTGCGCAAGCCGATGCCGCTGGTCGCACCGGTGATCACCGCAATCTTCCCGTCCAACCGTCCCATTGCCAGATCCTCCCCACCATGTCTGTTACTTGTTGCCGCCCGACGAACCGCGCGCACAGTTCCACCACGGAACCAGCATCGAGCGGACCGAATTACAACATACGCGCGGCAACTTCCATCAACCGGACAAATTACCGCCACGCTGGCCTTAATTTGGTTGCGCGCTTGAGGCTCATGGATGTCCATGACGCGACTCATCGAGGACATCAAGCAAGTCTGGCGCGGCGAGCAGCAGCCATCTCTGGTCTGGAGCTGCAGCTTCGCAGCCGCCTGCCTGCTCATCGCAACCGCAATCCGCTACGGCCTGGCTCACCTGCGGCCCGACGTGTTCTTCACGCCCTACATGCCCGCGGTGTTCTTCGCGACAGCGATGGGCGGCTCCGGCGTCGGCCTGGCGACGGCCATCCTTGGTGCGGGGCTGGGGCTCGCGCTCGACTTCAACCATGGCCCGGTCGATGGCGCGCGGCTGGCGCTGATGGCGATGTATCTCGTCGTGGCGGGGCTGGTGATCTGGGGCGTCAATCACTATCGCGGCCTGGCCGCCAAGCAGCGCGAGATCGCGCGGCGCCTGATCGAGGAGGAGCAGTATCGCAAGCTGCTGGTGGACGAGCTGCACCACCGGCTCAAGAACAAGACGTCCACCATCCACGCCGTTCTGCATCAGGTGCTGCATGACCAGCCGCAGGTCTGGGGCCGCATCGATCAGCGCATCCGAGCGCTCGCGACCGCCGACGATCTCATCGCGCGCGCCGACGGACAGGGCTGCGACCTCAAGGATCTCTTGATGTCGGAGCTCGGGCCTTACGGCCATGTGCGCTTCGAGCTCAACGGCGATTCGCTGTTCCTGCCGGCCAAGCTCGCGGTCAGCCTGGCGCTGATCTTCCACGAGCTGGCGACGAACGCGGGCAAATACGGCGCCTTCGCCTCGCCGCGCGGCTTCCTGCAGGTGTCGTGGACGATGCAGGACGACCGGCTCAAGCTGACCTGGGACGAGGCCGAAGGTCCGGCTCTCGGCGAGATCGGCAAGCCCGGTTTCGGCACCAAGCTGCTCAAGGCCGCGCTGTCGTCGTTCGATGGCAGGACCGAGACCACCTATCTCGCGACGGGTATTCACTGCACCATGCAGTGCCGCGTGCCACCAAGCTGAGGCGGCGGCGACCGGCAAATTTTGCCTACATCTTTCGACGGGGGCGGGCTGCCGGTGTCATCGGTCAAATTGAGGATCCGTTAATGACGCCGCGGCACAAAGCTCTGCTTTTCCCGCGACTTGGCTTCGGCGTTCCGTGTTTCTACGTAGCGCTTAACTAAAATGAAGCGGGAACTTCTCACAATCGGCGCATGTACAGCAGTGACCGATTCAACTTTTCTCCCGACACGAACGACGGGCTGGGCTCGCCCGAGGCCGAACTGCGCTTCCTGCGCGGCGTCCTCAGCCAGCTGCCGGCCGGCGTCACCGTCCAGGACGAGCAAGGCCGGTTTCTGCTCGTCAACGAAGCCGCGGCCGCTCAGCTGGGCACCGCCGCCGACAGCGCCGACCGCATGCCGGCGCCGCATCTCGACGGCCGGCGCCTGGCCTGCCTCGAGACCATCGGCCGGGGGCGCACCGTGATCGCCGAGGAAAAGGTCGTCGGAGGACAGGGCACGCAGACGCTGCTGACCGCGCACCGGCCGGTCCACATCGGCGACCGGCAGTTGGTCATCTCGAGCTCGGCGGACATCACCGAGCAGAAGGAGTTCGAGGA
The DNA here is from genome assembly GCF_000026145.1 of Bradyrhizobium sp. ORS 278. Classification (NCBI taxonomy): domain Bacteria; kingdom Pseudomonadati; phylum Pseudomonadota; class Alphaproteobacteria; order Hyphomicrobiales; family Nitrobacteraceae; genus Bradyrhizobium; species Bradyrhizobium sp. ORS 278. The sequence goes on along the minus strand of NC_009445.1, from coordinate 505,916 downwards.
TCAGCTGTTCCGCGCCGCCTATTACGACGAGCTCACCGGCCTGCCCTTGCGCCGCGTGGCTCAGCATCGCGCGGATAATCTGGTGCGCCGCGGCCGCGTCGAGGGCCGCTTCGCGCTGGCCTTCCTCGATCTCGACAATTTCAAATACATCAACGACTACTACGGCCACGCCACCGGCGATGCGCTGCTGGTGGAGTTCGCCAAGCGGATCAGCCGCGACCTGCGTGACACGGACCTGCTGTCGCGCATCAGCGGCGACGAATTCCTGCTGCTGCTGCACCCGATCGAGCGGGCCGAGGAGATCGCCGAGTTTCTGCACGCCTTGCTCGATCGCCTCAGCGCGCCGTTCTTCATCGGCGGCGCCGAGGTGTTCGCCTCCGCGTCGGTCGGCGTCAGCCTGTATCCCGAGCACGGCGCGAGCTACGACGTGCTGCGCCAGAATGCCGACCTCGCGATGTATCGCGTCAAGAACAGCGGCAAGGGCACGCTCGCCTTCTTCTCCAGCGCAATGGAGCACGAAGCGCTGGCGCGCATGAAGGTCGAGCAGTCGCTGCGGCTCGCCATTCTCGAGAAGCGCTTCTGCTGCGCGTTCCAGGCCAAGGTCGACATCCGTACCGAGGAGATCAAGGGCATCGAGGCGCTGGTGCGGCTGCGCGACAACGAGGACGTGATCCAGGCGCCCGGAGCATTCATCAATCTCGCGGTCGAGCTCGGCCTGATCGACGAGCTGACGCATCTCGTGCTCGACGAGATCGTCAAGTCAATCGATCTGATCAACGCCACGTTCGGGCCCGACGCGACGATCAGCATCAATGTCGCCGCCAAGCAGGCGTCGAACCCTGAATTCATGCAGCCGTTCGCCAGGGCGCTCGAGGCGACCGGATTCCCGAAGCGCTTCATGGTCGAGGTCACCGAGGATGCCTTCGTGACCCGCAGCCATTTCCAGGACGAGATCGTGCCGCTGCTGCGCGGAATCGGCGTCGGCATCTCGATCGACGATTTCGGCATCGGCTATTCGTCGCTGTCGGCGCTCGCCGACATCACCGCCGACGAGATCAAGATCGACCGCTCCTTCATCACGGACATCCACAAGCGGCCGCGCAGCCAGGGCATCCTCCGCGCGATCGAATCGCTGAGCGAGGCGCTCGGCATGACCGTCATCGCCGAGGGCATCGAGTCCTTCGAGGAGCTTGCCTATCTGCAGGCCGCGACCAAGATCCGCTACGCCCAGGGCTACTACTTCTCGCGCCCGATCTTTCTGGAGGAGCTGAAGCCCGCGGCTCCCTATGCAAGCGAAGCGCGTATCAGCATGGCCAGTCGCGCTGTGCAGGAAAACCGCCAGTCTTACGCACGCAGCAGCCGCTATCGGCGCTGAATTCGGACGGAGCAACGGAGGCCGATTCATCAGCACAAAGTATGAGCCATCCCGAAGCGCCTGCGAAAGCGCCTTGACCCGGCCCGAACCTGCACACTATCAGTTGCAGACAACAGCCGCCGGTAGCTGGGAGGAAGGCTTCGTGAGAACGTCACAAATAGTCAAAAGCCCTATTTTCAAAGGTTTCATTTCAACATTCGCCGCGGCCCTGCTGGCCACCGCCGCCCGGGCCGACGATCTGAAAATCGCTCTCATCTATGGCAAGACCGGCCCGCTCGAGGCCTATGCCAAGCAGACCGAAGCAGGCCTCCGCCTCGGCTTCGAATATGCCACCAAGGGCACCAACATGATCGACGGTCGCAAGATCGTCATCATCACCAAGGACGACCAGGGCAAGCCCGATCTCTCCAAGGCCGCCTTGTCCGAGGCCTATCAGGATGACGGCGCCGACATCGCGATCGGCACGACCTCCTCGGCCGCGGCGCTCGCCGACCTGCCGGTTGCCGAGGAGAACAAGAAGATCCTGATCGTCGAGCCCGCGGTCGCCGACCAGATCACCGGCGAAAAGTGGAACCGCTACATCTTTCGCACCGGCCGCAACTCCTCGCAGGACGCGATCTCCAACGCGGTGGCGATCGGCAAGCCGGACGTCACTGTCGCGACGCTGGCGCAGGACTACGCCTTCGGCCGCGACGGCGTCGCGGCCTTCAAGGAGGCGCTCGCCAAGACCGGCGCGACGCTGGGCGCGGAGGAATATGTTCCGACCAACACCACCGACTTCACCGCCGTGGGCCAGCGCCTGTTCGACGCGCTGAAGGACAAGCCGGGTAAGAAGATCATCTGGGTGATCTGGGCCGGCGCCGGCGATCCCCTGACCAAGCTGCAGGACATGGACCCGAAGCGCTATGGCATCGAGCTGTCGACCGGCGGCAATATCCTGCCGGCGCTCGCCGCCTACAAGCGGCTGCCGGGCATGGAAGGCGCGACCTATTATTACTATGACATCCCCAAGAACCCCGTGAACGACTGGCTGGTGGCCGAGCACCAGAAGCGCTTCAATGCACCGCCGGACTTCTTCACCGCCGGCGGATTCTCCGCGGCGATGGCGGTCGTCAGCGCGGTGACCAAGGCGAAGTCGACCGATACCGAGAAGCTGATCGCGGCTATGGAAGGCATGGAGTTCGAAACACCGAAGGGCAAGATGATCTTCCGGAAAGAAGATCACCAGGCGCTGCAAAGCATGTATCACTTCCGCGTCAAGGTCGATCCGAACCTCGCCTGGGCCGTCAACGAGCCGGTGCGCGAGATCAAGATCGACGAAATGACGATCCCGATCCGCAACAAGCGGTAACAAGAATATCCGTGCCCGGCCCTCGCGCCGGGCACGTCAACTTTGGAAGCAATACTGAGAAGTCATCCAGCTGACGCCATGTCCATCACCCTCGAAACCCGCGACCTGACCATCCGCTTCGGCGGCCATGTCGCGGTCAACAGCGTCAGCTGCAGCTTCCGCCCGGGCGAGCTGACCGCGATCGTCGGTCCCAACGGCGCCGGCAAGACCACCTATTTCAACCTGATCTCCGGCCAGCTGACAGCCTCCTCCGGCTCCATCCTGTTCGATGGCCTCGACATCACCGGCCTCTCCGCGCCGCTGCGCTCCCGCGCCGGCCTCGGCCGCGCCTTCCAGCTCACCAACCTGTTCCCCAATCTCAGCGTCGAGGAGAACGTCCGCCTCGCGGTGCAGGCGCAGAGCGGCACCCATTACGATCTGCTGCGTCCCTGGATGGCGCGCCGCGACCTGATCGCGCGCGCCGATGCAATCCTCGACCAGGTCGCGCTCGGCGGCCGCCGCAGCGTCACCGCAACCACCCTCTCGCATGGCGACCAGCGCAAGCTCGAGGTCGCGCTGATGATGGCGCTGGAGCCGAAAGTCTTCATGTTCGACGAGCCCACCGCGGGCATGAGCATCGACGAGGTGCCGGTCGTGCTCGATCTCATCGCCAGGCTGAAGCAGGACACGAGCAAGATCATCCTGCTCGTCGAGCACAAGATGGACGTGGTCCGCTCGCTCGCCGACCGCATCATCGTGCTGCATAACGGGCAGCTCGTCGCCGACGGCAAGCCGGCCGAGGTCATCGCCTCGCCCATCGTGCAGGAAGCCTATCTCGGCGTGGCGCCGCGGAGCGCCGCATGAACGCGCTGCTGAAGCTTGCTGATGTCGAGACCTATATCGGCCGTTATCACATCCTGCAGGGCGTCGACTTCGAGGTGCCCGAGGGCCAGACCACGATGCTGCTCGGCCGCAATGGCGCCGGCAAGACCACGACCCTGCGGACCATCATGGGCCTGTGGCAGGCCAGGACGGGCACCATCTCGCTGACGGGAGAGCCGATCGAAAAGCTGTCGACACCGGACATCGCCCAGCGCGGCGTCGGCTACGTGCCGGAGAGCATGGCGGTGTTCTCCGACCTCACCGTCAAGGAAAACCTGGTGCTGGCGGCGCGCAACGGTCCGCTCGATGATGCCCAGCTCGCCTGGATCTTCGGCTTCTTCCCGGCCCTGAAGAAGTTCTGGCTGTCGCGCGCCGGCAGCCTGTCGGGCGGCCAGAAGCAGATGCTGTCGATCGCGCGCGCGATCGTCGAGCCGCGCAAGCTGCTCCTGATCGACGAGCCGACCAAGGGGCTGGCGCCCGCGATCGTGATGTCGCTGATCGAGTGCCTGAAGGAGATCAAGCGCCGGGGCGCCACCATTCTCCTGGTCGAGCAGAACTTCCATGCCGCGCGCGAGCTCGGCGACCAGGTGCTGGTGATGGACAACGGCACCATCGTCCATCGCGGCGAGATGGCCGCGCTCGCCGCCGACGTGCCGCTGCAGGAACGCCTGCTCGGCCTCAGCCTGGAGGCGCATCAATGAGCGACATCGCGGCTATCGACACGTTGCCCAAGCCGAAGCGCGACATCGCGCCGTTGCTGCTGCCGGTCGTGCTGGCACTGTTGATGATCCCGCTCGTTGGATCGACGAGTTCTTGGGTCACCCTGACGGTCGCGAGCCTGGCGATGGGGATGATGATCTTCATCATGGCCTCCGGCTTGACGCTCGTCTTTGGCCTGATGGACGTTCTGAACTTCGGCCACGGCGCGTTCATTGCCGTCGGCGCGTATGTCGCCACGCTGGTTCTGCTGCCGCTGGCGAGCTGGGCGCAGGCCGATTCGCTGCTGACCAACCTCGCCGTGCTCGTTCCGGCCGCGCTGCTGTCGATGGGCGTCACCGGCGCACTCGGCCTCGTGGTCGAACGCGTGCTGGTGCTGCCGGTCTACGGCCAGCACCTCAAGCAGATCCTGATGACAACCGGTGGCCTGATCGTCGCCGAGCAGACGCTGTATGCGCTGTTCGGCCCGCAGATCATCCCCATGCCGCTGCCGGCGGCGCTGCGCGGCTCGTTCATCCTCGGCGATGTCGCGATCTCGAAGTACCGGCTGCTGGCGCTGCTCATCGGCCTCGTGATCTTCGTCGCCATCGAGCTGGTGCTGAACCGCACCAAGATCGGGCTCCTGATCCGCGCTGGCGTCGAGAATCGGGAGATGGTCGAGGCGCTCGGCTATCGCATCCGCCGCCTGTTCCTTGGCGTCTTCATGACCGGCTCGGCGCTGGCCGGCCTCGGCGGCGTGATGTGGGGCCTCTACCGCGAGCAGGTCCATGCCTCGATCGGCGACGAGCTCACCGTGCTGGTCTTCATCGTCGTCATCATCGGCGGACTTGGCTCGATCACAGGCTGCTTCATCGGCGCGATCCTGGTCGCGATGGTTGCCAATTACGGCGGCTTCCTGGTGCCCAAGCTCGCCCTCGTCTCCAACATCCTGCTGATGGTCGCCGTGCTGATGTGGCGGCCGCGCGGCCTCTATGCGGTGACCAGCCGATGATGATCCTGTCCGGCGATCCGCCCCGCAGCCGCGCGCTGTCGATCCTGCTCGTCGTCATCGTGCTGGCGCTGCTGGCGACGCCCTTCATCTTCCCCGGAGCCAAGGCGCTCAACGTCGCCGCCAAGATCTGCATCTTCGCGGCGCTGGTCGCCTCCTATGACCTGCTGCTCGGCTACACCGGGTCGGTGTCGTTCGCGCATACGATGTTCTATGGCATCGGCTCCTACGCGATCGCGATCGCGCTGTATGGACTCGGCCCCAATTGGACCTCCGTGGCGGTCGCGGTCGCCGCAGGGCTGCCGCTCGCCTTGCTGCTGGCGCTCGCGATCGGGCTGTTCTCGCTGCGCGTCGAGGCGATCTTCTTCGCCATGATCACGCTCGCGATCGCCTCCGCCTTCCTCGTGCTGGCCTCGCAGCTGTCGTGGTTGACGGGCGGCGAGGACGGCCGCAGCTTCCAGCTGCCCGAGCTGCTGCGCCCCTCCACCGTGTTCATCGGCAAGGAGTGGTTCGGCTTTCCCATCAATGGCCGCATCCTGACCTATTATCTGGTGCTGTCGGCCTGCGCCTTGATGATCCTGGCGCTGCTGCGTGTCGTGAACTCGCCGTTCGGCCGCGTGCTGCAGGCGATCCGCGAAAACCGCTTCCGCGCCGAGGCGCTGGGCTATCGCACCGTCTTCCATCTCACCTATGCCAACTGCATCGCGGCGGTGATCGCGGCCTGCGCCGGCATGCTGAACGCGCTGTGGCTGCGCTATGCCGGGCCTGACACATCGCTGGCGTTCTCGATCATGCTCGACATTCTGCTGATGGTCGTGATCGGCGGCATGGGCACGATCTACGGCGCGATCATCGGCGCCGCGATCTTCATCCTGGCGCAGAACTATCTCCAGGCGCTGATGGGTATCGCCTCGAGCGCCGCCGCGGACGCCGGGCTTCCGCTGCTGCCCGGACTTCTACACCCCGACCGCTGGCTGCTGTGGCTCGGTCTGCTGTTCATCGCCAGCGTCTATTTCTTTCCCACGGGGGTGGTCGGCCGCCTTCGCAACACGCCTGGCAGCCCGCGCTGAGCTGCAATTACCCTTAAAACTCTCCGCAATCTGGCGATCATCGCCGCCCTGATGCGGTACTCGAATGTAGAAATCACTGGCTCCGACGACCTTTCGCGATTGGCTTAAGCCGCGGATAACCTCGTTTCCTAACCGCTCCGGTACCAGTGCCTTGTAGCCTCATTGGAACAGGTCATTTCGTTCCGGGTCGATCAAGGCATGCAAGGCGCAGCAGACACGTCAGAGGCCGGCGGTACCGCGCCGGAACGGATCGCTACGGCCCTTTGGCGTGGCCCGGTGCTGGGGCTGATCGCCTGCTGCACGCTGTTGATCGCCGCGATTGTCGTCGGCACCATCGTCATGGCCAACGGCTTCCGCGCGCGCACGATCGACAACCATCAGCGCGAGCTCGAGAACACGGTGCTGCTGCTGACCCGGCATTTCGCCCAGCAGTTCGAGGACGCCGAGACCGCCGTCGCACATGCCATCCAGCGCATGCAGCTCGGATCAATCTCCTCTCCGGACGCGCTCCGGGCCCGAGTGACGCAGGACGACATCCGCGAAATATTGCAGTCGCAGGTCAATGGCCTGTCCTACATGGGCGATCTCACGATCATCGATGCCGACGGCAACTTCGTGAGCTGGTCGTCCAGCGATCCCCTGCCGTCCGTCAACGTCAGCGACAGGCCTTACTTCAAGGAGCTCAAGACGGCCTCGCAGCCGAACGCCTTCGTGATCGCACCCGTGGTGAGCCGCGTGACCAGCGGCTGGGCCACCATCGTCGCTCATCGCCTCAGCGGCGCGAACGGGGAATTCCTCGGTCTGCTGACCCGCCGTGTCGATCCGCGCACCTATGAAACCTTCATGGAGTCGATCGCGCTCGGCAACAACGCGGCGATCACTCTGTTCCATGCCGACGGCACCGTGCTGGCGCGCTATCCACATATCGCATCCGTGATGGGACGCCGGATCATCACCGGGAATTTACACGAGTCCGTCGCCGACGGCGGCGTTCGCACGGGCGTGGTGAAGAGCCCGGTCGACGATATCGACAAGATCGTCGCGGCAGCCCGGATCAGCCGCTTTCCGCTGACCATGACCGTGACCAAGACCATCGACGATGCGCTGGCAGATTGGCGATCGCAGATGGTGCTGCTGGTCGGGGCCGCCGTGCTCGCCGTGTTCGTCATCGCCGTGATGTTCAGCCTGATGATCCGTCAGATCGTGCAGCAGAACCAGGTCGCGAGGAGCAGGCTGGAAAACGAGAAGCAGCGCGTCGAAACCGCGCTCGACAACATGACTCAGGGCCTGATCTCGTTCGATGAACACGCCTGCGTCGTGATGTTCAATCAGCGCTTCATCGACCTGCTCGGACTCTCCGCTGACGCCATCAGGCCCGGCCTTCACCTGAGCGAGGTCGTTGCCCATTGCAAAGCAAGCGGAGCCTTCGTTGGCGATGTCGCGAGCTTCTGTTCCGGCGTGATCGAAAGAGCCACGGGCCGTGACACCTCGCAGATGATCGCGGAGGGAAGCTCAGGCCGCTTCTTCAACGTCATCGACAAGCCCCTTGCATCCGGCGGCTGGGTCACGACAATCGAGGACATCAGCGAGCAACGCAGGCTCGAGCAGGAGCGCGATCGCAATTACGCGTTCCTGAACGAGATCATCGATCACATCCCCTCTCATATCATCGTCAAGGATGTGCGCGATCGCCGCTATGTGCTGATCAACCGATCCTCCGAGCAGGGTTTTGGCCTGCCGCGCCAGGATATTGTCGGCAAGACGGTCTTCGACCTGATGCCCAGACCGTCCGCCGAAAAGATCACGGCCGACGACGACCGCGCGCTGGAACAGCCGGACGGGTTGTTTCTCGGCGAACACGCCTGGCAGACGCCGGGTCTCGGCCTGCGCTATATCACCTCGCGACGCATCACCATCGAAGACGAGGCGCAGCGGCCGCGCTACCTCATCAACGTGATGGAGGACACGACCGAGCGGCGGCTCGCGGACGAGAAGATCGCCCATCTCGCGCATTTCGACGCGCTGACGGAGCTGCCGAACCGCGTGCTGTTCCGCGAGCGCATCGACGAGGAGATCGAGCGCGTCCGTCATGGCACCTTTTTCGCCCTGCTATACATCGACGTCGACGAGTTCAAGGGCATCAACGATTCGCTCGGACACCATGTCGGTGACGAGCTCCTCAAAACCATCGCGCGGCGGATCGAGAGCTGTCTCGGCCCCGAGGACATGGTGGCGCGGCTCGGCGGCGACGAGTTCGCCGTCCTGCTCACCACCGCCGCGGACCAGGACGAGGTCGTCGTCGTGGTGACGGAGATCCTGGACACGATCCGCAAGCCGTATCGCTGTCTCGGCCACCAGCTGTCGACCGATGCGAGCATCGGCATCGCGCTCGCGCCGCGGGACGGCACCGAGCGCGACCAGCTGACCAAGCATGCCGATCTCGCGATGTACGCAGCCAAGGCGGGCGGCCGGCGCACATTCCGCTTCTTCGAGCCATCGATGGACGAAAACGCGCGCGCCAGGCTGCAGTTGCAGCAGGATCTGCGCCGCGCGATCGTGGAGAACCAGTTCGAGCTGCACTATCAGCCGCTGCTCGGCTTTACCCAGAATGTGATGACCGGGTGCGAGGCGCTGCTGCGCTGGCGCCATCCGGAGCGCGGCATGGTTCCGCCGCTCGACTTCATTCCGCTGGCCGAGGATACCGGCCTCATCAACGAGATCGGCGACTGGGTGATGCGCACCGCCTGCGCCGAGGCGGCGAACTGGCCCGCCGATATTCGCGTTGCCGTGAACGTGTCCCCGGTACAGCTGAAATCGCCGACTCTGGCGCTGCGTATTGCGGCGGCCTTGTCGGCCGCGGGCCTCCCGCCTCAGCGGCTGGAGATCGAGATCACCGAGGCCGTCCTGATCAGCGACGACGATGTTGCGCTCAACGTGCTGCATCAATTGCACGATATGGGCGTGCGGATCGCGCTCGACGATTTCGGCACCGGCTACTCCTCGCTGAGCTACTTGAAGCGCTTCCCGTTCGACAAGATCAAGATCGACCGCTGCTTTGTCAGCGATCTCAATGTCGGCAGCTCATCCGCGATCGTCCAGGCGGTGGTCAGCATTGCCGCAGCGAGCAACATGACCACGACCGCCGAGGGGGTCGAGACCGGCGCGCAGCAGTCGGCGTTGCGTCAGCTCGGCTGTACCGAGATGCAGGGCTATCTGTTCAGCGCGCCGAAGCCGGCCGCCGAGTTGCGCAAGCTGTTCGCGCCCGAGACGGGGACGGACGAGGACCTTCAGGCCGCCGGCTGACACGGGGCAGCCGGCGATCCGAACCGCGCCCCATAAGGCGATCACCGGCCGAACGCCGGATGGCGCGAATTGCACGCGATGTTGATCGAGTCGTGGACTTCGCGGTCGTTCCTGTACTGCGGCAAGAGCTGCGCGTTGACTTCGTTGACACACTTTTTGTAGCGCAGGTTCATGCAGTCGAGGAAGCTGAGATCGATCGCAGCCGCCGTCTGACCAGACCCGATCAGTCATGCACCACGCGCCTTTTCGTGACAGACGTCACAGCAGACGACCTGTTCCCGGCCGCCTCTGCGTCATCTCGATCCACCGCCGTTCCGCGTGCCTGCCTTGAGCTGGACGGAAGGCAACCTATGTAGACGGCGTCGGAACCCGCGCAGGTGGCCCATGCAGCCCATCTCATTGCTCCTCAATATCCTCTGGATCGTCTTTGGCGGCGCTTACATGGCGTTCGGCTGGCTGGTGGCGTCGGTGGTCATGGCGATCACCATCGTCGGGCTGCCCTGGGCGCGCGCCGCCTTCAACATCGCCGCCTATACGCTGCTGCCGTTCGGCTCCCGTGCCGTCCGCCGCGACGAGGTCACCGGCATGGAGGACGTGGGCACTGGACCGCTGGGCCTGCTCGGCAACATCATCTGGTTCGTCCTGGCTGGCTGGTGGCTCGCACTCGGCCACCTGCTGACAGCGGTGTTTCTGGCCGTATCCATCATCGGCCTGCCGTTCGCCTGGGTCCACCTGAAGCTCGCCGGACTGGCGGCGTGGCCGATCGGCAAGACCATCGTGCCGGCCTGAGCCCGCCTGGCGCCCCTGGATCGGGCCAGGGATCCTACTGCCCCCCTCAGAACGACCCTCGCCGGCAACCGGTCAAGGCCGTTGCCGACCACGAGCCGATCGGCTAAACGAAGTCGCACGCACCCGTAGCTCAGCTGGATAGAGCGTTGCCCTCCGAAGGCAAAGGTCACACGTTCGAATCGTGTCGGGTGCGCCAAGGAAATCAATAGCTTGGCTAGTTTGGAGCTTTGTTAAAAAGCTCTTGGGTAAGCAGGGGGTAAGCACCCGTTCCGCTGAGATTTCCTGCCCGCTCGCCGGTGCGGCAAGCCTGCTTCCAGATCCGTCCGATAAGCACGGGCCGCCTGACAAAGAGCCGGCCTACACTCCACCTAGAGAACCGAAGATCGGCGAAGTTTGTCCGCGGTGCGGCTACATCCTGACGATCGTCATGCTCTACACCTGCTCGGATAAGCAATGTCCGTACCCTGACTTTCCAGGAAGGGAGTAGTCGCGAGGCGCGGCTTGCTCAGCTTCAGGCAGCCTCGCAAAGGCGGCAGATGCCCAACCTCTGAGAGCCATTTTCCCTCGCTAAGTGGCTGTCAAAGGCCTGCCGAGCTTTGTCCGGCTCCGCATCTGGGTCACGATGAAGCACGATGCGAGACACCTCTCGCCAGTCGGCTCCCTCCTTGGCGGCATCTAGCAGCCGAAGGTACGTGACGAGATGCTCCTCATCATACTCGGTCCCGGAGCCGAATCCGGAGACGAAGAAAAAGGACGTCGTCTGGTTCGCGCTATCGGACGATCGGCCGTTGACCTGCTTCGCCGGCATCTGGACCGAGTTCAAGGGCGATCGCGGCACCAAGTCAAAGCCTGTGACGGGACCTCATCTGGTCTATGGGTTCTTGACGACAGAGCCCAATGCCGTTCTCACACCGCTTTCTCGGGAGGCAATGCCGGTTATCCTGACGACGGACGAGGAGAGAGGTCTGGCTGCGCGCGCCGTGGGATGAGGCTAGAGCGCTGCAGCGGCCCCTGGCGAACGATGCGTTCAAGATCGTGACCCGGATCTGACAAGGACGACAAGCCTACGGCCTAGCCTTCTACGGCGGGCGGGAACCAATCGCCCCCCCCCGAATGACCCGTATCGGCTTGAGCGCGTTTACCTGGGCAAAATGCCCATTGGGTCTATGAGCCTCATCCAGACCAGTTCCTGCCGGGTTGCGCGAAACACCGGCAGCCGTTCTGAAGAGGGAACGACCCGCGCGGTCGCTGGACCGCAACGCTCAATGAGGACGGAAAGATGATCAAAGCCAGACAAGCCGTCATTACGACTAAGGTGCAACGAGCTGCACAGTACCTGCGTGTGTCCACGGAGTCTCAAAAATATTCAATTGAAAACCAAGCTGCAGCACTTGCTGCATACGCTGCTCGTCGCGGGATTGAGATCATCGAGACCTATGCCGACCGAGGTCGCAGCGGACTTAGTATATCTGGCCGAGAAGCACTGAAAAGCCTGATCAAGGATGTCGAGCTCTCGCGCGCCCTCTTCGATTGTATTCTCGTCTTTGACGTAACCCGTTGGGGCCGCTTTCAAGATGTCGATGAAAGCGCCTACTACGAATTCATCTGTAAACGAGCCGGCATTCAGATCCACTACTGTGCAGACGAGTTCGAAAACGACGGAAGCCTTGCCTCAGTGGTTTTGAAAAACATAAAACGGGTTGCGGCTGCGGACTACAGCCGTCAGCTATCGAAGAAAGTCTTTCTTGGCCAAAGTCGTGTCGCGAGCGAAGGCTTTTGGCGGGGTGGGCCAGCACCTTTTGGTCTGCGACGACTGCTGGTCGACGAACGGGGCCGGGTCAAAACGGTGCTCCAGATAGGAGAACGAAAAAACCTCAAGAGCGAACGAACGATACTTGGCCCCGGCCCTAAGCACGAGATCGCAATTGTTCGGCGCATCTTCGAGCATTTTGCGACACGAACGAAGACCCGCACCGAAATCGCAGCTGACCTTAACGCGAAGCGTTTCCGAAACGCTCAAGGAAAGCTATGGACTATGCTGACCATCAGCAACGTCCTTAGGAACGAAGCCTACCTGGGTCATATCGTTTATAATCGACGGTCCATGAAATTGGGCGAGCGAAACGTCCGAAACCCGCCCGAAATGTGGATCCGGCACCAGAACGCGTTTAAGCCGATCATCGCACCGGCCCTGTTCCTCAAAGCGCAAAACGTGATGGCTGAGCTGGAATCTGGGCGCACGCGTACTGACAAGGAGCTGCTTGAACTCCTGAAGGGCTTGTTGCTGCGTGACGGTCGTTTGACGATGAAGAGCATCACCCTGGCCAAAGACATGCCGAACGCTTCTGTCTTTACGAAACGATTCGGGTCGCTCGATGAAGCCTACAGGCTCATCGGCTACCGGCCGGCGGCGCGGTACAGGTTCAAAGAGGTTCGGGCGAACATCGATCAGATCATTCGCTCGGTTGCCGATAAAGTCAGCACCGACTTAGAAAGACGAGGTCGGCGCGTATCTTTCCTGCCTGAACTCTATCTTTTGACGATTAATGGCGCTGTGACTTTGACGATCGCCGTGTCGCGCGCAGTCAAAGATGGGACGAATGGGGCTCGGCCAGCCCGCCGCTGGGAACTGCGAAAGACGCGCTTTGCGCGATCCGATCTCACCCTTGTAGTTAGAATGAATGCCATCAATACGATGATACAAGACTATTTTTTGCTTCCAACCAGTAGCCTGCCGGCGTCAACAGGTGAGAGCCGCGTTAGAATCTCGGAACGATACTTCGGCGACTTCCGTTGTTCGGACCTTGCGGAAGTTACGGCGCTTCTGCACAGCCGTTTCCAAGAACAATTTACCACTGGAGACGACGTGCCTAGCGAACGCGCGGCCCGCCGCGCCAGTTCTGTCCGCTGATCTGGCGACAGTCGGCAGACAACCTCGACCGTCTTCGAATGAGGTTTTGCGCCACCAATAGACCAGCGGACACCTCAGATCCCGGTGAGCGTGGCTTGCAGCCTACGGCTGACATTAGCGGCAAGGCGGGCGCCCAGTCCGGCGAGGTTGCAGAGGCCATCAGATGCATCCACCCGGCATTTGGCTCTTGCCGATCGCGAGGTTGCGTGATTTTTGTTTCAGGATACTTCAATTGGTGTCTACAAAATGAAATATCGGATGATTGGCGACTTGAGCGTTTCAGAAATCGGGCTGGGGTGCTCCGGTTTTTGGGGGAATCGACGTTACGGTGAACGTCAGGCCGTCCAGATTGTGCATGAGGCCTTCGATCTTGGCGTGAATCTTTTCGACACTGGGCACAATTATTGCGATTTCAACGCGGAGCCCCGGCTTGGTCGAGCTTTAGTCGACATCCTAAAGCGCTGTGATCGCTCAAAACTCGTCGTATCGACAAAAGCGGGCACATTACGGAGTAAGCCGCTGCTGCCCGGCACGAAGGCGAAAACTCAAGATCACAGCCCTGATTACATCGAGCGAGCCTGCGCGCAGGCGATCAAGAACCTTGGGACTGGCTATATCGACATATTTTATCTTCACAACTTTGGGCCCGCTTCCCTCACCGACGAGCTTCTCTCCAAACTCGACGCGATGCGCCGGAGGGGCATGTTCCGGCTACTCGGTATCAATACTCATTCGGAAACCCATATGAGATACATCGCCGACCTCGATGGGGTTTTTGATGTTGCACTGATCGATTTCAACGTTGCTCAGTTGGATCGCCTTCCGGTCGTCGAATATTTGCACAACGCCGGTGTCGCAGTGGTGGCTGGAACCGTCTTAGCGCAAGGTCACCTTATCCAGGGAAAACTCAGCCATATCAGACGTCAGGCAGACGTCTGGTACTTGGCGCGGGCAGTCTTGAAGCCAGACTCAAGACGGCTTGCGAGAGCCGCTCACAGCATGCGTGCGGCACTGACCGGTGTAGAGGGGATGTCTTCCGCACAGGCCGCAATGGCCTATGTTTTGGCTGTCCCGCAGATCGCGTCATGCATCTTCGGTACCACGAGCCTGACGAATCTTCGCGAGATCTGTGAGTCCCCTCACAAATCGCTATCTCCTCTTGATTCGGAGCAAATACTCTATGCTTTCAAAGAGAGCGCGCGGAGCATCAGCTCTTAGAATTGCCTTGAGATTTGATTTCTGAGTTTCACGTTGAACGAGAATGAGGGAAATAGGATGTCTGCACGTGACTCTTCTCGGTTCGTTATTCGCGTCCTAAGATCAAGGCTTCGAGACCATAAGGTCGAACTTTCAGAACTGCGGCGCTACATTCGACCTGGCGATATCGTCTGTGACATCGGCGCCAACAAGGGGAGCTTTCTTTACTGGCTAGCGCGCTGGGCGAAGCCCGGGAGGGTTGTGGCATTCGAGCCCCAGCCGCAGCTAGCTAAACAACTGGCCGGTCTATGCGCCACTTTTTCGATCGACAATGTCACCGTCGAACAGGCCGCAGTCTTCTCTTCGAGTGACAGACGAAACCTATTCATTCCGGACGGACATCAACCGGCCGCCTCGCTGCTCAAGCCAGACGGGCCATTCGAAGCCGTGAGCACGCGAACGATTGCGCTCGATGACTACTTCACCGAGGCCGACAAGGTGGCGGCCATCAAAATTGACGTCGAGGGTGCGGAGTTGGACGTCCTTCAAGGTGCGAGGCGAACCCTCGCTCGCTGCATGCCTCTGGTCGTCTGTGAGTGCGACCGACACAACAGTTCGCTCGACCGCATCAATGCCACGTTCTCGTTCTTTTCCGATCTCGGATACGCCGGACGCTTCGTAAGCGGCTCGACGCTTCTTCCGCTATCCGAGTTTCGGGCCGATATTCACCAAAACACTCACGGCGAATGGTTCTGGAAAAAAAAGGGATATTGCAACAATTTTATATTCCGGATGCCCACCTGATCCTTGTCGCTACCACGTGATCAATTCCGCTTTGGCCATAGTATTAGCTCCAGCACTAGTCCAATGGCTTCAACAAGCGTCAGCTCCGGCGCAAGGCGCCGTCGCCCGAGGCTTACGCTTCAACAGGCGAGCTGGTATTTATGCAAGCTCTAGTTTTCTGGCTGCCCGATCTTTGCAGTCAGCTCCGCGATCCTCTTTTTATCGTTCGCCTTAATCGCCTTACGAAGCTCTTTCAGATCGTTTTGATCAAACTTCCGACTCCTGCTTTTTTGTGGAGCGGGAGCAACATCCATTTTTAACTTAGTCGGTAAGCTATCTTGCCTTTCGGGAGGTGAAGTTGGCGAAACACGCTTACTGCCCTTGGCCGGAGCAGGAGCCGAGTTGCGCTGCTCAGCCCAGAACTTCCTCAGGTGTGCATCGTGCGCTTCGTTGTAGGTCCGCAAGCCGTCGTGAAACTCCCGGTCACCAGCACTCTGTTGAGTCGCTTGTCCAAGCATTTCCGACGCTACGATTTGAAGCACTCCGCGATAAATTGTGTGCTCAGCGTCCATCATTTCGAACGAACCATCGCGGGTCCATCGATCGAACGAGGCTTGGTCAAGATGGCCTTCGCGCAGGCGACGATTCCACATCTCCGCCTCGCTTTCCAAATGCAAGACTTTGGCTAGAACGTCTTGGGGCCAATAGCCATGAACCTCGTGAAAGCTGAGAGACGTGCGGATCACTTCTTGCATTTGGCGAACAAGATAAAATGGACTCCCCGCACCGCGGATAATCCTCAGCATATTTGCGGCGCACTCTCTCAGGGCATAGGAGAATTCGGCTTCGGCCTGTTCGCGCTCCCAGGCCTTCTGCCGCTCCTTTTCGACTCGTTCGCGGTCTTCCTTATCAGGCCCGCCACCATCGATAACCTTGAAGGACATAGCTCCTCCGTCAGTTTGGCGGCCAGCCTGCCGCTCCTAGCCCGATTTTACCACTGGGGAATTTGTTGCCGGGTAATATTGGAACTCTTGACTTCTCTCGCGCTCCCCTTTGGGTCTTCGGCCCCGTTTGCTCCGAAACAGTACAAAAACATCGGTGCTCGTCTGGACGTCCCAACTTCTCTCCGAATCTTCTGCTGACCGCGGCCTCCCGCTCGGATCCAAGCCGGCAAGCCATTCGTCCAGCCGAGTGCGCAGTAGCACAGGCCTTAGCCGCCTCGGCTCTGGCGCAGCCTGGTGTGTGGCGGGCAATCGCCGGACGCGAGCGACGCTGTTACAGTTCGCGCATCATCACCGCTAGGCCGCTCCGGAGCCACTATGTGCAATCTCTACTCGATGACCAAGAATGCCGACGCCATCCGGCGGCTGTTCCGAGTAGAGCCCGAAAACGACCGGACCGGCAATTTGCCTTCCATGCCGGGCATCTTCCCGGATTATCCGGCACCAATCGTGCGCACCGGCGCCGATGGCCGCGAACTCGTCCTGGCGCGGTGGGGGATGCCATCGTCACAAAAGGCGCTAATGGACGCGACGAGGCGCCGCGCTGCCAAGCTCGAAGAGAAGGGCAAGCCGGTCGACTTCAAAGAGCTTCTGCGGCTCGAGCCCGACAGCGGCACGACCAACATCCGCAACGTCAACAGCACTCATTGGAAGCGCTGGTTGATGCCGGCGAACCGCTGCCTGGTGCCGTTCACCTCGTTCAGCGAATACCACACCATCGACGGCAAGAAGGTGCCGGTTTGGTTCGCTGCCGACGAGAGCCGGCCCCTGCTCTGTTTCGCCGGCCTGTGGACCAACTGGACCTGTGTCCGCAAGGTCAAAGAAGGCGAGATCACCTGCAACCTCTACGGCTTCCTGACCACCGAGCCGAACGCCGTCGTGGCGCCAATCCATCCCAAGGCCATGCCGGTGATCCTGAGGACCGTCGATGAGTACGAAGTCTGGCTGCGCGCGCCTTGGGATGAGGCGAAGTTGCTACAGCGGCCACTACCTGACGATGTACTAAGCATCGTCGCCAGAGGATCGAAGGAAGACAAGGGCGCACGCTGCGGGAGTA
Source organism: Bradyrhizobium sp. ORS 278 (assembly GCF_000026145.1). Taxonomy (NCBI): domain Bacteria; kingdom Pseudomonadati; phylum Pseudomonadota; class Alphaproteobacteria; order Hyphomicrobiales; family Nitrobacteraceae; genus Bradyrhizobium; species Bradyrhizobium sp. ORS 278. The sequence goes on along the minus strand of NC_009445.1, from coordinate 488,513 downwards.
CCTGCCAGATGAGCGCTTGAGGCTGACCGACGTCCGAAACCTGATGGATGCAATGATCGAGGGTCTGAACTTTTAGGTTGTTTTTTCCGTTGACATACCCTCTGATGGTATTAAGATGCCTTCATCAGACGGGCCGAATGAGATTGAGGTCAGCCCAGAGCAAAGGGCGTCAAAGAGATACATTCGAGGTCGCATCCCGGCGCCAGCGTAAACCCCGCCCTCACTTGGCGGGGTTTTCCAGTTAGATCAACAGCAGCTCGCGTGCGACCGGTAGCGGTTGGCTCGACGGTCCCATCACCACGATCTCGGCGACCTCGGTTTGCTGAACGATTGGCCCCGCGGGCTCTCAGGCCGGCCGAATTGGCTGAGAATAGCTTGGACCTAGGATACCTTGGGCGGTTCGCGGTGGTATGATGCGTACCACACAACTAACCCGCCGCGACGTCGCTCCAGAACCCGGGGCGACCAAGCGTCCACTGGAACAGAGATGCAGACACGTTGCCCCAACTGCAGCACGATCGTGAGGACGCTGGAAGGCGAGGATTGGGTGGTATTGGGCGGCCCCTGCCCCGAACTGTCCGGTACGCGTTGGGCGGACAAGGCGGAGTTCTGTCCGACTCTCTCTCAGGTAACACGGCCTGACGTCGTCCTTCCCGGTGTCACAGAACGACAGGCGGTTCTGACCGAAATTCAACACGTCCGCGAGCGGCGTGCCGTCCTTCGTAGAGTGTGAGTCCATTTGAGCCGGAAATCAGGCCCGGAGTTTTTCCCGAAGCCCCATCGGGCCATAGACAGCGGCGTCGCCCCGCCACGGTCATGTGCCCGCGATCTTCGCTTGTCTGTCCAATACCAGTTGTCCAACGACGGAAGCACGGCAGTCACCCGACCTCTGCAGCCAAACGAGCCACGAAGCGAGCGAACGGCTGCCTTTGTCCATATTGCAGCGTTCGCATACGATCGCCTTGTTGCCAGGCTCCAGCTTGCCGCCCTTTGATCGGGAGCGATGCACATGGTCCCGGGTCGGGTTTTCCATCGGCTTTCCACAGTAGAGACAGGGCAAGCCGATGGAACCGACCAATTCCGGCCGCTGGACGAGGTAACCTGAACTCAACCCAACCAGCGGCTCACGCATCATTCGCACGCTCCCCCCTGTATCGGGCGTAATACCGATCGCGGAAATCGTTCGCCGTTTTGACAGATAGCTGCGCAAGCAAAGCAGCGTGGCCATGCGCTCGGGTGTCTTGAAGATCGGAGAGCGCCCCCATGACGTGCATGAACACCAGTTCGGCCATCCGCGCCAAGTCGCAAACCTCGCTCTCCATGTCACGAAATGCGGCGGCGTGGGCTTGATCTGCGGTCGACTCGGGCTTGGAGCGGGGGAATTCTACAACCTCGCTCATGCCAGCCCCCGCACATTCGCGACGCCTTGAGACAGAGACAGCACAAGGGTGCGGTTCATATGGTGGTCGTCCAGCGTCCAGCTGTCGAGGCGCTGAAGCGTGAGGATCAACGCAAAAAGCCCTTCAAGCGTTGTGGGGGGTGTTGCGATAAGATCGGTCGCGCGGTCCAATTCGTCCGAGGAAAGCTCGTCGTCGAGATCCTCGCCAGTCCCCTTGATGCGGGCCATCTCAGCATCGAGCGCAATGCGCGCCTCCTGCCACAGGTCTATAGCCCGCCATACCGGGTCCGGAGCTGCCGACGCGCTAGATGCCAGAGCCGGGGCTGCACATGAGCCGGTAAGCGCTGCAAGAGGAAGAGCCGCAAGGGATTTCAGGGCTGCTCTACGATTGGTGGTCATGAATCTAGCTCCTTCGAGTTTAGATGGCGGTTTCGAGTTGACGGATTTCGTCGCGATACGCGGTGACGGTGCGGCGCCATGCCGGGCCGCTATCGATGAAGCCAGCGCGTTCAATGAGCGCGTTGAGGCAGGAAATGCAGTCCTGGCGCTCCTGCGCGGGAATGGCGCTCAGACGTGCCGCCTCGCGAGCCTCGGCCCACGCCTTTCGCAGCGCCCAGGCGAAGCAATTGCGACCGATGTCCGAGAACTTGATCTGCGGATATTTGTAGACCTCGCGGAAGATTGCCCAGGCGCGTCGCATAACGGCGGACCGATCGATTTTGGGCATAGCTCCGCCGTTCACCGGAGAGGCGCTTTTGCTCATTGGGGTTGCTCTCGATATGAAGTCTTGATACAAAATGGATCATATCAATGATCCAAAAAGTGTCAAGGCGAATTCGAATGATTTCGATCGAGCAGATCCGGGCGGCTCGCGGCCTACTCGGCTGGTCTCAAACACAGCTGGCTGAAGCGTCGGGCCGCTCTCTGCCAACAATCAAGAGACTGGAGCGCGAGGACGGTGACGGCCCCGCGGTCTCAAACGACGTGCGAGCGGATGTTGAGGCCGCGTTGGAAAAGGCCGGTGTCGAGTTCATCCCAGAGAACGGCGGGGGTGCTGGGGTGAGACTAAAGAAGCGGAAGCGCTAGCAATGCCCAATTCCCCGTACGAGAGAACTGTGCTCATATGCCAGCGCAACGACGATCGTGGCTGATTCCTATGACGATTAATTTTGAGTACGATCTTGATGAGATTGTTCAAATGGCGGGCAAGCCGATCACGTTGGCGGGCGCATTGAGGCGGATGCCAGACCAAGTTGGGCCACTCGCCGTGCTGTATCGCGATGCCGGCAAGCAACCGGCCCTCTTCGACGCGGAGCAGATCCAGGATCTTTTGGACAAGCACCGTTCCGAGCTTGAGGCGGGTAACCCACAAGGGCATCGCGAGGCAGATAAATACGACAATTGAGGCACTTGGCCCGCTTGTGGCATCAGTGGTTGCGGGCAGTTCGTGTCAATCCCAGAGGCCGCGCACGATCGTGTCGGCCCGCGTCATGTTGCCATCCTCGAAGATCGGGGCGTCAAGCGATAATGGGCTACGAAGGTCGCCATGAGAGACACTGGGATAGTCGCGATTATGTTTTGCGACGTAGAACTTGACCCGTCCCGGGATGTCATCTCGGTGAATCAGCCGCTCGCTCAACTCAAGGAACAGATCTCCAACAATTTCTTCACGCGCAAATTTGGGCCATGTCCACGGCGTCAAACCATAGAGCCACTCAAAATCACCGGGTCGAAACTCATAGATTTCGATCTCATCCGCTCGGCGCGGGAGTCTGATGATCTGGGCCATTCTGCCGTCAAGCCGAGCGATTCCCATCGGACCTATAAGCGCTTTACGGCTACGCCAGCTATGCACATTCTCTATGATGAAACGATTGAGATTATCGCATTCAATGCGCACGCGCTTCAACTGGGCAAAGCTCAGAATTGGCTTGCGTTTGCCGTTAGATCTCGTGATGTCGCTGATGTTCATGCCGGTCAACACAGCGCGACGAACCTTCTCGATCTGCTGCTTCGTGACCGGACCGCCTCGACCGATAGAGGCGAGTGTGCAGGCCTTACATTGGCGGGTGCCATTTGTCGACTTAAAATAGAGGTTGTCTAGCGTGAGAGCGTGACCTCGGAGACAGTGCGTGCGGAGCTTAAAGCTTTTGCTCATACCCTTGCGGGCGTTGGCGGCCGCTGTGCTCTTTGCAAGCAACGCATTTGCCTCTCGGGCGTACTCCGGCTTGGCCGCGCAATACGCGCGATAAGGTTCGTAGTACGTAATACGTGGATATCGTTCACCGTTCTTTGGTCGTCCGCCGCAAATCGAAAACAGCGTCTGTCCTGACCGCAAAGCTTGCAGAACTTGCGCCGCAACTTCATCACTCATGGTGCCAGTGGACTTCGGCATAGTGATCGCTCCCTGCGCAGAAATTGCGCAGCGGCATCGGGCGCCTGAGTCGGGGCAGACGTCAATACGCAGCTAATTCTCGTCGGACGCCAAGAATTCCGCTGCCTTTTCCGCGGCGATAGCCAGAGCGCGGGAGAGCTCCATCGTTTGTTCGGGCGTGAGCTGGAAATTCACCGACACAACACTCGCGATGGACACCGTGATCTCTTCATCGATCTGCTCGACAACAACCGCGGCCGACTCTTCGATCTCGATCTCATCGACGAATCCAAAGACGCTAAGCTCATCCGGCATCGCAGCTTTCTCCAAGATACACGTGACGGCACATTGCGAGATTCTTACGGAAGTTGCGATTGCACCGATGTTTGGTGGCGGCAACACACCAGCAATGACATAGATTTTTGGTTGCTCTCGCGCGGAAGCTGCGGAATCCTTCGGAGTTGAGACTAAAAGTATGCCGCTGGAGGTTGTATGCTCAAGGTGCTTATCACGGTTCTGTTCTCGATAGTTCCTCTTTCGTTTGCTCATGCTGACTCTTGTAAGTCCATCAATGATAACGTAAAGCGTCTCGCCTGCTATGACACTCCGACCGGCCTGGAATACGTAATTCGGGAAGTGGAACAGAATCCCCAAGCCGTTGCATCCATTGTAGCGGCTGCGTTCGCTCTGGTAAGCGGTGTCGGCGGGCCGCTCGTCACTCTACTCATAGGCCGGCGCCAAGCAGCTGCTGCACAGACGTCAGCAGATGCGGCCAACTTGACCGCCAGGACCGTCGGCTTTCGCGAGCTGGCAAAGGTTCGCCTCGACTGGCTCAAAGCTCTTCGGGATAATCTCTCCGAGTATCACTCCATCCTAATGACCTCGGAAGATCCAGATCCCGACCTTGAAGGCGAGGCTGCTAAGGAAGCGAGAGAAAAAGACGAGGCGGATGATCGCCGGCTCTCTTACCTTGGTACTCAGCTAGATTTGCTCCTCAACCAGAAGAAGCCACTTCAGAAGGCGCTTTGGGGTATCAGCGACGAAATTCTTGCACTCGATACCAAAGAGGAGAGACAGGCTCGCGATCAGGCGCTTGTGGAGGCCGCTCGCGCCGTACTAGATTTCGAGTGGCAGAAAATAAAGCGAGAGATGCGGGGTGAAACTTCGCAGGTTCACCCCGCTGTGGACCGGGGTATTCGACTTTGACGCGAAGCATTCGTCTTCAACGGTCTTCTTTTCTCTTACCCCTCGAAAGCTCGGCAATGCCTGCGCTTTGCAGCGTGGATCGAACGACCGGTAAGCCCGTCAGGTTGCGACTCGCCCGACCGAATGGTTGTATCTCCCCGTTCATAAACCATGGGGAGGTAAACTATGTTAAAATCGTTTCTCGCCGCCGCCGCTGCAATTCTGATCACCGCGCCTGTGATGGCACAATCGTATGGCTACGGTACCGGCTCAAATCCCAACAATCACGGGGTCTCTGGTTACACGCGGAACGATGGAACCTACGTGCAGCCCTACCACGCCACCAATCCGAACGGCACTCAACGCGACAACTACAGCTCAAGTGGCAACATGAACCCGTATACGGGCTCAACGGGTCATCGCACACCGCGATATTGAGTGACGCACCACCGGGCCAGGGCGCGGGGGCATAGTCGCAGGCCGGATCAGTTTCAATATATCAAAAATGGGGCAATCCATGCGAAACCAGCGCCGGCTCGCTGCCATCCACGCTCTGCTCGCCGTCATCCTTGGCGCCTGCTCCGTTGCTACGATGAAGAGCTACGAAGGTAAGACGGTCCTTGACGTGATCCTGGACTATGGCCCTCCCTCCGCCGCGTACGATACAGGTGATGGACGCCGCGCCTTTGTCTGGACCATGAACTACGCCTACGGGCTTCCCGCACAGGCAACTACGATTGCCTCTGTTGCCAATTATGGAAATCAAAGCTTCTACTCAGCCTCAACGCTTGTGAGCCCAGGCGCCACCTTCAGTCAGTCCTGCAATTATGCTCTTTTCGCTGTCCGCAAAAATGGGGCTACGGACGGGCCGGCTGCCTGGCAGGTAGTCGATTTCGCTAAGCCGCGATTAGACTGTCTGTGATGGACATCCCGCAAGTGCCGTCAGGTGTCCGTCCTATTTGATGTTGCTTGCGACTGCGACGGAGATTCGTTTGAGGGTCTTAACGATCCTTTCGACTCCACCGCCTGTCGGCTGAGCCGGGGCCTTCTTCATCAACTCCCTAGCTAGTTCGGGATGCAGCATGGCTTCCTTGATCAGATCGTCTACGTGAGAAATGCCTGCGTCTCGCAGTGACGAAGCTATGCGGGTCCCAAGCCAACCAAAAACGCCGCCGCTGATGCTGTTGGTGACGGCATGACCTGCGGCGGCGGCTCCAGCCTCAACGGCAAGCTTGTTCAAGATCGAACCCTGAGGAGCGGCGTTCGCTAGATCCTGTGCCGTGTTCGAACCGCCCGGAAGCTTCGTTGCGTTTATGCTGCGATTGGCGCGCTGAATGTCCTGAGCAACAGCCCGGAGATTGCCAATTTCGTCGGGCGTGAAAACCTTGCCGAGAACGTCGGCTTTGTTTTTGATGAAAGTCTGAAACGCATTCGCGTTGATGAGTGCTTGTTCGGATGTCGCGGCCTCTGTGTTGCCGATGTACTTGGATTGAATGTATTCGACAACAGATCGGCGTAGTCCTTCCATGGCGCTTGGATTGCCTCGTGCATTACGCACCAATTCACCCATTTGCGCCGCAGCGTTTTGCTTTTCGAAGACAGAACCAACTTGACGCACGACGTCGCCGCTTTCAGTTCCCATGACCTTGGCGATAGCCGACCGATCGAACGTCTCTAACTGCTCTTTCCGAGCTGCAGACGCTTGCGCCAAAACCTCTTCTGCGCGGCCAGGATTGGCAAATCGCGATCGGATGGCGGGCGGCAGTTCGGCCAACGCGGCATCGTGCTGTTTTGCCCAAGCCAGCGCCTTGGCGGTATCGACTGAGCCATCGGGACGGACAGCGGCTCGACGCAGTGAAGACGCGGCATAATCGGCAATGATCGGGATCGCCCGGTCTTCGCCGACGGCAGCCACGAAATGCCGCACGTCCTCGCCGCCATTGGCGCCGGGATGGAAGACCTTGGAAGGGACGAGAGAGTCGGGAGTGCGGTATTCGCCAGCGCGGGCGCCGGGACGCAGAACGTTACCTGTGGCGCCTTGGTCGAAGGTAGCTGCCCGTTCGCGGGTGGCCGCTGATGCGGCCCTCAGCCGCTCGGCTGCCGCTTCGTCTAAGGGCGAAGCTTCTTGTACTCGCGAATTTCCCTCAGCATTTCGAAGTCGGTTCGGTACTTCTGTTCCAAATGCTGCAGAAACTGAGCCTTCTCGGCGCGGTCCCATCCCTCCAACACCGCTTCCAACGACTTCCCCGGCTTGACGGGTGCGTGCCCACTCGGTGGCTTCTCGTTGAAGTCTTGCACCGATAGTGTCCTCTGCAGGAAGGCGACCTTGTGCGACCGCTCTTTGGTCTAGCCGCACCTGGCGCTCAATCGCACCGTCTATCGACTCTTCGACCGAGCGTCTTAGCTGACTCAGCCTGGCATAAACCGGGGTGCGCCCATTGGTTCGAAGCTCCTGAAACATGGCAGTCGAAATCCGGCTGCGCAAGTCCTTGACCTCCTGAAACGGCGTGTTCGGTCCATAGGACTGCGCCACCTCGAAAATGTCCCGCTCTTCGCCCGTCATCGGCTTGGCCGAACGGGTCATGGCGCCCTGAACATTTCGCGCCGTGTTGGCAATCGGACCCGCTGGCATGGTGAGATCGCGATGAGGGTCTACAGCCTCCCACAGGCGATTTTCGGCTTCCTTGGCTGCATCCCTGGCCTCTTGAGCTGGAGCGCGCATGGCGGCTCCGTAGCCCTCTTCGCGGCCCATCCCGCCAAGTTCTGCGGTCGCCTGATTGCGAAGATTGGTGGCGTTGCCGACTTCGGCTTCCGTCACTCGGTCGAGAGATTCCCGCATACCCCTAAAATGGGCAGAGACGGCCGTTGGGTTGCCTGTCGCCTGCACCCCCTCAATGGCACCGCGGCGCGCGGAATTCTGCTCAGCGGCCCTTTGCAAGAAGTCGTCGGGGTTGTTCGTGCGAACCCGGCGCTCAAGTTGCCCAAGACCCATGTCGCCAGTCTGCTGAAACGTCGTCGGCTTGGACCCGGCCACCAGCTCATTAGGGCCGTTTTCAAGGTTGTTCATTACCTGGTACGGGTTGCTGGACGATCCCCGGAGGGTTTGGCCGGCAAGCTGTTCTTGGCCCGCTTTGGTAAACGGCCTCGCTGCCTGCGCTGCGGCGTTGACCGCAAATTTGCCGCCTTCCCACGCGACCCGAGCGGCTGCAGGAACGACGCCACCAGCCAGTCCACCGGCTAACGACCCCACGCCCTTATAACCCTCTGGCGCAGCCTCAGCGCCGGCAGCAGCGCCAGCACCAACGGCCGCACCCGTCGCCGCCGTGGCAGGCGTCGGCCCACCGAACAGGCCTTCAAGCGCCTTGTAGATCTGCGGCGCACCCTCAGCTAATTTGAAAAGCTTGTTGACGACCGCAAGCTCGGCCGCCCCGGCCACGAGACTGCCAGCCCCTTCGCCCGCCCCTCGCGCTATACGCTCCGCGGCATTGTTGGCCTCCACGGTTTCACCGGTCGCGATGCCCAGCCTCGACATGCCACGTCGAATGCTCTTGGAGCCCCCAAACGGATCTTCAATCGGTCGAATGTTTGTTCCGAAAACCGAGTTGATATCGTGGATGTCGCTATTTAGCCCCTTGGCGATTGCATCCGCCGGAGCGCCCAAAGTGTTCGCGATGCCTTCGTTGAGGCCCGAAACCGCATTCCAACCAAGCGACGAAGAGGTGGCCTGCTTCGGCGAAGACACGTCGTATTTGTCAAACGGGTTCTTCCCTTTTACCTCTCGCGAGGGCAACTCGTCGTATTTATCGAACGGATTGGAACCAGACTTCTTTTTTGATGAGTACCCGTCGAACTGATCAAAAACATTGTCGATCGATCGAACAACGTCGCGGAAGCCACCCTTAGAGATCGCGCGCGGCGGACGCTTAGACGTGTCAGGTTCTGCGCCGCTATCAATCGAGGCGATAACGTCAGCGAAGCTCATGTTCTGCGCCACTCACGATCAAGACGCTCCATATATCTTGATTGTACCACTGGTTATGTTCCCAGATGAGAATTGGATCTGAACGCCAGTGACCGCGGCGTTGCTATTCCAATAGCCTGATGTCAGGGCAGCCCTTGAATTTACGCCACCGGAATTATTGAACATCATTCCCGATACCGCTTTTGGGAACGTTGTAGCGGAAGGATTGTAGATCCGAATGGTCCCACTGACACCAGCGCCCGTGTTTCCGACGTCGTTCGTGTTTGAGAGTGGGATGAAGGTCGTTGGCGCACCTGTGCTTGGAGTGAAATTCGTCGTTGCGATGCCCCAAACCAAGGTAAGATAACTTGTGTTCTGAAAAACGCCGGCACTTTGTATCTGAAGCTGAAGCGTAACCGCATTCGTGGCCGGCACAAGATTGATGAAGACGAGGTCGTAAGCGGAATATGCGTTCGTGAGACTCGACGTATCAGAAAGCGCGGCGGATGCGCTTGCAGTCAGCGTGTTGAGAAGCACATAGTTTGATGATGCCGGCGCGGCCCACGTCCCGTCTCCTCTTGCAAAGTTGGCGTTCGTGGGCGATCCGGTGAAGCCGCCAAGGTTTGAGACACCAAGCCCCGTAACGGTATTAGAACCTGCAGCGATCGTCTTGTTTGTGAGCGTGTCTGTAGTGGCGCGGCCCACTAACGTATCAGTCGAGTTTGGAAAAGTTATCGTCGCGACGCCCGATGCGGCAGTCAACGTGTTGCCGTTGATCTTGACCGTATTTGGAGCGGCCGTGTCGATCGTCTTGTTCGACAGCGTGTCGGTTGTACCACGGCCGACGTAGGTATCCGTTCCCTGGAACGTAATTGTCGTCGCATCAGTGCCAGAGAATGCAATCGTGTTGTTCAACGTCAGCGTTTTGCTGCCGTTGATGGTGATGGTTCCACTCCCGGCCGTCCACGTGTTGCCGTTGAACGTCTTGTTTGTCAGCGCCTGCGTGGCATCGGTCAGGACGGATTTGCCCTCGACGCTTACCAGATCAAACGCCGACGTCGCCGTGTTGAATTGAATGACGGCAACGCGATTTTGAACAAGGTCTCCCGTGCTCGCCTGAGAACCGTCGCTTCGGTTGACAGCAAGCGCAGACAGCAAGCCGACGGCCGCCGTAACCGGCCCTGACGTGGTTGACGGAACCACGAACGAGAATTGCAAGCCGGCTTGGTACGCAAGGATGTTAGGTGGGAACAACGATGCGATCGGCGTCAAAATGAAGGCATTCGTTCCTGTCGCCGTGCATGGGATCGTGCCGAGAAGTCCCGTATCTGCAAAAGCCTGATCCCATAGGCTCATGTTCTGCAGTCCGTCCGAAAGGTTGACGAATGTGGTGCGGGGGGCCATTAGCTCGCCCTTCTTTTAACTAATATCGCTGCCCCGCCGGGACGGCCCTGCTTATTTTCAATATGAACCCTTGATTCCTGCAGGCCGCTCTTCGAGCCAAAGACTTCGACGGCTGAAGCTTGAGCGGAGGCTACAGGCGCCTCGGACACAATCATTCCTCCAGCGCACGACGGGCTGGCATCATTTTCAGGGGAAGGAGAAGGGAGCCTAATTCGATTGACCATTGTTCTCTCGTCTCTCAACGACGCACGCGCGCGCGGCCTCGTTGTGTGGCGCCGGATTGAGCAAACGGAAGGGATTGCCGGACACCTCGTCCGGTCAAAAGCGGCTCTGCCTAAGGTCCGCCAACGTCCTGCCTATGGGCTAAGCCCCGCTACCGGCATTCCTAGCCGGCTGCGCACTCAAGAGCGCGCGACCATGTCGAATTGCACGCCGTCAGCTCGCAACTTCTCTACGATGCTTTGACGGATGTATTCCGACTTGGTCTGGAAATTCCTACTCGCCGCCTCGTCGATGACTCTCGACAGGCGATCCGGAGCGCGAAACTGCACAATCTTCATTTCCTCAGTCATGTGCAAAAGCGTCCCGAAGACTTCCTTATCTTGATATCTACCGCGAAGACTAACATGCGCATGACCGAAACGGAATCCGGGAGTGGCCGCTATGGCCGCTATGGCCGCTCTACCTGATTTTCTCGCTAAACGCCTCGTGGCGATTGACGAGACGACTGCTCAGAACTGAGCCGCCGGCAGGCATACCGGCTTCCACCCACTCCCCTCGCGCGCGTACTGGTCTCGAAATGGCCTAGCAGCGGTTCTAGGAGCACTCTCGGCAAGCTGTGAAATGATCACCAAAGTCGCGAATTCAGCATTCGCCTCAATCAATTGAACGCCGGGAGCCTGAGCAGCCTTGCGAGCCCTTCGTTGCGATAGTAGCGGGCGACAGATTCCTCTTGGCGGATACCTAAGTGATAGGCAGCCAGAGCGTCCCGATCGCCTGCCAGGTGCATGGCGAGCGCGATGCGGCTGAGCGTCCACGGCCGGACATGCCCCCCAACGCGGCGACCTAGGCCGTGTTCGCGTGTCCAGCGGCGCAGTGTGGTCTCGGGCACGCCTGTCGCTCGCGACGCCTCCGGTACTGAGATCGCCTCCAGGCCGTTGAATGGCTCCAGGATCTTCAGCTTTCCAAGAGCCTGAGCGCCAACCGGATTTGCGGGCTGACTGGTTCGGCTTTTAGGGGCTGCAAAAACCGTCATGGCTCTGACGTCGTTATCGTTCCCGAATTTATCCCTCTCGCCGTCCCTCTGGTCTTGAATACTAGAATTGTTATCGACTGGGTTGCTGTCGGCTTTGCGGTGGCTTTCAACTCGGGGCGAAGCCTCAGCGCAGCCCGAGTTGGAAGCCTGGAAGCGCCCCGTTTGGGCGCCTTCCAACGCCCGGGGGGTATGGGGGGTTGGAAACCCATGGTTGGTAGGGGGGTTGGAAGGCTTTGGAACGCGGTTGGTAGTGGCGTCGGCATGGGGGTTGGAAGGTGAAAAAACCGGTTGGTAGGGGGGTTGGAAGGTCATCGCCCGTCCCTTTCCAGATGCTGCCGGCGCTTGCTGGCCGGTCCGGTCTCAACGGCCCTGATGGTGCCAGCAGTAAGCAGTCGCTCCATTGAGGAGCGGAAGGCGTGCGCTGTGACGCCTGCCGCTTCGGGGTCTTGGGCGAATTCCGATGGGGCGTTGCCCTTCGCGTTGCTCGCATGAACGCGGCGCCCCTGAGCGTTGCGCTTGTCGAGGAGGCGCAAGAAAAGCTCGTCAACCTCCCGTTCAGCTGCCGCCTGACGAGGCGACCCGGCCGACAAGGCGGTGCTAAATGTTAGTCCAGCCCATTGGATGCGTGTCTTCTCTCCCGTGCGACCGCGATTACTTTTCTTCACTTCCAGATACCGTGCGTCGGGATCGTCCTTATCAGGGTCCGAAAGGTGCAACATGCTCCGAACCGAATTCCGCCAGTCGACGGAGTTTGCCGTACCACTGCCGTCCGCCATTCCCCGCACGCTCGGGTGATCAAGCAACAGGATCGCGGTTTCCTGTTCGCGCGCCAGCTTGCGCAGCATCGCTAGGAAAGCTCGAACTTGCCGCCGCTGGATTGCGTCGCCGTCGAAAACCGCCGCCACGCTGTCTATGGCAACGAGCGCCGGCTTGTTCTGGACAATCCAGGACTCAAGCTGCTGCAGCAAATGCGTTCGCTGGACTTTCCCGCTCTTGTCGACGTTGCAAAGCCACGTCTGATCAAGGTCGGGAAACACGAGATGCAAACTGTCGATGCCGTGAGGATCAATATTGCGGTGTTTGGCGATACGTTCGACGCGGTCCCGAACGTTGTCTTCCGGCTCCTCGCACGAAAGGAAGAGCGCCGGCCCCGTCTCGGCGACGCAGCCAAGCCAGTCGCCAAGCCCTGCGGCAACAGAAACCAGCAATTGCGCGGCAATCTCGGTTTTGCCAGAGCCTCCGTTGCCTGCCAGGATGGTGAGATCTCCCAGAGGAATTCGACCTTCTGCAAGCCACCGTTGCGGTGTCGGCTCGATACCGCGCCACGCAGCCGGTGTAATCGGCGCGAACGGAGCGATAGGCTCTGCGGGGGCTGGAGCGGGCGCGACGGAATAGCCGTAATCCTCCGGTCCGCTCGGAAACGGAGGCTCGTCGTTCATCACCACGGAGAAGGCGCGGCTTACTTGCTCTTGCAGCATCGAGCCTCCCAAAGCTTTCGGAGGTACGGTGCATCCGCCGGATGATCCAACAGCCACTGTCTCAGCGTCGCTTCATCTTCGTTGTGCACCGTGTACCAAAACGCAGCGATGGTTGACTCCGGCGTCTGGTACGGCCGCTTTGCCGGGATCTTTGGCACGATAGGCGGCGCCTCGATTGGCGCGAGCACGGCCATGTTGAAACCTTCCGAAATGGTTTCTTGAACCACGTCGGGGCCATGCCGATGGACAAGCCCGGCTGCCTTAGCGGCCGTAAAGGCAATGTCCGATGCCTGCTGCTTCGTCAGGAAGCCCTCCAGAGCCATTTCAGCAAGTTGGGTGGATTGGGCTTCCAGCTCGGCAAAGGGCGCGTCAGCCAAGCTTACAGCCACGCCAATTGCCAGCTGTTGAATGTCGGAAGCCAGCATCATGAGAACGCCTCCGCTTGCGCGAGGGCAACTGCCACCGGCCCGGAGACCGAATGCACGATATCCGCAACCTTCGCTCCATGCTGCAAAAGAAGGCTTGCCAGCATTGCGGCGTTTTCCGCATTCTGCTGCAACGGAGTATCGATCAAGCCGGTATCGAGGAAGATTTCGGCGAGGCGCCCGTCATCGAAACGCCCGATGCTGGCGCGGTATTTGTACCCCTCATGATTGAATTCGAAGGCGAGGCTTCCCCGCCGGTTGGGCAATCTTTCCCTCATCGATTGCCCTCCGCTTTGGCCGCGATTTCAGCGGCAAACCGCAGCGGAAGGACAACCAGCGGCTCGGCCCGGTCGGCTTTGACAATGAGAAGGTCGCGACCTTCAAGCCACCCGTACAACACGCGGAAGCCATCGGCGCGGACTTTCACCTCTGCGCAACGATCCACTCCCAACAGCAGAATAGTGATGTCGCCGACGAATGACCCGCCCGCTGAGCCGGACAGCGGCACGCGCTCGGCCGCAAACCCACGATGCTGCAGGAATTTGGTGATCGCCCGCTCGGCTCGGTTGCCCTTGTCGCGCGAGCGGCGCCCGCCTTTGGATTTCTTCAAACTCTCAATTTGAGACTTTGACATCATGCCGCCTCCCCGTAGTGAAGGCGCGCAACGGTCCGCGCAGTTGCAGGCGCAAGCGAATAGGCAATTGATAGCCGACAAGCTTGCCGATTGGTCAGAGTGGGAGTAAATTCTGGAACGATCGAGCCGCCAAGCTGATCAATTCTGGCCCCGTCCAGCGTCCCAATCGCTGCGGCGGGGCCTTCTTCTTTGAAGACCATACTATGCCGCAGCCCCCATCGCGACAGTCTCGCTGGTTGAGCGGACTAGAGGACCGATCTTGCCTCGCGCCCAAGCGTCGAGACCCGAAATCGGGTATAGCGGGAATGGCCCTGCTTTTCGAAAGGGAGGCCCCTCCGAACTGACACAAGCCAGCTTCGCAAGTGTCTTCGGAGAACAAGGGATGTTGTATGTGTCCGTAACGTACTTTGCCGCTTCTGAGCGGCGAAGGTGGCGCTCGAGCTTAGTAGTTTCCGTGTCGCTCATTCGACTCTCGCATCATCACGGATTAATTTCCGTGGATGCCAAGTAAATGGAGCATCGGAAAATGAGCGGTCCATATAGGCGGGGTGATTTTGCCGCCTATTTGAGCCGCCTATTAGGGATCGGTCCTGGAGCACTTCTTTTCGCCTCGCTCACGCGATGGGAAACTCTTACGAAGCTCCCTAACCCTCTCGCGGCTCACCCCATATTGCCTCATGTGTTCGATATCCTCATCCCGCGTGGGGATGTAGCCGGTCGGTTGCTGACGCCTCCATTTCTCAAACATTGGAAGAATCTCGGCCTCCGCGATCCGCTTTGTCGCTGTCGAACGGGACGTAGTCTTGGCTTTGGCCGGCACTGTTGAGAGCCAAGCGGGTACTTCCCAGCCACGCTCGTTAAAAACGCTAAGAAGATCCTCCCTGCGCACCCAGAGACAGGAAACGAACGCGCGGGCAATGTGGGGATCGCGATACATCGTTGTATCTGCAGCGGCGGCAATATCGCCGAAACCTAGGCGCCCAAGCTTCTGAGAGGCGTCAAGCATGAAAACGCGAGGGGCCCAATTCTCGCCGATCTTGCTGCTAAAGCGGTGTGTGAAGAGCGCGTTGAGAAGCGCAGTCATAAACCGATAGGCCGTCGGCTCCTCGGAGTTGGGCCGTCCGGCCCGAATCACCGATCGCTCGGTTAGCCAGTCCAGCGTTTCACCAAGGGAAATCCAGCGCCGGCAGGTTCGTTGCGTTTCTGCAAACCTCGCGATGCGACCAAGACGGTCTTGCTTTTCGATTGCCGACCGACGCAAGCGCGCTCGTTTCGCAATTGCAATCCTCTTCCTATTCCGCGGCGCTTGTTTGGCGATCAGATTCAAGCGGGCTAGCCGCCTTCCGCGAAACGGCAAAATGCCGCTGTCGTGAGTGCTCATTGCCCCTCCGCTTGGAGCATTCCGCAAAGGACGACGCGGCAGGCTGGTGCGGGCCAGCTTTTCGGGAGCTACCCTAGCCGCGCCGATGGGTTAAGCCTGCCTGAGCTGGACTACCTTTTCGGTCGAGCGGCCGGTCATTGCGTTATCGATGTGACTCGCGATGCGATCTGCAGCCGCCAGCAAGGCTGAATCGATTTTATGGATATACCCCTCCGTGACGCTCGCGCGAGAATGACCGATCAGCGCCTTAATTGTCGGGATTGAAAAGCCGAGATCCTCGGCGGTCGAGCTGTACGAATGCCGCAACCCGTGACTGGTGATGCCAGGCACTGCTTTTCCAGCAATGTCTTGGAGCCACCGGGTCAGCCCTGTGTGGTGCTTCGCGTCCGACGTGATCGAGGGAAACACATACTTCGACTTGGATTTGTCTGACGCCGCGACGAGCACGGCAACAGCCGCCGATCCGATCGGCCGAACGCTTTTCCCGGTCTTGCTGTCCCCGAGTCGGAGCGCCATGCCCTTCGTGTCCAATTCCGACTTCAATAGACCTTGGATCTCGTCCAAGCGACAGCCAGTCAGAGCTGCAGCACGGCACGCAAGAACTCGTTGCCAGTGCGCTCCATTCGCCTCTGCTGTCTCCAGGGCTTTGCCCAAGCGTCTATAGCCCTCGTCATCGAGGCGCCATTCGCGGGTTTCGTCTTTCGGCCTACGCAGGCCGCTGACCGGATTGTCGGGGCGATATCCCTCCGCAACGGCGTAGCTGAAGATGCCGCCCAACAGTCCAGCCGTCCGCGCGGCAGTGCCTTTGCCGCCCGTAACGATCGCCCGCCCCCGTTTCTTCTCGGTTTTGACATCCGTCGCGGACTTGCCGGCGATCACATCCCGAAGGAACCTCCCCGCATCGGAGGCCGTAAAGTCTTTGATGGTCCGCTTGCCGATCAGTGGAATGATGTGGCGCTCCACGCGCCCGCGATCCGTGTAAAGCGTGGTTTCGCTCTTACCTTTGCCGCCACGGGTCAGGATCAGGCCGCGCTCGGCCTTTTCAAGATACTCGCGGGCGAGATCCTGGATCGTCATCGCGCCACGGGCGAGCTTTCTCGCCTCAGCCGGGTCCGAACCGCGCACGACATTCCCAAGGGCCAATTTGGCTTCCTTGCGTGCCTCCTCGACCGTGAGGACCCCAAATCGCCCGATCGTGAGCCGCCGGCTGCGGCCGTTGGCGTTCCGATATTGGACAAGGAAGGATTTTGCACCGCTCTTCTTCACCCTCAGGCCGAAGCCGGGCAACTCGTCATCCCAGATGAAGAGGTCGGCGCCGCTAGTCTCGGCCGCATCCACGGCCCGCTTGGTCAATTTTGCCATCGGAGTACGGGTAAGCACCGGGTAAGCACGTGGCGGAAATCACGGGTAATCCTGAGAATGTCCGCTGCCCTCGAAAATCGCTGCGAAATAAGGTATACGGAGCACGCGGAAATTCAAAGCAAAACAGGGTAAGCACAATGAACATATCGACATCTGCCCTCCGAAGGCAAAGGTCACACGTTCGAATCGTGTCGGGTGCGCCACTTCGGTACAGAACTGGGCACTCCAAAACCTGCCGCTTTTGCGCTTGAACCCGGCGGCCAGCGTGCGCAGGAGCACGCTTTTGTCTCCCATAATGCGCACCTCTTTCGCGTTCACCTTGACGCGCTGGGCGAGCGCGCGGAGGTGATCGCGACGGTAGCCGCCGCCCTCGGCCCTCATCCCTTTCCGGGCGGCTCTGGCAAACACCTTCAGTGTCTGCGGGGTGATCGCTGGCCCCGAACGATTCAGCGCTTCTTCAGCCCGCTCTGCGTCCTGGCGGGCCTGGTCCCGCGTGGCCTTCAACTCCGCAATCCGGTCCTTCAGCATCGGGTCTGTGAGCTCCGCAACGCCGCTCTCGACGGCGTCGTAAAGGCGCTTGAGCCGGGCCTCCGCCTCGGCCGAGCGTTTGCGCAGATCGGTCATGTGGCCGCGCCTGCGCTCGGCCCGCTCTTGGCGGCGATGAAGCACGGCCGAGAGGATTTTCTCCAGGCGCTGCGGCTGCAAAAGCCGCTTCTCGATGTGATCGGCCACCAGCGTATCCAGCTTCTCCATCGGAACGGTGTGGCCGGGCAGCCGGTCTCGCCCTGGCGGGCCTTGGTGCAGCAGGTGTAGTAGCGATAGCGTCCGCTCTTGCCCGTGCGCAGCGTCATCGCCCCGCCGCAGGCCGCGCAAAAGCAGATGCCGGTAAGCAGGGTCGGACCGCTGACGACGCGCGGCGCCGTCATCGCCGGGCTGCGGCTCTTGAGCAGCGCTTGCACGGCCTCGAACTCGCCCGGATCGATGATCGGCGGCACCGCCATCTCGACCACGTCGGTTTCAGGCTTGCGCTCACGGGTCTTCCAGAACTTGGTGTTGAAGCGGTGCCGGCCGATATAGGTCGTGCGCGTCAGCACCTTGTGGACCGCGTCCACGCCCCAGCGGCCACCATTGCGGGTGCGGATGCCAGCAGCGTTCAGATGCGTGGCGATCGACTTGACGCCGAGCGGTCCCGAACTGCCGTCGCCCTCGCGTGCCAACCGGAAGATGCGCCGCACGGTCTCGGCCTGGACGGGATCGATCTCCAGCGTCTTCTTGGTCCGGTGCCCACGCTGCTCGGGCGAGGTGACGATCCGGTAGCCGATCGGCGGCCGCGCGCCGTTCCAAGAATCCTTGCCGAGCATTTTCGTTCATGGCGCGGAGCGTGTGCTTGGCGTTCTCCTTGGACTGGTATTCGTCGAACAGCGCCATGATCTGCCGGATCATGTTGCTCATGGGATCGTCGCCCAGCTCCTGGGTGATCGAGACCAACCGGACGCCGGCCTTGGCGAGGCGACGAACGTAGAACTCGAGCTGGAACTGGTCGCGGAAGAAGCGGCTGAAGCTGTGGACCACGACCACATCGAAGGCTGCCGGCGTCGTCGTCGCCGCGTCGATCATACGCTGGAACTCGGGCCGCCGATCATCAGTAGCCGTTGCGCCCGGCTCGACGTAATCGGCCGCGATCTCCCAGCCGCGCGAGGCGCAATAGGCCCTGGCCTGCCGCCTTTGATCCGGGATCGAGAGATCGTTCTCGGCCGGCCGGCCGGTCGAGACTCGCAGGTACAGTGCGGTACGAATCGGCGGGGTCATCGCAATCTCCAAAATCGGTCAGAATGGTCCGAACAATTCGTCGAGCAGCTCACCGAACCAGGCCTCGAACACCTCGACCTCGGTCAGGGTCACCGGCACTTCGTCCGGCCAGTCGTCGCGGACCTTGCAACCGGTTTGCAGAGCCTTGGCGGATCGGACGCGACGCCGCTGCACAGGCTGAGCGTAGTCACGAAGATCTTCCGGCAACGAGCCGGTTGATGGCGTGTGCGACCCCTTGCATTTCTGGCGATGGCCCATGGCGCCAGTGTGGCACGGGAATATCGATCCATCGAACGGACCAAGCATGCGCGGTTGTGCGATCTTCTTCTCTTCCCGGCCCGTCGATTCAGGCGCAGCAAGCCGCATTCCAGGCGCTCAGGAGTGAGCATCCCGATTCCTCGCAAAGTCATGCTATCTTTCGATTGGTGCCGTTCGGCACACTGATAAGTTGGACCTTTCTTCTTCGAGTAGCACTACGGGTCTCGAGACGGTGCCAGATCGCTGTCAGCCCACACAAAGACTTACGACCGCCGATTCTACGCCGCGGAGAGGCGCTTTTATCTTGCCGGCGTAATCGGGCACGGTCTCCGCCCCCGCTAATCTCAATGACAAAGTGCGCCGCTCGCGGTCGGTAAGGTCGAGTATTGTCGATAGCGGACGAGAAGGCGGACTTGGCGATATCGACGCGAACGACCCGAAGCAGAAAGTACGCGCCTACCGCAACCCCGGCACGCGTCAGCCGAAGCGCGGGGCCGAGATAGCGGCCCCAGGTGGGAGCGCGCGCAAATCATGAATAGCGACGGCGCCCGTCCCGAAAATCCGTGTTGGTGAACTCAGTTCACTCTTCGCAGCCGCTGTTGCAGAAAACGGCGCAAGGCTTGCTCCGCCGCCTCCCACGACGTCGCTGGATCGACAGACCTAAGCCAGAACTCCAACTCGGGATAAGCGTCTGAGCGTAGGCCGACCTCACGCTTGAAGCCGGACTCGCGCCTCACTACTACCTCCTGCCCCGGCTGTGCCGCGCGCGCGGCCTGCTCCAGGTCACCGTGGCGCTCCGACCAGAAAAGGTCGCTGAGTCGTATCGCTTTGGCCCGAAGGATAGCAACACTAGGAACATGTTTGACCGTCGTCACACCGTAATCGGCCGGCAGGGTGATCCGGACGAAATCGTAACCGCCCGTGGCTTCGGTAGGCTCCATCATCGTCGTTCGATCGTTGAAGGGAACGTCGACCCGATAGCCCGCGACCTCGATCACTGGCGTCGGCAGCATTCCGATCGCGCGGAAGGCTGGACGCACATGGTCGATGTACAGACCGGAGAGGTTCGGCATAACCGGCCGAATGTATCCGGGCATCACCAGAACGAGGGAGAAATACTGAATCGGGTTCGGTGCGAGCAAGACCAGTGCCGAACAGCAAACAGCGGCTGCCAGCCAGGTCCTTAGCCTGTTGCCATGGGGCATCTGCTCCCGGCGTACGCCATGAACCAGACGCAGATGCAGGCATATCGAAGCCAGCGCCAGCACAAGGGCGGCCAACAGCGCCGCTGGGCGCGGCATGACGTAGCCGAGAACCCGTGGCGCCATGCCGACGGCCATGCCGCCTGGGAGCCACACCATCGCGGCCGCCATGTTTGGCCAAAGATCGCGGCGAGCATCCGGCGTCAGCAGAGGAAGGCGGGCCACGATCCGGCTCGCCAGCGTGACGAACAATGCCGCGAGAGCCGCCAATAGCGGCACCACCGCCAGCGCGCCAAATACTAAAGCCAGCATTTCGCTGCCGGCCGGCCCACGCGGCACGGCTGCGGCTGCGAACGCTCCGAGCAGGATTGCGGTGCCCAGCCATGTTAGCGGCTGAACGATCAAATCGGCGATAACGTATGCGGCGACGAGATGGGCGAACGGGATGAGCAGAAACAAGCCGTACCAAGGCGTGCGCGACCGGCTGGCGATGTCAACCACCAGGAAGGCGGCAAGGTAGGCGGACGCGAACCGCGCGATCGTGTACAGGAAGCAATCGGTCGTTTGCCCAACGCGTGCAAGATCAGTCGGCGAAGGCCACGATTGCCATGCGAGATCGACGGCGACGTACCCGACAGCGGCGAGCGGAAGGGCCGCCCACAGCGGGGTTGGGATGATAAATTCACGCTGGCCAACATAGATCATGGGTTGGCTAGTAGCAGCGCTTCGTTAAGCTTTTGTTCTATGCAAGGTAGCGGCGTTCATCAATTACACGTCCGAGCCGAAACGGTCGCTTGCGGAATCTCGTTGACTAGCCGGCCGACGACCGCGTCTGGCCAATCGCGCCGTTCCTGGGACGGGGCGAAATGCCGCAATCGACGGGTAACCGGGCCAACGACGAAATCGAGAGGGGCAGCTGCACATGAGGCGTGGCGCAAGATCGCAGTCCGTCGCAGGTGATCCGGTCGGATCGCGCGGCCGGCCGCAACGTCATAGCGTCACGGCGAACGAGTAGTACCCATCTTCATCGGCCGCGGTGCGCCAGTACTAACCAGTCAGATTGATTGGTTTTTTGGTCCGGCGCTCTTAGGCTCTGATCACCTGCGAACGCCAATCCATCACAGCCATGTCACAGCTGGACGGATAGACGCAGTAGTAATATTCGTGCCTACGGTCAGACGAGAGGCGCCACTTGGCAGGTCCAAGTGCGTCGCGCAAGCCGGACAATGGCCGACAGCGCCTGTCACGGCGAAGCCAAGCCCGGCGGCCGCCAACAGCCACGCACCAGGCCCGCTCAAGGCGTCAAGAGCGACGATCGCCGTGCTGACCCCAAGTACGGTTCGCATCACATGATGCGACCTTTAAAGATTGTGGCGCAGCCATGCCATGTTATCCCGGCCAATGCCGATCCGGGATGTGTCGTCCCGGATGTCAGGAGGCAGCGACGGCAGCAAAAGGATTCGCTGAAGGAGACTTTTTCGACTTAGTGTTTGAAACAATGCTCGCGATGCCATTGCAGAAAATGCGGGTGAGGCCGGTCACCAGCGCGCTCGGGAGAAAAAGCGAATCCCGAGGGATTGATGAACCCGCGGATTCGATCGGCGTCGTTGATCTGCCGAGACAGCAGAATGGCGAGATCATCGCTCAGACTGATCAGTCCACGGTCGAACATCCAATGAACCGTACCCGAAAGCGCAAGGCCGTTGGTCACGAGGTCCGGTCCATTCGCCTCGACAGGCCGAATATGGGCCGCATTCACCTCAGCGCGCCCGCCGCCATTGATGAGCTTGAGCCCGGTGATCGCGCAGCGCTCGCCATAAGCGCGGAGCACGATCGTCCGAAACAGGCGATCGCGCAAGACGCGCGACGTGAGGCGCTGAATGCGTTCGCGCAATTGCTCGACAACAACCGGCGACTGCTCTTCCGCAAAACCATCCGGCGGGTGGACCACGTCTGGAACGCGCGGCAGGATCGGGTCGTGATCGTCCAAGCCGCGCTCGATGATGCGCTGGAAATCCTGCGGCGAAATCGGTCGAACGGCCGCCTGAGCCCGTCCCGATAACCTGCCGGCCTCATTGCGCAGGCCGCGCTCGATCGGACCGTCCAGTTCGCTGAATGGAACGGCGTTGACGAATTCGAGATATGAACCGGGCTGAATAAGCGCGAGATACATGCCCGACGCCTTCGGATCTGGGATGATCCGCTCGACCCGCGCGATCGCGAAATAACCGCGCGTGGCCGCCACCTTCGTCGGCTCGAGGTAGACGATCCAGTCACCGACGCTGCCCTCGGCCCGGCCGAGATATTGCTTGGGAAATTGGTACTGCTCCGCCGGACTGTCGTCGTAGATCGAGTCGGTCCGATGCATGAAGACGCAGTAGCTCATCGGCAAAGTCTAGCCGATTGGCCTCCGCGAGCAACAGAACGACACCGGGTCGGCGGACGCTCGCCGGTGCCGGCGGCTTGCAACCGCGATCGGCACCAGCCCGAACGCTTCACGCCCGATAGCGCTCGGCGACCGCGGCGCTCGACAGATGCGGCAGCATGGTCTGGCGGGCGGCTTCCCACGCGTCGAACTCGGCGCCGTCGGCGAGCGAGGGCACGGTGGCGAACTCGCCGCGGTCGAGGCCGCGCAAGGCGGCGTCGACCAGATCGGCGGCCGACATCACCCACTCCTTCGGCAGGTTGCTGGCGGGCAGGCCGGCGATGTCCCAGAATTCAGTGCCGGTCGCGCCGGGCAGCACGACCTGGACATGCACGCCGGTGCCGGCGAGTTCCTTGCGCAGCGACTGGCTGAACGCGAGCACGAAGGATTTCGTGCCGCCGTAGACGCCGTTGAGGACCTCGGGTCCGATCGCGACGATCGAGGCGATGTTGATGATGGTGCCCTGCTGGCGCGCGACGAATTGCGGGACCGCCGCGTAGGTCAGCCGCAGCGGCGCGGTGACGTTGATCGCCACCATTCTCTCCATCTCGTCGACATCGGCCTTGGCGAGCGGCGCGGCGCTACCGAAGCCCGCATTGTTGACGAGGTGAGTGATCGAGGCGTCGCTCTTCAGCACGGCCTCGACCCGGGCGAGATCGTCCCGCGCGGTGAGGTCGGCGACCAGCGTCTTGACCTTCACGCCATGACGGGCCGTCAGCTTGTCGGCGATCGCGTTCAGACGGTCCTGATTGCGGGCGACCAGGATGAGGTCATGGCCGCGTGCAGCGAAGCGCTCGGCATAAACTGCGCCGATGCCGGACGACGCACCGGTGATGAGGACGGCGCCCTTGGTTTGGCTGGTCATGGCTGAATTCCCTTCTCGTGCCGCTGCGGGCGCTCGGTCTGTTGCGTTACGAGAAAGTAGAGCTGGATTTCCGCGTCTCAAATGCCATATAAACGTCAAATCGGGACAAGGATGGTATCGCCATGCGCCAAATCGGGTTCATCATGGAGGACGGCTTCCAGATCATGGGCGTGGCTGCCGCGACGGCGTTCGAGTTCGCCAACATCCAGTTGGGCGAGAAGGCCTATCGCGTCAGGATCATGTCGGAGAAAGGCGGCCCTATCCGCTCGACCCTCGGCATGCATGTCGAAACCGAGCCGCTCGGCGACTTTCCCGACACGCTGATGGTCGTCGGCGAACTGCTGCCGAAGCCGTCCACCGCCGGCCTGCGGGCCTA
The DNA here is from genome assembly GCF_000026145.1 of Bradyrhizobium sp. ORS 278. NCBI lineage: Bacteria > Pseudomonadati > Pseudomonadota > Alphaproteobacteria > Hyphomicrobiales > Nitrobacteraceae > Bradyrhizobium > Bradyrhizobium sp. ORS 278. Next base: position 464,720 of record NC_009445.1, on the reverse strand, counting down.
CATCGCGGAAGCCGGGCAGAAGTCGCGCCGCGTCGCCGGCGTCTGCACCGGCGCGTTCCTGCTCGCCGAGGCCGGCCTGCTCGACGGCCGCAGCGCCACGACGCATTGGGCGCATGCCGCCGAATTGCAGCAGCGGTTTCCGTCCGTCAAAGTCGACGACGACCGCATCTTCATCGCCGACGGCAACATCTGGACATCGGCCGGCATGACGGCCGGAATCGATCTCGTGCTGGCGCTGATCGAGGACGACCACGGCGCGGAGATGTCGCGCGCGGTGGCGCGGCGGCTCGTGGTGTATCATCGCAGGCCGGGAGGCCAGTCGCAGTTCTCGGCGCTGCTGGAGCTTGAGCCGCGCTCCGACCGGGTGCGGCGGGCGCTCACCTACGCCAAGGAGAATCTGCGCAATCCGCTCAGCGTCGAGGAACTGGCGGAGGCGGCGAGTCTCAGCCCGCGTCAATTCAGCCGGATCTTCCGCGAGGAGACCGGGCAATCGCCGGCCAAGGCGGTTGAGCGGCTGCGGCTGGAGGCCGCCAAGGTGATGCTTGAGGACGGCCGGCATTCCCTCGACATCGTCGCCCGCGACACCGGCTTCGCCGACCGCGACCGCATGCGCCGCGCCTTCCTGCGCTTCTTCGGCCAGCCGCCGCAAAGCCTGCGCCGCAGCCTGCGGCTGATGGAAGGCGAGCCTGGCGAAGCGGCATACGAGACGACCTGATTCGCCGCCTCTGTGTCATTTGAGACATTTCTATCACCTCTTACGCTCTCCCCATCGGATAGTCCGAGGAGAGAGATGATGAGCAACGATGTCACCATTCACCGGCTGCAGACATCCTACGGCGAACTGGCCTGGCGCGAGGACGGAGCCGCCGGTGGCGTGCCGCTGCTGCTGCTGCAGCGCTTTCGCGGCACGATGGATGACTGGGACCCGGCCTTCATCCAGGCGATCTCCGCCGATCGCCGCGTCATCCGCTTCGACAGCGCCGGCATCGGCCGCTCGGAAGGCGCCGTGCCCGATAGCATCGGCGGCATCGCCGCCGTCGCAGCCGAAGTCATCAGCTCGCTCGGCCTCGGTCAGGCCGATGTGCTCGGCTGGTCGCTCGGTGGCGTCGTCGGCCAGCAACTCGCGCTCGATGCGCCACATCTGGTGCGCCGGCTGATCGTGGCCGGCTCGAGCCCGGGACCGGTGGCGGACGGGCCGCAGGCGCATCCGCGCGTCGCGCAGGTGATGACCAAGCCGGACAATGGTGCGGAGGATTTCCTCTTCCTGTTCTATCCGGAGACCGAGACCGCGGTGGCCGCCGGCCGTGCCTCGCTGGCGCGCATCGCCGCGCAGCCGCAGCTCGGGCCGAAGGTGACCGCGGCATCGTTCATGGGACAGGTCAAGGCGATCTCGAGCTGGCCCGGCGTGCTGCACCGGGCCAACGAGCTGCGGCTGCCGATGCTGGTGGCCAATGGCGCGCATGACGTGATGCTGCCGGCGTACCGCTCCTACGTGTTGTCGCAGCAGGCGCCCAACGCCAAGCTCGTGCTCTATCCGGATGCCGGCCACGCTTTCCTGTTCCAGGAGATCGACGACTTCGCCGCCGAGGTCGACAGGTTTCTCAGCAAGTAATCGAGCGGCATCCCGGCAGGCTTGTGCCGGGATGCTCTCGTCTCAGACGCCGAGCTTCGCCTTCGCCAGCGGCAGGCTGCGCACATGCCGCCCGGTCAGCGCGGCGACCGCGTTGACGACGGCCGGAGCGATACCGGGCAGGCCGGGCTCGCCGACGCCGCCCATCGGCGCGCCGCTCTCGACGATCTCGACATCGACCTTCGGCATCGAAGCGCGCGACAGGATCGGATAGTCGTCGAAATTGTGGGACTGCCGCTGGCCGTCCTTGTAGACGAGCTCCTCGAACAGTGCCGCAGACAGACCGAGCGCGGCCGCCGATTCCACCTGCGACTTGACGATCGCCGGATTGACGATGCTGCCGGGATCGAACGCGATCCATAACTGGTGGACGCGCACCTCGCTTTTCTCCAGCGAGACCTCGGCGATCGTCGCGGTCTCCGAACCGAACGGCGAGGCCAGCGCGACACCGCGGGCGCGCTTGCCGCCGTCGGCGTCATAAGGCCCGCGCCTCCAGCCGCCGGACATCTTGGCCACCGTCTCCAGCAGCTTGAAATGGCGCGGTCTGTCCTGCAAAAGCGCGAGGCGCAGCTGATAGGGATCCTGCTTGCCGGCATCGGCGAGCTCGTCGAGGAAGCCCTCGTAGAAATAGTCGTTCATGGAGTGGCCGACCGAGCGCCAGAACGCGATGGTCACGGGATGCGCGAACCGCGCATACTCCATGCTGCGGTTGGCGATCGCATAGGGCTTCTCGACGATGCCCTCGACCGCGGAGCTGTCGACCTTGCCGCCGGCGGTGACGCCGAACCAGCGGCCCATCGGCCCCTCGCCGACGGTGCGCACCTGGATCGCGGCGGGCTTGCCGTCCTTGTCGAGCGCCGCCTTGAAGCGGCTGAAGCTCAGGGGGCGCAGCGCGTCCATCTTGAACTCCTCCTCGCGCGACCACAGCACCTTGACCGGCCGCTGCGTCGCCTTCGCGAGCAGGATCGCCTGCTGGAACGGATTGGACGAGCCATAGGCGAAGTGGCGGCCGAAGAAGCCGCCGAGCATCGGCGAATGCAGGATCACCCTGTCGGGCGTGACGCCGCCAACCTTGGCCGCGATGCCCTGGAACAGCTCCGGCATCTGGTTGGGCACCCACAGCTCGAGCGTGCCGTCGGCATTGAAGCGCGCCATCGAGGACGGCGGCTCGAGCTGGCCATGCGCCAGGTAGGGCGCGTCATACTCGGCCTCGACGATCGTCGCGGCGCTGGCAAAGGCCGCGGCGACGTCGCCCGCCTTCTCGGCGGACACGCCATTGGCGTCGGAGGCCTTCAGTGCGGCGAGCAGGTTGGCCGAGGAATAGTCGGCCGCCACTGCATCGAAGCCGCTTGCCGGCGCCTTCGACCACGCCACGTCCAGCGTCTCCACCGCCTTGCGCGCGCGATACCAGCTGTCGGCGGTCACGGCGACGGCGCCCGGCAGCTTGTGGACCGCATGCACGCCGGGCATCGCCTTGACGGTCGCCTCGTTGACCATGCGCTCCGGCTCGGTGCCGAGCACCGGCGCATGCTGGATCGCGGCATACAGCATGCCCTCGATCTTCTGGTCGATCGCATAGACCGCCTTGCCGGTCGATTTGGCGCGGACATCGAGCCGCGGCATCGGCTGGCGGATGTAGCGGAAGGTCGCGGGATCGCGCAGCGCGACGGTGTCCGCCGGCGTCAGCGCGAGCGCCTGCTCGGCGAGCTCGCCATAGGGCACGCGCCGGTTCGACGCGGCGTGCACGACTTGCCCGTCCTCGGTCGTCAAGGTCTCCGGCGTTACGTCGAGCTTGGCCGCGGCAACGCGGATCAGCATCTCGCGCGCGCTGGCGCCGAGCCGGCGCATCACCTCATAGCTCGACCGCGTCGAGAAGCTGCCGCCGGTCAGGCGCAGGCCGTTGATGATGGCGTAGTCGGCGCCGGGCGGCGCGCATTCGACCTCGAAGCGGTTCAGATGAACATCGAGCTCCTCGCCGACGATCTGCGCCAGGCCGGTGTTGATGCCCTGCCCGCCTTCGACGAACGGGCTGAGCAGCTTGACCGAGTTGTCCTTGCCGATCACCAGGAACGCCGGCACGCGGGTGCCGGGCTTGACCGCTGCAGCCGTGGCGGCGCGCGCGCCGGCGGCTGGCAGCAGCGCGCCGAGGACGAGCGCGCCGGCGCCGAGCCCGAGCAGGCGGCGGCGCGACAGATTGGTGATGCCCTGCGGCCGCAGCAGCGGCAGCGCATTTGCGAGGTCGGTCTTGAGAAGCGCGTTCATGAGCCGGTCTCCTCAGGCCTGCGCCGCGCGGCGGATCGCCGCGGCGATGCGGTTGTAGGTGCCGCAACGGCAGAGATTGGTCATCGCGTCGGCGATGTCGGAGTCAGAGGGCTTCGGATTTTGCGTCAGCAGCGCGGTCGCGGCCATCACCTGGCCGGACTGGCAATAGCCGCATTGCGGCACCTGGTCGGCGACCCAGGCCTCGACGACCTTGCGGCCGGTTGCATCCTGCTCGATCGCCTCGATGGTGCGAATCTCGGCGGAGCCGATGCTCTCGATCGGAACCTGGCACGAACGCGTCGCCTGACCGTCGATCATGACCGTGCAGGCGCCGCATTGCGCGATGCCGCAGCCATATTTGGTCCCCGTCAGCCCCAGCGTGTCCCGGAGCACCCAGAGCAGCGGCGTATCCGCCTCCACCGCAACCTCATGGTCGCGGCCGTTCACGCGAATTGTCGTCATGGCACAGCACCTCGATTGGAAGCGCACAGGCTACATGCAATTGCGTCGCAACCGGATGACGAAAGTCCGGCAGTTTCGGACATGGTTGCGGCTCGGTTAGTGACCGTCATCAGGACCCGGCGGCATCGGATCCGACGCAAGCCGCGCGAACAGACGCACATCGTGAAGCACGCCTCTGAACGATCCCTTCTGACGCTGAACCCCTTCGAGCACAAAACCGGCCTTCTGGAGCACACGATCGGAGGCGCCGTTTCCTGGGACAGTCCACGCCTCGATACGGTTCAGGTCGAATATTGCGTGCCCGGTGCTGACGACGACCCGCAACGCTTCGGTCATAACGCCACGCCCCCAATAGCGCGGGTGGATCTCGTACCCGACGCCACCGACGCGCGCATGCTTGAAGAAATAGTTGAACCGAACGGCGCCCACGAAATCGTTCGTCACAGCATCTTCGATGATCCAGGAACATCCGGTACCGGCGTCGAACATCTCAGCCATTTTTTTCAGCATGTCGCTGGTCTGCTCTTCGTTTGGCGCAAAGGCAATGTTCGCGTAGCGCGTCACGTCTGGGATCGACAGCAGGTCCTGATAGCGCTCCCGGTCATCCAGCGCGATGGCGCGCAATCGCAATCTTTGCGTCGCAAGGACGGGGAACGGAGTCTGTGTCACGGTCGTCTCCTTGGAGAGATGGGAATGCAGATCATCGAACCCGCAAGGGCGGATATCCCATGCCTGCACACCAGCCCCATGAGCAGCCACGCGCTCAGCCGCCTCTTCCGCCGCCGCGGGACGAAGTGCCAACGCCCGGACTGATCGCCACCGTGGCTCCCGCCGCGCCGCCGGCCTCATACGCCGTCATCGACACCGTCCGGCTGGTGCTGCGGGCGGAGCGCAGGTTCAGAGCGAGCTTGCCGAACTCGGCATCGACCACCGAGGTCTTGAGCACGACCAGGCCGCGGCCGGTCGAGGCGTTGGCCTGGTCGCGATCCTTCTTCATCGCCACCAGCCGCTCGGCGACCGAGGCGACCATGCCGAGCGCGAAGGAGGCATTGGCGAGGTGACGGTCCTGGTGACGGAAGCGGGCGTAGTCGATCGAGGTCTTGTAGCGGCCGAGCTCGGCGCGCACGGAATTGTCGATCAGCTCGGTCAGATAATGCGCGACCTCGACATCGGCCGGCAGCCCGAAGAACACGTAGATGTTGTCACCGGCGGCGTTCTTCTCGCGCCACACCCGGCAATCGCAGAACAGCGCGATGGCGCCGATACAATCGTCGATCGGAATGCGCTTCTTGCGATGGGTCTCGTAAACCTTGCGCTCGCAGGACGAGGCCTTCAGCTCGAGGTCGGACAATGACAGATCGTGGCGGTCGAGCAGCTCGGCCACCTTGGCCGCCGCCGCCAGCGCCTCCTCCTCGGTGCAGCCATTGGCGATGGTTTTGGCGCGAAGGGCCTGGATGCGCCCCTTCAGCTTATCGAGCGCGGCAGGATCGGAAGTGGAGGTCTGGTTCACTGGTCAGCGTCCGTTACAGCAGGTCTCGAAGCGGCCTCTCGCGCCTTGCCCGGCCCCGGAGCGAGCTCACGAGCCTTGCGACCGCGATCGACTTGGCTCCTTATATCCTGGCTGATCAGATCCCGGGTCCCCGGATCGCCGCAATCAACGGCCTTTTCCCCGTCGTCCTCGGCGACCAGTGCTGCAAATTGAGACTGGCCGTGAAATGCGCGGCGGTTCCGGCATGGCGGACGCGCCGGAGCGGTGGCACCATCGCGCCCCGCCAGCACGCGCCAATCCACGCGAGAGGAGAGCATGCGATGAAGCCGATCAAGGGACCCGCGATCTTTCTCGCCCAATTCGCCGGGGATGCGGCGCCGTTCAATTCCTGGGATTCGATCTGCGGCTGGGCGGCCTCGCTCGGCTATGAAGGGGTGCAAATCCCCAGTTGGGACGGCAGACTGTTCGATCTGCACAAGGCGTCGGAGTCGCAGGATTATGCCGACGAGGTGAAAGGCATCGCGGCGCGTCACGGATTGGCGATCACCGAGCTCTCGACACATCTGCAAGGCCAGCTCGTCGCCGTTCACCCGGCCTATGATGCGGCCTTCGACGGGTTCGCGGTGCCCGAGGTGCGCGGCAATCCGGCGGCGCGCACGGATTGGGCGGTCGACCAGGTCAAGCGGGCGATCCGGGCATCCCGGCGGCTCGGCCTCACCGCGCATGCGACGTTCTCCGGCGCTTTGGCGTGGCCCTATATCTATCCGTGGCCGCAACGTCCGGCCGGTCTCGTCGAGGCGGCGTTCGACGAGCTGGCGCGGCGCTGGCGGCCGATCCTCGATCATGCCGAGGAGCATGGCGTCGATCTCGCCTACGAGATCCACCCCGGCGAGGACCTGCATGACGGCGTGTCCTACGAGATGTTCCTGTCGCGGGTCGGCAACCACGCGCGCGCCAACCTGCTGTACGATCCCTCGCATTTCGTGCTGCAGCAGCTCGATTACCTCGCCTACATCGACATCTATCACCAGCGCATCAAGGCGTTTCACGTCAAGGACGCCGAGTTCAATCCGACCGGGCGCCAGGGTGTCTATGGCGGCTTCCAGAACTGGGCTGACCGGGCCGGCCGCTTCCGCTCGCTCGGCGACGGCCAGGTCGATTTCGGCGCGATCTTCTCCAAGCTGACGCAATACGGCTATGGCAGCTGGGCCGTGCTGGAATGGGAGTGCGCCATCAAGCATCCCGAGCAGGGCGCGCGCGAGGGCGCCGGTTTCATCAGGAGCCACATCATCGAAGTGACCGAGAAGGCATTCGATGATTTCGCCGGCTCGGGCGCCGACGACGTGGCCAACCGCAAGATGCTCGGCCTGTCCTGAGCGGAGGAGCAGATGGCCATCACAGCAAGCCAAGAGGCCGGCCGACATGATCGCATACGCCTCGGCATGGTCGGCGGCGGACAGGGCGCGTTCATCGGCGCCGTGCACCGCATCGCCGCACGGATCGACGACCAGTTCGAGCTGATCGCAGGCGCGCTCGCGTCCGATCCGGCCCGCGCCAAGGCCTCGGCGAAGGAGATCGGCATCGCCGACGATCGCGCCTATGGCTCGTTCGAAGAGATGGCCCGGGCCGAAGCCGCGCGCGCCGACGGGATCGAGGCGGTCGCGATCGTCACGCCGAACCACATGCATGCTCCCGTTGCGAAAGCTTTCCTGCGCGCCGGCATCCACGTCATCTGCGACAAGCCGCTGACGACGACTGTCGCGGAAGCCGAGGAGCTGGTGGCGCTGGTCCGATCGACGGGCAAGGTGTTCGTCGTGACGCACAACTACACCGGCTATCCGATGGTGCGGCAGGCGCGCGCGATGGTCGCGAGCGGCGAACTCGGCGACATCCGCCTGGTGCAGGCGGAGTACCTGCAGGACTGGCTGACCGAGCGGCTGGAGCAGAGCGATCACAAGCAGGCGGCGTGGCGCACCGACCCAGCGCGCTCCGGACCCGGCGGATGCATCGGCGACATCGGCACCCATGCCTACAATCTCGCCTGCTTCGTCAGCGGCCTCGCGCTCGATGAGCTGCTCGCGCAGCTGACGACCTTCGTGCCGGGGCGGCGCCTCGACGACGACGTCCAGATCCTGCTGCGCTGGAAGGGAGGCGCCAAGGGCATGCTGTGGGCGAGCCAGGTCGCCGTCGGTCACGAGAACGGCCTGAGTTTGCGCATCTCCGGCAGCAAGGGCGGGCTCGAATGGGCCCAGGAGAATCCGAACCAGCTCTGGTTCACGCCCTATGGTCGGCCCAAGCAGCTGCTCACCCGCGGTGGCGCCGGCGCGATCGGCGCGGCCGCGCGCGTCACCCGCATCCCCTCCGGCCACCCCGAGGGTTATCTGGAAGGCTTTGCGACCATCTATGCCGAGGCCGCGCACGCCATCCGCGCCGCGAGAACCGGAGACAGGCCCCATCACGAGGTGCTGTTCCCGACGGTCGAGGACGGCCTGGCCGGCGTGAAGTTCATCGATGCGGCGGTGAGGTCGTCGGCAGCGAAGGGCGCGTGGATCCGGATCGGCTGACGCCTTCCCGGACCACCCTGGTGATATCGATCTTCTTCGCCGCGCGGCGTGGAGGCGCGCCGCGCGTTGCGCGATGTGCAAGGCCGCTTTCATGCCGTGGCCAGCAGCGCATCGGCGATGGCGCATCCGCTGGCATGGGCGGCCTCGACCCGCGCAGCGAGGCACCAGTCGCCGCCGAGATAGAGCGTGCCGGACTCATCGCGCAGGAACGGCGTGCCAAGCGGCGTGGTGACCCGCGCAAAGCGCCAGCGATGCGCGGCGGCGAAGCGCACCGCGGAGACGTCACTGCCGATCGCCGACAGCAGGGATGGCAGCATCAGCGCCCGGACCGCCTCGGGCGCGCGCTCCAGATGCGTGATGCTGAAGGCTTCGCTCGCCTGCGCCACCCAGGTCGAGATCCCGTCCTGCGCGGAGCGGCCGGGCTTGGCGCCATCATGCGCGATCCAGGCGAGGTCTGCGGCGTCATCGCGCCGGACCACGAAGGGCGCAGGCGCGCTCACCGCCGCCATCAAGGTCTAGCACGGCGCGATCCGCACCGGCGCCAGCCGCGCCGCCAGGGGATCGTCGCCGAGCAGCGAAGCCGCCTGCGGCGCCGGCAGCGTCAGCACCACGCGGACCGCGCGATGCGCGGTCTCGCCGACCTCCAGCCGCCAGCCATCGGGTGTGCGCGTCAACGCCGTCACCGGTGTGCCGCAGTGGATCGTCAAGCCGGCGGCGAAGGCCCGCGCCAGCGCCGACATGCCGGGCGTGCCGACCCATGCGCCGGCGGCGCCAGCCTCCCAGGGAGCTGCTGAGCCGCCAGCAGCGAGATTGGCGAGATCGGCCGCGAAGCCGTCGTCACGGGCCGTGACATATTGCGCGCCGTGGTCGAACTGAAAGTCCTCCGCGCGCCGCGTTGCCAGTCGTCCGCCTGGCGCGCGGCCCTTGTCGAACAGCACCACCGCCTGCCCCGCGGCCGCCAGCCGCCGCGCGCAGGCGAGCCCGGCCATGCCGGCGCCGATGATGGCGATGGGGTGCAGCGGTGTATCGGCAGACAAGCTCATATCAGGTCTACAGCGAGGCCGGCCCGATGCCGCCCCTCTTTGTCAATCCGCGCGTGCCGCCGCGCGGCGGTTGTCTGCGCGAGCGCGCCGGGATCGCTCGCCGGCCCCGCCTCGACTTGACGACTCCGCCGCACAGCCATCACGGCATCAGCACTCAATCAATTCCCATGTCCGCCAGCAGCCGTGGAATCCGCTCCCGCACCTTGAAGAAGCCCGCCGTCGCGAACGGCCACAGCGTCGCGTCCCACGGCCGGCGCCATTCGGCGAGCGTCAGCCCAGCAGCCGCAAGCGCAGGCGCCGCGGCATCGAGCCAATCACGCAGCGGCCCCTGCGGCACCTCGGCGGTGACGATCTGCGTCGCGCCGGCGTCCTGCGCGCAGGCGACCAGCGCCGCCGGATCCACCGCCTTCAGCGCGGCGGCGGTCAGTCCAATACGGGTCGTGCCATCGCGCAGCGCAGCCGCCTCGAACGCCGCAACCTGCTCCGCGACCGGACGCGGCGAGCGCAGCTGCGAGGCCGCCAGCGTCGCCGCGCCGCGCCAGGTGAAGCCGTCGGAGTCGAAATCGGTAAGGCCGCAATCCTCCTCCGTGATGAGCCACAGCGACGGCACGTCGCGCCGGGGCGCGATAAGCACGCGCAGCGGCCGCAGCGACGGCAGGCCCTCCGGCTCCTCGGCTTCCAGTCCTTGCGCCGGGATCACGATGTCCTCCGGCCGCGGCGCGAAGCGGCCGGCGCTGTACTGCGCGATGTTCGAAGCCGTCGCCGCATAGACCTTGCCCCTTGTGTGCAGCCCGGCCACCCAGCGCCAGCCCAGCGTGTTCGACGCCGGATCACCGTCGAGCAGATGACGCAGAAAGAAATCCGCGCCGAGCCGCCAGGGCAGGCCGAGCGTGAAGATCCACAGCGAGGCGAACCACATCCGCGCATGGTTGTGCAGCATGCCGGTGGCGACGAGCTCCTGCGCGAAGGCGTCGAAGCATGCGAGGCCGGTGCGTCCGGCCTCCGCCGCCGCCACGCGCGCCTGCAGCGCGCCGTCGCTATCGAGGCGCTCGAGATCGGCGTCGCGGCCGCGTAGATAGCTCGTCCAGACCTGCGGCCGCCGCTCCAGCCAGCCCTTGAAATAGCCGCGCCAGATCACTTCCTCGACGAACTTGTCCGCCGCCCCGCCATGCGCCGCCACGGCGGCGCGCACCACCTCCTCCTCGGTGACGAGCCGCCGCCGGATCCAGGGCGACAGTCCCGACACCGCCTGCGGCCGGCCGGGCCCATGATCATGGTTGCGTCCCGCCGCATAGGCGCGGCCGAGCCGCGGCAGCACCGTCTGCAAACGCGCGAGCCCTGCCGCGCGGGTGGCGATCGGTAGCTTCCCCGTCATGCGCGGTACGGCGCGACGCAGGCCGCGCAATCCACCTTCGCGCGCAGCTGCGTCGCGAGCAGATAGAGCCCGCCGATCTTGCGGTGGAGGAACAGCGTGTCCGCCGGCGGCACATGCATGAGGTCGCGATCGAGGCCGAGCGCAAGGCCGCGGTCGCGCAGCTCCGCCAGCAGGTCCTGGCGCGCGAAATCGAAGGGCGCGCGCTGGCGCAGCGGCGCCATCGCCCGCAGGAACATGTCGACGATCGCGTCCTGATGGCGCGGCGCCGTCGCTGCGTCGAAATAGCCGATGGTCTGCATGGCGGCGCGGCTCGCTGCGCGGTCCGCATCGAGCCCGGCCGCCAGCAGAGCGCGGAATGAGGCCTGCAGCTCCGCCGCGATCGGCCGCACGGCGCCGAAATCGAGCAGTACGATCCGTGTGCCGTCCGGCGTGACGCGGAAATTGCCGGGATTGGGATCGGTCTGCATCGCGCCGAACACGAACAGTTCGCGCATGGTCAGGTCGATCAGCGCCGTCATGGCGCCGTCGCGCTGGTTCGGCGCAGCGGTCGCCAGCGACGCGATCGGCCGGCTGTCGACGAAATCCATCGCCAGCACCTCCGGCGTCGACAGCGCCGTCACCGGCGAAGGCACCACGAAGCGCGGATCGTCGCGCAGAAAATCGCCGAAGGCGCGCAGCTGCGCGACCTCCGCGGCATAATCCGCCTCCGCGTGCAGCTGCGCCTTGGCGGCGGACAGCAGCGGCGAGATGTCCATCTGGCGCGGCAGCAGGCCGGGCAGGCGCAGCAGCGCGGCGATGTTGTCGACGTCGCTGTCGATGCTGGCGCGGACGCCGGGATACTGCACCTTGATGGCGAGGCGCCGCCCGTCCGACGTCACGGCACGGTGCACTTGGCCGATCGAAGCCGCCGCGAACGGCCGCATCTCGAAGCTCTTGAAGCGCGCGCGCCAGCCGCTCCCCCAGGCCCGCGCCAGCACGCGCTCGAGCTGCGGCGGCGGCATCGGCGGCGCCGCCTCCTGCAGCTGCGCCAGCAGCGCCGCGGCCTCTTTCGGCAGCACAAGTCCCGGATCCAGCGACAGCATCTGGCCGAGCTTCATCGCCGCGCCGCGTAGTCCGGCAAGCCCGCTGGCGAGCCGCATCGCCTGCGCCGGCGCCAGCAGCAGCTCCGGCAACCCGGGCCGCCGCCCCTGTGCGAGCTGCCGCAAGCCGTCCGTCACCACCCCGCCCGCGATCCCCGCCGCGATCCCGCCCAGCCGCAACAGCCGCCCCGGCCGCGACGACGGCACGGCGGAGAAGCGCGGCAACGGACGGTCGGAGGTCGAACTCATCAGGTGAAACTCCAGGGCGGGCGGCAGTGCATGGAGAGAATACGAGCGAAACCTGCGTCCAGTTCTCCCATCCGGCGTGATGCCCTGGGGGCGGCCCGCAGAGCTACGGTCCCGCGGCGCCATGGCGTCCGAGTTGTGCCGGTCGTTCCGCCCTCAAACCATGAGAGGGCGCGGGAAATGCCGGGCGCTGGCCGCACCCATGGCCCGCCTGCAGCAAAAAAAGCAGGCGGCAGTCACCACAGGTTCAGCCGAGATCACCCGGCATTCCCCGCGCGATGGTTTTCACGCTTATGTCGCGATCTCCCCGGTGTCCGGCTTCTTAGCCACCGTCGCCCTCCGGATCATCACCAGATGAGCTTAGCGCCAGCGTCGGGGCGCCAGGACCACGCGTCTTCACGTCCGCAAGCCTGCCGTTCGTCGGCGAGCATCACACCCGCTGCAGCAAACTCACAGCCACCGCATCTCCGGCCCCACGTCTCGTGACGATCGCGAAGCGCCCCTCTCGGCGGGCCGGGATGGCAGATAGAAACACGAATTCTGAAAAATAGCAATAGCATTTTTTCGCAATTTAGTTACGCGAAGTATCTGCAGCAAAGCGAGCTTCAAGGCTCCCATTTAACGCGCAAACGCGACATGTTGCGACTCAAACAATATCGATGCTCATACGCATCGCGCGGCGCACTGAGAAACAGTGTAACGGTTCTTGACTAAGAACATCCCCATCACCTCGTTAGTACAGATCCTGCCGAAAGATTGTCCAGGTCGAGAGGGTCACTGTTTTTATATGCGGCGGCTGATATTTCATTTAGGGTGACAATACGAAAAGTCGGATCGCTATATAGGCCAACCGGCTTAAATCTTTGAAGCAGCGCTTCAACAATCGTGTCCGCATCGGCAGGAATATCTCGCCGACTTTCAAAAACGAAGTAGAAGGTCAGCTCGTTTTCGGCGGCGTCCCACGACGGAAAGCACGCCACCCTAATCTCGCACAATTTTCGCAGTAACTCGCCCTCGCCAGTCGGATTACCCTTCTTATCCTTCGTCGCCTTGCCGTGCTTTTCTACAATTCGCTTTTGAATTGGCTTCACGGCAGCTACGAAATCATCGGGAAAAGCAAATCGGCTCAGGCTTCGAGACAGAGCTTCAGCGAATTGACGCTGATCCTTATCAGTAATGCAGCCTCGAACGCGATTTGCCGCCAACGTCTGGGTCAAAACGGCTTTATCAATTGTCATAATCGCGTTGAAATCGGCTAGAAGCCCTTGAGCTTCGACGCCTGGGATGTACCCAAAGCGAGGTCGAAATCCTCGTTTCGTCTCATCGAGAGTGGCCCGATCAACCTGCACCAGCGCAGCGACCTGCACTAGCGCACGTTCAGCGCATGATCGAACTACATCGCAAGTTTGCGTCGTGACAACCAGACCTGCTGCAGCAACGACTATTTGAGCTAGCGAATCGCCCTCGGGTGAAACGGCTGCAAATTCTTCCGCTTCGGGGGTTATTGGTCGACTTACATCGGCCAAATAGGAAAAGGGCAAATCCGCGCCGAGAATCACATCACCCTGCTGCCAATCGAGGAGCGCCTTATCGACCTCTAGTTGCGCAGCAGCATCCGGCAAGGCTCATACCTACCGCTTCAATCTAGCAGAGCGTCGCACATCTAGCTTACCAAGAACACTAGAAGGACCGTCAGAAAGCGTAGATAGACGCGTAACGGCCGTGAGTGACGGACTCACGCTCTTGATCGAGTTAGGGAGACGGACTTCGTCACCGGTCATGAGAGCATGTGCCGCACCAAACTGACCTTCAGCCAGTAAATCATACGGACGAACACCGTCAGGACGCCTCTCAAGCAGGCGGCGGCGGCGAAGAGCAGGGCTTTCCGCCGGAAGCAAGCTCAAGGCATCTACCAGCGCGCGGAGTCGTCGCTCCTTGCGCGTGCTAATCGCCTTTCCTTTTCGCCAATGCTGCAAGCTTCTACGCGTCACGCCAAGAAGAGGCGCGACCTCCTCCAGAGTCATCCCCGACTTGACTTGGACTTGATCGACTAGGTCCGAGGCACCGGACTGCAATGCGTTCGAGCTCCGCTCGATCTGCGAAGCACCTGAAACGCTCTGCTCGGACCAGGGCGCGCCTGGATTCCAATTGACTGAGTTGATGATAATCGAAAACGGAAAGATCGTTCCTCTCTCGTAACCACCGAAATAGTTCGACCAAAAAACCGATAGCGAGTTATAAGGGCAAGAAATTTTACCTTTATCGCTGACCAACAGCTTAAAGGAAGCGTCCACCGGCACATAGTTCAGACACAAGGTAGTCTGATGAACACTTAGATTGCTGATGGCTACTGCCGAAAGCTCAGGAGATGTTGGCTGCGCCCAATGGACTTCAGATCCATACATTGGGCTCGGCCGAATTAGATCGACTACACTAGTTGAAGAAATCATTTTTTAGCTCCATATGTCGCCAAAAATTCTGGAAGAGTCATATGACGGAAAATGGAGTACGCTCTCTCCGCGAGAGCTGAAAAAGACATCACTAGTTCATCCGCATCAAAAGCTCTCTGGGATCCAGAATACACGTCGATATCGAGAATCCAGCTGGGCTCCGGAACCGCATCGAGGACTCCAGGCTGAATTGTGGAGTTGGGCGACAATACTCCCCAGCGAAGAAGCAATTCTCCTTCCTCTATTGCAACCAGCGCTTCAGTCATCGAGTGCCTAACGTGCGGGCGGAACGAGGTATTTGCTATCCCCATCATTTCAGGGCGAACCAAGCCGTCAATCTTGTCGAAATCGTCTCCTACGACCCTGTCAATGTACCGAAGTCCGATGCGCAGCGCGATTTGAGGATTGAACACCGTCTGCACTGATGCGACTACACTGCGTATTTGGCCTAAGAATTTTTGCCGGCTCTGGTAACTAACAGTGTCCAGAGAGAGGGAATTATTGTTAAGTATTAAACGCAGAGTCCTGTCTGCACTAAAGAAGCACCACACGTTTCCGGGAGCCTGATGGAGAACAGGCTGCCCCGCCCCAACATGGATCTGCAATTGCTGGACTGACTGCTGTTCGAACAGCGGAAAGTCTTTCCGGATAGCTTCCTGGAAGCCGGCAACCACGTCCTTGTTTTCTATCTTGAGCAGGCCAGGAAAAATAACCTGAGCAATGACCCGGACCAACGGTGCTCGCGGGAGATTAACCTCGGCGGGCGGCGGCCCCCCGAGCGGATGGGGAAGTGGAGGCGCCATAGATTTCGTCACTGATTCGGGGGCGGGCAAGTGTGAAATATAGGGTGAAATCACCTACGTTCAAGGGAGCATTCAAACCGTAAAAACCTCATCAATGCGGATTCTGGGAACGAGTATGAGACCCCAAGCTCGGTCCAGAAAATTTTCGTTTGTAATCAGTGTTATGGCTTAAGCAGCTGGCGGAGAGGGAGGGATTCGAACCCCCGATAGGCTTGCACCTATGCCGCATTTCGAGTGCGGTGCATTCAACCACTCTGCCACCTCTCCAGGCGCAAATCAGGGGCGTGGCCCCCGGGTCGGGCGCCGTTCTAGGGCACGGCGGCGGGGGTGACAAGGCGGGGAAGAGGATATTTCCAACCGAAAAGCGGTGGGGCGGCTCACGCCTGCGCGGAATGGTCCCCCCGGGGATCGCGCGGGGCCAAGCGAGGTGGGACCGCCGTACGCTGACACATGCCGGCGGTCCCGTGTCGCTACATCTTGGGGAAACCGACGGAAGAGACGGGGGTCAATCCGGCCGGCCTGAGCGACGCGGATGACCCTGGGCCATCTCGGCGTGCACCGCAACGCCAACCGATTTTTAACCTAACCGATCAAGGTTACCGGGTCCCGCCCATCCGCTTGGTTGCACGACAATTTTTCGCACGTTGCGAACACCTGGTCGCAATTTTACTGGATGTTGCATTGCAGTATTGCCGATGCCAGCGACGCCGCTCAGTCCTTTTTCTTCTTCGCCGCCTTCTTGTCGTCGGCCTTGTCGTCCTTGGCTTTCTCGTCCTTGGACTTCTCGTCCTTGGACTTCTCGTCCTTGGACTTCTCGTCCTTGTCCTTGCGGCCGTTGTCCTTGCGGCGGTTGGTGAAGCGGGCATTGCCGAGACCGGTGCCGATCGTGAGCACGCCCCAGCGCTCGAACTCCTGCATGAACGGCACCTCGGAGAGACCCTGCACGACGCCGTCATTGTGCATCAGCACCGCGGTGTCATGGTCGCCAATCATCGGGATCGCCTCGACCAGGCTGGCCGGCAGGTTGAACTTGCTGCTCTCCCAATTGCCCGGCAGATTCTGCGCGCCTTTCTCGATCGAGCCGTCCTCGTTGATCACGCCGGGACAGGCGATGCCGATGAAGGGCGCGAGCCGCAGACCCTCGGCGTCTGCCTCCTCGATCAGTCCTTTCAGCATCTTGGCGAGCCGCTTCACGGCGCCTTCGCGCGTCGGCTCGTCGTCGGCGTGGCGCCACAGATCGGACTTCCAGACCGAGGCCTTCGAGAGGTCCGGCGTCTTCTTCCATGCGGTCTCCACCACCCCGCAGCGGATATTGGTGCCGCCGATATCGACCGCGAGGATGCTGTCATGCGCCTCGAAGATCCAGGACGGGGCCAGATGCAGCGCGCCGATCAGGCCGGCGTCGTCGGGATGGTAGCGGATCGGCTCCAGTTCGACGCCGAAGCCTTCGTCCTTTAGGATGATCTCGGTGCGGGCGATGGCGAGCTCGCCGAGGCGGGAATCACGAAAGCCGCCGCCGACCACGATGCATTCGGTCTTGGCCCAGGCCTTGGTGCGCAGGAAGCGCCGGGTGACGTGGGCAAGCTCCTGGGCGAATTCCTCGATCGCCGAATGCACCACGGCGGAGGCCTCGGTGTCATCGCCGACCAGGATCGCGTCCAGCGCCTTCTTGCTGATGGTCTCGCTGTCCTCGTCGCCGAACGGATCCTTGCCGGATTTGCGCAACGGCTTGCGCCAGCGCTCCAGGATCTTGCGGAAGGCGCCCTTGGAGGCGCGATCGCCGAGGAAGCCGTCCTCGTCCTTGAGCTCGATGTTGAAGCTGTCGATCTCGACCGACGGCAGCCGCGCGGCGCCGTGACGGGCGATGCCCGTGGTGGTCATGACGTCGTCGGCCATTGATGTCCCTGCCCTGTTGCCTGGTGTGCAGGACAACGGCGGACGAAACCGATGGTTTCGGGGGCTCCTTAACCTTGACTCAGGCTTGCAGGCCGCTATAAGCGCTCGATCGACCGGCGCGAGCTTCTCGCGCCGATTGTCGTTGCGCCCATTTTTGAGGTCTTGAGCCTCGGGTGCGACTGCCGGCCTCGATCGGGCTGGATCACATGAACCATAACGACTGAACAAGAAGCCGACCCGGGGCCATCTGGCTTCGAGGCCGGGATCGAACACGAAGGATGAGAACGATGTTCGCAGTCATCAAGACCGGCGGCAAGCAATACCGCGTCGCCCCGGATGATGTGCTCGAGATTGGCAAGATCGACGGTGAACCCGGCACGATCGTGCAGCTGAACGAGGTGCTGGTGGTCGGTGGCGACACCCCGGTGCTCGGCATTCCGGCGGTGGCCGGCGCGTCGGTGGCCGTCGAGGTGCTGGACCATAAGCGCGGCCCCAAGGTCATCGCGTTCAAGAAGCGCCGCCGCAAGAATTCCCGCCGCAAGCGCGGCTACCGGGACGAGCTGACGCTGATCCGCGTCTCCGAGATCCTGACCGACAACGCCAAGCCGACCAAGGGCCCGCGCCCGAAGAAGGCGAAGGCCGAAGCCCCGGCGGCCGACGCCGCCGAGTAAGCCTGCTGCCGCGCGCCGCATCGGCTTCAAACCTTCATCGCGCGGATTTTTGGTCCGCGACCTGCAATTGTGAATGATCCCTTGGCGGAATCGCGCTAATGGTGATCGTGAGATCGGAGACGAGCGATGGCTCATAAAAAGGCAGGCGGTTCATCCCGCAACGGACGCGACTCCAAGGGCAAGCGCCTCGGCATCAAGGCGTTCGGCGGCGAGCGCGTGATTCCCGGCAACATCATTGCGCGTCAGCGCGGCACGACCTGGCATCCCGGCCTCAACGTCGGCATGGGCACGGACCATACCCTGTTTGCCAAAATCGAGGGCGTCGTCGAGTTCCATGACCGTGCCAATCGCACGTTCATCTCGGTACGCCCGGTAGCCGCCCAAGCTGCCGAGTAACATACGGTGGAACGATACGCGTCCGCCGGGTCCTGACGAACCGGCGGAGCGCCAGATGGCTCCAGGGGAGGCGGGACAACCGGCCTCCCCTTTTCATTTCGCTGACCGATTGATCCCGAAGCGTCGATGGAGCCCGACATGCTGCAGGACATCACCACCCCCACCTTGCGCGAGGCGAGACCTTGCGTCCTCGAGACACCCAGGCTGACCCTGCGTCCGCCCGTGCTCGCGGACGTGAAAGACATTGCGCGCCTCGCCGACGATCGGCGCATCGCGGAAAACACCCGCCGGCTGCCGCATCCCTATTCGGAGGTCGATGCCGCCCGCTTCGTGCGCGCGCTGGAGCAGAGCGGCGAGACGGCGTTCCTGATCGCGCATCTCGATGCGCCGATCGGCATGGTCGGCATCAACCGCCCCGCCTCCGGCCGCGCCGAGCTCGGCTACTGGCTGGGCGTGGAGCATTGGGGCCGTGGCTTCGGCACCGAGGCCGCGCGGGCCGCTATCGACGACTTCTTCGAGCGTGGTGAGGACAATGTGCTGATCGGGCACGCCCGCGTCAGCAATCCCGCGTCGCGCAACATCCTCGAAAAGTGCGGCTTCCAATGGACCGGCGTCGAACTGCACCGCTTCGAGGTGATCGGCTCCTCGGCCCCGGTCGATGCGTTCCGCCTGACCCGCGGCGTGTGGGCCTCGCTGAAGGCCTGGGCCAATGCGGGACGGCGGTAGGCCTCGCTCGCCGCTCCAAAAGCAGTGTCGTCCCTGCGAACGCAGGGACCCATAACCACCGGCCGTATTGAGGCACGCAACTGCCAGCCACGTTCCCTCGATAGCTTCCGCGGTAGGGGTCCCTGCGTTCGCAGGGACGACAGCGGTGGATACCGCTAGACGGGCGGATTCACGGAACCAGCGCCCTGCCCCAGGCTGCGTTCGCGCAAGTAGATGTAGAGGCCGGCGCCGATGATGATGATCGCGCCGATGATCGTCGCGGGATGCGGAACGTCGCCGAACACGACGAAGCCGAACAGCACGGCCCAGACGATCATCGTGTACTGGTAGGGCACGACCACCGAGGCCGGCGCGAGCTTCAGCGAGCGGTTGACGCAGAACAGCGCCGTCACCGAGATCAGCCCGGCGGCGGCGAACATCACGAGGCTGCCGGGCGTCGGCGTCACCCAGCCGAAGGCGGACATCGCGGCACCCAGCAGGAAGGTGCCGACGAATTGCGACGACGCCATCACGATGTCGGGCGTCGCGCGCAGGCTGCGCGTGATCAGCATCAGCACCGCGAAGGAGAGGCTGCCGCCGAGCGCGATCAGAGCCGGCAGGCTGAAGGTCTGCGCCGACGGACGGAGCGCAATCAGCACGCCGCAGAAGCCGATCAGGATCGCGGTCCAGCGCCGCCAGCCGACATGCTCGCGCAGGACCAGCGCCGACAGCGCGGTGACGAAGATCGGACCGGCAAGATAGTAGGTGATGACGTCGGCGAGCGGCAGATAGACGGTCGCGAGGAAGAACGCCGCGACCTCGAGCGTCGACAGGATCACGCGCACCAGCTGCAGCCAGGGTCGTTCGAGTTGCACGAACGCCGCGCGGTTGCGCCAGATGAACGGCGCGAGCAGCAGCAGCGCCGCGCAGGCGCGCAGCCACAACAGCTGGCCGACGGCATAGGTCGAGACCAGGAACTTGCCCAGGGCATCGCCGAACGAGAACATCGCAATCGACAGCAGCATCAGGCCGATGCCGGCCAGCCGCGCCGAGCGCTCGTCATTGGCGGTGGAGATTCGGGAGAGCACGCTCATGATCGGGCTGCCTTATCAGGCGCACTGCCGGCGCTCCAGCCCTTCGGCTGAAAGCGTCACGCAGCCCTGCCGCAACCCCTGCGCAAGCCTTGTCCATCCCTTGCGCAGCGCCGCTTTACCGCTCGAAATTACGGCTTCCGGCCGAATTAACCGCATTCCGCGGTTGCTGTTGGGGGCTGCCTCGCCTACGTAGGGCGCATCATGAAATTCCTCGATGAAGCCAAGGTCTATGTGCGCTCGGGCGACGGCGGCAACGGTTGCGTTGCGTTCCGGCGCGAGAAGTTCATCGAGTTCGGCGGCCCGAACGGCGGCAATGGCGGCCGCGGCGGCGACGTCGTGATCGAGGCCGTCGACGGCCTCAACACCCTGATCGACTACCGTTACCAGCAGCATTTCAAGGCCCAAAAGGGCGAGAACGGCATGGGCAAGGACCGCCACGGCGCCGGTGGCAAGTCGATCGTGCTCAAGGTTCCCGTCGGCACCCAGATCTTCGACGAGGATCGCGAGACACTGATCCACGACTTCACCGCCGTCGGCGAGCGATTCGTGCTGGCCGAGGGCGGCAATGGCGGCTTCGGCAACGCGCATTTCAAGTCGCCGACCAACCGTGCGCCGCGGCATGCCAATCCCGGCCAGCCCGGCGAGGAGCGCTGGATCTGGCTGCGCATGAAGCTGATCGCCGATGCCGGCCTCGTCGGACTGCCCAATGCCGGCAAATCGACGTTCTTGTCCAAGGTGTCGGCGGCCAAGCCGAAGATCGCCGACTATCCGTTCACCACCCTGCATCCGCAGCTCGGCGTGGTGAATGCCGACGGCCGCGAATTTGTGCTCGCCGACATTCCCGGCCTGATCGAGGGCGCGCATGAGGGCGCCGGTCTCGGCGACCGCTTCCTCGGCCATGTCGAGCGCTGCCGCGTGCTGCTGCACCTGGTCGATGCCACCTGCGAGCATGCCGGCAAGGCCTACAAGACGGTGCGGCACGAGCTCGAGGCCTATGGCGGCGACCTGACCGACAAGATCGAGATCGTCGCGCTGAACAAGATCGACGCGGTTGATCCGGACGAGCTGAAGAAGCAGCGGGACCGGCTGAAGCGCGCCGCCAAGAAGACGCCGATACTGATCTCCGGTGCGACCGGCGAAGGCGTCAAGGAGGCGCTGCGCAAGCTCGCCGACGTGGTCGGCGAACAGCCGGTGTCGAGCAAGGCGAAGAACGCAGTCGAGAGCGCCGCAACCGAGGAGCCGTGGGCGGCTCCGGTCCCGCCGCAAGGCTGACGCTCAAGCCAGCCTTGCCTCGCACGCGTCCGCTTGCGAAAGTCGCCACTTCATCAACACGCCCCTCGTTTCGTGATGCTGCGCCACGCAGCTCCCTCTCGCCCACGAGGGCCTGAACCGACCCCTTGTTGCCATGGCCCCCCGTCTCGAAAACTTCCGCCGCATCGTCGTCAAGGTCGGCTCGTCTCTGCTGGTCGATTCCGAGGCCGGCGAGGTGCGCGCCGCCTGGTTGACCGCGCTGGCCGCCGACATCGCTCGGCTGCACGGCCGCGGCTGCGAGCTGCTGGTGGTGTCCTCCGGCTCGATCGCGCTCGGGCGCAGCCGGCTGAAGCTGCCGCGCGGGCCGCTGAAGCTGGAGGAGAGCCAGGCGGCGGCCGCGGTCGGCCAGATCGCCCTGGCGCGGATCTGGTCGGAAGTGCTGGGCGCGTACGGCATCGGCGCCGGCCAGATCCTGGTCACCCTGCAGGACACCGAGGAGCGCCGCCGCTATCTCAACGCGCGCTCGACGATCGCAAAACTCCTCGAATGGCGCGCAGTGCCGGTGATCAACGAGAACGACACGGTGGCGACCGCCGAAATCCGCTACGGCGACAATGACCGTCTCGCCGCCCGCGTCGCGACCATGGCCAGCGCCGATTTGCTGGTGCTGCTGTCGGACATCGACGGCCTCTACACCGCTCCGCCCGCCCAGGATCCGAACGCGAAGCTGATCCCGGTGGTCGAGAGCATCACCGCCGATATCGAGGGCATCGCCGGCGGCGCGGCGTCGGAATTCTCCCGCGGCGGCATGAAGACCAAGATCGAAGCCGCGAAGATCGCGACCACCGGCGGCACCCACATGCTGATCGCCTCCGGCAAGATCGAGCACCCGCTCGCGGCGATCGCCAATGGCGGCCGCTGCACCTGGTTTCTCACGCCGGCCAATCCGGTCACCTCGCGCAAACGCTGGATCGCCGGCTCGCTGGAGCCGAAGGGCACGCTGACGATCGATGCCGGCGCCGTTGCCGCGCTGCGCGCCGGCAAGAGCCTGCTGCCGGCCGGCGTGATCAAGGTCGACGGCCAGTTCGCCCGCGGCGATGCCGTGGTGGTGCGCGGCCCCGACACCGACGAGATCGGCCGCGGTCTGGTCGCCTACGACGCCGACGATGCCGAACGCATCAAGGGCCGGTCGTCGCCGGATGTCGCCGTCATTCTCGGCATGTCCGGCCGGGCCGAGATGATCCACCGCGATGACCTTGTGATCGGGCCGGCGGGGGTGGGTCCGGCCTAACGCCGCCTCCGCCGCCAGCCGTCGCAAACTGCGGCTTTCCGTGCTACTGGAGAGCCTTGCTTCAAGGTTGAAACGCCCATGACCGCCCCTCTCAAAGCCATCGACGGCAGTGCTGATCTGCCCCAGCTGATGAACGATCTCGCCAAGCGCGCTCGTGCGGCGGCGCGGGTGCTGGCGCTGGCGCCGGCCGAGCAGAAGAACCGGGCGCTGGAGGCCATGGAGCGGCGGATCCGCGCCCGCGCTGACGTGATCATCGCGGCCAATGCCGAGGACGTCGCCGAGGCGAAGGCGGTCGGCGTGACGCCGTCGTTCGTCGACCGACTGACGCTGACGCCGGCCCGCGTCGCCGCTATGGCCGACGGGATCGCCGTCGTGCGCGGCGTTGCCGATCCGGTCGGCGTGGTCACCGAGAGCTGGCAGCGGCCGAACGGCATGACCATCGAGCGCGTGCGGGTGCCGCTCGGCGTCATTGGTGTGATCTTCGAGAGCCGTCCCAATGTCGCAGCCGATGCGGGGGTGCTGTGCCTGAAGTCCGGCAACGCCGTGATCCTGCGCGGCGGCTCGGACTCGTTCCGCTCGTGCCGGGCGATCCATGAATGCCTGGTCGAGGGGCTGCGCGAGGCGGGCTTGCCCGACACCGCAATCACGCTGGTGCCGACGCGCGATCGCGCTGCGGTGGGCCTGCTGCTGTCCGGCCTGAATGGCGGCGTCGACGTGATTGTGCCGCGCGGGGGCAAGAGCCTCGTCGCGCGCGTCGAGGCCGAGGCGCGCGTGCCGGTATTCGCGCATCTCGAGGGCGTCAATCACGTCTATGTAGACGGGGCCGCCGATCTCGACATGGCGAAGTCGATCGTGCTGAACGCCAAGATGCGTCGGACTGGCGTGTGCGGCGCGGCCGAGACCTTGCTGATCGACCGGGCGTCGCAGGACAAGATCAAGCCACTGGTCGACATGCTGATCGGCGCCGGTTGCGAAGTGCGTGGCGACGAGGCGGTGCGCGCGGCCGATGCGCGGGTGACGCCGGCGAACAACGAGGATTGGGACACGGAATATCTCGACGCGATCATCGCGGCGAAGGTCGTCGACGGCGTCGACGGCGCGATCGCCCATATCCACGCGCATGGCTCGCACCACACCGATGCGATCGTAACCCAGGACAACAAAGTGGCTGACAAGTTCCTCAACGAGGTCGACTCGGCGATCGTCCTGCACAACGCCTCGACGCAGTTCGCCGATGGCGGCGAGTTCGGGTTCGGCGCGGAAATCGGCATCGCCACGGGCAAGTTTCATGCACGCGGGCCCGTGGGAGTGGAGCAGCTGACGAGCTTCAAATATCGCATCCACGGCACCGGTCAGACGCGGCCATGACCGCCACGCCCTGTGGTTGAGTTGCAAAAGCCCCCGGCGGTGACCGACGTGACCGATGCCGCCGCCATGCGCCTGGCCATCCGCCAGGCCTTGCCTCCCCACAGTGACGGCATGCGGATTGGCCTGCTCGGCGGCTCGTTCAATCCGCCGCACCAGGCCCACCGCGCAATCAGCCTGTTCGCGCTGAAGCGGCTGCAGCTCGACCGCGTCTGGTGGCTGGTCACGCCGGGCAATCCGCTCAAGGACAATGGCGGACTGCATGCGCTGGCCGAACGTGCCGCGGCGGCCCGCAAGGTCGCGGCCGATCCACGCATCGAGATCAGCTGTCTCGAATCCGTCATCGGCACCCGCTACACTGCCGACACCATCGATTATCTGCGCCGGCGTGCCTCGCGCCTGCGCTTCGTGTGGATCATGGGCGCCGACAATCTCGCGCAGTTCCATCGCTGGCAGAAATGGCAGCATATCGCGGCCCAGGTTCCGATCGCCGTGGTCGATCGCCCGCCGCGCAGTTTCCGCGCCCTCAATGCACCGGCGGCCCGTGCGCTGGCCCGGTATCGCGTGGCGGAGGCCGATGCCAGCCGGCTCGCCGATCGCGCCGCCCCAGCCTGGGTCTACCTCACCGGGTTGAAAATGAGCCTGTCGTCGACCGGGTTGAGGAACCCGGACGGCAGCTGGAAGTCGTTCTGAGAGGCGGGCTCGCGGCCGGGACGGCATCGGATGTGCATGGGATACGGTGTCCGCAACGGTCCGAGGCGGGCATCCGGTCGAGACGTCGGACCACCAACCGGGGGACTGGATTGTTGAAACCATTAACCCCACATGCCTAGTATGGTCTGCAGGCCGGGATGGATTCGGCCTGCGATACAGTGAAAGGAATGGTCCCTGACCACATCTGTATTGTCCCAGTCGGCCTTACCCAAGACCAAGGCAACGACGACCAAGTCCTCTGCTGCCAAGTCTGTGCGTAACGCTTCGACCCCTGATGCGGCCTTGCAGGCGCGACCCGACGCCGACAAGCCTGACGCGGATAAGACTCTGCGCACGATCCTCTCCCGCCTCGAGGACATGAAGGCGGAGGAGACGGTCACCATCGACCTTCACGGCAAATCGGCGTATTCGGACTACATGGTCATCACAACGGGCCGCTCGAACCGGCACGTCGGATCGATCGCGGAGAACGTCGCCAAGGGCCTGAAGGAAGCCGGCGCCAAGAAGCTCCACATCGAGGGCCTGCCCAATTGCGATTGGGTTCTGATCGATTCCGGCGACGTGATCGTGCACGTGTTCAGGCCCGAGGTCCGCGAGTTCTACAATCTCGAGCGAATGTGGACGCAAGGGCCAAAGCCGGCGAAGACGCTGTAGCCGCCGCGGGCTGCGAATCGCGCGGTGCACGTGCTAGGGCGTGCACATGCGCCTCGTCGTGATCGCCATCGGCCGGTTGAAGCAGGGTCCGGAGCGGCAGCTCGCGGAGCGTTACCGCGAGCGTTTCGACGACATTGGCCGCAAGCTCGGCTTTCGCGGCCTCGACATCCATGAAATTCCAGAAAGCCGCGCCCGCGATGCGGCGACGCGCATGGCCGAGGAGGCCGCGGCGATCGCAGCCGCGATTCCCGACAACTCCATGCTCGTCTGCCTGGACGAGCGGGGCCACAACATCGACAGCGCAACCTTTGCGGGTCATATCGGACGGTGGCGTGACGAGGGCGTCGCGGCGACGGCCTTCGTGATCGGCGGTGCCGACGGACTTTCGCCCGAATTGCGGCGCAAAGCCAAGCTCGGGGTCGCGTTCGGCGCTGCGACCTGGCCGCACCAGATCGTCCGTGTCCTGCTGCTCGAGCAGATTTACCGTACTGCTACGATCCTGGCCGGTCACCCCTATCACCGCGCTTGAATCAGGGACGATCGGAGCACAATAAGGACGTCGATGGTTTTCGCGCGGCCCCTTTCTCTCTCCCCGATTCCGGCCCGCCGCGGCTGGGCGCGTCGCGCGTCGCTGATCGCACTGCTGATGGCGTTGTCCGGATGGCCCGCGACGGCCCAGACCGGCCTCCGCCCATCAATCACCGGTACCCCCTCACCAAATCCACCCACGCCCGAACAGATCAAGCAGCGCGAGCAGGAGCTCGAAGCCGCCCGCGCCGCTCAAAAGGCCGCCGCCGAGGCGCAGGAACGGCTGAAGGCCGACATTGCCGCGCTCGGCGAGGATCGTGGCAAGCTCAACCAGCAGCTGATCGACGTCGCCGCGCAGGTGCGCAGCGTCGAGATCCGCGTCGCCGAGGCCGAGACGCGGCTGCGCGGGCTCGATGGCCGCGAGCAGGACCTTCGCACCTCCCTGGAGGCACGACGCACCGAGATCATCGAGGTGCTGGCGGCGCTGCAGCGCGCCGGCCGGCGCACGCCGCCCGCCCTGCTCGTCCGTCCCGAGGACGCGCTGCAATCGCTGCGCACCGCAATGCTGCTGGGCTCGGTGGTTCCCGAGATGCGCGGCCGCGCCGAGAAGCTATCGAGCGATCTCGGCGAGCTCGTCACCATCCGCAAGACCATCGCCTCGGAGCGTGACAAGCTCGCCACCGATCGCGACAAGCTTCGCGCCGACCAGACGCGCCTTGCCGCGCTGGTGGAGGAGCGCCAGCGCAAGCAGGCGTCGGCAGAGAAGGACATGGAGGCCGAGAGCGCACGCGCCGCGATGCTGGCCCAGCAGATCGATTCGCTGCAGACCCTGATCTCGACCATGGAGCTCGACCTCAAGAGCGCAGCCAAGGCGGCCTCGACGGCGAGCCTCCAGGGCGTTCCGGTCAACGCCAAGCCGGATGCCAATGCGCTGCGCAATCCCACGCGCAAGGCGCCGGCGATCGCCTTCGCCTCGACCAAGGGCATGCTGACGTTCCCGGTCAACGGCACCAAGATTCGCGAGTTCGGCGCGTCCGACGGCGCCGGTGGCTCGGATAAGGGCATTTCCTTGGCGACCCGCCCGGGGGCCCAGGTCACAACCCCGTGTGATGGCTGGGTTGTTTATGCCGGTCCCTTCCGCAGCTACGGACAACTCTTGATCCTCAACGCGGGTGGCGGGTATCATGTCTTGATCGCCGGGATGGAGCGCATTTCCGTCAACATCGGGCAGTTTGTTCAGACGGGAGAGCCGGTCGCGACCATGGGTATTACGTCCCAAGTCGCCTCCATTCTCGCTACGAATGCGAGTCAACCAGTGCTCTATGTCGAGTTCCGCAAGGACGGCACTCCAATCGATCCAGGCCCATGGTGGGCCGCAAATGAAGGCGAAAAGGTACGCGGATGATGCGTAAGACTTCGGTAATTCTCCTGAGCGCGGCCACCGGTGCGGCATTGACCTTGTTCGTGACGCAACCGCGCGCAGTGTTGATGGGATCGACCGCGCGCGCCGCGACCTCCGATACCTATCGCCAGCTCAACCTGTTCGGCGACGTGTTCGAGCGGGTGCGCAGCGACTACGTCGAGAAGCCCGACGATTCGAAGCTCGTCGAATCCGCGATCAGCGGCATGCTGTCCGGTCTCGATCCGCATTCGAGCTACATGGATGCGAAGAGCTTCCGCGACATGCAGGTGCAGACCCGCGGCGAGTTCGGCGGCCTCGGCATCGAGGTCACCATGGAAGACGGCCTGATCAAGGTGGTGTCGCCGATCGACGACACGCCGGCATCAAAGGCCGGCATCCTCGCGAACGACATCATCACCAATCTCGACGACGAGGCCGTGCAGGGCCTGACCCTCAACCAGGCCGTCGAGAAGATGCGCGGTCCGGTCGGCACCAAGATCAAGCTGAAGGTCGTGCGCAAGGGCACCGACAATCCGCTCGACATCACGCTCACGCGCGACAACATCCGGGTCCGTTCGGTGCGCTCGCGTCCCGAGGGCGACGACATCGCCTATATCCGCATCACCACCTTCAACGAGCAGACCACCGAGGGTCTGAAGAAGAGCATCGCCGATCTGCAGACCTCGATCGGTGACAAGCTGAAGGGCTACATCATCGACCTGCGCAACAATCCGGGCGGCCTGCTCGAGGAGGCGGTCACCGTCTCCGACGCGTTCCTGGAGCGCGGCGAGATCGTGTCGACCCGCGGTCGCAATGCGGAGGAAACGCAGCGCCGTGCGGCGCATGCCGGCGACCTCACCAAGGGCAAGCCGGTCATCGTGCTGATCAACGGCGGCTCGGCCTCCGCGTCTGAGATCGTGGCCGGCGCGCTGCAGGACCACAAGCGCGCGACGCTGGTCGGCACGCGCTCGTTCGGCAAGGGCTCGGTGCAGACCATCATTCCGCTGGGCGCCGGCAACGGCGCGCTGCGCCTGACCACCGCGCGCTACTACACGCCGTCAGGCAAATCGATCCAGGCCAAGGGCATCGTGCCGGACATCGAGGTCCTGCAGGATGTGCCGGAGGAGCTGAAGTCCCGCACCGACACCAAGGGCGAGGCCTCGCTGCGCGGCCATCTGAAGAACGATGGTGACGAGAAGACCGGCTCGCAGTCCTACGTGCCGCCGGATGCCAAGGACGACAAGGCGCTCAAGATGGCGGCCGACCTGCTGCACGGCATCAAGAACAGCGCCAACACGCCGGCGCCGACCGAGAAGGCCTCTGCTGACAAGCCCAAGGCAAACTGAAAAGGCAAACTGAAAAGGCAAACTGAGCGGGCGAACTGAGCAGGTCGGCTGATCGGGCACAGGTCTATTCGCATTCGGTTTGAGGGGCGGCCTTAGGGCCGCCCTTTGCTTTTGGCGTCTGCACAGCTCTCCGCGGATTTACGGGCCTGCAGACACTGCGCCTGCGCCCGAATCCCTGGCGTGGTATCGTCGACCCGATTGATTCGGGATTTTCGATGACAGAGACGGCCGACGAACTGAGCGCCCCGCTCGGGCAGACTGAGACGCGTCGCAGGCGCCGCATTCGGCTTCCGTTCACGGCGCTTCAGGCGCTGGCCATGGTGCTCGGCCTGATCCTTGTCGTGTTCGCGGGCTTCGCGCTGTTCGGCGACAATCCGCTCGGCGGCGAGCCGGTCGCGCGCGTCGCGATCAACGAGGGCGCCAAGCCAGGCGACAAGCCGGACGCCGCCGCCAAGCCCGATGCCAAGTCCGATGCCAAGTCCGAGCATGGCGCAGCGGCGGCCGCCAAGCCCGATGGCGAGCGCAAGACGATCACGATCATCGACGGCTCCAGCGGCGCGCGGCAGGAGGTTGCCATCGGCGCCGGCGGCCGCGACACGCCTGAGCCGGGCGCCGCCCCCGCCAACCCGATGCCCGGCGTCGATCCGCGCCTGTTGGAGAAATCGCGTTACGGCATGATCCCGGTCATGACCGACGGGCTGAAGTCATTCACCGCCTATGCGGCGGATGCCGACCGCGCCAAGGCGGCGCGGATGCCGGCCGTCGCGATCGTCATCGGCGGCCTCGGTATCGGCGCCGCCAAGACCGTCGATGCCATCATGAAGCTGCCGCCAGCGGTGACCCTGGCGTTCACGCCATATGGCTCCGATCCGAGCAAGCTGGCCGAACGCGCCCGCG
The DNA here is from genome assembly GCF_000026145.1 of Bradyrhizobium sp. ORS 278. Taxonomy (NCBI): domain Bacteria; kingdom Pseudomonadati; phylum Pseudomonadota; class Alphaproteobacteria; order Hyphomicrobiales; family Nitrobacteraceae; genus Bradyrhizobium; species Bradyrhizobium sp. ORS 278. The sequence goes on along the minus strand of NC_009445.1, from coordinate 435,107 downwards.
CGCAGCGCCACGAGATCCTGCTCCAGGTGCCGATGGAGCCCTACGACTACCCCGACAACGATCCAGGCCCGCAGACGCTGCTCGCCACGCTTGGACCGGACCAGAACATCGACCGGCTGTTCTGGCACATGAGCCGGCTGCAAGGGTATGTCGGCATCGGCAATTTCATGGGCGCGCGGTTCGTGGCGACGGAAACCGCGATGCAGCCGATCGTGAACGAGGCCGCCAAGCGCGGGCTCGCGCTGTTCGATGACGGCGCCGCGCCGCGCAGCGTGGCCGCATCGCTGGCGACCGGCCGCGCCGTGCCGTTCGCAAAGGGCGACGTCGCGATCGACGCGGTGCCGACGGCTGTGGAAATCGACAACGCGCTGGCCAAGCTCGAGAGCCTCGCCAAGGAGCGCGGCGTCGCCGTCGGCACCGCCTCCGCCCTGCCCGTCTCGATCGACCGGATCGGCACCTGGATCAAGGGTCTCGACCGCAAGGGCATTCTGCTGGTGCCATTGACAACGGCGATGCTGAAATCAAAATCGAACTGAACGAGCGTACGCCACCGCGGCGGCGACGTGACGCGGGGTCTGTCGCGACGGGGCGGGGCAACGCAGGAAGGCCGAGACGGAATGACGCGCTACGAGGACCTGCCCTACCGCACCTGCGTCGGCATCGCGCTGATCAACTCGGAAGGGCTGGTGTTCATCGGTCGCCGCGCCGGAGGCATCGAGCATGTCGACGACACCCATGTCTGGCAGATGCCGCAGGGCGGCGTCGATCCCGGCGAGGACGCCTGGGAAGCCGCCAAGCGCGAGCTTTATGAGGAGACCAGCGTCCGCTCGGTCGAGAAGCTCGCCGAGATCGACGACTGGCTGACCTACGACATCCCGCGCACGGTGGCCGGCCGGGCGTGGAAGGGCCGCTACCGCGGCCAGCGCCAGAAATGGTTCGCGCTGCGCTTCACCGGCAAGGATTCCGAGATCGACGTCGAACACCCTGGCGGCGGCCACCACAAGGCGGAGTTCATCACCTGGCGCTGGGAGCCGCTGCAGAACCTGCCGACGCTGATCGTGCCATTCAAGCGGCCGGTCTATGAGCGGGTGGCCAAGGAATTCGCGACGCTGGCGGGCGGCTGAGCGCGCTTCGGGCTTCGACCATCCCCATCGACCGCTCGGCGCGATCTGCACGGCCGTTGCACGGCATCCCTGCAGACCCGCCGCGACACCGCCGTCACGCTGCGCTGCTATGCGACGCGCAGACCATGGATGCGAGCATGACCGAGACCAGACCCTATCGCCCGAATGTCGGCATCGCCTTGTTGAATGCCGACGGCCTCGTCTTCCTCGGGCGCCGCTTTCGCGACGACGGCCCGGAGATCGTCCTGCCCGGCCTCGAATGGCAGATGCCGCAGGGTGGCGTCGACGCGGGCGAGGATCTGCAGGCGGCGGCGCGGCGCGAGCTGTGGGAGGAGACCGGCATCCGCGACGCCGACATTCTCGCCGAGACCGACTGGTTGACTTACGAGTTTCCGCCGTTCGAAGACCCCAACCACCGCCTCGCCCGCTTCCGCGGGCAGCGCCAGAAATGGTTCGCGATGCGCTTCACCGGCCGCGAGGCCGACATCGATCCGGTGACGCCGCGCAACGGCCAGCCGGCCGAGTTCGACGCCTGGCGCTGGGAACGGCTGGCGCGCGTGCCGGACCTGGTGGTGCCGTTCCGGCGCGAGGTGTATCGCGCGGTAGCAGAGGCGTTCGCGCATCTGGCGGCGTGAGTGAACCAGTGAAGTGCACTAATAGGTAGTCGGTGCGCAGCCAGATGCAGCGCCCTCTCCCCTTGTGGGAGAGGGCATCACCGACCTTCCGCGCATGCGGTTGGGTGAGGGGTCGGCTCCGCGAGCGGCACTCGTCGAGAGAGACCCCTCACCCAACCGAGTGGGCCGCGCTGTCCTAAGTGCCCTCTCCCACAAGGGGAGAGGGCGCATTCACGAGCACCTGAACGAGCCCACGATCCAAATATCGTGTCGAAGTCGAATGCGCGTTGACGCCTCATCGCGCGATTGTCTGGTAGACTAATTATCCTCGACCGTGAACGGGCCGATCGCGATCACGCGGCAGTCCTGGTCGCGCGTCGAGCAATCGGCCAGCGCGCCGCCGATCGCGGTCTCCTCGCGGTCGCCGTTCAGGCCGTAGCCGGGATGGCCTGATGTCCCGACCGCGATCGCGTTCCAGCCGGAGGATGCGGCGGCGAGGCGCCGCGCGACCTCGTCGCGGGCGTCAGCGGCGATCGCGGTGTGGCTGGCGGCGTGAAAGAAGCCGGTTGCCTTCATCACCGTCGGCACCGGCACCACGAACGCGTCATCCAGCGCGACGATCAGGCAGGGCGTCCCGGCCTGGGCACCGCAGGATTCGAGACTGCGCCGGACCACGTCGTCGGCCAGATCGCCGCCGACGAAGTAGACGAACTGCCCGCCTGGGCCCAGCGCGATGGCCTTGGTCCGCCGCGCATTGCCGTAATTCGCCTCCAGTCGCGCGCGCCCAGGATCGCGCGCCAGCGGCATCTCGGCTGCGTTGAACGCGCGCTCCGTCGTCGGGTCGTGGCGCACCCATGGCAGCGGCGGCAGGGGCGGCTTGCCATGCGGGTAGACGATGGTGTCGCCGACCGCATAGAGCTCGCATTTATGCAAGCTGGTCGAGGACTCGGCGCGCTGGTGACACTGCTCCAACGCCGCGGCCTTGGCCGCCTCTTCGCTCGGCTGCCCCGTGACGTAGGCGCTGACGCCGTTGACAGTGGTCGCGAACGCCTTGGCGCCCGGCGCCGGAACATAGTCGCGCGCCAGCGCGATACGGGTGCGCTCGCCGACGAACGGCACGGCGTCGGGCACGAATTTTTCGGCCGTGACGATCGGCGAGGGTTGGGCCGAGGGCTGCGGCGCGGGCGTCGCTGCCGCGGGCTCGGGAGACAGCGAGACCGGCGATGTGGCACCGCCGGATGAACCCGGCTTCGCCGACAACCGCGACAGCGCCGCCGCCGCGGACTTGGCGGCATCCGGCTGCGACGACGGCGGATCGCGGTGATCGAGGTAGAGCGCTGTTCCGACGCCGACCGCAACCATCAGGACGACAATGGCGACGCCGGCCTTGAGCAGGCGTTTGGCGACAGACGGGGGCTTGGTCTTGTCCTGGGGCGCCGCGTAGGTGCCGTCCTCGCGGCGCATCGCCACGCGATAGGCGTGCACCGGCGTCGGGATGTTTTTGACCTCGCGGGCGCCCATGTCGGCGAATTGCACCGACAGCTTGTTGGCGACCTGCTCGTGCACCGCGCGCGAGATGCAGATGCCGCCGACATCGGCGAGGCCCTCGAGCCGTGCGGCGATGTTCACACCGTCGCCGAGCAGATCACCGTCGCGCTCGACGACGTCGCCGATGGTGATGCCGATGCGGTAGCTCATCTGGCGGCTCGGCGGATAAGCCATGTTGCGCGTGCGCAGGCTCTCCTGGATGTCGATCGCGCAGCGCACCGCCTCGACGGCGCTCGGAAACTCCGCAAGCACGGCGTCGCCGGCAGTGTTGAAGATGCGGCCGCCGGCCCGGGCGATGAAGTCGTCGACGACCTCGCGATAGGCCGCCAGACGCCGCAGCGTCTCTTCTTCATCCTCGGCGACGAGGCGGGAGTAGCCTGCAATGTCAGCTGCGAATATCGCGGCAATCTTGCGCTTCAAGACGATCTGCCCTGCCATCTCACCACGCTGATCCGAACGGCCGGGAGAATGCCGCCGGATCGGCGGCCGCGCAACCGGCTTTCCTTGAAGTAGTCACGCGTCGCGGCGCCACGTTCGAGCCCGGAGACGAAAATGGCCGGGCAAAGCCCGGCCATGAATATCCGTTTAGGATCGCTGCGGATGGGTCAGTGCAGGGCCGTCGTGTTCAGCTGCTGCTGGATCGTCTTGAAGTGGTCGAGCCGCTCGATCGCACGATCGAGCTCGTCACCCTGCTTCTCGTTCAGCTTGGCTTCCATCCCCGAAATCTCCGTCGCGAAGGCGGTCTGGTCCAGCTCCTTCAGCGACGTCGCGACGTCGGCGAGGATGGTCAGTCCCTTCTCCGAGATCTCGGCGAGGCCGCCGAGCACGATGATCTTCTGCTGTGTGCCGCCGGTCGTGACCGTCAGAATGCCCGGGCGCAAGGTGGCGACGAACGGCGCGTGACCTGCGAGCACGCCGAAATCACCCTCCTGGCCGGGAACGTCGACCTGATCGACCTCGCCCGAGAAGGCGATCTTTTCCGGCGAGACGAGATCGAAGTGGAAAGTTGCCATGAGGAAACCTGCGAATAGCGGATAGCGAACAGCGAGTAGGGAGGAAGGGAGCAGCGAATGAGATCGTTCTATTCGCTACTCCCGCTTCGCTATTCGCCTCTTAGGCGGCTTCCGCCGCCAGCTTCTTGCCCTTCTCGACCGCCTCTTCGATGGTGCCGACCATGTAGAAGGCAGCCTCCGGCAGGTGGTCGTACTTGCCTTCCACCAGGCCCTTGAAGCCCTTGATGGTGTCGGCGAGCTCGACGAACTTGCCCGGCGATCCCGTGAAGATTTCGGCGACGTGGAACGGCTGCGACATGAAGCGCTCGACCTTGCGGGCGCGCGCGACAGTCAGCTTGTCCTCTTCCGAGAGCTCGTCCATGCCCAGGATGGCGATGATGTCCTGCAGCGCCTTGTAGCGCTGAAGCACCTGCTGCACCTGGCGGGCGACCGCATAGTGCTCCTCGCCGACGACCAGCGGGGAGAGCATGCGCGACGTCGAGTCGAGCGGGTCGACGGCCGGGTAGATGCCCTTTTCGGCGATCGAGCGCGACAGCGTCGTGGTCGCGTCCAAGTGCGCGAACGACGTCGCCGGGGCCGGGTCGGTCAAGTCGTCGGCCGGCACGTAGATGGCCTGCACCGAGGTGATCGAGCCCTTGGTGGTGGTGGTGATGCGCTCCTGCAGCGCGCCCATGTCGGTGGCGAGCGTCGGCTGATAACCCACCGCCGAAGGAATACGGCCGAGCAGCGCCGACACTTCCGAGCCGGCCTGGGTGAAGCGGAAGATGTTGTCGACGAAGAACAGCACGTCCTGGCCCTTGTCGCGGAAGTCTTCCGCGATGGTCAGACCGGTGAGCGCGACGCGGGCGCGGGCGCCCGGCGGCTCGTTCATCTGGCCGAACACCAGCGCGCACTTCGACTTCACGCTCGGATCCGGGTTGTGCGGATCGGCATTGACCTTGGACTCGATGAACTCGTGATAGAGGTCGTTGCCCTCGCGGGTGCGCTCACCGACGCCGGCGAACACCGAGTAGCCGCCGTGTGCCTTGGCGACGTTGTTGATCAGCTCCTGAATCAGCACGGTCTTGCCGACGCCGGCGCCGCCGAACAGACCGATCTTGCCGCCCTTGGCGTAGGGGGCGAGCAGGTCGACGACCTTGATGCCGGTCACGAGGATCTCGGCCTCGGTCGACTGGTCGGTGTAGGTCGGCGCTTCCTGGTGAATGGCGCGGACGTTGTCGGCCTTCACCGGGCCGGCTTCGTCGATCGGCTCGCCGATCACGTTGATGATGCGGCCGAGCGTGCCTTCGCCGACGGGAACGCGGATCGGAGCGCCGGTGTCGGTCACTTCCTGGCCACGGACCAGACCTTCGGTCGTGTCCATCGCGATCGCGCGCACGGTGGATTCACCGAGATGCTGCGCGACCTCGAGCACGAGGCGGTTGCCGCCGTTCTTCGTTTCCAGCGAGTTGAGAATTGCGGGCAGGTGACCTTCGAACTGAACGTCGACGACAGCGCCGATCACCTGGGTGACGCGACCGATCTGGTTGGCTGCGGTAGCCATCTCATCTCTCTCCTTACGATCCGAATTTCAGGCGCAGTCCGTGGGACCGCGAAACTTGAACGTATTTTCTTCCAGCGGGCGCTGCGCGGTTAGACCGCCTCGGCGCCCGAAATGATTTCGATCAGTTCCTTGGTGATCATCGCCTGACGCGTGCGGTTGTAGACCAGCGTCTGCTTGCGGATCATCTCACCGGCGTTGCGGGTGGCGTTGTCCATCGCCGACATCTGCGCGCCGTAGAACGAGGCGTTGTTCTCGAGCAGCGCGCGGAAGATCTGGACGCCGACGTTGCGCGGCAGCAGCGCGGACAGGATCTCGTCCTCCTCCGGCTCGTACTCGTAGAGCGCGACCGGCGCGGCGTTGGCGGCGGGCGCCTCGACCACCAGCGGGATGATCTGCTGCGCGGTCGGGATCTGCGCGATGACCGACTTGAAGCGCGAATAGAACAGCGTGCAGACGTCGAACTCGCCGGCGTCGAAGCGGGCGATCACCTGCTTGGCGATATCCTCGGCATGCACGAAGCCGATCTGGCGCACCGAGCGCAAATCGACATGGGCGATGATCTGCTTCTCGAACTGGCGACGCAGCTGCTCGTAGCCCTTCCGGCCGACGCAGAAGAACTTCACGTCCTTGCCCTGGTTCATCAGGGCCAGCGCGCGCTCTCGGGCGAGGCGCACGATCGACGAGTTGAACGCGCCGGACAGGCCGCGCTCGCCGGTGCAGACCAGCAGCAGGTGGACCTGGTCACGACCGGTGCCGGCCAGCAGCTTCGAACTCGCGGGCGATCCGGCGGAAGCGGCCGCGATGTTCGAGATGACAGCGTCCATCTTCTCGGCATAGGGACGCGCCGCCTCGGCCGCCAGCTGCGCGCGGCGCAGCTTCGAGGCCGCGACCATCTGCATGGCCTTGGTGATCTTCTGCGTCGCCTTGGTCGAGGCGATGCGGACGCGCATATCTTTCAGTGACGCCATGGCTTGTTAGCTCACCCCGGCGGCCGATCCCGTGGGAACCTTGCCGCTCAACCCATCTAATCCCTAAGCGCCAGGCCGTGCGCCTGGCGTGACGTCTTGGTCCACGTCTGATGACGTGGGGTGGCCTGGCATGCCGGCCACCGCCTCCCGGTCGGATCAGGAGAAGGTCTTGGCAAAACCTTCGACCGCAGCCTTCAGCTTGGCCGCGCTGTCATCCGACAGATCGCGCGTGTCGCGGATCGTGTTCAAGAGGTCGGCGTGCTTGCCGCGCAGCAGCGACAGCAGGCCGTCCTCGAAGGCGCGGACCTTGTTGAGCGGAAGACCGTCGAGGAAGCCGTTGGTGCCGGCCCAGATCACGCACACCTGCTCTTCCATCTTCAGCGGCGAGAACTGCGGCTGTTTCAGGAGCTCGGTCAGGCGCGAGCCGCGGTTCAGCAGGCGCTGGGTCGCCGCGTCGAGGTCGGAGCCGAACTGGGCGAAGGCCGCCATTTCGCGGTACTGCGCCAGCTCGCCCTTGATCTTGCCGGCGACCTTCTTCATCGCCTTGGTCTGCGCCGACGAGCCGACGCGCGACACCGACAGACCGACGTTCACGGCGGGGCGGATGCCCTGGAAGAACAGGTCGGTTTCCAGGAAGATCTGGCCGTCGGTGATCGAGATGACGTTGGTCGGGATGTAGGCCGACACGTCGTTGGCCTGGGTTTCGATGACTGGCAGAGCGGTCAGCGAGCCCGCACCCTGGGTCTCGTTCAGCTTGGCGGCGCGCTCGAGCAGGCGGGAGTGCAGGTAGAACACGTCGCCCGGATAGGCCTCGCGGCCCGGCGGACGGCGCAGCAGCAGCGACATCTGGCGGTAGGCGACGGCCTGCTTGGAGAGGTCGTCATAGATGATGACGGCGTGCATGCCGTTGTCGCGGAAGTACTCGCCCATGGTGCAGCCGGTGAACGGCGCCAGGTACTGCATCGGGGCCGGATCGGACGCGGTCGCGGCGACCACGATCGAGTATTCCAGCGCGCCCTGCTCTTCCAGCACCTTCACGAACTGGGCGACGGTCGAACGCTTCTGACCGACGGCCACATAGACGCAGTACAGCTTGATCTTCTCGTCAGGCTGGGCGTTGAGCGGCTTCTGGTTCAGGATGGTGTCGAGCGCGATCGCGGTCTTGCCGGTCTGACGGTCGCCGATGATCAGCTCGCGCTGGCCGCGGCCGATCGGGATCAGGGCGTCGATCGCCTTCAGGCCGGTGGCCATCGGCTCGTTGACCGACTTGCGCGGAATGATGCCGGGCGCCTTGACGTCGACGCGCTTGCGCTCGGTGAACTGGATCGGGCCCTTGCCGTCGATCGGGTTGCCGAGGGCGTCGACGACGCGGCCGAGCAGGCCCTTGCCGACGGGCGCGTCGACGATGGCGCGGGTGCGCTTGACGGTCTGGCCTTCCTTGATCTCGCGGTCGGCGCCGAAGATGACGACGCCGACATTGTCGGTCTCGAGGTTCAGCGCCATGCCGCGGGTGCCGTTCTCGAACTCGACCATTTCACCGGCCTGGACGTTGTCGAGACCGTAGACGCGGGCGATACCGTCACCGACGGACAGCACCTGCCCGACTTCGGTGACTTCGGCTTCCTGCCCGAAATTCTTGATCTGGTCCTTGAGGATCGCGGAAATTTCCGCGGCGCGGATGTCCATCAGCCTGCCTCTTTCATCGCGTGCTTGATCGAGTTGAGTTTGGTGCGAAGCGAACTATCGATCATGCGGCTGCCGAGCTTGACGACGAGCCCGCCGATAATCGCTGGATCGACTTTCACGTTGAGCGCGACGTCCTTGCCGGTCACCGTCTTCAGGGCGGCCTTCAAGGCGTCGAGATTCTTGTCGGAGATCGGCTCGGCGACGGTGACGTCGGCCGTGGCTTCACCCTTGTATTTGGCGACCAGCGCATTGAAGGCGCGGATCACGTCGGCCACCGCGAACAGGCGGCGATTGGTGGTCAGCACGCGCAGCACGTTGGCGGCGACACCGGCGATGCCGGCCTTGTCGAGCACCGCGTTGAGCGCCTTGAGCTGTGTATCGGCGCCGAACACGGGGCTGCGGACCAGACGCTTCAGATCGGCACTCTCGTCGAGAAGAGCATTGAATTTGTCGAGATCGGCCTTGACCGCATCGACGGACTTTTCGTCACGGGCCAATTCAAACAGGGCCGTCGCGTAACGACCGGACACACCGGATACGGAGGGATCTTCAGCAGCCACAGGCGCGCTCTTTATATAAGTGCCCAACCCACAAGAGGGAAACCGGAGCGCCGCTGCAGCGCAAACCGGTTAAGCCCTTGGAATTCAAGCAGGACTTTGATTTTCGATCGCCGCGGGAGCGGCTTGATCACGAAAAGCGGCGCTTTGCTAACATAGCGTACGCGCAGCCGCAACAAGCGGTGGCCCGCTATTCGGCACGTTGTTGCCGCGCTGCAGCTGGCGATCTCAAGCAGCCCAAGCGCGCGCTTTCCAGCTCACCGCGCTAGACCGGCCCGGGATACCGTCGTTCAGGATTTCCGTTCCAGCTGTTGCTGCATGACCGCTATGTCCGTCTGGGCTTGCACGGTGCTTGGGTAAGGTTGGGCGGCCAGCGCCCATTCAGGCCAGCATTACTTGTCAAGAGGCCGTCAAGCTCAACGAGAACTTAACTCGACAGTAAACGAAAGTATTTATTAGTTAACGAAGTGTTAAAGTATCAGATTACGGAATTTTCTGTGATGAAGAGCACCTCTCCTAAGATAATTCGATCCCGGCGGAACAATTTCTACTGCCCCATTCGTGCCTCATTGCGCCAGCAAACGGCGCGCGCCTCAACACCTGACGGGGGTCCACTGGCTGCAGAACGCAGCAATACTGTTTCGAGGGACATCGATGCTGAAACTCAACAACCTCTCGGCTGGCAAGATCGCCGGCTCGCGTACCGCACTCGCCGTTGCCGTGACGCTGATCGTCGGTGGCACCGCCACCGAAGCCTCGGCCCGCTCCAGGCACCATCACCATCATCACGCTCGCCATCATCATCACATGGCGCGCCAGGCTGCTCAGCCCGCAGCAGACTCCTTTTCTAACGGCTGGTCGAACAACTCGTCCTGGATGAATTCCAATGCCTCGGTCGCGCCGACGTCCGGCACCGGCCGCACCTTCTCGGGCATGGCGTCCTACTACGGCAACGAGTCCGGCAGCCGCACCGCCTCCGGCCAGCGCATGAACGCCAACGCCATGACCTGCGCCCACCGCTCGCTGCCGTTCGGCACCAAGCTGCGCGTCACCCACGGCGGCAACAGCGTCATCGTCACCGTCAATGATCGTGGTCCGTTCATCCGCGGCCGCGTGCTCGACCTCTCGACCGGCGCCGCCCGCGCCATCGGCCTGACCCGCTCGGGCGTCGGCCGCGTGACCGCCGAGGTCGTGTCGTAAGACACCTATCTATCCGCGCGTCATTGCGAGGAGCGAAGCGACGAAGCAATCCAGAGTCCCACCCCGGCCCCTGGATTGCTTCGCTGCGCTCGCAATGACGTCGGAGAGACCGCCTTGCGCTACAAGAAGCTCTGCGGGTCGACGTCGACCTCGAGCTTGAGGTTGCCCTTGGGCTTCTCGGCATGCGCCAGCCAGTGGCGCAGGTAATCCGACAGATCGAAATTGCGCGCCGACTTGAGCAGCAACCGGAAACGGTAGCGGCCCTTGATGACGGCCAGCGGCGCCTCGGCCGGGCCGAGCAGCAGGACGCCCTCTTCCCGCGGCGCTGACGCCACCAGCCGTCTCGCAAATCCTTCCGCTGTCGGCCGGTCGCCGGCCGAGATGATCAGGCTTGCCAGCCGGCCGAACGGCGGATAGCCGGTGCGTTCGCGCGCCTCGATCTCGCTGGTGTAGAACGCCTCGCGGTCGCAGGCGACCAGCGCCTTCATCACGGGGTGCTCGGGCTGGTGGGTCTGCAGATAGCCGCGGCCACGTCCCTGCTCGCGGCCGGCGCGACCGATCACCTGGTTGAGAAGTTGCCAGGTGCGCTCGGCGGCGCGCGGATCGCCATTCCCGAGGCCGAGATCGGCGTCGACCACCCCGACCAGATTGAGCCGCGGGAAGTTGTGGCCCTTGGCCACGAGCTGGGTACCGATGATGAGATCGACGCGGCCCTCCGCGATCGCCGTCAGCTCCGCGCGCATGGTCTCGATCGAGGTGATCAGGTCGCTCGACAGCACCATGCTGCGGGCGTCCGGAAACAGCGCCGCCGCCTCCTCCTGCAGCCGCTCCACGCCGGGACCGACGGCGACCAGCGACTCCTCGGCCGCGCAATGCGGACAGGTCGGCGGCCGCGCCATCGAGAACCCGCAGTGATGACAGACCAACCGCTGCCGAAATCGGTGGTCGACCAGCCAGGCGTCGCAGATGGTGCAGGCGAAGCGGTGGCCGCAGGCGCGGCACAGGGTCAGCGGCGCATAGCCGCGGCGGTTCAGGAACAAGAGCGCCTGCTCGCCGCGCTCGATCGCGGTGCGGATATGGCCGGCCAGCCGCGGCGAGACGTAGCGGCCGCGCGGCGGCGGCTCGCGGCGGAGATCGATGGCCTCGATATGCGGCATGTGCTGGCCGCCGAAGCGCGACGGCAGCGCGACGCGCTGGTAGCGGCCCTTGCGGGCATTGACCTCGGTCTCGACCGAGGGCGTCGCGGAGGCCAGCACCACCGGAAACTTGGCGATATGGCCGCGCACCACCGCCATGTCGCGGGCGTGGTAATGCGCGCCCTCGTCCTGCTTGTAGGCCTGGTCGTGCTCCTCATCGACGACGATGAGACCAAGATCGGCATAGGGCAGGAACAGCGCCGAGCGCGCGCCGACCACGACCGGCGCCTCGCCGGCGGCAATCGCCGCCCAATTGCGCTGGCGGGTACGCGGCGTCAGCTCGGAATGCCATTCCAGGGGACGCACGCCGAAGCGGCGCGAGAAGCGCTCGAGAAACTGCCCTGTCAGCGCGATCTCCGGCATCAGGATCAGCGACTGCCGGCCGCGCCGGACCGTCTCGGCCACGGCCTCGAAATACACCTCGGTCTTGCCGGAGCCGGTGACGCCGTCGAGCAGCGCGACGTTGAAGGTGCCGCACGCCGCCAGAGCCCGCATGGCCTCGACGCCGGCGAGCTGGGCATCGAAGAACTCCGGCTGCGCGAAGGACGGATCGGGCGTCGGCGGCGGCAGCACGCGCGGCATGGCTTCGACAGTCAGCGTCCCCTCGTCGACCAGGCCGTCGATCACGCTCGCAGAGACGCCGATCTCGCGGACGAGATCGGACTTGCCATGCAGCAAGCCGTCCGACACCGCCTCGATCACCCGCCGCCGCGCCGGCGTCAGGCGCTTCGGGGGCTCGCCGACTAGGCGGACGCCGAGCCGGACCCGCTCGGGGCCGAGATGCTCGCCCATGCGCAGGGCCATCCGCAGCACCATGCCGCGCGGCGACAGCGTGTAATTGGCGACCCAGTCGACCAGCGACCGCAGCTCCGGCTTGAGCGGCGGCACATCGAGCTTTTCGCTGACGTCCTTGAGCCGGTTGTGCAGGCGCGGATCGGGATTGGCGTTCTCGGCCCATACGACTGCCAGCACCTCGCGGGGGCCGAGCGGCACACCGACCACATCGCCCGGCTTCAGCGCCATGCCGCGCGGCACGCGGTAGGAATAGGTGTGATCGAGCGCGACCGGAACCAGCACGTCGACCACGCCGGCCGCGCTGGTGGCACCTGGAAAGAGATCGGTCGGGCGGTCCATGAGGGCGGAGATAGCCTTGCTCGGATGGAAGCGAAAGCCGCCCGGCAAAGTTAGCGAACGGTAAAGGACGAGGATGCGATATATGGGATCGTCATGAGATGAGGTCGAGCACTTTCGGCGTCGGCGGTGCACCCTCTCCCCTTGTGGGAGAGGGTGGCGAGAATGAGCGGAGCGAATTCGCGCCGGGTGAGGGGTCTGTCTCCGCGGATGCAGACCCCTCACCCGGCTTCGATGCTGCCGCATCGAAGCCACCCTCTCCCACAAGAGGAGAGGGTACACCGCGCATGCCGCTGAATGCGTTCGACGTCATCAGGACGATGAGTCGGCAGGTGTGCGTGATCGATGGCAAAGACGGCAGAAGCGACTGACAACGCGCCCGACCTCCCCGACCTCATCGGTGCCGACGACGGCGTCGTACGCGCCATGACGCAGTGGCTGGCGCATTTGCGCAGCGAACGGCGGCTGTCGCCGAAGACGGTCGAGGCCTATGCGCGCGACCTCCGGCAATGCCTGCAATTCCTCTGCACGCATTGGGGCGAGCCGGTCACGCTCCCGCGCTTCGCCGCGCTGGAGGCCTCCGACATCCGCGCTTTCATGGCGATGCGCCGCGCCGACGACATCGCCGGCCGATCCCTGATGCGGACCTTGGCGGGCCTGCGCTCGTTCGGCCGCTTCCTGGAGCGCGAGGGCCAGGGCAAGGTCGGCGCACTTGCAGGCGTGCGCGCGCCAAAGATCGCCAAGAGCCTGCCGAAGCCGCTGCCGATGGACTCCGCCAAGCGTCTCACGGACGCCGACGAGCGCGCCGGCGAGTCACGCGAGACCTGGGTGCTGGCGCGCGACGCCGCCGTAATGGCCCTGCTCTATGGCTCAGGCCTGCGCATCTCCGAGGCGCTCGGCCTGAAGCGGCGCGAGGTGCCGCGCCCCGGCGAAGGCGACGTGCTGATCGTGACCGGCAAGGGCAACAAGACCCGCATGGTGCCGGTGCTGCAGAACGTGCTTGCGCTGATCGATGAATACGCACGTCTGTGCCCCTACCCGCTGCCCGCCGAGGGCCCGATGTTTCTCGGCGCCAAGGGCGGTCCGCTGAGCCCGCGCATCATCCAGCTGGCGATGGAGCGGCTGCGCGGCGCGCTCGGCCTGCCGGACAGCGCCACGCCGCACGCGCTGCGCCATTCCTTCGCGACGCATCTGTTGTCGCGCGGCGGCGATTTGCGCGCGATCCAGGAGCTGCTCGGGCACGCCTCGCTGTCGACCACACAGGTCTACACCGGCATCGATTCGGAGCGGCTGCTGCAGGTCTACGCGTCGGCGCATCCGCGGCGGTGACACCGTTCCGTCACATCCTTTCCCTTGCGCGACCACCGAGCTTCCGGCAATCGTTCCCTCGCTTGATCCGGAGGGGAACAGATGAGCGCACATGAGAGCATGGAGCATGCGGAGCACGCCGAGCACGCATCGGGCGAGAACAAGAAGATTGCCCTGCTGATCGCGGTGATCGCGCTGTTCCTGGCGTTGTCGGAAACGCTGGGCAAAGGTGCGCAGACCGAATCGATCAGCAAGAACGTCGAGGCGTCCAACCTCTGGGCCTTCTTCCAGGCTAAGACCGTGCGTCGCACGGTGGTACAGACGGCGGCCGAACAGGGCAAGCTGAACCTGCCGGCGCTGCCGGATGATGCATCAAAGGCCGCGCTGCAGAAACAGATCGACGATTGGCAGAAGAATGCCGCCCGTTACCGCTCGGAGCCGGAGACCGGCGAAGGCAGCGAGCAGCTCGCGGAACGCGCCAAGCACGCCGAGCACGAGCGCGACGAAGCGACCGCCAAATACCACCACTACGAACTCGCCTCGGCCGCCTTCCAGATCGGTATCGTGCTGGCCTCGGCGACGATCATCACAGGTATGATCGTGCTGGCCTGGGTATCGGGCGGCCTCGCGCTGGTCGGCATTGCGATGACCTTGCTCGGGCTATTCCAGCCGCATCTGCTGCATCTGCATTGAGGTCGGGAGCGACAGCTTAGGGGAAGTCACGCCACGTCCTTCCGGGGCAAGGCCGCAGGCCTTGATCCCGGAATCTCGAGCTTGGCTTGCGTTCATTCTCAACAATCGCGAGATTACGGGTTCAATCGTCAGCGCGCTTTGCGCTCTGACGATTGCCCCGGAATAACGGCGATGGTGGCACGAACTGCGCCGCCGCACTTTGAAACGTCACCGCGCCTGTACGCTGCGGCGGAAGCGCAGAATCTGGCGGAGCACGCGGGACGACCAGCCGCTGGTGTTGGTGCGGAGCACGTCGCGGACGATGTCGCGGATGCGCTGCTTGATCGGGTCGACCAACTCGGCGGCTCGGCGGCGCAGCGTCAGGACCGACTCATACAGCCAGGCGAACCAGCCCATCTGCAGCAGCTTGTGGCGCGTCACGTCGAAGATGAAGGCGGTGATGCCGACGCCGACCATCTTGCCGAACACGATCGTCAGCAACGCCAGCTTCCACTGGTGATGCATCAGCAGCCACATGCCCACCAGCTTGAGCGGAAACAGCAGCACGAACGGCACGATGAAGACCAACAAGGTCAGCGCTGGCGACAGCGTCTCGATCCGTGCCGCGAGCCAGCGCTTGAGGCTGCGCAACGGAATCGCGGCGACGATCCGGGCCACGATAGGCTCGAGATGGTCCCACAGCCACGCCTCGATCAGGAAAATGATCGCGAGGAGGATCCAGAACGGCTGAAGCAGGCGGCGCAGCATCGGTCTCCATCTCCGCCAGGCCCCGGGCACGAGGCCGCTATGACGTTAGGACCTCACACCTTGCCGTTTGGTTCAGCGTGATCGGCAGGCCATTTTGTCGCACCTGCCGATCCCCGCCGCCTGGCGTCGGTCACATGTGGATGGCGCGCTTGCCCACCGCAAGAGCGGCTTCCTTGACCGCCTCCGAGCGCGTCGGATGCGCGTGGCAGGTGCGCGCCAGATCCTCAGCCGAGCCACCGAACTCCATCAATACGGCGGCTTCGTGGATCATTTCACCGGCTTCGCGGCCGATGATGTGAGCGCCGAGCACGCGGTCGGTCTTCGCATCTGCGAGAATCTTCACGAAGCCGTCAGTGGTCTGGTTGACCTTGGAACGTCCATTCGCGGTGAACGGAAACTTACCGACGGTATAAACAATACCGGCCTGCTTCAGCTCGTCCTCGGTCTTGCCGACCGAGGCCACTTCCGGCGTGGTGTAGACCACGCCGGGGATCACGTCGTAGTTCACGTGGCCGGCCTGGCCGGCGAGGATCTCGGCGCAGGCGACGCCTTCATCCTCGGCCTTGTGCGCGAGCATCGGGCCGGCGACGACGTCGCCGATGGCGTAGACGCCGGGCACGCTGGTCGCGAAATGATGATCGATCTGGACGCGGCCGCGATTGTCGAGCGCGACGCCGGCTTCCTGCAGCCCGAGGCCGTCGGTGTAGGGCACGCGGCCGATCGCGACCAGCACGACATCGGCGTCGATCTTCTCGGCGGCGCCGCCTGCGGCCGGCTCGATCGTGGCCGAGAGCTTCGCGCCTGACGTATCGACGCCGGTGACCTTGGCGCCGAGCTTGAACGCAAAGCCCTGCTTCTCGAGGATGCGCTGGAACTGTTTGGCGATCTCCAGGTCCATGCCGGGCAGGATGCGGTCGAGGAATTCGACCACAGTGACCTTGGCGCCGAGGCGGCGCCACACCGAGCCGAGCTCGAGCCCGATCACGCCGGCGCCGACCACGAGCAGGCTCGACGGCACCTTGTCCAGCGCCAGCGCGCCGGTGGAGGACACGATGCGCTTCTCGTCGATCTCGATGCCCTTGAGCCGCGCGATATCCGAGCCGGTGGCGATCACGATGTTCTTGGTCTCGACGGTCTGCGCCGCGCCGTCATTGCCGGTGACCTGAACCTTGCCGGTACCGAGGATCTTGCCCTTGCCCTGGAGGACGTCGATCTTGTTCTTCTTCATCAGGAACTCGACGCCTTTGACGTTGCCATCGATGCCCTGCTGCTTGAAGTTCATCATCGACGGCAGATCGACCTCGGGCGCCGACACCTTGATGCCCATCTTGGCGAAGGAGTGTCCGGCCTCCTCGAACAGCTCCGAGGCGTGCAGCAGCGCCTTCGAGGGCATGCAGCCGACATTGAGGCAGGTGCCGCCGAGGGTGGCGTTCTTCTCGACCACGGCCACCTTCATGCCGAGCTGCGCTGCGCGGATGGCGCAGACATAACCACCGGGTCCGGTGCCGATGACGACGAGATCGTAAGTAGCCATGATCGAATGTTCCGTAAGCTTTGTAGTCAGAGATGATGACGGTCGTCAGCGTCCGCCCGACACGTCGAGAATGGCCGAAGTGACATAGGAGGCCTCGTCCGAGAGCAGCCAGACGATGGCATTGGCGATTTCCTCCGCGGTGCCGACGCGCTTCATCGGCACCATGGGAGCAAGCCGATGGGCGCGATCGGGTTCGCCGCCCGAGGCGTGGATGTCGGTATCGATCAGGCCCGGCCGGATGGCGGCGACGCGGATGCCCTCATTGGCGACCTCGTGGCCGAGGCCGACGGTGAAGGAATCGATCGCGCCCTTCGAGGCGGCATAGTCGACATAGGTATTGGGTGAGCCGAGCTTGGCAGCGACCGACGACAGATTGATGATCACCCCGCCCTGCCCGCCATGCCGCGTCGACATCCGCTTCACGGCCTCTCTTGCGCAGAGAATGCTGCCGGTGACATTGACCGCCATCAAGCGCTCGATGCGCTCGGCGCTCATCTCGTCGACGCGTGTGGTCGGGCCGACGATGCCGGCATTGTTGATGAGGGCACCGAGGGTGCCGAACTTGTCGGCCGCCTTGAACAGCGCGAGGATGTCGTGCTCGCGGCCGACGTCGCATTTCACCGCGATCGCCTTGCCGTTCTTGGCCTCGATGGCGGCGACGGTGCTCTGCGCGGCGGCCTCATTGGAGGCGTAGCCGACCACGATCTTGAAGCCGCGCGATACAGCGGCGATTGCGGTGGCGCGGCCGATGCCGCGGCTGCCGCCGGTGATCACTGCAACCCTGTCGGTCATGATGGCCCCGTTAGGTCTGAGGCGCGCTCTTGGGAAGCGCGCCTCGTGTCGTCAAGGCGTCGTTCGGCTCAGAGATCCAGGACGAGCCGCGCCGGATCTTCCAGGCTTTCCTTGACGCGCACCAGGAAGGTGACGGCTTCCTTGCCGTCGATGACGCGGTGATCATAGGACAGCGCCAGATACATCATCGGGCGCACCTCGATCTTGCCGCCGACCACCATCGGACGCTCCTGGATCTTGTGCATGCCGAGGATGCCGGACTGCGGCGCGTTCAGGATCGGCGTCGACATCAGCGAGCCGTAGATGCCGCCATTGGTGATCGTGAAGGTGCCGCCCTGCATCTCGTCGATCTTGAGCTGGCCGTCACGGGCGCGGCGGCCGAAATCGGCGATGCCCTTCTCGATGTCGGCGATCGACTTGTGGTCGCAGTCGCGCACGACCGGCACGACCAGGCCCTTGTCGGTGCCGACGGCGACGCCGATATGATAGTAGTTCTTGTAGATCAGGTCGCTGCCGTCGATCTCGGCGTTGACCGCCGGGATGTCCTTCAGCGCCTGCACCACGGCCTTGGTGAAGAAGCCCATGAAGCCGAGCTTGGAGCCGTGCTTCTTCTCGAACACGTCCTTGTACTGGCTGCGCAGCGCCATCACGTGGGTCATGTCGACCTCGTTGAAGGTCGTCAGCATCGCCGCGGTGTTCTGCACGTCCTTGAGACGGCGCGCGATGGTCTGGCGCAGCCGGGTCATCTTGACGCGCTCCTCGCGCGCGGCGTCATCGGCAGGCGACGGCGCGCGGACCTGCACGGATGCGGCGGGCTGATTGACCGGGGTCGGCGCCGACGCGGCGCGCTCGATCGCGGCCAGCATGTCGCCCTTGGTGACGCGGCCATCCTTGCCGGAGCCCGGCACCGTGGTGGCATCGACACCGCTCTCGGCCGAGAGCTTGCGCACCGACGGGGCCTGCGGCGTATCGGCCGGCAGCGCCTTGGCCGGCGCCGGCGCGGGAGCCGGAGCCGCCGCGGCGGGCTTTGCCGGAGCCGGCGCGGGCGCAGCGGCGGCCGGCTTGGCAGCGGCCGCGCCGTCATTGATCTGGCCGAGCAGCGCGCCGACGGCGACGGTCTCACCGTCCTTGGCGATGATCTCGCCGAGCGTGCCGGCCGACGGGGCGGGCACCTCGATGGTCACCTTGTCGGTCTCGAGCTCGACCAGCGGCTCGTCGACGGCGACCGCGTCGCCCGCCTTCTTGAACCAGCGGCCGATGGTGGCTTCGGTGACGGATTCACCGAGCGTCGGAACGCGAATGTCAGTCATGGTCTCTATCCTCAATAACCCGTGCGGTCATAAAGCCCGTCCGCCATCGCCTTGCGGCGAGCAAGCGATGCGGTACGGACGATCAACGCGATGGACTGTTACTTGCGCCCCGCAGGAGGTGCGGGGCGCCTTCAAAGGCAGGTTCAGTTCAAAGCTTCGTCGAGCAGCGCCTTCAGCTGGGCGAGATGCTTGGACATCAGGCCCGTGGCGGTGGCCGCCGACGCGGCGCGGCCGGCATAGCGCGCACGCTTGCTCTTACCGCCGGTCTGGTTCAGCACCCACTCGATATACGGCTCGATGAAGTACCAGGCGCCCATGTTGCGCGGCTCTTCCTGGCACCACACGACCTCGGCATTCTTGAAGCGGCCGAGCTCGGCGACCAGCGCCTTCAGCGGCACCGGATAGAGCTGCTCGATACGCATCAGATAGATGTCGTTGAGCCCGCGCTTCTCGCGCTCGTCGTAGAGGTCGTAATAGACCTTGCCCGAGCACAGCACGATACGGCGGATCTGGTCGTCGGGCACCAGCCTGGTCTTGTCGTCCGCCTGCATCTGGGCGTCATCGTACAGGATGCGGTGGAACGTCGTGCCCTTGGCCAGCTCCTCCAGCCGCGACACCGCGCGCTTGTGGCGCAGCAGCGACTTCGGCGTCATCACGATCAGCGGCTTGCGGATCTCGCGATGCAACTGCCGGCGCAGCACGTGGAAGTAGTTCGCCGGCGTGGTCGGGTAGACCACCTGCATGTTGTCCTCGGCGCACATCTGCAAATAGCGCTCGAGGCGGGCGGAGGAGTGCTCCGGACCCTGGCCTTCATAGCCGTGCGGCAAGAGGCAGACGAGGCCGGACATGCGCAGCCATTTGCGCTCACCGGACGAGATGAACTGGTCGAACAGCACCTGCGCGCCATTGGCGAAGTCGCCGAACTGCGCTTCCCACAAGGTTAGCGCGGTCGGCTCGGCGAGCGAGTAGCCGTATTCGAAGCCGAGCACGGCCTCTTCGGACAGCAGCGAGTTGATGACCTCGAAGTGTCCCTGCTCCGGCGCCAGATGGTTGAACGGCGTGTAGCGGCTCTCGTCCTCCTGATCGATCAGGACCGAATGGCGCTGCGAGAAGGTGCCGCGCTCGCTGTCCTGGCCGGACAGACGAACCTTGTGGCCTTCGAGCAGCAGCGAGCAATACGCCAACGCCTCGCCGGTCGCCCAGTCGAGCCCGAGGCCGCTGTCGATCGCCTTGGCGCGGTTCTCGAGGAATCGCTGGATCGTGCGGTGCACGCGGAAGCCGTCCGGCACCTTGGTGATCTTGCGGCCGATCTCCTTGAGGCGGTCGATCTCGACCCCGGTCACGCCGCGGCGCGCCTCCTCCTCCTGGTCGGCGGACTTCAGGCCCGCCCACTTGCCGTCGAGCCAGTCGGCCTTGTTCGGACGATAGGAGGTGCCGGCCTCGAACTCGGCGTCGAGACGGGCGCGCCAATCGGCCTTGGCCTTCTCGACCTCGCCCTCGGTCATCACGCCTTCGGCGACCAGACGCTTGGAGTAGATCTCCAGCGTCGACGGATGGCCGGCGATCTTCTTGTACATCACCGGCTGGGTGAACGCGGGCTCGTCGCCTTCGTTGTGGCCATGCCTGCGATAGCAGAACATGTCGATGACGACCGGCTTGTGGAACTTCTGCCGGAACTCGGTTGCGACCTTGGCGGCGAACACCACGGCTTCCGGATCGTCGCCGTTCACGTGGAAGATCGGCGCATCGATCATCTTGGCGACGTCGGACGGATACGGCGACGAGCGCGAGTAGCGCGGATAGGTCGTGAAGCCGATCTGGTTGTTAACGATGAAATGAATCGAACCACCGGTCCGGTAGCCCTTCAGGTCGGACAGCGCGAAGCACTCGGCCACGACGCCCTGGCCGGCAAACGCCGCGTCGCCGTGCATCAGCAGCGGCAGCACCGAGTTGCGCATGTCAGGCGGATCGCCATGCTGGTCCTGCTTGGCGCGGACCTTGCCGAGCACGACGGGGTCGACGATCTCGAGGTGCGACGGGTTGGCGGTCAGCGACAGATGGATGCGGTTGCCATCGAACTCGCGGTCGGAGGAGGCGCCGAGGTGATACTTGACGTCGCCCGAGCCTTCGACGGCGTCCGGATTGGCCGAGCCACCCTTGAACTCGTGGAACAGCGCGCGATGCGGCTTGCCCATGACCTGGGTGAGAACGTTGAGGCGGCCGCGATGCGGCATCCCGAGCACGATCTCCTTCACGCCGAGATTGCCGCCGCGCTTGATGATCTGCTCCAGCGCCGGGATCAGCGACTCGCCGCCGTCGAGGCCGAAGCGCTTGGTGCCGGTGAACTTAACGTCGCAGAACTTCTCGAACCCTTCGGATTCGACCAGTTTCTGCAGGATCGCCCGGCGCCCCTCGCGGGTAAACGAGATTTCCTTGTCCGGCCCCTCGATGCGCTCCTGGATCCAGGCCTTCTGCGCAGCATTGCTGATGTGCATGAACTCGACGCCGAGCGTCTGGCAATAGGTGCGCTCGCAGATCGTGACGATCTCGCGCAAGCTGCCGTATTCCAGGCCGAGCACGTGATCCAGGAAGATCTTGCGATCGTAATCGGACTCAGTAAAGCCGTAGGAGCGCGGATCGAGTTCCTCGCGGTTACGCGGCGCTTCGATCCCGAGCGGATCGAGCTTGGCGTGGAAGTGGCCGCGCATGCGGTAGGCGCGGATCAGCATCAACGCGCGGACAGAGTCGCGAGTCGCCTGGTTGACGTCGGCCGGCGACAATTCGACGCCCTTGGTCTGCGCCTTCGCCGCGATCTTCTCGCCGACCTTTTTCTCGACCACGGCCCAGTTGCCGTCGAGCGCCGAGGTCAGCTCGTCGCGGGGGGCGACCGGCCAGTTGCTCCGCTCCCAGGAGGGGCCCGAGGCGTTCTTCTGAACGTCGGCGGGCGCGTCCTTCAGGCTCTTGAAGAACTCCTGCCAGTCGGCATCGACCGACGACGGATCCTTCTCGTAGCGCGCGTAGATCTCATCGATGTAGGTGGCATTGGTGCCCTGCAGAAAAGACGACAGGGCGAAGGCGGCGTTCGCATCTTGGCGAGACATGGGAGACGTCCTGGTAATTTCGATGCGCCCAATCAAAACGGCGCAATGCCTGACCCACTGTGAAAGGGGGTCAGGCTCGGGTTAGGACGGTTTACCTTATTCTTTGTAAAGATGCGCCCCGAAAAGTACTAAACCCTGAATCAGGACTTCAACTTTTCGACGAGAGTCTTGCCGAGCCGGGCCGGCGACGGCGACACAGTGATACCAGCGGCTTCCATCGCCGCGGTCTTCGAGCCGGCATCACCCTTGCCGCCGGAGATGATCGCGCCGGCATGGCCCATGCGACGGCCGGGAGGCGCGGTGACGCCGGCGATGAATCCGACCATCGGTTTCTTGCGGCCGCGCTTGGCCTCGTCCTTGATGAACTGCGCCGCGTCCTCCTCGGCCGAGCCGCCGATTTCGCCGATCATGATAATGGACTCGGTCTTGGGGTCGGCCAGGAACATCTCGAGCATGTCGATGAACTCGGTGCCTTTGACCGGGTCGCCGCCGATGCCCACCGCGGTGGTCTGGCCGAGGCCTTCCGAGGTGGTCTGGAATACCGCCTCATAGGTCAGGGTGCCGGAGCGCGACACGATGCCGACCGAGCCGGGCTTGAAGATGTTGGCCGGCATGATGCCGATCTTGCACTCGCCGGCGGTCATCACGCCCGGGCAGTTCGGCCCGATCAGGCGCGACTTGGATCCCACGAGCGAGCGCTTGACGCGGACCATGTCCAGCACCGGGATGCCCTCGGTGATGCAGACGATCAGCGGGACTTCGGCGTCGATCGCCTCGCAGATCGCGTCGGCGGCGCCCGGCGGCGGCACGTAGATCACCGAGGCGTCGGCGCCGGTCGCCTCGCGGGCCTCCTTGACGGTGTCGAAGACGGGCAGGCCGAGATGGGTCGAGCCGCCTTTGCCCGGCGAGGTGCCGCCGACCATCTTGGTGCCGTAGGCGATCGCCGCCTCGGAGTGGAAGGTGCCGTTCTTGCCGGTGAAGCCCTGGCAGATGACCTTGGTGTTTTTGTCGATGAGGATGGACATCGTGCTTTCTCTAAAAGCGTTGCGGTGAGGACGAAGCGAGCGCCAGAACCGGCGCTCAGCCTCCCTTGACGGCCTTGACGATCTTCTGCGCGGCGTCGTCGAGATTGTCGGCGGGCAGCACGTTCAGACCGGACTCGCTGATGATCTTCTTGCCGAGATCGACATTGGTGCCTTCGAGGCGCACCACCAGCGGCACCTTGAGGCCGACCTCCTTGACCGCAGCCACCACGCCCTCGGCGATGACATCGCACTTCATGATGCCGCCGAAGATGTTGACCAGGATGCCCTTCACGTTCGGGTCGGCGGTGATGATCTTGAACGCCGCCGCGACCTTCTCCTTGCTGGCGCCGCCGCCGACGTCGAGGAAGTTGGCGGGCTCCATGCCGTAGAGCTTGATGATGTCCATGGTCGCCATGGCGAGGCCGGCGCCGTTGACCATGCAGCCGATGGTGCCGTCGAGCGCGACGTAGTTGAGGTCGTACTTCGAGGCCTCGATCTCCTTGGCATCCTCCTCGGTCTCGTCGCGCAGCGCGACGACTTCCGGGTGCTTGAACAGCGCGTTGGAGTCGAACGAAACCTTGGCGTCGAGCACGCGCAGCTGGCCCTGCTTGGTCACGACCAGCGGGTTGATCTCGAGCATCGCCATGTCCTTGGCGACGAACGCATTGTAGAGCTGCGTGGTGAGCTTCTCGGCCTGCTTGGCGAGGTCGCCGGAGAGCTTCAGCGCCTTGGCGACGGCGCGGCCATGATGGCCCATGACGCCGGTGGCCGGATCGACCGAGAAGGTCACGATCTTCTCAGGGGTCTCGTGCGCGACGTCCTCGATGTTGACGCCACCCTCGGTCGACACCACGAAGGCCACCTTCGAAGTTTCGCGGTCGACCAGCAGCGACAGATAGAACTCCTTGTCGATGTCCGAGCCGTCCTCGATGTAGAGGCGATTGACCTGCTTGCCGTCGGGTCCGGTCTGCACCGTGACCAGGGTCGCGCCGAGCATCTGCCTGGCGAAGGTGTTGACCTCGTCGATCGACTTGGCGAGGCGGACGCCGCCCTTGTCGCCGGCCGAGGCCTCCTTGAACTTGCCCTTGCCACGGCCACCGGCGTGGATCTGGCTCTTCACGACCCAGACCGGACCGCCGAGCGTCTTCGCCGCCGCATCCGCGTCCTCCGGACGGAGAACCGGCACGCCCTTGGAAATCGGCACGCCGAACTCGTGCAGCAGTGCCTTGGCCTGATATTCGTGAATATTCATAAGCGCTTGCTCCCCGAACCCCCGCTGGGGTGGTGACGTCTATAAGTGTTTTGCGGATGCTTGGTATACCATATACCAAGCATCCTGCAACTCTTCGGAGCGGGCCGGCCGCCCGCCCTGCTACCCTCAGCGGCCGAGCAGGTCGGGCGCGATCTTCTTGCAGGCGTCGACCAGGCCCTGCACGGCGGCGACCGACTTGTCGAAGGCCTCGCGATCCTTGCCGGCCAGCTCGATCTCGACGATACGCTCGACACCCTTC
Source organism: Bradyrhizobium sp. ORS 278 (assembly GCF_000026145.1). Classification (NCBI taxonomy): domain Bacteria; kingdom Pseudomonadati; phylum Pseudomonadota; class Alphaproteobacteria; order Hyphomicrobiales; family Nitrobacteraceae; genus Bradyrhizobium; species Bradyrhizobium sp. ORS 278. Next base: position 410,506 of record NC_009445.1, on the reverse strand, counting down.
GAACCGATGACGACGGGCACGCCGACATACATGTCCTTCACGCCGAACTCGCCGTTGAGATAGGCGGCGCAGGGCAGCACGCGCTTCTTGTCGCGCAGATAGCTTTCGGCCATCGCGATCGCCGAGGCGGCCGGGGCGTAGTAGGCCGAGCCGGTCTTGAGCAGGTTGACGATCTCGGCACCGCCGTTGCGGGTGCGGTCGACGATCTCGTCGATGCGCGCCTGCGAGGTCCAGCCCATCTTGACGAGGTCCGGCAGCGGGATGCCGGCAACGGTGGAGTACTTGGTCAGCGGCACCATGGTGTCGCCATGGCCGCCGAGCACGAAGGCGGTGACGTCCTCGACCGAGACGTTGAACTCATCGGCCAGGAAGTAGCGGAAGCGCGCGCTGTCGAGCACGCCGGCCATGCCGACGACCTTCTTTGCGGGAAGGCCCGAGGCCTTCTGCAGCGCCCACACCATCGCGTCGAGCGGGTTGGTGATGCAGATGACGAACGCGTCGGGGGCGTACTTCTTGATGCCGGCGCCGACCTGCTCCATGACCTTGAGGTTGATCGACAGCAGGTCATCGCGGCTCATGCCCGGCTTGCGCGGCACGCCGGCGGTGACGATGCACACCTTGGCGTTGTCGAGCGCCTCGTAGGAGTTGGCGCCGGTGTAGTGGGCGTCGAAGCCGTCGACCGGCGAGGACTGCGCGATGTCGAGCGCCTTGCCCTGCGGAACGCCTTCGGCAATATCGAACATCACGACGTCGCCGAGCTCCTTGAGGCCGACGAGGTGAGCCAGCGTTCCGCCGATCTGACCGGAGCCAATCAAAGCAATCTTGTCGCGCGCCATGGCAAATTTTCCTTTGAACCCGAAGGGGTGAGGGAGGTTGAAAAGTCGAGTGGGTGGTTATCCCTTTCGCCCGGGCCGTTCAAGTCACGCTATGGCCAATTGGCGGGCGTGCCTTGATTTCGATCAGGACCGGACGGCGGCTGCTGATGATCCTTTCAGCATGATTGACGTGGCCTTTTCGCGACTGTGTGCCCGGCGCCGGGCGCTGCCCGAAAGGCGGTGTTTGTCAGGTTTCGACCAGGCCCGTAGAAGTCCCGGAGGCGGCCGAATCCTTCCGGCCGTGCGGGAGGGCCAAGTAGGACTCCGAACCCATCTCGATCAGGCGCGACGAGGTGCGCTTGAACTCCATGGCCTCGATGCCCTCGGTCGCGACGTAGAGCGAGATCGGGTCGGCTTCGGCCGAGGCGATCAGCTTCACGGCATTGTCGTAGAGCGTATCGATCAGGGTGATGAAGCGCTTGGCGGCGTTGCGCTCGGCGTAGTCCATCACCGGAACGTGGTCGATCAGGATCGTATGGTAGTCGTGCGCGAGCCGCAGATAGTCGGACGCGGCGAGCGGCTTCTCGCATAGATCCGCAAAGCCGAAGCGGGCGACGCCATTGGCCGAGCACGGGACGTGCAGGATGCGGCCCTTGATCGTCATGTCCCGCGGCTTGCAGCGGGCATTGCCGGTCAACCGGCCCCAGGCCTTGTCGAGCGCGGCGCGCGCATCGACGTCGGCCGGCACCAGCCACATCTTCACGCCGGCGAGTTTCTCCAGCCGGAAATCGGTGCGTGCATCGAGCCGCACCACGTCCATGTGATCGGCGATCTGCTTGATGAAGGGCAGGAACAGCGCGCGGTTGAGGCCGCCCTTGTAGAGGTCTTCCGGCGCGACGTTGGAGGTCGCGACCACCACGGTGCCGAGCTCGAACAGTTTTGCGAACAGCCGTCCCAGGATCATCGCATCGGCGATATCGGTGACGTGGAATTCGTCGAAGCAGAGCAGCCAGGCCTGGTCGAAGATCGCCTGCGCGGTGAGCCCGATCACGTCGGCATCGCCGAGCTCGCCGCGCGCGATGTTCTGGCGATAGCCGTAAATGCGCTCGTGCACCTCGGCCATGAACTCGTGGAAATGCGCGCGGCGCTTGTGCTCGACCGGACAGGTCTGGAAGAACAGGTCCATCAGCATGGTCTTGCCGCGACCGACCTCGCCATGGACATAGAGGCCGCTCGGCGGCTCGCTCTTGTCGGAAAAGAGGCGGCCGAACAGGCTCTGCTTGCGCGCCGGCTTGTAGGTGGAGAGGCGCCGCTCCAGCGCCGCCAGGGCATCGGCGACCTCGGCCTGGGCCGGGTCGGCCTCGATCGCGCCGGTGTCGACCAGCGACTGATACTGCGCGCGGAACGCGTCTGAGGGAGTGGACAACATGAGCCCACTCTAGGTCATGAGACTAACGGAAAATGCAATCCGCAAATGGTGGAAGCCGCCATGCAGCGGGACCGTGGGATCGTGGTATATGGCACGCAAACACGCCGGCGCGCGTTAGTTGCGGGCTAAGCACGTCTTGCTCGGTCGGCCCCGGCTCAGGCGGCGCACAGATCGTAGGCGTCCTCCACCACATAGGGCCCGCCTCCCGTGGAAGCACGGGACGAAAACAGCACGAAGCGCTCGGCCATGAAAACCCGGCTCGGGAAGTAGCCGCGGACCGAGAGATAATCGGCGACATCCTGACTCGACGCATCGTGCAGCCGCGCCAGGGTGACATGGGGCACGAATTTGCGGCCCTCCGGATCGAGCCCGATCCGCTGCATCATCCGCTCCAGCTCGGCCTGCAGCTCGATCAGCGGCCTGCTGGGCGCGATGTTGGCGACAACCGCCCGCGGCTTGCGGCCGCCGAAGCTGGAGAGGCCCTGCACCGTGACCTCGAACGGCTTGCGGTTGACCCGCCACAGCATCGCCGCGATCTCGTTGGCGGACGCGCCGTCGATGTCGCCGATGAAGCGCAAGGTGACGTGATAATTTTCAGGATCGATCCAGCGGGCGCCGGGAAGGCCACCCCGCAGAGTGGAGAGGGTCTGGCCGACCTCGGCCGGGATCTCCAGTCCAGTAAACAGACGCGGCATCGTTTCAGGACTCCCGATGCTGGAGGCTGATCTCGAAAATTGACGAGATCATGCCTTGACGAAATGATCGACGACGAATCGTCAATGCAACATTCCTACCGAACTTATATGACTCCGCGACGGAGCGAGCGTTAACGCGGTGAAAACCTGCGGAAAACACGGTCCGTAAGGTTATCGCAAAATGTCCGGAGGCGGGCTTCGTTCCTTCATTGCCCACGAAGCGGACGCAGGAATGCTTCGACCGTAGGCAGCATGCGGGAGACGATGATATCGACGCCGGCGGCGGTCGGGTGAATGCCGTCCGCCTGGTTGAGCTTGGGGTCGGCAGCAACGCCGTCGAGGAAGAACGGGTAGAGCGGGACGTCGAACTCCTTGGCGAGGTCAGGGTAGATCGCATTGAACTTAACAGCGTAGTCGCTGCCGTAATTCGGCGGCGCGAGCATGCCGCACAGCATGACGGCGATGCCACGCGCCTTCAGCCGCTTGACGATCTCGGTCAGGGCCTGCCGGGTGACGGACGGATCGATGCCGCGCAGAGCATCATTGGCGCCGAGCTCGACGATGACAGCCTCGGTCCCGTCGGCCACCGACCAGTCGAGCCGGTCGCGGCCGCCGGAGGAGGTGTCTCCGGACACCCCGGCATTGGTCAAGTCGATCGCCAGCCCCTTGGCCTGCAACGCCTTTTGCAGTTTGGAGGGGAAAGAGTCGGAGGCGGACAGGCCGAGGCCGGCGCTCAGCGAATCGCCGAGCACCACCAGCTTGATCGGCTTGCCGGCCTCAGTGCCCGCGAACGCCGGTCCGGCTGTCATCAAGGCGAGCATCAACACGAGTATGTGCACGAAGATGCCTCCGCGCCCCTCGACCCGGCTTGCGGAGTTGCCATATGACCGAGCCATGGACAGTCTCATCGAAACCTCACGTTTGGCCGGCACAGCACCGGACACCATTACCATCTCGAACGTCAACCTCTCGCTCGGCACCGGCGCGGCGCGGGTTCATATCCTCAAGGACATCAGCCTGCGGGTGGGACAGGGCGAGACGATCGGCCTGATCGGCCCCTCGGGATCGGGGAAGTCCACGCTGCTGATGGTGATGGCGGGGTTGGAACGTCCGGACAGCGGTGAGGTGGTGGTCAACGGCACCGCTTTCAATGCCCTGGACGAGGACGCCCTGGCCCGGTTCCGCGGCCGCCAGGTCGGCATCGTCTTCCAGTCCTTTCATTTGATCCCGACCATGACCGCGCTGGAGAACGTCGCGGTGCCGCTGGAGCTGGCCGGTCATTCCGGTGCCGCCGAGCGGGCCGCCCGCGAGCTGGATTCGGTCGGGCTCGGCCACCGGCTGCAGCACTACCCGACGCAACTGTCGGGCGGTGAGCAGCAGCGCGTGGCTTTGGCCCGGGCGCTGGCGCCGGATCCGGCCATCCTCGTGGCCGACGAGCCGACCGGCAATCTCGACGAAGCGACGGGACGACAGATTGTCGACCTCCTTTTCACCAAGCATGCCGAGCGCGGCATGACCCTGGTGCTGGTAACTCATGACAGCGGTCTCGCCCACCGCTGCGACCGCGTGGTACGACTGCGCTCCGGCCGGATCGAAGCCGACGGCGCCCACGAGCCCGCCGACGCATGAGCACCATGGCCGAGCCGATCCCCGGCCGCCGCGTGGCGGCGCTGCCGGCGCGTTACGCCCTTCGTGAGCTGCGCGGCGGTTTGCGCGGCTTCTATGTCTTCATCGCCTGCATCGCGCTCGGCGTGCTGGCCATCGCCGGCGTCGGCTCGGTGGCGGCGAGCCTCAATGACGGCCTCGTCCGCGAGGGCCGAACCTTGCTCGGCGGCGACGTCGCGTTCTCGCTGTTTCAACGCGAGGCCAAGCCGGAGGAGATCGCCTTCCTGCGCTCGCGCGGCCGGGTGTCACTGGCGGCGACGTTGCGGGCCATGGTCCGGGCGGGCGATTCCAAGCTGGCGCTGGTCGAGCTCAAGGCGGTCGATAATGCCTACCCGCTGCTCGGCAAGGCCGAGCTTCGGCCCGATCTGCCGATCGCCGATGTGCTCGCCGAACGCGACGGCGTGTTCGGCGCCGCCGCCGACCCGGCATTGCTGGCCCGCCTCGACATCAAGGTCGGCGACATCGTCAACATCGACACCGTGCGTTTCCAGATCCGCAGCGCGCTGCAGGCCGAACCGGACAAGCTGTCGGGCGGAATCGGCCTCGGGCCGCGCTTCCTGATCAGCGAGGAGGGCTTGCGTGCCACGCCGCTGCTGCAGCCCGGCAGCCTGGTGCGCTGGACCTACCGGGTCCGGTTGCCTGACAACGCCACCGACGACCGTGCCGCCGCCGCCCTCATCGCCGATACGCGCGAGACCCTGCCGCAGGCCGGATGGGAGATCCGAAGCCGCAGCAACGCCTCGCCGCAGCTGGAGCGGACCATCGGCCGCTTCACGCAATTCCTGACCCTGGTCGGCCTCGCCGCACTCCTGGTCGGCGGTGTCGGCGTTGCCAACGCCGTCAAAAGCCACGTCGACCGCCGGACCGAGGTGATCGCGGCATTCAAGGCGCTCGGCGCCACCAGCCGCGACGTGTTCGGCATCTATCTGATCCAGGTGATGGTGCTGGCGACGATCGGTTCGATCATCGGACTCTGCGCCGGCGCCGCGCTGCCTTTCGTCATCGTCGGCCTGTTCGGCAAGATTCTGCCGTTGCCGGTGATCCCCGCCGTCCACCCCGACGAGCTGGCGCTGTCTTTCCTCTACGGCCTCCTCACCGCGCTCGCATTCGGCCTGTGGCCGCTGGGGCGGGTCCGCGACGTGCCGGTGGCGGCGCTGTTTCGCGAGGCGGTCATCGCCGAATGGCACCGGCCGCGCTGGAGCTATCTGGCGTTGATCGCGGGCACCGTCGCGCTGCTGATCGCGGTCGTGGTCGGCTTGTCCTACGACAAGAAGATTGCCGCGGTGTTCGTGGTGGCCGCCGCGCTGGTGTTCGTGCTGTTGCGCGGCATCGCCGCCATTGTGATGGCGGTGGCGCGCGCCTTGCCGCGCAGCCGCTTCCCGATGCTGCGGCTCGCCGTCAGCAACATCTACCGGCCTGGCGCGCTGACGCCGTCGGTGGTGCTGTCGCTCGGACTGGGGCTCGCGGTGCTGGTCACGATCACCCAGATCGACGGCAATCTGCGGCGGCAGTTCCTGGCGCAGCTGCCGGAGCAGGCCCCGTCGTTCTTCTTCGTCGACGTGCCCTCCGGCCAGGCCAGCCGCTTCCGTGACTTCCTCAGGGAGCTGGCGCCGCAGTCCACGGTCGACGACGTGCCGATGCTGCGCGGCCGGATCGTCTCCGCTCGCGGCGTGCGCGCCGAGGACCTCAAGGCGACCGCGGACACCGAATGGGTGCTGCAGAGCGACCGTGGCCTCACCTATACCGGCGAGATCCCGAAGGGATCGAAGATCGTCGAGGGCGAATGGTGGGGCGATACCTACAGCGGCCCGCCGCTGGTCTCGATCGAGAAACGGATCGCCGACGGCCTCGGCCTCAGGCTCGGTGACGACATCGTCGTCAACGTGCTCGGGCGCGACATCACCGCGAAGATCGGCAACATGCGCACGATCGACTGGCAGGGTCTCGGCATCAATTTCGTGCTGGTGTTCTCGCCGAACGCCTTCAAGGGCGCGCCCCACACCCACGTGGCCACGTTGACCGAGTCGCGCTCCGATGCCGCCGAGGATGCGCGCGTCATCCGCAAGGTGGCCGATGCCTTCCCGATGGTGACCAGTGTGCGGGTGCGCGAGGTCATGGAGACCGTCGGCTCCGTCGTCTCCAACCTCGCGCTCGCGATCCGCGGCGCCAGCGCGGTGACGCTGATCTCGGCCATCCTGGTCCTGGGCGGCGCGCTGGCCGCGGGCCATCGTCATCGGGTCTATGACGCGGTGATCCTGAAGACGCTGGGCGCCACACGCCTGCGGCTGCTCGGCGCCTATGCGCTCGAATATCTCATGATCGGCTTTGCGACCGCCGCGTTCGGCGTGATCGCCGGATCCGTCTCGGCATGGCTGATCGTGACCCGGCTGATGACCCTGAGCTTCGTCTGGCAGGCCGGCAGCGCCGCGCTGGTCGTGCTGGCGGCCCTGGTGGTGACCGTGGGCCTCGGCCTCGCCGGTACACTGCTGGCGCTCAACCAGAAGCCGGCCACGGTTCTCAGGAACCTTTAGTGCAATTGTGCGCTCATGCCGCACGGTTAACGGGCTTTTCACGGCTCAAACGCGCGCGGAGCGACATTCAGCCGCGCGTGGAAGCTTGCGCCAAATATGCTAGTTTCCCATTTAGGAGATGCGCTCAGAGAGCTGCCAAAGACATCTGCCAAAAGATGGCGAATTTGCCGATGAAGCAAATTTAATATCGATGGCGGCTTCTGTGAGATAGGGTTTTTCGAGAACCGGCCAACGGTCCTGCCAGGACCGGGCTGCCGGGCAACCAACGGGAATTCGACCATGTCGGACCTCAACCGCAACTATGCTTCACCCTTTGGCCGGGTGGCCGGGCGCGCTGATGCCGCGACCGTCGACGCCGGTCTGCGCGCCTACATGCTGCGCATCTACAACTACATGAGCATCGGCTTGGCCATCACCGGCCTCGCGGCGCTCGGCGTCTACATGGCGGCCGTGACCGGAGATCCGGCGGCCGGCGTGTTCAAGTTCGGAAACGCCTACCTGACGCAGTTCGGCTACGCGATGTTCGTGAGCCCGCTGAAGTGGCTGTTCATCCTGGCTCCCCTGGTCATGGTGTTCGCGATCTCGGCCGGCATCAACCGCCTGGCGCCGTCGACCGCGCAGCTCCTGTTCTGGGTGTTCTCGGCCTTGATGGGCGTGTCGCTGTCGTCGATCTTCCTGGTGTACACGCACACCTCGATCGTGCGGGTGTTCTTCATCACCGCGGCGACGTTCGGTGCGCTCAGCCTGTACGGCTACACGACCAAGCGTGACATGACCGGCTTCGGCTCGTTCCTGTTCATGGGTCTGATCGGCATCGTGCTGGCGAGCCTCGTGAACCTGTTCCTGGCGAGCTCGATGCTGCAGTTCATCGTCTCGGTGATCGGCGTGTTCGTGTTCGCTGGCCTGACCGCCTGGGACACGCAGCGCCTGAAGAACGAGTACATCTACGGCTACGCCTCCGCGGGCGGCGACATCGCCGAGCGCGCAGCGATCACGGGCGCCCTGTCGCTGTACCTGAACTTCATCAACCTGTTCACGCTGCTGCTGCAGCTGCTCGGACAGCGCGACTGATCCATTCGCTCGTAAGACGAGCGACGATTCAAAGCCCCGGCCTCACCGCCGGGGCTTTTCTTTTCGGGAACACCCGTGCACCCGGCGGGGCTGTCTCGACGAACAATGCTGGCAATCGGTTTGCTCCGTCATGCCCGGGCTTGTCCCGCCTGCGCGGCCGAAGCCGCTTCGGCGCGGCGAAGGCCCGGGCATCCACGTGGTTCCCAGCGCGCCGGAACGACGTGGATGGCCGGGACAAGCCCAGCCATGACGAAGGAGAGACGGACGAGCGCACCGCTCCACCTGGGCGGCATCTCTGCACGACAAAACGGAGCCCTGTTCGGCGGAGGTTGAACAGCTTTCGCGCGCTGGTATGTTCCGGACATGTCCAGCATCGACATTCGCCCGACCACCGAAGCCGACCTTTCCGCCATCACCGCGATCTACGGCCAAGCCGTCCGCGAGGGCACCGCCACGTTCGAGCTGGACCCTCCTGATCTGGCCGAGATGACCCGCCGCTTCCGGGCGCTGACTGACGGCGACTTTCCCTATTTCGCCGCCGTGCTGGATGGGCAGGTGGTGGGCTATGCCTATGCCGGGCCGTACCGGCCGCGCCCCGCCTATCGCTTCACGGTCGAGAATTCCATCTATCTGGCGCCGGCAAGCCAGCGCCGCGGCATCGGCATGCGGCTCATGCGGCAGCTGATCGCCGCGTGCGAGGAGAAGGGCTTCCGCCAGATGATCGCCGTGATCGGCGACTCCGCCAATGCCGGCTCGGTCGGGCTGCATACCGCCTGCGGCTTCCAGATGATTGGCACCCATCCGAGCGTTGGCCTGAAGTTCGGGCGCTGGCTGGATACGGTCATGATGCAGCTGTCACTCGGCGCCGGAAGCAGCGACATTCCCGCTTGAGCGCGTCGCTCGCGCAGGGACCGTCCCGCTCAAACCAGCGCCGGCTTCGGCGCGATCGCCAGCAGCACCCGCTCAAGCTCATGGCCGCGGCGCAGGATCAATCCGGTCGCCGAGATCACGCTGTACATGCCCTGCTTGCGCGCCAGACGCGGGTCCTTCTCGATGCGGTAGAGCGGCACCTCGGAGGCCCGGCGGAAGACGGAGAAGACGGCGCGGTCGCGCAGGAAATCGATCGAGTAGTCCCGCCACTCGCCGTCGGCAACCATGCGACCGTACAGATTGAGGATGCGGTTCAGCTCGAGCCTGTCGAACGTCACCCGGTTGGGCGCCACGGCCGCGCTACGCGCCGCCGCGCGATTCTCGCTGGGATCGGCATCCTCCGGCGTGAGGTTCATGAGTGTCCTCCTGTCATCTCTGTGACATGATCGCGCCAACCGGACGAAGCCGCAAGGGGCCGTTTTCATTATTGAAGTTCGGCTGCGCCAACGACAGAAGCGGTTCCGGCAACACGTCAGCGTCACGGGATCGTTAGCGGAATCATAATCGCGCCGTCTTTCCGCCCAGGGAGCGCCCCCGACGTTAGGCATAAGATTCGTGTGCGTTGGCCCGGTCCTTTCGGTTCCGGATTCCTCAGCCCCCAGCCCCCCGGGGTCGTCAGGATCGGGTCTATTCACAAGTAATGGCAAAGGGCCAACGCGAGTTGGTCCTTTTGCTTTTTGGCGACAGCAAGCGTCGTCCGTTCAGCGAACGGCTTTCACAACCGTCGACAGCCTCGGCTCAAATCCAGATTGTTAGCGGCGGGGGCGCGAGCGCTAGTGCAGTTCGGAATAGGCGGCGCCGAGCATGGGACCGGGGCGATCACGGCTGCCGTCCTGCACATAGACGACCGCGCCATCGACGCCCTCGCGGGCGATTTTCTCCAGCGGCACACTCCAGCTGACCGACGTGCCGTTCCAGTCGCCGAGCTTCAGCAGACTGCGAACGACATTGTAGTAGGTCAGCTCCCGCCCGCTGTTTTCGCCGCGCCCGACCTGGATCGGAACGGCGCGCGCGATGGAGCAGACCCAGACCTCGCCATGCTTGCGCAGAGTATGCTCGGTCGCCGCGGCCACCGAGACGGTGAGCTCCTGCCCTTCGATGGAGAGCCGGACCGGCACCGACATCGCGTTGCCAGCCTGGGCGGTCTCCTCGATCGCGCCTTCGATCGCCTCGCGGTCGCTGCCGATGACGTGAACCGAGCCGTTGACCACGGCCTGGGGCGTATAGACCTCGCGGTCGCCGCGCGCGCGCGAGTAAGCGCGCTGACGGGCGGTGAAGCGGGAATCGGCCAGAGTATCCTTCCAGCCGAGATAGTCCCAGTAGTCGATCGGCAGGGACAGCGCGATGATGTTGGGATCTCTCGCGAGCTCGCCCAGCACCTTGTCGGCCGGCGGACAGGACGAGCAGCCCTGCGAGGTGAAAAGTTCGATCACTGCACGGGGGTCGGCGGAGGCCGGCCGGACGAAAGCAATGACCGCACAGACACAAAGCGCCGCGCGCGACCACCACGACATCTGTCCACTCATCGCCACTGTCCCGTCTGGACCACCGTCCGCTGTGCCCTGGCGCGTCTCCACATACGCGATGCCGTCCTCGTAGTTAACAGACCGAAAATGCAAAGGAGGCGGCCTTGTCATAGGCCGCCTCCTTCATCACCCGCCACTCACTTCAGAGTGAGCCAAACTGTCGCATGGCGCTTTGGTTAAGCGGCCAGCTTGCGCAGCACGTAGTGCAGGATGCCGCCGTTGCGATAGTAGTCGAGCTCGTCCAGCGTATCGATCCGGCAGAGCAGCGGCACCTGCTGCGCTGCACCGTCGGCCGAGACAATCTCCGCGGTCAGGGTCTGGCGCGGCTTGAGATCACCTTGGAGACCCTTGATGGTGACCTTCTCGCCGCCCTTGAGGCCGAGCGACGACCACGACGTGCCCTCCTGGAAGGTGAGCGGAAGCACACCCATGCCGACCAGGTTCGAACGATGGATGCGCTCGAAGCTCTGGCAGATCACGGCGCGAACGCCGAGCAGGCGGGTGCCTTTGGCCGCCCAGTCACGCGACGAGCCGTTGCCATATTCGGCGCCGGCGAACACCACCAGTGGCACGCCTTCTTCCTGGTACTTCATGGCGGCGTCGTAGATCGACATCTGCTCGCCGTCGGGCCAGTGCTTGGTCAGGCCGCCCTCGGGGATGTTGCCGTCGGCGCCCTTGAGCATGAAGTTCTTGATGCGGATGTTGGCGAAGGTGCCGCGCATCATGATCTCGTGATTGCCGCGGCGGGTGCCGTACTGGTTGAAGTCGGCCGGGCGGACCTGGTGCTCGCTGAGGAACTTGCCGGCGGGCGAGGTCAGCTTGATCGAGCCGGCCGGCGAGATGTGGTCGGTGGTGATCTTGTCGCCGAACAGCGCCAGCACGCGGGCCTCGACGATGTCCTTGATCGGCTCCGGCTCCTTCTTCATGCCCTCGAAATACGGCGGATTCTGCACGTAGGTCGACGACATGTTCCAGCGATAGGTCTCGCTCTCGACGGTCTTGATCTTGCGCCAGTTGGTGTCGCCCTTGAACACGTCGGCGTAGCGCTTCTTGAAGATCGAGGCCTTGACGAACTTCTTGACGAAGTCATTGACCTCCTTCGTCGTCGGCCAGATGTCCTTCAGGTAGACCGGCTTCTTGTCCTTGCCGATGCCGATCGGCTCGACCGCGAGATCCTTGGTCACCGTGCCGGCCAGCGCGTAGGCGACGACCAGCGGCGGCGAGGCCAGATAATTGGCCTGCACGTCCGGCGAGACGCGGCCTTCGAAGTTGCGGTTGCCCGAGAGCACCGCCGCCGCGACCACGCCATTGTCGTTGATCGACTTCGAGATCTCCTCCGGCAGCGGACCCGAATTGCCGATGCAGGTGGTGCAGCCGAAGCCGACCAGGTTGAAGCCGACCTTGTCGAGGTCCTTCTGCAGGCCCGAGTTCGCGAGGTACTCGGCAACCACCTGGCTACCCGGGGCCAGCGAGGTCTTCACCCAGGGCTTGGCCTTCAGGCCCTTGGCGGCGGCGTTGCGGGCCAAGAGGCCAGCGCCGATCAGCACGCTCGGGTTTGAGGTGTTGGTGCAGGAGGTGATGGCGGCGATGACGACATCGCCATGGCCAATGTCGAAGTCCTTGCCCTCGACCGCGAAGCGCTGCTCGGCGGCGTCCGGCTTCTTGTACTCACCGGCCAGCGCGGTCGCAAAACCCTCGGCCACCGCGGGGAGCGCGATGCGGCCCTCGGGACGCTTCGGACCGGCCATCGACGGCACGACGTCGCCGAGATCGAGGTTCAGCGTCTCGGTGAACACCGGGTCGGCCGACTTGGCGGTGCGGAACAGGCCCTGCGCCTTGGCATAGGCCTCGACCAGCGCAACGCGCGGGCCCTTGCGGCCGGAGGTCTTGAGATAGTCGATGGTGGCTGTGTCGACCGGGAAGAAGCCGCAGGTCGCGCCGTATTCGGGGGCCATGTTGGCGATGGTCGACTTGTCGGCGACCGAGAGATGGTCGAGGCCGGGGCCGAAGAACTCTACGAACTTGCCGACCACGCCGAGCTTGCGCAGCATCTGGGTGACGGTCAGCACCAGGTCGGTCGCGGTGACGCCTTCCTTGAGCGCGCCGGTCAGCTTGAAGCCGACGACGTCAGGCAGCAGCATCGACAGCGGCTGGCCGAGCATGCAGGCCTCTGCCTCGATGCCGCCGACGCCCCAGCCGAGCACGGCCAGACCGTTGACCATGGTGGTGTGCGAATCGGTGCCGACCAGCGAGTCCGGATAGGCGACCTCGAAGGTGCCCTTGGTCCGGCCGACCGTCATCTTCTCCTTCTTGGTCCAGACCGTCTGCGCCAGGTATTCGAGATTGACCTGGTGGCAGATGCCGGTGCCCGGGGGCACGACGGAGAAGTTCGAGAACGCCTTCTGGCCCCACTTCAGGAATTCGTAGCGCTCCTGGTTCTGCTTGTACTCCTCGGCGACGTTCTTGCCGAACGCCTTGTTGTCACCGAAGTAGTTCACGATCACCGAGTGGTCGATGACGAGATCGACCGGGACCAGCGGATTGATCTTCTCGGCGTCACCGCCGAGCTTCTGCATGGCGTTGCGCATGGCGGCGAGGTCGACGACCGCCGGCACGCCGGTGAAATCCTGCATCAGCACACGCGCCGGGCGGAAGGCGATCTCGTGCTCCAGCGACTTCTTGCGCAGCCATTTCGACACCGCGACGATGTCGTCCTTGGTGACGGTGCGGCCGTCCTCGTTACGCAGGAGGTTCTCGAGCAGCACCTTCATCGAGTACGGCAGCTTCGAGATGTCCTTGAGACCGTTCTTCTCGGCTGTGGGCAAGCTGTAATAGATGTAGCTCTTCGTTCCGACCTTGAGGGTCTTGCGACACTTGAAGCTGTCGAGCGAGGTCATGCGTGGGAATCCCAATTGATCTGTATACCCTGAGGGGGTATTTTCGAACCGTCAGCGCGAGGCGCCGGATGGCTTGCAGCGGCCGATTGTGTGCTGCATCAAGGTCGGGCTTATAGAAGCTTTCTAACTGCGTCGCTACAGAGACAATCAAGTCCCGGCGTGGCATCACCCACAAATTCTCGCACGCTAGCCATCAATTTCGTAAGGGCTGTCACGACGCGCCATGCAGCAGTCTCCACCACCGTCTCCGAGGCTGTTCGGACACGACGTCAGATGCGTGCGCGGCGGCCGCGAGGTGTTTGCCGGTCTTGCCTTCGAGGCGCGCGCGGGCGAGGCGCTGGCCGTGACCGGGCACAATGGCGCCGGCAAGACCTCGCTGCTGCGGCTGATCGCGGGCCTCCTGCTGCCGACCGGCGGCACGATCGCCATCGAGGGCGGCGGGGGCGAGCTGACGGTGCCAGAGCAGGCGCATTATCTCGGCCACCGCGACGCGCTGAAGCCGGCGCTCAGCGTGCGTGAGAACCTGACATTCTGGGCCGACTTCCTCGGCGGCGGAATGACGCGCCCGATCCCGGATTGCCTCGCGGCCGTCGGCATCGCGCACGCGATTGATCTGCCCGCGGGCTACCTCTCCGCCGGCCAGCGCCGCCGCCTATCCCTGGCCCGCCTCCTCGCCGTGCCCCGCCTGCTCTGGCTGCTCGACGAGCCGACCGCGGCACTCGACGTCACCGGACAGGCGATGTTCGCCGGCCTGATGCGCGAGCATCTAGCAACGGGTGGGCTGATCGTCGCCGCCACGCACGGGCCGCTCGGCATCGACACACGCGAACTGCGGATTGGAAACTGAGCTGATGTTTATGGGACAGGCAATTTTTCACCGCGACATCGGTGCGCCCCCCTCCCCCTTGCGGGGAGGGGTCGGGGGTGGGGGTCCCAGCAAAGACTGCCCGTGTGGACCCCCACCCCCAACCCCTCCCCGCAGGGGGGAGGGGAGCGCAGCGAGTTCGGAGCAGCAGCGTCGCTCCCAAGCATTTCTCATCAGGGCTCTTTTCCAATGACCGCCCTCGGTGCCCTCATCCGCCGCGACATCCGGATCGCGCTACGCATTGGCGGCGGTGCGCTGATTGGCGTGCTGTTCTTCCTCACCGTGGTCGTGCTGATGCCGTTTGCCGTCGGCCCGGATCTCGCCCTGCTCACCCGCCTCGGCCCGGCGATCCTCTGGCTCGGCGCCCTGCTCGCCAGCCTGCTGACGCTCGACCGCCTGTTCACCGCGGACCACGAGGACGGCTCGCTCGACCTGATCATCATGAGCCGGACGCCGCTGGAGTTCGCCTGCGCCGCCAAGGCGCTGGCGCACTGGCTGGCCGCCGGGCTGCCGCTGGTGATCGCCACGCCCGTGCTCGGCCTGCTGCTGAACCTCGACGCCACCGCCACCGGCGCCGTCGCCCTGACCCTGCTGGCCGGCACGCCGGCGCTGACCTTCATCGGCATGATCGGCGCAGCACTGGCGGTGACGATGTCCCGTGGCGGCCTGCTGCTGGCCGTTTTGGTCCTGCCGCTGTCGATCCCGGTGCTGATCTTCGGCGTCGCGGCGTCGCAGGCGGCCATCGTCGGCCCGCTGCCGTTCGGCGCGCCGTTCTCGATCCTCTGCGCCTTGTCGCTGGTCAGCTTCGTGATCGGCCCGTTCGCAGCCGCAACCAGCCTGCGCAACGGCCTGGACTAACGGAACACCGGCGGGGTTTGACCATGATCAACTCTTGCCGAGCTGTCCTGTGCTGATGGACTGTAAACGTTTCCGCCTTTAACAAGGGCCTCATGTCGCTGATCGACCTCGCCAATCCCACCAGGTTCCTCGCGCTGGCCGCGCGCCTCTTGCCGTGGCTGGCGCTGGTCACCGTCGCGCTGCTGGCCGCCGGCCTGTACCTGTCGGCGCTGGCGCCCGACGACTACCAGCAGGGCGCGACCGTCAAGATCATGTTCATCCACGTACCCAATGCGTGGCTGTCGATGTTCGTCTGGGGCGTCATGAGCATCGCCTCGCTCGGCACGCTGGTGTGGCGGCATCCGCTCGCCGATGTCGCCGCCAAGGCTGCCGCGCCGATCGGCGCCAGCTTCACCTTTCTCGCCCTGCTGACCGGCTCGCTGTGGGGTCGGCCGATGTGGGGCACCTATTGGGAGTGGGACGCCCGGCTGACCTCGGTGCTGATCCTGTTCCTGATGTATCTCGGCCTGATAGCGCTGTGGCGCTCGGTCGAGGATCCCACGCGCGCCGCGCGCGCCGCCGCGGTTCTGACATTGGTTGGCGCGATCAACCTGCCGATCATCAAGTTCTCGGTCGACTGGTGGAACACGCTGCACCAGCCGGCCTCGGTGATGCGGATGGGCGGACCTGCGCTCGACAAGGCCTTCCTGATCCCGCTCCTGGTGATGGCGATCGGCTTCTCGTTCCTGTTCATCACCCTGCACGTTGCAGCCATGCGCAACGAGATCCTGCGCCGGCGCGTGCGCAGCCTGCAGATGATGCAGGCGCGGTCTTATCAGGGCAGCGCGCCGTCCGGCGGCGCAACCAGCCAGATCGTGGGAGCCGCCTGACATGGACCTCGGCCCCTACACCTCGTTTATCGCCACCTCGTACCTCGCCGCAGCCCTCGTCGTCGTGCTGCTGATCGCCTGGATCGCGATCGACTACCGCACCCAGAAGGCGCGGCTGCGCGCGCTCGAGGACAGCGGCATCAGCCGCCGCTCCGGCCGCGCCGCCACGGACATGCAATGACCGACCAGACCGCCCCCGAGGCCGCGCCGCGACGGCGCTCGCTGTTGATGCTGCTGCCGCTCGTGGTGTTTCTCGGGCTGGCGGCGCTGTTCTGGTTTCGGCTCGGCAATGGCGACCCCTCGCGGATTCCCTCGGCGCTGATCGGCCGCCCCGCGCCAGCCACGCCGCTGCCGCCGCTGCCCGAGCTCGCGAGGGACGGCGCCGTCATTCCGGGACTCGACCCGGCCGCGCTGAAGGGCAAGGTCAGCATCGTCAACGTCTGGGCTTCGTGGTGCGTGCCCTGCCATGACGAGGCGCCGCTGCTGGTCGATCTCGGCCGCGACAAGCGCTTTCAGATCATCGGCATCAACTACAAGGACGCCGCCGACAACGCCCGCCGCTTCCTCGGCCGCTACGGCAATCCCTACGATTTCGTCGGCGTCGACGGCAACGGCCGCGCCGGCATCGAATGGGGCGTCTACGGCGTGCCGGAGACGTTCGTGGTGGGGCGCGAGGGCACCATCGTCTACAAGCTGGTCGGCCCGATCACGGCGCAGAACATCGACGCGGTGCTGAAGCCGGAAATCGAGAAGGCACTGAAGGCGGGGGGTTAGTCGGCTGGATGCGAGCCAATAAATTGCTCGTCATTTCGAGCAAGCTGTCCGTCCACCCCCGCTGTCATCGCCCGGCTTGACCGGGCGATCCAGTACGCCGTGACAGCATTGTGAATCACGACTGCCGCGGCGTACTGGATCATCCGCTTTCGCGGATGATGACAGTGGGGATGAGGCGCGCGCGCAGTGCCTCACGAATTTCAGCTGCGATCGTCGTTCCGGGGCAATGCGGAGCATTGAACCCGGAACCTCGAGAGTCCGGGTTCGCTCGCTGACGCGAGCGCCCCGGAATGACGGCTCTGAGAAAGCTACCCCTTGCTCACATCGCCTTCCGCCGCGTCGCTGGCTTCCAGCGAGGCCGGGTCCTGATGGTAGCGCTTGATCAGCGGCATCTGGGCGATGGCGAAGATCATGGTCAGCGGCAGCACGCCGAACGCCTTGAAGCCGACCCAGAAATCCGTGCTCTGCGTGCGCCAGATGATCTCGTTCAGCACCGCCATTCCGGCAAAGAACAGCGCCCAGCGGAAGGTGAGGATGCGCCAGCCGGCCGGCGTCAGGTTGAACATCTGATCGAACATGATCGCGATGAACGAGCGGTTGAACACCAGCCCGCCGCCGAGCACGGCCGCGAACAGGCCGTAGATGATGGTCGGCTTGACCTTGATGAAGGTCTCGTCGTGCAGCACCAGCGTCAGCGTGCCGAACACGATCACGACCACGGCAGTGACCAGCGCCATCAGCGGAATGTGCCTAGTCACGACATAGGACGCGATCAGCGCCGCGATGATCGCGACCATGAAGGCGCCAGTCGCGGCGAACAGATTGAACTTGGCGTTGACGAAGAAGAACACGATCAGCGGACCGAGTTCGGTCGCGAGCTTGAACAGCGGATGCGGCTGGGTCTTGTCCATTCCATGTCCCGTTGGCTGTCATCAGCCGCCTATGGCTGATCCAGTAGTTCCGTCAGATGTCGCTGACCAGCAAGGGCC
The DNA here is from genome assembly GCF_000026145.1 of Bradyrhizobium sp. ORS 278. Taxonomy (NCBI): domain Bacteria; kingdom Pseudomonadati; phylum Pseudomonadota; class Alphaproteobacteria; order Hyphomicrobiales; family Nitrobacteraceae; genus Bradyrhizobium; species Bradyrhizobium sp. ORS 278. Next base: position 392,592 of record NC_009445.1, on the reverse strand, counting down.
GCGCGTCAGTCCTCGATGCCGGCGATCGCCCGCGCGAAATCCTTCGCCGCGAACGGCTGCAGATCGTCGACGCCCTCGCCGACGCCGATGAAGTGCACCGGCAGCTTGAACTTCTCCGACAGCGCCACGAGGATGCCGCCGCGCGCCGTGCCGTCGAGCTTGGTCATGACCAGGCCCGTGACGCCAGCCGTACGATGGAACGCCTCGACCTGCGACAGCGCATTCTGTCCCACGGTGGCATCGAGCACGAGCAGCACCGCGTGCGGCGCCGAGGCGTCGACCTTGCGAATGACACGCACGACCTTTTCGAGTTCGTTCATGAGCTCGGCCTTGTTCTGCAGCCGGCCGGCGGTGTCGATCAGCAGGATGTCGCGGCCCTGCTCCTTGGCCGCTGTGATGGCATTGAAGGCGAGGCTGGCGGAATCCGAGCCTTGCGCGCCGGCGATGACAGGCGCCTTGGTGCGCTCGCCCCACACCTTAAGCTGCTCGATCGCTGCCGCTCGGAAGGTGTCGCCCGCAGCCAGCATGACGTGCTTGCCCTCGGAGGCGAATTTCTGCGCCAGCTTGCCGATGGTGGTGGTCTTGCCCGAGCCGTTGACGCCGACGACGAGGATGACGAACGGCTTGTGACCAGGCTCGATCGTCAGCGGCTTCGCAACCGGCGACAGCACCTTCTCGACCTCGGTCGCGACGACGGCCTTGACCTCGTCGGCGCTGATCGCCTTGTCGTAGCGGCCCGCGCCGACGGCCTCGGCGATCCGGGCGGCGACCTGGGTGCCGAGATCGGCGCGCAGCAGCACGTCCTCGATGTCATCGAGCATCGCGCGGTCGAGCTTGCGCTTGGTGACGAGGTCGGCCACGGCGGTGCCGAGCGCGCCGGAGGTGCGCTTCAGGCCGTCCGACAGCCGCCGCCACCACGACCGCTTGGGTGTTTCGGAGGTGGTATCGTTCATGGCGTGGTGTTAGCCCTTTCCTCTTCCAAACGAAAGCTCACACCGGCGTTACGGTTTCCATGGACATTAACCAACCCACCGACGAGGAGATGCTGGCCCGCGTGCTTCACCGCGACGGGCTGATGCTGGTGATCGACAAGCCCGCCGGCATTCCCGTGCACAAGGGACCGAAGGGCGGCCCGAACCTCGAAGCCTCGTTCGACGCCCTGCGCTTTGGCCTGCCGCGCCCGCCGGTGCTGGCACATCGGCTCGACAAGGAAACCTCCGGCTGCCTCGTGCTCGGCCGCCATCGCAAGGCAACGGCGTCGCTCGGGCTTTTGTTCAAGCACGGCAAGATTTCGAAGACCTATTGGGCCGTGGTCGAGGGCGGCCCGGAGGCTGACGAAGGCGTGATCGAGCTGCCGCTGGGCAAGCTCAACGCCGAGCGCGGCTGGTGGCAGAAGCCTGATCCGAGCGGGCAGCCGGCGGTGACGAAGTGGCGGGTGCTGGGGCGGTCGTACGCTGTCGCTGCGGCCGACCCATCGCCAAGCTCACCTCCCACTTGTGGCACGACCTCCCCTCCCCCTTGCGGGGAGGGGTCGGGGGTGGGGGTCCCCACGGGCATTGCCGCCCGGAGCCACCCCCCACCCCGACCCTCCCCCGCAAGGGGGGAGGGAGCAGATCGCGCCACTGGCGAGAGCGCGGCCTCATCAGGCAAGGCACCCAAGCTCACCTGGCTTGCCATGGAACCCATCACCGGCCGCACCCACCAACTCCGCGTGCATTCCGCCGCGTCCGGCTGGCCGATCATAGGCGACAACATCTACGGCAACGGCCCGCGCTTCGGCGAGCCGCGGCTGCATCTGCATGCGCGGGAGATTTCCATCCCGCTCTCGAAGAACAAGCCGCCGGTGCAGGTGGTTGCGCCGGCGCCGCTGCACATGCATGAGCGGCTGCGGCTGTGCGGGTGGAATGGGGAGTGAAGCGTCTCGGACGCAAGTGAGACCCTGCACTCTCGCCCACACCACAGCTGTCATCGCCCGGCTCGACCGGGCGATCCAGTATTCCAGAGGCGGTTATTATTGACCAAGAGGCCGCGGCGTACTGGATCGCCCGGTCAAGCCGGGCGATGACACCGAGGGTGGGGCTGACAGTTTTCCGCCATCATGGCCGGCGATCACCAGCCGCTGCACTGAGCCCGGCTCGGCACCCGTGACTGACACCGGCAGATAATGCTCCGTCCTGCCCTGCGTCGCACTCTCGATAAGAACTTCACGCGCGCAGCCGATCTCGGCATCCAGCCGCCGCCGCAACGCAGCCTCCCCCACTGCGCGCAGCCGACGCGCGCGATCACGGATGACGGCGCCATCCACCTGCGGCATGCGCGCGGCCGGCGTGCCCGGGCGCGGCGAATAGGGAAAGACGTGCAGGAGCGTCAGGCCGCATGCCTCGACGAGGTCGAGCGAGCGCGTAAACATCTCCTCCGTCTCGGTTGGAAAGCCTGCGATCAGATCAGCGCCGAGCGCGATGTCCGGCCGCAGCCGACGCACCTGGTCGCAGAACGCGATCGCGTCCGCGCGCACATGCCGCCGCTTCATACGCTTCAGGATCAGGTCGTCGCCGGCCTGCAATGACAGATGCAGGTGCGGCATCAGCCGGGCATCGTCGGCGAGCGCATCGAGCAGGTCGGCATCGGCCTCGATCGAATCGATCGAGGAGATGCGCAACCGTTTCAGCTCCGGCACGTGGCGCAGGATCTGTTTCACCAGCAGGCCGAGCTTCGGCGTGCCGGGCAGGTCGGCGCCGTAGCTGGTGAGATCGACGCCGGTCAGCACGATCTCAGCATGGCCGCGCTCAGCCAGCGTTCGCACCTGATCGACCACCGCCCCCATCGGCACCGAGCGTGAATTGCCGCGGCCGTAGGGGATGATGCAGAAGGTGCAGCGATGGTCGCAGCCGTTCTGCACCTGGACGAACACCCGCGGCAGGCCGCGCTGGAAGCCGTCGACCAGATGCGGCGCCATCTCGGTGACGGCCATGATGTCGGAGACGGCGACCTTTTCGGTCGCATCGATGCCGAAGCGGGGCGCAGCCAGCACCTGCGTAGTCGCGCGCCAGGCGTCCGGCCGCAGCTTGTCGTCATTGCCGATCACGCGATCGACTTCAGGCATCGCAGCGAACATGTCGGCCTGCGTCTGCGCCGCGCAACCAGTCACGACGATGCGCGCGTAAGGGCGCTCGCGCTTCAATTTGCGGATCGATTGCCGCGCCTGCGCCACGGCCTCGTTGGTGACAGCGCAGCTGTTGATGACGATGGTGTCGTCCGCCCCCGCTGCCTCGACATGGCGCGCGATCAGCTCGGACTCGAACGCGTTGAGCCGGCAGCCGAAGGTGACGACATCGACGCTCATGCGACGCTGGCGAACAGCGCTGGCTCAAACCGGCCCTCGAACTCGAACGTCGCGGTGCCCGTCATCAACACGTGGTCGTCGCGCTCGCGCCACTCGATCGTCAGCTCGCCGCCCGGCAGCGTCATGTGCACGAGCCGGTTGGCGCGCTTCAGCCGGGCGGCGGCGACCGCGGTCGCACACGCCGCCGAGCCGCAGGCCCGGGTCAGTCCCGCGCCGCGCTCCCAGGTGCGCATCGTGATGTGGTCGCGGTCGACGATCTGGGCCAGCGTGATGTTGGCCCGCTCCGGGAAGATCGGGTGGTTTTCCAAGAGCGGCCCGAAGCGCTCGAGGTCATAGGAATTGACGTCGTTGTCGACCCAGAACACAGCGTGCGGATTGCCCATGCTGACGACCGACGGCGAATGCAGGATCGGCGCGTCGATCGGGCCGATCTGCAGCTCGATGTAGCGGGTGTCGCGGAACTCCTCGGCCAGGGGAATGTCCTGCCAGCCGAACCTCGGCACGCCCATGTCGACAGTGTAGAGATCGGGCGCCGGCCCCTGCCAGCAGTTCAACAGGCCGGCGCGGGTCTCGAACGTCGCGCTGGTCTGCCCGGTCTTGCCGAACACCTGGCTCACCACGCAGCGCATGCCGTTGCCGCAGGCGCCGGATTCCGAGCCGTCATTGTTGTAGATGCGGATGAAGGCCTCGGTGCCATCGAACCGTGGCCGCTGCAGCACCATCATCTGGTCGTAAGGTACGCGCGATGCAACCGCCCGCGCCTCGTCCGGCGTGACGACATGCTTCACGTCGCGCAGATCCAGCACGACGATTTCGTTGCCGATCCCGTTCATCTTGACGAAGCTGTGGTTGGCCAGCGGGCTCATGAAAATATCCAAATTGTGTCCGCCTTATATGGCGAAAGGCGCCGCATTGACCAGTCCGCAGGGGGACATGACGCATCTGTCATGGGACGCCGCGCCGCCGGGCATGTTAGGACCGCATGTTCGCCGGCACGCGCCCTGCGCAGGAGCAGCACGGCACTGGAGAATAGTCGAATGAATCTCAGCACGTTCCGCCTTGTTCTGGCCGTGGGCACGGTCGCGTTGGCGCTGGGTGGCCCGCTCGCCCGGGCGCAGGCGCCGTCCGCCTCCCCGGCTCCGGCGGCCTCAGCCTCGCCCGCCCCGGCGCCGAGCGCCACCCCGGCCCCCTCGGCGTTGCCCGCTGCCTCCGCCAGCCCGTCCCCGACCCCCGCCGCCAGCGCGAGCCCGTCATCGTCGCCCGCGGCCCAGGCACCAGCCACTCCGCCAGCCGCCGCGCCGAGCCAGGCGGCCGACGCCTTTGGCGAAGAGATCAAGCTCGAGGCCAAGAAGGTCGTGCTCGTGAAGGGCACCGCCAACTGGGACAATGCGTTCGACACGCTGATCGACTCCTTCAAGGCGCTGTCGACGACCCTCGACAAGCAGGGCGTCAAGCCGGCCGGCAACGGTATGATCGTCTACACCTCGACCGATGACAACGGCTTCACTTATTTGGCGGAGATGCCGATCGACCAGGAGCCGAAGACGCTCGGCAAGGGCATGAGCATCGGCCAGTCGCCCGAAGGCAAGGCGCTTAAGTTCGTCCATCGCGGCTCCTACGACAACATGGACAACACCTACGAGGCGATCACCAACCATCTCGACGAGCGCCGGCTGGAGGCCAAGGACACCTTCATCGAGGAGTACCTGACCGATCCCTTGAAGACGGCCGAGGACAAGCTCGTCATCAACGTCTACGTGCCGTTGAAGTGAGCGCCATGATGCTCAGACCGCTGCTCGTTGCCGCGATGATGGCCTCCGCCGCTCTGCCTGCGCTGGCGGACGACATCGCTCGGCAGGACACGCCGGCGATCACCGTCAGCGGCGAGGGCAGCGTGCAGGCGCCGCCGGATCTGGCGCAGATCGATGCCGGCGTCGCCTCCGATGCCAAGACCGCGCGCGAGGCCGCCGAGGCCAACAACGTGGCCATGGCGAAGGTGCTGCAGTCCCTGAAGACGGCGGGGATCGCCGACAAGGACGTTCAGACTTCGCGGCTGTCGCTGCAGCCGCAATATGCCCAGAACCGGCCGGGACAGCCGGCCGTGACCGGCTATCGCGCCAGCAACCGCGTCACCATCAAGGTGCACGACATCGCCAAGGTGGCGAACGTGATCGATACGGTCGTGGCCGCAGGCGCCAATGATGTTGGCAACGTCTTCTTCAGCGTCGCCGAGCCGTCCAAGCTGCTCGACCAGGCGCGCGAGAAGGCCGTCGCCGACGCGCGCCGCAAGGCCGAGATCTACGCCAAGGCCGCCGGCGTCACGCTGGGCCAGCCACTCAACATCGCCGAGGACGGCGCGCCCACCCCGGTGTTCCGCGCCAAGACGTTCGCCGCACCGATGGCCGCCGGGGCGCCGACGCCGGTGGCACAGGGCGAGGAGACGCTGTCGGTCACGGTCAGCGTGACCTGGGCGATCAAGGCGGGGCAGTAAAGCCCCCCAGCCTCCGCGGCGTACTCACGCCAAGCCGTGAGCCGACACCGCTGCTACAAACTCGATGTCGTCCCGGCCTTGAGCCGGGACCCATACTCCGCGGCGGGTGTCGTCGCGCGAAATGGGGCAACTAGCCTTCGCAACATTACGTTCGGTGGTTATGGGTCCCGGCTCAAGGCCGGGACGACACCTGTTTTGTAGCGGCGGCGAGTTAGATCTCCACCACCTGCCCCGGCTTCAGCACGCTGAACCGCTCGCGTGGAATGCCGGCGGAATCAAGCGCCGCATGCAGCGCGTGGACAGGCGCGTCGATCGCTTCGTCCGTCAGCTGGAACGTGCCGTGATGATGCGCCAGCGCGGTCTCGGCGCCGCAATCTTGTAACGCCTGCACGGCATCCTCGGGGTTCATGTGCTGGTCGCGCATGAACCAGCGCGGCTCATAGGCGCCGATCGGCAGGATTGCGAGCCGCAGCGGCGCATGCGCTTCGGCGACCCGGCGGAAATGCTTGCCCGTGCCGTAGCCGGAATCGCAGACGATGTAGAGCCTGCCGCGCGGGGTCTCCAGCACGAAGCTCGCCCACAGCGCCTTGTTGCGATCGAAGATGCCGCGCGCGGTCCAGTGCCGGGTCGGTACCAGCGTGACCGCGACCTCGTCGTTGAGCGTCACGCGGTCGTGCCAGTCATAGGCCTCGGCGCGAATCTTCGCATCGGCATCGGTCATGGTGAGATCGTTGCCGAGCGGCGTCACCACGCGCGGCGCGAAACGCGCCGTCAGCTTCGAAAGCGTGCGGATGTCGAGATGATCGTAATGCCCGTGCGAGACCAGCACGACGTCGATATGCGGCAGCGCCTCGAAGGCGATGCCGGGATCGTTGTGCCGCCTCGGACCCGCGAACGAGAGCGGCGAGACCCGCTCCGACCAGACGGGATCGATCAGAATGTTCAGCCCGCCGGTCTGGACCAGCCAGCTGGCATGGCCGATGAACGACAGCCGCACCGTCTCGCCCTCGATCCGGTGCGGCGGGGTATCCGCATGCGGGCTCGGCGCCCAGGCGGGCCAGCGCGAGCGCTTGCCGTTGCGGTCGAACTGCCAGCGCAGCACCTGGGCGAGGGATTTGGGCGGAACGCCGTCGGGATCGTAGAAGCGCTTGCCGTCGAAATGGTCGGTGACGGGGCCGGAATAGGTCCTGGAACGGCGCAGCAAGGGTGTCCTCGCAATGGGAAAGCTAAACTAGCGCAAGAGGTAAGGCGCCACTCTGGGTCCGGCAACGGCGCGCAGCGCGCAAGTTTCCTTGACTTTTCCGCCTCCGGGGGGTTTAACCCGGCCGAATTTCGGAAAGTTTCGTCTTTTCGAGCCACCGCCCGGTCCTGGAGGCCGGAGGTCAACGCCCGACAGCGCTGTGCGCCCTCGGGCGCAAACGTGTTTGGACTGACGGTTTCGGCCGACGGGCCGAGGTCTATATGGTCGTGGTCTATATAGTCGTCATGGGCCGCAGCAAGCGGCGATGACGGGCGGCAACGAAGCGAGCGCCCGACAAGGGCAAAGGATACGACATTGTTCGACAATCTGTCGGAAAGGCTTGGCGGCATTCTCGATCGGCTGACGGGGCGCGGTTCGCTCTCGGAGGCCGATGTCGACGCCGCGATGCGCGAGGTCCGTCGGGCGCTGCTCGAGGCCGACGTCGCGCTGGAGGTTGTCCGCAGCTTCACTGACCGCGTGCGCGAGCAGGCGATCGGCGCCACCGTCGTCAAGTCGGTCACCCCCGGCCAGATGGTCGTGAAGATCGTCCATGACGAACTGGTCAAGACGCTCGGCGACGACGGCCAGACCATCGACCTCAATGCGGTGCCGCCGGTGCCGATCATGATGGTCGGCCTGCAGGGCTCCGGCAAGACCACCACGACGGCCAAGCTCGCCCGCCGCATGGTCCAGCGCGACAAGCGCAAGGTGCTGATGGCCTCGCTCGACGTCTACCGTCCGGCCGCCATGGAGCAGCTCGCGGTGCTCGGCCGCGACCTGGACATCCCGACCCTGCCGATCGTCGCCGGCCAGATGCCGCCGCAGATCGCGCGCCGCGCCATCGAGGCCGCCAAGCTCGGCGGCTATGACGTCGTGCTGCTCGATACCGCCGGCCGCACCACGCTCGACGAGGACATGATGAAGGAGGCCGCCGAGATCAAGGCGGTCGCCAACCCGCACGAGGTGCTGCTGGTCGCGGATTCGCTGACCGGTCAGGACGCGGTCAATCTCGCCCGCTCGTTCGACCAGCGCGTCGGCCTCACCGGCATCGCGCTGACCCGGATCGACGGCGACGGCCGCGGCGGCGCGGCGCTGTCGATGCGCGCGGTCACCGGCAAGCCGATCAAGCTGCTCGGCACCGGCGAAAAGACCGATGCGCTGGAGGACTTCTATCCCTCGCGGATCGCTGGCCGCATCCTCGGCATGGGCGACATCGTCTCGCTGGTCGAGAAGGCCGCGGCGAACATCGACGCCGAGAAGGCCGCGCGCGCCGCCGAGAAGATGCGCAAGGGTCAGTTCGACCTCAACGACATGCGCGAGCAGCTGCTGCAGATGTCGCAGATGGGCGGCATCAGCGGGCTGATGGGCATGATGCCCGGCATCTCCAAGATGAAGAACCAGATCGCTGCCGCCGGAATCGACGACAAGATCCTCAAGCGCCAGGTCGCGATCATCGATTCGATGACCCGCGAGGAGCGCAAGCATCCCGACCTGCTCAAGGCGAGCCGCAAGAAGCGTATCGCCGCAGGCTCCGGCCAGAGCGTCGAGCACGTCAACAAGCTGCTCAAGATGCACCGGAACATGGCCGACGTGATGAAGGCCATGGGCTCCGGCAAGCGCGGCCCGCTCGCCGGCATCGCCCAGGCGATGGGCTTCGGCGGCGGTGGCGGCATGCCCTCGCCCGAGCAGCTCAAGGCGCTGGCCGACAAGATGCCGGGCGGCATGCCCGGCGGCCTGCCGAACTTGCCGAAGGATCTTCCCGCCGGCCTGCGTGGCGGTTTGCCCAATCTGCCGGGGCTTACCGGTCTCAGCGGCAAGCCGACGCTCCCCGGCCTCGGGCTTCCTCCGGGGAAGAAGAAATGACCTCACTCCCGTCATTGCGAGGAGCGAAGCGACGAAGCAATCCAGAGTCGCGCGTGCCGCCCTGGATTGCTTCGCTTCGCTCGCAATGACGACTTCTATCCAACCTTCACATCAATCCATCGACACCTAGGAGAACTTTCATGTCCGTCGTCATTCGTCTCGCCCGTGCCGGCACCAAGAAGCGCCCGGTCTATCACGTCGTCGTCGCCGACTCGCGCTTTCCGCGTGACGGCCGCTTCATCGAGCGTCTCGGCTACTTCAATCCGCTGATGCCGAAGGACAACGAGGCGCGCCTCAAGCTCGACATGGAGAAGGTGAAGGGCTGGCTCGCCAAGGGCGCACAGCCGTCCGACCGCGTCGCCCGCTTCCTCGACACCGCCGGCGTGAAGAAGCGCGAAGCCCGCAACAACCCCGAGAAGGCCGTGCCGCGCAAGGAGCGCAAGGCGCAGGCCGAAGCCGCCGCCAAGGGCTAACGTCCTTTGACGATCGTGGCCTCATGCTTCGAGACGTGCGGCTTTGGCCGTGCTCCTCGGCATGAGGACTTGGCTCCTCGTCCTGAGGAGCGCGCCGTTGCGCGCGTCTCGAAGGACGAGGCCTCGTGATGTCCAAGCTGATCTGCGTCGCCAGGATCGGCGCCGCGCACGGCGTGCGCGGCGAGGTTCGGCTGTGGACCTTCACCGAGGACCCGCTGGCCGTGCTGCATTACGGCCCGCTGACGACCAAGGACGGCAGCCGCTCGTTCGAGGTCACCAAGGCGCGCGAGGCCAAGGATCATCTCGTCGCGAGCTTCAAGGGCATTACCGACCGCAACGCGGCCGAACGCCTCAACGGCGTCGAGCTCTACGTGCCGCGCGACCGCCTGCCCGAGACCGACGACGATGAATACTACCACGCCGACCTGATCGGCCTGGCCGCCGAGACCACGGCCGGCGCCCCGCTCGGCCGCGTGCTCGCCATCCATAATTTCGGCGCCGGCGACATCATCGAGATCGCTCCGCCCTCCGGCAGCACCCTGATGCTGCCGTTCACCAATGCCGTGGTGCCGACGGTGGACCTCGCGGGCGGGCGGGTCATCATCGAGCTGCCTGATGAGATTGACGGCGAGGATCGAGCTTCGGCCGATGAATCGGCGTCGGCTGAGGACGATGCTGCCGCCCCAAACTCAGCTCGTCATCCCCGCGAAAGCGGGGATCCATAGCCACCGCAGCCGATTGGCTTGCGCGGAACTGGCAGCGTGTCACTTTCCAACATCACGCGGTATGGGTCCCGGATCGGCGCGGCGACGCGCTGATGCGCGTCACGGCTTGTCCGGGACGACACCGGTGGTGGAGTCGCACCAGTCTTTGCGCTTGGCGCATTCGGTGGGCTCGATCTTGCTTCGCCGCTGCCGTACAGAGCGCCATGACCACTTCGCCCCCTCTGACCGCGCCCTGGCGCGCGACTGTGCTGACGCTGTTTCCGGAGATGTTTCCCGGACCGCTCGGCGTGAGCCTCGCCGGCCGGGCGCTGACATCAGGCATCTGGTCACTGGAGGCGCGCGACATCCGCGCGTCGGCCACCGACAAGCATCGCAGCGTCGATGACACGCCTGCCGGCGGCGGCCCGGGGATGGTGCTGCGCGCCGATGTGCTGGCAGCCGCCATCGACGCCGCGGCCATCGCACCCGAGCGGCCGAAGCTGCTGATGAGCCCGCGCGGCCGGCCATTGACCCAGGCCTTCGTGCGCGAGCTCGCCGCGGGGCCCGGGCCGCTGATCGTCTGCGGCCGCTTCGAGGGCATTGACCAGCGCGTGATCGACGCACGCGAACTGATCGAGGTCTCGATCGGCGACTACGTGCTGTCGGGCGGCGAGATCGCCGCGCTGGTGCTGATCGACGCCTGCGTGCGGCTACTGCCGGGCGTAATGGGAAAGCTCGAATCCGGCACCGACGAAAGCTTCTCCGACGGCCTACTCGAGTACCCGCAATACACCCGACCGCAGGTCTTCGAGGGCCGTAGCATTCCGGATGTGCTGACCTCCGGCGATCACGCCAAGGTCGCGGCGTGGCGCCATGCACAATCCCTGGCTCTCACCGAGGCGCGCAGGCCCGACCTCTGGGGCGAATGGCAGGCACGCCAGCCCCGGGAACAAAGCAGGACCAGCCAAAAAGCGCCAAAAAGCACGACAGACGGGTGACAAGCCTCGCGCTTTGCCTTATAGGAGCGCCCAATTCCGCAAGTGACGGCAGGAACAAGCGCAGCCCGCGTGACCCGGCTGGGCGCGCCGCCGATGGAGATTTACCCGTGAACCTGATCCAGCAGCTCGAAAAAGAGCAGTTCGACAAGCTGTCCGCCAACAAGACAATTCCGGAGTTCGGCCCGGGCGACACCGTGATCGTCAACGTGAAGGTGGTCGAAGGCGAGCGCACCCGCGTGCAGGCCTATGAGGGCGTCTGCATCGGCCGGTCCGGCGGCGGCATCAACGAGAGCTTCACCGTCCGCAAGATCTCTTACGGCGAGGGCGTGGAGCGCGTATTCCCGATCCTGTCCCCGATGATCGACTCGATCAAGGTCGTGCGCCGCGGCAAGGTGCGTCGCGCCAAGCTGTATTACCTGCGCCAGCTGCGCGGCAAGTCGGCCCGCATCGTCGAGAAGCAGGACCGCCAGCAGGCTGCCGCTGTCAACGAATAATCGTTGCTTCCGTTGGATTGACGAAAAGCGCGGGCTGGCCCCGCGCTTTTTTTGTTTTGCTCCGCCGTCCTTGCGAGCGAAGCGACGAAGCAATCCAGGGTCCTTGCTCAGCCCCTGGATTGCTTCGCTTCGCTCGCAATGACGGAGAGATCGCGCGTCCTCCCTGCGACAAACGCATCTCGCACTCGGCGGCTCGCGTGCTATATATTTCCCTGAAATGGTTCTAGATCGCACCAGCATGGCCTGCCGCCGCGTCGTCATCGACGATCATAGCCGGCTGCCCGGGCGGTTCTTCGGACGGTTCGCGACATCTGCGACGTCGGAGCTTAGGCGCGCGCTGTAAGCCGCAGCGCCTCCTCCTGCTTGTTCGCGCGTGCCAGTCACGCGTTCAGTTTCAAACCTTCATTCCCGGGAGCATTCGCTCATGTCGAAGCCGACTACCCTGTACGACAAGATCTGGAACGACCATCTGGTACACGAAGCCGAGGACGGCACCTGCCTGCTCTACATCGACCGCCATCTGGTCCACGAGGTCACCTCGCCCCAGGCGTTCGAGGGCCTGCGCATGACCGGCCGCAAAGTGCATGCGCCGGAGAAGACTCTGGCCGTCGTCGATCACAACGTGCCGACCACCGACCGCTCCAAGCCGAACCCGGATCCGGAGAGCATCGAGCAGATCAAGACGCTGGCCGAGAACGCCAAGGACTTCGGCATCGAGTACTACAACGAGTTCGACCGCCGCCAGGGCATCGTCCACGTCATCGGCCCGGAGCAGGGTTTTACGCTGCCCGGCACCACGATCGTCTGCGGTGACAGCCACACCTCGACGCATGGCGCGTTCGGCGCGCTGGCGCACGGCATCGGCACCTCCGAGGTCGAGCATGTGCTGGCGACGCAGACGCTGATCCAGAAGAAGGCGAAGAACATGCGCGTCACCGTCGACGGCAAGCTGCCGGACGGCGTGACGGGCAAGGACATCATCCTCGCCATCATCGGCGAGATCGGCACCGCGGGCGGCACCGGCTACGTGCTGGAATATGCCGGCGAAGCGATCCGCGCGCTGTCGATGGAAGGCCGCATGACCGTCTGCAACATGTCGATCGAGGGCGGCGCACGCGCCGGCCTGGTCGCGCCGGACGAGAAGGCCTACGACTTCCTACGCGGCCGCCCCAAGGCGCCGCAGGGCGCGGCCTGGGATGCGGCGATGCGCTACTGGGAGACCTTGCGTTCCGATGAGGGCGCGCATTTCGACCACGAGCTGCGGCTCGATGCCGCCAAGCTGCCGCCGATCGTGACCTGGGGCACCTCGCCCGAGGACGTGATCTCGGTGACCGGCATGGTGCCGGATCCCGACAAGATCGCGGATGAGGCCAAGCGCATCTCCAAGCATCGCGCGCTGAAATACATGGGCCTGACCGCGGGCACGAAGATCACCGACATCAAGCTCGACCGCGTCTTCATCGGCTCCTGCACCAATGGCCGCATCGAGGACCTGCGCGCCGCCGCCAAGATCGCCGAGGGCAAGACCGTCTCTAGCCACGTCAACGCGATGGTCGTGCCGGGCTCGGGCATCGTCAAGGAGCAGGCCGAGGCCGAGGGTCTGGACAAGATCTTCATCAAGGCCGGCTTCGAATGGCGCGAGCCGGGCTGCTCCATGTGTCTCGCGATGAACCCGGATAAGCTGGCGCCGGAAGAGCGCTGCGCCTCGACCTCGAACCGCAACTTCGAGGGCCGTCAGGGCTTCAAGGGCCGTACCCATCTGGTGTCGCCCGCGATGGCCGCGGCCGCCGCGATCGCCGGTCACTTCGTCGACGTGCGCGACTGGCGCTGAGCTGATTCCGCTGGCGCAGCAGAACTGCACAGCGGCCGATCTATAAGGAATGCGGCGGCTTCAGAAGGAGCCGCCGCATTTTCATTTCGACTCAACATCGAAGCTGCCCGGCAAGAGCTCCTTAATGCTCCTCACGCACAATCCTACCGCTGACGCATCGCGTCCGCAGAGGAACGTGCCGAGGAGCCTGCCGAGGAGCCTGTCATGGCCGAGAAGCCGGAATACGTCGACCTCATTCGTGACGCGACCCGTCAGCGCCGCAAGACGCCGCCGGCCAAGATCATCGCCAAGCCGGAAGAGCCGAAGGAAGAGCGCCGGCTTTCGAACTGGCCGCCCGGGCGGTTCGCCAAGTGGCGGCTGGAGACGCTGGTGCCTTGGAAGCTGACGGTCAAGAACTGGCAGTTCAAGGACTGGCTCTGACCACGCGCATGCCCTGAAACGAGAGAAGGACGCCCTGGGGCGTCCCTCGTTGTCTCGATCACCTCTCGACGTAATCAGTAGTAGCGCCAGTGATGGCGGTGGTGACGATGGTGCCAGCGGTGGTGATGACGCCAATGGTAACCACGGAAGTGCCGATAATGGCAGACGCGTCGCGGACCATAATAGGTGTAGACGATGCGGCAGCGGCGATAGGGGTAGTAGTAGCCGGTGGTGTAGGTCGGGTAGTAGTAGCTGCTATAGCCGTAGAAGTGGCGGCGATGATGATGGAAGTATGGCCGATAGGCATAATGCGGACGTTGATAGTAGCCGCCACCGCCATGGAATACAGGTCGCGGGCCACCGCCGCCATGGAAAACCGGGCCGCCCCTGAACATCCCGCCACCACCGTGGAACGCGGGGCCGCCACCACCATGGAAAGCTGGACCAGCATGGAAGCCGCCACCGCCGCCGTGGAAGCCGCCACCTCCGTGGAAGCCACCGCCGCCATGGAAACCGCCACCGCCGTGGCCGCCTCCTCCCCCGCCATGACCTCCGGGGCCACGCACCTGAATCGTCAAGGCTTCAGCAGATGCTGGAGCCACAGGTGTGGCGCCGGGGCTGACAGGCGTCATTGCCGATGCCGGCCGACCAGACGCGCCCGCCAACACAATTAGTGCCGCCGCCGCAAGACTGAGGCGACGAGCGAGACCAGCACGCTGGTCCTTCATCCTCATCATCGTCCCTTCTCCCTGAATGATGTGCAACGATGGACCCATGCAGCGCCCTTGCTGACCGTCCGATCGGTGGATTTGGCGCACCCCCAACATGAACGTAGAGATAGCGACGTGAATGCGGCATGAATGATGCACGCAACGCGCGCATCTGCGGCGTGGCGTCGCGGCAGAGCACAGGCTGAGCAGCGTCACCGTCGTCATTCGACTGATGATGTTCGATCTTGCGCGACGGCTGCTCAGGAGCATTTCGTCGATGTGTTCCGCAACGTCAACGCTGCCTGCGCGCGGCCAGCGAGGCTGCGGTGCTTCTGGTGCGCGCCCGCGCTTTATTCGCTGAGCGAACGCGTCATTGCAGCGATGGAAGACTCAGTCGAGGAACGGCGTGAACAGGATGGTCGAATCTGGAGGATAAGCCGGCACGTACGCGTTCGGGCGCCCGATATAACGAGGGGGCGACACGATCGATCTCGACCGAATGGGCCGACGAGAGCCAATCTCCGTAGCAGCCAGCGAGCGGCCGGTCTGCACGCCAAACGACGCAGCGGTCGCGGGGGAGGTCGCAGCAGAACCGGCTATCAGCAACGCGATCGTCACGACGCCGATCCCGAGCCACGTCTTGGTGATGGACGAAGTCATCGCAGACCTTATTCCCGGCCCACCATAACGTACAGGCCCGCAGAGCGGGCCTGTTTGATGTCGATCATCATCGACGCCGCGGCTCACCAGTGGCGGTGGTGGTGCCGGTGCCAGTGATGCGGACGCCAGTGATGGCGCGGATAATAGTGCCGCGGGTAGTAGTGCCGCCGCGGATGCCAATGGCGGCGCCCATGCCAATGTGCCTGGGTCGTCTCCTGGGCCGCGCCCTGCTGCACAGCAGCCGCTGCGCCCGGATTGCTCAGCGAGAGCGCCTCTGCGCGCTGCGCGGGCGCAGCCAAAGCCAGGACGGCGCCGACCGCCGCGATGCCCAACAGCCTCATCACAGTCATGAACTCCTCCTTCGATCGCCTGACATCACGCCGGGCACCGTGCACCACCATCTCAGCTGATGGCCGCCGCCGCGGTACGACGCAGATCAGTCTCGAATGAGCGACGTGAATGGGACCTGAAGACCTGCGCCGGAGCAGAATGCCGAACCGCCGCGCGCGGTTCCGGGCTGCCGCGCGACATAACGGCACTGTGGCATGACGGGCACTATCAGACCGAAGGCTGGGGAGCTGTCGCAGCGGCGACCAGTCGCATCGGTCTCCGCAAGCGCGGCACCGATCAGCCGCGCCGCCAGTAGCAGCTCATGTGCGGGACGATGACGGTCCCGCTCGGCCGGTGCTCCGGGACGTAGGAGGCATTGCAGACACGCACCGCGTTCGGCCCCGGATTGTAGTGCGGCACCACGTCCGGCTCCCAGTGTCCCTCGTACTGACGCGGATAGATCGGGACCCGTCGCGGGCGCCGCTGCGCTGAGAAATCCGTGCTGGCGTCGCGCTGCATGCTCTCGAGCTGCATGGCCTCGCGGTTTGCGCCGGCGGGCGGCTCGGCCCGAGCTCCTGCCGACATCGAGACCATGATGGCCGCCGCCAGCGCCGTTCCCGCCAGCATCATCGACTTCTGTCGCATGCGTCCCCCAACACCTAAATCGCGCGCTTCGAACGGTCGCCGTTTTCGCATCTGGCGTCAATCGCAACGCCGCCACACTTGTCATAGAACCAGGGCGCGACATCAGCAAAGTGGGGGTGAGAAGGCGGCAATGTTGACAGAACTGAAGGCCCCCTCGCTCGCCGACATGGAAGCGATGGCGCATGATGTGTTCGAGCGGCTGCCCGCGCATTTCCGCAGGATGTGCGAGGGCGTCATCATCCGGGTCGACGACTTCCCTACCGAGGAGGTGCTCGACGAGATGCAGGCCGAGAGCGAGTTCGACCTGCTCGGCCTGTTCCAGGGCACCGGGCTGCCGTTCCGCAGCAATGACGACCTGCCGCGCCTGCCCAACATGATCTGGCTGTATCGCCGCCCAATCCTGGACTATTGGGCGGAGCATGACGAGAGCCTGGGCCACATCGTCCGCCACGTCCTGATCCACGAGATCGGGCATCATTTCGGGATGTCGGACGACGACATGGAAGCGATCGAGGCCGCCGCCGACTGACCTGGACGGCTGGATTTTCGGGCAATTTGACTTTATCCGCCCCGCCAATCGGGCTAAACAGCGGCCTGCCCGATACTCTCGAAGGTGCCCCCGATGGACAAGTTCACCACGCTGGAAGGCGTCGCCGCGCCGCTGAAGATCATCAATGTCGATACCGACATGATCATCCCCAAGCAGTACCTGAAGACCATCAAGCGCACCGGTCTCGGCAAGGGCCTGTTCTCGGAGCAGCGCTACAAGGACGACGGCAGCGAGAACCCCGATTTCGTGCTCAACCAGCCGGCCTATCGCAACGCCAAGATCCTGGTCGCCGGGGACAATTTCGGCTGCGGCTCGAGCCGCGAGCACGCCCCCTGGGCGCTGCTCGATTTCGGCATCCGCTGCGTGATCTCGACCTCGTTCGGCGACATCTTCTACAACAACTGCTTCAAGAACGGCATCCTGCCGATCCGTGTCTCGCAGGCCGATCTCGACAAGCTGTTCGACGACGCCGAGCGCGGCGCCAATGCGACGCTCACGATCGATCTCGCCGCCCAGGAGATCCGGGGCCCCGACGGCGGCACCGTGAAGTTCGAGATCGACCCGTTCCGCAAGCACTGCCTGCTCAACGGGCTCGACGACATCGGGCTGACGCTGGAAAAGAAGGCCTCGATCGACAGCTACGAGGCCAAGCTCGCCGAGCGCGCCTGGGCCTGAGCCCCCGCCTGACAGCACAGAGTTCGCGGGCCCCGGACCTCGTCCGGGGCCTTGTTTCGAGAGCATCCCGAGCACAGGTCCGCCGTTGCCGCGCGTATTGCCCGAAGTCGTCACCTTCTGGCGCGGGCCGCTCGACCGGCTGCGCCAGACCTGTCTGCGTTCGCAGCTCGCCGCCGGCCACAAGGTCACTGTCTACAGCTTCGATCCGCTGCCGGGCCTGCCCGACGGCGTTGGCAATGCCGACGCCGAGGCGATCCTGCCTTGTGCGTTTGCCGAGCGTCTCAGGCCGCCGCAGCCGGACGGCAGCTGGCGCGACTGGACGACCCTGCAATTCAGCGACTTCTTCCGCATGCGGCTGATGGCCGAGCGCGCCGGACTCTGGCTCGATGCCGATGTGCTGCTGCTGCGCCCGGTCGAGATCGATCCGGCGCTGCCCACATTCGCCTGGGAGCGGCCGCGGCAGCTCGGCAACTCCGTGCTGTATCTGCCGCCCGACGACCCCATCGTGGCCGAGTTCGCCGCGCTGATGGCGCAGGACGCGCTGACGCCGAACTGGCTGTCGCTGCGTCACCGCATCACCTTCGCGCTGCGACGCCTGCGCGGCGTCTCCGACCGCCTGTCGGATATCCGCGTCGCCATCTTCGGCCCCGCCGCGCTGACCGCGCTGGCCCGCCGCCACGGCTCGCTGCGCCATGCGCTGCCGAAGCGCAGCTTCTATGCCGCGCACGCCGAGCCCAGGGCGTTCTTCGATCCCAGCGACTTCTCCGGCCTGATCAGCGATCCCGGCATCATCGGCCTGCATATCTCGCCGAAGGGCCGCGGCGGCGAGGCGCCGATACCGGGCAGCCTCTATGCCTGGGCGACCGAGCGCTTCGGCGCCTGACGGTCTGCGCCTTCGGCAGGGCTGTTCCGCTGCTTGATCTAACGCAACGTCGGCGCGGCCCGCCGGTGATTGATTGCAGGCAATCATCGGAGACGAGTCATGTCGGCCCAAGCCAAGCCCTATCCCCGCGTGCAGTTTCTCATCGACACGTTCGCGCAATGGCTGCGGCACCGGCGTGAGCTGAGCGAGCTGAGGCAGCTCGACCGGGACGATTTCGAGCGCATCGCGTTGGACCTGCAGGTCACGCCGTCGGATCTCGACGAGCTGGTGCGGCAGGGCGAGCACGCGGCCGATGAGCTGCCCCTGATGCTGAAGGCGCTCGGCATCGACGAGGCCGCGCTGTCGCGCGCCGAGCCGCTGGTGCTGCGCGACATGGAGCGGGTCTGCGCGATGTGCAAGGACAAGCCGCGCTGCCATCGCGACCTCGCGGCGGGAACCAGCGATGCGCATTACGAGGATTACTGCCTCAACGCGCCGACCATCGACCGCCTCGGCGTCGCCGTCACCAAGCACTGATCGCCGCTCTCCTCCCCTCACATCAAGCGGAGCAAAGCGATGAGTCTGCCGAATCTGCACCGCAATACCTGGCTCCATGTCGGCGCCGCGATCCTGCTCGCGCTCGCCGCAATGCTGCTGATCCGGCTGCACTACGCCAATGGTGCCACGCCCGCGGCGGAGAGCGTCCAGGCCGGCCGCAAGCTGGCGGAGTCCTGGTGCAGTCCGTGCCACGCCATCGACGCGAGCGGCGCCAGAGCCCAGACCCGGACGGCGCCTGATTTCGCGGCAGTGGCCAACATGCCATCGACGACCGAGCTGTCGCTGAAGGTGTTCCTGCAGAGCAGCCACCCGACGATGCCCAACGTCATCCTCACGTCGGAGCAGCGCGGCGACCTCGTCAACTACATCCTGAGCCTTCGACAGATCTGACGCGGCGAGTCCTCCTTCTGACTACTTCGTCATCTCGGCGATCGCGTCCGCGATCGCGATCGTGCGCTTGGCCATCTCGGCATGCAGCCGCTCGACCATGCGGCCGTCGATCTGGATCGCGCCGCGCGATGCATTTTCGGGTAGTTCGAACGCGGCCAGGATCTTGCGCGCTTCGGCAATTTCGACCGCGGGCGGCGTGAAGATCGCATTGCAGGCATCGATCTGGCCCGGATGGATCAGCGTCTTACCGTCGAAGCCGAGATCGCGGGCCTGGATGCATTCCTGCGCGAAGCCGTCGGTGTTGGCGAAATCGCTGTAGGGACCATCGAGGATCTCGAGCCCGTGCGCGCGCGTCGCCAGGACGCAATGGCTGATCATCGGCAGCATCGTCGCGCGGCCCGGTACCATGCGGATGCGGGTCTCGCGCGAGATGTCGTTCGGCCCGAACACGAAGCCGGCGAGCCGTGAGCCCGCCTCATGCACGGTCGCAGCGAGCAGGTCCGCGTCGAGTACGGCGCGTGCGGTCTCGATCATCGCCCACACCTTCAGCGCCGGATCGGCGCCGACCTCGGCAAGGCGGTTGCTCACCGTGCGCAGGTCCGCGACGGTCGACACTTTGGGAACCAGGATGCCGTCGGTCGCGGTCTGTCCGGCCATCGCGACGTCGTCGCTCCACCAGGGCGTATCCAGGCTGTTGATGCGGATCAGCAGCTCGCGCTTGCCGTAACCATCGGCGGCGACCGCCTTGGCGATCTGCTCGCGCGCGGCCGCCTTGACGTCCGGCGCCACGGAATCCTCGAGATCCAGGATCAGGCCGTCGGCCGGCAGGTTCCGTCCCTTCTCCAGCGCGCGGGCATTGGAGCCGGGCATGAACAGGAGACTGCGGCGCGGGCGGATCATTTCGGCGTTTCCCTTGGTTTATGGCGGCGGCCCGCGATACCATTTCGGTTGCCGGGCCGAAAGGCTTGTTCCCGCAGGCCGCATGTGTTTAGGCAGGGCCCATGATCTCGTTTCCGCAACGTCTGCTCGAGGGCTATCGCGCCTTCACCACCCAGCGCCTGCCGACCGAACAGAGCCGCTATCTGGAGCTGTCCGAGCGCGGCCAGTCGCCGGAAGTGATGGTGATCGGCTGCTGCGATTCCCGCGTCTCGCCGGAGGTCATCTTCGACGTCGGCCCCGGCGAATTGTTCGTCCTGCGCAACATCGCCAATCTCGTGCCGATCTATCAGCCCGACGCCAATGCGCATGGCGTGTCGGCGGCATTGGAATATGCCGTCACCGTGCTCATGGTGAAGCACATCGTCATCCTCGGCCATGCCCAATGCGGCGGCATCCGCGCCTTCGTCGACAAGGCGGCCCCGCTGTCGCCCGGCGACTTCATCGGCCGCTGGATGTCGATGTTCATCAAGCCCGGCGAAATCGTCGAGCAGCGCGACCGGGAGAGCTTTCAGGACTTCGTCACCCGGATCGAGAAGGCCGCGGTGTTCCGCAGCCTGGAGAATCTGATGACCTTCCCGTTCGTGCGCAGCCGCGTCGAGGCCGGTGATCTGCAGCTGCACGGCGCTTATTTCGGCGTCGCCGAGGGCTCGTTGTTCGTGCTCGACCAGGCGGCAAAGGAGTTCCGCAGCGCGCGAGCGAGCCAATAGCGAGGTCGCGAATGGCGAATAGGGAGTAGCAAGTAGTTTGGATTTCAATTCGCTACTCGCCATTCGCAACTTCGCCCCTCTTCAGTGATCGCTCGTCCAGCGGTCCGACAACGCCAGCATCACGGTCGACACTACGAAGGTCATGTGCACGCCGACCAGCCAAGCGAGCTTGGTTGAATCATAACCGGCATCGAGATTCATGAACGCCTTGAGCAGCTGGATGGCCGAGATCGCGACGATGGAGGCGAGCAGCTTCTGCTTCAGCCCGGCGAAGTCGACCTTCGTCATCCACTCCGGCCAGTCCGGATGGCCGTTCGGATCGATGCGCGAGACGAAGTTCTCGTAGCCGGAGAACACCACGATCAGCACCAGATTGCCGGTCAGGCAGACGTCGATCAGGCTGAGCACGCCAAGGATGATGTCGCTCTCCTTGGCCGTAGGCAGATGGATCACGTTCTCCCACAGCAGCAGCACGAACTTGAACAGCAATACCGCGAGGCTGACGACGAGGCCGACATAGAACGGCGCCATGAGCCAGCGGCTCTTGAACAGGAAGCTTTCGAGCCCGCGCTCGATCGCTGATGGCGCATGTTTGTCCGAAGCTGGCGCCGCTGCCGGCTCGGTCGATTTGCTGTCAGCCACGTTCGATCCCCACGCGATCCGTTCTGCCGTCCTACCAAGTCATGCAGCCTGCCGGCTGCAAATCTCTCCCCGCTTGCGCCGGGCTATTGCACATCGAGAGACAGGGCTGTCCCGACAGCAACCCTGCTGATGAGCTACTCCGTCATGCCCGGGCTTGTCCCGCCTGAGCGGCCGAAGCCGCTTCGGCGCGGCGAAGGCCCGGGCATCCACGTCGCTCTCATGCCGACCGACGTGGAGGACCAGCCCAGCCATGACGACGTTGAGACACTCGAACGCAAGGCTTCGGTCTCCATGTGCGGGAGCGGACCGGTTGTCCGTTACGCCGCCTTCTTCTTGGCGGTGATCAGCTTGCGGTTGATCAGCACTTCCGCAATCTGGATCGCATTCAGCGCCGCGCCCTTGCGCAGATTGTCCGACACGCACCAGAAGGCGAGGCCGTTCTCGACCGTGGCATCCTCGCGGATGCGGCTGATATAGGTCGCGTCCTCGCCGGCGGCCTCATAAGGAGTCGCGTAGCCGCCCGGCTCCTGCTTGTCGATGACGAGGCAGCCCGGCGCGCGGCGCAGAATCTCGCGGGCCTCGTCCGCCGTGATCGGCTGCTCAAACTCGACATTGACGGCTTCGGAATGGCCGACGAACACCGGCACACGCACGCAGGTCGCGGTCAGCTTGATCTTCGGATCCAGGATCTTCTTGGTCTCCGCCATCATCTTCCACTCTTCCTTGGTGAAGCCGTCTTCCATGAAGACGTCGATGTGCGGGATGACGTTGAAGGCGATGCGCTTGGGGAACTTCTTCGCGACCAGCTCGTCATTGGTGTAGACGGCCTTGGTCTGCGAGAACAATTCGTCCATCGCGTCCTTGCCGGCGCCGGACACCGACTGATAGGTCGAAACGACGACGCGCGTGATATGCGCCTTGTCGTGCAGCGGCTTCAGCGCGACGACGAGCTGCGCGGTCGAGCAGTTCGGGTTGGCGATGATGTTCTTCTTGTTGAACCCTGCGGCCGCATCGGCGTTCACCTCCGGCACGATCAGCGGCACGTCCGGATCCATGCGCCAAGCCGAGGAGTTGTCGATGACGACGGCGCCTGCGGCGCCGATCTTCGGCGACCATTCCTTCGAGACCGTGCCGCCCGCCGACATCAGGCAGATATCGACATCGGCAAAATCGTAGTGCTCGAGCGCTTTGACCTTCAGCGTGCGATCGCCATAGGACACCTCGACGCCGACGCTGCGGCGTGAAGCGAGCGCCACGACCTCGTCGGCGGGAAACTTCCGCTCGTCGAGAATGTTGAGCATTTCCCGCCCGACATTGCCGGTCGCGCCGACCACTGCGACTTTGTAACCCATCGTTCACTCTCCGAAGAAATATGGCCGACCGCTCATCTCAGCGGAAACGGAAGCGGCAGCGCTTCTATGCGAGAAACGTCCCTGACACAACGTTACCACGATGTCTCGCCTTCGATGCGTCCCGATTCGGCCAGTATAGTCGCCACACCCCGCAATTCCCTGGTCCCGCCAGCCGTGAAGGCCATGGTGGACGAGGTCTGCGGCACGTTCGCGCGCCTGTTCGCCTATGTGGGGGCTCTGGCGCTGATCGCCATGATGGGTCTCGCCGTCTGGAACCGGCTCGACAGCGAGGATGATCCCAGCCCGACCAAAGCAGGTTGGACGGTTGCTGACGGCGCGACACCCGCCTTTTCGCTGCGGCTGACTGACCAGCCTGACCGGACCGCGACCTACACCGTCGTGACTCACCAGGCCGGCGGCCGAAAGGACGTGTTGCGCTGGGGCGAGCGGGCCGAGCGGCCGGCAGCCGAGATCGAGGTCTACCGGATCGGACCGGAGCGCGACGGCATGCGCAATCCGGTCGGCGAACTGGCGGCGCGTATGGGGCGCCCGGCCCCGGAGCTGGAGGCGGCGGGCATCATCGACAGCCGGTTCGGCCCCGTTACCCTGCTGCGCCAGGCCGGCGCTCCGGACGGACCAGGCGCCTGCCTCGGCTTCATGAAAACCATCGCGGTGCCGGCGCTGCGGATCTCCGGCTGGTCCTGCCAGGGCGTCGCGCTGCAGACCCGGCGGGCGGCCATCGGCTGCATGCTGAATCGCCTCACTCTGCTCGCATCGCCGGCCCACGACGCCGCCCTGACCGATCTGTTTACCCAGGCCGAGCCGCGCCGCGCCGATTGCGATGCCCCCGCCGTCGCCAAGACGCTGAACGACTGGATCACCGCGCTCGATAATCCCAAGCTGCGCGGCACCTATTGAGCGATCATTCGCGTCCGCCTGTTGCTCGATGTCGCAGCGCCTCGACGCGGCCATCGTCGACGGCAAGTCACGGATTTTGATGCAACTTTCCCGCCACAGCCGGAATTTATCTTTGCGGCCGTCGCGGGAATGACCTTGTGATGCCACAGCCGACGCAGATATTGTGCGGGCCAGATCATGCGGATGGCGAGCGCCCGCCCATTTTGGCGCGAGGAAGAGGACGTGATGATTGAATTTCCTGCTGCGACCCGGGTCATGGCCTTGGCGGTGATCGCCGCAACGGGTCTTGCCGTCACCTCCTTTGCCATCACCTCTGCCGAGGCCGCCACAACCAAGCGCCGCCCCGCGGAGGTTTATTCCAACGGCCCGAACTACTCCTACCAGGCTGGTCCGCGCACCCGCGTCTACGTTACGCGGCGCTCCTTCCTTGACGGCGGCACCGAGGTGCTGCCGGGTGATCGCAAGTTCTCGGACTACGCCTTCCCGCCGGCCGTCGGCTATCCATCGTTCGCCCGTGAGAACCTGAACCGCCCGATCGACCGCCAGCCGCTGATGCCGCCGTCCGATCTCGGCGGCTATCCGACGCGGATTCCGATCCCCTACTGAGGGCGGCGACATCATCCGATCACCAAGGCCGGGCTTTCGCCCGGCCTTTTTGCTGTCCTGCGACCCACGCTGTCGTCGTCCCATGCCACATGGCCGCATCACGGGTCATCCGTTCGGACACATGGCTGACGGCCGTTCGGGGACATGGCTTACACATCGCGACACGCCGATCGCCCACGCCTGCTCCAGCCCTCCGCGTCATCCCGGCGAACGCCGGGATCCATAACCACCGTCCGGCCTGGTCGCCCAATCTCGCAGCTCCAGCTTTCGTCCCATCGGCTTCGGTGGGTATGGATCCCGGCTCAAGGCCGGGACGACACCGGATTCTCGGCACGATGATCCAGCCTCGCACCCGCTTTCGCGTCCGAGCGTTGTTGGTGTCTTCGCCCTCATCCGGAACGAGGGCGCAGGGAAGGCCGGGCCTCGGCTGAAGCCCGTGGCCCCCGTGCAGGAAGAAGTGCACGGGGCAGGAACCACAGGTACAGCCGGCTTGACCCGGCCCTCCCTGCGCGATGGTCTTCACGCTTACTCTGCGCTCTCCCCGGTGTCCGGCTCGTTAGCCACCGTCATCCGCGCGATGCACAGGCACCGTCGCGAACTTGGCGCCAGCTTCGGGGCGCCAGGACCACGCAGCTTCACGTCCGCAAGAGCTCGTTCGTCCGCACGCCGATTGACATGCTGCGAGCCCCCGCGGCCACCGCATCCCCGCCTCACGCCTCGTGACGACCGCGAAACGCCCCTTGTGGCGAGACGGGATAAAGCGAAGAGAGCATGAGTTCTGTAAAAACGAAAGAAGAAATTTCAGCGGAAGCGGGCGGCTGGGCCGATGCGACTGATCGCGCGGGGGAAATGAGTTTCTCGGCGCAGCGGATTTGCAGGGCAAAGATGCGCGCTCGCGACGGTCGAGCGAGATCGATCGCGCCAAATGCCGAACTGATTTGCTCGACGGGCGGGCCGGCTTGCGCCTCGCACCAAAGCGGTTGGAGACTGCGCCGATGAGTCGATCGGGCTGCATGACCAGCTCCGGTGCGCTTCCCTTCTCCTTACGGTGGGGGCGGGGGTGGGGGTCCCCGGGCGATGCTGTCCGATGAGTCCACGTGACGACGGGGGGCGGATGCGCTGCGAGAGAGAGACGCATCGACGAAAGCGACCAGCACTTCCTCATTCGGAAGATGAAAGCGCCCCGAGCGGGGCTCACGCGGTGGAGACCCCAACCCCTCCCCCGCAAGGGCAGGGCTATTGCATATGAAGATCGCGGTTATGTGCTCGTCTCTCTCCACGTGGTCATGGCCGGGCGGCTTCGGCCGCGCAGGCGGGACAAGCCTGGGCATGACGGAGTAACACATGAGCAGGATCGTTCGCCGGTACAGCTCCGCATCGCCATATGCGATAGCCCTCCCCGCAAGGGGGAGGGGAGCGGAGCGTCCGCGCGGAGATTGCTTGGCTCAAATGAGCATGGGGCAAATTACGCCGTGAGCGTCTCGAGCTCCTTGATGATCGCCTCGCCCATCTGCGTGGTCGACGCGGGCGTCGAGCCCTCGGCCTTGATGTCGGCGGTGCGCAGGCCGCTCGCCAGCACGGCGGCGATGGCGGCGTCGAGCTTGTCGGCCAGCGCGCCGAGGTCGAACGAGTAGCGCAGCGCCATGCCGAAGGAGGTCAGCATCGCGATCGGGTTGGCGAGGCCTCGGCCTGCAATGTCCGGTGCCGAGCCGTGCACCGGCTCATACAGCGCGCGGCGCTTGTGGGTCTTGGCGTCGACCTCGCCGAGCGAGGCCGACGGCAGCATGCCGAGCGAGCCGGTCAGCATCGCGGCGATGTCGGACAGCATGTCGCCGAACAGGTTGTCGGTGACGATGACGTCGAACATCTTGGGATATTTCACTAGGTTCATGCCGCCGGAATCGGCGAGCTGGTGCTCGAGCGTGACGTCCTTGTACTCGCGCGCGTGGACCGCGGTGACGACCTCGTTCCAGAGCACGCCCGACTTCATCACGTTGCGCTTCTCCATCGACGTCACCTTGTTCTTGCGCTTGCGCGCGAGGTCGAAGGCGACGCGGGCGATGCGTTCGATCTCATAGGTGTCGTAGACCTGGGTGTCGATCGCGCGCTTCTGGCCGTTGCCGAGATCGGTGATGGTCTTCGGCTCGCCGAAATACACGCCTCCGGTGAGCTCGCGCACGATCATGATGTCGAGACCCTCGACGATCTCGCGCTTCAGGCTGGAGGCGTCGGCGAGCGCCGGATAGCAGACGGCGGGACGCAGGTTGGCGAACAGGCCGAGATCCTTGCGCAGGCGGAGCAGGCCGGCCTCGGGACGCACCTCGTAGGGAACGCCGTCCCACTTCGGACCGCCAACGGCGCCGAAGATGATGGCGTCGGCCGCCTTGGCCTTGTCCATGTCTCCTTCCGAGATCGAGGCGCCGTGCGCGTCATAGGCGGCGCCGCCGACCAAACCGTCCTCGGTCTCGAACGAGGCCAGGCCCTTGCCGTTGAGCCAGCCGATCAGCCGCTTCACCTCGGCCATCACTTCGGGGCCGATGCCGTCGCCGGGCAGCAGCAGGAGCTTGTGGGTCGCCATGGTCGTTGTCCTCGTAGGGCTGGTCATGCCCGGGCGTTGCGCGGGCAACCATCATGCTTGGGATTGCCGGCTTGCCGCCGATCGGATCGGCGGCAGCGGCCGGCAAGGACGGGAGCTTGTCAAAATCGGCGGAGTGCTAAAGCCCTCCTGCGCCCTTGGCAAGCCACCATTGCCGGGGCACGTCTTCTGTCGCGGGCGGGCGAGCGATAATGTGCTTGAAAATCGCCGCCGAGCAGCAGGATTTGCCGGCCGATCGCCGCGCCGGAGCATGTCTTGCCAACCCCGCCTTCCGACACGACGCCGGCCCATCCGGCGTTGACCAATCTGACGCTGTCGCTCGGGCCGATCATCGGGCTTGGCATCGGCCGCTTCGCCTATGCGCTGGTGCTGCCCGACATGCGGGAGACGCTGCACTGGTCGTATTCAGCGGCGGGCTTCATGAATACCGTGAACGCCGCCGGCTACCTGATCGGCGCGCTGATCGCATCGCAGACGGCCCGCCGCTTCGGCGCCCTCGCCGCGGTGCGCGGCGGCACGTTGGCGGCGCTGGCCTCGCTCGTGGTCTGTGCGACGACCGGCGACTTCGTTGCACTCAGCCTGGCACGTCTCGTGACCGGAATCGGCGCCGGCGTCGCACTCGTGGCCGGTGGCGCGCTGGCGGCGCGGGTCGCATTGGCGCGGCCGGCGCAGGCGAGCTTCGTGCTGAGCCTGTTCTATGCCGGGCCGCCGCTCGGCATCGTCATCTCCGGGCTGATCGCGCCGTTCGTGCTGCAGGCCTTCGGGCCGGGATCGTGGTGGATCGTGTGGGCGGTGCTCGCTTGTGTGGGCGCGGTTCTGATCGTGCCGCTGCTCCTGACGCGGCTGCCATCGAACGCGACCGCGCCGGAGACGCGCGCCGACCGCGTCTCGCTGCGGCCGATGGCGATCTATCTGTTCGGCTACTTCCTCTATGGCGCCGGCTACATCGCCTATCTGACCTTCATGATCGCCTATGTACGCGATCTCGGCGGCGGCGCCGCGGCACAATCCGGCTTCTGGTGCCTGATCGGGCTGGCCGGGTTCGCCACGCCCTGGGTGTGGCGCCGCGTGCTGGCGCTCGACCGCGGCGGCTGGCCGACCGCGCTCATCCTGACGATCAACGCGATCGGCGCCGCCCTGCCCGCGCTCAGCCATTCGCCGATCATGCTGACCTTGTCGGCCGCCGTGTTCGGTATCGCCTTCTCGACGGTGACCACGGCGACGACGGCGTTCGTCCGCTTCAACCTGCCGCAAGCCGCCTGGCCGCGCGCGATCGCGGCGCTGACGATCTCGTTCGGCGTCGGGCAGACGCTTGGGCCTTTCGCCGTCGGCGCGATCACCGATGCGATGGGGAGTTTGACCTATGCATTGAACGTGTCGGCGGCGTTGCTGCTGCTCGGCGCGGTGATGGCGGCGATGCAGGGCAAGTTGAAGCGCACCGGCCGGGCCTAAAAAACGGTGTCGTCCCGGCGAACGCCGGGACCCATACCGCGGAAGCTATCGAGGAACGTTGCTGGCAGTTACCTGCCTCACCACGGCCGGTGGTTATGGGTCCCGGCTCAAGGCCGGGACGACAGCGGAGATTGCAGCCGGCATTCGGGCTCTGTTGCCTGGAGCTCAACTCCCACTGAACGAATTGTACCCCTGGTCCTCCCAATAGCCGCCCTTGTAGTCGTTGGTGACTTCCATCGCGACGACGTATTTCGGATTCTTGAAGCCGAGCTTGGTAGGGACGCGAATCTTCATAGGGAAGCCGTAGGCGCGCGGCAGGATCTGGTCGTCGAACTTGAACGTCATCTGGGTCTGCGGATGCAGCGCGGTGCGCATGTCCAAGGGTGAATTGTAACCCTGCGAGTCCGCGCAATTGAACCAAACATACTTTGCACGCGTATCGGCCCCGACCAGCTTGAGGAAGTCGCGGAGCGGCGTGCCGGTCCAGGAGCCGATCGCGCTCCAGCCCTCGACGCAGATGTGGCGTGTGATCTGCTTGACCTGCGGCAGCGCGTGCAGCTCGTCGAGCGTCCACGACTTCTTGTTGTCGACCAGGCCGCGCACCTCGAGCTTCCAGTCGGCCGCGTCGATCTCCGGCGCCTCGTCCAGCGTGTAGTAGGCGTTGAACGGGAACGGCTTGGTGATCGCGCTCTCCGGGAAGGTCGGCGCCAATGCGTCGGGATTGAAGATCCAGGACTGTACCGCGTCGTTGAACTTGGAGACCTTCTTGAGCAGTTCCTCGGCGGTGTCGCCGTCAACGACGTCGCAGCCGGTGAGCAGGGTCAGCGCACCGAGGCTGGCGCCCCCGGTGATGAAGCGGCGGCGGGTGAGATCGGGCATCGCCTTGATCGAATCCTTGATCAGCAGCCGCTTGTCGACGCCGGGAATCAGGAACGGACGCTTGGCCATGATGGTCTCTCCTCTTAGCGGCCGATGATCATCGCGCGCAGGCTCTTCGGCACCAGGAGCGCGAGCACGATGTGGATCACCAGGAAAGCGCAGATCAGCGCCATGCAGACGAAATGCACGTAGCGCGCCGCCGGATAGTCGCCGAAAAGCGTCACCAGCCAGTGCAGCTGCACCGGCTTCCACATCGAGAGCCCCGTGAGCACGACGACGATGCCGACCAGGATGATGCCGAGATAGAGCAGCTTCTGTACCGCGTTGTAGGCGGAGAGATCGTCATGCGACAGCTTGAAGGTCAGCGCCGCCTTGAGGTCGGCAATCACGGAAGCCGGCGAGATCGGCAGCAGCTTGCGGCGGAACCGGCCGGTGATCAGGCCGGTGACCAGATAGGCGAGACCGTTGAGCATCAACAGCCACATCGCGGCGAAGTGCCACAGCAGCGCGCCGCCGAGCCAGCCGCCGAGCGTGATGCTGCGGTCGAAGCGGAAGTCGAACAGCGGCGAGGCGTTGTAGATCTGCCAGCCCGACATGATCATCATGATCATCGCCACGGCGTTGATCCAGTGCATGACGCGCACCCAGGCCGGCTGGATCAGTCTGGTCTGCGGGCTGACGATCGTCGTCTCAGAGGCAGTGATGCTGGACATGACGGGCTCGGTGGTTCGGGGGGCTCGAGGTTCCAATCAGATATACGCCAAAGACTGACCGCCCGTTACGGGCTCAAACCGGCAAATCGATGCTTGGCGGGCGATAGCTCTCACAAAAAGCGAGCCGGGGTGGGCCCGGCTCGCTCGTGGTCACATCCGCGAGGAGGAGGAGGAGGAAGAAACGGATGCGACCGGTGTCTCAGACCGCGATCAGGAGGCCGGCAGCAGCACGGTGTCGATCACGTGGATCACGCCGTTCGACTGGTTGACATTGGAGATCGTGACCGTCGACGAGCCGCCCTTGGCGTCCATGATCATGACGGTCTTGCCGTCGCGCTTGACGGTGAGCTGCTCGCCCTCGACCGTCTTCAGCACCTGGCCGTCCTTCAGGTCGGCGGCTTCGAGCTTGCCGGGCACGACGTGATAGGTGAGGATCTTGGTCAGGGTCGCCTTGTTCTCGGGCTTGACCAGGTTGTCGACGGTGCCGGCCGGCAGTTTGCCGAAGGCGGCGTTGGTCGGCGCGAACACCGTGAACGGGCCCTTGCCCTCCAGCGTCTGCACGAGGCCGGCGGCCTTCACCGCGGCGACCAGCGTGGTGTGATCCTTCGAGTTCACCGCGTTCTGGATGATGTTCTTCGACGGATACATCGCCGCGCCTCCGACCATCACGGTCTTCTCCTCGGCGCGCGCGGGCGCGACGGCAATCGAGGTCAGCGACAGCGCGCTGAAGGCGGCGGCAGCGAGGAAGGCAATGCGCTTGGACATGGGTAGCTCCTGAACAATGGCGGCGGCAGCGCCGCGTGATGAGATCGACTGCGACACCGATGCGATGATGAGCTGTCTTGCTCTTGCGTCGTGTCGGGCCGAGCTACGCGCGCTTTGAGGAACGAGTTTCGCGGCATAATTTAACGTGATCCGTGAAACCAACCGCGACCGAGATCGTCTCACCGGCCCATTGGCCGAGATGCCGCGCGCCGCTTTGTCGCAACGTGATCGATCTCATCAGCACGATCGGCCAATGGCCGATCACCGCCGATCGCGGCTCGGCCATTAACTACGATCCGAGCCGAGCCCGGCCAAAGCTGCCGAAGACGTTGCGAGTAAGACTTTCTTAAGGTTGATTGGTCGCCACGACGCCGGCTGCGGGAAGGGGATGTCCTGCACGGTCCGGCGCGATCGGCGGGGGTTTCCTACAGTGAACAGAACGATCTGGATTGCGGGGTTCTGCCTCGTGATAATCTGCTGCTTGCTTGCGACGAAGATGGTGCTCGCCGCGGTGACGCCCGGCGACATGACGGGCGAGACGACCTCGTCGCTGATCCGCGAGCCGATACCCGGCGTCGACACGCTGAACGAGTCCGATCGCAGCTTTGAAGCGCAGGCGATCGAGGTGAACGAGGCCGCGCGTCTGCCGCTGCCCTCGAAGGTCGCGCGCAGCTCGTTGGTTGCGCGGCGTGCGAAGGCCCCGACCAAAGCGACGGTGCTGCGGCCGACCAAGCAGCCGGTCGCGCCAGTCAAGCGCGCGGCGGCGTCCTGCAAGGCGCTCGATCCGATCGCGCGCTTTCTGGCGTCGGCCAAGATCGGCCCGCGCTGCCAGGTCTAGCGGTTTGCGGTATCAGGCCGACACGGCCGTCACCACCTGCGCCAGCAGTTGCTCGCGTTTCGTCTGCGAGCGCTGGCCCTTCATGGTGGCGGCGAAGCGCTCGAGAATGCCGTCCTCGAACGCCGTCACGATGGTGTCGTGCACGTAGCTCTTGCGGCAGATCGCCGGCGTGTTGGTGAGCTCGTCGGCCGCGGCACGGATCGCCTCGAGGATCTGCTTCTTGCGGCCGCGCGCGCTTTCCGCCGGCGTGATCCGCGACAACGTCTCCAGCGCGACCGCCGAAGCCATCAGCGTGCGGAAATCCTTGGCCGAGATCTTGATCCCGGCGATCTCGCGCAGGAACGCATTCACCTGCGTGGTCGACACCGCGCGCACTACGCCCTGGGCGTCGCGATACTGGAACATGCGCCGGCCGGGCAGGCCGCGCAGGACGCCGACCGCACGCACCAGCTTGGCGGCGTCGCATTCCTTGCGCACCGCCTTGCCGCCCTTGGCCTTGAAGGTCAGCACCAGGCAGTCGTCTTCCAGAAGCACGTTCGACTTCAGCAGCGTCGCGGCGCCGCGGGTGCCGTTGAGGCGCGCATAGGACTCGCTGCCGGGACGGATCGCGGTGCGCGCGATCAGCTCGATCACGGCGGCGAGCGCGAATTCGCGCGTCGGCGCGTCGCCGGCGAGATGCTTGGACACCGCACGGCGGATGCGCGGCAGCGCGCCGACCAGCTTGGCGAGACGATGCGCCTTGCGATGCTCGCGCACCTTCTCCCAGTCGGCGTGATAGCGATATTGCAGCCGGCCGGCGGCATCGATGCCGACCGCCTGGAGATGCAGGCTCGGATCGGGTGCGTAACGCACCTCGCGATAGGCCGGCGGCACCGCCATCGCGTGCAGGCGGCGGATGGTGCCGGCGTGGCGGATCTGGGTGCCGTTGGCGCGGATGAAGCTGTAGCTTTTGCCGCGCTTGATGCGGCGGATCGTCAGCTCCGACTGGTCGCCCAGCTTCAATCCGATCCGCTTGGCCAGTTCCTCGACCGTGGTCTTGGCATTGGCCTGCGCATGGGCGGTTTTGGCATGCGCCAAGTCCTTCAGCGTCAGCTTGCGGCGCCCCGGCTTGGGCGGCCACTGGCCCAGCGCCTTCGCGAGCGCCACCTCGGCGTCGGCCGGGCCGACCCTGGGACTCTCGAAATTCTGCTGGTCCATCATTGCTTTAGACGCCCTGCCGTCGTGTTCATCCGCTCAATGCCTCGGCCCGCGGTTTGGTTCCGGGCGGGTTATCCACAGCTTGGAGGCGATTTAGGACGTCGGAGCACGGATGGCGAGTCCCTAAATTCAGGCAGAACGGTCAATAAATACCGCCAAGGAGGCCGATTCGGGGTAACCTTGATGTCTCGGACTTTTGCGGTCGCCAGCCGCGTCCGGACTTCAGCAACCTCCGCGCACAATTCTTTGATCCTGCGCAGACCGCCTCCCCGCCGAAGGTCCTACTTGTCTTGCCTTGTCGCCGCCGGTTACGCGGACGCATAGTGGGAACAACGATGGCTTGCCCAGGAATGGACGGCAGGCTGCATGCGGAGGGTGTGAAATGTCCGAGAAGATCTACGACGTCCCGGCCGAGTGGGCGAAACGCGCCTTCGTCGACGACGCGAAGTACCAGGAAATGTACGCGAGCTCGATCAGGGATCCCAACGGCTTCTGGGCCGAGCAGGCCAAGCGGGTCGACTGGATCCATGCGCCGACCAAGATCGAGAACGTCTCCTACGCGCCCGGCAACATCTCGATCAAATGGTTCGAGGACGGCGTCCTCAACGCTGCCTACAATTGCATCGACCGCCACCTCGCCACCCGCGCCGACCAGACCGCGATCATCTGGGAAGGCGACGATCCCGCGGACTCCAAGCACATCACCTATCGTCAGCTCCACGACGAAGTGTGCAAGATGGCCAACATCCTGCGCAACCGCAACGTCAAGAAGGGCGACCGCGTCACGATCTATCTGCCGATGATCCCGGAGGCGGCCTACGCGATGCTCGCCTGCGCCCGCATCGGCGCCATCCACTCGGTGGTGTTCGCCGGCTTCTCGCCGGACTCGCTCGCCCAGCGCATCAAGGATTGCGACTCCAAGGTCGTGATCACCGCCGACGAAGGCCTGCGCGGCGGCCGCAAGGTGCCGCTGAAGGCCAATGTCGACGCGGCGCTGAACAAGGTCGACAATGTCGACTGGGTCGTCGTGGTCAAGCGCACCGGCGGCAAGATCGAGATGAACCCGACACGCGACCTCTGGTACCACGAGGCTGCGGAAATGGTGACGACGGAATGCCCGGTCGAGCACATGAACGCGGAGGATGCGCTGTTCATCCTCTACACCTCGGGCTCGACCGGCCAGCCCAAGGGCGTGCTGCACACCACCGGCGGCTATCTCGTCTATGCGTCGATGACGCATCAATACGTGTTCGACTATCACGAGGGTGACGTCTACTGGTGCACCGCCGACGTCGGCTGGGTCACCGGCCACAGCTACATCCTCTATGGGCCGCTGGCCAACGGTGCCGTGACGCTGATGTTCGAAGGCGTGCCGAACTATCCGGACAATTCGCGGTTCTGGAACGTCATCGACAAGCACAAGGTCAACATCTTCTACACCGCGCCGACCGCGATCCGCGCCCTGATGCAGGGCGGCGACGGGCCGGTGACGAAAACCTCGCGCGAATCGCTGCGCCTGCTCGGCTCGGTCGGCGAGCCGATCAATCCCGAGGCCTGGGAGTGGTATCACCGCGTCGTCGGCGACAACCGCTGCCCGATCGTCGACACCTGGTGGCAGACCGAGACCGGCGGCATCCTGATCACGCCGCTGCCGGGCGCGACCAGGCTCAAGCCGGGCTCGGCGACGCGGCCGTTCTTCGGAGTCGTGCCCGAGATCGTCGATGCCGACGGCAATACGCTGGAAGGCGCGACCGAGGGCAATCTGTGCCTGACGCGATCGTGGCCGGGCCAGATGCGCACCGTCTATGGCGATCACGCCCGCTTCGAGATGACCTACTTCTCGACCTACAAGGGCAAGTACTTCACCGGCGATGGCTGCCGCCGCGACGCCGACGGCTATTATTGGATCACCGGCCGCGTCGACGACGTCATCAACGTCTCCGGCCACCGCATGGGCACCGCCGAGGTCGAGAGCGCGCTGGTCGCGCATCCGAAGGTCTCGGAGGCCGCCGTGGTCGGCTATCCCCACGACATCAAGGGCCAGGGCATCTACGCCTATGTCACCCTGATGGCGGGGGAGACGCCGAGCGAGGAGTTGCGCAAGGAGCTCGTCGGCTGGGTGCGCAAGGAGATCGGCCCGATCGCCTCGCCCGACCAGATCCAGTTCTCGCAAGGGCTGCCCAAGACCCGCTCCGGCAAGATCATGCGCCGCATCCTGCGCAAGATCGCCGAGGACGAGCCGGGCGCACTCGGCGACACATCGACCTTGGCCGATCCCGCGGTGGTCGACGACCTCGTGCAGCACCGGCAGAACCGCAAGGAGAAACAGGCCTGATCACGGCCGCTTCAACCCGGTTGCTCACGCGTCAAGCGCAACGGCCCTCCCGCGGATGATTCCGCGGGAGTGTTGTTTTCATGTCATTTACTTGGCGGAGAAGTTTTCATCTCCTCGAGCCCTCCGAGTGCTCCCGGCTGGGGAGCGCGCGCCACGGAACTGGCTGAGGGATGGGCGATGCGCACTGGAACGGTTGGGCTGGCCTTGAAGGCAGCAATGGTGGCCGCTTCGGTGGCCGGCTCCTTGGTTGTGACGAGCAAGACGGCGTGCGCCCGCCCCGAGCTCGTCGGCATCGCCGGCGACTATTCGCCGGGAACCATCGTTGTGAAGACCAGCGAGCGCAGGCTCTATCTCGTGCTCGATGGCAGCCACGCCATGCGCTACCCGGTCGGTGTCGGCAAGGCCGGACGGCAATGGGCCGGTACCACCAAGATCGACGGCAAATACAAGAATCCCGCTTGGGCGCCGCCTGCCGACGTCAAGCGCGACAAGCCTGAATTGCCGGACGTGATCGCCGGCGGCTCGCCACGCAATCCGATGGGCGTCGCGGCGATGACGCTCGCCGGCGGCGAATATGCGATTCACGGCACCAACGTGCCGAACTCGGTCGGCGGCTATGTGTCCTATGGCTGCATCCGCATGCTCAACCAGGACATCACCGATCTCTATGACCGCGTGTCGATCGGCACCACGGTCGTGGTGACGCGCTGATCACGGCAACGATCACCTCAGCGGCGCTTCCGGAGGGTGCGGCGCGCCGTGATAGATCTCAGAAGTCCGAGATGATGCCCTTGTTCTCCCAGTCGCCGTAGCGGGTCGGTTCCGGCCCCTTCGGTCCCTGCAACTCCTTCGGCATTGGCTTGGCCTGCTCGGCGGCAATCCGCCGGCGCTCCTCGGCCTCCGCCAGCGCGCGCTGCGCGGCCGGCGTCAGCGGCTTGCGCGGAGCGTCGTTACTGGCCACCAGCGTCAATGTCGGCTTGCTCGAAGATTCGCTGCTCATCGTACCATTCCACCGTTGAACCGACCGTTCCCAAGCTCATCAGATCGTGTGCTCACGAACGATAAAACAGGTCTTAAAAAAGCAGAGCCGATTCTTACATTCGGCATATTCCGGTGGCAGAGGACCCGCAAGCTGATGGCATGCACCCGATCGTCGCGGAACTGCCCTTCTTCTTTTCGCGAGTAGCCTCCAGGCATGCCCCCGCCGCGTTTTGCGACACCTTCCGAAGTCCCGGGCCTTGCGGCACGACGTATCGCCGCCGACGTGATCGACGGCGTGCTGCACAAGCATCGCACGCTCGACGATCAGCTCGACGGCCCCGGCGCGCATCCCGGACTGAAGCAGTTGGCCGATCGCGACCGTGCGCTGATGCGCCGGCTGGTTGCGACCACGCTCCGCCGCCTCGGGACGCTTGGAAACGTGCTGTCGCGGCTGTTGGATCGCGGCATCCCGACCGACGCCCCGCGCGCGCAAAGCGCACTCTTGATCGGCGCCGCGCAGATCCTGTGGATGGACGTGCCCGACCACGCCGCCGTCGATCTGTCAGTGCGGCTGGTCCAGGCCGACAGGCGCGCGGCGAAGTATGCCGGCCTGGTCAATGCGGTGCTGCGCCGTTGCGCCCGCGAGGGAGCGGCCCTGCTCGATGATGCCAAAGGCCAGCCGCTCGACATCGCGCCCTGGCTGCTGAAGCGCTGGACCGATCATTATGGCGAGGCCACCGCCAGGGACATCGCAGCTGCGCTCGGCCAGGAGCCGTCGCTCGACCTCACCGTCAAGTCAGACCCAGCGCAATGGGCCTCGCGGCTGCACGGCGAGGTGCTGCCAACCGGAACCGTCCGGACGCTTCTGCATGGCTCGGTGACGGTGCTGCCAGGTTTTGCCGAGGGTCAATGGTGGGTGCAGGACGCGGCCGCCGCGCTGCCCGCCCGCTTGTTTGGCGACGTCGCCGGCAAGTCCATGGCGGACCTCTGCGCCGCTCCCGGCGGCAAGACCGCGCAGCTCGCCCATGGCGGCGCCCGTGTCACGGCCGTCGACAGGTCGCCGGCCCGGATGAGCCGGCTAAAGGACAACATGACGCGGTTGCAGCTGCCGGCTGAGACCGTGGTCACCGACGCCGCCGAATGGCAGCCCGCGGACGCCGGTGGCTTCGACGGCATCCTGCTCGACGCGCCCTGCACTTCGACCGGAACGATCCGCAGGCATCCCGATGTCGGCTGGCTGCGCAACGAGGCCGATATCGCCGCGCTGTCCGGAACGCAGGTGCGGCTGCTGACGCGGGCCGCCGGACTCCTCAAGCCGGGGGGGACCCTGGTCTACTGCACCTGCTCGTTGGAGCCCGAGGAGGGCGAACAGGTGGTGGACCATGTTCTCGCCGCCGGCACGGAACTTCGGCGCGTTCCGATCGATCCGGCCGAGGTGGCGGGACTGGCCGAGCTGGTGACGCCGATGGGCGATCTGCGAACCCTGCCCTGCCATTTGCCGCACGCCGATCCGCGGCTAGGCGGTCTCGACGGTTTTTACGCCGCGAGGCTGGAGCGGCGGCCATGAGCATGGCATCGTGGGCGCAAGGTATGGCTGCGCCGTGGCGGTAGCCGATTGAGGGCGTCGGCGTTGCGTTAGTCGTTAAATCCTGATTTTGCACCAGTTTCGGGTCCCGCGATGGTGCTGCACCGGGGCCAAAAATGGTGTATCGGCGGCATTTGCGAATCCCCCTGGGGTCCGCAACCGAATCCCCTCTCGTGTTAAGGCTTGGCGTGTCCGCCGCTCAACGCAGACGCATATCGACACTGGTCTTGGGCCGCGCGGCGCGCAGCCTGATGTCCAATGTCAGCGGCGTATCGGTATCCGTATCCGGTCTGTGGCCGGGACGGGCCGACCGGCTGATCATTGCACCGCATGACCTGCGCACGTCGGACGCCACCCGAGCGGCCGAGATCTATGCCGGGCGATTCGTCTTCGCCGGCAAGATCGTCACCTGCCATGGCCGTTCGATCTTCGACCTGGAGCCGCCGTCGGAGGATTGGGAGGTCGCGCTGCTCGGCTTCGGCTGGCTGCGTCACTTGCGCGCAGCCGACACCGCGCTGACCCGGGCCAATGCGCGGGCGCTGGTCGACGACTGGATCACCAACCAGATCGGCCGCCACCCCTTGAGCCGCCGCGCCGACGTGCTGGCGCGCCGCGTGATCTCGCTGCTGTCGCAGGCGCCGCTGGTGCTGGCGGATTCCGACGGAAAGTTCTATCGCCGCTATCTGCGCGGCCTGACCCGCGAGATTCGTTTCCTGCGCTATTCGACCATCGACATTCCGGACGGCGTGCCGCGGCTGCAGGTGCTGATCGCGCTGTGTTACGCCGCGCTGTGCCTCGCCAACCAGGCCAAGCACATCCGCAGCGCCAGCCGGAAATTGTCGGAAGAGCTGCAACGCCAGATCCTGCCCGACGGCGGGCACGTGTCGCGCAACCCAGGCGCCCTGATCGAGCTCCTGATCGACCTCCTGCCGCTGCGCCAGACCTTCGCCGCGCGCAACATCGCCCCGCCCCCGGCACTGCTCAACGCCATCGACCGGATGATGCCGATGCTGCGCTTCTTTCGGCACGGTGACGGCAACATGGCGCTGTTC
Source organism: Bradyrhizobium sp. ORS 278 (assembly GCF_000026145.1). Lineage (NCBI taxonomy): Bacteria > Pseudomonadati > Pseudomonadota > Alphaproteobacteria > Hyphomicrobiales > Nitrobacteraceae > Bradyrhizobium > Bradyrhizobium sp. ORS 278. The sequence continues at coordinate 353,798 of NC_009445.1, read as the reverse complement.
AACGGCATGGGCGGCACGCCGACCGACCTGCTGGCAACCCTGCTCGCCTATGACGACACGCACGGCACGCCGATGGCGAGCATGCCGCATTCGGGCTTCCAGCGCCTGGATGCCGGGCAGATGACGGTGATCGTCGACACCGGCGCGCCGCCGCCGCCGCATCTCAGCCACGAGGCCCATGCCGGCTGTCTCGCTTTCGAACTGTCGTCGGGCACGAGCCGCATCGTGATCAATTGCGGCCTGCCCTCGACGGGCCGCGACAACTGGCGCACCTTCGCGCGCTCGACGGTCGCGCATTCGACGCTGACCTATCACAACACCTCGTCTTGCACCTTTGTCGAGATGTCGGCGATGAAGCGCCTGCTGCATGGCGCGCCGATCGTGTCGGGCCCGACGCGCGTGGAGAATTTCCGCGAGATCGTGCCGGACGGCACCGTGCTGTCGACCTCGCATAACGGCTACGCGGCGAAGTTCGGCCTGATCCACCGCCGTGTGCTCGTGGCCGCCGAAGACGGCTCGCGGCTCGACGGCGAGGACACCGTGACTCCCGCGCAAGGCGCGCGGCTGCGCGGCGGCGGCTCGGACTACACGCTGCGTTTCCATCTGCATCCCGCCGTGAAGGCGAGCCGCCTCAGTGACGGACACGGTGCCATGCTGGTGCTGCCAAACCGCGAGGTCTGGACGTTCGAGACCTTCGACGATCGCGTCGATCTCGAGGACAGCGTGTTCCTTGCCGGCAATGACGGCCCGCGCCGCACGACGCAGCTCGTGATCCGCCAGGATGCCCAGCAGTCCCCCTCGATCCGCTGGAGCTTCGTGCGCTCCTCGACATCGCCGAGCGAGACCAACGCGCGGAGGAATGCACGGCGAGAGCCGGAGCTGCCGCTGTAGGGCCGACATTATCTGCTCAAGCGACAGACGGGTGATACACCGACTGCTTCAGCACGGGCAGTGTGCTCCCTCTCCTCGTTCTTACGGGGAGAGGGTCGGGGTGAGGGGCAGCCGGACGGGTGGTGCATTAGCCGAGGCATGGACGTGCGGGTCCGATAGACCTGCGATGTGGTCTCGTCTGCCATGCCCCTCACGCGGATTGCTGCGCAATCCGACCTCTCCCCGCAAGGCGCGGGGAGAGGTTGCACCGTCCGTGCCGATAGAGATTGCCTCAATCATTCAGATTACCATCTTGAGCGCGGCGAACGGCCATAGCTGCAAGCTGAAATACCCCCCGTTGTCCGTCCAGGCAAAAGCTGCTATGAGCGCGGCTCTCGCGCGACTGGCGACTTTGGATGGAGCACCATCGGGGAGCGCGGGATCGACCGCCGTGCGCCTGGGCAACTGAACCTCCTGCAACAGGATTCTGCCCGCCATGACCAATCAGCTTCGTCCCGTTCGTCGTGCTCTTCTCTCGGTTTCCGACAAGACCCGCCTGACCGACTTCGCGCGCGCGCTCGCCGCGCGCGGCGTCGAATTGATCTCCACCGGCGGCACCGCCAAGGCGATTGCCGAGGCCGGCCTGAAGGTGAAGGACGTCTCCGACCTCACCGGCTTTCCCGAGATGATGGACGGCCGGGTCAAGACCTTGCACCCCAAGGTGCATGGCGGCCTGCTCGCGATCCGCGACAATGACGAGCATACCGAGGCGATGAAGACCCACGGCATCGCACCGATCGATCTGCTCGTCGTGAATCTCTATCCGTTCGAGGCCACGGTCGAGCGCGGCGCTCAGTTCAGCGATTGTATCGAGAATATCGACATCGGCGGCCCTGCGATGATCCGCGCGGCGTCCAAGAACCACGAGGACGTCGCCGTCGTCGTCGACGTCGACGACTACGAGGCCGTGCTCGAGGATCTCGCGCGGCACGAGGGCTCGACCACCTTGCTGCTGCGCCGCCGGCTTGCCGCCAAGGCCTATGCCCGCACCGCCGCCTACGACGCCGCGATCTCGAACTGGTTCGCCGCGACCATCCACAATGACGCGCCCGACTATCGCGCCTTCGGCGGCAAGCTGATCCAGTCGCTGCGCTATGGCGAGAACCCGCATCAGCATGCCGCGTTCTACGCCCTTCCCGGCCGACGTCCCGGCGTCGCCACTGCGCGGCAGGTGCAGGGCAAGGAGCTGTCCTACAACAATATCAACGACACCGATGCGGCCTATGAATGCATCGCCGAGTTCGATCCGGCCCGCACCGCGGCCTGCGTGATCGTGAAGCACGCCAACCCCTGCGGCGTGGCCGAGGGGCCGGATCTGATCTCCGCCTATCAGAAGGCGCTGGCCTGCGATTCGACCTCGGCGTTCGGCGGCATCATCGCGATGAACCGCAAGCTCGACGCCGCCACCGCGCGCGCCATCACCGGCATCTTCACCGAGGTGATCATCGCGCCCGACGCAACCGAGGAGGCGATCGCGGTGGTCGCGGCGCGCAAGAACCTGCGGCTGCTGCTGGCGGGCGCCCTGCCCGATCCGCGCGAGGCCGGCCTCACGGCCAAGACCGTCGCCGGCGGCCTGCTGGTGCAGAGCCGCGACAACGCCGTGGTCGACGACATGACGTTGAAGGTCGTGACCAAGCGCGCGCCGACCGACGCCGAGTTGCGCGACCTGCGCTTCGCCTTCCGCGTCGCCAAGCATGTGAAGTCGAACACCATCGTCTACGCCAAGGATTCGGCGACCGTGGGCATCGGCGCGGGACAGATGAGCCGGGTCGATTCGGCGCGCATTGCCGCCCGCAAGGCGCTCGATGCCGCCGCCGAGCTGAAGCTCGCCGAGCCGCTGACCAAGGGCTCGGTGGTCGCCTCCGACGCGTTTTTCCCGTTCGCCGACGGCATGCTCGCCTGCATCGAGGCCGGCGCCACCGCGGTGATCCAGCCGGGCGGATCGGTGCGCGACGACGAGGTCATCAAGGCTGCCGACGAACACGGCATCGCGATGGTGCTGACCGGCGTGCGGCACTTCCGGCACTAACGAGCTCGTCATTGCCGGGCTTGACCCGGCAATCCATCATCGAATGACTTGATCGAAGTGAGATGGATGCGCGGGTCAAGCCCGCGCATGACGAGAGGAGTTCACCCGCGCCAGCAGCAGCAGTCCGACCGCGAAGAACAGCACCAGCACGGCCATGCCGGCCTTCTGGCTCGCGGTGGCCGCGGTGATGATGCCGATCAAGAGCGGGCCGATGAACGACGTCACTTTTCCGGTCAGCGCAAACAGCCCGAAATATTGCGCGACGCGCTCCTTCGGGACCATCCGGATCAGCAGCGAGCGCGAGGCGGCCTGCAGCGGCGCGCCGCAGGCGCCCATCACGCAGCCGAGCAGCAGATAAGCGCGCTCCGGCAACGAGGCGAACAGCGGTCCGCCGGGGACCGCCGGCGTCACCGGGATGAACAGGATCGAATCGCGGCTGACGAGGAGGATCGCGATGATCGCGAGCAGCAGAAGGGCCATGCTGCCGGCAATGACCCGCCTGGATCCGAGCCGGTCATCGAGCTTGCCGCCGACCCAGCCGCCCAGCGTGCCGGCGACGGCGAGGATGATGCCGAAGGTGCCGATCTGGATCGTGTTCCAGCCGAACGTGCCGGCGGCATAGATGCCGCCGAACGCATATAACGACACCAGGCCGTCGGTGTAGATCATGTTGGCGATGAGGAACAGCGCGACGTCGCGCTGCTGGGGGAGGCTGCGCAGCGTCTGCTTCAGCTCGCCAATGCCTTCGCGCACGGCTGCGCCGAGCCGATGGCGCGCCGGAAAGTCGGGCGTGAACAGGAACATCGGCAGCACGAAGATGATGAACCAGACCCCGGTGAGCGGTCCGGACATGCGATCGCCCTGATGCGTCACGGGATCGAGGCCGAACAGCGGCGTCAAGCCAAACAGCGTCCGGCCGCTGTCGGGATTGGCGGCGAGAAAACCGAGCACCAGAATGAGCGAGAGGATGCCGCCGACATAGCCGGTGGCCCAGCCGGTGCCCGACAGCCGGCCGATGCGCTCGGGCGGCACCAGGGTCGGCATCATCGCATTGTTGAACACGGTCGCGAACTCGACGCCGATGGTCGCGAGCACATAGGCCGCGAGCAGCGGCGGGATCAGGTCGGGCGCGCCGGGCCGTCCGATCCACATCAGGCTGGAGCCGATCACCAGCAGCGCGCCGAACGCCGCGATCCACGGCTTGCGGCGGCCCGTCGCGTCGGCGATGGCGCCGAACACCGGCGACAGCAGCGCAATGACGATGCCCGCCGCGGCGGTGGCAAAGCCCCACAGCGCCTGGCCGCTCGCCGCATCCGGCGCGACATGGGCGGCGAAATAGGGCGCGAAAACGAAGGTCGTGATCAAGGTGAAATAGGGCTGTGCCGCCCAGTCGAAGAAGATCCAGCTGACCACCGCCGCCCGCCCGGGATAGCTGCGCTCCTCAGTGGCCTCGGTGTTCTGGATCGTGGTGACGGCCATGCAAATCCTCTGCGATCTCGCCATTGCCCCGCGCCCGCGATCGCCTCGCTTTTCGTGCGACGATCACGGGGTCGCGTTTTACGTCGGCAACGTGGCCCTATAACATCCGACGATCCCGGGCGAATGTCAGCAGCGGCAGAATTGCAATGATCCTCTTCACGATTGATCGACGACGACTCCTTGCAGGCGTCATGCTGCTGCTGGCCGGCTGCTGGCCGGCGCATGCGCTCGATCCGCAAGGCGTCGACGTTCCGCAGCCGCCGAACGTCGCCGCACCAGCGCAAGCCCCGGCGCATGGCATGGTGGTGGCGCAGGAGCGCATCGCCGCCGAGGTCGGCCAGCGCGTTCTCGCGCTCGGCGGCAACGCTGTCGATGCCGCGGTCGCCACCGGCTTCGCGATGGCCGTGACCTATCCGGTCGCCGGCAATATCGGCGGTGGCGGCTTCATGGTCATTCATCTCGCGAAGACCAATGAGGACGTCGCGATCGACTACCGCGAGACCGGCCCAGCGGCGATGACGCGCGGCATCTTCCTCGGCGCCGACGGCAGGCCCGACAATGCCAAGTCGCGCGATTCGGCGCTGTCGATCGGCGTTCCCGGCTCCGTGGCGGGCCTGGCGCTGGCGCTGGAGAAATACGGCTCGGGCAAATTCACGCTGGCGCAGCTCGTCGCGCCCGCGATCGTGCTGGCGCGCGACGGCATCCCGGTGGCGGATGATGTTGCCTTCACCCTGCCCATGATGGCGCCGCGGCTCGCGAAATGGCCGTCCTCGGCTGCGATCTTCATTCGTCCCGACGGGACCGTGCTGAAGGAAGGCGACCGGCTGGTGCAGCGCGACCTCGCGGCCACGCTCGCCGCCATCGCCGAGCGGGGTCCGCGCGGCTTCTACGAGGGCCCGGTGGCCGAGAAGCTCGCCAAGGCGATCCAGGCCGCCGGCGGCATCATGACAGCAGACGATCTCAAGGCCTATCAGCCGGTGCTGCGTACACCTGTGCGCGGCACCTATCGCGGGTACGACATCGTCTCGATGCCGCTGCCCTCCTCGGGCGGCACCGTGCTGGTCGAGACGCTGAACATCCTCGAAGGCTTCAAGCTGAGCGAGCTGAAGCAGGGTTCGCCGGCGTCGCTGCATCTGCTGATCGAGGCGATGAAGCGCGCCTATGCCGACCGCGCCCGCTATCTCGGCGACCCCGCCTTCGTGGATGCGCCCGTGCGCGCGATGCTGTCGAAGGACTACGCGGCCCAGCAGCGCGCCGGCATCGACCCCGCCCGCGCCACTGGCGCCGGCGACGTGCTGAACATCAAGCCGCTGCGCGAGGGCAGCAACACCACGCATTTCTCGGTGGTCGACAATGACGGCAATGCGGTCAGCAACACCTATACGCTGAACTTTCCCTACGGCGTCGGCCTGATCGCCGAGGGCACCGGCGTGCTGCTCAACAACGAGCTCGACGATTTCACCGCCGCACCCGGCGCGTCCAACGCGTTCGGACTGGTCGGCTTCGAGGCCAATCTCCCCGGGCCGGGCAAGCGGCCGCTGTCGTCGATGTCGCCGACCATCGTGCTGAAGGACGGCAAGCCGGTGCTGGTCACGGGCTCGCCCGGCGGCAGCCGCATCATCTCGACGGTGCTGCAGGTGATCGTCAACGTGCTCGACTATGAGATGGACGTGCCCCAGGCCGTGAGCGCGCCGCGGCTGCATCATCAATGGATGCCGGACGAGGTCCGCATCGAGAAGGGCTTTGGCGACGACGTGCTGGCCGATCTGCGGGCCCGCGGCCACAAGATCGAGGAACCGATGGGACGGACCTCGGCCAACTCGATCCTGGTGACATCGGATGGCCTGGTCGGCGCGCCCGATCCGCGCAGCAAGGGGGCGACCGCGGCCGGGCGCTAGAGTCAGGTATCTGCATCCGGCTGGTCCGTTCCTGGCGAGGGCCGGAGGACGATTTGCCGCCGCCTGATGGACGCGTTCCATGGCGTCGCTCCGTTGGCGAGGTGTCCGAGCCGGGTTAGAACACGTCTAGGGCGCCACGCGGCGGAGCCTGCTCGACGATTTCAGGCGTTCTGGTGAACTTGCGCAGATTATTTGTCGGCCTTCTGGTGTTCGCGGGTCTGCTGGTGGCGGGCTGGCTCACCTATCGGCCCGATCGCGCGCTGCGCGCCGCCACGACCGCGGTCGCCGAGATCATCTGCGCCAAGACCTTCGTCTCCGGCCTCGATCCGCAAACCACCTTTGCCGAGACCATGGAGCGCCCCGGCCTCCGCCGCTTGCGCGCTGTGATGCGCTATCGGGTCGAGCCCGACATGCGGGTCGTCGACGCCTCGCTGCTCGGCCTGCATGCGAGCCGCGCATCCTATCATGACGGCCTCGGCTGCGTCTCGTTGCAGGGCCAGAAGCCGCCTTACGTGCCGCACAGCGACATCAACGCGCTGCGCGGCGGCGGCCCGGCAGCCGCCCTCCCCGATTTCGCGGACGCGAACCCCGTCGAGCCGGCCAACCCCGCCCTCAAGGCGGCGCTCGATCACGCCTTCGAGGAGCCGGCCGCTCCGCCGCTCCGCCGCACCAAGGCGGTCGTCGTCATCAAGGACGGCCGGCTGATCGCCGAGCGCTATGCGCCGGGAATTGGAGTCGAGACGCCGCTGATGGGATTCTCGATGACCAAGACGGTCACAAACGCGCTGCTCGGCATTCTCACCCGCCAGGGTAAGCTCAGCCCATCCATCCAGGCACCGGTCCCGGAATGGCGCGACCCCGGCGATGGCCGGCACGAGATCACGATCGAGCAGCTGATGCGCATGACATCGGGCCTGGCGCTGGACGAGACCAATTCGGGATTCGATGCATCGAGCCAGATGGCGATCCATCGCGACATGGCCGCCTTCGCCGTTCATGCGCCGCCGATCGCGCCGCCCGGGCAGCGCTGGGCCTATTCGAGCGCGTCGACGCAGATCCTGGCCCGCATCATCCGCGATGCTGCCGGCGGTCCGGAGCAGACCATCGAGCTCGCCTGGCGCGAGTTGTTCAACCCGCTCGGCATGCGCCACGTCACCTTGCAATATGACGGCACCGGCACGCTGCAGGGCTTTGGCAACATGCTGGCCAGCGCGCGCGACTGGGCGAGGCTGGGGCTGCTCTATCTCGGCGACGGCGTGGTCGGCGGCCAGCGCATCCTGCCCGAAGGCTGGGTGGCAATGTCGGCGACCGCGACGCTCGACACCGATTATGGCGCCGGCCTCTGGACCAATCGAAGCCAGCAGATTCACGCGCAGGGGCGTGCCCGCGCTGGCATTCCCGCTGACGCCCTCTTCGCCTTCGGCCTGCTCGGCCAGCGCCTTGTGATCATGCCGAGCCAGCACATGGTGGTGGCCAGGCTCGGCGATTCGGTCGATCCGGACGGCGACATCAAGGGCGTCGCCCGGCTGGTGCGCGAGGTGATCGCCGCGACCGCGGCGCCGGCGACGGCCGCGAAATAACGCTCAGCGGCCGATTTCGTACGGGCCGCCCTTCTCAAGCGCGATCTTGTAGGCCGGCCGCGCCTCGATGCGGGCGAGCCAGTCCATGGCGCGCGGGTGGCCTTGCTCCAACCCGCCGCGCGCAGCGGCCGCCTGCAGTGGGAAGCTCATCTGGATGTCGGCGGCGGTGAACTCGTTGCCGGCGAACCAGTCGCTCTTCTGCAGCTCGCTCTCCCAGAACCCCATGTGCTGCTTCAGTTGCGGATTGACCAGCGTCGTCAGCGCCTGGTTCGATACTTTGCGCACGATCGGACGCAGCAGCGCCGGCGCGCGCTTCGGCATGATGTTGAACAGCAGTTTCAAGAGCAGCAGCGGCATCGCCGAGCCCTCGGCATAGTGCAGCCAGTAGGAATAGCGCAGCCGCTCCGGCGTCTTCGGCGGCGGGATCAGCCGGCCATTGCCGTAGGTCTCGATCAGATATTCGACGATGGCGCCGGACTCTGCGACCGTGTTGCCGTTGTCGGTGATGACCGGCGACTTGCCGAGCGGATGAATCGCCCGCAGCTCTTTCGGCGCGCGCATGTCGGGCTGGCGCTCATAACGGACGATCTCATAGGGCACGCCGAGCTCCTCGAGCAGCCAGAGCACACGTTGCGAGCGGGAATTGTTGAGGTGGTGAACGGTGAGCATGAAGTCCCCGGAAGACGGATCGGAGTGACGAGCGCTGTTCCGTAGCAGGACAAGATCGCTTCGGCGAGGCGCTGGGACCCGGGATGGAAGGTCAAAATATTTACCCGGATAATATTGACACCGATTTATATCCGGGCTTTATTCGCCCGATCGCATAGGGATTGATGGATATGGATACCTACACCGCCTTTGCCGGAGCCGATCGCGTGGCGGCGGGGCCGCTGCCGAAAGTGGCGCTGGCGCTGAAGCATGCGCCGGCAAGCCCGGCGCCCGTGATCATCTTCAGCGACCGCACCGGACGGCCGATCGATCTCGATCTGCGCGGCAGCGACCGGGAGATCCTGGCGAGACTCGCCGGCGGCTCCAATATGCCAGCCGAGCCCGCACCCAGTGAGCCACGGGGTCGCGGCCGCCCCCGGCTCGGCGTGGTCGCGCGCGAGGTGACCCTGCTGCCCGAGCACTGGGAATGGCTGGGCGCGCAGCCCGGCGGCGCCTCGGTGGCGCTGCGCAAGCTGGTCCACGAGGCGCGCCGCGCCAGCGGTGACAAGGACCGCGCCCGCGAGGCGCGCGATGCCGCCTATCATTTCATGTCGACGATGGGCGGCAATCTCCCGAATTTCGAGGAGGCGGCCCGGGCGCTGTTCGCGGACGATCTCACCCGCGTCACAGCTTTGATCATAGACTGGCCGGCGGACATCCGCGACCATGCGATGGCGCTCGCACAGCGTCACCACACCGATTGAGATTCGGTCTCTTCGATCTGTTCCTTTCGAGAAGCCAACGGGAGCCGCCGATCGCGGTGTACTGCCGTTCAATTCATTCCAACACGAGCCGCCGCCCGTTCGCGCGCGGCGGACGGATGATTGCCGTGACCACGCCCGCGTCCCTCCGCAAACCGTTCCTGATGTTTCTCGCGCCGATGATGCTGAGCAACATCCTGCAATCGCTGTTCGGCACCATCAACAACGTCTATCTCGGCCAGATGATCGGCGTCGACGCGCTTGCCGCGGTGTCGGTGTTCTTCCCAGCGATGTTCTTCTTCGTGTCCTTCGTGATGGGCCTGGGTTCCGGCGCCAGCGTGCTGATCGGCCAGGCATGGGGCGCCAAGGAACCTGCGAAGGTGAAGGCGATCGCCGGCACGACGTTGACCATCACATTGTTGCTCGCGGTGTTGATTGCGGTCGGCGGCCTCTATAGCCGCGAGCTGCTGACCGCGCTCGCGACGCCTGCCAACATCATCGATGCGGCCTCTGGCTACGCGCGGATCATGATGCTGACGATGCCGCTCACCTTCGCCTACATCATGCTGTCGTCGCAGATGCGGGCGGTCGGCGACACCGTCACGCCGCTCGCGGCGCTCGCAGCCTCGACAACGCTCGGGCTGGTGCTGACGCCGATGTTCATCCGCGGCTGGCTCGGCGTGCCGCAGCTGGGCGTTGCGAGCGCCGCCTGGGCGTCGGCGACTTCCACCCTGATCACGCTGACCTCGCTCCATCTCTATCTGCGGCGGCGCAAGCATCCGCTGGCCATCGACGCGGCCTTCATCCGGGGCATGCGGCCCGATCCGCTGCTGCTGCGCGTCGTGCTGCGGCTCGGCATTCCCGCCGCGATCGGCATGATCGTGATGTCGCTGGCCGAGATGGTGCTGATCGGGCTGGTCAACGGTTTCGGCTCGGATGCAACCGCGGCCTACGGCGCGGTCAACCAGGTGCTCGGCTATGTGCAGTTTCCGGCGCTGTCGATCGCGATCTCGGTGTCGATCTTCGGCGCCCAGGCGATCGGCCGTGGCAATGCCGAGCAGATCGGCCGGATCGTGCGCACGGGCATCGAGATGAACGTCGTGCTGACCGGCGGCCTCGTCGCGATCGGCTATCTGTTCTCGCGGACATTGATGGGCTTCTTCATCACCGATCCCGCCGTCATCGAGGTGGCGCAGCGGTCGCTGCATATCGTGCTGTGGAGCTCGGTGCTGTTCGGCATGTCCACGACCTTCTCCGCGGCGATGCGCGCCTCGGGCACGGTGTGGATGCCGTTGGCGATCTCGGCCTTCTGCATCGCGCTGATCGAGGTGCCCGCCGCCACCTGGCTCAGCCGCACCATTGGCCTCGACGGCGTCTGGTGGGCCTATCCGATCACGTTCTCGGCCATGGCGCTGCTGCAGATGAGCTTCTATCTCCTGGTCTGGCGCAGGCGCACGGTGCAAAAGATGATCTGATGCACGTCGCGCATCTCCTCGCGGCGACATATGATGGTCATCATAAAGCCCTGGACGCCGCCGGCGCCCCGGGCCACAATGCGCAAAACACGTCGAGGAGACTGCCCATGAGCCGACCCGGACCCGAGTTCATGTTCGATTTCGGCAGCCCCAACGCCTTTCTCAGCCATGAGGCTATCCCGGCCGTCGAGAAGCGTATCGGCGTCCAGTTCTTCTACGTCCCCGTGCTGCTCGGCGGCATTTTCAAGGCGACCAACAACAAGTCACCTGCCGAGTCGCTCGCCGGCATCAAGAACAAGCGCGAGTTCCACGAGGTCGAGACTCAGCGCTTTCTCAAGCGCTTCCACGTGCAGCCCTGGGTCTGGAACCCGCACTTTCCGGTCAACACGCTCAACTTGATGCGCGCGGCGATCGCCGCCCAGCTCGAAGGCGTGTTCGAGACATATGTCGACGCGGCGTTCCACCACATGTGGCGCGAGCCGAAGAAGATGGACGATCCGGAAATCGCGATCGCCGCCATCACCTCCTCAGGCCTCGACGGCGCCAAACTCTTTGCGCGCGCGCAGGAGCCGGAGGTGAAGGCGAAGCTGGTCGAGAACACCCAACGCGCCGTCGAGCGCGGCGCGTTCGGCTCGCCGACCTTCTTCGTCGGCAACGAGATGTTCTTCGGCAAGGAGCAGCTGCGCGACGTCGAGGAGATGATCCTCGGCAGATAGTCTCGACATCGCGCACGCAGCGAAGCGATCCAAGGCTCCGCTTACGACTCTGGATTGCTTCGCTGCTGTTCAGCCCGGGGACATAGCTGACGGGTGTTCGGACACATGGTTGACACGTCAAAATCGGCTCGATTCGTCAAGCAAAGGGGCGAGCGATGCCGTGGCGAGAGGTGTCTGTCATGGACCAGCGACGAGAGTTTGTGATGCTTGCCAAGCAGGAAGGGGCCAACCGGCGGGAGCTGTGTCGGCGGTTCAGCATCAGCCCCCAGACGGGCTACAAATGGATCCAGCGGCATGACACTGGCGACACGGCGCTGGCAGACCGGTCGCGGCGGCCTCATCGCAGTCCTGAGCGCACTGCGGCTGCGATCGAGCAGCAGATTGTCGCGTTGCGCGATGCTCACCCGGCCTGGGGCGCGCGCAAGCTCGCACGTCGTCTCGAGCGCGACGGGCAAGCTGTCCCGGCGATATCCACCGTGCACACCATCCTGCGCCGCTACGATCGCGTGATGGAGCCTGCAGGCACGCCCGGACAGCCCTACACTCGGTTCGAGAAGGATACGCCCAATCAGCTTTGGCAGATGGACTTCAAGGGACACAGTGCGCTGGAAAACGGTGTGTCCTGTCACCCGCTGACGGCGTTGGACGATCACTCGCGCTTCTCGTTGTGCCTGGCGGCTTGTGACAACGAGCGCGGCTCTACGGTTAAAGGACATCTGGAGACGACGTTCCGCCGCTATGGATTGCCGGATGCGATGTTCGTCGACAATGGTGGCCCTTGGGGCTTTACACTTGAAGACCCCTGGACCGCACTGACGGTCTGGCTTCTGAAGCTCGGCGTTCGAACAATCCACAGCCGGCCCTACCATCCTCAGAGCCGCGGCAAGAACGAACGCTTCCACCGCAGTCTGAAGGCTGAGGTGTTTGCCTTCAGGCGCTACCGTGACCTTCCCGATGTCCAGCGGGCATTCGACGAATGGCGCTCCATCTACAATCTCGACCGGCCGCACGAGGCTCTGAACTTCGACGTGCCGGCAAGCCGCTATCGACCAAGCCAACGCACGATGCCGGACCGCCTTCCAGTAGTCGAATACGACGAGGGTGAGACCGTTCGCTCCGTGTCGACCACCAAGGCCTACGTCAGCTTCGAGGGACGGCTGTGGAAAGTCCCGCAAGCCTTTCGCGGAGAGCGGCTGGCTATCCGGCCACTCAGCGCCGACGGACAGTTCGGAATATTCTTTGCCGCGCATCAGATCGCAGCCATCGATTTGCGCGACCCCAAAAGTGTCAACTATGTCCCCGAACAGGTGTAAGCTATGTCTCCGGGCTGAACACTGCGCTCGCAATGACGACGTGGTGAGAACGGAGATCCCATGATGCAACAGCGCAACGCCACCGTCGCCGTGATCGGCGCGGGCGACTACATCGGCGCCGAGATCGTCAAGAAGTTCGCCGCAGAGGGGTTCACAGTGTTCGCCGGCCGGCGTAACGGCGGCAAGCTGGCGCCGCTGGTGGCCGAGGTGGAGGCCGCCGGCGGCCGGATCGTGGCGCGTTCGCTCGATGCGCGCAAGGAGGACGAGACCACCGCCTTCCTCAACGACGCCGACAAGCACGCGCCGCTCGAGGTCGTGATCTTCAACGTCGGCGCCAACGTCAATTTCCCGATCCTGGAGACGACGGACCGCGTGTTCCGCAAGGTGTGGGAGATGGCGTGCTGGGCCGGCTTCGTCGCCGGGCGCGAGGCGGCGCGGTTGATGCTGCCACGCGGCGGCGGCAAGATCTTCTTCACCGGCGCGACCGCGTCGCTGCGCGGCGGCTCGGGCTTCGCGGCGTTCGCCTCCGCCAAGTTCGGCCTGCGCGCGGTGGCGCAGTCGATGGCGCGCGAGCTGATGCCGCAGAACATCCATGTCGCCCATCTCATCATCGATTCCGGCGTCGATACCGCCTGGGTGCGCGAGCGCCGGGCCCAGCTCTGGGGCAAGGAGGCGCTGGACAATCCCGACCTGCTGATGCCGCCCGCTTCGGTTGCCGGGGCCTATTGGCAGCTCTACCAGCAGCCGAAGAGCGCCTGGACCTTCGAGATGGAGATCCGGCCGTTCGGCGAGAAGTGGTAAGGGGGCGAATGGCGGATAGGGAGGAGCGAATAGGGGGTCGCTGATACCGAATGGTCGCCATCCCCATTCGCTACTCGCCATTCGCCATCGGCTTCTCCATGATGGTGCTCGTTCTAAGAGAGGACCCACCCATGCGTATTCTCGTCGTCGGCGCCGGCGCGATCGGCGGCTATTTCGGCGGCCGGCTGCTGCAGTCCGGTGCTGATGTCACCTTCCTCGTTCGTCCCCGCCGCGCCGCCGAGCTCACGAACGCCGGTCTCGTGATCCGCAGTGCGAGCGGCGACGTCACGCTGCCTAACCCACCGACGGTGCAGGCCGACAGCCTGAAGCAGCATTTCGACGTCGTGCTGCTGAGCTGCAAGGCCTATGACCTCGACGACGCGATTGCGTCATTCGCGCCGGCCGTCGGTGCTGATACAGCGATCATTCCGCTGCTCAACGGCATGAAGCATCTCGACGTGCTCGACGCCAAATTCGGCCGCGCGCGCGTGCTCGGCGGTCTTTGCGCCATTGCGGCGACGCTGAATGAGAAACGCGAGGTGGTGCAGCTGCAGCCGATGCAATCGCTGAACTTCGGCGAGCGCGACGGCGGATCCTCGGAGCGCGTGCGTGCCATCTTCGAGATCTTCCAGCGCGGCAATTTCAACGCCGCCGCCAGCGACCACATCATGCAGGACATGTGGGAGAAGTGGGTGTTCCTCGCCTCGCTCGCGGCGTCCACGACCTTGATGCGCGCGCCGGTCGGCGTGATCCTGACGGCGCCGGGCGGCAAGGATTTCCTGCTCGGCATGCTCGACGAATGCAGCGCCACCGCTGCAGCCGCCGGTTACGCGCCGGCCGGCGCCTTCTTTCAGCGCGTCTCCGGGATGATCACCACCGAGGGATCACCGATGACCGCCTCGATGTTCCGCGATCTCCGCGCCGGCCTGCCGGTCGAGGCGGATCACGTCATCGGCGACCTCGTCGCCCGCGCGGATGCGGCGAAGGTGCCCGTGCCGCGCTTAAGGATTTCGTACACGCAGCTGAAGGTATACGAGGCGCAACGGGGGAAGTGAGCGCTGCCTCGTTGCGACGGACGCACAAAATTAGTTGACGAGGCGCGGTCCCGCCGCGCCGACCGCTGTCGTCCCGGCCTTGAGCCGGGACCCATACCCACAGGGAGTGGATTGAAGCAGGCTGGTCATGGGCATGTTGCCCTATTACGTCCGCCGCGGCGTATGGGTCCCGGCGTTCGCCGGGACGACGCCGAATGTGACGCTCGACATGAACTACAAATGCGCGAGATAGTGCGCCAGCGCGGTGATCTCCTCCGCGCTCAGCGGATAGGCCACATCCGTCATTGCGGCTTGGCTGCCGCCGACGCGCTGGCCGCTCTTGTAGTCGTGCAGCGCCTTGACGAGATATTCCTCGCGCTGGCCTGCGAGTCGCGCGACGCCCTTGGTGCCGGCATAGGAGTCGAGATGGCATGAGGCGCAGCGGCGGCCCGCGGCGGCTTCGGCGCCCTTCTTCGACAGGTCGGCATCATCGTCCGGCGGCGACTTCGCCGGCTGCAGCGACGCGAAATAGGCGCCGAGATTGCGGATGTCCTCGTTGCTGAGCTGATCGACGATCGGCTTCATCGCCTCGTTCTTGCGGGTGCCGGCGCGGAAGAACACCAGCTGCCACTGGATGAACTGATCCTGCTGACCGGCGAGCGAGGGGATGTTCTCGGTCTGCGATATGCCGTTCTCGCCATGACAGCCGGCGCACAGCTCGGCCTTCGCCTTGCCGGCGGTCAGATCGGCCGCCACGGCGGGCAGCGCCGAAAGCACCAGCATCAGCGCAGCGACCATGACCTGGCGCATTCCTAGGTTCCCTGGATTCATCGCGGGGGTTCGAGCTCCCATCTTTGTCGTCACGCAATCGTTGTCACGCGAGCGGTCTCGCCGCGCGGCGCTACGCTGTCCAACGCGCTGCGCCCAAAATAGTTGGGGCTGCGCCCGCCATGATGGCAGCGCGCAGCCCCGCGTTGGTCAAAGGCTCACTTCTTCTCGTAGCTGATGCGATAGATCGCGCCCGCCCAGTCGTCGGCCACCAGCATCGAGCCGTCCTTGGCGAGCACGATGTCGTCGGGACGGCCGAGATAGCCCTGATCACCCTCGATCCAGCCGGAGGCGAACACCTCCTGCTTTGCATCCTTGCCGTCGGGACCGACGACCACCCGCATGATCCGCGCACCCTGATATTTGTGGCGGTTCCAGGAGCCGTGCTCGGCGATGAAGATGTTGTTCTTGTACTCCGCCGGGAACTGGTCGCCGGTGTAGAACTTCATGCCGAGCGGCGCCACGTGGGCTCCGAGGTTCAGCGCCGGCGGCGTGAACTCCGAGCATTTGTGGCCCATCGCAAACTTCGGATCCGGCATGTCACCCTGATGACAATAGGGATAGCCGAAATGCTCGCCGATCTTCGAGATCATGTTGAGCTTGTCGCTCGGCAGATCGTCGCTGACCCAGTCGCGCGCGTTCTCAGTGAACCAGTAGCGGCCGGTGCGCGGATCGACGTCGCCGCCGACGCTGTTGCGCACGCCGAGCGCCCAGATCTCGGCATTGCCGGTGCGCGGATCGACGCGGCGAATCTGCGAGACCGAGGTCGGCGGGATGCCGATGTTGAAGGGCGGGCCGAACGGAATGTAGAACCAGCCCTCCTTGTCGACCGCGATGTACTTCCAGCCGTGCGCCGCGTAGGACGGCATGTCGTCATAGACGACCTTGCCCTGGCCAAGATTGTCGAGATTGGCCTCGGCATTCTCATACTTGATCAGCTTGTCGACCGCGATGACGTAGAGATTGCCATCCTGGAAGGCGAGGCCCGTGGGCATGTTCAGGCCCTTGAGGACCGTCTTGACCTCGCGCTTGCCGCCCTTGTCGCTGATCGCATAGACGTTGCCGAGCCCGAACGAGCCGACGAACAGCGTGCCCTTGTCGCCCCAGGCCATCTGCCGCGCGGCGAGCACGCCCGACGCCCAGACCTCCATCTTGAAGCCTTCCGGCAGCTTCACCTGCTTGACGATCTTGGCGAGCTCGGCGTCGGAGGCGCCGGTCGGGGGACCGGACGGCGGCGCGAGGCCCTTCTGCGCCTCGGTCTCGTCGCCCAGGAACCAGTCGTCCGGCGGATGCGTCCAGAATTCCTTGGTGCCGGATTCGTATTTCTTCAGGCCCTTGCCTTGATCAGATTGCTGCTGCGCGCCGGCGATGCTGGTC
Source organism: Bradyrhizobium sp. ORS 278 (assembly GCF_000026145.1). Classification (NCBI taxonomy): domain Bacteria; kingdom Pseudomonadati; phylum Pseudomonadota; class Alphaproteobacteria; order Hyphomicrobiales; family Nitrobacteraceae; genus Bradyrhizobium; species Bradyrhizobium sp. ORS 278. The sequence goes on along the minus strand of NC_009445.1, from coordinate 336,929 downwards.
CCGGCGAGAAGGCTGATTGTTGCAAGCGCAAGAATGCTTCGGTGGAAAACCGATATCATCGCTTCACTCCCATGAGCAGCTCGTGTGGCTGCGTCTATTTATCGGAACGTGTTTCAAGGACGTTCTTTGGTCGCCACGTCTGTAGTCGACTCGAAAATGGTAGCACATCCTGCGCGCGTGAGAAGCGGATTGCGGCGAAGTCTGCGTGACGCTCGCATCGCGCCTCTGCACTCAGAGCATGCCAGATGCTTATTTGCTGTGCGCGGTTTTGCGACGCATCGATCCGTGTCGCCGCGGCGGCAAGAACGGCCATGCGCTGTATTCATACGCACCGATCGCGGGCGCGATTGGCGCGGCCCTCATCCCCCGCTAGTCTGCGGCCCCACGAACGGCGTGAACGACGCCTCCAAGACACGCCTCCAAGACTCGTGCCGAACAGGACAGCCGATGTCGCAACCGTCAGATCTTCAGACACCGAAAGCCGGTGCGGGCGTGCTCGAGCTGCTGCGCCAATTCGCCGCCGACCCCGCATCCGCCTCCGCCTATGGCGAAGATTGTCTGAAGCGGACGCAGAGCATCGAGCCGCAGCTGAAGGCGTTCGAATATCTGCCACGAGATGTGACCGCGAAGCGTGGTCCGCTCGGCGGAATTCCCGTGGCCATCAAGGACGTCATCGCGACCTCGGACATGCCGACCACCAACGGGTCGGCGATCTATCGCGATCACGTGCCGGATGCCGACGCGTGGGTCGTGGCACGGCTGCGCGATCTCGGCGCGACCATCTTCGGCAAGACGGTGTCGACCGAATTCGCCTGGCGTCATCCCGGCCCGACCGTCAACCCTTGGAACCCCGCGCACACGCCCGGCGGCTCGTCGTCCGGCTCCGCCGCGGCCGTTGCTGCGGGACTCGTGCCGCTGGCGCTGGGCACGCAGACGCTGGGCTCGGTCATCCGTCCCGCGGCATTCAACGGCGTTGTCGGCTTCAAGCCGAGCTTCGGCGCGATTCCGCGCACGGGCGTGCATCCGCTCAGCCCGTCGCTCGACCATGTCGGCTTCTTCGCGCGCCGTGTCGACGATGTGGCCCTTGCTCTTTCTCTGCTCGCCGGCCGCAGCGCGGATGATCTCCACGGCCGTCCACTGCCCGGATTTTCAGTCGACATCGGGCACGGACTCGCGCCGCTCGCCAAGCCGCGCCTTGCGGTGGTGCGCTTCGCCAAATGGGAGCGCGCCGAGGCCGAGCAGAAGGCAGTGTTCGAAGCTGTCATCGACAAGCTGCGTGGCGCAGGCGCGGCGATCGAGGAGGTCGCGCTGACGGAGCTGGACAGCGCCAGCTGGGACGCGATCAACACGATCATGCTGAGCGAGGCGACGACGATCTTCTCCGACCTGATCGCGCGCTATCCGGACCGCGTCAGCGACGTGATGAAGGGCCACGTCGAGAGCGGACGAGCCAAGACGGCGATGGCGTACCTCGCCGCAAAGGCCACGCAGGCGGCCCGGCAGACGGCGCTCGCGGCAGAACTCGCGGGTCATGACGCGGTGCTCACCCTGCCGGCGTTCGGCGAGGCGCCGCGCGGGCTCGACTGGACCGGCGATGCCGAATATTGCGCGCCCTGGACCTTCGTCGGCGCCCCGGCCGTTGCGTTGCCAGCCGGCTTTGGCAGAAACGGCCTGCCGCTCGGCGTCCAGGTCGCAGGCACCTATCGCAACGATCTCCAGCTTCTCCGCGTCGCGAAATGGGTGGAAACGGCGCTCGCCTTCGATCCCGGCCTGCCGCTCATGGCGCAACCGACGCGATGAACCGCTTGATGCCGGGGACCTCTCCGGTCACCGCAACAGAACCCTGCGCCAAAGCCCAGTGGCGGGTTTCCGGCCGGCGCTGTAAAACCGTCGCATGACCGTTACAGACATCGCGAGTAGAACCTACAATCACGGCTGGCGCCTTGATCCGATCGTGCGCAGCCTGCTCGATACGGATTTCTACAAGCTTCTGATGCTGCAGATGATTCGGGAGTTCTACCCGGATCAGAAGGTGACCTTCTCGGTCATCAATCGCACCAAGCGCGTGCGGCTCGGCGATGTCATCGACGAGGGCGAGCTGCGGGCCCAGCTCGACCACGCCCGCACCATCCGCTTCTCCAAGAAGGAGCTGATCTGGCTGGCCGGTAACACGTTCTACGGCAAGACCCACATGTTCTCGCCGGACTTCCTGGCCTGGCTCGCCAATTTCCGCCTGCCCGAATACGAGCTGCACAAGGCCGACGGCCAGTACGAGCTGCATTTCCACGGCCTGTGGACCCACACCACGATGTGGGAAATTCCGGCGCTCGCGATCGTCAATGAGCTGCGCTCGCGGCAGGCCATGAAGGGTCAGGGCCGCTTCGCGCTCGACGTGCTGTTCGCCCGCGCCAAGGCCAAGCTGTGGGCCAAGGTCGAGCGGCTGCGCAAGCTCGAGGGGCTGCGGCTGTCGGATTTCGGCACCCGCCGCCGCCACGGCTTCCTGTGGCAGCGCTGGTGCGTCGAAGCCGTCAAGGAAGGCCTGGGCTCCTCCTTCACCGGCACCTCGAACGTGCTGCTGGCGATGGATAATGATCTCGAAGCGATCGGCACCAATGCGCACGAGCTGCCCATGGTCGCGGCGGCGCTGGCCAAGGACGACGATGAACTGCGTTTCGCGCCCTACCGCATTCTCGACCAGTGGCGGCAGACCTATGCCGGCAATCTGCTGATCGCCCTGCCGGACGCGTTCGGCACCAAGGCTTTCCTGCGCGACGCGCCGGACTGGGTCGCCGACTGGACCGGCTTCCGCCCCGACAGCGCGCCGCCGATTCAGGCGGGCGAGGAGATCATCGCGTGGTGGAAGTCGAAGGGCCGTGATCCCCGACAGAAGCTCCTGGTGTTCTCCGACGCGATGGATGTCGAATCGATCGAGCAGATCCACCAGCGCTTCTCCGACCAGGTCCGTCTGTCGTTCGGCTGGGGCACCAACCTGACCAACGACTTCGTCGGCTGCTCGCCCGACGGTTCTGTCGATCTCGATCCGATTTCGCTGGTCTGCAAGGTGACCTCGGTCGACGGCCGCCCCGCCGTGAAACTGTCCGACAATCCGGAGAAGGCGACCGGCGACCCCGCCGAGATCGCCCGCTACCTGCGTGTCTTCGGCGACGCCGGCCGCGTGCGGACCCCCGTGTTCGTCTGAGCAGAGAAAAATCTCTCGCATCCTCACTGATTTTCGTTCCGGATTTGTTCGGCTTGCGGTAAAATCGGAGCCCGAACGGGGCAACCGGAAGGCAGGAGATCGTTAGCATGCGTGGGGTGAGCGGCCGCGTCGGGCAGCTTTTTTTCCTTGTCGTCGCGATCGCTCTCCTCACGGGAGCAACACCGGCCGCAGCCGACAAGCGCGTAGCCCTGGTGATCGGCAACTCCATCCACGAGCATGCGCCGCTGCTCGACGAGCCGGCGGTCGATGCCAAGCTGATCGCGGACAAGCTGGCACAGCTCGGCTTCACCTTGAGCGGCGGCAGCGGCCAGATCGATCTGACCAAGCAGGGCTTCGACCGCGCGCTCGCGGAGTTCAAGGGCCGGATCGCCGATGCGGATGTCGCCCTGATCTACTTCGCCGGCTACGGCATCAACCTCGGCGGCGCCAATTATCTCGTTCCGGTTGACGCGGCACCGGCGAAGGCGGCCGATGTCGAGACCGAGTTGCGCAGCCTCGCCGGCATCATGCGCGAACTGGACGGACCGGACAGCCGGGCGAACGTCGTGGTCCTCGACGCCTTCCGCTCGAACCCGTTCGCGGCCCGCGGCATTGCCGGGCTGTCAGCCGGTCTGGTGGCGACAAGCGTGCCCGCCAACACGCTGCTGTCCTTCTCCGCTCAACCGGGGACCGTAGGGCAGCGGGGACCGTACGGGCATAGTGCCTTCACCAACGCATTGGTCGAGGCGTTGACGGCGCCCAGTCCGGGTGCGCTGCTCGCGACGCTCAATCAGGCGGGAGTGGCAGTGAAGCGCGCGACCTCCGGGGCCCAGCAGCCGCTGCTCTTGGCGACGCCGCTCGGCGGCAGCGAGGTCGTTTTTGGCCCGCCGCGCGCGAATCCTGCGCCGGGCACAGCCGAATCCACGATCAAGACGCCCGCAAACCGGCAGGCTGCGGCGACGGCAGCCATGGGCCCGCCACCGGCCTCGACCGCCTCGGACGGCCGTACGCCCGGCCTCGCGGTGCTCTATGACGAGGATCCCTCCGATCCCAAAGGCAAGCGCTATACCGGCTCGGTGACGTGGCGGATGGAGACCATCAAGAGCCCGCAGTCCGGGCGAGCCGTGCCGGTGATCCGCGCCGAAATCGATGTTCCAGACCGCAAGCTGAAGGCGACCCTGCAGCTGCGCCGCAACGACGATCCGACCCTGCCGGCCAGCCACGTCGCCGAGCTCACCTTCGCGCGCGCCGACGATTTCGCTGGCGGGGGGATCAACAACGTGCCGGGAATCCTGATGAAGTCGAATGAGCAGGCGCGCGGTACGCCGCTTGCCGGCCTGGCGGTCAAGGTGACGGAAGGATCGTTCCTCGTCGGCCTCTCCAATGTCGACGCCGACCGCGCGCGCAACGGCGAACTCCTCGCCGGGCGTGAATGGTTCGACATTCCCCTCGTCTACAGCAATCAGCGCAGGGGTATCTTGGCCATCGGCAAAGGCCCCAGTGGCGACCGCGTCTTCGCAGATGTGTTTGCGGCCTGGGACAAGTCCCAGCCGGTCCAATAAGTATTTACGCGCGGGATATTGGCGGAGCAGAGATTTTGGAGCGGGCGAAGGGGTTCGAACCCTCGACCCCGACCTTGGCAAGGTCGTGCTCTACCACTGAGCTACACCCGCATCCGTGACGGCTGGGCGGCGTGGCCGCCAGCGACGGGCAGACCTATGCCAAATGCCGCGGACGAATGCAACAGGTCTGCGACAGGTTTTGTACGTCGACCGCCCTCAATTTTGGGTGTCGGCGACGCCCAAACCGGGTCAAATCGGCCATTCGGCGCGGTCCCGCCCGGCCGGATTGAAATTTCGCCGGCGACCGCCACTTAAAGCGATGGAAACCGTGTATTGAGGCGCGGCGGCGGCCGGTTCCGGTACGCTGTCCCATCCCAGATTCTTTTCGGACGAGGACCTCGTGACCATTGTTGAGCAGGGCGGCGGAGCGGCGCCGCAGGTGCCGGATCTGATCAAGGACACCACCACGCAGACCTTCGTGAAGGACGTCATCGAGGAATCGAAGCGTCAGCCGGTCCTGATTGACTTCTGGGCGCCGTGGTGCGGCCCATGCAAGCAGCTGACCCCGATCCTGGAAAAGGCCGTCAAGGCCGCCAAGGGCAAGGTCAAGCTGGTCAAGATGAACATCGACGAGCATCCGGCCATTCCCGGCCAGATGGGCATCCAGTCGATCCCGGCGGTCATCGCCTTCGTCGGCGGCCGCCCGGCGGACGGCTTCATGGGCGCGGTGCCCGAGAGCCAGATCAACGCCTTCATCGAGAAGATCACGAAGGGCGTTCCCGGCGTCGGCGAGCCCGACATCAACGAGATCCTCAAGGAGGCCGAGGCGGTCCTGGCGGAGGGCGATCCGGCCGGCGCGGCGCAGATCTACGCCGAGGTGCTGTCGTTCGACGCGGCCAATATCCCGGCTCTTGCCGGCCTCGCCAGATGTTATCTCGAAACCGGCGCGATCGAGCAGGCCAAGGAGACGCTGGCCCAAGTGCCCGAGGCCAAGCGCGGCGATTCCGCCGTCTCGGCGGTGCAGGCGGCCATCGATCTGGCTGAACAGGCGCAGTCGCTCGGGCCGCTGGGCGAGCTCGAACAGAAGGTCGCCGCAAATCCGCTGGATCATCAGGCGCGTTTCGATCTCGCGATTGCGCTGAACGCGGCGGGCAAGCGGAAGGAAGCGACCGACCACCTGCTCGAGATCGTCAAGCGCGACCGCAAATGGAACGAGGATGGCGCGCGCAAGCAGCTTGTGCAGTTCTTCGAAGCCTGGGGCGGTGCGGACGAGGCCACCGTCGAGGGCCGCAAACGGCTGTCGACGATTCTGTTCTCGTAGCCGTCCGGCGCGGGGACGAGGCTTCAGCGGACATCAGTGGAGCGGACACGAGGTATCGCATGCCGATCAATGCCGAATATCGCGGTCCTGCCGAGCTGCCGGAGGTCATCCCGGTGTTTCCGCTCGCCGGCGCCCTGCTGCTGCCGCGCGGCCAAATGCCGCTCAACATTTTCGAGCCGCGCTACCTCGCGATGGTCGATGACGCGTTCCGCGACGGTCATCGCCTGATCGGAATGATCCAGCCCGATGTCACGCATTCCTCGAGCGAGGAGCGGCCGGTCCTGTTCAAGGTCGGCTGCGTCGGCCGGATCACGCAACTCGCGGAGTCCGGCGACGGGCGCTACATCCTCGAGCTCACCGGCGTCTCGCGCTTCAAGGTGGTCGAAGAGATGTCGGTGCTGACGCCCTACCGTCAGTGCAAGGTCGACTACTTCCCGTTTGTCGACGACTTCACCGCACGCAAAGGAGAAGGCGCCGTCGACCGCGACGCGCTGCTCGCGGTCCTGACCGATTTCCTCAAGGCCAACAACCTCAAGGTCGACTGGGCCGGCATCGAGGCCGCCCCCAACGAGGCGCTGGTCAACGCGCTGGCGATGATGTCGCCCTATGGGCCCGCCGAAAAGCAGGCGATGCTGGAAGCCCCGGACCTGAAGACCCGCGCCGAGATCCTGGTCGCCGTCACCGAGATGGATCTCGCAAAAAAGCGGACCTCGGGCGATCCGCCTCTCCAGTAAGCACGCGAGCGATTACTCCGCCGCCATCGCGCGCGGCCGCGGCGGCGTCGCTGTGAGCCGCATCAACGCGATCGTCGCCACGATCACCCCGACATAGACCGCAAGCTGCATGGCCGTGGGCTGATCGGTGTAGCCGATCAGCGCCTTCAGCGTCCGTCCGGCCAGCCCCTTTTCCGGCAAAACCGAGCTCGAATCCCACATCACCTGATCGAACGAGGTGAGCCAGTTGGCGCGTGCGAGGAAGAAGACGGCCTGGGCCGCCATGCCAGCCGATAGCAAGGTGATCAGAACCGTGGTGGTCCGAAACAGCGCGCGCGGGGGAATGCGCATCAGGCCGAGATAGGTCGCAAGACACACGGCCACGCCGAGCAGCAGGCCAAGCACGCCGCCGCCGAGCAGCGCGCGGCCGCCGCCCTCATCCGAGGCTGCCACGCCATAGAGAAACAGCGCCACCTCGCTGCCTTCACGCAGCACGGCGATCGCAATGACGGTGGCGAGCGCAACCAGCGGCTTGGCGCCTTCGGCGACGGCCTGGCCCATGGTGCGCAGCTCGTTCGCCATCTCGCGGCCGTGCCGGGCCATCCAGACATTGTGCCAGGTCAGCATGATCACGGCAGTGGAGAGGATCGCCGCGTTGAAGACCTCCTGCCCCATGCCTTCGAACAACTGCGTCAGCGTGCCGGCAAAGGCCGCAACGATGCAGGCACCGACGAGCCCGGCAAACAGTCCGGCGCCGATCCAGCGCAGCCGATGCGGCACCGCGCTGGTGACCGCCAGCACGATGCCGACGATGAGGCCGGCTTCAAAGACTTCACGGAAGACGATGATCAACGCGGCAAGCATGGGAGCGGACCTATTGCACGATGACGAAGCCGCGGGCTTTTTCGTTGAAGTCGTTGTAGAACTCGTAGCGGCCCGATTTCATCGCACGCACGTTGAGCACCGCCTCGCTGTTGGCAGCGATCACCTTTTCGATCTTCAGCGTTTCGCTCTCGAACTCGATCGCCTTGCTTTCCATGTTCTTGACGCGGATGGTCAGCGGCGCGTCGGCGGGAACGGTCGGCTCCTTGGGCTCGAACTGTCCGTTCGCATATGTCAGGCAGATCTCGTTCGGCCCGCCTGCCTGCACCTGGCTCGCCATCAGCAACATGCCCAGGCTGGCGCCCGCAACGACCACTTTCCGCACCATGTCGACCAACATCGATCAGTCCTCCCGTATCGAGACAAGCAAATCGGAGAACTGGTACGCGACCGCATCGAGATCGACGGTGCGGCACCCGTTCGCGACGACGAACAGCTAAGCGGCCCGACGCCGTGTCTGCAAAGAGACTCCTTCTAAGTTGGAACCATTCTTTCCGAATGTGTCGTGGCAGTGGCGAGCGCTTGGCCGCAGGCGGCCGGTCGGCTCCGTTTCGTTACGAAGTTCGCCAGCTCGCCACATCGCCGCCCCGCATCGCTGAGTGCGGTCGAGATCTGGCCGCCTGGTTGCTGATTGGAAGCGACCAGGAGGCGAGACCTTGGCACGCTCTCGTCGCAGATGGTCGAGGCTCCTGACTGGTCAATAACCCGCCGCCGCGAGCGCAACGACGCCGGCGAGCATGATCCAGCCGAAATGGCGCGCGCGCGTCGCAACGGCGTTTGCCACGGCGGCCGAGGCGAACACGACGATCGCCGCGATGACAGTCCAGTGCCGCGCGGGCTCCGACTCCATCCAGGGCGCGGCGATCAGCAGGGCGCCGAATCCGATCTAGGCCACCGTCCCCGCCTGCCAGACCAGACGCAGCAGTGTTCGCAACCGCTCCGGCGCGATGCTCGCGCGCGCGAACACCACGGTCTCTCCTATGACACCGTGGATCAGCGCGACCGCGATCGACGCCAGCCCCGCGGCCTGCAACAGAATATCACGCATCGGGTCCTCCATACAGTTATGTATGGAGGATGCCCCTGATGCTGGCACTCGTCAATACAGTTGTGTATGGGAAAGCATGGTGACGACATGAGTGATCAGCTTTCGGCCGGGGATTGGCTGGACCAGGGCCTCAAGATATTGGCCAGCCAAGGCTTCACGGCCCTGAAGGCGGAGCCGATGGCCAAAGCCATGGGTGTGTCGCGCGGCAGCTTCTATTGGCATTTCGAAGATGTGTCAGCGTTCCACGCGGAGCTGCTCAAACATTGGCGGGAGATCGCCGCCGAGCAGATCATCACCGGCGTGGAGTCGAGCGCCGGCACCGAGCCGGCGATCGCCGTGCTGCTTCGTCGCACCTTCACCATCAAGGCCACCCTTGAGCGGGCCGTCCGCAGCTGGGCTGCCTCGGACGCGATCGCGCAGCAGGCCGTCCAGGCGATCGACAAGCGACGGCTCGGCTACGTCCAAAGCCTGCTTGTCGCCGAGGGCCTGGGCCCGGAGATCGCGGCGGCCCGCGCCCAGGTGCTGTACTGGGCGTTTCTCGGCTACGCCTTGTCGGGCCGCCCGCTGCCGGCCGCGCAGCAGGACACCGTCCTGACCGAGCTGATCCGCATCGCGCTGCTCAAGCCTTGAGGCACGACAGACCGGCGGTGGCTGTGCTAGAGAGGCGCCCGCCGGAGACAGATGCCATGAACGCCCCGCTCGAACGCCCCGCCAATTCCGTCGATCCCAAGCTGCTCGAAATCCTGGTCTGTCCGATGACCAAGGGCCCGCTGGAGTACGACGCTGCCAGGCAGGAGCTGATCTCGCGCTCGGCGAAGCTCGCTTATCCGATCCGCGACGGCATCCCGATCATGCTGCCCGAGGAAGCGCGGAAGATCGACTGACCGATGCGCGCCGCTGTCATCCGCTGCGCGCTCGCGTTCGCCCTCCTCACCTCCGCGGCCTCCGCCGAGGAGAGTGCGATCCGGGTCGGCGCCATCGACGCCGTCCTGGCGACGCCGCCCGGCGTCGAACGCCCGCCGGTCGCCCTCCTCATCGCCGGCTCCGGGTCGACGGACAGGGACGGCAACGGGCCGCAGCTGAAGCCTGCGACCCTGAAGAAGCTCGCCGAGCAGCTCGCCGCCCGCGGCATCGCCAGCCTGCGCTACGACAAGCGCGGCGCGCGCGGCTGGAAGGCGGAGTTCGGCAGGGCCGAGGACTTCCGCTTCAAGGACTATGTCGACGACAGCGCCGCGCTGGTCGATTTCCTGCGCGGCAAGTTCGCCCGTATCGCGCTGGTCGGTCACAGCGAGGGCGGGCTCGTCGCCATCCTCACCGCCCGCCGCACCCCGGTCGACCGCCTCGTCCTGCTCGCGGCCTCGGCGCGGCGGCAGGGCGACCTGCTCAAGACGCAGCTCGAGAAGAAGCTGCCGGCCGTGGCGATGGAGCCGGTCGCCAAGGCGATCGATGCCATCATGGCCGGCCAGGTGGTGGACCCGCCGCCGCCCGAGCTGCCGATCGCGCCGAGGATGCAGCCCGGCATCGGCTCCGCCTTCGCGGAGGATCCGATCGATCCGCTGAAGCAGATCGTAATTCCGATCCTGATCGTCGGCGGCGCCCGCGATCAGCAGGTCGCCCGCCTCGACATGGTCGCGCTCGCCGCCGCCGCGCCGGCTGCGAAGACGCTGTGGCTGCCGGCCATGAACCACATGCTGGTCGACATCGCCAATGAGGACGAGAACCTGTCGTCCTATAACGACCCGGACCGCCCGCTCGATCCTGACATGGTCGACGCAGTGGCCGCCTTCATCGCGGCCCCCGGCCCGCGCTGAGCTTCTGCCTCAGCATGATCTTGTCGGAAAACCGGGTCGCGGTTTTCCGGATCATGCTCATAGAGCCTCTCCCTTCAACAGCCGCGGCATCTCGCCGGTCAAGCCCGCGGCCTGCTTGATGAACAGCTCCTTCAGCGGCGGCGCGCGATCGACGAGACCGAGGCCGATGTCGCGCACCGTGCGCAGCAGGGTCGACTTGTTGGAGAACAGGAAGTTCAACGAGTTGGTGGCGACGCCCATCGCCATCGTGTCGAAGCGGCGCCAGCGCTGATAGCTTTCCAGCACGTCGACCTGCCCGGGATCGATGCCCATGCGTGCCGCATCGACGACGACCTCGGCGAGCGCCGCAACGTCCTTCAGCCCCAGATTCAGCCCCTGCCCCGCGATCGGATGAATCACGTGGGCCGCGTCGCCGACCAGCGCCAGCCGTGGCGCGATGAACGAGCGGGCGACGAAATAGGACAGCGGGAACGCCCTGGGCTGATCGAGCACCTTGAGCTCGCCGAGATGCAGGCCCGCGCGCTTCTCCAGCTCGGCATGGAATTCGTCGGCGCTGAGGTCGACCAGACGTTTCGCCTCTCTGCGCCGCTCGGTCCAGACCAGCGACGAGCGCTTGCCGGTCAGCGGCAGGATGGCGAACGGTCCGGGTGGCAGGAAATGCTCCTCGGCGCGGCCGTTGTGATCGCGCTCGTGCCCGACCGTCACGACGATGCCGGACTGGTCGTAATCCCAGCCATGGGTGAGGATGCCCGCGCGCTCCCTCAGCTTCGAGCGCGCACCGTCGGCCGCGACCAGCAGGCTGGCCTCGAGCTCGCTGCCATCACCGAGCGTCACCGTCACGGCGTCCGTGCGCGTCTTGAAGCCCGTCACCGGCGTAGCCCTCAGCTCCACCCCGGCCGCTTCGGCATGCTTGACGAGCGCATCGATCAGCAGCCGGTTCTCGACCATGTGCGCGAATGGCTCGCCGGCCTCGACCTGCCCTGCGAAGGTCAGAAAAGCCGGGCGGGTCGCGTCCTCCAGCTTGGAATCGGTGATCACCATGTCGAGGATCGGCTGCGCTTCGGGCGCCACGTCCGCCCACACGCCGATCGCGTCGAACAGCTTGCGGCAGGCGGCGACGATGGCAGAGGCGCGGGGGTCGCGGCTTGGCCGGTTGGCGAGCGCCGGATCGGCGACGATCACCGGCACGTCGGCACCGAGGCCATGCCGGAGCGCCAGCGCGAGCGCCAGGCCGGCAAAAGCCCCGCCACAAATGACAATGCTTCGCTGTGTCGTCATGGCACCTGGCTCACGGTTGCTCTTGCGGGTCGAGTATAGCTAGGCGAAACAGAGGGCAGAACCAAGGGCTGCGGCCCCAGGCCGTCAATTCGAGATGCCTGATCCTGCCATAACGGGGCCGGGACCGGATTGGACCGCAACACCAGCGAAAGCACCACGCCATGTCCAAGGGATTGATCGACCTGATCTCGATCCTCGACCTCGAGCCGATCGAGGTGAACCTGTTCCGCGGCAACAGCCCGAAGACGAGCTGGCAGCGGGTGTTCGGCGGGCAGGTGATCGGCCAGGCGATGATGGCGGCGTGCCGCACCGTCGAGGGCCGGCTGCCGCACTCGCTGCATTGCTATTTCATCCTGCCGGGCGACCCGCAGGTGCCGATCATCTACCAGGTTGAGCGCCTGCGCGACGGCAAGAGCTACGCGACGCGCCGCGTCACCGCGATCCAGCACGGCAACGCGATCTTCTCGATCATGGTCTCGTTCCACTCCGACGAGGAGAGCGCCTTCAACCATCAGGACAAGGTGCCGGACGTTCCGCCGCCGGAGAAGCTGACGGCCGAGGAGATCTCCAAGCAGCCGATGTTCCAGGAGGTCTTCCAGCGGATGCCCGACTTCATCCGCCGCTACTATGAATCCGATCGTCCGATCGAACTGCGTCCGGTCGAGCTCAGCCGGTATTTCGGTGAGAAGATTGACGATGGCCGCATCCACGTCTGGATCAAGACCGCGGCGACGTTGCCGGACGATCCGGCGCTGCACATGTGCGCGCTCGCCTATGCGTCGGACTTCTCGCTGCTCGACGCTGTCATGGCGCGCTACGGCCGGACCCTGTTCGACAAGCGCATGATGCCGGCCTCGCTCGATCACGCGATGTGGTTTCACCGGCCGTTCCGCGCCGACGAATGGCTGCTATATGCGCAGGATTCGCCGAGCGCGCAGGGCGGCCGCGGGCTGACCCGCGGCTCGATCTTCAAGCCCGACGGCACGCTGGTCGCCTCCGTCGCGCAGGAGGGATCGATCCGCGAGCGCTGGGCCTAGCCCGATCAGACCGGCTGCGATCCGCGCGGCACGACTGCGAACTGCGACACGTACCAGGCGCTGTACCAGCGTAAGAGCCACGGGATCGGAATGATCACCGAGCAGCCGAGCACGAACACCAGGGTGCGCCACAACACCTGCAGGCCCGTGCCGTTGAACACCACCTCGCGCCGCGTCCCCTGGATGTTGCGGCAGATCCAGCGCATCCAGGCGGTCGCCACCCAGGCCCAGCCGACGATGGTGACCGCCGATACGATCAGACCCAGATACCAGGCGAAATAGACGACGGGGCTACCTTCGAAACGGATCGGCAGCGGCTCGCCATTCGATGCGATCCGGCTCAGCACCCAGCGCATCACCATCCAGCCGAGAAACGCCTGAGCGATGATGGCGGCGAGCTTGATGAGCGGCTGATCGCTCATGCCGACATAGGTCAGCACGCCCATGCCGACGAAAACGTACCAGATCTCGAGCGGCTGCCCGATAAAGGACAGGTTCGGCCGGCCGGGCACGCTGATCCGCTCGACGACATAGCGGTAGAGATAGACGGCCGTCCACGGCGTGATGACAACCAGGAACTGGCCGAGGACATAGAGCAGCGTCCAGCCGAGATAGGACCATGTACCGAGCTTGATCGACACCGCGCCTGCTGCAGCGGGACCGCCCTGGTCGAAGGCAGGCGGACCACCTGGCGCGATGCTCGGCACCCCCGTCATCAGCCCGGGAATGCGTCCAGCCTTCTCCCAGCCGGCCATGCCGTCGCTCCAGAGCAGCGTCTCGGCGGTCACGACGCCCCTGGCAATCAGGTCGCGCAACTCGTCTTCCGCTATGGGCCCCTGTTGCTGACCTTGGGCGGCATAATACCAGGAACGATTCGACATCGGTGATCCTTGAACAAGCGAGGCAACAAAACGTCTTCCATCTGTCGGGCGATAGCGCATTGCGTTCAGTGATATCGCTCACTCCGTGACGTTTTCGCTTAACGCTGCGCTGATTTTGTGCCATTTGCCTAGGAAGAGGCCAGAACGGCCCTTCAAAGCATGCCTTCCAAACAGGCTGCTCCGATCGACCTGAGGAAACCAAGGCCCGACCATGAAGCTCGTCGTCGCGATCATCAAACCCTTCAAGCTCGACGAGGTGCGCCAGGCCCTCACCGCGATCGGCGTGCACGGCATGACCGTGACCGAGGTCAAGGGCTACGGCCGGCAGAAGGGCCACACCGAGATCTATCGCGGCGCCGAATACATCGTGAACTTCCTGCCCAAGCTGCGCATCGAGATCGCGGTCAATTCCGACATCGCCGACAAGGCGGTCGAGGTCATCACAACGCATGCGCGGACCGGCCAGATCGGCGACGGCAAGATCTTCGTGACGCCGATCGATCACGCCCGCCGCATCCGCACCGGCGAGACCGACAGCGACGCGCTGTAAGTCGCCGGCTTCGCCGATCGTCTGCCGCAACGGGGCGGCTGGACCAACATTCCTGATTCTGAACTGACATGCCGGGGGGACTGTCATGGGGACCTGCGCGTCTCGTTGCCTGCGCACGTCTGTAGCTTTGGCTGCAGCAGGCGCACTCGTCTTCGCCACGCCAGCATCGGCAGCCGCGCCGTCCACGATCGATGCGGCCGACACCGCCTGGATGATCGTCGCCACCGCGCTGGTGCTGATGATGACCATTCCGGGCCTGGCGCTGTTCTACTCGGGCATGGTGCGCAAGAAGAACGTGCTGGCGACGATGGCGCAGAGCCTCGCGGCCGTCATGCTGATCTCGATCTTGTGGGTCGCGTTCGGCTATTCGCTCGCCTTCGTCGGCGACGGCGCCTGGATCGGCTCGCTCGACCGCGCCTTCCTGGCCGGCATGGGGATGGACAGCGTGCATCCCGGCGCCAAGACGATCCCGGAGGCGCTTTTCATGCTGTACCAGATGACCTTCGCGATCATCACGGTGGCGCTGGTGGCGGGCTCGGTCGCCGACCGCATGCGCTTCTCGGCCTATCTCGTGTTCGGCGTCGCCTGGTTCATCTTCGTCTATGTGCCGCTGGCGCATTGGATCTGGGGCGGCGGTTTCCTCGCCCAGGCCGGCGTGGTCGACTTCGCCGGCGGCCTCGTGGTGCATCTGTCGGCCGGAACCGGCGGGCTGGTCGCGGCGCTGGTGATGGGCCGCCGCCACGGCTATGGCAGCGAGAATCTGTCCCCCTTCGACCTGTCGCTCGCGGTGGTCGGCACCGGCCTGCTGTGGGTCGGCTGGTTCGGCTTCAATGGCGGCTCGGCGCTCGGCGCCAACGCCCACGCCGTGATGGCGATCCTGACCACCCATCTGGCCGCCTGCGCCGGCGCAGTTACCTGGGGCGCGCTGGAATGGTCCACCCGGCGCAAGCCGTCGGTGCTCGGCATGATTTCTGGCGCGGTCGCCGGCCTTGGCACCATCACCCCTGCATCGGGCTTCGTGGCGCCGTGGCATGGCCTCGTCATCGGCGCGCTCGCCGGCATCATCTGCTACTGGGCCTGCACTTCGCTGAAACACCGCTTCAATTATGACGACTCCCTCGACGTGTTCGGCGTTCACGGCATCGGCGGCCTCACCGGCACGGTGCTGGCCGGCGTATTCGCGACCGCTGCGATCGGCGGCACGTCCGGGCTCATCGAAGGCCATCCGATGCAGCTCGCGGCGCAGCTCTATGGGGTGGCTGTCACCCTGGTCTGGTCGGGCGGAGTGACCTGGGCCCTGCTGAAGCTCGTCAGCGCCTTCGTGCCGCTGCGGGTGTCCCGCGAGCAGGAACTCGAGGGGCTCGACATCTCCCAGCATGGCGAGGCACTGCAATAATTGCAGGATTTGGCGCCATTTGACCCGTTCTGAGTCGGCGAAACCTGCCCGCGCAGTGAGCAGCATTGTGTCTTGAGCCTGGCATGCGCATTTTTTGCGCATGACTGCTCATTACCTGGGCGCGACCGAATGGCGCAGCCCCCTCCTCCCCCCTGGATCGCCAAAAAGGTCAGCGTTCACGGCTCATTAGCCCTGACCAGCCGACTGGCACGGCATTTGATTCTAGGGGCCCGGCTGTGCCCGCGTCGTGAAGCTCTCTCCGCGTGGTGAATCTCAGTCGACAGGAAGCGCTCGGTAACGTCCGTGCCGGGCCCAAGCGGGGATAGGACCCATGAAAATTGTTATGGCGATCATTAAGCCATTCAAGCTCGAAGAAGTCCGGGACGCCCTGACCGCCATCGGCGTTCATGGTCTCACGGTGACGGAAGTAAAGGGGTACGGCCGTCAGAAAGGTCATACGGAAATCTATCGCGGCGCTGAATACGCGGTGAGCTTTCTGCCCAAGATCAAGATCGAGGTCGCGATCCCCTCCGACCAGGTCGACAAGACCATCGACGCGATCTCCTCGGCCGCCAAGACCGGTCAGATCGGCGACGGCAAGATCTTCGTCATCAGCCTCGACCACGCCGTGCGCATCCGCACCGGCGAAGCGGACGCTGCGGCTCTCTGATTTCGCGCTCAAACCAGAACACTTACGGAGTAGAATAAAATGACGTTCAAGCGTCCAACCAGCGCGGGATGGGTCACGCTCGCAATTGCCGGGCTCTGCATCGCGAGCCTCGCCGACGTGGCGTTCGCTGAAGATGCGCCGGCCGCCGCTGCTGCAGCCGCTCCCGTTCCCAACAAGGGCGACACCGCCTGGATGCTCGTGTCCAGCGCGCTCGTTCTGATGATGTCCGTCCCCGGCCTCGCGCTGTTCTATGGCGGCCTCGTCCGTACCAAGAACATGGCCGCGATCCTGACTCAGGTGTTCGCGATCGTCGCGATGGTCGGCGTGGTCTGGACGCTCTACGGCTACTCGCTCGCCTTCACCGATGGCGGCAGCATGACCTCGTGGATCGGCGGCTTCTCGAAGGCCTTCATGCACGGCATCGACGCCAACTCGACGGCAGCGACGTTCTCGAACGGCGTCGTCATTCCGGAGCTCGCCTACTTCGTGTTCCAGATGACCTTCGCGATGATCACTCCGGCCCTGATCGTCGGCGCCTTCGCCGAGCGCATCAAGTTCTCGGCGGTGATGCTGTTCGTGCTGCTCTGGGTCACCTTCATCTACTTCCCGATCGCGCACTGGGTCTGGTACATCGCCGCTCCGGACGACGTCGCTGCTGCTGCCAAGGCTCTCGCCGCCGCTGGCGACGCCGCTGCCAAGACCGCCGCTCAGGCCAAGCTCGATGAAGTCACCGGCGCCGTCGGCTGGCTCGCCGGCGCTGGCGCTCTCGACTTCGCCGGCGGCACCGTCGTTCACATCAACGCCGGCATCGCCGGCTTGGTGGGCGCTGTCCTGATCGGCAAGCGCACCGGCTACGGCAAGGAGCTGATGGCCCCGCACTCGCTGACCATGACCATGATCGGCGCTTCGCTGCTGTGGGTCGGCTGGTTCGGCTTCAATGCCGGTTCGAACCTCGAATCGAACGGCGTGACGGCTCTGGCCTTCGTCAACACCATGGTCGCTACCGCCGGCGCGGCGCTGTCCTGGCTGCTGTGCGAATGGGCTGTCAAGGGCAAGCCCTCGCTGCTCGGCATCTGCTCGGGCGCGGTGGCCGGTCTCGTCGCCGTCACCCCGGCCTCCGGCCTCGCCGGCCCGATCGGCGCGCTGGTCCTCGGCCTGATCGTCTCGCCGGTCTGCCTGTTCTTCGTCTCCACCGTGAAGAACTCGCTCGGCTATGACGACGCGCTGGACGTGTTCGGCGTGCACTGCATCGGCGGCATCATCGGCGCGCTGGCCACCGGCATCCTGGTCAACCCGGCTCTCGGCGGCGTCGGCATCACCGACTACACCAACATCACCGGCAACAACGCCGGCACCTACGACTTCGCCACGCAGATGGTGGCGCAGATCAAGGCTGTCGTCGCCACGCTGGTGTGGTCGGGTGTCGGCTCGGCGATCCTCTACAAGGTCGTCGACGTGATCATCGGCCTGCGTCCGACCGTCGAGCAGGAGCGCGAGGGTCTGGACATCACCGACCACGGCGAGCGCGCCTACAACTACTGAGTTCTCCCGGGACTTGGTCCCACCGGACCAGGTCCGCAACTTCGGTTCGGGCAAATACCCGGCAATGCCCTGACCGTTGAGGGGCTCCAGCGCAAGCTGGGGCCCCTTTCTTTTTGGTTCGCTCGTGAGGGCCGAGCGCGCGCCACACCCGCAGTGTCGTCACGGCGAACGCCGGATCCACACCGCGTGATCTTCGAATAGGCAGGTCGCCAGTCCCGCGCAACCAAGTGAACCCTGTGGTCAAGGATCTCGCGCTCGCGCCGTGCGCCCGGAGAACAACGCATCTGATGTCCTCCGCCGAGATATTGGGAGCGACGGGCGGCGCGGCCCCTACACCCCGCCCATCTTGCAGACGAGCTTCCATTCCTCGGGAGTCACCGGCTGTACCGACAGGCGTGACTGCTTCACCAGCGCCATCTCTGCGAGCTTCGGCTCGGCCTTGATGGCGGCTAGCGTCACCGGGGTCTTGAAGGCCTTGTGCGCCTTGATGTCGACGCAGACGAATTTCTCGGTCTTGTCCGTCGGGTCGGGATAGGCTTCCTTGATGATCTCGGCGATGCCGACGATCGCCTTGCCCTCGTTGGAATGGTAGTAGAAGGCGAGCTCGCCTTGCTTCATCGCCACGAGGTTCTGCCGCGCCGTGTAGTTGCGCACGCCGGTCCACGCCTCGCCCTTGGCGCCCTTCTCCACCTGCTGGTCCCAGGACCAGACCGAGGGTTCGGATTTCACCAGCCAATAGCTCATATGTGCAAGGTCCTCGGATCGTCGCGCCAGTCCCGAGCGGAAGACGGGCTTGCTCGGCGGGCGGATCAAAGAAGACGGCAATCGCCGGGTCAACAGTTTAGAGCGAAGACATCGCGCTTTTGCCCAGCGGTCCGCCTCACTCCTCCGCCTTGAACGGCCGCAACATCAGCGCCTCGATCGCGGCGTCGATCGTCACGGTGCCGGACAGGATCGCGGCCACCGCCTGCGCCACCGGCATCTCGACGCCGCGCGACGCCGCGAGTTCGACCAGCACCGGCGCGGTGTATTGGCCTTCGGCGAGCTTGCCGGCCGGCAGCGGCTCGCCGCGTCCGAGCGCGAGGCCGGCGGCGAAATTGCGCGATTGCGGACCGGCGCAGGTGAGAATCAGGTCGCCGAGGCCGGACAGGCCGGTCAACGTCTCGCTGCGGGCGCCATAGGCGCGGCCGAGCCGCACCAGTTCGGCAAAGCCGCGCGTGGTCAGCGCCGCCAGCGCGGAGGCGCCGAGATCGCGCCCTGAGACGATGCCGGCGGCGATCGCCAGCACGTTCTTGGCGGCACCACCGATCTCGACGCCGCGCACGTCGGTCGAGTGATAGGGCCGGAAGGTCGACGAGCCCAGCGCCTGCACCAGCGCCGAGGCAAGCGCCTCGTCAGGCGCGGCGAGCGTGACCGCAGTCGGCAGTCCGCGCGCGACGTCGTCGGCGAAGCTGGGGCCGGACAGGATCGCCGGCGTTGCACGTGGCGCAGCCTCGGCGATCACCTCCGTCATGAATTTGTGAGTGCTGTGCTCGATGCCCTTGGCGCAGGCGACAAGCGGCGTGCCGGGCGCAAGCAGAGGCGCGAGATGCATGACGGCACCGCGCAGATGCTGCGCGGGAACGACGATCAGGATGGCGTCGGCGCGGGCGGCCCGGGCGAGGTCGGTAGTGACGGTGATGCTGTCGGCGAGCGGAATGCCGGGCAGACGGGGATTCTCACGCGCTGTCGCGATGCGAACGGCGTGATCGGCGTCGCGGGCATAGAGCGTCACGTTGCGGCCGGCGCGCGCGGCCACGGCCGCAAGCGCTGTGCCCCACGCACCGGCGCCGACGACGGCGATCGTTTGAAAGCGATGCGACACGGGCGGCCTCAGTGCTCCCTCTGCCCGTTCTTACGGGGAGAGGGTTGGGGTGAGGGGCAGCCCCACCCACCGATCGCGCGGAGAGGCGCCACGCGTGGGGAGAGGCTCGGACGTGCCTCGCGCTGGAGTGTGGCGTAAGGGAGCAGCTTCGGCACGCTCTCAAAACCCCGCGCGCGTGTTCGCGAACTTGCCGGGCACTTGCGCATTGGCGTCCAGCAGCCAGCGGGCGCGGGGCGGTGCGTCCATGCCGTCGACCAGGCCGAGCGCAAGGCGCTCGGCGCCGGCCCAGGCGATCATCGCGCCGTTGTCGGTGCACAGCGCGGGCGGCGGCACGATCAGGCGGGTGCCGGCGGCTTGCGCGACATCGTCGAGCGCTCCGCGGATCGCCTGGTTGGCGGCGACGCCGCCGGCCGCGACCAGCGCGGTCGGCGCGCCGAAGCGCTGCTCGAACAGGTCGAGCCCGACGCGCAGGCGGTCGGCGGTGGACTCCAGCACCGCGGCCTGGAAGCTGGCGCAGAGATCGGCGACATCCTGCTCGCTGACGCTCTCCAGGCGGCCGATCTCGTTGCGCACGGCAGTCTTCAATCCGGACAGCGAGAAATTCGCGTCGCTTCGGCCCTGCATCGGACGCGGAAACGCGAACCGCGTGGCGTCGCCGTTGCGCGCGGCCTGCTCCACTTGCGGGCCGCCCGGATAGGGCAGGCCGAGCATCTTCGCGACCTTGTCGAACGCCTCGCCCATCGCGTCGTCGACCGTGGTGCCGAGCCTGACGTAATCGCCGACGCCGGCCACCGCGACGATCTGGGTGTGGCCGCCGGAGGCCAGGAACAGGCAGTAGGGAAAGTCGATTGCATCGGTGAGGCGCGGCGTCAGCGCATGCGCCTCGAGATGGTTGACGGCGATCAGCGGCGTGTCGTGCACCAACGCGATCGCCTTGGCGGTGGTCAGACCGACGATGACGCCGCCGATCAGGCCGGGCCCGGCGGCCGCGGCGACGCCCGACAGCGCGGCATAATCGATGCCGGCTTCGCGCATCGCGGCGTCGATGAGATGATCGAGCATCTCGACATGGGCACGCGCCGCGATCTCGGGAACCACGCCGCCATAGATCGCGTGCTCGTCGGTCTGCGAGCGCACCACATTCGAGAGGATATGCCCCTTGCCGTCCGAATCCCTGGAGACCACCGCCGCGGCGGTCTCGTCGCAGGTGGTCTCGATGCCGAGCACGAGCGTTTGCGAGTCGTTACCCAATCTCAACCCTTTGGTCATTATGTGTGCGCGGATCCGCCTAACATCACGAGGTCGCCAGGTGCAATCACCACGCCGTTGCAGCCCGGCCGATCCGTATTCGACGGGAGCATAGCACATGGCCGTGCTGGTGACCCGTCCCGCCCCCGACAATGAACGGACCGCCCAAGCCCTGCGCGAGCGCGGCTTCGACGTGCTGCTGGCGCCGATGCTGCGCTTCGAGCCGGTCGCGCTGCTGGCCGATGTGGGCCAAGACGCGGCTGGAATCGTCGTGACGTCCGCGAACGCGCTGCGCGCGGCCGCGCCGCAGTTGCGGAGCTCTGCGCTGCTGCTTCTGCCGTTGTTCGCGGTCGGCGACCAGACCGCGGCGGCGGCGCGCGCGGCTGGTTTCGCAAAAGTGATCTCGGCAGCCGGCGATGCGGCGGCGTTGCGCGAGGTGATCGCGACCAGCGGTGCGATCGAGGCCAAGGCAACCCTGCTCTATCTCGCCGGCGCCGACATCTCGCGCGATCTCGCCGCCGAGCTTGGCGCGCGCGGCTTCGAGGTCGTCACGCAGACGGTCTACCGGATGGCGCAGGTGACGAGCCTGCCGCGCGAGGTCTGCGAGGCGTTCGCGGCGAACACGATCCAAGCCGTGCTGCATTATTCGCGGCGAAGTGCCGCGGCGTTCGTGGCGGCGATCCGGGCCGAGGGCGTCGAAATCTCCGCGCTGGCGGTGCCGCATGGCTGCCTGTCGGCCAACGTCGCCGAGGTGCTGCGTGACGCCGGCGCGACGCAGGTCACAATCCCAGCGCATCCGGATGAAAACGAGATGCTGGAAGGGCTAGCTCGTGCGCTCCGGTCGTGAATGGCGTAAGAGGGCCTGCCCAGTCTTGCTTCAGCCAGGGAACCTCCATCATGGTCGATGAACCCGACACCGCTGCACCGGCCTCCGATACCGGGCGGCAGAAACGGCCCCCGCCGACCATCGATCTGGAGCCGACCTCGCGCGAGGAGCGTCCCGCGGCGAGCGAGAGCGCGGCCGAGCGGCCGACGGCCTCGCCATGGTCCGCGCCGGCCGAGGCCGTGGCGGAGGGATCCTCGGGCGCGGCGGACGATTCGCATCCGCACGGTGCTCCGGAGGCCGAGCCGGCCGCCGTCGCCACCGAGACTCCTGAAGAGACCGTTGCCGCCGCCGCGCCGCCGCAGGCCGAGCTTCCGCCGCCCCCGCCACCGCGGCCGGTGTCGCCATGGATCATCGCGCCGTTCTCCGGCGCGGCCGCGGCGGCGCTGGTGATCGGCGTCGGCTGGATGCTGGGCTGGCCGCCAGTGCAGCCGCCGTCTCCGACCACGCCGCTGTCGACCGCAGTCGACGAGCTGACCTCGCGCGTCGCCACGCTCGAGCAGCGCGCCGGAAAGCCGGATGCCGCCGTGGCCGGCCGCATTGACGCCGTCGACAAGGCGATCGCGGCGGTGCGCAGCGACGTCGCCGCGTTGCGCAGCCAGAGCGACAAGACCGTCGCCGCGCTGAACGACGTCAAGGCGCAGCCGCGCGACAGCGCGGCGCCGGCTCCCGCCCCGGTCGACCTGTCCGGCCTGACCGCGCGCATCGACGCGCTGGAGCGCGCCAGCAAGACCCAGAGCGCGGCGCTGGCGCAGGACCGCGCCAAGCTGTCCGAGGCCACGCAGGCGAGGTCGGCCGACGACGCGCCGCTGCGCCGGGTGATCGCCGCCACCTTGCTCGACGTCGCCGTCCGCCACGGCGACCCCTTTGGCGCGGCGCTGTCGACCGCGACATCGCTGGCCCCGGATGCATCCGCGCTGAAGCCGCTCGAGCCCTTCGCCGCGAACGGAGTCCCGAGCCCGGCCGCGCTCAGTCGCGATCTCCTGACCATCGTGCCGAAGCTGGCGCCGCCCGCCGCCGAAAGCACCACGGGGAACTCGATCCTCAGCAAGCTCTCGGCCGGCGCGCAAAACCTGGTGAAGGTCGAGCGCACCGACGGCGCCGGCACCGATCGCGGCGCTGTCGTCGCGCGCGTCACCGCGGCCGCCTTGCGCAACGATCTCGGCGAGGCGCGGCGCGAGCTGAAGAGCCTGTCGGCCGAGGACCGCGCTCCGGCCAACGACTGGCTCGCCAAGGCCGACGCCCGCGACGCCGCGCTGGCAGCGGCCCGCAAATTCGCCGACGACTCGATGACCGCGCTCGCCAAACCCGCGCAATAGGACGCCCAAGGACACTCATGTTCCGGATCGTTGTTTTCCTCATCCTGGTCGGGCTCGCCGCAGCCGGGTCCGCCTGGGTCGCCGAGCAGACCGGCGACGTGGTGCTGAACTGGGGTCCCTGGCGGGTCGCCATGACCCTGCCGGTGTTCGTGCTGGCGCTGGGCCTGACCATCGCGGCCTGTGTGCTGGTGTGGAATCTGCTCAGCGCGCTGCTGCGCGCGCCGAACCGCATCCGCAAGGCGCATCGCGAGCGCCGCCACCGCCGCGGCCGCCACGCCATCACCCACGGCCTGCTCGCCATCGGGCACGGCGATTCGACCGCCGCGCGCCAGCATGCCGACATGGCCAAGCGGCTCGCCGGCGACGATCCGCTGACGCTGCTCCTGCACGCCCAGGCGGCGCAGCTCGAGGGCGACCGCGACGGCGCCCGCCGCGCCTTCCGGGCCATGGCCGAGCGCCAGGATACGAGGCTGCTGGGCCTGCGCGGCCTGTTCATCGAGGCGCAGCGCGCCGACGACGCCATGGCCGCGGTGGTCATCGCCGACGAGGCGCTCAAGCTCGCACCCAACGCCAGCTGGGCCTCGCATGCGGTGCTCGGCTTCCGCTGCGCGCAAGGCGACTGGAACGGCGCGCTGTCGATCCTCGACGGCAACTACACCGCCGGGATGATCGACAAGCCGACCTACCGCCGCCAGCGCGGCGTGCTGCTGACGGCGCGCGCGATGGCCTTGGAGACCGAGAACCGCGATCTCGCCCGCGCGAGCGCGATGGAGGCGGTGAAGCTGGCGCCGACCCTGGTGCCGGCCGCCGTGCTCGCCGCCAAGTTCGAGAGCGAGGCGCACCAGGTGCGGCGCGCGATGAAGATCATCGAGGCGGCCTGGACGTCGTGCCCGCATCCCGACCTCGCCGACGCCTATGCGCATGTCCGGCTCGGCGATTCCGCGGTCCAGCGGCTGTCGCGGATCACGAACCTCGCCGCGCGGACGCCCAACCATGTCGAGGGCGCGCTCGCGGTGGCCCGCGCCGCGATCGATGCCGCCGAGTTCGGCCGCGCCCGTGCGGCATTGGCCCCCTTCACCGAAGACCCGACCCAGCGCGTCGCGATGCTGATGGCCGAGCTGGAGCGCACCGAGCATGGCGATGCCGGCAAGGCGCGCGAATGGACCCTGCGCGCGGTGCGCGCCCGCCACGACCCGGCCTGGACCGCCGACGGCTATGTCAGCGACCGCTGGCGGCCGATCTCGCCGGTCACCGGCCGGCTCGACGCCTTCCAATGGCAGACCCCGGTGGCGAGCCTGCCGTCGGAGCGCAACAGCGTCATCGAGAGCTCGGAATTCGCCGAGGCGATTCTGGCGCCGCCGAGCCGCCCGGCCATCCCGGAAGGCCTGGTGGAGCCGCCGCGGACCGTCCCCGCCGCGCCGGTCGTGATCACCCCGACCCTGCAGGACAACGAGCCGCCGCGTCCGGCCGAGCCGGAGCCGGCGGTGGAAACGGCGGTTGCAGACGTCGTGGACAAGCCTGTCGACAAGCCGGTGGATATCCGTGTTGAAAAGGCTGAGGACAAGGTGGAGAAGGCCGTCGAGGGCCCTGTTGCGGAGCCGGCCGTGGTGACCTCCCGCCCGGCGTCTGCCGAACCGGCGCCACCGCTGCAGGCCGCGGCGCCTAGCGAGGCCGACGCCGAGGCTGAGACGGCCGAGGAGCCTGAGACTCCGCCCGAGCCCGCCAAGCCGGCGGAAACCGCGGCCGCCGCGCCGACGCCGCTGTTCCGCAACCGCAGCGATCTGGCCAAGCCGCCGGAGACCCCGATCCAGGCGATCGTGCCGATCATGCGCCCGCCGGACGATCCCGGCGTCGAGGATGACGACCAGCCGCGCGACGAGTTCGCCGAGCAGATCGCGCCCAAAGCCCAGGCCGGCGGCTGGCGCGGGTTCTGGTCGCGCTTCGGCAGCTGAGCCCGTCCGCCGGGCAGGCCGACCTCGCCCACTCGTAAGGCGCCGCGGGTCACACCGGCTCGATTCCGTGGTCGAGCGGCGCGCGCGGCCTTGCCAATCGCGCGCCCGCCCGATATCAGGAGCGCGTTCGCGCGATCCGGCCCCGTGCCGGCCGCACCGCTTTGGTTCGCCGCAATAGCTCAGCTGGTAGAGCACGTCATTCGTAATGACGGGGTCGGGGGTTCGAGTCCCTCTTGCGGCACCACGCTTCGCCCTTCGGGCTTCGCGTGGCGCAGCCGCGCAGGTGCCCGAAGAGCGAAGCGTGCCCGGCGTAGCCTCTTGGCGAAGCCGGGCGTTTGAGCCCCCCAAGTCTTGCTTGAGCCCGGCTCTTTGATCCCATTCCACCCTGTCAAACAGCCCTCCGCTATCAGCAGCCTTGCTAACGCCCAAGCCGCCGCGATCTCGCGGGCCAGATAGCCCCAAGTTCTGCTGCAGTTGGCGTCCTCGTCAGATGAGAGGGCGCAGGGAAGGCCGAGTGCCGACTGGCACCCATGGCCCCCGTGCGAGAAAAATGCACGGGGCAGGAACCACAGGCTCAGCCGGAACAACCCGGCCTTCCCTGCGCAATGGTTTGAACGGCTGCTCCGCGCTCTCCCAGGGGACCGGGCTTGTTGCCCCCGTCATCGGCATCGTCGCCAATCAAGACACCAGCATCGGGGTGTCGGGACCACACGGCTTGACCGTCCGCGCTGGCGACGTTCGTCCGCACCCCCATGAGATGCTGCGTCGCCCCACGGCCACCGCTCCCCGCCGCAACGTCCCGTGACGATCGCGATACGCCCCTCTCAGTGCGGGCGGGATGCGCGGGATCAAACCACTGATTTGGGGGTGGTGTCAACAGAATTTCTGGTATTCGGAATTCGAGTCTGGGGCGTCAACCCGGAAGTGCCCCCCTTTGCGTCGCGGAAACTGTCCCTACCATCGGCTTATGGACTTGGTTGAAGGTATCTTCCGCCGGTCACGGGGCGGTGGGAGGCAGAGCCGACCGGAGCCCCGTCACCGGCGGTCGGCCGGATCAGATTGCGCTTGTTGAGGAGGCGGCAGCTGTCGCCGCGGATTGTTAGTCTGGCGGTCACGCCAACTCAGTTGCCCCTGTTCATAATTTGTTCTATTATGAAAATCGGGGTAAGCAGCCGATGAGCACCGCGAAATTTTTCGATGAACGAACAGATCAGTCGGAAGTTAAAGCGCGCATAGTACAAAAGTACTTCTATGCGTGGGCCAACGTCATCATGCCGACCGCCCGGAAGAATGGCGGGCGGATCGCCTACATTGACCTATATGCCGGGCCGGGCCGGTACAAGGACGGGGCCGCTTCGACGCCACTGCTGGTGCTGGAGCACGCCATCGCCGATCCGAAACTCGCTTCGATGCTGGTAACGCTTCTGAATGACTCGGATGGGAACAAGACGTCCACGCTTCAGAACGAAATCGACACCTTGCCAAATATTGGCAATCTGAAGCACAAGCCGGTCGTTTCCTGCGGCGAGATCGACGAAGAAGCGGAGAAGTACTTTAATCAGGTCAAGCTTGTTCCATCGTTCTCGTTCATCGATCCTTTCGGCTACAAGGGCCTATCACTCAAGATAATCAAGGGCGTGATTAAGGACTGGGGCTGCGATTGCGTCTTCTTCTTCAACTACAATCGTATCAACGCCGGCATCGGCAATCAGGCTGTTGCCGATCACATGGATGCCCTTTTCGGCAAGGCGCGCGCTTAGGCACTGCGGGCAAAGCTGCCCGGCCTCTCGCCCGAACTGCGCGAAGCTTTGATTCTGGAGGAGCTCGCGGCCGAGATCAAAGCCCTGGGCGGAACCTTCGTCCTACCGTTCACTTTCAGAAATGTCAAAGGCACGCGCACGTCGCACAAGCTGATTTTCGTCAGCAAAAGCTTCAAAGGCTATGCCATCATGAAAGACATCATGATGAAGGAAAGCTCAACGGAAGATCAGGGCGTGCCATCTTTTGTATATTCTCCGGCCGATTGGTCGATGCCCTTGCTGTTCTCTCTGCAACGGCCGCTCGACCAGCTTCGTGCGGCGCTGCTCGAGGACTTCGAGGGACAGGAATTGTCGGTCGCGCAAATCTACGAACGCCACAGCGTCGATACCCCTTACGTCCTGAAGAACTACAAGGAAGTTCTGGCGGCGCTGGAGGCCGAGGGGAAGGTTGCCGTGCGAAGCCTCAGCGGCTCCCGGCGGAGGGGAACCTTCCCCGATCATCTGCTGGTTAAATTTCCAGGCGGCGGCGATGGCGAATAATTCTTCCATCGAATGGACGGAAGCCACGTGGAATCCAGTCGTCGGATGCACGATCATCTCGCCCGGCTGCGCAAATTGCTACGCGATGCGCATGGCGCGGCGGCTTGAAGCGATGGGCCAGCCCAAATACGCCGGCACGACGCGCATATCTGGAGGACGCCCGAAGTGGAACGGAGTTGTGCGAATCGACGAAGATTCGCTCCAACTTCCGGCGAAGTGGAAAGCCGGACGGATGATCTTCGTGAACTCCATGTCAGACCTGTTTCACGAAAACGTGCCAATGGTATTTATCAATCGCGTCTTCACGACCATGCGGAAGACGCCGCAGCACACGTATCAAATACTCACCAAACGCGCCGAACGGCTTGAGGAACTATCTCCGAAGCTCGTATGGCCCGACAATGCCTGGATGGGGGTGAGCGTCGAGAATGAGGACTACATATACCGTATAGACCATCTCCGACGCACACAGGCAGCGATCAAGTTTCTTAGCCTCGAACCTCTGCTGGGACCTCTCGACAATCTCGATCTCACCGGCATTGACTGGGTGATCGCGGGCGGCGAGAGCGGGCCTCACGCCCGGCCCGTCGAAGCCGACTGGATTCGCAAAATCCGGGATCTGTGTTTCGATGAAGGAGTGGCTTTCCATTTTAAGCAATGGGGCGGAGCAAACAAAAAGAAGACTGGCCGTGTTCTCGATGGCCGCACGTGGGATGAATTTCCTGCCAGTTCAGGCGCCTAAGGTGTGTTGGCCACCACCTCCCCTGTTGCTGGTAGTGTCGTCCCGAAGAGCACTTATCACATTATTCTATTTACTGCCGGCTACGGCGTAGCTCCAAGGTAGCTGCTACCTTCGCTCTAAAAAGGAATGACCAATCCGTAACCGGAATTACGGTGACAGTGCACTCAATCATGCTGAGTCCGAGTTAAAGGCATTGTCGGGGAAATTTCGGTTTGAAACCGCTGGGCTATAGAGGCGGCCGCTCACTCGCGAAAGCTCGTGGTTATTCCGCCGGACGGAGCTTAGCTGTGCATAAACCTCGAGAATTACGGTGACAGTGCATTCAATTGCGTAAGCAGCTGGGCCAGTTGAGTGCACTGTCACCGTAGAGTGAGGCGCCCTCTGGCGCCCGCTCCAGTGTTCCACCCATCCTTCACGAGTTAAGAAGTACGCATCCGGTGAAGACCACAGGCTGAGCAACCGGTCAGGACGGTCTGAACGGTTCGATCAGGCGGCGGCCGATGCCTGGGCGGCCAGCCAACTCCAGGGCAGCAGATCGGCGACCTTGCTGGCCGGATGATCGGGCAGCCGGGCGAGGACGTCAGCGAGCCAGGCCTGCGGATCGACGTCATTGAGCTTGGCGGTCTGGATCAGCGTGTAGATGGCGGCAGCGCGGCGACCGCCTTCGTCGGAGCCGGCGAAGGTCCAGTTCTTTCGGCCGAGGGCCACGGCGCGCAGCTCGCGCTCGGCCGCATTGTTGGTCATGCACAGACGACCGTCGTCGATGAAGCGGGTGAACACCTGCCAGCGCTTGAGGCTGTAGTCGATTGCCTTGGCGGTCTCGCTCTTGCCGGACAGCTTGATACGGCGCTCGCGCAGGAAGTCATGGAGTTCGTCGACCAGAGGACGGCTGCGCTCGTTGCGCACGGCTTTGCGTTCGTGGGCTGGTAGACCGTTGATCTCGCGTTCGATCGCAAACAGCGCGTCGATCTTCGCGATCGTTTCGATCGCGATCGGTGCCTTCTTCAGCCGCGCGATTTCGAAGAACTTGCGCCGCGCATGCGCCCAGCAGCCGACCTCGATGACCGGGCCCGGCTTGCGCGCGGCCTCGTAGAGGCGGTTGAAGCCAGCATAGGCGTCCGCCTGCATCGGCCCGGCGTAGCCGGCAAGATGCGTCTCGGGATGCACGCCGGCGCGGTCGGGCGAGTAGTAGAACATGGCAGCCGGCGGCGCGTGCCCGGCAAAGGGACGGTCGTCGCGCACATAGGTCCAGACGCGCCCCGTGCGCGTCTTGCCCTTGGCCAAAACCGGCACCGTGGTGTCGTCGGCGTGGATGCGCTCGCCGGCAAGCACGTGCGCCTTGATCGCCTCGACCAGCGGCATCAACGTCGCAGCCGCCGCGCCGACCCAGTCGGCCAGCGTCGAGACGTCCAGCGCCACGCCCTCATGCGCGTAGGTCGTGCTCTGCCGGTTGAGCGGCAGATGCAGCCCGTATTTGGCGAACAGGATGTGTGCGAGCAGGCGCGGCCCCGCACGTCCGCGCGAGATCGGATGGAACGGCGCCGGCGGCTGGCTGATCGCCTCGCAGCCGCGACAGGAGAACTTCTCGCGCACATGCTGGATCACCTTCCACTGCCGTGGCACGAGCTCCAGCGTCTCGGTGACGTCCTCGCCGATCTTGCGCAACCTGTCACCGCCGCAGCACGGACAATTGGCCGGTGCGGGATGTACGACGCGCTCGCGCGGCAAGTGCTCGGGCAGCGGCCGCCGTGCTGGGCGCCTGCGTTCGAACGGATGGACATTGATCGTCTCGGCCTTGGCCCGCTCGGCGGCCATCTGCGCCGCAGCTTCAGCCTCGGCCGCATCCTCTTCGAGATCGGCGAGTTCGAGCTCGAGTTGCTCCAGCACCGACGCCCGCTCCGACGACGGCCCATACTGCTCGTGCTTGAGCTTGGCGATCGTGAACTTCATCTGCTCGATCAGGAGCGTGCGGGCGCGGACCTCGGCTTCAAGATTGCGTGCCTTGGCTTCCGCCGCGAGCTGCGCCGCCTGACCGGCGAGCACCAGCGCCTTCAGCGTCGCGACATCATCGGGGAGCGAATCGGCTGTGATCATCGCGGGAGATGGAATCACAGCGCCGGTCGGCGCGCATCAGCGCTGTCACGTTCGAGCGCTCAACCAACAGCTTCCGGCCGCCACGTCCGCTGCGGATGCCGCCAATCGATGCCTTCGAGCAGATAGCCGAGTTGCGCCGGCGTGATTGTCAACGCTCCGTCCACAGCCTGTGGCCAGATGAAGCGGCCACGCTCCAGCCGCTTAGCGAACAGGCACATGCCCTGGCCGTCGTGCCACAGCACCTTGATCAGGCTGCCGCTGCGGCCGCGGAACACGAACAGATGGCCGCCATGCGGATCGCGCTTCAGCGTCTCTTGGACCAGCAGCGCCAGACCGTCGAAGCCCTTGCGCATATCCGTGTGCCCGGTCGCCAGCCAGACCTGGGTGCCGGAGGGGATCGGGATCGTCATCGCGAGCCCACCCGGAGCGCCGCGATCACCGCCGTCACCGTCGCGGCATCCGCCGGGCCGCTGATCCGGATCTTCGTCTCAGTCCCGATCTCGACCTCGATCAGCCCTTGCGTGCAGGCTGGCGCCGCATGCGGATCGGCCGCGATCGTCACCGCGGCAAAGCCGGGCGACGGCGTCTCCTTCCCGCACAGCTGCTGACGCCAGCGGAACACCTGACTGGAATGCACACCGAACGCTCGCGCCACGCCCAGGATCGTCGCGCCTGGCTGCAACGCTGCAGCCACGACGCGCTCCTTGTCCGCCCGCGACCAGTGCCGGCGCCGCCGCTCCGACGTGATCACTTCCACTTCCGACTTGGCCATAGGACTAGCTCCAGGACTAATCCTATGGCTTCGCGAAGCCTCACTGCCGACGCAAGGCGGCCGTCACCGGGGGGTTACGTTAAGAATTGCTTAACCCAAATCGCGCCATCGTTTGGCGCGAGCGGCGGGGCGTGTTCCCGCACTGGCGGTGGGCGGCGATCGGGACGGACCTATCCGTCGCGTTCGAATGTCGCCGGTGCCGGTTGCGCTCGGGCGTACGTCAGCGGCGATGCCGATGGCGATCAGTATCCAGAAGTCATGGTCGGGACGTTTCTCTCGCGGCGCTGCGGTGTCCGCGCTCGGGGCGATTCCACCCGACCCGGCGATGGGCGGCTCCGATGGCCGCAGCGCGCGGGACCGACGCCGGAATGACGCGCGACGCAACGAGACACAAAGGCGAGCCTCGACATGAGCACCACCACGGCCCTCGACAACCACACGCAGTTTCAGTCCATCGTCGGTCAGATCCGGACGCTCGCCTACAAATATATCGAGGACAAGGATTTCGTCAGCGCGCAGCTCGCGTTCCAGAAGCTGCTCGAGCTCGACCCCAAGGACATCAACGCGCGCTTCATCTATGCGCAGCTGATCGACGACGGCTCGCACAAGAAGCGGGCCGAGGCGCGCGACATGATGCTCGCGATCCTCGACGAGAACCCTGAGATCTTCGAGCAGGCCACCGAGGGCAATCTGCACCTGATCCGCAGCGCCGCGGTGCGTTGCAGCCATGTCGGCCCGTTCACGCGCTCGATGGAGCTGTTCCGCAAGCTCGCCAAGGCCTCCAACGAGGCGGCCGACTATTTCTCGCTAAGCGAGATCCTGACCCAGAACAACGAGTTCGAGGAGGCGGTGGCGGCGCTCGAAAAGGCCATCAAGCTCAACCCGGCCTATGACATTCCGGTCAACCGCGAGACGCTGGATCTGGCACGGTCGAACGCCAAGAAGGGCAAGGCCAGGGATGCCAAGGCGGGCCGCGCCAAGGTCGGGCGCTATCCGGAGACCAAGGACTTCCTCGGCGACCTGCAGACGCTGATCACCAGCCATATCGCGGTGAACCTCGCCAGCGCGCCCAAATTCCTCGACAAGAGCACCCGCTTCTTCACCATGGGCTCGTGCTTCGCGCGCAACCTCTCCAAGAGCCTCAATGACAGCGGCTACAACAGCCACCACATGGAGATCTCGGAATACATCAACACGACCTTCGCCAACCGCGTGTTCGTCGACTGGCTGCGCGGCGCCAAGATCGATCCGGAGATCCGCGAGCGCATCGTCGAGCTGCTGCCGCAGGGATCGAGCCAGGAGAATACGCTGGCCGTCATCAAGCAGGCCGACGTCTTCATCCTCACGCTCGGCGTTGCCGCGGCGTTCTTCGACCGCGAGACCGGCGCCTTCGTGCTGCCGAGGCCGACCGCGCTGAACTCGCGGGCGCTGGCCGAGAAGTACAAGTTCCGCACCGCCAGCGTGCAGGAGAATGTCGACAACGTCCGCTATCTGATCGACTTCGTCCGCAGCATCCGGCCGGGGATCAAGGTGATCGTCACGGTGTCGCCGGTGCCGTTGTTGACCTCGTTCGAATATGAATCGGTGGTGCAGGCCGACTGCCTGTCGAAGAGCACGATGCGGCTGGTGGCGCACGAAATCGTCAACAATTCCGGTCTCGAGGACATCTGGTACTGGCCGTCCTTCGAGGTGTTCCGCTGGGGCGGCTCCAACGCCTCGAGCTTCTTCGCGGCCGACGACGGTGCCGCCTGGCATGTCTCGGAGGACAAGGTGTCGGCGACCGTGCGCGCCTTCGTGCAGACGTTCTCGCCGGCCTGAGCCGTGCAGGCCGAGGGCTGCCTCAGGGCAGCCGCTTGCGCCACAGGCGGACGATGAAGATGCCCGCCTGGGCGTAGCCCGGCGGCGAGCTCTCGGGCCCGAACGGCGTCTTCGAATACAGCGAACTCGAGATCAGGAAACCGCCGACATAGGGGTCCGGAAGTCCCGACAGCGCCAGGAAGCAGCGGTGGGTCAGGATGCCCTCCTCCGGCAGGTTGCCGCGCACCAGCCGGCAATCGCCGAGCCCGCTGAAGGAGATGCCGTTGAGCTGGGCCTCGGTGTAGATGCCGAGCAGGGTCGGATCCATCGCCTGGCCGATGCAGACGCGCATCTCGCCGATGCTCTTGTCGCTGGTGCCGGTCATCCGGCCGTCGCTCGCCTGCACGTTGACGGCGTGGATCGAGAGCTGGTCCTCCAGCGCCGGCGCAAAGCCGGTCTTGGTCGGGGCGCAGAAGTCCGACGGCACCACACGGCCGTGGCGCACGGTGCGGCCGACATAGATCTCCTCGACCTCGTTCTCGCCACCCTGGGCGCGTCCCGGCCCGATGACGGCGAGCCCCCCGAGCGCCGCCACCACAACCGCAATCATCATCCGGCGCATGCGCCCATCCCTTCCCGCGAATCGAAGTGCTCTATCGGATTCAGCGAACTTTCAGAACAGCACCAACGAACAGTACGTATGCATACGATCATACCTGGGCCTTCGATCGCTGCGGGCCTTTGGAACACTTCGACGTGACGGTATTGTGGTAGCAAACTCAGGTGAACGCGATGCCCATGCGCTCCACCGCGCAGGTGCTGCAACGATCGTTGTCCGGAAGTCCCGGCAGGCGCGTCCCGGCGCCCCTGGTGGCCCTGAACGGAAGTCGCCGCGGCCGCGAAAAGGTTCTGAAAAAAATGGTGTCCCGTGCCGCAGCGGCGTGCCGCAGGCCTCGGCTCAACTCAGGCTCGCAGCTGACAGCGTGACCAGGATCACATCCGGCTCTCGCAGCTCCCGTTAAACCTCTCCGCAGTCAACGAGGGGAGCTTTCACCATGCGCAAGATGATCCTGGCCGGAGCCATGATGCTCGCAGCCATCACCGCCGCCAATGCCGACGGAACACGCAGCCTGTCGCTGTCGTCGAGCGACACCGCCGCAGCGCCGGCGCCGCAGCGCCCGGTCTACCTCCAGCAGGCCGGCGATGTCACCGTCACGCCCGCTCCGGTGCCGGCCGCCGCAGCCCCGGCTCAGACCGCCGCGCAACCGGCCGCGCCGGCCACCGCGTCAGCCGCTCCGGCCGCAGCGCAGCCCGCCGCGGCGCCGGCAGCTGCCCCGCAGCCCACCCCCGCCGCGCAGACATCATCGCGGCGTTCGCGATCGGCAGGGGCGTCGAAGCCCCGTGCGAAGGGCTGGACCGAAGCCCGCATCGTGCGCGAGCTGCACCGCCACGGCATCTATTGGTGAGCTGCTGGACGCAGCCGAGAGACGAGAAAGGCCGGGCTGCTGCCCGGCCTTCGCGTTTTGCAAGCCGTCGGCGGCCAAACGGTTGGCGGCGTCACTGCTGAACGGTCTGGATCACGCTGGAGATCGGCCGCGCATTGGTCATGGTGGTCGGCAGCTTCGGATCCTGGCCGATCATCGCGTCATATTCGGGCATCGTGTCGAGCGTGCCCTTCGGCTTCATCGCGACGACCTTGTAGCCGCCGGCCTTCAGCCGCCGCAGCAGGGTCGGCAGCGCCAGCGCGGTGTTCTTCTGGAAATCGTGCATCAGGATGATGCCCTTGCCCTTCTTCTCGAGCCCGGTCATGACAGTGTTCACGACCTGGTCGGCATCCTTGGAGCGGAAGTCGAAGCTGTCGACGTCGCAGGAGAACATCGCGACGTTGCGGCTGCCGAGATAGGCCACCGCCGACGGCCGGTGCTGCAGCTGCGGGAAGCGAAAGAATGGCGCGGGGTTGGTGCCGAGCGCGAACTTGACCGCGCTGAAGCCCTTCTCGAGCTCTTCCTTGGCCATCTCGTCGGTCATCTTCTTGCCGTTGAGATTGGCGTGCGACCAGGTGTGCACGCCGACCACGTGACCAGCCGCCAGCACCTGGCGCAGGATCTCCGGATGATAGGTCGCGTGCTTGCCGATGGAGAAGAATATGCCGGTGGTGCACTCGTCGGCCAGCGCCTTCAGCACCGCCGGCGTGTTGCCCGGCCACGGGCCGTCATCGAAGGTCAGCACGACCTCGCGGTCGGCAAGGAAGTCGAACTGCTTGAAATGGTCCAGGCCGAAACCAGGGCCGCCGGTGGTGTCGACCACGACGGTGCGGGAGATGCCGAGCGCATCCGGATTGGCGCAATTGGACTTCGGCGGCATGGGCGGCGCGGCAGTCGATGCGGACTTGGCCGGCACGGTGCCGGTAGAGTCGACATCGTCCTTGGCCCCCTTGGCGGCCAGTTTCGCCGGTGCGGGTGCAGGCTCGGACGGCTGCGCCGCAGCGGTCTGCGCGGCAGCCTTGGCGGCGTTCGGCTTTGAAACCCAGTACCAGACGCCGGTGATCGCCAGCGCCGCAACGACGGTGGCCAGCAGCAAGCCTAACGCATTACGCATGGTTACTCTTCCCGAAAACACGAGACACGAGATGCACGGACACGGCGGTGTCCGGCCCCTCAATCAGCTTCCATTAGTGCCAACGAAACGTTAACGGGGTCCCAACACCGCCGGGATCGGCAAACATTTCCAACAGCATGCGCGTGCCCGATCGGCCGCTCAGCCGAGCGACATGTCGCCGCGGCGACGGGCCGTGCGACCGGCAGGGACCAGGGTTGAAGCGGCCCGATCTGGCGTGACCCGCATCACTGTTGCTAGAGAGCGATCCGACCATGATGGGCCCATTGAACAACGGGCCCGCGCTGCTGCGGACCAATGGGAGCCAGCCATGACCAAGACCTTCGCTTTCCTGCGCACCGCGGCTCTGACGGCCGTCGCCGCCGCCGCCCTCTCGACCGTCGCGTCGAGCGCGAGCTTTGCCTTCAGCGCCGAGGCGCAGCAGATGTGCACCGGCGACGCCTTCCGCCTCTGCAGCAGCGAGATCCCGAACATCCCCGCGATCACCGCCTGCATGATCAAGAACCGCTCCTCGCTCTCGTCCGGCTGCCGCACGGTGCTGGACAAGGAGGTCCTCAAGCGCGGCGGCAAGGTCGCCGAGGCGGCTGACGCCAATTGATGTCGGCGGCTCCCAGCCCCGCACCACGCGCCTCGGCTGCGACCGAGGCGCTTGCGAGGCCCGGTTGCGATCACTAAAAGCGCCGCCAACCTTCATTCGCCGGGAGCGAGGCGTCCGTCATGAGCAGATTTCTCTTGGTCATTCCGCTGGTCGTGATGGCGTCGGTCGCCTCGGCCCAGCAGCAGCCCGATCAAGATGCGTGCGCCCGCGACGTCTCGCGGCATTGCCGCGCCGTCATGAACGCCGGCGATCAGGCGGTGCTGGCGTGCCTCAAGGAGCACCGCGCCAAGCTGTCAAAGGCCTGCGAAAAGGTCCTCACGGACCACGGGCAGTGAGCGGCGGCCTCAAAGGGTGCCGCGGGTTTTCAAGCTTGTAAGCCCATAGGGTCCGGATATTGCGCCTCTCAACCGTCATTCCGGGGCGAGGCCGCGAGCGTTGACGGGCCGAACTACGGCCCGCTGCGCGCGGCGCTCGCCACGGCTGGCGCCTGCTCCGCGGTGCGGTCGATGTCGTCGCGGCTGCGCACCGAGCCGAACGGACGCTCCAGCATGCGGCGGATGCGGACCGGATCGGCACCGATGTGGAAGTCGATCGCGCGCTTGTGCAGCTCGCGCTCGGCACGAGTCGCGCGGTTGCGCTGGCGCAGATAGTCGATCCAGGTCGGGCAGTGATAGCGCTCGGTCCACAATTCGGGATCGGCGATGTCGCGCGCGATCGACCAGCCATAGGCGCCGTTGCGCTGCCGGCTGAGCTGCACGTCCTGCATCAGATCATGGAAGGCGCGGGCATCGTCCTGGGCCACACGGTACTCGATCTCGACCACCAGCGGGCCGGAGCGCGGCGTCAGCTCGAGCTGCACCTCGGGATCGGCCAGCGTCTCGCCGTCCTCGTTGCGGGCACCGACCGGCGGCATGCGCAGCCACAGGCCGAGCAGCGGCGACACGACCATCAGCGCAGCCGAGACCAGCAGCGCCACCTCGACGCCGGCGGCATCGGTGAGACGGCCCCAGCCCCAGCTGCCGATCGCGATGCCGCCGGAGATCGCGGCCTGGAACGCGGCCAGCGCGCGGCCAGCGACCCAGCGCGGCGCCGACAGCTGCACGCCGATGTTGAACAGCGCGACCGCCAGCATCCACACCGCGCCGGCGACGACGAGAGCAGCCGCCGTCAGCACCGGCTCGGTGCTGAGCGCGACAGCGGCCGTCGCTGCACCGAGCGTCAGCGCGCAGGTGCGAATCGCGGCCTCGCCGGACAGCCGCTTGCGGATCTCGCCGATGTTGAGGGCGCCGACCACGGCGCCCATGCCGAACGCGCCGAGCATGATGCCATAGGTCTGCGCGCCGCCGTGCAGGAGGTCGCGCGCGACCAGCGGCATCAAAGCCGAGATCGAGCCGCCGATGAGGCCCGTCACCAGCGTGCGGATCAGCACGATGCGGATCGACGGCGAATGGATGATGTAGCGGACGCCGGAGACGATGGCGCGGTTGAGCGGCTCGCGCGGCAACCGGCTCGGCTCGACCACGCGCCGCCACAGGAACAGCGCGGCCAGCAGCGGCAGATACAGCAGCGCGTTTGCGGCGAAGGCGGCCACCGCACCGGCCGCCGCGACGACCACGCCGCCGATGGCCGGGCCGAAGCTGCGCGCGATATTGTAGCTGATGCCGTTGAGCGCGACCGCCGCGGGCAGCGTCTCCGGCGGCACCTGCTCGCTGACCGAGGACTGCCAGGCCGGTCCCATCAGCGCCATGCCGCTGCCGATGACGAAGCACAGCGCCAAGAGACGCTCGGGCGTGACCAGGCCGAGCCACGCCAGCACGGTCAAGGTCGTGGCGCCGCCCAGCGCGACCGCGAGCGAGACCAGCGCCACGATGCGACGGTCGTACATGTCGGCGACGGCGCCTGCCGGCATCGAGATGAACATCACCGGCAGCATCAAGGCGGTTTGCACGAGCGCCACCTTGTCGGCCGACGCAGTCATCTGCGTCATCGCCCAGGCTGAGCCGACAGCCTGGATCAACAGGCCCAGATTCGACAGCAGGCTCGCCAGCCAGATCCGGCGGAACACGGTGTGCTTCAGCGGCGCGGCGATGCTTTCGGCGGCGAACAGCTCTCGTTTCTGTGGCGCAGTCATGCAGGTCCGTCCGCGTCGCCCGCTTGCATTGAACTATCGCTTGATTCCGGCGGGACGTATGTGATGCCTGCGAATGTCTGCCGCTGTCCAGTGCTCGATCCCGATCTTGGACGACGGTCAACGAACACAAAATGAACGAGACGGAGGACCGCCGATGAAGCTGACGCGCCGCACCATTTTGCAGAGCATGGGAACCCTGCCGCTGCTGACGAGCGGTCTGACCCTCCCGGCCCTGGCCCAGACGGCCGCAGCGCCAGCGAGCGACATGCCGCCGGTGCTGTTCGTGCACGGCAACGGCGATCATGCGGCGCTGTGGATCACATCGCTGTGGCGGATGGAGTCCAATGGCGTGCCGCGCGCGCGCCTCGCCGCGCTGAACTTCACCGATCCGCTCGCCCGCAACGACGACGCCGTGGCGCAGCCGAACCGCTCGTCGACGGACGACCAGCGCCGCGAGCTCACCGAGGCGATCAAGGCGCTGAAGGAGCGCACCGGCGCGGCGCGCGTGGCGCTGGTCGGCAGCTCGCGCGGCGGCAACGCGATCCGCAACGTGGTCAAGAACGGCGGCGGCGGCGATGTCAGCCATGCCGTGCTGTGCGGCACGCCCAATCACGGCGTGTTCGATTGGGACGACAGCCCCGGCAGCGAGTTCAACGGCCGCGGCCCGTTCCTGCGCGGGCTGAACTCGGGCGACAGCGAGGTGACCGACGGCACGGCGTTCCTGACCCTGCGCAGCGACGGACTCGACAAATATGCGCAGGCCGATGGCCGGCTGGTCGGCAAGCCCGGCGTGCCCACCGGGATCACAACGGAGGGACCGGCGCTGAAGGGCGCGACCAATCTGGTGATCGGCGCGCTCGATCATCGCGAGGTCGCGTTCCATCCGCGGGCGTTCCGCGAGATCTACAAATTCATCGCAGGCCGCGAGCCGTCGTTCATTGCGATCCAGCCGGAACGCGAGGTGCGCATCAGCGGTCTGGTGACGGGAACGCCGGGTGGCGCGCCCACCAATCGCCCGGTCGCCGGGGCTACGGTGGAAGTCTATAGGGTCTCCGGCGAGACCGGCGCCCGCAACGGCGAGCCGGTCTATCGCGGCCAGACCGGCTCCGATGGACGCTGGGGCCCTGCGGAGATCGATCCGGCTTCCTATATCGAGATCGTGCTGACGTCGCCGGGTGCACCGATCACTCATTTCTACCGCTCGCCGTTCCCGCGCTCGTCCGATGTCGTGCATCTGCGCGCAGCGCGGCCGCTGGGCCAGGCCGATGCCGGCGCGGGCGCGATCGTCATCATGGCAAGGCCCCGCGGCTATTTCGGGCTGCCCCGCGACATCGTGTTGCTCGACGGCAGAGAACCGGCGGACGTACAGAAGGGAGTACCGACGGATGCAGCAACGACATTGCGGCTGCCGGCGGGCGAAGTCGGACGCAGCGTCACCGGACTGTTCAATGAGGAACGCATCACTGCCCGTCTTTGGCCTGCATCGGAAAGTAGAATCACGATGATCGAACTGACTAATTAGTTGTGGAGTATGATGGTACGTAACGATCCCGGAGAGCGCGCAACTGCGCTCTCTCCTGTCAGCGAGACGGAAGATCCTTCCGCGAGCTACGAGATCAGGCGACGGACACGTGCCAACGGTCCGTCGCGATCCGTCTCACGCTGCGTCGGCGCGTTTGCGAACGCTGCCTCGAGATCGCTGTTCGGTCATCGGCTGCACGAACTGGGATCAAGAGGCCGCGAATGAGCACCGCCGACGTCCACTATCTGCCCCGATCGCCCCTGGTTCCGCCGATGCCGCCACGCGCGCCGGACAGCATGGGCGCGCTGCGCCGCGTGCTGATGATGGGCGAGAATGCGATCTCGACCTGGAGCCAGCGCGCCTACGAGGACGAGATCGTCCACGGCCGCTTCTTCGGCAGCTCGAGCTACATCCTGAACACGCCCGAGACCATCAAGCATGTGCTGGTCGACAATTGGGAGAACTATGCCCGTACCGTCGGCGCCATCCGCGTGCTGCGGCCGGTGCTCGGCGAAGGCCTGCTGATCGCCGAGGGCAAGGCATGGAAGCACCAGCGCCGCACCCTGGCGCCGGCGTTCACGCCGCGCGCGGTCTCGGGCCTGATTCCGCACATGGTCGCGGTGACCGAGGAGACCGTCGCCCGGCTGCAGCAGCAATGCGGCCAGCCGCTCGATCTGCGCGAGATCATGCAGCGGATGACGCTCGACATCGCGGGCCGAACGATGTTCTCGTTCGAGATGGGCCGCCATGGCGCGACCTTGCGCGATTTCGTGTTCGAATATGGCGAGCGGCTGGCAAGTCCGCATCTGCTCGACATCGTGCTGCCGCTGTCCTGGCCGACGCCGCGCGATTTTGCGCGACGTCGCTTCCGCAAGCGCTGGACCGACTTCGTCGGCATGTTGATGGCCGAGCGCCGCGCCGCCGGCAAGCGCGAGGACGCGCCGCCGCGCGACCTGTTCGATTTGATGGGCGCGGCGCGCGATCCGGAAACCGGCGCGGCGTTCACCGACGCGCAGCTCGCCGACGAGGTCGCGACCATGATCCTCGCCGGCCACGAGACCACGGCCACCGCGCTGTTCTGGGCGCTGTATCTGATCGCGCTCGACCCGGCCAACCAGGAGAAGCTGGCGCAGGAGGCGCAGGCCGCGACCGATCTCAGCAATCCGGATCTGCTGCCGTTCACCCGCGCCGTGATGGACGAGACGGTGCGGCTGTATCCGCCGGCCTTCCTGATCGCGCGCGCGGCCAGCGGCCCTGACCAGATCGCCGCATTCGAGGTCAAGCGCGGCGACGTGGTCCTGATCTCGCCCTGGCTCCTGCACCGGCACGAGCGGCTGTGGCGGTCGCCCAACGCCTTCATGCCCGAGCGATTCCTGCCGGGCGCGCCGCCACCGGAGCGGTTCGCCTATCTGCCGTTCGGCGCCGGCGCCCGCGTCTGCATCGGGGCTCATTTCGCGCTCGTCGAAGCGGTGCTGGCGCTGGCGCGCCTGGTTGCCGCCTTCCGGATCGAGCTGGTCGATCCCGCGCCGGTCATGCCGGTCGGCGTGGTGACGACGCAGCCCGACCGTTCACCACTGTTCAGGATCACGCCGCGCTGAGCGGCGGATGCTGGCCGACCCAATTTACCGAAATGTCATGCGCTCCGCGCGATCCGGCGGATTGCCGGATCCGACACTGGTTCGCATATAGAAGAAGCGGGCCGGCTGAGGACCCGAGGCAGCAGCGCGAAGGACGCCATGCTCGAAGGATTGCGCCAATTCATCGCCGACGTTGTTTCTCCGCAGGAGACGCCGGCGTTCGACGACAATGGCTACCAGCTGGCGGCCACCGCGCTGCTGATCCATGTCATCTCGCTGGACGGCGAGCCGAGCGAGGCCGAGCGCCGCAAGCTGCACGGCCTGATCGAGCTGCGCTTCGGGCTGGACCACGGCAGCGCCGACCGGCTGATCGCGCAGGCCATGCTGGCCGAGGGCGAAGCGGTGGATCTCTACCGCTTCACCAGCGTGATCATGCGCGAGGTCAATGAGGCCGGGCGCCTGCGCATCGTCGAGATGATGTGGGAGCTGGTCTATGCCGACGGCAAGGTGACCGAGTTCGAGGACAATGTGGTTTGGCGCGCCTCGGAGCTGCTCGGCATCCCGACCCGCGACCGGATCGACCTGAAGCACCGGGTGGCGGCGCGCCGGCCGGACAACCCGGCCTGAGCCGGCGGCATCATGGAACCGGCAAAAGTGCCGAGATGAACAAACTTTAATTTTGTTTCTGGCATCCTCCGTTCACCTAAACCTATGTGAATCCTAGGCCTATCCAGTTAATCCAACGACAGGCTGCATTCTGCGGCAGCTTGCATGTTCCTGTCTGCCTATGCTCTCGTCCGCCGCGATCGGATAATGTTCAGAATGTGATCAAAGAGCCGGGATCGTGGGTGAAGGTGTCACGCTCGTAACAGGTGCGTCGTCGGGTATCGGGACCGAGCTGGCCCGCGTGTTCGCCGCCAATGGGCACCGTTTGGCGCTCACGGCGCGCCGCGAGGACCGCCTGGCTGCGCTCGCCGCCGAGATCAGCGCCAAAGGAGCCCCGGCGCCGCTCGTGATCCCCTGCGATCTGACCTCGCCCAACGCTGGCGCGACCATCGAGGCGGCGCTGTCGGCGGCTGGAGTCGAGCTGGAATATCTCGTCAACAATGCCGGCTTCGGCCTGTTCGGCAAGGCGGTGCAGCTCGACCGCACCGAGCAGCTCGACATGATCGCGGTCAATGTGCGCGCGCTCACCGAGCTGTCGCTGCGCTTCTCCGACCAGCTGATCCGCAACAAGGGCGGCATCCTCAATCTCGGCTCGGTGGCCGGCTTCCTGCCGGGACCGGGCATGGCGGTCTATTACGCCTCCAAGGCCTATGTGATCTCCTTCACCGAGGCGCTGCGCAAGGAGCTCGCGCCGCATGGCGTTCGCGTCACGGTGCTGTGCCCGGGGCCGGTGCCATCGGAGTTTCAGGACCGCGCCGGCTTCAAGCCCGGCGTCGATTCGGTGATCCTCAACGTGCCGCCGAAGGCGGTCGCCGAGGCCGGCTATCGTGGCCTGATGGCCGACAAGCGCGTCGTGCTGCCCGGAATCGGCATCAAGATCGTGCCGTTCCTGCTGCGCTGGTTTCCCCGGGGCTTCATCCTGGACGCGGTCGGCCGGCTGCAGCTCAAGCGCAGCTGACGTCCGGCGTCGCGCGTCGCGGTCGCGACATGACGGTCCCAGATGTCGGCTTTGTCTGCGGCGCATCGCACAGGCCCGAAACGATACGAGATTCTTCGTGCTGCGTTTGCGCCGCGGCCGATAACCTTCGGCTGTCACGAAACGGCGCGCAGCGTATTCCTTGCGCGGAGCAAATTGGGCTTGCTGGCCCGGTGCTTGCTTTCACGATGTGGACTTGCTCACCCCCCGTTAACCTTCGTTTAGCTATGATCGCCAGGTGATGCTCAGGCCAGACCCTTCGCTCGACTCGAACGGGACCGCCAAGGCGGACGTTCGGCCCCTGTTGTCCACGCCGGCTGCGGCAGCTGCGCCGCGGCGGCCCGTGCTCATCATCCTGCACCAGGAAACCTCGAGCCCCGGGCGGATCGGCAACGCGCTGCGCGCGCGGGGCTACCGGCTGGACATCCGCCGGCCACGCTTCGGCGATCCGCTGCCGAAGACGCTGGCCGAGCATTCGGGCGCCGTGATCTTCGGCGGGCCGATGAGCGCCAACGATCCCGACGATTTCGTCCGGCGCGAGATCGACTGGATCGAGGTGCCGTTGCGCGAGCAGCGGCCGTTCCTCGGGATCTGCCTGGGGGCGCAGATGCTGGCGATCCAGCTCGGCGCCAAGGTCGCACCGCATCCGCAAGGGCGTGCCGAGATCGGCTACTACCCGATCCGCCCGACGCGCGCCGGCAAGAGGCTCTGCCCGCATTGGCCCGACAATGTCTATCACTGGCACCGCGAAGGTTTCGACCTGCCTTCCGGCGCCGACCTGCTCGCCGAGGGCGTCGACTTCCCGGTCCAGGCCTATCAATACG
The DNA here is from genome assembly GCF_000026145.1 of Bradyrhizobium sp. ORS 278. Lineage (NCBI taxonomy): Bacteria > Pseudomonadati > Pseudomonadota > Alphaproteobacteria > Hyphomicrobiales > Nitrobacteraceae > Bradyrhizobium > Bradyrhizobium sp. ORS 278. The sequence continues at coordinate 293,158 of NC_009445.1, read as the reverse complement.
GCAACGCCACCGGGCTGCAGTTCCACCCTGATGTGACCTACGCGATGATGTGCCGCTGGACCACGCGCGGTCATGCGCGGCTGGACACGCCGGGCGCCTGCCCGCGCCACCATCATTTTGAAGGCCGCGCCGTGCATGATGCTGCGGAACGGGTTTGGCTGAAGCATTTCCTGGATGGATGGCTGGCCCGGCAGCCGGTCGCGGCGATGGCCGAGGCAGCGGAGTAAAAGTCGCGTCTTCGGACAGTCGGTGGGTGGTTAACTCGATAACTCTGTGTCAGCCCGGCTTCGCCAAGTGGCTACGCCGGGCACCACGCCTCGCCCTTGGGGCTGTTGCGTAGCTGCGCCACGCGCAGCCCGGAGCGCGAAGCGTGGTGGAGCCAGGCGGGATCGAACCGCCGACCTCATCATTGCGAACGATGCGCTCTCCCAGCTGAGCTATGGCCCCAAGTCACGACCTTGACAGTCCGACGGCTTGGTCATGCGGCCGCATGAATTGGGAAGGCGGCCGCCAGAATGGGCGCCATTTACAGGCGGTGAACCGGTCAAGTCAAGAACGCTCACATCGGCCATTAGCCTTGACGGGGAGCTTCCCTTGTTTGGACGGGGGGGAACCGATATCTACCCCACAATCCAGGTCGAATCCGCGACCTCGCCCCCGAGTGGACCCGCATGCGTGCCGTTCTCGACATCGTTCTGATCGTTCTCGACCTCTATGTCTGGCTGCTGATCGCCTCGGCGATCTTGTCCTGGCTGATCGCCTTCAATGTCGTCAACACACGCAATCAGTTCGTGTCGGCGGTCGCCGAGTTTCTGTACCGAATCACCGAGCCGGTGCTGGCGCCGATCCGGCGCATGCTGCCGAACCTCGGCGGCCTCGACATCTCGCCGATCATCCTGATCCTGATCATCATGCTGATCCAGCGCGTGATCACCTACTACATCTATCCCAACGTCTTCTGATCGCGCTCGCGATGGAGCCCTGGCGCGCAGCGACGGGCGGGCTGACCGTCGCCCTGCGCGTGACCCCGCGCGGCGGCCGCGACGCAATTGACGGCATCGAGACGCTGTCCGACGGCCGCAGCGTCCTGAAGGTCCGCGTGCGCGCGATCGCCGATGGCGGCGAGGCGAATCGCGCCGTGACCGAACTTCTGGCCAAGGCGATCGGCGTGACCAAGAAGGCGGTGCGAATCACCTCCGGCACGACGTCGCGGCTGAAGCAGGTGGCGATCGACGGCGACGCGTTGGCGCTCGATCTGGCCTTGCGCGACCTCATCGCAGTCCATAAGCCGACCCGGACATAGCGACAGCCCGAAGCTTGCCGTCTTGCCAGCCGTGGTCCACACCCTCCCCTGGAGAGGCGGGAGCCTGCGGCAGCGATCTTGCTGTCGACGAACTGAATAGGCGCTGCGACGAGGGGACCACGCATGACCGCACGCATCATCGACGGGAAGATCATCGCGGCCGACCTGCGCGCGCAGGTCGCGCGGGAGGTGGAGCGGGTCAAGCACGACCTTGGCCTGACGCCGGGGCTTGCGGTGGTGCTGGTCGGCAACGACCCGGCCTCCGAGGTTTACGTCCGCAGCAAGCACACCCAGACCCAGGCCGCTGGCATGGCTTCGTTCGAGCACAAGCTGCCGGCCGACGTCGCTCAGGCTGAGCTGCTGGCGCTGATCTCGAAGCTCAATCAGGACCCCTCGGTGCATGGCATCCTGGTGCAGCTGCCGCTGCCGAAAGGGTTGGACACCGAGGCCGTGATCAATGCCATCGACCCGGCCAAGGATGTCGACGGCCTACATCCGCACAATGCCGGCCGGCTCGCCGGCGGCCAGCCGGCGCTGGCGCCGTGCACGCCGCTCGGCTGCATCATCCTCAGCAAGACCGTGCATGCCTCGCTGGAGGGCATGAATGCGATCGTCATCGGCCGCTCCAACCTGGTCGGCCGCCCCCTGGTGCAGCTGCTTCTGAACGAGAACGCCACTGTCACGATCGCCCATTCGCGCTCGCGCGATCTGCCGGCGCTGACTGCGCGCGCCGATCTCGTCTATGCGGCGGTCGGCCGTCCGGAGATGGTGAAGCGCGACTGGATCAAGCCGGGCGCGACCGTGATCGACGTCGGCATCAACCGCATTCCGACGCCTGAGGGCAAGACCAGGCTGGTCGGGGATGTCGCCTATGCCGAGGTCGCTGAAGTCGCCGGCGCGATCACGCCGGTGCCGGGCGGCGTCGGCCAGATGACGGTGGCCTGCCTGCTGGTGAACACGCTGCGCGCGGCCTGCGCCATCGCCGGGTTGCCGAAGCCTTCGGTCTAGGCCGGACCAGCGGCTGTCTCCAGCAGCCGCCGATAGAAGCGGATCATGTCGCCATAGCCTTCGACCGACAGCCGCTCATTGGTGCCGTGAAAGCGCTTGAGATCCTCCGTCGTCGCGCGCAGCGGCGAGAAGCGGAAGATGCTGTCGGCGATGCCCGCATAGTGGCTCGAATCGGTGCCGGCGATCATCAGGCCGGGCGCCACCACCGCATCATTGAAGATCTCGCGAATGGTGCGGTTGACGAGCTGATAGGCCGGGCTGGCGGTCGAGGTGACCAGCGGCGGCTCGCGGTTGCCGCGCAAGGCTGAGATCGAGATGCGGTCGTTGGCCACGGTCTGCCTGATGTGATCGATGATCCCAGCCTCGGTGTCACCTGGCAGCAGTCGGAAATTCACGGTGGCTGAGGCGTTGCCCGGGAGCACATTGTCCTTGTCGCCGGCGTTGAAGATGGTCAGCGCGGTCGTCGTGCGCACCATCGCCTCGGCCGGTCCGCTCTTGGCGAACTCGCTGAACAGCAGCGGCTTGGTCAGCCAGAGATTGGACAGCACGGCGCGGTTGATACCGCTCATTTCCGGCGCCAGCGCGGCGAACATCTCGCCGACCGTGCCGTCGATTCGCATCGGCAGCCGGTTGGCCTCGAGCTTGGCCAGTGCCGCGCTCATCATGCCGATCGCCGTGTCCCGCGGCGGCATCGAGGAATGGCCGGGGGTGGCCTTGGCGGTCAGCACCAGGCTCGCATAGCCCTTCTCGGCGACACCGACCAGCGCGGCAGGCTTGTCGAGGCCCTTGATGCCGCCCTCCGAGATCAGGAGGCCCTCATCGATGACGAAGTCCAGTCGAACGTTGCGAGCCGCGAGGATAGCCGACATGGCCTTGGCGCCTCTGACGCCGCCGACCTCCTCGTCGTGGCCGAAGGCGAAATAGATCGTGCGCCTCGGCTTGAAGCCGGCCTTGATCAGCGCTTCGGCCGCCTCGAGCATCGCATACAGATTGCCCTTGTCGTCCCAGGCGCCGCGGCCCCAGACGAAGCCCTCCTTGATGACACCGGCAAAGGGCGGCACGGCCCAATCGGGCTCGGTGCCTGGCGCGATCGGCACCACGTCCTGATGGGCGAGAAGTGCGATCGGCTTCGCCGACGTGTCGCTGCCTCGCCACGTGTACAGCAGGCTGTGCCCGGCCACGACCTCCTGAGCCGCGGCCGTATGGAAGGCCGGAAAGCTTGCTTCGATATGCGCTCTGAGCGCCGCGAAAGCCTCGGCGTTCAGCTCGGGATCATCGGGGCTCGAGACCGTGCGAAAACGAACCGCCTCCGCGAGCCGCTGCGCGGCGGCCGCTTGATCGACGCTGGCCTTCGGCAGCGCTGCCACCTCGAGCTGCCGGGATCCCTGGCGAAACGTGTTGACGAGCACGACCGCAAGCAGCGCCGCGCCCACCGCGAGGATGAGAAGGACAACGGCTCGAACGATCCTGAGCAGCCGGCGCATCGCAGAAGCTCCCAAACAAGACGGCGCCGCAGATCAGACCTACGGCGCCGTGAAACCGCATCGGGGCGGGATCGAAACTCCATCGCCGCGAACCGCGAGGCGCGGCGCGCGAACGACCCCTACTTCTTCGCCGCCTTGGCGCGGGCGATGCCTTCGGCGATCAGCTGATGGGCGTCGTCGGCATTGCCCCAGCGCAGCACCTTCACCCATTTGCCGGGCTCGAGATCCTTGTAGTGCTCGTAGAAGTGCTGGATCTGCTGCAGCGTGATGTCCGGCAGGTCCGAATAGGTGCGAACCTTGTCATAGCGCTGGGTCAGCTTGGAGGACGGCACCGCGATGATCTTCTCATCGCCGCCGGCCTCGTCCTCCATCAGCAGCACGCCGACCGGGCGCACGCTCATAACCGCGCCGGGCACGATCGCGCGGGTGTTGGCCACCAGCACGTCGCAGGGGTCGCCGTCGTTCGACAGCGTGTGCGGAATGAAGCCGTAATTGCCGGGGTAGCGCATCGCCGTATAGAGGAAGCGGTCGACGAACAGCGTGCCAGCTTCCTTGTCGAGCTCGTACTTGATCGGCTCGCCGCCGACCGGGACCTCGATGACGACATTGACCTCGCGCGGCGGATCTTTCCCGATCGGAATGGCGTCGATGCGCATGGATGCTCCGTGGAACTTGAACGTTTGAGGATTTGGCCCTTGAGGATTTGACCCTTGCGGGTCAGACGCTCGCGAGATGAGCGCTTGCATTCGCAGTCGCAAAAAAATCGCGGCCGCGCAACTGCTAGCTCATGCTGAAACCTTCAGTTCAATTCGCTGACGCGTTAACGCTTAACGCGTCCAGAGCTTTGATCCGCCGGATGTCAATTGGTCCAGGCGAAGGCGACCTTGTCGAGCGACTTCGGCCCGAAGCGCTCCGACGACCGCGCGACCATGCGGCCGCCCAATGCGCGGTAAAACTCGGTGGCAGGGTCATTGTCGGACAACGCCCACACCACCATGCTCTTCAGGCCGCTCTGCGCGAGATCGCGCTTGGCCGCCTGGAAGAGCCGGCGACCGAACCCCAGCCCCTGAAATTCCGGTCGCAGATAAAGCTCGTAGACTTCGCCGTCGAAGTGCAGGCTGCGGGCGCGGTTGCGGCCGTAATTCGCATAGCCTGCGACCTTGTCGTTGAACACCAGCACGCTGACGCGGCTGCCTTTGCGGATCGCGCTGTCCCACCATTGGGGGCCGCGCCGGTTGATCAGCTTCTCCAGCTCTGCGCCAGGGATGATACCCTGGTAGGCGGAACGCCAAGCTTCGTCATGGGCTGACGCCACCGCAGCCGCATCTGCAGCCTTGGCCGGACGGACTTCGATCAGGGTTGTGCTCATGAGCGGATCAAAGCAAGTCGGCGGTCCGCCTTCAAGGTGCCACGTTAAAGATCGGTTAACCTGTGGACTTTCGGCATCACAGCGGCGGAAACCTGTGCCGAAAAGGTACAAATTCGCAACAATGTCGAGGGCTGGCGGTGCCATGTCACCGCGCGTTCACAGGTCGAACGAAAAACTGCAACTGAGTCGCGGCGGCGCCGGCTAGTGTGGCGCTGGCTCAACATCTTCCCGTGCGACTGAATGGTGCTGCGTCGCAGCGTCTCGTGGTTGATTCCGCTCTTTCTGACACGGTCGGACGCGTCGGCGCAGCCGTTTGGCCGAGTCTCCGTCGGGCGTGAAGCCGCGCGGCAGCGACAGCTCCTTTCCGCCAACGGTGTCGCAACCGCTCACCAAAGAATTCAGAGCGGCCGGCGACGATACGACCTTCCAAGGGCGGCCTGCTTTTGGCACTGAGGGCCATTGGCTGCCCGAACAGGACACCGACGTCGCGACGGCTTCGGACGCCCTGCCCCGTGCGCTCGCGGATCCACCGTTGCAGCGATCGGGCGGCGCGAGGCCAGCGAACTAACAGGACCATGATGACGGTGTATTTCCTGGTCAAATATCTGCACGTGCTCGGCGCCATCGTCATTCTCGGCACCGGCACGGGGATCGCGTTCTTCATGCTGATGGCGCATCTCAGCGGCGAGGCCGCGTTCATCGCGCGGACGGCTGGCGTCGTGGTGATCGCGGACATGCTGTTCACGCTGTCGGCGGTGTTGCTGCAGCCCGTGACCGGCGGCGCCTTGATGTGGCTGTCGTCCGCAGCCGTTACCGATGGCTGGCTGCTCACCTCGCTCGTGCTGTATGTCGTCGCCGGCCTGTTCTGGGTGGCCGTGGTCTTCATGCAGATCGAGCTGCGCGATCTCGCGCGCGCTGCCGATAGCAGGACCGAGAAGCTGACACCGCGCTATTTCACCGTTTTCCGCCGCTGGTTCCTGTGCGGCATCCCCGGCTTCGGCTCGGTCATGGCCATTCTCTGGCTGATGATCGCGAAGCCGTTCTAAAGGAATTTGCATGATCGCGTCTGCCACCTCGCGCATCCTCGTGCTCGGCGCCTCGGGGCTGATCGGCCGCTTCGTCACCGACGACCTGCGCCGGCGCGGATTTGCGACGATCGGCGTGGCGCGCGCGTTCTCTGCGTCACAGCGCGTGTCATCGCTCGATGTCGAGCTGCCGATCATGACGTTCGATGCCGCCGCATTGGCCGGACTGATCCGCGCGCGTGAGATCGATGTCATCGTCAACTGCCTCGGCGTGCTGCAGGATGGTCCGGGCAGCGACACGGATGCCGTGCATCATCAGTTCGTGGCGCGGCTGCTCGCCGCGATCCCGTCGAGCGGACGCGGCGTGCGCCTCCTTCACATCTCCATTCCAGGCACGGCGGAGGAGGACCGCACCGCCTTCGCCACCACCAAACGCGAGGCGGAGCGGCTGATCGCGGCTTCAGGCCTTCCGCATGCGATCCTGCGTCCGGGCTTCGTGATCGCACCATCGGCCTATGGCGGCAGCGCGATGCTGCGCGCGCTGGCGGCGCTTCCGATCGACCTGCCGGGCAAGGACGCGGCGACACCGTTCCAGCCCGTGGCAGTGGCGGACATCGCCGCGACCGTCGCCTGGCTCGCCGCGAGGCCGCTCGATGAGGACGCCACGCGCGCGGTGAACTGGGATCTGATGCAGCCGGAGCCCGTCACGCTGGGCGGCGTCATCGCCGCGTTCCGACGCAGCTTCGGAACAACAGATGGGCCGCGCCTCCCCGTGCCGGCGCCGCTGGTCGATTTCGGCGCTGTCGCCGGGGACCTCGCCAGCCGGCTCGGCTGGATGCCGCCGATGCGGACCACGGCGATCGCCGAGCTGCGCCGCGGCGTGCGCGGCGATCCGGCGCCGTGGATGGCCGCGACCGGCATCGCGCCAACCACGCTGAGCGAAGCGGTCGGCGCGCACGGCGCGACCATTCAGGACAAATGGTTCGCGCGGCTGTTCCTGGTCAAGGCGCTGATGATCGCGAGCCTGGTGCTGTTCTGGATCGCCTCCGGCGGCATCGCGCTGTTCATCTCATTCCCGGCGACGACCGCGATCCTGACCACGCGCGGCTGGCCGGAGGGATTTGCGGTCCCGTTCGCAGCGGTCACCAGCATGATGGACATCTCGGTCGGCGTGTTGATCGCGTTCCGCAAAACGGCGGCTTTCGGCCTCGCTGCGGGCATCTTCGTCTCGCTCGGCTACATGCTGGGATGCGCGGTGCTGACGCCCGACCTCTGGCTCGAGCCGCTCGGCGCCCTGGTGAAGACGGGACCTGCGATCGTGCTGATGCTGGTCGCGCTCTTGATGATGGACAATCGCTGATGACGACGCACATGACGAGCTGGCCCGACGACGATGTGATTCTCTATGACGGCGTCTGCGTGTTCTGCTCGCGCTGGGTGCAGTTCGTGATCGCGCGCGACAGCGCCAGGCGCTTCCGCTTCACGCCGATCCAGTCGCCCTACGGCATCCGCCTCGCACGAGCGTTCGGCATCGATCCCGGGGAGCCGGACACCAACGCCGTCGTGCATGGCGGCAAGGTGCATCTGAAATCCGATGCGGCGCTGACCGTGCTCTCCAACCTCGAGGGCTGGGGCTGGACCCGCGCGTTGTTCGCGGTGCCGAAGCCGCTGCGCGACGCCGTCTACAGCGTGATCGCGCGCAATCGCTACCGTATCTTCGGCAAGTTCGAATCCTGCTTCGTCCCGGACGCGGAGCTGCGTCGACGCGTGCTGGAGCAATAGGCCAGATCGATCGATTGAAACGAATGTATTATACGGTATAATTCGTTGGATCGATTGATTAGAGCATGAGATTCTCCTCCTAACCGCTGGTTTAGGAGAGTTTTCCATGGCTGCCCCCTCGCACGATCTGACTGCCGATGCGTCCGTCGCTGCTCATTCTGGACATGCTCGCGCGACGGCAACGCTCCGTGCCTCCGGTCTGTTGCCTGGGCTGGCGCTCTCGGCCGCGATCGCAGCGGGCGCCTTCGGGCTGCGTCAGCTGCCGGGGCTCGGGATGTTCAGCCCGATGATCCTGGCGATCGTGGCAGGCATGGCGCTGCACAATGTCGTCGGCACGCCGGCGCAGGCCAGACCGGGCGTCACCTTCGCGATGCGGCGCGTGCTGCGGGTCGCGATCATCCTGTTAGGCCTGCAACTGACGGCGGCTGACATCGTGGAGGTCGGCGCGCGCGGGCTCGCCGTGATCGCACTCAGCCTGACCGGCACTTTCCTGTTCACGGTGTGGATGGGCCGGCTGCTCGGCGTCGACCGCAAGCTCACCGAACTGATTGCCGCCGGCACCTCGATCTGCGGCGCGTCCGCGGTGATCGCGACCAACACGGTGACGCGCGCGCATGATGAGGACGTCGCCTATGCGGTCGCCTGCGTGACGGTGTTCGGCTCGCTTGCGATGGTGGTCTATCCGCTGCTCCCCGCCTTGCTGCATCTGGACGCCCACGCCTTCGGGCTGTGGAGCGGCGCCTCGATCCATGAGATCGCTCAGGTGGTCGCGGCGGCCTTTCAGCAGGGGCAGCAGGCCGGCGAGTTCGGCACCATCGCCAAGCTGGCGCGGGTGATGTTACTGGCGCCGGTTGTCCTGACGCTCGGCCTGCTGGCGACGCGACGGGCGTGCCATGGCAGGCGCGGCCAGAGCAGCGCGCAGCCGCCGCTACCCTGGTTCGTGCTCGGCTTCGTCGCGCTGGTCGGCGTCAACAGCGTCATCACGGTGCCTGCGGAGGCCAAGACGATCATCGTGACCGCGACGACCTTCCTGCTGTCGACGGCGCTCGCCGCGATGGGACTGGAGACGGATTTTGCCAAGCTCAAGGCCAAGGGGCTGCGGCCGGCGGCGCTGGGTTTCGCGGCCTTCCTGTTCATCGCGAGCTTCAGCCTCGCTTTGGTGAAGCTGACGACCTAGGAGACGATGTGACGCTCGAGCAGTTGCGGATCTTCGTTGCGGTCGCCACGCGCGAGCACGTCACCCAGGCGGCGCGCGAGCTCAACCTGACGCAGTCGGCGACATCGGCAGCTGTCGCGGCGCTCGAAGCGCGCTACCAGACCAGACTGTTCGATCGCGTCGGCCGCCGCATCGTGCTCACGGCGGCCGGCAAAGCGTTTCTGGTCGAAGCCAAGGCGGTGCTCGCGCGTACCGCCGCGGCCGAGACCGTGCTCGACGATCTCGCCGGACTGAAGCGCGGGCAGCTCGCGCTGGCGGCGAGCCAGACCATCGCCGGCTACTGGCTGCCGGCGTTCATTCACCGCTTCAACGCCGCGCATCCCGCGATCAGGCTGCAGCTGTCGATCGGTAATACCGAGCAGGTCGCGGACCGGGTCCGCGAGGGCGCAGCCGATCTCGGCTTCGTCGAGGGCGATATCGATGATCCCCTGCTCGCGGCGCAGCCGGTCGCGGAAGACGAGATGGTGCTGGTGGGCCCGGCCGATCATCCGTTGTGCCGGGGAGCTTCGGTGTCGGCCGCCAATCTGAAAGCCGCGCGCTGGGTGCTGCGCGAGCAGGGCTCCGGCACGCGCGCCGTCCTCGAAGCGGCGCTCGGCCGGTTCGGCCTCCGTACCGGTGAGCTCGATGTGGCGTTCGAGCTGCCGTCCAACGAGGCCGTCCGCAGCGCTGTCGAGGCGGGCGCGGGCATAACGGTGCTGTCAAGGCTGGTTGTGATGCGGGGGGTCAAAGCGGGGCTGCTGGCGGTCGCCAATCTCGAGCTGGCGAAGCGGCCTTTCTACAGCCTCCGACACAAGGAGCATCATCAGACCCAGGCCGTGCGGGAGTTTCTACGGATGGTGGGGGAGACGTTTGCTTGAGGCCCTTGGCGGCGACGGCGCGGAGAGTGATCCGCGTGCATCAACGCACTCCGTCATCGCGAGCGCAGCGAAGCGATCCAGGACTCTGACCGCTTGCGTGACTCTGGATTGCTTCGCGGCGCTCGGCGCTTGCAATGACGATAGATAGACTATCGCTTGCCTAGCCAAGCGAGTGCTTCTCTTGCCGCGCGCTCTCCGCTGTCGCGCGCACCATGGGCGGTCGAGAAGAAATCCGGGGGCGTCGCCTCGCCGGCGAAGGAGAGCCGATCATCGACCGGCGCGGCGAGCAACGCGCGCTTGTCGGCATGGCCGGGAAGCGCGTGCGAATAGGCGCCGCGGGCGAACGGGTCGGCGCCCCAGCGGGACTCGGCGAGCGGCTTGAGGCTCCTGCGGATGTCGTTGCCGAGCAGCGCCGCGACGTCGTCGATCGCCTGCGCCGCGAGGGCGCCCTCGCCGGCCGCCTCGATCTCGCGGGCGAAGCTGCCGCCGTAGAATCCTTCGATGCAGGGCTGGCCGAACGGGCGCAGCTGGAGGCTGCCGACCCGCGCGGTACTGCTGCGGCCGCGCAGGCCGGAATCCTTCGGCAGGTGGTCCCAGCCATCGAGCGCCAGCGTCACCTTGTTGTCGAGGCCGAGCGGCAGGCCGGCAGCGGCGGCGAGCTTGTCGGGCAAGGCCGGCGTGAAGCGGAGCGCTTCGTCGGCGATCAGGTTGGTCGGGACGGTGACGATGACCTTGTCGGCGGTCAGCGTGCCCTGTGACGTCGTGAGCCGGATGCGCTTGTCGCTGTGATCGATCAGCGTGACGTTGCAGTTCAGCGCGATCGGCAGGCCGGCGCCATAAGCCGACACCAGCGCGCCATAGCCGCGGCGGATGCGCCAGTTCAATTCGGTGTCCTCATAGGCCTCGAAATCGAGCAGCGACATCTGGTCGAGCTCGCAGCCATTGAGATAGGTGCAGATCGCATCGATCATGCCGTTCCAGCGATTGCCGGGCTCCAGACAGACGCTCGCCGGCGCATCGTGGCCGCTCGCCGCGGTCGCGGCGGTGCGGGTGAAGAAGGCCTCCAGCGCGCGGAGGAAATCGTCGCGCTCGGCGCGGGAAAAAGCGGCTTCATAGGCGCGGTCGCGCCACGGCGGGCGGGATTTTTCGATGGTGAAGGCGAGCTGCTCGGCGATGCCGACGAAGGAGTTGCGGTCCGCGGAATGCAGCCAGCCGCAGCCGAGGTCGAAGGTGACCTCTGGCGAGGCCATGATGGTGTGGGCACGGCCGCCGATGCGGTCGCGGCCCTCGAGCACAACGAACGAGACGCCCGCATTCTTCAGCGCATGCGCGGCGCCGAGGCCGGCGGCACCGGCGCCGATGATGGCGATGTCTACGGAGGATGGGAGGCTGCTCATGAGGCGGCTGCGGCTCCTACAATGGAGGCCCGGCTGTCACCTCACCACTGCCGTCATCACCCGCGAAGGCGGGTGATCCAGTACGCCGAGACGGGCGTGTGACCCCGAGGGGCCGCGGCGTACTGGATGCCCCGCCTGCGCGGGGCATGACGGCGGAGGGTGTCGAGGCACTGCGCCCCTCAAGCAGGCTACAGCGAAGTATGGAGGCGCGATGCCTCTCACAGTCCGCGAAGTGCGAAAGCTGCGGCGGGCTTACGCCACCGCTTCCTTCTGCTTCTCGGCGCGCTTGCGCTCGTTCGGGTCGAGGTGCTTCTTGCGCAGGCGGATGGACTTCGGGGTAATCTCCACCAGCTCGTCGTCCTCGATATAGGCCAACGCCTTCTCCAGAGTCATCCGGATCGGCGGGGTGAGGCGGACGGCCTCGTCCTTCGACGTGGTGCGGATGTTGGTGAGCTGCTTGCCCTTCAGCACGTTGATCTCGAGGTCGTTGTCGCGGGTATGCTCGCCGACGATCATGCCCTTGTAGACCTTCCAGCCGGGCTCGATCATCATCGGACCGCGGTCCTCCAGCTTGAACATGGCGTAGGCCACGGCCTCGCCCTGGTCGTTGGAGATCAGGACGCCGTTGCGGCGGCCCTGGATCGCGCCCTTGTAGGGCATGTAGTTGTGGAACAGCCGGTTCATGATCGCCGTGCCCTTGGTGTCGGTCATCAGCTCGCCCTGGTAGCCGATCAGGCCGCGGGTCGGCGCGTAGAACACCAGGCGCAGACGGTTGCCGCCGGAGGGGCGCATCTCGATCAGCTCGGCCTTGCGCTCGCTCATCTTCTGCACGACGACGCCGGAATGCTCCTCGTCGACGTCGATCACGACCTCCTCGATCGGCTCCAGAGTCTGGCCGGTGGCCGGGTCCTTCTCGAACACGACGCGCGGACGCGACACCGACAGCTCAAAACCCTCGCGGCGCATGGTCTCGATCAGGATCGCCAGCTGCAATTCGCCGCGGCCCGACACTTCCATCGCGTCCTTGTCCTGGGACTCGACGACGCGCAGCGCGACGTTGCCCTCGGCCTCGCGCAGCAGGCGGTCGCGGATCAGGCGGCTTGTGACCTTGTCGCCCTCGGTGCCGGCGAGCGGCGAGTTGTTGACGATGAACGACATCGACACGGTCGGCGGATCGATCGGCTGCGCCTGGAGCGGCGTCTCAACCGAGGGATCGCAGAACGTGTCGGCCACGGTGCCCTTGGTCAGGCCCGCGATGGCGACGATGTCGCCGGCCTCGGCGTAGTCGAGCGGCTGGCGCTCGAGGCCGCGGAAGGCGAGGATCTTGGTGATGCGACCGGTCTCGATCAGCTTGCCGTCGCGCGACAGCACCTTAACGGCCTGGTTCGGCTTCACCGAGCCCGACGCGATGCGGCCGGTGATGATACGGCCGAGATAGTTGTTGGCCTCGATGATGGTGCCGAGCAGCCGGAACGGACCTTCCTCGACCACCGGGGGCGCCACGTGCTTGAGCACGAGGTCGAACAGCGGCTTCATGCCGTCCTCATGCGAGCCATCTGGCGTGGTAGCCATCCAGCCGTTCTTGCCCGACCCATAGAGGATCGGGAAATCGAGCTGCTCATCGGTGGCGTCGAGCGCCGCGAACAGGTCGAACACCTCGTTGACGACCTCGGTGATACGGGCGTCGGGGCGGTCGACCTTGTTGATGGCGACGATCGGCTTCAGGCCGAGCTTGAGCGCCTTGCCGACCACGAACTTCGTCTGCGGCATCGGGCCTTCGGCGGCGTCCACCAGCACGATCACGCCGTCGACCATCGACAGGATGCGCTCGACCTCGCCGCCGAAATCGGCGTGGCCGGGGGTGTCGACGATGTTGATCTGGGTGTCCTGCCATTGCACCGAGGTGCACTTGGCCAAAATGGTGATGCCGCGCTCGCGCTCCAGATCGTTGGAATCCATCGCGCGCTCAACCGTGCGCTGGTTTTCGCGATAGGTACCGGACTGCTGCAGGAGCTTGTCGACCAGGGTGGTCTTGCCGTGGTCGACGTGGGCGATGATGGCGATGTTGCGGAGGTTCATGGTCGGTGTCTTCTAAGCTTTCTCAAGAGCCCGTGCTCAGTCCCCGGCGGGGCGCGCGCTTTATGATAGTCAAATCAAGCTGTTAGCTTTGCGACGCGCGCTCGCGAAACTCGTTCGGCGGAAGGGGCCGGCAGCCCCAAATAGGAAGCCCGGCCAATCGACCGGGCAGACCTCGCGCGTTGCGGCGCAATATAGGCAAAAAACACCAAAAAACAATGACTGCTTTCAGGAATCAGGAGCGGGTCCGGGCGGCACGGCCAGCGGATCCGCTGACGCGTCCGCCAGCCATCGTTGCCAGGCCATCCAGAAGCAGACGATCCCGATCACCCCGGCGGGCAGCCCGATCGGCAGCAGCACGGACGGCATCTGGTTGATCCAGTACAGCCGGCTGAAGCCGTAGACGGCGAGAAAGAGGCCGGGAATCATAAATACGATCCCGGCGGCCATGAGCGGGCCGGCGACGCCGGCGGGCCTTGCGCTGACCCACCAGAGCGAGGCAATGCCGACAGCACCCAGGGTGAAGACCGCGAGCAGCAGACTGGGATCGCCGATATGCTCGACCGATCCCATGGCGCTCAGTCCGAACAGCAGCGAACAGGCGCCCGGCAACAGCAGCGCGCAGCCGGCAACCAGCATGAAGCTCGGCAGACAGCCGCTCGCGGCCGCCGTTCCGGCTTCCGGACGGCCGAGGGTGGGGGCGCGCAAGCGGTGACGGGCCGACAGCATCACCACGGCGCCGACGACCGACGCGGTCAGGCCCTCGAGAAAGAAGCCGAAGTAACCGCCCATGTGCCAGCGAACGAAGACAGCGAAGTAGATCGCAGCAAACAGCCCCCACGCGATCAGCGCCAGGCTGCCGGCCATGATCAGCGGGTTGAGACAGCCTTTGCCGCGCGGCCCCTCCTCGTCCGGAATGCCCCCGGGCGGGCCCTTCCAGCGCTCCTTCGGCAGCGGCGGCGTGCCACGGGCTGCATCCGGGCCAGGACGTTCGGGCGACGACATGTGACCTGACTCAGCCCCAACGGCGGCGGACCGCCAGCACGATCATCACGAGTCCCGCGACGGCCATGCCGGCCAGGATCGCTCCGGGCCCGAACAGGCCGCCGAACTCGTTCCACTCGCGGCGCATCAGGGCCATCACGCAGCCGAACGGAAACATCAAGGCCAGGCCGCCGAGGATCGCGCCGATGGTCGCCGTCAGGCCGGCGGGCGCTCGGGCGCGCCGCACCTCCTCCAGGAACGGCGACAACGGCGGGCGGCGGTTGAACGGATCATCGTCCATGGCGGCACGGCCTCATTAAGCGGATCGCGGCGAGGACTAGAAACAAGCCGAGCACAATGGCTCCGAGCGCGAACACGGCAAACAGGCCGGGTGTATTCCGTACGCTGACCAAGCATAGCAACCCCGGCGCGAGCAGCACCAGCCCGATGAGCAGGAGCAGGATCGACACGATGACTCTCAGGCAGCCCCACGGTGCGGGCTGTGCAGGCTGCTCCGGCAGCGTCAAGAGCGGCTCCGCCCATGCCTGATCGCGGCGACGATCAGCACCACGCCGGCAACGGCCGCCCCGATGAACAGCAGTCCGATCGGGTCGACGAGGTCCCTGCGCGTGATCTGATTGGGAAAGACATCACGCGAGCCGAGAAAGTATCGCGTCGAACACGACGCCGCTGGTCCGACTGATCCCGAATCCGCGGGGGCGACGGGATCAAATTCATGCCCTGCCCATTACCCCCGAGAAACCTTGACAAGCAGCCAGAGACCGGCTGCGCCGCACAACAGCCCAAACGCGATCAGCGGAGTGATCTCCCAAGGCCAGCTCAGACGGATCAGGGCACCGACGGCGAGTTGCCCGGCGCATAGCCCGGGCAATAGCAGGACGACACCGCCCACGACCATGAGTACCGACAGGCAGCCATGACGCTTGGCCCGCGGCGGCAGGCTGGGAGGCTTATCGCTCATGTCTGCCCCTCCGCCAGTCGCGCACGGATGCCGTCGATGGCGCCGTTGCGGTAGAACAGATTGTAGGTGTCGAACGGGATGATCTCGCCGCGCTCGGTGACGAAATGGATGCAGGAGCGCTTGACGTTGCCGACGCAGAAATTGAAGCGATCGAGAAACTGCACGATGGTGACGCGGAAGACGTGCTCATAGCCGAGATTGTCCGGCACCTGGACGGACGGCAGGCAGCAGAGGAATTCGGCGACGCGCTCGCCGGTGTTCAGCGGACCCGACGACAGCGAGAACAGCTCGACGAATTTTTCGCGCAGTACCGGATATTTTTCCGGACTGATCGTGTTCGGCATCACCGACAGCAATTCCTCCTGCGGTACCATCGAGGTCAGCGGCAACACGGTCGTGCCGTTGCGCAGGCCATAGCCGATCGAGATGCTCTCGGGATTGCACGGCAGCGGGATCATGTCCTGGTCGCCGAACACGCCGGTCTCGATCACGCGGCGGCGGATCTCCGACAGCATGATGCGATCGGTCTCCTTGTTGAAATCGGCGTTGCGGCCGGCGTCCTGCACCGGCTGCAAGGTCACGCCGCGCACGCAGGACCATTGCAGCGCGTGGCGGACGATGTCGCCGATCTCGTCGTCATTGACGCCGCGCTTGATGGTCGCGACCAGCGTGGTCGAGATGCCCGCGCGCTCCAAATTCTCGAGCGCCTGCTGCCGGATACGGCGCAAATCGGCGCCGCGAATATTGGTGAGGCCGGCGCGCGACAGGGAATCGAACTGCAGATAGACCTCCAGCCCGCGCTTGGTCTCCGCCAGTCTGGAGACGAAGTCCGGCTCGCGCGCGATGCGCAGGCCGTTGGTATTGATCATGACATGGCGGATCGGGCGCGCACGCACTGCGGCCAGGATGTCGAAGAACTCGGGATGCAGCGTCGGCTCGCCGCCGGAGATCTGCACCAGGTCCGGCTCGCCCTCGCTCTGCACCAGCGCATCGAGCATCCGCTCGACGGTCGCGAGCGGACTGAAATGCGCGCGCTGCGGCGAGGACTCGGCGAAGCACACCGGGCAGGTCAGGTTGCAGTGATCGGTGATCTCGATCAGCGCCAGGCAGGAGTGCTGCTCATGATCCGGACACAGCCCGCAATCATAGGGACAGCCATATTCCGTGCGGCGCTGGAAGCTCAGCGGCGTGTCGCCCGGCTTGATGAACGATTTGCAGCGCCGCCAATAGGCGGCATCGTCGGAGATCAGCGTCGTCTGCACGCCGTGCTGCCTGCAGCGCTTCTCGTACCAGACCTCGTTGTCGACGATCTGGATCTTGGTCGGCACCAGCTCGAGGCAGGTCTCGCAGAGGGACTGGGTCTGCCCCCAGAACACATAGGGACGTGACTTACGCAGCGGCGCGTTCATGCAGGGCCTTCGGTTGCGGCGCCGTCGCCAGCATGGCCGCGGCATAGGCCGCGATCGCCAACGACAGCAGATGAAACAGGGTGAGCGGGCCGACCACGGGCCCGTAGGGCTTCAGAAATTCCCAGACGAATCGCTGCAGCCCGTAGACGAGCAGCGCGAGATAGAAGCCGTTGGCGATGACCGGCTCGCTGCGCCTCAGCACCGCCGCAACGTAGACGACGGCAAAGGCGGCCATCGCCAGACTCTCGTAGAGCTGCACCGGATGACGCGAGATGCCGTCGCCGAAATCATGCCCCCAGGGCAACGCCGTCGGTGTGCCATAGGTGAAATCGTCGAGCCCCGCCGCATAGCAGCCGATGCGGCCGACGGCGACGCCGACAGCCAGCGGCAGCGCAAAGCGGGCGCCGGTGCGCAGCGCGATGCCGTGTCGCCATTTGTACAGCTCGACGGCAACGATGCCGCCGGTGAGTGCGCCCTCGACGGAGCGCGCCAAGCCGCTCATCCCCGAGAGCCAGAGATTCAGCGTGCCGAAGAGATAAGCACCAACGCCCGCACCGAAGACGAGCGCGGCGACATAGGGCCATTCCGTGGACTGTTTCGGAAAGCTGACGCCCGCGATGCGTGTGAGCCACCAGCCGGCGGCGCCGGCGCTCAGCCATGCGGCGAGATCGAACATCGCGTGGAGAGCGGCGCCGTCCATGACGTCTTAAGATCCTTCCCAGCCCGGTTGCGAACCGGACTATGGCAAGGTCCCGAGGCCGAAGGCAATGACGTGTTCGTATCAGCCCGCAGCGGCCTGCTCAGTCGGATAGACGCCGCGCAGGACCTCCTCGAAATGGGTCTTCACCGCCTCGTTGCAGAGGCACGAGCGCTGCTTCAAGGCCGCGAAGTCGCGCACCATGAAGGCGCCGCGGCGGGTATCGAGGATGCCTTCCGCCCTGAAGGTCTGGACGACGCGGCTGACATAGGAGCGGCCAACGCCGAGCAGTGTCGCGAGCTGCTCATGCGTCAGCGGCACGATCGGCTCGCCATCGGTGCGATCCATCGCCGCGACGATCCATTTCGCCGTGCGCTGCTCGATCGAATGGATGGCGTTGCAGGCGGTGGACTGAAACATCTGCGCCAGCATGCAATCGGCGTAGCGCGCGAACACGTTGCGCAGCGTCTTCGACTGCAGCTTGGCAGCGGCGAGTCGCGACAATGGCAACCGCGCGAACGGACCGCCGAACTTCACGACGATGCGGGTATAGGCCGGCAGGAAGCCCTCGCTGACGATGCCGCCCACCGCGCCTTCGCGCCCGACCAGGATCGTCTCGACGTCGCGGCCGTCCTCATTGGGGACGAGATAGGACGTCAGCGCCGGTCCGCAGGGGAAATGCACGATCTGCACGTCGTCGCCGGGGCGGTACAACAGCTCGTTCGGCGCAGCCTGATCCTCGACGAGATACGGCGCGATCAGCGCGTAGTCGGGCGGGCTCAGTCGCCGCAGCAGGTTGTTGTAAGGCCGCTCCCGCGCAAGTGTCGTCACACCTTGGCTCAGCATCGTGATCCCCCGCGCTACGCATGTGCGTGATCCGTGCTCCTTGTGTTCACAAGTGCACCGACACAGGAACTCCGATATGATGGCTTCGGTTCCAGGACCCGCCAGCGTGCTTGCGATGAGGCGCCGGCTGCGGGAGCCCTGTTCACCTTGGAACCCCCGCAGATCACATGACCAGCTCGCAATCCCGCGTGCCCGAGCTCTATCAGCATGTGCTGGTCGTCGAGGACGACCCGATCATTGCGCTTGGCTTGGAGGATACCATCACCGATCTTGGCGTGGCCGACGTCAGGGTCGCTGCGAACGTCGCCACAGCGCTTGCCATGATCGAGGAGCGCGCACCGCAATTCGCGCTGCTCGATGTCGGCCTGGTGCGCGAGAAGAGTTTTGCGATCGCCGAGCGGCTGAACACGCTCGGCATTCCCTTCGCATTCTCCACCGGCTATGGCGCCGACGGCGTGCCCTCGGCGTTTTCCGATCGCCCGCGCCTGCCGAAGCCCTGCCCGACCGAGGCCCTGGAGGTGGTGCTGCGGCGCCGCGATTAGCGCCGCCGCAGCGAGGCCCCCTCAGGCGAGCTTCGGATCGAGCGTGGTCGACCACAGCGCGACGTCGGCGCGATCGCGCAAGGTCACGGTCATCTGGCCGCTGGCGCCGTCGATCTTGACGTGACCGAAGAACTGCATGCCGGCCGACGGCGGCAGGTTCTGCTTGTCGAGGCCGGGCGCCTTGATGAAGCGCACCTCGGGGCCGAACGTGTTGTCGAGCTCGTTCGGACCGAACGTGCCGGCATGCAGCGGGCCGGAGACGAACTCCCAGAACGGTTCGAAGTCCTGGAATTGCGCCTTGTTCGGATCGTAGTAATGCGCCGCGGCGTAGTGCACGTCGGCGGTCAGCCACACCGTGTTCTGGATCGGCGCCGTCTTGATGAAGCGCAGGATCTCGGCGATCTCGAGCTCACGGCCGCGCGCCGGACCATCGCCCTGGGCGATCGCCTCGGAGCCGCGTCTGTTGGCGGCGTCATCATAGACGATCAGGCTGAGCGGCATGTCGGAAGCGATCACCTTCCAGGTCGCGCGTGAGTTCAAGAGCGCCTGCTTCAGCCAGCGCATCTGCTCCGGCCCGATGAAGTACGACGCCGGACCGTATTTGTCCTCGAGGTTCGCACCGTTGGCGCCGCGATAGCTGCGCTCGTCGAGCACGAACACGTCGAGATGCGGGCCGTAATTGATGGTGCGATACACCCGGCCCGGCTCGACGATGCTCTCGCGCATCGGATACATCTCGTGGAAGGCGCGCGCCGCGCGGGCGGCGAGCAGCTGGATGTTGCGCTCCTTGTAGGCCGCCGGCAGGTCCTTCGAGGCCGACCAGTTGTTGGTCACCTCGTGATCGTCCCACTGCACGAAGATCGGCACCTCGGCATTGAAGCCGCGGACGTTCTCGTCGAGGAAATTGTACTTGTGAGCGGCGCGGAATTCGTCGAGCGTCTCGGCGACCTTGGCCTTCTCCTCGACCGTGAGGTTCTTCCAGACCTTGTTGTCCGGCAGCTTGACCTCCGACTTGATCGGACCGTCGGCGTAGATGGTGTCGCCGGAGTGCAGGAAGAAGTCCGGACGATGCTTCTTCATCGTCGAGAAGGTGAACATGCCGCCATCGTCGGGATTGATGCCCCAGCCCTGACCGGCGACGTCGCCGCCCCACACGAACGACACGTCGCGCTTGTTGCCCGGCGCGGTGCGGAAGCGGCCGACCACCGGCTCGCTCTCGACGGACACGTGCGCGAGATCGCGGAATTTGACGCGGTAGAAGATGTCCTGGCCGCTCGGCAGATTGTCGACCAGCATCTTGGCGGTGAAGTCGCTCTCGGGCAGCGCCGCGATCGGCGGCAAGCTCCGCGCGTCCTTGAACGATTCGGTGGTGGCGACCTCGACCAGCATCTGCGACGGCCGGTCGGCGCGCGCCCAGACCACGCCACCATCCATGCTGACATCGCCGGACTGCACGCCATGCGTGATCTGCGGCCGGTCGGCGGCGCGGCTCAGATAGGGCATCGACAGCGTCGCGATGCCGGCGCCGGCGGCGGTCGACAGGAAGCGGCGGCGGGACAGTTTGAGGTTCGGGCGAGGAATGTGAACGGTCATGGGAATCTCCAGGTCGATGGCGCGCGGAGCCCGCGCTGGCCAGACGAAGGAGACGTAGAAAAGATTGATGACGCTGAAATTACAAGCGGGCGCGCCAGCGTGCAGGTCCCGCCTGCACGGGCTCAGGTGCCGGCCGCCCGCAATTGGGCGCCGGTGCGCTGCAGATGGGCCGGCATGCTCATCAGGATGAGCTTGCGATCGGCGACCGCATTATGGAACTGCTCGAGCGCGATGTTGAAGGCGGTCAGGGCGGCATGCTCGATGGCGCCGTCCTCGAAGCAGGTGAGCGTGTTGCGCAGGATCTCGTCGGCCTCGGCCTGGAGCTGATCGAGCTCATCGGTCGAGTCGCTCTTGCGGGCGATCGAGATCATCTCCAGCAGGCGGTCGCGCAGCGAGGTGTTGATGGTGCGTTCGTCTCGCTTGAGGTAGCCGGCAAACCAGGCGCCGGCGGAGCCCATCGCCGACAGCGCCATCAGGCCCCACCAAATGTAGTCGCTGTAGCGGTCGAGGAAGGTCTTCTCCTCGCCGTCGACGAAGGCCGCTGCGCCGGGATGGGCGGGAATGGCGGCGTCCTTGTCGGTGTCGGGCGTCTCGATCTTGGCCGCCAGCGGGAATTCCGACAGCAATTGCTGGCGCACCGAGAACAGCTGGTGCGTGAACGCCGAGACGGTGGAGTCGGCGAGGCCTTTGCGCGCGACGATATGGTGGTTGAAGCTGATCGTCTTGATCTCGTCCTCGGGACGGTCGGGCGAGCCGCCGAACGCGCCAGCCGGGATCTCCGCCGCTTCGTATTCGGGATGGTTCTGCGCGATCGCCTCGGCGGAATCGATGGCCAGGAAGGTCGGCACGCCGCCATCCTTGGTGGCGGCGGCGATGGCATCCGCCGTGATCTTGCTGTTGACCGGACCGGCGGCGAGCCAGACGTCGGCCTTCTGGCTGCGGACCGCCTCCGCGGCTTCGGAGGCCGGAAACTGCACCATCTCGACCTTGGCGGGGTCGACGCCATATTGGTGCAGCACCACCTTCAGCAGATTGGCGTTCGCCGGCGTCCGGCCGATGATGCCGACCTTGTGGCCCGCCAGCTGCGAGATCTTGGTAATCTTGGCGGCGCCCTTGCGGCCCTTGCCCTTGCCAGCCGAGGGCACCCACAGCACGGCGACGTTCTTGCGCAGCGTCGCGACGGCCTGCGCGTTCTTTGGCACCTCGAGATCACCGCGGATAATCGCGAGATCGACCTTGCCCGCGGCCAGCGCCTGCCCACTCTCGGCGGCTCCCTCGGAGGGCACCGGGCGGAGCCGGACATAGGCATGATTCTGCGAGAACGCCTGAGTCAGGGCCTGGACGACCTTGAGGTCGTCACTGTTGGGCGGACCGACCGCGATCTTCAGCACCACCGGACGCATGGCAAAATAATACGCACCCGCCAGCGCGCCGATGATCGCGAGGATCCCGGCGATGACGATGAACACGGCAGGGCGCATCTGTGAGCGCTGCGCTGGCGTGGTCTGCGGGTCTGCCAGGTCCGATCCTCCGGTGATCCGATCGCCCGGGAGCGGCGCCACGTGCGGCTCCATCCGGCCTTGTCCTTCGCTAAGCCGAAACTGTAGCAAATTTCTTGTCCACCCGGAGTGACATCTGCGTCATGGTTACCGGGGGCCGAGTGTGCGCGATGAACGAGGCCGGACCGTGACCAGCCACTCGGCCATCGCCTCAAGGCTCTGATCTGGATCAGTTTTCTGCTAACCTGGCGGCCAGCGCGTGGTCGGGGGCCGTGAACTGACCGGTAAGTTTCGGCTCGTCCGGTCGGCCGGCGAGACGACGGTGGATGGAATCGGAGGATTGCAATGGTGGAGCGACTGTCGGCCGAGGCGCGCGCGAGCGCCCTGCGGGATCTTTCGGGCTGGGCCGAGCTCGACGGCCGCGAGGCGATCAGCCGGACGTTCACCTTCCGGGATTTCAACGAAGCCTTCGGCTTCATGACACGGGTCGCGCTCATCGCCGAGAAGCGCGATCATCATCCGGAGTGGCGGAACGTCTACCGCACCGTCGAGGTGGTGCTCGCCACCCACGATGCCGGCGGCGTGACCATGCTCGACATCGAGCTGGCGCGCGCGATGGACGCGATTGCGGCTGCGATCAGCGGCTGACATCGTCCAGCTGCGTCCTGTCCTGCACGGCCCTGCGACGCTCGTGGCGCCTTGCGGCAGAGGATGGCCGCCCCACATGAACCGCGGGATGACCGCGCTGCCGGCATCCGCTTCGCTGGGAGATCACACATGGCGTCCGATACGACCGATTACAGCGTTGGCTTCGAGCCGGCCGATCGCTTGGCGCGGGATCGTGACAGTGTGCGGCGCCGGTTCTGGATCAAGTTCAAGCAGGTCGTCGCGCGGATCCCGTTTGCCGAGGACCTGCTCGCCGCCTATTACTGCGCGTTCGACAAGGAGACGCCGCGGCATGTGCAGGTCGCCCTGCTCGGCGCCCTCGCTTATTTCATCCTGCCGTTCGACTTTCTGCCCGACGTGATGCCGGTCCTCGGCTTCACCGACGATGCCGCGGTGCTGGCCACCGCGATCCGGATGGTGGCCTCGCACATCACGCCCGATCATCATGCGGCAGCCAAGGCCGCGCTGGCGCGGCTGCAGGACGACGCGGACGCCGATCTCGACAACAACGGCGAGCAGGCAGGCTGACGTCACGACTACGACCCTTACTCCCCATGGCGGTGGCTCGCATTGCGACGCCATCGAAAAACAAAAAGCCCTGCGTACGCAGGGCTTTTCTTTCTGACATCGATCGCGCCGGCGCGATCTGTCAGCTCAGCGCTGCGGACGTGCCTGGGCACGGGCGCTGCCGGTCTTCTCGGCTTCCCACGCCTGGTACTGCTTGAACAGCGCTTCGCGGTCGGCCTCGGTCGGCAGCGCCTTGCCGGCGCTGCTCTGCTTCAGGAAGTCGTCGAAGCGGTCGCGCTGCGCACCTTCCATCGCATGCGTCTCCAGCCATTTGCTGGCGGCCGGCAGCCGCTGCCAGCCGGCGAGCGGCGCTGACAGCGAGACTTCCTTCCACTTCGGGTGGAAGGGCGGGTTCTGGAACGCCGGGAACTTGGTGAAGAAGGCGTCGACGAAGGTCGCGAGCTTGCGATAGCGGTCGGTGTTCGGCGCCCAGTTGTACGCCGCGAGCACCGCCGGCACCGCGATCGTGTCGACCTTCTCGCCCTCGGCGATCAGGTTCGGATAGTCCTTCGCCGTCAGCGTCGCCGGCAGATAGTCATTCTGCAGCGGACGGTCATAGTCGACATTGACGAGATGGAAGCGGCCGTCGTTCACGAAGTTCGAGACCGACTTGTAGGGCTTGCCGCCGACCACGATCACGGCATCGAGTTCGCCCCGCTTCAGCTTCTCCATCGCGATGCGCTGCTCGATGTAGAGGAAGTTGGCGCGCAGGCCGAGCCGCTCGAACACCGTCAGCGCCGTCACGAAGGTGCCGCCGTTCGGCAGGTCGACGCTGACGCGGCGGCCTTCGAGGTCGCGCAGATTGCGCACGGCGCGCGGCGCGATGACCTGCATCTCCTCATTGTAGAGCTTGGTGACGTAGGTGAACTGCTTCTTGATGTCCTTGGCGAAGCCCTTGCGCTCCAGATAGTCCAGCGTGTCGGCGCGCACGACGCCGAGATCGACGCCCTGCAGGAACAGGATGTCTGCGACGCTCTGCACCGAGCCGCGGCCGACGATCGGCAGCACGCGCAGGCTGTTGCCGTCATCGAGCAGCGAGGCGAGGTCGGCGCCGAACTGCACATAGGTCCCGCCAATGGTGCCGGTGATCAGGGTGACCGTGTTGGCGTTGAGCGCCTGCTTGGTCTGCACCGAGCCGAACTGGAAGATCGCCTTCAGGCTGTCGCTGACCTTGGCCGGATCGAACTCGCTCTCCTCGGCGTGGGCAGCAAAGCCGCACGCAATCAGCACTGCGGCCACGGCCGCTCCAATCAGACGTCGCATGTGTCACCCTCGATTGAGCCGGCACATGATCGCGGGCCGAAACGGGCGCAACGCCAGATCATCCCCGGCGTTGCCCATGACCGACTCGAAAATCATGCGTGAAACAAAAAAATCAAACGTGGCGGCATCGCTGCCGTCACGTGGGTTCAATTCTGCAGCTGATCGAGCCGGCGCTGCGCTTCCGCGGAGCCGAGTTGCGCCGCGCGGCGATACCAGTTGCGCGCCGCGGCCGGATCGGCGTTGATGTTGCGGATGTCCTTGGTGCCCAGCACGTGGGGATCGTAAGTCTGCGCCAACATCAGCGCCGCGGCCGGCTCCTGCGCCTCGGCGGCTCGCTCGAGCAGGAGGCGGGCGGAGGGAATGTCACCCGCTGCCAGCAGTCCCTTGGCGCGCTTCATGATGCCAGCCAGCTCATCCGGATCCAGGCGGCGGGCTTGCGCGGGCGGCGGCGCGGCGGTGACGGACCCCAGACCTGGCGCCACGATTGCGGCGCCAGCGCCCGGAGAGGTCATGGACGGCGGCGTCATCGCCGGGGGCGCCGTGGCTACGCTTGGAGCGGGCGGCGCCGGCGGCGTCGGAACGCGGTTCTGCAGCGCCGTCTGGTAGGCGTTGGCGATATCATCGCGGCTCGGCGTGACGGCCGCCATCTGCACGGGTGCCGCCGCTGCTGCTGCAGCGGGCGCGGCCATCGGCTGCGGCTCCGGCGTGACGCGCGCGGGCTCGTTCAACTGCATGTCGCGCGCGGTCAGCTGGGTGGCGCTGGGCTGCGGCGGAGCGGTCGGGTCCGGCGCGGAGCCGACCATGGATGCCTTGGCGCTGGCGATCAGGTCGCGCGTCGCGTCGGACGTGACCAGCGCGAACAGTACGGCCACACCGGCGGCCGCGACGACGGCGAGAAGAATTCGGGAGGAGACCGAGGTCCGCCGCGCCCGCACGGGCCATTGGTCGTCGAACTCGGTGCTCTCGATCTGATGCCCGGCCTCGTATTCGGACAGGAACATCGGCATCGATTCGTCGTTGGGATAATGATCCTGGGCGGACCGGCCGAACCGATAGGTCTGCGGGCGATCCTGCGGCGGATCATCAGGAAACGGCCTGAACTCAGGACCGGTTGATGATCGGTCGTCGAACCGTCCACGTGTCGTCCGTTCAGCCATGGCCTTCATCCCCATCTCACTTCACGCAACATACTTCGACGTCCCGAGCCCGTCAGAAGCCCGAGACACGTCACGATTGCTGGAGGCACCCCACTGCCGACAACGAATTGACTAATTGAATCCGACTAAAAGTGGACGAGACCCGGCATGATTCTGGAAATTTTTTGATCTGATTGTGGCGACGCACTTGCGAGATAGCAGCGCAGCAGCATAGGAAGCCTCGATATAACAACGACCAAGGTGCTTAATTAACCCTGCCACAATGTGGTTGAGTTGCGTTAACCAAAAAAAGCTCGTTTTCGGATTTTCTGCCAGAGGTTGCAGTCATCCGGCGGCCAGCCCGGTGAGATTCGAGCGAAGACGCGACTTTCTCGCAACACCGACGCAACCATTGCTGGCGTGTGACGACCATTCACTCAGGGCAGAGGGCGTTACCGTTCCATCGACCGGATCAGTTCCGCCGGCGAGATGAACACCTCGCCGGACTCCGGCTCAAGTCGTCTTCGGAGGGACCGTCAAGGGTGCAGGATCACCTTGCCCATGGCCTGCCGGCCGGCCAGCACCTTGAGCGCATCGGCGGTCTGCGCGAGCGGGAAGGTGCGGTCGACATGCGACGACAGCTTGCCGTCGGCGGTCCACTGCACGAGCTTCTCGAGATTGGCGCGGTTCTTGGCCGGGTTGAGCCGGGTCCAGGCGCCCCAGAACACGCCGCGGATGTCACAGCCCTTCAGCAGCGCCAGGTTGAGCGGCATCTTCGGAATATCGCCCGCGGCAAAGCCGATCACCAGGAAGCGGCCCTCCCATGCGATCGAGCGCAACGCGGCCTCGGCATAGGTGCCGCCGACGGGATCGAAGATGATGTCGGCGCCCTTGCCGTCGGTCAGCCGGCGCAGGCCTTCCTTCAGATCGTCTTTCGCGTAGTTCAAGGTCAGCGTCGCACCGTGTTGCTTCGCGAATGCAAGCTTCTCGTCCGAGGAGGCGCAGGCGATCACCTTCAGCCCCATCAGCTGGCCGAGCTCGCAGGCCGCGAGGCCGGTGCCGCCGGCCGCACCGAGCACGGCCAGCGTCTCGCCGGGCTTGGGGCTGGCGCGGTCCTCGAGCGCATGTAGCGCCGTGCCGTAGATGATGATGATGCCGGCGGCTCGATCAAAGTCGAGATGATCGGGAATCTTGACGATCGCGGCAGCCGGCAGCGCGATCTTCTCGCGCGCGCCGTTATGACCGCAGGACGCGACGACGCGATCGCCGACCTTGAGATCCGTCACGCCGTCGCCAACGCTCTCGATGATTCCCGCGACCTCCGCACCCGGCGAGAACGGGAACGGCGGCTTGATCTGGTACTTGCCCTGGATCATCAGGATGTCGAAGAAGTTCAGCGCCGCCGCTTTGATCGCAATCACGGCCTCGCCGGGTCCGGCCACCGGATCGGGCACCTCGGCAAGAACGAGATCGTCGGGCTGACAGAATTGCGAGCAGAGAATGGCTTTCACGGGCGCGCTCCTTGGGGTGTTGTCCGGATCGTGCCCGGCTTTTGCAACGTCATGCCGGATTTGCGTTCCCGCGACAATCGGCAACGCGCGCAATGCGTCGCGTGGCCGCCGGCAAATCCCGCCTGTCGGAACATCACGACGATCATCGGGTGAGCCAGCCGTCTGCGAGGTGGGAACCCCGGTATCGTCACGGTGGTGTCGAGCGAACGGACCAGGTGGGTTCACCAGAGTCTTTGCAAGTGGAGGCTGAGCCGCTATCCCTCGCCCAAGGGCCGTCTGCGAATCCGGGCCATTTTCCAGTCACAATGTTGGTGGACGAGATCGCGGGGGCTCAGCTTAATCATGTTGTTTTTGCGATTGCCGACAGCGCTGGCTGGCGCACTTGTGCTCGGAGCATCGAGCTTGGCGCACGCCCAGACGGCTTCGCCCAAGGCGCCACCGAAGGCTGCGCCCGCTCCGCAGCCGAAGGCCGCACCCAAGGCCGACGCAAAGCCGGCGGTACCGAGCATCGGTGGCGCGGAACCGACCTTGATCGGCCAGTACGGTGGATGGGGCGCCTATACGGCGATGCCGGCTGGTAAGAAGGTCTGCTTCGCGCTGGCCAAGCCGACCTCCTCCAAGACCAATCCGGCCAATCGCCCGCGCGACCCCGCCTATGCCTTCGTCTCGACCCGGCCGTCCGAGAAGGTGTTCAACGAGGTGTCGATCATGATCGGCTACGCGCTCAAGCCCGGTGCGGACGGCTCGCTTGACGTCGGCGGTGCGTCCTACGCGATGTACGCCCAGGGCGACGGGCTCTGGATCAAGAACGCGGCGGAGGAGGAACGCATGGTCGAGGCCATGCGCAAGGCGCCCGAGGCCGTGGTCAAGGGCGTCTCGGCCAAGGGCACGGAGACGACGGACGTGTTCTCGCTGAAGGGCCTCGCGCAGGCGCTTGACCGGATTGCCCAGGACTGCCGCCGCTAGCGGCCCGCCGATACCGCCGCTGGTCTTGCGGGTCGCTTTTGGCGGCCGAATTGCTATATAGACCCGTTGAAAGCCTCAGGCCGCAGCGGCCGGGCAGCATTTTGGGCCCCTGGACATGGCAACGACTGCCGGGCTGCGCGACGCCGCCGCGCCCCTCGAAAAGATTCCGCTCGAAACCTACGTGCCGCCGGCCAAGCCGTCGCTGATCGGTCTGTCGCGCGCGGAGCTGGCGGCCAGGCTCGGCGACATCGGCGTGCCGGAGCGGCAGCAGAAGATGCGGGTGCAGCAGCTGTGGCATTGGCTCTACTTCCGCGGCGCCCGATCGTTCGACGAGATGACCTCGGTGTCGAAGGACACGCGCAACGGCCTGGCCGAGCGCTTCACCGTCGACCGTCCCGAGGTCGTGGCCGAGCAGATCTCCAATGACGGCACCCGCAAATGGCTGCTACGGCTGCCGAGCGGCGACGACCTGCAGAAGGCGCACGAGGTCGAATGCGTCTACATTCCGGAGACCGACCGCGGCACCCTGTGCGTCTCTTCCCAGGTCGGCTGCACGCTGAACTGCGCGTTCTGCCACACCGGTACGCAGCGTCTGGTGCGCAATCTCACCGCGGGCGAGATCGTCGGCCAGATCATGGTCGCCCGCGATCGCCTCAATGACTGGGCCGATCGCGAAACGCCGCACGGCAATCGCCTCATCACCAACATCGTGATGATGGGCATGGGCGAGCCGCTGTACAATTTCGAAGCGGTGCGCGACGCGCTGCTGATCGTCTCCGACAACGAGGGCATCGGCATCTCCCGCCGCCGCATCACGCTGTCGACGTCGGGCGTCGTGCCGAACATCAAGCGCGCCGGCGAGGAGATCGGCGTGATGCTGGCGATCTCGCTGCATGCGGTCCGCGACGAGCTGCGCAACGAGCTGGTGCCGCTCAACCGGAAGTATCCGATCGCCGAGCTGCTGCAGGCCTGCCGCGACTATCCGGGCGCGTCAAATGCCCGCCGCATCACCTTCGAATATGTGATGCTCAAGGGCGTCAACGATTCGCTCGACGACGCCAGACTGCTGGTCAAGCTGCTCAAGGGCATTCCGGCCAAGATCAATTTGATCCCGTTCAATCCTTGGCCGGGCTCGGCCTACGAATGCTCGGACTGGGAGCAGATCGAGAAGTTCTCCGAATATGTCTTCAATGCCGGCTACTCCTCCCCGGTGCGCACCCCCCGCGGCCGCGACATCCTCGCCGCCTGCGGCCAGCTGAAGTCGGAAACGGAGAAGCTCTCCGCCAGAGAACGCCAGGCGCTGCGCGCGATGGCGATGACGGATTGATTCTTGATCGTCAGCAATTCCAAGCAACGTCGTCATGCCAGGGCTCATCCATTCCTATCCGCAAAAAGTCTTCAGTGATTGATGGCCGGGTCGAGCCCGGCCATGACGGTTGGAGAGAGCGGTGCCTACCTTGTGCAACACGGGTCTAAATCCATGGCGCTGATCGGCCGCCTGATCGTGATCGCGTTCGCTTTTCTGCTCGCATGCTTCGTCGCGGGGCTGGTCGTGGTGACTGCGATCCTGATCCCGGAATTCTCCGATATCGGCATTGGCCCGATCGACCAGAGCGCGTTCCAGATCATCATTGGCTTCGGCTTCATCTTCGTGTCCGGCTTCGCGCTGATTCCGGCACTGCTGATCGCACTCATCACCGAGGCGTTCTCGATCCGCAGCGTGCTCGCCTATGCCATCGGTGGCGGCGTGGTCGGCGCAGCCTGCTATCTCGGCCTGATCCCGTTCGATCCCGAGACCCTGCATTTCGAGGGCATCGTCCGCCGCCAGCTCGAGATTCTGACCGGCGCGGGGATCCTTGGCGGACTCATCTATTGGCTGATCGCCGGCCGCAATGCCGGCCGCTGGCGCGAACCACCGCCGCAATTGCCTCCGCCGCCTCTCCCACCGGGGGCCCCGCGCTGAGCCTTTCCATCGCCATCCGCTTTCGCTAAACCGCGCGCCATGAACCGGACCGGCCTCTTCATCGCATTGTCGCTCGCGCTCGTCATCGGCGTGCTGTTCGGCGTCTATCCCGAGCTCGACCTCAAGCTCGCCGCGCTGTTCTACGATCCGCATACCCGCAGCTTTCCCGTCAAGCTGGACGGCTATGCCGCGTTCGCGCGCGACGCGGCGATGTGGATCTCCTGGGGCCTCGCTCTCCCCTCGATCATCGCGCTGGTGGTGAAGCTGATCCGGCCCGACCGGCCGCTGCTGATCAAGGGCCGTACCATCGCGTTCCTGCTGCTCACCTTGTCGCTCTCGGCGATCGTGATCACCAACCTCACCTTCAAATCCTATTGGGGCCGGCCGCGCCCGGTCGTCGTCACCGAGTTCGGCGGCGACATGCAGTTTGTGCCGTGGTGGGATCCGCGCGGCGGCTGTGGCCGCAACTGCTCGTTCTTCTCCGGCGAGGGCGCCACCGCGTTCTGGACCTTGGCCCCGGCCGCGCTGACGCCGCCGGCCATCCGTCCGGTCGCCTATGCCGCGGCCGTCCTGTTCGGCCTCGCCACCTCGGTGCTGCGGATGGCGTTCGGCGGCCATTTCTTCACCGACATCACCGCCGCCGGGCTCGTCACCTTTCTCGTGATCTGGCTGCTGCACGGCTATATCTACCGCTGGCCGTCCACGCGGCTGACCGATGCCGGTGTCGATACCGCGCTGACCCGCTTCGCCATGCCGGGTTTCCGGCTGATGCGCCGGCTGTTCGGCCGCCGCCGCCCGGCCGATAGCAGCCCCGCTGCCTGAACAGGCCCCCTGCGGGATTAATCGCGTGCCGAGACGGGCGAAATCTGCTATCCGCGCCCGAATTTCTGAACGGCACAGCCATCAACACCGGTACTTCCCATGACCACGATCCTCAAAGGCCTGCCTACGGGCGAGAAAGTCGGCATCGCCTTCTCCGGCGGCCTCGACACCAGCGCGGCGCTGCTCTGGATGAAGCAGAAGGGCGCGCGCTGCTTCGCCTACACCGCCAATCTCGGGCAGCCCGACGAGTCCGACTATGACGAGATCCCGCGCAAGGCGATGAGCTTCGGCGCCGAGAAGGCGCGCCTGGTCGATTGCCGCACCCAGCTGGTGCATGAGGGCATCGCCGCGATCCAGTCCGGCGCCTTCCACATCTCGACCGGCGGCGCGACCTATTTCAACACCACGCCGCTCGGCCGCGCCGTCACCGGCACCATGCTGGTGGCCGCGATGAAGGAGGACGGCGTCAACATCTGGGGCGACGGCTCGACCTACAAGGGCAACGACATCGAGCGCTTCTACCGCTACGGCCTGCTGACCAACCCGAACCTCAAGATCTACAAGCCCTGGCTCGACCAGCAGTTCATCGACGAGCTCGGCGGCCGCGCCGAGATGTCGGCATTCCTCACCGCCCACGGCTTCAATTACAAGATGAGCGCCGAAAAGGCGTATTCGACCGACAGCAATCTGCTCGGCGCCACTCACGAGGCGAAGGATCTCGAAAGCCTGTCGAGCGGCATCCGCATCGTCAATCCGATCATGGGCGTGCCGTTCTGGCGTGAGGACTGCGCGGTGAGGCCCGAGACCGTCGTGGTGCGCTTCGAGGAAGGCCAGCCGGTCGCGCTGAACGGCCAGACATTCACAGATCCCGTCGCGCTGTTCCTGGAGGCCAATGCGATCGGCGGCCGCCATGGCCTGGGAATGTGCGACCAGATCGAGAACCGCATCATCGAGGCCAAGAGCCGCGGGATCTACGAGGCGCCCGGCATGGCGCTGCTGCACATTGCCTATGAGCGGCTCGTCACCGGCATCCACAACGAGGATACGATCGAGCAGTACCGCATGAGCGGCATGAAGCTTGGCCGTCTGCTGTATCAAGGCCGTTGGTTCGACTCGCAGGCCTTGATGCTGCGCGAGACCGCGCAGCGCTGGGTCGCCAGCGCCATCACCGGCGAGGTGACTTTGGAGCTGCGCCGCGGCAACGACTACTCGCTGCTCAACACCGAGAGCCCCAACCTGACCTATCAGCCGGAGCGGCTGAGCATGGAAAAGGTCGAGGACGCCGCCTTCACGCCCGCCGACCGTATCGGCCAGCTGACCATGCGCAACCTCGACATCACCGACACCCGCACCAAGCTGAAGCTCTATTCGGACACGGGCCTGCTGTCTGGCGCGGAGGGCGCTCAAATTTTCCAGCTCGGCCATGACAAGGGCGACAAGAGCTGAGCGGAGCGTTTCGCAGCGAGACGCGCACCACGTTCTCCGGCGTCGCCCCGGCGAAAGCCGGGACCCATAACCACCACTTGCAATGGTGAAGGCTGGCTGTTGCTACAGCCATCGCAAAACTGAACCCGGTGGGTATGGGTCCCGGCTCAAGGCCGGGACGACACCGAAGTTCTTGGCCGAGATCGCGCCTCACCCCCGCCGTCGTCCCGGCGAACGCCGGGACCCATAATCGCCGGCGGATGTGTTAACCCGGCTATCGCTCCAGCCATCGCAAAACTTGACTCGGTGGTTATGGGTCCCGGCTCAAGGCCGGGACGACACCGGGGTTCTCGGCCGAGATCGCGCCTCACCACCGCCGTCGTCCCGGCGAACGCCGGGACCCATAAACACCGGCGGATGTGTTGACCCCGCTATCGGTCCAGCCATCGCAAAACTTGACTCGGTGGGTATGGGTCCCGGCTCGAGGCCGGGACGACACTGAATTTGGCGTTTGCATCAGCAAAAATGGCCGGGATTTCTCCCGGCCATTTTCATTTCGGTTCGTCTCCGCGCCTTATCGCGGCGGCGCGACGCCCGGGGGCGGCGGCGGCAGGGCGGCCTGGCCGCCGTTGAGCAGCGGGGTGATGCGGCGGACCGTGACGCGGCGGTTGATGCGGCTCGGTCCCTGGGTCTGCTCCTTCAGGTACTGCTCGCCATAGCCCTGCGACGTCAGGTTCTCGGCGGGGACACCGAATTGCTGCGTCAGCAGGGTCGCAACCGATTCGGCGCGACGGTCCGAGAGCGACAGGTTGTCGGTCTCGTTGCCGACCGCGTCGGTGTGGCCCTCGATCAGGTAGACCTCGCGCGGATTGCGCTGGATCGCCTGGTTGAGGCCGTCGGCGATGACCTGTAGCTTCGCTACCTGATCAGGCGCGATCTCCCACGATCCCGTGTCGAAGGTGATCGTGTTGAGATCGATTGACGGCATCAGCTGGCGCACCGAGGGCGAGTAGCGGACTTCGTCGAGCGAGTAGCGCCGCTGCACGCGCTCCACCGGCGGCGCGATCAGCGTGTCGTAGATGACATCCGGCGGCGCCTCCTCAGCGTCGACAATGTAGCGGTTGTAGGGGATGCGGATCTCCGGCGGCGGCAGCTCGACATAGAAGCCGCCGACCGCCTGCGGATCGCGGTAGGTGTTGTCGATGATGATGATCTCGCGACCACCGATGTCACGGCGGATACGGCGCAAGAGCCGTCCGTCAGGCGCGGTGATCGTGACGATCTGGCTGCCGTCGGGGCGGAACACGACCGTGCGCGTCTCGCCGCGATCCTCCCGCTCCACGCGGATGTCGCGGGCACCGAATCTGAAGCGCTCGAGCTCATCGTGGCGCACGAACTCCTGTCCGCTCGGGTCGCGGACAATGACGCGGCCGGGCTCGTAGATCACCGTGCGGCCACCCTCCTGGACCTCGCGGCGCTGGCCGCGGAAGTCGTCGAGGCGCTGCGGACCAGGCAGCGCGGCGCCAGGAGCGATCGGCGTGAGCTGCTGAGGCGTGGGTGGCGGCGGAGCCGGGATCGGCGCGGCCACCTGCGGCGGCGGCCGGTTCGACATGGCCGGAGGACCGGCCTGCGGGACCGCTCCGGGCCCGGCTTGCGGCGCGCCGGGGCCGGCGGGCGGACCACCAGGTCCGGGGCCAGGCCCGGCCACGGGCGGTGGTCCACCTGCCCCGCCCGGAGGCGTGCCGGGGCGTCCACCCTGGGGCGGATTTCCCGCAACCGGAGGCGTGCCGGGCGCTGGAGTTTGCGCGGCCGGCGGCGTGCCCGGCGCGGGCGTCACCGTGCCAGCCGGAGGCGTCGGCGCACCGCGCGGCGGCGGTGCGCCCTGCGGAGCGCCAGGAGGCGGTCCGCCGGCCCCCAGGCCGGCCTGGGCGCTGCTCGGCGCCAGGCGACGGCGGGGTCTGGCCCGGCGCCGGAGGCGGCAAGGGCGTAGCGCCCGGCGGCGGCGAATGCGGTGGCGTGGCCCCACCAGCCGCAGGCGGCGGCGGGGGCGAGCCAGGCCTCGGACCTGGAGCGGCGCCGGGAGGCGGCGCCTGCGTCGCCGCTGGCGGCGGAGGCGGTGTGGTCGGACGCGCCGGTTCACGCGGCGGCGGCGGCGCGGCAACGGGAGGCGGCGGCGGTGGTGGTGTCGGACGCGCGGGCTCCCGCGGAACCACAGGGGGTGGCGTCGGCGAATGCGCAGGCGGAGCCGCGGCGGGAGGCGGCGGAGGTGCTGGCGGCGTCGGACGCGGCGGTGCTGCAGCGGGCGGCTCGGCGCGCGGCGGCGGAGCGGCCGGGCGCGGCGGTTCGGCCCGCGGCGGCGGGGGAGGCGGCGGAGCCGGACGTGGCGGCTCGGCGCGCGGAGGCGGCGGCGCAGGCGGCGGAGGTGCCGGGCGCGGTGCGGCTGCAGGCGGTGGCGGCGGGGGCGGCGCGGCCTGATGCGGCGGCGCGGCCGGCGGCGCAGCGCCAGGACCTGGGCGTTGCGGCTGGCCCTGCGGGGGCTGGCCGTGCGGCGGCTGCTTCGGTCGACCGTCGGGACCGACCTCACCACCCGGCCCGCCCGGACCTTGCGCGATGACCATGGGCGCGCTCTGCGCGTGGGATGCGGTGATCGTCAGCTGCATCGCCGACAGGGCGGTCGTCGCAAGCAGCAGAACGCGAAGTTTGCTCATCTGTGTTGGTGTCCCGAAACGTTCTTTTTGAAGCACGGCGTGATCAACGTTTATGCGTTAGGCTGGATTGTGGCGCAGTTCAAATCCGCGGCGGGATTTATTTCGACGCGAAACAGCCGCTTGCCTGCCGCCATTCATGTATCATTCAGTCTTGAATTTCAAAGGCTTGGCAGAACGCGACGCGCCGAAAGCCGGCGTGCGCCGGCTCTCCTTCTGTCCATCATGATCAAGGATCAATCGCGGTCAATCCGTGACCGGACCTTCATCCGTGACCGGACTTGGCGTGGTTGGACCAAGCGGCCCGCGCCCCGGCACTTCGTCCGGCGTCTGGCCCGGGAGCTCGCGCGGCGGCGCCGGTGTGTCCGGCTCGTGCACCGGCGGCGGCACTTCGGGACTCGGGTGTCCGACCGGATCCTCCGGCGGCGGCTCGACGGGATGACCCGGCGTCGCCGGCGGAATCTCGGGAGGTTCGATCGGCATCACATCGCGACCTTGCGGTTGTCGCCGACATCGGGGCGCGTGTTGGTGACCGCGGCGGCGGCCATCTTGACGTAGCTGATCACGGTGCCCGGCGAATCCCAGAACTCGGCATCATCAGGCGTGATCTTCAACAAGCGAATGTTGGGATCCTCGGCGCTGTCCCACCATGCCTTCGCCGTCGTCGTGAACAGATCACGGATCTTGGCGCGATCGTTCGAAATCGTCGCGGTCCCCGTCAACGAAACGTATTTCTGGCTGCCGGCATCGGCGAAGGACAGGTTCACCTGCGGTGCGCGGGCGATCTCCTCGTCCTTGTGGTGACGGGCGTCGGTGAGGAAATAGATCAGGCCTTCGTCGCGGGCGAGGTAGGCGCTCATCGGCCGCGCGCGCAGTTTGTCACCGTCCTTCGTGACCAGCATGGCGAAGCCGATCTTCTTCATCAGCTCCCAGACGCGATCCTGATCGCGCGTGTCGTCGTTGCTCATGGTTCGCTCCCTGGATGTCAGGGGCGATAACGTCGCGTCGGGCCGCGATGTTCCGGTCTCGACGCAGGAACCCGACGGCGTGCGCGGATCAGCCGCGCAGCAGCAGCGTGTTGCTGCGGGTCCGGCCGACCTCGCGATAGCCGCGGCGGATCATGTCGGCGAGACAGTCGTTCTGCCATTCGTCGCGCGACAGATGCTCGATGACGACCGCACGCGGCCACAGCGTCTGCGGTGCGTCGCGGAAGAAGCAGGTCAGCACGCGGTCCTCGAAGCCCTCGACGTCGATCTTCAATGCATCGACCTTGGTCGCGCCGGCCTGTTCGAGAATGGCCTGCAAGCGCAGCGATGGGACCTTGAACGCCTCGGCACCCGCCGTGCCGACCACGATGTGGCTGGCGCCGAGATTGTCGCCGTCAGTCTCGATCATGACCTCGCCGTCGCTGTCTCCCGCCGCGGCCGCGACCAGCCTGACCTGCGACAGCGCCGATGCGTCGCGATTGAAGCTCAACCGCGCATGCGTGACCGGATGCGGTTCGACCGCGATCACGCGGCCCGCAGGCCCGACGTGGCGCGCCAGCGGCAGCGCGAACGTTCCCACATTGGCGCCGACATCGACGGCCGTGCCGGCGGGCGGCACGTGGCTGCGCAGAAAATCCAGCTCCTCGCGATTGTAGTCTGGATTGAACAGCGCGCCGCGCTCGGTGGCGCTGAGCTGATGATAGAAGCGGAAATTGGCGCCCTGATAGCTGACGTCGACGGGACCGGCGCGCAGCAGGTTGACAGCGCGCGTCAGCATCGGCCGGAAAGCACCCCGCTTCAATCCGGATCCGTGCGCGAGCCGGATCACCAGCGCCTGCGCGGCATTCGGAGCGAAAGCCCCGAAGGGCGGCGGCGAGGGATCGTTGTCGGGCGTCAAGGTCGCGTCCTGGAATGAGGGCGCCGAGTGATAGCCGGTTTTGCTGCCCAGTCCAATGCAGCCGGCGTGGCCACTTTGTGGTCTCACCGGGGCCGATCAGACCGCCTTGCGCTGGCGCAGGAAGCGGCCGATCAGGCGACGCTTGCCCTTGCGCGGAATGAGATCGATGTCGCTGACAAGCCTGGCGCCGCCCTTGCGCCGCTCCAGTACGATCTTGCGGCTATGAAAGGCCTCGAGCTCGGCCCGATGCGCGACGCTGACGATTGTGGCCTTCGGCAGCTCGTTCGTGACCATCTGCATCATCTTGTCCTGGCTCTTCTCGTCGAGCGCCGAGGTCGCCTCGTCGAGCACGACGATGTCAGGGCCATGCAGCAGCAGCCGCGCGAAGGCCAGGCGCTGCTTCTCGCCACCGGACAGGGTCTGGTCCCACGGCGCCTCCTCCTCGATGCGGTCCTTGAGGTGGTCGAGGCCGACCTTGTGCAAGGCTTCGCCAACCTGCTCGACGCTCCAGTCCTCGGCGGCGCCGGGATAGGCCACCGCCCGGCGCAGGCTGCCCGAGGGCACATAGGGCCGTTGCGGCAACATGAAGAGGCGGCGGTCAGGATGGAAGTTGATGCTGCCGCCGCCCCACGGCCACAGGCCGGCGATCGCGCGCACCAGCGTGCTCTTGCCCGTTCCCGATTCGCCGGCGACCAGCAGCCGCTCGCCGGGATCGACCACGACCTCGGTCTCGCCGACCACGGCCTTGCCGTCGTCGAGCGTGACCGAGAGATCGTTCAGGCTGAGCATCGCCTCCCCCGTGGTCTCGCCGCGCTTGATGCGGCCGACACCGTCGCCGCGCTCGGCACGCTCCAGCGCATCGAGCGACATCATCAGCGAGGCGATGCGCCGCGCGCAGGCGTTCCAGTCGGCGAGACGCGGATAGTTGTCGACCAGCCAGCCGAACGCGGTCTGCACGATCGTGAACGCGCTGGCTGCCTGCATCACCTGGCCGAGCGTCATGCTGCCGTCGAGGAATTTCGGCGCGCACAGCAGCAGCGGCACGACGGGGGCGATCAGGCTCGAACCCTGCGACACCAGCGTCGTGCGCATGTGCTGGCCGGCGAGCCGGGCCCATTGCTGCAGCACGTTGCCGAACGTCCGGTCGATCCCGGCGCGCTCCTCGGTCTCGCCGCCGAGCAGCGCTATGCTTTCGCCGTTCTCGCGCACGCGCGTCAGCGTGTAGCGGAAGTCGGCCTCGGCCTGGTTCTTGTCCTCCGAGGTCTGCACGAAGCGGCGGCCGATCGCCATGATCGAGCCTGAGGCGATCACGGCATAAACGACGGCAGCGATCACCAGGAAGCCGGGAATGGTGAGCTCGCTGCCGCCGAGACGCAGCGTGAGCGCGCCGCCGATCGTCCACAACACGACGATGAAGGTGGCGGCGGACAGCAGCGCCGACGTTACTCCGGCGACGAAGTCGACGGGTGAATCGGTGGCGATGCGCAGATCCTCGGCGATACGATATTCCGGGTTCTTGTGATCGCCGCTGACCAAATTGAGTTGGTAGTAGCGCCCGCTCGTCAGCCATCGCGTGATCACGCTGTTGGTCAGCCAGGCGCGCCACCGTCGCTGGATCGCCATCCGCGCGTAGACCTGGGCGACGGCGAGAATGACGCTGCCGATCGCCAGCGGGAAGAAGATCGCGGTGAGGTGAAACACCGTTGCGGCG
This sequence comes from Bradyrhizobium sp. ORS 278, assembly GCF_000026145.1. Classification (NCBI taxonomy): domain Bacteria; kingdom Pseudomonadati; phylum Pseudomonadota; class Alphaproteobacteria; order Hyphomicrobiales; family Nitrobacteraceae; genus Bradyrhizobium; species Bradyrhizobium sp. ORS 278. The sequence goes on along the minus strand of NC_009445.1, from coordinate 254,470 downwards.
TCGCGCTTCTCGATCGCATCGAAGATCGATCGATTCCAGACGTTGATGCCGTATTGAAAGGCGACAGTGCCGACGATGAGCATCAGGAGGCCGATCGTGAACGGCCAGGCGAGACGATCGCCGGCCCGGCCCCAATAGCCCCGCGCGCTGATCCAGAAACGCGTGAGCAGATAGCGCTTGCGGACCTGCTCGGCCTCCTCTGGCGACAACTCCGGGTCGGGCTCGACCACCTCGGGCGGCGGCGGTTCAACCTGATCACCGTTTTCAGCGGCGATCTCGATGATCGGCCCCTTCACAGGCTCCGACGTGACGGGCCGCTCGATGTCCTGGATCTGTCCCATGTCGCGATAACCGGAACCCACATAGAAGGTTCCGCATCCGGGTTCCGCTGGCCGCCGCGCTCAGCGGACCTCCGAGTTCGGCGCCACCGGCGGGGCGCCATACAGCGGCACCGGCACGACCTTGTGAAGCACGCGCGACAATTCCTCGATCGAGTACGGCTTGCGCAGCAGCTCGAATCCATTGGTGCCCTGCTGAGCCAGCACATGGCTGTAGCCGCTGGCGAGCACGACGGGGATGTTGAGCTCGAGCCGGCGGATCTCCTCGGCGAGCTCGAGGCCCGTCATCCCCGGCATCACCACGTCGGTAAACACGACATCGAACCGGCTGGCGCCGTCGATCAGTTCCTCCAGCGCGTCCTTGGCATTGTCGACCAGAGTGGTCAGGTAGCCGAGCTCGGCGAGCGCTTCGGTGGCGGACCGGCCGACGTCGATGTTGTCCTCGACGACCAGCACCGACATGCCGCGGCCGGTGATCGGCACCGCGTGGCCGGGAGCCGCGTGATGCTGATCCTGCATCGGAGCGACACGCGGCAAATACAGAGTGAAGGTGGCGCCTCGGCCGACCTCGCTGACGACGCCGATCTCGCCGCCGGACTGCTTGGCGAAACCGAACACCTGCGACAGGCCGAGGCCGGTGCCCTGCCCGATTGTCTTGGTGGTGAAGAACGGCTCGAAGATGCGCCCGACCTGCTCCTGCGGAATGCCGACACCGGTGTCCTGGACGGCGATGGCGACATAGCCGAGCGGCGGACGGTCATGCGGCGCCACCGGCGTCGGGAGATCCGGTGCGGGCACCACGGTGATGCTGAGCAGGCCCTGGCCGGCCATCGCGTCGCGCGCATTGACGGCCATGTTGATCAGCGCAGTCTCGAACTGGCCGGCATCGGCGTTGACATAGCACGGCTCGTCCGGGACCGAGGTGACGATCTCGATCCGCGAGCCGACCAGCGTCTTGGTCATGTCGCGCAGGGTGACGACGCTGCGGCCGATGTCGAACACTTCGGGTTTCAGGGTCTGCCTTCGCGCGAAGGCCAGGAGCTGCGACGTCAGCTTGGACGCACGCGCCACGGTATCGGAGATGGCGTCGATGTAGCGCTGCCGACGCTCGTCCGGCAAATTCGGCCGGCGCAGCAGATCGGCCGAGGCGCGGATCACCGTCAGCAGGTTGTTGAAATCGTGAGCCACGCCGCCGGTCAGCTGACCGAGTGCCTCCATGCGCTGGCCGTGCTTGAGCGCGTCCTCGGCTTCGAGGCGGCGGGCGGCTTCGATGTAGAAGCGCTCGGTGCGCCGGCGCGCGAGGGTCAGAAACACCACCAGCAGCGCGGTCGCCGGGATGCCGAAGATGAGGTGACGGCTCATTGTCCCGAGCCAGCGGTTTCGGATGGTCGCGGTCTCCAGGCCGGCGGCCACATAGACCGGGTAGCCCGGGAGCCGCTGATAGCCGACCCGCCGCTCGATGCCATCCCGCCGCGATGTCTCGGTGACCAGCTGCTCGGTATCCGCCGCGCCCGCCGGTATATCGTTCGGGGCCGGACCCGCGCTGCGCTCGGCGGCCGGAAAACGCGCCAGCGTCAGCCCGTCGAACCGCTTCAGGGCGAAGTAGCTGCCGGGGGCGCGGCCGATGCGGGCATAGAAGTGCTCGAAATAGTCCGGCAGCACCGACGCCTGGATGATGCCGGTGAAGCTGCCGTCGTCGGATTGGCGGCGGCGGCTGACGCTGAAGAAGGCCGCGCCGGGATAGGGCGAGCGCGGCGTCAACGGCGCGCCGATGAAGGTGCCGATGCTGTCCTTGACGTGGGCGCTGAAGTAGTCGCGGTCCAGGAACGACACCTCCGGCGCCGGGTAGATCAGGCTGTTAACCAGCGGCCGGCCGTTGGCGTCGAACACCCAGGCCGACTTCATCTGCGGCAGCGAGTCGGACAATTGCCGGAGCCGGACATGCAGCGCCTGCTCGCGGGTCTTGATATCGGAGTCCGAGAGATCGCGGACGATCTCGTCGATCTCGGACAGGCTACGTTCGATAGTCTCGAACACCTTGAGCGCATGCTCGTGGACGACGTCGAGCGAGCGGCGGATCTCGCGGTCGGCTTCGTCGGTGGTCGCACCGTAGGAGACGTAGGCAGCGACCAGGAACAACGCGATCGGCAGCGCCAGCGACGCGACCATCATCCAGCGCAGCATCGTCAGCGATTTGCGTTGTGCGGTCTGCACGGTCGCTCCGGCCCCAGAAGGCTGAGAGCTTATCGCAATCGGCGTCAGCTACAAAATCAGCTGCGCCCGGAACTTCCGACGGGCCCGGGCGCAATGATATATTACCCTTGCTGCTCGGTCAGATCTGCCGCTCGACCAGCTTGAGCTTCAGCTCGGCGATCGCTTCGGCCGGGTTGAGCCCCTTCGGGCAGGCCTTGGCGCAGTTCATGATCGTATGGCAACGGTACAGACGGAACGGATCCTCGAGATTGTCGAGCCGCTCGCCGGTCGCCTCGTCGCGGCTGTCCTTGACCCAGCGCGTCGCCTGCAAAAGCGCTGCCGGTCCGAGATAGCGCTCGCTGTTCCACCAGTAGCTCGGGCACGAGGTCGAGCAGCAGGCGCACAGGATGCACTCGTAGAGGCCGTCGAGCTTCTCGCGATCCTCGTGGGTCTGCTTCCATTCCTTCTGCGGCGTCGGCGTGGTGGTCTTCAGCCACGGCTCGATCGAAGCGTATTGCGCGTAGAAGTTCGTGAGGTCGGGCACGAGGTCCTTCACCACCGGCTGGTGCGGCAGCGGGTTGATCTTGACCGCGCCATCCTTCACGTCGTGCATCGAGCGCGTGCAGGCCAGCGTATTCTGGCCGTCGATGTTCATCGCGCAGGAGCCGCATACGCCTTCGCGGCAGGAGCGGCGGAAGGTCAGCGACGGATCAATGTGGTTCTTGATCCAGATCAGGCCGTCGAGCACCATCGGACCGCAATCATTGACGTCGACGTAATAGGTGTCGACGCTCGGATTCTTGCCGTCGTCCGGATTCCAGCGATAGACCTTGAACTCGCGGACTTCGGTGGCGCCCGCCGGCTTCGGCCAGGTCTTGCCGCCGGTGATCTGGGAATTCTTCGGAAGTGCGAACTCAGCCATTTCGATAGGCCTTCTCAGGTTTTGACGGACGGGCTCGGCACACGCGCGATCAGTAGACGCGTGCCTTCGGCGGAATATACTGCACGTCGTTGGTCATGGTGTAATTGTGCACCGGGCGGTAATCGATCGTGGTCTTGCCGTCCTTGTTGTCGATCCACGCCAGCGTGTGCTTCATCCAGTTCTTGTCGTCGCGATCTGGGAAGTCCTCGCGGGCGTGGGCGCCGCGGCTCTCGGTGCGATTGACCGCGGAGTCCATCGTCACCACCGCCTGCGCGATGAGGTTGTCGAACTCCAGGGTCTCGATCAGGTCCGAATTCCACACCAGCGAACGGTCCGACACGGCGATGTCACCGATGCCGCCATACACCTTGTGAATCAGGTTATGACCTTCCTGCAGCACCTCGCCGGTGCGGAACACGGCGCAGTTGGTCTGCATCACGTGCTGCATGCTCTCGCGCAGCTTCGCGGTCGGCGTGCCGCCGGAGGCGTAGCGATAATGGTCGAGCCGGCTGAGGGCCTTGTCGGCCGAGTCCTTTGGCAGATCCGGCTGCTTGCCGTTCGGCGTCAGCTTCTCGGCCAGCCGCAGCGCGGCGGCGCGGCCGAACACCACGAGGTCGATCAGCGAGTTGGAGCCGAGCCGGTTGGCGCCGTGCACGGACACGCAGGCCGCCTCGCCCACCGCCATCAAGCCCGGGACGATCGCGTTGTCGTCGCCGTCCTTCTTGGTCAGCACCTCGGCGTGATAGTTCGTCGGGATGCCGCCCATGTTGTAATGCACCGTCGGCACGATCGGGATCGGCTCGCGAGTGACGTCGACATTGGCAAAGATCTTGGCCGATTCGGAAATGCCGGGCAGACGCTCGGCCAGTACCTTCGGATCGAGATGGTCGAGATGCAGGAAGATGTGATCCTTCTTCTTGCCGACGCCGCGGCCTTCGCGGATCTCGATGGTCATCGCGCGCGAGACGACGTCGCGCGAGGCGAGGTCCTTGGCGGAGGGCGCATATCGCTCCATGAAGCGCTCGCCCTCGGAATTGACGAGGTAGCCGCCTTCGCCGCGCGCGCCTTCGGTGACCAGACAGCCCGAGCCGTAAATGCCGGTCGGGTGGAACTGCACGAACTCCATGTCCTGCAACGGCAGGCCGGCGCGCAGCGCCATACCGCCGCCGTCGCCGGTGCAGGTATGCGCCGAGGTGCAGGAGGCGTAGGCGCGGCCGTAGCCGCCGGTCGCCAGGATGGTGGTCTGAGCGCGGAAGCGGTGCAGGGTGCCGTCGTCGAGCTTGATCGCGATGACGCCGCGGCAGGTGCCCTGGTCGTCCATGATCAGGTCGATGGCGAAGAACTCGATGAAGAACTCCGCGGCATGGCGCAGCGACTGGCCATACATCGTGTGAAGCATCGCGTGACCGGTCCGGTCGGCCGCGGCGCAGGTGCGCTGCGCCTGGCCCTTGCCGTAGTCCATGGTCATGCCGCCGAACGGGCGCTGGTAGATCTTGCCGTCCTCGGTGCGCGAGAACGGCACGCCCCAATGCTCGAGCTCATAGACGGCGTCCGGCGCGTTGCGGACCATGTATTCGATGGCGTCCTGGTCACCGAGCCAGTCGGAGCCCTTGACGGTGTCGTACATGTGCCAGCGCCAGTCGTCCTGGTGCATGTTGCCGAGCGAGGCCGAGATGCCGCCCTGCGCCGCCACGGTGTGCGAGCGGGTCGGGAACACCTTGGTGATGCAGGCCGTGCGCAGGCCCGCTTCGCTGCAGCCGACGACGGCGCGCAAGCCCGCGCCGCCGGCGCCGACCACGACGACATCGTAGGTGTGGTCCTCGATCGGATAGGCTTTTCCGTTCGTCGCGGGCGCGCCGTTCGCGCTGCCATTTGCTCCGCCGGCCATTCGCTAGACTCCAGTGGACAGTTTGATGAGGGCGTAGATCGAGGCGATCGCCACGGTCACGGCAAAGAAGTTGTTGCCCATGATCGCGATGAGTTTGAGCGACTCGGTGTGCACGTAGTCCTCGATGATCACCTGCATGCCGATCTTCATGTGCCAGCAGCTGGCGACCACGAACAGCAGCATGATCAGCGCGATCGGCAGCGAGCCGAGGATCTGCGCAGCACCGGCCTGGTTGCGGCCGAGCAGCATGATGACGACGACGACGACCGGCACGATCAGCAGGGTCATCGCGACCGCGGTGATGCGCTGACGCCAGAAGTCTCCCGTGCCGGAGTGAGCCGCACCGAGGTTGCGGACGCGGCCCAGCGGGGTCCGCATCGATTTTGCGCGCGCGTCGCTCATCGGCCACCTCCAACGGCGTAAGCCACGATCCACACCAGAACGGTCAAGGAGATGCCGCCGATCAGTGCACCCCAGGTCAAAGTCTCACGTTCGTTGGGCTTGAAGCCGTAACCGAGGTCCCAGACGAAGTGACGAATGCCGGACAGCAGGTGATGCAGCAGCGCCCAGGTGTAGCCGAACACGATCAGGCGGCCGAGGAAGCTGCCCATGAAGCCCTGGACATAGGAATAGGCGCTGGGGCCGGACGCGGCGGCGATCAACCACCAGGCCAGCAGCAGCGTCCCGAAATAGAGTGCAACACCCGTGGCGCGGTGGACGATCGACAAGATCATCGTCAGCGTCCAGCGGTAGGTTTGCAGATGCGGCGAAAGCGGTCGTTCGATCCTGGCTGTCATTGGTTGCTTTGATGATTTCTTGTGGGCCGTGAACGGAAGGGGCTTGCGGCCGTGTGGGATCGGCAGGCGGGCTTTATTTACGGAGAAGGAACAGGTGTTGCAACGGACAAATGGCCCGAATCCGAACAGTGATTCAGTACTACGTGACCGATGAAAAAAGGATCAATGTCCGTCGTGGTATACCAGAGCCGAACCAACCCATCATGCAGCGAATTTCTGTTCACTTCTAACTCCTCAACACTGCTGCAGCGAACTCCGGACAACTAGTAAATAACGCAGATCGTAGAGCATTGATTCACCGCTTAACTACGGGCCTGCCTAAGCCGGTTTCGCGCGGTGCGAGCTCGACAGGCCAATGATTCTGCAAGGCTGCCCGGAAGGATTCGCGGGGCGAAAAAAGGCTCGCAAGGGAAGCCGGCGCTTTGCGCCGGGGCAAGTCGACGCCAACGTCCCCGTTCCTGCAGCCGCACTCCCGTTCTCGCGGCTGCTCGATTTTGCCGCATGTCCGGTGCGGGCGGCGTGACCTAGTCTGCGACGAGAAACGGACAGATGAGACGCGCTGCAGGGAGGTCCGATGCCCGTTCCCACCGTCCGGCCGAGTCCCAGGGAACTCCAGGCGGCGCTGCCCGTCCGCAAAGTGTCCTTGCAGGAGCCGGCCGAGGAGCCGTTGACCTGCATCCTCGGCTTCACGGCCGCCGGGCTGTTCGCCGCATGCCTGGCCATCGCCATCCAGCACGAGATCGCCTGGCTCGCCGTGGTCAAGCTCGCGCTGATCTGCGCCGCGCCGCCGCTGGCCGCGCTTGCGGGTCTTGCGATTGCGCGGCGGCGCTAAGCCGCCGTCACTTCGTATAAATGTCCTTGTACTGGTCACGCAGCACGTTCTTCTGCACCTTGCCCATGGTGTTGCGCGGCAGTTCATCGACGACGAACACGCGCTTGGGCATCTTGAACTTCGCGAGCCGGCCATCGAGCCCCTTGAGCACGCCGACCTCGCTGACATCGGCGCCTGGCTGGCGCACCACGACGGCGGTGACACCCTCGCCGAAATCGGCATGCGGCACGCCGATGACCGCGGACTCGACCACGCCCGGCATGGCGTCGATCTCGCTCTCGATCTCCTTCGGATAGACGTTGAAGCCGCCGGAGATCACCAGATCCTTGCCGCGGCCGACGATGTGGACGTAGCCCTGCGGATCGATCTTGCCGAGGTCGCCGGTGATGAAGAAGCCGTCGGGGCGGAATTCCGATTTGGTCTTCTCCGGCATCCGCCAATAGCCCTTGAACACGTTCGGACCCTTCACCTCGATCATGCCGATGTCGTCGCGCGCGAGTTCCTTGCCAGTCTCGGGATCGGTGACGCGCACGGAAACGCCCGGCAGCGGGAAGCCGACCGCGCCGGGCACCCGCTCGCCCGCATAGGGATTCGACGTGTTCATGTTGGTCTCGGTCATGCCGTAGCGCTCGAGCACGGCATGGCCGGTCCGCGCAAACCACTCGCGATGCGTGTCGGCGAGCAGCGGCGCCGAGCCGGAGATGAAGAGCCGCATGTGGCTGGTCGTCTCCTTGCTCAGCCGCGGGTTCTGCAGCAGCCGCGTGTAGAAGGTCGGCACACCCATCAGCACCGTGGCACGCGCCATCAGATTGATAATGAGATCCGGATCGAGCTTCGGCAGGAAGATCATCGACGCCCGCGCGAACAGCGTCACGTTGCTGGCCACGAACAGGCCGTGGGTGTGATAGATCGGCAGCGCGTGGATCAGCACGTCGTCCCTGGTGAAGCGCCAGTAGTCGATCAGGGTCAGCGAGTTCGAGGCGAGATTGTCGTGGGACAGCATCGCGCCCTTGGAGCGGCCGGTCGTGCCGGAGGTGTAGAGGATCGCGGCGAGATCGTCCGGGGCACGCGGCACGGTGATGAACGCGGTCTCCGCCTTGTCCGCGGCGTCGGTCAAAGAGCCCCTGCCCGACGCATCCAGCGTTTCCACCTTGGCGCCGACCTTGGCCGCGAGGGCGCCGATGCCCTCGGCCTTCGAGGGATCGCACACCACCACGGTCGGCTCGGCATCGCCGATGAAATAGTCGAGCTCGTTGAGGGTGTAGGCGGTGTTGAGCGGCAGGTAGACGCCGCCGGCACGGACCGTGGCGAGATAGAGCACGAGGCCCGACACCGACTTCTCGGTCTGCGCCGCGACGCGATCGCCCGGCTTCACGCCCCGCGACACCAGCACATTCGCCATCTGTCCCGCGCGGGCGACCAGGTCGCCATAAGTGATGCGCTGTCCGTCGTGGGTCTCGATCGCGAGCCGGCTGGGATCGTCGAGACCATCGAACAGGCGGGCGAACAGATTGGTGTTGGCGGCGTGGTTCATGCAAACATTCCCCTCAAGAGCGCGGCCGGGCCGGCGGTTTCAGCCGGCGGAACATCGGGCTCGACGAAGACGAAAAGGGCCGGGACGGATGGCAGCGGCGACGTCGCCGGGATTGCCGTCTCTGATCGAGGCTGCCTTAGCAAAAACGCCCTTTCGAAGGCAACGGGAGACGCTGGGATATGACCAAGGGGAAACGAATCGCCTGGATCACGGGCGGCGGCACGGGGATCGGCGAGGCCGGAGCGCTGGCGCTGGCGGCAGATGGCTGGACGGTGGTGGTGTCCGGCCGGCGCAAGGCGGTGCTGGATGCCGTGGTGGCCCGGATCGTGGCGGATGGCGGCACGGCGGAAGCCATCGCGCTCGACGTCGCCAAGTCCGCCGACGCGCAGGCCGCGGCCGACGCCATCCTGATGCGTCACGGCCGCATCGACCTGCTGGTCAACTCCGCCGGCGTGAACGTGCCGCGGCGGCGCTGGGACGACATGACGCTCGACGGCTGGAATCAGCTGGTCGAGATCAATCTCAACGGCGTGCTGTATTGCATGAAGGCGGTGCTGCCGGCGATGCGCAAGCAGCGGGACGGCACCATCATCAACGTCTCGTCCTGGGCCGGGCGCCACGTCTCGAAGATGCCGGGCCCGGCCTACACTTCGACCAAGCACGCGGTGCTGGCGCTGACGCATTCGTTCAACATGGAGGAATGTATCAACGGCCTGCGCGCCTGCTGCCTGATGCCGGGCGAGGTGGCGACGCCGATCCTGGAACAGCGCCCGGTCGTGCCGAGCGCCGAGGAGCAGGCCCGGATGCTGCAGCCGGAGGATCTCGGCCGGACCATCGCGTTCGTGGCCAGCATGCCGCCGCGGGTGTGCGTGAACGAGATCCTGATCAGCCCGACATGGAATCGGGGATTCATCCAGACGCCGGCGAACAGGGAGTGAGGGGCGCGCAACGACGCGGTCGTTGCGAGGCGCCAGCGCAAGCAGAGGCCTTTTTGAGCGACGTGAAGACCACTCTGGTTCCCAGCAATCGGTGTCGTCCCTGCGAACGCAGGGACCCATACCGCGTGATGTGAGAAACAGGCAGGCGGCCAATCCCGTGCCAACCAATTGACCCCTGCGGTTATGGGTCCCTGCGTTCGCAGGGACGACAGTGGGTATTGGCGTTGGCAGCGTTGCCTCCGAGAATGAGTGGATGCGCGCGAGGACGTTCTCGCGACACGATGCGCCCGAGCTGTGCTGAAACCTGTCGCCCTCATCAACAGAGGGCGCGGGGAAGGCCGGGCGCTGGCCGCGCCCGTGGCCCGCCTGCAGAAAGAAAAGCAGGCGGCAGTCACCACAGGTCTGGCCGAGAACGCCCGGCCTTCCCCGCGCAACGGTTTTAACGGCTGCTTCGCGTTCTCCCTGGTGCGCCGGCTTGCTGGCCACCATCACGGGCGCGACACGCTGAAGGCATCGCCACCCGCTTGATATCAGCGTCGGGATATCAGGACCGCGCGACTTGACCGTGCGTGCATCACCGTTCGTCCGCGCGAATGATCACGCTGCGCCGACACACGCCCATCGCATCCCCCTGCCAACGTCTCGTGACGGTCGCGACACGCCCCTCTTGCGGCAGCGAGGACGCGCGGAAATGTGCGACTGATTTGCCCGTCGGTGCAAGGGCTGATGCTGCGACAGACTAACACGACGGGCAATTTGAGCATGGGAGGGATGCGGGCGAGGCGCATGAGACGAATGCGATCGTGGCGACAGCTCATGTGAGCCGAGCTATCCGCCGCGCGGAAGGTCGGCTCCCCTCCCCCTTGCGGGGAGGGAAGTGCACCGTCCAACTGATCGGCAGTGGGGGCTCTAGCCGCCTTTACAAGCGTCGTCCTTCACCCGCCTCAGAACGACGTGCCGCCGCCGAACCGGAATTCCTGCACGACGTCGTATTTGCCCTTGGTCAGCGGCACCGCATAGTCGAAGCGGAGCGGGCCGAACGGGGAGGCCCAGATCAGGCCGACGCCGACGGAGGAGCGGACGACCTTGCTGTCGTCATATTGCATCGCGCATTTGCATGCGGACGTGTTGACCTCGCCGGTGGCGGCCCATGACGTCGGGCCCTGGTAGCCCCACAGCGAACCGGCGTCGGCGTAGACCGAGCCTTTCAGGCCGATCTCCTTCGGCAAGAACCAGAACGGCATCTGCAACTCGGCGGAGGCGCCCCAATATTTAGTGCCACCGAGCGCGTCGCCCGTCGCGCCGAAGCTGCGATAGGTGATGTCGCGCGGGCCGATGCCGTTGGCGGCGAAGCCGCGGACCAGCGTCGGACCCATCTGGTAATGATCGAGCATGCGCAGGTCCTTGTCGCCGATCTTCTCGAGCACGCCGCCCTGCAGATGGATGACGCTGACGATCTCGGAGACCAGCAGCGTGAAATATTTGGCGTCGACCGCCGATTTCAGATAGCTCACATTGCCGCCGACGCCGGCGAAATCCTGGCGCCAGTCGATCAGGAGGCCTTCGGTCGGGTTCTTGGTGTTGTCGAGCGTGTTGTAGGTCAACGTATAGCCGAGCGCCGAGGTCAACGAGGCGCCTTGGTTCAGCTCCTTGCGCACCGCCAGGCTCGATTCGCCGTCGCCGTAGCAGCCGTAGCCATAGACGCCTGACGTGGTCGAGTTGGTCGGGTCGACGCCGCCGAGCACGCTCTGGATATAGGCCGGTGTCGGATTGAAGGCGAGCAGGCCGTTTGCCGCGTTGTTGTTGCAGTTCGCCAGATAGGACGGCAGGGTGATCTCCTGCCGATATAGCGAGTAGCGCAGCTGCAGAGACAGGTCCTCGCGGAGCTGGAAGCCGAGCCGCGGGCTGAAGCCCACGGTGCGGGTGCCATAGCTGGTGTAGCTGTTGGCGAGCTGCTGGCGGTAGGAGACGTCGAGGCCGAGCGCGACGCGGTAGTCGAGGAGATAGGGCTCGACGAAGGACAGCGACACGCCGCGCGCATACTGGCCGTACGTCACCGACGCCTTGGCGAACAGGCCGCGGCCGAGGAAGTTGCGCTCGGAGATCGACACTTCGGCGAGCGCACCGTCGGTGGTCGAATAGCCGCCGGAGATCGAGAAGTCGCCGGTCGACTTCTCCTCGAGATTGACCACGAGGATCACGCGATCGCTCGACGAGCCCGGCTCGGTCGCGATCTTGACGTCCTTGAAGAAGTCGAGGTTCTTCAACCGCCGCTCGGCGCGGTCGACCAGCGCGCGGTTGTAGGCGTCGCCCTCGGAGATATCGAACTCGCGCCGGATCACATAGTCCCGGGTGCGGGTGTTGCCGCGGATCGAGATGCGCTCGATATAGGTGCGCGGGCCCTCGTCGACGGAGAACACGATCGCGACCGTATGGGCCTCGAGATTGCGGTCGCCGCGCGGGCGCACCACGGCGAAGGCGAAGCCGCGGCGCGAGGCCTCGATCTGCATCTCCTCGACCGATTTCTCGAGCTGCTCGACGTTGTACAGCGCTCCGACATTGACGCGCGAGTAGCCGCGCAAGGTGTTGCCGTCGAGGGCTGCGATGGTCGATTGGAACTGGACCGAGCCGACGCGGTATTGCTGGCCCTCCTCGATCTGGAAAGTGACCAGGAAGCCCTTCTGTTCCGGATCATATTCAGTGAGCGCGGCGACGACCTGAACGTCCGCATAGCCGTTCTTCAGGTAGAAGCGGCGGATGAGATCGCGGTCGGCCTCGACGCGGTCGGGATCGTAGATGTCGTTGCTGGCGAGGAAGCTGAGCCAGTTGGTGGCGCGGGTCTTGATGATGTCGCGCAGGCGCGTGGCGGAAAAGGCTTTGTTGCCGACGAAGTCGACCGATTTCACGCTGGTCTTGACGCCCTCGACCACGGTGAAGACGAGATCGACCCGATTGTTCGGCTGCTCGATGATCTCCGGCGTGACGCGGACGTCATAGCGGCCGGAGCGGCGGTAGATTTCGGCTATGCGCTGCGCGTCCGACTGCACCATCGGCCGCGACAGCGTGCCGCGCGGCTTCGACTGCACCTCGGCGCTGAGCTGCTCGTCCTTGACTTTCTTGTTGCCCTCGAAGGCGACGCGGCCGATCACCGGATTTTCGACCACCCGCACGATGAGCCGGCCGCCCTGACGGTCGATCTTCACGTCGGCGAACAGGCCGGTCTCGATCAGCGCCTTCAGGCCGTCGTCCACCTGGCCGGCATCGAGCGCGCCGGACGGGCCCGGCTTGAAGTAGGAGCGGATGGTATCGGCCTCGATGCGGCGGTTGCCCTCGACGGTGATCGACGTCGCCGCAACAGCAGGTGCCGCCACCGCCATGCGGGGCAGCGACGAAACGGGCATGGCCAGCAGCATCAGGGCAAGCACGCCCGGCAGTCTCAGACGCATCATCGACGCTCTTTCGAAAGGAAGTCCCCGGCGCACCTTGCGAGTGTCGGCACGCCCATGGGAATCGCTGATGCCCGTCAAAGATGGTCGTGATGCGCCAATCTCGTTTCGTGAAATGTCGATTGATGCGCTACGTGACCGGATGTTTCTCGATGGAAAAATTCGGTGCGCGATGCCGCCGCGAGTCGCCGGCGGCGACTAATAAGAGTGGCGTCCACGCCGGGACCGGAATGCCACGCTGGCCGCTGACATTTCCGTTAAGCCTTTGGCCGGCTGCCGCCGCATTCGGCTTGTTCCGACATCAAATTCTACAAATCAACGAACACCGGCAATACGCCGGAAAAGCGACCATGCTACACGCTTCTCATCCGAACTAAGCCCCCAAGTGGTTCGGCCAAGGCCCGGTGCGCAAAGATTCCCATTCTTATTCCGGCGCACCGGGCCACCCATTTTTCAGTAGCACTCGATATCGCATCAACAAGCGCAGTGCCCGTGACTGCGCCCTCTCCCCTTGCGGGAGAGGGCATGTAGGCCAGTCCGGCAAACTCGGTTGGGTGAGGGGTCTCTCTCCACGAGTGTCGTCCGCGGAGAGAGACCCCTCACCCAACCGCATCCGCGGATGGGCCGTACATGCCCTCTCCCGCAAGGGGAGAGGGCGCTGTATCTCGCAGTCCGCCTTCGGCGACGGCTTTGGCCCTACGGTTCCCTCCGCTGCCGCCCGAATCGCCACAATGTCGGGCTCTGTTGCGAAATTGCCTCTGGATCGGCTAGCGAAAAACCATCAAAACGGTCGGCAGCGCCGATGGTTAATCGCGTCTTAACCTCGCCCCACCTATGGTGACCGCAAAGGCACCGGTTCATGGGCGATCGGCGGCTTCCACTGGTTTGGCGCGCGTTTACGTATGGCAATGACCGCTTCATCCCCCGCGCCCGCTGGCGCCAGCCATTCGGAGAGCGAACGCTCGCCGTTTGCGCGGCTGAACGAGCTGCTCGCCCCGTATTCTCCCGGCAAACCGATGATCACGCTCGCGGTCGGCGAGCCGCAGCATCCGGTGCCGGATTTCGTCGGTCCCGTGCTGGCGCAGCACATCGCCGATTTCGGCCGCTACCCGGCCGCCAAAGGCATCGAGCCGTTTCGCAAGGCGGCGGCCGCCTGGCTGTCGCGCCGATTCGCGCTGCCGCGGCCGATCGATCCCGAGCACGAGATCCTGGTCCTGAACGGCAGCCGCGAGGGCCTGTTCTTCGCCGCGCATGCCGCGCTCCGCCATGTCGGCCCGCGCCGCGGCAGACCGGCGATCCTGATGCCGAACCCGTTCTATCCGGTGTACGGCGTCGGCGCCCGCACGGCGGGCTGCGATTCCATCTATCTGCCGACAACGCGCGACAACGGCTTCCTGCCGGACCTCGATGCGATCGACGAGGCGACCTTGGCGCGCACCGTCGCGTTCTACATCGCGACGCCGGCCAATCCGCAAGGCTCGGTGGCTTCAGCGGACTACATGCGCAAGCTGGTCCAGCTCGCCAAGACTTACGGCTTCCTGATCTTCAGCGACGAATGCTATTCGGAGATCTACACCAAGACGGCGCCCGGCAGCATGCTCGAGCATGCCGGTCCCGACTACACCAATGTCGTCGCGTTCCAGTCGCTGTCGAAGCGCTCCAACGTGCCGGGCATGCGCATCGGCTTCGCCGCCGGCGATCGCCGCTTCCTCGCCGCCTTCCACGAGCTGCGCAATGTCGCCGCACCGCAGGTGCCGGTGCCGCTGCAGCACGTCGCGGTCGCGGCCTATGCCGACGAGGATCACGTCGAGGCGAACCGGCGGCTGTACCGTGCCAAGTTCGACCTCGCCGACCAGATCATCGGCAATCGCTACGGCTACACGCGGCCCGACGGCGGCTTCTGCGTCTGGCTCGACGTCGCGGACCGCGGCGGCGACGCAGACGTGGCGCTGCGGCTCTATCGTGACGCCGGCGTGCGCGTGGTGCCCGGCAGCTATCTGGCGCGGCCGCAACCCGACGGCTTCAATCCGGGCGTCGGCTATATCAGGCTGGCGCTGGTGGCCGATGCCGCCTCGACCGGCGAGGCGCTGCACCGGCTGGTCGAGACTCTCGGATAATCGCGGGGCGGATGCGGATGCCGGCGATCGAACGAGTCATTCCCCTGGTCAACCACCTGCCGACGTCGCTGCGCGACGCGCTGGTGCGGCGGCTGCGCGAGCTCGCGGGTCTGTGCCTGATCGCGCTGTGCGGGGTCGCCGCCGCGGCGCTGATGACCTGGTCGGTGCAGGATCCGAGCCTGTCCCACGCGACATCACGGGCGATCCGCAACATCGTCGGCTATCCCGGCGCGATCAGCGCCGACCTCCTGATGCAGATCCTCGGCCTCGGCTCGATCATGGCGATCCTGCCGTTGGCGATCCGCGGCTGGCGGATGATGACGCACCGGCCGTTCGACCGCGAAGCGTTGCGCTTCGGTGCCTGGGTGCTGGCCGCCGTCATTGCCGCCGGCTTCGCCAGTTGCTGGCCGCGCTCGCATGCCTGGCCGCTGCCGACGGGCCTGGGCGGCGTCGTCGGCGATGCGCTGGTGCGCGCGCCGGCGGTCGTGTTCGGCCCGCCCGGCGTGATCTATCGCCTGGTGCTCGGCTCGCTTCTCCTGATCGCGATGATCGGCTGTCTGCTGGTCGCCGGCGGACTGGGCGCCAAGCAGGCCGATCCGAGCGAGCTGGCGGACGACGAAGACGACACGCCGCTCGCCGATTCCGAGGATGACGACGACCGCAAGGCGATCCGGCTCGGCTGGATCTTCCATGCCATCATGAGCGCCAAGGCGCAGATCGGCTGGTTCCTGAGCACGGCCTATCGCGCGCTGGTGTCCTCAGGCCCGCAGCCGCGCAGCGCCGCGGGGCGCCAGGAGCCGAGCCTCGGCCGCAGCCAGAAGCCGACGCTCGCGCCGGAGATGGAGGACGAGGGGGGCGAGGAGGAAGAGGCTGAGGAGGAGGACGACGAGGAGGAGGAGCCGACCCCGAAGGCACGCAAGAAGCCCGCGCCGAAGACTCCGCCGAAGAAATCCAGCGACAAATACGAGCTGCCGTCGGTCTCGATGCTGGCGGCGCCGAAATCGTCCGACCGCCAGCCGCTGTCGAAGAGCGAGCTGGAGGCCAATTCGCGCGCGCTGGAAGGCGTGCTGCAGGATTTCGGCGTGCGCGGCGAGATCGTCAAGGCGCATCCGGGCCCGGTCGTCACGCTGTACGAGCTGGAGCCCGCGCCCGGCATCAAATCGTCGCGCGTCATCGGCCTCGCCGACGACATCGCGCGCTCGATGAGCGCGCTGTCGGCGCGCGTCGCCGTCGTGCCCGGCCGCAACGCCATCGGCATCGAACTGCCGAACGTGCATCGCGAGAAGGTGTACCTGCGCGAGCTGCTGGTGGCCAAGGAGGCGACCGAGAGCGTCGCCAAGCTGCCGCTGTGCCTCGGCAAGAACATCGGCGGCGAATCCATCATCATCGATCTCGCCCGCACTCCGCACATGCTGATCGCCGGCACCACCGGCTCGGGCAAGTCGGTCGCGATCAACACCATGATCCTGAGCCTGGTCTATCGCCTCCGGCCCGACCAGTGCCGGCTGATCATGGTCGACCCGAAGATGCTCGAACTCTCCGTCTATGACGGCATCCCGCATCTCCTCACCCCCGTCGTGACCGACCCGAAGAAGGCGGTGGTCGCGCTGAAATGGGCGGTGCGCGAGATGGAGGAGCGTTACAAGAAAATGGCCAAGCTCGGCGTGCGCAACATCGACGGCTACAACGCCCGCGTGGCCGAAGCCCGCGCCAAGGGCGAGGAGCTGACGCGCACGGTGCACACCGGCTTCGACAAGGAGACCGGCAAGGCGATCTACGAGGAGGAGAAGCTCGACCTCGATCCCCTGCCCTACATCGTCATCATCGTCGACGAGATGGCCGACCTGATGATGGTCGCCGGCAAGGACATCGAAGGCACCGTGCAGCGCCTCGCCCAGATGGCGCGCGCCGCCGGCCTGCACGTGATCCTGGCGACGCAGCGTCCGTCGGTCGACGTCATCACCGGCACCATCAAGGCCAACTTCCCGACCCGCATCTCCTTCCAGGTGACGTCGAAGATCGACAGCCGCACCATCCTCGGCGAGATGGGCGCCGAGCAGCTGCTCGGCCAGGGCGACATGCTCTACATGGCCGGCGGCGGCCGCATCAGCCGCGTCCACGGACCGTTCTGCTCCGACGAGGAGGTCGAGAAGGTGGTGCGCCATCTGAAGGCCCAGGGCTCGCCGGAATATCTCGAGGCGGTCACCGCCGAGGAGCCGAGCGAGGAGGACGGCGCCGTGTTCGACGCCACCGGCATGGGCGGTGGCGGCGGCGGCGACGACCTGTTCGCCCAGGCCGTGGCGGTGGTGAAGCGCGACCGCAAGGCCTCGACCTCCTACATTCAACGCCGGCTGCAGATCGGCTATAACAAGGCCGCTTCGCTGATGGAGCGGATGGAACAGGAAGGCATCGTCGGCCAGGCCAACCACGCCGGCAAGCGCGAGATCCTGGTGCCCGAGGAGGAAGGCGGGTTCTGACCCCCGCCCGCTTTGGTCCCAGATCCGCCGTTTCCAGGTCGTAACTTCACGCAATTACGATCACGCTGACCGACCAAACCACGATAGAAACGCGTAGAAATCAGGACGTCGTTTTGAAAAGCTCCTTCTCGAACAGCCCCTTTTCGCTCCCGCGCGGCCGCCGCACGACGGCCCGACTCGTGGCCTGCGCCGTTGCGGCCTGCGCCCTGACCAGCGTCGCCGGCCACGCCACCGCCCAGACCACGCCGGCGCCCAAGGCCGCCCAGAAGAGCGGCGGCCAGCTCAACGCCTCGGACCAGCAGCGCGGCCAGCCGCCCGCAACCGTTCAAACCACGCCGCCCAACCCGATCATCCCCGACCCCCGGCGCAACGTGCCGGCGAGCATCTTCACCTCGTTCGACGCCAACCAGAAGGCGGTCGCGGCCAAGGTCAGTGCCTATCTGTCGTCGCTGCAGACGCTGGTCGGGAATTTCGTCCAGGTCGGTCCCGACGGCAGCAAGACCAAGGGCGATTTCTACATCCAGAAGCCCGGAAAGGTGCGCTTCGAATACGAGCCGCCGACGCCGATCGACATCATCGCCGACGGCTCGTCGCTGGTGGTGCGCGACCGCAAGCTCGCCACTCAGGATGTCTATCCGCTGTCGCAGACGCCGCTGCGCTACCTGTTGTCCGACCGCATCGACCTGCTCAAGGACACCAACGTGATCGCGGTCACCGCGGACGAGCTCTACGTCACGATCACGATCGAGGAGAAGCAAGCGCTGATTGGCACCAGCCGGCTGATGCTGATGCTCGGCGCCAAGGACGGCCAGCTCAAGCAGTGGACCGTGACCGACCCGCAGGGCTACGACACCACGATCGCGGTCTATAATCTCGACACCACCAAGAAGCTCGATCCGGCGATGTTCAAGATCGACTTCACCAACTACGCGACGCCGCCGGGCTGAGCGACCGCTGCCTCGGCGCGCGGGTCAGCTCGTCTGCAGGCCGCGCACCTTCCACTGCGCCTCCGACAGCACGAGCTTCTCGAAGCGCTTGCGCGCCTCCTCGAAATCCTCGGCCGCGATCGCGTCGCACCCCGGACGCGCCTTCAGGATCATGCCGGTGGTCGCCCAGCTCAGCCGTGCCGCCTTGCAGGCCAGCAAGAGATCCATCATGCGGCTCTCGTCCAGCAGCGATTCGACCGTCTCGATCGGGATCACGCAAAGCAGCGCCAACGCCGCGATGACGGCGGGAAAATCGCCGGTGACGCAGAAGCGGTTGACGGCGGAGTCACCGAGCTTGCCGGTGCGGTTGAGCGCGGCAACCTCGGCCTTCACAGGCTCGTAGTCCCACATCGCCCGCATCGCCGCGGCGGCGGAGCGCGTCGGGGCGGCCTGCAGCGTAGCGCGGGTCGCCGGCGGCGCCGCCTTGATGAAGCGGGCGCGGGCGGCTTCGCTCGCCGCGGCGACAAAGGCGCGCGACAGCTTGGCCGGCAGATCGGTGCGCAGCGCGAGCTTCTCGGCGAGATCCTCGTCGCGCTCGGCGACCTTGAACAGGCTGCGATAGCTGTCCTCGGACAGTTTTGCGGTGAGATTCTGCGCCAGCGCCATGCGCACCGGCGGGAAGCCGCGCGCGATCAACTGCGCGGTGAGCGCGTCGCCGATGCCCCGGCGGCTGGCGACCGCCACCAGATGCGCCGGGCTCGAAGCGCGGATGAACTCGGCGAGGTCGCGCTCGGTCAGCACCGCCGCCTTGGCCAGCACCGGCCCGGCAACCCGTAATTCGGGATGCACCGCCAGCAGCCGCACAGTCGCGTAAGGCGCGCGCTCGACAACGGCGAGCGCCGTGCTCAGCTCTGCCAGCACCTCGGTCGCGACCTGCGGCATCAGCCGGGCGAACATCTGATCGTAAAGATCGAGCTGCTCGTCGGCGGCGGGCCGCGGGCCGGCGAGGAAGAGCGCCGTGGTCCGGCGCAACATTTCGGTGGCGAGCTCGGATACGGTCCGCGCCTCGCCCGCTTGCGTCTTGGCGGCAGCTGCCGGAAGGGGCATCGCAGATCTCTCTTTCACGGCGCCCGCCAGCTGTGGCGGAGCGCGGGTCCATGATCAATTTGCGAAAGAATGCGAGGGCCGGACTAAAGGGGCGTTAAGCCCGTTGGTGGGAACAGAGGTACAGCAAGCCGTCGTTAATGGAACGTCTCGGTGCCGGCGCTGATGTTCCTGGATTGTTCTTGCGCGCACCACTGGCTTCCGCTAGCCTCTCGATCGGGGGGCACCCATGGTTCAGCGCGTTTCCACTGTCGCGTTCGAGGGGATCGAGGCTCGCGCGGTCGACGTGCAGGTCCAGGTCGCGCCGGGATTGCCGGCGTTTGCGATCGTCGGGCTGCCGGACAAGGCCGTCTCCGAAGCGCGCGAGCGGGTGCGCTCGGCGCTGATCGCTTCGGGCCTCGCGCTGCCGGCGCGGCGCATCACCGTCAATCTGGCGCCGGCCGACGTGCCCAAGGAAGGCAGCCATTATGATCTGCCGATCGCGCTCGGGCTGATGGCCGCGATCGGCGCGATTCCGCCGGATGCGCTCAGCGGATTCACCGTGCTTGGCGAGCTCGGGCTCGACGGCTCGATCGCGCCGGTCGCAGGGGTCCTGCCGGCGGCAATCGGCGCCAATTCGCGTGAGGAAGGCTTGATCTGCCCGGCCGGCTGCGGCGCCGAGGCGGCGTGGGCCAGCCCCGATCTGCAGATCATCGCAGCGAATTCGCTGATCCAGATCGCCAATCACTTCAAGGGCACGCAGGTGCTGTCGCGGCCGCAGCCGAAAATCCAGGAAGCGCCGGCGAGCCTGCTCGACCTGCGCGACATCAAGGGTCAGGAGAGCGGCAAGCGCGCGCTGGAGATCGCCGCGGCAGGGGGTCACCATCTCCTGATGATCGGGTCGCCCGGCGCGGGCAAGTCGATGCTGGCGGCGAGGCTGCCATCGATCCTGCCGCCGCTGTCGCCGGCGGAGCTCTTGGAAGTCTCGATGATCGCATCCGTCGCCGGCGAGATCGACGGCGGCGCGCTCACCAACCGGCGGCCGTTCCGCAGCCCGCATCACTCCGCGAGCATGGCGGCGCTGACCGGCGGCGGCCTGCGGGCGCGGCCGGGCGAGATCTCGCTGGCGCATCACGGCGTGCTGTTTCTCGACGAGCTGCCGGAGTTCGATCCGCGCGTCTTGGATTCGCTGCGCCAGCCGCTGGAGAACGGCGAGGTCTCGATCTCGCGCGCCAACCACCGCGTCACCTACCCTGCCCGCTTCATGCTGGTCGCGGCGATGAATCCGTGCCGTTGCGGCAATGCGTTCGAGCCCGGCTATGCCTGCAAGCGCGGCCGCATCGACCGCTGCACGGCCGACTATCAGACCCGCATCTCCGGCCCGCTGATGGACCGCATCGATCTGCGCATCGAGGTGCCCGCCGTCAGCGCCGCCGACCTGATCCTGCCGCCGGCCAAGGAGGGCTCCGCCGAGGTCGCCGCCCGTGTCGCCGCCGCCCGCGACCGGCAGCGCGAACGCTACGTCAAGGCCGGTCTGCCGCACATCAGGACCAACGCCGAGGCGCCCGCCGCCGTGCTCGACGACATCGCCAAGCTCGACGCGCCGGGCCAGAAGCTGCTGCGCGAAGCCGCCGAAACGATGCGCCTGTCCGCCCGCGGCTATCATCGCGTGCTGCGCGTCGCGCGCACGCTGGCCGATCTCGACCATGCTGAGGCGATCGGCCGGCTGCATCTGGCGGAGGCGCTGTCATATCGGGCGCTCGCCGAGGACAATCGGCACGCCGCGTGACCTCAATGCCGTCCGCCTCAACGCTCTGGTAACGACTTCTCTTTACGCTCCGACAACCATAAGGCCGCGTTGTCATCATCAGGCCTGTCGTGTCGGTGCGTGTCATGTTGCGTTTCAAGGTCCTCGTGTCGGCCGTGCCGCTGATCGCAGCCGCGGTCTTTGCCAGAATCGAACTGGCGCCCTCCCCGCAGCCCTGCATTGCCGTCGGCGCTGACGGCGTCGCGCTTGGTGAGGCGCCGTATCATGCCGATCTTCATGTCGACTTCACCGAGGACCCGGCGCTGGCCACGGTCCGGGTCGCGTTGACCGACAGTCCCGATGCAGCGGATCTCGTCCTGGTCGACGATGCGCCCGGCAACGAGGATCGGGGCTGCGGCATGACCTCGGCCACGCAGGTCGTGGCAACGGCGGCCGATCCACATCCGGATGCGCCGCTGATCTATCTCATTCGTGACGACGCGGCCGATGGTCCCGCCGATTATCGCATCTATGTCCGCTCGAGCCGCGTGACCGCCGAGCAGGCCGCGGCATTGCTCGTGGCGGCTCGGAACCACCCGACATCGCCGGCCAATCCGGTGCTGTGAGCCGGGCTAACGCCCGGTTCACCATCTCTGCACCGCCAGGACGCGCCTGCATGAGCTTTGAAAGTCTCCGCAAGACCCGGCGCGGCATGATGCGCGGCGGCCAGGACATTGGGAATCGCAATCTCTGGGGAGGAACGATGGGACAGGGACTTCGCATCAGGTTGCATCTGCGCCGGTTCATGCGCCGTCATCAGCTCGTCTTCACCATCCTGCGCTCGCTGATGATCTTCTCCGCCGGTTTCGGCGGCGCCTACGGCTTCATCAAGGCCAGCATCTCCGAGCACTCCGGCTACAACCCGCATGCCTTCGCGATCGGCGCCAGCTTCCTGTTCGCGCTGGCCTGCGTCGGCCTCGCCACGCTCAGCATGCGGCTGCGCTTCGTCCATAAGAAGCTGCACAAGATCGCGCTCCACAACGAGGTGCTGGCGGACCGGAACTGGGAGCTGCAGGAAGCCGAGCAGCGCGCGCGCAATCTGTTCGAGCAGCAGGGCGATCTCATCGTCATGCGTGAGCAGGACGGCACCATCGTGTTCGTCAACGACGCCTATTGCCAGATGGCAGGCCTCGATCGCGAGAACCTGGTCGGCAGCAAATTCGCCTTCGCACTGATCGAGCAGGGCGACAGCGCCCTGGAGCCGAGCGGCACGCGCGTCCACGACCAGCGCATCGAGAGCGCGATCGGGCCGCGCTGGATCGCCTGGCGCGAGGCGCTGGTGCGCTCCGATGCCGGCCACCCGGCCGTGCTGCAATGTGTCGGCCGCGACGTGACCGACCGCACCGAGACCGAGCGGGCGCTGGCGGATGCGCGCGACCAGGCCAATGCGGCCAATCGGGCCAAGTCGCGCTTCCTGGCGATGGCCAGCCACGAGATCCGCACGCCGCTGAACGGAATCCTTGGCATGGGCGGGCTGCTGCTCGAGACGCCGCTGACGCCGGAGCAGACGACCTACGCCAAGGCGGTGCGCGCATCAGGCGAGGCGCTGATGTCGCTGATCAACGAGCTGCTCGATTATTCCAAGATCGAGGCCGGCAAGCTGGCGCTGGAGGCGCAGCCGTTCTCGCTTGCCGCGCTAATCGAGGAGATCACCGAGCTGCTCGCGCCGCGCGCGCAAGCCAAGCAGCTGGAAATCGCGGCCTACATGGACGAGCGGCTGCCGACCTGGGTGACCGGCGACGCCGCGCGCCTGCGCCAGGTGCTGCTCAATCTCGCCGGCAACGCCATCAAGTTCACGGCCAAGGGCGGCGTCGCTGTCATTGCCGAGCCCGGCATCTGGCCGAACGAGATCAGTTTTCAGGTGCGCGACACCGGCATCGGCATCGCCGCCGAGGCGCAGGAGCGGATCTTCCGCGAGTTCGAGCAGGCCGACGACAGCGTCGCGCGAAGTTTTGGCGGCACCGGGCTTGGGCTCGCGATCTCCGACCGCATCGTCAAGCGCATGGGCGGCCGCATCAGCCTGCAGAGCGAGCCCGGCGCCGGCGCGACCTTCGAGGTCTGCGTGCCGCTGCCCGCGGCGCTGGAGCGCGGCGAGCAGAACAGCTTTCGCGGGCCCGATCTGGCGGGCCAATCGATCATGCTGATCGCGCCCGCCGGGCTGCAGGCGGAGCTGATCGAGCGCCGTCTGCAGAACTGGGGCGCGCAGACGAGTCTCGTCACCGACACCGGGGTCGCGGAGGCGCTGCTGCCCGAGCGCACGTGGCATGCCGTTCTGGTCGATGATGCCGTCGGCGGCGAGCGGGCGCGACATCTCAGCGAGGCCGCGCGGCGGCATACGACGCGGCTGATCGTGCTGGTCACGCCGGTCAGCCGGCACGAGCTGATGCCGGTGGCGCCGTTCACCGGCTATCTGGTCAAGCCACTGCGCGCCGCGTCGCTCGCCGCGCGCGTCGGCTTCGATGTCGATGGCGATGGCGATGGCGATGGCGATGGTCCTGCCGGGGCCGAGATCGAAGAGTCTGTCCCGATGGCCGCGCCGCCGATCGCAGCGCGAGCCGGCAGCGGCCTGTCGATCCTGGTCGCCGAAGACAACGACATCAACGCGCTCTTAATGCGCTCGCTGCTGACCAAGCTCGGCCATCATGCGGATATCGCCGTCCACGGCGAGGCCGCACTCGACTCCTGGCTCGCGGCGCGCTCGGCTGGCACGCCCTACGACCTGATCCTGATGGACGTCCAGATGCCACGCCTCGACGGCATCGCCGCTGCCAAGCGTATCCGCGCACTGGAGGCGACCGAGGCCGGCCGGCGGACGCCGATCCTGGCCTTGACCGCAAACACCCTGGTCGAGGACCGCTACGCCTGTTTTGAAGCCGGTATGGACGGCTTCCTGGTCAAGCCGATCGACCGCGACAAGCTGGACGAGGCGCTGGCCAATCTGGCGGCGGCACGGCAGGTGGCGGCTTAGTTATGAGTTTGTAGTACGCAACGTGTTTGCGCTCCCTCTCCCCGTTCTTCACGGGGAGAGGGTCGGGGTGAGGGGCAGCCACACGGGTGGTGCCAACTCTGCCGCGCAGAGCCGCTCTGCCCGTCCGTTAGACCCACGATCCGGCTGCGTATGTGCCATGCCCCGGATCGCTGCGCCATCCGACCTCTCCCCGCAAAGGGCGGGGAGAGGTTGAAGCGGCGCAAGCCTTAGCACCGGGGTCATCACATCAAACAGCAAGACGCCAGCTCTAGCTGATGCCGCAATCGCTTGGTCGCTTCAAGTCACAGCCGCCGCAGCGCCACCGTTTCGATCTCGTGGTCGGCACCCTTCTTCAGGATCAGGGTGGCGCGTGGCCTTGTCGGCAGGATGTTGTCCTCGAGATTGGCGAGGTTGGTGCGCTCCCAGATCGCGATCGCGGTGGCGGTGGCCTCTTCGTCCGACAGCAGCGCGTAACGGTTGAAGTAGGAGCGGGGATCGTGGAACGCGGTGTCGCGCAGCGACAGGAAGCGCTTGACGTACCATCTGCGCAGCACCGCTTCCTCGGCGTCGATATAGACCGAGAAGTCGAAGAAGTCGGATACCACCGGCACCGCCTTGCCGTCGCGCGGCAACGGTCCGGTCTGCAGCACGTTGACGCCCTCGACGATGAGGATGTCCGGCTGATCGATCTCGGTCCACTGGTTGGGCACGATGTCGTAGCTGAGATGCGAGTACACCGGCGCGCGCACCGGGTGGCGGCCGGCCTTGATGTCGGAGAGGAAGGCGAGCAGGCGCGGCAAATCATAGCTCTCGGGAAAGCCCTTCTTTTGCATCAGGCCCTGCCGCTCCAGCACCGCGTTCGGATACAGGAAACCGTCGGTGGTGATGAGGTCGACCTTCGGCCGCGGCGACCAACGGGTCAGCAGCGCCTGCAGCACGCGTGCGGTGGTCGACTTGCCGACCGAGACCGAGCCGGCGACGCCGATGATGTAGGGCATCTTGCGGTCGCGGATGCCGAGGAACTGACGCTGCGCGTAGTACAGCCGCTGCGCCGCGTCGACATACATGGAGAGCAGTCGCGACAGCGGCAGATAGATCTCCTCCACCTCCTGTAGATCGAGGCGGTCGTGCATCGAGCGCAGCTTGGAGAACTCGCCGGGCTCGAGCGTCATCGGCGTGTCGTTGCGCAGCTCGGCCCATTGCTGGCGGGTGAAGACGCGGTACGGATTATATTGTTGTTCGGTGGTGCGCATATCCATGACGCTGCCCTTCGTTTCCCCCGGCGTCGCGCCCTACTCCGTCTTGCGCGACGCCTTTTCTTCCAGCCCCGATTGTCCGGTTCGCTTGCCGAGCGCCGCCTCGACCTCTTCGAGCCGGACGTCGCGCGACTTCAACACCACCAACAGATGAAACAGCAGATCGGCGCTTTCGGAGATCAGATGTTCGCGATCAGTGCCGACGGCGGCAATGACCGTCTCGACCGCCTCCTCGCCCATTTTCTTGGCGCACTGCGCCGGACCCTTGTCGAGCAGCTTGCGCGTATAAGACGACTCGCCGCCCGCCGCGGCGCGCGCGTCGATGATGGCAGCCAGATCGTGAAGCGTGAAGCGGGACATCAGCCAGTTCTCAGGACACGCAGGTCCGTTCCCAAGGCGGCCGGACCCGCGTTCATCTAACATTTTTGCGGCGCAATGTCGTCAGGGATCGAGCCGCATCGGCAGGCCCTGCCGCACCATGTGCTCCTTGGCCTGCCGAATGGTAAATTCCCCGAAATGGAAGATCGAGGCGGCCAGCACGGCGGTCGCCCTGCCCTGCTGGATGCCGTCGACCAGGTGGTCCAGATTGCCGACGCCGCCGGAGGCGATCACCGGCACCGGGACGCTGTCGGCGACCGCCCGGGTCAGCGGCAGGTCGAAGCCCTGCCGCGTGCCATCGCGGTCCATCGAGGTCAGCAGGATCTCGCCGGCGCCGAGCGCGACGACCTCCTGGGCATATTCAATCGCATCGATGCCCGTCGATTTGCGGCCGCCATGAGTGAAGATCTCCCAGCGCGAGCCGCCGCCCGGACGCGGCACCGACTTGGCGTCGATCGCGACCACGATGCATTGCTCGCCGAACTTCTCGGCCGCCTCCTTCACGAACTCGCGCCTGCTCACCGCAGCCGAGTTGATCGAGACCTTGTCGGCGCCGGAGCGCAGCAATGTCTTGATATCATCGATCGTGCGCACGCCGCCGCCGACGGTGACCGGCATGAAGCAGGCCTCCGCGGTACGCCGGACGACGTCGAGCATGATGCCGCGGTTCTCATGGGTGGCGGTGATGTCGAGAAAGCAGAGCTCGTCGGCACCGGCGGCGTCATAGGCGATCGCGGCTTCGACGGGATCGCCGGCGTCGCGCAGATTGACGAAGTTGACGCCCTTGACGACACGGCCGTCCTTGACGTCGAGGCAGGGAATGACGCGGACCTTGAACATATTGTTCTCCCCTACCCGCTGATCGCGCGAATCAGCGCCAGCGCTTCCGCCGGATCCAGCCGCCCGTCATAGAGCGCGCGGCCGGCGATGGCGCCTTCGAGCTTCCTCGCCCGCGGCGTCAGCATTGCCTTGACGTCTTCGATCGAGGCGAGACCGCCGGAGGCGATGACGGGGATCGAGATGGCGTCACCGAGTGCGATTGTGGCGTCGAGATTTAAACCCTTCAGCAAGCCGTCGCGCGCGATGTCGGTGAAGATGATCGCCGCGACGCCGGCGTCCTCGAAACGTTTGGCAATATCGAGCGCTGTCACTTCTGACGTTTCCGCCCAGCCCTCGACCGCGACCTTGCCGTCGCGCGCATCGAGGCCGACGGCGACGCGGCCGGGAAAGGCTTTCGCGGCCATCTTCACCAGCTCGGGATCGCGCACCGCGGCGGTGCCGATGATGACGCGGGTGATGCCCTTGCCGAGCCAGGCCTCGACGGTCTTGAGATCGCGGATGCCGCCGCCGAGCTGCACCGGCATCTTGACGATTTTCAGCATCGCCTCGACGGCCTGCGCGTTCATCGGCTTGCCGGCGAAGGCGCCGTCGAGGTCGACGACGTGGAGATATTCGAAGCCCTGATCGGCGAAGCTCTTGGCCTGGGCTGCGGGGTCGAGGTTGAACACCGTGGCCCGCGCCATGTCGCCCTGCTCCAGGCGCACGCATTGGCCGTTCTTCAGATCGATGGCGGGAAACAGGATCATATCTGGTGACTCTCAAGAGCGCGCCCTGCCCGCCCCGGGGCGAACAGGACGACGGCGCTCACGGCTTCCATTTCAGGAAGTTGGAAATCAAGGCGAGACCGAACCGCTGGCTCTTCTCGGGATGGAATTGCGTGCCGATGGCGGTGTCCTTGCCGACGATGGCGGTGATCGGTCCGCCGTAATCGGCGCGCGCCAGCACATCGTTCTCGTTCACGGCATTCAGATGATAGGAGTGCACGAAATAGGCGTGCAGACCCTTCGGCCCGAGCGGCAGCTTCTCCAGCACCGGATGTTCCTGCAATACGTCGAGCGTATTCCAGCCCATGTGCGGGATCTTCAGGCTCTCGTCGCGGGGCGTGATCTTCTCGACGTCGCCGGAGACCCAGTCGAAGCCGTCGGTCGTGACATGCTCCTTGCCGCGCGTCGCCATCAGCTGCATGCCGACGCAGATGCCGAAGAACGGGCGCGCCTTGTGGCGCACGGCCTCGGTCATCGCCTCGAGCATGCCGTCGACGGCATCGAGGCCGCGGCGGCAATCGGCGAAGGCGCCGACGCCCGGCAGCACGATGCGGTCGGCGCGATACACCGTATCGGGATCGCGGGTCACGACGACCTTCTGCGGCTCTTCCATGCCGCGCGCGGCGCGCTCGAACGCTTTCGCGGCGGAATGCAGGTTGCCGGAGCCGTAATCGATGATTGCGACGCTCATCGTCCACCTCCGGGTTCAGGAAACAAGCCAATGATGCTGGCATGGGGTAGCGGCGGCGGCCGCTGGCCGTTGCCATTGTCACGCGTCGGCGGCGCGGCGCCGCGATCGACGGTGTGGTTGTCGGTGCCGAGATCGCTGCGCCTCGCGGCCCAGCGCTCGAAGAAGCGTCTCTCGGCGGCATCGAGATCGTCGGCGACGACCACATCGAGCTGGCGCCAATTGCCGCGCGAGTAGCTCCAGCGCTTCAGGCTGGAAGCTTCCAGCCCGAGCAGGATCGCGATCAGGAGATCGACGGTGGCGATCGCGCCGCCGGCGACTCCGACTTTGGCGAGGACCACGTCGATCACGATCACCAGCGCGATATAGCCGATCACCGCCAGCCACAGCCGATGCCAGGCCAGCCAGACGGCGCCGAGCACGGCGGCCCAGAGATGGAAGCCGTCGCGGATGAAGACGAAGCGATCCGTCGAACGCAGATCGGCTCCAGCAGCGAGGGGCGCGTGGACCGTATAGACGGGCATCTTGAAAATCCCTCTGACGAACGAGCTTGGAGGAGGGAGGTCAGCCGCCGAGCTGACCCTTGGTGGAGGGCACTTCACCCTTGTTGCGCGGATCGATCGCGAGCGCTGCGCGCAACGCCCGCGCCAGACCCTTGAAGCAGGATTCGGCGATGTGATGGGCGTTCTCGCCGTACAAGGTCTCGACGTGGAGGGTGATGCCGGCGTTCATCGCAAACGCATTGAACCATTCGCGCACCAGCTCGGTGTCGAACTCGCCGATCTTGTCGCGCGAAAAGGCCGTGCGGAACACCAGCATCGGCCGGCCCGAGACGTCGATGACGACGCGGGTCAAGGTCTCGTCCATCGGCATGTGGATGGAGGCATAGCGGGTGATGCCGGCCATGTCGCCGAGCGCCTGCTTGACAGCCTGGCCGAGCGCGATGCCGACATCCTCGGTGGTGTGGTGGAAGTCGATATGCAGGTCGCCGACCGCCTTGACGGTCATGTCGATGCGGGAATGGCGGGCGAGCAGGTCCAGCATGTGATCGAAGAAGCCGATACCGGTCGCGATCTCGACGACGCCGGTGCCGTCGAGGTTCACGGACACCTCGATGTCGGTCTCTTTGGTCTTGCGCTTGATGGCCGCGCTACGCATGGGTCAGCTTTCCCTTGAAAACGCGGCCCTTTTATCAGGCGGATGACACCTTAGCTACTGCGGGATGACGCGCATCGTGCCTGATCTCGGGCCATGGTGAGCGGATTTCAAGACCCGCCGGGGCAGGGCAGGGACCCGGTAATTGTATCCCCCGGCGCGAGGCCCTAAATGAGGGCACCAACCAAGGACCTCCCATGCACGCATTGTCCCAAGAGCCCACCGTCTGGCACGGCACCACGATCCTGACCGTCCGCAAGGGGGGCAGGGTGGTCGTGGGCGGCGACGGCCAGGTCTCGATCGGCCAGACCGTGATCAAGTCCAACGCCCGCAAGGTGCGCAAGCTCGGCAAGGGCGACGTCATCGGCGGCTTCGCCGGCGCCACGGCCGACGCTTTCACCCTGTTCGAGCGGCTGGAGAGCAAGCTGGAGCAGTATCCGGGGCAATTGACCCGGGCCGCCGTCGAGCTCGCCAAGGACTGGCGGACCGACCGCTATTTGCGCCGGCTGGAAGCGATGATGATCGTGGCCGACAAGGAGGTCTCGCTCGTCCTGACCGGCACTGGCGACGTGCTGGAACCGGAAGCGGGCGTGATGGCGATCGGCTCGGGCGGCAATTACGCGCTGGCGGCGGCGCGGGCGCTGATCGACACCGACAAGGACGCCGAGAGTATCGTGCGCAAGTCGCTCGACATCGCCGCGGACATCTGCGTCTACACCAACCGCAACATCACCATCGAAGCGCTGTCGGCCGAGTAGACGATGGCCGCGGACGGGATCAGCATCGCGTCCCGCCGCTCGTCCGGGCTTTGGCTCGGGCTGGTGCTTGCGTTGCTGGCTCTGCAGGCCGCGATCCTGTTCGCGATGGGCCGGCTGCCGGTCTGGCTGACCGCGCTGATCCCGATCGCGTTCGAGCTCGGCGTCGGCCTGCACATTCGCGACAACCTCACGCTCAACATCCTGATGCTGATCTATCCGACCGAAGCGATCCGGCAGTGGCAGGCCGGACCGCCGCTGCTGTGAGGGTAGGGCGGTCATGGTTGTTGGCTTTCGTGCGATGACCGAGGACGATCTGCCCGCGATCCGTGACTGGCTGCATCAGCCCCATGTGCGCGAATGGTGGGGCGATCCGGACGAGCAATATGCTCTGATCGATGGCGACCGTGATGAACACGCCATGGACCAGTACATCATGCTGATAAACGAGGGCGCGGCCGGTTACCTGCAATGCTACGCCCTCACCCAATGGAACGACGGCTTCTTGCCGCAGCCGGACGGGACCCGCGGCATCGACCTGTTCATCGCTGGCCAGCAGCGGATCGGCCAGGGTCACGGTCCCCTGGTCATCCGGACCTTTTGTAACCTGATGTTTCAGCGCGGCGTCCCGCGCGTGGTCACCGACCCCTCGCCGGCCAATGCCCGGGCCATCCGCGCCTATGAAAAGGCGGGATTCCGGCGCGAGCGCCTGGTCGACACGCCCGATGGACAGGCGCTGCTGATGTCCTGCGAACCCGCCGACTTGCCTCGCCGCCCATCCGAGCCTAGCTAGAGCCCATGACCGACTTTTCTCCTCGCGAAATCGTCTCCGAACTCGACCGCTTCATCGTCGGCCAGGCCGACGCCAAGCGCGCGGTCTCCATTGCGCTCCGCAACCGCTGGCGGCGGCTGCAGCTCGATACGGGCCTGCGCGAGGAGGTGCTGCCGAAGAACATCCTGATGATCGGGCCGACCGGCGTCGGCAAGACCGAGATCGCGCGGCGGCTGGCCAAGCTCGCGGGCGCGCCGTTCCTGAAAGTCGAGGCGACCAAATTCACCGAGGTCGGCTATGTCGGCCGCGACGTCGAGCAGATCATCCGCGACCTCGTCGAGGTCGCGATCCATCAGGTGCGCGAGCGCAAGCGCAAGGACGTCGCCGCCCGCGCCCAGCTCGCCGCCGAGGAGCGGGTGCTCGATGCGCTCGTCGGCGCCAATTCGAGTGCTGCGACCCGCGACTCGTTCCGCCGCAAGCTTCGCGCCGGCGAGCTCAACGACAAGGAAATCGAGATCGAGACACAGTCCTCCGGCGGCGGCATGCCGATGTTCGAGATTCCGGGCATGCCGGGCGCGCAGATGGGCGCGATCTCGATCGGCGACATCTTCGGCAAGCTCGGCGGCCGCACCAAGACGCGGCGCGTCACGGTCGAAGCCTCGCATGACATCCTGATCGCCGAGGAATCCGACAAGCTGCTCGACAGCGACCAGCTGGTGCAGGAGGCGATCAACGTGGTCGAGAACAACGGCATCGTGTTCCTCGACGAGATCGACAAGATCTGCGTGCGCGAGAACCGCCATGGCGGCGACGTGTCGCGCGAGGGCGTGCAGCGCGATCTGCTGCCGCTGATCGAGGGCACGACGGTCTCGACCAAGCATGGCGCGGTGAAGACCGACCACATCCTGTTCATCGCGTCCGGCGCGTTTCATATCGCGAAGCCCTCGGACCTGCTGCCCGAGTTGCAGGGCCGCCTGCCGATCCGCGTCGAGCTGCAGGCCCTGACCCGCGACGACATGCGCCGCATCCTGACCGAGCCGGAGGCGTCGCTGATCAAGCAATATGTGGCGCTGATGAAGACCGAGGGCGTGACGCTCGACATCACCGATGACGCGATCGATGCGCTCGCCGACGTCGCGGTGGCCGTGAACTCCACGGTCGAGAACATCGGCGCTCGCCGGCTGCAGACGGTGATGGAGCGCGTGCTCGACGACATCTCGTTCACGGCCTCCGATCGCACCGGCGAGACCATGCGCGTCGACGCCGCCTATGTGCAGCAGCACATCGGCGATCTCGCGAAGAATGCAGATCTGAGCCGGTTCATTTTGTAGCCGCTGCTCAGATGAGCCGAGGCTTCGCCACGCATTCCGCCGTCGTCCCGGCGAACGCCGGGATCTATAACCACCGCAGCTGATTGTTACGCACGATGGCGGCTCCAGCCTTGCCTCACCACGACCAGCGGTGGCTATGGGTCCCTGCTAGAGGCCGGGACGACGATGGTGGGCGTGGCGGCGACCTTCTCGGCTTCGACGTTCGGCTCGACGCCGCATGACCGGCGCCTATGCGAGACACTGGCGCGCGATGCTCGCGGTCAACGCCGCGGTGATGCTCGGCGTGTTCGTCCACAAGCTGACGCTGCCGCCTTACATCCCCTACATCCACCTGCTGGTCGACTATCATCACGGCTTCATCAAGCGCGCGCTGATCGGCGCCGTCGTGGGCCTGTTCACCACGAAGGTCCCGGTGTGGCTGGTGTTCGCGCTGGCCGGCGGCGTCTGGCTGATCACCTTCACCTTGTTCGTCCTGCTGTTCCGACGCACGTTCGGGCTCGATCGCAACCAGCTTCCGCTGTTCATCTTCACCGCCGGCTCGCCGTTCGTGTTCAAGAACTTCCTGTTCACGCTCGGGCATTTCGACATCTATGGCTGCTTAGGTGCGATTGTGCTGCTGCTTGTTCCGGCAAGCTCGCTGGCTTATGTGCTGCTCGCGGCGTTGATCTCGGCCGTACTCGTGCTGATCCACCACATCCATCTGCTGATGTACGTACCGACCATCACCGCCATCGTCGTGCTGCGCTACTACCTGACACGCCCGATCACGGGTCCGGACATCGTCGTCGGCGCGGTTGCACTTATCGGTCTCGGCGCGCTGTTCCTCGCGGCGCAATTCCTCGGCACGATGCCGTTGGCCGAGGCCGATTTCGTGGCCTACCTGAAAACGCGTATGATCGATCCGTCGCGCACCGAGCTATTGCAGTTCGCCTATGTCTGGTACCAACCGCTGGCGAAGGAAGTGCAGGACACCTGGGCACGATTGCCGTCGAACCTGCTCGGCCTGCCTGTCTATGCGCTGCTGCTCTGGCTTCATTTGCCGCTGTTGCGCGTCTTCAAGCAGCAGATCGACGCGTTGAGCACGCGGCGTCATCGCCAAATCGTCATCGCCGCGCTGGTCGTGATCAGTTCCGCCTATTTCGTGATGTTCGCGATGGTGTTCGACTATTCGCGCTGGATCTCGAGCTGGGTGGTCTGCATGGTGCTGATGCTGCACGCGGTGAAGACGCTTCCGGCCACCAAGCCGGTGGCGCTGATCGATGGCGACGATCGCAAGGCGACGATCCTCGGCTGGATCGTGACGGTCATCCCGCGCGTCGGCATCATCCGGCCGTTCTGACGATCAGCCGCGTGGGCGACGGATGCGGACATACAGCGCACCGGCGCCACCATGTCCGACATGGGCTTCCTCGAAACCGACAATGAGAGATCTGAATTCCGGCAGGCTCAGCCAATGCGGCACTTGGCGGCGGAGCACGCCGCGCTCCGGATCGGCGCCGATCGTGCCCTTGCCGGTGATGATGAGGACGAAGGTGAGGCCGTCATGCTGGGCGCGGTGGAGAAAGTGATGCAGCGCCTGGTGCGCACGGCTCTGGGTCATGCCGTGCAGGTCGAGCCGGGCATCGATCTCGCTGCGGCCCCGCGACAGCTTCGAGCGCTCCTTGCGGCCGAGCGAGACCAGCGGCGGGATGGCTGGCCGGATCGGCTTGGGAATGACGACGGAAGCGACCGGGCGTGGCGTCGTCAACGGCTTGTCGGCTTGCGGTTCGGCCGTCGCCATGGGCGGATGCGGGCGTGCCGGACGTTGCGCCTTGCGTAGCGGCTTCACCTGTCGCGCCACCGTCTCCCACAGCGCGCGCTCGTCCTCGGAGAGGCCGCGCTTGCGGCGGCCACGCGGAGGATCGGGGTCATGCGACATGGAGGCGGCGGTTCATGGATGATTGCGGTGACGCCTGCCATAACGCAATCGGCGGGAATTGCGATCACTTTCAAGCCGTGGCCGCGCCTCCGGCAGCGGCACGGGTGCGATGATGTTCTGCGCCACCGTGGTCGTCGCGCTCGCGCCGGCCGCCGGGGCAGGGGCCTTCGCATCCTTGACAGAGGAGGCGGCGGTGCTGGGCTGGTCCTGGCTCTTGGCCGGATCCTTTGACTGATCCTTCGCCGGCTCCGTCTGCGCGTCCTTGACCGGCTCCTTCGGCAGAACCTGCGGGAAAAGTTTCGCGATCCTCTCCGAAGGCCGCGCATCCGGCAGCGGCATCTTGCGGCCGCGCGCGACCGGATCGAGGCTCTTCGGCACCAGCATCACGAACTGGATGCTGTGCTTGAGCCGGCCTGAGACCTTGCCGGCCTCCTGTCCCGCGCCGAAATACAGATCGGCACGGGCAGGGCCCACGATCGCCGATCCCGTATCCTGCGCGATCATCAGCCGGTGGAACGGATTCTTCTGCTTCTCGGAGTCGATCGGCAGCTCGCCGGTGATGAAGAAGGGCGTGCCGTAGACGTGCAGCGACTTGTCGACGGCGATCGAGCGGCCCGGCGTCAGCGGAATGCCCTGCGCGCCGAC
The DNA here is from genome assembly GCF_000026145.1 of Bradyrhizobium sp. ORS 278. NCBI lineage: Bacteria > Pseudomonadati > Pseudomonadota > Alphaproteobacteria > Hyphomicrobiales > Nitrobacteraceae > Bradyrhizobium > Bradyrhizobium sp. ORS 278. The sequence continues at coordinate 219,702 of NC_009445.1, read as the reverse complement.
GGCCTCGTCCTTCTCCGACAGCTGCACCTCGCGGAAGAAGATGTAGGAGCGGTTCATCCGGCGCAGCTCGTCGGCGCCTTGCGGATTCTGCTCCATCCATTCGCGGATCCGCTGCATCGACATCTGCTCGCGCGGAATGATGCCGCGCTCGATCAGGATGCGGCCAACCGGCGTGTAGGGATGGCCGTTATAGGCGTCGTAGTTGATGCGTACGGTGGAGCCGTCATCGAGGCTGATACGGGCGGAGCCCTGGATCTGCGCGAACAACAGGTCCGTCTGATTTCTCAGCCAAGCGATCTCCAGGCCACGCCCCTCGATGGCACCATCCTCGATCTCGGCGCGATCGTAATAGGGCACGAGCTTGCGCCGTCCGATCTTGCGATACACCGGGCCCTTGTTGGGCAGGCTCGCGGAGTCCTGCTTGAAGCCGCGGACGAAGAGGTTCGAGGGGCGGCGATAGACCGGAACGTTGTAGACCTCGTTCTGCGTCCGCGAGCCCTCGATCACAGGCTCGTAGTAGCCGGTGACGAAGCCGTCGGCGTCGCCGAGCTTGGAGATCTTCAGCGGCTCGAAATGGCGTTCGAAGAACGCGCGCGCCGCGGCGCTGTCGGCGAGCTCGGCGGTTCGTGCCTCACGGCAGGGATCGCGCAAGGAATCGCCGAGGGCCTTGTCCTCGGGCGTAGCGTCTGTCTTCGCGGCAATCGGCTTGCAGCTGGCGCGGAACGTCCGATAGGCCGCGAGCTGATCATCATCGTTCCAGCCGGGCACGTCGCTCCAGGACAGCGGTTGATACTGGCTGTTGGTGATCTCCATGGGCCAGTCGAGCTGCGGGTAGGGCAGGTGGCGCATCGGCGGGGAGGCCGCGCGGTGCCGCGCGCGAACCGCCTCCGCGGCATAGGGTGCGAGCGCAACGGCCGCGACGCTCAGAGCGAGCGCGGGAGTCCAATATCTGAGGCTGCGGGCGGTAAAAACCCGCTTCCAAATTTCGCGAACCATGCCAGCACCATCAAAGGATCACTCAACGCGAAATTCGGAAAAACAGAGTTAAGAAAATCTGGCTGCCGTTCGAATGTCTTTCTTTCGCGTGGGGGGTTCGCCGGCCGCGAACGCGACACCCCGACCCTCCGCGCCGGTGTCAATGGCTGCCGGTGCCGACCAGCTTCCAGTTCGGATCGCGCGAGCCGGTGTCGCGGGCGAAGGTCCAGATGTCGGTGATGTCGGCGACCTTGTCCGGGTTGCCATCGACGATATTGCCGGTCTTGTCGCGCGTCACCGAAATCATCTGCGAGACGAACCGCACGGTCAGCTGCGCCGTGCGGTCGCGCGCCTCCGCATTGACCAATTCGGCGGTGTCGATGGAGACGAAGCGCGTCTCGGTCTTCTGTTCGTTCTTCTCGCGATCCTTGATGACGGCGTCGAAGCTGTCATAGACCTCGGAGGACAGCAGGTCGCGCAATGCGCGGCGGTCGCCATTGGCAAAGGCCAGCACGATCATCTCATAGGCGCTGCGCGCGCCGGTGAGGAAATGGCGCGGATCGAACGAGGCGTCATTGGCGGCGATGGCATCGAGGCCGCGGGCGAGCGGTGTGCCCGGCTCGGCAATGCCGCGCCAGCGATCGCTCGGCGCGCCGAAGTCAGCGGCGCCCGTGCTCGGTCCCGCCGGATCGAGCGGGGCGCCGGGAACCGGCATGACATGGTTGTCGGGCGCACCCACGGCGTTCCGAGCCGTCCGATCGAACGGGGTTCGCTCGCTTCCCGTGCGCTGGCCCAGCACCGACCGCAAGCGCAGGAAGATGAAGACCGCCAGTCCCAGGAAGATGATGGTGTAAATATCCACGTCGTGTTCGCTTTCTGACTGACTCGTCTGGCCGGACGCGTGGTCTGGCCATCGGCTGCCCCGTTTAACAAGAACCGGGTAAAGACCCATGAATCGGTCCCATCTCCGGCAGATGTAGTCATCGAATTGGGCCGGGCCAATGGCACAAGATGGCACGCCCATCCTAACCCGTTTCAGCGCCTGGGGGAAATCCGATGACGGAGATCCGGGACCGGCTCAACTTGCCGGGGGCTTAAGGACGGTCGTAGAACGGTAACGTGCGACAAATGGCGTCAGACCGCGTTCGAACAACCATATTTGGGCACGACCCGAGCTTCCGACCGCTCGTCCTTGTGGAACAAGCCGGCCGTATGGTAGCCACGCGCCGCAACGAACCGCCCTTTGTGCCAGGAGAACACTTCGATGACCAACGGTAACGGCGCCACTCCCGAGGCGGCCCCTCCTCCTCAACTGAACGTGCTGGCGCAATACATCAAGGATCTCTCCTTCGAGAACCCGAACGCGCCTCAGTCGCTGGCGCCGCAAGGTCAGCCGCCGCAGATCAACATCCAGATCAATGTCGGCGCCAACGCCCTGGCCGAGACCGAGTACGAAGTGACCCTCACGATCGAGGGCAAGGCCGAGAGCGGCAGCCAAGTCATGTTCAGCTTCGAGTTGGTCTATGGCGGCGTGTTCCGGCTGGTCAATGTCCCCCAGGAGCATCTGTCGCCGATGCTGCTGATCGAGTGTCCGCGGCTGCTGTTCCCGTTCGCGCGCGAGATCGTTGCCAACTCTGTCCGCGACGGCGGCTTCCCGCCCTTGATGCTCGACCCGGTCGACTTCGTCAGCCTTTACCGCCAGAACATGGAACGTCAGGCCGCCGCTCAGGGCGTGCAGGGCCGCCCGAGCTGATCCGTTAAGACATTATTGGACGTGATTGACGGACGTGACCCGAGCCCCGGTTCGGGTCACGCTCCGGTGAGGAAGTCCATCCAGATGGGCTTGTCGCCCAGGGTGGCGACGAAGGCGCGATGCGCCTCCCGCTCGGCCTCGGTCACCCGGGGCGCCAGGGGAACATCGCGCTGACGGCGCGGCGTATCGCCGGCATTGCCGATGCGGATTTCCTGCGCATCCTGCGTCAGGATCAGCTGCGACTGACGCGCTCCGACCAGGTCGACATAGACTTCGGCCAACAGCTCCGCGTCGAGCAGGGCGCCGTGCTTGGTGCGGCGGGAATTGTCGATCGCATAGCGCGAGCACAGATCGTCGAGCCGGTTCGACACGCCCGGATGCTTGCGCCGCGCCAGCAGCAACGTGTCGACCAGGCGCTCCCGGGGAATCGCCGCGCGCTTCACACGGTCGAGCTCGGCGTTGATGAAGCCGATGTCGAACGAAGCGTTGTGGATCACCAGCGGCGCATCGCCGATGAACGCCAGGAAGTCCTCGACCACCTCGTGGAACAACGGCTTGTCGGACAGGAACTCGGTCGACAGCCCGTGGACGGCGAATGCCTCCGCCGGCATGTCACGTTGCGGATTGATATAGCGGTGGAACACCTGTCCTGTCGGCATGCGGTTGATGATCTCGACACAGCCGATCTCCACCAGGCGATCACCGCGCAAGGCGTCAAGGCCGGTGGTTTCGGTATCGAGAACGATCTCACGCATGGTCCGGTCCGCAGCTGCAACGGCGCCTTCGAATCAGCCGCGCCGCCGCGGCATCTTAACGACCTCGGCCAGGATGTCGCGGATGCGCGCGCGCACCGGGTCGAGGCCATGCGACGTATCCACCACGAAATCGGCCCGCTGGCGCTTCTCGGCATCGGGCATCTGCCGCGCCAGGAGCGCATCGAGCGCCGCCTCGGTCATCGTGCCACGCGCGAGGATACGCTGACGCTGGATCTCCGGCGACGTCGACACCACGACGACGGCGTCCACCCGCTTGTCGCCGCCGGTCTCGAACAGCAGCGGCACGTCGACAACGGCAACGGGGACGCCGGACTGCTCCGCCTGATCGAGGAACGCCTGGTGATAGGAGCGCAGCATCGGGTGCACGATGGCTTCGAGGCGGCGAATGGCCTCGGGATTGCCGACCACCTTGGCCGACAGCTTCGATCGATCGACCTTGCCGTCGACAGTCGTGCCGGGAAACGCCGCCTCGACCGCAGGCGCGGCCTCGCCCTCGTAGACTTTATGAACCGTCGCGTCGGCGTCATAGACGGGAACGCCGGCTTCGGCGAACAGCTTCGCCGTCGTCGACTTGCCCATGCCCATCGAGCCGGTCAGCCCCAGCACTCTCATCCGCATTCGCTCCAGTGATCAGCCTCGGCTGCTGTCAGAATTTGAGCAGCTTCGCTTCACGGAGGAAAGCCAGCAGCGGCAGCAGGGGCAGGCCGAGAATGGTGAAGTGATCGCCGTCGATGCGATCGAACAGATGCACGCCAAGGCCTTCGAGCTGATAGGCCCCGACGCTCGACAGCACGGCGTGGCCGGCGGTGTCGAGATAGCAGGCGACGTCACTCTCGGTCAGCGTCCGCATCGTCATCCAGGCAACGGCGACGTGGGAGAACAGCACCTCGCCGTTTCGGACGACCGATATGGCCGAATGCAGCGCATGCGTCCGCCCGGCCAGAGCCAGCAGCTGATGCATCGCCTGCTGCCGTCCGGCCGGCTTGTTGAACATGCGCTCGCCGAGCGCGAGCGTCTGGTCCGCACCGACGACATAGCAGCCAGGGTTAAGCGCCGAGACGGCCTTCGCCTTGGCGGTCGCCAAATGCAGCGCAATTTCATACGGCGCAACCAATCCGGCCTCGGCCTGAATTGCGCGCTCGTCGATATCCGCCGGCACCGCCTCGCAGGCGAGGCCGGCATTCTCGAGCAACATGCGCCGGGCCCGGCTCTGCGAAGCCAGCACCAGCGGCGCGTCACCACACCATAGGGTCATCGCAGTCCACTCATTCCGGCAGACGCTGCCGCTGCCGGTCGGAATAGAGTTTCAGGATCGCGGCCGCGGTCTCTTCGATCGAGCGCCGCGTCACGTCGAGCATCACCCAGTTGAACTTCGCACTGAGCTTGCGCGCATAGGCGACCTCATCGGTCACCGACTGCTTATCGACATAGTTCTCGTTGCCGCTTTCCGCACCCATGCTGAGCAGACGATTTTGCCGCACCTGGATCAGGCGCTCCGGCGTGGCGTGCAGGCTGACCACCAGCGGCTTCTTCAGGACCTCGAGCTGGTGCGGAATCGGGATGCCCGGGACCAGCGGCACGTTCGCGGTGCGCACACCACGATTGGCGAGATAGATCGAGGTCGGGGTCTTCGACGTCCTGGAGACGCCGACCAGCACGACATCGGCATCCTCCAGCCCGTCGACCATCTGGCCGTCGTCATGGAGCATCGTGTAGTTCAGCGCGTCGATGCGCGCGAAATATTCGGCGTTGAGCACGTGCTGCGCGCCCACGCGCCCGGCGGTCGAGGCGCCGAGATAGGCCTCGAAAAGCTGCATCACCGGGCCGATGATCGACAGGCTCGGGATATTGATCTGCTGGCACTTGGCCTCGAGCCTGGAGACCAGATCCTTCTCGAGCAAGGTGAACAGCACGATCCCCGGCGCTTCCTCGATCTCGTCGAGCACGCGATCGAGCTGCTTCTGGCTGCGCACCAGCGGGTAGACATGCTCCACCGGGGTCACGTTGGCGTATTGCGCGGCGACCGCTCGCGCGACCGTGATCAGGGTTTCGCCGGTCGAATCGGAAACCAGATGCAGGTGAAAGTAATTGCCGGTGGTGGGCATCAAATCCTTAACGATCTGTGAATCCCTGTGAAGGACGGGGCCAAAAAGCAGGCGACGGCTGACCCCTTTGGATAACCCCGAATCTTCTTCACATGCTCGCCGTCCAGGACAACTCACGTCCCCAGCCCAATGATATCGGGACGAGGCTCGTTTGTCTTGGGATAAGCTGTCGAGCAAAATCGGCAAGCATTTGAATCGCATTCGACTCCGGCAAGAGCCGGCGCTTGCTCAGGGCCTGTTGAAGGATGTGAACAAGCGGCTCGCAATCTGAGGACGGCGTTGCATGAGTCCAATCCACCGCTACCTAGACTCAAACCCTAAGATTCTAAAATTATTTGGTTTGGAAGCGATCGAGCCAGCGGATATGTCTCGCCTCCCAATGGTCACCATCCGGTTAAGGGATCGCGACATCCGATGTACGAGTGGATCAAGGCGCTGCACGTCATTGCGGTCATCGCGTGGATGGCCGGCATGCTCTATCTGCCGCGCCTGTTCGTTTATCATTGCGACGCGGAGATCGGCTCGAAGCAGTCCGAGACCTTCAAGGTCATGGAGCGACGCCTGCTGAAGGCGATCATCAATCCGGCGATCACCGTGACTTGGCTGGCCGGCCTCTACCTTGTGTGGGCCGGACACTGGTATACCAGCGGCTGGTTCCACGCAAAGTTCCTGCTCGTCCTGATCATGTCGGGCGTCCATGGCCTGTTCACCCGCTGGGTGCGGGAATTCGGCGAGGACAGGAATACGCGCAGCCAGAAATTCTATCGGATTATCAATGAGGTACCAACTGTTCTGATGATCGGCGTGGTGATTCTCGTGATCGTCAAGCCGTTCTGATCTGATCCTCGAGAATACCGCTCCGCCCGAGATGCCTTGCGAACGGCGGCGCAATTTTCTATATTAAGGTCATCCCACCCCACGCAGGCGGATGTGGTTGCGTTCCGGCTTGCCCGGCCGCCGCATCAGGTCTGGTGCCTCATTGGCGCCAACCTTGCTCAGACCTGCGGACCTCATTTTCGTCCGCCTTCCCCACAGCCACCTCGCATCCCTCCCAAGTCGCTTCCACAGGACCACCCCCAATGCGGGAAATCAAACTCCAGGACCTCAAGTCAAAGACGCCGGCCGAGCTCGTCTCCTTCGCGGAGGAGAATGGGGTCGAGAATGCCAGCACGATGCGCAAGCAGGAGCTAATGTTCGCCATCCTCAAGCAGCTCGCCATCCAGGAAACCGACATCATCGGTGAGGGCGTCGTCGAGGTTCTGTCCGACGGCTTCGGCTTCCTGCGTTCGCCCGACGCCAACTACCTGCCGGGCCCCGACGACATCTACGTCTCGCCCTCGCAGATCCGCCGCTTCGGCCTGCGCACCGGTGACACCATCGAGGGTCACATCCGTAGCCCGAAGGAAGGCGAGCGCTATTTCGCGCTGCTCAAGGTCAACACGCTGAACTTCGAGGATCCCGAGAAGTCCAAGCACAAGGTCAATTTCGACAATCTCACGCCGCTGTTTCCGGACGAGCGCTTCCGGCTCGAACTCGAGGATCCCACCCGCAAGGATCTGTCGCCGCGCGTCATCGACATCGTCGCACCGATCGGCAAGGGCCAGCGCGCGCTGATCGTCGCGCCGCCGCGCACCGGCAAGACGGTGCTGATGCAGAACATCGCGCATTCGATCACCGCCAATCATCCCGAGTGCTATCTGATCGTGCTTTTGATCGACGAGCGTCCCGAGGAAGTCACGGACATGCAGCGCTCGGTCAAGGGCGAGGTCGTGTCCTCGACCTTCGACGAGCCGGCCGCGCGTCACGTCCAGGTCGCGGAGATGGTGATCGAGAAGGCCAAGCGTCTGGTCGAGCACGGCCGCGACGTCGTCATTCTCCTGGATTCGATCACCCGTCTCGGCCGCGCCTACAACACGGTCGTGCCGTCTTCCGGCAAGGTGCTGACCGGCGGTGTCGACGCCAATGCGCTGCAGCGCCCGAAGCGCTTCTTCGGTGCCGCCCGCAACATCGAGGAAGGTGGCTCGCTGACCATCATCGCTACCGCTCTGGTCGACACCGGCAGCCGTATGGACGAGGTCATCTTCGAAGAGTTCAAGGGCACCGGTAACTCCGAACTCATTCTCGACCGCAAGGTCGCCGACAAGCGCACCTTCCCGGCGATCGACATCGCCCGCTCCGGCACCCGCAAGGAAGAGCTCATCACCGAGCCGCAGAACCTCAAGAAGATGTACGTCCTCCGCCGTATCCTCAACCCGATGGGCACCATGGACGCGATCGACTTCCTGCTCGATAAGCTCCGCAGCACCAAGAGCAATGCCGAGTTCTTCGAGTCGATGAACACCTGATCGCGGCTGCGATGACAGGATTTGGAGGGGCGCTCTTCGGAGCGCCCCTTTTTTTGCGACCCATTTCATGTGGGGACTCACGTGCTGGTCGACGTTTTGCGCACGATGTCCCACCGTCGTCATGCCAGGGCCTGACCCGGGCATCCATCTTCTCGCTGATCAGCAAGCCGATAGGGCACAGCGGGGCCTCAAGCTTCGAGACGCTGCTGCGCAGCTCCTCAGGATCAGGGTCTCGGGTTGCCGTGCGGCATGGCCATTCGGCGTAAAGCATGACCCCGCAAACCGATTGTCTTTCCGGCCCACTGCGCCCAACTGAGGCTCATGCATCCTCACGACCAGACCATCTTCGCACTGTCCTCCGGGCGACTGCCGAGCGCGATCGCCATCGTCCGGCTGTCGGGTCCACATGCAGGCGCCGCTCTTCAGATGTTGGCCGGGAAGATGCCGGCGCCGCGCCTGGTAACACGCGCGTTGTTGCGCGATCCCCAGGGCGAGCCGATCGACGATGCCGTGGTGCTGTGGTTTCCAGCCCCGGCTAGCGCCACCGGCGAGAACGTCGTCGAGCTCCACATCCATGGTAGCCGCGCGGTCATCGCGACGTTGTTCGGGGTGTTGTCCGAGACGCCCGAGCTACGTCCAGCAGAGCCGGGCGAGTTTACGCGGCGTGCGTTCGAGAACGGCAAGCTCGATCTGACCGAGGCCGAAGGTCTCGACGATCTCATTCATGCCGACACGGATCGCCAGCGGCGCCAGGCGCTGCGGCAGTTGAAAGGTTTGCTCGGTGACAAAGTGCGAAGATGGCGCGAGCAGATCATCGAAGCCGCGGCCCTGATCGAGGCCGGAATCGACTTCTCCGATGAAGGCGACGTGCCCGCGGAGCTGTTGGCGCCGGCGCTGTCGCGAGTTCAACAGCTCCTCTTAGAGATCGAAGCCGTGCTGGCAGCGCAGGGGCGGGCCGAGCGGCTCCGTGACGGTCTCACCGTCGTCATTGCTGGACCACCCAATGCTGGCAAATCGACCTTGATGAACCAGCTGGCGCGGCGCGAGGTGGCGATCGTCTCGCCCCAGGCCGGCACGACGCGGGATCTTATCGAAGTCCAGCTCGACCTCGACGGCTATCCGGTGACGGTGATCGACACCGCGGGCATCCGGGAGACCGACGATCCGGTCGAGCAGGAGGGTGTCCGGCGGGCGCGGGACCGCGCGGCTCACGCTGACCTGGTTCTTTGGTTGTCGGAGCACGACGGCGCCGAGGTGGAACGGCAAGGTGAAACGCCGCTCTGGCTGGTTCGGACGAAGACAGATCTGGACGGCGCAGAACGGGCCACACGGCCCGATACAAAGGCGAGCCGGACATTTGGGATCTCCGCAAGGAGCGGAGCAGGGATGGGGGCGCTGCTGGATGCTCTCGTGGGCTTCGCCCGCAACTTCTTTGGTTCGACCGAGAGCGGACTCATCACCCGGGAGCGTCAGAGACAATCCCTTCGGCAGACGGCTGATGCGCTTCAGCGAAGTCTGGACACGGTCGATCTTGGCGAGGAACTCGTCGCCGAGGAACTGAGGATCGCCGCGTTGGCCCTCGGCCGGCTGCTGGGGCGGGTCGATGTCGAGGATCTGCTCGATGTGATCTTCCGAGAGTTCTGCATCGGAAAGTAGATAGCGGAGACGCCATCGGCTCCGATATCCTTAAGCAAAGGTTGTTTGGTTAACCGATCGTCAAACGTTTCACGTGAAACAGGCATACGTCTCTCGGAGTTTCACGTGAAACACGGTCACCTTCGGCGATGTGCGCTGTTTCACGTGAAACATGGCGACGTGCCGAACTCCTTTTTCACGTGAAACGTCTTCCGGGCGTCGTCGCCAATCGCTAGATAAGCTGCCATGACCGAACATACATCCTACGACGTCATCGTCATTGGCGGTGGCCACGCCGGCTGTGAGGCCGCGGCCGCCTCCGCCCGCATGGGCGCGCGCACTGCCCTGGTCACGCATCGGTTCGCGACCATCGGCGCGATGTCCTGCAATCCTGCCATAGGCGGCTTGGGCAAGGGGCATCTGGTCCGCGAGGTCGACGCGCTCGACGGTCTGATGGGGCGGGTCGCAGACGCCGGCGGTATCCAGTTTCGGGTTCTGAACCGGCGGAAGGGACCGGCCGTCCGCGGTCCGCGCGCCCAGGCGGATCGCAAGCTCTATGCCGCCGCGATGCAGTCCGCGATCCGCGAGACCACCAACCTTGCGGTGGTCGAAGGAGAAGCGGATGACCTGATCGTTGTCGATGGTCGCGTGACAGGGATCAAACTGGCTGACGGCCGATCCCTGGCCTGTGGGGCGGTGGTGATCACCACCGGCACATTCCTGCGCGGCCTGATCCATCTCGGGGAGAAGACCTGGCCGGCCGGCCGGGTCGGCGAAGCGCCGGCGCTCGGCTTGTCGCGCTCGCTTGAAGCCATCGGCTTCAATCTGGGTCGTCTCAAGACCGGGACGCCGCCACGGCTCGACGGCACCACGATCGATTGGGGTGCGGTCGAGATGCAGACGGGTGACGATCCGGCCGAGCCATTCTCCGTGCTGACCGAGACGATCACGACGCCGCAGATCCAGTGCGGTATCACCCGGACGACGATCGCGACCCACGAGGTGATCCGCGCCAACGTCCATCGCTCGCCGATGTATTCCGGCCAGATCAAGTCGACCGGCCCGCGCTATTGCCCGTCCGTTGAGGACAAGATCGTCCGTTTCGGCGACCGCGACGGGCACCAGATCTTCCTCGAGCCGGAAGGGCTCGACGACTCCACGGTTTATCCCAACGGCATCTCCACCTCATTGCCGGAAGAGGTTCAGCTCGCGCTGCTTCCGACCATTCCAGGATTGGAGCGGGTCCGCATGATCCGTCCGGGCTATGCCATCGAATATGATCACGTCGATCCGCGCGAGCTCGAGCCGACCCTGCAAACCAAGCGGATGAAAGGTCTGTTTCTGGCCGGCCAGATCAACGGCACCACGGGATACGAGGAGGCCGCAGCCCAGGGTCTGGTGGCAGGTATCAACGCCGCGCTCGCCGCCGGAGGCGGAGCGCCGATCGTGTTCGATCGCGCCGACGGCTATCTCGGCGTCATGATTGACGACCTGGTGACCCGAGGCATCACCGAGCCGTATCGGATGTTCACCTCGCGCGCCGAGTATCGCCTGACCCTTCGCGCCGACAATGCCGATCAGCGGCTGACCGACAAGGGCATCGCGCTCGGCTGTGTCGGAGGTGAGCGGGTGCGTTTCCACCGACGCAAGCTGGCGGCGCTGCAGGCGGCGCGAGCTGTCGCGACGTCGCTGACGATCACGCCGAACGAGGCCGCGAAGCACGGGCTTACGCTCAACAGGGATGGCCAGCGCCGCTCGGCGTTCGAGCTGATGGCCTATCCCGAGATCGACTTCGCGAAGGTGCGGTCGATCTGGCCCGAGCTCGAAGCGATCGATCCGGTCGTAGCCACCCATCTCGAGATCGATGCCAAATATGACGTCTACGTCCGCCGGCAGAGCGAGGACGTCGACGCCTTCCGGCGCGACGAGGGCTTGGTGCTGGGCGACATTGACTATGCGATCGTCCCAGGTCTGTCGAACGAGGCGCGCGCCAAGCTGACCGCGGCGAAGCCGTGGACGATCGGGCAGGCCGGTCGGATCGATGGGATGACGCCGGCGGCGCTTGGAATTCTTGCGGCGTATCTTCGCCGCGAAGCTCGGCGCAACAAGGCTGCGAGCTGAGGAACGTTTCACGTGAAACCGACATCGTCCGCAGCGGCACGGAATGAGCTCGCATCTGACAAGGCGGCGGCTCTGGCGCTGACTCCCGTTTCACGTGAAACCGAGCGGCGCCTCGATCGCTACATCGCGTTGCTGCTGGAGTGGCAGGCCAAGACCAATCTGGTCGCGCCGTCCACCTTGCCGCATCTCTGGACGCGGCACATTTCGGATTCGCTCCAACTGCTCGATCTCGCGCCCGAGGCCAGCTTCTGGGTCGACCTCGGCAGCGGCGGCGGCTTCCCCGGCGTCGTGCTCGCTTGCGCGCTCGCCGAACGGCCCGGTGCAAAGGTCCATCTGGTGGAGCGCATCGCCAAGAAGGCGGCGTTCCTACGCGAAGCAATTCGCGTCACCGGCTCACCTGGGACAGTGCATTTGTCAGAGATCGGGGATATCGTGGAGAAGTGGAGCGGGCGAGTCGATTGCGTGACCGCACGCGCGCTGGCTCCGCTACACCAACTCGTCGGCTTTGCGGAGCCCTTGGTGAAAAAAGGCGCGAAAGCGCTGTTTCTCAAGGGTCAAGATGTAGATGCGGAATTGACCGAATCTACCAAGTATTGGAAAATTGAGCCGAAACTTCATTCCAGCCGGACGGGCGGGCAGGGCTGGATCGTCGCAATCGATTGCATCGAGCGACGAAGCTGAATACCCGCAGCAACAACCATGGCGACCGCGCATGTCCGTAATTGATCAGATTTATCAAGAAGATAGGGCTCCGCACCCAGAGGGGCATCCGCGCATCCTGGCGCTCGCCAACCAGAAGGGCGGGGTCGGCAAGACCACGACCGCGATCAATCTCGGCACTGCGCTGGCCGCGATCGGCGAGCGCGTGCTGATCGTTGATCTCGATCCCCAGGGCAACGCCTCCACGGGTCTCGGCATCGACCGCGGCAGCCGCAACTGCTCGACCTATGACGTCCTGATCGGCGAAGCCTCGCTGCGCGACGCCGTGGTCGCTACCGCTGTGCCGCGGCTGCACATCGCGTCCTCGACCATGGACCTGTCAGGCCTCGAGCTCGAGCTCGGCACCAGCGCCAACCGCGCCTTCCGTCTGCGCGACGCGATCGCCGGCCTCAACAACAACGTCTCGCCGGAGAACGACTACACCTATGTGCTGGTCGACTGCCCGCCGTCGCTGAACCTGCTGACGGTCAATGCGATGGCCGCATCGGATGCGATCCTGGTGCCGCTGCAGTGCGAGTTCTTCGCACTCGAAGGTCTGTCGCAGTTGCTGCAGACCGTGGAGCAGGTGCGCTCGACCCTGAACCCGAACCTGTCGATCCACGGCATCGTGCTGACCATGTTCGACTCGCGCAACAACCTGTCCAACCAGGTCGTCGCCGACGTCCGCCAGTTCATGGGATCGAAGGTCTACAACACGATGATCCCGCGCAACGTCCGCATCTCGGAGGCGCCGTCCTACGGCAAGCCGGTGCTGGTGTATGACCTGAAATGCGTCGGCAGCGAAGCCTATCTCAAGCTCGCGACCGAGGTCATCCAGCGCGAGCGCGACCTGCGCGCCAACTAACCGAGTGCCATGGCGCCGGCCGACATCACGTCAGCCGGACCTCGATCGAGGATGACGGCGAATACCGGCAGCGGGATTCGCAATCCCTTTTCATTGCGCCGACGCCGCGGTTCGGCAGCAGGACGCAAGTGGAGCGTGACGTGAATCCAAAGGAGAAGGCGATGGCGGACGAGTCGCGATCGCGTTTGGGCCGGGGCCTGGCCAGTCTGATCGGTGACGTGAACCGCGAGGCCGGCGCGCCGCCGGAGCGGCCGCGCAATCAGCGCAAGGTGCCGATCGAGTTTCTCAAGCCGAACCCGCGCAACCCGCGCAAGACGTTTTCCGACGGCGAACTCGCCGAGCTCTCGGCTTCGATCAAGCAGCACGGCGTGATCCAGCCGATCGTGGTGCGTCCGATCAAGGGCCAGCAGGATCGCTACGAGATCATCGCCGGCGAGCGCCGCTGGCGGGCGTCGCAGGCCGCCGGCCTGCACGAGGTGCCGATCGTCCCGGTCGACGTCAGCGACAGCGATGCGCTGGAGCTCGCGATCATCGAGAACGTGCAGCGCGAGGACTTGAACCCGATGGAGGAGGCGCAGGGCTATCACGCGCTCGCCAACGAGTTCAAACGCAACCAGGAAGAGATCGCCAAGATCGTCGGCAAGAGCCGCAGCCACGTCGCCAACATGATGCGGCTGACCAAGCTGCCGGCCGAGGTGCAGGGCTTCATCGCCACCGGCGAGATTTCCGCCGGCCATGCGCGCGCGCTGATCAATCTGCCGGACCCGTTGACGGCGGCGAAGAAGATCATCGCCGAGGGTTTGAACGTCCGCCAGACCGAGGCGCTCGCGCATGAGGAGGGTGTGCCCGAGCGCAAGCCGCAGAAGCCGCGCAGCGCCGGCGGCAGCGCCGCGCCCGAGAAAAAGGACGCCGACACGCTCGCGTTGGAGAAGCGCGTCGGCGATGCGCTCGGCCTCACCCTGTCGATCAGCCACCGCGACCCCGGCGGCACCGTGCAGATCACCTACCGCAGCCTCGAGCAGCTGGATGAGGTGATGCGGCGGCTGGAGCAGGGTTAGGTGTCAGCTCGGACCCGCTAACTGCGTCGCCGCGATTTCCTCCCTCGAGGCTCCTGTTAGGTCGTTCTGCTCTCACCTTTGTCATGGCCGGGCTCGACCCGGCCATCCATCTTTCAGAAACCCCAAGTTGATGGATGCCCGGGCCTTCGCCGCGCCGAAGCGGCTTCGGCCGCGCAGGCGGGTCAAGCCCGAGCATGACGAGCTATTAGTCCAAAGTAATTGCAGCTCTTTCGTCCGTCATTGCGAGCGCAGCGAAGCAATCCAGGGGCGTGGACGGGACTCTGGATTGCTTCGCTGCGCTCGCAATGACGCGGATAAAGCGGTGGCCAAGTTGGGGCGGTATCTTGGCCAGGAATGACGGCGGCGATTGGGGAGGCGTCTCGGGTTCACTGGGACTACGTATTCGACGTCGCGCGTCAACGAGCCGATGTCTTCGACACCGCTGCCGCCTGAGCCCCATTCTGAATCATCATCCCTTCCGCCGTGCCGCCACGGCGATCGACAGCAACGTCCGCTGCGCGATCGCGGCCGCCAGTCCCGGCTGCTTGCGCATGTCGAGCGCGGCCGTGGCCAGCTGGTCGATGATCGGCAGCAGCCGGGCAGGGGAGAAGTTGCGCAGCGCGACTTCGGCGCTCGGCTTGCGCGAGAAGTGCAGCCGCGGAAACCCACCCTCGAGGATGGAGGAGACCGGCGCGCCCGAAGCGACGGCGAGCGCCGATTTGTGCAGCCACGCCGCATGACGCTGCGCCGCCGAGATGATCACACCGGGATAGGTGCCGGCGATCATCGCCTTGCCGAACTCGGTCTCGACCACGTCGGGCTTGCCGCCGAAGGCGCCGTCGACGATCGGGTCGAGCTTCATCTCGGAGGCATCGGCGACCACCGCCATCACATGGTCGAGCGTCACCTCGCCTTCGCCATGCGCGAACAGCGTCAGCTTGCGGATCTCGTTGCGCGACGCCTGGCGGTCGCCGCCGAGCAGCGCCATCAGATATGACCGCGCATCTGGCGCCATGCGCAGATTAGCGGTGCGCAGTTCGTCGTCGATCAGCCTGGCGAGATCGCGCTCCGTGTCGGGATAGCAGCCAATCGCCACGGCGGTCGCGGCCTTTTCGCAGATCTTGCGCAGCGGCGAATCGGGCCGGATGTCGCCGGCCTCGATGACGATCCGGCAGTCGCGCACATTCATCTGGCTCAGTGTCTCGACGCCACTGGCGAAGATACGCGATCCGGCGCGGACACGGATGGCGCGGCGGCCGCCGAACAGCGGCACGGTCATCGCCTCGTCGACCAGGCGCGACGGCTCGGCAGCGAGCTCGTCGCCATCGAGGCGCACGACGGAAAACGGATCGTCGGGATTGTCGACGGCGGAGGCGATTAGCGCCTCGGCTCGTTCGCGGACCAGGCCCGCGTCCGGACCATACAGCAGGATCAGCGGACGGGCCGCGTCCGGCTTGGCGAGAAAGGCGTCGATGTCTCGTCCGCGCAGCGCGACCACGGCGGTGTCAGCCGTGCGTCAGGTGCCCGCGGTGAAATAGGCCGCGAGCCGCGTCTTGATCTTCTCCGCGACCTCCTCCGAGGCGCGGTCCTCGGCATCGTTGAACGCTCGCTGCCGGGCGAAACGCTGGTAGGAGCCGGGAATGTCGTAGGACGTGCGCGCGAAGGTCGTGCCGGTCATCACCGACTTGTTGGTGGCCAGCTCGACCAGATTGTACTGGACGTCGATGCCGACATTTTCGGTCGTCGGCAGACCGGTGGTCTGCGAGACGATCAGCGAGGAGCGGCTGGTCTGGAACTTCAGCACCAGCTTGTGCGTCGGCGCCGTTCCCGTGGCAGTGCCGTAGAGCTTGAAGGCGAGGGAGTTGCGGATAGCGACGCCGAGGCGTGCCTCGGGCGAGGCGTTCGGCTTGTCGACCGGCGGCAGCTCGACGCCCATGAGCTTGTCGCGCAGGCCCGGGGTGCCGTCGGCATGCTCGGCATACATCGGCTGGAAGCAGCCAGCCGTCAGCCCAGCCAGCGCGGCCACGGCGATCAGGCGTGCAGCGATCCGAAACCTAGCCGACGACATTCACGATCCTCTTGGGAACAATGATCACCTTGCGGACGGGCTTGCCATCCAGCGCGACTTTTACTGCATCGAGGGCCAAAACGGCAGACTCAATTTCCGGATTCTGCGCGTTGCTGGCGACTGTGACTTCTCCGCGCTTCTTGCCGTTGACCTGCACGACCAGGGTCATGCTGTCCTCAACCAGCAAATCTCGTTCGATTTGCGGCCAGGAGGCCTCAGAGATCAGCCCGGAGTGACCGAGCACCTGCCAGCATTCCTCGGCCAGATGCGGCATCATCGGCGAGAACAGCTGCACCAGGATGCCGGCCGCCTCGCGGGTCGCCCAGGCGAGGTCCGGCGCCGGCTTGGCCGGCTTTGCCAGCACGTCGGCCAAGGCATTGGCGAATTCGCGGATATGCGCCAGGCAGACGTTGAAGTGCAGCCGCTCGATGCCGCCGGTCACCTTGTCGAGCGCACCATGCGCCGCCTTGCGCAGCGCCAGCGCGTCCGCGCTGAAATTGGCCGGACGGGAGGAGGGGGCCTCGGCGGACGCCGCGACCGATTCGTTGACCAGCCGCCACAGACGCTGGACGAAGCGCGCCGCGCCCTGGACGCGCTCGTCGCTCCAGATCACGTCGCGGTCCGGCGGCGAGTCCGACAGCATGAACCAGCGCGCGACGTCGGCGCCGTAGCTCTCGATGATGTCGTCGGGGTCGACGGTGTTCTTCTTCGACTTCGACATCTTCTCGATCGGGCCGATCGTGATGTCCTCGCCGGTCGCGGTCAGCACCGCGCGGCGGCCATTGCCGCCAACCTCGATCTTCACGTCGGCCGGATTGACGTAGGTGCCGTCAGCCTTCTGATACGTCTCGTGCACCACCATGCCCTGCGTGAACATGCCGGCGAACGGCTCGTCCATCGCGACGTGGCCGGTCGCCTTCATCGCGCGGGTGAAGAACCGGCTGTACAGCAGGTGCAGGATCGCGTGCTCGACGCCGCCGATATACTGGTCGACCGGCATCATCCGGTTGGCGACCGCGGGCGTCGTCGGCGCGGTCTCGTTCCACGGATCGGTGAAGCGCGCGAAGTACCAGGACGAATCCACGAACGTGTCCATGGTGTCGGTTTCGCGCGTGGCCTTGCCACCGCATTTCGGGCAGGTGACGTGCTTCCAGGTCGGATGGTGATCCAGCGCGTTGCCTGGCTTGTCGAAGGTGACGTCGTCCGGCAGCACCACCGGCAGATCCCCAGCCGGGACCGGCACCACATCGCATGTGGCGCAATGGATCACCGGGATCGGGCAGCCCCAATAGCGCTGCCGCGAGATGCCCCAGTCGCGCAGGCGGAAATTGACCTGGCGCTCGCCGATCGGCGAGCCGCCACGCTGCTCGCTCTCCAGCCGCTTGGCGACCTCGTCCTTGGCCTGCGCGATCGTCATCCCGTCGAGGAAGCGCGAATTGATCATGCGGCCGTCACCGTCGTAGGCGGTGTCGGTGATCACGAAGCTCGCGGGGTCCTGACCCTCGGGGCAGACCACCGGCGTGTTGCCGAGGCCGTATTTGTTGACGAAGTCGAGGTCGCGCTGGTCATGCGCCGGGCAGCCAAAGATGGCGCCGGTGCCGTATTCCATCAGCACGAAGTTGGCGACATAGACCGGCAGGGTCCAGCTCGGGTCGAACGGATGCACGGCGCGGATGCCGGTGTCAAAACCCTGCTTCTCGGCGGTGTCGATCGCCTCCTGCGCGGTGCCGATGCGCTTGATCTCGGCGATGAACGCAGCGAGCTCGGGGTTCTTCGCGGCAGCCGCCTGCGCCAGCGGATGGTCGGCCGAGATCGCCATGAACTTGGCGCCGAACAGCGTGTCCGGCCGCGTGGTGAAGATCTTCAGCTCGCTCTCGCCGGCGGGCACAGTCTTCGGATCCAGCGCGAAGCGGATCAGCAGGCCTTCGGAGCGGCCGATCCAGTTGCGCTGCATCAGCCGCACCTTGTCCGGCCAGCGGTCCAGCCCGTCGAGCGCGTCCAGCAGCTCCTGCGAGTACTTCGTGATCTTGAACACCCACTGGTTCATCTCGCGCTGTTCGACCACCGCACCGGAGCGCCAGCCGCGGCCGTCGATCACCTGCTCGTTGGCGAGCACGGTCATGTCGACCGGATCCCAGTTCACCTTGCGCTGCTCGCGCTCCACTAGCCCGGCTTGCATGAAGTCCAGGAACATCTTCTGCTGGTGCTTGTAGTAGGACGGATCGCAGGTCGCGAACTCGCGCGCCCAGTCCAGCGACAGGCCGATCGAGCGCAGCTGCTTCTTCATCGCGGCGATGTTGTCGTAGGTCCAGGCCTTCGGCGCCACCTTTCGCTCGATCGCGGCGTTTTCCGCCGGCAGGCCGAACGCATCCCACCCCATCGGATGCAGCACGTTGAAGCCCTTGGCGCGCATGAATCGCGCCAGCACGTCGCCCAGCGTATAATTACGGACATGGCCGATATGGATGCGTCCCGACGGATAGGGAAACATCTCGAGTACGTAGTATTTCGGACGCGGATCGTCGTTCTTGGTGGCGAAAATCGCCTTCTCGTCCCACTGGCGCTGCCAGCGCGGCTCGGCTTCACGGGCGTTGTAGCGTTCGGATGTCATGGAATCGCTTGTAATTTTCGAGGATTCGCGTCGTTTTTCGACGGCGGACTAGGCCACAAAAGCGGCATGCGGGTCAATGGGGCGGCAGATGATGATACCATTTCGGGCAGCTGCTAAGCGGCGGTAATCGCGGGTTTTTTGCGCACCCCGGCGGGAGTGTCGGAGGTCGGGTTGAGGCGCGGTTAAGACTTGAATGGGAGACTGAGTGCATACATCCAGGCATCCGCCCGCATCTGGGGTCACTCCACATCGTGTCCGGCGCTACGTTCGACGAGCTTGACTTCGAGTACGCGACGACTGTCGCGGAAAAGGCCATGAAATCCATGGCCCAACAGCGCGTACCACCGACGCCTAACAACTTCCATCTGTGGTTCAAATACTCCCTCGGCTCCGCGTCCGACCTCAAGCGCGCCGTCGACATCCTCGTCAGCAACAAGCGCAAGTTCGACAAGACCACCAACCAGGCGCTGTTCGACACCTATATCGGCCAGCAGGGCACGGAAGCGGCCGTCGTCCATAAAGTGTCGCAGCAGCTGCATGGCGTGATGGACTCCGCCAAGAGCTATTTGACGGCCGCGATCGCCGACAACCGCACACACATGGCCGCGATCGACGGCGTCGCCGAGCGCAGCGAGCAGGGCGTTGATCCGAAGATCCTGATCGAAAATCTCGTCAGCGAGCTGGCCCAGGCGACCGCGCGTGCCGCGAAGCTGGAAGCGAGCTTTGCCGAGAAGTCGCGCGAGCTCGACACCATCCGCGACTCGCTCAACAAGTCGGAGCAGCGTGCGCGCACCGATACGCTCACCGGTCTGCCGAACCGCCGCGCGCTCGAGGAGTTCTTCCGTCATGCGCAGATCGAGGCGATGGAGCGCGACGAGCCGCTCAGCATTCTCCTGATCGACGTCGACCACTTCAAGAAGTTCAACGACAATTATGGTCACGGCGTCGGCGACCAGGTGCTGCGCCTCGTCGCCAAGGCGCTGCGCGAGCGCGTGCGCGAGAAGGATCTTCCCGCCCGCTATGGCGGCGAGGAGCTCATCGCGGTGCTGCCGGAGACCGATCTCGAAGGCTGCACGGGAATGGCAGAGCGCATCCGGCGCACCATTGCCGACTGTCAGTTCACCCGCCGCTCGACCGGCGAGGTCCTGCCGCAGATCACGGTCTCGATCGGCGTTGGCCAGTTCCAGTTCGGCGAGTCGATGGCCGATCTGATCGATCGCTGCGATCGCGCGCTGTATCTGGCCAAGAAGCTCGGCCGCAATCGCGTGGTGACCGAGCTCGAGCTCGATCGCAAGCTGGCCGTTGGCTGACCGGCTTTCGCGGTGCCGGCTCAGCCGGCGCGTGCGACGTCACTGTCAGCCTCCAGGACATCGCCGAAACCATGCGCGACGACCGTGTTGCGACCACGATGCTTGGCGGCATAGAGCGCGGCGTCGGCCGCTTCGATCAGGTCGGCGGGTGTCAGCGCCGCATTGGGCCGGGTCGACGCGACCCCGACGCTGACGGTGACGCATTGGTGAACGGACGTCGCATGCGGCAGCTCCAGCTCGAGCACCGCGGCGCGGACCAGCTCGCCGATCTCCAGCGCCTGCCTGGCGCTCATGCCCGGGAGCAGCAGACAGAATTCCTCGCCACCGTAGCGGCCGGCGAAGGCCGTTGTCGCGCCCGCGATCTGCGCCAGCGTCTCGCCGAGCCGCGACAGGCAGGCGTCACCTTCGGGATGACCATAGGTGTCGTTGTAGAGCTTGAAATGGTCGACATCGATCATCAGGAGCGACAGATCGCTCCCGGTCTGCTGCGCGCGATCCCATTCGACGTCGATGCGGTTCTGGAAGCCGCGCCGGTTGGCAAGGCCCGAGAGCATGTCGATCGACGCCATGACCGTGAGCCGGTCGTTGGCGGCCACCAGCTCGCGCTCGCGCTGGCCCAGCTTGGCGGCCATCGCATTGAACGACTTCGCCAGCGGCACGAATTCCGACGGCAGATGCTTGGTGGCGACCCGCGCCGACCAATGGCCAAGACCGAAGCGCTTGGCGGTGGCCGCGAGCATGTTGACCGGCTTCACGATCAGCTTCTCGGCGGCGATCAGCGCACCGAGGAGCACCATCAGGCAGACCAGGCCGGCCTGCAGATAGGCGTTGCGGATCTCGCGATCGATCGCGGCGGTGACGCGCGTCTCGTCGATGCTCACGATCAGGCGCGATCCGGTGTCGGTGATGCGGGTGAAGGTGATGGCGCGCTTCGAGCCGTCGGCCGCCGTGAAGCTCATCGTGTCCGATTGTTTGCTCGAGCTCATCGCAGTCTCGGCGACGGCCGACAACAACGGCACGCTGTCGAGCGGACGTCCGATGAGCTCGGTGCGATCGGCCGGCGCCGCCAGCACGGTTCCCTCGCTGTCGATCAGCACCGCGGTGATGCCCGGACGGCCGCCAAGATTACTCATGATCTTGGACATCCATTCCAGGTTCACGCTGGCCAGCATCACCGCATCCGGCTCGCCGGTGATCGCGCCGACCGGATAGGCCGCCATCACAATCGGCATCTGCGTGGGCTTCGACAGCAGATAGTCGCTGAAGACGAAGTCGCGCGCCTCCTGGGCGCCACGGAAATAAGGCCGGTCGCTGAAATCGAGCCCGACATATTGGTTGTTGGTCGAGCACTGGATGCGGCCGTCGCGGCCGGCGATCATCAAGGTGCGGATCCAGGGCAGCGTCGTCGGCAGGCTGGCCCGCATCATGTCGCAGCTGCGGCTGATGCCGGCGGCCGAGGCCCGGACATAGGCCGTCGACTTCAGCACGGTTTCCACCGACATGATGACTTCGCGCTGCATGTCGGCGCTTTGGCGGGCGAGGGCAAAGAATTCTTCGGAGGCGAGCGCGATCTGCCGGGTTCTGGCGCTTTCCAGCGAGCGGGCGCGTTCCAGCATCAGCGGCGCCACCAGGATCAGGGCGAGCAGCGCCAGACGCGCGCGGATCCCCATCAGCCGGTTCAGCTTCACTCTATTGCGATTGAAGCGGATGCTTGGCATTTCTGTCCCCTACCCCCGGCGAGCAGGGTAAGGGGAAGGGTTCAAGAACCCTTTTTCGAACTCCGTAAAATTGCAGCCAAACCCGTAAATCTACCGAACCACGGATGTCATCGTGCCCGACTCGACCGTAGCAACCTCGTCTTCACCATCCGCGCTCGCGGCGGTCGAGCAGGAGATCCAGCGCGCCTGCAGCGACGCCAAGCGCGACCGCTCCGCGGTGACGCTGATCGCGGTGTCGAAAACCTTCGCCGCTGACGCGATCGAGCCCGTGATCCTGGCGGGCCAGCGCGTGTTCGGCGAGAACCGGGTTCAGGAAGCCAAGGGGAAATGGCCTGTCATGATGGCGGCGCATCCGGGGCTGTCGCTGCACCTGATCGGACCGCTGCAGTCCAACAAGGCCAAGGAGGCGGTGGCGCTGTTCCATGCCATCCACTCGGTCGACCGTCCGAGCCTGTGCTCGGCGCTGGCCAAGGAGATCGGCGCCCAGGGCCGGCATCCGCAGCTGTTCGTCCAGATCAACACCGGCGAGGAGCCGCAGAAGGCGGGCATCGCGCCTGGCGATGCCGACGCCTTCATCGCCGCCTGCCGACGGGATTACGGACTCGAGATTTCCGGCCTGATGTGCATCCCGCCGGTCGACGAGGCGCCGGGTCCGCATTTTGCGCTCACGGCCAAGATCGCGGCCCGCAACGGGCTGGCAAACTTGTCGATGGGCATGAGCGCCGATTTCGCCGCCGCGATCCAGTTCGGCGCCACCCATGTGCGGGTGGGCTCGGCGATCTTCGGCCACCGCTAGGCGAGGTGCCGCCCGAGCCGCGCTCGCGATGACCGCCATCTGTCAGTCGAACCTGACCGACACCCGCCCCAGGTCGCCAAAATCAGCTTCCATGTGATCGCCGCCGGTGATCGGCAGCGGCGGATGGCAGGTTCCGGTGGTTATCACCTGCCCGGCCCGCACGGTGATGCCAAGCTCGCGCAGCTCGTTGACCAGCCAGGCCAGCGCGATCCGGGGATCGCCGAGCACATTGCGGCCATGGCCTATGAACGTCTCGCCCTTGAGCGAGATGCGGGGCCGCTCTTCGACGAGATCACGGCTGCGCCAGTCGGCTGATGTCGGCTCGCCCAGCACGAACAGATGCGCACAGGCATTGTCCGCGATCAGTTGCGCTTCGCCGGCGCCGACGAACTCGGCGAACCGCGAATCAGGGATCTCGATCGCCGGGTGCAGCGTGTCGACGGCCGCGAGCACCTCGGCCACGTCATAGGGTGTCGGCCGCGGCGGCAGGTCGACGCCGAAGCGAAAGGCGAATTCCGGCTCGGCGACGCGCATCAGGTTGCCGGCCATCGAGGCCGTGCCGTCCACCGGCAGGACCGTCTCGGCGAGGATGCGCCCGGCCATCGGGCCGGCAACGTTGATATGGCGCTGCCCGGCTTCGCTGGTCGCGGCAATCTTCCAGCCGAACAACGGCTTGTCCGAGTGCTTCTCGAGCTCGGCCTGGATCGCGTAGCCCGCCGCCCTGTCGCGCGGGCGCAGCTTCGGCGGCAACTCGCTCAGCTTGCTTCCCTGCAGCCAATGCCAGCGTAGGATGGCCGAGGCGCCGGCAGGCTGATCGGTCGCTCGCATGATGTCCTCCCCGTCTCCTCTTTTATGAGATGAAGATCCTGGTGCGCGGACCGATCCTTTGCAACAGCCGCAGCATCGCCGGCCGGGTCATCGCCACGCAACCGGCGGTCGGCCCGAACTGCGGTCGCGCCAGATGCAGGAACACGGCGCTGCCGCGGCCGGGGACCCGCGGCCGCGTGTTGTGGTCGATCTCGATGATGAAGTCGTACAGGTGATCCTGGCGCGCCAGCCGGTCACCGGGCTGATCGCCGCGCAGCCGGATCGGCTGGTTGTAGTGCCGGTCGGCGGGATCCTCGCACCAGGCGTCCTCAGGCCGGATCGGGCGGACCGGCAGGAACGTCCGGGGACGAGGATGGCGGTCGGCCCGCCACCACAGCCGGCGTGGGTGGAATGTGCCGCGCGGGGTGCCGCCGTCGCCCTCGCGCTTGTTGGCCAGCACGCCGCCCCGGCCGAGCGCCACCGGGATCACATGGCCCAACACCGTCAGCCAGCCGCGCTGCCGCGACCCCGCCGCCGTGCGAATCGAGATCAGGCTTGCTGGCATACCAACGCACCTCGTCCATAAAGACATGAAACAACGTGCCTTTTCATTGCCATGGATTGCCCGGCAATTGCCTTAATGTCGGCGAATGGTCCGCGCCGAGGGACGAACAGGACTTTCATCGCATTCCCTGCCCAATTCTGGAGTAGAGTGGCTGGCGCTTGTGAATCGGTAACAGCCCCCTACTTCAAGACGAAACAGGGCTCATGAGCCTGTTTGCCCACCGCTGCGGCGCCCCTTTATCCGGATTCTCGCCGGCGCCCCCAAGAGGATTGTACCTATGGCCAATGCCCGCAAGATCCTGATCGTGGACGACGACACCGATCTGCGCGACACCCTGATGGAGCAGCTCTCGCTGCATGACGAGTTCGAAGCCCAGGCCGTCGATACCGGCGCTAAGGGGGCGAGCGCGGCAAAGGCCAATTCACCGGATCTGGTGCTGATGGATGTGGGCCTGCCGGACACTGACGGCCGCGAGGTGGTACGTAGCTTGCGCAAGGGCGGCTTCAAGGCTCCGATCATCATGCTGACCGGGCACGACACCGATTCGGACACCATTCTGGGCCTCGAATCCGGCGCCAACGACTACGTCGCCAAGCCCTTCCGCTTCGCCGTGCTGCTGGCCCGCATCCGCGCCCAGCTGCGCCAGCACGAGGCCAGCGAGGACGCCGTGTTCTCGGTCGGCCCCTACAGCTTCCGCCCCGGCTCGAAGATGCTGACCGGCGCCAATGCCCGCAAGGTCCGCCTGACGGAAAAGGAGACCGCGATCTTGCGTTTCCTGTACCGCGCCGGGCAGCAGCCGGTGTCGCGCGAGACCCTGCTTCAGGAGGTCTGGGGCTACAATTCCGGCGTCACCACCCATACCCTGGAAACGCATATTTACCGTCTGCGGCAGAAGATCGAGAAAGATGCCGCGAATCCAGAGATTCTCGTCACCGAGGCGGGTGGCTACAAGTTGGTGCCGTGATACGGTCGGGGATTGGCGGTTTGCCGTCTATGATATTGGTTCCATTTCGCCTTCCCCGGGCCCTCGATGTCAATCGAAGACGATATTGCGCTGTTGGAGCGCGTCCCGACCCTGCGTCTATTGGGAAGCGATTCGCTGCGGATGATCGCGATCGGCTCCGAGCAGCGTAACATCCAGAGCGGCGAGACCTTGTTTCGCGAGGGCGACACGGCCGATTGCGGCTATGTCGTCCAGCGCGGCGCGTTGCGCATCAGCGACGAGGTCGGCGCCGAGATCATTGCCAAGCCCAGCATGCTGATCGGCGAGCTGGCGCTGCTTGTGGAGATGCGCCGCCCGGCGACGGCGACCGCGCTGGAATATTCCACCGTGGTACGGATCTCGCGCAGCCTGTTCCAGCGCGTGCTGGAGAGTGACGCCGTTGCCGCCCGCCGCCTGCGCGACGAGTTCGCCCACCGCGCCAACCGCATCGCCAACGACATCCTGATGGCCGGCGCCAAGCTGATGTCGTGACGGGGGATGGTTTCCCTCGATTCTAGTACCCGGGTCGTCATGCCCGGTCTTGTCCTGGACGATGCCCGGCCATGACGGCGTGGAGGCGGGTGAACAAATAACGCCGGCTCACGCCGTCAAACGTCCAAGGTCACGGTGACCGGCACGTGATCCGACGGCCGCTCCCAGCTGCGCGCGTCACGTAGGATGTCGAAGTCGCTGACGCGGTCCTTCAGCGCGCGTGACACCCAGATGTGGTCCAGCCTTCGGCCACGGTCGCCGACGGTCCAGTCGGCGGCGCGATAGCTCCACCATGTATAGACCTTCTCCGACATCGGGATGCGCTCGCGCGCGACGTCGACCCATTCGCCATGGCTCTGCGCCGCCAAGAGCTTCTCGGTTTCGATCGGCGTGTGCGAGACGACCTTCAGCAGCTGCTTGTGCGACCAGACGTCGTGCTCGTGCGGCGCGACGTTGAGATCGCCGACCAGGATGTGGCGGTCGTCGCCGCGCGGATGCAGCGGCTCGCACGCCTTCATCTCGTCCAGGAATTGCAGCTTGTGCTCGAACTTCGGATTGAGCGCGGGATCGGGAATGTCGCCGCCCGCCGGCACATAGAAATTATGCAGCACCAGCGGCTGCGCCAGCTGCGCCTTCTCGCCGAAGGCTACGGTGATGTGACGCGAATCGACCTTGTCGCAGAAGGTGCGGACATGGGTGGACTCGAACGGCCATTTCGAGATCACCGCGACGCCGTGATAGCCCTTCTGTCCGTTCAGCGCGACATGCTCATAACCCAGCCGCTTGAAGCGCTTCAGCGGAAAGGCATCGTCGATGCACTTGGTCTCCTGCAGGCACAGCACATCGGGCCGGACCTGCTTGATGAACTTGGCGACGAGATCGATGCGCAGGCGCACCGAATTGATGTTCCAGGTGGTCAGGACGAGACGCATGAGGATCGCGTCATAGCATGGAATGCGGCGGCGTCAGCGGCGTCTCCGCCGGCCTTATCCCCAGCAACGATGTGCAGCCTCGGTGTGAGAGTTGGTTCATAGTCCGGTGTGCAGTACCGCCGGCTTCGCCCCTCATGGTGAGGAGCGCCGAAGGCGCGTCTCGAACCATGAGGCCTCAGCCGGGGCCTCGCCCTTCGAGACGCCCGCCGTTGGCGGGCTCCTCAGGGTGAGGGGAGGCAGGTGCGCGTGTAACGTGAGAGGCAGACTTGTTCTCCTCTCCGAATGCAAATGCACCAACACTGTTTCCTCCGTCATTGCGAGCGAAGCGAAGCAATCCAGGGTCGTGGGCGGGATTCTGGATTGCTTCGCTACGCTCGCAATGACGAAAGATAGACCGAGTTTTCAAGGCAGAACCTTCTCGACTAGACCGCTGCTCAGCGCCGCTTCGCCTCGATCACGTCCCACACGCGCGCGGCGATGTCCGGGCCGCCGAGGCGGGAGATCGCGCGGATGCCGGTCGGCGAGGTCACGTTGATCTCGGTGAGGTTGCCGTCGATCACGTCGATGCCGACCAGCAACAGCCCCCGCTTGCGCAGCTCCGGTCCCAGCGTGTCGCAGATCTCGCGCTCTCTCGCGCTGAGGTCGGTGGCCTGAGCCGCGCCGCCGCGCACCATGTTGGAGCGCAGATCATCCGCGGCCGGCACGCGGTTGACCGCGCCGGCGAACTCGCCGTCGACCAGGATGATGCGCTTGTCGCCGTGCTTCACCTCGGGGAGAAAGCGCTGGATCACCCAGGGCTCCTTGAACGTGACGGAGAACATGTCGAACAGCGAGCCGAAATTCATGTCCTGCGGCATCACCCGGAATACCGCCGCGCCGCCATGGCCGTGCAGCGGCTTCATCACCACGGCGCCGTGCTGATCGCGGAAGGCGTTGATCTCGTCGAGATCGCGTGAGATCAGCGTGGGCGGCATCAGCTGCGGGAAGTTCATCACGAACAGCTTCTCCGGCGCGTTACGCACGCTGGCGGGATCGTTGACCACCAGCGTTTTCGGATGAATGCGCTCGAGGAAATGCGTCGAGGTGATGTAGGCAAGATCGAACGGCGGGTCCTGGCGCAGCAGCACGACGTCGAACGAGGTCAGCGCCGTCGGTTTGGGCTCGCCGAGCGTGAAGTGATCGCCGACCTCGTCGCGCACGGTCAGCGCCTGCACCGGCGCGTACAGCTCCTCACCGCGCAGGGACAACTTGTCCGGCGTGTAGTAGCACAGGCCGTGGCCGCGCCGCTGCGCCTCGAGCAGCATCGCAAACGTCGAGTCGCCGCGGATGTTGATGCGCGCGATGGGGTCCATCTGGACGGCGACATTCAGTTTCATGGGCAGATTCCGGTATGTCTCGTGTGGCTCGTGTCAGGGGCTGGCATCGAAGGCTGCCATGAGATGGCGCGGCAGGCTACGCGGGGCAACAAGAATCGCGTCGAAGCGCAGCTCCAATTCGGCATGGTCGGGATGCGCCATCAGCCAGGCCTGCGCGGCATCGATGATGCGCTGCTGCTGGCGCGGCGTCACCGCATAGGCGGCGTCGTCGAGCGAGGCGCGCGCCTTGACCTCCACGAAGGCGACCAGGCCGCGCTTGCGCGCGATCAGGTCGATCTCGCCATGTGGCGTGCGGAAGCGTTTGGCGAGGATGCGATATCCCTTGGCGATCAGCAGCGCTGCCGCGCGCGCCTCGGCCGACAGGCCGGTGCGGAACGCGGCGACCCGCTCCGGCGAGGCGGTCT
The DNA here is from genome assembly GCF_000026145.1 of Bradyrhizobium sp. ORS 278. NCBI lineage: Bacteria > Pseudomonadati > Pseudomonadota > Alphaproteobacteria > Hyphomicrobiales > Nitrobacteraceae > Bradyrhizobium > Bradyrhizobium sp. ORS 278. The sequence continues at coordinate 191,309 of NC_009445.1, read as the reverse complement.
TCGCAGGCTTTGGCGCTCCGGCGGGCTTGTCGGTGGCGCGGTCAGTCTCCGCCATCGCCCTCTCCTCGGGTCTCCTTGGCGAGCGCGAGCGCCCGCGCATAGACCTCGCGCCGCGGCCGGCGCGACAGCTCGACCGCGTGCATCACCGCATCCTTGACGCTCGATCGCTGCAGCAGCTCGGTGAGCAGCGCATCGACGGCGCCGTCGGTCATCAGCTCGGCATCGCGTGGCGGCGGCCCGATCACCAGCACGAACTCGCCACGCGTCTCGAGCCCGTCGGCTTGCGCCGCGAGCTCCGTCAGCGGTCCGCGCAGAACCTCCTCGTGCAGCTTGGTGAGCTCGCGGCAGATCGCGCCCTGGCGTCCGGTCATCGCCTCGGCGAGGTCGGCCAGCGTCTCCAGCACGCGGCTGCCGGCTTCGAACAGCACCAGTGTCGCGTCGATCCGCGAAAGCTCCGCCAGCCGCGTGCGCCGCGCCTGCTGCTTGGCCGGCAGGAATCCTTCGAAGAAGAAGCGGTCTGTCGGCAGCGCCGCGACGCTCAGCGCCGCCAGCACGGCTGACGGGCCGGGCAATGCGGTCACCGCATGGCCGGCCTCACAGGCGGCGCGCACCAGCTTGTAGCCGGGATCGGAGATCAGCGGCGTGCCGGCGTCAGACACCAGCGCGATGGCGGCGCCCTCGGCGAGGCGCTGCAGGATCTTCGGCCGGACGGCCTCGGCGTTGTGCTCATGATAGGCGGCGAGCTCCGCGCCGAGGCCGTAGCGCTCGGTCAGCCGCCGCGTGATGCGCGTGTCCTCGCAGAAGATGATATCGGCGCCGGCCAGCGTTTCGAGCGCCCGCAAGGTGATGTCGCCGAGATTGCCGATCGGCGTTGCGACGAGGTGGAGGCCAGGCCGCGTTCGCTGCGCCGCAATGCAATGTCCCGCCACCAGATAAGTCCATGTGGTGGAAGATTTGCCGTTGTCCGGCGATGCGTTCGGGATTGCCTTGGCGCCCATCCGCATAATCTAAAGGCGCGGACCGGGGATTGCCACCGAGGAACGATCGTGCGCCGAAATTGAAGATCCGTAGCGCCGCGGGGTTTCAACGTTCATCGGAGATTCAAGTGCGCGGCCGCATTCCACCACACGGCCGCGAACGGGGGATAGTGCGTGTAAAACGTCGATTTGATCGCAGGTGTGGCCCTGACAGCCTTTTGTTTTGCTTAACTATTCGTCGACAATATGAGTCAAATCGCACAGGCCTCGGGGCGTGCGAATGGGGAACTTCTGGCCGGTGACGGCCGAGCGAAGAGATGCCATGACTGGCCCGCGTCATCCCAAGCCAGATGCCAAGCCGGGAGCCCCCATGGTTGCCCGGCGGACGGCGCTTGGCCTGATCCTCGGCGCGCCGCTGGTGTCGGCCTGCTCCAATGTGCAGCAGGGATTCAATCCGTTCGAGCAGCCGACCGCGCCGTCCGGTCCGCCGCAGCAGCCCGCCGTGGCCGGCAATGGCCAGGTGAAGGTCGGGCTGATCCTGCCGCTGTCGGCCTCCGGAAACGCCGGCGTCGCGGCGCAGTCGATGAAGAACGCGGCCGAGATGGCGCTCGCCGAGTTTCAGAACCCCAACATCCAGCTCTTGATCAAGGACGACGCCGGCAGCCCCCAAGGTGCACAACAAGGTGCGCAACAGGCCTGCGACGAGGGCGCCGAGATCCTGCTCGGCCCGCTATTCGCGGGCTCGGTCCCGGCAACGTCCCAGGTGGCGCGCACGCGCAACATCTCGGTCATCGCTTTCTCGACGGATTCCAGCGTCGCCGGGCGCGGCGTCTATCTGCTCAGCTTCCTCCCGGAGTCCGATGCCAGCCGCATCGTCGACTACTCGGCCAGCGTCGGCAAACGGTCGTTCGCGGCGCTGCTGCCGGACAATCCCTACGGCACCGTGGTGGAAGGGGCGTTCAAGACCGCGGTCAGCCGGCGCGGCGGACGCATCGTGGCGTTCGAGAAATATGCCGGCGACCGCACCGCGGCGGCGCGCGCGGTCGCGCAGTCGCTCGGTGGTGCCGATGCCCTGCTGCTGGCCGATGATGGCGAGTCGGTCGTTGCGACCGCGGACGCGCTCACGGCCGCCGGCGCCAATCTGCGCAACATCCAGCTGCTCGGTACCGGGCTGTGGGACAATCCGCGCGTCTACAACAGCGCCAGCCTGCAGGGCGGCCTCTATGCGGCGCCGGATCCCTCGGGCTTCCGCGCCTTTGCCGGTCGCTATCGCACGCGCTTCGGCGGCGATCCCGTGCGCACCGCGACCTTGGCCTACGACGCGGTGGCGCTGGTCGCCGCGCTCGCGCGCACCCAGGGCGCGCAGCGCTTCGCGCCTGACGTGCTCACCAATGCCTCCGGCTTTGCCGGCATCGACGGCCTCTTCCGCTTCCGCAGCGACGGCACCAATGAGCGCGGGCTAGCCGTGATGCGCGTCGGCTCGGGCGGCGGACAGGCGGTGGCCGGCGCGCCGAAGAGCTTCAGCGCGACGTAGATCGTTCAGCGTGGCTGGTTCGGCGGTCGGGGCAATCTCGTACCTCACGGAATGCTGCTGCTCCTCACCCTGAGGAGCCCGCCAAAGGCGGGCATCTCGAAGGGCGAGGCCCCAACTGGACCTCATGGTTCGAGACGCGCCGCGAGCTTGCAGGTTGCGCGATGGTCCGCATAGGAGGCGCGGCGCTCCTCACCATGAGCGGCAAGAGCCGGCGGCACAGCACACCGACCATGAACACGCCGAGAGGCGTGTTCATCAGGAGGGTCGGGGTTCCGACACCGGCGCGGCATGATGAGCCACGCCTTTCCACAGCTCACGCGGCGAGATCGGCGACGACGGCGTCGAGCACGGGGAAGCCGTCCTGGGTGACGCGCAGCCGGCCGTCCGGCTCCACGGCGATGGCGCCCTCCTCGCGCAACAGCGCAATGCGGCGCGGATCGAGCGTACGTCCGGCGATCGCGGCATAGCGTCGGGGATCGATGCCCTCGCTCAGGCGTAGCCCCATCAGCAGGAATTCGTCGGCGCGCTCCTCGCTGTTGAGCAGGTCGTCGGTCATCACGCCGTGGCCGTTTGTCTCGACCCGCATCAGCCAGGCTTCCGGCCGCTTGTCGGTCGCGGTGGCGTGGCGGATGCCCTCGATATCGAGCCGCCCGTGCGCGCCCGGACCGATGCCGGCATATTCCTGGCCGCGCCAGTAGACGAGATTGTGCCGGCACTCCGCGCCGGGACGCGCATGGTTGGAGATCTCATAGGCCGGCAGGCCATGGCGGGCGCAGATCTCCTGCGTGACGTCGTACAGCGTGCGCGCCAGGCCCTCGTCCAGCGTCTTCAGCTTGCCGGCGGCGTGCAGCCCGAAGAACGGCGTGCCCTCCTCGATCGTCAGCTGGTACAGCGACAGATGCTCGGCGGCTTCACCGATCGCGCGCGTCAGCTCCTCGGTCCACATCGCAGCCGTCTGGTCGGGCCGCGCATAGATCAGATCGAAGGAATAGCGCTCGAACGCGCCCCGCGCGATCGCCACCGCTTTCATCGCTTCTTCTGCGGTGTGCAGTCGTCCCAGCATCTTCAGCGACGCATCGTCCATCGCCTGGACGCCGAGTGAGACACGGTTGACGCCGGCCGCACGATAGCCTGCAAAGCGCGTGGCCTCGACGCTGGTCGGGTTGGCTTCGAGCGACACCTCGACATCGGGGGCGACGTGCCAGTGTTTGCCGATGGCATCGAGAATGGCGCCGACGGTCTGCGGCTGCATCAGCGACGGCGTGCCGCCGCCGAGAAAGATCGAGCTGACGGTGCGCGGCCCGGTGCGCGCCGCAGTGTTGGCGATCTCCTGCGCGAAGGCGCGAGCAAAACGGTCCTGGTCGATGGCGGCGTGGCGGACGTGGCTGTTGAAGTCGCAATACGGACATTTCGACAGGCAGAACGGCCAGTGCACATAGACTCCGAACGCTTCGCTCTCAGCGCTGCTCAAGACAGATCTCCGCGAGCTTCACGAAGGCGCGCGCCCGGTGCGACAGGCCGAGGCCGAGCGGCGGCAGCCCGTGCTTCTCGATGCTGGTCATCTCGCCGAAGGTGCGGTCGTGGCCGTCAGGGAGGAACATCGGGTCGTAGCCGAAGCCGGCCGTGCCGCGCGGAGGCCAGACCAGGGTGCCGTCGACGCGCGCCTCGACCTCCTCGATGTGGCCGTCCGGCCAGGCCACACACAGCGCCGAGACGAAATGCGCCGTCCGCTTGTCGGCGGTGACAGCGCCGCGCTCCTGCAGCAGCCGCTCGATCTGCGCCATCGCGGCCCCGAAATCCTTGCCCGGACCGGCCCAGCGCGCCGAGTAGATGCCCGGCGCGCCGTCGAGCGCGTGGACGACGATCCCGGAATCGTCGGCGAAGGCCGGCAGCTGCGCGGCCTCTGCGGCCGCGACGGCCTTGATCCGCGCATTGGCCTGGAAGGTGTCGCCGGTCTCCTCCGGCTCGCCGAGTCCGAGCTCGCCGGCGGACACCGCCTCGACGCCGTGGGGCGCCAGCAGCTCGCGCATCTCGACGAGCTTGCCCGCATTGTGGGTCGCAATCACGAGGCGCCCGGTGATCTGGCGGTGGGAACTGCTCACGCGACCGCCATCTTCTGCAGGTCGACCAGCCGGCCGACGCCCTTGCGCGCCAGCGCCATCAGCGCGAGGAACTCGGCCTCGCTGAACGGGGTCTTCTCGGCGGTGCCCTGCACCTCGATGATGCGGCCGTCGCCGGTCATGACGAAATTGGCGTCGGTCTCGGCCTCGGAATCCTCGGCATAGTCGAGGTCGAGCACCGGCGTGCCGTTGTAGATGCCGCACGAGACCGCGGCGACGTTGGTACGCAGCACCTCGGTCTTGATCATGTTGCGCGCCTTCATCCAGCGGATGCAGTCGGCCAACGCCACCCAGGCGCCGGTGATCGAAGCGGTGCGGGTGCCGCCATCGGCCTGCAGCACGTCGCAATCGACCGTGATCTGGCGCTCGCCGAGCGCTTCCAGGTCGATTGCGGTGCGCAGCGAGCGGCCGATCAGGCGCTGGATCTCGACCGTGCGGCCGGTCTGCTTGCCGGCTGACGCCTCGCGGCGGGTGCGCTCCAGGGTGGCGCGCGGCAGCATGCCGTATTCGGCGGTGATCCAGCCGCGGCCCTGCCCCTTGAGCCAGGGCGGCAGCCGGTCCTCCAGGGTCGCGGTGACCAGCACATGGGTGTCGCCGAACTTCACCAGGCAGGAGCCCTCGGCGTATTTCACGACGCCTCGTTCCAGGCTCACGGCCCGCATTTCGTCCGGTGCACGGCGGCTCGGCCGCATGGGTTCTCTCCGTGAAAAAGGCAATGGACCGATTTGACCGGCCTTGTAGGAGCCGCGACCGGCAGCGGCAAGGGCTTAATCAAGGGCTTAACCGGGCGCGAATCACGCCACGCGCCGCCCGCAAGATCGGCTTGCCACCGGGCCGCCGCATGGCCAAATTATATGCAGATGGGTGAGGAGGATATCTGGTGGCCCACCACGATCCGATCAACCTGATGACACCGCCGGCGGGGCTGGCCCAGCTCAACGAGCGCTCGCGCGAGATCTTCCGGCAGATCGTCGAGAGCTATCTCGCGACCGGCGAGCCGGTCGGCTCGCGCAACATCTCGCGGCTGATCGCGGTTCCCCTGTCGCCGGCCTCGGTGCGCAACGTGATGGCCGATCTGGAGCAGCTCGGCCTGATTTATGCGCCGCACACCTCGGCCGGCCGGCTGCCGACCGAGGCAGGCTTGCGGTTCTTCGTCGACGCCCTGATGCAGGTCGGCGACATGACCGAAGCCGAGCGGCAGTCGATCCAGAGCCAGCTCGCCGCAGTCGGTCGCGCCCAGTCGGTCGAGGCCGCGCTGGACGAGGCGTTGACGCGGCTGTCGGGGCTTACCCGTGCGGCCGCCGTGGTGCTCACCGCCAAGTCCAACACCCGGCTGAAGCACATCGAGTTCGTGCGGCTGGAACCGGAGCAGGCGCTCGTCGTCCTGGTCGGCGAGGACGGACAGGTCGAGAACCGCGTGCTGACCTTGCCGCCCGGCGTGCCCTCGTCGGCGCTGACCGAGGCCTCCAACTTCCTCAACGCGCGGATCCGCGGCCGCACTTTGGCGGAAGCGCGGCTGGAGCTCGAGACCGCGCTGGCGCAGGATCGCGCCGAGCTCGATCAGCTGACGCAGAAGGTGATCGCCGCCGGCGTGGCGAGCTGGTCCGGCGGCGACAGTGACGATCGCCAGCTGATCGTACGCGGCCACGCCAATCTGCTCGAGGACCTGCATGCGCTCGATGACCTCGAGCGCGTCCGGCGGCTGTTCGACGATCTCGAGACCAAGCGCGGCGTCGTCGATCTGCTCGGCCGCGCCGAGAGCGCCGAGGGCGTGCGCATCTTCATCGGCTCGGAGAACAAACTGTTCTCGCTATCCGGCTCGTCGACGATCGTTTCGCCTTATTCCGACGCCACGGGTCGTATCGTCGGCGTGCTCGGCGTCATCGGTCCGACCCGTCTCAACTATGCCCGGGTCATTCCGACGGTCGATTATGCCGCGCGCCTGCTCAGCCGCCTGATGGGCGGCTGACATCCGACATGGTTAACCCGGCGACAGCGCCGCCGGCGCGATCGTCAGGTCGTGCTTGATTTTCGTGGTTCAAAGCACGATATCCCGCCCGACATTCCCAGAACCCGCCGAACTTGCGAGAAGTCTGTCCATGACCGATCCCGACCTGCATCAGAACGATCCGGAAAACCCGGCGCAGGCCAGCGAACCCGTCGTCTCGAAGCCCTATATCATGCCCGACGACCCCGAGACCGGCTCGGCTGAGGCCTATGCGAAGGAAGCGGCCGAGGCGCGTGACAAGATGCTGCGCACGCTGGCGGAGATGGAGAACCTGCGCAAGCGGACCGCGCGCGAGGTCGCCGATGCGCGGATGTACGGCATCACCGGTTTCGCCCGCGACGTGCTCGACATCGCCGACAATCTGCAGCGCGCGCTCGATGCCGTGCCGGCCGAGACTCGCGCCAATGCCGATGCGGGCCTGAAGTCGCTGATCGAGGGCGTCGAGCTCACCGAGCGCTCGCTGCTCAACACGCTGGAGAAGAACGGCGTCAAGAAGTTTGATCCGACGGGACAGAAGTTCGATCCCAACTTCCAGCAGGCGATGTATGAGGTCCCCGATCCGTCGGTGCCATCCGGCACCGTGGTGCAGGTCGTGCAGGCCGGCTTCATGATCGGCGAGCGCGTGCTGCGCCCGGCGTTGGTCGGCGTCTCCAAGGGCGGCGCCAAGGCGGCGCCCGCCGCGAGCAACGACCAGTCGAACAGCGCGGCCTGAGGCCGCTGGCTCCATCAGTTCATGCGACACGGGGCGCCCATCCAGTTCGGATGCGGCGCCCCAAGCGTTTTTGAACCTGGGCGTGTCGTCTCCCAGGGACTGTCATCGCCGGGCTTGACCCGGCGATCCATCCCGCTTCGCGAAACGCTTCCAAAGTGGATGGACCCCCGGGTCAAGCCTGGTCAAGCCCGGGGGTGACGAGTGGGGACCAGGCGAGCGGACCGGCAGGCCGCAACAAAGCGTGCCTTAACCAAACTCCGCTAGCGTGGGCCCACTCTCGCAGAGGACGGTCCCATGAGCACCCCGATCGACGCCGTGACGCGCCAGACGCTGGCTCCGCCGGCGCGTGAGCGGCTGGCGGTCGCGCCGTGGCTACTGATCGGCGTCGTGTTCGTCGCCGCTGTCCTGCTGCGCCAGGTCGTGCCGCTGAACACCGATGTCAGCTGGCTGCTGGTCGTCGGCGAGCGCATGCTCGACGGTCAGAAGCTCTATCGCGACATCATCGAGATCAACCCGCCGATGGCGGCGTTCGCCTATCTGCCCGGCGTCGCGCTGGGCCGTCTGCTGCACGTCGATCCCCGGCACGTCATCGACGCACAGCTGCTGGTGCTGGCAGCCGTCTCGCTCTACGCAACGTCACGCATCGTCCGGCTGTCGCCGCGGATGGCGGCGCTGAGCTGGGGCCCGTTCGCGGTCTGGGCCGCGGCCGTTGTCACCATCCTGCCGATGCACGTCTTCGGCCAGCGCGAGCACTTCGCGACACTGACCTTCCTGCCGGGCCTCGCGGTGTATGCGCTGCGCAGCAATCGCGAGGAGGTTCCGGCGTGGGCCATCCTGGCGGCCGGAATCGGCGTTGGCATCACGCTCGCGTTCAAGCCGTTCTTCACCTTTCCGGCGGCGTTCTGCATCCTGGCAGGCGCCATCCGCGCGCGCAGCTGGCGGCAGCTGTTCGTGCCGGAGAACATCATCGCCGGCGTGATCGTGTGCATCGTGAGCGTCGGCACCTATCTGCTCTATCCTGAATATTTCACCGTCACCTATCCGCTGGTGCGCGACACCTATCTGTCGTGGTCGATGTCGGCGTCGGTGATCTTCGTCAACGCGGCGACGCTGCTGCTCGTCGTCGCGCTCGCATCGATCGCGCTGACAAGGCGGAGCGGACGGCTCGAAGGCCCGCTGCTCGTCCTGGTGCTGGCGTCGCTAGGCTTTGCGATCTCGTTCTATCTGCAGCGGCGCGGCTGGTCGTATCACTCCTATCCGATGGTCGCCATGGCCATGCTCACCATGGGCAATGCCATGCTGGTTCATGCCGATCCAAGCGCGGCCGTTCGCCGCTCCGGCACGGCGTCGATGCTGATTCTGACGGCCGCCTTCGCGCTCGGCCTGCAATGGTTCAACGCCCGCGTCCATGTCGGCCCGCTGCCGGAGGCGTTGGCCAAGCTCAAGCCGCAGCCGCGCCTGCTGGTGCTGAGCGGCGAGGCGGCGATCGGGCATCCGATGGTGCGGGATCTCGGCGGCACCTGGGTGTCTCGCCAGGAGAATCTGTGGATCCGCGAATTCGTCCGGCTGACGCGCGAGCGGACCGCGGTCGACGCGGCGACCGAAGCGAAGCTGAACGGCTATCTGGCGCTCGAGCGCAACTGGCTGATCGCGGACTTCAAGGCGGCCGCGCCGGACATTGTCCTGGTCGACAATCTGCGCGATGGCTGGGGCGACTGGGCCCGCGCCGATGCCGAGCTGGTCGAGCTGCTCAAGCCGTACAGGCTGGTCGGAACGGTCGAGGGTGTCGACATTCTCGAACGGACAAAATGACTATTTCCGCGCGACGCCGATCGCGAACGTGTAGGGCACACGCGAATAGTCGTCGTGGATCTCCAGCCTTACTCGGCTGAAGGCGCTGCGCAGCAGGTCGTAATAGCCGGCGCGGTCACGCACGAAATCGCCGCGGTCGTTGTCGAGCAGCCATTTTGCGATCCGCGACTGCCCCTCGCGATAGCAGCCGTCGAGCGTGAACAGCGCGCCGTCGGCCGCGAGCACATCGCGGATGTTGGCCAGCGTGGTCTTCAGCTCGTCATCGCCGATGTGATGCAGCACGCCGTTCATCATCACGACGTCGGCACCGGCCAATTCGCGGGCGGCGTCAGCGTCGAAATGGCGGCAATGGAACGCGCCGAGATGACCAAACGCGCGCTGCGCATGGGCGATGTAGGCCGCATCGACATCGAACCCGGTGTAGTCGATCCCCTCGGGCAGATGGCGCAGGATGTAGCCGGGGCCGCAGCCGATATCGATGATGCGCATCCCCGGGCGCAAGGTGAGATAGTCGCGGATCGCCTTGATCCGCGCGCCGAAGAAGCCGCCGGCGTTCTGATAGGCCTGATACAGCGCCGGGTGCTTCAGCAGCTCCTTCACGACGAGGTCTCCTCGCGCAGCGAGCGGCGCAGCTCCGGCCCGGACTGCGCCAGCAGGGTGTTGAGCGGCGGGCTCTCGGTCTCCGGCAGCCGGTCGGTCGACAGCTGCGGCACGCGGCCGCGGCGGTGGATCTGCGAGATCATGAACAGCGGCCGGTTCTTGGACTGAATGTAGATGCGGCCGACATATTCGCCGATCAGACCGAGCACGAGCAGCTGCACCGAGGAGATCATCACCACCAGCAGCGTCAGGCTGGTCCAGCCCGGCACGGTGCCGGAGAAGATCCAGCTGATCACGGCGGCGACGCCGACGAAGCTCAGCACCGTCGTCAGGAGCGCCCCGACATAGGTCGCGATCCGCAGCGGCACCATGGAGAACGAGATCAGCGCGTCGGCGGCGAAGCTGATCATCTTCAGCAGTGGATATTTGGTGCTGCCGGCGAAGCGCGGCTCGCGGTCGTATTCGAACGCCACCTGCTTGTAGCCGAGCCAGGCCACCATGCCGCGGATGAAGCGGTCGTGCTCCGGCATCTGCACCAGCTGGTCCGAGATGCGCCGGCTCATCAGCCGGAAGTCGCCGGTGTCGACCGGAATCTGCACGCGGGTGATGCGGGCGAGCAGGCGGTAGAACGCTTCCGCCGACCATGTCTTGAAGCGGGTCTCGCCGGCACGGCTACGGCGCTGTCCGTAGACGACGTCGGCGCCCTCGCGCGCCATCGTCTCGTACATCGGCTTCAGCAGCTCCGGCGGATCCTGCAGGTCAGCGTCGATCACCAGCACCAGATCGCCGCGCACGGTGGACAGTCCCGCGGTGAGCGCCAGCTGATGGCCATGATTGCGCGCCAGCTTGACCGCGACGACGTTGCGATCCTCGGCGAGCAGCTCGTTGATGATCGGCCAAGTCTGGTCGGTCGAGCCGTCGTCGACCAGGATCAGCTCGAACCGGTTGCCGCACAGCGCACGCGCCGCCGCCGTCGTCCGGCGATGAAACTCGCGCAAGCCATCGGCCTCGTTGTAGCAGGGCACAACGATCGAGACGAACATCCTGCCGGGGCGCGGCGTCTCGTCCTGCTGCTCTGTCAAAATCCAAGGCCTCTTGCGACCGCGACCGGGTACGACCAGCATTTTCAGGCACGGGCAGTTAATTGTTCACCAACCGGCGGTTGCCGGTGCTGCAGATTCGGGTCGCTGGCACGATGCGGCTTGCGATGCAGACCTCCGGTTAAGGATTTACGAGCTATGCAGGCGAGACGATCAAGAACAGGCCCCGCGGCCTGGACTTGCCGGACCTCGTGCCAGAACGGGACCGCGGACGATGGACAAGGCCGAGTTTGACCGTTTCGCAGACGCCTATGAGGATCAGCACCGCGCCAACATCGCGGTGACCGGCGAAGGCCCGGAATATTTCGCGGAGTACAAGATCCGGATGCTGCGGCAGATCGCCGATCTCCGCGGGCTCGACGTGGCGCAGATCTGCGATTTCGGCGCCGGCATCGGCAACTCGATTCCGTTTTTCCGGCGGTATTTTCCGCAAGCCGCGCTGACCAATGCCGACGTCTCCGAGCGCAGCCTTGCGCTTGCGCGGCAGCGTCATCCCGGCGGCGGCGAGAGCCTGCTGATCGAGCAGGATCACATCCCGAGCGAAGCTGGCCGCTTCGACCTCGTGTTTTCGGCCTGCGTGTTCCACCACATCCCGCACGACCAGCATGTCGGCTGGCTGCGCGAGCTGCACCGGATCACCCGGTCCGGCGGGCTGATCGCAGTGTTCGAGCACAATCCGCTCAATCCGCTCACGGTCCACGCCGTGAACACCTGCCCGTTCGACGAGAATGCCCAGCTGATCTCTGCGCGTGCCCTGGCGCAGCGATTGCGCGACGCTGGCTGGGACGCGCCGCGCATCCACTACAGCCTGTTCTTCCCGCGCGCGCTGGCCTGGCTCAGGCCGATCGAGGAGCTGCTCGGCTGGCTGCCGCTTGGGGCCCAATATGTTGCGCTGGCGCGCAAGGCTTGAGGGGCCTCGTCTAGCCCTTGGGCTGGATCCCGTCGCGCACCGCGCGGAAGCGCGGGAACGCCGCCGACCACTGGTCGCGCGGTGCGCTGCCGATGATGCGCAGCGTGCTCGGGCCGCCGAAGCGCAGCCATTGCACCACCGTCACGGGGGTATTGTCCTTGCCGCTCACGGCCTCGACGCGGGTCTCATAGGCCGGCAGGCCGTCGATGCGAATCGGCTCGGACATCGTGATGCGGGCCTCGCGGACGCCGGGGATGGTCGTCGCCGCCTGCTGCGCGACACGGCCGCGGTCGCCGGCCTCCGGTGCTGCGCCGGCCACCAGCCCGATCACCACGAATGGCGCCGCCTCAAACCCCTTCTCTTCGTCGCCATCGGCGAGGATCAGCGCGCCCGGTCCGAGCGTGCGGACCGTCTTGAAGCCGGAGAGCTCGGTGACGTTGAACGGCATCGTCGACAACTGCTCGTCGACCGGGACCTCCTTGCGGACCACGGCGGAGGCGAACATCTGGCGCACGGCGTCGTCGGTGTAGATCTTGCCCGCGGTTTCGGGAACCTGCACCGCCACATAGCCCGAGAAGCCAGCTCCGGGCAGGATCATCGAGTAACGCCGTACGGGAGTGGCGCCGTCGCGCCCGTTCTCCACCGTATAGTAGGCGGTGCCCGCCGATGTCTCGATGCTCTCCGGCTTGATGCCGCCGGTGCCGCCGGGATTGGCGGTGAACGCAGTCTTCACCTCGCCATAGGCCTTGGCGGGCAGCTCTGTCAGCAGCACCTTGACGCTGCCATCCTCGGTCTCGAAGCCGGGGAAATTCTTCGCCTTGGCCAGCCCGACCAGCGGTGCGAGTCCGATGCGGACGCCGGACGGGTAGATGGCATCCGCTGCCAGCGCCGGTTCGAGCAGGGCGATCGATGCCAGCGCCACGGCGACAAGTCGGGAGAACATCATGAAGAAGCTGCCTCGTTCATTGGTCGAGTTCGATGCCCGGTCGACGGCCGTGATCGTCCCCGCGACGGCCGTCCGCGGACGAGACGCCTTTTAACGGGTTTGCCGCGCCGGCAACAGGCCGATGGGTGCGACCTGAAGTTCCGGCCGGCGAGACGGGAGGTCCATGAAGCGGACAGGGTCCCGACCAGCAATTATGGCTCTGCTAAGCATGATCTCAGTTACCTCCGGGCGTGCCGCAATGAGGGCTGCTTTGCGGCCGTCCGGCACACGGTTCGCGGCGGTTTTCGGCCGCGGAAGCTGGTCCGCGCGCCACCTCGGCCATGTGGTCGGCCGTCGTGCCCGGGCCCTTACCGGAGCCGCGAAAAATCCGCGGTTTTTTCCGCGCGTCCAGGTCCGCTCCGGTCCTTGCGGGTGCCTCCCCCCCTCCTATATGACGCTCATCGTCGCAATATCGCGAGCATTTGATCTGAGGGGGTTTTGGATGGGGGCGCCGTCAGGGCCCCACCCAACCTGCCGCAAAAAGAAGGATATGAGACCATGGGAAAGGTCATCGGGATCGATCTCGGCACCACGAATTCGTGCGTGGCCGTCATGGACGGCAAATCGTCGAAAGTCATCGAGAACGCCGAGGGCATGCGCACCACGCCGTCGATCGTCGCCTTCAGTGACGATGGCGAGCGACTGGTCGGCCAGCCGGCCAAGCGCCAGGCTGTCACCAACCCCGAGCGCACCTTCTTCGCCGTGAAGCGCCTGATCGGCCGCCGCTACGACGACCCGATGGTCGAGAAGGACAAGAAGCTCGTCCCCTACAAGATCGTCAAGGCCGGCAACGGCGACGCCTGGGTCGAGGCCGACGGCAAGACCTATTCGCCGTCGCAGGTCTCCGCCTTCATCCTGCAGAAGATGAAGGAGACCGCCGAGGCCCATCTCGGCCAGAAGGTCGACCAGGCCGTCATCACCGTCCCCGCTTACTTCAACGACGCCCAGCGCCAGGCCACCAAGGACGCCGGCAAGATCGCCGGCCTCGAGGTGCTGCGCATCATCAACGAGCCGACCGCGGCTGCGCTGGCCTACGGCCTCGACAAGTCGAAGTCCGGCACCATCGCGGTGTACGACCTCGGCGGCGGCACCTTCGACGTCTCCATTCTTGAAATCGGCGACGGCGTGTTCGAGGTGAAGTCGACCAACGGCGACACCTTCCTCGGCGGTGAAGACTTCGACATGCGTCTGGTCAGCTACCTCGCCGACGAATTCCAGAAGGAGCAGGGCATCAACCTGCGCAACGACAAGCTCGCTCTGCAGCGCCTCAAGGAAGCTGCCGAGAAGGCCAAGATCGAGCTGTCGTCAACCACGCAGACCGAGATCAACCTGCCCTTCATCACCGCGGACCAGTCCGGTCCGAAGCATCTGACGATGAAGCTGACCCGCGCCAAGTTCGAGGCGCTGGTGGCCGACCTCGTCGAGAAGACCATCGAGCCGTGCCGCAAGGCGCTGAAGGATGCCGGCCTGACCGCCGGCGAGATCGGCGAAGTGGTGCTGGTCGGCGGCATGACCCGTATGCCGAAGATCCAGGAGATGGTGAAGCAGTTCTTCGGCAAGGAGCCGCACAAGGGCGTCAACCCCGACGAGGTGGTGGCGATCGGCGCGGCGATTCAGGCCGGCGTGCTGCAGGGCGACGTCAAGGACGTGCTGCTGCTCGACGTGACCCCGCTGTCCCTCGGCATCGAGACGCTGGGCGGCGTGTTCACCCGCATCATCGACCGCAACACCACGATCCCGACCAAGAAGAGCCAGGTGTTCTCGACCGCCGAAGACAATCAGAACGCGGTCACCATTCGGGTCTTCCAGGGTGAGCGCGAGATGGCGGCCGACAACAAGATGCTCGGTCAGTTCGACCTGATGGGCATTCCGCCGGCGCCGCGCGGCATGCCGCAGATCGAGGTGACGTTCGACATCGACGCCAACGGCATCGTCAACGTCTCGGCCAAGGACAAGGCCACCGGCAAGGAGCAGCAGATCCGCATCCAGGCCTCCGGTGGTCTGTCGGAAGCCGACATCGACAAGATGGTCAAGGACGCCGAGGCCAATGCCGCGGCCGACAAGAAGCGCCGCGAGGCGGTCGACGCCAAGAACCATGCCGACGCACTGGTTCATTCCACCGAGAAGGCGCTGGCCGAGCATGGCTCCAAGGTTGCCGACACCGAGCGTCGCGCCATCGAGGACGCCGTCAGCGACCTCAAGGAAGCGTTGAAGGGCGACGATGCCGAGGCCATCAAGACCAAGACCAACACGCTCGCCCAGGCGTCGATGAAGCTCGGCGAGGCCATGTACAAGCAGCAGGCCGAGAGCGACGCGGCCCGCGACGCCGCCAAGGATGACGTGGTCGACGCGGAGTTCACCGAGGTCGACGACGACAAGAAGAAATCTGCTTAATCGACGGTAGAGGCCGAGAGCCATGACCCCCATGCCAAAGAGCGCTGTCAGCGTCTCGTTGGATGGGGGTCATTTTCATTGAACCGGCGCGCGGCAAGCGCGCGAGCCGTTGAGGTCTGACGATGTTCGGGCGGGTTGATTGATGTCCACCAAGCGCTGCTACTACGAGACCCTGGAAGTCGAGCGCGACGCCGACGAGACCAAGCTGAAGTCGGCCTTCCGCAAGCTCGCCATGAAATGGCATCCGGACAAGAATCCGGGCGATGCCTCCAGCGAGGTCAAGTTCAAGGAGATCAACGAGGCCTATGAGGTGCTGCGCGACGCCGACAAGCGCGCCGCCTATGACCGCTATGGCCATGCCGCGTTTGAGCAGGGCGCCGGCGGTGGCCCGCACGGCTTCGGTGCCGGCTTCGCGTCGTCTTTCTCCGACATTTTCGAAGACCTGTTCGGCATGGCCGGGCAGCGCCGCGGCGGCACCGGCCGCGAGCGCGGCGCCGACCTGCGCTACAACATGGAAATCACGCTGGAGGAGGCCTTCCTCGGCAAGACCGCGCAGATCGAGATCCCGGTCTCGGTGACCTGCGAGCCCTGTTCCGGCACCGGCGCCAAGGCCGGCACCAAGCCGAAGACCTGCGCCATGTGCGGCGGCGCCGGCCGCGTCCGCCAGGCGCAAGGCTTCTTCACGCTGGAGCGCACCTGTCCCGGCTGCCATGGCCGCGGCCAGATGATCGAGGATCCCTGCCCGTCCTGCTCCGGCTCCGGCCGGGTGACGCGCGACCGCACGCTGTCGGTGAACATTCCGCAGGGCGTCGAGGACGGCACCCGCATCCGTCTCGCCGGCGAGGGCGAGGCCGGCCTGCGCGGCGGTCCGCCGGGCGACCTCTACATCTTCCTGTCGCTCACCCCGCACGAGTTCTTTCAGCGCGACGGCGCCGACCTGCATTGCCGGGTGCCGATCTCGATGGTCACCGCGGCGCTCGGCGGCGAGTTCGAGGTGCCGACGATCGACAACGGCAAGACCAAGGTCAAGATTCCCGCCGGTGCGCAATCCGGCCGCCGCTTCCGCATTGCCGCCAAGGGCATGCCGGTGCTGCGCTCGCGCCAGACCGGCGACATGTACGTCCAGATCGTGGTCGAGACGCCGCAGAACCTCACCAAGAAGCAGCAGGAGCTCCTGGCGGAGTTCGAGAAGCTGTCGTCCGGGGCGACCCAGCCGGAGGCCGCCGGCTTCTTCACCAAAGTGAAGGACTTCTTCGGCAAGGCCGCGAGCTGAGCGGTGCGCCCGCTCGGCAGTCATGCCGAGCGTCGTGCGATTGCTGCGATTTTGCTGCCCTGCACATGCAAAAAATTATCAAATTCAACGGTATGAGCTCGGACCCCGTAGCCTTAATCGTGAGTTACGGTTCGGCTTGACCGCCCCGCCTGCGACCTATACGTCTTTGTGACTCTTTTCTGACATCGCCGTGAAAACGGTCCCGTCTGGTACTGAGATGCCCCTGCAAACGTCCGTGCGTGCGTCGAAAAAGCCTCTTCGTCTGGACGACGAGGTGCGCTTCCTCCGCTCATGGATCGAGAAGCCGCTGCATATGGGCGCCGTGATGCCGTCGGGCCGGCTGCTCGCGCGCACCATGGCGCAGTATGTCGATCCGCATGGCACGGGCCCGGTCATCGAGCTCGGGCCAGGCACCGGCGCGATCACCGCGGCTCTGGTCGAGCACGGGATCGATCAGAAACGTCTCGTCCTGGTCGAATACAATCCGAGTTTCTGCGCGCTGCTGCGCGATCGCTACCCGCACGCCAAGGTCGTGCAGGGTGATGCCTATCGCCTGCGCGACACGTTGTGGAACGTGCTGGGCGCCCCGGCTTCGGCGGTCGTCTCCGGCCTGCCGCTGGTGACCAAGCCGATGCTCACCCGCATGAAGCTGGTGCGCGACGCCTTCGCGGCGATGTCGCCTAACGCCCCCTTCGTGCAGTTCACCTATTCCGTCGTGCCGCCGATTCCGAAATCGCTGCCCGGCGTCACCACCCAGGCGTCCGAGCGGATCTGGATGAACCTTCCGCCGGCGCGCGTCTGGGTGTATCGCAAGCCCTGACCGGCAGCCGCGATGTGCGCGGCGGGTCGCAGACCCGTCCGCCCGATGTCCGCCCTCAAGATCCTGATCATCCCCGGCTCGACCCGGTCCGGCTCCCACAACGTCCGGCTCGCCGCCTTCGCTGCCCATCAGTTCGTGCAGGCCGGCGCCGATGTCACCCGCATCTCGCTCGCTGATTTTCCGCTGCCGCTCTACGAGGCCGATGTCGAGGCTGCCGCGGGCGTGCCGCGCGAGGCGGTCAATCTCAAGCGCATGATTTCAGCGCATCATGGTGTGCTGCTGGTGCCGCCCGAATACAACGCCTCCGTCCCGCCGCTCGTCAGCAACGCCATCGCCTGGCTGTCGCGCGTCGACGAGCCGCCGGAGGGCCGCGGCGCGGTGTTTCGCAACAGGCCGTTCGCCATCGCCTCGGCGTCCGAGAACCGCTTCGGCGGCGTCCGCGGGCTCTCGGCGCTGCGCCTGATGCTGACCGCGTGCAACGCCCTGGTGATCCCCAGCCAGCTCGCGCTTGCCTTTGCCGACAAGGCGTACAACGACATGGACCGGCTCAGGCTGCCCGCCGACATCGCCGCGCTCGACGCGCTGGTCAAGCAGCTGATCCATTCCGCCCAACACACCAATTGAGGTGACATGCCGACCGAGATTGCTCCGTGCGACCGCCTGATCGTGGCCCTCGACGTCCCCAGCGTGGCGGACGCCGAGGTGATGATCGCAACCCTCGGCGATGCCGTGACGTTCTACAAGATCGGCATGGAGTTGACCTATGCCGGCGGCCTCGGCCTCGCCGAGCGGCTCGCCGCGGACGGCAAGCAAGTGTTCATGGACCTCAAGCTGCACGACATCCCGAACACCGTCGAGCGCGCCACGCGGCAGATCGCAAAACTCGGCGTCCGCTTCCTCACCGTGCACGGCTTCTCGCAAAGCATGAAGGCCGCGCTCGCCGGCGCCGCCGGCTCCCCCCTCGAGCTGCT
The DNA here is from genome assembly GCF_000026145.1 of Bradyrhizobium sp. ORS 278. Taxonomy (NCBI): domain Bacteria; kingdom Pseudomonadati; phylum Pseudomonadota; class Alphaproteobacteria; order Hyphomicrobiales; family Nitrobacteraceae; genus Bradyrhizobium; species Bradyrhizobium sp. ORS 278. Next base: position 173,093 of record NC_009445.1, on the reverse strand, counting down.
CGCCGTCACCGTGATGACCTCCTACGACGATGCCGACCTCGCCACCGCCGGCTATGCGATGACCGTCAAGGAGCTCGTCGCCCACCGCGCTGTGCAGGCGAGGGACATCGGCATCCACGGCCTGATCCTGTCGCCGGAGGAGACCCAGCTGGTCCGCCCGCTGGTTGGCCCCGATATGCAGCTCGTCACCCCCGGGATCCGCCCAGCGGGCTCCGACGTTGGCGACCAGAAGCGCATCATGACCCCGGCGCTGGCGATCGCCGGCGGCGCCGACCGCCTCGTTGTCGGCCGCCCCGTCACCGGCGCCGCCGATCCCGCCGCCGCGGCGGAGGCCATCGTCGCCGACATCGCCACCGCCGTCGCGCTGGTCGGCAAGACCAATCGCTCGTAAGCAGAAGCGCCTCATACCAAGGAGACCCCAGGGATGCCCAAGGCCTATTGGATCGCCCGCATCGACGTGCACAACATGGACGGCTACAAGGAATACGTCGCGCAGAACGGCGCGGTGTTCCACCAGTACGGCGCCAAATTCCTGGTCCGCGGCGGCCAGTACGAAACCCGCGAAGGCACCTCGCGCTCGCGCAACGTCGTGATCGAGTTCAAGGACTACGAGACCGCGCTCGCCTGCTACAATTCGCCGGAATATCAGCGCCTGGTGGCGATGCGCGCGCCGCATTCGGAGGGCGACCTGGTGATCATCGAGGGCTATGACGGCCCGCAGCCCTGAGCGCAGCCCGGCCCGGCGGCCGCCTCGGTTGCCGCAATGGCCAGCCCCGGCTATAGCCCTGAAGGGGCGGAGGAACGCGACATGTCCAGGATGCGCTTGATCGTTGCAGGAGCCGGCGGCCGCATGGGCCGGGCGCTGGTGCGCGCCATTGCCGACAGCGACGGCGCTGAGCTCGCCGGCGCGCTCGAAGCTCCGGGCTCTGAGCTGATCGGCAAGGATTCCGGCCTGCTCGCCGGCCTGCCCGCCAACAACATCAAGCTCTCGGCCGATCTCTGGGCGATGTCGGCCGAGGCCGACGGCATCCTCGATTTCACCGTGCCGGCCGCGACCATCGCCAATGTCGCCATCGCCGCCGAGCGCGGCATCGTCCACGTCGTCGGCACGACAGGCCTGTCGGCGTCGGACGACGCCGTGATCAAGAGCGTCACCAAGCGCGCCATCGTCGTCCAGTCCGGCAATATGAGCCTCGGCGTCAATCTGCTGTCGGCGCTGGTCAAGCAAGTGGCGAAGTCGCTCGACGCGAATTTCGACATCGAGATTCTCGAGATGCATCACAAGCACAAGGTCGACGCGCCTTCGGGCACCGCCTTGATGCTGGGCCGCGCGGCGGCGGAAGGACGCGGCATCACGCTGGACGGTCACTCCGCGCGCGGCCGCGACGGCATCACCGGCGCGCGCCGCTCCGGCGACATCGGCTTCGCCTCGCTGCGCGGCGGCACCGCGGCCGGCGATCACAGCGTCATCTTCGCCGGTCCGTCCGAGCGCCTCGTGCTGTCGCACCAGGCCGAGGACCGCATGATCTTCGCCCATGGCGCGCTGAAGGCGGCGCTGTGGGCCCATGGCAAGCCGCCGGGCTACTACACGATGGACGACGTGCTCGGCCTCAAGGACCTGTTCTAATCAAACCAAGTGGATCTGTTAGCAATGAGCGAACGTCTCCTGGTGCTGGTGCGCCACGGCCAGAGCGAGTGGAACCTGAAGAACCTGTTCACCGGCTGGAAGGATCCTGACCTCACCGCGCAGGGCGTCAGCGAAGCCAAGGACGCCGGCCGCAAGCTGAAGGCGCATGGCCTGTCCTTCGATGTCGCCTTCACCTCCGAGCTGACCCGCGCCCAGCACACCCTGAAGCTGATCCTCGACGAGCTCGGCCAGCCCGGCCTGCCGACGTCGAAGAACCTCGCGCTCAACGAGCGCGACTATGGCGATCTCTCCGGCCTCAATAAGGACGACGCCCGCGCCAAATGGGGCGAGGAGCAGGTCCACGTCTGGCGCCGCTCCTACGACGTCCCCCCGCCCGGCGGCGAAAGCCTCAAGGACACCCTCGCCCGCGCGCTGCCCTACTACGTCCAGGAAATCCTCCCCGGCGTCCTCAACGGCCAGCGCACTTTGGTCGCCGCCCACGGCAACTCGCTCCGCGCCTTGATCATGGTGCTGGAGAAGCTGACCCCGGAAGGCATTTTGAAGCGCGAGCTCGCCACCGGCGTTCCGATCATCTACCGCCTGAAGGCGGATTCGACGGTGGAGTCGAAGCTGGATCTGGCGGGCTGAGCGCGGCAACGTCAACGTTGCGATCGCGCTTCGGTCACGTTCGACGTTGCTCCTCTGAGTTGGATACCCGCCGTTCCCCAAGCGCCGCTGCACTCCCTCTCCCCGTTCTTCACGGGGAGAGGGTCGGGGTGAGGGGCCACCGCACGGGAAGTGTTGGAGAAGTGCTCCGTTCACTCATCCCGCGCCTCGCGATCCGTATGAGCGACTATCAAGCTTCACTAGTCGCACCACCCGCGCGGCTGCCCCTCACCCCAGCCCTCTCCCCGTGAAAAACGGGGAGAGGGAGCGCACCGTCCGCGCGGCGACAGCTGGCGGACTCTCCGCGCAATTCCCCCGATTCACATCTCAAACAGCCCCGCCCACGGCTCCGCGACCTCGCGGCGCATCCGCCCGAGTCGTGCTCCAGCCATGTCCCTCCGAAAAATCGAGAGGGCGCAGGGAATGCCGGATGCTGGCCGCACCCATGGCCCGCCTGCAGACAAAAAAGCAGGCGGCAGTCACCACAGGTTCAGCCGAGAACAACCGGCATTCCCTGCGCGATGGTCTTCACGCTTATACGCAGTCTCCCTGGTGCGCCGGGCTTGTTGGCCACAATGCCGCGACAATGCTTGCGCATTGCGCGGGTGACACCAGCATCGGGGTGTCAGGACGCTGCGACTTCACGTCCACGGTCCAGCCGTTCGTCGGCGCGCCCGAAGACACGCTGCGGCAGACCGCGGCCATCGCCTCCCCACCTCGCGTGTCGTGACGATCGCGCGCAACGCCCCTCTCGTTGAGGCGGGATGTGCGGATGAAACCATAAATTCTGAAAAAACGCAATAGACTTCTTTTCGAGAAGTCGCCTCAGTGAGGATAGCGAATGCGCCTTCGAATGACGCGAGTACAAAGCAGTCCGTTGAGGCGGATCTCAACCGACATGTCATGCCAGCTGACATGCGCAGATATCGCAGTTAGAAAGAGGGTCTACTTGCCACTCTAAAGCTGAGAACCGACCCATGACCCGGCTCCAGAAAGGCCTTCAGCATTTCACGCGAACCATCGGAGCATTCATTGCACTATTGCTGATGGTGCAACCAGCAAGCGCCTGTCGAGTGTTCATGGGGGCGAAGGAGCGCGTGTCCGACGCTTATCGCAGAGACGACGTGACTGCGGTCCTGTTGGTTCATGTAGAACAAGCAATCTACACTGGTGAGCAATTCTCCGACGCGCACCCATGGCAAGCCACGGCCACTAAGAAGAGTTTGCTTCGAGGCGCATACTCCGGCAGCCAAGTCACCCTCTACGGTGGCCAAGGCTCGGCAGCATGCGATCTCGGCTATGTAATACCGAGGGTGGGCGACGAATGGGTCGTCTACATCTCAAAAACGAGTGGTCTCGCTCAGGTCGCTTTACCCAAACGCGTGGCGCTAGAAGCCGATCCAAGCATCAGAGAAAGATAGAGCGATGCCTGTACGATCGGGTTCACGCCGCCAGGCGAGTTCGGAAGGCTCGTTCAACGCAGCCTACGTCACCCAGATAGCGCATTGTAGATACGCCTACCCCATCCCCACCTGCCCAGCCTCCCACCCGATCATCGCCTGCTTGCGCGTGAGGCCCCAATGATACCCTGTCAACGCGCCCGTCTTCCCCAGCGCGCGATGGCACGGGACCACGAACGAGATCGGGTTCTTGCCCACCGCCGCGCCGACCGCGCGCGAGGCCTTCGGTGACTCCAGCCTTGTCGCGATGTCCGAGTAGCAGACGGCGCGGCCCATGGGGATCTTGAGCAGGGCTTCCCAGACGCGGACCTCGAAATCGGTGCCGATCAGGACGACGCGTAAGGGTTGCTCGGGGCGCCAGTGGTTCTTGTCGAAGATGCGCTGCGCGAGCGCCGCGGTGCCGGGGACGTCCTCGACGTAAGTGGCGCGGGGCCAGCGGCTCTTCATGTCGGCGAGCGCGCCAGCCTCCTCGCCGGGGTCGGCGAAGGCCAGGCCGGCGAGGCCGCGCGGGGTGGCCATGACCAGCGCCATGCCGAACGGGCAGGGATGGAAGCCGTAGCGCAAGGTGGTGCCGGCGCCGCCGGTCTTCCATTCGCCGGGAGACATCGCCTCGTGGGTGACGAACAGATCGTGCAGGCGGCCGGGACCCGACAGGCCGGAGTCGAGCGCGGCGTCGAGCACGCTGGCCGAGCCCTTCAGCAGGCCCTTGGCGTGGTCGAGCGTCAGCGCCTGCATGAACGCCTTCGGCGTCAGCCCGGCCCAGCGCCGGAACAGATGGTGCAGCTCGTCCGGCGTCAGGCTGGCGGCGTCGGCCATGTCCTCGATGGTCGGCTGCCGGCGCCAGTGCTCGGAGATGAACGCGATCGCGCGGCGCACTGCATCGTAGTCGCGCAGCGCGGCGGATTGTTGCGGGCCCGGCTTGGCCAGGGCGGAATCGTGAATGGCGAGGGTCATCATGAGTCCGGATGTAGGGCGGCCGGGGAGGGCACTCCACCCGATTTCTGATTGGGGGGCTAGGGGTGGCGCGGGCGGTCGCGCGGCGTTTTTCCGGGCCTCATGGTTCGAGACGGGCCGCTGAGGCGGCGCTCCTCACCATGAGCGGCAAGGAAGGGGCTGCATACGGGCCATCTGCGGACAGCTCTCACTCCTCACCCTGAGGAGCCCGCCACAGGCGGGCGTCTCGAAGGGCGAGGCCCCGCTGTGGCCTCATGGTTCGAGACGGCGCTCCGCGCCTCCTCACCATGAGGGTCAGCATTGCACCGAGGACCATGAACTCGGAAGTCCGGTTTCAAGGCCTGCAGCCCTGCCCCGGAATGACGGTGGGTGTGGTGGATCGGGAACGCAAAGTTACAGCGGATTGAGCACCGGGCCGCGCTTCGCGGCCTGCAACCCCGCCGTTAGGGCCTTCGCGAAGCTCGCCTTTTCCTCTGGCCCCAGGAAGCTCGCGATCGACACGCGCTGGCCGCGGGCGACGAGGTAGAGGCGCTCGATGCCGAACTCCTCGTGGGTTTCCTGGTCGAGGCGGACCCACAGCGGGTTGAAGCGCCATTCCATGACGTGTCCTTTGTGGCTGACGCGGCGCAGGCGCAGCTCGGTCAGCGTGATGGTCACGTCCTCATAGGCGTTGGCGCGGCGGAAGTTGACGCGGAAGGCCCAGTAGATCGCGAGCGCGTCGAGGCCGAAGAAGCCGAGCACCGGCCAGGCGCCCATCATCACCGAGGCGATGCCGCCGATGAAGCTGATGGCGCAGACCACGGCCATCAGCGCCAGGAAGCCGGTGCGGCCAAGCGAGCGATGCGGCCTCAGCCGGGCCGAGAACAGCTCGGGATCAGCGGCGTCAGTGCCGGTCTCCTGATACGCAAAAGCATTGCCTGGCGTCATGGGGCCTCAGTATACCCGGATCATGGCCAAAATCACCCGCCCCCAACGCGCCAAGCCGGCCCCGGTTCGCACGCCCGCCAGAAAGGCGGCCAAGGCGGCGCCGGGAGCAGCGTCCAAATCCGCATCCAAAACGGTCAAGAAGGCTGCCAAGATCAGCCCGGCGGCCAAGCTGAAGGCAGGCTCGGTCAAGCCGGTCAAGAAAGCGTTCAAGGCGACGAAACCCTGGACACCCATGGAGATCCGCGAGGCCTTCAGCCGGTTCGCTCAGGCCAATCCGGAGCCGAAGGGCGAGCTCGAGCATCTCAACCCGTACACCTTGCTGGTGGCCGTGGTGCTGTCGGCGCAGGCGACCGACGCCGGCGTCAACAAGGCGACGCGGCCGCTGTTCGCGGTCGCCGATACGCCGCAGAAGATGCTCGCGCTCGGCGAGGACACGGTGCGCGACTACATCAAGACCGTCGGCTTGTTCCGCACCAAAGCCAAGAACGTGATCGCGCTGTCGCAAAAGCTGATCGCCGAGTTCGGCGGCGAGGTGCCGCGCACGCGCGCCGAATTGGAGTCGCTGCCGGGCGCGGGGCGCAAGACCGCGAATGTCGTGCTCAACATGGCGTTCGGCGAGCACACGATGGCGGTCGACACCCATGTGTTCCGCGTCGGCAACCGCACGGGCTTAGCTCCGGGCAAGACGCCGCTGGAGGTCGAGCTCGGGCTGGAGAAGGTGATCCCGGCGGAGTTCATGCTGCACGCCCATCACTGGCTGATCCTGCACGGCCGCTACACCTGCCTCGCCCGCAAGCCGCGCTGCGAGCTGTGCCTGATCAAGGACCTCTGCCGCTGGCCGGAGAAGACGGCGTGATCAGGAGCGCGGCTGCCCCAGGCAGCGGTCGTTTCCGGCTCGACCTCTCGCTGTCCAGCTCCGCTGTCATGCCCCGCGAAGGCGGGGCATCCAGTACGCCGCGGCCGTGGTGATTGAACCGAGAGGCCGCGGCGTACTGGATCGTCCGCCTTCGCGGACGATGACAGTGGGGCATGCTGGAGACCGTTGTCGAGGGAGCAGTGACGCCGCGATTGATAGTCACCTTTACGTCACGCTCCGACGCGCTCTCACCATCGCCGGGCCACATCGCCGCCCGCATTGGTCATAAGATGAAACCCGCAATCCGGGCGATGTGAGTGGCGCGTGATGATTTTTCGCGTTCTCGGACTTTTGGGCGCCGGGACGGGGAAGGATCAGTTGCATGGACCATACCGCCGCACTCGTGTCGCTCGCGACCGCCGTGCCACCGCATCAGTTCCGCCAGAACGAGGTGATGGAGGCCGCGCGCGTGGTGCTGGCGCCGCGCTTTCCGCAGTTTGACACGATGGCGAGCCTGTTCGCCAACACCGGCATCCGCGCCCGCTACGGCGTCAAGCCGATCGAATGGTACATGGAGCGGCGCGGCTGGCCGGAGCGCACCGAGGCCTATCTCGCTGGCGCCGAGGCGCTGTTCGTCGAGGCAACGAACAAGGCGCTGGCGCAGGCTGATCTCAGAGCTGATGAGATCGACACCATCGTCAGCGTGAGCTCGACCGGCATCGCGACGCCGACCCTGGAGGCGCGCGTCGCCGGCCGCATGGGCTTCCGCTCCGACGTCTCGCGCGTGCCGGTGTTCGGGCTCGGCTGCGCCGGCGGCGTCTCCGGCCTGTCGATCGCCGCACGGCTGGCGCAGGCCCGGCCCGGCACCAACGTGCTGTTCGTGACGTTCGAGCTGTGCACGCTGGCAGTGCGCCACGATGAGCTGAGCAAGGCCAACATCGTCGCGCTGAGCCTGTTCGGCGATGGCGCTGCCGCGGCGATTCTGCGCGCCGGTGACGGCGGGGCGACGCGCGTGGAGGCGACCGGAGAGAAGCTGTGGCCGGATACGCTGGATATCATGGGCTGGAGCGTCGACCCCGAAGGTTTTGGCGTGATTTTCCAGCGCACCATTCCGGACTTCGTCACCGAGAATATGGGCCCCGCAGTCAACGAGATCCTCGGCAACATGAAGCTGTCAGCTACTGATGTCGACCGCTTCGTCTGCCATCCCGGCGGCGCCAAGGTGATCACGGCGCTGGAGCGCGCGCTGTCGATCGGGCAGGGCACGCTCGATCATGAGCGCGAGATCATCGCCGACTACGGCAACATGTCGGCGCCGACCGTGCTGTTCGTGCTGGAGCGCGCCCGCGCGCGCGGCCTGCCGCCGCGATCGGTGCTGACGGCGCTCGGCCCGGGTTTCACCGCTGCTTGCGTTTCATTGAGGCACGCCGCATGACCTTCGCCGCCTTCGTCCTCGCGCTCGTCACCATGCAACGGCTCGGCGAACTCGTGCTCGCCCGGCATAATACGAAGCGCCTGCGCGCCATGGGCGCGGTCGAGGTCGGCGCGGATCATTATCCCCTCATGATCTCGATGCATGCGGCCTGGCTGGTGTCGCTGTGGCTGCTCGGCGTCGACCAGGAGGTCGATCCCTGGCTGCTCAGCGCATTCGTTGCGCTTCAAGGCCTGCGCTGGTGGGTGCTGGCGACGCTCGGGCCGCGCTGGACCACGCGCATCATCGTCCTGCCCGGCGCGCCGCTCGTGAACGACGGGCCGTATCGCTACATCTCGCATCCGAACTACCTGGTCGTGACCGCCGAGATTGCGCTGCTGCCGCTGGCGCTGCATCTGCCGCTGCTCGCGCTGATCTTCTCCGGGCTGAACGCCGCCGTGCTGTTCATCCGCATCCGCGCCGAATCCGAGGCGCTGTCCGGCGTCGCTGGCGATGGCATCGGCGGCCAGACGGCATGAGCGCAGCCGCCGAGCCGGAGGATAGACCGAGCCTCGCCACCTGGCTCGGCTTCGTCCTGATGTGCGTCGGCATGTTCATGGCCATCCTGGACATCCAGGTGGTAGCGACGTCGCTGCCGACCATCCAGGAGGCGCTCGGCATCACGCCGGACGCGATGAGCTGGATCCAGACGGCGTATCTGATCGCCGAGATCATCGCGATTCCGCTGACCGGCCTGCTGACGCGCGTGTTCACCTTGCGCTGGCTGTTCACAGGCGCCGTCAGCGTGTTCACGGCAGCTTCGCTCGGCTGCGCGCTGAGCGGCAGCTTTCACATGCTGCTGGCGTTCCGCGTACTGCAGGGATTTTTCGGGGGCCTCCTGATCCCCGTGGTGTTCTCCGCGGTGTTCCTGCTGTTTCCGTCGCGTCTGCATGCGGTGGCCACCACGATTGCTGGCGTGGTCGCGGTGCTCGCGCCGACGATCGGGCCCGTGGTCGGCGGCTTCATCACCAACACCTGGTCATGGCCGTGGCTGTTCCTGATCAACATCGTCCCTGGCCTCATCGCGGCGGCCGCCACGCCGGCGCTGCTGCCGAAGCAGGGCATGGATCTGGAGGAGCTCGACAAGCTCGATCTGCTGGCGCTGCTGCTGCTCGCGGTGTCGCTGGCAGGCCTCGAGCTCGGGCTGAAGGCGGCACCGAAGAGCGGCTGGCTGTCGTCGAACTGCCTCGCGCTTCTGGTGCTCAGCGCGTCATGCCTCACGCTGCTGATCCAGCGCCTGCTCGCCGCGGCTGATCCGATCCTGCGCATCGGCAGCTTCCAGCGCCGCGCCTTCACGCTCGGCTGCGTGTCGAGTTTCTGCCTGGGCATCGGCCTGTTCGGCTCGGTCTATCTGATGCCGGTGTTCCTCGCCTTCGTGCGCGGCCATGACGCGTTCGAGATCGGCAAGATCATGCTGGTGACGGGAGTCGCGCAGCTGGTCGCCGCGCCGCTGGTGACGGCGCTCGACGGCAAGGTCGACGCGCGGCTGCTGACGGCGTTCGGCTTCGTGCTGTTCAGCGCCGGCCTGGCGGCGAGCGCGTTCCAGCCGCCGAGCGCCGACTATCAGGAGATGTTCTGGCCGCAGGTCGTGCGCGGCGTCGGCATCATGTTCTGCCTCTTGCCGCCGACGCGGATCGCGCTTGGCGACCTGCCGCCCGCCGAGGTGGCGGATGCCAGCGGTTTGTTCAACCTGATGCGCAATCTCGGCGGCGCCATCGGCATCGCGCTGATCGACACCATCATCTACGGCCGCGTGACGTTGCACGCGCAGGCGTTCCGCGACCGGCTGATGGCCGGCGACACCGCCGCCGCCAAGGCGATCGGTCTCGCGCCGGAACTGCTGCGCAACCGTCCCCGCAACATCTCCGAGGAGCAGGCGATCGCCTATGTCCGCCCGCTGGTGGAGAAGGCCTCGCTGGCGCTGTGCGTCAACGAGGCGTGGTCGCTGCTCGCCGGCATCGCGCTGCTCGGCTTTCTGCTGATCCCGTTCGCGCGCAACAAACCTGTCAGCGCGACGCCGCAGCGGATGGCGCTAGAGGCTGCGCAGCCGTCGCTCCGGCGACGGCTCGATCAGCTCGGGTCGCGGTCCGGATAGCCGCTTGTGCAGATGGACCATGAAGGCCATGCCGAACAGCGGCGTCGCCAGGTTCACGATAGGGATAGTCACGAAGGCGGCGATGATCAGTCCCGCGGTGAACACCGTCACCGCATTGTCGCGCCGCATCGCCTTGGCCTCCGCGGGAGGACGGAAGCGCATCGCGGCCAGCTCGAAATATTCGCGGCCGAGCAGCCACGCTGTGGCGATGAAGAAGATCACGAAGCCGGCGCCCGCGAGGAACACGAAGGGCAGGGCGATCAGATAGACGAGAATGGTGAGGCCGGCGGCTTTCAGGCCTTCGGCGATGGCGATGCCGAACGGCAGCGCGACGCCGGGACGCTCGGCCGGATAGTGCTCGCGCTCGACGAGATCGGCGACATCGTCGACAAAGAGGCTCGCGATCAGCGAGGTGATCGCGGGCATCAGCATGATGCCGCCGAACACGACGCCGAAGCCGGCCGCGATCGAGATGATCCAGGTCAGCACCTCCAGCGCGCCATGCGAGCCCGGCCCGAGCATCGCCTCGGCCCAGCCCTCGCCAGCAGTGGCGAGCCAGCTCAAAAGCCGCTGCAAGCCGATCGCCAGCACCGTGACCAGCACCAGCGCCAGCCCGATCGAGCGATACAGAATCGAGCGCATCGGCGGCGACAGAATCTGCGAAAGCGCCTTAAAGGCGGCGTCGATCATGGTGGTGGAACCTCTCTGCCAGACACGCGAGTGGAGGTAGACATGCTGTGAGGCTTCGGCAAGCCCATCCTCCCCACCCCACGTGAATGCGCCCCCACTGCTTCCTCTGTCATTGCGAGCGCAGCGAAGCAATCCAGGGGCCGCGTTGGGACTCTGGATTGCTTCGTCGCTTCGCTCCTCGCAGTGACGGAGGATAGGCTATACGCCGCCTCACAGCCTCGCTGCCCGCAGCCGCAGCGCGTTACCCACCACGCTCACCGACGACAGCGACATTGCCGCCGCGGCGATGATCGGCGACAGCAGGATGCCGAACACCGGATAGAGAATGCCGGCTGCGATCGGGATGCCGGCCGCGTTGTAGATGAACGCGAAGAAAAGGTTCTGGCGGATGTTGCTCATCACGGCCGCCGACAGCTTGCGCGCCCGCGCGATCCCGCCGAGATCGCCCTGCAACAAAGTGACGCCGGCGCTCTCCATCGCGACATCGGTGCCGGTGCCCATGGCGATGCCGACATCGGCCGCCGCCAGCGCCGGCGCGTCGTTGACGCCGTCGCCGGCCATTGCCACCACCTTGCCGCTGGCGCGCAGACGCGCGACGACCGCGCTCTTCTGCTCAGGCAGCACCTCGGCCTCGACCTCGGTGATGCCGATTTTTCGCGCCACCGCCGTCGCGGTGGTGCGGTTGTCGCCGGTCAGCATGATCACCTTGATGCCGTCGGCCGCGAGCGCCTTCAGCGCGTCCGGCGTCGATGCCTTGACCGGATCGGCAATCGCGAACAGTGCCGCCGGCTTGCCGTCGACGGCCATCGTGATCACGGTCGCGCCGTCCTCGCGCAGCCGCTTGCTCGCGACCCCGAGCGTGTCGGTGATGATGCCGAGCGAGGCCAGGTAGGTGGGATTGCCGAGCACGACCGCCTTGCCGTCGACCTCGCCGCTCGCGCCCTTGCCGGTCGGCGCGTCGAAGTTCTTCACATCGTCGAGCTTGATCTTGCGTTCGGTCGCATGACGGACGATCGCCTCGGCGAGCGGATGCTCGCTGGCGCGCTCGACGCTGGCGGCGAGCCTGATCGCTTCGGCTTCATCAACGCCTTGCGCTGTCACGATGCCGGTCACCTTCGGCTTGCCCTCGGTGAGAGTACCGGTCTTGTCGACAACGAGCGTATCGACCTTCTCCAGACGCTCCAGCGCCTCGGCGCTCTTGATCAGCACGCCGGCCTCGGCGCCACGGCCGACGCCGACCATGATCGACATCGGCGTCGCCAGCCCCAGCGCGCAGGGGCAGGCGATGATCAGCACGCTGACGGCAGCGACCAGCCCGAAGGCGAAGCGCGGCTCGGGGCCGAACGCGTACCAGGCGATGAAGGCGGTGATCGCGGCCGCGATGACAGTCGGCACGAACCAGCCCGCGACCTGGTCGGCGAGCCGCTGGATCGGTGCCCGCGAGCGCTGCGCGTCGGCGACCATCTGCACGATCTGCGACAGCAGCGTCTCACGCCCGACCTTGTCGGCGCGCATCACGAAGCTGCCGGTCTGGTTCAAGGTGCCGGCGATGACGCGCTCGCCTTCGTCCTTGGTCACCGGCATCGATTCGCCCGTCACGAGCGACTCATCGAGCGAGGAGCGGCCTTCCAGAATGATGCCGTCGACCGGCACCTTCTCGCCGGGGCGCACGCGCAGGCGATCGCCGGCCGCGAGCTCGGCGATCTCGACCTCGTGATCGTTGCCGTCGGCGTCCAGCCGCCGCGCCGTCTTCGGCGCCAATTGCAGCAGCGCCTTGATCGCGCCCGACGTGGCCTCGCGCGCGCGCAGCTCCAGCACCTGGCCGAGCAGCACGAGGATGGTGATCACCGACGCGGCCTCGAAATACACCGCGACAGTCCCGCCATGGCCGCGGAACGCCGGCGGGAACGCCTGCGGCATCAAGGTCGCGATCACGCTGTAGACATAGGCCACGCCCGTGCCCATCGCGATCAGGGTGAACATGTTGAGATTGCGGGTCTGGACCGACTGCCAGCCGCGCACGAAGAACGGCCAGCCGGCCCACAGCACGACCGGCGTTGCCAGCGCGAACTGGATCCAGGTCGACAGCACCGGATCGATCAGCCCGTGACCGCCGACGATGTGCCCGCCCATCTCCAGCACCACCACGGGCGCCGCGAGCACGGCGCCGATCCAGAATCGCTTCGTCATATCAGCGAGCTCAGGATTAGGCGCGTCGTCGAGGCTGATGACATCAGGCTCCAGCGCCATGCCGCAGATCGGGCAGGTGCCCGGGCCTTCCTGGCGGATCTGCGGATGCATCGGGCAGGTGTAGATCGTCCCCGCCGGCATCTCCGGCGGCGGCGCGCGCGTCTCCAGATATGTCGCGGGATCGGCTGCGAACTTGGTGCGGCAGCCGGCGGAGCAGAAGTGGAAGGTGTGTCCCTGATGATCGAAGCGGTGCTTCGACGTGGCGGGATCGACGCTCATGCCGCAGACCGGGTCCATGACCTTGGCCGCGTCATGCGCGTGATGCTCATGGCCGCCGCAACACGCGCCCGTAGTTGCGGAAGCGGCGGCGGGCGCGAGGTACTTGGCGGGATCGGCCGCGAACTTGGTCCGGCAGCCGGCGCAGCAGAAGTGGAAGGTCCGGCCGTCATGCTCGAAGCGGTGTGTCGACGTCGCCGGATCGACGGACATGCCGCAGACCGGGTCCTTCACTTTCGCTGTCAGCGCATGATCATGTCCGCCGCTGCAGTTCCCGGCCGTGCTCGCCGGCGCTTCGGCACGATCGCTGCAACATGCTTCCGCAGCCGCCTCGCTCTGTCGTGTTTCCATCGCGCCAGCGCGCGATCCGCAGCCGCATGTGCCGGATGGAGCCGCTGCGGCGCCATGTCCGTGTTCGATTTCCGACATCGCCCGGCCTCGCCTCTTGAAACCTATACCCTGTATGGGTATATAAGGCCCATGCGCGACGACATCAAGACTTCCTGTCAGAAACGTTTGAGCCGGATCGAAGGGCAGGTCAGAGGCCTGTCGAAGATGGTCGAGGACAACCGCTACTGCATCGACATCGTGACCCAGATCTCGGCGGTGCGCGCGGCGCTCCGCCGCGTCGAGGAGGAAATACTGCGCGATCACGTCTCCCACTGCGTCGAGCACGCGATCGCGTCGGGCGACAAGGCCGATCAGCGGCAGAAGATCGCGGAACTGATGGATGTGATCAGCCGCTCAGACCGGTGAGCTCAGACCGCAACCCTGTTGCGGCGGCGTGCGGCCGGACGCGGCGCGAGCTTGCGAACCGGCTCGGAAACGAGGAAATGCTCGCTCACCACGAGGCGTTCGCCGAGGACCTCGACTACTTCCTCAGCCGCAGCCGGCTGCGCCGCTTCTTCGTCAACCGTCTCAGGAACGAGCGGCGGCGCTTTGACGGATCCTGGAAACACGGCGAACTCGCCCGCTACCTCCGCGAGCGGCTTCTGCTTGTCGGCCCAGTGGAGCATCGTGTAGTCGAAGCCGTTGACGATGGTCGGCTTGACGATCTCGAAATAGGGCGAGATGTCGAAGTCGCGCGGCATATACAGCGATGAGTCGCGGATATGCAGGATCTCGCGCTTGGCGCGCCGCGACGGCGCCCGCGTGATCTTCGGCAGGATCGGATAGCGCACCGCGTCGAAAGCCTGCGCGATCAGCGCCGAGCAGATCATCTTGGTCGGATCGCCAGACCCCAGCGCGATCATGCGCCGCCGCCAGCGCTGCGGGATCGGCATCGGGATCAGATAGCGCATCAGGTCGATGATGTTCTTGGTGTCGTAGCCGAAGCCGATGCGGTTGATGGCGTAGCGGCAGACGGTGTGGCGATCCTCGAAGGTCAGCCCGACCGGGCGGCAGACGCGGGTGTGATAGGCGAAGTATTTCGACAGCGGCGCCGAGATCACGCCGTCGCCGACATAGGCCTCCACCAGCACATGCGGCTCGCCATCGGGCTCGACGGCACCGTCGATCGGCCCGACATAGAGCGCCGCATGCGACCACGTCGATTGCGTGAGGTACTTGATGATGCCTGAGATGCGGCTGTTGCCTTCAACGAGCAGCACGTCGCCGGGCTGGATATCCTTGCGGAGGTAATCTGGATCGCTCGGCGTGAACGGCTCATAGCCTGGTATCTCCTTCTGGAGATAAGCGGCAATCAGCTTGCCGATCTGGTCGAGCACGATACCCATGACGGTCCCCGGGCGACCTTGACCGGCCGCTTGCCTTTGTCCCTGCTTCCATGATGGTCGATTGCGGTTGCAATTTGGTTCATAGTCGAAGCGTTCCCCGTCTCATCGTGTTTACCATTCTCGTTGCCGCGCTGCGGCAGATGCGGCAAATTCCGTGAAAATCGCATCTCGCAAAAGCTTTCGGAAACCATGTCATGAGCTTCACGCGTCGCGGCTTCCTCTCTGCGTCCGCGGCGCTTGCCGCCACGTCCATGTTCGGTCGGACACTGGCCGCCGCACCTCCACGCGACGCTGACATTGTCGTGATCGGTGCCGGCGCGGCCGGCATCGCGGCGGCGCGCCGCATCGTGGCGGCCAACCGCAAGGTCGTGCTGCTCGAGGCGTCGTCGCAGATCGGCGGCCGTTGCAGCACCGATCTGACCACCTTCAGCGTGCCGTTCGACCGCGGCGCGCGCTGGCTGTTCGGCGCCGACAGTAATCCCATTGGCAAGCTTGCCCGCGGCGTCGGTCTCGACGTCGTCGCCGCGCCCGTCGGCCAGAAGATCCGTGTCGGCCGTCGCAATGCGCGGCCCGGCGAAACCGAGCAGTTCCTTGCCGGACTCGTTCGCGCCAACCGCGCCATTGACGAAGCTTCGCGCGGCAAGCTCGATACGTCCTGCGCCGCGGCGCTTCCAAAGGACCTCGGCGACTGGACCAGCACGACCGCTTTCGTGCTCGGCGCCGGCGCGACCGGCAAGGACCTCGCCGATCTCTCGGTGATGGACAAGGCGCGCGCGCAGGACCGCAGCGCGCCGCTCGCCTGCCGCCAGGGCCTTGGCACGCTGGTCGCCAAGCTCGGCGACGGGCTTCCGGTGTCGTTGTCGACTCCGGCGACACGCATCGTCTGGAGCAATCGCGAGGTGGCCGTCGAGACGCCGGCCGGCCGAATCGCCGCGCGCGCCGTCATTCTCACCGTCTCCACCAACGTGCTGACCTCGGGCGCCATCAAGTTCACGCCCGAGCTGCCGAAGCGTCAGCTCGACGCCGCGGCGAAGCTGAGCCTCGGCAGCACCGATCACATTGCGCTGATGCTGACCGGCAATCCGCTCGGCCTGTCGCGCGATGACGTGATCGTCGAGCAGAGCAGCTCGAACCGCACCGGGCTGCTGCTCGCCAATATCGGCGGCTCCTCGCTGTGCACGATCGACGTCGCCGGCGGCTTCGGCCGCGAGCTCTCGGCGCAAGGCGAGGCCGCGATGACGGCCTTCGGCAAGGAATGGATCGGCAAGCTGTTCGGCAGCGAAGCGGCGGCCGCGGTGAAGTCGTCGGCCGCCACGCGCTGGAATCAGGTGCCCGGTGTTCTCGGCGCCATGTCCGCCGCAGCGCCCGGCAGCCAGGGCGCCCGCAAGATTCTGAGCGAACCGCTAGGGCCGTTGTTTCTCGCGGGTGAAGCGACGCATGAGACGCTGTGGGGGACCGTCGACGGCGCCTGGGACACCGGCGAGCGCACTGCCGAGGCGGCGCTGCGCCGTATCGGGGCGTTGAAGGATCCCGAGCCGGAGCAGGCGAGTGAGCGGAAGCGTCTTGGCCGCCGCAAGGTGCGGTCAGCCTCGCCCGAGGATTGACTTGCGGTGGTAAGTAGGGCGGGCAAAGGCGATCCCACGCTCTGACCACATCCGAGATCGAAGGGGCGCCGTGCCCACCATCGAGCCGACGAGCTCGCGGAGAGACGGTGGCCACGCTGCCGCCTCCGGCGGCTGCTTTGCCCACCCGACGTGAGTCAAACCGGCAGCTTCAATTCCATCAGATCCTTCGCCACCAGGATGCGGCCCGTGTAGTTCTTCTTGACGTCGCGGGTCCAATCCTCGTCGGTCACTTCGGGATCATCGCCGGGCACGAAGTGGCTCAGCACCAGCGTCTTGACGCCGGCTGCGGCAGCAATGCGCCCGACGTCCTCCGTCGTGGTGTGGCTCTCGAGCAGATGCTTCTTCAAGGTCGAGCCGTTCTTGGTCTTGATCACCAGACGATCGACCGCCGGCACGTAGAGACATTCGTGCACGAGCACGTCGGCGCCCTTCGCGAAATCGGCGAGCTTCGGATTATAGGCGGTGTCGCTCGAGAACACGATGGTGCCGTCCGGTGTCTCGAACTTGTAGGCGAAATTGTCGGTGATCGGCGGATGAGGCGTGCGGAACGCAGTCACCGTCACGTCCGCCGTCTTCACCACCACGCCGTCGGCATCGATATCCTTGGCGATCAGCATTGGCCGAGGATCGGGCCGGCCCTCGTCATCGATGCGCGTGTCGACATCGAACTTGTTGGTTTCCCAGAAGCTCCGCGTCATCGCCTCCAGGCCTTTCGGTCCGAACGACTGAATCGGTGTCGACAGCCCCGCGGCCCAGGCGTTGTAGAACAGATTGCCGTATTCCAGATTGTGATCGGAATGATGGTGGCTGATCAGGATGTACTTCACCGACGGGATCGGCACGCCGGCGCTGACCAGCTGACGGCTGACGCCCATGCCGCAATCGATCACGAACGGCGTGCCGTTGACGACGACCAGATTGGCCGGGTTGGACGCGCCGATGCCGACACGCGGGCCACCCTTGGTGCCCAGGAAGATGATGCGCGTTCCCGTCTTGGGGCCTTGCGCGAACACCGATGGTGCGACCATGGCTCCAGCCGTTCCCATTGCAAGCGACAGCATCGTGCGGCGATTGATCATGGCGTCCTCCCGGCCGGTCTCGTTGCCGCGAGGCTAGCCGCGGCCGAGCACGCCGTCGAGGGCCGGGAGGCCGAAGATGACGGCGATGGCGATCAGCGCATAGCAGATCACGCGGAACAGGCGCTCGCTGGCGCGGCCGAACAACGTGGCGCCGAAGGCGACGCCGAGCGCGTAGACCGGGCCGATCAGCAGCGAGAGCTTGAGCGAATCCCAGGTGATCAGACCACTCGTTGCGTAGCTCACCATCGCGAAGCAGTCGGACGCGCCGAAGAACAGCACGATATTGGCGCGTGCGATCTTCGCCTCGATCGGGCGTCCGAGCCAGTAGCCGACGATCGGCGGGCCGCCGGTCTGCGCGACGCCGCTGCAGAAGCCGGAGACGGCGCCGACCGCGACCGACAGGCCCGCATAGTCCTTGCCGCGATAGCGCCAGCCGGAGATCAGCAAGGCCAGCAGCGCGGCCACGAAACCGGTGATGATCCAGCGGACCGTGACCGGGTCGAGCCGCGTAAGAAAATAGGTGCCCAGGGGCACGCCGATCAGCGCGCCGGTAACGATCACGGCCGTCGCCTTGCGGTCCGCCTCGCGCCAGGCACCGGGGACCGTCGGCGCCATCGATACGAAGTCGATGACCAGCAACAGCGGAGCAACGAGGCGCGGCGTCGCAAAACTGCTGGCCAGCGGCATGAAGATCAGCGCGGCGCCGAAGCCGGAGAAGCCGCGAGCGGTCGCTGCGATGAGAGCGACGATGGCGAGTGCAACCGTCGCGAACAGGCTGAGATCGGCAGGGATGAGCTCGGTTCGGATGAGCTCTTGCAGGCTCATCCGCGCAACGTGCCGCCGGTCTTCTTGGCCACGTCGGCGGTGACCTTCGCCGCGACGGCGTCGATCTCCTCGTCGGTCATGGTCTTGTCGCGCGGCTGAAGGGTGACGGCGATGGCGACCGATTTCTTGCCGTCCTCGATGCCCTTGCCCTCATAGACGTCGAACACGGTCACGTCGGAGATCAGCTTCTTGTCGACGCCCTGCGCCGCCTTCACGATATCGCCGGCCTTCACTTTGCGGTCGACGATGAAGGCAAAGTCGCGCGAGACCGGCTGGAAGGCCGAGAGCTCCAGCACCGGCTTGGCGCGTGTCGGCTTCGCCTTGGCCGCGGGAATGCGATCGAGGATGACCTCGAACGCGACCAGGGGACCATCGGCCTTCAGCGCTTCGAGCGTGCGCGGATGCAGCTCGCCGAAATGCCCGAGCACGTTCTGCGGTCCCATCTGGATCGTGCCGGAGCGGCCCGGATGCATCCAGGCAGGTCCCCCGGCGACGATCTGCAATGAGCTCATCGGCGCACCCGCCGCGGCGAGCACCGCGAATGCGTCGGCCTTCGCGTCATACGCGTTCGCCGGCTGCGAGCCGGTCCAATGCCGGCCGTGACCCTTCGACGAGGCGATACCGCGGCGGATGCCGCTGGCGGCGACGAACTGATCCTCCGGACGATCACCCCTGAAGGTCTGTCCGACCTCGAAGATCGCGGCATCCCCGAAGCCGCGATCGGCATTGGCCTGCACGGTCGCGATCAGGCCGGGCAAGAGGCTGGGGCGCATGTCGGAGAGATCGGACGCGATTGGATTTGCGAGCGCAAGCTCCGGCTTGCCGCCGCCGAACAGCTTGGCGGCAGGCTTGGATATGAACGACCACGTCACGGCCTCGACCATGCCGCGCGCGGCCAGCGCGCGCTTGGCGCGGCGGGTGCGGAGCTGCAGCTGCGTCAGCACCGGCTTGCGCGGCGCGTCGCCACGTTCGAACGGCGTCATCGGCACCTTGTCGACGCCGACCATGCGGACGATCTCCTCGACGAGATCGGCCTTGCCGTGCACGTCGCTGCGCCACGAGGGCACCGCGACCTTCACCACCGGACCGCTGCCGGCCAGCGTGAAGCCGAGATGGGTCAGGATGTGCCGCATCTCTGCGAACGGCACCTCGATGCCGGCGAGGCGCTTCACCTCGGCGACGGGGAAGTCGATGATGCGGTCGTCGCCATAGGCGTTGCCGACGACGACGTTCTCCGACGGCGAGCCGCCGCAGAGATCGATCACGAGCTTGGTCGCCATCTCCAGGCCGGGCACCATGAAGGCCGGATCGACGCCGCGCTCGAAGCGGTAGCGCGCGTCGGAATTGATGCCGAGCTTGCGGCCGGTCTGGGCGATGTTGATCTCGTTCCACAGCGCCGATTCGATCAGCACGTCGGTGGTGCCCTCGTCGCAGCCCGAGGCTTCGCCGCCCATGATGCCGGCGAGCGATTCGACGCCGGCGTCATCGGCGATGACACACATCGAATGGTCGAGCGTGTAGGTGCGGCCGTCGAGCGCCAGCAGCGTCTCGCCGTCGCGGGCGCGGCGGACGACCAGATTGCCCTTGACCTTCCTGGCGTCGAACACGTGCAGCGGCCGCGCGCGATCGAAGGTCATGTAGTTGGTGACGTCGACCAGTGCGTTGATCGGGCGCAGCCCGATCGAGGCCAGGCGCTGCTGCAGCCATTTCGGCGACGGGCCGTTCTTGACGCCGCGCACCAGCCGCAGTGCGAAGCCGGGGCACAGCTTCTCGTCCTCGACCGCGACCTTCACGGGGCAGGGGAATTCGCCCTTGATCGGCTTGATGCCGGGGTCTTTCAGCTTCCCCATGTCGGCGGCGGCGAGATCGCGCGCGATGCCGTGTACGCCCGTGCAGTCCTGGCGATTCGGCGTCAGATTGATCTCGAACAGGGGATCGCCGAGCCCGGCCCACTCCGCATAGGGCTTGCCGATCGGCGCATCGGCCGGCAGCTCCATGATGCCGTCGTGGTTCTCCGACAATTCGAGCTCGGCCTCCGAGCACAGCATGCCGCGGCTCTCGACGCCTCTGATCGTGCCGACCGACAGTGTGATGTTCTTGCCGGGAATGTAGGTGCCCGGCGGCGAGAACACCGACACCAGCCCCGCCCGCGCATTCGGCGCGCCGCACACGACCTGCACCGGCGCGCCACCGTCACCGGTATCGACCATGCAGACGCGCAGGCGATCGGCGTTGGGATGCTGCTCGGCGGAGACGACGCGCGCGATTTTATAGGGCGCGAGCAGCTTCGCCTTGTCCTCGAGATGCTCGACCTCAAGGCCGATCATGGTGAGCTTGTCGGCGAGTTTCTCCACCGGCTCATCGGTGTCGAGATGGTCCTTCAGCCAGGACAGTGTGAATTTCATGATGCAATCCTGCGATCAGCAAAGACCTCGACAAGACGAAAGCGCTCACACATCAACATCATGGTGTCGCTGAACTTGCCCAGTCGGGTGAAATAGGTTCGGTGCGCCTCGCGCCAGTAGTTCAGGCTCCGGTCGCCTTCGCCCTCGTCGAAGGCGAAGGCTGCATCGACCTCATCGAAGCGGCGATAGCTGATCTCGGTGCTCTCGATGACACAGCGCGGGCGGCCTTGCCCGTCGAGAACGATCCAGCGCTCGCCGGGCTTCGAGGTGTTGGGCTCGTCCTCGGTGCTGCAGGTCGCCGTCTTGACGCCCTTGATGACGAGGTCGAGCAATTTGTCGGCAAGCTCAGGACCGTCGCCGAACGCGAACGACCGCAAGCCGCGGTAGGCTGCAGGAACTATCTCGACGCTCACGTGCTCAGTCCTCCCGCCAAGGTCGGCACCTCCAGCGGCTTGAAGCCGTAATGCGACAGCCAGCGAACGTCGCCTTCGAACAGCTGGCGCAGATCGCTCATGCCGTATTTCAGCATCGCGATGCGGTCGATGCCCATGCCCCAGGCAAAGCCCTGGTACTCGTCGGGATCGATGCCGCAGGCGCGCAGCACGTTCGGATGCACCATGCCGCAGCCGAGAATCTCAAGCCAGTCCTCGCCCTCGCCGAACCGGATCTCGCCCTTGTCGCGGCGGCACTGGATGTCGACCTCGAGCGACGGCTCGGTGAACGGGAAGAACGACGGCCGGAATTTCATGTTGATGTGGTCGACCTCGAAGAACGCCTTGCAGAACTCGTGCAGGATCCATTTGAGGTGGCCGAGATGCGAGCCCTTGTCGATGACGAGGCCTTCGACCTGGTGGAATTGCGGCGTGTGGGTCGCATCCGAATCGATGCGGTAGGTGCGGCCCGGGCAGATCACGCGGATCGGCGGCTTCTGGCTCAGCATCGTGCGTACCTGCACCGGCGAGGTGTGGGTCCGCAGCAGCATGCGCGAGCCGTCCTCCTTCGGATTGAAGAAGAACGTGTCGTGCATCTCGCGCGCCGGATGGCCTTCCGGGAAATTCAGCTTGGTGAAGTTGTAGTCGTCGGTCTCGACGTCGGGACCTTCGGCGATCGAGAAGCCCATGTCGGCGAAGATCGTGGTCAGCTCGTCCATCACCTGGCTGAGCGGATGGATGCGCCCCGTATCGGCTGGCGTATCCTGCAGCGGGAGGGTGACGTCGATGGTCTCGGCGGCGAGGCGGGCATCGAGCGCGGCGGCCTTGAGCACGTCGCGGCGCGCGGACAACGCCTGCGTGACCTTGTCCTTGGCGAGGTTGATCGCAGCACCTTGCGTCTTGCGCTCGTCCGGCGACATCTTGCCGAGCGTGGCGAGCAACGCCGAGATCGAGCCCTTCTTGCCGAGGGCCGCGACGCGCACCGCTTCCAGCGCGGCTTCGTCGCCAGCGGCGGCGATCTGGTCGAGGATCGAGGTTTCGAGCGAGGCGAGGTCGGACACGGGCAAGATCTCCGCGGGGCAAAGGCGGCTGGGTTGTCGCCGCGACGGCGACGGGGGTCAAGCGAAACGAGTGATCGCGCTAGACAGCAAAAAGCGGCCGAGGGTGTCGGCCGCTTTTGAAGTCCTCACGATGCGGAAGGCGATCAGGCGGCGAGCGCCGCCTTGGCCTTCACAACGATCGCCTCGAACGCGGCGGGCTCGTTGATCGCGAGATCCGACAGCACCTTGCGGTCGACGGTGATGCCGGACTTGGACAGGCCGTCGATAAATCGGCTGTAGGTCAGCTCGAACGGACGCACGGCGGCGTTCAGGCGCTGGATCCAGAGCGCGCGGAAGGTGCGCTTCTTGCGCTTGCGATCGCGGAACGCATACTGGCCGGCCTTCTCGACGGCGGCCTTGGCGGCGCGGATGGTGTTCTTGCGGCGGCCGTAGAAACCCTTGGCGGCCTTGTAGACCTTCTTGTGCTTGGCGTGGGCGGTCACACCGCGTTTGACGCGAGACATGACGGAAATCCTTGTTCAGAGGTGATGACGAGCCGCGCCGCGCGCGGCCGGGGTTCGGAAGCGAGAGGCCGGTCAGGCGTTCGGCAAGAAGTACTTCTTGACGTTGTCGCCGTCGGTCTTAAACAGCACGCGGGTGCCGCGCAGCTGCCGGATCTGCTTCTTGGTCCGCTTGATCATGCCGTGGCGCTTGCCGCGCTGAGCGTGCATCACCTTGCCGGTCCCGGTCACCTTGAAGCGCTTTTTAGCGCCGGACTTGGTCTTCAGCTTGGGCATTTGGCTCTCCTTGATGCCAATGGCAAGCCGCCCGCGAAAGCGGCGCCATCAGGCGAAAATGCTCGTTAGAGCGTTGGTTGTGCTCAGGTTTCGGATCCAAACGAGGATCCACCCGCACAGGGACATCGCCACGGCAGCCCTTGATCAGCCGGGCGACGAAGGCCGCGCTTATGCCAGAGACGATCGAACTTGGCAATGTCGAACCATGGAAACAGCTAGTCCGACCCAAGATCAGCTTCCGTTAACCAAGCCGAGGTCCGCCCATGGTCCGCATCACTCGCTCAGCTCCCGCCGCCATCCTGGCCGCGGCTGCAATCTGGTCTTCCGCGCCGGCCCGCGCCGCGGGGTTCGACGGTGCCTGGACCGTCCTGATCATCACCGAGGCCGGCAATTGCGACCAGGGCTACAGCTTCCCGATCCAGATCAGCGGCGGCCGCGTGACCTCGGCTAGCTCCGCCAACATCACCGGCACGGTTGGCCGCGGCGGCGCCGTCACCGTGCGGGTCTCGCAAGGCGGCTCCTCGGCCAGCGGGAACGGGCGGCTGGGCTCGACCTCCGGCTTCGGCCGGTGGAGCGGCAAAGGCTCGGCCGGGAGCTGCAGCGGGCGGTGGCAGGCGACGCGGTCCTGACACCGGCCAAAAGACGGCCGTGGTCCGTCGCCTCAAGAGAAAAGCCCGCCAACGCGTGGCGGGCCCGGTTTGAAGCGTGGTCCCTCGCGCCTCTAGCGCGGAGCCAGGACCATGACGACCTGACGGCCCTCGAACTTGGCGTCCTGCTCGACCTTGGCGAACGCCGCCACGTCGGATTTCACCTTGTCGAGCAGCTTGGTCCCGATCTCCTGGTGCGCCATTTCGCGGCCGCGATAGCGCAGGGTGATCTTGACCTTGTCGCCCTCCTCGAAGAAGCGCTGCATCGCCCGCATCTTCACGTCGTAGTCGTGGTCATCGATCATCGGACGGAGCTTGATCTCCTTGATCTCGACGACCTTCTGCTTCTTGCGGGCCTCGGCGGCCTTCTTCTGCGCCGAATATTTGTACTTCCCGTAGTCCATGATCTTGCAGACGGGAGGCGAATTGTTCGGCGAAATCTCGACCAGGTCCATGCCTGCTTCGGCCGCCATCTTGATGGCGACAACGGTCTCGACGACACCACGGTTGGTGCCTTCGGCGTCGATCAGCTGGATCTGCGCATTGCGAATCTCATCATTGGTGCGCGGCCCGTCTTTGACGGCAGCGGGCGGGGCTCGATTGGGGCGGCGAATGGGTAGTTCTCCAAGGTTGTGGAAGAAGGCGGCTAGTTTGAAGGAAGATGCCTTTGCGGGCAAGGTCGCGCGGGCCCGGGTGCGTTGAAATTCCGCCCGGCCGCCGCGGCACTTGCGTCGCACGCGCAGCATGTCAGCGTGACGGCGTCGTCCCCCGAGGAGACCATCCGGCCGGGAACGGCGTTCAAATGCGCCGCCGGCCATGGTGGTTCCGCCCGCGGACATAGAGTGCGCAAGGCCCTTTCGCAAGCGGCAGCCTCGCACCGACCCGATTGACGGAGAACGTCGGTTCGCCCACACAACGTCCGCCACCGGGTAACGATCCATGAACCAAGCTGCAGAAACGACCGATCTCCCCGCCTTCATCACCGTCGGCATCGCCGAGTCCGCGCGCCAGATCGCGGTGCGTGCACGTTCGGGGACGGCACCGGGGCTGTTCTGGCTCGGCGGCTTCAATTCCGACATGAAGGGCACCAAGGCGGTCGCGCTCGAAGCCTGGGCGGCCGAGCGCGGCCGCGCCTGCGTCCGGTTCGACTATTCCGGCCATGGCGAGTCCGGCGGCCGCTTCGTCGACGGCACGATCGGCCGTTGGCTGGAGGAGAGCGTGGCGGTGTTCCGGCAGTTCTGCCGCGGGCCCCAGGTCGTGATCGGCTCGTCGATGGGCGGCTGGATGGCGCTGCTGCTGGCGCGCGAGCTCTCGAAGCACCCCGGCGAGGCGACGCTGGCCGGGATGGTCCTGATCGCGCCAGCCCCCGACTTTACCGAGGAGCTGATGTGGAGAGGCTTCTCGCTGGAGGTCCGCCGGGAGATCGAGACCAACGGCGTCTGGATGCGGCCGTCCGAGTATGGCGAACCCTATCCGATCACGCGGGCGCTGATCGAGGACGGCCGCCATCACCTGCTGCTCGGCAGCGCCATCAATGTCGGCTGCCCCGTCCGCATCCTGCAAGGCGCGCAGGACCCGGACGTGCCGTGGCAGCACGCCTTCGCGCTGGCGCAACGGTTGCCTGCTGAGGATGTGGTGCTCACCATGATCCAGGACGGCGACCACCGGCTGTCGCGGCCGCAGGACATCGCGCGCATGCTGGCCGCGGTCGGCGAGATGGGGTGAGGCGGCAGTGCTCAGCATCCGGCTTCCCACTCGGCGCGGACGCCATCATCGGCTTCGATCGCCAGCGCCGCGTCGGCCGCTTGCGCGAAGGCGTGGCGATTGAGGAGCTGCTCCAGCGCCCAGGCGGCGGCGCCCCGGACCAGCGGGCTCGGGTCAGACGTGAGCCGCTTCGCCGCCGGCGCCAACCCGGCATCCCCTGAGTTGCCGATCGCAATCAGCACGTTGCGCACGAAACGGTCGCGTCCGATGCGCTTGATCGCAGACTTCGTGAACAGCGCGCGGAAGGCGGCGTCGTCGAGTTCGGCCAGCTTCGCCAGCGAAGGCGCCCGCAGCGCCTCTCGGGCCGCCAGCTTGGCCTCGCGGCCCTCTAGCGCGAACTTGTTCCACGGGCATGCGGCCAGGCAGTCGTCGCAGCCATAGATGCGGTTGCCCATGGCTTTGCGGAACTCGCGCGGGATCGGTCCCTTGTTCTCGATCGTCAGATACGAGATGCAGCGCCGCGCATCGAGGGTGTAGGGCGCCGGGAAGGCCGCGGTCGGGCAGCTGTCGAGACAGGCCCGGCACGATCCGCAATGATCGCGCTCCGGTGCATCGGCGGGCAGCTCGAGCGTGGTGTAGATCGCGCCGAGGAACAGCCACGAGCCGAAGCCGCGCGATACCAAATTGGTGTGCTTGCCCTGCCAGCCGAGGCCGGCGGCTTCCGCCAGCGGCTTTTCCATGACGGCGGCGGTATCGACGAACACCTTCACGTCGCCACCCGTGTTGGCGACCAGCCAGCGCGCGAGCGTCTTCAGGCTCTTCTTTATAACGTCGTGATAGTCGTCGCCGCGAGCATAGACGGAGATCGCGGCGCCACTGCGTTGGGTGAGAATCGTGCGCGGGTCTTCATCCGGGCCGTAATTCACGCCGAGCATGATGACGCTGCGGACCTCGCTCCACAACGTCCGTGGATCGGTGCGCCGCGAGGGCTCGCGGGCGAGCCAATCCATGTCGCCGTACTGGCCCGACGCGATGAAGCGTTCGAAGGCGGCGGCGCGCTCGGGGCTGATGACCGGCGCGGTGATCCCGACACCATCGAAGCCGAGCCGATGCGCTTCGGCCGCCAGCGCCGACCTCAGGGCGTCTGGCGCGTGGCCGCTCAGAAGTCGAGATCCACGTAGGTGCGCGAGGCCGGCACGCCGGCCAGCCAGTCGGACAGCAACGGCCGGAATGACGGCCGCGACTTCACCCGCGCATACCACGCCTTCGCGGCATCGTCCTCGATCCACGGCACGTCGCCGAGATAATCGATCGCCGACAGATGCGCGGCGGCGGCGAGGTCGGCATAGGTCAGGCGGTCGCCGGCGAGGAAATTGCGCCGCTGCGCCAGCCAGCCGATATAGGCGAGGTGATAGCGCACATTGGTCTTTGCGGCGCGGATGACGTCGGTCGACGGCGGCCCGCCGCCATCCTCCTCGCTCATGAAGCGCTTGTAGATGCGCTCGGTGACCAGCAGGTTCGAGGCCTCCTCGAAGAACTTGGTGTTGAACCAGTCCATCAGCCGCCGCACCTCGATGCGCTCGGCCGGCGTCGCCGGCATCAGCCGGCGGTCGCCCGCTTCGACCCCGCAGGTCTCGTCGAGAAATTCCGCGATCACCCCGACACCAGGCACCGGCGGCATGTCCTCGACGGCGAGCACCGGCGTCGTGGCCGCCGGATTGAGCACGAGGAACGCCTCGCGACGCTCCCAGGCGCGTTCCTCCACCAGGCGCAGATCGAGCCCGTATTCGCCGAGCACCAGCCGGACGAAGCGTGAATGCGGGCAGAAGGGATGGTGGTAGAGCGTGTACATGGAGCCTTTCGACGATCGCGCGGCGGCTTGGCACTTAACGAACAATCAACCACCGGCGCGCGCCGATGGATCGTCCCGATACCGGCGCCCAAGCGGCGTCCGCGATTCGGACCATTAGCGCATGGTCGGCGAAAGTGTAAGCAGTAGGGCGGCGGGTCGGCATGCGGGAAACGAGGTTCGGGGAACAGCAATCGGCGCGTGGGATCCGAGGTCCGGCTTCGCTCCGTCCTGATTCGCAGGCTCGGGCGGGCGCGGGTTCATTCATGCGATGTGACCGCTCCCGACGCTTTTTGCAATTGCGGGCGGCAGCCGAATAGGCGAGAAGGGCGGCGTTTTGCCGGCAATCCTGGATCCGATCATGATGTCAGATACGCTGCGGGCGGTGCTTCTCGGCATTGTCGAGGGCGTCACCGAATTCCTTCCGGTATCCTCGACCGGCCATCTTCTGCTCGCCGAGCGCTTCTTCGGCCTCGGCGAGGACGGCTTCTGGAAGAGCTTCGCGATCCTGATCCAGCTCGGCGCCATCCTCGCCATCGTCGCGCTGTACTTCTTCAAGCTGTCGCGCGTCGCCATCGGCGCGCTCACCAATCCCGACGACCGCCGCTTCATCATCGGCGTGCTGATCGCGTTCCTGCCGGCCGTGATCATCGGCCTCATCGCCGGCAAATACATCAAGGCGCTGCTGTTCGATCCCTGGGTCGTGTGCTTCTCCCTGATCGTCGGCGGTGCCATCTTGCTGTGGGTCGATCAGATCGATCTCAAGCCCCGGGAGCACGACGCCACGCGCTATCCGCTGATGATGTATCTGTGGATCGGCGTCGCGCAGTGTCTCGCCATGATCCCCGGCGTGTCGCGCTCCGGCTCGACCATCGTGGCGGCGATGCTGCTCGGCGGCGACAAGCGCTCGGCGGCGGAGTTCTCCTTCTTCCTGGCGATCCCGACCATGGTCGGCGCCTTCGTCTACGACTTCTACAAGAGCCGCGCCGAGATGACCTCCGATCATCTCGGCCTCATCGCGATCGGCTTCGTGGTCTCCTTCATCACCGCGATGATCGTGGTGAAGGCCTTCCTTGGCTACGTCACCCGCCACGGCTTCGTGCTGTTCGCCTGGTGGCGCGTCATCGTCGGCACCCTCGGCCTGATCGCGCTGGCGCTGGGGAAGTAGTCATTGCGTAGGGTGGGTGGGCAAAGGCGCGCAGCGCCGTGCCCACCGTCTTCACTTAGACTGCCGTCGCAGGATGGTGGGCACGCTTCGCTTTGCCCACCCTACGGGCCTCTCACGCATTCTTGCGCTGGAATTGCCCGGCCGGGCGGAAGCGCCAGAGATATTGCGGGCCGACGGCCTCGAGCGAATCCGGCGTGATGCCGAGGCCCTGCAAGGTCAGCCCGGCGGCCTTCGCGGCCTCTGACACCACGTTGTCATGGCGCAGCAGCTCGACCTGGTCGGGCGTCAGCTTCAGCGGGCCCGGCGCGAATTGGAGGAAGGTGGCCTGCAGCTTCGCCAAGCCGAACGGCAGCGGCAGCAGCGCGCGGTCGCGGTCGGTGATGTCGAGGATGATCTTCAGGATCTCGCGGAAGCTCAGCACCTCCGGTCCGCCCAGCTCGTAGGTCGCGCCCGGCTGCGCCTTGCCATCGACGGCGTCAGCCACCGCGGTCGCGACGTCGCCGACATAGACCGGCTGCATCTTGGTCTCGCCGCCGCCGACCAGCGGCAGGAACGGCGCGATCCGCGCAAGGCCGGCGAAGCGGTTGGTGAACTGGTCCTCGGGGCCGAACACCACCGACGGACGCATGATCACCGCCTCCGGCACCGCGGCCAGCACGGCAGCCTCGCCGGCGGCCTTGGCGCGCGCATAGGCCGAGGCCGACTCGGCGTCCGCGCCAATCGCCGAGACCTGCACCATCCGCGCGCCGGCGGCGGCCGCGGCCTTGGCCACGGTGGCCGCGCCCTCGGCCTGCACGGCGTCGAACGTCTGCGCGCCGCTCTCGGTCAGGATGCCCACCAGGTTGATCGCGACATGGCTGTCGCGCAGCGCGGCCGCGACCGAGTCGGGATAGCGCAGATTGGCCTGAACGGTGTGGATCTGGCCGACGCGGCCGAGCGGCTGCAGATGGCCCGCGAGCTCCGGCCGGCGCACCGCGACGCGGATGCGGTAGTCGCGCTTGGCCAGCGCCCGGACGACATTGCGGCCGACGAAGCCGGAGCCGCCGAACACGGTGACGAGGGTGTCCAGATTCGATGCCATTGGGATCATTCCTGGGATAGCCGGGCGGTCGATCCGCCCCGGACGAGAAGCCTGTCAGCGGCGATTCGCACCCCGCGGCCCGCCATCTTTCGCTGCTGTATAGCCCATCGCCCGCACCGCGGAAAAGGGAGCCGTGTTTTTGCGTACCGCATGAGAAAAATTGTCATCTTGGGCCTTCAGCGGTTTGACAAGCGACCGTTCGATCCGTACACACCGCCCCCACATGCCCAGGTGGCGGAATTGGTAGACGCGCTGGCTTCAGGTGCCAGTGGCTTAACGGCCGTGAAGGTTCGAGTCCTTTCCTGGGCACCACGCTTCGCTCTTCGAGCTCCGCGTGGCGCCGCCGAGCTGAGGCTCGGATTTGATTTTCCCTGACATCGCTGTATCTGCCGCAGGCGCGGGACGACGTTCTCCGTGCGTGGCAGACGCTGCGCCATCGGCTGCTTTCGCAGTGAGCTCCATGCGAGTCATGACATCCATCTCGTTGCAGTTCTCGATCTCGCCGCGCTGACGGTCCGCTCCCCTCCCCCCTTGCGGGGAGGGGTTGGGGGTGAGGGTCCACGAGTCCCGCTGCACATGATGCGCACCTTGCTTCATCTTCTTCGAAGGTGCCGACGCTCGTCATCAGCGTCATCGCCCGGAGACCCCCACCCCCGACCCCTCTCCGCAAGGGGGAGGGGAGTGCACCGTCGCTGGCGCGAGAGCCTGGCTCAATCGCGCGACGACCGAGCGCCACGCGTCTGCGGTCGCAATCGGCGTCTTGCATGCGGATCATTCTCGTCATCGCGAACAGCGTGCTGCTACTTGAAAAATCTCGGGCAAACATCCTCAGCCTCGCGACGCATTCCGCGCCCGAGCCATGCTTCTCGTCTCGCCCTCATCAGCATTGAGGGCGCAGGGAGAGCCGGGTGCCGACTGCACCCATGGCCCGCCAGCGAGAAAAAATGCTGGCGGCAGGAACCACAGGTACGCGCCGGTTCATCCGGCCCTCCCTGCGCAACGGTCTTAACGGCTGCTTCGCGTTCTCCCTGGTGCGCCGGCTTGCTGGCCACCATCCCCACGCGAAGCCAAAGCTCCGCCGTGAGTTGACATCAGCATCGGGATATCAGGACCGCGCGACTTGACCGTGCGTGCATCGCCGTTCGTCCGCGCGAACTCAATCACGCCGCGCCGACACACGCCCATCGCATCCCACTGCCAACGTCTCGTGACGGTCGCGACACGCCCCTCATGCGGCAGCAGGGACGCGCGGAAATGTGCAGGTGATTTGCCCGACGGCACAAGCGTGGAGTCTGCGACAGACTGGCACGACGGGCAGTTCGTGCATGGGACATCTTAAAATAGCCCCACGCTCTTTGCGAGCGAAGCTTCGTGTTGGCTGGCATCGTGCCGGAAGCCGACAGGATGAGATCTGCGACATCTCGATATCGCCGGTCTGCAATATGCAGGCGTGAAATCTAGGATATAGAAGTGGAGCCGATCATAGCTCAGTCGTCGCGATCTAATAGATGGCTAGTGCGACGACGACTTTTGATGTCGCTCGTTTTGAAAGCGCGACTGCCGCAGCCGGAGGAGGTGGCTTTGAACCGATGTTATGAGGATATTCTTTCCCGGATGCCGGAGGAGCCGGTTTGGTTCGATGAACACGCGGTGCCGCGCTATTGCGATTTCCATCCAAGCAGGGTCGCCAACATTTACGCGAATGAAGCCGCCCTGGTTGAGGTGACATGCCAAAGCTGTAGTCGGCTCTTCCACGTCGCCTTCGCTGGCTGCTCCCGGGTGCTCTCCGCGGAAGAATGGCCATCCGGTTCGATCGGACAAGCGATCCGGGAAAAAAAGCTGGACTATGGCGATCCACCAAACGTTTGGTGTTGCCCTGCTGGCCCCAGCATGAACAGCTTGCCGCGCAGGGTCATCCAGTATTGGCGTCAAGGCAATCCGGCGTTTACGGTGTCTGACGGACATCGCCGAGTAGTTACGGATACCAGGGCTTACTTCACCTGGACGCGGCATCCAGAGTTTGAGGTTGACATAGATCCCGATTAGCTTTGATCGGCAGGGATCGGCTACGGCCACACATTCGGCCCGCATTCATGGCCTTTGAGATCGCGCCCCGAATATCGGAGCTGTTTCGCAATCGCGGTGGCACCAAGCCCTGCGACCGCAGAGCCCTGATCTGCCCATAGTTGAGGCTGACCGGGCGTCCATCATGAACGCCTTTGGACGTTACCGTGACACTTCTGCGGTCCACCCATCAAATCCGAACGCCGGCGCTCGTCACGAGCGCGGAGGACGCCCTTGTCAGGCGGCCATCACAGGCGCCGTTACCAGTCAAGCGCCAGTCCAACAAAACCCTATCAACAGGTCATGCCTAGCCTGACGCTCCAATCACGCGCGCCAGCACCGGCCAATACAGATCGCCATAGCCCGCCTCGATGGCCTCTCCCAATCGTCTGTCGGCGAGCTCCGCGCCCGGCAGATCGATCTGCACGGACCTGGCGAGATCCAGCGCATAACCGATGTCCTTGCGTGCATATTCGGTCGAGAATGCGCGCTCTGGGTATGTGTCGGGCAGCATCGCTTTCATGCCGTGGTTGCGCAGCGCGAAGCTGTCGGCGGAGCCCTTGGCGAGGGTCTCGAACAGCAGCTTGGGATCGAGGCCCGCGCGCTTGCCGGTCTCCAGCGCCTCGCCGAGCGCCACCACGGTCTGCATCAGCACCATGTTGTTGAGGATCTTCACGACCTGGCCGGCGCCGACGCCACCGCAATGGGTGATGTCGGTCGCGAACATCGCGATCAGCGGCCGCAGCCGTTCGAACGTCGCCGCGTCGGCGCCCACCATCACGCTCAGCGTGCCGTCTTCGGCCGCTTGGCGGGTGCGGGCGATCGGCGCATCGGCGAAAGCGGCGCCCTTCGCTGCAAAATGCGTCGCGAGCTCGCGGGTGGCCTGTACCGGCGAGGTGCCGAGGTCCACGATGGTGTGACGTGCCTCCGCGTGGCGGAGCAGGCCGTCATCCCCGTCGCACACGGATTGGACATGCTTGCCGCTCGGCAACGCCATGAAGATCAATTCGGCCTCGCGCGCCAGCTCGGCGAGCGACGCGGCCCTGATGACGCCGACCGCGGCGAGCCGCTGCAGCGGCGCATCCGCGCGGTCGAAGCCGAGCACGGTGGCGCCGGACTTTCGCGCCAGATTGCGGCAGATCGGCTCGCCCATGACGCCCAAACCGATGAATCCGATCGCCGCCATGCAAGCTCCTCTTCATTCAAAATGTTGACGTCGGCGAGCGCACCGCAACGGCACGCGCCACGAGGCGAGTTCGGTTCCGGACCAGCGGACGTGTCGCCTTCGCAGCCTTATAACTCACAACCTGACACCAAGACGTCGGCGCCGGTACCTTTGATCGACTCGACTTCTACACCGGGGTGAGTGATGCCAACTGCTCGTCCCGCCATCGGTGTCGTCCCCGCGAACGCGGGACCCATACCGCGTGATGTCTGCAAGGGGCAGGCGGCTCGTCCCGCGCGCCTCACGGCCTCCTGTGGTTATGGGTCCCGGATCGACGCCTGCCGACGCTTTGCGTCGGCAGGCTTGTCCGGGACGACAGACCTGTGCGGGGCGACGGGTCGTTCGCCTCGCCGCCGTGGGGGATCCTGTTCGCCGGTCACGCTGTCTTGACGTTGAGTCTCATTTTGTATTTTGCACGCGCGATCGGGCAGCATCACTGACAGAATGCTTTGGAGTCGCGGCGCCGCTCCAAAGCCGCAAATAAGTCAAGCAAACGCCAATGATTGCGGTGCTCTCATCAGCGATTGCCCGCGCAGCATGGCACGTGACGGCCTTTGCTGGCGCAATCCGGCTTGCTGCATTGCTTATAAGGTGCGGGACGCATGCCCGGCGTGATCGGGAGGACGTCCCTTGCCATGCATTCACAGCGGTACAATTCGACGTTAGGTTGTTCCGCCTCTCGTCCCGTCGACACACGGCGCATCACACGAGCTCGGCGTAGCGGCAGACGATCCGGCGAAGGCGGCGCGCGACAACGCGGCGGCCACACATCAAGAACGTAGCGGAGGAAGTGCCATGATGAAGCAACGGAGACGTCTGGCTGCGCCCATCGCGCTTGCCATCACCACGACACTGGCCGCGTCGGTGGCCGCGGCACAAACGGTCGATACGGCGCGCATCGAAGCCGGCGGCCAGAACGACTGGCTGACCTACCACGGCTCCTACAAGTCCTATCACTACAGTCCGCTCGCGCAGATCAACGCCAGCAATGTCGGCAATCTCGGCGTCGCCTGGATTCACATCCCCGGACGCTCCACCCGCGGTTTGCAGTCGATGCCGCTGGCCGCCGACGGCGTGCTCTACTACACCGGTTCCTACAGCCGCGTGTTTGCGCTGAACGGCGCCACCGGCGAGGTGATCTGGTCCTACTTCCCCGAGCTGGACGAGGCGCTGGTCGCGCGGCAGACCCACTCGCCCTACAATCGCGGCGTCGCCATCGGCGAAGGCAAGGTGTTCGTCGGCACCATGGACGGCCGGCTGATCGCGCTCGACATGAAGACCGGCAAGCTGGCCTGGGAGACCAAGCTGCTCGACTCGCAGAAGCTGACGGTCGGCTTCACCGGCGCGCCGCTCTATGCCAATGGCAATGTCGTGATCGGCGCGCAGGGCGGCGAATGGCCGGGCCGCGGCCCGATCTTCGGCGTCAACGCCGCGACCGGCGCGAAGAAGTGGGAGTTCCTGACGGTCGCCGGCACCGACGAGGCCCAGAAGAGCTGGGGCAATGATTCCTGGCGTACCGGCGGCGGTGGCGGCTGGATGCCCGGCACCTATGACAGCGAGACCTCGACGGTCTGGTGGGGCACCGCCAACCCGGCGCCGCTCTACGACTGGTCGGGCGGCGACTGGAAGACACAAGGCGCGCGCCCCGGCGACAATCTCTACACGTCGTCGGTGATCGGCCTCGATATCGACAGCGGCAAGCTGAAATTCCATCACCAGGAGCTGCCGCACGATGCCTGGGATTTCGACAGCGCGGTCGGCGAGTTCGTGATGCTCGATCGCGACGGCAAGAAGCTGACGGTCCATCCCAACAAGAGCGGCTACATCTTCGTCTATGACCGCGAAGCGAAGGTGCAGAACGTCTGGCGCATCACCGAGAACAGCAACTTCGTCAAGAACATCGACCCCAAGACCGGTGAGCTGATCGGGCGCCGCGACTTCACCGCCGGCAAGGTGTCCGAGCCGCTCTGCCCGCACATCTCCGGCGGCGTCAGCTGGAACGCCGGCTCCTACAATCCGAAGACGGGCCTGTACTACAAGCTCGGTCAGGAATGGTGTATGACGCTCGACATCGTCAAGACGACGCCGGTGGTGGCGCCGCAGGCGCAGCTGAACATCGGGGCCAACTTCGCAATCGCCAAGCCGCCGGGCGGCGAGATCTACGGCCATCTCGATGCCCGGGATCCCGTCACCGGCGCCAAAAAGTGGGAGGTGCGCTTCCCCGAGCCGCCGCTCGCCAGCGTGCTCTCGACCGGCGGCAATCTCGTGTTCGTGCCGGATTCGCGCGGCACGGTTCACGCCTATGATGCCGAGAGCGGCACCGAGCTGTGGAATCACTCCGACGGCACCGGCCATCAGGGCGGCATCATCAGCTATGCGGTCAATGGCAAGCAGTACATCGCCATCACGGCCGGCTTCGGCGGCATGGCGGCCGACGACTATGCTCCGACCTTCGGCGGCGTCTACAAGAGCATGCCGAGGGATGACGGCGCGCTCATCGTCTATAGCCTGAAGTAAATCATTGGAGATCGCGGGGGCCGGTTTCGCCGGTCCCCGTGCTCTGCGCTGGCTGTCACGAATGGAGGCCGGGCTGTCGTCAAAACCATTGTGGCAGTTAGTTAATCCGTCGTGCCCGGGCTCGTCCCGCCTGCGCGGCCGAAGCCGCTTCGGCGCGGCGAAGGCCCGGGCATCAACGCAGCTCTCAGCGTGCTGAACGACGTGGATGGTCGGGACAAGCCCGGCCATGCGATGTGGAGGCGGACGAGCGCGACCACTCCGATCGTAAGATGTAATAGCCTTCGTGGCGTCCGCCCCGCACGATGGGTCGGAATTGAAGCGGATCTGCTGGATGAGACGGGACTCGATGAAGCATGAAAAGATCAGGCTTATGTTGAAGAACCTGACGGGAAGGAACGTCAAAGGGGCGCTGCAGACTGGCAAGATATCGGCGCGGTGGTCAGCGATTGCGGCGGCTATGTTGGCCTGCATCGCACCGGTGTTCGCACAATCCGCTGCGCCCGCGCCTCAGGCCGAGCCGTTCGACGTCCAGCAATTATTCGCATCGAGCTGCGGCTGGTGCCACTCAGACGCCGGCCGGGTCGCCGGAAAGGGCCCGCAGCTCATGGACACGCAACGCAGCGACGACTTCATCCGGAACCGGATCAAGGTCGGCAAGCCCGGCGCGATGCCGGCATTCGGCGAGGCCTTCACCGACGTGCAGATCGACGCGATCATCGCCTACATTCGGGCGTTGAAGCCTGATTAGGCGGCGTTGCGACGGCGCCCCGCGTGGCCGGCCTCGCCGAGCCGCACACCAGAGTGAGGCTGATGCTCAGAGAGACCACGACATGACACGACTGCTCGCGCTGCTCGCCGCCATCAGCGTCCTGATCGGTTCAGCCGAAGCGCGCTCGCTCGACGCGATCCGTTCGCTCGGCCAGATCGGGCTGTGCGCCCATCCCAATTCGCTGCCCTTCGCCAGCAAGGCCGGCGACCCGCCGGGCTTCCAGGTTGAGATGGGGCAGGCGCTGGCGCGCGAGCTCGGCGTGTCGCTTCGGCTCGACTGGATCATCACCATGTTCCAGATGCGCGCGGCCGGCTGCGACCTCGTCATGGACGTCATCGCCGATCCCGAGGCGCTGGGGGAAATTCGGCTGAAGACGACCAAGCCCTACTATCACACGGGCGTGGCGCTGGCGGTGCCGCAGGATAGCAGGCTCACGTCCATTTCCGGCCTCGACCAGACGACGAAGGTCGGGGTTCAGGTCGGATCGATCGCGGCGATGCTGATCAGCCAGCGCCATGTGCCGATATCGACCTTCGGCTTCGAGATCGACAGCCTCGATGCGCTGGCCAATCACGAGATCGCTGCCGCCGCGGTGACGCCGGCCAATGCCGCCTATTACAACCAGACCCATCCGGACAAGACGCTCCGGATCATTGCCCTCGACGACAGCGAGCCAAGCCTGAACTGGAACGTGGCCATCGGCATGGTCCGCCCGGACGACGCGCTGCGCGAGGCCATGGAGACCGCGCTGGCCCGCCTGCGCGCCGACGGCACCGTCGAGCGCATCTACGCCCGCTATGGCGTGACCTTGCAGGAGCCGAAGTAGGTGTGAGTGTCGCTCTTGCGGCGCGCCTCTGGTCGAAGAATGCCTGGCGATTCTGCTTGGCGCGAGGCTGGCGCCACACCCACCGGTGTCGTCCCGGCGAACGCCGGGACCCATACCGCGTGATCTCTGGAATGGGCACGCGGCCAGTACCGCGCGCCTCACGACGGCCGGTGGTTATGGGTCCGGGATCAGCGCCCACCGACGCGTTGCGTCGGTGGGCTTGTCCGGGACGACAGCCGTGGACGAGGCTATCAGCCGGGCATCTCAGGTACGGTTCGCCGACGAAGCTTGCGGCCAAGGATGGCGAACGCTGTCGGTCATCCCTTGTACCCCATCAGCAATCGCGGCAGCCACAGCGAGAACGCCGGGACGTAGGTCACGAACATCAGGGCGGCGATCAGGGCGGCGTAGAACGGCAGGATGGTGCGCATGACCGCGCCGACCGAGATGCCGCCGATGGCGCAGCCGACGAACTGGGTGGTGCCGACCGGCGGGGTGTTGAGGCCGAGCGCGCAGTTGATCAGCATCAGCATGCCGAACTGCACGGGGTCCATGCCGGCCTTCATCGCGATCGGCAGGAAGATCGGGGTGCAGATCAGGATCGTCGCCGCCATGTCCATGAAGGTGCCGAGCAGGAACAGGATGATGTTGATCAGCAGGAAGATCATCCAGGGCTGCGACGAGACCTTGCTCATCAGGTCGCCGGCGAAATCCGCCACCTCGTAGAGTCCCATCAGATACTGGAACATCGTCGAGACGCCTATCAGCAGTAGCACCACACCGGTGGTCTTCACCGCCTTGGCGGCGGCCCGCAGGAAGTTCTTCAGCGTCATGGTGCGGTAGATGAAGAACGTCAGCACGATCGTGTAGGTCACCGCGACGGCGGCGGATTCGGTGGCGGTGAAGACGCCGGAGAGGATGCCCGCCAGGATGATGCCGACGATCAGCAGGCCGGGCAGCGCCGCCGCGAACGAGCGAGCTACTTCCGCCCAGCCGGGAAACTTGCCGGCCGGGTAGCCGCGCTTCACTGCGACCGCGTAGGCGGCGACGAGCATGCAGACCATCAGCACCAGCGCCGGCAGCAGGCCTGCGGCGATCAGCGCGCCGATCGACACCTTGCCGCCGGCGGCGAGCGCATAGATGATCATGTTGTGGCTGGTCGGCATCAGCGCGCCGACCAGCGAGGCATGGGTGGTGACGTTGACGGCGTAGTCGGTGTCGAACCCTTCCTTCTTCATCATCGGGATCATCACCGCGCCCATCGCCGAGACGTCGGCGACCGGGGAGCCGGAGACGCCGCCGAACAAGGTGCAGGCCACGACGTTCGACATGCCCAAGCCGCCGCGGATGTGGCCGACCAGATTCTTGGCGAGCTGCACGATCTTGTCGGCGACGCCGCCATGCAGCATCAGCTCGCCGCTGAAGACGAAGAACGGGATCGCCAGGAACGAGAAGATGTTCATCCCGGACATCATCTGCTGGAAGATCACCGCGACCGGCAGACCTTCATAGAGAATGGTGCAGATGGCGGAGAGGCCGATCGCGAATGCGACGGGGACGCCGAGGATCAGGAAGCCGAAGAAGGTGGCGCCGAGAATGATCAGTTCCATGACGGGACGACCTCTTCACCGCGCAGCAGGGCGATGATGTGCTCGATTGAGAAGGAGACGATCAGGATGCCGGAGGCGATCAGCGGGATGTAGCGGACGACTTCGGGCAGGCCGAGATTGGGGATCTTCACCGTGCCGACGGAGGCGCCGAGGATCCAGCCATTGTAGGCCATGGCGACCCCGAACAAGGCGACAAGCACGTGAATCACCAGCTCGATCTTCTCGCGCGTGCTGTCGGGCAGCATCACCAGGAGACTATCCATACCGATATGTCCGGCGTCGCGGACGCCGACGGCGCCTCCGATCAGGGTGACATAGAGGATCAGGACCAGCGCCAGGTTCTCGGTCCAGGTCGGGCTGGAATTGAGCACATAGCGGCCGAACACCTGGTAGAACACGATCGTGACGATGACGAGCAGGCCGGCGACGGACAGATACATGCCCAGGCGCGCGACCACGGCGTTGATCCGTGTCAGCGGGCCGCTTGATGGGCGTCCCTCCCCATGCTCGTGATCTCCGACATGTGGATCTGTCATTCCCGTCCCTCCCCTGCGGTCATCCGGCGTCGCCTGGTGGCGACGCCGGAGCCGGCCGTCGTCGTTTTGAGTTGGTGCTGTGACTTGGTGGAGCTTACTTCGTGGCGCTTACTTCGTGTCCTGGATGCGCTTGACGAGGCTCGAGAGCTTCTCGTCGCCGGCGAACTTCTGGTAGACCGGCTTCATCGCGTCGACGAATTCCTGCTTGTTGGCGACCGTGATGACCTGGACGCCGGCGGCCTCGACGGCCTTGCGGGAGGCCTCTTCGCGCTCGTCCCAGAGCTTGCGCATGACCGGCACCGACTCCTTGGCCGCCTTGCGGATCATCGCCTGGTCGTCCTTGCTCAGGGTGTCCCAGACCTTCTTGGACATCACGAGGACTTCCGGAGCGAGCGAGTGCTCGGTGATGTTGTAGAACTTGGCGGCCTCGAAATGGCGCGAGGATTCATAGGACGGCCAGTTGTTCTCGGCGGCGTCGACGAGGCCGGTCTTGAGCGCGGTGTAGACCTCGCCGTAGGGCATCGGCGTCGGGTTGGCGCCGAGGCTCTGGATCATGCCGACCCAAAGGTCGGACTGCTGCACGCGGATCTTCAGGCCCTTGAGGTCGGCCAGCGACTTGACCGGCGCCTTGACGGTGTAGATCGAACGCGCGCCGCTGTCATAGTAGGCGAGGCCGATCAGGCCGGCTGGCTCCATGGCGGCCAGGATCTCGTCGCCGATCGGGCCGTCCAGGACGGTGCGCATGTGCTGCGTGTCGCGGAACACGAAAGGCAGGCACAGCGCGACGGTCTCGGGCACGAAATTGTTGAGCGGGGACGAGTTGATCCGCATCATGTCGAGCGCGCCGATCTTGAGCTGCTCGATCGTGTCCTTTTCCGAGCCCAGGGCGCCGTTCGGGAACACCTTGACGCCGAGCTTGCCGCCGCTCGCGGCCGCGAGCTGCTTGCCCATGAACTTGACGGCTTCGACGGTCGGATAGTCGGCGGGGTGCACGTCGGCGGAGCGGAAATCCCGCGCCATCGCCAGCGGCGACGTGACCGCCAGCACGGCGGCTGCAATGATACCTGTGATTGTCTTCATCTGAGCTTCCTCCTGGTGTGATTTTGTCGTCGTTGAGCAGAGTCTGCGGGCCGACTTGGGTCGCTCCACCGCAAATGCCGCGAGATCAAGCGCCAGCCTCGTGCCTAGGGTGGGCTGCATTGTCTGTCAAAGCCAAAGGCGGCATCGATCAATGCTAGAGTAGCATCGATCGCCTGGAAAAGATTTGCGCGACGCACGAAAGCGGGGCGACGCGCTGCCGCAGTCTTCCGGCGGAGGACCACGCTCTCAGGGCGCGCCGAGATGGCCGGGCCGGGCGGGGCGCCGCCCTGGATCGGCTGCCGGCCCAGGCCGGCCCTTGCGTCCGGGCGGCGCGGCTGGCATTCCCATCGGGTGATCCTGAGGACCGGCGTGTTTGCCGGATGGTTACCAGCGCCGGGCTAAAGCCGGTTCCTGGCCGCTTGCTGGCCGTTTCCTGCGACGTCGCCCCGGCCCGTCGCGTTCGACATCGCTTCGACCGAGGTTTTGACCGCCATGACCGTTCGCCTGCATCGGGGCGACCTGCCCGATCTCTCCCGCTACACCTCGTCGGTCGCGATCGACACCGAGACGATGGGGCTCAATCCGCACCGCGACCGGCTGTGCGTGGTGCAGCTGTCGCCCGGCGACGGCTCGGCCGATGTGGTGCAGATCCCCAAGGGGCACACCGACGCGCCGAATTTGAAGACGCTACTCGGCAATACCGCCATCACCAAGATCTTCCACTTCGCGCGCTTCGACGTCGCGACGCTGTTTCATACTTTCGGGGTGATGCCGCAACCGGTCTATTGCACCAAGATCGCGTCGCGGCTGGCACGCACCTATACCGACCGCCACGGACTGAAGGATCTCGTCCGCGAGCTGCTCAACATCGATCTGTCCAAGCAGCAGCAGTCGAGCGACTGGGGCGCCGATAGCCTGAGTGAGCCGCAGCTGGCCTATGCGGCCTCCGACGTTCTGCATCTGCATGCGCTCCGCGAGAAGCTCGACGTGATGCTGGCGCGCGAAGGCCGGCTGGCGCTGGCGCAGGCCTGCTTCGCCTTCCTGCCGCATCGCGCGACGCTCGATTTGGGCGGATTCGAGGCCGACGACATCTTTGCGCATTCGTGAGGGTGCGACGGCCGGGCGCGTTCAGGATCATTAATCTCTCTTAATGATTGAACGGCTTCTGCGTCGCGATTTCGCGGCAGTTCCGGGCTGCAATGGCCGGCACGGCCGTGATAGGATGAGCGCTGTTTCGCGCATGTCCCGTGCCCGTCGGAGCCCTGGTGAACTCGGTCCAGAACCCCGCCTATGATCCCAGTCTGCAGGCGCGCTTCGCCGTCGCGGCGCGCCATAGCCGCTTCGTGCGCGCGCTGCGCATCGCGGTGCCGGCCGTCGTGGGCGTCGCCATGACAGTCGTTATCTACGTCGCCTTCTTCAACGATTTCCGTGTCGCGGTCGACACCGGCAATCTGACCGGCAATGTCGTGATCTCCGGCAGAAAGATCACGATGGAGACGCCGCATCTGACCGGCTTCACGCCGGATCAGCGGCCCTACGATCTCGTCGCCCACAGCGCCGTGCAGGACCTCACCGATCCGGATCACGTCGAGCTCAACATCCTCCGCGCCAAGGTGCTGATGGAGGATCAGTCGACGGTGACCTTGAAGGCCGCGACCGGCCTGTTCGATACCAAGCAGCAACAGCTCGAGCTCAAGAAGGACATCCTGCTGACGACCTCGACCGGCTACGAGGCGCGGCTCAGCCGGGCCTCGGTCGACATGGCCAAGGGCACCGTCAGTTCGGACGAGCGGGTCGATGTGAAGCTCACCAACGGCACGCTGTCGGCCGATCGCCTGCGCATCACCGACAATGGCGAAGTGATCCGCTTCGAGGGCAATGTGGTGATGAATCTCGACAACATGAATGCCGCTCCGGCCGCTCCCGCCACCACGGCGAGCGCCGATCCGGGCCGTTCGGCCCGCAACGTGAAGTGATCCGATGACATACCGTTTCGTTCCCGCGCTCTGTCGCGCTGCCGGTTTTGCCGCGCTGGCGCTGGTCGCGTTCGCCGATTCGCTTCAGGCGCAGAGCGCGACCACCGGCGTGCCGAATGCGCTGCAGGGCTTCTCGCAGAACCGCGACCAGCCAATCCAGATCGAGGCGGCCTCGCTGGAGATGCGCGACAAGAAGAAGGAGGCGACCTTCACCGGCAACGTGAAGGTCGTGCAGGGCGACACCACCATGACCTCGAAGTCGCTGGTGGTGTTCTATGATGGCGGCGCCCAGCAGGGCGGCGCGAAGGCGACCAAGGCCACGCCGGCCGCGACGCCGGGGCCGGACGGCAGCTCGGCGATCCGGCGGCTCGAGGCGCGCGGCGACGTCAAGGTGACGCAGAAGGACCAGGTCGTGACCGGCGAGACCGCGGTCTACGACACCAAGACCAACATGATCACGATGCAGGGCGGCGTGGTGCTGACCCAGTGCAAGAACGTGATGCGCGGCGACCGCCTGACCGTCGACATGACCACCGGCGTGTCGCGGGTCGAGTCGGACGGCGGGCGCGGCGTGCAGGTGCTGCTGCCGCAGGCCGGGTCGGGCTCGGGCGGCAATGGCGGCTGCGGATCATCGCCCGGCGGCACCGGTTCGCCGGTCTCGGTCGGCGCGCCGCTGTCGCTGGGCGCCAACAAACCAAAGTGAACTCAACTATTTAGTAAAAGGCTTGCGGCTCCAGTTGAACCGCGCCGCACCTGCCTCTATCTAGCGGGCTGGCCGTCCTTGTCGCAGGGCCGCGCCGCCGGGCAGCCGATGACGTTGCCTCGGGGGGCGAAGGATGCGACACGAGGAGCGCCGATTGCGATTTTGCGATCGATCGCGACCTTCAGTTGCGACCGCGACCTCGCCGTCAGACGACAACTCCGGAGCGCGGTCCGCCGCGCTTTGGCCGGTCTTGCGCTTCCGGTTGGCGCGCAAGACAGGCGAGATGCGTTCGCTCGCGGTGAGCGGGCGAGCCAGCGCTGCGGTCGGTGACGGGCAGCTTCGAAGGGCGTAAGCGAAGCGGGGATGGTGGATCTACTCGGCATGTTTCGTGGGCGTCCCGCCAAGCGCGGACAGCGCGGCTCGGCGCGACGGCGCGACGACATCACGGCCATTGACGATCCATTCGCCGGCTCCATGAGCGACGATCCGCTCGCCGCCCTCGCCGAGTCCGTCCGCAGCGAGTCCGTCCGCAACGAGTCTGCGCGCGGCGAGCAGCAGCCGGCGCCGCGCATCAATCCGCGGTCGCCGCAAAACACCGAGCAGATCCAGCGCAAGCGCCCGGCCTCGCAGCCGATGCCGGCCAAGCCCAGGAGCAATGGTGCCGGTGCTGGCCCGCAGCTGTTGCGCCGTCCCGGCTTCCTCGCCGTTCATTCGATCGAGAAGAGCTTCGGTAGTCGACAGGTCGTGCGCGGCGTCTCGATCTATGTCCGGCGCGGCGAGGCGGTCGGTTTGCTCGGGCCGAACGGCGCCGGCAAGACCACCGTGTTCTACATGATCACCGGGCTGATCAAGGCCGATCGCGGCGCGATCGAGCTCGACGGCCACGACGTCACGCGGCTGCCGATGTATCAGCGCGCCCGGCTCGGCATCGGCTATCTGCCGCAGGAGGCCTCGATCTTCCGCGGCCTCACGGTCGAGCAGAACATCCGGGCCGTGCTCGAGGTGGTCGAGCCCTCGCGCAAGAAGCGCGAGCGCGAGCTCGACGCGCTGCTGGAGGAATTCACCATCACGCGGTTGCGCAAGTCGCCGTCGATCGCGCTGTCCGGCGGCGAGCGCCGCCGCGTCGAGATCGCGCGCGCGCTGGCGACGCGGCCGAACTACATGCTGCTCGACGAGCCGTTCGCCGGCATCGATCCGATCGCGGTCGGCGACATTCAGCAGCTGGTGCGCCATCTCACCAATCGCGGCATCGGCGTGCTCATCACCGATCATAACGTCCGCGAGACGCTGGGGCTCACCGACCGCGCCTACATCGTCTATGCCGGACAGATTCTCACTGAAGGCAGCCCTGAGGAGATCGTCGCCGATCCCGACGTGCGCCGGCTGTATCTCGGTGAGGAATTCAGGCTGTAGGATTGCGGACGCGGTATCCGCCGGCTTTGTCGCCTGTGCGACATCAGACCAAAAGTCTGCGTTTCAAGCGGTTCGCGCGCACCTTGCGCGGGCGGTAATCTCGTCTTCCGCAGCGCGCCATACTCCGTTTTTCTTATTCGTCAAGCCGTGTACATCGTCCGCAGATTAGGATAAGCAAGAATTGGACCAGTAAGGGAATGTTCTTGCTCCCATGGCGTTGACGCAGAGACTAGAATTCCGCCAGTCACAGTCGCTGGTGATGACGCCGCAGCTGATGCAGGC
This sequence comes from Bradyrhizobium sp. ORS 278, assembly GCF_000026145.1. Classification (NCBI taxonomy): domain Bacteria; kingdom Pseudomonadati; phylum Pseudomonadota; class Alphaproteobacteria; order Hyphomicrobiales; family Nitrobacteraceae; genus Bradyrhizobium; species Bradyrhizobium sp. ORS 278. The sequence goes on along the minus strand of NC_009445.1, from coordinate 128,493 downwards.
GATCAAGCTGCTGCAGCTGTCCAACCTCGACCTCTCCACGTTCGTCGAAGAAGAGCTCGAGCGCAATCCGCTGCTCGAGCGCGCGAACGATGGCCCGGAAGCGCCGGTCGCCGGCGAGCAGCAGATGGCCGAGCGCGGCGAGTTCTCCGAAGGCGGCGAAGCCAGCGGCGATGATTTTGGCGATGGCGCGGGCAGCAGCGGCGGCGAGAGTTACGAGAGCGCGCCCGAGGACTGGATGAGCCGCGATCTCGGCTCGCGCACGGAGATCGAACAGACGCTCGATACCGGGCTCGACAACGTGTTCTCCGAGGAGCCGGCGGAGGCCGCGGCGCGCAATGCGCAGGACGCCGCGCCGACCACCTACACGGAATGGGGCGGCGGCGCCTCCGGCGACGAAGACTACAACCTCGAAGCCTTCGTCGCGGCGGAAACCACGCTGTCGGATCATCTCGCCGAGCAGGCCGCGGTCGCCTTCGTCTCGCCGGCCGATCGCATGATCGGCCAGTACCTGATCGATCTCGTCGACGAGGCCGGCTATCTGCCGGTCGATCTCGGCCAGGCCGCCGACCGTCTCGGCGCCGAGCAGGCCGATGTCGATGCGGTGCTCGGCGTGCTGCAGACCTTCGATCCGCCCGGCATCTGCGCGCGCAATCTGAGTGAGTGTCTTGCGATCCAGCTGCGCGAGCTCGATCGCTACGATCCGGCGATGCAGGCTCTGATCGAGCACCTCGACTTGTTGGCGAAGCGCGATTTCGCCGCACTTCGCAGGCTGTGCGGCGTCGACGACGAGGACCTCGTCGACATGATCGGCGAGATCCGCAGGCTCGATCCGAAGCCCGGCCTCAAATTCGGCACCACGCGCACGCAGACCATGGTGCCCGACGTCTATGTGCGTCCGGGCCCGGATGGCGGCTGGCTGGTCGAGCTCAACAGCGACACGCTGCCGCGCGTCCTGGTGAACCAGGTCTATTACTCCGAGCTGTCGAAGACGATCCGCAAGGACGGCGACAAATCCTACTTCACCGATTGCCTGCAGAACGCGACGTGGCTGGTGCGCGCGCTCGACCAGCGCGCGCGCACGATCCTGAAGGTCGCGACCGAGATCGTGCGGCAGCAGGACGGCTTCTTCACTCATGGCGTCGCACATCTCCGGCCCTTGAACCTGAAGGCCGTTGCGGATGCGATCCAGATGCACGAATCGACGGTGTCGCGCGTCACCGCCAACAAATACATGGCGACCAATCGCGGAACCTTCGAGCTGAAATATTTCTTCACCGCTTCGATCGCCTCGGCCGATGGCGGCGAGGCGCATTCAGCCGAAGCAGTGCGGCATCACATCAAGCAACTGATCGATGCGGAAGATCCCTCCGCAATTCTCTCCGACGATACCATCGTCGAGAAGCTGCGCGCTGCCGGCATCGACATCGCCCGCCGCACGGTCGCGAAATACCGGGAGGCGATGCGGATTCCGTCGTCGGTCCAGCGCCGCCGCGATAAGCAGAGCATGCTGGCCCATGCCCTGTCGTCGCCTGCCAGCGCCGACCGCACCCGGGATACCGCGTCAGTTTGACCGCTACGGTCAGTTTGACCGTGCCCCGCGATTGCGCCTTAACCAAATAGGCTTAGTGTCATACTCGGTTCACATGAATCGAGGCGACACATGACCCTGCGGATTTCCGGAAAAAGCATCAGCGTCAGCGAAGCGCTGCGCGGCCGCGTCAGCGAGCGCACCGACGAGGTGCTGCGCAAATATTTCGACGGCAATTATTCCGGTCACGTCACGCTGTCCAAGGACGGCTTCGGGTTCAAGACCGATTGCGCACTGCACCTTGATTCGGGGATCACGCTCGAAGCCGAATCGAACGCGCCGGACGCCTATGCGAGCGCCGACCAGGCGCTGCTGATGATCGAGAAGCGGCTGCGCCGCTACAAGAGCCGGCTGAAGGACCGCTCGGCGCGCAAATCTCACGCCGCCAATGCCGCGCTTGCCGGTCTCGAGGGGGCCGTTCTCGACGCGCCGAGCTACGTCATCGAGGCGCCGGCCGAGGGCGACGAGGAGATCACCGGCTACAATCCCGTGATCATTGCCGAGAACACCACCGCGCTGAAGCGGCTGTCGGTCTCCGAAGCGGTGCTGGAGCTCGATCTTTCCGGTGCACCCTGCATGGTTTTTCAGCACGGCTCCAGCGGGCGCGTGAACATCATCTATCGCCGCGCCGACGGCAATATCGGTTGGGTCGATCCGCCGGCGGTCAAGCCGTAGTCGTACGGACGGCGGCACCGGGGTTCCGGTCGCGACGCGGAAAATCGGTTCCGCGTCAGGTGCTTGACCATGCGCTTGCGACCTCACGCCACGGCTGCGATAGGGTGCCATGCGCAGGGTTCGGGCGTTGGCGCCTTCAGGCCGCCACGCTCGGCGATCTTAAGGATAGGCGGCGGGAACACGCTTGCGGGAGTTGGCACCGACGTTGCGTTGGGGTAGAAGCCCCTCGCATCGGACACGGGGTAAGCCCGCCTGCCGCCTCAACTTCTTGACGCCGGTCTGTCCCGACCTATTTCGCACACTGACGGTTCAATCACCTCGGAACGCCCTATGCCGATTACCGATCTGGTCGCACCCGAGGCGATCCTGCCGGCTTTGAAGGTCATCAGTAAGAAGCAGGCGCTTCAGGAGCTGGCGGCCCGCGCGGCCGCGCTGACCGGCCAGAACGAGCGCAGCGTGTTCGAGGTCCTGCTGCAGCGGGAGAAGCTCGGCACCACGGCGGTCGGCTACGGCGTCGCGATTCCTCATGGCAAGCTGCCGAAGCTGGAGAAGCTGTTCGGCCTGTTCGCCAGGCTGGAGCGGCCGATCGATTTCGAGGCGATGGACGGCCAGCCGGTCGACCTGGTGTTCCTGCTGCTCGCCCCCGAGGGTGCCGGCGCCGATCATCTGAAGGCACTGGCGCGCATCGCCCGCCTGCTGCGCGACCAGGACGTCGCCAAGAAGCTGCGCGCCTCGCGCGATGCCCAGGCGATCTATTCGGTGCTAGCCCTGCCACCGGCGTCCGCGGCCTGAGGCCCTCTCCGGCTGTTCTAACTCCGCACTGATCGGCCGATGTAGCGCACCGTCTTGGCGCCGTCGTGGATGCTTGCGGTTCCGAGCGTCGTGAAGCCGAGCGCGGCATGGAACGCGTCCGACTGCGGGTTGGGCGGATCGAGATTCACCTCGCAGACGACGCGATCGTGGCCCGCCGCAGTCACCTCTCGAATCAGTTCCTCATAGAGGCGCCGCGCCAGCCCGCGGCCGCGCGCGTCCTCGGCCACGACGATGCGGTCGACATAGACGAAGCGGTCGTAACGCGCGCGGAACCAGCGGTGATTGGGATTGTCGTAGTCCGCGGTCTCGTCCAGCGCGATCAGCAGCGCATCGGCGGTGCCGATCCGCCAGCTGCGCCAGGATTGAGTCAGCAGGTGCAGGAGCGATTCGGGTGTGAGCCAGGACAGCTCGGCGGCATGGGCGTTGTTGAGCGCGAGCAGGCCGGCGGCGAGTGAGGCATTCGACCGCAGCTCGGTCGCGGTCGTCGGAGTGATCAGCACCGTCATTCAGCACCGTCATGTGCCGCGTGGTCGGGCGAGAAAAAAGGGCCGCTCCCTGGTCGGGAGCCGCCCTCGTATCAGTGCATCAGCCGCCTGATGTCGCAAGAATGAGTCTCGCAAGGAGCCGTCGCTGAAGACGCGGCTCTCCGGCTTGGTTCAGTGCACGCTCACGGCCTGAAGCTCATGGCTCCACGCATTGGCGATCGCCGCTTCACGGCTGTCCGTCAGCATGATCGGCGTGCCGTCGGCGGCATGCAGCGCGAACAGCTTCAGGCCCGGCGCGATGCGCGGCGCTTGCGGAAACAGGCCCGGCACGTCTTCGGAGCGGATCTGCTTCACATAGGCGATGTGACCCTCGCCCAAGGTGGCCAGCGACTCCAGGGAGACGCCGGATTCAGACGCAACATTACCCTCAGTCATGGTCTCGACTCCTTCTGAGACTCAAGCGGTCGAGTCCGCTACTCGTTCCATCAAACCATTATTCGTGTTCATTGATAGCGATTGTCTTAACGATCCGCTCAGGCTCGGGCCTGGCCAGATCGACCGACAACAACCCGTTCTTCAGGTCCGCACCAAGCACATGCATTCCCTCCGCCAGCACGAAGGTGCGCTGGAAGTGGCGCGCGGCGATGCCGCGATGAATGTATTGCCGGGTCTTGTCGTCCTGCTGCCGGCCGCGGATGACGAGCTGGTTTTCCTCAATGGTGACATCGAGTTGGTCACGGGTGAAACCCGCCACCGCCAGCGTGATCCGGAGCCGCTCGGGCTGGCCATTGGTGCGCTCGAACCGCTCGATATTGTATGGCGGATAACCGTCGGCACCTTTGACGACGCGGTCGAGCACGCGCTCGATCTCGTCGAAGCCCAGCAGAAACGGACTGGAGAGCGAAGGAACACGAGACATGGTTTACAAAGTCCTCTCGAAGCGACTTTGACGTTTCGGGACCCTGTTGGCATCCCTTGAGCAGCAATATGGGCACGAACGGGCGCGCGTTCAAGCACCCCCGGAAGTGGCAGAACGGACGTCTGTGGAAGGGCTTAAATGGTCAGCCGCAGCTTTCCGTCGGCCGAAAACAGATGCAGCTTGGCGCGCTGCGCCACGGCTCGGATCCGGGTTCCGATCGCAGGCGCCGTGGTGCCCGGCAGCCGCACGATCACGTCGTTCGCCGTGGCCGTGAGGCTGTCATTGTGGCCCACGTCCTGGCGGGAGCCGTAGACATAGGTCTCGGCCCCGACATGCTCGATCGCGTCGACGCGGAGGTCGAGCCCGATCCCGCCCGCTGGAACCGTGTCGCCGAGTTCGAAATCCTCGGGACGGATGCCGAGCTGGCCCGCATTGGCCGCGATGGCATCGCCGCCGTGGATCTGCGCGCGCACGCCGTCGACCGCCATCAGGTTCATCGGCGGCGCGCCGATGAAGGAGGCGACGAAGGTGGTCGCCGGCTTCTGATAGATCTCCAGCGGATTGCCGATCTGCTCGACCTGACCACCATTCATCACCACGAGGATGTCGGCGAGCGTCATCGCCTCGAGCTGGTCGTGGGTGACGTAGATCGCCGTTGTGTTGAGACGGCGCTGCAGCTTGCGGATCTCGACGCGCATCGCGATGCGCAGCTTGGCGTCGAGGTTGGACAGTGGCTCGTCGAACAGGAACACTTTCGGCTGACGCACGATGGCGCGGCCCATCGCCACGCGCTGGCGCTGGCCGCCGGAGAGCTGACGCGGCTTCCGCTGCAGCATGGCGCCGAGCTCGAGGATGCGGGCGGCGTCCTCGACGCGGGTCTTGATCTCGGCCTCCGGGACGCCGCGGTTGCGCAGGCCGTAGGCCATGTTGTTGTACACGCTCATATGCGGGTAGAGCGCGTAGTTTTGGAACACCATCGCGATGTCGCGGTCGGCCGGCTCGATCGCGTTCACGACGCGGCCGCCGATGTCGATCTCGCCTGATGAGATCGTCTCCAGTCCCGCCACCATCCGCAGCAGCGTGGATTTGCCGCAGCCGGAGGGGCCGACCAGCACGCAGAACTGCCCGTCGCCGACCTCGACGTCGATGCCTTTGATGGCCTCGAAGCCGCCGGGATAGATCTTGCGGACGTTGCGGAGGGTGACGTTGGCCATGGGGTTACCTAGCGAATGGCGAAGAGGGAGTGGCGAATAGGGGAGAACAGCGCGGAAGTTCAGGCGGCAGCGCGATCCTCGTCGCACCTCGCCATTCGCTACTCGCCCTCCTCACTTTTCCGTCTCCACCAGCCCCTTGACGAACAGCCGCTGCATGAACACCACGACCGCGACCGGCGGCAGCATCGCCAGCACGGCGGTGGCCATCGCCAGCTGCCACTCGGCGAGCTCGTCCGTCGTGCTCAGCATCTTCTTGATGCCGATCACGATGGTCTGCATCGAGTCCTTGGTGGTGATCAGCAACGGCCACAAATACTGGTTCCAGCCGTAGATGAACTGAATCACGAACAGCGCCGCCACCGTCGTCATCGACAGCGGCAGCAGCGTGTCCCAGAAGAAGCGCAAGGGGCCGGCGCCGTCGATGCGTGACGCTTCCAGCAGCTCGTCCGGCACCGTCATGAAGAACTGGCGGAACAGCAGCGTGCCGGTGGCGGAGGCGATCAGCGGAAGGATCAGCCCGGCATAGGTGTCGAGCAGGCGCAGGTCGGCGACGATCTTGTAGGTCGGGTAGATGCGGACCTCGACCGGCAGCATCAAGGTGATGAAGATGATCCAGAACGCGGTCTTGCGGAACGGGAAGCGGAAATACACGATCGCGAAGGCCGACAGGATCGAGATGAAGATCTTGCCCAGGGCGATACCGATCGCGGTGATGAAGGAGTTGGCGAGCAGCACCCCGACCGGCTGGTTCATGAAGCGGGAGCCGCCGACGAACACGGCGCGATAGTAGTTCTGCAGCAGATTGTGGCCAGGCGTCAGCGGCAGATTGCCGCTGACGACCGTCGCCGCGTCGTAGGTCGAGGCGATGAAGGCGACGTAGACAGGAAAGGCGAAGATCACGATGCCCAGCGCGAGCACGAGGTAGGCGACGAGGTCACGCAGGGGGCGGTGCTCGACCATCAGTATTGCACCTTGCGTTCGACGTAGCGGAACTGGATCGCGGTCAGCGCGATCACGATGACCATCAGCACCACGGATTGCGCGGCCGAGCCGCCGAGATCGCCGCCGAGCCGGCCGTCGGCGAACACCTTGTAGACCATCGTCGTGGTCGAGCCGGCCGGGCCGCCCGACGTGACGGCATCGATGATGCCGAAGGTCTCGAAGAACACGTAGACGATGTTGACGACCAGCAGGAAGAAGGTGGTCGGCGACAGCAGCGGGAAGATGATGGTCCAGAACCGCCGCAGCGGACCGGCGCCGTCGATCGCGCCCGCCTCGATCACGCTCTTGGGGATCGCCTGCAGGCCTGCGAGGAAGAACAGGAAATTATAGGCCACCTGCTTCCAGACGGCGGCCATGATGATGAGGATCATGGCGTGTGTGCCGTTGAGCAGCGGATTCCAGTCGATGCCCAGCACGCGCAGCGGACGGGCGAGCGTCCCGAGCGTCGGATGGAAGATGAAGAACCACAGCACGCCGGCGACGGCAGGGGCCACCGCATAGGGCCAGACCATCAGCGTCTTGTAGACCGAGCCGCCCTTGAGGTTCTTGTCGGCCTGGGTCGCGAACAGCAGCGCGACGCCGAGCGACAGCACGGTCACCAGCGACGAGAACACCACGGTGGTGCCGATCGCGGTGTAGTATTCCGGCTGGGCCAACAGCGCCTGATAGTTCTCCAGCCCGACGAACTCTGAATTCAGGCCGAACGCATCCTCCTGCAGGAAGGACTGCCGGATCGCCTGGCTGGCCGGCCAGTAGAAGAAGATCAGCGTGATCGCGAGCTGCGGCGCCAGCAGCAGATAGGGCAGCAGCTTGCCTTTGAAGACGACTGACTTTTCCATCGAGGACGCCGCAGGAGGGACGGACGACAGGGCTCCTCCACCTATTGGAGGAGGAGCCCGTCCGGGCGATCTTACTTGGCCGTTTTCTCGAAGCTGCGCAACATCGCGTTGCCCCGCGCGACGGCGGCATCAAGTGCGTCCTTGGCGGTCTTCTTGCCGGCCAGCGCCGCCTCGATCTCCTCGGCCCAGACGTCGCGCATCTGCACCATGTTGCCGAAGCGCAGGCCGCGCGAATTCTCGGTCGGCTCCTTGTTGGTGAGCTCCTTCAGCGGCGTCTGCAGGGTCGGGTTCTTCTCGTAGAAGCCGTCGGCCTTGGTCTTCTCATAGGCCGCCTTGGTGATCGGCAGATAGCCGGATTCCTGATGCAGCTTGGCCTGCCGGTTGGTGTCGGACAGGAAGGTGAAGAACTTGGCGACGCCCTTGTACTCGTCGGCCGACTTGCCGCCCATCACCCACAGCGACGCGCCTCCGATGATCGAGTTCTGCGGGGCGCCCTGGACGTCCGGATAATACGGCATCGGCGCCGAGGTGAAGTCGAACTTCGCTGTGCTCTTGGCGGTGGCGTAGTAGCCGGAGGACGTGAGGAAGATCGCGCATTCGCCGGTGCCGAAGCGGCTTTCGCTCTGGTTGCCGCGGCCGGAATAGTCGTAGGTCTTGTCCTTCTGCAGGTCGATCAGGTTCTGCAGGTGCTTGACCGCGAGCGGCGAATTGAATTCGAGCACCGTGTCGAAACCGTCGAGGCCGTTGGCCTTGGTGCCGATCGGCACGTTGTGCCAGGCGGAGAACTGCTCGATATGCGCCCAGGTCGCCCAGGCGTTGGAGAAGCCGCAGGTCTCGTGCCCGGCCGCCTTCAGCTTCTTCGCCGCGTCGAACACCTCCGGCCAGGTCTTCGGGATCTCGGCGATTCCCGCCTTCTTCAATTCGTCCTTGTTGATCCACATCACCATCGAGGACGAGTTGAACGGAAACGACAGCATGTCGCCCTTCGACGTCGAGTAGTAGCCAGTGATGGCCGGCAGATAGGCCTTCGGATCGAACGGCTCGCCGGCGTCCTTCATCAGCTCGTAGACCGGCTTGATCGCGCCCTTGGCGCTCATCATCGTCGCAGTGCCGACCTCGAACACCTGCAGAATGTGCGGCGCGGTGCCGGCGCGGAAGGCGGCGATGCCGGCGTTCATCGTGTCGGGATAGCTGCCCTTGAAGGTCGGGACGACCTTGTAGTCGCTCTGCGACGCGTTGAAGTCTTCGGCGAGCTTGTTGACGATGTCGTTGTTGCCGCCGGTCATGGCGTGCCACCACTGGATTTCGGTCACAGCGTGTGCGGGCGAAACAGCAAAACCAAAGGTCGCCGAAATCAGGGCGGCAGCAGCCAATTGTCGAAGAGACATCAAAAGGATCCTCCCAGGGAACGTCATCGTCATTGCGGCCGTTAACAGCGCCAGATGACAGTTATGTGAATGTATAGACGTATGGTCCGGCGCGGGAAAGCCGTGACCACCCCTTCGGACAAACGCAGTGAATCACGTGGGGCGTCGCTGCGCTGCGAAGGTGCGGCGCGGCGACAACTCGGTCGGTGATGATCAGCGCTTGCGCTCCGTGCAGACGGTTCCCTGCGCGACCAGCGCGTCGATGTCGCTATCGGAGTAGCCGAACTCGCCGAGCACATCGCGCGCGTGCTGGCTGAATTTCGGCGGCGTCGAGCGCAGGCTCGGCTTGGTGCGTTCGAGCCGGATCGGCGAAGCGACGCCCTTGTACCAGTCCTTCTCGATGACATCGCCGCGGTGGAACGTGTGCGGGTTGGTCAGCGCCTGATCGATCTTCTGCACCGGTCCCGCGGGCAGGCCGGCGGCGAGCAGCCGATCGCACAGCGGCTCGGCCTCGAACTGGCTGAACACGGCGGCGAGCTCGGCGCGCAGCGCCTCGCGATTGGCGACGCGGTCCTTGTTGCGGGCGAAGCGCGGATCGGTGCCGAGCTCGGGGCGGCCGATCTCACGCGCGAGCTTGCGGAAGGTGCCGTCATTGCCGACGCCGATGAAGATGTCGTCGGTCTTCGTGGGGAAGATCGCGTAGGGAACGAGGTTCGGATGCTCGTTGCCGGTCAGTGACGGCGGCTTGCCGTGCATGAAGTAGTTCGCGGTATGCGGATGCATGATCGCGAGGCCGGTCTCGTACAGGGTGACCTCGAGGAACTGGCCTTGTCCCGAGCGTTGCCGCTCCGACAGCGCCATCAGGATGCCAATGGCGGCATAGAGTCCCGTGGTGATGTCGACCAGCGGCACGCCGATCCGCATCGGGCCGCTCTCGGGCGAACCGGTCGCCGCGATCATGCCGGTCATCGCCTGGATGATCGCATCATAGCCGGGATTGCCGCCGCGTGGACCGTCGGCGCCGAAGCCGCAGATGCGGCAATGCACGAGCTTTGGGAATTTCTCGCGCAGCACGTCGCTGCCGATCCCCCATTTTTCCAGCGTGCCCGGCTTGAAGTTCTCGATCAGCACATCGGCCGTTTCGAGCATCTTCAACAAGACGACCCGGCCGCCCTCGGAGGCGAGGTCGAGGCCGATCGAGCGCTTGTTGCGGTTGATGCCGACGAAGTAGGCCGCGTCCTCGTCGTGGAAGGGAGGGCCCCAGTCGCGCACCTCGTCGCCGGCGGGCGGCTCGACCTTGATCACGTCGGCGCCGTGATCGGCCAGGATCTGCGTGCAATAGGGGCCGCCGAGCACGCGCGTGAGATCGATCACGCGCAATCCGGCCATGGCGCCGGGAGCAAATTGAGGGGTCATCGGGATGATCGCGAGGTTGGTGTCAACTCGCGGTCATTAAGCATTGCCGCAGCGCTTGCGCAAACGCGCCGCCGCGGAGGCAGCCGCGCGAAAAGGCGAGAACTGCGCTGCGGCAGAGCGCGCCGGGGCAGCCCTGCCGCAGGACGGAATTCAACCTCAGACGACGGTCAGCTTGACGTCGACATTGCCGCGGGTGGCGTTGGAGTAGGGGCACACCTCGTGCGCCTTGGCGACCAGCGCCTCGGCATCAGCCTTGGCAAGACCGGGCAGCGAGACCGCGAGCTCGGCGGTGATGCCGAATCCGCCTTCGGAGCGCGGACCGATGCCGACCGTCGAGGTCACCGAGGCATCGGCCGGAACCTTCGGGCCGCCCTGCGAGGCGACGAACTTCATTGCGCCGATGAAGCAGGCGGCATAGCCGGCCGCGAACAGCTGCTCCGGATTGTTGCCGGCGCCACCGCCGCCGCCGAGTTCCTTCGGGGTGGAGAGCTTCACGCTCAGCGAGCCGTCGAGGGTCGCCGCCTCGCCGTCACGGCCACCGGTGGCCTTGGCGCTGGTCTTGTAGAGCACGTTCACGGACATGGGGTGTCTCCGGGGGTTGGATGGAGCAATTCAACACGGCCATATTGCACGCAATTACATTGCGCACAATATAATTGTTCGGTAGAATATTTGTGATCGGGGCGGCGGTGCCGTTGTCGATGTGGCTCGCGCGACCCCAAGATGCCGATCAGGATCATATGTGGTGACATTGATGAGAAAGAAGTCGGCGGCAGATCTGCCGCTTCAGCTCGGCAACCAGCTCTGCTTTGCGGTCTACTCCACCGCCCATGCCTTCAACCGCGTGTACAAGCCGCTGCTGGACTGCCTCGGCCTGACCTATCCGCAATATCTGGTCATGCTGGTGCTCTGGGAGCGGGACGGGCTATCGGTCAAGGAGATCGGCGAGCGGCTGTTCCTCGATTCGGGCACGCTGACGCCGCTGTTGAAGCGGATGGAGGCGGCGCATCTGGTGAAGCGCACGCGCTCGGCCGAGGACGAGCGCCAAGTGCTGGTCGCGCTGACGGGGCAGGGGGCGGCATTGCGGGAGAAGGCGCGGGCCATCGTGCCGCCGGCGATTTTGGATGCGACGGGCTGCTCGATCGCCGAGCTGGCGGATCTGCACGGCAAGCTGGTCAAGCTGCGGGAGCGGCTGGACGCGGCGGTGTAGTGAGGGCTCAAGCCGGACCGAGCAGGCGCTTTTTGGAGAACGCCCGCCCTGAATGCGATTTCAGATAGGCTTCGAACGCCATCGCGCGGTGCTTGTCAGGAAAGGCGCAGTACCAGACGAGCGTCCAAGGCGTGAACTTCGACGTGTGGGCCGAGCGCCCGGCATTGTGGTCCTTGAGGCGCTGCCGGATGTCTGCGGTCGCGCCGATGTATTCCTGCTCAGGATAGGCAACACTGCGGATGATGTAGACGTACCACATACGAAAGGTTCGCCGCTGAAGGACGGCGTGCATTCTGTGGTTGGAAGAGGAACTTGTCAGCCTGATTGCGACCGCCGTCGCACGAAGCGCTTCGACGCGCTGGCCTTAGCAAGGAAGATTTCTTTCCTGAGCAGTCAGACTTCGCCGAGGGGCTTCGCCGGACACCACGCTTCGCCGTTCGGGCTCCGTCGTGGCTGCGCCACGCGTAGTCCGGAGGGCGAAGCGTGGTGGAGCCAGGCGGGATCGAACCGCCGACCTCTTGCATGCCATGCAAGCGCTCTCCCAGCTGAGCTATGGCCCCTGAACCGAACCGGCGGTCTGGGCGACCGCCGGGGAGCACCGTGAACCACAGTTCGCGGCTGATCTCAAGTGGCTTCGACGATTATTCTTCGTCGCCGCCTACATCGCCGATGATGTCCGTGACATCCTCGTCGCCTTCTTCCTCGTCGGCGATGAAGGTCGAGTCATCATCCTCGTCGTCGTCGAGCGTCTCGTCGATCTCGATGTCGTCCTCGGACTCCGGAACGACGGCCTTGACCTTGCCGGAGTTCTCCTCGGCATCGGCCTCCTCGAGCGACACCAACTCCTCGGCCTCGGCCGGCTCGTTCACGGTCTCCTGCGCGGCGGCGCGCGCCGCCTCGCCGCGCATCGCGCGGGTGGGCGCCACCGGTGCGATCGGCACGACCTCGCCGGTGTAGGGCGAAATCACCGGGTTCTTGTTGAGGTCGTAGAACTTTTTGCCCGTGGTCGGGCAAATGCGTTTGGTTCCGAGCTCGGATTTGGCCACGTGCAGGCGTCCTGGCAATGTCTGAAAAGCGGTGTCTCACTTGGCTAGTTGCCGCGCCGCTGTCAATAGCGCTTTCAACCGGATATCACGGCCGTGACGGCCGCCGGGCGCTGTGATACCTGCCGGCCCGAAAACCCGAGGATCCCACCGTGAGCACGTCAGCTGCCCCCACTCCGCTCGAATCCCGCGCCTCCGGGCCGCTTTCGGGCACGATTCGCGTGCCCGGCGACAAGTCGATCTCGCACCGGGCGCTGATCCTGGGCGCGCTGTCGGTGGGCGGGACGCGGATTTCCGGTCTGCTGGAGGGCGAGGACGTCCTCAACACCGCCAAGTCGATGCGCACGCTCGGGGCCAAGGTCGAACGCACCGGCGAATTCGCCTGGACCGTGAACGGCGTCGGCGTCGGCGGCTTTGCCCAGCCCGCCGCGACTCTCGATTTCGGCAACTCCGGCACCGGCTGCCGGCTGGTGATGGGCGCCGTCGCCGGCTGCCCGATCTCGGCGGTGTTCGACGGCGATGCCTCGCTGCGCAGCCGGCCGATGCGCCGCATCCTCGATCCCTTGGCATTGATGGGCGCCAAGGTCACGGCCAGCGCCGAGGGCGGAAAGCTTCCGTTAACCCTGCAGGGCGCCAGCAACCCGGTGCCGATCGAGTATCGCACGCCGGTCGCCTCGGCGCAGATCAAGTCGGCGGTCCTGCTGGCCGGCCTCGCGGCGCCCGGCGTCACGACCGTGATCGAGCAGGAGGCGAGTCGCGACCACACCGAGCTGATGCTCAAGCATTTCGGCGCCGAGATCGTCACCACGCCGGAAGGCAGCCACGGCCGACGCATTGCGCTAACGGGCCAGCCCGAGCTTCGCGGCGCGCCGGTGATCGTGCCGGCCGACCCGTCCTCGGCCGCCTTCCCGCTGGTTGCCGCCCTGATCGTCGATGGTTCCGACCTGGTCTTGTCCGACGTCATGACCAACCCGTTGCGAACCGGCCTGTTCACGACCCTGCGCGAGATGGGCGCCTCGATCGAGGAGGACGACGTCCGTGGCGATGCCGGCGAGCCGATGGCCCGCCTGCGGGTCCGCGCCTCGAAGCTGAAGGGCGTCGAGGTGCCGCCGGAGCGGGCGCCGTCGATGATCGACGAATATCTCGTCCTCGCCGTCGCCGCCGCCTATGCCGAGGGCACCACGATCATGCGTGGCCTGCACGAGCTGCGCGTCAAGGAATCCGACCGCCTGGAAGCCACTGCAGCGATGCTGCGCGTCAATGGCGTCAAGGTCGAGATCACCGGCGATGACCTCATCGTCGAGGGCCGCGGCCACGTCCCGGGTGGCGGCCTCGTCGCCACCCACATGGACCACCGCATCGCGATGTCCGCGCTGGTGATGGGTTTGGCCTCCGACAAACCGGTGACTGTCGATGACACCGCCTTCATCGCCACCAGCTTCCCGGATTTCATCCCGCTGATGCGCAAGGCGGGAGCGGATTTCGCATGATCATCGCCATCGACGGCCCGGCTGCCTCGGGCAAGGGCACCATGGCCAAGCGCCTCGCGGCGCATTATGGCCTCAGGCACCTGGATACGGGTGTGATCTACCGGGCGGTGGCGCATGCGCTGCTGACGGCTGGTCTCGATCTCAAGGATGAAGCGCGGGCGGCCGAGGTCGCCATGACGCTGGATCCCTCGACCTTCGACAACCCCGCGTTCAGGTCCCACGAGGTCGGCTCGGCCGCCTCCGTGGTCTCGGCCTTGCCCAAAGTGCGCGAGGCGCTGCTGGCATTCCAGCGGCAGTTCGCCAGCCAGCCGCCGGGCGCCGTGCTCGACGGCCGCGACATCGGAACCGTGATCTGCCCGGACGCAGAGGTGAAGATCTACGTGGTAGCGGACCCGAAGATACGGGCGCATCGCCGAACCTTGGAGGCACGCTCCCGGGGCGAGCCGGCCGACGAAGCGGCCATTCTGGCCGACATCCTGGCGCGCGACGAGCGCGACCAGAACCGGGCGGTTGCTCCTTTAAAACAAGCGGCGGATGCTTACTTGCTTGATAACTCCCATTTGGATATAGAAAGCGGCGTCCGGGCCGCCATCGACATCGTCGAGGCCGTTCGAGCGGGCCGTCAGCGGGTTTGATTTCCGCTGATGTCATTGGAGGAACCGCCCGCTCCCGCCCTTGACCGTCGATAGCTCGATTGCAGTTCAATCGGGTCCGATCAGCCGGACGCAGCTTCATACGTTACGCACGTCATACGTGTCGCATGTGCAGGCATTGCCGGCCCGCGTCGTTCGCGCTTTTTGCGCTGACAACGCGGACGTCTGGGGATTTGTGGACCTCCAGGCACTGTTCATCCGATGCGCCGATCAACCCCTCGCTGGCGAAAATGTCCGCATCTGGAGAACCAATGGCTTCGAGTATCTCTGCTAATTCCTACAACCCCAGCCGCGATGATTTTGCCGCGATGCTGGACGAGTCCTTCACGAAGGGCAATCTTCAGGAAAGCTCCGTCGTCAAGGGCAAGGTCGTCGCGATCGAGAAGGACATGGCCGTCATCGACGTCGGCCTGAAGACCGAAGGCCGCGTGGCGCTGCGTGAATTTTCCGGTCCCGGCCGCGACAGCGAGCTGAAGGTCGGTGACGAGGTCGAAGTGTTCCTCGACCGCATCGAGAACGCGCTCGGCGAAGCGGTGCTGTCGCGCGACAAGGCGCGCCGCGAGGAGAGCTGGGGCAAGCTCGAGAAGGCGTTCCAGAACAACGAAAAGGTCAACGGCGTCATCTTCAACCAGGTCAAGGGCGGCTTCACCGTCGACCTGGACGGCGCAGTCGCCTTCCTGCCGCGCTCGCAGGTCGACATCCGTCCGATCCGCGACGTCGCGCCGCTGATGAACAACTCGCAGCCGTTCCAGATCCTCAAGATGGACCGTCGCCGCGGCAACATCGTCGTGTCGCGCCGCACCGTGCTGGAAGAGACCCGCGCCGAGCAGCGCCAGGAGCTGGTGCAGAACCTCGAAGAGGGTCAGGTCATCGACGGCGTCGTCAAGAACATCACCGATTACGGTGCGTTCGTCGACCTCGGCGGCATCGACGGCCTCTTGCACGTCACCGACATCGCGTGGCGCCGCGTCAACCATCCGACCGAGGTGCTCTCCATCGGTCAGACGGTCAAGGTCAAGATCATCAAGATCAACCACGAGACGCACCGCATCTCGCTCGGCATGAAGCAGCTGCTGGACGATCCGTGGCAGGGCATCGAGGCCAAGTACCCGCTGCAGGCCCGCTTCCACGGCCGCGTCACCAACATCACCGACTACGGCGCGTTCGTCGAGCTCGAGCCGGGCATCGAAGGCCTGATCCACGTCTCCGAGATGTCGTGGACCAAGAAGAACATGCACCCCGGCAAGATCGTGTCGACCTCGCAGGAAGTCGAAGTGCAGGTGCTCGAGGTCGACAGCGTCAAGCGCCGCATCTCGCTCGGTCTCAAGCAGACCATGCGCAATCCGTGGGAGGTCTTCGTCGAGAAGCATCCGACGGGTTCGGTGGTCGAGGGCGAGGTCAAGAACAAGACCGAGTTCGGCCTGTTCCTGGGTCTCGAAGGCGACGTCGACGGCATGGTCCATCTGTCGGACCTCGACTGGAAGCTGCCGGGCGAGCAGGTCATCGACAACTACAAGAAGGGCGACATGGTCAAGGCCGTGGTGCTCGACGTCGACGTGGAGAAGGAGCGCATCTCGCTTGGGATCAAGCAGCTCGAAGGCGATCCCTTCGCCGAGCCGGGCGATGTCAAGAAGGGTGCGGTCGTCACCTGCGAAGTGCTGGACGTCAAGGACGGCGGCATCGACGTCAAGATCACCGGCACCGACTTCACCACCTTCATCAAGCGCTCCGAGCTGGCGCGCGATCGCAACGATCAACGCACCGAGCGGTTCGCCGTCGGTGAGAAGGTCGATGCCCGCGTGATCCAGTTCGACAAGAAGGCCCGTAAGGTCCAGGTGTCGATCAAGGCGCTGGAAGTCGCGGAAGAGAAGGAAGCCATCGCGCAGTACGGCTCGTCCGACTCGGGCGCCACGCTGGGCGACATTCTCGGGACCGCCCTCAAGAACCGCGACTCGAAGTAAGCCTTCGGTCCGTGCGACGAGATCAAAGCCCCGGCTCACGCCGGGGCTTTTTTGTGCAATCGCGGCTCTGGCGCCTTCCAGCTCCCTCCCTGCTGCAGAGCGGTCGCATATGAGCAAAGCTCGCGGCGGCCAGCGTGCCCACCACCGTCCTTCGAGACGCCCGCCTTCGGCGGTCTCCTCAGGACGAGGCCTGTTTTCGCGGCGGGATTCTCAACCCTCATGGTGAGGAGCGCCGGCTTCGGCGCGTCTCGAACCATGAGGCCCCTGAGGAGTATCGAGCCACATGCAAGCGCACTGCTCAGGGCTAGGGCGCCCTCGTGGCGGAGCCTTCCTTTCTTCAAATTGCGCCACGATTGATGTAATCGGATAACGAGATATTCAGGCTGCGGATGCAAAACGCGCCGAGACCTCCAGGAGCTGTCCATGTCGCTTGATTCCGATGTGATCGTCGATCGCCGCAGGCTGCGCCGCAAGCTGACGTTCTGGCGCGTCGTTGCGGTGGTGATCGCGATCGGCGCCTTGTCAGCGATCGGCCTTGCAATGTCGCCGCGCGGCCGCACGGCGCTGTCGACGTCAGGCTCGATTGCCCGCGTCAATATCGAGGGCCTGATCCGTAGCGATCAGGAGCGCGTCGAGGCGCTGGAGCGGCTGGAGAACTCCTCGGCCGAGGCGGTTATCGTCCATATCAACTCGCCGGGCGGCACCACCGCCGGCTCCGAGCAGCTGTATGACTCGCTGGTGCGGTTGAAGGCGAAGAAGCCGCTCGTCGTCGTGGTCGAAGGCCTCGCCGCCTCCGGCGGCTATATCGGCGCGATCGCGTCCGACCACATCGTCGCGCAGCAGAGCTCGCTGGTGGGATCGATCGGCGTGCTGTTCCAATATCCCAATGTCAGCGAGCTGCTGAAGACCGTCGGCGTCAAGATCGAGGAGGTGAAGTCCTCGCCGCTGAAGGCCGCGCCGAACGGTTATGAGCCGACCAGTCCCGAGGCTCGCGCTGCGTTGGATGATCTCGTGAAGGATTCCTACGCCTGGTTCCGGGGGCTGGTGAAGACCCGCCGCAATATGGACGACGCGCTGCTGGAGAAGGTTGCCGATGGACGCGTCTTCACCGGCCGGCAGGCGGTCGAGCTGAAGCTGATCGACGAGCTCGGCGACGAGAAGACCGCGGTGGCATGGCTCGTCGCCAACAAGAACGTCAAGAAGGACCTTCCGGTGCGCGACTACAAGCTCGTGCCGCGTTTTGGCGACCTGACCTTCCTCCGTACGGCGACGTCGATCGCACTGGACGCCGTCGGCCTCTCCGGGATCGCGCGTCAGATCGAGCGTACCGGTGTGGTCCAGGCGGTCGATCGGGTGGGCCTGGACGGCATGCTGGCCCTCTGGACGCCAGCGGCAGGGAATTGAACCCGCCCAGACCATCCTCGCCCCCATCTACCCGCTCCGCGTGTGCCGGTGCGGGTCTCCTGTGCGGTCACGCAAGCCGATTCCTGGGCCCGATGAATGATTTAGCGTCTTGACAGTCCTGCATATTTTCACGGAAATGGGACTGTCTCCCCGGGTACATTTTCTCGATGATCAAATCCGAGCTTGTTCAGCGTATCGCCGAGCACAACCCGCACCTCTACCAGCGGGATGTCGAGAACATCGTCAACGCGATCCTCGATGAGATCGTCGCCGCGCTCGCGCGGGGTGATCGCGTCGAGCTGCGTGGCTTCGGCGCTTTTTCCGTCAAGCACCGGCCCGCTCGGGCCGGGCGCAATCCGCGGACGGGCGCTCATGTCCCGGTGGATCAGAAGAGCGTGCCGTTCTTCAAGACCGGCAAGGAAATGCGAGAGCGGCTGAACCGGGATAATCCCGAGGGTGCAGCTGCCGACGACGCGGACGATTGAGGCAGCGCGCTGTCCGCCGTGCTAATCGTCTGCGCCTGATTTCGAGGCGAATTCGGCCAGACTGCTACGAGCGAGCGCATGCGCAAATTCCTCACCGTTGTATTCGTCCTTCCGCTGCTGGTCCTGCTGGTCATCTTCGGCGTCGCCAACCGGCATTTCGTTACCGTGTCGTTCGATCCGTTCAATGCCGCGGACCCGGCGCTCTCGGTCTCGGTGCCGCTCTTCGCGTTGCTCATTGCGGTTGCGATCATCGGCGTGATCGCGGGTGGCTGTGCCACCTGGATCGGCCAGCGCCACTGGCGCCGCGCCGCCCGCCGCCATCAGGCCGATGCCGAAGCGGCGCGCGCGCAGGTCGCGCAACTCGCCGCTGCAGCGCGTGCCGGCCAGGGGTCGACGCAATCGCTGGTTCCGGCTGGACCGGCCCGGCTTTTCGCCCCTTATGGGCGAGACAAGCAGGGCGCCGCGTTGTAGAAGGCGCGCAGGATCGAACGGCGCTCGGAATCCGTTGGTCCAGTTAATCCTATTCGCCCCAGAACGCGTTCTCCACTGATGTCTCTGCTCGTCAAGATCTGCGGCCTGACTACGCCCGAAACGCTCGACGCCGCGCTTGACGCCGGTGCCGAGATGGTTGGCTTCGTGTTCTTTCCGCCGTCGCCGCGGCACGTCGGTCTCACGGCCGCGCGGGAGCTCGGGCAGCAGGCGAAAGGACGCGCGCTGAAGGTGGCGCTGACGGTCGATGCCGATGACGCGACGTTCGAGAACATTGTCGAGACTTTGCGTCCGGACCTGTTGCAACTGCATGGCCGAGAGAGCATCGCACGCATCCGCGATCTCAAGCAACGCTTCGGCCTGCCGGTCATGAAGGCGGTTGCCGTCGCGACCTCCGCGGATCTCGCGCCGCTGGCCGGCTATGCCGATGTCTGCGACCGCATTCTGTTCGATGCACGGGCGCCCAAGGATGCCACCCGTCCGGGTGGATTGGGGGCCACCTTCGACTGGCATGTCCTCGAAGCTCTCAAGCTGGATCGCCCGTTCATGGTCTCCGGGGGCTTGAGTGCCGACAACGTTGCGGAGGCCGTGCGCATCACGCGCGCAGGCGGCGTCGACGTGTCATCCGGCGTCGAGCGGACGCCGGGTGTGAAGGATTGCGACATGATCCGGAATTTCATCCGCGCGGCGCGCGCCGCTGAAGAGTTGAGCGTTCAATGACGACAGCCATTCCCAATTCCTACCGCAGCGGTCCGGACGAGCGCGGCCATTTCGGCATCTTCGGTGGCCGCTTCGTGGCCGAGACCCTGATGCCGCTGATCCTGGATCTCGAAAAGGCCTATGCCGACGCCAAGGCTGATCCGGCATTCCAGGGCGAGATGAACAGTTACCGGACGCATTACGTCGGCCGTCCATCGCCGCTGTACTATGCCGAGCGTCTGACCGAGCATCTCGGCGGCGCCAAGATCTATTTCAAGCGCGACGAGCTCAATCATACCGGCTCGCACAAGGTCAACAACGTGCTCGGCCAGATCATGCTGGCGCGCCGGATGGGCAAGAAGCGCATCATCGCCGAGACCGGCGCTGGTCAGCATGGCGTCGCCACCGCGACGCTGTGCGCGCGCTTCGGGCTGGACTGCGTGGTCTATATGGGCGCCGTCGACGTGGAGCGGCAGCAGCCGAACGTGCTGCGCATGGAGATGCTGGGCGCCAAGGTCATTCCGGTGCAGTCCGGCGCCAGGACGCTGAAGGATGCGATGAACGAGGCGCTGCGTGACTGGGTCACCAACGTCCACAACACATTTTATTGCATCGGCACGGTGGCCGGCCCGCATCCCTATCCCATGATGGTGCGCGACTTCCAGTCGGTGATCGGCCAGGAGACGCGGACGCAGATGCAGGAGGCCGAGGGCCGGCTGCCGGATTCGCTCGTGGCCTGCATCGGCGGCGGCTCCAATGCGATGGGCCTGTTTCATCCCTTCCTCGATGATCCCTCCGTCGAGATCTTCGGCGTCGAGGCCGCGGGCCACGGCCTGACGCAGCTGCATGCGGCGTCGATCGCGGGTGGCCGTCCAGGTGTGCTGCATGGCAACCGGACCTATCTGCTGATGGACGACGACGGCCAGATCGCCGAGGCGCATTCGATCTCGGCCGGCCTCGACTATCCCGGCATCGGTCCTGAGCATTCCTGGCTGCACGAGGCCAAGCGCGTGACCTATCTGTCCGCGACCGACGACGAGGCGCTGGACGCGTTCCTGCTGCTGTCCCGGTTGGAGGGCATCATCCCGGCGCTCGAGCCGGCGCACGCGGTGGCCAAGGTGATGCAGCTCGCGCCGAACAAGCCGAAGGACCATTTGATGGTCGTCAATCTGTGCGGCCGCGGCGACAAGGACGTGCCGCAGGTCGGCGAGATCCTGCGTAAGAGGGCGAAACAGTCGTGACCAGCCGGATGGATGCGCGCTTCGCGCAGTTAAAGAGTGAAGGCCGTTCGGCATTCGTGACGTTCGTGATGGGCGGCGACCCCGATCCGGAGACGTCGCTCGCGATCGTCAAGGCGCTGCCGCAGGCGGGCGCCGACATCATCGAGATCGGCATGCCGTTCACCGATCCGATGGCCGACGGCCCGTCGATCCAGGCCGCGGGCCTGCGCGCGCTGAAAGCGGGCATGACCCTGAGGAAGACGCTGCAGCTGGTGCGCAGTTTCCGCGAGGGCGACGCAGCCACGCCGATCGTGCTGATGGGCTACTACAACCCGATCTACATCTATGGCGTCGACAAGTTCCTCGACGACGCCAAGAGCGCCGGTGTCGACGGCCTGATCATCGTCGACCTGCCGCCGGAAGAAGACGACGAGCTGTGCATTCCGGCGCTCAAGGCCGGGCTCAACTTCATCCGTCTGGCGACCCCGACCACCGATGACAAGCGGCTGCCGGCCGTGCTCGCGAACACCTCCGGCTTCGTCTACTACGTCTCGATCACCGGCATCACCGGTGCGGCCGCGGCCGACTCCTCCGCCGTCGGGTCGGCCGTTGCGCGAATCAAGCGCCACACGGCGCTGCCGGTCTGCGTCGGTTTCGGCATTCGGACACCGGAAACCGCCCGGGCTATCGCCGCCCACGCTGACGGCGCCGTGGTCGGCACCGCCCTGGTGGATGCCCTGAAGGCGAGCCTGGACGCCGAGGGCCGGGCGACGGCCAAGACCGTCAACGCGGTCGCCGACCTTGCCGCCGCCCTCGCCCAGGGCGTGCGGGGCGCCCAGCAGGCCGCGGAATAGCCATCAACCACCCTTGCATGGAGCGCCGCGGCACGGCTTGCCGTGGCGCTGCCGTCCCGCCATATATCCGGGCGACCGCAAAACGGAGCTTTTCATGAACTGGCTTACCAACGTGGTCCGGCCGAAGATCCGCAACATCCTGCGCCGCGAGACGCCGGAGAACCTCTGGATCAAGTGCCCGGATTCCGGACAGCTCGTGTTCTACAAGGACGTCGAGGCCAACCAGTTCGTCATCCCCGGCTCCAACTATCACATGCGCATGGGCGCATCGGCCCGGCTCAAGTCGATGTTCGACAACGAGACCTGGTTCGACGTCGCGCTGCCCGAGGTGACGCCCGACCCGCTCAAATTCCGTGACGAGCGCCGCTATGCCGACCGCATCAAGGATGCGCGGGCGCGCACCGGCATGAACGATGCCGTCAAGGTCGGCTTCGGCAAGCTCGAAGGCATGGGCGTCGTCATCGCCGTGCAGGATTTCGATTTCATGGGCGGCTCGCTCGGCATGGCCGCCGGCGAGGCGATCGTGCGGGGGCTGGAGCTCGCGGTCGAGAAGAAGTCGCCCTTCATCGTGTTCGCGGCCTCCGGCGGCGCGCGCATGCAGGAGGGCATCCTGTCGCTGATGCAGATGCCGCGCACCACAGTGGCCGTGCAGATGCTGCGCGAGGCCAGACTGCCCTACATCGTGGTGCAGACCAATCCGACCACCGGCGGCGTCACCGCGTCCTATGCGATGCTCGGCGACGTCCACATCGCCGAGCCCGGCGCGCTGATCGGCTTCGCCGGCGCGCGCGTCATCGAGCAGACCATCCGCGAAAAGCTGCCGGAGGGTTTCCAGCGCGCCGAGTACCTGCTCGATCACGGCATGGTCGACATGGTCGTGCATCGTCATGATCTGCGCCCGACTCTGGCGCGGCTGTGCCGGCTGCTGACCAAGGCGCCGGCCGTCGAACACGCCAAGCCCGCGCCGCAACTGCCGCCGCCGGCCAAGCCCGCCGAGACGGCGGAAGCGCCGGCGGTCGCAACGAGCGCGTGAACGATCCCGCCAGCCAGCCCAAGCCTTCGCTCGACGAGCTGATCACGCGGCTCTCGGCGCTGCATCCGAGCAAGATCTCGCTCGGGCTGGAGCGCATGCACCGGCTGCTCGCCCAGCTCGATCATCCCGAGCGCAAGCTGCCGCCGGTGATCCATGTCGCCGGCACCAATGGCAAGGGATCCACGGTCGCTTACCTCAGGGCGATGCTCGAAGCCGCGGGCCTGAGCGTCCACGTCTTCACCTCGCCCTGGCTGGTCCGCATCAATGAGAGCTATCGCCTCGGACGAGTCGGTGGCGGCGTTCTGGTCGACGATGATGAATTGATCGACGCGCTCCTGCAATGCGAGCGAGTCAATGCCGGCGCGCCGATCACCTTCTTCGAGGTGAAGACCGTCGCGGCCTTCGTGCTGTTCGCGAAACATCCCGCAGATGTCGTGCTGCTCGAAGTCGGCCTCGGCGGCCGGCTCGATTCGACCAATGTGGTCGAACAGGTCGCGGCCTCCGTGCTGACGCCGATCAGCATGGACCACATGGAATTCCTCGGCGACACCCGCGCGCTGATCGCGGCCGAGAAGGCTGCCATCATCAAGCGTGGCTGTCCGGTGATCTCGGCGGCGCAGGAGCCGGATGCGATGGCGGTGATCGAGCGCGAGGCCAAGCGCCAGCGCGCGCCGCTGTTCGCGGCCGGCGAGAGCTGGCACGTCAATGTCGAGCGCAACCGTCTCGTCTATCAGGACGATCGCGGGCTCCTGGATCTGCCGGCACCAAAGCTGTTCGGCCGGCATCAGTTCGACAATGCCGGTCTTGCGATCGCGACCTTGCGCGCGCTCGATCAATTCAAGCTGACGACCAAGGCGTTCGAGGACGGCATCGTCCAAGCCGAATGGCCGGCGCGGATGCAGCGGCTGTCGAACGGCGCGCTCACCGCGATCGCGCCGCAGGGCGCGGAGATCTGGCTCGACGGCGGCCACAATGCCGAAGGCGGCCGCGTCGTCGCGGCCGCGATCGGCGATCTCGAGGAGCGCGTCTCGCGGCAGCTCGTCGTCATCGTTGGCATGATGGGCAACAAGGATGCAGCAGCCTTCCTTGCAAATTTCGCCGGGCTGACGCGCCACATCATCGTTGTCCCGATCCCGAACGAGAGCAAGGCGATGGCGCCGGCCGATCTCGCGTCGGCCGCGCGCACGCTCGGCATGCGTATTGAGATCGCGGACGGTGTTGTTTCAGCGCTCGCCGGCGTCGCCCGGCTTGCCTATGAGGTGCCGCCGCGTATTCTGATCACGGGGTCGCTTTATCTCGCAGGCCACGTGCTCGACCTCAACGGCACGCCGCCGACCTGAGGAAAAACAATTCATGCGCTTCGCGGCGATCGCCGATGTCCACGGCAATCATCTCGCGCTGGAGGCCGTGCTGGCGGACATCCGCGCGCAAGGGGTCACCGACATCGTTGATCTTGGCGACATGGCTTCCGGCCCGCTCGATGCACGCAAGGCGATGGACAGGCTGATGGCGCTCGACGCCGTGCATGTGCGCGGCAATCATGATCGCTGGCTGATCGATCGTCCGTTCGAGACAATGGGCGCCTGGGAGCGCCCGGCCTATCCGCAGCTCGAGTCCAGTCATCTGGACTGGCTGCGCACCATCCCGGCGACGGCCGTGTATCAAGATCAGGTGTTTCTCTGCCACGCGACGCCCGAGGACGACAACGTCTACTGGCTCGAGAGCGTGGCGCCGGACGGCACCATCACCTGCGCATCACTCGACGAAATCGAGAGATTGGCTGGCGGCATTTCGCAGTCGTTGATCCTGTGCGGCCATACGCACACGACGCGCGCCGTGCGGCTTCCTGACGGTCGGCTGATCGTGAACCCTGGCAGCGTCGGCAGCCCCGGCTATTCCTACAACGTGCCGTATCCGCATATTGTACAGGCCGGTAGCCCCGACGCGCGCTACGCTATCCTGGAACTGACGCCGGCCGGTTGGAGCGTGAGCTTCCGCCATGTGCCGTATGATCATCGCGCGATGGCTGAGCTGGCGCGCGCCAATGGCGACACAGAGTTCGCGTCTGCGCTTGCGACCGGCTGGATCCGCTGATCAGGCGAGCAGCTTCATGGGATCGGCGACTTTCTGTGCGAGCTGATCGAACGTGCATTGCTTCGGCGCCTTGTCGGGACGCCAGCGCAGGATCGAGGTGCCGTGGCGAAAACGTTCGCCGGAGAAATGGTCGTAGCAGACCTCGATCACCAGCTTCGGCTTCAGCGGACACCACTCCGCCGAGCGCTCGGTCGACCACCGGCTCGGACCGCCCGGCGCATTGCCTGTGAAGCCCGGTGGCGCAATCAGCGGCTCGAGCTTGTCGGTCAGCGCGGGCTTCTCGTCCTTCTTGAGCGCCGAGGTGAAGCCGACGTGATGCAGCAGCCCGTCCTTGTCGTAGAGACCGAGCAGCAGCGAGCCAACCAGCTTTCGGCCGTTCGTGCCCTTGTTCGTCGCGTAGCGGAAGCCGCCGATGACGCAATCCGCGGAGCGGTAGCGCTTGATCTTCTGCATGCCGTCGCGGCTGCCCGCTTGGTACGGCAGGTCAACCCGCTTGGCGATCACGCCGTCCGAGCCGCCGCCGGACTGCGCCAGCCAGTCCTGCGCAGTCGCATAGCGCGTCGTCGCGGGCGACAGCCGGAAGGTCGGATGCTTTGCGAAGTGCGCTTTCGCGAACGCCTCCAGCGCGGGCCGGCGCTCGTGCAGCGTCTGCGCCATCAGGTCCCTGTCCTTCGCTGTTGCCAGCAGGTCAAAGGCCAGGAAGAGAGCCGGCGTTTCCACCGACAGCTTCTTCACGCGGCTGGCGGCCGGATGAATTCGCTGCAGCAGCGCGTCGAACGAGAACGACGCCGCGTGTGGGACCACGAGCTCGCCGTCCAGGATGAAGTTGTTCGTCCTCAGCGCGCGCGCCGCGGCGACCACCTCGGGAAAGTAGCGCGCGAGGTCCTCGCCGGCCTTGGACTGCATCGTCACATGAGCGCCGTCGCGCGCCAGCAGGCAGCGGAAGCCGTCCCATTTCGGCTCGTACTGCCACGCCTCGCCGCGCGGGATCGCGTCCACCGAACGCGCCTCCATGGCCAGCAGGCCTGAGTTGCGGGAAGGCGAGCGATGGGCGCGGGCGGGCATGGCGGGATCCAAAAACGCGGAACACACCCCTCAACGCAAACGGCCGGCGATTCCGCCGGCTGTTCAAGAAAAATCCTCAATGAGTAGGGTGGGCAAAGGCGCGCCGCGCTTTCTCCTCGTTAGAGATGGCTGCGGCGCCGTGCCCACCGTCTTGCTGCAGGCTCGCGGAGAGATGGTGGGCACGCTGCCGCCTGACGGCGGCTGCTTTGCCCACCCTACAAAATCACACCGCCGACGAGATCCACTGCTGCAGCTTCGCCTTGGGCGCGGCGCCGACCTGGCGGGAGGCCAGTTCGCCTCCCTTGAACACCATCAGGGTGGGGATCGACATCACGCCATACTTCGAGGCCGTCTTCGGGCTCTCGTCGACGTTGAGCTTCACGATCTTGACCTTGTCGCCCATCGCGCTGGCGATCTCGTCGAGCGCCGGCGCGATCATGCGGCAGGGGCCGCACCACTCGGCCCAGAAGTCGACCACGACCGGACCGTCGGCCTTGAGCACTTCGCTTTCGAAATCGGCGTCGGAAACCTTGGCTACGGCGGCCATGGAATTACCTCGTTGGGTTGGAGGGAGCGGCACCGGAATGGCCGCCTCAGCGTGGGTGTCAAAGTATGAATGGCCCGTGGCCGGGTCAAGCATGCTCACTCAGTCGTGCTGGGATGGCAGCACGGCGTCCAGCGCGGAGGGGGGAAGCTCCATGAAATCAGGGACTTCCGTCCAGAGCAGGGCGGCCCGGACGGCCCGTCCGGGGTACAATTGGCCGAGCACGGCGCGGTACAGAGCGAGCTGGCGGAGATAGGCCTCGGGCACGTCGGCCAGTTCGGAGGGCGGCTGCTGGTTGGTCTTGAAGTCGACGATCAGCACCTCGGCCTCGGTGACCACGAGACGGTCGATCTGGCCGGACACCAGGGTTCGCGGTTGGCCCGGGTGCGCGAGCCGGCCGACGATCGACACCTCGGCGCGGCTGCCGGGCGCGAACACCGCGGCGAAGCGGGGGTCCGCGATCACGGTGAGCACGCGCGCGGTGAGCTTGTCGCGCTCGTCCTCCGGCCAGTCCGGCGCATTGCGAAGAAGGTAGCGCAGCGCGGCGTCGCGCCGCCGTTCCGGCGGCACGTCGGGCAGTGACTGCAGCAGGCGGTGCACCAAGGTGCCGCGCTGCATCGCGAGACTGCGGGCCGCCAGCGATTCGCCCGTTCGCACCGGCCGCTCATCGGATGAGGGATCGGACGGCCGGAGCACGGCGACGTCGCCGGGCGCCTCCACCGCGGCCGTGCGCAGCCAGGCCGGCAGCTCGACCGCGCTCTCTGCCATCTGCCGCGCCTCGTCCTTGGCGGTCTCGGCGATGTCCTCGGGCCGCGCGTAGCGCTTGACCGGCCCGTCCTCGGTCTCGATCACCTCGACCTGCAACCCCGCCGCATCGAGCCCCCGCGCCATCAGGTCGTACCAGCTGCCGCCGCGCACGTTGTTCATGTTGCCCGGCATGCAGCCGCCGATGACGAGGCGATCGGCGGCCCGCGTCATCGCGACGTAGAGCAGCCGTCGGTATTCGTCCTCGGTCTCCTTCAGCATCGCCGCGCGCGCCGCCACGACGGCTTGCGGATCGTCCGCCTTGCGGCCGGCCCATACGACAATCTCGCGGTCGCCATGCGGCACGTGGATCAGCCGCAGCCGCTGCGAATCCGCCGGCGACGATGTCGTGTCGACCAGGAACACCACCGACGCTTCCAGGCCTTTGGCGCCGTGCACGGTCATGACACGCACCTCGTCGCGCGAGATCTCCATGTCGCGCTTCACTTCGGTGTCGGCGGCGCGCAGCCAAGCGACGAAGCCCTGCAGCGAGGCCGGCGCTTTGCGCTCGTAGGACAGCGCCAGCTCGAGGAATTCGTCGAGCGCGTCATTGGCCTCGTGGCCGAGCCGAGCCAGAATGCGGCGCCGGCCGCCATCGCCGCCGAGCAGCCAGGCGTAGAACGCGAACGGCGTGTCCTCGGCCGCGCGGCGCTCGCATTGCTGCAGACGCCGGACGACGGCCTGCAGCCGCGGATCATCAGCCGCATGCGCGCTCAGCGCCTCGCGCAAGCTGCCGCGACGCTGCCAGGCGAGCTTGAACAGATCGTCATCATCGAGGCCGAACAGCGGGCTCTTCAGCGCGGTCGCCAGCGCCAGATCGTCCTGCGGCAGCAGCAGCGCGTCGGCGAGGTTCATCAGATCGATGATCGCGATGTGCTCGGTGAGCTTGAGGCGGTCCGCACCCGCGACGGGAATGCCGGCATGCTTCAGCGCCTGGATGACGGCATCGAACGCGGTGCCGCGCCGGCGCACCAGGATCAGCATGTCGCCATAGCTCAGCCGCCGCCGCGCGCCGTCATGCCCGGTCATGGTGCCGACGCGGATCAGCCGCTTGATCTCGGCCTGGATGCGCCTCGACAGCTTGACCTCGGGGCTCGTCACCGAGACGCCGTCGAACGGCGCGCGCCAGCCCTCGATTTCCTTGCGGTCGTCGCGCTCGCACAACGACCACAGCTCGACCAGGCTCGGCCCGGCATCGGTCAGCGCATTGTGGATGGGGTAGCCGATATCGGGCGAATGGATGCTGCTGTAGACCTCGCGCTCCCGGAACACGTGGTCGACCGCGTGCAGCACCGTCGGCCCGGAGCGGAACGAATAGGTGAAGGAGACCGGATCGAACAGCAGCCCGGCATCGGTGAAGCGCTTCTGCAACTGGCGCCGTCGGGCATCGAATTCATGCGGGTCGGCGCCCTGGAAAGAGAAGATCGACTGCTTCTCGTCGCCCACCGCGAAGATCGTGCGGGTCAGCCCGTCGCGTGCACCGGCGCCCGACGTGAACTCCTCGATGATGTGGGCGACGATGTCCCATTGCCGCGGGCTCGTGTCCTGCGCCTCGTCGATCAGCACGTGATCGACGCCGCGGTCGAGCTTGTAATGCACCCAGCCGGCGGAGACGCGGTTGAGCATGACCAGCGTCTTGTCGATCAGGTCGTCATAGTCAAGCAGCCCGCGCTCGTCCTTCTCGCGCCGATAGTTCGCGGCCGCCGCAGTGGCGATCTGCAGCAGCGCCTCCGTGCGGTCGCGCACGACGGCGGCGCGGCGCTTTTCGATCAGGTGGTCGAGCCTCCGCGCTTCCGCGTCGAACAGACCAGCGAGGCCGGGATTGCTCTCGGCGAACTTCTTGGTTAGTACCGACCTGCGGGGTTCCTTGTCGTCGGTGAGGAACACGCGAAGATATTCGTCGACCCGATCGCTGCCCGAGAACGCCAGCGCGGCGCGCAACTGGTCCGCCTGCTTCTGATCGGTCTTCGCCCCGCCGTCGAGCCGCGCGGCGATCTCGGTCCAATTCGCGCGCGGCAGATTGGGACCGTCGAGAATGTCGCGCTCGATCGCATCCAGGGTCTCGCCGGCACCAATGCCGAGGACTTCGCCGAGATGCTGCGCGGCGACCTCGACGCGACCGGCGCCATCGGTCCAGGCCATGAAATGATCACGGCTCAGGCACGCCTCGCGCACGACCTCCTTGAAGGTCGAGTCCGCGGCATTGGCCATCGCGATCTGCAGCGCGCGGCCGATCGGGCTGTCAGGAGCGCGCGCCGCATTCAGCAACACTTTGAGATTGGCACGCTCCATCATCTCGGTCTGGTCGCGCTCGTCGAGCACCGAGAACCGCGCCGGCACATTGGCCTCGAACGGAAACTGCTGCAGCAGCCGGGTGCACAGCGCGTGGATGGTCTGCACCTTCAATCCGCCCGGCGTCTCCAGCGCGCTGGCAAACAGTTTTCGCGCCGAGGCGCGGAGCTTCTTGTCCGATGTGAGGATTCCGGTCGACTTGATCGCGCTGTCGAGCGCGCCATCGTCGAGCGTCACCCAATGGCCGAGCGTCGAGAACACGCGCTCGGCCATGTTGGCGGCGGCGGCCTTGGTGAAGGTGATGCAGAGGATCTTCTCCGGCGGCACGCCGTCGAGCAGAAGCCTGATCACGCGCTGCACCAGCACATGCGTCTTGCCCGAGCCGGCATTGGCCGACACGAACGCCGAGGCCGCCGGGTTCGACGCGCGCGTCTGCGCGTCGCGCACGGCCTGCGGAATGGGGCGGGGCGCCTTCACCATTCCTCCACCCCCAGGCCGCCGGCCGCCGACCATTCCTTGATGCGGGCGAGGTCGTCATAGCTGCCGTAGCGGTTCGCCCACATCGACAGGTTCAGCGAGGTGTAGCCCTGGTTGACGTCCTCGAAGCTGCGGATCAGCTCTTCCAGCTTGTTGCGAGCCTCCTGCGCGGCCTGGTCGGGATGCTGCGGCGTGTCGCTCTTGTTGATCTTCAGCTCAAGAATGCGCTCCTCGCCCGGCGGGTTGTTGCCGGACAGCCGGACATAAACGAGCTGGCTGATCAGGCTGCCGGCGGGAATGCCGTCGAAGCCGCCCTCGCGCAGGATCGCAGCTTCCAAGGTGAGCTGCGGCGACAGGCCCATGCGGACCTGCTTTGCGGTCGGCGGCTGGCCGGTCTTGTAGTCGAGGATGGCGTAGGTGCCCTCGGCGCGCTGCTCGATGCGGTCGGCGCGCGCCGACAGCATGAAGGTACGGTCTTTGCCGAGGGGAATGCCGATCTCGCCGCGGATCTCAGCGGTGATCGCGCCGATATGTTCGCGGCGCGCGGTCTCCCACGCCGCGAACCAGCCGGCGATGCGCTGGAAGCGCGGCCACCACAGTGCGCGCGCCTCGGGGCGCTCCATCAGCGGCGCAAAATGCTTTTCGCCGATCACGCGCAGCGCATGGGCTGGATGCAGCGGCAGCTCCTTGGCGAAGGTCTGAGTGAACTCGCCGATGGCTTCGTGGATCGCGGAGCCGCGATCGGCCGCCGACAGCGGCATGTCGACGGGGTCGAGCGGATCGAGTCGCAGGATGTAGCGCGCGAAGATCGTGTAGGGATCGCGCAGCCAGTCTTCGATGGCGGTCACCGACATGCGCAGGGGGCGGGCCTCGAGCGGCGGCTTCGGCGCCGGCTGCGGTATCGGCTTCACCTCCCGCGGCTGGTCGAGCACTTCGGCGTAGCGGACATAAGTTTCGCCGCGCGCCGTCGCGGCCTTCCATTGTGCGTCGCCGGCAACCGCCTGGAGTCGATGCAGAAAGCGCGAAGCGACAGCCGGCGCGCCGCCGGATTTTGCCGCATGGGTCAAGATCACTTCGGGCGCGCCGAGCAGCTGCGCGAAGTCGTGTGCGGAGAGACCGATGCGGCGCTCGGGCAGGTCCAGGCCGAGCTGATGCCGCATCGGGCGGCTGAGCCAGGGATCGATGCGCGGCGCCGGCGGCCAGATGCCCTCGACCAGACCGCCGATGATCATGCGATCGGTCTGCATCAGGCGCGCTTCGAGCGGGCCATAGATCTGCAGCTGCGCGCCGTGGCGCTCAGGGCGGCGCACCGCGCGATCGGAAAAGGCGGTGTGGAACAGGTCCGGATAGTCCGACAGCGGCGCCATCAGGCCGCAGCGCTCGCCGGAGGCGAGCAGATCGTCGAAGCAGCGCGCCAGCGCCGCGCCATCGCGATCGGTGAACGCGGTGCCGAGGCCGACGTCATCGGTGGAGAGCGCGATCAGTACCTCGCGGTGGCGCGCGGCGAGCTCGGCGAAATCCTGCGGACGCGGGGAGGCGAGATTTTCGAGCGGCGCGAGCGCCGTCTGCAATTGCGCGATCAGCGCGGCCGCCTGGTCGAGCTGATCAGGCTTAAGTCGCGCGCGCGGTTCGGCACGATGAAGCGAGGACGCTTCGCCCTGGTGCAGCTTGGCATGCTCGTCGCGGAAGCGGGCGAAGTCGCGCGCGAGGCCGCCGGTGCCGGCTTGCGGACGGGTGCCGCGGAGCAGAGCCAGCTCCAGGGTTTCGATCGCATGCTTCCAGCCGTAGGCGTTGCGGCCGAGCCGGCACAGCGGATGCTTGAGGAGCGCCAGCAGGGTCGGCGGCTCAAGCCCGCGCGCGGCAGCTTCGGCGGCGAGGCGAGCAAAGATCCCGGCCGGTGTTTCCAGCAGCGCATCACCGCCGGAATCGTCGAAGGTCAGGTGCCAGCGCGTCAGCGCGGCCATCACGCGGCGCGCCAGCGCGCGGTCCGGCGTCACCAGTGCCGCGGACTTGCCGAGATGGCGGGCCTCGCGCATCGCGATCGCGATCGCCAGCGCCTCCATCTCCGGATTGGGCGCGGCGACCACGGACAGATTGTCCATCGCCTCCGCGATGTTGGCGGCGATGTCGAACTGGCGCAGTCGCTCATGCCAGATGGCGGTCGCTTCCGACGGCCGCATCGCTTCGGAGATCAGCACCTCGCGGCCGCCCCGGCCCGGCGGCGCAAGGCGAAGTACGTCGCGCCGCTCCAGGCCGAAGCGCCTGAGCAGCAGGTGCATCGCATATTGCGGATGGTTGACCGCGGGCGGCGTGATCACGCGCCCCGAGCGATCCTTCGCGCCGCCGATCGAGCTCCACGCGGCTTCGTCGAGATCGGTGTCGAGCCCCGGCAGCACCACCGCGCCATGCGGTAACTTGGCGACCGCGAGCAGGAACTTTGCCGTCGCCGGCATCGAGCCGGTCGAGCCTGCGGCGATCACCGGCCCATCGGGATGCGCCGAGAGGCGCGCGGCTTCGGCTGCGATCAGGAGATCGCGCCGTGCCGCCGGCTCGATGCGCTCGATCTCCTGCAGATAGGCTGGCCACGCCGTGCGCGCGATGCGCAGGAACTCCAGCGAAAACTGCCAGTATTTGTCGAGCTGATCGGGCACCAGTTGGTCGAGCGCATCCCACGATACGCCGCGTGTCACGATGTCGTCGATCAGCCGCGCGAGGTCGCCGGCGAGCGCGAGCGTCGAGGCGGGACCGCCGATCACCAGCGGCGCCGACACCGGCGTCTTGGCCCAGGCCGCGACCAGCCGCGCCAGCGTGAGCCTACGCTGCAGATCATCGAGCCGCTCCGGAAGCTCCAGCGGCGCGGGGCCGAGGAACGCGTCGCGATCTTCCGCAAACGCCAGCTC
This sequence comes from Bradyrhizobium sp. ORS 278, assembly GCF_000026145.1. Classification (NCBI taxonomy): domain Bacteria; kingdom Pseudomonadati; phylum Pseudomonadota; class Alphaproteobacteria; order Hyphomicrobiales; family Nitrobacteraceae; genus Bradyrhizobium; species Bradyrhizobium sp. ORS 278. Next base: position 95,458 of record NC_009445.1, on the reverse strand, counting down.
ATCCTCGTCGATGTCGCCGAGCGCCACCAGCCGCGGCAGCACCGCGGCGTCGGTCCTCAGCTCGTCGAGAAACATCTCGCGCGCGACACGCAGCGAACGACGCGTCGGAAGATAGAGCGTGGCCGTCGCGAGCCGCGCCGGATCGCTGCGGGCTTCGAAACCGTCGACCAGCCGGCCGTCCACCAGCGCCGCGATCACGCTGCGCAGGAACGGCGCCGAAATGGGAACGGTGAAGACGCGCATGGCCTGCGATTCGCGGGGTTTCTCTTGGCGTCTATATAGTAAGCGGAGGGCCGGAGGTCATATCCGGGGTGTGGATGGGTGTTGATAGGTCGTTCGCGTTGCCAAGCTAGAGGATGTCGCGCGTGGCAACTCGATGTGCAGCGAGGCCCGGCTGCAGCCACGCCCTCCGCCGTCATCGCCCGGCTTGACCGGGCGATCCAGTACTCCGAGACGGTTCGGCTTGAGTTGAGAGGCCGCGGCGTACTGGATCGCCCGCTTTCGCGGGCGATGACAGCGGAGGGCGCGGAACTCGCTTCCGCTTCACCGCCATCGCGGGCGGACGCCGATCACGGAAGTGGGTCAAAGGAACTGCTCACTTCACGTCATTGCGAGCGCAGCGGCGCAGCGAAGCAATCCAGAATCCCGCACACCACTCTGGATTGTTTCGCTGCGCTCGCAATGACGGAGACAGGCGGCCTTGTGATGCCTTCGCGCAAGCTACGCCGCGCTCTCCAGCAGTGCTTCTTCGGCTTCGGTCACTGCGGCCGGCGTACCGACATGCATCCACACGCCTTCGAGGCGCAGGCCATACAGCCGGTCCTGCTCATTGGCCTTGTCGAACATCTTCGTCAGCGAGAACTCGCCCTCTGGCGCGCCGTCGAAGATCGCCGGCGAGATGATCGCGGCGCCGGCGTAGACGAACGGCACCACCTGGTGCTCGCGGCGCTTGCGCAAGGTACCGTCGGCGAGCATCGCGTAGTCGCCCTGGCCGGCATAGCCGATCGAGGTCGCGGTCGGGGCCATCAGCAGCATGATGTCCATGCGCGCGGGATCGAATGCGTCGGCAAGGCGCGAGAGGTTCTGGCGCACGCCCTCGATCCACATCGTGTCGGAGTTGACGTGGAAGAACGGCTCGTGACCCAGCAGCGGCAGCGCCTTGACCACGCCGCCGCCGGTGCCCAGCACCTGGTCGCGCTCGTCGGAGATGATCACGCGCGGCGCGCTGCGCGTCGCGGTGTGCTCGATGATCTGATCGGCGAGATAGTGGACGTTGACGACGGCCTCGGTGACGCCAGCCTCGGCGAGCCGGTCGAGCACGTGGTCGAGCAGCGGACGCCCGGCGACGCGCACCAGCGGCTTTGGCATCTTCTCCGTCAGCGGGCGCATGCGCAATCCGAGACCGGCGGCGAGGACCATGGCTTTGTGCGGGTGGACGGGCATCTCAGGGCATCTCGATCAAGGGTGGTACGTGCGAATCATACCACGCAAAAACATCTATCGTCTCGACCGGTTGCGATAGCCCGGCGCCATGACGAATATGCGACGGCTGCCCGGCCGTCGTGATGCAAGATGCCGCAGAGGTCTTCCGGCCAGTAGTCAGGCCTCGGCGGTGGCGCGCTTGTTGGTTTTCTTCTTGCCCTGCTTCAGGAAGGTGACGCCGATCTGGTCGCCATTGACCCAGGCCAGTTCGCAGCGTCGATAGGCCAGGCCGGTCGACGACAGCAGCAGGAAGAACTCCTTCAGGTGCAGGCCTTCAACGGAGCCCTCGACCGTCAGCTTGGCACCGGTCTCGGAGACATCCTCGATGGTGCAGTTACGCCGCCAGGTGCCGTCGATGCCCATCATGAAAGCCGGGATGCCGCGCTCGAAGACGACGCGCTCGCCCTTCATCCGCTCTGCCATGGCAAGCTCCTTTCACGCCCGGCGCACCGGACGCCGCGGGCGCAAGGTAAAGGGGGATGGCTAAGAACCGGTAAAGCTACGGGGGGTGGACGGTGACGCGGGGGGACAACGGGTCGGCCCGCGAGGTGGCGATGTGGGCGCGGGCTCGCGCGGCACACTCCGCTGTCGTCCCGGCCTTGAGCCGGGACCCATAGCCACCGGCCGTCGTGGGGCGCTCAACTGACAGTCCCGTCCCTCGATAGCGTCCGCGGTATAGCTCCGGCATTCGTCTGGACGACGGCGGTGGATCAGGCGCGATCGTGCGCTCAACTGACGCCGGCTGGAGGTGGCACATTCGCGGCGTACCAGTCCCGCACCGGGTCGAGCGTCGCGTGCGCCAGCGCGCGGTGCAGGTAGTCCCAGATGCGGGGCTGATGCTTGAGGTAATGCGGCTTGCCGTCGCGGCGGTTGAGGCGGGCGAAGGTGCCGAGCAGGCGGGTGTTGCGCTGGGCGGACAGGATCGCGTAGTCGGCGCTGAAGGCGTCGGCGTCGAACTCTGCGGATGCTGTTTGCCGCGCGGCGATGTAGCGCTCTCGCAAGGCGCGCTCGATCTCCGCCGGGACGTCGATGCGGGCGTCCTGCGCCAGCGACACCACGTCGTAAGCTGGCGGACCCATCACGGCGTCCTGGAAGTCGATGACGCCGACTCGCGCGATGCCCTCGCGCGCGGGTAGCCAGAGCAGGTTCGGCGAGTGATAGTCGCGGATCACCCAGGTCTTGTTCGTGGCGAGCGGCGCTTCGAGCAGGTCGCGCCACATTTCCAGGAATTCGGCGCGCAGCACCTGCGACGGCTCCACCCCGCGGTCGGGCAAATACCATTCGAGCATCAGACCTATCTCGATCAGCATCGCGTCGACGTCGAAGGTCGGCACGTTGTAGGTCACTTGGGGTGCCAACGGCAGGACCCACGGCACGTCCTGCGCATGCAGCGCGGCCAGGAGATCGGTCGCGGCCTCGTAGCGCGCCACGATCGGGCGCGGCGGATCGCCCTCGATGACGCCCTCGCGTCCGAGATCCTCGGTGATGAGGAAGCCGTGGTCGAGATCGGCATCGTTGATCTTCGGCGCCGAGATGCCGCGGCCGCGCAACGCGCCGGCCATCGCGACGAACGGGCGGACGTCCTCGGCGAGATGCACGGCGCCGCTATAGGGCTTGCCGTTGTAGATCGCCGGACCATCCGGCCGCCTCGGCGAGTTCATCAGGATGAAGACGCGCTCGCCTTTGTAAAGACGGGCGTAGGAGCGGGTCGAGGCGTCGCCGGCCATGCGCTCGCGGCGCGATTTGCCGTGGCCGGCTTCGGCGAGGAATTCGCGCAGCGCCTTCAGGCGCGCGACGATCGCGGCGGCCTTGCCGGTGCCGGTGATCTCGAGGTTGCGCGCGCAGTCGCCCTGGGCGGCATCGTGACGCAGCGCGATGTCGATGCGATCCTGCGGCAGCGCATCGCCGGCGCGCTCCGGCCATTCGATCAGCACCACCGTCGCTTCAGGCAGCGGGGACAGGCCGATCTCCTCCAACTCGGAGGCATCGCTGATGCGGTAGAGATCGGCATGCACCAGCGGGAAGCTCGGCAGATCGTAGCTCTGCGCCAAGGTAAAGGTCGGGCTTGGGACTTCCAGCTCGGCGTCATCTGCGAGGTAGCGGATCATCGCCCGCGCGGCGGCGGTCTTGCCGGCGCCGAGATCGCCCGTGAGCGTGATCAGCACGCCCGGGCCGATCAGCAGCGCGAGGTCGGCCATCAAGGCGGCGGTGGCGGTCTCGTCCGCCAGCGCGGTCGTGAATGTCTGTCGGTCCGTCATTCCGCGGCGTTGCGTTGCGCGATGTGGTCGGTCGGGAAGTCACAGGTGACCGTGGTGCCCTTGCCGACCACCGAATCCATCCGCACCTTGCCGCCATGCAACTCGACGAAGGAGCGCACCAGCGACAGGCCGAGTCCGGCGCCGCGATGGCGCGAGCCTTGCGAGCGGCTGACGAACCAGTCGAACATCTGGTCCTTGATATCAGCCGGAATGCCTGGCCCGCAATCGGTGACCGCGAAGGCGACGCTGTGATCGGTCCGGCGGGCCGACACGATCACGGTCGAATCCTGCGGCGAGAAGCCGACGGCATTGGCGAGCAGATTGTACAGCACCTGGACGACGCGGCGCTCGTCGCCGACGAAGCTGCCGACATCGGGCGCGACCTCGACCCTGAGGCGGATGCGGTCGGTGGCGAGGCGGTCCTGCACGCCCTCGGCCGCGGCCTCGATCGCCTTGGCGGCGTCGACGGGCCCGAGCTCGAGCTTCATCGCGCCGGCGTCAATGGTGGCGAGGTCGAGAATGTTGTTGGTCAGCGCCAGCAGCGCGTTGGTCGATTTGGTGACATAGTCGAGATACTCGGCCTGCTTCGGCGTCAGCGGCCCGGTCGACGGGTCGGACAGGAAATGCGCGAAGCCGATGATGGTGGTCAGCGGCGCACGCAGTTCGTAGGAGACGTGGTGGACGAAGTCGATCTTCATCTGGCCGGCCGCTTCGAGCGCCTCGTTGCTCTCGCGCAGCGCACGCTCGACATTCTCGGTGTCGGTGATGTCCTGGAAGGTCAGCATCGTCGCGCCGTCCGGCAGCGGCCGGCTCATGCAGTCGAGCACGCTGCCGTCCTTGCGCTCGAGCTTCAGCGCGACGTCGAGGCGGTTCTCGATCGAGGTGATCGCCTCGCGAATGGTCCGCCAGGCGACGCTGTCATCATAGATCGACCGGCACCAGGATTCGACAGTGTCGATGTGCGGATGCTCGCGCAGCGAGTCTGGCGACAGCCGCCACATCTTGGCAAACGCCGGATTGAACAGCTCGACGCGGCCGTTGGAGCCGAACACGGCGACGCCTTCGGCAAGGCTGTCCAGCGTCTCGCGCTGCACCCGGATCAGGCCGTCATAGCGGCGGGCCAGCGCAAAGCTCTCGGTGACGTCGTCGAACAGATAGGTGACTCCGCCTTCCGGATTGGGCGTGGTGACGACGGAGAGCGCGCGGCCGTCGGGCAGGAACCAGGTGTCCTTGGCGGCCTCGACCGCGCGATAGGCCTCGTGCAGCTTGGCCTTCCAGGCTCGGAAGTCGGCTTGCTCCGGCAGCTTGCGCGAGGCGCGCAGGCGGTCGAGCACCGAGGAATCATCCGGCTGGCTGTCGAGAAACGCGGTGTCGAGATCCCAGAGCCGGCGATAGCTGTCGTTGTAGAAGGCGAGGCGGCGCTGGCCGTCGAACACGGCGACGCCCGACGACAACTGGTCGAGCGTGCGGCGGTGCGCCTCGTGCATCCGCACCAACGCGTCGGTCAGCGCCGCAGCCTCGCTGGCATCGATGGCGACGCCGGCGCTGCCGCCGCCGAGCGTGAAGGCCCGCACGTCATGCATCCGGCGCTCGCCGCCCATGACGATCGGCAGCCGCCCCTCGAAATGTCCGCCGGCGCCGAGCGCACGCTGCAGGTCGGACCGATCTGCGGAATCGAGCAGCTCGAGATTGCGGCTGATCGCGTCGGGGATGTCGCGCGCATCGGCGGCGCGGGCATAGGCGGCGTTGACGTAAGCGAGCGCGCCGTTGGCATGCCGTGCCCAGATCGGCCATGGCAGCGCGGAGGCGAGCGCGCGCAGCGACTCCGTCTCCTCGCCGAGCGCCTTGAAGCGCAGCTGCGTCTCGGCGAGCTCGCGGCGCAGACCGGACAGCTCGCGGATGCGCACGATCGCCTGGCCGCCGATCGCGCGGCCCATCGCCTCGATGGCGTGACCGTGCGAGGTGGTGAGGTGGAGCATGAAGCCTTCGCCGGCCTCGCGCAGCGCCTCGACGGCGTGGTCGAGCTGCAGCGCCGGCTCCGGCGGCAGCCAGCTGCCGAAGGCGAGAATGCGCTGCGGCTGATCCGACGGTACCAGCATGGATGTGTCGCCGGAGATCTGTGGCCGGTGACCGCCGGCCGGCCAGGCGATCAGGATCTGCGGTTCGGCGAACAACAACGCGCGGTAGCGGTCGGCCTGCAGCTGCAGCTCCGCGACGTCGGCGCGCAGTCGCGCCTCTTTCCGCGCAGCGGCAAGCCGCGTGCGCACCAAAGCAATTGCAGCAACCACGGAGAAGCCGAGCAGCGCCAGCATCGCCGTGACCTCGGCGACATCGGACCGGCTCAGCTCGAAAAGAGAAGAGATCGCATCCGCCGGCACGCCATCGCCCGCGAAGCCCTGACTTGCCGGCGCAAGCGCAGTCGCAGCGAGACCCATCAGGCCCTTGCGCGCGAGTGACGTGCATGACAGCAGCGTCTGACGCATCACCACGATCACGCCCGACATATTTGCCCCAAACCGCACGAAAGTTCCGCGCGGCGCCGATCGCACCGATCGCGCCGTTCCACGAATCAATCAACAATAACCGCTTCGGGACTCCAGCGGTAAGAGTCCAGACCGTGAACGATGGTTGCACCGACCGAAAATGCGTTCATCGATGGGCATAGCGGAGTCGGAACTGTGGCGAAGTCCCGTAGTTCACCGGCCTGTCGAGCCGAAGCCGCCGCTGCCGCGCGCGGTCTCCGACAAGGTCGTGGTGATCGCGAGCTCGGCGCGCACGACCGACGCGATCACCATCTGCGCGATGCGCTCGCCGCGCTGGATCGTAAACGGCTCCTTGCCGTGGTTGATCAGGAGCACGCAGACCTCGCCGCGATAGTCGGCGTCGATGGTGCCGGGCGAATTGAGCACAGTGACGCCGTGCCGCGCAGCGAGTCCGGAGCGCGGCCGCACCTGCGCCTCGAAGCCGTCCGGCAGCGCGATCGACAAACCCGTTGGCACCATGGCGTGGCTGCCTGGCGCGAGGACGACAGGCGCATCGGGCGCGACGGCGGCGAGCAGGTCCATCCCGGCGGCATGCGCGGTCTGATAGGCCGGCAGCGGCAGGCCCGCGCCATGCGGCAGGATGCGAACGTCGATCGCGATCGTCTGTGTCACGCTGATTGTCCTACGGTTCGGGCGATCTCGGCGACGAGCGCGTTCGCCACCTCGTCCTTGGTCATGATCGGCCACGACGCGACATGGACGCCGTCGGCGTCCTTCGTCAAGAGATGCACCGTGTTGCGGTCGCCGCCCATCACGCCGGTGGCGGGCGAGACGTCGTTGGCGACGATCCAGTCGCAGCCCTTGCGCGCGAACTTGGCTTTGGCGTTGTCGATCAGATGTTCCGTCTCGGCGGCGAAGCCGATGACCAGGCCGGGGCGCTTCTCTTTCAGCTTGGAGATGGTCGCGAGGATGTCAGGGTTCTCGACCAGCTGCAGCGGCGGGATTGCCTGATCGGTTTTCTTCAGCTTCTGGCCGCCTTCACTGGCGACGCGCCAATCCGCCACCGCTGCGGCGAAGATCGCGACGTCGGCCGGCAGCTCGGCTTCGACAGCCTCGAGCATCTGCCGCGCCGACTCGACATGCGTGACCTTGACGCCCTTGGGATCGGCGAGCTCGACCGGTCCCGCGATCAGCCTGACGTCTGCGCCGGCGGCCTGGGCTGCGGCGGCAATCGCAAAGCCCTGTTTGCCGGAGGAGCGGTTGGCGATATAGCGGACGGGGTCGATCGGCTCGTGCGTCGGCCCCGCGGTGATCAGCACGCGGCGGCCGGCGAGCGGGCGCGGCGCCGGGGGCTTCAGCATCGCGACCACGGCGTCGGCGATCTCGGTCGGCTCGGCCATGCGGCCGACACCCGCCTCGCCCTTCTCAGCCATCTCGCCGGCGTTCGGCCCGATCATGTGGATGCCGTCGCGCTGCAGGGTCGCGGCGTTCCGGCGGGTCGCCGGATTGCTCCACATCATCGGATTCATCGCCGGCGCCAGCAGGATCGGCCGGCTGGCGGCGAGCAGGATGGCGCTGGCGAGATCGTCGGCGGCACCTTGCGCCATCTTGGACATCAGGTCGGCGGTCGCCGGCGCGACGACGATGAGATCGCAGTCGCGCGCCAGCCGGATATGGCCGACGTCGAACTCACTGCGCGCGTCGAACAGGTCGGTGAAGACGCGGTCGCCGGACAGCGCCGACGCGGCGAGCTCGGTGACGAACTGCGTCGCCGCTCTCGTCATGACGCAGCGGACCTGGATATAGCGCTCCCGGAGTCGCCGGATCAGGTCGAGCGACTTGTAAGCGGCAATGCCGCCGCCGATGATCAGGGTGACGCGTGCCTCGCGGGCGAGGCCGGGCTGGGGCAGGCCGGGATCCGGCAGAGCGGCCGGAGATGGCGCTGCCGCCGGCGGCTCGGATGGGTCGACCGGCTCGATCAGCGCCCGGAGAATGACCCGGACCTCCTCCTCGACGGAGCGGCCGTTCTGCGCCGAGCGCAGCCGGAGATAAGTCTTCAGCGAGTCGTCGAGCTTGCGGATGGTCAGGCTGGCCATGACCGCCTCCCAGCATTGTCGTTGTGAATGCAATGCTAGCAGAAATTGATCGCAGTGCAATCAGTTCAGACGCTAGAGCAGCTCTACGGGCCCGTGCCCATCAAGGTGGCGCACAGAGACCTGCGGCCTCGGCCGCCGAAGTCTTAGCATGCCCTGCCGTCATGCCCGCGAAGGCGGGCATCCAGTAAGCCGCAGCCCATCGGTTCAATCAGGACGGCCGCAGCGTACTGGATCGCCCGGTCAAGCCGGGCGATGACACCTTGGGCGTAGCGGCGTTAATGCCTGTCGATGGTCGCTCGTCGGCGTCACAGCCGCAGCACGGCGAACAGGATGCCGATGAAGGTCAGCGCGATGACCCACAGCGCGATGGCGCGCCAGCGGCTCTTCTTGCCTTCGGTGCGGCCCATGGCGGCGATGGTTTCGGGCGACAGGCGCAGGCCGTCGCGGGTCATCGTCTCCAGGTTCTCCAGCACGGCAGCGGCACGCGCGGCGAGGACCGGCAATGTGGATGTGATACGGGCCAGCTCTCCTATGCCGGTGACGGCGCCCTCGATGCGGCCGAGCGAGCCGAGATTGCGCTCGATCCATTCGCGCACCACGGGATCGGCGACCTTCCAGATATCGAGCCTGGGATCGAAGCCGCGCGCGACGCCCTCGACCACCACCATGGTCTTCTGCAAGAGGATCAGCTCCGGCCGGGTCCGCATGTCGAACAGGCCGGTGACCTCGAGCAGCAGGGTCAACAGCTTGGCCATCGAGATCTCTTCGGCCGTGCGGTTGTGGATCGGCTCGCCGATGGCGCGGATGGCCTGGGCGAAATTCTCCACCGAATGATGCGGCGGCACGTAGCCGGCCTCGAAATGGACCTCGGCGACGCGGCGATAGTCGCGGGTGATGAAGCCGAGCAGGATTTCCGCGAGGAAGCGCCGCTCCTTCATGCCGAGCCGGCCCATGATGCCGAAATCGACCGCGACCAGCCGGCCCTGCTTGTCCAGGAACAGATTGCCCGGATGCATGTCGGCATGGAAAAAGCCGTCGCGCAGCGCGTGGCGCAGGAAGCTCTGGATCACCTTACGGCCGACATCGGGCAGGTCGACATTCGCCTGCGCGAGGCGAGCGTGGTCGTTCAGCGCGATGCCGTCGATCCACTCCATGGTGAGCACGTTGTTGGCGGTGCGGTCCCAGTCGACCGCGGGCACGCGGAAGTCCGGATCGTCCTTGATGTTCTCCGCCATCTCCGACAGCGCGGCGGCTTCGAGCCGGAGATCCATCTCCATCGCGACCGAACGCGACATTGTGTTGATGACCTCGACGAGCCGCAGGCGCCGCGCCTCGGCGGAATGCGCCTCGGCCTTCTCGGCGACGAAGAAGAAATCGGCGAGGTCGCGGCGGAAGCGTGCCGCCACGTTCGGCCGGAGCACCTTCACCGCGACGGCATGACGGATGCCGTCGCGCTCGACCTCGCCGCGATGCACCTGAGCGATCGAGGCCGCCGCCACGGGCGGGCCGAGCGAGGTGTAGAGCTGGCTGATCGGGCGTTCGAGCGCGGTGGCAATGACGGCTTCCGCCTCGGCCTGCGGAAACGGCGGCAGCCGGTCCTGCAGGGATTCGAGATCGCGCGCCATCACGACGCCGACGACGTCGGGCCGCGTGGCCAGGAACTGGCCCAGCTTGAGATAGGCCGGACCCATCCGTTCCAGCGCACGCGACAGCCGCGGTCCGGACTTCGCTCCGGGCCGCTCGACCAGGCGCGCGAGCTTGAGCGCGATCTGACCCGGCGGCGGCGCCAGACTCGGATCGACGACGCCGAACACGCCCTCGCGCGCGAACACCAGGGCGGCCCGGGCGAGCCGCGTAATATGTGTCAGTGCGGAGATCACAAACGCCAGCCGGAATGAAGCGCGACGATGCCGCCGGAAAGGGTCTGCCAGGAGACGCGGGAGAATCCGGCCGCCGAGATCATCTCGGCGAAGGCATTGGGGCGCGGAAACTGGCGGATGGATTCGACGAGGTAGCGATAGGACTCGGCGTCACCGGTCACGGCGCGGCCGAGCTGCGGAATGACGTTGAAGGAAAACAGGTCGTAGAGCTTGTCGAGGCCGGGCACCTCGACGGTCGAGAACTCCAGGCACAGGAAGCGGCCGCCATGCTTGAGCACGCGGTAGGCCTCGGCCAGCGCCAGGTCGATCTGCGGCACGTTGCGGATGCCGAAGGCGATCGTATAGGCGTCGAAGGAGCGGTCGGGAAAGGCGAGGCTCTCGGCGTTGCCCTCGACGAACGACACCCTGTCGTCGAGGTATTGCTTCAGCGCGCGCTGGCGGCCGACCTCGAGCATGTCGCCATTGATGTCGCAGACGGTGGCGTGGAAGCCGGCGCCGGCCTTCTTGGCGGCGCGGAAGGAAATGTCGCCGGTGCCGCCCGCCACGTCGAGCAGCGCGAACGGGGCATCGCTCTTCGGCGGGTTCAGCGTGTTGATCATGATGTCCTTCCAGACGCGGTGCAGCCCGCCGGACATCAGGTCGTTCATCAAGTCGTAGCGGGAGGCGACGCTGTGAAACACGTCGTTCACCAGCGTCTGCTTCTCGCCCAGTGGCACGTCCCTGAAGCCGAAATGAGTGGTCTGGTCCGTCTGATCCATCACCCTTACTCCGATACGGCACCATAGCGCCGGTGCGGCCAAGGCGCTATCACGTCGGCCGGACAAGGTGAATGGTCGCAGGACGCAAAAGGTGAAATGAACGGACATGCCTGAACTGCCCGAAGTCGAGACCGTCCGGCGCGGGCTGCAGCCGGTCATGGAGGGAGCCAAGATCGTGACCGCGGAGGCGCGGCGCGGCGACTTGCGGTTTCCGTTTCAACCCGATTTTGTGAAGCGCTTGCAGGGGCAGACCGTCAGAGGGCTCGGCCGCCGCGCCAAATATCTGCTGGCCGATCTCGGCTCCGGCGACGTGCTGCTGATGCATCTGGGCATGTCCGGCTCGTTCCGGGTGATCAAGCCCGAGCACGAGGAAACCCCGGGCGAGTTTCACTATCCGCGCGGCAAGGACAGCGTCCACGACCATGTCGTGTTTCACATGTCTTCCGGCGCCGACATCGTTTTCAACGACCCGCGCCGCTTCGGCTTCATGAAGATCATCGGCCGCGGCGAGATCGAGACCGAGCCGCACCTCAAGGACCTCGGGCCGGAGCCGCTCGGCAACGAATTCGATGCCGCCATGCTGGCGCGCGCCTGTGCCGGCAAGAAGACCAGCCTCAAGGCCGCGTTGCTCGACCAGCGCGTGGTCGCCGGGCTCGGCAACATCTATGTCTGCGAGGCGCTGTTCCGCGCGCATCTGTCGCCGCGCCGTCTGGCCGCGACGCTGGCGACCAGGAAGGGCGAGCCGACGGACCATGCAAAGCGGCTGGTTGAGGCGATCCACACCGTGCTCAACGAGGCGATCCGCGCCGGCGGCTCGTCGCTGCGCGATCACCGCCAGACCACTGGCGAGCTCGGCTATTTCCAGCACTCGTTCCAGGTCTATGACCGAGAGGGCGAGCCGTGCCGCACGGATGGCTGCGAGGGCGTCGTCAAGCGCTTCGTGCAGAACGGACGATCGACGTTCTGGTGCCCGAAGTGTCAGAGATGAGCGAACGGCGCTCCGCCCGGGTCTGCTTGTGACGGCCGGGCTCGGGCGTATACTGCCGTTATGGCTGTCAGCTCGCCCGACCTGAAAGCATTTCTGCTCGCCACGCCGTTCTTTGGCGGCCTGTCGGATGCGAGCCTCGACCTGCTGATTTCGATGCTGGGCGTGCGCGAGTTCGAGCGCGGCGCCGTCATCGTCGCCGAGGGTGAGGCGGGCCGCTCGATGTTCGTCGTGCACAGCGGCACGCTGGAGGTCAGCGAGCGCCTGGAGAGCGGTGGCGCGATCCACATGTCGAGCCTGCAGCCCGGCGATTTCTTCGGCGAAATGACCTTGCTGGAGATGCAGAACCGATCCGCCACGGTGATCGCGGAGACGCCAGCCCTACTGTACGAGCTCACAGCGCAACAGCTCTATGCGTTCTACAAGGCCGACATTCGCGCCTATGTCATCGTGATGCAGAACATCAATCGCGAGCTGTGCCGCCGCCTGCGGCGCGCGGATGCGCGGATCAAGATGCTGGAGATGCGGGAGGCGGGGGCGCGTTAGGCCGGCTCTTACCGCGCTTGCAGCAGGCGTATCTCGTTCGACAATCGGGTCGTGTGCTCGGTTATTTCCAAGTCGTTATGGTTGGGCCTGTCCAGGCCATCCACGCCGTTCAGCGTCTTTGGAACGACATGGATGCCTGGGACACGCCCGGGCAGGACGGAGCAACTCATTGCAAGAGCCGTTCGGTCGAATTGCGAGGGGCCCAGCACGGAGACATCCAGTGCCGTTGCCCCTCGGCCCGACCCTCTCCCCGCCAGGCCGGGTGAGGGGGCGCTGCCGGTGCGTGAGGGATTCGATCCAAGCGGACGACTACAGGCCCGCCTTCCAGTTGATGCCGTTGTCGGCCCAGGTCGGGTAGGCGCGGGTCACCGGCAGCTTCGGCTCCTCCGGCTGGGGCGTCAGCATGATCGGGAATTCGACCTCGGCGTGCTCGCTTGCTTCCTTGAGCTCGCCCGCCTCGTGCATGACGTGATCGCCGGCGAGCTTGCCGTAAGTCCAGCGCCACAGGCTCTTGATCTCCTGCGCCGACTTGCCGCTGGCGTCGAACTCGCTGACCCCCAAGCCGGCGGCGAGCGCGTCCTGATGGTCGTTGCGCATCATGATGAAGGGCTGCGCCAGCACCTCGGCGATGTCGCGCGGCGCGTCGGCATCCAGCGCGGTCGTCGCGTCGGTGATGCGGTGGCCGCCGCGGATCGGCGCCTGGTTGAGTACGAAGGCAAACGGCTTGCGCCACGCCCTGATCACGCTGAGCGTCGGCGCGGTCGCCTCGATGTCGGCGACGCTCGGCCGTGCCGGGATCAGGCACAGATCGCAGTAGCGGATCGCCGCTGTGGTCGACGCCGTGATGCCGGCCCCGGTGTCGATCACGCAGACGGTGACGCCGTCGCGCTGAAGCGCCTCGAGCCGCGGCTCGATCATCTTCGCGTCATAGACGGCTTCGACGATCGGCTCGCCGGCGGCGCGGCGCGCCTGCCATTTCGTCAGAGTGCCCTGTCGGTCGGTTTCGATCACGCGCACCTTGTGGCCGGCCTGCTGGGCCGCCACGGCGAGACCGATGGCGAGCGTGCTCTTGCCGCTGCCGCCCTTCTGCGTGGCCAAAACGATCGTGTACATCGGGAGACAGTCCTTCGGATGTTGACGGAACTTATGAGAACGCCAAAGCTGAGCGCATCGACTGAAACGATGCAGAGCTATTCTCGCTCAGGACAGTCCCGGCCCGATCCGACTGACGAAGAGGGATCGCGGTGGTCCGAATCAGCACGCCGACAAAACTGTTCGAACTATCTCACGTCCGGCCTGCAGGTCACAGACCGGTTGACTACGGCGGGAGCCGTTCCGAGTTGATAGCAAGGTGCTAGGAAGAGAGCGGCACGCAGCCGCGAATGGGCACCCGGCATCGCCGAGCATCGTCACGCGCAGTCGCGATGCTGCACCTGAGATCCCCGCCGGCGCCGTTGGGCCCTTAATTTTTTCTAAAAGGACATGCTTAATTTTGCGTAAACACCTGCCGCGCTGCGGTGCGCGGCGCAACTGCGGAAAGCGCTATTTGCGCACGCAGATCACGCGCACCGTTGCGGCCTTGGCGTCGGTCGAGGTGCCGTCGGGCTTGACGCCATTTGCCGCGAGGAATGCGCGTGTGGTGTCGGCGCTCACCATCACGACCTGGGACGATGGCACGAAGGCGCTGCCGGCGAGCACGCCGGGCTTGAGCAGCGTGACGCCGACGAACCTGCCGTCGCCGTCGAGCGTGGCCGCGCCGGAGAAGCCGAGCCCCGGCGCGGGCGCCAGCGACATGTCGCCCGATCCGTTGCCGGCAAGCTGCGCCTTCACCATGCTGATCGCGGCGCCGCCGCCCTGGCTCTGAGGGTCGGCAATGCCGACAATGTCGACCGATGATCTCGCGGTGCCGCCCGACAGCGCCAGCGGCTTCAGGCCGCGCCCGCCATAGATGCGCAGCAGCGCCAGCCCGCGCTCCTTGTCATCGGCGATCCGCTCGGCAGGGCCGAAGCCGGGAATGGTGATGGCGACGCAAGCTTCGGTCACTTCTCGGTCGGCGACGATGGCGCCGTCCGCGCTCACGATGATGCCGGTGCCGTAATCGACGCTCCGCCGCGGCGCCGGCTGGGCGGCGAGAGTCGCCGCCGGAAAGGCGGTGAAGGCAGAGGACATCGCGATCACCACAGGCTCGACCGTGTTCTCGGTGGCCTGGTCGTAGAGGATGGTGAGGATGCGCACCTCGTCGCCCTTGAAGGTGCCGCGGATGTAGAATTTCTTCAGGTTCTGCAGTCCTGAGAGCACGAAGAAGTCCGGCTTCACCACGCTGTAGTCGACGGTGCGGCCGGGTTCCTTCTTCTCACGGTCGGCGAGCGCCGCGGTGGTTGGATTGGCCTCCTTGCGCCGTGACAGCACCACCTGCACCGTGCCCGTCGGCGAGGTCCATTTCGAGCCGTTCGCGTCGGTCGTCTGCTGGGGCATCAGCTTGGTCGGGATGCCCAAGCGCGCGCCGCTCGTCGGCTCGGTCACGAGCTTCCAGCCGACGCCCTCCTGCTTGCGACGCGCGGTGTCGGCGAGCACGGCACGCTCCTGCGGATTGAGCACGCCGGTCGGCTTGCCGCCCTTGAGCTTCTGGTACTCCTTGATCGCATTGACCATGCGCTCGCTGACGTCGCCGGTGATGGCGCCGTTGTACTGGCCGACCCAGGCGAGGTCGGATTGCAGCGCCAGTCGCTCGGTCTGGCTCATCTCGTTGGCCGTGTCCGCCGGCGCCTGCACGCCAGGGCGCACGGGCTGCGTCGTGACCGGCTTGGGTTTGGCGCCGGGCAATACGCCCTGTGTCGGCGGCGTCTGGGCGTGAGACGGCACGCTCGCGGCGATCGCACAGATGAAGGTTGCCGTGGCCAGCCGTCTCATGACAAATCCCGAAGCTCTTGCCGCTGCCGTAAATAAGCACATCTGCTTGGTCGGCCACAATCCGGCGCGGGTTCAGTGGAGAGCTGCGGTCTCCATGATCAGCCGATGGCGATGTAGCGGCGGAAGGACGCGTGTGACGATGCTGAGCGACGAGGAACTGGAGCGCTACGCCCGCCATATCGTGCTGCGCGATGTCGGCGGTCCTGGTCAGGCTGCGCTGAAGCGCGCATCGGTGCTGGTGATCGGCGCGGGCGGGCTCGGCGCACCGGCGCTGATGTATCTCGCCGCTGCCGGCGTGGGCACGATCGGCGTGGTCGATGACGACGTGGTATCGCTGTCAAATCTGCAGCGGCAGGTCATTCACGCGACGCCTGACATCGGCAGGCCCAAGGTCGACAGCGCCGCCGAGCGCATCAACGCGCTCAACCCGCATGTCGGCGTCGTCGCGCACCGGACGTGGCTCAACGCCGACAACGCGCTCGATCTGATCGGCGGCTATGATCTCGTGCTCGACGGCTCCGACAATTTCGACACGCGCTATCTCGTCTCCGATGCCTGCTTCCTGGCCGGCAAGCCGCTGATCACGGGCGCGCTCGGCACCTTCGATGCATCGCTGACGACGATCCGCGCGCATGAGCGCAATGACAAGGGCGCGTTCAATCCGACCTATCGCTGCCTGTTCCCGGAGCCGCCGCCGCCTGGCACCGTGCCCGCCTGCGCCGAAGCCGGCGTCATGGGCGCGCTCGCCGGCATGCTCGGCTCGATGATGGCGCTGGAGGCGATCCGCGAGATCGTCGGCTTCGGCGAGGGCCTGGTCGGCCGGCTGTTGATGCTGGACGCCCGCACCATGCGCTTCGAAACGCTGCGCTATGGCCGCGATCCGGCGAACCCGCTGAATGGTGATGGACCTGTCATCGCGGATCTCAGTGCACATCGAAAGTGATGTCGTAAGCTCGCGATCTCAATTCCGTTGTCATCCCGGACAAGCTCGGCGACCCAGCGCGTCGTCGAGCGCAGATCCGGGATCCATACGCCGCAGCAGTTGTGTTGGGCAAAAGCCAATGACCAGCGTGCCTCAAACTGCACCCTGGGGTATGGGTCCCGGCGTTCGCCGGGACGACACTGAATTTGGAGGTCGCGCTGAGCGTCTTACTCCCCCTTCGCGCGCTCGCTGTCCATGTGCACCAGCTGCGACTCCGGATAGCGTTCTCCCGCGGCGACGCCGGGCGGGAAGGCCTTGTCGAGCGCGGCGAGCTGGACCTCGGTGAGCTTGACGCAGAGCGCGCCGAGCGCCTCGTCGAGGCGGTCGCGGCGGCGGGCGCCGACCAGCGGGACGATGTCATTGCCTTGCGCGGCCACCCAGGCGATCGCGACCTGCGCCGGCGTCGCGCCGACATCGGCCGCGATGCTGCGCAGCGTCTCGACGAGGCCGAGATTGCGATCGAGATTGTCGCCCTGGAAGCGCGGTGAATGACCGCGGAAGTCGCTGACGCCACCGCGGTCCTTCGACCAATGCCCGCTGATCAGGCCGCGCGACAGCACGCCATAGGCGGTGATGCCGATGCCGAGCTCGCGGCAGGTCTTGAGGATGTCGCTCTCGATGCCGCGCGAAATCAGCGAATACTCGATCTGCAGGTCCGAGATCGGATGCACCTTGTGCGCCCGGCGGATGGTCTCGGAGCCGACCTCGGACAGGCCGATATGCCTGATGAAGCCGGCCTGCTTCAGCTCGGCCATCGCGCCGATCGTGTCCTCTATCGGCACGTTCGGATCGAGCCGCGCCGGGCGGTAGATGTCGATGGCGTCGACACCGAGCCGTTGCAGCGAATAGGACAGGAAGGTTCGCACGGCTTCCGGGCGGCTGTCATAACCGAGCCAGCTCTTGTCAGGCCCGCGCAGCGCGCCGAATTTCACCGAGATCTGCACGTTGCGCGGGCCGGCCGAGGCGAGCGCCTCGCGGATCAGCATCTCGTTGTGGCCCATGCCGTAGAAGTCGCCGGTGTCGATCAGCATGATGCCGGCATCGAGGGCGGCGTGAATCGTCGCGATGCTCTCGGCGCGGTCATTCGGGCCGTAGAAGTCGGACATGCCCATGCAGCCGAGGCCGAGCGCGGAGACCATTGGGCCGGCTTTTCCAAGTTGGCGGGTTTCCATGATCAATCTCCTTGTTGAGGCGGCCTGCGTGGACGCCTGACAACGCGGATATCGGCCCAATTCCGCAATTCGATAAGCTGGACAATTCAGAATAGGCTGTTCAGAATAACGAACAATGAGCGATCCGGACCTGCGCGATCTCCAGGCTTTCGTGGCGGTGGCCCGCACCGGCAATTTTCGCCGGGCCGCCCGCGAGCAGGGCGTTGCCGTGTCGAGCCTGAGCCAGCGGCTGAAGGAACTCGAGCAGCGGCTCGGGCTGCGACTGCTCAACAGGACGACCCGCAGTCTCGGGCTGACCCAGGCAGGCGAGGCGTTGCTGGCGCGGCTGGAGCCGGCGCTCCTCGAGATCGAGGCGGCCATCGACCAGGTGCGCGGCCAGCAGCAGGTCGCAGCGGGCCGTCTGCGCATCAACGCGCCGCCGCCCGCGGTCGATCTCGTGCTGGCGCCGATGGTCGCGCCGTTTCTCGCGGCCTATCCGCGGGTCGAGCTCGAGATCGCCGCCGAGAGCGGCTTCGTCGACATCGTGCAGGCCGGCTTCGACGCCGGCGTGCGCTACGGCGAGCATCTGGCGCAGGACATGATCGCGGTGCCGCTCGGCGAGCCGCAGCGCTACGCCATCGTCGCATCCCCCGAGCACGTTGAGCGACATGGCCGTCCCTCGCACCCCCGCGATCTGCTGCAGCACGCCTGCATCCGCGCCCGTCTGTCCTCGGGCGCGATGCTGGATTGGGAGTTCGAAAAGGACGGTCAGGTCATTCGGATCGCGCCGCCGCCGAAGCTGATCGCGGTCCAGCTCGGCTTGGCGTTTCGCGCGGCGTGCGATGGCGTCGGCTACTGGATGGCGTTCGAAGGCCATGTGCGCCAGGCGCTGGCGGACGGCCGCCTGGTCAGCGTGCTCGACGATTGGTGTCCACCGTTTCGAGGACCGTATCTCTACTATCCGAGCCGGCGACAGCCGCCGCCTGCCCTGGCCGCCTTCGTGGCGTTCGTCGGCGAGTGGCGCAGGCGAGCAGGCGCATCGCAATCCGCTGTCGTCCCGGCCTCGAGCCGGGATCCATAGCCACCGGCATGAGTGGGACGATCACGTCCAGCCGCGTTCCTTGCGGAGATCACGCGGTATGGGTCACGGCTCAGGCCGGGACGCCACCGATCGCGTAGCCGGCAGGTCGGCCTATAGCATGCTCGGCAGAACGCGATCCGGCGGACGGTGGTTGTCGAGGAAGGTCTTGATGTTGATGATGACCTTCTCGCCCATCTCGACGCGGCCTTCGATGGTCGCCGAGCCCATATGCGGCAGCAAGGTCACCTTGCCGGCCTTGGCGAGCCGCACGAGGCGCGGATTGACGGCGGGCTCATGCTCGAACACGTCGAGGCCGGCGCCAGCGATGTCGCCGGCTTCGATCAGCCGGGTCATCGTCTCCTCGTCGATCACCTCGCCGCGCGCGGTGTTGACGATATAGGCGTCCTTGCGGATCAGCTTGAGCCGGCGCGCCGACAGCAGGTGGAACGTCGCAGGCGTGTGCGGACAGTTCACAGAGATGATGTCCATCCGCGCCAGCATCTGGTCGAGACTTTCCCAGTAGGTAGCGCCAAGCTCGTCGGCGATGACCGGCGCGACCGGGCGGCGGTTGTGATAGTGGATCTGCAGGCCGAAGGCGCGGGCGCGGCGCGCCACCGCCTGGCCGATGCGGCCCATGCCGATGATGCCGAGACGCTTGCCGCCGATGCGATGGCCGAGCATCCAGGTCGGCGACCAGCCCGCCCAGTTCTTGCCCTCGGTGAGCACCGAGGCGCCCTCGATCAGCCGCCGCGGCACGGCGAGGATCAGCGCCATGGTCATGTCGGCGGTGTCCTCGGTGAGCACCTTCGGCGTGTTGGTCACGGTGATGCCGCGCGCCACGGCCGCGGCGACGTCGATGTTGTCGACGCCGTTGCCGAAGTTGGCGATCATCCTCAGCTTGCAGTCGGGTTGATTGAGAATATCCGCGCTGATGTGATCGGTGACGGTCGGAACCAGCACCTCGGCGGTGCGCACGGCGTCGGCGAGCTGCTCCTGGCTCATCGGCTCGTCATCGAGATTGAGCCGCGCGTCGAACAGCTCGCGCATGCGCGTCTCGACCGAGTCCGGCAGCTTGCGTGTCACGACGACGAGGGGCTTTTTCCTACCTGACATGTGCTGCTCTCATGAGATCCTTCAGACCTCATTAACCGGGTTCGCCGAAACTACCGTCGTCGTCTGAGAAGAGGCGTTCCCTGAACTGGTCGTGTCGGATCTCGCAGGCGGGCCGATCCGTCCCTGACAGGGTTTCGCGAGCGATTCTCAGGCGCTTCCTGGCCGCTTGTGTTCGGTCCTGTCTAGCAGAAGGCCGGGCCAAGACAAGAAGCCAACGGCGGGGCCAGGACCTGCGCTGCGGCAAGCCCTCTCTGTGCACGAAGGGGGGCAGCCCGGCGGTTCGATGGGGATCGGGCGAAGGGATCGCACGCGGCGGAGGCGGCGTTCCCGGACGAGGGAGAGTGAGTTGAGTTCAGTGGCGTTGGGGCGTTTCGGTGCGGTCGCGGTGCTCGTGGTTTGTCTGCTCGACATGATCGGCAGCGCTGCAGCGAAGGATTCAGTTCTTACCACCAGCGGCCTTCCGGTGCCGCGCTATGTCAGCCTGAAATCCGATCATGTGAACGTCCGCGCCGGTCCGACCAAGGACAACGACGTGGCCTGGGTCTATACGCGCTCCGGCCTGCCGGTCGAGATCACCGCGGAATATGAGAACTGGCGCCGAGTGCGCGACTCCGAGGGTTCGGAGGGCTGGGTCTATCACTCGCTGCTGTCGGGACGCCGCACGGCGGTCGTCACGATGAAGAACAAGGACGACCTCGCGCCGATCTATGAGAGCGCCGATGCGACGAGCGCGGTGACCGCGCGGCTGCAGGCCGGCGTCGTCGCGCAGGTGAAGAAGTGCGGCAATGGCTGGTGCCGCGTGCTCGGCAATGGGTTCGAGGGCTGGATCCAGCAGCAGCGGCTGTGGGGCGTCTATGCCGACGAGCAGGTGAATTGAGGTCATCCTGCAGGCTGGGCTCCGCCGGCCGCTGCTTCAAACTGCTCCTGACACGAAAATGCCCGCGGTCGACGCGGGCATCGGCTCAGTTAGAAGCGCGTTGACGCTCAGCGCTTCTTGCGCAGGCGGACCACCATGTCGATCCGCGCGATCTCATAGCCCTCCGGCGCCTCCGGCAGCTTGGACAGCGCCAGATGCTGGTCCGGAATGTCCACTAGCTCGTGGTTGTTTTCGAGATAGAAATGGTGGTGCGCGGTGACGTTCGTATCGAAATAGGTCTTGGTGCCGTCGACGCTGACCTGGCGCAGCAGGCCTGCGTCGGTGAGCTGGTTGAGCGTGTTGTAGACGGTCGCCAGCGACACCGGAACCTTGGCCAGCGTGGCTTCCTCGTACAGCATTTCCGCCGTCAGGTGCCGCGCGCCCTTGCCGAACAGCAGCCAGCCCAAGGCCATGCGCTGCCGCGTCGGACGTAGGCCCGCCGTCTGGAGCATCTCATTGACGTCATGCCACGGACAGCCGTTGAGCGCAGGCTGCCGGCCCGTTCCAAGCCCGTCCGGACCAGCCCGGTTGTGACCACTCATCGAAGCGTTGTTGCTGGCGTCCACGTCATGCACCGAAAAATTCACATCGACCACTTTGGATATAGGAAGAAACCCGTTCAGATGCAAGCTTATCGCAACTACCCTATCTAGAACGACCCTAAACTGCATCTGCGACCCCGCACAGTTGCAGGCCCGAGCCCCGCGTCGATTTAGCTGGATACGCGCATTGACGCCGCAATCCCCTATGTTAGAGAGCGCGCGGACCCGATTTGACCTGCCAGGGCGGGCGTGGCTGGCCGCGATGGCCATCTGTGTCATTGAATCTGCCTGGTTTGGGGCGCTGGCCAGCCGACGGTATGGCCGAACGGCGAAACGGCGCATCAGCGGGTCGGCGCGTGAAGGGGCATGTCGCGCGCCACATTTTCCACCGGGGATCGTTGAGAAGGGCTCATCAAGCATGCTGGATCGGCGCGGCAGTTATGAATACGAGGACCTGCTGGCCTGCGGCCGTGGGGAGCTGTTCGGTCCAGGCAATGCGCAGCTGCCGTTGCCGCCGATGCTGATGTTCGATCGCATCGTCGAGATCTCCGAGACCGGTGGCGAGTTCGGCAAGGGCGTCGTGCGCGCCGAGCTCGATGTGAAGCCGGATCTCTGGTTCTTCGGCTGCCATTTCAAGAACGATCCGGTCATGCCGGGCTGCCTCGGTCTGGACGCGATGTGGCAGATGGTCGGCTTCTTCCTCGGCTGGACAGGCGGCGCAGGACGCGGCCGCGCGCTCGGTCTCGGCGACCTCAAATTCTCCGGCCAGGTTCTGCCGACCGCGAGCAAGGTCGTCTACAACGTCGACATCAAGCGCGTGATGCGCTCGAAGCTGGTGCTCGGCATCGCCGACGGGTGGCTTTCGATGGACGGCGACATTATCTATCGCGCCAAGGATCTGAAGGTCGGGCTGTTCAAGCAGGGCGCCGCGCCGTCTTGAACCGGCGGACCGCGACCACAGACAGTGCAGCGAGCACCACTGCAACAGAACACATGAGCAAGGCGAGGCGGACATCATGAGGCGGGTCGTCATCACGGGCATGGGCATCGTCTCGTCGATCGGCAACAACACCCAGGAGGTGCTTGCGAGCCTGTACGAGGCGAAGTCCGGCATCTCCCGTGCTGAGAAATATGCCGAGCTTGGTTTCCGTTCGCAGGTGCAAGGTGCGCCGACGCTGAATCCGGCCGAGGTGGTCGACCGTCGCGCGATGCGTTTCCTCGGCGAGGGCGCGGCGTGGAATCACGTCGCGATGGAGCAGGCAATCCTCGATTCCGGTCTGGAGCCGACCGATGTCTCCAACGTCCGCACCGGCATCATCATGGGCTCGGGCGGGCCGTCGACGCGCACCCTGGTCGAGGCCGCCGACATCACCCGCACCAAGGGCCCGAAGCGCGTCGGACCTTTCGCAGTGCCGAAGGCGATGTCGTCGACGGCCTCGGCGACGCTCGCGACCTGGTTCAAGATCAAGGGCGTCAACTACTCGATCTCCTCGGCCTGCGCGACCTCCAATCATTGCATCGGCAATGCCTATGAAATGATCCAGTATGGCAAGCAGGATGTGATGTTCGCCGGCGGCTGCGAGGAGCTCGACTGGACGCTCTCGGTGCTGTTCGACGCGATGGGCGCGATGTCGTCCAAGCATAACGAGACGCCCGCAACCGCCTCACGTCCGTATGATGTGAGCCGCGACGGCTTCGTGATCGCCGGCGGTGCTGGTGTGCTGGTGCTTGAAGAGCTCGAGCGCGCCAAGGCGCGCGGCGCCAAGATCTATGGCGAGATCGTCGGCTATGGCGCGACCTCGGACGGCTACGACATGGTCGCGCCGTCGGGCGAGGGCGCGGAACGCTGCATGCAGATGGCACTGTCGACGGTGAAGACCAGGATCGATTACATCAATCCGCATGCGACCTCGACGCCGGCCGGCGATCCGCCGGAGATCGAGGCGATCCGCAAGGTGTTCGGATCGGGCGAGAAGTGCCCGCCGATCGCGGCCACCAAGGCGCTGACCGGCCACTCGCTCGGCGCCACCGGCGTGCAGGAGGCGATCTACTCGCTGCTCATGATGAAGAACGGCTTCATCTGCGAGAGCGCCAACATCACCGAGCTCGATCCGGTGTTCGCGGACATGCCGATCGTGCGCAGGCGCATCGACAATGCCAAGCTCGGCACCGTGCTGTCGAACTCGTTTGGCTTCGGCGGCACCAACGCGACGCTGGTCTTCAAGCACCTCGACGCCTAAGGTTTCGAACAACACGGGTTCCTCTCACGAGCCGGACAACAGCGCGACGCGTTTCGCACCGCTGTCCGGCTATCGACGTCCGGGGAACCTGACGATCATCTTGGCTGGGTCGGCCCGGCATCACGAAGGAGAGTGAGCATGCAGGGTCTGATGGCAGGCAAGCGCGGTCTGGTCATGGGCATCGCCAACGACCATTCGATCGCCTGGGGCATCGCCAAGACGCTCGCTGCGCACGGCGCCGAGATGGCCTTCACCTATCAGGGCGACGCGCTCGGCAAGCGCGTGCGGCCGCTCGCCGATGAGCTCGGCGTCAAGCATGTGCTGCCTTGCGACGTCGAGGACATCGCCAGCGTCGACGGCGTCTTCACGAGCTTGCGCGAGGCCTGGGGCGGGCTCGACTTCATCGTCCACGCCGTCGCCTTCTCCGACAAGAACGAGCTCAAGGGCCGCTACGCCGACACCTCGCGCGAGAATTTCTCGCGCACGATGCTGATCTCCTGCTTCTCCTTCACCGAGATCGCCAAGCGCGCCGCCGAGCTGATGCCGGAGAGCGGCGGCAGCATGATCACGCTGACCTTCGACGGCTCCAACCGCGTGATGCCGAACTACAACGTGATGGGCGTCGCCAAGGCCGCGCTCGAAGCCTCGGTGCGCTACCTCGCCGCCGACTACGGCCGCCGCGCGATCCGCGTCAACGCGATCTCGGCCGGCCCGGTGCGCACGCTCGCGGGTTCCGGCATTGGCGATGCGCGCTTCATGTTCGCGTTCCAGCAGAAGCACTCGCCGCTCGGCCGCGGCATTACGCTGGAGGAGCTCGGCGGTTCCGCGCTGTATCTGCTGTCCGATCTCTCCGGCGGCGTCACCGGCGAGATCCACTATGTGGACTCCGGCTACAACGTCATCTCGATGCCGCGGCCCGAGGATCTCAAGGCGGAGTAGTTCCCGCGCGCATCGGTGTGTCCGGCCGCCGTCGGCGGTTCCGGCGGCGCAGCGTGATGCACCCATTTTTTCCCAGTTGAAGGCCCCGCTCTCCTGCGGATAATTCCGCGCATTGAGGGCGGCTGTGCGCGCGCCTCGTTGCGCCACCGACAGGGCAAGGCACCGCGACCAGTGCTTCGGTTCCAAGGCTGGGCCGCGATCGCGCCGGCAGCACAGTGACATCGTGGGGGCGATGATGCTGCGTTCGAGGACTTGCATCGTCGCGCTGTGCGCGACGAGCGCGGTGTGGTGCGTCGGCGCAGCGCCGGTGCGTGCGCAATCGACGGTGTGGGACGCCACGATCTCCAATACGAACTGGTATGTGCCGACGGCCCAGTTGCTGGCCTACATGTCGCCGAAGACCGGCTTCACCAACCCGATTCCGATCGGCGATCAGACGCTGTGGACCTTGGGCACGGCGACCAACGGCTCCTTCACGGGAACCAGCGTCGCGCAGCTCAGGATCGGACCCGCGCTGCTCACCGACACCTCGACCATCCAGGGCTTCGTCACCACCAGCGGCCAGATCACGATGCTGTTTACGCCGACGGGCGGCGGCACGGTGACGGTCGGGCTCGGCACCATGCGCCTGGTGAATGGCGTCACCAGCATGGAGATGCAGATGATCACCGGCGACACGCTGCTGGTGACGCATTGGGCCTACATGCTGCCCTATGATCCCGCGACCTTCACGCCGCCGCCATCGGCACCGGTGCCTGCCAATTCAGTGCCGCAATGGGCGTGGACCGCCGGGACGCCCTGGCGGATCGTCAGCCCGGCCTTGTTCGGCACGCAGGCGCCGGGCCGCTTCGTCATCACCAACTATCAGAATGGCTATTTCTGGGGCGCGGGCATCGCGCCCGCCGGTAGCGCAGCCGGCGGCTTCACGCTGCTCGGCTCCGTCACGCCGGAGGGCCGCGTTCTGTTCAACACGCTGTCGCGTGGCAGCCTGACCAGCCTGTACGGCACCGCCAGCGGCAGTGCGTCGGGCGCGCAGATGATCGCCTCGATGTACGATCTCGCGGGAAACATGACCGGAGATCTGGCGACGATGTCGCTGGTGCAGCCTTATGGCGACACGCTGCGTGCGGCGGGTGGTCGTGTCGGCCTCGAGGCCGCTGACGCGCTCTACCGCCTGTCGATGACATCAGCGGGCTGCAGCGGTGGGATGGCGTCGGGTTTCGCGGCGCTCGACAATCTCAGCGGACCCTCGCTCGGCAACGCCATCAAGCAGACGCTTCCGGTGCTGACCGGCGCGGCGTCGCAGGCGACCTACGTCACGCAGCGCGATTTCCGGCAGACGATGACCAACCGGCTCGACGACATGGCAAGCATGCGCATCGCGGCTGGACAACATGTCTGGATGCAGCCGCTCGGCGGCACTGCGCAGCAGTCGGCCCGCGACGGCGTGCCCGGCTACAATGCGTCCGGCGGCGGCCTGGCTTTCGGCGCCGACGCCCCGCTGTCACCAGGTGCCGTCATCGGTGGCGTCGCGGCCTATTCGCGCCAGACGATCAGCGGCAGCGACGACGCCGTTCCGAACCGTCTGACGGTGTCATCCTATCAACTCGGCCTGTACGGCGCCTATGCCGTGAGCCCCGGCCTCCTGCTCGACTATCAGCTCGATGGCGGAACCAGCGACAATGGTGAAAGCCGCTCGCTGGGCTTCATGAGCGCGACCGCCGCGGGCAGCTATCGATCCTATGCGGGCCATGTCGGCGTGGGTGTGAAGACCCGCATTGCGCTTCAAGACAAGCTCTCGCTCATCCCCTCGCTGCGCCTGGACTACGGCGCTGTTCGCAGCAACGCCTATCGCGAGAACGGAGCCGACGGCTTCAGTCTCAACGTCGAGACGCAGCGTTATCAGGAACTGACGGCCACGGCCGGGCTGAAAGCCGTCTATGCGATCGCAAAACAGGTTCGCCTCAGCGGCGAGGTCGGGGTGGGCTACAACGCGCTGAACCAGCGGCTGCAGATCGGCGCCGCCTTCTCTGGCGGTGGAGACAGCTTCACCACCAACGGCCTCGCCCTGTCGCCTTGGATCTATTCGGCGGGCCTCGGATTAATCGCTGCTCGCAGCGACCGGCTCGATCTCAGCATCCGCTACGGCGTGAGCGCGACATCGTCCGGGCTGGTCGAGCAGTCCGGACACGCGGTGCTGAAGGTCAGGCTGTGAGCGCCCTGGTCTACGTGCTGGCTACTCGCCAGCCTACTCGCGGGCGAAATAGTCCGGCAGAGCCTGGTCGAGCCGGAATCTGAGCATGGAGCGCGCCATGTCGCGCAGCACGGTGTTGCTGGCGGCATCCTCGGGCTTGGCTGGAAAGGCTGAATTGTCGACGTCCCCGGCGTGAGAAGGCGGTCCCATTCCCGAGGTCAGACGCGACATGAAGGTTTTCGAGCTCGGCGGCGGCTTGAGCTTCTCGAAGGTCGTGCCGTCGAACAGTTGAAGGCCGATCATGACAAACACGTGCGTGTAGCGCACCAGGCCCGCCACGCGGCTGACCACGCCAATGCCGGACACCGTGTCGTAAGTCGATGGCTCGCGGCCGGAGGCGCGCAACACCACGAGATAGCGCGCGCACCCGGCGGAGCCGGCGACCTTCTTGACGATGGCTGGAAAGATGTCATTCGCCTCCGGGGCCGACTGCGACTGATACAGCGGATCGAACGCGCCCTTTGGCACGGCGATGCGGCGAACATTGTCGCCACCCGCCGCCTTGGCGCGCGCGTAGATCAGGTCGTCGAAGCCCCAGGCGACGGGCACTTGTTTGAAGTCGCCGCCAAGCGACGCGATGCCGCTGTCCTGCACCGCGAAGACGTCGCCAACGGCCGAGATCAGGCCGGTGTCGCAGGGGCCGCTTTCGCGCGTGGTCGTCGCGGGCCTGCCGGATTTTGCCGTCGCGGCGCCTGCGCGGGGTGCGGCCTTGGTTGCCGCTGTCGATGGTGCGGATTGCGCCAGCACGTTTGTCGGCGTGACGGATAGTTGGAAAAGTGCAAGGGCGAGAGCGGTGACGGCGAGACGGCGGATCGGCATGGGCAGCGCGGACATCGGTGCGTTCGAGAACGGCTCACGCCGTCGGGAACCCGACCCTAGTTCCCAGGGAAAGCCGCGCGCAATGCCTTTCCGGCGACAGGCGAGCGATGTCGCAAATGCACGTGTTGAGATCAGCTCTGGGTTTGGCTTTCGCGCTTCCAGCGATAGTACTTCATCATCCGGCCATGCACCGGATCGGCTTCGGTCTTCTCAGGCACGAAGCCTTCGCGCTCGTACCAGCGCCAGGCCCTTTCGTTGCCCTCCGCGCAGCGCAGCCAGATCTCGTCGGGCAGCGCGCCGCGGGTGAAGGCGAGCAGGCGGCGGCCGAGCGAGCGGCCTTGATAGGCGGGCGCAATCATCAGCTGATCGAGATAGAGCTTGGGCAGGTTGATCGCGAGCATCGCGGCGAGCGTGCCGCTGTCATCGGCGACGTACAGGCTCCAGCCGCCGGCCACCTCGCGCGGCACGCGCGCTTGCAGGATGCCGAGCAGCGTCTCGCTCGGGCTCTCCAGCCCGGTCGAACACCAGCTTTCCATCCAAAGCTTTGCGATGGCGTCGTATTCGTCCGGGTGGGCAGGACGGATGATCGGCTCGAGCATGGCCTCTAATCTCGGGCGAGACATCGCCATGACATAAGCTATCTCCTCCGTCATTGCGCGCGAAGCAGTCCAGAATGCCGGGCGCGGCCCCGGATTGCTTCGCTTCGCCGCTTCGCTCGCAATGACCTGGAGGGACCTGCGACCGATAATGAAAAAGGGCGGCTCGAAAGCCGCCCTTTGGTGTCTCTCGAAACTCCTGCGCCGCTTACTCGCCGGCGGCCTCGCGCGGCGCCTCGGCGGGGGCGTCCTTTTGCTTGGCCTCGAGGTCCTCGCCGGTGGTCTGGTCGACGACCTTCATCGACAGCCGGGTCTTGCCGCGGTCGTCGAAGCCGAGCAGCTTGACCTTGACCTTGTCGCCTTCCTTGACGACGTCGGTGGTCTTCTGCACGCGCTTGTCGGCGAGCTGCGAGATGTGCACGAGGCCGTCGCGGGTGCCGAAGAAGTTCACGAAGGCGCCGAACTCCATCACCTTGACGACGGTGCCGTCATAGATCTGGCCGACCTCCGGATCGGAGGCGATCGACTTGATCCACTTGATGGCGGCCTTCATGGCCTCGCCGTCGCTGGAGGCGACCTTCACGGTGCCGTCGTCCTCGATGTTGACCTTGGCGCCGGTCTTCTCGACGATCTCGCGGATCACCTTGCCGCCGGTGCCAATCACTTCGCGGATCTTGTCGGTGGCGATCTTGAAGGTCTCGATACGCGGCGCGTATTCGCCAAGCTCGGCGCGGGCTGCGGTCAGCGCCTTGGACATTTCGCCCAGGATGTGGATGCGGCCCTCGCGCGCCTGGCCGAGCGCCACGCGCATGATCTCCTCGGTGATGCCCTCGATCTTGATGTCCATCTGCAGCGAGGTGATGCCGGACTCAGTGCCCGCCACCTTGAAGTCCATGTCGCCGAGATGGTCCTCGTCGCCGAGAATGTCGGACAGCACGGCGAAGCGGCTACCTTCCAGGATCAGGCCCATCGCGATACCCGCGGTCGGCCGCTTCAAGGGGACGCCGGCATCCATCAGCGCCAGCGACGAGCCGCAGACGGTCGCCATCGACGACGAGCCGTTGGACTCCGTCACTTCCGACACCACCCGGGTGGTGTAGGGGAACTCGTGGTGCGGCGGCAGCACCGGGTGGATCGCGCGCCACGCCAGCTTGCCATGGCCGATCTCGCGGCGCTTGGTGCCGCCAAGGCGGCCGGTCTCACCGACCGAATAGGGCGGGAAGTTGTAATGCAGCAGGAACGTCTCTTTGTACGTTCCCGACAGCGCGTCGATGTACTGCTCGTCCTCGCCGGTGCCGAGCGTGGTCACCACCAGCGCCTGGGTCTCACCGCGGGTGAACAGCGCCGAGCCATGGGCGCGCGGCAGCACGCCGACTTCGCAGACGATGTTGCGCACCGTCTTGGCGTCGCGGCCGTCGATGCGTTTGCCGGTGTCCAGGATGTTCCAGCGAACGATTTTGGCCTCGAGCTCCTTGAACACGGCGGCGACCCGGAGCTTGTCG
Organism: Bradyrhizobium sp. ORS 278; assembly: GCF_000026145.1. Classification (NCBI taxonomy): domain Bacteria; kingdom Pseudomonadati; phylum Pseudomonadota; class Alphaproteobacteria; order Hyphomicrobiales; family Nitrobacteraceae; genus Bradyrhizobium; species Bradyrhizobium sp. ORS 278. The sequence goes on along the minus strand of NC_009445.1, from coordinate 65,925 downwards.
TATTTCGGCTCTTGCCCCTCTGGGAAGAAGTACGCCATCACCTTTTCCTTGACGGCGCCGACGGCGGCGTAGCGCTCCTGCTTGATCGCGATCGCGTAGGCCTTGCGCAGGTCCTGCTCGGCGATGCCCAGCATCTCCTTCTCGATCGCGCTGTTGTCGATGATCGCGACGTCGCGCGGATCCTTGGCGGCCTTTTCGGCGAGCTCGATGATCGCATTGATCACCGGCTGGAAGTGACGGTGACCGAACATCACCGCGCCGAGCATGATGTCCTCGTTGAGCTCCTTGGCTTCGGATTCCACCATCAGCACGGCGTCCGAGGTGCCGGCGACGACCAGGTCGAGCTGGGTGTCGGCCATCTCGTCGAGGGTCGGGTTGAGGATGTATTCGTCATTGGCGAAGCCGACGCGGGCGGCGCCGATCGGGCCCTTGAACGGTACGCCCGAGAGGGTCAGCGCGGCGGAGGCGGCGACCAGCGCCACGATGTCCGGATCGTTCTCCATGTCGTGCGACAGCACGGTCACGATGACCTGGGTCTCGTTGCGCCAGGAATCGACGAAAAGCGGGCGGATCGGACGGTCGATCAGGCGGGAGACCAGCGTCTCCTTCTCGGTCGGACGGCCCTCGCGCTTGAAATAGCCGCCGGGAATGCGCCCCGCAGCGTACGCCTTTTCCTGATAGTCGACGGTGAGCGGCAGGAAGTCGACGCCGTCGCGCGGCGCCTTGGCGGCGACGACGGTCGCCAGCACGACGGTCTCGCCATAGGTGGCGACGACGGCGCCGTCAGCCTGGCGCGCGATCTTGCCGGTTTCCAGTTTGAGGGGACGTCCACCCCAGTCGATCTCGACGGAATGCTTGGTAAACATGGGTCTCTTCTTTCATAGGATGAGCGAAGGCAGACCCCCAAAACAAAAAAACCATGCGCAAGATTGCAGGGCGCTGGATTGCGATCAGCGCCCTGCGATCCTGCCATGGTTTTCTTATTTCGGATGGCGTCCATCCTTCTCGTCGTACGGGCACCTTGCCCGTCACGCCCAGCGGCCGGATTGCTGCTGGGGCGTACTGTAAGGTCTGCGCCGGACCGGCACGTGAAGCGATCCGCTTCTTTCCGGTGTCCTGCCAGACCGCATGATCCCGGATTCACGAACGTCGCGACAGGCGGCGTTCTCGGGATCATGCCATGACGCGCGCCAACTCGCGCGCGCTCACTCCAAGGCGAAGCTCAACGACGGATGTTGTGCTTCTCGAGCAGCGCCTTGTAACGCGCCTCGTCGTTCTTCTTCAGATAGTCGAGCAGCGAACGGCGGGTCGAGACCAGCTTCAGGAGGCCGCGGCGGGAGTGGTTGTCCTTGCCGTGGGTCTTGAAATGGCCCGTCAGGTTGTTGATGCGCTCCGACAGGATCGCAACCTGCACTTCGGGGGAGCCGGTGTCGCCGGCCTTGGTGGCGTTCGCCTTGATGATTTCCGCCTTGCGCTCTGCGGTAATCGACATCGTCAATCTCTCTCGTTGCGGCCGGAGCTGGCAGTCAGTCCGGTCAGGTTGAACACGCGCTTGGGGATGAGTTCGCCATTGCCAATTTCGGCAAGCGCCAGAAGGCGGCCTGCGACCGTGACATAGACTGTGCCGCTACTCTGGGGCGCATCCCGTCCGCGCAACAAGACGGCCTGGCCCCGATGGAGCCTTGCCGCATCCGCCCGCGTGACGGCCAGTGCCGGGATGTCGTCCAGCGCGGTCTCAACGGGCAGCAGTGCGTCGGCGAGGCTTCCCTCACCGGACGCGGCTCTATTGCACAAAGCCTCCAGCTGTTCCAGCGGAATCATGTCGTTCTCGGTAAACGGACCGACCAAAGTCCGCCGGAGGGCGCTGATATGGCCGTAGCAGCCGAGGAGCCGACCCATGTCGCGCGCCAGGGCCCTGACATAGGTTCCCTTGCCACATTCCGCCTCGAACACCGAATGGTCGGCGTCGGGCTGGTCGACGAGGGTCAGTTCATGAATCTCGACCGGGCGCGGCTGCAGCTCGACCACCTCGCCGTCGCGGGCCAGATCATAGGCGCGCTCGCCCTGGATCTTGATCGCGGAATAACGCGGCGGAGTCTGCTCGATCCGGCCGGTAAATTGCGGAAGCAGTGCGCGGATCGCGGCGACATCCGGCCGGTTCTCGCTGGTCTCGACCACCCGCCCCTCGGTGTCATCGGTATCGCGCTCCGCACCCCAGGTGACGGTGAAACGGTAGCGCTTGCGGCCGTCCATCACGAACGGAACGGTCTTGGTGGCCTCGCCGAGCGCGATCGGAAGCCCGCCGGAGGCGAGCGGATCGAGCGTGCCGGCATGGCCGGCGCGCTTGGCCTGGAACAGGCGCTTGGCGACCGCGACGGCCTGCGTCGAGGTCATGCCGATCGGCTTGTCGAGCACGACCCAGCCATGAACGTCGCGACGATCGCGGCGCGGCTGATTGCCCCTCTGCTGCTTGTTGCGCGGATCGTTGTTGTCGCGCGGAGGACGCGCGTCGGAAGAATTTTTTTGAACGTTGACGGCCTTGGGCACGATGCTGAGCGCATCGACAGCGCCGGTTTCCGGGGGAATGGTCATCAGCTCTCTTCCAAATCCGAATTGAGATCTCTCTGCACCGCGGGTGTTCTGAGTAATTTCTCGATCCGTTCCGCTTCGTCGAATCGCTCGTCGACGCGGAAGCGGATGTCAGGTGCAAATTTCAGGTTAACGCGCCGCGCGACCTCGCCGCGCAGGAACTTCTTGTTGCGCTCCAGCGCCGCGAGCACGACGTCGGTGTCACGTCCGCCGAGCGGCATGATGTAGATCGTTGCAAGCTTGAGATCGGGCGACATGCGGACTTCGGGCACCGTGATGATGTGTCCCTCCAGGTCCGGATCGTGCGCGCTACCCTGGCTGAGAATGTCGGCGACAGCGTGACGCACGGTCTCGGCGACGCGCAGCTGACGCTGCGAGCCGCCGGAAGCCGCGCTTCCCCTCTGATGATGACGAGGCATTTTGCAAAAAATCCATGGGATCATCGCCCGGCATGCGCGCGGGCGAGCGGATCATTCTGATTGAGTTCAACGACGCTTGGTTAAGTTCAAGCTGCGCAGCGATTCCGCCGAAACACGGAATCGCTGCTCGCTCGAAAGACAGCGCGCTCTGTAGGATTCGGACTTACAGCGAGCGCTGAATGGTCTCCACGCGATAACATTCGATGACGTCGCCGACACGCATGTCGCCGTAGTTCTCGAAGGCCATGCCGCATTCCTGGCCGGCCTGCACGTCCTTCACCTCGTCCTTGAAGCGCTTCAGCGTCGACAGCTTGCCCTCGTGAACCACGACGTTGTCGCGGATCAGGCGGACATTGGCGCCGCGCTCGACGGTGCCGTCGGTGACGCGGCAGCCGGCGACCTTGCCGACCTTGGAGATGTTGAACACCTCGAGGATCTGCGCATTGCCGAGCATGGTCTCGCGCAGCGTCGGCGCGAGCAGACCGCTCATCGCCTTCTTCACGTCATCCACGAGGTCGTAGATGATGTTGTAGTAGCGGATCTCGATGCCGTTGCGCTTGGCGAGCGCGGCGGCTTCCTTGTTGGCTCGGACCGAGAAGCCGATGATCGCGGCGTTGAAGCCTTCGGCCAGCGTGACGTCGGACTCGCTGATGCCGCCGACGCCGGCATGCAGGATGCGGGCGGCGACCTCCTCGGTACCGAGCTTCTCCAGCGAGCCGAGAATGGCTTCCAGCGAGCCCTGCACGTCGGCCTTGATGACAAGCGGGAATTCCTTGCGGCCCGCCGTCTTCAACTGCGACATCATCTGTTCGAGCGAGCCGCGCATGCCGGAGATCGAGGCGGCCGCGTTCTCGCGCTTCTGGTGCGCGCGATAGGAGGTGACCTGGCGGGCACGGGCTTCGTTCTCGACCACGGCAAGACGGTCGCCGGCTTCCGGCGGGCCGTTGAAGCCGAGCACCTCGACCGGCACCGACGGGCCGGCCTCCTGCAGGGTCTCGCCCTGGTCGGAGATCAGCGCGCGGACGCGGCCCATCTCGGCGCCGGCGACGATGATGTCGCCGACCCGCAAGGTGCCGCGCTGGACCAGCACGGTGGCGACCGGACCACGACCGCGATCGAGCTTGGCTTCGATCACCGTGCCCTCGGCCGGACGATCCGAATTGGTCTTGAGGTCTAGGATGTCGGCCTGCAGCGCGATCATCTCCAGCAGACGATCGAGATTGGTCTTGTTCTTGGCGGACACCTCGACGTCGACGACGTCACCGCCCAGCGATTCCACCTGCACCTCGTGCTGCAGCAGCTCGGTGCGGACGCGCTCGGGGCGGGCGTCGGGCTTGTCGATCTTGTTGATCGCCACGATCATCGGCACCTTCGCCGCCTTGGCGTGGTTGATGGCCTCGATCGTCTGCGGCATGACGCCGTCATCGGCCGCGACCACCAGCACCACGATGTCGGTGACCTTGGCGCCGCGGGCGCGCATCGCGGTGAACGCGGCGTGGCCGGGCGTGTCGATGAAGGTGATTTTCTTGCCGCTATCCGGCGCGGTCACCTGATAGGCGCCGATGTGCTGGGTAATGCCGCCGGCTTCGCCGGACACCACGTTGGCGTGGCGCAGCGCGTCGAGCAGCGAGGTCTTGCCGTGATCGACGTGGCCCATGACGGTGACGACCGGCGAGCGCGGCTCGGTATCGGTCGAATCGTCGACGACGTCGAACAGGCCCTCTTCCACGTCGGAGGCGGCGACGCGCTTGACAGTGTGGCCGAGCTCTTCGGCGATCAGCTGGGCGGTGTCGGCATCGATCACGTCGGTGATCTTGTGCATCGCGCCCTGGCGCATCAGCAGACGGATCACGTCCACGGCGCGCTCCGACATGCGGTTCGCGAGCTCCTGGATCGTGATGGCCTCCGGGATCGTCACCTCGCGGACCAGCTTTTCCTTCTGCTCATTGGCCGCGTGGCCCTTGAGCCGCTGGGTGCGGCGGCGGAACGAGGCGATCGAGCGCTCGCGCACATCGTCGGCATTGAGCGCGGTGACGACCGTCAGACGGCCGCGCTGCTTCTGCGGGCCGGGCTTGTGCGTGGTCTTCGGCGGCGGCGCGGGACGCGCGGCGCCACCGGGGCCGCGGCGGATCTGGCGCGGACCCTCATCCTCGTCGGGACCTGCCGCCACGGCCGCGGGCGCGCGGCCGAGCGGACCACCGCCGGCCGGGCGCGGGCCAGCCGGGCGGGCACCGCCGGGCTGAGAACCACCAGGACGTGAGCTCGGGCCGCCGATCTGCTGCGGGCGGCTGCCTGGGGCGCCTTGCGGCCGGCCAGGCGCCTGTGCCGGGCGAGCCGGCGCGCTGACGGTCGGCTGCGGTGCGGCGGCCGCGGGACGCGGCGCCTCGCCTTCGCCGAAGCGCTTCTTGGCCTCGAGCTCGGCCTTGCGCTTGGCTTCCTCTTCGTGGCGGTGACGCTCTTCCTCCGCCTTGCGGCGCGCCTCGGCAGCCTCGCGCTCGGCGCGCTCGGCGGCCTCGCGCTCGGCACGGCGGCGGGCTTCTTCCTCAGCCTGGCGGCGTTCCTCGAGATCGCGGACGCGGGCGTCGGCGAGCGCGCTGGCGCGGGCCGAGCGCTCATCCTCGGTCAGGGTGCGCAGCACGACGCCGGAGCCGCCACGCTGCTGACCGCCGGACGGGCGCGGTCCGGAGGGGCGGTTGCTCGGGGGCGGCGGCGGTGGCGCCTTGGCGACGGTCGGCTCCGGCGCATGCGGCGCGTCGGGCGCGCCATCGCCGACGCGACGCTTGGTGCCGCGCTTCTCAACCACCACCTGCTTGCTCCGGCCGTGTGGGAAGCTCTGACGCACCGTGCCAGTCTCGACGCGTGGCTTCAGCGTCAAGGTCTTGCTCGGGACACCGAGTTTCTTGTCGCCCGGAGTGTTTTGATCGGCCATTCAGTCGTCCTAATCTCGTTTACCTGCGTGCGGGTCTGCCGCACCGTCCCATTCGTGCAAATCGTCGCGTAATCAGTCGCTATGTCTTCGAAGTCGCAACGGGTGACGTCGAAGACGTTGAAGTCGAAGCAGATGTCGTGGCCGCGGTTCCGGCAATCTTGTCAGCGTCGGCCGACCGGTATCGGACCAGAGTCTGGCTGCGCGACAGGAATGTCCTGCTCGCCGGGCCCGCGAGCACGGCAGCATGTATCACATTTGAGCGCCCAAGTGCCAAATCCAATTCTGCCGAAGTGAGACAGCAGATGATCGGAATTGGCGGGGCTTGTCGTTGATCCCCGTCAGTCGGCCGCACCAGTGCGTCGAGCTTGCGAATCCCGTCGGCCGCGCCGTCCGCGGCGTGGATCAGGGCGGCCAAGCCGACCCGGGTCTGACGCTGCGAGAGCGCCGCCTCCACCTTGGAAAAACCAGAGATGACCTGACCGGCCTTGGCCGCGATCCCCAACGCCTCGATCGCGCTGCGAGCCAGCAGGGCCTCCAGATCATCGGCAAGCGTCGGGTGGACGCGGACGTTGGTCTTGAAGCCACGGCTGAAATGGTGACGGCGCACCGCTTCCGCAACCGCCGGCTTCGACGCCGCGATCCACAATCCCCGTCCGGGCAGCTTGCGCTTGATGTCGGGCACGACGTCCCCCGACGGGCCGACCACGAACCGGATCAGCTCGCCGATCGGCCGCACCTCGCGGCTGACCACGCACATGCGCATGGTCGCGGACTTGTCGGTCCGCGGTCCATTGTCGAGCTCGGGGTCGGCCAAAGCGAGCATGCGGTGGTGCGGCTCCTCATCTCAAGCCAGCAACGTCATGGCGGGGGTCATCGCGGCGTCCAGCATGGGTCAGGCGGGCTGTCCTTCGGCTTCGTCCTCCGCCTCGCCCTTGGCGAGATCGGCCTCGGTGATCCAGCCGGCCTTGACGCGGGCCTGCATGACCATGGCCTCGGCGTCGTCGCGCGAGACGTCGAGCCCGTCGAGAATGCCGGCGAACTTGGTCTGCTCGCCGCCGTCCTTGCGCTCGACCCAGCCGACCAGATCGTCGGTGGCGCAGCCGGCGAGGTCGTCGACGGTCTTGATGTCGTTCTCGCCGAACTTGACCAGCATCTTGGAGGTGACGCCCGGTACGTCCTTCAGCGCATCCTCGACTCCGAGCTCCTTGCGCTTGGCCTCGAGCTCGGCCTCCTGCTGCTCCAGGAATTCGCGGGCGCGGGTCTGCAGCTCGGTCGCGGTCTCCTCGTCGAAGCCCTCGATGCTGGCGAGATCCTTGAGATCGACCAGCGCGAGCTCCTCCACCGAGGTGAAGCCTTCGGACGCCAAGAGCTGGCCGACGACTTCGTCGACGTTGAGCGATTCCATGAATACGCGGGTCGAGTTCTCGAAGTCGGCCTGGCGGCGCTCCGATTCCTCCTGTTCGGTCAGGATGTCGATGTCCCAGCCGGTCAGCTGCGAGGCGAGGCGGACGTTCTGGCCGCGGCGTCCGATCGCCAGCGAGAGCTGGTTGTTGGTGTCGGGGACGACGACCTCGATGCGCTCGCGGTCCTCGTCGATGACGACCTTGGCGACTTCGGCCGGCGCCAGCGCGTTGACCACGAAGGTCGCGATATCGGGCGACCACGGGATGATGTCGATCTTCTCGCCCTGCAGCTCGTTCACCACGGCCTGCACGCGCGAGCCGCGCATGCCGACGCAGGCGCCCACCGGATCGACCGAGGAGTCGCGGGACACGACGCCGATCTTGGCACGCGAGCCGGGATCGCGCGCCACCGCCTTGATCTCAACGATGCCGTCGTAGATCTCCGGCACTTCCTGCGCGAACAGCTTGGCCATGAACTGGGGATGGGTGCGCGACAGGAAGATCTGCGGGCCGCGGGTCTCGCGGCGCACGTCGAACACGTAGGCGCGGACGCGGTCGCCGTTGCGGAACACCTCGCGCGGCAGCATCTCGTCGCGGCGGATGATCGCCTCGCCGCGGCCGAGGTCGAGGATCACGCTGCCATATTCGACGCGCTTGACGACGCCGTTGACGATGTCGCCGATGCGGTCCTTGAATTCCTGGTACTGCCGGTCGCGCTCGGCCTCGCGCACCTTCTGCACGATGACCTGCTTGGCCGATTGCGCGGCGATGCGGCCATATTCCAGCGGCGGCAGCGTATCGGCGATGGTGTCGCCGATCTGCGCGCCGGGATTGGCGCGGCGGGCGTCATCGAGCGAGATCTGGTTGGAGGGGTTCTCGACCTTCTCGACCACCAGCATGTGGCGCGACAGCCGGAGCTCGCCCTTGCGCGGGTCGATCTCGGCATGGACGTCGGTCTCGCTGCCATAGCGGGCGCGGGCGGCCTTGGCGATCGCGTCTTCCATGGCGGCGATCACGATGCCGCGGTCGATCGACTTCTCGCGCGCGACGGCGTCGGCGATCTGCAGCAGTTCCAACCGGTTGGCGCTGACGGCCATGGCTCAAATCTCCTCTAATCAGGATCGATCTCGCCTCTGCGCGCACGATCGGCGGCGAGGCGATGCTTCTTGGTGTCGGTCGGCAGCGGCTTCTTGGCCGGCTTGCCGTCCTTGGCTTTCGGCTTCGGCTTGGCCTGGGCCGCCGGCTTGGCGTGCGGCGCAAGCGGCGGAGCGAGCCCAAGGTCACGCTTCTTTTCGCGCTCGGCCGCCTTGCCGCGGCGCATCGACTCGGCGATCAGCTCGTCGGTCAGAACCATTTTGGCGTCGCCGATGTCGGCCATCGGCAGCACGACATCGGGGTCGGCGTCCTTGGCGACGTCGTCGCGGGTGATGCGTACGCCGTCGCCTTCGACACCCTTGATGATGCCGCGGAAGCGCTTGCGGTTCTGATACGCCACGGCCATCTCGATCTTCACGAGATGACCGACATGGCGCTCGAAATCGGAGCGACGGACCAGCGGCCGGTCGATGCCCGGCGAGGAGATCTCGAGCCGGTAGGCGCGGTCGATCGGGTCGGCGATGTCCAGCACTGGCGACAGCGCCCGCGACACCGCCTCGCAATCCTCGATCTGCATGGTGCCGTCGGGGCGCTCGGCCATCACCTGGACGGTGCAGCCGGATTCGCCGGAGATGCGGATCCGCACCAGCCGGTAACCCATTCCCTGCAGCACCGGGTCGGCCACCGCCGCGACACGCGCCGCAACGCCCGGCTCCACGACGAGCCGGGGCTCGGTCAGAAGGTCGGTGTCTGCGGCTGCGAGGGTCGGTTCCGTCATCGAGGCGTCGATCGCTTGTCTTGCTTGTTTCGGCCGCCTTGTTTCGGCCGTCCTGCCGGTCCGATCGCGCTCACCGGACCGGCCACGCCAATGGCGCAGCGGTCCAGGTAACAAAAAAGAGCGGGTCCGGACGGGCCCACCCTCACTACGCGATCGTATATGAGATGAAGATTGATGGCGCTGATATAGCCGCTTTGCCGTGTCACGGCAAGGGTCGTCTCGGTCCAAACGGAGCCCGGAACCAGGAATCTATCGCTGTCTTCGTTTTCAGCCGAAATTGGCGCTTGTCGCCTTGATCGGTCAGGCGCGGCGCCTCCTCAACGATTCGTTCACCAAGATCAGCTAAAAAACCTGAGTTCGTGCCGTTCCTCGGGGCGCCAATCGCTCCGGCCGACGGCGTGGTGTTGCGTACCGAGTCGACGACATGACCCCAGCGACGGCGTTGATCCCCGGGCTCGACGGGATCGTCAAGCATGGCGATGAAGAGCGCTGCGTCGAAGCCACTCGCCGCATTGCCGATCTCCTTTTCGAGGACGTGACCAGGCTCCGTCCGGAGCACATCAATCTGTTCGATGGATTGTTGACGGACCTGCTGCCTTTCGCGGACGTATCGACGCGCGTCGATCTGGCCGAGCGCCTGTCGTATCTTGCGAAGGCGCCGCGTGTCGTCGTCGGCCGGCTCGCACATGACGACGAGGTCGCTGTGGCGAGCCCGCTGCTGCGACGCTCGCCGGTCCTCGATGATCGCGTGCTGATCGAGATCGCCCAGAGCAAGAGCCAGGGGCACTTGCTCGCGATGGCAGAGCGGCCGGCGCTCTCGGTCGAGATGACCGATGTCCTGGTACGCCGCGGTGATCGCGATGTGGTCAGGCGTGCGGCCGCCAATGATGGCGCAACGTTTTCTGACCGCGGCTATTCCGAGCTGATCAACCGCGCCGGCTTCGACGGCGTGCTGACGCTCACGGTCGGCAAGCGCAACGATCTGTCCGACGATCATCTCAAGCAGCTGCTGGCCGGCTCGCTCGATGTGATCAGGCGGCGGCTGTTCGACGTGGTCAGGCCGGAGAAACAGGCCAGGATCAGGCAAGCTCTCGCCGAGCTGGACGACACCCAGGGCGCGACCGCCAGCAAGCGCAATTTCGTGCCGGCGCAGCGCACGATTCTGGCGCTCTATGAGGACGGCGCGCTCGATGAAGCCGCCCTGATCGGCTTCGCATCCGCGCACAAATACGAGGAGACGGTGGCGGCGCTTGCCGCCATGACGGGGCTGAAGATCGCGACGCTGGACCGGTTGATCTCCGGCGATCGCCACGATCCGCTGCTGATCCTCGGCCGCACGATCGGTTTGGACTGGCGCACCGTGCAGGCGCTGATTCAGCTTCGCCTGGGGCCGAGGCGCGTGCCGGCGCAGCGCGATCTCGACGCGCTGCGCGTCAACTATGCGCGCCTGCTGTCGTCGACGGCCGAGCGCGTCGTGGCGTTCTGGAAGACGCGGCACTGACCGCCCGCCACGGCGCTTCAGCGCCGGCTGAAGATCAGGTAGTTGGCGACGCGACCCTCGCGCGTCGCCTTGCGGCCGTAGCGGGTCATCGTGTAGCCCGGCCACGGCAGGCGCCAGTCGTCGGCGCGCTCCGCGGTCCAGACGAAATCCGGCGCGCGCAGCATGTGCCACAGCGTCCAGGCGCAATAGTCGGCGATGTCGCTGACGAAGCGGAACTCGCCGCCTGGCTTCAGCACGCGGGCCATCGCGGCAATCGTAGCACCCTGCACGAAGCGCCGCTTCCAATGCCGCCGCTTCGGCCATGGATCCGGATGAATGAGATCGATCCGCTGCAGCGACTGCGGGGGCAGCCAGGCCAGCAGCTCGGCTGCGTCACCAGCGAGCAGCCGGATGTTGCCGATGTCGTCGGCCTCGATCGCCGAGAGGATCTTGGCCATGCCGTTGACATAGGGCTCGCAGCCGATGAAGCCCGTCGTGGGGTAGGCCTTGGCCTCCGCCGCGAGATGCTCGCCGCCGCCGAAGCCGATCTCGAGCCGCAGCGCGTCGACCGGTGGATCATACAGCGTCGGCAGCACGACGTCGGCGGGGGCCGACAGGTCGAGCGCGAGATGCGGCAGCAGATTCTCGACCAGGTCGGCCTGGTGCGTCCGCAGCTTGTGACCCTTGCGCCGGCCGAAGAACGAGCCCTGGCCATGCAGGGCTCCGTCGCCGGTGTGATCGTCGTCGATGGGCATCATCGCAAGGCTCATCGCAGCGTCTGATATAGCCGGTGGAGCAGACGCGCCCGCGGCTCGATCGAGGAGATGTACATCTGTTCGTAATGCGTATGCGCGCCCTTGCCGTCGACGCCGAGCCCGTCGAGCGTTGCAGTGAATGGTGCTGTGAAATTGCCGTCGGAGCCGCCGCCGGTGTAGGTGTCGACGAGATCGAAGCCGAGCTCTTCGGCAAGTGTTCTCGCATGCTCGAACAGCGCAGCGCCGGCATTGCCCTTGACGTAGGGCGGCCGGTTGACCTCGCCCTTCACCTCGACGGTGACGCCCTCGCTGCGCGACTTCAAACCGAGGATCTTCGGTACGATCTCGTCGGCATCACCGGGGGTCGGCAGCCGCGCATCAACCTCCGCATGGGCTTCCTCGGCGATCACGTTCGGACGTGTGCCGCCGCGCACCACGCCGACATTCACGGTGATGCCGCGTGCCGGGTCATTCAGTGCCTCGAGCGCGTGGATCACATTGGCGAGTTCGCGGATCGCACTGCGACCGTCCTGCGGGCGCGCGCCGGCATGCGCAGGCACGCCGCGGATCGACACGTCGAAGCGCGCTACGCCCTTGCGGCCGGTGACGATCTTGCCGCCATCGCGCGCGGGCTCGGTGACGAGCACATATTTGGCCTTGCGCCCCTCCTCTTCGATCAGCGCGCGCGATGTCGGGCTGCCGATCTCTTCGTCTGAGACGAACAAATGAGTAATGCCGAGCGGCGATCGCTGGCCGTCCGCGCAGATTTGACGAAAGGCGTGATAGGCGAGATAGGCGCCGCCCTTCATGTCGTAGATGCCGGGCCCGTAGGCGACATCGCCGTCGATCGAGAACGGAAGGCGCTGGATGAAGCCGATCGGGTGCACCGTGTCGAGATGGCTCAGCACCAGAATGCCTGGCTCCTCCTGCCCCCATGACGAGCGCGCCACGAGATGGTCGCCGCAGCCGTTGCGACCGGGAATCCGCTCGACTTTGGCGTCGAGCCCGCGATAGCCGGCGGCGACCACAGACGCGAGCTCATTGACCTTGTCGGGCGCCTCGGTCGGCGTTTCGATCTCGACCCACTGGCGGATGCCTTCGAGAATTGTGCGACTATCGAACGTATTGTTGATGGCAGTCATGAGCTTTGCGAGCAGTTCTTTATGGTTACCAAAGGATATTCGACGGAGGCTGCGGTCGACGGGCGCTGCCCGGAGAGCGGCCACGTTGCCGCGCGCACATGCGCACAAAATGACTTAGAGCGCGACAGCGTTTCCCGAAGGGAAGCCATCGCGCTCTAATGGTCGTGATCGAACTTGTCTATCGGATCATTGGCATTGCGGAATGTGATCCTTCCGCAAGGCTTTGCTCGCTCATGGCCCCCCGTGGGCGCTGACATTCATATGAGAGACGTCATATGAGGCACGGCCGCGATAGGAATGTCAGCGCCAGCGCATCAGCGTGGCTCAGCCCTCACCCTCTTCCGGCGCCTCGCGATCAGCAATCTGCTCGACCAGGTCGACGATGCTGCGGCGAAGCTTCGAGTCGTGGATCCGCGTAAACGCGCGGGTCAACGCCAGCCCTTCGGAGGTTGCCAGAAAATCAGATACATAGGCCGGAGAGGCGCCCTCGCCGAAAGCCTCACCATTGGTCCCACCACTCGGGACGCCTTCGAACAGGAACGAGACAGGGACCTGCAGAACTTCAGAGATCTGCTGGATCCGGCTGGCGCCGACTCGATTGGTGCCTTTTTCGTACTTCTGTATCTGCTGGAACGTGAGTCCGAGAGCCTCACCAAGTTTTTCCTGGCTCATTCCCAGCATGATACGGCGCATCCGCACCCGGCTGCCGACATGCTTGTCAACAGGGTTGGGCGCTTTCGTCGACATCTCTCAACTCCTCAGTATGGCCTCGTAACGAGGCGGTCGCAGTATGCCTCAGGCGCTCACACCGTCAATTTCTGCTCTCATGTCGTACTAACGATGGACGGTCGAGCAGCAAACTGAGCGGATCGTGCTGCCGCGCGAGAATGCGAATTGCAGCAGCTATCTGTCAACACTTGGGGTTTTGCTTGTCAAAAAAAATCTTACGCACCCGGAAAGAAACAGAATCTTGCTGTCGTCAGGGAAGCTTTTGAGCAACACGTCTGCGAACGACTGTGCTCAGGGCGAGCACTAACAGGATGGCAGCCGGAATATCGCCGAATCTCGCATAGATCGTGGGCTGCAGGGCAACAGGCAGCATAGCGTCGAGCACACCCTCAGTGCCCAGAGATAGTTGCGAAATAATGCGGCCGACAGGATCGATCACGGCAGAGATGCCCGTGTTCGCTGATCGAACTAATGGAAGCCCCTGCTCGATGGCGCGCCATTGCGCCTGTTGCAGATGCTGATGAGGACCGGTCGAAACACCAAACCAGCCGTCATTGGTCAGGTTGACGATCCAGCCCGGTCGGTCGTCATTAGCTGCACTATCAGTCGGAAATATGGCTTCGTAGCAGATTAGCGGCAATACACGCGGCGCGTGTGGCACGTCCAGGTTGCGCCGGATCGTACCAGGGATGAAGCCGCCTTGCACCCGGGTCAGCTGCTCCAGCCCGATCCGCTCGAGCAGATTCTGGAACGGGAGAAACTCGCCAAACGGGACCAGATGGAGCTTGTCGTAGACCGACAGCACGGTGCCGTCGTGATCGATCACATAGATCGAGTTATAGGCGCGCGTGATGGGGCCAGTGCGCGGGCCGTCCGGCGCGCGGACCGAACCGGTGATCAGCACCGTTCCGGCCGGCAGCAGGTCAGCGATCTGGCCCATCGCGTCGGCTTCGCGGGTCAGGAAGAACGGGAATGCGGATTCAGGCCAGATCAGGACGTCGGTGTCGCGCACGCCTGTCGACTTCGGACCCGACGCGCGGTCGGAGAGGGCGAGGTAGCGCCGCATCACATCGGCCTTGGCGCCGTAGTTAAATTTGACGTCCTGCTGCAAATTCGGCTGCATGATCCGCAGCTTGAGATCGGGGACGAAGGCGGTGGGATGCTGACCGAGCCTGACGGCGCCGAACACGCCCAAGAGAACCAGCCCGGCAGCGGCTGCCGCCGGCGCGCGCCAGCCCTCCCGCCAGGTCTTGCCATCGATCAGCACCGCGGGGCTGGCAAAAACCGCGATCGTGACAAACGTCATGCCCCAGATGCCGACCAGCGACGCTGCTTGCGCCAGCGCGAGCGGCTGGGATAGCGCATAGCCGAACGTGTTCCAGGGGAAGCCGGTCAGGGCGTGGCCGCGCAGCCATTCGCTGGCGGTCAGGCAGACAGCCAGCGCCAGGATACGGGTTGCATCACGTGTCCACAACAACCGAGCGAGCGCAAAGCCCAGTGCTGGGAACAGCGCGAGATAGGCCGGGAGCCCAAGAACTGCGAACGGCATCAGCCAGGCGAACGTATCGGCGTCGACCAGAAAGGCGTTACCGATCCAGTACAGCCCCGGGACGAAATAGCCCATGCCAAAGCAGAAGCCGGTCAAGGCGGCCGCCGGAATGCCGCGCCGCCGTCCCGCCGCCGCGCCATCGATCAGCCAGACCAGCACAGGGAAGGTGACGGCCAGTACCGGCCAGGCATTGAACGGGGCCATCGCTAGCGAGGAGACGGCGCCTGCCGCGAGCGCAATGGCCGCGCGCTTCCAGCCCCAGGCCAGGACAATTCCAAGCACGAGGCCGCGGATCATCGATAAGCGGATCACTGTGAGCTTGCTCCGTCGCCTTGGGGCGGGCTGCTGTCGTCATGACCGGACGCGGGGCCGGTCTCCACCGGTCGCGGCGGCTCGGCTGCGGTGCCGCTCTCGGATGTTGTCTCTGGTGTCGTCTCGGGCGCCGTTTCGGGTGCGGCCTCGCGGCGCCGGCTTTCGCGCGGCGGCCGCGGCGTCGGCCGCTCCTTGCGCGGAGCGATACGGAGCCGCTTGACCCGGCGCGGGTCGGCGTCGAGCACCTCGACCTCGAAATTGCCGGGGCCCGAGATCAGCTCGCCGCGCACCGGCAGCCGGCCGACATGGTTGACGAGATAGCCGCCCAGGGTTTCGACGCCTTCGCCGGCCTCGCCCGTGACGAACTCCTCGCCGATCACCCGGCGGACATCCTCGAGGCTCGCGCGCGCATCCGCGATGAATGCGTTGTCGGCCTGCCGCATGATCGCGGGCGGCTCGTCGCTGTCATGCTCATCGTCGATCTCGCCGACGATCTGCTCGACGATGTCCTCGATCGAGACCAGCCCGTCGGTGCCGCCATATTCGTCGACCACGAGCGCGAGGTGAATGCGCGAGGCCTGCATCTGCGCCAGCAGGTCGATCGCGCGCATGGAGGGCGGCACGTAGAGCAATTTACGGATGATGTTGGCCTCGAACAGCGGCATCGACAGCTCGACGCTCTTCAGGTCGAGCCCGGCAGGCAGCGGCTTCTTGCGCCGGGCCTTCGCATCATCGGAGACGCGCGCCTGCGCCGTCATGTAGGCGAGCAGGTCGCGGATATGAACCATGCCCTCGGGGTCGTCGAGCGTGTCGTTGTAGACCACCAGGCGTGAATGCGACGCGCTTTCGAACAGACTCATCAGCTCGCCCAGCGTGATGTCACGCCGCACGGCAACGATGTCGGCCCGATGCACCATGACGTCGGCGATCCGCCGCTCGTGCAGGTCGAGGATGTTGCGCAAGAGCGTGCGCTCGACCGCCGAGAAGCCGATGTCGTCGGGCGTCGAGGCATCGAGCACGACCTGCAGATCGTCGCGCACCGATCCGCCGCCCTTCCAGCCGAACAGGTTGCGCAACGCACGAAGCAGCCAGTTCTCGCTCGGCGAACGGCCGAGCTCGGACGGCGGCACCACGGCCGGCAGATTGCGCGTCTGGCGCGGGTTGTCATGGATGGGCTCGGAGTCGGCCATGGTCAATGCATCCGTTCCCGGTCGGCATAGGGATCGGGGATGCCGAGATGGGCCAGGATTTCGGTCTCTAGCGCCTCCATCTCCTCGGCCTCGTCATCGGTCTCGTGATCGTAGCCGATCAGATGCAGGAAGCCGTGCACGGTGAGATGGCTGAGATGATGCGCGAACGGCTTCTGCTCCTCATCGGCCTCGCGGCGCATCGTCTCGTAGGCGATGGCGATGTCGCCGAGCATGCGCGGCGCGTCCTCGTCGCCGCGCGGGCCCGTCGGCTGCAGCGCCGGGAATGACAACACGTTGGTCGGCTTGTCGATGCCGCGCCAATTGCTGTTCAGGGTGCGGATGCCGCCATCATCGGTCAGCATGACCGCGATCTCGGCATCGCCCACGTCGGCATCAACCATCTCTGCGGCGGCGATGATGGCGCGTTGTATGACGTCCTCGGCGTCGGGCTGGTCCTGCCAGCAGTCGGCGGCGACAATGACCTCGGTGATCGGAATGGGACTTTGTGGCATCCTGGTCGAGTTCTGTGCGAATGGCGCTGGCATCGCGCGCCCATCGGCGTGCTCCGGGGATCAGCGGGCCTGCGGGCCCTCATAGGCCGCAACGATGCGCGCCACCAATTCGTGGCGAATGACGTCCTCACCGGTGAACCTGACCTGGGCGATGCCCTCGACGCCATCGAGCAGGCGCGCGGCTTCGGCCAGCCCCGACGTCTGGCCATTCGGCAGGTCGACCTGAGATGGATCGCCGGTGATGATCATGCGGCTGTTCTCGCCGAGACGCGTCAGGAACATCTTCATCTGCATCGAGGTCGTATTCTGCGCCTCGTCGAGAATGATCGCCGCGTTGGTCAAAGTGCGGCCGCGCATGAAGGCGAGCGGCGCGATCTCGATCTCATTGGCCTGCAGCGCGCGCTCGACGACACGCGCATCCATCAGATCGTACAGCGCGTCGTAGATCGGACGCAGATACGGGTCGACCTTCTCGCGCAGGTCGCCGGGCAGGAAGCCAAGCCGCTCGCCGGCTTCGACCGCGGGGCGCGACAGGATGATGCGGTCGACTTCCTTGCGCTCGAACAGCTGCGCGGCGTGCGCCACCGCGAGCCAGGTCTTGCCGGTGCCCGCCGGGCCGATGCCGAACACGAGCTCATGACGCTTCAGCGCGCGGATGTAGGAATCCTGCGCAGCCGTGCGGGCGCGCACCGGGCGCTTGCGCAGATTGATGCTCTCGAACGCGTTCTTGCCGTTCTTGGCGTCGAACTCGAACAGCGAGCCCTGCGCGACAACGGCGCGGATCGCGCCGTCGACGTCGCCTTGCGAGAGATCCTGGCCCTTGATGGCCTGGGCATACAGCGACTCCAGCACGCGTCGCGCCGCGTCGCAGCCATCCCGGCTGCCGCCGATGGTGATGTGGTTGCCGCGCGAGTCCACGACGACGCCGAGGCGGCGCTCGACCAGCGCGAGGTTCTGGCCGTAGGGGCCGACCAGCGCGGAGGCGGCACGATTGTCGTCGAAATCGATGACGACCTGGGTTTCGGGGGGCATGGACATGTCGCGGTCGAACTTGCGGCTGGGAGCGAGGGAAGATGAGTCCGATGCGCTCTTGGGCAAGTGCTCAGCCTCCGATGGACGCGAGGGGCATGGCGGCTTCGGGAATCGGAGCCGCTGTCGTCGCCACGAGCTCGCCGAGCAGGCTGTAGCGCTCGAGACTGTCGATCCTGACCGGCAGAACCTGACCGATGATGTCGCTGGACGCCATCACATGGGCTGGCTGCAGATAGGCCGTGCGTCCGACCAGCTGACCCGGCTTGCGGGCCTCGCGCTCGAACAACACGTCGACGACCGAGCCAATCGCGGCCTTGTTGAAGGCTGCCTGCTGGCTGTCGATCAAGCTCTGGAGGCGCTCCAATCGCTCGTCCATCTCGGTCGCTGACACCATCTCCTGCATGTCCGCCGCCGGCGTTCCCGGGCGCGGCGAATACTTGAAAGAATAGGCCGCAGCGTAACCGATTTGATCGATCAGCGCGAGGGTGGCGCGAAAATCTTCCTCGGTCTCGCCGGGGAACCCGACGATGAAGTCGGACGAGAATGCAATGTCGTCCCGCGCGCCGCGGAAACGGTCGACAACCCGCCGATAGTCGGCCGCGCTGTGCTTCCGGTTCATGGCCGCGAGGATCCGGTCGGATCCCGACTGCACCGGAAGATGCACAAACGGCATGACGGCGGTGAGGTCGCGATGCGCGGCGATCAGGCCGTCGTCGACGTCATTCGGATGGCTGGTGGAATAGCGGATGCGGGCCACACCCGGGATCTCGGCGATCCGGTAGAGCAGCCGGCCGAGCGTCCAGGTGCGGCCGTCCGGACCCTCGCCATGATAGGCGTTGACGTTCTGGCCGATCAGCGTGATCTCGCGGACACCGCTGTCGGTGAGCTGCATGACATCGTCGACAATCCGTGCCACCGGGCGCGACATTTCGGCGCCGCGTGTGTACGGCACCACGCAGAAGGTGCAGAACTTGTCGCAACCCTCCTGCACCGTGACGAAAGCCGACACGCCGCGGGCGCGTATCGCCTCGCGGCTGGGTTTGGCGAGGAAACCAAACTTGTCCTCGGCGGGAAACTCGGTCTCGATCGCGCGCTCGCCACGGCTGGCCTGCGCCAGCAGCTGCGGCAGATGGTGATAGCTCTGCGGCCCGACCACGACGTCGACGGTGGGCGCGCGGGAGATGATTTCCACACCCTCGGCCTGGGCCACGCAGCCGGCGACCGCGATCTGCATCGCGCGGCCCGACCGGGCGGCCTCCTCTTTCGCCACCCGCAGCCGGCCCAGCTCCGAATAGACCTTTTCGGAGGCCTTCTCGCGGATGTGGCAGGTGTTGAGGATGACGAGATCGGCGTCGCCCGCGTCGGCCGTTTCGACGAATCCCTCAGCCCCCAGCGTGTCCACCATGCGCTGGGCATCGTAGACATTCATCTGGCAGCCATAGGATTTGATGTGCAGCTTGCGCGGCGGCGTCATGGACCCTTGCAGCGGTCGGAGGCGCGCCGAACTCGGCGCGGGCCTCAGATATAGGCTAGACCGCCGAAAATCCAGCGAGTGGCCCCGTTTTCTCAGCCAGCCGGCTGAGAATCATTGGCAGCTGGCGCATATCGTCGAACACCAGCTCTGCGCCGGCCGCGCGCAGGCTTTCCGCGTGACCGGGCCGGCAATGACTGCCGCCATGGAACCCGAGCACGGTCATTCCGGCGGCGACGCCGCCCCGGATACCGGCGAGGCTGTCCTCGACCACCACGCAGGCAGCGGGACGAGCCCTCATCTGGGCCGCCGCGAACAGGAACAGATCGGGCGCCGGCTTGCCGTTCTCGACCTGCGACGACGAGAAGATGTGCGGGGCAAGACGGTCATAAAGGCGGGTCGCGCCGAGGCTGACCCGCATGCGCTGATGCGAGCCGGACGACGCCACGCAGACCGGGAGCTGAAGCGCGTCGAGTGTCTCGACGATTCCGGGGACGGGATGAAGGTCCTGCTCGAAGGCGCGGAACAGCCGGTCCTGCAACCGCGCATTGAAGTCGGCGGGCAAGCTGCGGCCGAGCTCGGCCTCCACCTCCAGCGTCGCCTGTTTGGAGGAACGGCCGAGGAAACGGTCGAACACCTGATTCGCAGTGATCGGATAGCCGCAACTGCTAAGCACGTCGGCGTGCGCCTGACAGGAGATCACCTCGCTGTCGACCAGCACGCCGTCGCAATCAAAAATGACGAGATCGAGCGGGGAAGGCGGAGCCGCGTCAGCCATTCGTCTCTTCGTCGAGCGGCACGCAATACAGCTCGAGCCGGTGGTCGACCAGCTTGTAGCCGAGCCTGCGGGCGATCTCGGCCTGCAGCTTCTCGATCTCCTCGGAGGTGAACTCGATCACCTTGCCGTCACGCAGATTGATCAGGTGGTCGTGATGGCTGTCACGCATCTGCTCGTAGCGGGCACGGCCTTCGCGGAAATCGTGACGCTCGATGATGCCGGCGTCCTCGAACAGCTTCACGGTCCGGTAGACCGTGGAGATCGAGATCTTGTCGTCGACCGCGACACAGCGCCGATACAGTTCCTCGACGTCGGGATGGTCGCTCGCCTCGGCGAGCACGCGGGCGATGACCCGGCGCTGCTCGGTCATCCGCATGCCGGTGGCGGCGCAACGGGCCTCGATACCGGTGGAATTGGGCGCTGGCGTTGTCTTCAAGGAAGTCATTGTGTCTCGCCTCAAGGATGCGCTTTCTGCCACCAAGCGCAGGTTACGACAAGTCCCGGCGCATCAGAAGCGCGTTCAACTGTTCCCCGCCAGGCTGCAGGTAATAGCGTTCCCGGCGGCCGACGATGGCGAAACCGGCGCGTTCATACAGCCGGCGCGCCGGCTGGTTGTTCTCCTCGACTTCGAGAAAAACCGTGCGAACGCCGCGACCTGCCAGATGTCCGAGATGTGTCAGCAACAAATCACGAGAAAGGCCGCGACCGCGCTGATTTGGGTCAAGCGCAACCGACAAAATCTCGGCCTCGTCGGCACCGATGCGCGAGACGATGAAGCCAATGAGTTTGCGACCGAGTTGCAAACGGTGGATCACCGTGTTGCGTTCGGCCAGCATGACCTCGAACTCGCCTTCGCCCCAGCCGCGGTGGAACGACGCGGCGTGAATCGAAGCGAGCCTGTCGGCGTCGCGCGCAGTGGCGGCCTCGATCGATGGTTTGGTGCGGCCGAGCCAGCGGAAGAACATGTTCATTGCGAGGAGGCCGTCTTGACCGGATCAAGAGCTGCCTGCGCCGGCGGCTTGACGTCGGGCGCGCGCAGATAGAACGGCCGTGCTGGCGCGAGGGCAGGATCCGCCGCCGCGCCGAGCCAGGCGACCCACATGATATCGGGACCGGCCGATACATCGACCGCGACCGGCGCGGGATCCGAAGCACGCCAACGCTCGGCCAGCACCGACGCGGCATTGCCGACGAGATGCGGCGCACCGAAGCGCGCGGCCACCAGCACGTCGTCGATCGCAGCGACCTGCGGCGCAACCAGCGCCTCGCCGCTGCCGCTCACGACTTGGTAGTAGACATGATCGTGCCGGGCATCGATGGCCGAGATCACCGGATGATCGCGGTCTTCGCCGACGACCGGCGCCGCATAGGCCGAGAGCGTCGTGACACCGACGACGGGCTTGTGAGCGGCAAGGCCGATGCCGCGCGCCGCGGAGAGCCCGACCCGCAGTCCCGTGAAACTGCCAGGGCCGGTGGTGACGGCGATCCGGTCGAGCTCGGGAAAGCCGATGCCGGATTGCTGCATCACGCGCGCGAGCAGCGGCATCAACGCCTCGGCGTGGCCCCGCTTCATGGGCAGTGTGTCCTGGGCGATCATCTCGGCCGAATCAGTATTGAGAACGCCGGCGGCGCAATGGTCGAGGGCAGTATCGATGGCGAGGATCAACATCCGGTCAGGTTCGCAGTGAGGGAGCGCGGAATACCTTTTTGGGTACTTTGATAAAGTCGGTTGCCGTCTTCTTACATCCTGATCAGGAAAAACGCATCACGCGGCAACCAGCAGGCAGGTAAACTACTGAATTTCCGATCATTTAAGCAAATCTTTCCGGGCGTGTGGGAGTTGTCCCCTGCATATGTCGCTCCGGCTGATGCTCCCTGCCGAAGCAGGCGTCGCCCCACGTCCCGAGAAGAGGATCTTCCATGTCATTCTGGTCAGGCAGCTCGGCATCACGCGATGCATTGGCCCAGGTCGAGGCGATCAATCGCTCCCAGGCCGTGATCGAATTCGGCATCGACGGAACGATCATCACCGCCAACAAGAACTTTCTCGATGCGATGGGCTACGCGCTCGACGAGATCAAGGGCAGGCACCACCGCATGTTCGTCGCGCCGCAGCTGCGTGAGAGTGCCGAGTACAAGGCGTTCTGGTCCGACCTCAAGCGCGGCAAGTTCCGCTCAGGCGAGTACAAGCGCTTCGGCAAAGGCGAGCGGCCGGTGTGGATCCAGGCGAGCTACAATCCGGTGCTCGATGGCGGCACGCCGGTGAAGATCATCAAGTTTGCCTCCGACATCACGGCGCAGAAGATGCGCAGCATCGAGGATGCCGGCAAGATCGCCGCGATCGGACGTGTGCAGGCGGTGATCGAGTTCAATCTCGATGGAACGATCATCGATGCCAACGATCAATTCCTCGGCGCGATGGGCTATACGCTCGGCGAGATCAAGGGCCGGCACCATAGCATGTTCGTGCTCCCGCACGAGCGCGACAGCGTGGCCTACAAGGAGTTCTGGGCAAGCCTCAACCGCGGTGAACCTCGCTCGGGCGAGTACAAGCGTTGCGGCAAGGACAACAGGGAGGTCTGGATTCTTGCCTCCTACAATCCGATCCTCGACGACACCGGGCGGCCGTTCAAGGTCGTGAAATACGCCTCCGACGTCACGCAGCAGAAGCTGATGGCGGCCGACTTCGCCGGCCAGATCGCGGCGATCCGCAAGTCCCAGGCGGTGATCGAGTTCGACATGAATGGCCATGTGCTCGACGCCAACGACAACTTCCTCAAGACGCTCGGCTACACGCTCGCCGACATCAAAGGCAGGCATCACCGGATGTTCATGCCGCCGGGTGCAGGCGAGAGCTCTGAGTACCGCGAGTTCTGGGCCGCGCTGGCGCGCGGCGAGTTTCAGAGCGGCGAGTATGAGCGCGCCGGCAAGGGCGGCCGTCAGGTGTGGATCCAGGCGACCTACAATCCGATCAAGGATCTCAACGGCAAGCCGTTCAAGATCGTGAAATTCGCGAGCGACGTGACCGCGCAGGTGATCACCCGGATGAAGGGCGACAAGGTGCGCGGCATGATGGAGCATGTCGCGGCCGGTGCCGAGCAGCTCAATTCATCGGTGCAGCAGATCGCCGACGCCATGGCCAAGTCGAAGGAGACGGCGACCGCCGCCGTGACGCGCGTCGACGATGCGGACCAGCAGGCCAAGCGGCTGTCGTCGGCGGCCGGCGCGATGAGCAGCATCGTCGAGCTGATCGGCAGCATCACCGGCCAGATCAATCTGCTCGCGCTCAATGCCACGATCGAATCGGCGCGTGCCGGCGAGGCTGGGCGGGGCTTCGCAGTGGTCGCCGGCGAGGTGAAGAACCTCGCCAATCAGGCCAAGCAGGCGACGGACCGCATCGGCAGCGAGATCGGCAATCTCAACGGCATCTCATCCGACGTCGTCGGCGCGCTCGACGCCATCAAGGCCGCGATCCAGAGCGTCGACGCCTATGTCTCGTCGACGGCCCAGGCGGTCGGCGAGCAGAGCGCGGTCACCAGCGAGATGTCGTCGAACATGCGCCAGGCAGCCGCGGAAGCCGCCACCATCGGCAAGGCGGCCTGAGGAGAGCAGGGCTATCGCATCCGACGGTCGCTGTCTCGCATTCGCCTTTCACCACGTCGTCATGGCCGGGCTTCTCCCGGCCATCCACGTCGTCCGGCATGCTGGGAACGACGTGGATGCCCGGGACGAGCCCGGGCACGACGGAGTAAGCTCGCAGGCGGGATTCCGGGGCGCAACAGTCCCGGTTTCGATGTGCCAGAGCCTAAAGGCGAGAGAGCGGATAGCGATCGCCGAGCGGCGAATGAAAAATCTCCGTCCGCTACCCGCTTCGTTTCACATTGGCCGGACTTCGACCACTTCCGGCACGAAGTGCTTCAGCAGGTTCTGGATGCCATGCTGCAGGGTCGCCGTCGATGACGGGCAGCCGGAGCAGGCGCCCTTCATGTTGAGATAGACGATGCCGTCCTTGAAGCCGCGGAAGGTGATGTCGCCGCCGTCATTGGCGACCGCCGGACGGACGCGGCTCTCGATCAGATCCTTGATCATGCCGACGGTCTCGGTGTCGGCCTCGTCGAAGAACTCGTCGTCCTCGTCAGCGGAGGCGTCGTTGGCGGCGCTGCCATCGGCGAGCAGCGGCGCGCCCGACATGTAGTGCTCCATGATGGCGCCGAGGATGGCCGGCTTGAGGTGCTGCCATTCGCCGTCGCTCTTGGTCACGGTGATGAAGTCGGCGCCGTAGAACACGCCCGTCACACCGTCGACGGCGAACAGGCGTTCGGCCAGCGGGGAGCGCGCGGCGGCGTCGCGGCTCGCGAACTCCATCGTGCCGGCCGGCAGCACGACGCGGCCCGGGATGAACTTCAAGGTGGCGGGATTAGGGGTGGCTTCGGTTTGGATGAACATGGTTTTCTCCGGCAGCGCCGGTTCAAGGCCGGCCTGTGGTGTCGTCATAGCAGATGGCGAGGAGACGCGCACGATCAAGAGGGTGTCGCCCGCATTATGGGCTTAACCCTATGAAAGCGCGTCGATATCGGCGTCGCTCAGATCGCCGGGGACGATCACCAGCGGGATCGGGAAGGCGCCGACGGTCTTGATGACATGGGTGACCAGCGGTCCCGGGCCTTCGGGGCCGGCATGCGCGGCCAGCACCAGCAGCGCGATATCGTTGTCATGCTCGATCGTTGCCAGGATCTGCGTTGTTGGCTCCCCCTCGCGGATCACCCGTTCCGGCGTGGCAGCGCCGATGTTGGCCAGCATCGCCGCCGCCTCATCGAGCGCGGCATTGGCCTCGTCCTGCGCCTCCGCGCGCATCAGGTCGGCGACCCCCAGCCATTGCTGGTTCTGGTCCTCGGTCTCAATGATGTGCAGCATGACGATGTGGCCGCCGCCGCGCACCGCCCAGCGCCCGGCATAACGGATCGCACGGTCCCATTCGGCGCTCTCGTCGACCACGACCAGGCATTTCGGCGCGTGGCCGGTCTGATAGCTCTGCCGCTGCGCCGCCATGGTGGTCCCGCCTGCCGTTGCGCGTCGATCGGGGCGCGATGCTGCCACAGCCCGTCTTGATTGGGGAGAGGGCCCGCGGGTTCCATCTGACGGACGCGGGCGCTTGCGCTCCAGACGAACGCCGGTGGTCTCGTAGCCCGGATGAGCGAAGCGACATCCGGGTTCAAGCATGCAGTTCGTGTGAACCCGGATGTCGCTTCGCTCATCCGGGCTACGGGAGCTCAGGCCTTGCGGATGAAGCCGACGATGTCCTTGGCGGTCTTCATCGTCTCCGCGGCGATCGCCTGGGCGCGTTCGCCGCCGTCGACCAGCACGGAATCGACATAGCCGGGATCGGCCGTCAGGCGCTTCATCTCGGCGGCGATCGGACCGAGCTTGGTGACGCACAGCTCGACCAGCGCGTTCTTGAAGCTTGAGAACTGGCCGCCGCCGAACTCCCTGAGCACGTCCGCCTTGCTGCGATCCGACAGCGCCGCATAGATGCCGACCAGGTTGTCGGCCTCGGGACGCGTATCCAGCCCCTTCTCCTCGCTCGGCAGCGGTTCCGGGTCGGTTTTGGCCTTGCGGACCTTCTGCGCGATGGTGTCGGCGTCGTCGGTCAAGTTGATGCGCGAATAGTCCGACGCATCGGACTTCGACATCTTTTTGGTGCCGTCGCGCAGCGACATCACGCGCGTCGCGGGACCGGTGATGAACGGCTCCGGCAGCGGAAAGAACAGACCGTCGCCAAAACCCTGCGCCCGGATCGAGTCGCCGAAATCATTGTTGAACTTCTGGGCGATGTCGCGCGAGAGCTCGAGATGCTGCTTCTGGTCCTCGCCGACCGGAACATGGGTCGCGCGATACAGCAGGATGTCGGCCGCCATCAGCACCGGATAGTCGTACAGGCCGACCGATGCGTTCTCACGATCCTTGCCGGCCTTCTCCTTGAACTGCGTCATGCGGTTCAGCCAGCCGATGCGCGCCACGCAATTGAAGATCCAGGCAAGCTCGGCATGGCCGGAGACCTGGCTCTGGTTGAAAACGATGTGCTTCTTCGGGTCGATGCCGGCGGCGATGAAAGCCGCGGTGACCTCGCGGGTGTTGCGCGCGAGCTCGGCCGGACCGCCCCAAACGTCGATCGGCATCGTGATCGCGTGCATGTCGACGACGCAATAGATGCAGTTGTGCGTCTCCTGCATCTTCACGAAGTTGACGATCGCGCCGAGATAGTTGCCGAGATGCAGGTTGCCGGTCGGCTGAACGCCGGAGAAAACCCGTTCCACGAAGGCCATGGTCGCTGTTCCAGATGATGGATTTGCTGCGTCGTTTGGCACGGGCGCCTCAAACGTGCAAGTCGCCAGCGGGCAGGTCGCGAGCGGATCTCTGCCGGATGGCCCGCAGCGACTGCCGCCAGTCGACGACCCCGAGCGCCACGAGCAACGCAGCGTAGAGGATGATGGCGCCGCCGATCAGGCCGGCGAGCAGAAGTGCGGTGCCGGCGTGACTGCCGACCGTGACCCGAACGGTGCCGGCGGCGACCACCCAGAGCGCCGCTGCCATCACGATGGCAGCGAGCGCGATGCGCGGCAGCCGGCGCCGCGTTGCGCTGGAGATCGCGAAACCGAAGCTCGCCGCGCCACGCCGCAGCAGCACGATCGCGTTGGCCCAGGCGCCGAGCGCAAGACCGGCGGCGATCCCGCTTGCCGAAAAGATCTGACCGAGCAGGAATGCCAGCGCGATCGCCACGCCGCAGCCGATCAAGGTCGCGCGCAGCGGCGTCGTCGTGTCCTCGCGCGCGAAGAACGCCGGCTGCAGCGCCTTGGTCAGCACCTGCGCCGGCAGGGCGGCCGCGAGCCACGTCAGCACCTGTGCCGTCGCTGCGGCGTCATCGGCGCCGAACGCGCCATGTTCGAACAGCAAACCAACGATCGGCGCGTTCAGAATCATCAGTCCGAGCGTTGCCGGCAGCGCAAGGCCCATCGTCAACTCCAGCCCGCGCGATTGTACCTCGGAGAGCGCCGCGTCGTTGCCGGCATGCAGCGCGCGCGTCAGCTCAGGCACCAGCACCGTCCCCATCGCAACCCCGACCAGGCCGAGCGGCAGCTCGATGAGGCGATTGGCGAAATACAGCCACGACACGGCGGACGGAGTCGCGGAGGCGATGATCGCGGCGCCGACGGCCAGCAACTGCGGCCCTGCGCTCGCCACCATGCCGGGCAGCGCGCGGGCGAAGAAGCCGCGCATCGCGGCATCCATCGAGATCCGAACCGGCGAGGCGACGCGGCTCCTGTCTCCGCGCTGCGCCAGCATCATGAGTTGCACCAGGCCGGCGGCGCCGATCGTGGCCGCGAGCAGCACGGCGGCGCGTGCGGGATCCGGCTGTTGCAGCAGCAGCACCATCGTCACGGCGATCAGCGCAACGTTGAACAGCAGCGGCGCAAAGGCGGCCAGCGCGAAACGTCCGCGGGCGCTCGACAGCGCGAGCAGCACCGTGGAAGGACCGGCGAAGGCGAGATAAGGCAGCATCAACCGCGCATCGTTCACGGCCATGGTCAGCGTCTCGTCACCGGAAAAGCCGGGCGCAAGCACCGTCATCGTGAACGGCATCAGCACAGCAAGCGCGAGCGACGCCGCACACAGGCCCGCGCTGACCGTTCCGAGCACGCGGCCGGCGAAGGCAGCCGCCCCGTTCGGCCCGGCCGACTGGTATATTCGCAGCCAGGCCGGCACCAGCGCGGCGTTGAGCGCGCCCTCCGTCAGCAGCCGCCTGATGACGTTGACGAGCTGAAACGCCGCGAGAAACGCATCGGCAACCGGTCCCGCGCCGAGCAGCGCGGCGATCAGCGCATCTCTGCCGAAGCCGAGCAGGCGCGAGCTGAGTGTTCCTGACAACACGGTCACGAATGATCGGATCATGAGGCTTCTATAGCAGCGCCGCTTGTGATAGGCCGCAGCGTTTGCAAAACGCCGTAAACGGGGCCAGTGAATGACTGACGCGAAATACGATGTTCTCGGGATCGGCAACGCGATTTTCGACGTGCTGGTGCAGGCCGATGAGGCCTTCCTCGCCAAGCACGGCATGACCAAAGGCGGCATGGCGCTGATCGACGAGGCGCGTGCGGCGGCGATTTATGCGGATATGGGCCCGGCGACCGAGATGTCGGGCGGCTCCGGGGCCAATACCATCGTCGGCCTGGCCAGCCTCGGCGCGCGTGCTGCCTATGTGGGCAAGGTCAAGGGCGACCAGATCGGCAAAATGTACACCCACGACATCCGTGCGGCCGGCGTCGCCTTCGAGACGGCGCCCGCGACCGACGGCCCGGCCACAGGCTGCTCCTACATCATCGTCACGCCGGACGGCGAGCGCACCATGAATACCTATCTCGGCGCGGCGCAGAACCTCACGGTCGCCGACATCGATCCCGCGCAGATTGCGGCGGCGCGCATCGTCTATCTTGAGGGTTATTTGTGGGATCCCAAGGACGCCAAGGATGCGTTTGTGAAGGCGGCGACGATCGCGCATGATGCGGGACGCGAGGTCGCGCTGACCTTGTCGGATGCGTTCTGCGTCGACCGCTATCGCGAGGAGTTCCTTGACCTGATGCGCGGCGGCACCGTCGATCTCGTGTTTGCCAACGAGGCTGAGCTGCATTCGTTGTACCAGACCTCAGATTTTGACGGCGCGCTGAAGCAGCTGCGTGAGGACGCCACGCTCGGCATCGTCACGCGCAGCGACAAGGGCTGCGTCGTGGTCTCGAACGACGGCGTGATCGCGGTGCCGGCGCATCCGATCAAGACGCTGGTCGATACCACCGGCGCCGGTGATCTATTTGCCGCGGGCTTCCTGTTCGGCCTGGTGCGCAAGACCGGCTACGAGATCGCCGGCAAGCTCGGCGGCCTGGCCGCGGCCGAGGTGATCCAGCACATCGGCGCACGGCCGCAGGTGTCGCTGAAGGAGCTGGCCGCGCAGAACCGGCTGAAGGTGTAGTCAGAGCCGAGGACTGCGTCAGACTAACTGATCCAGCTCGCTCGGTGCCTCTTACCTCGCCCCGCTTGCGGGGAGAGGTCGGATCGCATCGTCAGATGCGATCCTGGTGAGAGGGTCCAGGTCCCTCCACGAATGTTTCCTGCGCGGCTGCTTCTCAACCCGATCCTCTCCCCGTAAGAACGGGGAGAGGGAGCGCATCGATCGTGCTGCGGGCATGTCGTACGCCAACAAGGCTTTTGATGAGTTCGGATCGCTGGACGATCGAACACGCTTGATCGTCGCGCTCAATCGCCTCCGCACCCCCTCACCTCATCACGCCGCCTTCTTGCCGCCGGCCGCGTCCAGCCCGGCATAGACGCCGCGCTCGAAGCCCGCGAACGTCTCAAGACAGAGCCGGTCCGCGAACGGCAACAGCTGCATCAGGATCACGCCGGTGACGTCGCGCGCCGGGTCGATCCAGTAGTAGGTGTTGGCGAGGCCGGCCCAGGCGAGGCTGCCGGCGCTACGGCCCTCGGCGGTCTGCGCCGTCGTGATCATGAAGCTCAGGCCCCATTTCTTCACGATGTCGGGATAGAGGTCGACGTCGTTGGTGACGCCGGGCACGGCGGCGGCCATCTTCGTCATCTCGAGCTCGCCGATGTGATTGTCGCGCATCGCCGCCACGGTCTCGGGCTTGAGCACCTGGTGGCCGTTGCCCCGGCCGTTGTTGAGGATCATCCGGGTGAAACGGATGTAGTCGCCGGCCGTGCCGTAAAGGCCGCCCCCGCCCATATGGAATTCAGGCTCCTGCTCGATCTCGAACGGAATGGGCGCCAGGCTGCCATCCTCACCGCGGGCATGCATCCCGACGAGGCGCGCGCGCTGCGAGGCGCCGAGCTTGAAGCCGGTGTCGTCCATGCCGAGCGGCGCGAACAGATTGTCGCGCAGATATGTATCCAACTTCTGACCGCTCGCGGCCTCCACCGCCTTGCCGACGAAGTCGATGTTGATGCCATATTCCCAGCGCGTGCCGGGATCGGACGCCAACGGCAGCTTCAGCGCGTCGTTCTTGCAGGTGATGATCCCGGGCGTACCGGCCTTCTGCACATAGGCCGCCATGTCGCCGTTCCACATGTCGTAGCAGAAGCCGGCGGTGTGGGTCATGAGATGGCGTAGCGTGATCGCGGTCTTCGCGGGACGTAGGATCGGCTCGCCGTTCGCGTCGAAGCCGTCGAGCACCTTCGGCGCGGCGAGATCCGGCAGCACATCGCCGATCGGCGCGTCCAGCGACAGCGTGCCCTGCTCGACCAGCTGCATGCCGGCGGCGCAGGTGATCGCCTTGGTCATCGAGGCGATCCAGAACACGCTGTCGGTGGTCATGGCGTCGTCGCGGCCGAGGTCGCGCTTGCCGAAGGCGCCCTCATAGATCACGCCTTTGCTATCCGCCGCGATGGCGACGACGCCTGGAATCTCGCGTGCGTCCGCCTTCTGACGCAGCACGCCATCGATGTCGGTCTTGTTGTGCATGGGTTTCCTCCGTCCCGCTCTTGTCTGGCGGTGCCCGATTGTTCCCCGGGGCGATCCGGGCGGCAAGACGCCCTGCGGACGCAGGTGGTCGCGATCTCGTGATGATGCGGCGCGAACGATAACGGGCGGGAGAACGGGGGCCGGGGCGCCACAGCGCTTCAAAATGTTCAGAGAATCATGATTAGTTCCATCAAGCCGCGAGTCCGTCACATGGGCGCCATGTTCCCACCACGGGCTTCGGACTGTTGTGAGTTGCAACTATTTTTGCATTAAAGGGTTCAACAACCGGCTTTTTCGAGCCGATGGTATGATTTTGGCGGCAACGTCCGCCATGGGGGCGATATGATTTCAAAGTGGAGCGAATGGAAGCGGTATCCCCGCCCGGGTCGTGGTGACAATATCGAGGCACCGATCACCCCGGGGATCTATGAGGTGCGCATCGCCGCGACAGGGGCGCTGTATTCGTTCGGAGCGGTCGACAACGTGGCGCAGGCGCTGGCGCTGCTGCCGGTCGGTCAGAAATCCTGGTTCGGCCGCCGCGATCCCGCCAGCCTGCCGGATCTGGAATACCGGACGTGCGCGACCTCGACCAAGGCCGATGCCAAGGCAGCGGCCGAGCGCATGATCGGCCGGCGAGAGACCTATATGAGCGGCGCGGCCTGACACCGTTCACGACGGGGCCACCGCGCGCACCGCATTTGGTGCCGCCAAGGCACGGTTGGGGCGATCGAATGTACCGTTCGTGAGGCGCACACACGGTGCGCCTGCGCCGCGCGAGGGCTATATTCGGAGCAAGATACCGACGCTTCGAGGAGATGCCCGATGACCCCGCCCGCCGCCGCACGCGCGTCCGATGCCGCTTCCAGCCTGCGCGACCGCCTGAAGGACCCGTCGCTGCTGCGCGAGCAGTGCTACATCGACGGCGCCTGGGTCGGTACGCCGGAGTTCGCGGTGAACAATCCCGCCACAGGCGCCGAGCTCGCCAGGATCGCGCAGCTGGGCGCAGCGGAAACGACGCAGGCGGTCGAGGCCGCCGCGCGCGCCTTCCCGCTCTGGGCCAAGCAGACCGCCAAGCAACGTTCCAATATCCTGCGCAAATGGTTCGAGCTGATCATTGCGAACCGCGAGGACCTCGCGCTGATCCTGACCTCTGAGCAGGGCAAGCCGCTTGCGGAAGCGCTCGGCGAGGTCGACATCGGCGCCGCCTATATCGAGTTCTTCGCCGAGGAGGCGCGCCGCGTCTATGGCGAGACCATTCCGACGCAGAAGCCGGACGCGCGCCTCTTGGCGTTGAAGCAGCCGATCGGCGTCTGTGGCGCGATCACGCCGTGGAATTTCCCGAACTCGATGATCACCCGCAAGGTCTCCCCGGCACTCGCCGCCGGCTGCACCGTGGTGCTGAAGCCGGCCAATGAGACGCCGCTCTCGGCGCTGGCGCTCGCCGTGCTGGCCGAGCGCGCCGGAATTCCGAAGGGCGCGCTCAACATCGTCACGGGCGATGCGCCACCGATCGGCAAAGTGCTGTGCGAGCATCCGGCCGTGCGCTTCGTCGGCTTCACCGGCTCGACCGAGGTCGGCAAGATCCTGTACCGCCAGTCGGCGGGCACGGTGAAGAAGCTCGGTCTCGAGCTCGGGGGCAACGCGCCATTCGTGGTGTTCGACGATGCCGATGTCGATGCGGCCGTCGAAGGCGCCATCGTCTCGAAATATCGCAACATGGGCCAGACCTGCGTCTGTGCCAACCGCCTCTACGCCCAGGATGGCATCTACGACGCCTTCGTCGATAAGCTGGCGGCCAAGGTCGCGGCGATGAAGATCGGCGAGGGCACCGAGGCCGGCGTGACGCAGGGCCCGCTGATCAACGAGGATGCGGTCGAGAAGGTCGAGCGCCACATCGCCGATGCGGTCAAAGGCGGCGCCAAGATCGTCACCGGCGGCAAGCGCCACGCGCTCGGCCGCACCTTCTTCGAGCCGACCGTGCTTCGCGATGTCAAGGCGGATGCGCTCGTCGCCCATGAGGAGACGTTCGGTCCGCTTGCGCCCGTGATCCGGTTCAAGGACGAGGCCGACGTGATCGCGATGTGCAACGCCTCGCCCTTCGGCTTGGCATCGTATTTTTACGCCCGCGATCTCGGCCGCGTCTGGCGCGTCGCCGAGGCACTGGAGTCGGGCATGGTCGGCGTCAACACCGGCCTGATCACGACAGAGGTCGCCCCGTTCGGCGGCGTCAAGGAAAGCGGCCTCGGGCGCGAAGGCTCCCATCACGGCATCGAGGAATATCTCGAGATCAAGTATGTGATGATGGCCGGGGTCTGAGCCCGGCCAGCCGACGGCTCAGGCCGTGATCGGCGTCAGCTTGCTCACCGGGACCGAGTAGGACTTGTTGCCGAGCTGGTAGATGACCGTCCCGGTCTTGCCGTCGGTGGTCGAGATCTGCGACTGCTCGAACATGACGACGTTGTTGAAGACGAGGCCGGTGCCGGTGCGCGTGACGCCGTTGTTGGTGACGCTGACCTGCGCCTCCTTGCCGCTGACCGACAGCACGCGGAAGCTCGCGGCCATGCCGTTGTCGCCGGAATAGCCGGCCCAGCTGCCGACCAGGTTGTTCTGTTCGGCGGGAGGCGCCTGCTTGTCGAGGACCGCCGTGGCCTTGCCGCCGCCGGCCGAAAACAGCAGCACCGCCGTCTTCCCGTTCTTGGTGCCGAGCGTGACCGCGCCGAAGTCGATGGTCGAGCCGTTGACCTGGCCGATGCCGCGCTCGGTGCGGCCGTTGTGGGTGTATTCCACCGTCGCCGCCGCGCCGCGGATGTTGACGACCTTGAAGCTCACCGCCTGGCCGCTGGCCGTCCACGTGCCCTTCCATTCGCCGAGCAGGTTGCTCTGGCGATACATCCGCTCGCTGGCGGGAGAAATGTAGCTCGTGCTGGAGACGACGGCCATGGGCGTGACTGGAGCGCGAACGCCCCCTTTCTTCATGTTTCCGATCGTTGCGAACAATGTCTGGTCGAGGCGTACGCCCGACCGGTTACCAGGAGATTAATAGCCGTCCCGGCCCCCCGGTCGGCGCGGTGACCTAACGTCGCAGCACGGCGATGGTGCGGTTGGCGAAGCTCAGTCGCTCCGCCATGATCGTCATGAAATAGGTCAACAGCTTCTGCGCCAGTGCCGGGTGCTCGCGCGAGATCGCGTCGAATTGCGCGATGGTGAGCTCGTAGAGCACGCTGTCGGTCTCGGCCTGGATGGTGGCGCTGCGCGGGGTCTGCGCGATCAGCCCCATCTCCCCGATCGTCGTGTAGCGGCCGAGACTGCGCACCCGGGTCGTGCCGCCATGCTCCGCCGGCACCATGATCCCCACGCGGCCGTCGAGGATGAAGTGCATCGAGGCGGCCGGCTCGCCGGCGCGCACCACCGTGGTCCCGGCACCGACGTCGAGCCGGATACACCGGCTCATCAGTTCGTCCGCCTCGTCGTCGCTGCCGAGGATGCGCGCGAACCAGTCGCGCAGCGACGCCTCGTCCTGGGCATGCTCGTGGTGGCTTTGGATGATCGTGTTCTCGCACCATTCCAGCGCATGATCGAGCTCGGGCGCGATCAGCACGTCCTTGCTGATGAATTCGCTGGCGCGCAGCGTGCGTTCGACGGCGCGCGGCAGGTGCACGAGCACCAGCTTGACGTCGCGCTCCAGCGCGAGCCGCTTGATCTGCGCGAAGCTGTAGGCGGCGGAGGAATCGATGCCGGTCACGAGCTTGAAGTCGAACACCAGGAAGCGGCATTCCGCGCGGCGTGATAACAGCAGCTTGACCTGCTGATAGAGCCGGTTCGCCGAACCGAAGAACAGATAGCTCTGCAGGCTCAGTCCCTGGATCTCGCGTCCCTGCGCCATCAGCAGCGCCTGATGATCGCGCGATCGATCGAGCGATGAGCGATATTCACTGCCGTCGAACCCATATTTGACGGCGCTGATGCGCGAGGCGCTCAGCGCGAACGCGGCGCAGCCGATGACGACGCCGATCAGGATTCCGGCGATGAAGCCCCATTGCAGGATGATCGCGATGATCAGCAGCAGCGAAGCGTAGTCGGTCTTCGAGAGTCGCCGGCGCGACTGTACGGCCCATTTGTGCAGCGTGTCCGCGCCGAGATAGAGCAGCAGGCCGCCGAGCACGAATTTCGGCATGTAACCGAGCAGCGGCTGCGACAGCGCGAGCATCAGCGCCGAGATGGCTGCGACGGTGAGGCCGGAGATCCGGCCGGTGCCGCCGGCCTTGACGTTGAGCACGGAGCGGCTGATGGAGATGCAGCCGGTGTAGCCGCCGAGGACGCCGGCAAGCGCGTTGGCGACGCCGGTGACCGCGAGCTCGCGCTCGACATCGGCTTCGCGATGGGTCGCGACCTCGATCCCCGCGGTGTTGAACAGCGTGCTCGCCGCGGTGACGAAGATCACGGCGACGATATTGCCCGACAGGTCGGACAGCGCCGCCCACGGATAGGCGCCGAGCGCATCCGCCGTCCAGGGCCACACCAGCGCGACTTGTGGCGGCGGCTGGAAAGTCCAGCCCGTCGCCTGCGCCTCGGCGGGCGTAATGCCGCACAGCCAGAACCCGAGATGAGCCGCGATCGTGCCGCTGACCAGGATCACGGGCAGGCCGAACGGATTGCGTGACCGGTGCCAGGTCAGATAGAGCAGCATCGCCATCGCCGCGGCGGCGGCGAGCTCATAGCTGGTCTGCGCGTTGCCGAATGCGGGCAGGGTCGAGAGCTGCAGCCGGTGCCCGGTGATCACCCCGATCGCGCCGATCACGATCAGCGCGCCGGTGGCGCCGAGGAAGCCGCCGACCACGGGATAGGGCACGTAGCGGATCGTGCGTCCGAGCCGGTTGATGCCGCAGATCCACAGCACGAGGCCGGTGACGAGGCTGGTCAGCCCGAGCGTGATGACGACCGGCATGAACGGCGACGCGCCGGGATCGGCGGTGATGATGCGCTCGGCCAGCGACGACGCCAGGATGGCCGTGACGGCTGCCGTCGAGCTGTCGGGCGCGCCGATCGCAAACGGCAGCGAACTGCCGAGTCCCAGCACCAGCGCCATCACCGCCGAGACCATGAAGGTGATCCCGATGCCCTGGCCGAGATAGGGCGCGAGCGGTCCGGCGAAGATCAGCAGCGAATAGGACAGGCCGTACGTGACGGTCAGGACGCTGGCGGCCGAACCGCCCAGAATATCATCCATACCGCGTCGCAAGATGGGATCGGCGCGACCGGCCGTCAGGGTCTTGTTCACGTCGAATATGCCTCTAACCAATGGCTCACTCGTGCGGCCCGCGCCCGCGTCGCGCAAGTGCAAATTTGTGACATGGGCATCGTTCTCGCCGGCATGCGACAGGCGCTTGCGGGCGGCAGATCCTTCGTTGAAGATGTGCCGGCGCGGCAACGACACTTGAGAGTGTGCCAGGGAACATGATCCCGTCCTCGACCCGCACATGCATAGCCGAGTTGCCCGAAGCCGAGGCGCGCCGCCTCGATGCGGAGGGCTATCTGCTGCTGCGCGGCGCGATCCCGGCCGGCTGGCTGCGGCCGCTGCGCGCCGCGTTCGAGGCGGGGACGGTGCCGTCGGAGCAATGGCCGGTGCCGCGCGGTCGCGACTGGCGCCACGCGATGGTCGATCTCGACGCCAGCGTGCAGCGTGTCTGCCGGCTGCCTTCGCTGCTCGCCGCCGTGCATCACATCCTGAGGGAGCCGTTCTTCCTCGGCCAGGTCGAGGGCCGCGAGCCGCTCGCCGATGGTGGCCAGCAGCCGCTGCATCGCGACGGCGTCGACCGGCCGCGCAGCGAGGCAGTGTCCGCGCTGGCCTTTCTCGATCCATTCGGGTCCGACAATGGCGCAACGCAAGTCGCCCCGGGCACGCATCGCCACGATGCAGATGATGCGCAGGCGGCTCCGTTCGTCACGACAGGCGACGCCGGCGATATCCTGCTGTTCGACATCAACCTGCTCCATGGTGCCACGCGCAACCGAAGCGGCGCCCGCCGCCGCTCGCTGCTGATCACCTACGCCGTTGCCACTCAGCAGGAGGAATAGCGGCGGACGCGCGCTCTGCGCGCGGTGCGGATGGATCAGGACGACCTTTTCGGCGCGGAATAGCCGCGCCGTCGCGCCCTCATGCGCGCTTTCCAGCCCGATCACTCCAGCGAGAGAACGCTCATGAAGCTGTACGATTCGCCGACCGCGCCGAGCCCGCGCCGCGTACGCATCTTCCTTGCGGAGAAGGGCATCACGATTCCGACCGTTCAGGTCGACTTGCGTGCCGGCGAGCAGTTTCGGCCGGAATTTCGCGCGCTGAATCCGCAATGCACCGTTCCGGTCCTGCAGCTCGACAGCGGCGCCGCCATCACCGACATCATCGCGATCTGCCGCTACATCGAGGAGCTGCATCCCGATCCCGCTCTGATGGGGCGCAATGCGGAGGAGCGCGCCGTGATCGAATGCTGGGTCCGCCGCATCGAATGGGACGGCATCTACGCCATTCAGGAAGCGTTCCGAAACAATCTGCCGGGGCTCGAGCAGCGCGCTTTGCCCGGCCCGCTGCCGCTCGCGCAGATCCCGGCGCTCGCCGAGCGGGGCCGTCTGCGCGCCGCTCACTATTTTGCGTGGCTCGACGCGCGACTGGCCGATCACCCCTTCGTCTGCGGCACCGCTTTCACGATCGCCGACATCAGCGCCATGGTGACGGTGGACTTCGCGATTCGCGCCAAGCTCGATCCGCCGGATCATCTCCGTCATCTCGGGCGATGGTACGACGACGTGTCGCGCCGTCCGAGTGCGAAGGCCTGACCTGCTGCGCCGCGCGCTCCGCTTCGGCTCACCCGGCGAGCGTCGCAAGTCCCTTCCAGTCGAAGGTCATGCCATGGCCCGGCCGCGCCGGCGCGAGCGCCATGCCGTTCTCCAGCACCAGCGGATGCTCGATGTAGCGGTCGAGGCCGAAGCCGTGGGCTTCGAGGAACGAGCGGTTGGGGCACGCCGCCAGCAGATGCACGGTGACGTCATGCGCGCCGTGGCTCGTGACCGGCAGGTTGAACGCCTCGGCCAGCCGCGCGATCTTCATGAACGATGTCACGCCGCCGCAATTGGTCACGTCGGGCTCGGGATAGGAGACGGCGCCGGCGGCGATGTAGGTCTTGAAATCCCACAGCGAGCGCAGGTTTTCGCCGGCCGCGATTGGCACGCCACCGGCGGCCAGGATGCGCGCATGGCCGGCAACGTCGTCGGGAATGGTTGGCTCCTCCAGCCAGGTGAGGTCGAACGGCTGCAGGGCGCGCGCGGCGCGGATCGCCTCCTCGATGGTCCATTTCATGTTGGCATCGGCCATCAGCGGAAAGCCGTCGCCGAGATGTTGGCGCATCGCCCGGACGCGCGCGACGTCGCCGCCAAGGTCGGGCCGTCCCACTTTCATCTTGATCGCGCGGAAGCCCCTGGCGAGATTGTCGTCGGTTTGCTTCAGCAGCGCGTCCACAGAGAGATCGAGGTCGATGCCGCCGGCATAGCACGGCACGCTTCTGTCATAGCCGCCCAGCAGGCGGAACAGCGGCAGGCCGGCCCGCCGCGCCTTCAGGTCCCACAGCGCGATGTCGAGCGCCGAGAGTGCCAGCACCACCGGTCCGCCGCGGCCGCCATAATGCAGGCCCCACCACACGCGGTGCCAGATCGCCTCGGTGTCGTCGGCCTCGTGACCCGCGACGAGATCAGGGATCTCGCGCCTGCAGATGTCGGCCACCGCATAGCCGTTGCGGCCCACCGTGTAGGTGTAGCCTGTGCCCTCGGCGCCATCGGCATCGCGCACGCGGCAGGTGATCAGCTCGAACGCCGTCATCTCGCCATGCGTGCTGTCGGTCAGCGTGACGCTGAGCGGAATGCGGTAGAGGCCGGTCTCGATCGCGGCGATCTGTGCCATGGCGCAGTTCCTTCCCTGGATTTTTGGCGAAGGTTATGCTGCTGCTGTTGCGAGGGCAATTGCGGACGGCGCATGGCGGACGAGAGGGCTTGGAGATCGATCTGCGTGATCCCTGGACGTGGTGAGCGCGCATGACGGGCGATCGTGACATCCTGGCCCTCAGTGACCTCGATGGTTCCGATATCCAAGGCATGCTGATGCGTGCGCAGGAACTTGCAGTCTGCTGGCGGGCGCGCACCATGCCGCAAGCGCTCGCCGACCGGCGCATCGCGCTCGTGGTCGATGATGGTGGCTGGCGCAACACCACCGCCTTCGATCTCGGCGTGCAAGCGATGGGCGGCCTCTGCGTGCACGCGCCGATCCGCCTCAATGCCACGGAAGCGGTGGAGGATCTCGCCGCCTATCTCGACAACTGGTTCGATGCGGTGGTCTGCCGTACGCCCGAGCTGGAGCTGCTCTATGCCTTGTCCCACTGGGCGCAGGCGCCGGTGGTCAACGCGCGGACGCGGCAGAACCATCCCTGTGAGACGCTCGGTGACCTCGCCTTCCTGTGGCATCGGCGCGGCGCGATCGACGGATTGAAGATCGCCGTGGTGGCGCCGGCCGCGAACATCCTGGGCTCGTGGATCGAGGCTGCGCAGATCCTTCCGATCGATGTCGTTCAGGTCTACCCAGCGCGCTGGCATGCGCAGGGCGAGTCGCCGCGCTTCCACGTCACGACCGATCTCGACGCGTTGCAGGCCGCCGACGTGATCATCACGGATTGCTGGCCGATCGAAGAGGAGGCGAGCGTCCTGCAGGACTATCAGATCACGGCCGCGCTGTTGGATGGCCTGCGGCCGGATCTGGAGTTCCTGCCTTGCCCGCCCGTGACACGTGGGCACGAGGTTTCTGACGACGCGATGCGGCATCGCGCCTGTCGCGCGGTGCAGTCGAAGGCGTTCGTGTTGCACGCGCAGAATGCCGCGCTCGAATGGGTGTTCGGCAGGCCCTGATGCAGAGACTGAAGCGTCCTGCATGGGGTTGATACGACGGTCGGGCGCATCGGCGTTTGCGGCGCCCCTGGCCGGGCGCTATGCTCGGTCATGTCCCACGTTCACGCAGTCCTGCTCGACCTCGACGGCACTCTGATCGACTCGCGCCCCGGCATCGCCGCGAGCGCGCTGGCGGCGTTGCGGTCGCTCGGTCATGCGCCTGATCAAGCACTGGATATCACGGCCTTCATCGGTCCGCCCTTGCAGGACATGATGCGCGAGCTGCTGCAGGCTCATGGCGACCGTGTTGGCGGCGACCGTGTCGACGAAGCCGTCCTGGTCTATCGCCGGCATTATGGTGATATCGGTCTGTTCGACTGCTCGCTCTATCCCGGCATTCGCGAGGCGCTGCAGGAGATGCATCGCGCCGGGTTGCGGATCTATCTCGCGACGTCGAAGCGCGAGCTGTTCGCGCGCCGTATCCTGGAGCATCTCGATCTGGCGTCGTACTTCCAAGCCATTCATGGCTCGGTGCCTTCAGGCGAGCTCGATCACAAGCCCGAGTTGCTCGCGCATATTCTCATGAAGCGGAGTATCACCGCCGCGCATGGCGTGATGGTCGGCGACCGTCGTCATGACATCGCCGGCGCGCACGCCGTGGGCATGCGCAGCCTCGGCGTGCTCTGGGGTTATGGCGGTCGGGAGGAGTTGGAAACCTCCGGTGCAGGCCGTCTGGTGGAAAGTCCCTCCGATCTGGCGGCAGCGGTGGTGACGATGTTGAAGAGATAGCCGGTCGGCCCTGTGCGTGGCCAATCTTGCACCGGAACCGGAAAGCCGCGATGATCCGCGCAAGAACTCTCAGGGCAGGAATACCACGCAGATGGAATTCGATGACGTCATCCTCGGCCGCCGCAGCATTCGGGGCTACAAGCCCGATCCCGTGCCAAGGGCGCTGATCGAGGAAATCCTCACGCTGGCGATGCGCGCACCATCGTCGATGAACACCCAGCCGTGGAATTTCTACGTCATCACCGGCGAGCCTCTCAACCGCATCCGCGCCGGCAACACGGAGCGCATGCTCGCGGGCGTGCCGCAGTCGCGCGAGTTTCGCATCGGCCAGCCCTTCGACGGGCAGCACCGCGAGCGGCAGATCGGCGTCGCCAAGCAATTGTTTTCCGCCATGGGCATCGCGCGCGACGACAAGGAGAAGCGCCAGGACTGGGTGCTGCGCGGCTTCCGCCAGTTCGACGCGCCGGTCTGCATCATCGTGACCTATGACCGCGTGCTCGCCGGCAGCGACGACACGCCGTTCGACTGCGGCGCCGTGACGACCGCGCTGGTCAACGCCGCCTGGTCGCGCGGCCTTGGCGCAGTCATCAACAGCCAGGGCATCATGCAGTCGCCCGTCGTGCGCGAGCATGCCGGAATCGCCGCCGACCAGGTCATCATGAAGAGCATCGCGCTCGGCTGGCCCGATCACGATTTTCCTGCCAACGCCGTGGTGTCGGAGCGCAAGTCGGTGAAGGACGCGACGGTGTTCGTGGGGTTCGAGGAGTAGTTGGCTTGAACCGTGAATCCCCGTAGGGTGGGCAAAGCAGCCGCCAAAGGCGGCAGCGTGCCCACCGTCGCGCCGCGTGCTCGCCGCGAGACGGTGGGCACGGCGCCACCGCTAGCACGTCTCAGGATGGAGCGCGCTCTCGCCTTTGCCCACCCTACCGCTCGATGGTTTTCCAGCGTCACTGGAAGTGAGCGCCCGAATCGCTCCGTCCTAAGCCGCCGCGTTCAGCAACACCCAGAGCCGCGCGATTCGGCCATCGACGATCTCGGCCACGTCGGCGCCGGTCACGGCAATCGGGCCGTCCTTCGGGCCAGCCTGCCAAGACAGATGCGCCAGGCCATGGTGACCTACTGCGGTGCCCACGGGGACGAAGACGAAATCGGGCCCAAACTGTTGAAGCAGGTCGCCCGCCACGCGTGAAATCTCCGCTCGACCGTTGACGACGTTGGTCGGCTCGAACATGACGGGCACTTCGACGAATAGCTCGGCGATCGCCTCCGCGCGCTTTGCTGGATCGCGCTCGTTGAAGACGCGATTGAGGTTCGACCGGAGAAGATGGTCGTAGTTGTCTGATGAATGCGACATGACTTGTTCCTGACGGGGTCATAGGCGCCCGCGTACGGCAACGTCGCACGCGGTGCTAATCGTGGTCGATAACCTTCAACGGCTCGCTGCAATATAGCGGTTACGGCGATGGCTTGCTTCACACCTGCGCCTGTCCGCCATCGACGAACAGTTCGGCGCCGTTGACGAAGCTGGAATCGTCGGAGGCGAGGAACACCGCCGCTTTGGCGATCTCGTCGGGATCGCCCACGCGTCCGAGCGGAATGCGTGAGGCGAGATAGTCGAGCAGCCCCTGCTGCTGCGCGGCGTCCGGACCGGCGAGCTCGACGAGGCCCGGAGTCTTGGTTGCGCCGGGGCTCAAGGTATTGACGCGAATGCGCCGGTCCTTGAGATCGAGGATCCAGTTGCGCGCGAAGGCACGCACCGCGGCCTTCGAGGCGCCGTAGACGCTGAAGGCGGGCGTGCCTTCGGTGCCGGCTGTGGAGCCGGTCAGGATCACCGAGGCGCCGTCGCGCAGCAGCGGCAGCGCCTTCTGCACGGTGAACAGCACGCCCTTCACGTTGCGATCGAACGTGTCGTCATATTGCTGCTCGGTAATCTGTCCGAGCGGCAGCATCGAGCCGCCGCCGGCATTGACGAACAGCACGTCGATGCGGCCGACATCCTGCTTCACCTTCTGATAGAGCGCGTCGAGGTCCGAGAGCTTGGTGGCATCCGCCTGGACGCCGGTCGCACTCCGGCCGATCGCGGTCACCGCGGCTTCCAGCTCCGGCCTCCGACGGCCGGTGACATAGACGTGGGCGCCTTCGGCGGCGAAGCGCTTGGCGGAGGCGAGGCCGATGCCGCTGGTTCCGCCGGTCACGACGGCGATCTTTTCGCTGAGTTTCTGGGCCATGGGGGTCTCTCCTGTCGTGTTGGCCAGCAGAGGATGGCGAAACGCCTGCAACTCCGATATAGAAACAGTTGAAAGTCATCGTTGCAGGAAAGTGGATGTCGAGCACCCGCTTACCCG
Source organism: Bradyrhizobium sp. ORS 278 (assembly GCF_000026145.1). Lineage (NCBI taxonomy): Bacteria > Pseudomonadati > Pseudomonadota > Alphaproteobacteria > Hyphomicrobiales > Nitrobacteraceae > Bradyrhizobium > Bradyrhizobium sp. ORS 278. The sequence continues at coordinate 23,184 of NC_009445.1, read as the reverse complement.
ATTTCGAGGGCCTCGCCCTGCTCGCGAGGGTGGCAGAGGAACGCTCGTTCGCCGGCGCTGCCCGCGCCTTGAACCTTTCGGTGGCAACGGTCTCCCGGGCCATCACCCGCCTGGAGGACCGGCTCGGCGCGCGGGTGCTCAATCGGACCTCGCGCAAGGTGGCGCTGACCGATTTCGGCCGGACGCTCGCCGAGCGCGGCGCGCGCATGCTGCGGGAGGCGGAGGAGGCGGAAAGCGCCGCGCGCGAACTGTCCAGCCGTCCGCGCGGCACCGTCAATCTCGCCGTGCCGATGTCGTTCGGCCTGCGCGAAGTCAGCCCGCTGCTTCCCGCGTTCGTGCGCGAATACCCGGAGATCACGCTCAACCTGCATCTCAGCGACGCCACCGTCGATCTGATCGGCGACGGCTTCGATGCCGCGTTGCGGATCGCCGCACTGCCGGACTCGTCGTTGATCGCCCGGCGCCTGCGCCCAATGGGCCGCTTCCTGGTGGCGTCGCCGGACTACATCGCCCGCTACGGCCGGCCGCAAACCCCCGCCGAGCTGAACGTCCATCATTGCCTCGGCTATGCCTATCGCGCCCGGACGGCGACATGGCATCTGACCCACACCGACGGCCGCGAGGCCGCGGTGACGCCGACCGGACCGCTGTCGGTGACGAACATCGATGCGCTGCTGCCCGCATTGCTGGACGGCATCGGCATCGCCGAACTGCCATGCTTCGTCGCTGATCCCCACGTCGCCGAAGGGCGGCTGGAAATTCTGCTGCCGGACTGGAAGCTCCCGGGCGGCGGGTTGTACTTCATCACGCCAGCCGCGCATGTGCGGCCGGCCCGGATCGAGGTGCTGAGTGAGTTTCTCGCCAGACATTTGTCGCGTTCGCGCGAAGAACGCTGTTAGCGGAACAAACAATTGCGGTTCGCAAAGGCGAGATTTGGGCTTGCTATTTTTCCGAAATCATGATCTATTCCGTGCATCCCGACCTCATGCAGAGGGGCGTACGCGTCGTCACGATACGTAGAGGCGGGGAGCGGTGGCCGCGGGTCTGTCAGGTGCTGATGCGCTGGACGATGGACAGCTCCGCGGACGTTCAAGCCGTGTGGTCCTGGCGCCCCGAAGCTGGCGCCAAGCCCCGCGCGATGCGATCCGTGACAGGACGCGTGGCCGACGTGACGGGGGCAAACAAGCCGGTCCCCGGGGAGAGCACGGAGCAGACGTAAACCCATCGCGCAGGGAGGGCCGGGATGTTCCGGCTGAACCTGTGGTGACCGCCGCGTGCATTCTTTTATCGCACGCGGGCCATGGGAGCAGCCAGCTCCCGGCCTTCCCTGCGCCCTCGGCAAGTTCAGAGGGTTCTGTCTTGATCAACTCGGGCGCGACGGCGCTGCGGGCGTGTTGGTGCGCATCATGATGAGCTCGCCGAGCGGACCCCCACCCCCGACCCCTCCGCGCAAGGGGGAGGGGAGAAGAGAGAGCGAACCTCTTGCTAGGATTGCGCGCAGACGAGTGAGAAGTTCGGACTCGACTAACAGAGCGGCTCAGGATTGACCCCTCCGCGTTGCGGGGAGGATCGGGGTTGGGGGTCCACGATGCACACTGTCGACAATGCGCGCTACTACAAAAAGTCCCGATCCAGGCGTCAACGCGTGAGCTTAGAATCCTCAGACCTTCAGCTCCCGTTCCGTCACGCGCCGGAACGCCTCGAGATAGCGCTGGCTTGTCGCGTCCACTACGCTCTGCGGCAGCGGCGGCGGCGGGGCGTCGCCGTTCCAGCGGCCGGCACGGCGTTCGGCATCGAGATAGTCGCGCAGCGGCTGCTTGTCGAAGCTCGGCTGCGGCTGGCCCGGCTTGTAGGCGTCGACCGCCCAGAAGCGCGACGAATCCGGCGTCATCACCTCGTCGATCAGGATGATGTGGCCGTCCTTGTCGCGGCCGAACTCGAATTTGGTGTCGGCGATGATGATGCCCTGCTCGCGCGCGAGCTTTTCACCCAGTGTATAGACCGCGCGCGTCATGCTCTCGAGCGTATATGCCGTCTCGTCGCCGACCACCTCGCGCATCCGGGCGATCGTGATGTTCTCGTCATGGCCGGTCTCGGCCTTGGTCGCCGGGCTGAAGATCGCGGGCTCGAGCTTCTGGCTCTCGACAAGACCTGCAGGCAACTGTTCGCCGGCGAGCGTGCCGTGGGCCGCATATTCCTTCCAGGCCGAGCCCGAGAGATAGCCGCGGATCACGCATTCGATCGGAAACACCGTGGTCCGCTTGCACAGCATCGCACGGCCGAGGATCTCGTCGCGATGCGGCTTCAACTCGGGGACGGCTGTGATGATCTCATCCGTGTCGGCCGAGATCATATGGTGATGCACGACGCCTTCGAGCGCGTTGAACCAGTAGGCCGAGATCTGCGTCAGCACCGCGCCCTTCATCGGGATGGTCTCGTTCATCACGACGTCGAAGGCGGAGATGCGGTCGGTGGTCAGCAGCAGCACGCGGTCGTCGCCGACGGCATAGATGTCGCGGACCTTGCCGCGGCCGATTATCGGGAGCGGCAGATTGCTGGCGAGAAGCGTGGTCATCGTGTCGAGCCTTCGAAAGGGAGCGTCGCTCCCCATAGCCTATTCCGGCAGCGGAATGAACTCGTGCTCGTGCGGTACTGCGGCGAAGCGGCCGGTTTTCCAGTCCTGCTTGGCCTGTTCGATGCGCTCCTTGCTGGAGGAGACGAAATTCCACCAGACGTGGCGCGGCCCCTCCAGCGCGTCGCCGCCGAGGAACATCATCCGGGTCGGCTTGACCGTGCGCACGCTGATCGCGTCGCCCGGGCGGAAGATCAGCAGTCGCGGACCCTCGTGGCGCTCGCGCGCGATCTCGATCTCCCCGTCGACGATGTAGATGGCGCGCTCCTCGTGATCGGGATCGAGCGGCACCACCGTGCCCGCCTGCGCCGTCACCTCGACATAGAACCACGGCGACACCATCGTCACCGGCGAAGCCTTTCCAAAGGCCTTGCCGGCGATGACCCGCGCGGAGAAGCCGGTGTCGCTAACGGTCGGCAGCGCGCCCGCCGCGTAGTGCTGGAAGCTCGGCGCGATCTCTTCGGACTCCACGGGGAGCGCGATCCAGCTCTGCAGGCCGAGCATCTGCTGGCCGTTTTGCCGCTGCAGGTCCGGCGTGCGCTCGGAATGCGCGATGCCGCGCCCGGCGGTCATCAGGTTCATCGCGCCGGGCTGGATCTCCTGCACGTTGCCCTCGCTGTCGCGATGCATGATGGCGCCGTCGAACAAATAGGTGACGGTCGCCAGGCCAATGTGCGGATGCGGCCGCACGTCCATGCCCTTGCCGGAGACGAACTGCACCGGGCCGAAATGATCGAAGAAGATGAACGGGCCGACCATCTGCCGCCGCCCATGCGGCAGCGCGCGGCGCACGGCAAAGCCGTCGCCGAGATCGCGGGTGCGCGGCACGATGACATGCTCAAGCGCATCGCAGGAGGCGGGATCGCCGAATTCGGGATCGATCGATGGCTGCCAGCTCATGGGGCGCTCCTGGGATGTGGTGAAGCGAGCTTAGCAGCTTCATGCCGGCAACGGCAGGGCATCAGGTCGCGGCATCCGCGTGATTTGAACGGAGCCGACCTCCGGCCTATGGTCCGCCCGCCGACAAGGGATCCCCGACGATGCCGCTCGACAGCCTCGATCTTGCACTTCGCGCCGCCGCCATTGCCTTGCTCGCGGTGCTGGCCGTCGCACTCGGGCGCGAGCTCGGTCAACGTCCGATCGGCCGGCTCGCGATCGCGCTCGCGCTCGGCTCGGCCGCGCACGCGGCGACGTTCAACATCGGCGGCGCCGCGGCGCCGTCGCTGGCCTTCGCGCCGTTGATTGCGGTCGCGACCGCCGACATCGTCGTGCTCTGGCTGTTCTGCCGCGCGCTGTTCGATGACGGCTTTCGCCTGCGCTGGCAGCACGGGCTGATCTGGCTCGCGGTGTTCGGCTTCAGCCTGATGAGCTGCCTCGTGCTCGGGCCGGCCGGTCATATACGGCCCGTGATCGTCGCGAACAACCTGATGGCGCTCAGCTTCGTCGGATTGACCCTGGCGCAGACGATCCGGTCGTGGTCGGCCGATCTGGTCGAGGGCCGGCGGCGTGTCCGCGCCGTCGTCGTCATCGCGGCGCTGGTCTATGGCGGCGTCAATGCGCTGTTGCAGATGTTCGCTGCCGCGCGTGGTCCCTCGGAGCTCGGCAATGTGATCAATGCAGCGATGTTCCTCACCGTCGCCGGCGCCGTCGCGCTGCTGCTGTTGCGGGTCGGCGCCGGCGACCTGTTTGCCCCGGAGGCGCCGAAAGACGCAGCCGTTCGCGCGGCGGCGCCCGCCGCGATCGCCCTCGCCGCGGAGACGGCCGCCAACCGCAAGCTGGTCGATGCGCTGAGGCGGCTCATGGCGGATGAACGGATCTACCGCCAGGAGAACGTCACCATCGGCGTGCTGGCAACGAAGCTTGCCATTCCCGAATACCGGCTGCGCAGGCTGATCAATGGCGAGCTCGGCTTTCGCAACTTCAACACCTTCCTGAACAACCACCGCATTGAGGAGGCCAAAACCGCGCTCGCCGATCCCGCCCAGGCCGAGGTGCCGGTGATCACCATCGCGATGGACGCCGGCTTCCAGTCGCTGGGGCCCTTCAACCGCGCCTTCAAGGCGGCGACCGGGATGACGCCGACCGAGTTCCGGCGCCTGAGGCAGTCGGCGGCGTGATGATCTCGAGATTGAAATCAAAGGAGAATTCCGAAATCGGCGAGGTCGCTGCCAATTTCGGCGGCGGACCGTTTCAAAATCGGCGAGCCGTTTGGCCGGAGCTGCGCTCTCGTCGGGCACGTCCATCTGCCGGAGCGTCCCATGACTCGCCGCCTGCTGCTGCTCGTCGTTCTTGCCACCACCACGCTGACCGCTCTGGCGGTCGGCGCTGCCTGCGCCCGCGATGTCCCGGAGGTCGCGACAGGGTTCATCGCGAGCGTGGTCTGCTCGGAGACCTTCGTCTCCGGCCTCGATCCGGACCGCGTTGTGTCCGAGACCAGGGACGCCATGCCTGGGGCGGGGCTGCTCACCTGGGCCATGGATATCCGCGTCGACCGCGCAGCGCGGGACGTCAACGTGACCCTGCTCGGGCTCGGCCGCAGCCATGCGGTATTTCGCGACGGGCTCGGCTGCCATTTGGAACATGGCGAGATCCAGGACTGGCCGACCATCCGGCCCGCTGCTCCGCAGCCCGCTTTGCTGCCCGACATCGCTCCGCCACGCGTTCTGGAGTCGGCCACCCCGGCCCTCGCCGCGGCCCTCGATCGCGCCTTTGCCGAGCCGGCGGCGCCGCCGTTCCGGCGGACCCATGCCGTCGTGGTGCTCAAGGACGGCAAGCTGATTGCCGAACGCTATGGGCCCGGCATCACCCTCGACACGCCTTTGCTCGGGTTCTCCGCCACCAAGTCGATGATAGCGACCTTGATCGGCATTCTCGTCCGCCAGAACAAGCTGACGCTGCATGCGCCCGCGCGCGTCGCCGCCTGGCAAAACGAGACCGACCCGCGTCATGCCATCACCGTCGATCACCTGCTGCGTCATACCGCCGGGCTCGCGCTCGGCAGCTCGCTGCAGGCCTCGCTGCTGTCGGCGCTCGAGCCGGTCAACCGCATGAAGTTCGTCGAAACGGATCGCGCCGCTTTCGCCGAGACCATGCCGATCGAGACGACGCCGGGCGCGGTCAGCAACTATCACGACGGCAACACCGTCATCCTCTCGCAGCTCATCCGCGACGCCGCCGGCGGCAGCGCTGCGGATGTGCTGCGCTTCGCGCATCGCGAGCTGTTCGATCCGCTCGGCATGCGCAATGTCACGATCGAGTTCGATGCCGCCGGTACGCCGGAGGGCTCGAGCCAGATGCTGGCCTCGGCGCGCGACTGGGCGCGGCTCGGCCAGCTGTATCTCGACGACGGCGTCGTCGGCGGCCGCCGCATCCTGCCAGCCGGCTGGGCCGAGTATGTCAGCAGTCCGACGCCGGGCGCCTTCGTCGGGCTCGGCGCCGGCTTCTGGACCAATCGTGGCGACAGTTTCGGCGCCAACTATCGCGTCTCCCACGGCTGGCCACGCGATGCCTTCTTCGCCAAGGGCTCGATCGGCCAATATGTCATCATCATTCCCTCGGAGCGCCTGGTCATCGCCCGCTTCGGCCGCACCGTGAACTGGCCGCCAGAGGCGGACGGCGTGGCGGAGCTCGTGAGCGACGTGATCGCGGCGACGCGGGGAGAATGACGCATGCGCTAAGCTCTCCCCAACGCGGTCGCCTGTGCGACGCGATCGAACCGCTCCAGCGACAGGATCGCATCCGCAAAGCCTTGCGCGCGAGTGCTCAGCACCGGGCGCGCCAGGGTGATGAACTTGTCGCTCATCGCCTGCGCCGACGGAAACGACGTCGGCTCGCCCGAGGGATCGTCGTGCAGGCGCTCGTGGACGCCATCCTCGGTGGTGATGGTCACGCGCGCGCCGAACGGATGGCTGCGGCCGATTTCGAGCTTGTCGTCCTGCACCACGTCGAACTTGTCGGCGAGCGCGTTGATTGCCGCATCGCCCAGTCGCGTATAGTCGTCCCAGCCGAAGCGGCCCTGGTCGAGCGCCAGCGCGCCGGTGAAGAACATCGAGAACTGGCCGCCGACGATCGAGGTCGGATGCCGCTTGGTCGCGGCATCGCCGGTCAAGGTGATGCCGTTGCGATGCAGGCCGACCTCGACGCGCTTGACCTGGTCGGGCGTGAGATTGTGCTCGCGGCGCAGCGCGATGATCGCATCGATTGCGGCATGCGTATAGCGGCAGCTCGGATAGGGCTTCACGCCGATCTTCATTGTCTCATAACTGGTGCCGAGCCCGGCCACGGCCTTCTCACGATGCGGCGTGTCAGAGTAGCCGACCAGCAAGCCGTGCTTGCCCTCGACGGATTCGATCGCGCCGACGAAATCGTTCTTGGCGAGCGTCGCCGCGATCACGCCGTTCATCGCGGAGGCGCCGACCTGGTAGCGCTTGTTCCAGGCGCCGTTGACAAGAAATTGGAGCGAGCCCGCCGCCTGGCTGCCGGACACGCCGAAGGCGTAGACCAGCTGTTGCTCGGAGAGTCCGAACAGTTTGCCCGCGGCGGCCGCCGCGCCATAGGTACCAGCCGTCGCGGTCGGATGAAAGCCGCGCGCATAATGCGAGGTCGGATCGAGTGCGTTGCCGAGACGGCAGCACACCTCATAGCCGGCAACGATCGCGGTCAGCACCTCGCGGCCGGACGCGCCGACCATTTCTCCGACGGCGAACGCCGCTGGCACGACCGGCGCGCTCGGGTGCAGCGAGGAATCGGCGTGGGTGTCGTCGAAGTCGAGCGAATGTCCCATCGTGCCGTTGAGAAGCGCCGCCACCGCCGGCGTCCAGGTCCTGCCATCGCCGAACACCGTCGCCTCGCCGGCGGCATCCAGCTTCAGCGCCGCCAGCATCTTCACCACCGACGGCGTCGATTCAGCCTCGCGTCGGGCGCGGATGGCGCTGCCGAGAAAGTCGAGCGTCAGCACCTTGGCACGGTCGAGCACCTCGGGCGGGATATCGTCATATTTCAGCTCTGCGACATAGGCGGCGAGCGTTGCGGTTTCCTGGGCCATCGTGTTTCCTCGCATTGTTGCGGGCAGCGTAGGCAGACTGATTCCGCCTTTCAAGCCGGTCAGCCCCGGTGGGAGGCTGCCATGCGCTGGTCCGTTCGAGGTGGGTGATCGATGGCATCGTTGAAGGAGCTGTTCGGCCGGGTGCGCGCGCGCAAGGCGCAGATGTCGCTGGCCGTCCGCGGCACGGTGGCGGCAACGCTGGCCTTCGCCATCGCAACCGCCTTCCAGCTCAAGCTGCCGCTGTGGGCGGTGCTGACCTCGCTGATCGTGACGCAAGGCAGCGTTGGGCGTTCGCTGAAGGCGACGCGGGACTACATGTTCGGCACCATCGGTGGCGCGATCTATGGCGGCGCCATCACGGTGTTCATTCCGCATTCCGGCGAACTGCAGCTGCTCGGCATGCTGATCCTGGCGGTGACGCCGCTCGCCTTCATCGCCGCGGTCAATCCGAGCCTGAATGCCGCCACGGTGACTGCGGTCATCGTGCTGCTGGTGCCGACGATGGGCCATCTCGATCCGCTGGGCTCGGCGATCGACCGCGTGTTCGAGGTCGCGGTCGGCGCGCTCACCGGTCTTGCGGTCTCGTTCGTCGTGCTGCCGTCGCGCGCGCATGCGCAGATGCGCAGCGCCGCGGGGCGCCTGCTGGAGCTGATCGCGGCCGCTTTCACCGAGCTGTTGGCCGGCCTGTCGCACGGCCGCGACAACGACGCGCTGCACCGGATCCAGGACGGCATCGGCGCGGCGCTCACCGAATTGAATGCGACCGGCGCCGAGGCCGAGCGCGAGCGCTCGGCGCGACTGTCGTCGGGCGCCGACACCGGCCCGATGCTGCGCACGATCCTGCGGCTGCGCCACGACGTCGTGATGATCGGCCGCGCCAGTGTGGTGCCGCTGCCGTCCGAGCTGCAGGCGCGGCTGTCGGGGCCGGTCACCCGCGTCAGCGACGCCATCGCCGGCTATCTGCGCGGCTGCGCGGGCGCCATCCGCAACGGCTCGGGCCCGCCGGCGATCTGGCCGGTGCATGTCGCCGTCAAGGCCTATGCCGAGGCCGTCGCCGCCGTGCGCAGCGACGGCCTGACGCGCGGCCTGCCGGGGGATGCGGCCGAGCGCTTCTTCGCGCTCGGATTCTCGCTCGACCAGATGCGGCAGAACCTGATCGATCTCGAGCGTGTGGTCGCGGAATGGGCCGGCGCCTCGAGCGGCAAGCCGCATCGGCCGGAGCCGGAGGAGACGTCGGACACGGCCGGGGCCTGAGCTCATCGCGACAGCCTGAGAAAGCGCAGCACCAGCAGCGCCGCGTAGAGGCCGGTGCCGATCGACAGCCCGATCCAGATCCCGATCGCGCCGAAGGCGGTGTGAAGGCCGAGCACGTAGGACAAGGGAAAGCCGATCAGCCAATAGCCGAGCACCGCGAGCAGCAGCGGGATACGCGTATCCTTGATGCCGCGCAGCGCGCCAACCGTGATCGTCTGCAGCGCGTCGGTGATGAAGAAGGTGGTGCCGACCAGCAGCAGCGTGGCCGCCAGCGCGACGGTCGCCTCGGCATCGGCCACCGCGCTCCCGAGAAACAGCTGCACGATCTCGACCCGCGCGGCGATGATGCCGAGCGTGAACAGCACCGCGAGCCCGAGCCCGAGCAGCATCGCCATCAAGCCGGCACGACGGACAGCGTGCGGATCCTGACGTCCTGCAGCATGTCCGACGCGCACCGTCGCGGCCATGCTGATGCCGAACGGCACCATGAACAGGATCGCAGTGATTTGCAGCGCGATCTGATGCGCGGCGAGCGCAGTGGTGCTGATCAGTCCCATCAGGATCGCGGCGGCCGAGAACAGTCCATATTCGAGCAGGAACGACAGCGAGATCGGCGCACCGATGACGAGCAGCTGCCGCAGCAGCCGCCAGTCGATGCGGCCGAGCTGCGCCAGGACATGATAGTTGCGGAACGGTGGGCGGAATGCTGCGAACCACAGCCCGGCAAGAAACGTGCCCAGATTGACGCTCGATGTCGCGAGCCCGACGCCGGTCAGGCCGAGTTGCGGAAGGCCCCAATGGCCGTAGAGCAGTGGATAGACCAGCAGCGCATTGAGCGGGATCGCGGCCAGCGTGATCCACAGCACCGGCTCGGGACGATTCACGGCGCCCATGAAGCTGCGCAGCGCCAGGAACCACAGCATCGGCGCGACGCCCCAGGCGAGGCCGGACAGATAATGTTGCGCGAGATGCGCGACGCCTGGGGCTTGGCAGAGCGCGAGCAGGATAGTCTCGCCATTCAGCGCGATCAGCATGATCGGCAGCGCGACGAACAGGCCGGCCCACAGCCCGACGCGTAGCGCGCGCCGCACCAGTCCGGCATCATCAGCGCCGAACGCCTGCGCGGCCAGCGGCGCGACCGCCGACATCAAGCCCATGCCGAAGGTCGAGCCGACGAAATACACGGTGCCGGCCAAGGCGGCCGCTGCGACGGCGTCGCCGCCCAGACGGCCGATGAAGGCGAGATCGGTCGACATCATCGCGATCTGCGACAGCTGCGTCAGCGCCATCGGGGCGGCGAGGCGGATGGTGTCCCAGAGTTCGAGCGCGAGAGAGGGTGGTGTTGGCGGCGCGTGGCCGGTTGCCGTTGAGGAGGTCATGCGCGCGGCTATAGCAGTCCCCGTGATGGCATGCACATCATGCGGGCAGGTTCCGTCGCGGGGATGTGCGGCGTAGGAGCGCAGACCGACGAAGCAGATGTTCATCCAGGGCGTGACGCGCTTCGACATTGCACAGGTGCTGCGTTCGTGAGTCCGCAATCTCGCGACGCATTGCGCCCGAGCTTTGCTCGATCGACGGCCCTCGGAACTGAGAGGGCGCAGGGAAGGCCGGGTGCTTGACCGCACCCATGGCCCGCCTGCAAAAGAAGTAGCAGGCGGCAGTCACCACAGGTGGGCCGCGCATCCGGCCTTCCCTGCGCAATGGTTGGAACGGCTTATACGTACTCTCCTCGGTGCGCCGGGCTTGTTGGCCACCGTCGCCGGCGGATCGCCCGCCGGCTTGACCTCAGCGTCGGGAGGCCAGGACCATACGATTTCGCCGTACACGGCCGCTCATTCGTCCACGTGCCAGCCCCGAGCGAAGCCGGGTGCACGCTGTGAGCCGCCGCATCCATCGCATCCCCGCCCTCCACGGTCCGTGACGATCGCGAAGCGTCCCTCTCATGAGGACGGGATGGAGCGCATTGTTTCCGAATTTCGGAAATAAAGCAAGCGAAAAATTCGGCGACGGAGGTCCCGCTCGAAGCATAGCGCTGAGTGGTCTGGCAAAGTCAGTGTTTCCGCGCAGGATGAATCGGTAGGGTGGGCAAAGCGACGCCAAAGGCGGCGCGTGCCCACCATCGAGAGCCGTGATGCTCACGGTGGGCAAGCGTGAGCAACATCTAATACAAGCCGGGACAGTGTGGCGCGCCTTTGCCCACCCCGCGTCTAGCCTGCCGATCCAGCCAAACGCGGCCAGGGCGAGGCGAGTCTGGTGGTCGAGCTCTTGACGGGCATATGACATGGTTGAGCCGCAAGCTGTATCCGTCCAAGGACGATGACCTCATTGCTGGACCGTCGCGTGACCTTTGAGCATGATGCTGTGCTAACATCGGTTGCTGACGGCGGTGGGGGAGCGAACGTGCGCGGCGGGAAAGACGACAAGGTCGGCTCAGCAGATTCGGTGCAGGCCGTATCGCCGGCTCCCGATCTGCAGGCGTGGGTCGAGGTGCTCGGCGCGGTGCCCGGCGGGACGGTGACGGAGCGGCAGATCCTGACCTGGGTCGAGGTCCAGCTGCGACGCTTCTTGCCGTTCAACCGCTTTCTCGGTGCGTATGGAAGGCTCATTGGCGGCCGCATCCGGATGCGCACTCTGGTGACCTCGGGCTATCCGGACGATTTCGTGGCGGGGCTCGAAGAGAGCTTCGATCTCGGCGCGCGCGGCTGCTTTGCGTGGTGGGTGCAGAATCGCACCGCCTTCATTCTGGACCCGGCCGACCCGCCGCCATTCGCGACCGCGCGCGAGCTCGACGAAATCAAGCAGCTGTCGCTCGGCGTGGTCGCCGGCCACGGCGTCATCGATCCCTTCGCCAGCGCCGGCACCTATCTCAGCTTCGCCGGCGTCGCCGCCGATCAGCCGCAGCACGTCCGGATGTGCTTGAACCTGATCGCGCCGGTGCTGCACGCGCTGTTCCTGGCCACCGAGCAGGTGGCGGCGCCGCGGCTCGATCTAGGCAAGCTCACTGAGCGGCAGCGCGAGCTGGTCGATCTCGCGCTCATGGGGCTGCCGGACAAGACGATCGCATCGCGCCTCGGCATCTCCGAGCACACCGTCGGGAATCATTTCCGGGTCATCTACGAGCGGCTCGGCATCAAGAAGCGCAGCCAGCTGATTGCGGCGTTGAAGTAGCCGGTATGCGGAGTGCACCATCGTCGTAGCACGTATGTGTCATCGACCTCGGCGCGGTCCAGTGCTGTCATCGTGGCGAAACCCGCAGGCCCGGCGAGCGGATCTGCGAGCTCGGATCTGCGAGTCCGGGTCTGAAATCCCAGGTCTGAAATCCCAGGTCTGAAATTTCAGGTCTGAAATCCCAGGTGATCCGCCATGACATCGCTCATCGTTCCGCCGCTGCTGACCGTTGCCAGTGCCGCCGCCTTCATGATCCTGGAGCGCATCGCGCCAGGCCGCGAACTGCCCAATTCACCCGGCTGGTACGGGCGCGTCCTCGCCGTGATCCTGTTGCAGGTCGGCGTCACGCTCGCGACCGGCCGGTTCTGGATGCAGCTCTTCGACGGCGCCTCGCTGCTCGAACTGCGCGCGCTGCCTTCGCCGGCGCTGCAGGGGTTCTTAGCGTGGCTGATCGGCACCTTCTTCTTCTACTGGTGGCACCGCATCCGCCATTTGAACGGCTGGTGGCAGCTGTTTCATCAGATCCACCATTCGCCGCGCCGCATCGAGACCCTCACGTCGTTCTACAAGCACCCGGTCGAGATGCTGGCGGATAGCGGATTGTCCGCGCTGATCCTGTTTCCGCTGCTCGGCTGCTCATCCGCCGGCGCGCTGTGGTTCAACCTGTGCGCGGCGACCAGCGAATTCTTCTATCACGCCAACTACAGATCGCCGCGCTGGCTGAAATATCTCATTCAGACGCCTGAGCTGCATTCGCTGCACCACGAGCTCGATGTACATTCCGGCAACTACGGCGACCTGCCGATCTGGGACCGGCTGTTCGGGACCTATCGCGATGCCGATGAGTTCGCGGCGCGGTGCGGGTTTCCCGCCGACAGCGAGCGGCATCTTGTGCGCATGCTGATGTTCCGCGACGTGTATGGAGAGTCGCAAGGTGGGTAAATGCGCGCCACGCTCTGTCGGCCTGCGTGCGATGACGCTCGCGCCGTGCCCATCAAAGGGAGGTCGTGCGCCGCCCAATGGTGGCACGAGTCTGCTGTCGGCGGCTCTTTGCCCATCCTGCCGCTGCGTTATTGTCGGGACAACCGTTCGACATCATGACGGAGGAGGGAGCAGGGTCGGGCGAGATCAGGTGGTCACCGCGACCTGCCGCAGCGTGGCCTTCACCACGAGGCGGTGAAACGGTGTGATGACGGTGAGATAGATGCGGCCGAGCGCGTTATGGGTTTGGACCAACGTCGTCGCCGTCACCTGCGAGCTCGCGCCGACCGTCGCAACGTCGACCAGAACGCGGAAGTCCAGATGCTTGTCGTCGAAGCCGAGCACGAGTTGTCGTGGCGTTTCGTTGATCACCGGGAATATCCCGATCATGGGACGCGGACGGCGTGCGTCCGCGCCCGAGGTCTTCAAGCCGAACGGCCGGACGAGCGCGTTGCGGAGTTTCAGGAGCGCCGCCATCCACCAGGGCGTATGGCCGAGCATTCGTTCGGCCGCGCTGCGGGCATTGAGGGTCGCGCCGTCGATGGTGATGCGAAAGGCGTCGGCGAAGTCTGCACCGGCGAGCCATCGATCACGGTCGACATCGGGCGTGATCTCGCTGATCGTCATGCGTGAGCCTCACATGTCGTTGCTTCGTTTTTGTCCTCGGTCCATCAATTCGTCATTGCGAGCGCGAAGCAATGCAGGGCTGAGCAAGGACTCTGGATTGCTTCGCTGCGCTCGCAATGACGCGGAAAGATATCGCGTGAACGAGCTTATCGCCCGCGCTCCGGCACGCGGGTGATCTTCGCGCCCAGTGCGTTCAGGCGCTCGTCGATGCGTTCGTAGCCGCGCTCGATCTGGTCGGCGTTGTCGATATAAGACGTTCCCTCGGCGCAGAGTGCGGCGAGCAGCATGGCCATGCCGGCGCGGATGTCGGGGGAGACGACGCGGGCGCCGCGCAGGCGGCTGGGACCGGCGACGATGGCGCGGTGCGGATCGCACAGCACGATGCGGGCGCCCATCGAGATCAGCTTGTCGACGAAGAACATCCGCGACTCGAACATCTTCTCGAACATCAGGATCACGCCCTCGCATTGCGTGGCGGTGACGATCGCGATCGACATCACGTCGGCGGGGAACGCCGGCCAGGGCTGGTCCTCCAGCTTCGGCACGTGGCCGCCGAAATCGTCCTTGATCTTCATGGTCTGGTCAGAGGGCACGATGAGGTCGTCGCCGGCGACCTCGCAGACGATGCCGAGCCGCTCGAAGCCCATGCGGATCGAGCGCAGATGCTCGGTGCCGGCGCGCACGATGCGCAACGGCGAGCGCGTCACCGCGGCCAAGCCGATCAGCGAGCCGACCTCGATGTGGTCGGGCTGGATCGCATAGGACGCCTGGCCGAGCGTGCTGGCGCCATGGATCACCATCGTGTTGGTGCCGATGCCCTCGATGTTGGCCCCGAGCGCCACCAGGAAATGCGCGAGGTCCTGCACATGCGGCTCGGACGCGGCGTTGCGCAAGTATGTCGTGCCATGCGCGGCGACGGCCGCGACCAGCGCGTTCTCGGTGGCGGTAACGCTGGGCTCGTCGAGGAAGACGTCGGCGCCCTTCAGGCCGGAGGCGCGCAGCTCGATCTTGTCGGTCGCCGTCACGGTGGCGCCGAGCTGCTCGAAGGCCAGGAAATGCGTGTCGAGGCGGCGGCGGCCGATCACGTCGCCGCCCGGCGGCGGCAGCGCCACTTCGCCGCAGCGGGCGAGCAGGGGGCCGGCGAGCAGGATCGAGGCGCGGATGCGCGCGCACAGGTCCGGATCGAGATCGGCGGCGCGGATCTCCTTGGCGTGGATGGCGAGCCGGTTCCGCCCGCGCCATTCGGCTGACGCGCCGACCGAGCGCACCAGCTCGACCAGGGTCTCGGTGTCGCGGATGCGCGGCACGTTGTCGAGCGTCACGGGATGGTCCGTCAGCAGCGCCGCGGCGATGATCGGCAGCGCCGCGTTCTTGTTGCCGGAGGGCTCGATCGCGCCCTTGAGCCGGTGACCACCCTCGACGATGTATTGAATGGGCGCCATGCGCGACGGGTCCGTGCATCGAAGCGTGGGTCGCTGCAACTCGCCGGCTTCGTCACGGCGCGAGGCACACTGTATACGAACCAGGGTATCCGAAAACCAGAGTATCCGAGAACCAGTGTCCCGTCCTTCGCTTCCGATGAAGCAAAGAACGGAATTCAGTTACGCTACACGTCCACATTCGCCGACAGCGAGTTGTCCTGGATGAACTCGCGGCGCGGCTCGACGACGTCGCCCATCAGCTTGGTGAAGATGTCGTCGGCCTCGTCGACCTCCTTGACCTTCACCTGGAGCAAGGTGCGGGCCTCGGTGTCGAGCGTGGTTTCCCAGAGCTGCTGCGGGTTCATCTCGCCCAGCCCTTTGTAGCGCTGCATCGCGATGCCCTTGCGGCCGGAATCGGTGACGGCCTCGAACAGGTCGACCGGGCCGTGGATCACGGTCTGGGTGTCGCCGCGGCGCAAGGCACCGGGCTTGGCGTAGGCGTCCTGCAGACGGGCCGCGTAGTCGTCGAGCTTGCGGGCGTCGGCAGACGCCAGCAGCGCATCGTCGATGACAGCGACGTCCTTGACGCCGCGCACGGTGCGCTCGAACGTAAAACCCTGGCCCTCGACGAAATGGCCGATCCAGCCGCGCTCGACCTCTTCAGCGAGCACGTCGAGCCGCTTGGCGATGTATTCGGCGGCGGCGTCCGCGGTCGCGATGTCGCGGGTGATGTCTCCGCGCAGCACGCCGGCGATCGCCGCCTGCTCGACGACCTTTCGGTCGTAGCGGCTGTGCAGATTGCGCAGGATGTTGCGCACGAGCCGGGCTTCCTCGACCAGCGCCAGCAGGTCGCGGCCCTTGCGCTCCTCGCCGTCGGCGGTCCGGAACACGCAATCGTCGAGACCGGTGCCGATCAGATAATCCTCGAGCGCGCGCTCGTCCTTCAAATACTGCTCGGATTTGCCGCGTGTGACTTTGTAGAGCGGCGGCTGGGCGATGTAGAGATGGCCGCGGTCGATGATCTGGCGCATCTGCCGGTAGAAGAACGTCAGCAGCAGGGTGCGGATGTGGGCGCCGTCGACGTCGGCGTCGGTCATCACGATGATCTTGTGATAGCGCAGCTTGTCGATTGAGAAATCGTCGCTGATCCCGGTGCCGAGCGCGGTGATCAAGGTGCCGATCTGCTCGCTCGACAGCATCTTGTCGGGACGCACGCGCTCGACATTGAGGATCTTGCCGCGCAGCGGCAGCACCGCCTGGAACTCGCGGTTGCGGCCCTGCTTGGCGCTGCCGCCGGCCGAGTCACCCTCGACGATGAACAGCTCGGATTTGGCCGGATCCTTCTCCTGGCAGTCGGCGAGCTTGCCGGGGAGCGAAGCGATATTGTTGAGCGGATTCTTGCGCGTCAGCTCGCGCGCTTTTCGCGCGGCTTCGCGGGCTGCGGCGGCCTGGATCACCTTGCCGACGACGGTCTTGGCTTCGGAGGGATGCTCCTCGAACCATGCCGACAGTGCCTCGTTGATGACGTTCTCGACGACGGGGCGCACTTCCGAGGACACCAGCTTGTCCTTGGTCTGCGACGAAAACTTCGGATCCGGCACCTTCACCGAGAGCACCGCGGTGAGGCCTTCGCGGCAGTCGTCGCCGGTCAGCGCGATCTTTTCCTTCTTCGCGTTGGCCTCGGCATAGCCGTTGACCTGACGCGTCAACGCGCCGCGGAAGCCGGCCAGATGGGTGCCGCCGTCACGTTGCGGAATGTTGTTGGTGAAGCACAGCACGTTCTCATGGTAGCTGTCGTTCCACCACAGCGCGGCCTCGACGGTGATGCCGTTGGCTTCCGAGCGCACCATGATCGGATTGGGAACGATCGCCTTCTTGTTGCGGTCGAGATATTTGACGAACTCCTCGACGCCGCCGGAATAGAACATCTCCTCGCGCTTCTCGACCGCGTGGCGCATGTCGGAGAGGATGATGTGGACGCCGGAGTTGAGGAAGGCGAGCTCGCGCAGGCGATGCTCGAGGGTCGCGTAGTCGTACTCGACCATCTTGAAGGTCTCGGTCGAGGCGAGGAACGTCACCTCGGTGCCGCGCTTGCCCTTGGACTCGCCGACCACCCGCAGCGGCGCGACCGCGTCGCCATGGGCGAACTCGATCAGATGCTCCTTGTCCTCGCGCCAGATACGCAGCTCGAGCTTGCTCGACAGCGCGTTCACGACGGAGACGCCGACGCCGTGCAGGCCGCCGGAAACCTTGTAGGAGTTCTGGTCGAACTTTCCGCCGGCGTGCAGCTGGGTCATGATGACCTCGGCCGCGGAGACGCCTTCATCCTTGTGAATGCCGACAGGAATGCCGCGGCCGTCGTCGCGCACGGTGACGGAATTGTCGGCGTTGAGCACGACCTCCACCCGGGTCGCGTAGCCGGCCAGCGCCTCGTCGATCGCGTTGTCGACGACCTCGTAGACCATGTGATGCAGGCCGGAGCCGTCATCGGTGTCGCCGATATACATGCCCGGGCGCTTGCGCACGGCATCCAGGCCCTTCAGCACCCGGATCGATTCTGCGCCGTATTCATTCGCGGTGGCAGGCTCGTTGTCGGCGATGGTTTGCCGGGCGGGTTCGGTCATGTGAGGCCTTTGAAGGGGTCCCGTAGGGCGATGTCGCGCTGGGGTGCTGAGGACGCTATTTCTGCCATGAAACGGAAGGCGCGCCTAGCGTAAAAAGGCGTGCCTTAAGATATTGAAGAGATGGGTTTTTTTAACGGTTTTTCAAGCCGTTCGAGGGCTCTCTTCGGGGCCCTCGAAAGGCCGATTCGGACGGCCTCGATCGTATCCCGCCGGGGTCCGTTTTGGCCCCGTCCTCGCTCGCGCGAGGACTATCGGTCCGGCGTTCGATGGCGACGTGTGGGAACCGCAGTGCTGCGCCTCTACCGTCTTGCGGTGATCCGGCCGCCTTCGACATCGAAGATCTCGCCGAGCTCGCGCAATTCGGCGAAGGCTGCGGGGTCGGCGCCCGTCAGCCACACCTGAGCACCGAGCGTGCCGAGCTCGGCGAACAACGCGGTGCGCCTTCCGGGATCGAGATGGGCGACGATCTCGTCGAGCAGCAGCATCGGCACGATGCCGGTGGTCTCGGCGACCAGGGTTGCATGCGCGAGGATCAGGCCGATCAGCAGCGCCTTCTGCTCGCCGGTGGAGGCGTCGCGCGCCGGCATGTTCTTCGGCGCGTAGATGACGTGCAGGTCGGTGAGATGCGGGCCGTCGAGAGTACGCCCTGCTGCAGCATCGCGCGCACGATTGTCGCGCAGCAGCGCGCGGTAGCGGTCCTCGACGGCGAGCGCGGGCTCGGTGAGCAGCGCATTCTCCATCCAGCCGTCGAGCGCGATCTCGGCCGACGGGAAGGCGGAGGCGGCCCCGCGCTGGCGCAGCATCGCGGCGAGCTTCACCGCGGTCTGGCCGCGGCTCGCGGCGACGGCGACCGCGAGCTCGGCGGTCTCGCGCTCGATGGCGTCACACCAATGGTCGTCGAAATTGCGCACCTCGAGCAGCCGGTTGCGCGAGCGCAACGAGCGCTCCAGCGCCGAGACGCGGCTGGAATGCTCGCTGTCGATCGCGAGCACCAGCCGGTCGAAGAAGCGGCGGCGCTCGGAGGCGGCGCCCATGAACAGCCCGTCCATCGAAGGCGTCAGCCACACCATGCGGATGTGATCGCCGAACGCCGCGGCCGATCCGACCGGCTCGCGGTCGATGCGGCAGCGCCGCGTCGTGCTGGCATCGCCCCGCGGCGGCTCGATGCCAGTGCCGAAGGTGGCGAGTCCCAGAGCGCCCTCGATCTCCGCCGAGATCGCCCAGGAGCCGTCGCCCTGGTTGTCGGCGACGTCCTCGAGCGTGGCGCGCCGCAGGCCGCGGCCGGGCGCGAAGAACGAGATCGCCTCGAGGCAATTGGTCTTCCCGGCGCCATTGGCCCCGACCAGCGCCACCATGTCCGCCTGCACGCTGACACCAGCCGCGCGATAGCTGCGGAAATGCGTCAGCGACAGGCGATTGATGCGGGAGGGGGTCATTGGACGAGAGATCGATCCGTCATTGCGAGCGAAGCGAAGCAATCCAGGACTGCCTCGGAACGAAGGGCCTCAAGGCCCGGGTTTCTTCGTCGCTCCGCTCCTCGCAATGACGGAGAGACTGTCGGGCTGAGCAATGGCGCCGCCGTGCCCGCCGCCTGTTAGTTGGAGGTGGTGGGCACGCTGCGCTTTGCCCACTCTACACATCGATCTGCAGCGCGCCTCACACCCGCATCGGCATCAGCACGTACAGCGCGTTGCGGTTGTCGCGGTCCTGGATCAGGGTTGGCGAGCCCGGGTCTGCCAGCCTGAGCACCGCGACCTCGCCCTCGATCTGGGCGGCGATATCGAGCAGATAGCGCGAGTTGAAGCCGATATCGAGCGCGTCGGAGGCGTATTCGACCTCAAGCTCTTCGGTGGCGCTGCCGGAATCCGGGTTGGTCACGGACAGCACCAGCTTGCCGGCGGACAGCGCGAGCTTCACGGCGCGGCCGCGCTCGCTGGAGATGGTGGAGACGCGGTCGACGGCGGCGGCGAAGTCGGCCTTGTCGACGACGAGCTCCTTGTCGTTGTTCTGCGGAATGACGCGGCCGTAATCAGGGAAGGTGCCGTCGATCAGCTTGGAGGTCAGCACGACCTGTCCCAACGTGAAGCGGATCTTGCCCTGCGAGAGCTCGATCTTGATCTCGCTGTCATTGTCCTCGATCAGCCGCTGCACTTCGCCGACGGTCTTGCGCGGCACGATGACGCCGGGCATCTCCGCGGCGCCGGACGGCTGCGGCAGATCGACTTGCGCCAGGCGATGGCCGTCGGTGGCGACGGCGCGCAAGGTCGGCTGCTTGGCGGTGCCGCCGGCGTGGAGATAGATGCCGTTGAGGTAATACCGCGTCTCCTCGGTGGAGATCGCGAACTGCGTGCGGTCGATCAGGCTCTTGATGTCCTTGGCGGGAACGCCGAAGGCATGCGTCATCTCGCCGGCGGCGAGATCCGGGAAGTCGCTCTCGGGCAAGGTCTGCAGGGTGAACTTGGAGCGGCCGGCGCGGATCGCGAGCACCGCGCGCTCGCCGTCGCTCTCCAGCACGATCTGCGAGCCGTCCGGCAGCTTGCGCACGATGTCGTAGAACATGTGCGCCGGAACAGTGGTGGATCCGGCGGTGGCGGTCTCGGCGGCCAGCGTTTCCGTCACTTCGAGGTCGAGATCGGTGGCGCGCAGCGACAGCCTGGCATTCTCGGCGCGCACCAGGACATTGCCGAGGATCGGGATCGTGTTCCTGCGCTCGACCACGCGATGGACATGGCCCAGCGACTTCAGCAGCTGCGCGCGTTCGACGGTTACTTTCATTGCACTACCCGCCCGTTCCCACCTGAGCTCGTCCTGGAATGCCGGCGGGCTGGAGCAGCGCCGCGGCCGATGACACCTCGCGCCCGAACGGCCGCTTTTTCAGCGTCCAGGAGCGTGAGGGGGAGGCGTAAAGTGGCGCGGATGGGGCTCAAGCGCAAGGGAGCGCGGGCCGGATTTCCCATGTTTCGGCAGGCATTTCCGCGATGCTGCGGGCCGGCCGGGCGGGAGCGTTCGGTGGCGGGAACAAGCGGCTGGGGGCGGACCTTCTGTCCGCGCCCCCGCGAGAGCGCGTCTAGTCCTGCAGCTGGCGCTTGAGCGACTCGACCTCGTCGTTCAGCGCGACGTCCTTGCCGACCAGGGCCTCGATCTTGCGCACGGCGTGCAGCACCGTGGTGTGGTCGCGCCCGCCGAAGCGGCGGCCGATCTCGGGCAGGGAGCGCAAGGTCAGCGTCTTGGCGAGGTACATCGCAACCTGGCGCGGGCGCACGACATTGGCGGTGCGGCGCGAGGACAGGAGGTCGGAGCGGCTGACATTGTATTGCCGCGCCACGACGCGCTGGATGTCCTCGATCTTGATCCGCTTCGGCTCCTGCGGGCGGACCAGATCGCGTACCTCGCGCTCGGCCATGTCGAGCGTGACCGGCTGGTTGTTGAGCTTGGAATGCGCCAGCAGGCGGTTGATCGCGCCTTCGAGGTCGCGGCCGTTATGGGTGATGGAGCGGGCGAGATAATCCAGCACCGCCTCCGGCACGTCGAAGCTCGCATGATGCGCGCGGGCCGCCGCGACGCGCGACTTGAGAATGCCGAGGCGAAGGTCCTCGCCGAGCGTCGCCATCTCGACGACGAGACCGCCGGCGAGCCGCGAGCGGACGCGGTCGTCGAGGCTCTCGAGATCGGACGGCGGCCGGTCGGCGGCGATCACCACCTGGCGCCCGGCGTCGATGAGCGCGTTCAAGGTGTGACAGAACTCCGCCTGGGTCGACTTGCCCTGCAGGAACTGCAGGTCGTCGATCACGAGCACGTCGATGCCGCGCAGTGCCTCCTTGAAGGCCAGCGCGGTCTGCGATTTCAACGCCGCGACGAAGCCATACATGAACTTCTCGGCGGTGAGATACAGCACCTTGCGCTCGCCGCCGGCATTGCCGGCCCAGGTCACGGCCTGCAGCAGATGCGTCTTGCCGAGACCGACGCCGGCGTGAATGTAAAGCGGATTGAACATCACCGGATCGCCGCGTCGGCCGTCGGCCACCTGGCGCGCGGCCGCATGGGCGAGCGTGTTGGCGCGGCCGACCACGAAGCTCGCGAAGGTCAGGCGCGGGTCGAGCGGCGAGCCGCCCAGCGCATCATGGCTGGCGGCTACCGGAGTCATGACCGGTGCGCGGGCGTCGGATACCGGCTTGGCGTCGCTACGCTCGGGGCGGCGCGCCTCCACCGCGGCGGGCGCTTCCTTGGCGGGCGTCGCGCAGCGCATCGCGGTGCGCACGGAGAGGTCGATGCGATGCACCTCGGGCATTTCGGCCTGCCAGGCGGACAGCACGCGCTCGGCATAATGCGCCTGGATCCAGCTCTTCAGAAAGCGCGTCGGCACCGACAGATGGACGCTTTCGTCCTGGACGGCTTCGAGGTCCATGCGGGCAAACCAGCTCGTATAGACGTCCTCGCCAACGGTCGAGCGCAGCCGACCCTTCACGCGAGACCAGCGTTCCTGTTCCGAATTTGTCATGGCAGTCGCAACTTTTCGAATTGAGTGGTGTGTCGTGTGATCGCCGTGCAGATGTTCTGGATACGAACAGGTCTGCCAAGCGAGACCTCGAGCGGAGGCTCAACTCCAGGCAAAGCTTCGCCGTCCGGCGCGCGCGCCGTTGGGCAGATCAGTGCTGGTCGAGGGTGTTCTCTGCGAGGTCAGCGCATACTCGGATGCGCGAGGGCGGGAGGACCGATGGCCGTGCTGGTGGTGTTGACCGCTAAGGTGGCGTGATCCGGAACCAGCTCTTGGTGTCTAACAGCGATGTGTCCGTAAAGCATGCAACCTCCCCGCCTCGCCGTGATTGCTCACGGCAAGTTGTCATCTCGCACATGTCCCAAAGGCACCGCGTCCGAACCCCAAGATTCAGCCGCAACGCCGTACATCCCGTCCATTGTCCACTCGCTGAACGAAGCCGTCGCAAGCTCCAGCCGGTTTCAAGCGATGTCGTATTTCTCTTGTTCAAAACGGCGCAACGATGATGTTGTGCCCGAGAAATTTAGACAAAGCTCTTTCGTTCCCCATATCGCTATGGGTACCATTCCGGCTATCGCTTTCGAAAGCGTCGCCAACGCGCACACCGCCGCCGATTTGCACGTCCGCCCCGTTTCTAAAACCGCGCTGGTCTCAAGATCGTGGGCGCCGCGAGTGGATTTAAGAAATACACGATGCGCCGGGACTCGCAATCCATTTGATCAGTGCACGCGTGACGAGTCTTTGCACCGCCTGCTGCGCGGTGCTCGGCGTTAAGAAAGCAAGGTTTTGAATCATCGCGAGGAATCTCGGATGTGACAAACAACATCGTCTGCCCAAAATTTCTTCATAATTTTTTTACGTTCCAACCAAGCTTGACCGCTTTTCAAAACACTTGGTCCCGCTATGCGCTTAAGTCATTTTCGAGCCGGTGTTTTTCG